>NZ_OZ245945.1:4527500-4652121 GCF_965230075.1 Maridesulfovibrio sp. | reverse complement strand
ATGAGGCTGATCGCTTTTTCTTCAAGGTTCTGCGGATCAGTGATGTTTTCTTCTGCGCTTTTGCTTTGGATGAAGTCTTCAGCCTCATGCGGTTTTAAGCTTATCCCGAAGAATGAATTAATGGTCTGCAGGTTGACCGGCATATGAAAGGTGCGGCCCTGATAGGTGGTCACCACCTTGTGTCTGTAACCGTTGAACTCAGTAAAACGATTCAGGAAGTCCCAGACTCGCTGTATTTTTGTATGGAAAATATGAGTGCCGTAGCTATGGAATTCAATGCCTGTTTCTTTATTTATCCGGCTGTGGCAGTTGCCGCCGATGTGGTCGCGTTTATCGATGACCAGAACTTTCTCACCTAAGCTCTCGGCAATTTGTCTTGCAACGGTACAGCCGGTAATTCCGGCACCAACTATAAGATGCTTGCAGTTTTCCATATGAAGTCTCCGGAAAAAAATTAAAGCCCGTAATATCTTATAAGATACTACGGGCTTATTTTGGTCATGTCGAGTTTGCTGCGAAACTACTTCATGTATTTCAAGAACGGGTTGTCCTGTGAGAGGATCAGCCTGGTGTTCTTTTTGAGTCCTGCTTCATATGCTTCGAGGGACTTCTTGAATTCGTAGAATCTGGGGTCCTTGCCGAAGCTGTCAGCATAGATTTTGGTTGCTATACCTTCACCTTCACCGCGCAGGATTTCAGCCTTGAGGTTGGCATCCGCGAGGGTGATTGCTCTTTCCTTGTCAGCCTGAGCAGTAATGCGGGCTGCAGCTTCGCTACCCTGTGAGCGGTACTGTTTGGCCATACGCTCACGTTCTGCTCGCATACGTCCGTAAATAGCACGGGCGTTTTCAGGCGGCAGGTCGGTACGTTTGATGCGAACATCAAGGACTTCAATACCGTAAGGCTTGAGCAGAGCATTTGAAGTCTGGGTAACCTCTTCCATGATGGAAGTACGGTCACTGGAGATGATTTCGATCAGTGTGTAGCGACCAAGGGCAACGCGGAGTTCCGCATAGATGATATCATCCAACCGGGCCTGGGCGCGGGGGATGGAACGCACGGTGCGGTAGAACTGCAAGGGATCGCTGATGCGCCACTTGGAGTAGTTGTCCACAACCATGTTTTTCTCTGGACGGAACCCTTCCCGTGCAAACCGGTAAAAAATAGGGGATAAGACATGAGTTTACTCAAGAAAAGTTCCGCTCCCCTGGCAATTCTGATTATTGTTGCCGTACTGGGGATTGCGCAGAGTGCATACATCGTTAAGCAGACCGAGAAAGCCATCGTGCTCCAACTCGGTAAGCCCAAATCCGGCCCCATGGGACCGGGGCTGCATTTCAAGCTGCCCTTTGTCCAGAACGTAATCTACTTTGATTCACGTCTTCTGGAATATGATGCCCGTCCGGCTGAAATCCTAACCAAAGATAAGAAAAACATGGTTGTGGACAACTACTCCAAGTGGCGCATCAGCGATCCCTTGCAGTTCTACCGCACCGTGCGTTCCATCCCCCGCGCCCAGGCCCGGTTGGATGATATCATCTATGCGGAACTCCGCGTTGCCCTTGGTCGCTACACACTGATCGAAATCATCTCCAGTGACCGTACTTCCATCATGGAAGAGGTTACCCAGACTTCAAATGCTCTGCTCAAGCCTTACGGTATTGAAGTCCTTGATGTTCGCATCAAACGTACCGACCTGCCGCCTGAAAACGCCCGTGCTATTTACGGACGTATGCGAGCAGAACGTGAGCGTATGGCCAAACAGTACCGCTCACAGGGTAGCGAAGCTGCAGCCCGCATTACTGCTCAGGCTGACAAGGAAAGAGCAATCACCCTCGCGGATGCCAACCTCAAGGCTGAAATCCTGCGCGGTGAAGGTGAAGGTATAGCAACCAAAATCTATGCTGACAGCTTCGGCAAGGACCCCAGATTCTACGAATTCAAGAAGTCCCTCGAAGCATATGAAGCAGGACTCAAAAAGAACACCAGGCTGATCCTCTCACAGGACAACCCGTTCTTGAAATACATGAAGTAGTTTCGCAGCAAACTCGACATGACCAAAATAAGCCCGTAGTATCTTATAAGATATTACGGGCTTTAATTTTTTTCCGGAGACTTCATATGGAAAACTGCAAGCATCTTATAGTTGGTGCCGGAATTACCGGCTGTACCGTTGCAAGACAAATTGCCGAGAGCTTAGGTGAGAAAGTTCTGGTCATCGATAAACGCGACCACATCGGCGGCAACTGCCACAGCCGGATAAATAAAGAAACAGGCATTGAATTCCATAGCTACGGCACTCATATTTTCCATACAAAAATACAGCGAGTCTGGGACTTCCTGAATCGTTTTACTGAGTTCAACGGTTACAGACACAAGGTGGTGACCACCTATCAGGGCCGCACCTTTCATATGCCGGTCAACCTGCAGACCATTAATTCATTCTTCGGGATAAGCTTAAAACCGCATGAGGCTGAAGACTTCATCCAAAGCAAAAGCGCAGAAGAAAACATCACTGATCCGCAGAACCTTGAAGAAAAAGCGATCAGCCTCATCGGACGCGAATTGTACGAGGCCTTCGTCAAAGGCTATACCCTCAAGCAATGGGAGTGCGACCCCAAAGAACTGGACGCCTCAATTATTACCCGGCTGCCCTTCCGGCATACGTATGAATGCGACTACTTCACTGACCGCTATCAGGGCATTCCTTGGGACGGATATACCAAACTGTTCGAACGCATGCTGTTCCACGAACAGATTGAGACCAAGCTGAACGCGGACTTCTTTGACCTGAAACGGATAGTCCCCAAAGATTGTACGGTCTATTACACAGGCCCGGTGGACAGGTACTTTGACTACTGCCACGGGAAACTGACCTGGCGTTCCCTGCGCTTCGAATACCGGGTTGAGGATGTGGAAGATTATCAGGGAACCTCGGTCATGAATTACGCAGATATCGACGTTCCTTACACCCGTATCCACGAATACCAGCACCTGCATCCGGAGAGGGAAAATAAAAGCGGCAAAACCATAACTGCACGCGAATTTTCCATGAAATGGAAACAGGGTGATGAGCCATATTACCCGGTCAACACTGACGAAGACCGCAAGCGGCACGAATTGTACAGGATCAAAGCTGATAAACTGGAGAATGTGCACTTCCTCGGAAGGCTGGGGCAGTACAAATATTACGACATGGATCAAGCCGTTCTGGCTGCATTGGAGTTCTGTGACCGGGAACTAAGCTAAACAGTCTTCACAACAATTTGGAAGCAATAAGCCGTTAGCACAAGCTGGCGGTTTTTTCTTTGCCTGTCCTTCCTAAAATCACCCGCATGAAGTATACTTGTAGGCAAACCAGTAAATGGGTGAACCATGAACCGACTCATACTGAGTATAACTATACTGATGACACTTTTCATGACCATGGATGCGCGCGCCTATGAACAAGAGGTGAACGCAGAGTGGATGGCTTTTACCACCACTCCCGGCAAAGATTGGGTGGAGCCGTTCACCGGGATGGAGTTTGTCTGGATTCCGGCAGGCTGTTTCATGATGGGATCACCTAAATTAGAGAAAGGACGCATGGAACATGAAGGCCCGCAACGCAAGGTCTGTGTGGATGGTTTCTGGATGGGCAAATACGAGGTAACCCATGGAGAATGGGTTACCATCATGGGAAAAGATCCCGACTATCATTACTTTGATGGTTTCGAGAAATATCCAATGAGTTCTGTTTCCTGGGATGACACCCAGAAGTTCATCCAAAAGCTGAATACCAGAGGCGTAGGCAAGTTCAGACTGCCCACGGAAGCAGAATGGGAATACGCTTGCCGATCCGGAACCACCACCCGCTATTCCTTCGGAGATATTATCAACACAGATCACGCAAATTATATGGATGACATTAAACCCTCCATCGACAGTGGATCGATCAAACCTGTCGGAACATTATATCCCAACAATTTCGGGCTTTATGACATGCACGGTAATGTCTGGGAATGGTGTGAGGACACTTTTGAATGGTACTCCCCCGGCCCGGTGGAAAATCCCCTGATAGTCAGGGCTGACAACCCCGTCAGAGTAGTACGTGGAGGAAGCGGCTTCAGCACCCCCGAATATCTGCGCTCAGCTTTCAGAGGAGGCTACAAAACAAATGAGCGGAAAATTCTCAACGGCTTACGGCTGGTCCGCAGCCCCTGACCAAGCAGCAAGCAGGTAAAAGATGAAACAATTCCTACTGCTCATAACCGTCCTCTGGGCAACATTTGCAATACCTATGGAAGCCTGCGCCTATGAAACGGATTTGGATGCGAGTTGGATGGCTTTCACTGCTACTCCCGGCAGAGAGTGGATGGAGCCGTTCACCGGAATGGAATTTGTTTGGGTCCCTACAGGCTGCTTCAATATGGGTTCACCGGAATCGGAAAAAGGACGCAAGGAATATGAGGGTCCGCTCCGCAAAGTCTGTGTGAATGGATTCTGGATGGGTAAATATGAAGTTACGCAAGAAGAATGGATGATTATAATGGATAAAAACCCCTCCCACTTTTCCAATTACGGGACCGAGGATCCGGTCGAAAAAGTGTCATGGGACGATGCCAAAACATTCATCCGTAAATTAAACGCCAGGGGAGTAGGAACATTCAGGCTGCCCACGGAAGCTGAATGGGAGTACGCATGCAGAGCGGGAACGACAACCCCCTACTCCTTTGGAAATACGGTTAATACGGATCTGGCTGCTTATCTGGGACTGGATTCATACGACCAGATGACCTCAAGATGGCACGGGGGAACTAAACCTGTCGGAACATTTGAACCCAACAAATTCGGACTCTACGATATGCACGGTAATGTCTGGGAATGGTGTGAGGATACATATGAATGGTACCCGCCCGGTCCGGCAGACAATCCCTTGCTCGTGAAGAGCGGCAACAACATACGCATTCTGCGTGGCGGAGGCTGGTACAGTATTCCTAACTACCTGCGGTCCGCCTACAGAACCGGAAAGGAAAAAGAGACCAGAGAATACTACAACGGTTTCCGGCTGGTCCGCAGCCCTTAAACACAGGCAGGTGATCCATGAAGAGACTCATTCAAGCTATAGCAACCGTTGCATTTCTCCTGCTGCAAGTCCTGCCGTTAACCGCGGCTGACTCAGATAATATTGATACTGGCTGGGAACCGCTGCAGGATGCTGCTCCACAAGCTGGTCAAATCTGGACTGAACCGACCACAGGAATGGAGTTTGTCTGGATTCCGGCTGGCTGCTTCATGATGGGCACCCCGGACTCGGAAAAAGGCAGGGAAGAAGATGAAAAGCCCAGACACGAAGTCTGCGTGGATGGATTCTGGATGGGCCGCTATGAGGTGACGAATAAACAATTCCGCCAATATAACCCAGAAGCAGTCTACCCCTTTGAAGACGACGAAAAAGAAATGGGAAGCCCGGACCGTCCTGCCGTTTACACCAATTTTCTGGAAGCCAAGAAATTCATTCAATGGCTGTCCAGCAAGGGGTATGGAAAGTTCCGCCTGCCCACGGAAGCGGAATGGGAATATGCCTGCCGGTCCGGAACTGACACCCGATTCTTCTGGGGAGAATCCGAAGCTGAAGCCTGCAAGTACGCCAACATAAATGACCGCTCAGCAGTGAAAGAATATGATCGGGGCAGAGAAGTTTTTCCGTGTGAAGATAATTATTTTTCCAGCGCCCCCGTCGGAAGCTACAAGCCCAACCAATTCGGGCTCTACGACATGCTGGGTAATGCCATGGAGTGGTGCGAAGACTGGTATAATGTCAAAGCATACTCTTACCACAGCCGCAAGAATCCTTTCTACAAAGGGAAGAGCGATACACGGGTCGTCCGCGGCGGCAGCTTTATAAACGAACCGCAATACGCCCGTAGCGGCAACCGCTATAAACTTCAGGATTGGGACGGAAAAGACCTTCAGGGATTCCGGCTGGTCAAAGAGCAACCATAAACTTCGGGGGACATATGAAAAAATATACAACCGTTACCATCTTGTCTGTTGCTTTTTTACTCCTGTCCTCATTTGCCATTGCCCAAAAGGACATGTGCCTTGTGGCACGGGAATTTGCAGCCAAGGCTGTTGCCGGATTTGATAAAAATCCCAAAAAATCACTGGCCGGACTCATGCAGGCCAACAAATGGTGCCCCGAGGACCTGAAGATAGCCTACAATCTGGGCTTGGCCTACTACCGCTACAAAAGACCTGACAAGGCTTATGAAATCTGGTCTGAGCTATACAAAAAGAAACATACCAACAAAAAGCTGGTCCAAAACCTAGGCTGGCTGGCTTACAAACTGGGCAAAAATGATGAAGCCTTGGATTGGGCCAGAGTAATGGGCGAAACCAAAAGTTCCACCCGACTTAAGCTGACCATCCAATTCCGGCAGGGTAAATACGAAGGAGCCATGGCCTTTGCTGAAAGTAATGCCAAGCTGCTGGACCGCAAAGACCTTGATCAGGCCGCTGAATACCTTGTTGAAAAACAATGGCAGCAATTCCGGGCCGGGAACCGCGAAGCAGCCACCGGGAATATAGTCCGCTTAAGCTCTGTTTACCCGGACTCAAAAATCATTGGTCAGGCCAAGGACAAAATGATTCTGGCCATGTGGGACGACTCTGTAGATATACCTGTACCCCAGCCATTGCCGGACAGCACTTTCAATGCCGAAGCCATGCAGGCCGCAACCGGGGAAAGCGAAGTTCTTCAGATCAGCAAGATCAAACCCACAGCCAAACCGAATAAAAAAGCTTTTGCGGTAATCGTCGGAATCAACAAATACCAGAGCATCAACGGCCCGCGCTTTGCCGCCAATGACGCCAAACAAATGCAACGCATGCTGACCCGCATGTGCGGCTTCAAAAATGATCAGAGCCACATCAAGCTGCTGCTGGACCGCGAAGCCACACTGGGTAATATGCTTAACAGCCTGAATTGGCTGGAACGAAAGGCTAGGCTGAACCCCGGGGCCAAGATCGTTTTTTACTTCTCCGGGCACGGCTCCCCCCTGCTGGCTGCGGATAAGACCACCATCAAGGACGGGCTGCTCATTCCTTATGAAGCGCATCAGGACAGCTTGAACACCCGGACTGCAATCTCCCTTGCAGAGCTGGATAAGCGTTTCTCCAAAATTAAAAACAAGAACATCCTGACCATCATTGATGCCTGTTTTTCCGGTTCCGGCAAATCCGCATCAGGCATGAAACTGATTAAGCCGCAGGTTAAAAAGGAACTGCTTTCGGGCAAGAAACAATTCATTACCGCCTCGGCTGCTGACCGCCCCGCAGAAGAATACGCACCGGGCAGGCAGGGCGCATTCAGCTACTTTTTCCTGCAAGGCATGATGGGGGCCGCAGACAGCAATAAAGACGGCTGGGTTGATTCTGTGGAAGCATACAGCTACGCCAAGGCCAAGCTGAATGCCCTTGACCTCGAACAGGACCCCAAAATCACCAGCAAGAAAAAAATCAGACTGAGCAAGGTCAGAAAATGATGCAATCCAGAACAGAAAAAAGGAGTCCGGCCTACGCACTAGCACTATGCAGCTTATGCATAATGTTATTTTTGACAATATCTTGCGGTCCGGCAAAAGCACGCTCGCTGTTTGATAGGATGTCCAACCTTGAACGAGCCGGGGAGACCCTTGCCGAAGAGCTGACTGCAAACGGACTGCTGGGCGGTAAAAGAATAGCCGTTCTTGAATTTGAACCCCACGGGAACTCAGCCCCCTCCATGCTCGGAAAAAGGATTGCAGAATATGTGAACCTTGCCCTGGTCAGGGAGGATGAACGGACTTGGACAGTTGTTGAGAGGTTGGAACTGGCCCGCATGCACAATGAAATGAGCGAACACAAAGAACATTCTGTGGACTACAACGAATGGATGCGCACCCACCTGCGTGCGGATGTACTGGTTCTGGGCAATTATGTACTTAGCGGGAAAAAACTGCGCATCACCGCCAAGGCTGTTGATCCGGTCAACGGGAGCACAATCGGTTCCGCAACAGTCTCCCGCAGGGTGGATGATGAGATCAAACATCTGGCCCGGACCAGAAAACCAGTCACAGACTTTGCCCGCGAAGTGGAAGACATCACCGCCACGCTCACCGGTAGGGCGAGCACACGGAGAACTGGTACCCAGTCACAAGTAAAACTTTTCAAACTGGTAAGCGGTAACAGGATCAATTTCAAGCAGGGCATGATGCCGGTCTTCAATCCCGGAGACGAAATGGGGTTCTCGGTCAGACCGCCCATGACTTCGAAGCTCTATATACTCAACTATGATCCGGCCGCAGAACAGGGGCAGGCCATCCTGCTCTACCCCATCCCTTTGATGGACGTTCAGGTCTTTCCCAAAAACAAGACCAGCTTCTTCCCGGCAATAATTTCACAGGGAGTAAGCTCCTATAAAGTGGAAGAACCTTTCGGGCGTATGCTCTTCAAGATAATCGGGGTTGATTCATCCGTAGCCATGGATCTGACAGAATCACTTAAGGAAGAAGACGGCTATTACTGGCTGGATTCCAGCAACCTGAGCAGCTTCATCGAAGCCCTCTCCTCCCTGCCGGACAGCGCATGGTGGTCCGAAGATATTGAGTTTTGGATTGAACCGTAAGCAAGCCCTAACTGAATGCAAGGGACTCCAAAATAGAGTTGGAAACCAGCATACCGTTCTTGGTCAGCCGTAAGTAGCCAGCACTCATACGCACCAGACCATTCTTGTGCAGGGCACTGATCACCGAGCCTTTCTCTTTGGTCAGGTCGCGTCCGGTAAGGTCTTTGTAGTCGGAAAGCTTTAAACCTTTTGTGGTACGCAAACAGAGCATGATCAGTTCCTGTGCCTTGATTTCATCGGTGAGTTCCTCAAAATCCTCCCCAACAAAGCCGCCACGTACGGCAGCGTCATACTCATCCAGATAACGCGGATTGGTGAACCTGCGGTTGCCGATTGTAGAAACTGCGGACGGCCCGAGTCCTAGGTAATCCAGACGGTCCCAATAGCCTTGGTTATGACGGGAAATAAAACCCATGCGCGCGAAGTTTGAAATTTCGTACTGGATATAGCCCATGGCTTCCAGATATTCGGCCCCGTAAATGAACATACGGGCCTGCTCCCCATCCGGAGGCAGTTCCATATCCAGATCCTTAGCCCGCTGTCCAAAGACGGTTCCCGGCTCAATGGACAGCCCGTAACAGGACATGTGCTCCGGCTTAAGCTGAACCACGGCCTTTAATTCATTATTCCAGTCCTTGACCTTTTGGCGCGGTAACCCCCAGATCAAATCAATGCTGATATTTCCGAACCCCGCCTTGCGGGCCATGTAATATGAATCAGCAGCCTGCCTTGCGGAATGCGGACGGCCTAGGGTTTCAAGATTGCGGTCATCAAGGGACTGAAAGCCAAGGCTGAGCCGGTTGATGCCCATATCGTAGAGGGCCTTGAAATATGAAAGGTCATTTGCGGAATCGGGGTTGGCTTCAAGGGTGATTTCCATACCCTTAGTGAAGCTGAAATGCTTGCGTAGCGCATCCATAATCAACTCAAGCTGGAACGGCGGGATCAGGCTGGGTGTGCCACCGCCGAAATAGACTGTGCCGATACGCGGATTCTTGAGCCGCTTACCCCAGAGTTCAATCTCGGAAAGCAGGGTCTTCATGTACCATGCAAAGCCGACCTGCTCAAAAGGCTGGGAATGGAAAGCGCAATAGTTACACTTGCGTTTGCAGAAAGGCACGTGAATGTAGACCAGAAGGTTTCTGGCTTCACTGCCGTCTCCACGCAATAACGGGGCATTAAAAAATGCGGGAGTCAGTCCCATTAATAGAAATCCTTATCTTTACCTGCTTATCCAGAGAGTTGCCCCTTCCAATTGGTGCAGAAGCTTAACACTGAGCGAACGGGGAAAAAGCTTTTCAATAGCAGTCTTATCGTGCTCACCGCGTCCGGCAGCGACTGCGGCGTAGGGTTTCTTGGCAACTTCCGCCAGAATGGCCTTGGCAACATCATCACCGTCTACAACAAGTTCCTTGATCCGTTCCGGGGCTACGCCGTTAGCTTCAAGATGTTCACGGGTGACCTCAAAAATATCTTCCGATGTTGCCGCACCCTTCTCCTTTGAATCATGGACATGGAGCATGGTGATATCATGGTTTGGATTATCCCCGAGCACGAATCCCACATGATCCGCAATCCTCTGCGAAGGAGCATCTTCATCCACGCAAAGCAATACGTCCTTGCGCGGAAGCTCTTCCGGGCATTTGCAGAACCAGAGCGGAAAGTCAATCTCTTCCCAGATAACCTTGGAACCGACACTGTAATCAAAGAACTCCTCAAGTACAGACTGGGTCTGGCGACCAAGTATGACCGCATCATACATGCCCTTATGCCCTTCCTGAACTATCTCGCGGGCAGTATTCCCCCGGGAGTAAATACTCTTCACATCAATTTTGCTGTCTGCACAGAAATTGTGGTCAATAAACCACTGCCGGGTTTCATCAAGCAACTTGCGTCCCTTCGCCAGAGACCCTTTACTCCATGAACTCTTCGGGGGAGCCACATGAAAAAGAGTAATGCGCACATCGCATGGAGAGTGAAAAAAATTCTTTATAAATCTGACCGCGTATGAAGCCGTAGAGTCCGCACGGACACAAACCAGAAGATGCTTTTCCATGTCTACCTCATCCTGTTGCTGTCAAAATATAGCAAAAAGCAGCAGCACTACTTTCGATTACAATCACTTAAGACAGGATAACCATAGAGAAGCATTAAAACAAGCTAGTTTTTTTTCAACTCATTCTCATAACGTTCATTTTCACTGAACAGGCAACCACAATACTGCTGGCGATAGATACCCATTTCCTTGGAACGTTCAATACCTTCTTTCCAGCCTTCACGAAAATCATAGTAGTAGAATTCGCATTTGCTTTTTCCAGCCATGTCTTTCCCGAGTTCGGCAATGCGATCATGCTGTTGGAATTTACTGTAAAGCAAGGTGGTGGTGTAGAAATCAAAATTGCCGCGCTTGGCAAGGGAAAGGGTCCGCTCCAGACGGTCCGCATAGCAATGGAAGCAGCGGTTTGCTTCGCGGAAGGCGGCATTACGGAACCATTTCTTGGAATCGTACTCATCCAGCCTGCCGATGACCTTAACATTCATTTTTTCGCAGACTTCAAGAAAACCGTCTCTACGGCGCAGATATTCCTGCAAAGGGTGAATATTCGGATTGTAGAAAAACGCAGAGACTTCAAACCCCTGATCTCTCAGCACATCAATAGTAGTGATAGAGCAGGGGCCGCAACAGGCGTGAAGTAAAATTCTTTTTGACATAGCTATAAAAAGATTAGTGGGGGAGTGTTAAAACACTCCCCCACTAATTTATTAATTATTCATTCCACTGAATTTCGATGTTGATCTTGGTATCGAACATCTTTTCGTACTGGGTAATTGCATCGCGCTTATGGTTGAGTAGATAAAGAGCCAACTCTTCCTCGGCATCGTAAACCAACGGGGATTCACAGTTGGGCTTGCGCAGCATGCGGTAAATATCTTTAATAGCCTGCATGGCCTGCCATTCCATGTTGCGGCGGATACCGGTACCGTCACAGCAGGGACAGGCTTCAGTGGAAACCGCAATAGCAGACGATCCAAGACGCTGGCGGACCAGCTCCATAAGCCCGAAACGGGAAATACGCCCCACATCGGTGCGCGCACGGTCACCCTTGAGCGCTGCACGCATGGTCTTTTCCACCTCGCGACAGTGCTTGGGGTCCTTCATTTCAATGAAATCGATAACCACCTGACCGCCAAGATCACGCAGCTTGAGCTGGCGGGCGATCATTTCAGCACTTTCCTTGTTGGTCTTCAGGGCCATTTCCTTGAAATTGCGCTCGCCGCCGATCTTACCGGAGTTGATGTCGATTGCAGTCAAAGCCTCGGTCTGGTCGAAGACAAGGCGTCCGCCGGAAGGCAGATTGACCTCGCGGCCATAAATCTGCTCGATCTGCTTAACCAGATTGAAGCGTTCCCAGAGGGATTTGTCGGTATCCGAATGGAGCTTAACCAGATTGGAGCGGCGCGGGAAAGAAAGGGTAGCCAGCTTCTTGACCTGTTCAAGGGTCTCCTGATCATCAACCCAGATTTCCACAACGTCGGAAGACAAGTAATCACGCACAGCACGGGCTGCCAGTCCCATTTCCTCGTATACGAGGGACGGAGGCTTGGCGTCCTGTCCTTTTTCGCGGATGTCATTCCAGAGACGGGTCAGGAACTTGAAATCACGGCGCAGGGCGGATTTGCTCTGGCCCTTGCTGGCGGTACGTACGATAACGCCCACCCCGGCTCCGGGATTGACCTCATCAATGAGTTCCTTGAGTCTTTCTCGTTCTTTCTCGTCTTCAATCTTACGGGAAATACCGATCTGCTCACGTCCGGGAGTAAGTACAAAGTAACGGCCCGGAATGGAAAGATAAGAGGAAAGGAATGCACCTTTCTTACCGGTGGGTTCCTTGACCACCTGTACGAAAATTTCCTGCCCGGGTTTCAACACCTTCTGGAGCAGGGGGTAGCGGTGCCCTTTCTTGAGCTTGTAAGCACCCTGATAGTACTCGGGATGCACCTCATCAACCTGCAGAAAGCCGTTGCGTTCGGCCCCGTAGTTGATGAACGCCGCCTGCAATGCGGCATCGATATTGTGGATGTAACCTTTGTAAATGTTACCTTTGGTCTTGGCCTGATGGAGCATTTCTACGTAATACTCAATAACCTGACCTTCCTGAGTCAGCGCGACCTCCACCTGTTCGCCGGGGAGAACGCTGATGAACATTTTCTCTTTTTTCTTCTGCTTTTTACCTGTCATTTTTAATCCAAAGAAAAGTTTTTAAATTTTCCCCGGATTCAGCAGCTTAATTCATGATTCGTCGTCAAGCCTGCAATCGTAATAGATGTCATTTCCAGTCTGCTTGACGTGCAGTCTGCCGCTTTTTTCCAGTTCCGCCAGAACCTGTTCCACCCTCTCCAAGGGAATCTCAAGTGCTCCGGCGAGCTGTTGCGCTGTCTGCGGCCTGCGCATGATAGAAGCCTGAATCCGGTCAAATGCGTGGGAGTCATCGCCCTGCACATGGGCTAATGTCTCATCACCGCTCCTTTTCTTTGCGCCGATATCCGGTCCGCAATCCCTGTCTTTGCAGGGCGCGGCATCAAGAACTTTTTTCCAGTGGCCTAGGGTCTCGGAATCAACCGGACCGGCCTTCTCCAGAGTACCGGGACGCGAAAGAGTGACCACATCAATGCGGTCCGGGGCAAGTTCGGTGCAGAAATCTTTCATCAGCGAAAGGTTTTCATCCGAATCGTTGTATCCCCGTGAAAGGAGCACTTCCAGAAAAATCTTACCGTTGAACTCCTTGCGGAATTCGATCAGGGCTTTGGCAATTGCCGTAGGGTCTGTCCCTTTGCACGGCCTGTTTATGGCCCTGAATTCCGAAGCAACAAGGGAATCCATGGAAGGAAGCACCACATCGGCTTCCAGCAGTTCCCTACGCACTTCGGGGTCCGTCATGGCGGTCGCGTTTGTCAGCACGGCCACAGGCATGGACGGGAAAAGTTTTTTTACGCCGCGAATAACTTCGGGCATTTCAGAGTTGAGGGTCGGTTCCCCGAGTCCCCCAAGGGTAATCACCTCGGGCGGCTGATGCCCCTCCTGCTTCCACTTCTCAAGTTCATCAAGAATATCAGCCGCGGGTACATAAACATCACGTTCACCAGTGAGCAAATCAGTCTTACCCACTTCACAATAAACACAATCCATGGAACAGACCCTGCTACCAAGCAGGTCCAATCCCAGTGAACGCCCTATCCTGCCGGAAAAAACCGGCCCGAAGACATACCTATAACCCATAACGGCCTCATCAAGAAGCAAAAAATGCTTTTAATTTTGATACACTTCGCGCCTAAGGCTAACGGCCTTTGGAATCCCTAATAGTTAAATCCGGGCATGAACACTAAATGCGTCCTACCTTAATTCCAACTGTGATTTTTGCGGGAGATGTGTAAAAATAACTGCGCGAAGATAAAATTCATTCAATGCGGTAGTTAAGCACTTATTCTTAAATGTCAAAAAACTCAAGTTATATATATGTGACGCAGATGGTGCTTTATCTGCAGCCTTGACTTTATGCGGTTTCATCCGTAATCGGGCCATAGATCAATTCAGGAGGAAGTCTAATGCTTGAAGCTGGACAACTAATTTTGCTCGTTAACCCCAAAGGCAAGCGCTACCTGCGCACACTTAACGCCGGGGAAGAAATACATACACATGACGGCATGATGTATACCGATAACATCCTCGCCGCAGGGTACGGAAAGGTTGTGGAAACCCACTTGGGCCACAAATACCAGATCCTCAAACCCACCATTTACGATATCATTAAGGGCCTCAAACGCCAGACCCAGATCATGTACCCCAAAGAGATCAGCTACCTGCTGCTCAAACTGGGTATCGGTCCCGGCACCCGTGTAGTTGAATCCGGCTCCGGTTCCGGCGGCCTGACCACTGCTCTGGCCTACTACGTAGGTGATACCGGTAAGGTGTACACCCACGAAAAACGCCCCGAATTTTACAAGCTGGTCCGCAAGAACTTAGAATGGGCCGGACTTGCACACCGCGTTGAGCAGTTCAACCTCGATATCGAGGACGGCTTTCTGGCCTCCGATTGCGACGCCCTCTTCCTCGACGTACCCAATCCGTGGGATTTTCTGCATCACATCCCCAAAGCGGTTATCCCCGGCGCCATGTGCGGTTTCCTGCTGCCGACCACCAATCAGGTCAGCGATCTGCTCAAGGCCATGGAAAGTGCGCCCTTCGAAGAACAGGAAGTCTGCGAAATCTTAGTTCGCCGCTACAAGCCTATCGCAGAACGGTTGCGCCCCGAAGACCGCATGGTAGCCCACACCGGATACCTCGTCTTCGCCCGCAACATGGCCGGCTGCGAAATGAGCATCGAACCGCCCAAGAAAAAGCGTGAGAATCGCGGCAAGCCCGCAGCTGACAAGTATAAAGTTGACCGTAAGGACATGATTCACGCCAAGAAAGATGTTCCTGAAGCATCTGAAGAAGCTAAGCCTGAATCCAGTGAGGAGAAGGCTGAGTAAGTTCGGTTGTGGATAGTTGAAGATATGAAAGTGAAAAGCCGGGTCTCCGTTGGGAGGCCCGGTTTTTTTGAATCATTTCACAAAAAATGAGCATGCAATTCCTAAAAAAAGGACTCCCGCGGCACTAAATCCAGTAACGATAGATATAATCGCCAAAAAATTTGAAAGACTAAATCCCTCTTCCGGTTTTTGGTCTGTATATATCTCATCCAAAACGGATTCTATTCGTTCTTTATCTCCATCTTCAAGTGACTTTGCCAGCTTTGATAAGAGAACTTTTTCTTTAGCTATTGCAGAAAAATTACACCGCATCATAACAACTTCAAGCCCAACAAAAAGTCCACCTGAAATTAAAATCAAACATCCCGATGCTGCCATCCAAAAATCTTCTACACCTTTATCCCAAAGTTGTGCCCATAGAGCCAAAAAACCTACGTAACCTATTGATGCAATCTTTTGAGCATATTGCTGTAACGCACTTTTAGCATGCTCGTAGGTAACAGTCCTAGTCGCAAGGCAGACTTTACAATCTTCAAGATATTTATCGTCAGTCACACTCATCCCCCTACCTCACCCGCTCCAAAACCCCACTCAAACTCTTCAAAACATACCCGGCAATCAACTTAATAAATTCAATCTTGTCATCCTCAAGATTACGCTTCTCCAAAGCATTGTAATAAGCCAGACGACTCTCGGTATCCCCGGCGATGTTAACGACCAGATAGCCACGCTGCATCAAGATTAAATTCATGACCAAACGTGCGGTTCGCCCATTGCCGTCTATGAATGGATGGATGGTAGCAATGCGCTCATGAACTTCCGCAGCAAGCACTACAGGATGCAGCACAGGTTCATTCTCTTCGTACCATGCTCTCAACTGTTCCATGAATATCGGAACCTGCCATGGTTGCGGAGGGATGTGGCGGCTGCCGGAAATCGCAACAGGTACGCTGCGGTATCTACCTGCGTTATCGCGATCAATGCCTTGCAGGATGATGCCGTGGATGTCCTTGATGACCTTCTCAGAAAAAACTGGTTCTGCGGACAGTTCACGAATATACTGAATGGCTTCGTAATGGTTAACCGCTTCAAGGTGCTCCTGCATGGACTTGCCACCGATGGTCAGCCCCTTGTTGATAACAAGGTCAGTCTCGCGCAGAGTCAGGGTGTTACCCTCAATGCGGTTACTGTCGTAGGTATATTCAATATTCAGAGCTTCCACGATCTGAGAACTGACGGAATCGCGGCATGCATCAAGCTGTGCCTTGCGCTCATCAATTTCGCTCAATAACGCGGTCAGGGATTCGGATTTAAGGTAATCAGTAGGCATAGGGACTCCTTTACCACAAAGTATTTACTTAGCCTATGAAGGTCAATCCGCTATCAGCAACAAAAGCCCCGCACTCACACGAGCACGGGGCTTTTCAAATCTCCAACAAAACTTCAACAACTAACGGATATGCTTATTAATAGCTTCCTCATCCTTACGACGCTGCACTTCATGGGCAACAACGGCGGGCACGCAGACCATACCGACTGGATTGAAGATAGTCCGCAGGGACTTTGCTAACACCAAAGCTACCGGGATACCGACAATTGATATTGCCAGACCTACTATCTGGGTGATGGTGATCAGAGCGAAGATGATCCCGAAGGGAATCCAGAGGATCATGATGATTGTGGAATAGGCTTCCCAAGCGGGGTTACTTTCCACATTGAGGTCCTCTTTGGAGACCATGGACCAGCTGAAGGGCGCGAACAGAAACTTACTATACTGGATTAAGCCCAGACCGAGCGGCGAAGCTACTACGGTCAGCACCAGCAGTGAACCGAGCAGGAAGAACATGATCGCGTTTATGAATCCGAAGAAAGGAAAATACCAAAGGATGTTTCCGAGTGTTCTCATTTTTTAACTCCAAAGTTTAAAGCTCTACCCCACACCAAAACGAAATTGCGGAGAGTTGCATATTCTCTTTTCCCCTTATCCCGGCAAAACATCAAGTCTTATTCACGCATAAGAAAGCCCCGGTACGACCGCACTGGGGCACACCGGGGCTTACTATTATTCAAACAACAGCCAAACCTATTTCGACCATTCCCTGATCTTCTTGATTTCTTCCTGATCCACCTTGATGTGCTCCAGGAAAGCCTGATGCTTTTCCGGGTAAAGCTTTTCAAAAGCCTTGTGCCAGTTATGCATATCTTCATCGCTGAATCCGGCCTCGCGGAATATTTCAATCCATTTTTCCTTATCCATTGTGCTCTCCTGCTCTTAATTTGCAACCATGTGGCCTGCATGGCTGCGGTTTATATTAATCTGCAGATTACTGCTTATTATTTCTTGCGGGCAATGTAGAAAACATACCCAAGGTAATCATGATACTTGCGCATAATTTCCATTTCCTTTTCATTGCAATCAACCACAGCCTGCGCTTCCGCAGAGCCATTGTGCTTCTCAATGAATGCGGGGGTAGCATCGGCGATGTCCTTGTAAAATACATCCCACCAATCCGATTGCGGAAGGACAAAATGCTCCACAACCTCAAAGCCCTGCCGCTCGAGAATAGCAATGTTCTCGGCAATGGATTTCATCTCCGGATAGCCTTCATTCCAGAACGCGACAGCTTCTGCGGGACGCTCATCAGTCGTCCAGGTCATCTCGCTAAGTGCGATCCAGCCACCGGGCTTGAGGAACTCCTTCCATTTGGAGATGCCGTTTTCAAAACCCATTAAATAGATGGCCCCCTCGCTCCAGATCAGGTCGAATGAATCAGCTTCATATCCCAGATCATTCATATCGCCCTGCTGCACTATAATGCGCTCAGCAACCCCGGCATGTTCAGCATTAGCAGCCAATTTATCCAACGCGTCCTGCCAGTTATCTACAGCTGTTATTGTAAACTCGCTATCCTTGCATAGATCAATTGCCTGTCGCCCAGTTCCGCAACCGACATCAAGCACCTGTGCCTTTTGCGGTAATCCGCTGGTGGCTGCCAAAGCCCGTTTGGTAGTCTCAGTGCTGCCCGGGCCAAGCATGTTCAATCCGGCAAAAAATTCAAAGAAAAGTTCCATATATCTCTCACTCGCTTTTTGTATTTTCTGGATCCGTTGTGGCCCTGCGGACCACTTGCGGATCAGGCGGATTTCATCGTCTGGTATCTGTAAATATTCCAGAAACTGCTGATGCTTATCCGGATGGGTATGTTCAAAAGCCTTGTGCCACTCTTCCATGTCCTTTTCACTGAACCCGGAGGAACGCAACACTTCAGTCCACGCTGCCTTGTTGAGCTTTGTGGATTTAACCTCCGGAGAACTCTTCAATATCCCGGAAATGAACTCCCGCTGCTCATGGAGCGAGGCAATCTCCTCATTCAACTCCTTGAGCCTTGTCTCCAGCACCTCAGTTATTCCACTCACCGGAGAATCAAGTATGACCTTAATCTCCTTAAGGGGAATCCCGGCTTTGCGGTAATGGCAGATATGAGCCAGCCGCTTTTCCTCCTCTGCGCCATATGAACGGTATTCACCCTTCATATGCTTCGTTGGAGACAACAACCCAATCGAATCATAATAAAGCAAAGTACTGCGCGAGAGGCCATATTTCTTAGCCAGCCGTCCCACAGTCAAACCTGACGATGTTTTAACCATAATTAACTCCATGCATAGCTATGCAATGAACCTAACATGAACTATGAAGTTATAGACAGGTCAAACAAAAAAGACCGCAATATCTTCAAAAGATATTGCGGTCTCTTACTAGACGTATTTTATAAGCTACACGGCGAAGCCCAATAAAAAGTTTTGGGATTCTTAAACCCTTTTCCCAAAAGGGTTTAAGCCGCCGGAGGCATGCCTTTATGCCTTTGCTTCTTCCTCATCCTTAGCACGGATCTCGGCACGTTTGATTTTGCCGCTGATGGTCTTGGGCAACTCTTTAACGTAATCGATGATGCGCGGGTACTTGTAAGGAGCGGTAACCTTCTTAACGTGATTCTGCAATTCCTTGGTCAGCTCCTCGCCGCCTTCATATCCGGGAGCGAGAACAACGGTGGCTTTTACGGCCTGACCACGCACATCGCAGGGCACACCGGTTACGGCGGCTTCAACGATCGCGTCGTGGGTGATCAAGGCAGACTCAACTTCGAAGGGTCCGATACGGTAACCGGAACTCTTGATCAGGTCATCGGTTCGTCCGAGGAACCAGTAATAGCCGTCCTCGTCCATCCAGGCCTTGTCACCTGTCTGGTAGTATCCGTCGACCATGACGTTCTCGGTTTTCTGAGGCTCATCAAGATATCCGGTGAACAATCCAACTGGACGGGGATCAAGTTTAACGCAGATCTGGCCTTCTTCACCGGGAGAACAAAGATTGCCTTCGGTGTCGATGAGCGCAATATCCCAACCAGGACAAGGCTTACCGATGGAACCCGGTTTGGGCTTCATGTTGGGGAAGGTTGCGATCTGCAGCACGGATTCAGTCTGACCGTAACCTTCGTAAAGGGGCAGTCCAGTGGCTTCCTTCCATGCCTCAAATACGGAAGCATTAAGCAGCTCGCCAGCAGTGGTGCAGTGGTGCAGCGCGGAAAGATCATACTTTGAAAGATCTTCGCGGATCATGAAACGGTAAACTGTGGGAGGTGCGCAGAAGGTAGTAACCTTGTTTTCTGCAAGGACACGCAGCAGCTCGGAAGGCTCGAACTTGCCACGGAAATCCCAGACAAAAACCACGGCCCCGGCCATCCACTGACCGTAATATTTACCCCAGACAGCCTTACCCCAGCCGGTATCAGCGAGGGTCAGGTGAACGTCTCCGGGCTCAAGGTCATGCCAATAAGCCCCGGTCACATAGTGGCCCAGCGGGTAGTTATGCGTATGCTCAACCATCTTCGGCTGTCCGGTGGTACCGGAAGAGAAGAAGATGAGCAGGGAATCGTCTCCGCCCGCACAATCTGACGGACGGGGAAAAGAATCGGAAGCTTCATTGCAGATGGTCTCGAAATCGAGCCAGCCGTCATGCAGATCACCTTCTCCAGCCTGAACCATAACCTGAAGAGAAGGACATTTTTTCTGCGCTTCATCAGCACGGTCAGCAACGGAATCCTCAGCGATAATGCCCTTGATCTTGGCGAAATTTACCCGGAACTCAATGTCCTTCACGGTGAGCAGGTTCGGGGAAGGAACGGGCACAGCACCGATCTTGTGGCAGGCCAACATAGCTACCCACCAGTCGATACGGCGGTAAAGGATGATCATGATCCGGTCACCCTTTTCAACCCCGGCCTTGCTCAATGCATTGGCGAGGCGTGCGGACTTCTTGGAAAAAAAGTCGAAATCTTTTTCAGTGCGGGTGCCATCCGGCCCGATGTGGATCATTGCCAAACGACTGGGATCGTCAGCGGCAATCTTGTCCACGCAATCAAAGGCAAAATTGTAATTCTCGGGAACTTCGGTCTTGTATTCGGCACAGAACTCTTCGTGAGAGCCGTATTTCTGCTTTTCCATTTTCTTATATCTCCACGGAGGATAGCTTTGTATCCTGATATTTGCTGTTGGTTGACGTTAAATCCTCAAATGTAAAAACCGTGTTTTTTACCGCAGGCCGCAGAAGCATTCACCGGGTGAATACATTCCGAAGCGACCTGCTAGAGAATGACGTCCAGCATACGCGCGGATTTGCCGTCAAGACCTCGCAGAGCGTGGGGAGTATTGGAATCAAAGTACAGGGAATCGCCTTTTTCAAGCTCAAGCACGGAATCACCGAGCCTCAATTCAAGACGTCCTTCAAGCACGTAAATGAACTCCTGCCCGCGGTGGGTGGTGAAATTCATGTCGGAAACCTCTTTGGACGGAACTTCGACCATGAAAGGCTCCATACGACGACCCACAAAAGTGGATGCAAGGTTCTTGTAATCGTAGTCCTCGCGGCGGTCCACAGCCAGCCCCTTACCCTTGCGCACCAGCGCGTAGTTGGTCAGGCGGGCTTCGCTGCCGGAAATCAGCACTGTCAGACTGACTCCGCAAAGGTGAGCCACATCCATCAGGTAGCTGACCGGAATCTCTACAGTACCGGATTCGAACTGTTCAGCACGCTCAGGGGTAACCCCGACCTTCTCAGCCAACTCTTCAATGCTCATGTCCATTGCATCACGCAGGCCGGCAAGCCTCGGTGCAATTTCCTTATAAGCCTGTTCGTTACTCATATTGCCTCCGTTATTAAAAAAGGGGCTTTGCCGGAGCAAAGCCCCCTTTGCGTTTTATGCGTCAGGGTAAAGCTCTGCAGCCATATCCCGGAGTTTGTATTTCTGAATCTTGCCGCTTGCAGTCATGGGATAAGCGTCAAGGAAAGTAATGTACTTGGGAATCTTGTAGCGGGAAATCTGTCCACGACAGTAGTCGATGACATCCTGCTTGGTCATTTCCACACCATCCTTGAGGATGATGAATGCACCGACCTGCTCGCCGTACTTTTCACTGGGAACTCCGGCTACCTGTACATCGAGAATACCGTCCATGGTGTAGAGGAATTCTTCGATTTCACGGGGGTAGATGTTCTCGCCACCACGAATAATCATATCCTTGAGGCGTCCGGTTACATCAACGTACCCTTCTTCATCCATGGTTCCAAGGTCACCGGAATGGAGCCAGCCATCCACATCAATCGTAGAATTGGTGGCTTCGGGATTGTTGTAGTAACCCTTCATAACGTTGTAACCACGGCAGCAGATTTCGCCTGTTTCACCGTTTTCGCACATCTCACCTGTTTCCGGGTTGATGATAGCCACTTCGATTTCAGGCATTGCCCGGCCAACGGTTTCGGTGCGGCGCTGCAAACTGTCGCTCATGCGGGTCTGGGTCATAACCGGGGAAGCCTCGGTCAGGCCGTAACAGATGGTGATGTCTTTCATGTTCATCTTGTCCATGACCTTCTTCATGACCTCAATGGGACAGGGCGATCCGGCCATGATACCGGTACGCAGGGAAGAATAGTCGAATTTCTCAAACAGCTTGTGCTCAAGAATAGCGATGAACATGGTCGGCACGCCGTACAAAGCGGTACACTTCTCTTGATCCACGGACGCCATAACCAGCAGCGGATCAAATCCTTCAAGGATGACCATGGTGGTACCGTGGTTCACTGCGGCCAGTACACCGAGTACACAGCCGAAGCAGTGGAACAGGGGCACGGGCAGACAGAGACGGTCACCGGGCTGGAAGCCCTGGTTCTCGCCGATCCAGAAGCCGTTGTTGCCGATATTGTAATGAGTCAGCTGCACACCCTTGGGGAACCCGGTGGTTCCGGAAGTGTACTGCATGTTGACCACGTCATGGGGATCAAGAGTAGCCTGACGGGCTTCATAATCTTCTTCAGTGGTAACTGCGGAAAGGTTGATCACTTCGGCCATGGAGTACATGCCGCGGTGCTTTTCCTGACCGAGGAAGAAAACCCTTTTCAGATCTGGGAATTTTTCGCTCTTCAGGTAGCCGCGTTCCTGAGTCTTAAGCTCAGGAATCAACTCATATGCAGTCTGGAGATAGTCGATCTCCCTGAAACCGTCGATGATGACCAGGTTCTCGCACTCGGACTGCTTGAGCAGGTATTCCAGCTCAGTGGTGCGGTAAAAAGTATTAACGGTCAGCAGGATAGCCCCGATCTTGGCAGTAGCAAACTGCAAAGCCACCCAATAAGGCACGTTGGTAGCCCAGACGGCGACCTTCTCACCCTTTTTGATGCCGAGAGCCATGAGGCCCATAGCCAGATCATCCACCAGCTCACCGAATTCGCGGTAAGTCAGGCGAAAATCGCGGTCCACATAAACAACGGCTTCCTGATCGGGCCATTTTTCAACAGCCTCGTCCAGCAATCCCCCGAGAGTAATTTCCCTAAGATGTGATTGTTCCATAAAACTCCCCTCTTATTCCGGGAAATAAAGAACCGCGTAGATATCACACTTTTCATTGCCTTCAGCAGCAACATAGTGCGGAACCACGGAATTGAAATATACGCTGTCACCAGCTTCCAACACGCTTTCTTCCTTGCCGTAAACCACTTTGAGTTTACCGGAAACAACGATGATGAATTCCTCACCTTCGTGAGAAGTCAGTTTGGGTTCGCCGTCCTCAGGCTGGATCTCGATGAAAAAGGGCTCCATGTGACGGTCGCTCTTGCCTTTGGCAAGGGAGAAGTACTTCATGGATGCGGTCTTTTCCTGATCGGAATGCATGGTGAACTCTTCCTTACGCTCGCCAAGCTTGACGATGAGCGGGTCTTTGCTGACCTGATCATCAAGGAAAGTGCCGAGTCTGACGCCAAGGGCTCTTGCAATCTTAAGTAGGGGGCCTAGGGAGGGGTATTTTTCTTTTTCTTCTACGGCTTCAAGGAAATCAACTCCAAGGCCTGTGCGTGAGGAAAACTCTTCAAGGCTGATGCCCTGTTTTTCCCTAAATGTCTTAATACGATGTCCTACTTTTGCTTTGCTCATAACTCCCTCTACTTTTCTAAACCCGCTTACACGGCATTTTGATAAAACCACAAAAAAAAGTTAAAAATGAGTACTTACATCAATGTCGAAAGTTTGTCATCTTTATCAACCTTAATGCACTTATTTTTAACAATCATCAAAACGACAGTCAGTCTAAATCTTCCATCAAGAAAAATGAAGAACAAAATTAGGCAGTAACAGATTTTTTCTCGCTATTTCAGATGACAATAATAATCGTGCGTCAATACTAAATTTTGTTAGTGGAATTTTTTGTAAATATTATCTATAGTGCGCATAAATTACAGGAAATCAAAAGGGAAGATAAATGGCCGCGGCAGATCACAATACAGATAGACAGCAAATCAAGGGTGTCTTCTCCAGTCAGAATGTACAAAAGATTGGAACAGGTACCACCGTGCGCCGGACCATCAGTAAAATGTACTGGATGGCTGAGGAACTTAACCCTGAGAATGTAGAAGTGCAGGCCCTGAACACAAGTTATATCCCTGCCGGACCGAAGTCCGTTGTTCCCATGGAAGAGTTCCTTTCAAAATATTCTCCTGAGCCTGAATTTTACGTTTCTACGGTCTACCCCAAAATGCAGGAGCTGAACACCACCATTGAGCGTGGGGAAAAAGCAAGGCAGGCCGGAGCGACTTACAGTGCGGAATTTGAATTCCAAAATGCGCTGGGTGTTGATGAAGATAACGTTAAAGCAAACTTCGGCCTCGGGCTCACTTACATGGAACGCGGGGAATCCAACAAGGCCAACGATATTTTCAACAGGTTGGTTAAGCTTGATGCCGCCTTCCAGACTGAACATAAACACCTGTTCAATGAATTCGGTATCAACCTGCGCAAAACCGGCATGCAGGATCAGGCCATCGATTATTACGAACGGGCCCTTGAAATGACCAGCAACGATGAAAACCTGCACTACAACATTGCCCGGGCATATTTTGAAAAAGGCGTACTCGATAAATGCTCCGCGCATCTGAAAAAGGCACTTGAATTAAACGAGGGACATGAGGAAGCAGCCAAATTTCTGGAATTTCTCAAGAAACATCACCCTGAGCAGGTCGCATAACTGCTCTGATAGCAGCAAATTTAAAATCCCCTTCCATCAAATGATGAAAGGGGATTTCTTTTTAACTATTTTTTCTCAATCAAAGCCGAATAGAAAAATTCGTGCAATTCCGAATCCGGCGGTGTGGTCCACTCTTTAACCGGGACCGCATCCTTGTGCCGCTTGAGAAATGCCCCAATCTGACCTTCGTTCTCAGCCGGATTGAGGGTGCAGGTGATATAGGCCAACCGCCCTCCCTTACGTATGGTTTTCCATGCGTTGTCCAGAATACGTGACTGCAGATGGACCAAAGAATCAACATCTTCCGGGGTACGTTTGAACTTGGTGTCCGGCCTGCGGGAAAGCACGCCCAGCCCGGAACAGGGCACATCCAGCAATGCAGTACCTATGGACTCTTTTGCCAGCGGCGGGTTGATAGCTGAAGCACGGAAAGCCGCCACAGAAGGAACTTCCCTTTTCAGGGCTGCCAATCTGCGTTTATGGGGATCGCTGGCAATAATAGGTGAAATATTCTTTGAATGGAGAAAACGAGATTTACCGCCACGGCCGGAACAACCGTCCCAAACCGGAGTCGGCCATTCCTGTGGATCAAGTACGGAAAGAGCTTCACGGGCCGCATAGCTCTGGCGGGTCACAGATTCCTTCAAACCTTTAAAGACCTCTGGCCAGTAACCGGAATAAAAAGCAAAAGCCTGTCCGTCGGAAGCAATGTAATCATCCTCAGCCAGCAGAACCACGGCAGCGGCCTTGGCCTTTTTATCCTCAGTATCAAGCACGAAACCGGCTGCCGGGGGGCAGATCTGGGCTTCCAGATACTGGACGGCCTTATCACGGCCGTAGCTGTCCACCCAAAGTTCCACAATCCATTCCGGGCAGGAATAATAAGCGGAAAGAAATTCGATTTCGGAATCGCTGTTGCGGCGGAAGAAATCTTCGTCAGCACCATCTTCTGCAAGCCTTGCCACCTTACGCAGCACAGCATTTGCCAGACCGCCAAGTTTACCACGGGAAAGGCGCTTTGCGGAATCCACACCCCAGTCCACGGAAGCATAAGCCGGAACATCCATATGCAGAATTTCATAAGCAGCCATCCCCAGTACGCGCAGCACGGGAACTGGTAATCCGTCAGGGCGGGAAAGAAAACAATTCAGAACAGCTTGCAAGCGCAAACGCATACGCAGGTAGCCGTAGAGAATTTCAGTGACAAATCCCCGGTCACGACCGTCCAGATTTGCCGATGTCAGAGCATTATCGAGCACGGCCTGTGCGTCAGCCCCACCGTCTAAAGCGCGGGTCACACATTCATAGGCAACACCCCTCGGTCCGGGCAAAGAATTGGCTTTCTTTTGCTTTTTCATCTGCAGATTCCCGGCCTAAAGCCCGGTAAGAGGGGTCAGGGCAACGTTTTTGTCCACATCTTCGGGCAGCTTATCTTCCTTGATAAAACGACGCAGTGCGTTCTCCACATCAATGAGAGAAACCTGTGTATCAAGGCAAGGACCGTTAGGACGCTCATTGAGCACACCGTAAACCGGAAGCGGATAGGTATCCTGAATACCGCTGGCAAGGTCACGTTCACAGGCGATGGCAATGATCATACGCGGACGGTTCTGCACAACCAGACGGCGGGCAATTGTACCCCCAGTTGCAACGTGGAAATGCACGCCGTACTTGTCACGCAGTTCCAGCAGACCTTTGATGGTGCACAAACCGCAGCGCTTGCAGTTATCAATGTCGTAGGTCAGGCGCATATCGCATCGGCTGGCCTGCAGACAGTGCGGAGTCAGGATCATGATCTTCTCAGGATCAAAACGACCGACCTCAGAAAGGACCAACTCGTTATTGACCTTAATAAAAGAACCACGAATCTTGCGCTTGGAAAGCCCGAACACGCGCCCCAGAATGGTCATCAGGGGCAGGAAAAGCTTAACGCTCAGTCCACGCGCTTTCTGAGAAAATGGGAAAGTGCGCTGGAGCACCACATTGGTAAGCAGGCCGACATAGCCCCAGCCGACCAGCACGATGAGCGCGAAAATGAACAGTCCCCAGCTCCATGAAGCCCACGCACCAAAAGAATCCAGTCCGGCATAAGGCACATACCAAAGCAGGGCCAGAAAAGCACAAAGCAATACACAGGTTCCGGTGATCAGACCGATAAAAAGACGCTTTTTGTTATCTTTTTCTACACTCATCTATATTAAATCCAAACCGGGCAGCGGACCGCCCGGTAATTTAGCATTTATTCATATAGCCGCACATGAAGGCCTTGCCGTCCATTTCTTTCTTTCCGGCAGGCTTGACCTTGGATGCGAGGTAAATCTTATCTTGGCAGGCGATGCCGAGCATACCATCATACTCGCCGACGATGGTTCCGGGGGCGTGATCACCGACCTCGTCATCACCGGGTTTACCGGGAGAAAGCACGAGGCGGATAGGATCTTTGCCTTCGGGAGTCCAGAAGAAATAGGCACCCGGCCACGGATACATCCCCCTGATCTTGTTGTGCACTTCCTTGACCGGAAGGTTCCAATCGATCAGCCCTTCTTCCTTGCTCAACTTTTCAGCATAGGTGGCAATGGAATCATCCTGCGGCATGACAGTCAGCCGACCATCACGGTAACGCAACAGCGTTTCCATAACCAGCGGGCCACCCATGTCAGCCAGTTCATCATGAACTTTTCCGGTAAAGTCATCCCAAGCAATGCCAAGAGCCTGCTGAACCAGAATAGGTCCGGTATCAAGGCCAGCTTCCATCTTCATGATGGTGATCCCAGTGGCGTTATCGCCATTGGCAACCGACCTATGAATGGGCGCTGCACCGCGGTACTTGGGCAGCAGGGAAGCATGCACGTTGATGGGCATGACAGCAGGAACGTCCAGCACAGACTGGGGCAGGATCAGCCCATAGGCAGCAACCACCAGAAAGTCCGGCTCCAGAGCACGCAGCTCTTCAACATCCTTTTCGTCCTTGAAATTCAAGGGCTGGTAAACCGGTATGTCGTTATTGAGAGCAACATCCTTAACAGCGGAACAACGCACCTTCTGCCCGCGGCCGCATTTGCGGTCCGGCTGGGTATAAGCTGCAATGACTTCACATCCGTCCCATTCCACGAGATATTCGAGAATGGTGGACGCAAAGTCAGGTGTTCCCATAAATACTATTTTCCAGCGCTTTTCAGCCATTTTTTCACCTTCTTATCGTACATTGCACGTTTCAGGCGGCCTACACGGTCGACAATGAGAGTTCCATCCAGATGGTCAATTTCATGCTGCAGCACAATGGCCAAAAAATCGTCTGCTTCAATGCGCAGTTCATTACCTTCGAGGTCAGTACCGGTAACGGTAACTGTCTCGTGGCGCTTGATCACGCATTTGAAACCGGGGCAGGAAAGGCAGGCTTCTTCGGAATCCACCTTCTGACTGCTTTTTTCAACGATTTCAGGGTTGATGATGACCTGCAGGTCAGTGCGCTCTTTAGGGCCGGAAGGATCAATAACTATCAGACGCTTCTGGATTCCGACCTGCGGGGCAGCAAGGCCCACACCGTCGTCCTCGTACATGGTCTCAATCATGTTATCGACCTGCTCCTTCAATTCAGGAGTAACTTCTTCGACCTTAACGCATACTTCTTTCAAAGAAGGTTCAGGATAAGCTAAAATATCTAGTTTCATATCTATGCCTCCGGCGGCCCTACCGGGAGTCCCTTCGGGGACCAGAGAACCTTTTCTTGGAAAGAAAAGGTTCTCTGGACTCTCCAAAAAAACTTTTTATTAGGGCTTCGCCATCGTTAGCGTAAAGTAGTTCTTCGTATATCAAGCAAGTAGAAGTCCTCAAACCAGCCCAAACCAAAACTATTAAAAGGTTTTGGAAGAGTCCAGAGAACCCTTTTGTAAAAGGGTTCTTTGGCCCCCGGAGGGCCGCCGGAGGCATTCTTATGCTTCTTTCTTTTCTCTAAGACGAATACCGAGCTCACGGAGCTGGGTAGCGGATACGCCTGCGGGTGCTTCGGTCATCAGGCAGGTTGCTTTCTGGGTTTTGGGGAAAGCGATTACGTCCCTGATGGATTTTGCGCCGCACAGAATCATAATAAGTCTGTCCAGACCAAAAGCAATACCACCATGCGGCGGTGCGCCGAACTGGAGTGCATCCATGAGGAAGCCGAACTTGGCGCGGGCTTCTTCTTCGTCAATGCCCAGAGCAGCAAACATTTTTTCCTGCATTTCGGGGGTGTGGATACGAATGGAACCGCCACCTACTTCGTAACCGTTCATAACGAGGTCGTATGCACGGGCGAGGGCTTCGGCGGGCTTATCTGCCAGTTCGTCGATCTGCCCTTCCTGCGGAGAGGTAAAGGGATGGTGACGGGCAACGTAACGTTTTTCGTCAGCGTTGTACTCAAGCAGCGGGAAGTCGGTAACCCAGAGGGGTGCGAACTTGGACTCATCGATGAGTTCAAAACGCTCACCAAGCTTGAGACGCAGAGCGGCAAGAGCGGCGTTGACGATGTCGGCTGCTCCGGCCTGGAAGAAAAGGATGTCGCCGGGCTGGCAGTTGGTGAGTTCACGCAGCTTGGCGCACTCTTCTTCGGAGAAGAATTTAACAATGGGAGACTGCCATTCGCCGTCTTCCTTAACTTTGATCCATGCCAGACCTTTGGAACCGTAGATTTCAACAAACTTGGTGTACTCGTCGATTTCCTTACGGGAAAGTTCGGCACCGTTGGGAACACGCAGGATCTTGATCAGCTCGGAGCTGGCGAAGACCTTGAAGTCGGACCCCTTGAAGATATCGGTAGCTTCCTGAAGCTTAAGGTCGAAACGTACGTCAGGCTTGTCGCAACCGTAATCGCGCATGGCGTCTGCATAGCTCATGCGGGGGAAGGATGCGGGCAGTTCAGTTTCGATGGTCTCTTTAAAAACAGTGCGAACCATTTCTTCAGCCATACCCATGACCTGTTCTTCGTTCACAAAGCTCATCTCAATATCGATCTGGGTGAACTCGGGCTGACGGTCGGCACGGAGGTCTTCGTCGCGAAAGCATTTAACAATCTGGAAATAACGGTCCATGCCGGAAACCATGAGCATCTGCTTGAATAGCTGCGGAGACTGCGGCAGGGCGTAGAAATCACCGTTGTTCATACGGCTGGGTACAAGGAAGTCACGCGCACCTTCGGGGGTGGACTTGGTCAGCACCGGAGTTTCGATTTCGAGGAAACCGAGGTTGTCGAGGTAACGGCGTACGGACTGGGCAGCCTTGTTGCGCAGGATAAAATTCTTGGCAAGTGTGGGGCGGCGCAGGTCCAGAAAACGGTATTTCAGACGCAGCATTTCGGACGCATCGGAGCGGTCTTCAATGGCGAACGGGGGAGTTTCAGAAGTGTTGAGAAGCTTCCACTCGTCAACAACGATTTCGATCTCACCGGTGGTCAGGTTGGTGTTGCGCATGCCGTCGGGGCGTTCGCGAACTTCACCTTTGATGGCTACCACGTATTCGGAACGGATAGCGTGTGCACGCTCGTGAGCATCTGCATTGTGCTCGGGGCTGAAAACAACCTGAGTAAGACCTTCACGGTCACGCAGGTCGATGAAAATCAGACCACCGTGGTCACGGCGGAACTGCACCCAACCCATAATCAGGACTTTTTCGCCCATGTTTGCTGCGGTGATCTCGTTGCAGCTGTGGGTGCGTGTCCAGTCGCCGAGGGATTCAATCACTCGGTATTCGTCGTAATCGCGTTCTTCAATTTGTTCAGACATTTTTGTCTCTCCCGATATTTATTTGAAATTTTCTATTTGAAATATTCGTCGCGGCTGACAGTTTCCTGTTCGCCGCCTTCGGTCATATCCTTGATGGTGACCGTTCCGTTTTCGAATTCATCCGCACCGAAGATAAAACACTTCGCTGCATTAATCTTGTTGGCATGGCGGAGCTGGGCTTTCATGCTCTTGGCTGTGAAGCCAACTTCACCTTTAAGGCCGGAGCGACGCAATTTCTCACCGAAGATGAGTGCGTCCTTGGCAGCCCTTTCATCTACGAGGGCCACATAAAAATCAGTAGCAGCTTCGTATTCACCTTCCAGCAGCATGGCAAGACGTTCCATACCGCAGGCAAAACCGATACCCGGCACCTTCTTAGGTCCACCAAGGGATTCTACCAGACCGTCGTAACGGCCGCCGCCGGCAACAGCGGTCTGCGCACCGATGTCTCCGGAAGTGACTTCAAAGGTAGTCCGCTGGTAATAGTCCAATCCGCGCACAAGGCGGGGATTAAGGGTGTATTCCAGTCCGGCTTCATCGATAAGGCTGATGACAACATCGAAGTGCTCGCGGCACTCTGTGCAAAGGTGGTCGGGAATGGAGGGAGCATCCTTGGTCAGCTCCTTACATCTCTTGACCTTGCAATCGAGCACACGCAGGGGGTTGGTGTCCACGCGACGCTGGCAGTCATCGCAAAGTTCGCTCTTGTCGAGAGAATTGAAGAAATCCTTGAGAGCCTGATTGTACTTGGGACGACACTCAGGGCAGCCAAGAGAGTTCAGCTCAAAGGAAAGTTTCTCCAGACCGATTCCTTTCAGGAAACCGGAAAGCATAAGCAGAACTTCCGCGTCAGCCTGAGGCTCGGATGCGCCGAAAACCTCAGCATTTATCTGGTGAAACTGGCGCATACGTCCGGCCTGCGGCCTTTCATAGCGGAACATGGGACCGAAGGTGAAAAATTTGCTGACCTTGCCCGGCTGGTAGATCTTGTTTTCCACGTAAGCACGAACAACCCCGGCGGTTGCTTCGGGGCGCATGGTCAGGGAACGGTTCTTACGGTCGGGGAAGGTGTACATTTCTTTCTGCACAACATCGGTTTCTTCACCGATGGAGCGGCAGAAAAGTTCGGTCTTTTCAAGGATGGGAGTCCTCAGTTCGCCGAAACCGTAAGAGGTGAAAACATCCCTTGCGGTCTTCTCCATGAACGCATATCTTGCACTATCCTCTGGAAAGAGGTCTGCAACGCCTTTGATTTTCTGTATTTTTGCCATTTCTCTTCTCTTTGCGAATTTCCGGGGAATGCTGATATTTGTAGTCCGCCCCCGGCACGGAGCGTGGAACCAAATTTCGTTAGTCTATTATCATATGAATGTCAAAAAGCCTTACTGCGGCACAATCATTTAGATTGCCCTTATTGCTAAACAGCTCAAGCTGCGGCATTAAGGGGTCAGGAGATTAAACATTATGGAAATGATCACTTCACAGGATTACGAAGAATACATCGGCCCCAATGCGGGAAAATATCTTTTCAACTTTGCCAAATTCCAGCAACTGCATGACGGCTTTACAGTCACATGGCACTGGCCCGCATTTCTGTTCGGGTTCTGGTGGTTCCTGTACCGCAAAATGTACTTTTGGGCAGCAGTAACTTTCCTGATCGGATTTCTGCCCTTCGGAAATTTCATTGCCCAGATCGGCTACGGCATGAGTGCATACTTTTTCTACTACCGAGACAGCACAGCCAAAATCGGAGCCATCAAATCCACCGCCCCGGTCGGCGGAGCCTCAATCATCATGCGCGATACCGGAGGGGTTCACGGCTGGGTAAAGATTGTCGGCCTGCTCTGCTTTTTCCTGCAACCGATCTGGATTTTCTTCATGTCCCTTTTCTTCGGGAGTGCTTTCATCTTTTCTTTCCATCAAGTTGTGGTATAACAGTTGTAGATACCATAATTTGAAGGGGGGTTCCTAAATGAAAACAGCTATCTCACTCCGGCTGCTCTGCGCTTTCTTTGTGGCAGCAATGTCAATCATGCTGCTTTCCGCTAATGATTGTCTGGCTCAAAAAAGGTTGGCGCTGCTTATCGGCAACTCAGCTTATAAAAACGGCCCGCTGAAGAATCCGGTCAATGATGTCGCCGCCATGAACAGCGCACTTAAAAGAGTAGGCTTTGATGTCATGGTGCTGAAAAATGCGGACCGGAACGCCATAGGCCGGGCAATTGATAAATTCGGAAGTCAGCTTAAAAACTATGATGTGGGATTGTTTTATTTTTCCGGTCACGGTCTGCAGGTCAACGGCATCAACTACCTCTGCCCGCTGGGCATGAAACTTCAGGGACAATCCGATGTGCCTTATGAAGCAATCGATGCCGGAAAGGTGCTGGCTAAAATGGAAGATGCCGGAAACCGTATGAACGTGGTCATCCTCGATGCCTGCCGCAACAACCCCTTCAAACGCAGCTTCCGTTCTGCACGTAACGGTCTGGCTCAGATGGACGCGCCCACCGGCTCATTCATCGCCTTTGCCACTTCTCCGGGCAAGGTTGCCTATGACGGCAAGGGCCGCAACAGTCCCTACGTAACCCACATGATCGGCAATATGAACAGGAAAGGCGTGACCATTGAAAAATTCTTCAAACAGGTCCGCCGCGGTGTAATGAAAGACACAGGCAAAAAGCAGGTCCCGTGGGAATCCTCTTCCATGGTCGGCGACTTCTACTTTGCCGGAAAAGGCTCAGCCTCCTCCAGTTCTTCCAGCTCTTCAGCTTCGCAGCCTTCAAGTCAGCCGGCAAGTAATCAGCAGCAATACACTCCCCCGCCGCCACCCAAACCCAAGAAGAACAAAGATGAGCAGATTATGGATATGATTTTGAATTAGATCATAAAAGAAAAGGCCCGCTTGAGCGGGCCTTTTTAATTATCTTTGCAGCAATCTCTCACCGGCATCGACTGAGCGGGTCACCCAGACGTTACCGCCGATGACCGAACCTTCACCGATGGTAACTCGACCGAGGATAGTGGCCCCGGAGTAGACGATGACGTCATCTTCCACAATGGGATGACGAGGAATGCCTTTGATCAACTGACCGGAATCATCTGATGGGAAGCTCTTAGCTCCCAAGGTTACGCCCTGATAGAGACGTACGTTGCGACCAATGATGCAGGTTTCACCGATAACGGTACCTGTGCCGTGGTCGATGAAAAAGTGCTCGCCCACCTGCGCACCGGGATGGATATCGATCCCGGTTTTGGAATGGGCCATCTCACCGATGATGCGCGGAATGAGGTCCACCTCCAGCTTGTACAGCTCATGGGCGATACGATGGTGGGTCATAGCGATGATGCTGGGGTAGCAGAAAATAGTCTCGCCGGGACTCTTGGACGCAGGGTCACCCACGTAAGCGGCCTGCACGTCAGTAGCGAGCAGACGGCGAATTTCCGGCAACTTTTCCATAAACTGTGAAGCTATGCGCTGCGCATCTGCTTCACAGCTGGTACAGTTAAATTCATCGGCCTTGCAGAAAAAACAATGTCCGCGCAGAATCTGTTCTTCCAGAATCCTGTATGCCACATCAAGGTTGCCCCCGATGTGATAGCGCATGGTCTCGGGACGGATTTCGGAATCCCCGAAATAACCGGGAAACAGAACCGCCCGCAGCCTTTCCACAAACTCGCCCAGAGCAGTAACAGAAGGCATTGGACGGTCATGTTCAGGCATGTGATACACAGTCTGATATGACTCTTCCTCGCACAAGGCGTCCACAACCTTCGTCAGCACGGAGCCGCCGATCTTACTAACCATTTTCTAAACCTCAGTCCTTGAACAAGGCGGTGCTTAAGTAACGCTCCCCAGTATCGGGAACCACAAAGAGCACCAGCTTGTCCTTGTTTTCTTCAAGTTTTGCGATCTCCACAGCCGCATGGGCCGCTGCCCCGGCTGAGATACCGCATAAAATTCCTTCTTCCTGAATAAGTCTGCGGGACATGGCAATGGCATCCTCATCCGCAACCTTAACTATCTCGTCAACTATATCAGCCTGCAAGACCTCAGGAACAAACCCGGCCCCGATGCCCTGAATACCGTGCGGGGATGGTCCGCCGCCGGACAGGACCGGGGATTTTTCCGGTTCAACCGCAACAACCTTGATTGCCGGGTTGCGTTTCTTCAGCTCAGCGCCGACTCCAGTGATGGTGCCACCAGTACCGACTCCAGCCACAAAAATATCAATATTGCCGTCAGTATCTTCCCAGATTTCATTGACGGTTTTATTACGGTGGGCCAACGGATTGTCCGGGTTATCGAACTGCAAAGGCAGGAATGCATTGGGGTCGGCCTCGGCAATTTCCTTAGCTTTGTTCACTGCTCCGGTCATGCCCTGTGCCGCCGGGGTCAGTACCAGTTCAGCACCGAAACCTTTAAGCAGGTCCTTGCGTTCCTGACTCATGGACTCCGGCATGGTCAAAATCAGCTTATACCCTTTGACCGCGCAGACAAAAGCCAGCCCGATACCGGTATTACCACTCGTCGGTTCCACCACAGTAGCACCCGGCTTGAGCACACCACGCTTTTCGGCTTCCTCAATCATGGAAACGCCGATACGGTCTTTAACTGATGAACAGGGGTTAAAAAACTCCAGCTTGGCAACAACTTGGGCAGTGCAGCCTTCAGTAACTTTATTCAACCTGACTAAAGGAGTGTTGCCCACTAAAGAAATCATGGAATCATGAATATTCATGTTAAACTCACTTGTTTCTAAATCCCTGCCTTAATTCAATGCAAAAAGCAAAAATATGGGTGAAATTTTAAAATATATAAAATTTCACCCATTGAATCTTAATGATCGTGATCGTCTACCCAATCCAGGCCTTCATCACCGCGACGGAAGGGAGACATCTCACGCAATCTGCTGATGATGGGCGGCAGTTCCTTAAGCACCAGATCGATATCTTCATCGGTGTTGTAGGTGGACAGGGAGAAACGAAGCGAACCGTGGGCAAAAGTAAAAGGCACACCCATGGCCCGAAGCACGTGTGACGGTTCAAGGGAACCGGAAGTACATGCAGAACCGGAGCTTGCGGCAATGCCGAACTGGTCGAGCATGAGCAGCATGGCCTCACCTTCAATATATTTGAAAGCGATGGACAGGGTGTTGGGCAGTCTCATTTCCCGATCACCATTGATGATGGCATCGGGAATAGCAGCCATAAGCCCTTTTTCAAGGCGATCACGCATGGCCCGCACACGGGTGTTCTCATCGTCAATGTGCTTGACTGCAAGCTCCATGGCTACGCCGAGCCCTACAATACCTGGAATATTCTCAGTTCCACCGCGCCTGCCGTGTTCCTGATGACCACCGAGCATGAAGGGACGGAAGGGGGCATTCTTGCGCACGAACAGGGCACCGATTCCCTTGGGGGCGTGAATCTTGTGTCCGGAAAGGACTAGGTAATCCACGGGCAGAGTCTGGAGGTCAATGGCAATCTTACCCACAGCCTGCACAGCATCTGTATGGAAAAGCACACCGTGCTTCTTAGCGATTTCAGCCATTTCCTGAATGGGCGAAATTACACCGGATTCATTGTTGGCATACATAACCGAGACAAGGGCGGTGTCGGGACGAAAAGCAGTGCGGTACTGATCCATATCGAACTTGCCCTTGGAATCAACGGACAGGTAGGTCACGTCGTACCCCTTGCGCTCATAATGCTTGGCGACATTGAGTACCGCCGGATGCTCTATACGGGTGGTGATGATGTGACGTTTTTCAGGCTGAGCTTCGAGAGCGGAAAAAATGGCGGTATTGTCGCCCTCGGTTCCACAGGAGGTGAAAATGATTTCACTGGGGTCGCAATTCAACCCGGCAGCAATTTTCTGACGGGCCTGCTCCATGAGCATGCCGGACTGACCGCCGAGACGGTGCATGGATGAGGGGTTACCGAATTCATCACCGAGCAGAGGCAGAATTGCTTCACGAACTTCAGGTGCGACCATGGTAGTAGCGTTGTTATCGAGATATGCTGACATGATTAGCCCTCCCGCACGCTGATTTCAGGTTCCACAGTTTCCTTGAGCCGGCGCTCAACAAAATCCTTGAGAGTGCGCCCGCTGGAAGGACAGCCTACGCAGGCTCCGCGCAGGGAAACGATTACTTCGTGACCGTCAATATCGATAAGTTCAATGTCGCCGCCATCCTTGTTCAGGGCCGGACGAATCTCTTCATCGATAACCTTGGTTACCAGCTGAAAACGCTTAATGTTGGTCAGCTTGGCCGGCTTTTCCGGCTCCGGGGCAGGCTTTGCTGCTTCACCGGTCAGGACTTCGGTAATGATCTCGTTAATGCGACCATGACAGTCCTCACAACCGCCACCGGCCTTGGTGAAGTTGGTTACTTCTTCAAGGGTGGTCAGCTTGTTTTCCTTAACGGCACGAATGATCTGAAGGTCAGTCACGCCGAAGCACTTACAGACAATCTCACCTTCAGGTGCGGGGGCAGCTTCGAGGCCGCGATACTTACGGATTGCATCTTCAAGGGCTTCCTGTCCCATGACTGAACAGTGCATCTTTTCCTTGGGCAATCCGCCAAGGGCCTCAGCAATATCCTTGTTGCTGACCTTGGCAGCTTCATCAAGAGTCATGCCCTTGATCAGCTCAGTGAGCACGGAGCTGGAAGCAATGGCGCTGGCGCAGCCGAAGGTCTGAAACTTGGCATCAGTAATGCGCTCGTCTTCATCAATTTTAAGAAACAACCTCAAGGCATCACCACAGGATAGAGAACCGACTTCGCCGATGGCATCTGCGTCTTCAATTACCCCGACATTCTTGGGGTTGAGAAAGTGTTCCTGAACCTTACTAGTATATTCCCACATATTATCCTCCGCATATCAATTGCGTGAATCAGGTTTATAAGAAATATTTTAAGCATACCCTCTTACGAATTTTTTCGAAAGAAAAACGGCCTGCCTTCTATTTTCAGCAAAATTTCATACCATTTTGGTATGATTTATTCTACGCTCAAGCCCCATGCTTAGCAAGTTTTTTGTGCTTTCACCGTAGATATTAGGTTGTAATCTTTAAATGACAAGAGGGGGAACTGGAATTCCCCCAAATTTCATCCACAAAAAACCGCACACTTTACGATATAAAACGGCGAAGCCCTATTAAAAAAGTTTGGGATTCTTAAACCCTTTTCAAAGGTTTTAAGCCGCCGGAGGCAAATTCTTTTCATCAAATCGCGCAAAGCGCATCAAATTAACTCTTATATTCCTGCGGCTGCAGCTCACCGCGCAACACCGCCAGACCGCCCCGGCCCATAACTTCCATTTCTTCAAGGCCGGTAACCACTTTCACCGGAGCAATGAATCCGACCACCTCCTCCACAGCCTTGACCAACAACTCACTACGGGCCACACCGCCGGTAAGGATAATCGCATCAATGGGGCGCTTTTGCGGATCATCCTTCATCAGAGCCGGGATAAAGGAGCAAATATGTTTGGAAGCATTGTAAACGAGAGCATCCAGCACCAAACGAGCTTCATCATCTCCGTCTTCCATGCGGGCCTGCACCTCGCGCATATCATTAGTTCCCAGCAATCCTAAAACGCCTGATCTGGAGGTGATAACCTTACGCATTTCATCAAAAGAATATTGCCCTGATTCCACAAGATTGAGCACAGGAAGAATAGGCAATGTCCCGGAACGCTCAGGACTAAAAGGGCCTTCACCGTCAAGGGCGTTGATTACATCGACCACCTTGCCGTATCTGTGGGCGCCGATGGACACCCCGCCGCCCATGTGCCCGACAATGAACTTAGCCTGCTCGTATTCCAATCCCATTTCAGCGGCCACGCTGCGGGCAACCCCGCGCTGGCTCAAAGCATGAAAAACGCTGCGCCGCTTGATCTCCGGCAACCCGGTAACCTTGGCAACAGGGTCCATTTCATCGGTGACCACTGGGTCCATGATCATGGACGGCACGCCCCATTGCTCTGCAAATTCACGGGCAAGCATCGCCCCGAGATTGCAGGGATGGACACCGTAGCGCCCGCTTTCCAAATCTGAAATCATCTCATCACTTATGGAATAAGGTCCGCCGGGGATGGGCTTAAGCAAACCGCCGCGCCCCACAACCATATCCGGTGTTCCTTTTTCATGCTCATCTTTAATAAGTGCCATAACAGCTGCACTGCGAAAATCTTTTTGTTCCATTACAGTGGAAAACTTATCTATTCTTTCACGGGGATGGCTCACTTCAGCGTCAAAATCTATCTTACCTTCGTTGAAGATCGCCACTTTGGTTGATGTTGATCCGGGATTAATTACAAGAATTCTCGAACCCATTAATATTCTCCGTAAGTTTGCTGCAAATTTAAGTTTATGCATTATGTGCTAAAATGGAGAAAAACAAAAGTAACACTCTACATTCCCGGACTCCTTGACTAAAATCAAGTGAGAGTTACTTTTTAAAATATGGTATAATTACAAATACAAACAACACCCTTCACTCAAAAGGCCACCGCTATGACTTTAAAAGTAGTACCCATCAACACCCTGACCGCAACACGCCGTAAAATCCTGCATGCCGCCTACAAATGTGCGGCAAAGACCGGATTCAACAATCTTGATGTGGATGAAATTACACTTAAGGCCGGGGTAACCCGCAAGACCCTCTACAGCTATTTCAATGGCTTGGAAAATTTAATGAGTGAGTTAGCGGTATCCGGTATTTACTGGCCGACCACCGAAGAATTGCTGTCCAATGCGCCGCCGGAATTCCCGGAAATAGAGCCGGAAAAGCAGGTTGCAGCATTTTTCACCGCTCTGCGCCGGACCTTGGAAACAAGGCCGGACACCCTGCGTCTGCTGGCTTGGGAAATGCTGGAGCGGACCCCGCTCTCTGATTTACTGGAAGATGTGCGGGTACGTACCGCGCTGGAATTTTTCGAACACATGACCCCGGATGTACCCGATGATGTGGACCTTGCAGCCGCGGTAGCAATATTGGGCGGAGCCATATCCTATCTCTCCATCCGCTCCTTGAACACCAAACACTTCGGCGGGGTCAGCCTGCAAGACGAGGTCGGCTGTGAACGCATGGAGGCAGCCATGCAGGATATGCTGCGCGGATTACTCTGCCCCTGCCGGGAACCGCAGGAGTAGTTCAGCTACTTCTTCATCCTGAAAAACATGACCAGCGGCGAGACTACCACCATGGCAACCATAGCCATCTCCGCTGACAGGAACTGTTGCGCGCCGACACAGACCCCGAGTACAATCAAGAACCACGGAATCCAATCCAGAGCACATTCGGCTTGGAGCGGCGCAGTCTTGTGCCCAAGATGAAAGGAAGCACAGTTGCGCCGAGGATGATGATTGCAGTGAGGATTATATTGAGGGTGGATGGGTCCATGGGGGTGGCTCCTTTTTGGTGGTATTCTTGAGGAAGCTAGCAGTTAGGGATTTTACAGGCAAGTGGAGAACTATACATTAAAAAAGCAGCCCCGGCACAAACGCACCGGGGCTGCCATAGTTACCTCAAGTCGTCCATAAACTTTACTTCTTTTTTCTCACTATCCTTCTTACTTCTACCTCGATCCACAAAATTAACCGGATCATCATGGCAATAGCCGTAAACATCCACATCGCCGCCTTCAAGGCCCAGCGGATCTGGTGTGATGAACCTGCCGCTGGAGGGATCGTATTCACGGAAACCGAAATGTACTAGACCTGTGTCCCGGTCATAGAGACCGCCGGCAAAACCAACAGGAATATTCATATGTTCATTGGTATCGACAATCAGATTCCCGAACGAATCGCGAATAATCCGCTTTACCTCATGACCTTCTTTATTAGCAACCATATAAATTGTTCCGACCTGATCGGAAGCTAGAAAATAGACTTCATCATTGCAACGCATTACAACAGGATCGCCTTCCTCGTCGTAAGCAAAGTCCGTGCGGTTGCCATGTTCATCGCTGATAACTGCCAGCGTAGTGAAACTATGCCAGAGGTATTCTTCTACGGTTTTACCGTTGACGGATTTAGATGTGCGTTTGCCCTCAGGGTCAATGGTGTATGAAACGCGGCGACCATCTGGCAGATTGACCTGCTCCAGCTGTCCAGAATGGTGGTATTCATAGGTTGTGACCTCCAAACCGTCCTGCTTCATGACCAGACGCCCCTCGCCATCGTAAGAATATTTCACTTCCCCGGACCGTTCCAGACGCAGGCCCGGACCGTAAGTGAAACGGTGTTGCCCGGTCTGCGGGGTGGAACCGAAATAGCGTTCGCCCTGCTTGCCATACTTATATTCCTCGATAAGCCGCTCTTCTTTCCAGACCGCACAAAGCCTGCCGCCTGCGTCATATTCATATTGAACATGGTGGTCCTTGGGTTCAAGGGAACAGAGCTTTTCCACAATACGCCCGTCTCCATCGCGCCCGGTCGCCAGAACGGAGAAAGGTTCTTCCGCTCCGGGAATTACGAAGGGGGTTACCCTGATCGGATCTTCGGGGTCGAATTCCACGCTGTCGCGCTCGAATTCATCGTACAGATTTTCGCCAGTGCCTGTTTGCGGTTGTTTAGAGGAAAACTCTTCAATAAGGGCCTTGCCGTATTCAGTCAGGGCCAAATCCTGCGCTAGCGGCAGGTCAGGGTTCTCGCGTATGAAACGCATCTGGGCCAGACGTTTACGCCATGCGTAACGTTCCTTTTCAATCTTCCATTCCTTATTCTTCTGCTCCCAGCGAGCCTTGACCTCCGGCTTCATCATGGAAGGGTACATGCGGTCACCACGTGAAAATTCCGAAAAATCAGGACACGGCTCGACGAGCCCCATTCCTGTAGACGGGGAGTAGATTTCCCACAGATTTTCAATCTGCATTTCCGGTGACTCATTTTCGCCATACATGCGCAGAGCAAGGCTTAGATCATCCCGTTTTTTGGGCCTCAACTTAAAATCATTCCTGATACTCATAAATTCTCCATTGTTTAAGTTAACCAAAAATGCCCGAAATCCCTTGATTCATGGGCATAATCCCAGCTTCAAAAACAATGGATACAAAACAGGGCGGACCTGAGTTACCTAACTCACGTCCGCCCCCGTCAGGCTGTTAAGAAAATGCCTACCCCCTATTTGACCGGACAATCAATCCGGCCTATAAAACCGCAAGCGAGCAACCATATGACGGCAGACTTTATCCGGTCCATTCCAAGGTTAAGCCTGACCGTGAACCTTTAACGTGCCAGCGAGGGGGCCATGAAAGGTAAAAATAAAAAAGATGCAATCCTATATGCAGCTCAGGAGATATTCGGGCGCTACGGCTATGCCGGAACAACAGTGAAGATGATCTCCGAACGGGCGGGAGTAGCATTTGGACTTGTCTCCCACTATTTCGGATCAAAAGAGGAACTCTTCATCACGGCCGGGGTATCCATTGTTGAAGACCTTACAGAATATTTGAGCACGGAAACGCGCAAAGCTGAAAACGGACTGGACGGAATCCAGACCTTCATGCGCAGCTACCTGAGTTACACCCTGCAACACCGCAATACCTTTCCGGTACTGCTGCGCTGCTCTCCGTTTTCCGATGTCCAGATCGAACTGGACCGGACCCGCATTGCCGTTAAATTCCAACAGCTCTTGAATGTCATTCGCGAATCTGTGGAACGCGGCATTGAAGACGGCTCCATCCGCAGCCTTTCGGTGGATGACACCACCACCATTGTTTACTCCAACATTGTCGGTACGGTCAGGACCAGATTCCTTTCTCCCTACGACCTGCCCAACCTCTACGAAGAAACCACCGACTTTGTGGTCCGTAGCATCAGGGCTCGGGATTAGTCCTCATATTTCTACACAAAAAAGCCGCGCAGCCTTTAGGTTACGCGGCTTTTTTGTTCGTAGCTTGACACATCTGCCATGATCCTCCATCTTGCCTGCATGAAACAAACTTCAGTTATATTTCTCCTGCTGGGTGCAATGCTGCTTTGCCTGCTCGGTCCCACAAAAGCATCCGCCCATCCGCATGTCTTTGTGGACTGTTCGCTGACTTTTGAATTCGACGGCAACGGTCTTGCCGGGGTGCGCCAGAAATGGTGGTTCGATGAGATGTTCGCGGCCATGATCCTTGGAGATTTCGACAAAAACCACGACAATAAACTTACCCCGGACGAAGCAACTGCACTTGAGCAAGGCGCGTTCGTGAACTTGAAGAACTTTAACTACTTCACGCGCATCCTTGTGGACGGCAATGAGCACAAACCGGTGGAAGCCGTACAATTCAAACCTTCCATTGAAGAGGGCACCCTTGTCTACGAATTCTTTATACCCCTCAATATAACTGACGGTGCCAAACATGTGGTTATGGTCGCCATTTATGATGAAAGTTTTTACACTGCAGTCCAAATGGACCCTCAGAACAAGGTGCTGGGCTTAAGCGGAAAATTCAATACCAACCTGGATTTGGAACCGGTTGCGGAAATGGCCTATTTTTACGACCAGATAGTCCCGGAAGCAGCAGTACTGACCATGCTGCCCAAATAGAGAAATTATGAAGAACACAAACATCCTGCTCACTCTGATATTGACTTTTACTCTCGCTTTCGTTTTCTCCGCTACAGAATCCAAAGCACAGGCAAACAATCCTTTTCTTGCTCCCAAAAAGCAGGAAGCCAGCCAACCGGAAAAAGCACCTCAACCGACATCATCCCCATTCGGTACAGCAGCTCCTGCTCCGTCTCCGTTCGGAACATCAGTCCCTGCTCCCGCAAAACAGGCTGTCCAGAAGGACTGGACCGGAGGGATATACAGCAAAGTTATGTTCAAAGTTACCCTGCTGCAAAAAGAAATCAGGGCTAAATTGACCGGGTTTGCACGAGACATAAAAAAAGAACCATTCGGTAAGTCGTTCTGGATGTTCCTCGCTTTTGCGTTCATGTATGGAATCGTCCATGCAGTAGGTCCGGGACATGGTAAATCCGTGGTATGCGCCTACTTCATTTCACGAGGCGGGACCATGTTCGCAGCCTCATTCATGTCATGGGTTATAACTCTTGTACATGTAGGTTCGGCAACCGCAGCAGTCTGCCTTGCCTACCTGTTCCTTGATAAAGGCATGTCCGGATTTGAAAATTTCAACCGCCATTTGCAGACCGCCAGCTACGGGCTGGTCGCCCTGATCGGTTTCTGGCTGATCATTGAAGCCCTGCGTTCCTTCAAGAAAAATGACCGCGAAGAATGCGAAATCCAAAGCCGCGGATCACTGAAAGAGATTGCAACTGTAGCCTTTGTTACCGGTATTGTCCCCTGCCCGGGAGCAGCCATTATTCTGGTATACACCCTCTCCACTGGCATACTTACAGCAGGACTTGCAGCCATGGTCTTTCTGGCCACAGGTATGGCCGTAACCACCTCCGCCTTTGCCCTTGTTGCAGCAAAAGCCCGCAACGCCATAGACAGCAACCCCTTCGCCCATAAAATGCGCCTCGCCTATTCAATCATCTCCCTGCTCGGCGCTACAGTTATCGTCTGTTTCGGCCTGCTCATGCTTAGTGCCCATATTTCCTAAAAAGCAGGACCTGCCTACTTTTTAAAATCCAACCATGACATATTCCACCAATAATGTTATCAATATAACCAGCCCCTTACCACGGTGCTGCCGAGAGGAATTCAAGAGGAAAACAGCCAAAATCTAATATACTTATATTCTCAGTGCTTGCCGGAATATCCAACTGATGCCATGGGAGTGTTTCGACGATGATCAATCTTGCCGGATATGAAAATGTTACCCCTTTGTATGAAGGGAATGACATGATTCTTTGCAGGGCAGTCAGAGGGTATGACGATCTTCCGGTCCTTATTAAATACCCTAACTCCGAACTGCCTTCCCCCCGGCTTTTGACAGGTCTTAAAAACGAATACGCCACATCTCAGGAAATCGGCAACACAGGCATCGTCCCGGCAGTAACCCTGCACCGGACCGATAACTCTCTGGCCCTTATTCTGGAAGACAAGGGATACAGCCTGCTCAGTTCTCTAATCCCTAATTCCAATGCAGACCTTGCCCAAAAACTGCAGATTGCGCTGCGTATAGCCAGCTCCATCAGCCTAGTGCATACCAAAGGTTTCCTGCACCGCAACATCAGGCCGGACAGCATTGCCATAGCTCCTGATTACCGTGAGGCACTACTGACCAACCTGCAAAACAGCACCCGCATTGCGGATTCATTTCCACAAACATCAGCAGAAATCATATCCCCGGACAACATCGCATACATCTCGCCGGAACAAAGCGGCAGGGTCAGCACAGAACTGGACAGAAGGTCGGACTTCTATTCACTGGGCATTACCCTTTTCGAACTTTTCACCGGCCAAACGCCCTTTAAGACTAAAGATGACCTCGAACTGATTCATTGCCATCTGGCTAAAGAACCCCCTGCTCCGCAAAGCATCAATCCTGAGATCCCTTCTCCGCTGTCGGCTGTGATCATGAAACTGCTCTCCAAGAATCCCGGAGACCGCTATCAGTCAGCCCATGGCATTAAGCAAGATCTGAAAAAATGCCTGAACCTCATTGGAAGCGGAAAGATTTTTGAAAAATTCACCCCGGGAAATCAGGATATATCCGAGACATTCACCCTCTCGCGCAAACTGTTCGGTAGAAAAGATGAACTTTCCGAACTGAAGGCAGCTTTCAGCAAGGTAATGCTCGGCAGTTGCGAAACGATTTTTATCAGCGGCGAAGCCGGGACCGGCAAAAGCTCGTTGATTAATTCTTTCAGCAAGCAAGTCTATAAAGAAAATGGAGAATTCATCTCCGGTAAATTTGATCAATTCCGCCGTAATCGACCCTACAGCGCCCTGATTCAAGCTTTTCAGGAACTGCTTCGTAAAAGACTTTCCAGCCCCACCCCGATAATCAACGCCTGGAAACACCGAATAACAAGTGTTCTGGAGCAAAATGCCAGCCTGATAAGCGAAGTTCTCCCCGAACTGGAACTCCTGATTGGAAAACAGAAAACTCCCGTGGAGTTAAGCCCCACGGAATCAAGAAACAGATTCAACCTTGCATTCAAAAATTTTATCAAAGTTTTTCCGAGCATAGACAAACCCCTGGTCCTCTTCCTCGACGATCTGCAATGGGCGGACATCTCCACCCTGCAACTTTTGAAGCGCCTGCTTGAAGATCAGGAGACCTCACACCTTATGCTCGTCTGCGCATACCGGACCAACCTGCCCATGAATGAAGGGGTCAAATCCCGCATTGAAGACATTGAAGAACTAAGTCCCAAAGTGCGCAGCCTGAAACTGAACAGACTGAAGCTGCACCATGTCCACGGCTTCATCAGCAGAACCTTAAGGACCGACCGCAAACGGACTGAAGATCTGGCCCGCATGGTCTACAGCAGGACCGGCGGAAATCCCCTCTTCGTCCGCGAATACCTGCTCAACATGTACCGCGCAGAGCTCATATCTTTCGATAACGACAAAACCCGCTGGGAATGGGACCTAAAGGCCATCCGCAATATTTCCATGGACGGAAACCTTGTGGAATTGATGGCGGAAAAAATTCTGACCCAGCCCCACGAAGGGCAGGAAATCCTTAAGACCGCCTCAGGGATCGGTTGTAAATTCGACCTGCGAATTCTTACGGAACTCATGGAGTTTCCGGAACAGCTCACCCTGGACTACCTGAACATGGCCCTGCATGAAGGGTTGATCATCTCTGATGAGGGAGTCACTTCCATTGCCGGTTTCAATCCCCAATCCGGGCCATACTATCTTTCTTTTATGCATGACCGAGTCCAACAGGCAGCATACTCCATGCTCGATGCGGCAGAAAAGACAGAACTGCACTTGAATATCGGCAGAGCCATGCTCACCATCTATTCCCCCGACGAAATAGATGAAGCCAATTTTGAAATTGCCGCCCAGTACAGCCTCTGCATCAGTGCGATTACAGATCCTCAGGAAAGAAAAGAAATTTCACATGTGTTCATAAAGGCCGGCCGTAAAGCCAAACGAAGTTCCGCTTTTGAAACTGCCGCCCGTTACCTTTCCACTGCAGCCCGACTCATGGGAAGTGATGGCTGGGAAACAAGCTACAGGGCAAGCTTTGATCTACATCTGGATTGGTATGAGTGCGAATTTCTGGATGGATCAGGAAAACAGGCTGAGAATGTGTTCAAAACCATGATTGAGCACTCACAGAACCGCAAGGATACCACAAGGGCACAACTGTCCAGAATGCAGTTGTTTTCAGATCAGGGAAGATATCATGATGCAGTAAAAATAGGACTGGATACACTTGAACATTACGATATCATTATTCCCCATCTTCCGGGCAAGCTTTCCATCGCAACAGAGCTGCTGAAAACAAAAACAGCTCTGGGCAACAAAAAGACCCTGCAATTGTATAACCTCCCGGAGATGGACTCCACTGATAATCTGGAAGTTATGCGGCTGCTGATGCACACCATTGCCCCGGCATACATGTTCAACAAGCATCTTGTGTTTTATATTGCCCTGCGGATGATCCGTTTTTCCATAAAAAACGGTAACGGGCCGTACTCCTCATTCGGATACATGCTTTACGCCATGTTTTTAGCTTCGAAAAATTTTTCATTTAAAAAATCAAAGGAATTCACGCGGCTTGCCGTAGAGTTGAATAAAAAATTCCGCAATACGGAACTGGAAACAAAAATCAATACACTCCGCGGGGGTACCCATGACCACTGGCATGTCCCTCTGCAGGAGAACATGAACACCCTGGACAAGGCTTTCCACAACGGTCTCATGAACGGCGACAACACCTATGCCCGCTATGCCGGATACTTCGCGGTTCAACTTAAGTTCATGCAGGGACATTCGATTGCGGAAGTATACAGTCTTGCAGAACGCTATTTGAACTTCGTGCAAAAAAACAAAAATTCATTGAGTTCAGGAGCAATCACCCTTCCCCTGCAGATGTGCAAAAGCATGGAAGGAAAGACCTATACCCCCGGATATCTGGATGACGATAATTTCCGTGAAGGCAATCTCCTCAGCACAGCCAAAAGCAGCGGTTCTGAGGTTGTAGAGAACTGGACTGCAATCTCCAAACTGATAACTCTTACCTTTTTCGGATATCACACAAAAGCAATCGAATACGTCAACAACCTGTACGACAATGTGGAAGAAGCTCTTTTCGGTATGTATTCAGTTGCGATCTTCCACCTGCTGGCCATCATAAACATGACAGCTCTTTTTGAAGATGAGTCCTCCAAAACACAAAACCTGTATCTGAAACGTATAAATCATTCTTTATCGCGACTGGAAAAATGGGAAAGCAACTGCCCTGAGAACTTCCGTCACCTAGTTCTAATCGGAAACGCCGAACTGGCTAGAATAAAAGAAAACAACAGCAAGGCATTGGCTTTGTACGAAGAGGCTATCACCTTCAGTGCCAATGCCGGATATAATAATTTTGCAGCACTTGCATGTGAACTGACCGGCAAATTCCATTTCAGTCTCGGAGGAAAACGCTCTGCCATAGCCACACTTGCCGAGGCCTGCCACTACTACGAAGAATGGGGTGCGTCTGCTAAAGTTCAACGTCTGCTCAACGAATACCCGCAATTGCGTAATGCTACCGAGGCTGGGTTTTCAACCGGCAATGCAGCAGGCGACAAGGGCAGCAGTTCCCTGGATATTTCCGCGGTTGTTAAGGCTTCTCAAGCTATTTCCGGCGAAATAGTCCTCAACCGGCTGCTGGACAAATTGATGCGCATCGTAATCGAAAACGCCGGAGCGCAAAAAGCCACCCTGCTACTCAACAATAAAAACAGCCTTGAGCTGACAGCCCATGCCTTTGTTTCAGAGCACGGAATCACTACCAAGCCCAACCCTGATCCGGAGCAGGAGCTTTATTGCAAAAGCATTGTAAATTATGTGCTGCGTTCCAAAGACAATATTGTCCTGCGCGATGCCGGAACACAGGGGCCGTTCTCCATTGACAGTTACATCATCAGGACAAAGCCGAAATCCATTCTGGCCATGCCGGTTATCAACCAGCAGCTTATGCGTGGCGTTCTCTACCTTGAAAACAACCTCAGCCCCGGAGTATTCACTGATGATCGGCTGGAAGTGCTCAATCTGCTGTGTTCACAGGCAGCTATCTCGATCCAGAATGCCCGGCTCTATTCCGACCTTCGCGATTCGGAAACCCAACACCGCACCCTGCTTGAAAGTATCAACGTAGGTGTTTTCAGGGCAGAAGCTGAGGTTGACGGACTCCTGCTCAAAGCGAACAGGGCTCTTGCCGAAATGTTCGGATACCGGGGCTGGAACGAATTCCGCAAGACTCAGGTCAGAACACTATATATTGTGCCTGATATGCATCAGGAAATTCTCAACGAACTTCTTGAGGGTGGCATCGTTCGTGACCGGGAAATTAAAATGCGCAAACAGGACGGGACACCGATCTGGGTTAACATGACCGTCTCGATGGAACAGGACGGCAATAAGAACAATTGCCTTGAAGGCGTTCTTGAAGACATTACTGAAAAAAGAAAGGCCCAGGAATTCGAAAAAGAAAAAGTCGCTGCAAATGCCGCCAACAAAGCCAAAAGTGATTTTCTGGCCAGCATGTCCCATGAAATCAGGACCCCCATGAACGCAATCCTGGGCATGGCTGATCTGCTCTGGGAATCACGACTGAGCAAAATTCAGCGCAACTACGTAAAAATATTTAAAAATGCCGGAGAAAACCTGCTCCTGCTGATTAACGACATCCTCGACCTCTCTAAAATTGAAGCCGGACAGATCGACCTCGAAAAGATCGACTTCAACCTTGAAGAATTGTTTGAAGAAATCGGTTCCATTTTCGCGCTCAGAGCCCAGATCAAAGGCGTTGATTTCTGCTGGTATATTGACCCGGAAGTTCCGCGAATAATCACTGGAGACCCGACCCGCTTGCGCCAGATAATCGTAAATCTGGTTGGTAATTCACTTAAATTTACAGAAAAAGGGACCATAACCTTCGAGGCTGGCTTAACTGAAATCGGCTACCTGCGTTTCATTGTAAAAGATACAGGAGTAGGTATCCCCGTAGAAAAAATGAATTCGATTTTCGACACTTTTTCGCAAGCAGATTCATCTACAACCCGTAACTATGGTGGGACCGGACTGGGGCTTTCCATTTGCAGCCGCATGGTGGAAAGCATGCAAGGGGGCATTTTCGTTTCCAGCACAGAAGGTGACGGAGCTGCTTTCGCCTTCACCATCAACGCTGAATTTCCCATGCAGCCGGAGTTCTCTCCTCCACTGGGGAACTGTGCAATACTCCTTGTAGAGCGGGAATGTATATGCCGTGACTACCTCAGCCACAGTCTTACTGATCTCGGTGCAAAGGTATATTCTGCGGAAAGCCTGGGAGAATCCTCGGCCTATGCAACGGAAATATCCTATTCACCATACGAAAACAAAGTCCTGCTGGTTGGTAATCCGGAAGGAGAGGATGACCGCTTTGAGATTTTAAAGAAGCTAAAACACGGTCCCTGCCAAGGCTGGAAGCTGATGATGATCATGGAGGCAAAGCCCCAGCCGAGAGCAACTGCACGGGCCAAGCAGCTCTGTGCTACATATGTACACCGCCCCGTTCATCCGCAAGCAATCGTGGAAGACATTCGCTATGCGTACACCTGTGAGCTTCCAGCTGAAGCAGAAGATGACAGTTCAGCACTGGACATCGAACAGGTCGAAGCAATTGAACAAACTGAAATCCCAGAAGAAAAAGCAAACGACAATTTATCCATTCTGCTGGTCGAGGATTCAGAAGACAACCGCATGGTCATCGACCTTTTCCTCAAGGAAAAGCCATATAAAATAACCTATGCGGAAAATGGACAGGAAGGACTGGATCAATTCAAACAGGGTGAATACGGAATAGTACTCATGGACATTCAGATGCCGATCATGGACGGCTACGAAGCAACAAAAGCCATTAGGAGATACGAAGAGGAAAACGGACTCAAGCCGACTCCGATAATGGCCCTGACCGCCAACGCTTTTCAAGATGATGAGCAACGGGCTCTTGCTTCCGGTTGTACAGCGCACATGGCCAAACCGGTAAAAAAGAAAAAACTGCTCCGGGTTCTGGCGGAATACCTTGGTCCGGTCTCGGAATAACACTACCAGCGGCGGGTCAGAACCGTCCGCCAGCGAGACGGAATCAAGGCCTCATAAGCCTGCCCAACATTCTCAAGACCAGTCATTTCGCCGGACAGACTGATGCCGTATGGCTTCATAAGCCGGAGGGGATATTTTTCATCTCTGAGCTGAAATCCGGAAGAACGGTCCAGTACGGTAAGCATCTCTTCAGGAGAACGGCCCACCAGCACTGCTTCGGGAAAAAATCCTGCGTGGGCGGTATGCGCTTCCAAACCATCAAAAAGGGTTTTGCTGATAAAAATAAAATCTTCCTTCCACAAACTGCGTCCGGCACCGGGAAGTGTTTCATTGCAGACAAAATGCAGTTTTCTTTCTTCCAAAAATCCGTATGTATCCACTTTTTTAGCATCGGCCACAAGGACATTACCAAGCCCCATAGTTCCCAGCACCTCATTGGTCCGCTCGGCAACAATCTGATTGCGCTCTATGCCTACCAGCGAGGAGCTTTCAAAACCATTGCGCTTGGCCTGCACGTCCATAGCCAGCATGAGGATACCAGTGCCGGACCCTATATCCAGTCCGGTAAAGGGCTCGTCATCCAGCTTTGGCTTTGCCTCTGCTATGGCCTTAAAGATGTGCACACTCTTGGGCAGGTCAGCCAGCATGCACAGGGCAAATCCGTAGGACAAAAGCTGTTTGCGCAGCTCAAGGCAATTTTCCAGCACGTCACTGCCCAGCCTGCGGTGCACGAAACGGTCGAAGAGCAACGACACATCTTCGAGCTTTAAAACCTGCTCGTGGGAGCCGGGATAAACATAGGCATGAAAAAATTTCACCATAATGTTCAGCAGCAACGGCCCATCCAGTTCAACCTCGGGATTACCGGCTTCGGCAAGATCCTCATTAAGTGAGGTCCGGCGATAAATTTCTCCCGGCAAAACAGTCTCTTCCATTGCTGGGCGCTGTAATAAACGCAAGCTGGCTTTTTTGATCATTATCTGTACCCGCCTTGATTTTTGTACTGCTGATGAAGCTTAATTCTACAGCTTTTTACAATCTATTACCACTGAATTGGAGCAATCTAAGACTTGACCTTTGCGCTAATCCTGATACGGACAACCCAGCACTTGCGGTGAACGCATCTATAACTAATGGCAAAACGCCTTTACCAGAGTTCACCGCCACGATCAAAATATCATCAACGCACAGGAACAATCATGTCCCAGAATATAGATCCCAATATCAAGAAAGAAGTAGAACGTCGCCGGACCTTCGGCATTATCAGTCACCCGGACGCCGGTAAGACCACTCTGACTGAAAAACTGCTCCTCTACGGTGGAGCGATCCAGATGGCCGGAACCGTTAAATCCCGTAAAGCCGCCCGCCATGCCACCTCCGACTGGATGGCCATGGAACAGGAGCGTGGTATTTCCGTAACCACCTCGGTCATGAAGTTCAACTACCACGACTACGAGGTCAACCTGCTGGACACCCCCGGTCACCAAGACTTTTCCGAAGACACCTACCGCGTGCTCACCGCAGTAGACTCCGCGCTCATGGTCATCGACTGCGCCAAGGGTGTTGAGGTTCAGACCAAGAAGCTGATGGAAGTCTGCCGTATGCGCGACACCCCCATCATCACCTTCATCAACAAGCTGGACCGCGAAGGTATCGATCCCTTCGATCTCCTGCAGGACATTGAAGAAACCCTGAACATCGAATGCGCGCCCCTTAGCTGGCCCATCGGCATGGGTTCCGACTTCAAGGGCACCTACAACATCCACAAGGGCGAGCTGCATCTTTTCTCCGCCATTCACGGCGGCGGCATCCAGAAGGGTGAAGTCATCAAGGACCTTTCCGACCCCCGCCTTGACGAACTGCTCGGTGATCAGGCGGATTCCCTCCGCGAAGAACTGGAGCTGCTCGAAGGCGCAGGTTACCCCTTTGACAAGGAACGTTATCTGGCGGGTAAGCAGACTCCGGTATTTTTCGGCAGTGCCATCAACAACTTCGGTGTTCAGGAAATGCTGGATTCCTTTGTGGAACTGGCTCCGCACCCTAAGCCGCGTGCCACCACAACCCGCGAAGTATCTCCCTTTGAGTCCGATTTTTCTGCTGTGGCCTTTAAGATTCAGGCCAACATGGACCCCGCACACCGTGACCGCATCGCTTTCATGCGCATTTGTTCCGGTAAATTCAAGCGCGGCATGAAGGTCCGCCACCACCGCATCGGCAAAGAAGTGCAGATCGCCAACGCCACCATCTTCATGGCTCAGGACAGAACTGGCGTTGAAGAGGCTTTTCCCGGTGACATCATCGGTGTCCACAACCACGGAACCATCAAGATCGGCGACACTTTTACCGGGACCAAGGAAGAACTCAAATTCACCGGTATCCCCAACTTCGCACCAGAACATTTCCGCCGCGTTATCCTCAAGGACCCGCTCAAGAGCAAGCAGCTCGACAAAGGTCTGCACCAGCTGGCTGAAGAAGGTGCGGTGCAGCTCTTCAAACCGCTGGGCAACAACGACAAGATTCTCGGTGCAGTAGGTCTGCTCCAGTTCGACGTGATCATGTCCCGTCTCAAGGACGAGTACGGCGTTGCCGCTCTCTACGAGCCGGTGGAATACCACACCGCCCGCTGGATCGGCAGTGATGAGCAGAAAGAAATTGACGGGATCAAAAAACGCTATCCCCGTTTCGTGGCCCTTGACGGTGACGACAACCTGACCTTCCTCGCTCCCAGCCAATGGCGTTTGCAGCAGGCTGAAGAGGAATGGCCCAAGATCAATTTTAACCAGACTCGCGAACATCAGTAATTGATTTGATGCGCTTCGCGCTTTTGATAGGAGATTTCGCCTCCGGAGGCCAAAGGCCTATAGCCGTTAGACGAGAGCTTCTTGCTCGAGTCTTACGGCTATAGAGAGGGGACCGAATAATCCCCTTTGGAATCCCTATCGGGCTTTTCACTTACTTTAGTGGAAAGCTTTACTGAATTAACCAGAGAGCTTCTATACAGTTAATCCGCTGTCTGGGGGTTGACGAAGCCTTGTTTGGCTAATATCCAAAGGGGATACTTTTTATCCTGCCCGCCCGTGGTTTTTCAGGAACTTAATTGCCCTGAAGCATCACGGGCCGGTAGGAATTCTTTGTTTCCATATAAGGGAATATAATTACTACCGGGCTTAATATTTTATGCAAGTACCTGAACAATATAAGAAAAAATTTACCAAAGATGAAATTAACGAAATGCCCCTTCGCCAATACGAAGGGCCGATCAAACTCATTGACCGCGAAGAAGATGTTCCGGCTGCTATTGAAGAGTTGAGCAGCTGTGCATTGCTTGGTTTTGATACCGAAACCCGTCCGGTCTTCCGCAAAGGGGTCTCCTACCCCCCTTCCCTGATCCAGCTGGCAACTGAAGACTGCGTTTACCTGCTGCACCTCAATCATATTTCCCTTTCCGATCATATTAAGGAAGTGCTCTCCTCTGCCGATATAATCAAAACCGGGGTGGCGGTTATCAATGATGTTAAGGAATTGCGAGATGTTTCCCCCTTTGAAGGCAAAGGATTCGTAGACCTCGGCGACCTTGCCAGATCACTGGAAATGCAGACAAACGGCCTGCGCAACCTTGCCGCCAACCTGCTCGGATTCCGTATTTCCAAGGGCGTACAATGCTCTAACTGGGGCCGCAAGGAACTGACCCCGCAGCAGATAACCTATGCTGCAACAGATGCTTGGGTAAGCCGTGAAATTTACCTGAAATTCCAAGAACTCGGAGTCCTCTAAATTTTACCGCGGACAATAACTGCTACCGGAAAGGATATCACCATGAAAGCCAGACATATACTCATCACCTTGTTCATTCTGATAATCACTGCACTTCCGGCTTTTGCACAGCAGGACTGCCCTGATATTTTCAAAGCCGAGCTTGAAAACATCTCCGGCGTGAACGCCGTGGTCCGGAATGATGGTGGTTTCCTCGCTATCCTCAAGGAAGGAAGCAAGAAAAAAGCTGTCAGCGTTGTTTCCCAGATTAGCAAACTGCGCAAAAAGAATTCCGGGGAATGTGATTTTTCCGGTATTTCTGTTGCTGTTATGAACAACAACCTTGAGCAGGTGAAAAGTTCTTCTTCAGCTTCCATGTCCAAAAAAGAGCTGACCAAGCTGCTTTATGACTACGTCTACAAGCTCAGCCCGGTTCAGGTGGATGAGAACCTGAAAGGGTATGAAAAACTTTCCGAACTTGCTCCGCAAAACAGTTATTACAAAGCCCGCAGAGAGCATTACGCCAAAAGGGTTGAACTGGTTAAAACACGGGCAGAATATATAGCTCGTTGCCTTAAAGAATTTCCCAAGGATAAAAGCATCCTTAACCTCAAGATCAAGAGGGATTTCTATCTCTTTGTGGTCGCTGGAGACACACCGCTTAAAACAGCGGAAGCCTTCATGGACAGAGTCGCACAAGAAACTCCGAGACCGGAGAAAAAAATGTGCGTCATAGCCTACTCCGCAGACCTCAGCAACAGGTTGGCCAGCTGCCCTGTTGAATATCAGGAAATGCTGGGTTCCAATGAAGAAGAGCTGCTTATGCGCCACGTGCAATCTCTGCCCGGATTCAAAATACAGCAGAACATTAACGGCTATAAGGCCTTGAAAGAACTGGCTCCGCACTCCACCCTGTACACCAAGAAACTTGTTGCCTACGAATCCAAGCAGCAGGGACTGGAACGATTCAAGAGCCTGCACATTGCTTCCGGTGAAAAGCTGATCAGCAAAAGCAGCAATCGCGGTGCAACCCTCTACGCAACCATCAACAGTAAAGCCTTGAACGGTAAATCTGCATCGGCCAACCGCAAGCTATTCAAGCTGCTTACTGACTACTATGCCACCAGTGGATACGCCTATAAAAAATGCATACTCAAAAACAGCGCAGGAAAGACCTTAGGAACCATCTCCTGCTCCAAGGCGCGATGCACTTTCAAGCAGTAAGCTTTAAATTTACTCACAAAATTTTAAAAGGGTGAAACAGTACAAACTGTTTCACCCTTTTTTACTTGTAACGTATTTCCATACCAAGAGACGAAGCCACTATAAAAAGTTTGGGATTCTTAACCCTTGCCAGGACCACCAGAGAGAAACTACATGGTCAGCACAAAATAAAAGCTACCGACCAGCACAAGGCTGGCCGCACGTAAGCCCTGATTGTAGACAATGAGTTTCAAGGCCATCTTACCGCGAAAGATTCCGGCGTAGTAGGGAAGCTGGTGGCGCAGGGCACGCACCGGAGTGGAAAGCAGATTACCGATGATCAGTGCCAGCACTATTCCCCGGGGATCAATGGCCCCGCTCCCGAGTAGGGAACCTGCTGCGGCAAGCCCCGCAGTGAACTCAGCAGCAAGACTGAAAGCGATAATGCCGAACACCTGTGGATCAAGCCACGAAAGAAAGGAAAGGTGTTCGCCCAGATAGCTTTGGAATGCAGTGAACACACCGTAATGGCGCAGGAAAAAGAAAGCCGTGTAAATAGGGATGGTCAGGTAAGCCACCTTGGGCAGTCTGCGTTTAAGGCGTTTGACAGCCTTATCCAAGACCTCTCGAAATGACTTTGCTTCCTGCTCCTTGAGCCGTTCAGCCACATCACCGCAGCCACCATCGGCGGGCAAGGAAAAGCGGCCCCAGAGCACAATGGCCCCGGTACGCACAAAAGCCGCCAGCAGGGTCAAGCCCACGTAAGTAAAGGCCACATGGCCGATAAACGGTGCGGCAATAAAAAAAACTGTGGGCATGTGCAGGAAATAAGTTGGCAGGCTGTTGAAAAGGTTGGAGATAACCAGTTCACGGTCATTGATCTCCCCTTTTTCATAAGCTTCGGAAAGCATTGAGTTTGCGGCCACACCGGAAAAAAAGGCCAGAGCAAAACTGGCTCCGCTGATATCCTTAAGCCTTCCGGCCCGGATAAGCGGATTTGCCAATCTACCCATGGCCCGAGTCCAACGCAGTCCCTCAACAATATTACCGACCAAAAGGCCGAGGCTGATAAATAACAAAAGCCGGATCAGGGGCCAGCCCAACCCACTCCAGAGAAGTTCAAGAGACAATTAAACCTACTTTTTCTTCCAATTTTCAGGTGCACTTACCCGCAGCTCAGAGTCATTCTCGGTGAGGATTCCGGCATCAACTAGCTCCTTCATGGCAACCAGAAAATCATTCTCCTCGCCATTCCATTTCGCAAGGCAACCTTCAATGGTAACACTGCCGGGAGCAGCCTTACAATTCTTGTCAGGATCAATTTTGCTGCCCAACATTCCTTCGATCAGCAGGAAAAGAGAGTTAGCTTCAACGGAAAGTCCGAGATCAAAAATAGATACAGCCATCGCTTCCTCCGTAATTGGTTGGTGATACAATAAAAGTATACTTGAACAGCTTCAAGGGCCAGAGAAAAAACCATTCCGGCCCGGAGTGTTAAACTTTATCCTGTAATAAGCTTTTAAACCTTTTCAGTTCTTCGGGGTCCATGTGGCTGAAGTTACCTTCTGCTGGAAATGAGCCGTCGCCAACTTCCGCGATATAACGTTTAACAGCATCAATGCTTTCCCCGCGCAGCTGGGCGAATTTCTTTACAAACATAGGCACAAAGCGATCAAAAAGCCCAAGAATGTCATGATAGACCAGGACCTGTCCGTCAGTGTCCGGACCGGCACCGATGCCGATGGTCGGGATAGACAGCCTCGCGGTTATTTCCTGAGCCACCTCATGGGGAACGGCTTCGAGAACAATAGAAAAACAGCCAGCAGCCTCAAGAGCCAAAGCTTCATCAACGAGGGCAGCGGCTGAACGGGCGTTCTTCCCCTGTGCCTTGAATCCGCCGAAACGGGCCACATGCTGCGGGGTCAACCCGATATGGCCTTGAACCGGAACACCGGAATCAATGATGGCCCGTACATGTTCCAGAAAAGGAAATCCGCCTTCAAGCTTAACCGCACGGGCACCGGTGCGGCTCAAAAATTTCCCGGCATTCTCAACTGCCATCTGCACTGAAGGCTGGTAGGACATGAACGGCAGGTCACCGACAATAAGCGCCCGTTTTGCGCCGCGGGAAACAGCTGCCGCATGGTGCAGCATGTCATCCATAGTAACGGAAAGGGTATCTTCATAACCGAGCACAACCATCCCCAATGAATCACCAACAAGGATCATATCCACTTCTGCAGCATCTACGATCTGTCCGGAAGGATAATCATAGGCGGTTACCATGGAAATCTTACGCTGGCCTTTAAGGGCGGTAATGTCGGGAGCTGTTACTTTTTTCATTCTTTTCCTCACAGATTAAGATTCGACTGAATAAGGAAGGATTATGGTGCAAAACCTTGATACGGACAGGATAACACTAAATCAAGTCTAGTGAAAAATGTATCATTGTGCACAAAAAAAGAGGTCCGGCAGTTGCCGAACCTCCTTAACAATCTAAAAAATAAAAACTTATAATTCCTGCATGACCCAGACAACCCGTCCGACCACATGTTTTTCATGATTTTCAACCGGAATATACTGTTCAGGATGTTGAGAATCATCAGGACGAAGAATAAAACGGGAATTTTCAGGATCAAAAAAGACCCGGCGGATAACCACTCCCTGATAAGGGACATGGATAGCGTAAATATCACCGGCCATGAGGCGTTTCTGGGAATCATCAATCCCTACAAATGCATCTCTGCGAACCGAGGGTTCCATGGAGGAGCCTTCAGCCTTAAGAACAACAAGAGATGAACGGTAGTAAGTTTCGGGAATGCTAAGTTCTGAAACCTGCTGCGGTTTCCAGACTTCGGCTCCCGCATCTTCACCGGCCATGGATGAAACCGGCACGATCCTGCCTCTGGACTGCACCTGACCATACTGGGCGGTTGTTTCACTCAAAATCTGGTCAGCGGCAATTTTGCCTTTGCCGGGCTTCAGGTAGACGGGCTCAATTCCGTCGGAAAGCCATTCAGGGTTCAGTCCGTGGGTCCTGTACAGCTTGATGAACCACTCAGCAGGAATAGAGCTTCTTCTCTTGGCATCGGAGATGCTGGACTGTCGAATATTCAGAATTTCGGCAAGCTGAACCTGAGTTCTTGTTCCGGTAGCCTTCTTGATTCTTTCCAAGCTTTCATCAAACCACTTTGACACGCTTACCTCCTGTGAAAGCAAAGTCAAAAACAACTATTAATCATCTGCAAATCAAATAACCCTATAAAGAAGATCGTTTTTCTATGCTTACAATCTATCTCTTACGAACAATATATTAAGGGGCTATCACGAAATTTATAAACTGGCAAAACATTAAAATTGAACACTTCAATACAGACTAAAAAGAATGTAAAACGCTTAAGTTAAATTAATCACATGCACACAACAAATGTGTACAATTGCACTTCTTATTGATTTACAGATTAGAAACATAGCAAATACGCACCACACAAAACCAAGCAACCTATTCTTAACCCGCAACACTAATACAAAAATAGCCTATTCTATTTCGAATAAAACATACGAAGGCTAATTCTCACCCAACGGAAGGATAAAATAAAAATTATTTCCGCCATCCTGAGGCTCATACCCAACCTCACCGCCATGCAATTCCACCACCTGACGCACAAAGAACAGTCCATGGCCGGAGCCGTATTCATTGCCCACATTATCGCTGCGAAAACCAGGCTGAAAGAGCATCTCCCGGTCATGTTCCTGAATATGCGGCCCAGTGGTGTAGACATTTAGCTTCAAGCCATCCCAGCCGTTGCGGAAATAATCTTTGACCATATCCCAGCCGTAAGCGGCGAATTTATCCCTGCGCCCGTCACACATGGTCTCATCGCGGGTGTATTTAACAGCGTTGGAAAAAAGGTTGGCGTAGACTTGAGAGATAAGCCCCACATCAGCAACAATGCGCACTTCGCGGTCCGGCACACCGCCCATACTGATATCCAACCTGATCCCCCGATCTTCAAACCGGGACCGATAACGTTCTAGCTGTGGTTCAATAATTTGTTTGAGCAGGTTGCAAGGACGCTTTTCAACAATATAGCGTCCTTCCTCAAAATGCTGCCGGCGCAAAAGGGTTTCCAGAAACAGACTAGTCTGCTCGTAATGGCTGTGGATTTCATTGAACTGGCTGACCAGTCCGTCATAGAGTTGCTCTAGATCACGGCGGATTGCAGCTACGCTTTTTCCTTCAATACCGGATTCCAATTGGCGGATATTTTCAATACGGTCACGCAACCTGTTATAAAAAAGCTTGAAATACATGTTCGGAACAATGACATTGTGCCCGACATCCTTTACCAAATTACGCACGAATTCTAGATGCTCCTGCCCCTTACGCCGAAGTATCTTGCTATGTAGCTGGAAGCCGACCCGATTGACGAATTTTTCAAAAAACAATGACTGATGGTCAGAAAGGTCATCCATCTTATAGAATTCAAAACAACCGATCACATCCCCGGCGGGTTTAAAAGGAAGCTGGTCGACCAATTCAATATTACCGCGAATAGGTATAAACAGGTGCCCGGCCCGAAAAATCTTTTCAAGGGGAACGGAGCTACATACCGGAGCACGGCTCTCTGTGCGCCCGACAGGAATGAACTCATCCGGTCCCATGGCCAGATAGAGCCTGCAATCAAGATTAAAAAGCGACCTCGGAACTGCGGTACAGACAGCAAAGAAGTCTTCCAACGAATCAAATTCCTGTGCAAGGTCAAAAAAAATCATCAAAGCCCGTTTTTCAGTTGCGGAAAAGCTGTAATCTTTATAGTCATCCATTTTCTCATGGATACGCCGCTGTATCTGCAACATCTTCTCAGGTCCCGGGCCTGTTGAAAGATGGAATCCTTCTCCAAGCGGACCTTCAGCTTCATAGGAAGACACGTCTGCGCTTTTCTTTTTGCTGCTCATAACTATCTATCCGGGGTTCAATATAGAAAGGGGCTTCTCTGTATCATACGGTCCCTAATGAAAAGGAGCAAGCCAGAAGATTATTTTTTGTGCTTCCCCCGATCAGGAAGCCGTATCAACAGTCTGAATGTTTACTGTGGCTTCATTTTATGAGAAAGTCCGCCATCTAACCTATTCAGGGAAACAACCATGCCCGAAATAATTCTCATTCAAATCTCCGGCGAGGACAAACCCGGCCTGACTTCTGCTCTCACAGGAGTTCTGGCGGGCTACGGCATTGATATTCTGGATATCGGCCAGAGCGTGATTCACAGCCAGCTGGTACTTGGCATACTTATCCGCATTCCCCGTGAAGCGGAATCAGCCCCGGTTCTCAAGGACATTATGTTCAAAGGGTACGAACTGGGGGTCAACGTAAAGTTCAAGCCCATTGAATCAGACAAATACATGGACTGGGTCGCTGCGCAAGGCAAACCCAGACATATTGCCACCCTCGTGGGCCACAAACTGACCGGGGCCCACATCTCAAGAATTTCCGAGATCATTGCGGACAACGGATTGAACATCGACATGATCCACCGCCTGTCCGGCCGCATTCCCATGAACGGTGAACCAGCACCACGCCATGCCTGTGTTGAGTTCTCCATCCGCGGCATCCCCGAAGATCTGGACCGCATGCGCTCCAACTTTCTGGAAATGGCTGCCGAAGATCAGGTGGACATTGCCCTGCAGGAAGACAACGTGTTCCGCAGAAACAGACGCCTTGTCGCCTTTGACATGGACTCCACCCTCATTCAGGCTGAAGTCATCGATGAACTGGCCAAGGCCGCCGGTTCCGGTGAAATTGTCAGCCGGATTACTGAATCAGCCATGCGCGGTGAAATCGACTTCAAGGAAAGCCTGCGCCAGCGTCTGGCAACCCTCAAGGGTCTGGATGAAGGCGTCATGGAAGATATCGCCCGTAAGCTGCCCATCACTGAAGGGGCGGAGCGGCTTATCTCCAACCTGAAGAAATTCGGCTATAAGACCGCCATCATCTCCGGTGGGTTCACTTATTTCGGCGAAAAATTACAGGAAAAGCTGGGTGTGGATTACGTCTACGCCAACCGCCTTGAAATCGAGGGCGGTAAGCTGACCGGCGGAGTTATCGGCGACATCGTGGACGGAGCCAAGAAAGCTGAACTGCTGCGCAAGATTGCAGAAAAGGAACAGATCAGCCTGCAGCAGTCCATTGCCGTGGGTGACGGTGCCAATGACCTGCCCATGCTCTCCATCGCCGGACTGGGCATCGCCTTTCACGCCAAACCCAAGGTTAAGCAGGATGCCCGCCAGTCCATTTCTCACTTCGGCCTGGATTCCATTCTCTACCTGATCGGGCTACGCGACAGGGATACTGATTAAGAAACAAAACAAGCCCCGCAGGAGTCATCCTACGGGGCTTTTATCATGCCAAAGAATAAGCAGGGATTACATATCTACTGCTTTGATCCAGATTACAGCATCCTGAGAGAGTTCTTTACCCTTGTACTCTTTGTCAGGACCGGAACCCAGTGCGCAGAAGCCCCACCAGCCAGCTTTGGGGATAGCGAAAGTCACGTAGCCCTGAGCATCGGTTTTAACACCCATGGTTACGAAAGCATCGTGAGGAGCGTGAGCCTTTTCTTCTTTCTTGAAAGCGTTGTTCTTCATGTCAGGCTCGTGGTTCATGTACTCAACTTCAACGTCAGCATTGGGAACGGGCTTACCGTCGGAAAGAAGCTGGGCCTTGAAGGTCATACCGGTCCACATAGCATAAGGCTTAACAAGGGGAATCCATTCGGTCTTCAGACCTGCAGGAGCAGCCCAGTTGCCGGGCAGCCCGCCAACGTTCATGTAAGTCTTGGTGATCTGCTGGATGTAGATATCTTCTTCACCTTCATAGTAAGGAGCAGGAACCAGAACCAGAGTGTAGTCACCCATGGAACGAACGATTTTCTTGGGCAGCTTTGCTTCGTAAGCTTCACCGGAGTTGGTCAGGCTGGTCCAGGTGATGGGCTTGAGCAGCTTTTTGAGGTCGTACTTTTTGGTTTTACCTTCTTCACCTTTCTGGTGCAGCATGAAGAATTCTTCAGGCATACCCATTTTCATGGTGTGTCCAGCTTCGAAGGGATGGGTGAAAACGAGCTTAACGTCGGTTTCAGCGCCCTTGTTCTTGGCGATTTCCGGGGTGTAGATCATCTGAAAATGTGCAGAAGCGGGAACCGCCATAGCAACGACCAACAACAGATTGAGAAAAACTACCTTCATCTTCATCTTGTTTCTCCTGATTGTGATTTTGATCCTCTTTATCAAAAGATAAAGAAAATTTTTTGAATTTAGGGATTAACTGCACGCACTATGGAACGCTCATAATGCGTGCAGGAAATTGACTACTCAACAATATCAGAACCGTCGATTTCAATGGAATGGCCTTCGCCACCATCAAAAGTAACAGTGTAGTGACCTGCAGGTTTTTTGAATTCGAACTCACTGTTCTCATTCATAGCTCCCTTGAGAACTACTGCTCCAGAATCATTGCGAACATACATTTTCACACCGGAAGCAGAAGAACCGTCAGAGAATCCACCTTCGCAGAGAACGGTGCCGTCACCGTTATCAAAGCAGCTGCACAGGGGGGAATGGGCCAGCGCGGCAGTGGCGGAAAGTGCGATCAGTCCGGCTGCCACAACGAGTTTAGCAATTATGTTTTTCATAGCTGTCTCCTGAGAGATTTTTATTGGTTACTTGGTTGATATTTATAGGATGCCGAGACTTTGTCCGAAGCGATCTTATGCGCTAGCGCGATTAATAAGGCCACGGACAGGGCCAGCACATAGAACCCTTTCATCATTGTTATACCGCTGGCTCCAATAGCACTCCCGAAAGTGAAGACCGCAGAAGCCACTCCGAAGCCCACAGCTGTCGGGAAGAAAATGGAAAAGAGCATCCATCTATATGATCCGGTCTGCACCTTGACCATAATAGTGGCCGCAAGGCAGGGAGGATACAGTGCAAAGAAGAGAATAACCGCAAGTGCATGCAGGGAATTCATGCCGTTGTGCTGGCTCTCATTGTCCATGCGCTGTTCAAGGGTCTGGTTGTCATCAGCACCCTGCTGATACAGTACACCCATGGTCGCAACAGAGGATTCGCGAGCTGCAAAGGAACTGATCAGGGCGATGTTAATTTTCCAATCAAAACCCGCATATTGGGTTACAGGCTCGAGTGAACGCCCGATCATGCCGAAAAAGGAAGTTTTGATCTTTTCTTCCTTGATCTTACGACGCAGTGACTTCCTTGCGGTTGAAACCTTGCGCAGGGCACGGTTAACGATCTTAGCCGCTTTATCGCCACGGGGCTTGATCAGTACAAAAGTCTCCGGGTTGGCTTCTTTAAAAGAGCTGTCCACCCGTGCGGCTCCTTCTTTACCGGAAGCATTCATGCGGGCACGCTTGTAATCATCATAGAGATTAAGCAGCGGCAGCATCTTTTCACCGGTGGCAAGATCAGCGTAAGCATTGCCTGCAACTTTAGAATCAAAAGTTGCAATAGCCTTGTTCATCTCGGTTTCATAATAATCCATACGATCCTCGCTGAGTCCGGGAAACTGCAACAGGGAGAACACGCACAGAGAAACCGCAACAACAATGGAGCCGACCTTTTTAATGTATTCCCAGGTTCTTTCCAGTGACCGCTGAGCCACACCAAAAAAAGTGGGAGCATGATAGTTGGGCATCTCCATGATGAAGGGAGCTGTTTCACGACCTTTGAGGACCGTTGTGGTCAGGAGCTTGGCGATGATCAGGGCCATGATGATGGTAATGGTCGAGATAAAGAACATTGCCCATGACTTATGGTCCGCAAAATAGATATTCACCAGCAAGGTGTAGAGCGGAATTTTGGCCAGGCAATTCATGAATGGAACAGTCAGGATGGTTGCCAGCCTCGAACGCTCATCAGGAATACCTTTGGTAGACATAATCCCCGGAACAGCGCAGCCCCCGGCAAAAACTCCCCCAAGAATGAATGGCAGAGTCGATTGCCCATGTAAGCCGAAACTGTGAAAAATGCGGTCCAGAATAAAGGCAATTCGGGCCATATATCCTGAGTCCTCAAGAATAGCGATCAACGCAAATAGAATCAGGAAAATGGGCACGTAGTTAAGCAGTGTGTTGGCACTATCCACCATCCAAAGGATCATGGAGCGCAACAGAGAATCTTCAATCAACCCAGCCGGAGGCAGGACTGAAGCGACAATATCCCTGAACTTGGCTAGAAACGGCCACGTATATTTGGTCAACTCATACCCTTGAACAATAGAAAGTTCATAAATGAGGTATACAGTTGCCAGCAGGAAGAACGGAGCCAAAGCGCGGTTCAGCACCCAGCGGTCGATTCTTTCAGAAATAGGCTGACCGGAATCTTCTTCCTTAGTCACGCAGGCATCGACGATTTCCCCGGCCACCCTGTCGCGGCAGGCAACAATGTAGTCGCTGGTATCTACGCCGGTCTCATCTTCAAAAGCCATCCTGCGGGAAAGAGCTTCTTCAATGATGACCTTGCCGTTTGCATGCTTGGTCTCAACAATTCTCCGGGCTTCGGAATCATTCTCCAAAAGCTTGATTGCCAGCCAACGCAAAGGATAAAGCACGCCAAGGCTGGCATCTGCAGCCAACTGCTCTTCAAGGGCTTTTGCATGTGTCTCAAGGTCGCCGTAATCGATAACCACCGGACGAGAGTAGGACTCCTGATTAACTGCCTTACGAATGGCAGCTTTCAGGGCCTGCTTACCCTTACCTTTGCGGCCGACAGTGGCAACAACGTCCACGCCAAGTCGATTGGTGAGTTCTTTCAAATCAATTGTGAGTCCCTGACTAGCAGCAACATCCATCATATTCAGGGCCACGGTAACCGGAAAATTCATTTCCAGAACCTGAAAGGTAAAATAAAGACTGCGGCGCAAACAGGTGGCATCCATAACGTTTACGACCACGTCAGGTTTTTCTTCCAGCAGGAATTCGCGGGATACACGCTCCTCAAGCGAGAAAGAAGTGAGGCTGTAAGTACCGGGAAGGTCAACCACCTCGTAACGAGTCTTACCTTCGCGATAGCTACCGACTTTTTTATCTACAGTTACACCGGGATAGTTGGCCACATGCTGATTGGCCCCGGTGATCATATTATATGTTGTTGATTTACCGGCGTTCTGCTGCCCGGCAAGAGCGACGAGAAAGTTGTCTTTCATCGTCTTTTTCCCCTCAGCGCTCATCTTCCACCTCAATCTGATATGCTTCGGTACGACGCAGGGTCACGCAGTACCCGGCTACACGCAATTCAAGAGGGCAGCCCAGTGTTGCCACACGGACCACTTCGATCTCCCTGCCGGGGACAAAACCCAAATCAAGCAACCTCTGCCTCACCGCGCCACCGGAAGAATGACCACGAATAATGGCTTTTCCTCCAATTGGGATGTCCAGAAGGCTTTTGCCACGCATGCGGCAAGGCTTCCCCTGTCTTCTTCCGCCAGCACCATGCCCCCTCTTCCTTGCGGAAGCAGGTTCACGGTTAAAGAAATCAAACTTGTTCAACATAATTATTGCCTCTTTGTTTGCATCCGATTTTGCGAATGAATTTCGAAATCAATTACTATATAGCCAAAATTTTCTTGTCAACTACAAAAGCACCAGCCGTGCTGAACACCCCCCAACCTACGCTTAACCATCTGTTTTATCGGAAAACTTAACATCTACCCTCCTCTATTTCACCTCTAACCTAAGCCTCACAGCCATTGAGTGGATGGACCATGAAAAATCAAAAGTAAAATTACATACCTTTTTTGCTTGAAATTGACTTTCGTTTTCATTATCCGAAGTAGTGGTACGGGGTCAATACGGCATTTCCAATCAGAATGGGCCACAGTTATCCAGCTGCGGTCGGGGATTTCCGATAGATTTTGCCGGGGAGGTACATACCAATGGTAAAATTAATAAAGAACAAATTTAAAAATATTATTTTATCCAACAGCCCAAGTGGCCGTAACAAACTCAAAGCAAAATCGTTTGTCGCAGTCCTGCTCATGCTGATTCTACCGGCAGGAGCCTTGATGGCAGTCGCAGAATTCGCGGACCGAAATTCTTTGGCCATGTATGTCTGCCTGCATTTCAGTTTGTGCATCGCCCTATGCATGCCAATAGCAAACTGGCTTGAGGACTGGATGGTCAACCGAGAACTACACAAGATGAACAATTTCTGCGTTAAGCTCAAACAAGGCAAACTGGACCAGCGTCTGGAGCTTTATTCCAACAAGGTTGGCGTTGCCACCGACGAAATGAGCCTGCTACAGCATAACCTGAACTGGTTGGCCCATTCCGTTGCCAAACGAGAATCCAGACTCACTGAATCATTGGCCAAAACACGCCGGGACAAGGAAAGACTGAATCTGCTTTCCTATACTGACCATCTTACCGGATTGTTTAACAAACGCTTTTTCGAGCTGAAACTGGTTGAAACATGCTCAAAATGCATTTCCTGCAAAACACCTCTTCACCTCATGCTGATCGACTGCGACCACTTCAAAGAGGTCAACGATAAGTATGGACATCAAGAGGGAGACAGAATCCTTGCTGAGCTGGGCCAAATCATCAACTCGTCCGTACGCGGTGGAACTGATTTTCCTTTCCGTTTCGGCGGAGACGAATTCGGAGCGATTCTTGTCGGCGTGGATTCAACCCGCTGCGAACAGATCGCTGAACGTATCCGAAGCCGCTTTGCCGGAGTCAAGCTTGGCCGGGCCAGTTTGAGCATCGGTCTCTCCAAGCTCTGCTATCAGGCAATTGACGCTGAAACCGAAGCGGAGAAACTGGTCTCTTCTGCTGACAAAGCTCTGTATTTTGCCAAGAATACCGGGCGGGATAAAGTAATCAGCCCCGCCCGGTACAAGGAAATATCACAGAACCTGTAGCTCTTATCATACATTAAAGAATGTTAAGAAAGAGCCTATCCGGCCATGTCTGCCTTTGCTTCATCGACCAGACGGGCAACTTCGTCCTTGGCTGAGCCATACTGCTGTGAAGCCCAGTTACCAGCCTTCACCCCACCCTTTACGACTTTGCTCACCGCAGGCTTCACACCCCCGGCCTTGTATACAGCATAAGCGGCCACTCCAACTGCGGTCGCGGCTGTTGAAACCAGCAACAATCTTCCGAGATTGAAACTCATTTTTATTCTCCTTAAAGAGCCCTAAGGCAAATTGATTTATAAGCTGAATATGCTAAGCGCACATCAAAGGGAAAGCCATGCGAATGAGAATTATTTGCAATAGCCAGCTACTGTTTTCTACAGTCAGGGCAAATACCATAAAGAATCATCTTGTGCCTGTTCACAACGAAATCGTGTTTACTGGCCAGCTTTTCCTGTAATTCTTCAATCCGGTCTTCAATAACTTCAATTCTACGATTACAGCGGATGCAGACCAGATGGTCGTGATGATCCCTGTTATGGCGGCACTCGAAACGGGTTATTCCATCACCGAAATCCAATGATTCGGCAATACCGCTCTCTGCCAGAAGCTTAATAGTCCGGTAAACTGTTGCCGGACTGATGGAAGCATCGCGCTTGCTGACATGCGCATAAAGCTCCTCGCATGAATGATGACCTTGAGTACCCAGAAAGACCTCTAAAACAATACGTCGCTGTTCAGTTGCAGCCATTTTGTTCTTGGTAAGATATTCCAAGAACTGAGTTTGCGGGCTTGACATCCTTTCCTCCATTGTGGATTTTGTGAAAATGACACTGATGACTATTCTCAAGTGAGAATCGTTGTCAAGCCCTAAGTACTCACTCACGCGAGATAATTTTCTGCAATTGAAACTCAATAGTGCTGCTTTATAAAAAAATTAAGTGCGCTAATTATTAACCCACCATGAAAACACTGACGGTCAACCGTCTAAAAATACAGGAGTATGAAATGACTACACCTACTACAACAAGAATTCTTCCCGTGATCACTGCTTCAGCCGCAGCAACCGGCGCCCTTGTGGGCGGAACAGTAGCAGCTGTTCGCTCCACTATTGCTGTTAAAGAAGGCAGAATTACCAGCTGCGAAGCAGCTAAGACCGTAGCCACCGAATCTGCCGGAACCGGTCTTGCTACTGCTGCCGGTGTAGCTGCCACCGGTGTACTCGGACTTGGCGGGCTGGCTGGACTGCTCGGCTTCACCGTAGTTGCGACAGGCGCCAAAATGCTTTGGGACAAAGCTGTACCCACAGCACTGGACAACGACTCCCAAAAAGATCTCAAGCCTGTAGCGGAATAAATCGATATTCGACTGCCCTGATGCTTCTACCGAGATTCAGGGCAGTTAACTTCCGCCCACATACCTATGCTTTTGGACTCACCGAACATCCAAGTTTTAATTGACAAACGTTATCAGCGTTTGTATTCCACACATGCGGCATTGAAATTCACTCTCAATGTCAAGCGGATGTTCATCTGATAAGTCTGTAACAAAACAGGACCGTCTCGTGAAAACAGAAAAGTCATATGCAATCATAAAGCATTCAATACCGGGCAGAATCAGATTCAAAGTGCCGGATCTACGCAAGGATAAAATCCTTTGCAGCACTGTTGAGCGGAATCTGGAAAGGGTTGCCGGAGTCACCCGCACTCGCACGAACAACAAGTGTGCGACACTGGTTATTCGCTACAACCCTGAATTCATAACGCCTGAACATGTTTTTGAAGCACTTCGGGAGATCGTAGCCGTTCACACCACCAAAATCTGTCCCATCAAGGACAAGAAAGAGTGCGGCTGTCCGCAGGTCAAAGACGCCCTGCGTTATTTTTCCTTTGTATCCACCGTGGGCGGAGCTGTGCTGGCGAGTGAAACCCTGCTGGGAATCACCGTGGCCCAGACACTTTTCAGCCCACTCGGCTTCCTGACTGTGCTGGCGGCAGTTCCGCTAGTTAAGGAAGCGGTAACCAAGCTGCGCGAGAAAAAATTCGGACTTGAAGGTATTCTTGCCGGAGGCATCATAGCGGCAGTTGTGGCCGGTGAAGCAATGACCGCCTTTGAAATCCTCTGGATCAACGCAGGGGCGGAACTGCTCACCGCATGGATTACCGAACGTTCTCGCCGAGCCATTTCCGGCATTCTGGATAACACCACCCACCACACCTTTGTACTTAAAGACGGGGTTGAAGTTGAAATGGAGATCAACAATCTCCAGAAAGGTGATGTTGTAGTCCTGCATACCGGGGAAAAAATCTGCGTGGACGGAACCATAGTGGACGGTCAGGGACTGATTAACGAAGCCCCCATCACAGGACGGGCCGACTTCATTCACAAACAGCAGGATGATCAGGTTTTCGCCGGAACATTCGTGCGCGAAGGCGTTATTTACGTCAAGGCCGAAGAAGTTGGCGATAAAACCTATCTGGCTCGTATCCTCCACAAAGTTGAAGATTCCCTTGAAAACAAGACCGACATTGAATCCACTGCGGACAAACTTTCCGTACGGCTGGTCAAAATCGGCTTTGCCTGCACCGTGGGCACCCTGCTGCTCACCGCTGATCCGTGGCGCGCTTTTACCGTACTGCTGGTCATGGCCTGCCCCTGCGCAACCGTACTTTCCGCTTCCACACCCATCAGCGCTTCCATAAGCACTGCTGCCAAAAACAATATTCTCATCAAGGGCGGCAGGTATCTTGAGGAAGTTGGAAAATGCGACATCGCCTGCTTTGATAAGACCGGAACCCTGACCGGAAGCGAGCCCAACCTTGAACACGTTCACACCGTTGATGGTGTAAGTGAAAGTGAGCTGTTGAGTTATGCTTTTTCCGTGGAAACCCACAACCACCACCCGCTGGCCCAAGCCATCAAATGTGAAGCTGAACAACGAAAGCTTGCTCCCCTGCCCCACACTGTCTGCGAATATTTCTTAGGCAAAGGGATGCGCGCAGAACTCGTTGAAAATGAAAACCATTCTATGGAAATTCTGGTGGGTAATAAAAAGCTCACCGAGCAGTTTGATGTGCGCATCGGCAGCCTGAGCAGACAGGTTTCCAACCTCAAACGCAAAGGACTGACCGTACTTTACGTGGTCAAAGACAAGGAGCCCATCGGCTTGCTGGCTTTTGCCAATACCATCCGCGAAGAGTCCGCAATGGTCCTTAATGCTCTTGGAACTGGCGGGGTTGAACGTACTGTACTGGTTACCGGAGACGAACCAGCTACTGCCAACGACCTTGCCAAGACCTTATCCATTCCGGAAATCCACGCCTCGGCCATGCCTGAAGAAAAAGCGACCCTTGTGCGGACCCTGCAAAGCGAGGGCGGCAAGGTCATGATGGTCGGTGACGGCATCAACGATGCCCTCGCCCTTGCACAGGCCGACGTAGGTGTAGCCATGGGTACCGGGGGCGCTGAAGTAGCCGTTGAAGCGGCAGATATTGCGCTGGTCGACGACGACCTCAAGGGACTTATGTACGTCCAGCAACTGAGTCAGGACACTGTAAAAATCGCCTACCAGAACTTCTGGCTGGCAACAGGTTCAAATATAGCGGGAGTCATCATGGGTGCCACGGGGGTTCTTTCCCCGGTCATGGCCGGGTTCCTGCACATTCTGCATACCATAGGAGTCATAGCCAACTCATCAAGGCTGCTCCTGCATTCACCTGAAGCAATCGAATCCAAACAAGGTAAAATTTATGAACTTCCGCAAAATAGTTGAACTGGAAAAGTACCTTGATGTGGCCCACCACATCCCGGGCCGAATCAGGGTAAAATTCAGCCCGCTCATCTTAACCAAGCCCGTAGCACTGGCCGCAATGAGGGAACATTCCGAAATGCCTGACGCTATCAAGGATGCCCGGGTCAACATGTCCGCCCGCTCAGTGGTTATTGAATACGACCCCGAACAGATTCATCCGGAACTGGTTGAAGAACTGATTCAGGGAACAGACCAAGACAAGAAAGCACAAATAGTCTGCGATCTCTATGGCAGGCTCATGAATAATTGTTAAAAGACACTTACTTAGAGGAGTGATAAAGATGTCCACTGAAACAACCGCCCCCGACGCACAGCAGACCGCACCGCAGCAGCCCAACACCTCCCAGCCGGTGATGGGTCCGGATCAGGGGCAGCCCCATTTTTCCTATACCACTCCCGGTGATCCTTATCAGGGAGCCCCTGTTGCCGGGAATGTACAGCCTGACATGACTGCCCAGCAGCCCATGCAACAGCCAGTATATCAGCAGCCGGTACAGCAGCCGAGCCAACCTGTTTACGGACAGCCTGTATACTACGGTCAGCCCGTGTATGGTCAGCCTTTATACGGCCAGCCCGTTTACGGTCAGGTCTACCAGCAGCCCATGCAGCAACCGGTGCAGCAGCCGCTGCAACAGCCCATCCAGCAGCCTGTACAACAACCTGTCCAGCAGGCTCCCACAGTCAATCCCAACACATCAGAAGAACAGGTCAAGCAATTCGTAGATCTCGTCAAGGACACTGCGGAAGGCAAAGCTGATCCGGCAAGTTTCCTCAGCTTTTTCAATGGCATTGATGATGGTTTCTGGAAAGGGTTGCTTGTTGGCGCAGGTATCACCTTTGTCTGCACCAGCAAGACTGTACGTTCCATCTTCACTTCCGGCGGCGGCAAGGAAGAAATGTCCGCAGAAGAAATGGAAAGGATGGAAGATCTCAAGGCCGAACAGGAATACATGGCCGCACAGGCTGCCAAAGAAGCAGCGGAAAAGGAGTAAAAAATGAGTCAGGATTACAATAACGACTACGTATACAATTATCAGGACCCGCAGCTCACCGAACAGCAGCGCATTGATTCCCTGCAGCAGGTTGAACCTGTTCAGCAGGATACTTCCGTAAAAAGCTGGGTAAACTTCACTGATTCCCGCTATTTGAAAGGGTTTCTCGTGGGTGCTGGCGTGGCACTTGTTGCCTCCAATCCCAAGGTCCAGAAAGCGGTTGTTTCCGGCGTGGTCAAAACATGGTCCGCTGTTCAAGGCGGCATTGAAGAAGCCAAGGAAAAAATTCACGACATCAAAGCCGAAGCGCAGTCTGATTAAGAAGCCTCCGGCGGCTGGGGAAGGGGAGAGTCCCCGGAGGGATACTAAAATGAACGCTTTACCTGAAAATACTGACCTAATTAAAACTAAAGACAAAAAGCAGTTCCGCCAATGCAAGGACTGTCCGCTTACCCCGAGTAAGACCAAGACAGCAGCCAAGGTGGGCATGGTTGCCACGCTTGGGGCCTCAGCGGCTTCCGGCGTACTCAAGTTCAGGGGTGCAAAGCCGTTGCATCTTTGGGCCTCTGTTGCTTTTGTCGGTTTTACAGCTTTGCACTGGGCGGTTTCCAGAAGACCGCAGAGGACAACCAGATGATCGGAATTCCGAATACAAGAAAACGTTTTAAGATAGTCCATGAACTGCCGAAACGGATCAGGCTTAAATCCCTGATTCTGCTCGCGCCAGATTTGGATCACAGCTATCTTCAAGCCAGTGTTGAATCCCTGAGCGGGGTTGAATCGGTCAGGATTAACGGCCCTGCCTTTTCCATTGCCGTAGCATATGACGGGACTCCTGAAGTCCGCTCAGCCATCCTTGAAACACTGGACGATATTCCAAAGGAAGCTTTCCTTAAGGACAATGAACGGGAACACAATGTGGACCTGATTGAAGTTGGAGCACGCACTGCTGCCGCTGCAGCTACCCCTTTTCTGCCCCTGCCCGTACAGGCTGCAACAAGCTGGATGCTGGGCATTCCCGGAATTGTGGACGGGCTTGAGACCCTGTTCACCCGCGGGGTTAAGATCGAGGTGTTGGACGGTACTGTCAAAGCTCTTTCCCTGTTACGCGGTGACTACTTCACCTCCAACTCTGTAGGCGCACTGCTCAGCCTTGGTGAATACCTTGAAGACCAGTCCGAACAAAAATCCACAGACCTGCTCAAGACCCTGCTCAAGCCGCAGGTTGAGAAAATCTGGATCGAAAAGGACGGGCGAGAACTTGAGATCGACTTCAATGATCTGCAAGTAGGCGACATTGTGGTCTGCGGTCCCGGAGAACTCATTCCCATTGAAGGAACAATCGTTGAAGGCGACGGCTCAGTGAACCAGAGCTCCATCACCGGAGAATCCGTACCCGTGCACCTGCAACCCGGAGACGCAACCCTTTCCGGTGCAGTTGTAGAAGAGGGCACACTTAAAATCAGGGCTGACAAGGTTGGCGCTGAAACGGGTATGGCCCGCATCAACCGCTACCTGGAAAGCTCCCTGCGTTCGCAGTCCAAGAGCCAGATCCAGTCCGCAGAACTTGCCGATAAGCTGGTTCCCCTGACCTTCGGGGCCGGGCTCGGGGTTTATGCCCTAACCGGAGACTTGGCCCGCGCAGCATCAGTGCTGACTGTGGACTACTCCTGCGCCATCAAGCTTTCCACTCCTGTTGCCACCCGTACTTCCATGTACACCGCCAGTAAGGCCGGGGTACTGCTCAAAGGCGGGCAGGCCCTCGACAACCTCGCCGCGGTGGACACCATCGTCTTTGACAAGACCGGAACCCTGACCAAAGGGGAACTGAAAGTCACCGACATCGTACCCATGCCTCTTTATGAAGAGGAAGAGCTGCTTTCCATTGCCGCCGGCGCTGAGGAGCACTACGCCCACCCGGTAGCCAAGGCAGTAGTAAACGAAGCCAAAGCGCAAGGTATCGAACTCCCGGAAGTCAGCGGTGTCGATTTTATCGTGGCCCATGGGGTTTCCGCCTATGTTGACGGTAAACGCGTACTTGTAGGCAGCCAGCATTTTGTTGAAGAAGATGAGCACGTGGACTGCTCCTATATGGAGAAAAAAGCCCGCCAGCTGCGTAATGCAGGAAAGAACCTGCTTTTCGTAGCCATGGACGAAGAGCTTATCGGTGTCATTGCCATGCGCGATGAACTTCGCCCGGAAGCACTTGAAGCCCTCGAAGCTTTCAAGGCAGCCGGAATCAAGCGCATTGAAATTCTCACCGGGGACCACCGCTCCACAGCACTGGCTCTTGCAGCCCAGCTGCCCCCGGTTGATGCAGTACATTGGGAACTCAAGCCCGAAGACAAAGCCAACATCGTCAAAGAGCTCAAGGACGGCGGGGCCAAAGTTGCCTTTGCCGGAGACGGGGTCAACGATACCCCGGCCCTTGTCTGCGCTGACGTAGGTATCTGCATGCCTTCCGGAGCCGATCTTGCCCGTGAATCTGCACAGGTGGTCATGCTCAACGAAGATATGCTCACCCTTGTGGAAGCTCACCGCATTGCCCTGACCAACCGCGAAACCCTGAGCAATTGCCTCTGGTCTGCTGTCGGCATCAACTCAGCCACACTGCTGCTGGCCGGTATGGGCAAAATATCCACTCTTGCTGCGGCCATGACCCACAACCTCAGTACCGTGGGTATACTCGGATACGCGGCCATGAAAACTTCAGCTGCGAACAAACCGCAAGAGTCCGCAAAGGAGAACTAATAATGTCCCTGACATTAAGAAATGCGCCTGTAGAAAAAAACCTGATGCTCAAGGCCGTAAGCAGCGAGAGCCTGAAAAACCGCCTTGAACGCATGGGCCTACATATCGGTTCGGAGCTGGAAATCATGTCCGAAGATTCAGTCCAGCACCCGGTAAGGATCAAAGGACCGCAGGGAGAGGTACTCCTTGCAGCGGGGATGGCCTCCAAGGTCATTGTCCACCACGATGACGGGCACAAGACTCCGGTATTTGAAATGAATCCCGGTGAACAGGGCCACATTGAAGGACTGACCGCCGGATCACAATTGGAAAAGAGTCTCAAGATACTTGGTATATCCGAAGGGGATAATATTGAGCTGGTCCGCTGCCTGCCTCCCATGACCTACAAGACGGTGGTAGACGGCAAACAGGCTTCCCTAACCGAGGGCATGGCTGCCAAAGTCTGGGGGGAATGCGACGGAGTAGCCTGCCAGCTGGCAACCTGCGGCAAGGGACGCCCTTTTGCCGTCAAAAACGTGCTGGGCGGACCAAGAGCGGCTAAAGCAATATCTGCCGTTGGCATCAAGCCCGGTGCCACAGTGACTCTCGAAACGGTGGAACCAGCACGAGCATTAGGCATGACTCCCGCCGCCCGCATAATCATCATGACCAAGGAAGGTTTACGCCTGCATCTGCGGCCGGACCAAGCCGAAACCATGTTGGTTACTGAACTTTAAAAAAGAAAAGGGGTAGTTAAAAGCTACCCCTTTTTTTATTTATTTCATCTGGTCAGCTTTCAACTGCCCGCAAGCCGCTTTGATATCCTGTCCCATGGACCTGCGGATGGTTGCGGTTATCTTCTTATCCCAGAGATATTTTTCAAAGGCTAAGACCTTTTCCCTTGTGGGGGCCTTGTAGAGCGGCTCGTCACCGGGGTTGTAGGCAATGAGATTGACCTTGCAACGGCGGTGCCCAAGCAACTTGACCAACTGCTTGGCGTGCTCAATGGAATCGTTAACTCCGCCCAGCAGCAGATATTCATAAGTAACCTTTTCCCTCGGCTTGAGCGGGAAACGGTCCATGGCTGCCAGCAGGTCTTCAATGTGGGTCTTAGCGGCCTTGGGCATAATCTTTTCACGCAACTCCTGAGTGGGAGCGTGCAGGGAAATTGCAGGGAGGGTCAGCCCGGTCTTGCCCAGCTCTTCCAGCTGCTTGACGAAGCCGACGGAAGAAACAGTGATGCGCCGGGGCACAAAGGAAAGGCCATCCGGGTTGTTTAAATTACGCAGGGTGCGGATCAAATTATCAAGATTGAGCAAGGGCTCACCCATGCCCATGAAAACAAGATTCTTGAGCGGATCAAGATTGTTCTCCCGCAGATATTTACGTCCCGCCAACACCTGACCGAGCATCTCGGACATGGACATGTTCCGCTCGAAGCCCATCAACCCGGTGTTGCAGAAGGTGCAAGCCATGGCGCAGCCCACCTGAGTAGACAAACACTGGGTGTAACGCCCTTCCATGGGGATGAGCACAGTCTCCACCAGCGCACCGTCCTTAAGACGCAGGAGCAGCTTGATGGTCCCGTCCTTACTGGTCTGGACCACATCTACCTGTGGATGGTTGATGACAGCCTTGGCTTTCAATTCCTCACGCAGATTCTTGGCCAGGTTGGTCATGGAATCGAAATCTTCGACACCCTTCTGCCAGAGCCACTGCCAAATCTGGTCGGTACGAAAACGGGGAGCCTTAAGCTCCTGCGAGACAAAAGTTTCAAGCTCGCTGTATTCCAAATCAAGTATATCTATCATTCTGTTTTTATCTGACATTATTTCATTTTACCGTGATTAAAACGGACAATATAAACCTTATCTTTAAGCCACTTAATGGTCAGCAACTCCCTCTCCTCAATTTCAATAATTTTTTTAACTATGGGAGGAAGGGAATTAATGAAAGGTTTCATTTTATAATAATCAATTGAAGAAAGCAGCAACACTGCATTCTTGAATTGATTATTTTTCAGGTATTGGTAAACCGGATATTTTTCCGCATCCGGATGTTCTTTTTTAAACAATTCTGCTGCAATTTGGGGCGTGGCCAGAGCCTGCAGCAGCTCCCCGGGATGACCCCCGGAACCGAGCGAGTACATGCAGTTTCCATCCTTATCAAGCTTTTTAAGGTAGTAGGCCACGTCGGGAAAGGACTTGATGAAGAACGGACGATGGATGACCAGAGTATCGCCATCGGATAATTCGGCAATCCTGTCGGTAACAGCCTGCGCCAGAATAGGCAGGGGGCGATTCTCAGTCAGGGACGTATAGGACGGCAGGGCCTTGTAATAAAAAGGCATTACCGCCGTGATAGCCAATGAACCGACCACAATATGCAGGGCCGGACGCTGGGACTGCCTGACACTTACAATAAGCAACACCAGAAAAAATGCCCCCAGAGCAATAAAAAAAGGAAACATCAATTCCATATACTGGCCCACGGGTACGCGATCCGCAAGGTTCACCGAAACGCTCATGGATTTGAATGAGCGGTAACCGAGCATGGCCGCCATGGACAGAATCCAGACAAACCCCATCTCAAAAAGAGTGCGGTACGCTTTATCCCGCTTGGCATTGACCAGCCAGTCACAAACCAGAATGGACAGCAACGGCAGTATCGGCAGCATATAACGGTTGGACTTGAGCTTGAAAAGCAGGGTGAAGACTATCAGGTAGACCAGAAAAACGCAGGCCATGAAGACATACTTTTCATTAAACTTTTCCCTGATACTGCGCCAGATACCGTAAACAGTTCCAAACACATAACCGCCCCATGGGAAAAATATGACGGTCAGGGTATCGAAATAAGGATCAAGGTGACTTAGTTTATTTGTAACCTTGGAACTTGTGGAAGCAGTATTATGGAAAAATTGCCCAAGCAGCCCCTGAGTATAATCGAACCCGGAACTAAGCCATGCCCCGTAAAGCCAGAGAAAGAACGGAGCACACCCGGCAATAAACCAGAGCAGCAGGATATTGCGGTCAGCCCACTTAGCTGCCACCAGCCCCTTTATGTTTATGGCAGACATGAAAGATGTGGATTCACCGGACTCATGCTTCTTATTTACATTGTGACGAATCCCCACCGCCAGCGCATAACCGGCCATGGGCAGGAAAGCGAAGGGGCCTTTAGCCAGCACTCCCAAAGCGGTCAGCAGCGCACCGCCGATTGCTGTCTTAGTACTTTTGTCTCCGAGGTAACGCAGCAGGTAAGAATATGTGGCCCAAGTAACGCAGCAAGCGAAAACCACGTCTACTTTCATCATCACGGCCATGAATTTAAAAAGCACGGAACTTTGCAGGATCATCCCGGCCAGCAACCCGGTGGCTGGACCGAAAAGCTTACGCCCGGTCAAAGCAGTTCCCAGCACCATAAGTACGGAACTGATCACCGTGGGTAAACGCAGCAAGGGCAGGATGTTGCCGCTGAAACCGTCAAGTGAAGCCAGCCATGCAAAGGGAGACATTACCCAGTAAGCAAGCGGCGGTTTCTCCATACGAGGCATGCCATCAAACATGGGAGCCAGAAAGTTTCCGCTGTGGATCATTTCATAAACAGCTCGCGCATACTTGGGTTCGTCAATATCATAAAAATAATTCAGCCATGTTCCGTAAAAAGAAACTGCGGCTGAGAAAAGAAGCAGCAGGCCTAGCAGCAACACCCAGTTTTTACGGCAGAATTCATTAAGGCCAGACTCATATGTTTTATCCATTCGCTGATCCCGGTTCCTGATCTATATTTTCATAAAAAAGTTCATATTCGGTATGTGGGCTACCTGTACCAGAGTTCTCCCGCCAAGTCGAAACATGCAGGGCTGGATTAAATGGCCGTGATAGGTTACTTATTAAGCCATATCTTACTTATATTTACCAAGAGGCTTAGATGCGTTTTCCAATTTCAGTAAAACTTCTTTTTCTAGCTTTTTTTATTTCCCTGCTGCCCGCAGCAGTCGAAGCCTCGCCTACACACATATCCATTGGAGATTTCCTTACTCCTTCCGGGCAACCCTCGCCTGAATTCAAGAGCTTTATCCAGCAACGCTTAACAGCCGCAGGACTGGTTTGTGAGAACTGCACAGAACAGCCCCCGGAATCAAGATACACTCTCTCCGGGCTGATGGTCCGGGATGGGAAGGGAACTTCTTTCTCGGCTTTGCTGGCCGATAATTTTCACCTCGAACCGGATGTGTTCATTAAGGGCAAACAAATCGGCGGCAGCAGTTCCGAACCTGCAGCCAACCGATTGGCAGACTCAGCAGCAAGACTGATCTCAAACCAGTCTGTTGCTTCAATTGATGTCAGCGGAGACTCCCGCCTTACCCCCAACGCAGTAATGGCTCTGGCCCAGATACTGCCCGGAGAAAAAGCCACCCCGCAAAAAATTATTGCCGCCCGGATCATCCTTGAGAATTGCGGCTTGTTTGAAAAGGTCCGCATCTATCTGACCCCCGGACCGAACGGACGCAAGGTAAAAATATCTGTCAAAGAACGGGACTCCATCATTCCTGCCAACATGCCCGGTCCCGGCAAAGCCTTACTGGACAACATTCTCGGCCCTGCAGACTCAGACCTTCCTGAATTTCCGGTAATTTCCCAAAATAGGTTCCCCGGACTGTGCAATGCTACCTGCGGTGGATACCTAGCCTACCGTGCCGAGAACATCCTGACCCGCCTGCGTAATAATGAACATCGTTTCAATATGGATGATGTGGAAGAGCTGGTCGCTGTGGCCGCAGCAATCAGGAACAACATATCTGTATATGACGCCTCATGCCGCGATATGTGTATTATCCTGATGAAACTCTGCTCCATGCTTGATTTACACACAGTCCGCACTATCTCCGAAAAACTGCAGCAAAATTTTGATCAGAAGAACAGCGGCCCGCACACATTGGAAAAGAATCTTGAACGCATTGAATTTCTCACTCAGGCATACGAAACAGCTCAGGAAGCACAACTGATACTCTCTTCCCGCATTTTCCATGACCGCATTCATTCTCCGGTAGTCCCTTGGGTTCTGTATTCACTAGGAGAACAGGCCCTGAAAGCGGAAGACATTACCCGCGCAGCTCCCCTGCTGAGTGGTGCCATAGCGGTTTCATCACTCCCGGTAGCCCCGGAAATGCTGCTGACCACAGCCAAGGCGCAATACAGCAATCTTGATATTGAATCCGGAGGAGCAGCCTCCACACAACTTAAGCCGCTGCTAGCCAACCCGGACCTTGATGACGATCTCCGTCGCCAGATAAGCTCCCTGCCCCGCAGGGCAAATCTTTGTGAGGCAGCACTCTCCATAACCGATCAGGACTCATTTGAGCTGCAACTCAAAAAAGGCAATGCGCTTATCCTGCTGGACAGACCCGATCTTGCAGAACCGCTTTTCCATAGGCTCAACGGCATAAGACCTGATGACGCCCGCCCCTTTACCGGACTTGCCCGCCTAGCCTTCCAGCGGACAGACAGCCTGCTTTCGGTAAGGCCCTATCTTGAGCGAGCAGAGCGCATGAAGAACAAAGACCGTTATTTTTATGAGCTGGCCCTGGCTTACAAGCTGGAACGCATAACAGCAGAAGCCCTGCCCACTATCAGGATTGACGGACGCAATTCTGAAGAAGCTTCCGCCACAAGGTTTATCCTGCCAAAGGCTCTGGAATATGCTGACGGATATGAGAAGTTCAATCTTCCACAAGCTAAGTTGATCAAGGCCGGAATCAACGTGCTGGAAGAGTGGCTGGCCTACCCTGCCATGAGCAATGCTGAAGCATTTGAAAATATGTTCCGCCAGACCATGGAGCTTGATGCTGAGATGGGTGAGCAACCTGAAATCCTGTCAGCAAGCCTCTACTTCTCCACTAACTCAACTGACCGGACAGAGGCCAGAGAGCTCATTTCCCGCCCCATGTCCGTCAGGGCAGGCTTGAAACCTAGATTTCTGCAACTGAACCTGTTGATCAGGGAGATGGCCCTTGCCCCTTCCGCAGAGCTGGCCAAAGCTTTGGAGCAGGCAGGAAGATCCAGTTTTTCTGACACGACAAGCCGGGAAGAAGCTGTAACCCTGAAAGCGGATGCTCTTGCAGTTGTCGGCTTATATACAAACTCTACAGCAATACTGGAACGGGCGGAGTCTTTATATACTCTGGCTGTGGATTTGGATGAAGGGGGAAAAGGAAGACTGCTCAACAACTTGGCATGCATGAATCTAGCCTTAGGCATGATTGAAGAGGCAGATGATCTCTATGATGAGGCTCTGGACAGCAGCCCAGAAGCAGGAAAAATTGTAGAATTGGGCAAGATAGTTTCTTCGCTGACCGGGGAAGAACGAAAACGTGCATTGCAAGCATTCACAGCAGCAGAAATGTCACCGAGACTCATGGATGCCGCCCTTAGCTTAGACGGCATCACAAACAGCACTGCTGCCCCGGAAGAAAATTCTTTTGTGGGAATGAAGGGAGTCTATCTTGACGAGAAGAGGACAATTACTACCGGATATGACAACTATTCCGGTTTATCGATCGATTTCAAGTACAACACTAATATCTGGCTTTTGCCGACATTTTAATCAGCAAACATCCACGCTAATCAAGCGACTCGATCGTAAGATCCAACTCCTCAGCCATAAGCCGCAAAGGCTCAACACCACCGGTAATACGCATGATTTCTACAAGGGTCTCGGCACCCAGCTTGGCTTTTTTATCATCCGGATTAACTTCACGAGCCAGAGTTTTAGGAGTCTTTCCCAGCCGTTCGGCCAACTCTTCCAAGGACACCGGACCATTCATAACCAAATCTTGAATTGCTTTTTCAACTTTTTCCGACATTGTTTTCAGCCTTATTCATTATCAGTATCAGTTAGCTAACCTGCCTGAGCACTAATAAACCAAAACTCAACTCCATTCAACATACCATCTGCGTCTCTCGCAGATATCACATTGATTCAATCCATCACATGCATACTCTGCTGACAAAAGGCAATTGTCACTGTATTGTAACAATCATATTTGGCGAGCCAAACTGGGGTCGAGAACATTTTTCCTACTATTTCAAAAAGATAAACTAACAACACACTTTTGTAACAAAACTTGACCTAACCATATTAACATGCTTGTTACTCCCCTGTGACGATCAGCGAAGTTACATTTCTGTTATGGACAATCCTCAGGGAGAAGTTTTTTGCCTAAAACATCACTACATATGAAGATCATGCTTTGGGGCTGGGCAGTACTACTATGCGCCCTGCTGCTGACCTTCTGGTTCTATTATGGAACAGTGTCAGAAGAGCTTACATCTTCCAGCAGGCAGAATACTTCCAGACTCCTGAATTACGTTCGCTGGAAAATCAGCCACAGCCCGGTCAGTCCCGGTACTCCTGAATTTCAAAATGAAATAACGGAACTGGGTTCCCATCTTGATGTCCGCATTACATATATAAAGAAGGGCAAGGTCCTGGCCGACTCCAGTGTGGAAGCGAGCAGGCTTCCAGAACTGGATGACCACTCCAACCGCCCTGAGGTCATCGCCGCAGAGGCCAGCGGAACCGGAAAGAACATCCGCTACAGCAAAACCCTGCAAACCCGAATGCTCTATGTCGCCAAATCAATGGGCAATAACGGTGAGTTCATCAGATTAGCTCTGCCCTACTCCATAATAGGAGAAAGACTGGACCGGGTCATGCTCCACTTTTCCATACTCCTCGCCATGCTGGCTGTCGGCTCCGCAATTCTCCTCATATTTATCGGCAAACGCACCACCTCAGCAGTGCAGGAAGTCTCGGCTACCGCTCAAGCTATCGGGGAAGGCGACTATAGTAAACGCATCAGGGTGATTCCCGGCGGTGAATATAAGTTGATGGCAAATTCCATCAACACCATGGCTAAAAAGATTCAGGGGCATATCCGCATCATTGAAGACCAACGCAACCAGCTGGACGCCATGTTCGAGAACATGACTGAAGGCATCATGGTCCTCGACCCGAAGGGAAAGATAGAATCTGTTAACAAGTCCATGACGGAACTTGTCCCTGACACACAGGAATTCCTGGGCCGGGTTCCTCTTGAAGTGCTGACCCGCCATGAAATTCAGGATGCAGTTGATAAAATCCTCAAGCACGGCAGCGAAAACAATTCCGACTCCCTGATCGTCGACCTTGCTGACGGCAGGTCCATGAACGTAACCATCTGCTCCTACGAAGATTACAAAGGCCGCCGCAAACTGATCCTCGTTTTCCACGACATCAGTGAAATGAGAAGGATGGAAAAAATACTCCGTGACTTTGTTTCCAACGCTTCCCACCAGTTGCGCACCCCGCTGACCAGCATCAAGGGATATTCCGAAACCCTGATTGACAACCCGCCGCAGGATCAAAAAATCCTGACCAGCTTCCTTGGAACCATACTTGATAACGCCAACCATATGTCCAAGGTCATTACCAGCATGTTCGCTCTGGCCCGCAGTGAATATTCGGGGAATAAACTACGCACCAAACCTACTGATCTGCAAAAATGTGTTGCACTGAGCATGGCCAACCTGCAATCCCTCGCCGAGAACAAAAACATCAGTCTCAGCAAAAGCGAAATACCGCAAATCAAGATCACCGGAACAAGCGAAGGTTTGGTCCAGATTTTCGACAACCTTATTGAAAATGCCATAAAGTACGCACCGGAAAACACAGGTGTCGAGGTTCAGGCAGAAACCGACCACGAATTCGCAATAGTCAGGGTTGTTGATGAAGGTCCGGGAATTGCGCCCGCTGACAAGGAACGTATTTTCGAAAGATTTTTCAAATTGGATGAAAACGCTGTGGGACACGGCAGCTCCGGATTGGGGCTGGCTTTGTGCCGCAGTCTTGCACGTAACTTTAACGGTGACATCTGGGTGGAAAGCCCGGTTGACGCGACAACAGGTACCGGTTCTTCATTTTGTGTGAAACTCCCGGTAGCAGCTGAACAAGCTTCTGAATTCGAACAGAATTCACAACAAGGGGATTATCTCTAATGGATATTTACGATCTGTTTTTTTACATGTCCCTGTTTGCAGGGTTCATGATGGCTTTTAACCTAGGAGCTAACGACGTAGCCAACTCCATGGCTTCAGCAGTTGGCGCAAAAGCCATCACCATCCGGCAGGCAGTACTGATCGCAGGGACCCTGAACTTTGCGGGAGCGGTTTTCCTCGGCTCCCATGTGACCGCAACGGTCAGTAAAGGGATCATTAACCCGGCGGCAATTGCCGATCCGAAAATCATCATGATCGGTATGTTTTCGGCCCTGCTCGCAGCGGGACTCTGGGTACTCATATCAACATTTACGGCCTTGCCGGTATCCTCAACACACTCAATTGTGGGTGCCATCCTCGGCTTCGGCCTTGTTGCAGGCGGACCGGACGTGGTTAACTGGCTGAAAATGGTCGGTATTGTAATGTCATGGATCATTTCACCATTCTTTGCCGCAACCATTGCCTTTGCCATCTTCACCCACATACGGAAAACAATTCTCTTCAAAAAGGACTTCATCCATCAAGCCAAAAAGTGGGCTCCTATCTGGATGGGCTTGACAGTTCTGCTAATTTCCCTTTCATTCTTATATAAAACCCCCATGGGTAAAAACCTGAAGCTCCCCTTCATGGGATCACTCGCCCTTGGCTTTGGTATTGCCGCTCTGGTCTGGTTTGCCGGAAGACTGGCTATCAACAAGCTTGTTGGCGATCCTGAAGATGGCGCTGAGGCTGTGGAAGCAACCTTCCGTAAACTGCAGGTGGGGACATCCTGTTACGTTGCCCTCTCCCAGGGTGCAAACGATGTTGCCAACGCCATCGGCCCTGTTGCAGCCATCTACCTGATCTCCAAGGAACACGTGCTGATGGCTAAAGCTGATGTTCCCATGGGCCTGCTGGTTATGGGCGGACTTGGTATTGCCATCGGTATCTCACTCATGGGACACAAGGTTATGGGCACAGTGGGTGAAAAGATCACCGTACTGACCAACACCCGCGGGTTCGCTGTTGACTTCGGTGCTGCTTCAACCGTACTGACAGCATCCAATCTTGGATTGCCTGTATCCTCCACCCACGCCGCAGTAGGTGCGGTTGTAGGTGTTGGACTCGCAAGAGGTTTCTCAGCGGTAAACTTTAAAATTCTCGGAAGAATCGTGCTCTACTGGGTGCTCACCGTTCCCATTGCCGCGATCACTAGTATAACAATTTTCAGCCTGCTCAAATGGGCTTGCATTTAGATAACACAAGGAGAACATTATGCACTTTCGTCTTCCTTTCTTAGGCCTTATCGTAAACAAGAACCCCATGGACGGGCTGGTTAAGCATTACGACAAAATCGCTGAGTGTATCCACATTATCAACGATTCCGTTGAGTGCTACGTAGCCGGTAACGACACCTGCCGTGAATTCAGCGAACTGATCGAACAGATCGATACCGTTGAAAGTCAGGCGGATAAAATCAAGCGTTCCATCCGCAACCACCTGCCGCACTCCATGTTCATGTCCGTGGATAAGGTTCTGTTCTTCAACTACACCCGCAACCAGGACAATATTCTGGACAGCGCGCAGGAAGCCCTGCACTGGCTGGCTATGCGCAAGGTAACAATTCCCTCTGAATACCAGAAGGACCTAATCCTGCTGCTCTCCGAGGTTAACGACACCACCACCAGCCTCGGCCCCGCGCTGAAAGCCACCATCTCTCTCAATGAAGGAAAGTCCATTGACCGTGAAGGTGCCAAGAATAAGTTCCGCAAAGTCCGCAAGCACTACGCTCGCTCCATGGAACTGCGCAAGGAACTGAGCAAAAAGATCTACAATTCCGATATGGACTTCAAAGATATCTACCAGCTGACCCACTTCGTTGATTGCCTCAACGAAATGGCACACCAGGCTGAGATCTGCGCCGACATGCTCCGGGCTATGATCGCACGCTAAGAGCCTCCGGCGGCTTAAACCCTTTTGAAAAAGGGTTTGTTCCACTGTCGCTATCCCTAAGACTCGAAGCAAAGCTTCTCGACTAAGGGCTAGTGCAAGAATCCCAAAGCCTTTCAATAAGCTTCGCTTTTAGCTTGGCTGCCATTCAGTAAAAAAACAAAGGCCCTGTCGCAAACAGATGTTCGCGGCAGGGCCTTTGTCATAAGGGAGGAAAGACTATTTTCTAGTGAACAATAGTCTTGGAAAAATAATTTATGACACCGACTCCGACCATAATAAAGGCCATCCCCACAACTGCGGCTAAATCAGGCTTTTGGCCGTAGAGGAAAACACCCATGAGCGTAACCAGTATGATACCCAGTCCACACCAGATGGCATAGGCAACGCCCACAGGCATGGTTTTGAGTACAAGTGAAAAGAAATAGAATGTAGCAACATATCCTGCGATGACGATCAGACTGGGAACCAGCTTGGTAAAACCTTCGCATGCTTTCAAGGCGCTTGTTGCCACAACTTCAAATACAATCGCTATTGTAAGGTATATATAAACGTTCATTATAATCCTGCCTGTTTTTCAAACTATTAATTACAACAAAGCTTTTAAGCTTCGCTTTCCCAAATCTGTCACCCGACATGCCTTACACGCTACACCATCAGATACAGGTTCATTTGTCTGAATCGTCTCCAGCAACCCACGCAGCGAAAATGCACGCAGGTACTCATCAAGGTTTTCCGGGGTCACAAAACTCTCCCCTTCATACTCCCGAGCGATAAGCTCAAAAAGTACATCAGAAGTAATTCCTTCTTTTTCCTTAACAAGTTGAAGTAATCTGATTTTAACTGGTTGTTTCAATTTGACTCCCTGAATCTGTAAACACTCTCAATCCAACGCAGATATGCGCTATTTAGTTCAATTAGACAAATTAATCGTTTTTATGTAGCCCATAAAAATGGCTAATCAAAATTTATTGGGACAATTACCGCCGGATGTATTGCGGTCATTTATACTTGTAACAGACACCGGAAGTTTCACTCAAGCTGCCAAGCTGGTTTTCAGGACTCAGGCAGCTGTCAGCCTGCAAATCAAGCGGCTGGAGGAAGAGCTGGGATATGATCTCTTTATACGTGAAGGGAGAAAGGCAAGCTTAACCCCGAAAGGTGAGATTCTGTACGAGTATGCGCGGAAAATTCTGGATTTGTACGATGAGGCTGTCGCGGCCATAGTTCAACCGGAACTGAGTGGGCAGGTACGCATCGGTGCTCCGGATGATTATGCGACCCAGCATCTGCCGGAAGCACTTAAACGATTTTCCATGTCACACCCAATGGTGCAGGTGGAAGTGCTCTGTGACGACGCTTATAAATTAGATCCCCTGCTTAATGAGCGGAAGCTTGATTTAATGATCACAAATGAGAGTCAAAGTTCAGCAAACTCAATCCCCCTTGAACTGGTCTGGATCATGGCTGAACAAATAAGCCCTGCTGACCATGATGTCTTACCGCTGGCCCTCTATCATCAGGATTGCTGTTACTGCCATAATGCCCTGCAGGCTCTTGAAGGGAACTCACGTAAACACAGGATAGTCTACCGTAGTCCAAGCCTTGCCGGAGTCATGGCCGCAGTCAAAGCCGGGATTGCCATTGCCCCGGTAACCAGAGATACACAGATGGAAGGATGCCGCCACGCTACCCCCATGGACGGCTTGCCGGAAATAGCTCCGGTTCATCTGGCCTTACGCTTTCCCCCCGGACGCAGCTCCAAGGTGGTGTCTTCCTTTGCTGATTTTATAAGCTCTGAAATGGGCTTGAAAAGAAAAACAACCAAGCCATAAAAGACGCCCCGCAAACATCAGTTTACGGGGCGTCTTATTTACAAAGCCAGAAACAGCTTAATGGACAATAGTCTTGGAAAAATAGTTGATCACACAAACGCCGCTCATAATAAGTCCCATGCCCAGAATAGCCGGCAAATCCGGGGTTTGACCGTAAAGGAAAACCCCCACAAGGGTAACCAGAACAACGCCCAGTCCGCCCCAAATTGCATAGGCAACCCCTACAGGCATGGTTCTGAGAACAATAGAAAAAAAGTAAAAAGAAACAACATACCCAACAACTACAATCATAGTGGGTATAAGCTTAGTAAAACCGTCACAAGCTTTCATGGCGCTAGTAGCCACAACTTCAAATACAATTGCAAAGGCGAGATATATGTAAGCGGGCATTGTTATCCTCTCTTATAAATCTGGTTTAAACAAGATTGCTATGAGAGGGTTAATGCTTATGAAGGCGTTGTTTTGTCAATACCATCCCGTAAGGGGGAAGGATTGTGTTATTTATGCGAAAATCCATTGCGATATGAACCGCAATGGATTTTTCAATTCAAATTTTCATACAAAACCGTGAAGCAACGCGAACTCATCAACACAACTCAGTGCGCTTGATCTTCCCGCTGGAAGTCTTGGGCAGCTCGTCCCTGAATTCGATAGAACGCACGATCACGATGGGGCCAAGCTCACGGCGGACCTGCTCTTTCAGTTCCCGGTGCAGGTCATCGGACTCAACAAACCCATGGTTCAGGGTTACGTAGGCCTTGGCGACCTGCCCCTTGATCTTGTCCACAACTCCGACCACAACAGCTTCCGCAACCTGCGGATGCTTGGTCAGCGCGCATTCCACCTCGGCCGTTCCGATACGGTGCCCTGAGATATTGAGTACATCATCAGCGCGGCCCTGAATCCAGAAATAGCCATCCTCATCCTTGCGGGCAACATCACCGGCATAAAACATGCCCGGAATGCGCTTCCAATAGTGATCCATGACCTCTTTGCGGTCACCGAGCACACCACTGAACATGGCCGGCCAAGGCTTCTTGATGACCAACAACCCGCCTTTTCCATCCGGCACGGGATTACCCTCAGCATCAACTACATCTGCCTCAATACCGGGCAAAGGGCGGGTTACGGAACCGGGCTTGAGTACGGATACCGGCAAGGGGCTGATCATGATCATTCCGGTCTCGGTCTGCCACCATGTATCCAATACCGGACACTGGCCTTTACCAATATTCTCATACATCCAGAGCCATGCTTCGGTGTTGAACGGCTCACCCACAGCACCGAGAATACGCAGTGAAGAGAGGTCATGCTGTTCCGGGTAACGGTGCCCGAAACGCATGAGGGTCCTGATCTGGGTGGGCGAGGTATAAAAAATAGTAACCCCGTACTTGGAAACAATATTCCAGAGTCGGTCAGCCTGCGGATAGAGGGAATGCCCCTCATACATAACTGTGGTGGTCCCGGCCAGAAGTGGTCCGTAGACAAGGTAGCTGTGCCCGGTGATCCAACCTGGATCAGCGGAACACCAGAAAATATCAGTGGGCTTGAGATCGAAAACCCATTTGAAGGTCCGGTGCACCCCGACCATGTAACCGCCATGGGAATGGACCAAGCCCTTGGGCTTTCCGGTGGTACCGGAAGTATGCAGAATGAACAGGGGATCTTCAGCAGCCATGATCTCCGCCGGGGCATGGGGACGTTCGTGGCGCACGAGGTCCTCGTACCAGCAGTCACGGGCGGAATCCATGTTCACATCCACGTTGGCGCGGTGGACAACAACAACAGACTCCAAAGCCTGCGCAGGATCATCCAGTAGGGCGCGGTCGACTTCTTCTTTTAGGCGGATAACCTGACCATTGCGGTAAAAGCCGTCTACGGTAACAACCACCCGGGGATTGACTTCCCGGACCCGCTCACGCAGCAGCCGCGCAGAGAATCCGGAAAAGACCATGGAATGCACTGCCCCGATACGGGCGCAGGCCAGCATGGCGATGACCGTTTCAGGAAGCTGGGGCATGTAAAGGACTACCCGGTCCCCTTTGCCAACGCCAAGACCTCTAAGACCGTTAGCAAAACGGTTCACGGCCCGGTAAAGTTCATAATATGTGTATTGGCGGGAGTCGCCCGGCTCACCTTCCCAGATTAAGGCCAAACGATTCTTGTTCACAGTCTCAATGTGGCGATCCAGGGCATTATAGACGATGTTACAGCGGGCACCGCTGAACCAGCGGTAATTGGGAGCATCGGAAATATCGCAGACCTGTTCCCACTTTTTGAACCAGTCCAGTTCTTCGGCGGCTTCTTCCCAATAGGAACAGAGGTCCACCTCCGCCAGTTCCCGCGCCGCGCGCAGGTCCTGCGGATTGACCCCGGCCTCAATAAGCATCTGTGGCAGGGGACGGAAGACCCTCTCTTCATGCAACAGGCTGTCCAGTGTTTCCTTATGATCCACTACGCCCTCCATTAGTTAATCCAGCCAAAGACACCTCGAAATTTGAAACTTGCTTAACCCCAAAAACGGGTTTTCCGAGTTTATATGTACGCACCCGGTGCGGGCAATGCAGCCCATATTCGGCAAACGGCATGAGTGTATCGGTAAGCGGCATGGTCACATCCCCAGAATCTGCTTGAGTTTGCTGATCCGCCTACGGCTGATAGGCAGCTCGATCCTTGTGCGACCTGCTGTGCGGAGCATGAAGTTACTGCCCGGAAGGGATGCAATTTCAGTAACCATTTCCAAGTTTACCAAATACTTGCGATGCACCCTGAAAAAACGGTGCGGCCCGAGGCGCTCCTCAAGGTTTTTCAACCTGTGTGAGGTGAGAAATTTCTGATTGGCAGTGTGTACGTAGGAGTAATCTTCGTAGGCTTCTACAAAGATGATTTGGGTGTAGGGGATAAGCATCATACGCCCGTCCTGATTTACCGGAAGCTTTTCGATCTCAGGCTGACGGGTCTGGGAGAAATCCCATGCATTCTTGAGTGCGGAAAGAAATTTGTCCTGCTCATCTTCGCCAAGGGAAAGCTGCAGCGTTTCTTCCCCGGTCTCTACGCCGGTCCCTGATTCCTTCCAATCCGAAGGTTCGGGAATTTCCCGGAAATGGCTCTTGAATCTGGCGATACGCTCCAAGGTCTTCTGCATGCGCTCTTCGTCAGGAGGCCAGATAAGATAATCAACAGCTCCCAACTCAAAAGCCTCGTAAGCCTTGGTCTCATCCCCGGCAATAAATATCAGACCGGGCTTGTGTTTGCTGGCCCCCAAAGCTTGGGCCAATTCAGCACCGCTTATGCCCTCACCATAATCGAACCCCAAAAAAATGATCCCGTAGCCCACGGCTTTATGCAGCTCCAATGCTTCATCAGCGCTGACGGTTTCACCCAGCACACGTACCAGCTTGCCCCCGCTAAGGGCTTCGCGGATAGCAGTGCGGATCTCGGCATCCGGGTGTAGGATCAGGGTCTTCAGACTGGGCAAGAGAACTCCGACGATTACAATTAATTCAATTATTCAAGGGATAGCTTTAATTCAGGCAGACTGCAAGTATCTATTCTTTCCAAGCGAACCCGGCTTTATCATACCCTACAAGTGTGATACCTTCACAATCAATAATCCAAAAAGAGTTGACACAAACAAGAACTATTACTACTTTGTGTGCAAGAGGTGCACATGAAAATAGGACAAAGACGATCAAAACAGAGAGAACTCATTCTTGAGGAACTCAAAGGACTGACCTGTCATCCCACAGCGGATGAGCTGTATGAAAGGGTACGAAAGAGACTGCCTAACATCAGCCTTGGGACCGTTTACCGCAACCTTGAACTGCTTGCGGAGAACGGAATCATCCTCAAACTTGAGACTGGCGGTAAAAACAGATTTGACGGCCACGCAGAACCGCATCCACATATTAGATGTATACAGTGCGGAAAGGTGGATGATGTCATGAACGAAGTCATTGCCCCTGAAATCAACGAAGTTGAAGCCAGGGGGTACGATGTAAAAGGATGCTCAATAGAGTATTTCGGATTATGCCCGGAATGCCAAAACAAGATTCAATAATCTTTTTTAAATAACATCTTCATTTAATACCCGTACTTAAATATGGAGATGTTATTTTTTTGCCTAAAAACCTGACAGCGGCGCTATTAACTGCTAAATATTGCAATAGCAATTCGTCTATACAATCTGCTGCTCACGGCAGCGTGATAAGGAGAAGCTCATGTCCCAACTCAAAGGTTCCAGAACAGAAAAGAATATCCTGACCGCTTTTGCAGGAGAATCTCAGGCCCGTAACCGTTACACCTACTTTGCCTCCAAGGCTAAGAAAGAAGGTTATGTGCAGATTTCCAAAGTCTTCGAAGAAACTGCCAATCAGGAAAAAGAACACGCAAAAAGATTGTTCAAACTTCTTGAGGGTGGCGAAGTGGAAGTCACCGCATCCTTCCCTGCAGGTGTAATCGGTTCCACCATTGAAAACCTTAAAGAAGCTGCCGGTGGCGAAAGACACGAATGGGAAGAAATGTATCCCGAATTCGCCAAAATTGCAGAAGAAGAAGGTTTCAACGCAATTGCCACTGTTTTCCGTGCAATCGCAGTAGCCGAAGAATTTCACGAAAAAAGATACCTTGCCCTGGCTAAAAACATTGAAGATGACAAGGTATTCAAAAAGGACAACGCTATTATCTGGCAGTGTCAGAACTGTGGATACACCCACGAAGGTGACTCCGCACCGCACAAATGCCCTGCATGTGACCATCCTCAGGCACATTTTCAGGTAGTCTGTGAGAACTGGTAGTCGATAACCCTAACCCTGTGGAGTATTAAAATGGCTGAATTATACGAAGTTTATAAATGCGAAGCTTGCGGTAACATCACTATGGTTCTTCATGCCGGCCCCGGCAACCTCGCTTGCTGTGGATCAGATATGGTTCTCATGACTGAAAACACCGTTGACGCTGCAAAAGAAAAGCACGTTCCTGTCATCGAGAAGATTGAAGGCGGCTACAAAGTTAAAGTCGGTGAAGTTGACCACCCCATGGTGGAAAAACACTGGATCGAGTGGATCGAACTGGTATCCGGCAACAACCGTTACTTCAAGCAGCTTGATCCCGGTGAAGCACCTGAAGCAGAATTTTGCGGCTGTAAATTTGACGACGCTCCGGTTACTGCCCGTGCATACTGTAACCTGCACGGCCTCTGGAAAGCATAAGAGAGGAAACTGCTATGGCTGAACCTAAAGACATGTATCAGTGTCAGATTACCAATTGCGGTTACATCTACAACCCGGACAAAGGGGACCGCAAAGGTAAAATCGCCAAGGGAACGGCCTTTGCCGACCTTCCTGAAGACTGGAAATGCCCGGTATGCGGTGCAAGCAAAAAATCGTTCAAGCCGCTGGGTTAACTAAATTTATCACGGAGATAGGAAAATGAAATACGTATGTACTATTTGTGGATGGGTTTACGATCCTGCTGAAGGCGATCCGGATGGCGGCATCGCTCCCGGCACCAAATTTGAAGACATCCCTGATGATTGGGAATGCCCGGTATGCGGCGCAGGCAAGGATGATTTCGAGCCTGAAGAATAAGCTCGCAGTATTTACAGCATCCGCTTCATACGGATGTGGATAGTATGAAAATGACAATGGAAAGCCGGGCATGCCCCGGCTTTCTACGCATAAATAAACCACTAAAATTATAGTAGGAATATTCAAGTGAGACCTGTTGAAATTAAAGAAGGCGTACATTGGATCGGAGTCGTGGACTGGAACTGCCGTAACTTTCACGGCTATGCCCGCTCCGCAAACGGAACCACCTACAACGCTTTCTACATTGAAGATGAGAAGAAAGTTCTGGTGGATACTGTTTCCAAAGGATCTGAGAGCCAGTTCATCTGCTCCCTTTCCCACCTGACCAAGCCTGAAGAAATCGATTACATCGTGGTCAACCACCTTGAACCCGACCACGCCGGCTGCCTTGAAAAAATGGTCGAGCTCTGCAAGCCCGAAAAGATTTTTGTTTCCGTCATGGGCGGGAAAAACATTGCAACTTTTTTTGACAGCAAGGACTGGCCCGTACATGTGGTCAAGCCCGGTGAAGAAGTTTCTATCGGTAAACGCACCCTGCGCTTCTACGAAACCCGCATGCTGCACTGGCCTGACAACATGTTCACCTTTTGTCCCGAAGACAAACTGCTCTTCACCAGTGACGCATTCGGCCAGAACATCGCTGCCAGTGAACGCTGGGTTGATGAAATGAGCAAGGAAATGGTCGCAGACCACATGCAGCAGTACTACGCAAACATCATCACCCCCTACTCCTCCAAGGTTATCAAGACTCTCGAAACTTTCGCGGGTCTCAACCTTGATGTAGACATGATCTGCCCGGACCACGGCCTCATGTTCCGCGGTGAAGACTGCGCATTTGCTCTTGAAAAATACATGGAATTCGCGAAGCAGGAGCCCAAGAACAAGGCGACACTGTTCTACGACACCATGTGGAGCTCCACCGAGAGCATGATCAATGCTGTTGCTTCCGGCCTCGTATCCGAAGGCATTTCCGTTAAAGTCATGTCTGTTAAGGCCAACCATCACAGTGACATCATGAGCGAAGTTTTCGACTCCGCCGCCATTGTCATCGGCTCCCCGACCCACAACAACGGAATCCTGCCCGGTATGGCCGACGCCCTGACCTACGTTAAGGGTCTGCGTCCCCAGAACAAAATCGGTGCAGCCGTAGGTTCCTTCGGCTGGTCCGGTGAGTGCGTAAAGATCCTCAATGAATGGCTTGAAAAAATGAGCTGCGATATTATCGAGCCTCAGATCAAAGCCAAAAACCGCCCCGACCACGACACTCTCAAAGAGTGCTTCCAGCTCGGCGTCAGCATTGCCGCTGCTATTAAAGAAAAAACCGGCAAGTAATTGCCTTTTCCCGGACGGAGCCGGCTCCGTCCGGGATTATACATTGTTTTAAAAACTAATTCACAAAGCCTTAATTTTTATGTTATCAAATAGTTGAAAATGTAAAAATAGGAAGCCGTTACAACACTATCGATAATAGTTTTTTTTAGCGACAACCTTACTAAGGAGGATCGCATATGGCAGTTGGACGCAGAATTAAAAAAGAAGTCATGGGAGTTTTGGCAGACGAGAACTGGGAAAACAGGTTCGAGCAATTGATGGATAAGTATTCCATGCAGGACCTTGTCTCCCCGCTTTTCGCCTCCTTATGTGCAACCACGATAATTGTCCGCTGGCACGGCGTAACCTGCTTCGGCAAGGTAATCTCCCGCATGGTAGAAGAAGACGCACCTAAAGCCCGCATTGTCATGCGCAGAATCATGTGGATGCTCAATGAGGAATCCGGGGGCTGTGCATGGGGCGTTCCGGAAGCCATGGGTGAAATCGCTGCGGTTAATGATCAAATGGCCGCTGAATACGGTAAAATCCTCTTGAGCTACAGCCACGAAGATGAAGAAGGCCCGGAGAACTACCTTGAATTTCCTACCCTGCTCCGCGGGGCGGTATGGGGAGTTGCCCGCATGGCGCAGACTCGTCAAAAAATCGCGGCTCAAGCTACTGACGACCTTATCCGTTTTCTTTCCTACCCCGACCCGGTTATTCAGGGGACTGCATGCTGGGCTCTGGGAGGTTTGAAATCACCGGAATCAGTTAAAAAGCTTGAAGCTTTGACGGATAATGATACTGTTATAGATATTTATAAGGACTCTTCTCTGCAGTCTGTAACGGTGGGAAGGCTGGCTCAGGAAGCTCTGGAAAGAATTTCCTCTTAAATCAACAACTTGAACAAGGAGAGGGATGATGGATGTTCTGATGCTGTCAAGGCTGCAATTTGCCATGGCAACAATGTTCCACTTCATTTTCGTACCGCTCACACTGGGACTTTCCATCATGGTTGCCATTATGGAAACCATGTACGTGCGCACTAAAAAAGACATTTACCTGCGCATGACCAAATTCTGGGGAAAGCTGTTCGTCATTAACTTTGTTCTCGGAATCGTGACCGGAATCACACTTGAATTCCAGTTCGGTACCAACTGGTCCCGCTATTCCGAATACGTGGGTGATATTTTCGGCTCACTGCTGGCCATCGAAGCCACAGTAGCCTTTTTCATGGAATCAACTTTTCTCGCAGCATGGATTTTCGGTTGGAAAAAACTTTCCCCCAAAATGCACGCAGCCTGTATCTGGATCGTTGCTATCGCCTCCAACATTTCCGCTGTCTGGATTATCCTTGCTAACGGCTGGATGCAGAATCCCGTTGGTTACGTAATGCGTAACGGCCGTGCGGAACTGGAAAGTTTCACTGAAGTAATCACCAACCCCTTTGCATGGGGACAATTCTTCCATAACGGCTTTGCTGCATTCATGGTTGCAAGCTTCTTTGTTATGGGTGTTAGTGCTTACCACCTGCTGCGCAAAAATGAGGTTGAATTCTTCAGCAAATCTTTCAAGATGGGTCTGATCGTTGCATTCATCTTCTCTATCCTCGTTGCAGCACAGGGTCACCACCATGCCCAGACTGTTGCTAAAATGCAGCCTGAGAAACTGGCAGCAATGGAAGCTCTCTGGGATGATGCCCCTGACGGCGCTCCCATGTACCTGCTGGCAATGCCTGACGAAAAAAACGAGAAGAACTCCATTGAATTCCTCGGACTTCCCGGCGCACTCAGCTTCCTTGCTTTCAACGACTTTAACGCTCCGGTAAAAGGGCTTAAATCATGGTCTAAGGAAGACCGTCCTCCGGTAACTATTACCTTCGTAGCATTCCGCATCATGGTAGGTCTTGGCACCCTCTTCCCCCTGCTCGCTATCTGGGGCTGGAGAAACAGAGAAAAACTTACCGAGAATAAGCTGTACCTGCGCATTATGCTCTACGCTATCCCGCTGCCTTACATTGCTACCTGGGCTGGCTGGGCTGTTGCAGAAGTCGGGCGTCAGCCATGGATTGTTTACGGCATGATGAAGACATCCGATGCTGTTTCACCCATTGCCACAAGTCAGGTTGCGTTCTCATTTATCGCCCTGACGACCCTTTACACCCTGCTTGGAGCCTGCGAAATCTATCTTCTGGCTAAATTCGCCCGTAAAGGCCCGGAACCTATAAAGGCTTAAGAAAGCTGTAAGACAAGGAGATAATTATGTTAGAATCCATATGGTTCTTGTTATGGGGCTTACTCTGGGCCATTTACTTCATGCTCGATGGGTATGATCTGGGTCTGGGGTCCGTGATGCCCTTTCTGGCCAAGGACGAAAAAGATAGGAAAAAAATCTATAAATCCATCGGCCCTTTCTGGGACGGTAACGAAGTATGGCTCATCACCGCCGGTGGTGTAACATTTGCCGCATTTCCCAAGGCATACGCAGTAATGTTCAGTGGTCTTTACACCGCGCTCATGCTGCTACTCATCGCCCTGATCATTCGCGGCGTGGCTTATGAATTCAGAGGATTGGTTGATAGCGATTGGGCCCGTAAGCTCTGGGATAAAGCAATGGTTTTAGGCAGCTTCCTGCCCGGACTGCTGCTCGGCGTTGCCTTTGCCAACATCTTCATGGGTATCCCCATTGACGAAAACGGCGTATTTCAGGGTAACCTGTTCACCCTGCTCAACCCCTACGGTCTCGGCGGCGGCATCCTTTTTGTTCTTCTTTTTGCCCAACACGGCTGCCTCTGGCTGGCAGCACGCACAGACGGCGAACTTAACGAACGCGCCGGTAACCTCGCTGCTACCATCTGGCCTATTCTCGCAGCGGTTTATATTGCCTTTCTTGCCCTTACCGGGGTATACACTCAGCTACTCAGCAACTTCCTGGCCTACCCGGCCCTGATGCTGATCCTGTTGATTCCGATCTTTGCAATCGTCAAGGTTCGCACACTTATCGCAGCACGTAAATGGTGGAAAGCATGGGCCTGCTCTGCAACACTCATCGTATCCACTACTATGTTCGGCGTGATCGGACTGTTCCCGGCCCTGCTGCCCTCCAGCATCAATCCGGCATACTCCATCACCATCCACAATGCTGCTTCAAGCCAGCTGACCCTGAAAATCATGCTGACTGTCGCATTGATCATGGTCCCCATCGTTATCGGTTACCAGTTCTGGATGCATAAAGTATTTGCAACCAAGATTACTGATGAAGATCTGGGCTACTAGTAAACTGAATCCAATTATGGAGAACATTTAAAATGTCTAACAAGGTTCTTGAAAAAGCTCTTAACGAACAGCTCAACGCTGAAATGTACTCTGCTTACCTTTACCTTTCCATGTCCGCTTACTTCAGCGACATCGGACTGGACGGCTTTGCCAACTGGATGCGTGTACAGGCCAAGGAAGAGCAGTTCCACGCCATGAAGTTCTACGATTACATCAACGAACGCGGCGGCCGCGTACTCCTCTCCGCCATTGAAGCACCCAAGACCGAGTGGGAATCCCCGCTGGCTTGTATCGAAGCGGTTCTTGAGCACGAGAAGCATGTGACTTCACTGGTCAACAATCTCGTGAACCTCGCAATCGATGAAAGAGACCACGCCACCAACATCTTCCTGCAGTGGTTCGTAACCGAGCAGGTAGAAGAGGAAGACAGCGTGAACGCAGTATTGAACAAGCTCCGCCTCCTCAACGGCGAAGGCAACGGCATGTTCATCCTCGACAAGGAACTATCCACCCGCGTATTCAACGCACCCGCCGAATAGTTCCGACTGCACTTAAATATGCAAACGGCCCAATTCTCAATTCTTGAGGGTTGGGCCGTTTTTTTATGCCTTTAATCATTCTCATTTATTTTGTTTGAAAAATCAGACAATATACACACGCATATAAACATACAATCCTAATGCAGAATGCCCAAACACAAGTCCACATATACAAAGCTAATACTTATCGCTCTGCTGCTGATTATAAGCTCGTGCGTCCAAACAACAGACGATAAGCAGTCCAAAGCAACCTACGGATATCTGGACCTCAGCCATTGGAATTTAAAAAAACAAGGGCCTGCCGCTCTCGACGGAGAGTGGGAATTTTATGCAGACACAAGCTACTCCAGACTCTCAGCAAAGCCCCCTGCTCAAAAAGACTATTTCCCACTCCCTGCAATATGGAAAGGCTCAACAAAGCAGGGACACCCCGTTCATAAGCAGGGAACAGCAGTCTACCGCCTGAAAATAAAACTTCCCCCCAGTCCCACACCAGAAAGGCTCTATATTTCTGGAGTACTCTCAGTATGCAAAGTAATGGTAAACGGAAAGCAAGTAGGTTCTTCCGGAATGGTAGGGACTGATCTACAATCTGAAGCTCCTGTAAAGCATCTCATTACCCCGAAACTAGCAGCCAACGACGGTTATGCCGATATTGCTATTGAAATCTCAAACTTCCACAACAAGGAAGGCGGGATAAATTCCAGTATACTCCTCGGCAGTCAGGAACAAATTGAAAACCTGATAAATTACCGGCGTATTTCCGGTGCCATCATCGGTGGGGCACTGCTGATCATGGGAGTTTTCCACCTCGTAATTTTCATCATGCGCAGGTCCAGCCGGGAAAACCTTTACTTTGGTGCCTTTTGCCTTGTCTGGTGCGTTGCCACAGTTTTCAACCCGCCCTCAGCTTTTCTGGCCAGCAAATTTTTCTCCATAGACTGGAGCTGGTACATAAAAATATGCCTGCTCCCCACCGGGCTGGCTATCCCCCTGCTTCTGATATTTTACAACTCAATTTTTCCCCAGAAATATGGAAAGCAAGTCAGTTGGATATTCTCCATTATCGGCGGGACATACTGCGTTTATACTCTTGCAACTCCTCCCGGAGCATATTCCGCTGTAGCTTTCGCCTACTTCCTGATTACCAGAACAGCATATATTTATCTCTTCGCTTCATTCATAAACGACCTGCGCAAGAAGCGAAAAGGGGCCGTTTATCTTGCTCCCGGCTATCTGGTGCTGGCCTGTGCGGAATTTGATGAAATACTTTTTGACCTGAACATATTCGGGTCAGCCGATTTCACACCTTACGGGACTTTCATCTTCATCCTTTCATACTCACTGCTCATGTCGGCCCGATTTACCGAGACCTTATCCAGCTATGAGAGAATGACCGGAGAGCTTGAAAACCGTAAAAAAAAAGAACACGACCACAAAATCATCCACCTGCGCTTATCCAAGATGCTCGACTCAGTGGAAGAAGCCATCCTTGCAGTCAACAACGACTTGGTTATTGATTTCTGTAACAGCGGTTTTGAAAAGCTTAGCGGGTTTAATTGTAAGGATATACAAGGGTTGAAACTTAACGAACTGCTTGAATCAAGCATTCATCAGGCCGCTTTTTTTGAACTGATCAATAAGCAAGCCGCAACGGACAACAATACTACGGGTGAAGAAATTAGTCTGCCTGTTGCCGGAGGTAAAACCATCGGCGTTCTGATCGCCATCCGAACCATAGACATAGAGAATGAGCCGATCTACGTCATGAACATCCGGCCTGCGCAAACACAGCCTGATAAGCGCGAACTGGCAGTAGTAATAATGAACTCTTCTTTGGAACACTGGGAAAAGTCCACAGGCCGCAGCAAGGCTGATCTGGCTTCAGAATCCGGCATATGGAACATATACATTGAAAAGGACGGCTATGCCCGGACCCAGACCCTTGACCGCTACCTGAGTATTGAAACCCTTCCTGAACGTCCGCGCTGGAAAAACATCTATGCCACAGCAGAATTCGTACTCAGCAATTGTGCTCAGACGCCAGATTCAACTAGCAAACTTGAAGTAAATCTTAATCAACTAAAAAAAATGTCGTGACCGAAACAACCGATCACGACACATGTTCTACCCTGCTTTGAATCACTACAAATCAACGCCCCATCCTACGCGCACAAATTCCTAATAGAGCAACCACAAACAATCCGCAAAGCTCTAAAGACATACCCGCCTGCGGTTTCATTACACATCCGGTACCACCGGAACCACCAGATGTGCCCGGAACAACCGGGTCATGAATCACACCGGCGGTATCATCCAGATCATAATCGCCGTTATCTTTTACGGAATAATTGACCGTGTAAGTCTGCGCGCCCACAAGGATTGCCTTAGGATCAATATACTGCCCGCTGTTTCCTTCATCGGTAATCCAGAAATAGCCTTCTTCTTCCGGGGTCTTACCGGGGCTGTAAGTGAAGGTCTTTGACTCCTTGTCCGGGAAAAGCTTGAAAAGGGCCACGTCCTCAGCCTTGCGCTCACCGAGGCTGGAGCTGTTGAAGCAGAAATATGCTACTTTACCGGCTGTAACAGAAGCGTTGAATTCATAGATGTTTGCCCCGAGCATGCTCTCCATTTCCGGAGTCTGGTGTTCTTCTTTAATTTCCGCTGTAGTCTTCACCTTCTTAGAAACCGAAGTCACGGTTACGCTGGTGCCTGCGGGCTGTGTTGCTACTGGACGGACGGTTTTGTCAGCGCAACTGATGGCGAGAATTTTGAAAATATATGCGGCTATGGGTTTATTCTTTTCTGTACCACCCCCTACCGCACAAGAACTACCATGTATGACAACGTCGCCATCAAGCAAAGCCCCGGACTCTGCTTCGCTCTCAGAAATTCTGGAAACCATGTGCCATGGGGATATATCTGATGTGCCTTTGTCAAACAGAAAAGCTCCTCGATCTGAACCAATAAGGGCAAGGTCTCCTGACAAAGAAACCCCTTTGCCGAAAAAACTCTCCGCATAAGTATACGGAGAACCATCACTTAAAACAGGCTCAAGCTTCTTCACCATTCCCCATTGATCTTTACCATTCTTGTCTTTGGAATAGATATAGGCTGATCCTACTTCATCCTTTCCTCCGACACTGTTTTTATGCGCCCCAACCAGAAGCATATCCCCTGATGCTGAGAGACTATTACCAAAGTATGACTCTCGCGTAACATCTGAGCTGCCATCAACATTTTGTGCACCTATTCTCTTTTCTATTCTCCAGAACTCGTCCACTTTTCTCGAGTACATATAGACACATCCCGAGCGATATATCCCATCCAAATTCCTCTTGGGAGCTCCGGCGAAAATCTTTCCCTCGCATACAGCTAAGGAAGACGAAAACTCTAAACGCCACTGACGGTCCAAAGCTCCCTGCTCGGTTTGAGCAGTCAATGTCTGATGATACTTCCATTGTCCCGGATTATCAGGATCAGGTAGATAAACCTCAGCACGTCCTATTAAAGTTTCCCCGGAATAAGTACTCTGTTGATGACCAACAATCATGACCTCATCACAAACGGCTAACGAAAGACCAAACCTGCCGCCATCCTCGACGGAGCGCGCGTAAATTTTCTGGACAAAGCCCCAGTTGTCAGTTCCTCCCTGATTCCTTCCAAAAACATATGCCCTCCCGATCATGCTCTTTCCAGAACCATCTATATTTGGAGCCGAGATAACCAGATGGTCTTTTGACAAAGCTATTGCTAGTCCCAGTTTCATAGAAGATAGGGGTTCCCCAACATCAGAATGAGTTATCTTCTTCAGTAATTCCCACTTCCCTGTTCCGCCCTTATCCTTCAAATAAATATACACTGCTCCAGCATCAGAAGTCGCACCATTGGCCTCATAGGGAGCACCTACAGCCAAGGCATCATTATTCATAGCAACGCAAGTCCCGTACCCGGCTTCAGCACCTAATGCGGACTCAGGTATGACCTTTTTAATCAATTCCAATGGTGTTGAAGATGCAAAACAAAAAACAGGGCACAAAACCAACCCCAGAAATATCAGGGACAGAATCAGCTTTTTCACAACGGGACTCCTGACATGAAAATTGATTAATTGGAAAACCATGCAATCACGAAACATCCAGCGCACTAAGATTATTGATTTTACCAAACCCTTCAGAATCGTAACTTGTCAAAATATTTACACGTGAAATCCCGTTAAAAAAACACGCAACAAGCTATCTTATCAAGAATTATCGAAACAACACTTAACGATCACCATGGGCATAAAAAAGGTGTCATAACCAAAAGATCGGTCACGACACCTGTTCAAATCACTTTAAATCACCACAAATCATCCGCTTATCCTACGCACACAAATCCCAAGCAAAGCCACGAGAAAGAACCCGCAAAGCTCCATAGAAAAACCTGCCTGCGGATTCAGCACACACCCTGTGCCGTCCCCGGAACCACCGGAAGTGCCCGGAACAACTGGATCATGAATCACACCGGCGGTATCATCCTGATCATAATCGCCGTTATCTTTAACAGAATAGTTAACCGTATAAGTCCGCGCGCCTACGAGAATTGTCTTCGGATCAATATACTGCCCGCTGTTTCCTTCATCGGTAATCCAGAAATAGCCTTCTTCAGAGGGGTTCTTACCGGAACTGTAGGTGAAACTCTTGGACTCTTTGTCCGGGAATAGCTTGAAGAGTGCTACATCCTCAGCTGCACGTTCACCGAGACTGGAGCTGTTGAAGCAAAAATAGGCTACTTTCCCGGCAGTAACTGTGGCGTTGAATTCATAAACATTAGCCCCGAGCATAGAGTCCATGTTGGGGGTCTGGTGCTCTTCCTTGATTTCCGCTGCGGTCTTCACCTTTTTGCTGACTGAAGTCACGATTGCACGGGTTCCTGTGGGCTGTACTGCTGTTGGGCTGACCGTTTTGTCTGCGCAGCTATCAGGGCTGACGATGTTGGAAGTTTTTAAAATGTAAGCTGCTCTACTTATTAGAAACCCAACAAAATCCCCAGACGCATCTTTATTCACAATATCTTTATTACTAGCACCAACCACACAATAATTTCCATGAATGGCAAGCCCACCATCAAGCTGAGCTCCCGACTCGGTTTCACTACCAGAAATAGTTCTGACTATGCCCCATGATCCTATGTCAGATTGACTTTTTGAAAATAGATAAGCTCCGCTCTTTGATCCAACAAGAGCAAGATCTCCTGACAAAGAAACCCTCTCACCAAAATTAATTTCCGCATAATTATATGGGAATCCATCATTGGTGACAGGTTCAAGTTTCTTCACAATTCCCCATTGATCCTCACCATTCTTGTCTTTGGAATATACATAGGCTGCTCCTGCATTCTGGTTGACCCCGACGCGGGCTTTATGTGCCCCAACCAAGAATATATCCCCTGAAGCTGCGAGACTATAACCAAATTGTGAATCTTTCATTATATCAGAGCTACCGTCATCCTTTTGTGCAAAGATTCTCTTTTCTATTCTCCAATACTCGTCTACTTTTTTAGAATAAATATAGACACATCCCGAGTAGTTCTTGCCATCTGAATGTTTATATGGAGTGCCTGCGAAAATTTTTCCATCAGCTATAGCTAACGAAGTCGAAAAATTTAAATTATACTGACGATCCAAAGCTCCATGTTCATTTTGGGCGGTCAACGTCTGATGATGTTTCCATTGTCCCGGATGATCGGGATCAGGCAAATAGACCTCAGCACGTCCTATATATAACGTCCCGGAATAAATACTATTTGGATGGCCGATAACCATAACATCATCACAAACGGCAACACTTGTACCGAATCTTCCATAATTCTCTAGGGAGCGCGGAAAAATCTTCTGAACAAAGCCCCAATTATTAATCCCTCCTGTATTTCTTCCAAAAACATATGCTGACCCGGCGTTAGGATTCCCAGCATGATCAATATCTGGAGCTGTAATTACAAGATAATTATTTGACAAAGCCACTGCATAGCCCAATTTCATATTAGCTATGGGTTCTCCAACATCCGCATGAGTTATTTTCTTCAGAGATCCCCATTTTCCTGCTCCACCTCTGTCCTTCATAAAAATATATATAGCTCCAGAAACCTCACTAGGAGCACTTACTGCTAACGTATCCTTATTCATAGCAGTAGTAACCCCATATTCTGCTGCAGCCTCTCTAGCTGAACTTGAATTAATTTTTTTAATCAGTTCTACCGGAGGGGAAGCGAAACTGACGGCAGGACACAAAATCACCCCCAAAACGATCAGGGAAAGGATTGTTTTTTTCAAGCCACGGTTTCTACCTATTCCACGTGCTACAATCCCCAGCAAACCAACCACAAACAGTCCGCAAAGCTCAACAGAAAAACCCGCTTGCGGATTCAGCACACATCCGGTACCGCCCGAGCCGCCGGAAGTACCCGGAACAACCGGGTCATGAATTACTCCGGCAGTATCATCCAGATCGTAGTCGCCGTTATCTTTTACGGAATAGTTGACCGTGTAAGTCCGCGCGCCCACGAGAATTGTCTTCGGATCAATATACTGCCCGCTGTTTCCTTCGTCGGTAATCCAGAAGTAGCCCTCATTTTCAGGATTCTTACCGGGGCTGTAAGTAAAACTCTTGGACTCTTTGTCCGGGAATAGCTTGAAGAGTGCTACATCCTCAGCTGCACGTTCACCGAGACTGGAGCTGTTGAAACAGAAGTAGGCGACTTTACCGGCAGTAACTGTGGCGTTGAATTCATAAACATTTGCACCGAGCATAGAGTCCATACCCGGAGTCTGGTGCTCTTCTTTTAGCTGCGCTGTGGTCTTCACTCTTTTGGTGACTGAAGTCACGATCGCGCTGGTGCCTGTGGGCTGTATTGCTGTGGGGCTGACGGTTTTATCGGTGCACCTGTCAGGGCTGACTATGTTGGGGGTTTTAAAATAGTATGCAGCTCCGGCATTTGCCTTATTATTCTCTTTCTTCCCTATAGCACCGAGAATACTGTAGTCACCATTAATAACCGCCTTGCTAGCCAGACCGGAACTCGGCTCCGTGTCCATATTGCCAATTGTCTTGATTATTCCCCAAGTACCGATATCTGACTGACTTTTGGAAAATAGAGATGCCCCGCCACTTGCGGATACAAGGGCAAGGTCACCAGAGATAGAAACAGACCTTCCGAACATAGTACCCTTAAGCACATACGGTTTTCCACTCTCGCGTACCGGGACTAGTTTCTTGGCTATACCCCACTGGTCGGCTCCGCCCTTATCCTTTGAATATATATAAGCCGCACCTACATATTCTGCCCCTGCATCCATGTCTTCTGCTCCCACAATAAGCAAATCACTGCAAAGAGCAACTGATCCTCCAAAACTTGAATGGGCCTGAATATCAGAAGCACCTACATCATTTTGCGCAACTACCCTTTTAACGATCCCCCAGTTATCATCACCTCCGGCATTCCTTTCAAAAAGGTAAACGGAACCGGCCTCGTCAAGTCCACCTACTCTATTCCCATCACTTCCAACCGCCAGAGTATCGCCGGAAAGAGCCACAGAAACGCCAAAATGCATTCCGCCAACCCTTTCAGGAACACCGCTTTCATTTTGAGGAGTCAACTGCTTAACTAATTTCCACTTACCCGGATTAGCCGGATCCGGATCATAAACATTTACACACCCGATATCTGAAAAGCCATCAATGCCAAATTCGATAGAGCTCACAACAATGGTCTGTCCACAAATATCAACATCATATCCAAAGACTAAACCAGCCACGAGAGGATCAGTACGAAGCACCTGCATGAGACCCCAATTATCATCCCCCCCTTCGTTTCTACCGAAAATATACACCTCCCCGGCATTATTTTCCAAACCAATGTCAGCGTATGGATGTGACACCACAACAATATCATTACTGATGGCAAGTGCCATTCCGAAATTTCCTCCAGTCTGAGCTGTCCCCACATCATCCACAGTGATCCGCTTCTCCAGCCCCCACTTCCCCGAGCCACCTTTATCTTTTGAGTATATATAGACCGCGCCGGCCTCTACTTTAGAAGCAACTGTTTCGCACATGGCACTAATTACGATAGTATCGTCAGTGAGATCGCAGTCTACACCGAATCTTGCTTGAGCCATTACTGTACCGGTGAACTTTTTAAGATACTCCACAGAGGGGGAAGCAACAGAAACGACAGGACTTAAAATCACCCCCAATACGATCAGGGAAAGGATTGTTTTTTTCAAGCCACGGTTTCGACCTATTCCACGGACGATAATCCCCAGCAAACCAACCACAAACAATGCGCAAAGCTCCACAGAAAAGCCTGCATGCGGATTCAGCACACATCCAGTACCGCCCGAGCCGCCGGAAGTACCCGGAACAACTGGGTCATGAATTACACCGGCAGTATCATCCAGATCGTAGTCGCCGTTATCTTTTACGGAATAGTTGACCGTGTAAGTCCGCGCACCCACGAGAATTGTCTTCGGATCAATATATTGCCCGCTGTTTCCTTCATCGGTTATCCAGAAATAGCCTTCTTCAGAGGGATTCTTACCGGAACTGTAGGTGAAACTCTTTGATTCTTTATTGGGGAAAAGCTTGAACAGTGCCACATCCTCTGCTGCACGTTCACCCAGACTAGAGCTGTTGAAACAGAAATAAGCCACTTTCCCGGCAGTAACTGTGGCGTTGAATTCATAAACATTTGCACCGAGCATAGAGTCCATGCCCGGAGTCTGGTGCTCTTCTTTTAGCTGCGCTGTGGTCTTCACCTTTTTGGTGACTGAAGTCACGATCGCGCTGGTGCCTGTGGGCTGTGTTGCAACAGGGCTGACTGTTTTATCTGCACAGCTATCAGGGCTGACTATGTTGGAAGTCTTTAAAATGTACGCCGCCCCAGCGTTATTGAGAGTTTCTTCTGTTTTGGATTTTGCGCTGACGACACTGTAATCTCCGTAAATGGAAACATCTGTAGCCAGACTGGCACCGGGCCCTGTTTCACCTTCTCCGATCCTGCTGACTATGCCCCAGGTGCCGATATCGGATTGGCTTTTGGAGTAAAGAAATGCGCCGTTATTTGATGCCACAAGTGCAAGATCTCCGGAAATTGAAACCCTCTTACCGAACTCACTATCTGCAAAAGTAAAAAATGCCCCGTTGTTACGGACTGCTCTAAGATTCTTGACAATCCCCCATTGGTCTGCACCATTTTTATCTTTGGAGAAGACATAAGCAGATCCGACATTGTCTATACTGCCCACAGGATAATTTCCGGCCCCCGCAAGAAGAAGGTCGCCGGATAGATCCACTGCTGTGCCAAACTTCATTCCTGCTTGAACATCTGAACTGCCATCGTCTTTTTGGGCTGTAAGCTTTTTAACAATACCCCAACCTCCCGGCCCCACATTCCTGTTAAAAACATAAACCGCACCAGCCTTGGCCTTTCCGTCAACCTCTTTCCCGCGACCGCCAACAGCAACCACATCCCCTGAAATAGCCACTGAACATCCAAACTCTAACTCTGATTCACTCTCTTCAACTCCATTTTCATTCTGGGGGACAAGAGCCTTATCAAGCTTCCATTTTCCGGGATTGTCCGGATCAGGTTCAAAAATATACGCTCTTCCAACTACTACGGCTCCTAAAAAATCCGGCTTTGTACACCCGATAACTATTGTATTTCCACAAATATCAACACCGCTCCCGAACCGTTGAGTAGTATCTGGATCTTCGGGATAAATACTCTGCATTAACCCCCAATTATCGTTACCTCCCTCGTTCCTGCCGAGAATACACACCTTGCCGGGAAGACAAGCTGAAACATGAGCTTCCTCCTCCGCAGAAACAACCAGATAATCCCCGGATAAAGCCATATTTCGACCGAATTCAGTCACATTCCTCAATAATCCGATACTAGCCGCTGTTATCCTTTTGACGAAGCTCCAGCCACCATCGGCCCCGGTATCCTTGTAATAAATATATAGTGCACCATAAGCAGTAACCCCGGTGATAGGCTCATCCGTAGCACTTATCACAAGCGTGTTACCACTGATAACCACACCATTCCCATAATGGGCACCACTCTTCAGCACGCCAGCCCCGGCATCGGCAGCGGTAATCTTTTTCAGCAACTCCACAGATGGGGAAGCAACAGAAAAGGCGGGACTTAAAATCACCCCCAAAACGATCAGGGAAAGGATCAACTTTTTCACAGCGGGACTCCTGACAGAGAAATTTTTAATTGGAAAACCATGCAGGGCATAAAGCAGCCAGCGAGCTTAAAACTACAATTTTACCAATTCATTCAGGCTTCTGATTTGTCAAAAGATTTGCACGTGAATTCCCGTGAAAAAGACTGTAAGCTACTTATTTTTCGTACTTTATCCAAAACAAAAGCCCCCTGAAGATATTCTTCAGGAGGCCGCATTAATTTAACTATATAAGGATTAATTAGCAGACTTAATATTCAAAATTTACTGACGACTGTGAGGCTGCTGCAAAAAACTCAGAAGCCTGATTCTGATAAGCCCGAACCCCGGCCATCTGCCTTGCTGAAAATCTTCTGCCCTGAGGTTCAGTGTCGGCAGTCGGCTCTTCACTTTCTTTAGCATTGACGCCGGTAACCTTAGCTGCCTGCTGCTCGGCCAACTCCTCTTCTTCTACGGAGACGACACCGTCGCCATTTAAATCTTTGTCTTCTTCATCTTCTTCCTTACGGAAAAAATTCTTCTGAAACTCCGACAGTGCTTCAGAAAATAAACTTCCCTCCTGAACCCGCTCCTCGGCATCTCTCAAGGAGTCGATTTCAGACTGCGAGACTTTGCCATCCCCGTCTGAATCAAGCATGTTGAATGTTCTTTCATCCAACCCGCTGTCTTCAAGGGTGACCATCTTCGGGGGGGCTGCATTTGGCCTCTTGACGGCAGATTCTTCCGCCTGCTGTATCTGGACATCAAGCTTACCCAGTTCACCTTTTTCCTTCTGCATCTTCTCGAGAACAGCCTGCACTTCCGTAGGGGTGACACTGCCGTTCCCATCAGCATCAAGCTTGGAGAACTCTTCCTTTCTTAAACCAGATTCATCGAGAGTAAGGATACCATTGCTATCCTTATCTTTCGATATCATTAATGATTCAAGAAAATCAGCTTGCTGCCGTTGTTCTGAAATTCTTGATTCATCGGGAGCATAATCCGCACTCACCTTCGAATTTTCAGGGCTTTCAATTCCTGAAATACTCATCTTAATACTCCTGGGTTATCCGCACCAAACGGAGGGTAATAATTGCCTGATAAAAAACATTAAGAAGTATAAAGCAATTATCATTCCAATACCCGGATGCAGAAAAGTCCATTAATCCGGCAGTTATCGTGGTCGAACATTAGTATTGCCACCTCAACAAATTGGGAATCTGTAGTACTGAGCTGTTACCACCGCAACTCCGTCTTTTGCTAATCTGCTCTAATCAAGCTTTCAAAAAGGAGACAGACAATGGCAAAGAAAATTCTGATGATCGTCGGTGATTTTGTGGAAGATTATGAAGTAATGGTTCCCTTTCAGGCATTGCAGGCCATGGGTTTTGAAGTGGATGCAATCTGCCCGGACAAGAAAGCCGGGGAACAGGTAGCCACTGCGGTTCATGATTTCGAATCCCAGCAAACCTACCTTGAACGTCCCGGGCACAACTTCACCCTTAATGCCGACTTTGACACCGTGAATACCGGGGATTATGCTGCCCTTGTAGTTCCCGGCGGCAGGGCTCCTGAATATCTGCGGTTGAATGAACAGGTACTCGACATGGTCCGCGATTTTTCCGGCCGCCCCGTTGCAGCCATCTGCCACGGCCCCCAGCTCCTTGCAGCTGCAGGCGCGCTTGAAGGAAAGAAAGTATCCGCCTACCCTGCCTGTGCTCCTGAGGTGAAACTTGCCGGAGGGGAATATGTTGAAATCGACCTTGATGATGCCTTTTGCGACGGCAATCTCATAACTGCTCCCGCATGGCCCGCCCATCCCAAATGGCTGCGCCTGCTGGTTGACCGCATCGGTTAACCATCCCCGAAAGGCGGGAGAAAGCATGCGAGGGAATCCCATGTGTGAAATATACGCTTCCACCCCGCCGCCTGAGTATGAACAAGTAACCCGCTCCATCAGGATCAACGGAGCTGTAACCAGTATCCGCATTGAACGAAGATTCTGGAATATCCTTGATGAACTGGCAGAAGAAGAGCAAACAAGCACAGGCAAGTTCATCTCAACCCTCCATAACGAGGCATACAGCCTCAATGGAGAGATCTCCAACTTCGCCTCACTGCTACGAGTAGTCTGCACCACCTATCTGGTGAATAAGTCAGCCTGATACAGCGCAATCTTGAACAACAAGAAAGCCCGCCTCTTTTACGGCGGGCTTTTTACTTAGCCCTCGTTGACACGTTTTTACAATACGTATACATCAAATGCATATTGATTTTTGATAACATCCTAGCAACTGCCGCCAAAATCATAATTCTGAGGTGCCCATGAATAAGTTCTTTACCGCAGTCCTGTCCCTGCTCATCACCCTATGCGTCGCCTTACCGGCCTTCGGCGGAACCAGAACCATCACCGATATGGCCGGACGTACGGTGGAAATACCGGAGAACGTGGAACGGGTGGTCTGTTCCGGTCCGGGTTGCCTGCGTTACCTGACCTATCTTCAAGGACAGAATATGATTGTGGGAGTAGACTCCATTGAGCACCGCAAAACAAGATTTGATGCCCGTCCTTATGCCATTGCCAACCCGCAGTTTAAAAAAATGCCCCTTATCGGTGAATTCCGGGGCCATGATAACCCGGAACTGATCCTCGGACTTGAACCGCAGCCGCAGGTTATCTTTAAGACATACAAAGACATGGGTTACGACCCGGACGAACTTCAGGCCAAGACCGGAATCCCGGTGATCTGTCTTTCCTACGCCAGCCTCGCAGCCAAAAGAGATGTCATCTACAAATCACTGCAACTCATGGGTGAAGTCATCGGCAAACAGGAACGAGCCAAGGAAGTATGTGATTTCATGGAAAGCCACATCACTGACCTTAAAAAAAGAACCGCAGACATCCCCAAAGAAAAACGCAAGTCCTGCTACGTTGGCGGAATTGCCAAGAAAGGACCGCACGGTTTCCAGTCAACTGAACCGGCCTACCCGCCTTTCCGCTTTGTAAATGCTCTGAACGTGGCCTGCCCGCCCAAAGGAAAAGGCAAACCCTTGCAGCATGCCAATGTTTCCAAGGAACAGATCATAGCCTGGAACCCGGAAATCCTCTTTGTAGACATTTCCACCTCCCAGTTAGGCGAAAACGCCGGGGCCATTCATGAAATCAAGACCGACCCGGCCTATCAATCCCTTGATGCAGTAGCTTCCGGCAAGGTCTACACTGTGCTGCCCTACAACTGGTACTCCCGGAACTACGGTTCCATCATCGCCGATGCCTATTATGTAGGTAAGGTTCTCTATCCTGAAAAGTTCAAGGATATTGACCCCGCAGCAGAGGCAGATGCCATATATTCTTTCATGGTCGGCGCTCCTGTCCTTGCAACCATGACCAAGGCTTTCAGCGTAAAAGGTTTTGAAAAACTGGAGCTGAATTAATCTATGCATTTTGATGACGGACAGATACCTGCAGAGTACTCGCGGCATATCAGGCAGAAAACATTCTTCATAGCAGCGGGACTGCTGCTGGCCGGAGCCATGCTGATAACCTCCATCGGCATGGGACCGGTCTCCATTTCGGCCCCGGAAACCCTACTGACCCTAATTGGAGATACGGTTTCCAAGCGGTTTGACCTGATCATCTGGAATATCCGGCTTCCGCAGGCCCTGACCGCTTTAGCTGCCGGGGCCGGTCTTTCCGTATCGGGTGCGGTAATGCAAGCCATTCTGCGCAACCCGCTGGGTTCCCCATTCACCTTGGGTATCTCCCATGCTGCAGCCTTCGGGGCTGCTGTCTCGGTCATGCTTTTGGACCTCGGAACCATGACCAGCTCCAATGTAGGCGCGGTGAGCATCGACTCCCCCTACCTGACTACTATGGTCGCTTTCGGGTTCAGCCTCATCGCCACCTTTGCCATTATTGCTATTTCGCGCACCCGCAGGGCCACTCCGGAAGTAATGGTCCTGACCGGGGTTGCCCTCGGTGCCCTATTCACTGCCGGGACCATGTTCCTGCAATATTTCGCCGACGACGTGCAATTGGCGGCCATGGTCTTCTGGACCTTCGGAGACGTGGCAAGAGCCACTTGGACTGAGCTGGGAATAATCAGCGCAGTGACTGTCATCGCCTACATCTGGTTCACGGCCAACCGCTGGAACTTTAATGCCATCGAAGCCGGAGACGAAACAGCCAAGGGACTGGGCGTAAAGGTTGAACGGGTCCGTTTGACCGGAATGCTGCTGGCCTCGCTGGTCACGGCGGTCATTGTCTCCTTCCTCGGTATAATCGGCTTCGTAGGGCTGGTCTGTCCGCACATGGTCCGGCGCTTGATCGGTGATGATTACCGTTTCCTGCTCCCGGCCTCATGCATTGTAGGTGCGGTACTGCTGCTTGCAGCGGACACTGCTGCAAGACTTATGCTGGCCCCCAACGTACTGCCTGTTTCAGTACTGACCGCATTCCTCGGAGCTCCGGTCTTTATCTGGCTGATCATCAGGGGGAACAAATGAACATCAAAGTCAACAACATAAATTTCAGCTATAGCGGGACCCCGATTTTAGAAGGTGTGGATTTCACAGTAGATCAAGGAGAGCTGCTGGCAATCCTCGGCCCTAATGGAGCGGGCAAGACCACCCTGCTCAAGTGTATGAATGCCATCCACAGACCGGGGAAAGGTTCGGTTCTGGTTAAGGAAAAGGATGTATTCAAGCTTGCTTCAGACGACATTGCCCGCTTGATCGGCTACGTGCCGCAACGGGTGGAGCCTGCCCGGCTGACCGTCTTTGACGCCGTACTCATGGGCCGCAAGCCGCATATCAAATGGCGGGTCCGGGACCACGATATCCGCATTGTGGATGCAGCCCTGAAACGTCTTTCCTTGAACCACCTTTCACTACGCTACATCGATCTGCTGAGTGGCGGGGAACTGCAAAAAGTCAGCATTGCCCGCGCCCTGGTTCAAGAGCCGGACGTGCTCCTGCTCGACGAACCGACCAGTTCCCTTGACCTCAAGAACCAACTGGAAATCCTGCGAACGGTGCGGGCGGTTGTAAAAGGACACAAGGTCTCGGCGATCATGACCATGCATGATTTGAACACAGCCCTGCGTTATGCGGATAAATTCATCTTCCTCAAGAACGGCACAGTCTGCGGATGTGGAGGCAAGGACTCGGTCTGCCCGGAAATAATCGAGCAGGTATACGGGGTGGAAGTGGAAATCGAAATGCGCAAGGGCTGTCCGGTGATCCATCCCGTGGAGAACCTTGAAGCTCTTGATTACGAACATGAGCAATCTCACAAACATATGCATGAAATGAGGCAATAAATCATGAATACATATTTTTCCCAAGACCAGATTAAACAAACAATTGAATTTCACGGGCACCAGTGTCCCGGCCTTGCTATCGGCATCCGTGCGGCGGAACTCTGCCTGCGCGAACTGGGACACCATGACGACTCCCCCATCGTGGCTATCTGTGAAACCGACATGTGCGGGGTGGATGCCATCCAATTCCTGACCGGATGTTCAGTGGGTAAAGGCAACCTGATCCTCAAAGATCACGGTAAAATGGCTTTTACCTTCTACCGCCGTGAAGATGGTAAAGGATTCCGGGCCATGCTCAATCCTGAATTCATCGGAGAACTGCGTTCTGAAATGAGCCGTCTAATGGAAGTTGTCTACGAAGGCACCCCGACTCCTGAAGAGGAAGAAAAATGCACAGAGGTCCGTGCTGAGTGCGAAAAACAATACTACGCAGCAGACCTTACGGACATGTTCATAAAACAGAAGCCGCAAATCAAAATGCCCCGTCCGGCATCCATACTGCAATCACTTGTCTGTGAGGATTGCGGCGAAGCGCACATGGAATCACGGTCACGGCGCTTTGCAGGGCGCACGCTATGTCTGACCTGCTTTGATAAGGTCGAGCAGAAGATGTAAACAAACATTTTCAACAAGAAAACGGGCCTCCGTCAGGATGACAGAGGCCCATTTTTATTTGCAGTGTTATGATCGACCGTTAAGCAGGATTCTTAACCTTGTAGAACATAGTGTAAAGCACCGGAACTACAAGTAGGGTCAGCACAGTGGCAAAGGCCAGCCCTGCCATGATGGTTACTGCCATAGCCGAGAAGAAGGCATCAGTCACCAGCGGCAGCATACCGAGAATGGTGGTTCCGGCAGCCATGGCAACAGGACGGATACGACTCAGGGCCGAATCCACTACTGCGCGGTACGGTTCCTTACCTTCTGCAAGTTCAAGGTTGATCTGGTCCAACAAGACAATAGCGTTCTTGATCAACATCCCGGAAAGGGAAAGGAATCCCAGCAGAGCCATGAAACCAAAGGGTTCCCCAGTCAGGAGCAGCCCACAGGTCACCCCGATAATGGACAGGGGTACAGTCAACCAGATGATGGTCGGGATTCGCAGGTTGTTGAAGAGCATTACAGTCGCAAGGATCATAATCAGGAACGGTCCGCCAAGACTGGCAGCCAGACTGCCTTGCGCATCAGAAGCATCTTCAAACTCACCGCCCCACTCCATGGTGTAGCCTGCGGGAATTTTAATGTTTTCAATCTGCGGACGCAGTTCATTAAGAAGCACGGAAGGAAGACCCTCAATGGGTTCACAGGAAGCTGTGATGGTCAACATACGGTTACGGGTACGCAGCTTGCCCGGTTCGATATTGGTTTCAAAACCTGAGACGACCTCTTCTACCGGGATCATGCGTCCGGCAACCGGGCTGAATATCTGCACGTCACCGATCTGGTTTACGTCCAGCCTTTCCTTATCCGGGGGGCGGGCTACGATGGGCAACAGCTTATCACCTTCACGGTAAACACCGATATTGGTTCCGCTGAAGAACATCTGCATGGCCTTGGCAAGATCAGGACGGGTAATACCCGCTCTCTTTGCCTGAGCCTCCATGATTACCGGACTCAAGACTTTCACATCCTGTCGCCAGTCATCACGGACAGATTCAGCTCGTCCGGTAGCAATCATAATGTCCTGCGCTTCCTGAGAGAGCTGACGCAAGACCTTGGTATCAGGTCCGCTGAAACGCACCTCAATAGATGCCGCCCGTCCGGGACCGAGCTTGAATTTCTTAACCTTGGCTTCGGCCTGAGGATAATTTTCGTATAAATACTTTTTGTAGCGGGCCATGACTTCGCCGGTTTTTTCGTAATCCTTCACTTCCACCAACAACAGTCCGTAGGATTCAGCTGTCTTCTCAGGTGAATAGGTCAGGATAAAACGTGGCGCGCCCTGTCCGGTAAATGTAGATACATTCTTAATCTGTTCATCCTTGAGGATGACCTCGGCCAGTTCCTGCACATCTTCTGCTGTGGCCCGGATGTCGGTTCCCTGCGGCAGCCAGTAATGGATATAGAAGCGGGGCTGGGTGGAATCCGGGAAGAAGCTCTGCTTAACAAACCCGAAACCGTAAATAGCTCCGGCCAACATGACCGCCAGAGTTGCCATGGTAAGCACCCTGCGACGCAAACAGAATTCAAGAATCCCCCGGTAGACGCGGAAGATTAATCCTCCGTAAGGATCACCATCTTCGCTGATCTTGGGGTGCAAGAACATTTCACACAGCAACGGGGTCACAGTAACAGCGGTAATCCAGCTCATCATCAGCGAAATAAACAGGACAATAAACAGGGAACGACAGAATTCACCAACACTGTCCGGACTTAAGCCGATTCCGGCAAAAGCCATAATAGCAATGATAGTACCGCCCAAAAGGGGCCATTTACTTTGTTCCACAACATCAATTGCAGCCTGAATGCGATCCATGCCCTTTTGGTAACGGATCAGTACCCCTTCGATGACCACAATGGCATTATCCACCAGCATACCAAGGGCAATAATCAACGCCCCCAGCGAGATACGCTCCAATGCGACACCGGCCATCTGAATGAATATAAATGATCCGCAAATGGTAATCAGCAGGATGGCCCCGATGAGCAGGCCGGACTGCATACCCATGAAAAGCAACAGGACAATGATTACGATTGCCACAGCCTCGGCGAGGTTGATGACAAATGAGTTAACCGCGTTATCGACCCTGCTGGGCTGGAAGTATACTTCCTCCACGTTAATGCCCACCGGAGTCTGGGCCTGCAATTGCTGTAATTTTGCATTAATGGCCTGCCCCAGTTCAACAACGTTGGCTGCAGGGTTCATGGAGATACCGATGGCTACGGCATTATGACCGTTAAAGCCCATGATCTGGGTAGGAGGACTCTGGTAACCACGATGGATTTCAGCAACATCGCGCAGGGGAACAAGCCTGCCGGAACCGTCACGGATAAACAGGTCTCCAAGATCCTCAACAGACTCCACCCCGCCTGAAGGCGCTATCTCAATGTATTCCCGGCCGACTTTAACGTTACCGGACTGAACTACAAGGTTACGGTTGGAGAGGGTGTCATAAACTGAGTCCAGTGATACACCCAGCTGAGCCATTCTGGCCCGTGATATTTCAACAAAGACCGTCTCCTGCTGTTCCCCCCAGACGGTAATCTTGGCAACATTTTCCACCAGCAGAAGCTGCTTACGCAGGAAGGTCACGTAATCCTGCAAATCCTGCTGTGAATAGCCGTCCCCGGTTACCGAAAGCAGGATGCCGTAAACATCACTGAAGTCATCGATTACAAGGGAAGGCCCTGCCCCGGGGGGGAGGGAGGACTGGGCGTCGCCTACTTTACGGCGGAGTTCGTCCCAGACTTGGGGCAGGGTGTCCTTGTCATATTGGTCCTGCACTTCCACGGTGACAATGGATTGCCCCCGGTTGGAAATGGAGGTTACTTTATCAAGCTGTTTAAGTTGCTGGGCTGCCCCTTCAATTACGTCCGTAACTTCGTCCGCCACTTCCGCAGGAGTTGCCCCTGGATAGTTGGTAACAACCAACGCTTCCTTAATGGTAAATTCAGGGTCCTCAAGACGGGGCATATCCAGAAAGGCCTTAACCCCGCCGAGGAAAAATACAATTGTCAGGACCAATGAAACGGTTTTCTTTTCAATGGTCAGCCTAGCAAGACTCATCCGCGGCCCCCGATTCTACCTTTGAGAATTTTCACTTCCTGTCCGTCACGCAGATAATGCGCCCCGGACACCACAACCTGTTCACCGGGATTAATGCCCTCATGAATTTCAAAGTTGTCGTTTACAATCCGACCAACCTGAACAGTACGTTTTTTCACTGCACCTTTTTCATATACCCAGACATATTTATCCTGATCCGGATAGCCGACGACAGCTGAGATAGGTACTGAAACAGATCTTGCATCTTTATTTTCAGGCATACTGGCCACAACTTCGGCTGTCATACCCGGATGAATGGACAAACCTTGCGGATTCTCCATTTTCAGAGTCACTTCATAAGTCTGGGTCTCCGCATTGGCCTTGGTCTGGAATTCTTTGATAGCCAGTTTAAAATCACGGCCGGGATAGGTCTCAAATTTGGCTATCCCTTTAAAGTCATGGCTGTCCTTGCTGATGAATCCACGAACCCAGATGTTTTCCGGCACGTCCACAACCACATCAAGGGCTGAAGTATCTTCAAGCTGGACAATAGGTTCCTTGGCCTGCACGAATTCATGATTGTCTACTGATTTTACGGCAATAGTCCCGCTAAATGGAGCCACCAACCGAGTATACTGCAGATTGAGCTTAGAACGACGCAATTCCTGAATCAGGGAATTTACCGTGGCCCGACTGCTCTCAAAAGTACTTTGGGCTGAGTCAAAAGCAGACTGGGCAACAGTATCAGACTCTAGCAGCTTGGCATTTCGTTCATAGTTCAGTTTGGCCTCTTTCATGACTGAACGGGCACCGATGAGCTTGGCTTCAAGGTCAGCCACTGCGGCCTGAAAATCACGTTGGTCCAGAACGGCAATAACCTGCCCTTTTTTAACGTAATCACCTTCCTTAACGCTGAAATGCTCAATCTGTCCGGAAACACGGAAGGCCAAAGTTGCTTCACGGGTGGCTTTGACCTTACCGGGAAATTTTCTCAGCTCCGGCGCACTGCCGTCCATAATTTTCATTACCCTAACCGGACGCACAGGCTGTTCCACGTGAACTTCTTCCTTGCATCCGGGTAAAAGCATCATTGCCATTATCAAAAAAAACAATTTGTTGCGCATGGTTCTCCCCCCCTGCGGTTAGTTTAAATCTCTTTAATCAATCAGTTGATTAATTGCAGGTTAAAAAAAATTATGACCAGATAGCAGGACTTCCTGACTTCAACAGGCTTGTCACAACTTCCCTGTAGGCATCAATTTTCGAATCATCATCAATGTAATGCCCACCGCCCAGCAGGTAGTCTGAGAAAATAGTCCCCAATACCGCTGTGAAGGTAATATCCTTGATATCTTCGGAATGATTAGGGCTGACTCCGGTACGAGCCAGAAATTCACTGAACAAATTCCATCCTGAGTTGTACAAGCTCTTCCTTAAATCTTCCAGTTCAGGACTGTCATGATTAAGTTCCCGTAGCCCGACAAGATAAACATTACGATTCTGCCGCGCATCAGCAAGGAGTGCAGCAACATTTAATTCTACAAGCTCATAATGATTTGAAGCCTCGGACATGGACTCTTTTATCACATCAGTCATCCGCTCCATAAAGCTGGTAAAAATCTCACGCAATAATCCAGACTTACCACCGAAATAATAAGATATCATGGCGCTGTTCACGTCAGCTTCGCGGGCGATATCCCTGATTCCAACTGAGTTGTAAGAGCGTTCAGCAAAGAGCTTGGCCCCGGCATGAAGTATTTTCTCGCGTTTTGTCATGAGACCCAATTAATCATCCGATTAACAAATGTCAATCGATTGATTAATTTTTTTAGCGAACAAACATTCTACCAAAGAGTCTTCGTATCCAGCTCTTGGTAAACCTTGGGTGTCTCGGATTTTTTGCTAATATTAATAACTTCCACACGACGGTTCTGGGCCCTACCCTGCGCGCTTTCATTGGAAGCTATGGGCTGATCCTCACCCATTCCCTGAATTTCAATACGAGCGGGATCAATATTAAAATGAACAGCAAGATAATTTCTAACCGATTCTGCACGTTTTAAGCTCAAAGAACGATTGTATTCGCTTTTACCCGCAGAATCGGTATGCCCGACCAACCTGACCTGCATGGCTGCCCCCGGACCAGAGGTTAACGCTGCACCGAGAGAATCAACCACCGGATAAGCCTTCTTGCTGATCTTGGATGAATTTACCTTGAATTCAATCTTCAAAAATGCCCGCCCACCGGGATCGGTGATCATCCGCAAAATATCATCAGAATTGGCTGCAAAACCATCCTGTCCGGCTTGAGCGCAAGGTAGGCAGCTGAAAACAAATATGATCAGGAAAATTACTTTTTTCATGGAGACCTCCGGTCAGAATTTACAGGATAGCTTTAAATTACCCTCTCCCAAGCTTTGGAGCAAGGATTTCCCGAACAGAACAAAGCTAATAGCTGGGCTTAGAACGTCCTTTTTTTACTTCAGACCTTTTCTTCTTATTATCAAGCCGCTTACGCTTTGCGGAATAGGGCACTTTGGTTTTGCGTCGTTTGCGTACGGGCTTCAAAGCTTCAGCAAGCAACTTGGCAAAACGGAAGACAACTTCTTCCTTATTACGAAACTGACTGCGGTGTTCCTCACAAGAAAGCAGGAACTCCCCCTTGGAATTAATACGCCCGGACAACCGGGTCATGATTATCCTCTTCTGATTGTCACTCAGGCTGGGCGAATCCAGAACGTTGAACACCAACGTAACCTTTGAAGATGTTTTATTCACGTGCTGGCCGCCAGGGCCGGAACTACGGCTGGTCAGAAAACTAATTTCATTGTCAGGTATGGACAATGCTGGAGTGATACTTATCATAGCTATCGGCTGGATATTCTGTCTTTTGTATGCGTATGTGGCGTACGCAGTCTTTAAGTACGGTGCTTCGGGTCTTGCATCGTTCTTACTTTTTTTCAAGGAGAATTTATTATGAAAATCGCACTTCCCTCCAGAGATGGAATGGTTGACGGTCACTTCGGACATTGTGAAGCTTTCACCATCTACACTCTGGATGAGTCCAAAAATATCATCGAAGAAGAAAAACTCACCCCTCCCCCGGGCTGCGGATGCAAATCCAACATCGTGCCCACTCTCGCAGAAATGGGTGTAACCGTACTGCTGGCCGGCAACATGGGTCAGGGCGCAGTGAACCTCTTGCAGAACAGCGGCATTCAGGTTATCCGCGGATGTGGTGGTGAACTCAAAGAAGCGGTTGCTCAGTGGGCGGCAGGAAGCCTGACCGACTCCGCAACCGTCTGCGACGACCACGGTTCCTGCGGCAACCACTAGGTTATATTCCCAAGGCCGCAAATAAATAATTGGAGATAGAACATGAATGAATGTCCCTGCGGTTCCGGTAATGCTTACGAAAGCTGCTGCGAACCCTACATCACAGGAAAAGAGCCTGCACCCACTGCTGAAGCACTTATGCGTTCCCGCTACAGTGCATTCGTTGTAAAAAATGTCGACTACCTCGGCGATACCCTCGCCCCGGAAAGCAAACACGATTACGATGAGAATCAGGTCAAGAACTGGGCGGAAACATCCACATGGCTCGGCCTTGAAATTGTTTCTACCTCCAAAGGCCTTACCGACGATGAAACCGGAGAAGTGGAATTCATCGCCAAATTCAGGCAGTCAGGAGCGATCCACACCCATCACGAGGCCAGTCGCTTTGAAAAAAGAGACGGCAACTGGCTCTACCTTGATGGTGATATCGTGCCCCCCATGCCGATTAAGAAAGACAAGAAAGTAGGACGCAACGAACCCTGTCCCTGCGGCAGCGGTAAGAAATACAAGAAGTGCTGCGGCTAACCGCAACTTTCCACAAGTCTGAAAATGATAAAAACCCCCGTTCATCCGAGCGGGGGTTTTTCTATTCTATTAAGGAACTTGTTCGTGTTGATCGAAGCAAAGTTATCTAACATTTATGACTAAACACAGCCAACCACAAATCAGACTTAAGCACTTTGGTTCATACCCCCGAATATAGCCTAGAATACTATCTCTCCACGCTTTCATCGCTAAAATCGAGTCTTAACTGTAAGACGGACTTAAAATCCCTCACAACGAAAATTATTTGGGATCGTCATCCCACGTCTCCTCCACAAACACACCCCGCACTCATCAAGAGTCCGGGGCTAAAAAACTCATCTTCCCCAAACGCAATAAAGCCCCCTTGAATTAACAAGGAGGCTTTGAAATAAAAAGCTTGCGGCGACCTACTTTCCCACTGGCTACCCAGCAGTATCATCGGCGATGGAGAGCTTAACTTCCGAGTTCGGAATGGGGTCGGGTGTGACCTCTCCTCAATGGCCGCAAGCAAATTTGCTTGCTCTTTTTGAGCAAAATATATTGTTTAATAGAGAAGAATTTACCCCTTACTTTAACTAGTAGAAGTTAAAGTTAAGGGAAGAGAAGAAAAATAAGTCGCACGATTTATTAGTACTGGTCAGCTGAATGCATCGCTGCACTTACACCTCCAGCCTATCAACCAGGTGGTCTACCTGGAATCTTTAGATGCTAAAGCATAGGGATAACTAATCTTGAGGCAGGCTTCCCGCTTAGATGCTTTCAGCGGTTATCCCTTCCGAACTTAGCTACCCTGCAATGCCGCTGGCGCGACAACAGGAACACCATAGGTTCGTCCACCCCGGTCCTCTCGTACTAGGGGCAGACCCTCTTCAATTATCCTACGCCCACGGTAGATAGGGACCAAACTGTCTCACGACGTTTTAAACCCAGCTCGCGTACCACTTTAATCGGCGAACAGCCGAACCCTTGGGACCTGCTTCAGCCCCAGGATGTGATGAGCCGACATCGAGGTGCCAAACCGCGCCGTCGATGTGAACTCTTGGGCGCGATCAGCCTGTTATCCCCGGCGTACCTTTTATCCTATGAGCGATGGCCCTTCCATGCGGAACCACCGGATCACTAAGACCAACTTTCGTTCCTGCTCGACATGTCTGTCTTACAGTCAAGCTCCCTTATGCCTTTGCACTCGACGGCTGGTTTCCAATCAGCCTGAGGGAACCTTTGCAAGCCTCCGTTACTTTTTGGGAGGCGACCGCCCCAGTCAAACTACCCACCAGACACTGTCTCTAGGCCGGATAACGGCACTAGATTAGAATTCAAGACTATCAAGGGTGGTATTTCAAGGTTGGCTCCACCGACACTAGCGTGCCGACTTCAAAGCCTCCCACCTATCCTACACATGATAGCCCTAAACCCAATGTCAAGCTATAGTAAAGGTGCACAGGGTCTTTCCGTCTTACCGCGGGTAACCGGCATTTTCACCGGTAATTCAATTTCACTGAGTCTCTGGTTGAGACAGTGGGGAGATCGTTACGCCATTCGTGCAGGTCGGAACTTACCCGACAAGGAATTTCGCTACCTTAGGACCGTTATAGTTACGGCCGCCGTTTACTGGGGCTTCAATTCGGAGCTTCGCCGAAGCTAACACCTCCTTTTAACCTTCCAGCACCGGGCAGGCGTCAGTCCATATACATCGTCTTACGACTTAGCATAGACCTATGTTTTTAGTAAACAGTCGCCCCCCCCGATTCTCTGCGGCTCCAAACAGCTCATTAAGTGAATCAAGTCACCGTCTGGAGCATCCCTTCTCGCTAACTTACGGGATCATTTTGCCGAGTTCCTTAACCAGAGTTCTCTCAAGCGCCTTGGTCTACTCGACCCGACTACCTGTGTTGGTTTGCGGTACGGTCAACAAATGCTAAACTTAGAAGATTTTCTAGGCAGTCTGGAATTACTCACTTCAAACGTAAAGTTACGGCATCGTGTCTCGGCCTTAAAGGAAAACGGATTTGCCTATTTTCCAAGCCTACGCACTTACACCGGCATATCCAACAGCCGGCTGAGCTATCCTACTGCGTCCCTCCATCGCACACATTTGCTGGTACGGGAATATTAACCCGTTTTCCATCGACTACGCCTTTCGGCCTCGCCTTAGGGACCGACTAACCCTGGGAAGATTAGCTTTACCCAGGAAACCTTAGTCTTACGGCGAACAAGTTTCTCACTTGTTTTATCGTTACTCATGCCAGCATAATCACTTCTCATTAGTCCAGCAAACCTTCCGATTCACCTTCATCCCATCTGAGAACGCTCTCCTACCGATGCGTCAAAGACGCATCCCGTAGCTTCGGTACCATACTTAGCCCCGTTACATTTTCGGCGCAGAATCGTTAGACCAGTGAGCTATTACGCTTTCTTTAAAGGATGGCTGCTTCTAAGCCAACCTCCTGGCTGTCTATACAACTCCACCACCTTTTCCACTGAGTATGGATTTGGGGACCTTAGCTGACGGTCTGGGCTGTTTCCCTTTCGACTACGGACCTTCGCACCCGCAGTCTGACTCCCAGGATATATCTTACGGCATTCGGAGTTTGATAAGGTTTGGTAATCTGGTGGGACCCCTAGCCTTGTCAGTGCTCTACCTCCGCAAGAAAACTCCTGAGGCTATACCTCAATATATTTCGGAGAGAACCAGCTATCACCAAGTTTGATTGGCCTTTCACCCCTATCCACAGGTCATCCGAGTAATTTTCAACTTACAACGGTTCGGCCCTCCACTTGATTTTACTCAAGCTTCAGCCTGCCCATGGATAGATCACCTGGTTTCGGGTCTAATCCGCAATACTTGTCGCCCTGTTCAGACTCGCTTTCGCTACGGCTACACATCACTGCTTAACCTTGCATTACAG
>NZ_OZ245945.1:3827500-4522500 GCF_965230075.1 Maridesulfovibrio sp. | reverse complement strand
GGCAAAGGTCCACCCTCTTTGGCCTTGTCGATGACTGTACGGTAAACGTCCACCACCTGTGCAAGATAAGAAGAACTCTTGGTACGGCCCTCAATTTTCAGAGAAGCAATACCCAGCTTGGCCAGCATGCGCACGTAATGCACAAGACAAAGATCCTCAGCTGCGAAAAATTCTGTGTAACCGTCATGCTCGACCGCTTCCCAGACATCCTGACCGGGACGGGTCTTCTCTTCTACCCGCAATCCGGTAGCCTTATACTCAAAGCGGCAGGGATGAGTGCAGCGTCCCATGTTGGCAGAGCGGTCATTAAGCCATGCGCTTAAGAAACAACGCCCGGAAATAGCCATACACATGGCTCCGTGCACGAACATTTCCAGCTCCATTTCCGGACACTTCCCGGCAATGTCAGCCACATCTGCAGCGGAAAGTTCGCGTGCAAGGTTAACCCTTGAAGCACCGAACTTCTGCCAAAATCTTGCAGCCTCGCTGTTACCAGTATTGGCCTGAGTACTGATGTGCACCGGAATATCGGGCAGAATTTCAGCAGCAAGCATGAGCACACCGGGATCGGCAATAATCAATCCATCCGGAGGACATTCAGCCAGCTTCTCAAGGTCGGCACGAACCTTGGCGAGATCCTTTTCCTTGGGATATGCATTGACGCAGAAATATGCCTGTACATTGTTATTACGGCAAAGTTCAAAGGCTGCGGGAAGCTCTTCCCATTTAAATCCGGCCCCGGCAGAACGCAGGTTCAGATCCCCTGCTCCGAGATAAACTGCGTCAGCCCCGTAGGTGACTGCTGTTTCGAGTTTTTCCATATTACCGGCAGGACAAAGAAGTTCCGGCATTTCACCAAGGATCGGGCGGGCAATATCAGGGTTGTCTGTTTTATTTTCTGTAGATGTATTCATAGTACGATTAATAATGGTGTTAAATTTTGAGTCCTCTGGACTGCCTGAAGGCCTTGATCCCGTCAAGCACGCTATGATGGACAAATAAATTTCCGGCTCCTTTACCAAGCTTGATAGCTGGCTTCACATAACCGTGAAAATCAGAACCTCCACTGGCAAGCAGATCGTGTTTACGGGCCAACCCTTTGGCAATCCCGGTCATCTCAATAGTGTGGGAGCTGTAATAGACTTCAATGCCCTGCAAACCCATTTCCTTTAAGCGCCCCACTTCCCGGTCCAGTTCTTCCTCATCGGAACTGAGCAAAAATGGATGGGCAAGGATGGGAGTCGCATCCGTTGAACGCAGCAGATCAAAGGCTTCTTCAGCTGAAATATTATTCTTCGGATAATAAGCCTTGCCTTTTTTACCCAAATATTCGTCAAAAGCTTCATCAAAGCTCTTTACATACCCCTTCTGGAGCATGACCCGAGCCATGTGCGGCCTGCCGAGGGTTCCAGCGGCCTGACCCTGCACCTCTTCCATGGAGATGTCAAAACCGAGTTTCTGCAATTTACCAACAACAGCTTCATTACGTTCAATACGTCTCGCCCGGACTTCATCAAATACACGCTTCAAACGCTCAGAATACGGGTCCACCCAAAGCCCCACTACATGCAGGACCCCGACTTTGCTTTCAACGCTCAGTTCGCATCCGGGAACAACTTCCACACCGCACTTAACCCCGGTCTCAAGGGCTTCAGGCAACCCTTCCATGGTATCGTGGTCAGTAAGAGCAATGGCAGTAAGTCCGACTTCCTTTGCAGCCTTAACAAGTTCAGCAGGGGAAAATGTTCCGTCTGAGGCGGTGGAGTGGGTGTGCAGATCGATGGCAGACATAATAATCTCCGGTGGTAGCGCAGAAAAATGCGGGGTTGAGGAATTCTTTTTCTATAGTTATAGGGTAGGGATCAAACAATGTGCAAGGAGTACCTTTATGGCTCTTAATAAAGAACTGATCGATATACTCGTCTGTCCCAAGTGCAAAAGCGAGCTGGAACTTCTGCCCGGTGAAACAGGGCTCAAGTGTGATGCCTGTAATGTTGTCTACCCGGTCAAAGACGAAATTCCGATCATGCTTGTTGATGAAGCTGTTCCCGCTGACCAGTGGGAAAACAAATAATCAGAATATAACAATGCGGAAAACAGCCCTCTTGGCTACCCGCGTAAACAAGGAGTTTCCATGTCCCAAGCCAAAGACGGCGACAAAATCCGCGTCCACTATGCCGGTTCCCTCGAAGACGGAACTGAATTTGATTCCTCTTACAAAAGAGGTGAGCCTCTCGAGATCGTTCTCGGTCAGGGCATGCTGATCAAAGGCTTTGAAGACGCTGTGAAAACCCTTTCCGTTGGTGAAAAGGTAAAAGCCACCATCAGCCCCGAAGAAGGCTACGGGCCTTACCACGAAGAGCACACCTTTGAGGTAGACCGCAACCAGATTCCACCCGAGATCAACCCCGAAGTGGGCATGATGCTTCAGGTTAACACCGACCAGGGTGTTACCAACGTAACCATCAAATCCGTATCCGACGACAAGGTTGTCCTCGACGGCAACCACCCCCTTGCCGGCCAGACCATGATTTTCGAGATCGAACTGCTTGAAATCCTGTCCTAGTTTTCCATGGGCCTAAGGCCCGGTTCAGGAATATTAAATCCCTGCATGATTATTGATGCAGGGATTTTTTTATTTTATATCAGCCACTTAAAAGTAAATAAAATGTTTTTTCTGTAAAATTTTATTTTCCCAATGTTGACAACCAAAACTGAATGCATATTTGTAATGCAGACGAATAAAACAGGAGGTTATTTATGGTTATCGACTTTGGTTCATTCTATAACTTTCCATATGAGTTTGATAAAATATTCAATGACGTCTTTAATCCTCATCACAATAGACGGAGAAAAGCTTCATATCCTCCGTTAAACATTGTTGAAGATGAAAACAATATATATATTCGTGCAGAAATTCCGGGAATCTCCATTGAAGATATGGAAATCACCGTCACAGACAAAAATCTTGTCCTGAAAGGAGAACGCAAACTTCCGGAAGGAAGATATTTTCGTCAGGAAAGACCATCTGGTGTATTTCAAAGAATAGTATCTATCAATACTACTGTTAATGTAGACAGAATTACTGCATCAACAAAAGATGGAATACTAAATATTACTCTTCCAAAAACTGAAACTTCCGTACCCAGAAAGGTCGGTATTACTGTAGAATAAGGGAGATTTAATATGAGCACTGAAAGAAATATGGAGAAATTCAGCCCCGCAACTGACATCGTTGAAAGTGAACAGGGCTTTTACATGTACGTAGATCTGCCCGGTGTAAGCAAAGACGCACTTGAAATCGACCTTGACGAAAACACCCTCATTGTTTCCGGCAAAGCCGCAACAGCACTGGGCGAAGGTGAGAAATTCATTGATCAGGAATTCTGCGAAGGTGAATATACCCGTAGGTTCACCATCGCCGATGTTGTTGACCGTGAAAACATTAAAGCAAACCTTAAAAACGGCGTGCTCGAACTTTTCCTACCCAAAATGCCGGAAGTTCAGCCCCGAAAGATACAAATTACCAGCGAGTAAAAACCTCACTCCTTCACACACCCCTCGAAAAAGGCTCCCTCTACCACGGGGAGCCTTTTCCATAAGCTCAAGAAAACACCATCTGCTGCGTTGCTGCAAAAAAGACTGAAACTTACGTATGTCTGAATACGCATCATTCCAGTCTTTTTCTTGCGCCTAGCATCTGGCACTTTCTTGAACTTATGTAGAAACTACTTCACGCCTTTTTCGTTCAAAAATTCTCCGAAAACCTTATCCGTTTTCAAAATATGATCTCTAAGCCAGTCCGCCAAGAACTTAAAAACCTTGAGCGGCTCAACGTGATCACCGGAACTGATAAATTTATCCAAAGTCTCTGAGCGAAGGGTAAAATCATCATGCATCTTTTTATGCCCTTCTGCTGCCGGAAAGCCGTGCTCCTTCATTAATCTTTCTTCTGTTGCAAAATGACCTTGAGCATAGTCGCACATGTCTTTCACCAACTCGCCAAGAATCTTTTCCTCTTCCATATCTTTAATTGAATCGTAGGCCTTATTGATCATAGCCAATAGCTGCTTGTGCTCATCATCTATAATTTTGACCCCAACCGAATATCCATCATTCCATTCTAAAATCGGCATTTCTACACCCATCCGCATATTATTTTTTAAATAACATCAATCTATTACACTCTTTCAGCTTATCATTTTCGAACTCAAAAAAACACATATTCCTGCCATATCAAATTTGCCCGCAAAGACTGTTTCTGGTAAACCGCAATAAACCCTTCCAAGGAGGAAATTAAAATGAAATTTTTCAAAATATTGCTGGTAAGTGCCCTTTTCTGTGCGGCTCTTTTCGCTGGAACCGCTAACGCTGCCGCGTCCAAAGTTTACGTAAAACTGCAAACCAGCATGGGCAACGTCGTGCTGGAACTGGACAAAGCCAAGGCCCCCATCACTGTGGAAAACTTTCTGCGCTACGTGAATGAAGGCCACTACGACGGCACCATCTTTCACCGCGTAATTGACGGCTTCATGATTCAGGGCGGCAACTTTGATAAAAACATGAAAAAACGCCCCACCCACGCCACCATTGAAAACGAAGCCCGCAACGGTCTCTACAATGACAAATATACCATTGCCATGGCTCGCACCAATGATCCCCACTCTGCCACCGACCAGTTCTTTATAAACGTAAAAGACAATAATTTCCTGAACTTCAAGTCCGAATCAAGCTCCGGTTGGGGCTACGCAGTCTTCGGTAAAGTTATCGGAGGCAAAAAAGTTGTCGACAAGATCGCCAAAACAGTAACCTTCCGCAAAGGAAACTACGGCGATGTCCCGGTGAAACCCATCACCATCATCAAGGCTGAAGAGCTTAAGCAGTAAACTGCTTTTCTGTTTGATTTAATAATACCCTGCCACCATGTGGCGGGGTATTTTTTTTGACAACCCAACTTTGAGCTTTTATGTAAGTCCATACTGCAAGCGTCTAAAATCATTCCCGGAGGAAATTTCATGCACCTGAATAATAAAATCGCCCTTTCACTCATAATCGCCCTGACACTCGGGCTGGCCGGTTGCCAATCAGCTTATTACAAGACAATGGAAAGTTTCGGCTACCATAAGCGGGATATCCTTGTTTCCAACGTTGAAAAGGCCCGTGAATCACAGGAAGAAGCCAGTGAACAATTCAAAAGTGCGCTGGATAAATTCAGTGCCCTGACCGGCTTCCATGGCGGAGATCTTCAGGAAACATACGAACGCCTCAACGATGAATACGAAAACAGCGAAGCTGCGGCATTGGAAGTACGCAAAAGAATTGATGCGGTAGAAGAAGTCGGGAACGATCTTTTTGATGAGTGGAATGCTGAACTTGACCAGTACACCAGCAGAAAGCTGCGTAATGAAAGCCGAGTCAAACTTTCCAAGACCAAAAGCAAGTTCAAACGCTTGCTTTCCGCCATGCGCAAGGCTGAAAAGAAAATCGATCCGGTACTCAATGTTTTCCGCGATCAGGTGCTTTACCTTAAGCATAATCTGAACGCGCAGGCCATTGCCTCACTCAAATCAGAACTCAACACCCTTGAAGCAGACATCGGCAGGCTGATCAAAGAGATGCAGCGCTCAATTGATGAGGCTGATGCTTTTATCAAGGAATTGAAAAAGAATTAAGAATCCCAAAAACCTTTAATAAGGCTTCGCCTCTGTATATGACTAATCGCAACTAAGCTTTTAAAAACAAAAAATCCCCGGAGTATAATCACTCCGGGGATTTCTTTTCGCGCTTGTTAATCTGATGCAGCGAAAAAACGGCCTAGCCGTTAACCACCTGCAGCTGTTTTTTTACAAATTCCAGTTCGCCTTCAGATTTGGTTGCAGCCTGCTCAGCTAGAGCCTGAGCGCAGAAAGTAAGCATCACGTCTGTATCCAATCCCAGCAGAATGGAACCGTTGGAAACAATGCAGGTCTCACCCTGATCTTCCATCAGATACGCCCGTTTGTCTCGCTCTTCACCATTTCTGGTTGCAATGGAATAGCCAGTGCGCCCCTTCTCGGTACTGTAAATCTTTTCAGATACCAGCTCCCCGCTGTCCTCATTGTAGTTGAGGGATTCATTTTCAAGTTTTCCGACAAAGGAAATCTGGCCGCCAAAATCATTTTCCAGAGTCACCCTTTTAAGGGCAGCTGACTTTTTCATGATCCTTGTCCACCGATGTTTCTCAAATGGGCAGTTTCAGTTGCTCAGAACCTTTCTTGTCATCCTTCCCCTTCTTGGGGGACGCCTGCAAACCGGACTCAATATATTCCAGCAGGGAACTTTCCGGCACACGCCACTGGCTGCCAACCTTGATACCGCGGATTTTCCCCTCCTGAACCAACCTGTAGGCCGTCCTTGGATGGATTCTCAGCGTGTCGGCAATCTCACGTACCGTGTATAGCGTAGGCGAGGGTGTCAAAGCCTTGTCCTGATTTTTCAAAATTAAACTACGATGTAGACGTTATGACACTATTTGTCAAAAAATGTCAAAGAAATGCATTTCTGTCTCTTCTTTTCTGCGACAATACTCCAACAAGCATTAAATCAACCGAAATTACAAAGAAAATAACCAGAAAACCACTTTCACTTGAGAACCATCTACAACCAGATATCCAAAAAAAATTTTTCTATTTTCTAAAAAAAACGCAAAAAAGCCCTTCCGGCAGAACCGAAAGGGCTTAAAATGGATCTATTCAGGAATGTCCTAAAATCTCAAACGAGGATCACGCGGCCAGTAGCCGTTATAGTCATAGCAAAGATAGACGGTAAACTTTCTGGACGGTTTGCCGCGGAAAGTTGTCTGAAGATGGATGGGCGAGCTGACTCGCTTAAACATCTTCTTTAACTCTTCATTAGTATCGGTATGGAATTTCTTGATTACATACACACAATCCCAACCGACTTTATCTTCCGGACCGGGCCAAAGGTCATATTGATTCATGCGACGGTCTGTCCATGCGCAATAAGTACGTGGCTGCCCGGGCACATAAAAAGCCAAGGCTGCAGTCATATCGTACTCGTCGCTCATGACAAATACTTTGGACGGATCTTTGAACTGACTTTGTTCCAGCTCAACAACCTGCTGCCCAAGATCGGTCCAGCCTTTAAGACGGTGAGTCGGGTTAAGATGATCCGGCAGCGGCACCAAGTTCTGGAAATGCAGAACTACAAAAATAATAATGCTCAAGGACATCCATAAGGAACGGAAACGCCCCCTGCGACCCCAGAAACTTTCAAAAGCAAATCCGGCAATCATTACCCCGGAAACATAGGAAATCACAGCCCAGTTACCGAGCACTTTGGCGTGAAAACTCCAGAGGAAAAAGAAAATCCAGACCGGGAGAAAAAAGACTGAAAGCAGTGCGCTCTGCCTGTGATTCAGGTTCATCAGGTTGCGCCCTCTCCCTTTAAGAACAAAAAACAAGGCAGAAAAACCGCCGATGAACATAAAAATGAGCCACCACGGCGTCGCCATACCGACCTGTTCACCCAAAAAGGGCAGAAAACGGTCGAACCGCAGCAGATGCGAAGCTTTTTCACCGGAAGCACCGATCAGATGCAGGACATGCTTATAACCGACAAAGTCGTTCTGCATGTTCCAGATCAGGGTCGGCAGGAAGCCGAGGAACAGTCCTCCGCCCAGCGAAAGGAACAATTTGCGCCAGAAACCACGCGGCAATCTTTCCCTACGCATGAGCAACAGCCCGTACATGACCGAAAGTCCGGCAAAACCAAGCATGGTATACTTAGCCAGAATTCCAATCCCAAAGAAGATACTGATCAGAAAAAAAGGTTTAGTCTGAGATTCATTGGAATCCCGTTCCAGCCCCGGAGGATGCGGTATTGAAGCTTTGTACAAAGCAAAAAGCGCGCAGCTCCAGCACAGGATAAAAGGATTGTCCGTGGTCATCAGGATTCCAAGAGCCAGATAGACAGGCATGGAATTAAAGATGATCAGGGTCCAGACCGCGGCAATGGGCCTTTTCCACATCCGGGCAATGCCCCAGAAAAGCACAATCTGGGTCAACAGCGAACCAACCACCGATCCAAAACGGACTCCGAATTCGGTATTGCCGAAAACAGTTGTCCAAAGCTTGATAATCCAAGCAATGAGCGGGCCTTTGGAATAATAGGTAAGCTGCATGTGCCGGGTCCAGTCCCAGTACTGGGATTCATCCTGCACAAGGTTGAGCTGTCCGGTTCCAAGGAACCAGAGACGGGCAAAAGTACTGATAAAAATTATGGCTACAGCCCAGATTACGGGCTTGCTTTTAAACGAATCATTTAATGATGACACTTAATGTGACCTCCTTGCGAGGAAACTTCTTATCCGAGGCTGCATAAGAAAACAACAGCCTGTTTTAGGCTGCCCTTTGGCAGAAAAGTCCAAAAACAAAGCCCCCGTTGGCAGGGGGCGGAGCATTCAAAAATTATTTTCCCGGATTCCGGCTGGCCCCGGTTAAAGTCCCAGCTTCTTGATCCTGTCCTCAGGTTTGATGATCTCGGTAACCCTGAAACCAAAATTTTCATTGATTACAACAAGTTCACCACGCGCAACCAACCGCCCTTCAACATACATATCCAATGGTTCACCAGCCAGCTTATGCAACTCGATAACCGTACCCTGACCGAACTGGATAATTTCGTTGACCAGAAGCTTGGTCCGCCCCATTTCAACTTTAACTTCAAGGGGGATGTCCAGAATGCGTTTCAGACTTTGCTCTGCCATTTATATAAACTCCGCTAAAAAACTAAATTAACTGGAGGCAGGATACAGCAAAAATCCGCAAACAACCAGCAAAAGACCAGCTCTTTAATTTCAGCCCCTTACTTAACCCTCTCCACAGAGGGCCCACCCTCTTTCTGCGGTTGCAAAGCAAGAATTGCACCTGCACTTTCAGAAAACAAATCCAAAGGATGGTGACTGATGACCAGCACCTGAAACCCAAGCCGCTCAGCAATGGTTCCGATCAATTCCATAAACCGGGGCACAAGGTCAGGGCGCAGCCAGCAATCCTGTTCGTCAAGCACCAGAAACGGCCTGTGCGCTTCAGGATTGAGCCTAGACAAGGCAATCAAGCGCAGTCCAACGGACAAAATATTACAAACCGAACCACCCTGTCCGACCATGATATCTTCTTCGCCGCCCTGATTCAGAATCTGAAAATCCACCTGCAATTTCTTATCGCGGATGGAGGCAACAGCCTTAACTTCCCTATCCTGTCCTAAAATTTCGCGGATAGCATGAGTCAGGTTAGTCTCAAGTTCGCTCAGCAATTCCCCGAACAAGGCGGTGGAAAGTTCTTCAAGACGTTCAGCCGCGCCCGGAGCCAATTCCAGAAATTCATCAATCTTGCGGCCATCTTCACGCAAAGACAGCCAATCATCCATACGTGACGAAGCCTTAGCGCTTAAGCGATCTGCTCTGCGTTCGAGTGATTCCAGAGTTGGAATAATTTCATTCGCACTATCTTCCATAATTAAAACAAACCAAAACTATTAAAAGGTTTTGGGATTCTTAAACCCTTTTGCAAAAGGATTTAAGCCGCCGAAGGCATTAATCGCCCTGCTCTAAATTATCCAAGCCCTCTTTAATCGACATGATATGGGCGCGGTACTCAGTGACCAAGCGGGAATTTGCGGCCTTTTTCTCTTCCAGAAGCTTGGAAAGTTCCTGCGGATCGCTGGTTCCGTACTGAGCCTTGGCTTCTTCTTCCAGTGCGGCAAGCTGGCTGGTAGTGCTGGCAAGCTCCTGCTCGGTGCGGATTTTCTTATCATGCAGCCATTTATGCTGTTCCTTAAGCAGATTAAGTTCCTGCTCCAGACCATTTACAGGCTGATTTGCACCGTTGTTCATTCCATTACCCATTGCCATCGGTAACCTCCGTATAGAGTTCCCAGATGAGCGGACTTTCCGGCTCTTCCGGGTCGATATTGTCTGTTAAAAACTGCTTCAAGCCCTCGCCTTCATGGGTTCGTTTCCATGCCAGACGCTCAAGGCCCTGTAAAAATTTTGATTCCGCTGTTGCCGCATCTTCGGCTTCTGGCAAAAATTCCTGATTTGGAAAAACTTCGTAAAAATCACGATGCGGGATTACCCATTTATCAAGATCCTCACAATCGGGGGTCCATATCCCTGCTTTCGGCTTGCGTTCAAGGGACAAGCGGGAAAAAACCATCCGGGTGATATTGCCGGGGTTGGCCCATGTGGTCATGCCTTTGGTTATGGAATCGCGCGGTCCGTGTATATGTCCATTAATGATCCAATCGATACCCGGCTTTTCCTTGATGGCGTGCTGCTTTTTCTCACAATTTGGAAAAGAAATATTGTGATGGGTCACCCAGAGTACCTTGAGGTACTTGCCATCTTCGCGATCAAATTCCTTAGGAATGGGCGTGGAATCAGGCGAAGCGCCAACCAGCACCAGACCTTGCGGAGTCTCCAGTTCAAAAGCCGGACCCTGCTCGCTCATCATCCGGATAACCCCGGCGGCATCGAGCACAGCCATGGATACATCAGGGGTAAAACGGGCCTGATATTTATCGTGGTTGCCCACAAGTACAAACGGCTTGTACTGCCCGAACACTCTGATCATATCCACCAGCAGGGAGTTACCGTTATCGCGCGGCCAATGAAAAAGATCACCAAGGATAAGCGGAATCATGCCCAATTCTTCCGCACGCTTAAAGCAGACTTCCAATTTATCCAACACATCGTTTGCGAAATCACCCAGCCGCTGTCCTGGAGGGGTGGAAGCAATATGCGGGTCCCCGATAAGGAAAAGTCCTTTAGCCTTAACTTTTTCAAGACTCATGACTTTCCTCCCCGATCAGCTTTTGCGCATCCAGATCTCCGCCGCAGAGCGGACAATTACCGATCTCAGTCAGACGGGTTTCAATGCGCTGATCGAACTCAGCTTCGGACTGTTCCAGCTCGGTCAAACGAGCCTGCGCATCAGTCTGTGCTTTTCGTGAAGCAGAAAGATTGTTCATAACCTGCATAAGACCCGATAAATCATGAAGTTCAGGCGGCTCATTCAACGGTTCAAGAATAGCGGCACGGCTCAAAATTCTCTCCCGCACAACATGGTTACGAGAAACATTGCTGATAGTTGTAGAAAGTGCAGAAATATCTTCCAGCTGAGGAGGAGACGTTAGCGGTTCCAAGATCTTACGCCGATCATTTTGTTTTTTTTCTGCAAAATAAAGTTGATTATGACGCGCAAGGTACGATTCCAATTGCTGTTCCGGGAAAAGTTCCGGTGGAGCCTGCAATCCGCCAAGGGATTCTGATTTTGCTTTCAAGTTCTGCCCCTGACTGCGCAGGCTTTGCATGCCTGACACCGCTCTTTCAAGCGGTGCGGAAGAAAAAAGTTCCGGTGCTTCCTGTAATTCCGCTAACTCTTTTTCCCGCGCGCCAAGACTGGCCTTATAATTTTCTAGTTCACCCTTACGCTGCAAAATCCCTTCAACTACCGGGATTTCCTTATCAAGAACATCCATCTGCCCTTTAAGTTCGCGGGCGACTTCAAGTTCCAGATTCACATCCGGCAAATTTTGCAATTCATCCAGCTCAGTACGGATTTCATCGAGCTTCTGCTGCTGAAATTTTTTCTCACGCTTGGCGGCACGAACACGATTTTTAAGCTCGGTCTGCATGGCCAGCAAATGCGAGGCTTCTGAAGATGAAGCAAAAAATTGGGCGGCAACAGACGAAGGCTGATCAAGCAGAAAAATGGGATTACGCTGGTTGCCGATGTGTACGTCCAGCGATTTTCCGCCTTCCAGCGGAACCAGATTGAGCCGCAGAATGTTCAAAATATCTTCCGGGGTATTACGACCGAATTTAGCGTAAACTTCCCATTCCTCTTCACCGGGACGCAGCACTTCGTACCATGCGGTAGCCTTTTTACGAATCCACGCAACCCGCACGCCGTCATCCATTTCCAATTCCACCCGGGCCTGCTTGGCTCCGTGGCGAATGAAATGCTTGGGCAGCGGATTGGTAGCAATGCAGCGCAAAGCCTCGACAACGGAAGATTTACCGCTGTTGTTGGGACCTGTCAGCACGGTCATGCCCGGGCCGAGTTCAATTTCGGTTTCCGCATGGGCTAAGAAATTTTTAAGTAGGATTTTTTTGATCATGTCAAAAATTATTTACCTGTCGATCATCTACTTGGCAATGTAAGGACAAAACTCCACAGCCGCTTCAGTCAGGGAATTATCTTTCTCAAATAAAATCACAGGTGCTTCCAAAATCAACCCCGGTTTACCGCCCTTAACAGCTTCAAGCATAACTACTTTTGACGGTGAATCTATGCGCCCGTGAATAAATTTCATACGCTTGGGTTCCAGCTTGTGGCGGGTGAAAGAATTTACCAGCTCGGTCAGCCGTTCAGCGAGGAACACAAAGCAAACCCGGCCCCGGTTACGGACCATGCGCGAGGCCGTGGCAACAAATGCATCAAGATCGCAATCAACCTCGAAGCGAGCCTTGTTGCGGTCTCCATCCGGACAGGCCTTGCCCCTGCCCTCGCTGCGGTAAGGCGGATTGGAAACCACCAGATCATAACTTCCAGCTGGTGCGAAATCCGGTGTGCAGACATTACCCCGCACAATGCCGATTTCCTCGGCAAAACCCAACTTCTGAACATTCTCTTCCGCAGCCGCAACCATTTCCGGATTGATTTCCAATCCGGTGATAGTCAGCCCTTTATTAATATGATTCAGCATTATGCCCAACGGGATCACACCACTTCCTGTACCAAGATCGAGCACCCGTGCCCGACTCGGAACCGAGGCAAAACTGCTAATCAATAAAGAATCTGTGGAAAATCTAAAACCTGATTGAGGCTGCACAAGTCCACGGGGGAAATATTCTCTGGAAATTTCAGGCATAAGAACAAACCAAAACTAATAAAAATTTTTGAAGAGTCCAGAGAAACTTTTTCCAAAAAGTTTCTTTGGTCCCGCTGAAAGCGCCGCCGGAGGCAAAATCATCTCATCTTAACCGCGAATCGCATCAAATCTTTCTTCGCAATGCCCCGATCAACATGTGCGCATCGTCAGACTTAAACAGCAATGAACCAAAGCCATAGACCGCCATCCAAACCGGGATAAGTGCGAACCATAAAATATCATACCGTGCTGAATACCATGCACCAGCCCCGATCAATGCACTGAGCAACACACTCTTTGACACACTACCAAAAGGCAACGGAAAAAGTCCGGTCCTGCGGCCCATGATGATGGACAGCAGCAAGCAGTTAAGCATGGACGAAAGAGAGACCGCCAAGGCCAGCCCCACATGAGCAATATGCTGCATGAGCAGATAACCTACGCCAACATTTACTAACAAACAAAGAATGGCAACCTTGACCGGAGTCTGGGTGTCTTCCTGCGCATAAAAGGCAGAAACCAGCGGACGGGACATGGCGATGAACGGCAGACCGATTCCGTAAGCCATGAGTGCCTGTGAAGTTGCGGTTACAGCCTGCGCATCAAAAGCACCACGCTCAAAAAGCAGTCCGATGAGCGGTTCGGCAAGGGAGACCAAACCAGCCATTGCGGGCAGGGAAATAAATAAAATTAAGCCAACACTCTGCTTAAGGGTCTGGGCGAAGTCATCATGCAGCCCTTCAACATACAGCTTTGCCAGACTCGGCAAAGCCGCGGTTCCAACAGCTATTCCGAACACCCCCAACGGGAACTGCACTAAGCGATCAGCATAATAAAGGTAGGAAACCGATCCCACAGGAAGAAAAGAAGCCAACAGCGTACCAAGCACCACGTTGATTTGATAGACCGCAGCACCAAGAACCGTGGGCAGCATGAGCTTGCCCATGCGCTTTACGCCGGGGTTATCCAGCTCCGCCTTGCCGCGCCAATGTAATCCAATGCGCTTTAAGTAGGGCTGTTGCAGCACCCATTGCAAAAATCCACCAATAAGTACGCCCCAAGCCATAAACAAAGCCACGCTGTTCCCAGTGAAATATCCAACCAGCGCCGATCCGATCAGAGCCACATTAAGCATGCACGGGGCCAGTGCCGGAGCCAGAAAATGCCCCATACTATTAAGGATGCCCATACAGAGCGCAACACCGCAAATAAAAATAACATAAGGGAAACAAACCCTTACCAGATCAACCGTAAGAGACATCAATTCCGGATTGGCACCAAATCCCGGAGCAATGAGCAGGACCAGATATTTTGCGCCCACTATCGCCAGCACTGTCAGTACGCCGAGAATGAGCAACAACCAGAGCATGGCAGATCTTGCCATTTCAAAAGCTTTGCCTTCACCCTGTTCCTTACGCACCCGGCTGAAAACCGGGACAAAGGCCATAGTCAAAGACCCTTCCCCGAAAAGCCTGCGCAGCAGGTTCGGAATACGGAAAGCCACAAAAAATGCATCCGCCGGCAGACCTGCGCCAAGGGCGAACGCAACAATAAGGTCCCTGACAAAGCCAAGGACCCTTGAAAGCAAAGTCGCCCCGGCTACTACCGAGGCGTTGCGGACTATTTTACTGGATTCAGCAGTCATTTGAAGAAAGCCTCCGGCGGCTTAAACCCTTTTTGAAAAAAGGGTTTAAGAATCCCAAAAACTTTTAATAGTTTTAATTAATTCTCATCATGGAAAATTTTTCATTTACAGCGGCGAAGCCTTACTAAAAGTTTTTGAAGAGTCCAGAGAAACTTTTTACAAAAAGTTTCTTTGGCCCCCCGGAGGGTCGCCGAAGGCATACTAATCCTTCATTTTCTGACAATTACTGCAAAAAGTAGATGAGCGTCCTGCTACAGTAGCGCCTTCGAAAACTTTACCGCAATCAGGGCAGGCCTCCCCTTTTTTTCCGTAAGCCTTGAAACTGTTCTGGAATCCCCCGGCATCTCCCCCGGCATCCACGTAGTCGCGGATGGAACTGCCGTTCTCCTGAATGGCCTGCTTAAGCACTGCCTGCAATTCAGTGAAAAGTTTTACCAGAGATTCTTTGGAAAGATCAGAAGCCTTGGCTTTGGGATGAATACCGGCCCGGAACAGGGATTCATCAGCATAAATGTTTCCGCAGCCAGCCACAACAGACTGGTTGAGCAACAAGCCCTTGATCTGAGCCTTGCGGCCAACGATGCGCTCGGCAAGTTCTTCGGCTGTAACTTCCAGCGGTTCAGGGCCGAGACTCTTATAGAAATCCCATTCCTGCAACTCTTCGTTGTTCAGGGCGCGCACTTCACCGAACTTGCGGGTATCGTGAAATTCAATGGAACCGCCGTCGGTCAAGCCGAAGACTATACGGGTATGCGGCTCAGGATTGGTGGGGCCTTCGTGGGCCAGCACCCGTCCGGTCATCTTAAGATGAAAGGTTACGTGCAAATCTTCACCGAGATCCATGATCAGCAACTTGGCCCGACGGTGGATACGGGTAATCTTTTCCCCGGCTACGCGAGAAGAAAACAGATACCACGGCATTTTTACAGAACTGTGGTTGAGAATTTTAACAGATTCAATTGTCTTGCCCTCAAGAGATTCGGCAAGACCACGGGATATTACTTCTACTTCCGGCAATTCTGGCATTTTACACTTCCTGAAATATCTTATTTATCTTTCTTCATGCGGGTCAGTCTGCCCATATCAAGGTCAAAAAGCTCACCACGACGGTCGATTGTAAAAATCAACGGCTTGTCTTCCTTGTGGGCTTTGGACCCGGCCATATGCATGGCTGTCAGGCTGGTTACGGGAATTCCCTGCGCCTTGGCAATAATATCGCCGGGGCGCAATCCATTTTTGTAACCCTTGCGGTCCCGCTTAACAGCGGTGATCACCGCCCTGCCCTGACGCATTTCAATGGTCATGCCCATGCGACTTTCATAAGACGGCGGACAATAAAAGAATGAATCCGCTGCAGTGGGATAAAATTCATCACCACGCCAAGGCATGATGGTCATAACTTTAGCCTGCGGGTCAAGTACTTTCAGCCTGCGGGGTATGCCCCAACCGTGCTCAACATGTCCGCCCCCGGCAAGAATGACCACCGGATGACCGGAGCTTTTGCGCAGCTCAACGGCCTTTTCAGCCATGCCCGTATCCCAGAGGGACTGGACCAGAAAAAATTTCTCAATCTGCTTGGGGTCTGTGGCATCGCGGCCCTGATGCATGGCAAGGACTTCTTTAAGCCCCTCCTCCTGTTCGGGCGCGGGAGGGATAACTTTTTCCGGCAGCATGGCCCGGTCTTCCGGGGAAATGCCATCAAGTCCTTTTTCGCGAACTTCTTTGACAAGACGAAAGGGAAAATTCAATCCGGCAACAGTCAACCTGCGCTTTTCCGCCAGTTCAAAAATAGGTTTGAACATGTTGAAATCAAAACGCCAGCCGTTCTGCCAGTCAAGTTCCTTGGGCAGTTCCGGGACCGAAATCTGACCGAGATTGAAACGATTAAGGATATCCTGCTTCTGGGCGGTAACCATTTCAAGGCCGATGGCGACCCTTCCGTGTCCTCGGGTCAAACCCTCAAGAATCTCGAACTGAGCCTTATGATCACATATGGAAGTGTGCCCTTCCCCGATAAGCACATAATCAGCTTTTGAAGCCTCGGCCATGAGCTTATCAAACGGCAGGGGATCGCCCACCGGATCAATGTAATCCCCGGAGCAGGGCAGAAAAGAAACAGCCATTTCAGGTGGAACGTTTTTCTTCACGCAACCGCCAAGCACAAAAAAAAGTGCGCAAAGGACCAGAACGGCCCTTGCGCACTTGTTGATGGTATTAAAAGCCATACCCAGGTTAATCCCAGTTACGCTTATCTTCAATAGGCCTGATCTGCGGGGGCAGAGAGCCGGGAGTCAGAACCTTGAGGATGGGGCGCAGCTTGATCTTTTCGCGGAACATGTGCAGCAGCTCATCTTCACGCTTAAAGTTGGAGACCTCGATGTTGAGGATCATTTCATCAATGCCGCCGGGGTTGGTAACTTCGATCTGCCAACGTTTGACTTCTTCGAAGTGAGCCATGACCTGCTCCACCTGATGGGGGTAAACGAACATACCCTTGATTCGTGCAGTGGTATCCACGCGGCCTACGATGTTGCCGAGGCGCGGTGTGGAACGTCCGCAAGGACAAGGAGTACGGTCGATGTAGCTCAAGTCGCCGGTGGCGAGTCTGATCAGGGGGTAGGTCTTGTTGAAAGCGGTGATTACGATTTCACCTACTTCACCGTCCTTGAGCGGGATACCGGTATCAGGATGGCAGATTTCAACAAAGGCGCGGTTGGTGATGTGCAGACCATTCTTGTGGTAGCACTCGTAACCGATACAACCTACGTCTGCAGTTCCGTAACCCTGACGCATGATCAGGTCGAATTTCTTCTCCAGATCGGAACGCATTTTTTCGGAGAATTTTTCCCCGGTGACAAATGCGACTTCAAGGTACAGATCCTTACGCAGGTTCAGACCGGCTTCTTCAGCCTTCTGAGCCAGGTGCATGAGGTAGCTGGGGGTACCGACATAACCGGTAACACGCAGCTTCTGCATGATTTCAAGCTGGCTGTTGGTGGAACCGGGACCTGCGGGAACAACTGCGCAGTTCAAGTTGCGCAGGGGTTCTTCAAACATGAGTCCGGCGGGAGCCAGATGGTAGTTGAAAGTAACCTGTGCTACGTCGCCGGAACGGAAACCGGCAGCATAGAAACCTTCAGTCCATCCCCAGTAATCTTCGGAACGGTCTTCGGGATCGAAGATAGGACCGGGAGAAAGAAAGATGCGGCGCAGTTCGCCGAGGTCTTTGGTCAGCAGTCCGCCGAGACGGGGTCCCATGGACTGGAGAAAGATAAGTTCTTTCTTCTTTAAGATAGGTATATGTTTAAGATCGGAAAGTTCTTTGAACTTATCAACCTGAAACTGTGCTCTGTCGAAACGTTTTTTGACGTCTTCAGAATAACGGTAGGCATAGGTCAAAAGTTCCTTGAGCTGCAGGGCGCAATATTGGCGTCTTTCGCCTTCATCAAGAACTTCACGACGGCTATAGATGCCTTCGGTACGGTCTTTACGAGTCATTTATAGGTTTCCTCCATAATTTATTGCCAAATGGGTGTCGGCACTCCATTCAGCTTAGACAATATATGAAAACAAAACATATTTGTCAACTTTTTTAGATTTTACTCAATTATTTCAGTACTATAAATCAATATTTATGCTATACTTAAAAACGGCGCAGTATATTGAAGAGCAAAGATTCTAACACATATTTAAAAAAAAATAAACTTTTTCATTTTTTTTGTTGACAGGGAAGAGCTGTCTGGATAAAAGCTTCTTCGTTCGCACGGAGAGGGTCGTTAACTCAGTTGGTAGAGTATCTGCCTTTTAAGCAGAGAGTCGCTGGTTCGAGCCCAGCACGACCCACCATCCGAACAACCTCCGCAACAGCGGAAATGATCTTTCAAAATGGCGGTCAATCAAACCCGTAAGAAAAAGCTTGACAAGGCTCAGGCTTTACAATAATCTTGATAGACGCGCTTTAAAATATATGGGTCGTTAACTCAGTTGGTAGAGTATCTGCCTTTTAAGCAGAGAGTCGCTGGTTCGAGCCCAGCACGACCCACCATTTTAAAAGAAAAAGGCATTTCATCTTCAGATGAAATGCCTTTTTTCGTTTATAACTCCTTATTGACACCCTTCTCCTTAATATCTATCAAGATGCGGTTCTATAAATACTAAGCGTTTCTTCGCATACCATAAACAATACCCTTTCATGCAAACACAGCAAGGAGCATCTGATGGGCAAAAAAAGCAATCGCATAACAATCGAAATCGCAGGCAAAAAAATTCTTAAGCACATCAGGGATATTGCCAAAGACGATATCATCAAAAAAATGCTCCCCTCCAAGAAACCTTCCAAAATCCTCGAGACAAGTGCCGGCGAAGGAATTCTGGCACTGGAACTTAAAGCTGAGGGTCACGATCTCACAATCACCAACTTTGTACAGGAAGGCGCTGAAGGACTTCATGAAATTAAGGTGGACCTGAATGCGGCGGACTATGAAATAGACAACTCCCCTTTTGACGCCATCATCTGCAGGGAAGTAATTGAACACATCGAAAGCGTGCCCCATACATTAAGAATGTTCCACAAACACCTTACCCCGGGCGGCACCCTTATCCTGACCTTCCCCAACCGCCTTTGCCTGCGCTCCAGATTTTACCATTTCCTGACCGGATTTTACCGGGGCATGCCCTCCCCCATCAACCCGGAACTAATCATGGGTGAAGAGCACATCAACCTGATCGGCTATCCAGAGATGGACTACTTCCTGCGTAAAACCGGATATAAAATCGACGAAGTCACCACTTCTGAAATCAGAAACAGCGATAAGGCATGGCTCATTTTCAAGCCGCTCATCTGGCTGGCCACAACATTTTTCATTCTCTTCTACAAGAAAAACCGCGAAGGATACGAAAAGAACACCCCGGAACAACGCAGGATAAATACCTTTGTCCGCAACGTCCTGCTCTCCACTCCGGTTCTTTGCGGTAAGGACATCGTAATCAAGGCCACCAAGAAATAAAAAAAGGCGCACCCAAAAGGATGCGCCTTTTCATTTAATTACTGATTAGACCTAAAACCTGTCAAAACCATCATCCTCAGGAGAGGAACTACCCGCAGGAAGCATAGGAGCAGGCCCACTGCTCAACTTAAAGAAAGACATAGCCTGCTGTAACAGCTGCCCCTGACGGGAAAGCTCTTCGGAGGTTGAGGCCATTTCTTCTGAAGCCGAAGCATTCTGCTGAATGACAGTATCCAGCTGCTGGATAGCCTTATTAATCTGGCTTACCCCGGTGTTCTGCTCATTGCTGGCTGCAGCAATTTCCTGAACTAATTCGGCTGTTTTGCTGATACTGGGTACTAATTCCTGAAGCATACCCCCCGCCTTTTCCGCGACAACAACAGAAGAAGAGGAAAGTTCGCTGATCTCGGCGGCAGCAATACCACTTCGTTCAGCAAGCTTGCGAACTTCTGCGGCTACAACTGCGAAGCCCTTACCATGCTCCCCTGCCCTTGCGGCCTCGATGGCTGCGTTGAGTGCCAGTAAATTGGTCTGGCGGGCGATCTCTTCAATAATCATAATCTTCTCGGCGATGCTCTTCATAGCCAGTACAGCCTCACCCACAGCATCAGCACTCTGGGAAGCCTGCTGCTGAGACTTCTCAGCCACGCCTTCGGTCTGAACAGCATTTTCAGCATTCTGTTTAATATTGGCAGCCATCTCTTCCATGGAAGATGAAACTTCCTCAATGGATGCAGCCTGCTCGGTAGCTCCCTGCGAGAGACTTTCAGCTGAAGCGGAAAGCTCCTCACTGCCACTGGCAACATTTTCGGAAGCGCTGTTTACATCACCTACAACATTGCGCAATCTGCCAACCATATTGCGCATGCCGTTTGCAAGATGGCCAAGTTCATCATTACGATCCAGATCCACATCTGCGGAAAGATCCCCTTCACTGACCTCTGCTACGAAATCAAGACCCTTATTCAAAGGACCGAGAATGCCCTTAGCGATAATCCAAGCCATGAGTATGCCGAGAATCACAGCAACAATGCTTACACTGATAATGACCTGTCTTGTGGCTGCGGCAGCATCAAGCATCTCCTGATCAGTCATGATGTTATCGGCCACAGTCTGCCGGACTTCAGTAAGGATACCCTGCACAGACTTAAGAGCAGGCACGGTCACAGTGGCATAAATATTCGTGGCTTCGTCAAGATGCTGGAGCTTACGTCCATGCCAGTCAAGCAGGGCATCAATTCTCGCCAGAGTCTCTTCAGCATATTTTTCTACATGCTCGGAAAAATATTTTTGTGCCCCGGCCCTGTCCCCCCGGGCAAGGTAAGCATTCAGCTCATTAACTGTTTCATGTAACTTGGTGTGCGGTTCATATATTTTCGCTACGAGCGAGCCGAACTCAGGATCACTATTAGACATCTCCTTTACATCCGCAGAATATAACCATTTGCCAAGCCCACAACGCCGGGGATCAGCCTGAACAATAATCTTCTGAGACTGCGGATCCATAAGCTGCTTCAAGGCTGAAATCATCCACGACAGATGGTCCAGCTTCTTTTCCCGCAGAAAGCTTCCCAGCCCGGGATCTACCGCTTCATACTTTTCTTCAATCTCAATAGCTGATTTATGCAACTTGTTGTGATGAGATTCGATTTTAGCCAGCAAAGGCTTAATTGCCGGCACAAGTTCTTCCGCTTTCTTGCGATCTTCGCTGTAATACCATTTACCGAAACCGCATTTATGCGGATCAGTCTGTACATCAATTGTATTGACATTTTTATCAGTTAACAACTTGTTAACTTCATTAGCCCAGTTAAGATGGTCCACAATCTTCTGCACAAAATCACCGCGAAGTTTATTACCCGCGATAACTTCTTCGGCATCCCCGACAATTGTTCCGATTCCGGATATGGACCAACCTCCTAGCAGGACCAACAGCAACAACACAGACCCGAAGCCTATTGTAAATTTATAGGCCAGTCTTAAATCTTTCCAGCTCATAACACTCTCTCCTTATATTACCTAAACGACACACCACACTGTAAATACTTACCCCTACATTCTTATTAAACTAACACATTGAACTATCTAAAGGAACACCCTAAATATATTTTCCCTATTTCATACCCCTGAACTTAGGCTTTGCTTGACTATTTTCTCTCTCAGTTATACTGGTAGGACCAGTAGACAGTAAGATGTCAGACCAACCCAAAAAGGAATCCCGGCCTCAACGATGTAAGGGGTCAGAATTATTATATGTGCGCGAAAATGTTTAAACCCATCAAAAAAGTCAGGGTTTCGGAAACAGCGGCCAAGCAACTGGAAGAGCTGATTCAGAACAAGACTTTTGTTGAAGGCGAACCGCTCCCTTCCGAACGCCAGCTCATGAAGGAATTACAAGTGGGACGCGGGTCTATCCGTGAAGCACTGCGAATACTTGAAATTAAGGGATTCATTGAAACGCAGCCCGGAATCGGCGCTTTTGTAAAAAGTTACGAAGGGGATATTTTCAGCCCCCTTTCCACCTGGCTGACTGACAATTACGAAGCTCTGCGCCATTTTTTCGAAGTGCGCTCCCTGCTGGAACCCAGCACGGCCCGCATGGCTTCTGAACGGATTTCCGATGAAGACTTTGAGGAACTTTTAAAGACCCACGAAGAATTCAAGAAAACCGTAGAAGAAGAGGACCTGCCCCGGGCGATCATGGTCGATGCGGAATTTCACCGCCTCATCGGCAAGGCCACGGGCAACAAGGTTCTTTCATCCATTATGGATGCTCTTTACAAATCAATGATCGAAGGCTGGAAGGCACCCCTTAAGATTCCGGGACAGCCCAACAAAAGCCTGAAAGAGCATGAAGAAATTCTTGCCGCGATCAAAAACAGAGATGGCGAACTGGCCGCACAGCTCATGACTTCGCATTTAAGAGAAGCCCTGAAAGCTCTGGGCGATGCCGGTTTGAATAAATAGGCAATGCGCGGCTAGCGGGCATTCTCTGCCGGAAGGTGTTGCAACCCTGCATGCGGCAAGGTTGTATATAGGCGGAGACACGCATTGCCTTCTTTGCAAAAACGAACTGAGGACCACATTATGATGACCAGCGAACAGGAACATCTCCGGCAGATTTTTGCCGAAGCACTGGACCGCGTTGATCCATATAAAATCATCACCAACAGGGTTACCCTTGAGGGAGAAATCCTGACCGTCGCCATGGACGAAGGTGATGTGGTTGTTGATCTTCAGGAATTCGAACGCATCGTAGTTATCGGTGCGGGCAAGGCCACCGCGAAAATGGCCCTCGCCATTGAAGAAATTTTAGGAACCCGAATTGAGTCTGGTCTTATCTCCGTAAAATACGGACATACCGAAGAACTCAAATATATCCGGACCATTGAAGCAGCTCACCCGGTACCGGACAACAACAGCGTCCGCGCAGCCCGTGAAATTGAAGAACTGGCCTGTTCTACCACCGACAAAACTCTGGTTATCAACCTTGTTTCCGGTGGCGGTTCCGCCCTTCTCTCCAGCCCCATGCATGCTGAAGTGGACGGAGAGATAATCGAAGTAACCCTTGAGGACAAACAGAACACCACCAAGACCCTGCTGGCCTGCGGTGCTGACATCAGCGAGATCAACTGTATCCGCAAACATCTTTCATCCCTCAAGGGCGGACGGCTTCTGCGCTGCCTGCGGCCGGCAAGAAGCCTCAACTTTATTCTTTCAGATGTTGTAGGCGACAATCTCGACACCATCGCCTCCGGGCTAACCAGTTACGATCGCTCTACTTATTGTGATGCCATGTCCATCATTGATAATTACGAACTGCGTGACAAGATCCCGGCCAACGTGGTCCGCGCCTTAGAACTGGGCAACACAGGAAAGCTGCTGGAAACTTTGAAAAAAGATGAGTTCAGTGAAATCCGGGCCGAGAACATCCTCATCGGTACCAATCGCATTGCCCTGCTCGGGGCAAAAGATAAGGCCGAAGAACTGGGCTATAACGTACGCATGCTGACCTCCCGCTTACAGGGAGAAGCAGCAGATGCAGCGGATATGCTCTGGGCAGTGGCTCAGGATGAACGCGAATGGGAACTGCTGGAAAAGAAACCGGCCTGTATAATTGTAGGCGGTGAAACAGTGGTGACTCTGAAGGGCAACGGCAAGGGCGGCCGTAATCAGGAAATGGCCCTGCAATTTCTCATGCGGCTGGGACAGGATGAGCTAAATGGCGAATCCATCCACTTTCTCGCTGCATCAACTGACGGCAACGACGGCCCCACTGACGCAGCCGGCGGCTTTGCCGACACCGCAGTGCTGGAAAAATCCCGCGAAATGGGCATTTCCATTGCTGAATATTTAAAAAACAACGACTCCTACCACTTCCTTCAAACGGTAGGAGCCTTGTTTAAAACAGGCCCCACCAACACTAACGTCTGCGACGTCCAATTGCTGATCGTTAAGTAGTTGGCGGGATTCCGCTGAAAAAAAGACCGCTTCCATTCTTCCACTTCCCCAGGTAGCGGTCTTTTTTCCAACGCATAGGAGCAAGCACTTCCTTTAGCTGCCATTTAACCTGAGTGCAACCTATTCTACCTATTATAATCAGTACTCACTTTTTTCTCGCATATCCCGCCCTTTAAATAATTGTTACAAATTCAGCACTGCCAGTTTTTTAACAATAACCTCCTCCCTGAACCATATCTATGGTAATATCTGTAGTGACTATTAATAGATCACAAATTCATGGAGGGGTATCATGAATATTCTCAACAACATGCGCATCAGTATTAGGATAGGGCTGCTTGCAGCTGTCTTAGTGCTGATGATGGTATTCTCTGCTGTCTTAGGATTAAAACTAACGGCGAATTCCAACGACGGATTAAAAACTGTCTACCTTGACCGGGTTATTCCGCTGAAACAGCTTAAAATCATTTCCGACGAATACGCAGTCAACATCGTAGACACTTCCCACAAAGTTCGCAGCACCGCCCTGACCTGGGACCAGGGAATTAATAATCTCGACACCGCCCAGACACATATCAAAAAAGAATTGGATGCCTATCTTGGGACAGAGCTTGTTCCGGCTGAAGAAAAATTGGTCACAGAGCTTAGACCCAAATTAGAGCGGGCTGATAAATCCATAGCCAAGTTGCGCTCTATTTTACAATCAAATGACGGGCAACGGCTTACCAGCTATATACAGCAGGAGCTTTATCCGGTCATCGATCCGGTAACCGAAGTCATTGCAAAGCTTATCGATGTTCAGCTTGTAGTTGCTGAAGAGGTCTACCATCAGGCTGAATCAGAATACGCTGCAGGGCAAAACACAATGATCGCGATCATCTTTGCTGCCATATTTGTATCAATTGCGATAACTATCCTGATTGGGCGCTCCATCATGTCCCAGCTTGGTGGAGAACCCCAAACAATACAACGAATTGCTACCAGAATAGCTTCCGGCGACCTTGATGCCGCCAATGAAATCGAACTGTCAAAAGCAAGAGGCGTCAGCCTTGCCATGCTGGAAATTAATGATAGCCTGACTTCAATTTCAACAGAGCTTGAAGAGACAGTGGAAAAAATTAAACTTGGCGATCTGCGCTTCAGGGCCGACAGCAGCACCCTCTCCGGTTTCTTTGCCGGAATAATGAATAATGCCAACACCCTTGCAGACTCACTTGTGGATTATCTTGACGATATAGCCAACCCCATCATCTGCATAAGCAAAGGCCAGAACGTTTTGTTCAGCAACAAGGCCGCCCAATCAGCCGGACTCATTCCTACCACTGAAAGCAGAAGGAAGTGCATTGAGCAACTAAACAAAAACCCTCATAGCGGACACTATGAAAATATTCTGAATGCTGAAAACCTTAATCTCCAAGCAGGAACAAACCCCGATACCACTGTGTCTTATACAGGGATCCCCATAACCGATAGTCAAGGAAGTCTGACCGGGGTCTTTGAAATTATTGTAGATCAGACTGAAGTTATCGGTATGCAACAAAAAGTAGCAGCACTTGCCGAGCAGGCTTCAACTATTTCTGAAAGATTGGCATCTTCATCAGAAATACTGAACCAACAGGTTGATGAAGCCAGCCGGGGGGCAGCAATTCAAAGTGAACGGACAGCCGAGACAGCTACTGCCATGGAACAGATGAATGCCACAGTTGTGGAAGTTGCCCGTAATGCCGCAGAAGCAGCTGAAAACACCAACCTTGCCAAAACAAAAGCCGAAGACGGAGCAACAGTAGTAGGCAAGGTTATGGTTGCTATTGGAGATATTCAAAAGCAAGCCGAAGGCTTACGAAAAGACACAATAGAGATGGGCAATCAGGCAGAAGGAATCAGCAGCATCATTGAAGTGATCAGTGATATTGCCGACCAGACCAACCTCTTGGCACTCAACGCCGCCATTGAGGCTGCCCGTGCAGGGGAAGCCGGACGCGGGTTTGCCGTAGTAGCAGACGAAGTACGCAAGCTTGCGGAAAAGACAATGACCGCAACCACAGAAGTAAACAACGCCATTACCGCTATTCAAACCTCAAGTCGTAAAAACATCTCCTCCACTGAAGCTGCGGTAAAATCCGTCGATACAAGTACTGAACTTGCAGATAAGGCCGGGGAAGTACTTAAGGAAATTGTGACCTATTCCGACGACTCTTCTGAACGGGTACAATCTATTGCGTCAGCTTCCGAAGAACAGTCTTCCACTGCCGAACAGATCACCAGAGCCAGTGAAGAAGTTGACCGCATTTCACAAGAAACCAGCAGCTCAATGCGCCAAGCAGCACATTCAGTTGATGAAATTGCTGAAATGACTAAAGAACTTGATGAACTGATTCAAGCCATGGTTTCTTAAAAAATTACCGCACCAAATAAAAAAGGCCGCCCCCTTAACAAGGGAGCGGCCTCTCTTTTTAAACAAAAGATTAACTACTGCTTCAAACGCCAGACGCCGTCATCACCGCGGCAGGCTTTAGCCATGATTTTCTCACCACCATCCTCGGTAATAGTCACATCACGACAGACCTTGCCCTGATTTACGTAAGCCGGGGAAGGAGTGGCGCTGTATGATTTTCCGGTATCCGGGTTAGTCCAGCTGGAAGTCTGGCCGGAATGGTTGTTCTCCAAGGTCTTTGAGACCTGCGCTTCGTCTTTTTTATCCCACTCATTACCGACCACGTACCCCATGAGCGCACCGATACCGGCACCGATTGCCGCACCGGAAGCCTTGTTTTTAAAGGTCAAGGCACCGATGGTCGCCCCGGCCAGAGCACCGATACCGGCACCTGACTGGGCTTTATTGGCGCAACCGGAAGCAACAAAAAGAATACAAACAATCAGCAGCGGAACCATTTTTTTCATCTGAAAATCTCCTTAGCAAATTTACTTTGAATCCCGGAAGCATTCCGGTTTCAGGGTTTTTCTTTTGGTGGAAGTCACAGCAGAAGGCATGTGCTTCCATGCATGCAGCGGATTCATGGGCCTACGGTTACGGAAATCAACCCGGCATCCGGTGAAGGCACCAAAGTACGGGGGGTAGATAATCCCATTCAGCTGCTTAAGCGGGGTCCTGTTCTTCCAACTCCACATGGGACCGGGCAGAACAGAACGGGTCATGACCGGGCTGTAACCACTGGTTTTCTTAACCGCCCTGCGCATTTCCGAAGGCGAGAACCAATGAGCCTGACGCAGGGTTGATGGCGAGGCCCAAGGCCACATCCTGCCATGGGTGAAAAAATAAATTGAGTGGCGGTTCAAAAAGCCGATGAGCACTCCCCCGGCGGAAACCCGTGCGGCTTCACGCAGCATTTCTTCGGGTTCGGAACAAAATTCCAGCACGGTCCAGAGCACGGTGAAATCAAACTCATTGTCTGTGAAAGGAAGATGTTCCCCATTGCAGAGATAAAGGGAAGCACGGTTGCCCAGCCGCTTGTGGGCAGCTTCGAGCATCACTGGAGAATGATCCACCCCACTGACATCAAAACCGCAACGGTACAAATGATCAAGAAAAAGACCGGTACCGCATCCCACTTCCAAGAGCTTCCTTTTGCGACGGGGCCAGCCGGAAATAAGATGATCCATAAGCCTTACCTCCTGCTCAAGTGCAAACTGCCCTGCAGGGGTTTTGAACCATGTCTCAAATTTTTCTACGTCAATCCCGTCCCAAACCATACTTACCTCAAATTTTGTAGAATAATTCCACCCAGACTTTCAGGATAAACTTCAAGTGAAGTGCGGTAAAGCAAAAAACAAGTAGCATCGATCTCAGGGAATTATGAAAACAGTACCGGCACATAAAAATAAGCAGGTCCGGAACATGGGGGATTCCGGACCTGCTGTCGTAGTTTTGAGGAGAGGAGGTGTAGTGTTTATATCATGTTAACCGTGGGTAGACTGTAATTGGTTAACTTTGCTTATTCATAGAAGGGGGACAACTAGGAAAGTCCCTGTTCTATTCTCCGTTGAGCTCTTCGTAGACCTTACCGACCAGTTTCTCACTGGGAGTCAGGGTCTTTTCACCGGGAGTCCACTTTGCGGGGCATGCTTCTTCCGGGTGATCCTTGAGATATACATTTGCTTCAATCTTGCGCAGCAGCTCTTCAGCGTTGCGGCCGACGTTGTAGAAGTTGATTTCAGATGAAACCAGCATGCCGTCAGGATTGATTACGAATGTTCCGCGCAGGGCCAGACCGGTGTTGTGGTCATATACACCGAAGAAGTCGGAAACTTCACCGGTGGGGTCTGCTGCCATTTTGTACTTCACATTCTGAAGCAGTCTTTCGTCATTCTTCCATGCCAAGTGGGTGAACTTGGTGTCGGTAGAAACGGAAACCACTTCGCAGCCCAGTTTTTCCAGTTCTGCATGCTTATCTGCGAGGTCAGCAAGCTCGGTCGGGCAAACAAAGGTGAAGTCAGCAGGGTAAAAAAACAGTACCAGCCACTTACCCGCTTTGCGGACTTCTTCAAAATTTACTTCAGTAAAACCGCAATCCTCTGGATCATATGCTTCCATGACAAAGTCAGGAACGGTTTCGCCGATTGATGCTGTAGAGAGAACTTCTTCGTAAACTTCGGTGCAACTCATTTTTCTATCTCCTGTGTGTTTTAAATTCAAAATCAATATTTCAATAACATTTTTTTCTCATCCGTTGAAAGCAGAGTATGAAAATCTTTTTCATGTGTCAACAGTAATCATAGTCTTTACTGTTAAGCATTCAAAAGCCTGATTTCATGGGGTCTAGACAAGCTTGTTTTAATGTTTAGTTCATTGCCAAGAAAAATTATTTTAGGTAATTTCCGGTCATCATCAAAAATATGGAGATATAAATGACCAACTCACATGGCTTCAAAGAAATATCACGAGAATATCTTAGCGAACTAAACGGCGAGGCCGTTATCTATGAACATGAGAAAACCGGCGGACGGGTTCTGTCCGTTATTAATAATGATGAAAACAAGACCTTCGGCATCAGCTTCCGTACTCCCCCGGAGAACAGCACCGGGCTGCCGCATATCCTCGAACATTCCGTGCTTTGCGGTTCAAAAAAATATCCGGTCAAAGAACCTTTTGTAGAACTTTTGAAGTGCTCCCTGCAGACCTTCCTCAACGCCATGACCTACCCGGATAAAACCGTTTACCCGGTAGCAAGCCCCAATGAACAGGATTTCCGCAACCTTGTGGGCGTTTATCTTGATGCGGTATTTTTCCCCAACCTGACCCCCAACACCCTCATGCAGGAAGGCTGGCACTATGTCCCCGAAGAAGACGGATCTCTAAGCTACAAGGGTGTTGTATTCAATGAAATGAAGGGAGCCTACTCCTCCCCGGACAGCCTGCTTTACGAAGCCACCCAGAATTCCCTGTTCCCGGACGTCACCTACGGTCTTGATTCCGGCGGTGATCCGGAAGTCATCCCCGAACTGACCTTTGACGAGTTCATGGATTTCCATGGTAAATACTACCACCCCTCCAATGCCTATGCATTTTTCTACGGGGATGATGATCCACAGCATCGTCTGGCTATGCTTGACGAGTACTTTTCCCAGTTTGAAAAGATCGACCCCAAATCCGAGATCGGTGTTCAGGTTCCTTTTGAAAAGCCCGTGGCAGTGGAAAAGAAATACGCTGCTTCTGACGACGGTAACCAGAAGGCCATGTTCACCGTCAACTTCGGTATCAGCCGTGAGCGTGATTCCATGTCCGATCTTGAACTGAGTGTGCTGGAGCAGGTCCTCATCGGACTACCCTCCTCCCCTCTCCGCAAAGCTCTCAATGATTCCGGGCTGGGCGAGGATATGGCCGGGGTTGGTTTGGAAAATGAACTGCGCCAACTCTATTTCTCCACCGGGCTCAAAGGTATTGAAGCCGAAGATGCTCCCAAGGTTGAAGAACTGGTTTTCTCTACTCTGAAAGAACTTGCAGCAACCGGAATCGCCCGTGAGGACATTGATGCGGCCCTGAATACCATTGAATTCTCCCTGCGCGAGAACAACACCGGTTCCTATCCACGCGGCCTTTCTGTAATGATCACCGCCATGACTTCATGGCTTTATGATGAACATCCCCTTGAGTATGTGCGTTATGAACAGCCTTTAGCTGATCTCAAAGCCCGCATTGAAAAAAGCGAAAAGATTTTCGAACCGCTCATTGAGGAAATTTTCCTGGACAACAACTACCGCACTTCCGTGCTTCTCGAACCTGACAGCAAAGTCGGTCCTAAGCGCGAAGAACGCGAAAAGGCCAAGCTTGCTACCGCCCGTGCGGACATGGACGACACTGAGTACAAAGCTGTTGTCGCCAAGGCTGAAGAGCTCCAGAAGGAACAGGAAGCCCACGACGCACCTGAAGCATTGGCTACCATCCCCCGACTCAAGGTTTCCGACCTCGACAAAGAAGGAAAGGAAATCGTCTGCGAAGAGAAAGGTGAAATGCTTTTCCACGATCTGGACACCAACGGAATAGTCTACCTTGATCTTGCTTTCGACTTCGCAGGCTTGGAAGACAGACTTCTGCCCTACCTGCCTCTCTTCGGACGGGCACTGGTTCAGACCGGAACTAAATCCACCGACTTCGTAACCATGACCAGACGCATGGCTGCCAAGACCGGCGGAATTTCCCCCACTTCTATCGTCAATTCTAAGCATGGCGTGGACGAAAGCTACACCCGCTTTGTACTGCGCGGTAAGGCCACAGCCGAACGCAGTTCGGACCTGCTTTCCATTATGGATGAACTGCTCCGCGAAGCTTCTCTGGACAACAAGGAACGTATCCGCCAGCTGGTGCTTGAATCCAAGGCCCGCAAGGAACAGGCTCTTGTTCCTTCCGGCCACATCATGGCTGCTACCCGCATGAAAGCCCGTTTCAATGAAGCCGGATACATAAACGAACTCATGAACGGTATTTCCGGTCTTGAGTTCCTGCGTGAATTGGCAGACCGTGTAGATAACGACTTTGATTCCGTGGTTGCCGACCTTGAAGCGATCCGTGCGGCCATCCTTAATCAGGCCAACCTGCTGACCAACGTGACTTTGGACGGCAAAACTTTCGGTGCAGTTGAAAATTCCATTGCTGATCTGGTCGGCAGTCTGCCTGCCGGAAGCAAGTCCACTGCTACCCGCAACCGCACAGCCTTTTCCAAAGCTGAAGGTCTGTGCATTCCCGCGCAGGTCAACTACGTTGCCAAGGGGGCCGATGTTTACGAGCACGGTTATAAATATTCCGGCGCAGCGCATGTCATCAGCCGTTACCTGCGCACTGGGTATCTCTGGGATAAAGTCCGCGTACAGGGCGGCGCTTACGGTTCATTCTCCATGTTTGACCGAGCTTCCGGCAGCCTAAGCTTCGTCTCCTACCGCGACCCGAACCTGACCCGAACTCTCGATACTTACGACGGTGTTGCCGAGTACCTGAACAATCTTGAAATGAACAACGATGAGCTGGAAAAGGCCATTCTCGGCGGAATCGGAGAAATCGACAACTACATGCTGCCCGATGCCAAGGGCTACACCTCCATGGTTCGTCACCTAAGCGGCGAAGATGCTGCTTTCAGGCAGGATATCCGCGAGCAGGTGCTGAATTGCAGCGAGCAGGATTTCCGTAATTTCGGAGCAGCAGCCCAATCTGTAGCCGAGCACGGAGATATCGTAGTCCTCGGGAGCAAGAAGGCCATGGAAGAATCCGGACTTGATCTGGATTTGATGGATGTATTGTAAGATGCCTCCGGCGGCCCTTCGCGGACCAAAGAACCCTTTTGAAAAATGGTCCTCTGGACTCTTCTAAAACTTTTAATAGTTTTAGACTGTTAGCTGAACATAGACCATCACAAAGATATAATAAAGAGCGAATCCAACTACTTATGGATTCGCTCTTTTTATTTTTCAAGCACTAAATATCCCCGGCAAACGGACGATAGGATTAATAACCACGCACAAAAACCATACACAGTATAGTTGGAAAACACTCCGGGAGGGGAGATGACTTTCGACAAGACTGATATAGACGGCATTATGCTGTCCTGTACGCTTACGCCAGAAAAGCAGGCCACCTCATTTAATGAGGAAGATTCTTCTGAACGGCGAGAAAAGCTAAGCAAACTCCGCGACCAGATCCGGGCCGGGACCTATCGCCCTGCCATCGGGGAAATCGCCATCAATCTGGTCCGCTCTGAAGCCAAAATCAGCGGTTTTGGCTGATCTCGCGCATTGCCGCACTATTTTCACTTTACCTTCACACCACATGCATTTAAACTGCCGGGTCTGAAACCGGAGGTATGATGCTAGTTGTAATAAATGTGGATGATCTCGGACTGCATCCGGCTGTGCGCCGGGCAGTGGACCAGCTTGCCGAGGCCGGGGTTGTTACCTCGTCCACCACCCTTGCCAACGGACCGGATTTATCCGAATCCGTTCTCTTGCAGGATAAGCATGAAGGGCTGGGACTTGGTGCGCACCTTAATCTGCTGCGCGGCAAACCCATTTCCAATCCGGACCACATCCCCAGTCTTGTGGATGATGACGGACTGCTTTTCGGCAACTACACATCCCTGCTTCTGCGCTACATAAGCGGACGGATCAAACTTTCCGAAGTGGAAAAGGAATGGTCCGCACAGGTGGAATACCTGCTCGACCACAAGGTCCGCCTGACCCATTTTGACAGCGAAAAACATATCCATGCCTGGCCCGGACTTTACAATCTGGCTGGCAAAATTGCCAATAGATACAGGATCAAGTGGATACGCCGCCCGTTCGAGCACACGCCCCTGAATCGCCTTGACAAAGGCATGTTGCGCACTAGATTTTTACAACTCTGCCTCGGGGCAAGCTTTCCCGGCACAAAACCGCTCACGGCTGATTGTGTCTGGGGAATCGGTGACCAGAATGAAAATCTGGACCCGTATCTTTTTAAGAAATACGTCGAGACTTATCGACCTGAAATAGTTGAAATCGTCTGCCATCCCGGCCTCCCGCAGGAAGGAGACGGCCCCTTGCCGTCCGAATTCGGTCCCATGCGGGTGGAAGCGCAGTGGAAGGAAGAATCCGAATCCCTGCTGCATAAGGAATGGCTGGAAATATTTAAAGAACTGGGGGCCACCCCGGTCAACTACGGGCAGATTGATCCCCGTAGCGGAGAGATTAAATAATGTTGCAAGCTGAAGAATGTAAAAGAGAAATTGAAATCAGCATTGTCACTCCCATGCACAATGAAGAAGGCTGCGTGCGTGAATTCCACAAACGCATTACAACCGCCCTGCAGGGAATGAACACCACCTATGAAATCCTGCTGGTTAACGACGGCTCCACCGACAGCACAGAATCCATCATCCGCGAACTGGCTGCAGACGACCCCAATCTCAGGGGAATTATGCTCGCCCGCAACCGTGGACAATGTACCGCAATCTACGCAGGGATACAGGAAAGCCAAGGATGCTACGTAGTTATCATGGACGGAGATCTGCAACACAAGCCAGAGGAAGTGCCGTCTCTAATCGAAGAGATACGCAAGGGTTACGACCTTGTTTCCGGCTGCCGCACCAACCGTGGCGAATCCATGATCAAACGCAAACTGCCCAGCAAGATCGCCAACTACCTCATGCGCGCAACCAGTGGCTGTCAGGTAAAAGATATGGGCGGACTTTCCGTACTCAAGGGCAAGCTGGCCCGCTCCATGACCCTGCGCGAAGGCCAGCACAGACTCATCCCCGCACTGGTCTACGCTATGGGCGGCTCCACTTCCGAAGTACCCATTTCCGCTCCTCCGCGCTTTGCCGGGGAAAGCCACTACGGTTTATCCAGATCTATCGATGTTCTTTTCGACATCGTCATGCTCTGGTTCCAGTCCTCATTCAAGCAGCGCCCCATCTATCTTTTCGGACGCATCAGCCTGCTCATGTTCATGCTTGCTTCGCTGGTCATGGTCTGGCTGCTCTACGAAAAAGTTTTCTTCGGAGTGCACATGGGAACCCGTCCCCCGTTCATGGGCTGTATTCTGCTCTACCTGAGTTCACTGGGCTTCATGTCCACAGGATTCATCCTTGAATCGCTGGCCAACACATATGATGCTGTCATGGGGACCAAGACGTATCAGATACGGGAAATTGTAGAGAAAAAGTAAAGAAAAAGGGGATCGGTTACCGATCCCCTTTTTTATTTATTCTTAGGCGGATAAACCAACAAGACAACCCGACGGTTGCGCTTCTGGTTGGCAGGAATGGCTTTGCCATTCTCATCTATGTTGGGATAGGCAGGAGCAGTATCAGCCATACCCAGCACCTTGATGCGGTCCTTGCTGAACCCGGCATTGAGAAGATAGCGGGCAACGGCACTGGCCCGCGCGGATGAAAGCTCCCAGTTTGATGGAAACTGTCTTGAACGCATGGGAATGTTATCGGAATGACCTTCGACCACTACGTCATAAGGTGATTTGGCAAGAGTGGGTGCAATCTTAGCCAACACCCTTTTGGCCCCCTTGGTCAGGTCAGCCTTACCGCTGGGAAAAAAGAAACCGCCCTTGAGCACAATGGCTACGGAATCAGGACGCATCTTAATTTTCAACGCATCGGATTCACGGCCCACCAACCGAGCCATTTCCAGCTGCATTTCAAAAATATTACGTTGCTCGTCGCTGATCACCCTGCGGGCAACCGGAGCGCCTTCATAAGTATCATTCGCGCCTTTAGGGGGCACATCAACGCCCATGGCCGAAGCAAGGGAATCGGAAACATCCTTGTACTTTTTCTGGTCCACATCGGCGATAGCCAGCAAAAGCACGAAGAAACAGAGCAGCAGAGTCATCATATCTGCCAAAGTCAGGGCCCAGCCGCCCTCTTCTCCGCCCTGTGCAGGCTTTTTCAGACTAAAATCATCCGACATAAATTTTTCCGCCTACTTCTTAGCCTTAACGGTAGCCCACTTACGCGGGGGCAAGTAACCCTTGAGCTTATCCATAACGATAGCAGACGGGGTCTTATCTTTGATGAACAGGATGCCGTCGCGGATAACCCGCATGAGCAGGGTAATCTCATCAATTCGCTTCTCAACCTTAATGGCGATAGGCATAAAAAGCATGTTGGCGAAAAGCGCACCGTAAAGGGTGGTGGTCAAGGCTGTCGCCATGGCCGGACCGATAGCGGCAATATCTGCGCCCATGCCCTGCATCATGGCGATGAGACCGATCAGGGTTCCGATAATACCGAAGGCCGGAGAGAGCGTGGACATGGTCCGGTAAATCCCGGCAGCACTGTATTCCTGCTCGTGATACTGCTGGATACGGTTATCGAGAATCTCTTTGATCTCTTCCTTGGAATAACCGTCCACAAGCATCTGCAACCCTTCACGCAAAAAATCGTTCTCAATATTCTTGAGACTGCCTTCAAGGTGCTCCTCGCCTTTGGAGGAAACATCCTTGGAAAGTCCCACAATAACTTTGATGTAGTTTTCAAGGGGAAGCTCATCTGCCCCCATAGCCATCATGAAAACCCCGAGCACGCGCATTACTTCACGCAGAGGGTAACAGATAAAAGTGGAGGCAATAGTTCCCCCGCCAACAATGGCGATACCGGGAATATTGATAAACACACCCACTGAATCAGTAGAGGTATAAGTGGCGACCATGAGGATGGCGATACCGCAGAATATACCGATTATGGTGGCTATATTCACTTCTTATCCCCTCCTCCTTTAATTTCCCGAACCATTTCAAAAAGTTCGGTGAGTACATCTTCGGCCTCAGTCTCATCCACATTTTCACGGACTTCATCTTGCACGATCTTGGCGATCTTCTTGGCGAGGTTAGCCAGAATCTTCTTACGGGCGTCATCCTCGGCAATGCTCATCAGCACGCCTAGCTTATGGTAGCCAAGACGGGTGAACACTTCCTTGAGAGTGGCATTGTCCACGTAGACGATGTCTTCGATGTCCTCCAGCTCTTCGATGGACTTCTTCTTTTTCTTAACCTTGCTGAAGTAATCCGGCTCTTTTTCAGACGCCCAGTCACTGACCTTATTACGATCGAACATGAACATGGTTTCCGGAAAATCTTCCTGTGAGATCTTTTTGTATATGATCTTAGGATCACTCTCCAGCATTTCAGAAATTTCATAGATGTCCACAATCTGCAATTCAGATGTGGGAGTGTAAGCGGTCTGCTGCAATTCCTTGAAAAGGTTATTGGCGACTTCCAGAAAATTGTCAGGGTCGGAAATCTGGATAAAGCGGTCAGGAAAGGCTTTTCCGGTACGCAGATCAATGGCATCGATAATCTTCAAGCTCTTAAGCTTGCTGATTACGGCATCAATTTCGCTCTGGGAAACAAGAATGATACTGCGGATGATCTTGCAGAGCTTGGTGTAATCAAGCCCGAGATCATGGTTTCGTTCCTTGCGGGCCTGTTCCCGGTCCATGCTGATATGGGTACGGTAGGCAAGATCAAGGATGTTGCAGATACTGGTAAAATTACTGCGATGCCCCTTGGCTGAAATCATTTCACCGGTCCGGGCCAGCCGCTTAACCAGCAGGCGGGTCATATACTGGACTGTACGCGGACACTGGTCCAGAAGCTTGAGAATGATCTGATCGGTAAGGATGACGAGATCGCAGTACTCGGCGGCTTCGGCATTTGCAGAACGGGATCCCTTGGAGATAATGCCCATTTCACCGAAGATTTCACCTTCCCCGAGACGGGCAAGAATGATCTTTTCATTATTCTGGACTTTGTAGATATTCACTGCGCCTTTTTTGATCATATAGGCGACAGAACTCTCCTGTCCTTCCTTGAAAATTTCCTGCCCCTTATAAAAGGACTTGATGTTAGGACTGCTGGACCCCATTAAGAAACTCCCTCAATATTACCCTTTTCCGGGCGAGAAATAAAAACTCACAAAAACAACTCAGAAACTGACGCCTGCTACCATCGGAAAATCAACTTCCCCTGCGGCAATAAAATCAGCAACAACACATATAATCATATATTAGATCAGTATAAAGAACAATACACCAAGGATTTATCTTTAAGGATACCAAAAAGAAAGCATTAATGACACAAACATTTGCACATCCGGAAACGACTCATATTCCGGCCCCGTTTAATTGTTTACCTTGCAATTGAAATACTGCTAAGTTGTTATCAGACTTGATCAAGACTCGGTAATAAATGACTAAACCATCTTCAGGAACTGACATGGAATGGAATCTCTTATTTGGTCACCTCGCGGTGGTAGGCGGTTTTCTGCTGGCAGCAATTCTGGTTATGTCCATCCTGCGCAAGCAGCGCACCTCTTCGGCAGCCTTTGCATGGCTGCTGGCAATTTTCTTTGTACCCTACGTAGGTGTTCCCTTTTACCTCATTTTCGGAGGCCGTAAGCTCAAACGGGACGCCCACACCAAAGAAGACATCCACCTTGAAGTACAGGAAACCGTTCCCGCTGAAGAAGCCGACCCCATCGACGCCATGCTGCGTGAATACGGAATTCCCGGTGCAACCAGCGGTAACAAGGTCCGACTCTGCCCCACGGGTATCGACATCTACAATGAACTGGTCAAGCTCATTGAAAATGCTGAGCACCAAATCCTGATCACAACCTTCATCCTCTCCCGTGACGAGGTAGGCAAGGACATTGTGGAGCGGCTCGCTAACAAGGCAGCTTCAGGAGTCACCGTCCGCCTGCTGCTGGATGATATCGGCTCCATGTTCACCACCCGCCGATTCCTGAGAAAACTTATCGATAATGGAGGCAAGGTTGCTTATTTTATGCCCCTTTTCCGGGCACCGTTCCACGGCAACAGCAACCTTCGTAACCACCGCAAGATAGCCATAGCCGACCAGAAAATTGTGCTGGCCGGCGGAACAAATATTGCCAACGAATACATCGGCCCCAAGCCGTGTGAAGATCGCTGGACCGACCTTTCATTTGTATTGCAAGGTCCGGCTGTTCGCCACTACATCGAAGTTTTCCAATCAGACTGGCTCTTTGCCCATGGGGAAAAAGTAAATATCATTCCGCCCTGCACCAAAGGCTCGGCAATCAGCGGAGATGGGGTCATGCAGGTTGTACCGTCCGGACCTGACGTACCGCGTGACCCGGTACACGATGCCCTGCTTACTGCGGCCTTCACTGCTGAAAAACGGCTTTGGATCGTTACCCCCTACTATGTACCCGATGAAGCACTGGCGCAGGCCCTGCGTCTGGCGACCTTGCGAGGGGTGGATGTCCGGGTAGTAGTCCCGGCAAGATCAAACCATAAACTGGCCGACCTTGCCCGGGGAACCCATCTTCGCGATCTGGAGCAATGCGGCGGTAGAATAGTTAAATACCCGCATATGGTTCATGCCAAAGTAATCGTAGTAGACGAACGGCTGGCGGTTGTAGGATCGGCAAACATGGACATGCGCAGTTTGTTTCTCAATTATGAAATAGTCATGTTTGCCTATTCCGAAGCTGATGTTAAGCCTGTTAGTGACTGGGTTCAGGGGCTTATCGACGTCAGTAGCGAAGGAACTGTTCCGGTGGGAATGATCCGCGATACCGTTGAAGGTGCTGCAAGGTTAGTCGCCCCGTTGCTTTAAGCGGAACTCATTGACCTCCCCCGAAGCGAAGCTTATTTTATAGGTATGGGAAAACTGACTCTGATTTTATTCTTTACTGTTCTGCTGGTCTTGGGCTTTGCCGCCAGTTGCTTTGCCTGGGGACCGGGTGTGCATATGGCCATCGGCAATGCGGTACTTTCCAATACCGTAATCCTTTCCGACGGTGTGGCTAAACTGTTGCTCTCCAACTCAGCCTTATTCCTTTACGGCTGCTTAAGTGCGGACATATTCATCGGCAAAGGAAGCAAGGCCAAACGGCTGCACAGCCACAACTGGCAGACCGGGTTCAACCTGCTCAATGAATCCAATGATAAACACCTGAAAGCATATTCCCTTGGTTACCTTTCCCATCTGGCGGCCGATATCATCGCCCACAACTATTATGTACCCAACCTCATGCAGCAGGCCCGTTCCGGCGGCAGGCTGAGCCATGTCTACATAGAAATGCTGGCAGATGATCAGGTTGACTGGTCAGCGCAGGAAGCAGCCCGCCTATTCCGCAAAGCCAATCAGGATGCGGACTTCAATCTGCGCAAACATATGGATGCCAAAAAATACAGCTTCCTGTTCAAGAAAAAGGTCTTTCACCAGACCATAGGACTTCTGGAATACAAGGCTGTGAGCAAATCCCTGAAAATTTCAAAAAAGGTAGTCCCGGCTTTCCGCCAAGCTTACCTGCGCTCAATCATCGACTACTCATATAGGGTTGTGGTGGACATGCTCAATTCTCCAGAGAATGCCGTGGCCCTGAATTTTGATCCCATCGGCGCAGACAACATTGCCCTTGCTAAAGGAGAAAACAACTGGAAAAACGCCCTCAAGCGCAATGTCCCTTTCACCCCACGTTTTGAAGTGGATAAACAGATCACCGGACTGCCCAAAGTTGCCGGGGTTGGGGATATGTTTAAGACAAATACGGGCCTTATTGATAGTTCAGCTTTTGATTTTTAAAAATCATTTACCCACCCCGCCAAAATCACCTGAATTTTATTCAGCAAAACATCATTCAACACACCAAATAATCGCCGTTTTATTTAAAAACATGAATTTAGTTCACATGTTTTTGCTTTCTCTTCTAACAAAAGCAGCTTTTATGTATATCTAATGTATTTTTTTTAATATTGATATTGTATGAACCTCTACAACATAAACAACACATCACTACTACATTAACACTTGTATCACATCATCAAAATGAACAGTACAGGATAATAGATTCCCCTTTATCCCGACCATTTGTTTTCTTGTCCGCAATTTTACAAAATTGATATTTTTTTAATTATTTTAAAAATTATCTCCAATATTTCAATTATATAATGATTCAATCTTGATCCCAATATTGTAAAAGCGTGTACCCACAAGACACGCTTGAGAAATTTTTCACCAACGTATTGATTTCAAAATCAACGCTGTCTGAATCCCGACACAGTCCCTTCCAGAGCTTGTCTAAACAAACATAAGACACTGATTTTTATTAACTATGACACCCAGAAACATAGTGAACATTATTTGCTATGTATTTCTAAGTTTTGCATTGCCAGCTGTTGACTTGCAGTGGACTCGGGCATAGGTGGGAATTGTGAACAACGCAAATTGAACCAATTTTTTTTGGAGGAATATAATATGTACGCAATAGGAACCATCAAGGCTTGGGCAGCTACCCGCGCAGCACGCAACGGCGGCGCAGTAAACCACAGCTTACACGCAGTGCTGACCATTGCGACCCTCGGTCTCTGGCTTCCCGTCTGGACCGTGGCTGCAATCCGCGAAACCAACCGTGCAAAAATGAGAAGCTCTCTCGTGGACCTGCGCCACATCGAGCGTCTTGAAATCTCCCCCGAATACCGCAGACAGCTCGCACGCATGTCCCGCTAATATTCGGATTTTCATCTTTTACTGCTTTATAAGATAAAGCGGTGCCATATTTAAAACCCGGTCACTTGTGATCTATTGCAAGCGGACCGGGTTTTGCGTAATTGAAATTCACCCTCAATTACCTTGACCTAATCTATCGGTTGAAATATCGTCAACCGACATATCCGCCGTTTCGCCTGAAATGGCAGTCCTGTTTCCCGCGCCAAAAACAGAACCTTGATTATTGCAGCACGCACTCTTTGTGCTGTGCTTTTTCTGCATTCTCAACTCAACGAGGTTCAATCATGTTTGAATACGATCTTGCCCACTGGACAACCTTTCTATTAGCCGCCCTGCTGCTCAACATCGCACCCGGTCCGGACATGGCTTATATACTCAGCCATACCGTTACCGGAGGTAGAAAAGCCGGATTCGCGGCCATGTTCGGAATCTGGTCCGGAGCGTTTCTCTATGTAATTCTGACTGCTTTGGGGCTTGCCGCCATTATTGCCGCATCAGCCACCGCTTTTTCCATCGTAAAATGGGTCGGGGTAGGCTATCTTTTCTGGCTGGCCATAGGTGCTTTCAGCTCCAAAGGCAGCCCGCTGGATATCAGCAAAAACTCTAATCAATTAGCCCCTTCCGCCATATTCAAGCAAGGCATGTTTATCCACCTGCTCAATCCTAAGGTTGCGACATTCTTTATCGCCTTCCTGCCGCAATTCGTAGTTGAAGGTGCCGGACCGGTCTGGGCCCAGCTCATGCTTCACGGCACACTGATCATCGTTACCGCAGCATTTGTGGAACCGCCGCTAATCTATGCGGGAGACCGCATCACCGGAAAATTACGTGAAAGCCAGAAGCTGCAAAGATGGCTGGACCGTGCATTAGGGTCGGTATTTGTAGTCTTTGGGGTTAAGCTGGCGATGTATGAGAGATAATCAGCATTAATAAATGCACAAAAACGTCCGGCACTAATTAGTGCCGGACGTTTTTTATATGCAAAAATCGATTAATTATTACTTCCTTTTGCTGCTAATCAAGAACTTTGATATTAATAGGAATCATCTCAAACATGAGGTAATTACTCGATGAATAACAATCAACAACTCCCCGCAACTACGATAATTAATGAAACACTAAAGATTATTTGTGAGTGCTTCACCGGAGCATCTCAAAATGGCGCCTTTCTGGAACCTGGCCCCACTGGCCTACTCGATCTTTTGCGATCTCTTTCATCAGAAAATGCATCCACTCCTGCTGCCGGAACATCTGTGGCAACCCATGCTCTGCATGTAGAGTTCGCCCTTAACGCTTTCATAGAATGGATAAACGGAGAGCGTGACATTGAATATGATTGGAATAAAAGTTGGGCTAAATCTGAAGTGACTGAAAAGGAATGGCAGGAACTAATACAGAAATTGGATGAGGGATTTAAGCAACTGAAAGAAGCCATTACCCATAAATCAGCTTATGATCAAAAAGCCGCATGGGGTGCAGCCGGAGTTCTCGCTCACACAGCCTACCACCTTGGTGCAATTCAAGTTAAAGTCGATGTGTTGCGAGAATAATATTTTGAACAATACATTTTTTCATTTCAAATCCACAAAGACAAAATAAAGTTAAATAAAGGGTGCTCAACGCACCCTTTATTTAAACATCCCCATCTGCTACTTTCCGGGTAACCAAAGGAGTTACCCATGAAAAAAATATTTCTGACCATATTCATTCTTGCATCAATCGCTCTTTGCGGCTGCCAGCCACGGATGAACCTGTTCCCGGACGGAACTGATCCCCTGCTTGAAAAAAAATTGCAGGGCGAAGGAGAAGACAAGGTTCTTGTAATCTCCATTGACGGCACCATATCCGATGAAGGCAAGCGCGGACTGCTGGGCAGTTCCCCCAGTCTGGTGCAGGAAGTTTCCTCACGGCTTAAACTTGCTACCGAGGACGAAGACATCAAAGCACTGGTGATCAAAGTAAATTCTCCCGGCGGCTCAGTCACCGCCAGCGATATCCTTTACAATGAAATCCTGCGCTTCAAAAAAGAGACCGGAGCTAAGGTTGTTGTTAATATGATGGATGTAGCGGCTTCCGGAGGCTATTACGTCAGCCTTCCAGCAGACCACATCATGGCCCATCCGACCACTCTGACCGGGTCCATCGGTGTTATCTTTATCCGCCCCAAAGTAGACGGACTCATGGATAAAATAGGTGTCTCCGTGGAGGTCTCCAAATCTGGACGCAACAAGGATATGGGCTTCCCCTTCAAGCCGGACACCCCGGAACAGAAGAAAATCATCGACGATATTATCAAAGATTACGCAGACCGCTTTCAGGGATTGGTCAAGAAACACCGCTCCATCTCTGATGATCAGTTGAAAACCATCTTTACTGCACAGGTGTTCAGCGCACAGGGAGCCAAGAAAGCAGGACTGGTAGACAGCCTCGGCTACCTTCCTGATGCGGTGAAAGAGGCCTGCAAACTGGCCGGAATTGACGAAAATTCACGGGTAATAACATACAAGCGCAAGAGCTATCCCAACGACACCCTTTATAACTCTGCATCATCTCAGGCTTTATCTCCGGCCCTGATCAACATTGATGCCGGAAACCTCATTCCGCCCAAAGCCGGATTCCATTACCTCTGGCTCCCGGCTTCGGAATGATTATAGTCGCACTGCTTTGCATTCCAGAAAAAAACATGTATGAACTGCCCGTTTGACCTGATGACAGCAACCTCTTAAACGGAGAACCAAATGAAAAAGAACAGCCTGATCCTTACATTCATCCTGCTTTTTTCTCTCGCTGTTTTCAGCGCATGCACTCAGGAAACCCAGAACCGCATCGGTCGTTCTATCCAGAACTGGACCGGGGTAAACGGTGTTCTTGAAATCTATTCCGGCGGCAAGCTGATTAAAAGATTTGTAAAAATCGACAAGCTTTCCACTGCCGCAGGCACCAAGGAGCGAGTACAACGCCCTTACCGATTCGGTTACGGCGTTCTTGATGCCAACCTGAATGGCAAAGCAGACCCCGGTGAAAACAAGGTCTATTTTGAATTCAGCGACTACGCTACCAATTACGTCTTCTTTGAAGACCCCAAAGCTAAAAAATAACTATTCCTGCCGGGCCATAATGGTCCGGCATTTTTTTGCCCATGAACAAATGCATAAGAGCGGCTAGAGCCGTAACAATGGCCCACGGTGAAAATTCGACTATAGAAGATTTCGCCCTCATCCACAACGGAGACCGGATTCTGGAAACAGGAACATGGTCTGCGCTTAAAGATGATTTTTCAGGTGAAGTTGAAGACCTTGGCGATGTGACCATCGTCCCTGGCCTGATCAACGCGCACGTCCACCTTGAACTTTCCCACCTGAAAGGCAGGACCGTGCAGGAGCAGGGATTCACCAACTGGATCAAATCCCTGCTTTCCAATCCCCTCTATGACCTTGAAACGGAAGCTGTTCGCGACGCAGTGCAACAAATGCGTGCAGACGGCACCGCTTTTTGCGTGGACATTTCCACCCGCAATTGCGCACAGGTTGCTGGGATTATGGATGAGCTGTCCATGGGGTTTTATGCCTGCTGCGAGGCCATCGGGACGCAAAATCCTAAAGAAGGAGCCAAATTCTTCCCGCAAAAAGAATTCACCTACGGTCGCGCTGCCGGGTCCGGGCATTCTCTCTATTCCACCGGGGCTGAACTTATACAGGCAGTAAAGAAAGCTAACGACGAAGCCGGACTGCCCTACCCCATCCACCTTGCAGAAAACGCGGAAGAAGATGAAATCGTAGCCTCCGGCACTGGTGAATTTGCCGAAATGCTCAAAGGAGCCGGATTGCTGGCCGACTGCGGTAACAAGGGATTACGCCCAGTTGAATACGCCGACTTCCTCGGTCTGCTTGATGAATCTACCCTTGCGGTTCATTGTGTTCGGGTTGATGAAAATGACATCAACACCCTTGCTGAACGCAGGGTCAATGTCTGCCTTTGCCCCCGCTCCAATACATACATCGGTGAAGGCCGTGCACCGTGGGAAAAGATCCTGAAATCTGGTATAAACACCTGTCTGGGTACGGACAGTATCGCTTCCAACTATGACTTATCCATGTGGAACGAGCTGGAATACCTGCTTAAAAACATTGAAATTTCCTTATCCTCGGCTGAAGCGCTGGCCATTGTGACCACAAACAGCGCCAAGGCCCTGAAGATAGATGACTCATACGGATCTTTGGAAAAGGGTAAACGGGCCGTTTACGCAACGGTTCCCGCCCATCTTAAAGATCTTTTGTTTTAATATTTTTTCGCACCACAACCGAGAGGAAATCCTATGGAATGGCGACATAAGGACTTGCTGGACGTAAGCCAGCTTAGCAAAGAGGAAGTGCAGCACGTTTTTGAAACTGCTACCTACTTTCAGGAAATCAACTCCCGTCCGGTAAAAAAGGTACCGACTTTAAAAGGCCATAGTGTGGTCCTTTTTTTTGCCGAAGCGAGCACCAGAACCAAGACCTCCTTTGACATGGCCGGGAAACGTCTTTCCTGCGACACCTTCTCCCTTGCCAAAAGCGGGAGCAGCCTGACCAAAGGCGAAACTCTGAAGGATACTGCCCTGACCCTGCAGGCCATGAATCCAGACGGCATTGTCATCCGACATTGGGCCAGCGGTGCCGCACAATTTCTGGCCGAGCGCCTCGATTGCAGCATCATCAACGCAGGTGACGGCCGCCACGCCCACCCTACTCAGGCCCTGCTGGACGGCTTCACCCTCTATCAGGAATGGGGTTCCCTTGAAGGCAAAACTATACTCATCCTTGGCGACATTGCTCACAGCCGTGTAGCCCGTTCCAACCTGATCCTGATGAACAAAATGGGCGCCAAGATCCGCTTCTGCGGTCCGCGGACCCTGCTGCCGCCTTCCATCAAAAAATGGGATGCCGAGGTCTACACCGACATCAACGAAGCATGCAAAGGCGTGGATGCCATCATGTGCCTGCGCCTCCAGCTGGAACGCCAGCAGGACGGCCTGCTGCCTGACCTCCGCGAATACTCCAATTACTTCGGTCTGGGACACAAGCAGATCGAACTGGCCAAGCCGGAAGTAAAGATCATGCACCCCGGCCCCATGAACCGTGGGGTTGAAATCAACTCCGAGCTTGCCGACTGCGAAGCCAGCCTCGTGCTTGATCAGGTCGCATCCGGCGTCGCCACACGCATGGCTCTGCTCTTCCTCTACCTCACCCGTAAAAAATAAGGAGAATTAAACATGACTCATCCTGAACTTGTCATCCGCAAGGCAGTATGGAAAGGCGAAGAAGTCGATCTCCTTGTTGCTGACGGTAAAATTTTAGATGTAATCCCCTCTTCCGATACCATGTACGAGGGTGCGGAAGTTGTAGCAGCTAAAGGGTTGCTGCTCATGCCTTCCATGACCGATGTCCATGTCCATCTGCGTGAACCGGGTTTTGAATACAAGGAAGACATCGCTTCCGGTCTGAAAGCTGCCGTGCACGGCGGTTTTTCCAATATCATGTGCATGGCGAATACCGATCCGGTCAACGATAACGCTGTTGTTACCGATGAAATGCTGCGTAAAGCCAAAGCCGCTTTTCCTGAAGGCGGACCGCGTCTCTTTCCCATCGGTGCTCTGACCAAAGGGCTGGAAGGCAAAGAACTTACTCCCATGCATGAGATGGCTGAGGCCGGATGTGCAGCTTTTTCCAATGACGGTCTTCCAGTCAAAAGCAGTGAGCTTTTCCGCAGGGCTATGGAATATGCTTCCGACACCGGAAAGCCCATCATCGACCATTGCGAAGATCCCTACCTTGCACCTGCTGCCGGGGTGAATGAAGGTGAAGTTTCATCCGTGCTCGGCCTTGCCGGACAGCCTGATGTTGCCGAGGCATCACAGGTGGCCCGGGACCTGCTCATGGCTGAATATCTTGATTTGCACATTCATCTGGCCCATATCTCCTGCCGTAAATCCGTGGACCTCATTGCCTGGGCCAAAAAACGCGGAGTCAACGTCACCGCTGAAACCTGCCCCCACTACCTGCTGCTCACCGAAGATGCCCTGCACGGCTACAGCTCGGACACCAAGGTTAACCCGCCCCTGCGCACTGCAGATGATGTGGAAGCCCTGCTGGCAGGCATCAAAGACGGAACCATCGATATGTTTGCCACCGACCATGCGCCTCACGCGGCCCATGAAAAGGAAGTGGAATTCATGCACGCGCCCTGCGGTATCTCAGGCTTGGATTCCGCCCTTGCCCTGACCTGGTCGCTGGTAGCCTCTGGAAAAATCACCTTTGATGATTTCATCCGCATGTGGACCACCGCCCCCTGCGAGACTTTCGACCTGCCCTTGAACAGCTTCAAGGAAGGTGATCCCGCTGACTTTTTCCTCTTTGATCCCAGCGAGGAATGGGTGCTGGATTCCAGCACAATGCACTCCAAAGGTAAAAACACTCCTTTCCGCGGACAAACCTTGAAAGGACGGGTTATAAGCCATTTCCTTAGTGGCAAAAAAATAGTATGACCTCTTTAACAGACAGTGAATAAGTCTGTTGTGCAAAGGTAAAAACTAATAATTTTATATAGTTGATCTGCATCTGCTGCTAAGACAACAGACGGTTTATTTTTGATAAGGAGATTTTAATGAGCGAACCTTTCAAGGACGCGGTGGGGATTTGTAAAACCATCATGCGTAACGGCTATGATGCTTACATTATTAATGAAAGACTTCAGAAGCTGACCATCGAAGATAAAGGCGAAGAAATTGAACTGGATATTTCCACCGAGCTTGATTTCAAAAGGCTGGCCAAGCTTTTTCCCAACGTTCAGACAACAGAACAGCAAGGTGTCACTGCAGTACTGAAAGAAGGTGGCAACACCTTTTATTTCTACACTTCTGAAACCAGCAACTCTTCGCATCCTGAAGAATGCGTATCCCGCATGACTCCAAGGCTGCTCAAGGCTCTGGAAAAACAGCACCAGATCCCCATGTCCGCTGCCTGCCCTTACATCCCCAAGGCGCAGGACCCCTATGAAGGATTCGCTGAACTCAGCAGCGGTGAAGTCCGCCTTCTGGGTATCCCGGACCAGACCCTCAAAAAAGATTACCTCATGGGTATCAGGGCGTTGCGTTTTGCAGCGAACTACAACCTGCCCATTGAAACCAATACTAAAATCGCGATTATCCGCTCCTGCAAGCGTATTCTCGATTACGTGCCCGTGCCTGAAATCATGGACGAATGGCGCAAGGTCGAAGCTGAAAACATGTACGTTTTCGTTTCCCTGCTCTTTGAAACCATGCTCCTGCACGGCCTGATTCCCGAACTTGCCGCTCTCTCCCGCCTGACTCAGGTTAAGAACAGCAAGACCGGTGAGACTGAAGACGTTTTCACCCACACCCTCGACGTCATGCGCCTCTACCCCGAAGAACTTCCTTATGACTGGTTCGGCGTGGTAGCCTGCATGTTCCACGATGTGGGTAAACTTTACACCGCAGAAGAAGTGGACGGACGCTGGCAGTTCCTGCAGCACCACCGCGTTGGCGCAAAAGTGACCAGAAAAATCCTGACCCGCCTCAACTTCCCTCAAGAAGATGTGGACCTGATCTGCGATCTGGTACGCAACCACATGCGTTTTCACTTCATGCTCACTGACAAGGGTATCCGCAAGTTCAAGGCTCTGGATGAATATCCCCGTCTCATCGAGATGGTTCGCGCTGACATCAAAGCCCGCGATACCACCTACAAGGAATTCAACCACAACATCAAAATGCTTGAGCGTGCTGATATCCCCGAAGAAGCACTTGATCCCTTCCTTAACGGTAACGAGATCATGCAGCACACCGGACTCAAACCCGGTCCCGGTGTCGGTATCATCCGCGAATCACTGCTCAAGGCCCAGATTGCCGGTGACGTAACAAACATGGAAGAAGCCATTGAGTACGTTATTGATCAGGCTAAGAACGCCTAAAGCTTAGCTTCTACAATTAATGAAAGCCTCTGGAATAATATGTTCCAGAGGCTTTCATTAACACGAATCAATTCTCTTACAGACGAAGTCATCATCTGAATAGCCGTCTATCCACGACCATGCGGCAAACAATCCCCACAAAAGGCTAAACAATGTATTTAGTTCATCCTCTACCCCATAGCGATACCGATTCAAATTTTCATATACATTCTTAAAAAAAATTAACTCCTTGTCTTCGTCAAAATCTAACTTAACCAAAGCAAATTCGATTTCTTTTAAGAAGTAACTAATCTCTATTGCAAGTTGCTCCCTACGAGAGCTATCCCCATAAAAAGAACCAAAAACAACATCCCATCTCGACCGAGAGCTATCAAATGGCTCCTTAAAGAACACTCTGAAAGTTTTAACATCTAGTAATTTTTTTACATTATCAGGGTCACATCCATACACACTTAACTCTGAGTCTGAATTTAAAAACTGATTAATACATTCAGATTTAAATCCATAAGATTTATCCTTAAGAAGATTTAACAGAACAAGACTGCGTTTTCTTTCTGGAACATACACAATAAAAAATCCGACCTGATTACTCAGGTCGGATCAAATTTAATAACTTAAAAAGTGAACTATACTTCACAAATATCCTTCTCCATGTCATTGCGCAGATGTCCCTGACCGGTGGATTCAAGGACGGCACGCCAATAGTCGGACTTGATGTTCAACTTCTTGCGCTTGATGGTTACCAGATTCAGCGGCAGATGCACGTAGCGGGCCTGCAAGCGGCTGACAACCATTCCGGTCTTCCCGGCCATGGCCGCGTGGACCGCATGCTGACCCAAGAAACCGCAATAAACGCAGTCGTTGGCATTAGCCGGAACAGAACGGATTATGTAACTGGGATCGATAAATTTAAGGGTAATGTCCTTGCCCACATCCTTGAAGTAGTCCTTGATACGGCGGATGATCAGGGTGCAGACATCGCAGAGCACCGGGTTACCGGATGCATCCTTTTCCCCGGTGTATTCGCATTGTTCCTGACCGGCTCCCTCAGCGCAGACAATAACTGCATGCTGGCGTTCATCCAGACGCTTTTCAAGGGAACGGAGCAAACCGTACTCCCCGTCAAATTCAAAGGGGTGCTCGGGAACGAGCACAAAGTTCACATCCTTGAGTGCCAAGGTGGCCTGAGCGGCAATAAAGCCGGACTCACGGCCCATAAGCTTAACCAGCCCAATACCGTTGACCACACCCACGGATTCAACATGTGCGGACTGAATAGCTTCGGTGGCCTTATCTACAGCAGTGTCGAAGCCGAAGGACTTGGTGACAAAGCTGATGTCATTATCAATGGTCTTGGGAACACCGATAACGGAAATCCTGATCTTCCTTTTCTCAATCTCTTCCACAATCTTCTGGGCAGCCCGCATGGTACCGTCACCGCCGATCATGAACAGCACTGAAATATTCATCCGTTCAAGGGCATCAACTACCTCTTCCGGGTCCTGCGGACCACGGGAAGAACCAAGGATGGTTCCGCCGAACTGATGAATATTTGCTACTGTATCGGCTGTAAGTTCTACAACATCATGTCCATACTTGGGGATAAATCCCTGCAAACCGAACTTGATACCCAGCACGGACGGAACTTTATACAGGTAGTGAGCCTCAAGAACGATGGAACGGATAACATCGTTCAAGCCGGGACAAAGGCCACCGCAGGTCACCACTGCACATTTGGTCTTTGAAGGATCGAAATAGGTAAAAGCCCTTGGTCCGGCTTTTTCGAATTCCTGATAAACATCATTGCCGGCAGATGAATCCATCTCCTCTTCTGCAAGGTTGACCAAGGTCCGTTCCTTATCTTCGATAAAGACACACCGCTTAAGCGGAGAAGGTATCTTGGCCTTGCCCAGTACCGGAATTTCAGTATCTATCTGCTCTGCTTTGTTAGCTTTTTTAACCATTTCAAACCTCCTGCGGACCTAATGGACCGCCAGTAGAGAATAGCAGTTATCTTACTTCACCTTCAACAAGGGGTACCCACATGACCGGCTTATCAGCCAACATAGATTCACGTACGGGCAATTCCATGGGATGGGGATTCAAATTCTTCGGAGCCCCGACATTTTCCCACCAAAGATAAAACCCCTTATCCTCAATATGCCTGCCGTAAAGACGCATTGTTCCTTTCTGGCAGACTATATCATAGAGACGAAATTGCTTTCCACCTATCGTATATACGCCTTTGCTCGGTGAAATCAATTTCCAGTCTTCAGCGACAGATCCGGTAATTTCCTTACCATCCAATACACTATAGTAACGGGTTTCGCGGTCGAGGTCACGAACCCTGAGTAACTTTTCAGTGGCAGAATAGGAAACAATGAACATGGGCATGCCCAGATGCTCAGTAATTTTCCAGCGGTCCACACCTGTGGAATAAACCAACCCGCCGTTGCGTTTATATATCCAGGCCGGTTCCTGTTGCAGGGCTTCAGATTTCTTGACTGTTGCCCTTTTACTCAGGTCCCAGAAGACCTCGCTGCCGTTATCACGGGTCAAGCAGACCACATATCCGGCCATGCGGGCGTCTACAAAGGGCCCTCCGGGGACTTCATCAGAATCCATACGGGTCTGCGTCTTCATCCCCTGCTTGATGATCCTGCCGGAAGCTTCCACAGCTACCAGAACACCCTGCCCCGGTGTGTAGCCGAGGTAAAGCGGGGTTCCTTCGAGAACCGATATTTCCTGAAGCGGTCCGGAAACAGGACCGCAAAGCAAGGTATTGAAACTATCGATGACTCCGAGCCATTCCCCGGTACGGGCAAGGGCCATCATCCTGACCGGACCGTGCTTAATAGGGATCTCACCCGGTATTCTTGAACACTCATCAAGATCAAAAACATAAATCTGGTCACCGTCACGGCCTGTGGCCGCAAGGGTCGGGCTGCCGGGGCCGTACCCGGTCTGCAGGGCACCGCCACCACCGGGCAAACGAACTTTACGGCATTGATGCTTGCTCCAGATCCGTACTGTGCCGTCATAAAGAGCAGCGGCCAGTCCTTCTTCATTCCCGGCATAGGAGGAAACTCCCCCGGCGATGATCGGCATGGCCTTTTCCCTTTTTACAGAAATATAAAGCTTATCTTCAATCCCTTCAAAAGGCGGTTCGTACAGTTTGGTCGCGCTAACATATTTTTTACTCAGCAACTGGGAAACATAGCTTTTCAGGGATCTTGTGGTCCCCTTCCGCAACTGGGAGGGCACCTCAATATATGACTGCCCCACTCTTTCTTTGGACGCCGCATTTCCCTGCATGGGCATTCCGGCTGTAACAAACAATAAAGCCAGACCGGTAAGCCCGACTTTGAAATTTTTAGAAATCATCCCTCGTTTTCCTTGGTTATCCTGCTCTGTAGGGTGATGCGCTCAACTATGCTTTTGTAATATTCATCTTCCTCGTCAATGGCTATTTCCTTTCCACGCATATTCTTGATGCGTTCAAAAAGCAGATTTACCTTCTGCATCTGAGTATAGCGTTCCTTTTCATCTTCCATATATTCAAGCAAATCAAGCGCAGAATGAATATCTTTTCTAAGCTGCATCTCTGGTGGCAGATAGCCGCCATTTTTCAAAGCCTTATACGCCATACGCAGTTCAGGGGGAACCATGGAGTCATCTTCCAGCTCAAGGGGCTTGCCTTTGCCGGGAAGATCCTCAAATTCTCCTTTGCGCTCAGCTTCCTTAATCCGTGATTCGGCTATGGCCGCAATAAAATACATTAACGCCCCGCGGTCCGGGAGAGCATCTCCCCTCCCAGTCCATCAATCCAGAGAATGGTGTTCTTCATGAGCCCGTCAACAGCCTCCTGCGCAGCCTGAGCAATGGCTTCACCGCGCATGGACTTAACCGGGGCTTCAGCCTCTACCAGCTTTCTGGCCAGCAGATTCTTGCTGCTTCCGTCCCAGAGTGAATAACGCACCGCGACCTTAAAAGCATCCCCCCCGCGACGCTGAATCTCAAATGAGGTAATCACTCCTGAAAGGACAAGGTCTTTTTCAATTCCCGGACGATACGGGCTAATAACTTCGTAACTGTTCATACAATTCAGCGCAGGTCCGGCCACAAGGTCGAAAATTTCCGCCGGAGTTCCTTCCCAGCTCCAACGGTAATCAGGCTTCATGACCTGCCCTTTAGCGACGATCACAGTCTCGCGATCCAACGCTGGCAGACTGCTGAATCTTTTCAGGGCCAGACGGGGCATATCCGGGTTCACCCTCTCACATTCACCGATAGAGCGGTAACCGTCGACCCGCAGATAGGATGATTCCACTGATTTTCCGCCTATACACCCAGTACAGGATAGTGCAAAAATCAAAATTGCGATGGGTAAAAATCTACTACTCATTTTCAGCCCCCTGCGGAGGATTTAAAACCTGCCACGGACGTTCACGCAGTGACCGGGCCAAGCGGTTCATTTCCCGGGAAAGACGGTTGATGTTCATTAAAATTATTTCCAGTTCTTCCTGATCGTACTCAACATTACGCCGCAAGTCCGCGGTCAACCCCTCGATACCGTCCACCGCGCGCGTTACATCATTGCCGACACCGCCAAGGGTGTCACTCATATCGCCCTGCAGGGTAGCGATCGCTGTTTCGACTTTCTGCAGGGTATCGATAAGCTCATTGGTCAGTACGGTAATATTTTTGGAACCGTTATTCATGGCCCCGGCACCGGCTCCGGCCAACTTTTTCCATTCATTACGGAAAGTGACCAGTGTTGCATTGGTTTCAGCAAGCACCTCAGGAGCCATTTTCAGACTTTTTCCGATGTTGGACATATTCTCAGGGGAAAAAAGCATCTCAAAGGCATTTACGGCCTTTTCCAGCTGAGGGGTAAGCGCGGCGACCGAGCGGCCCATTTCAGCAGCCACTTCGTTCATACTCATTTTCACTGTCGAAGGGATTGAGTCGCCTTCAGACAACTTACTTCCGGCATCCCCGCGCAACTCCAAAAGGATATAGTTATCACCAACCAACCCCTTCTGGGTAACCATGGCCGTAGTACCACGGTAGAGAGGGAAATCACGATCCACATTGATGATCACGGAAATGCGTCCGGGGTTTTCAGCGTCTACGTTGATTGTGTCCACCTTGCCCACGCTTAAGCCGGCATACTTGACCGGACGTCCGGGAGTCAGGTCTTTCACATTGCGGAAAAGAATTTTGTACTGCGAATAGTCGGAAAAGAAATCATGCCCGCCCAAAAACACAATGAACAAGCCGAGGACTGTCAGTCCGGCAAGAACAGCCAAAGCAGCTTTGATCATATCGGCAGCCGAGCTGCGCGGATTGAGAACCATCACATATCTCCTAATCAGAACCTGCTGCGGAACTTAACAGCCCTTTCCATGCTGGGATCAAGATCCGTGGGTCTACGTTCCAGAAAGTCTATTATATATTCATCATCGGACTGCTTCAGCCCTTCAATATCACCCTGATATAAACAGCGCCCCTTATGCAGAACCACCACGTGATCGGCAATGTTGAAGAGGCTGTCCAGATCATGGGTCACCACAACAGTGGTCACATGGAAAGTTTCCTTGAGCTTGAGGATCAGCTGATCAAGGTCTGCGGCAGTAATGGGGTCCAACCCCGAGGACGGTTCATCGCAAAGCAATGTGGTGGGGTCCATGACCATGGCCCTTGCCAGCCCTGCCCTCTTACGCATGCCGCCGGAAAGCTGGCTGGGGAAGAAATGCATAAAATCCCCCAAGCCGACCATGCGCAATTTCATCTGCACAACTTCCTCAATAATGGTATCCGGAAGCTCAGTATGCTCCTGCAAGGGCAGGGCAACATTCTCACCAAGAGTCAGCGAACCGAGCATGGCACCATCCTGAAAAAGCACGCCCATACGAGTACGTATCTGCTTGTATTCCCGCTCATCCTCCAGAGCGGTCAGGTTCGTATCCCCCAAAAATATTTCTCCGGATACCGGAGTGTTCAAACCGAGAATATGACGCAGCAAGGTCGACTTGCCGCACCCGGAACCACCTAGGATCACGCTGATCTTTCCGGCAGGCAGTACAGCATTCAGGTCCTCCATGAGCACTTTACCCGGATAACCAAGGCTGAGCTTCTTCAGCGTTATGTCCTGTGCAACCCTTGATAATTTCATGATCTGCTACCTGAAAATAAAGTTAAGTGCTGTAAAGAACAGGTCCAGCAAGATTATCATAAATATGGAGATAACGACAGAATTGGTTGTCTTGCGCCCTACATCAGCTGCCCCTTCACGGGCAAGGAACCCCTGCCAGCAACCGATAATAGTAATAGCCACGGCAAACCCCCCGGCCTTGACCAATCCGGCCAGCACGTCGCGTAATTTGAGAAATTCTACGGAATTATTGAAGTAAGTGACTTCATTAATGCCAAGGGCAATGGCGGAAAAGGCCCCACCGGAAAAGATACCCACAAAATCGGCCCAAACAGTCAGGCAGGGCACCATGATCAGCATGGCAATCATCTTGGGGACGACAAGGAATCGGACTGGTTCTATGCCCATAACTTCAAGGGCATCTATTTCCTCGGAAATCTGCATGGTAGCGATTTCTGCGGTAAAGGCGGCTCCGGAACGGCCGGTAACAATGATGGCGGTGAGCAAAGGACCCAGCTCACGAATAATGGTCACGCCCACGAGGTTGGCCACATAACTGATGGCGCCGACCTTTTCCAATTGCTGGGCGGACTGTAAGGCGAGAATGATGCCTGTACAGGCGGCGATAACACTGACGATGGGGATGGAATCCGCCCCGACAGAGGCAAGATCACGAAGGAGTCTTTTGCGGTAAAATGATTTTTTATTTCCGGGCGAAAGGCGCAGGCTGCCAAGGAGTCTGGAAACCATCCATGCAAGAACCTGCAATCCATTCATCCTGAACAACTCCCTTTCCTGCCATGCCGGAACAGCTTAATTAGTCCATTCCGAACAAGGACTTTACCTGCGTAAGGTTTAAGAGCCTGTCCACCTGATCCGTAACGGCAATGATCTTCACTGTACGGCTGTCCTTGTCCAGTATTCTGCGCAGCTCAATCAATGAAGCCAAACCGGAACTGTCCAGATACTCCAGCTCGGAAAGGTCGACCCGTACCTCACCGGAAGTCTGTTCAACAAAGTCATGCATTTTTTTCCGGAGATCAGGGGTCCCGGTAAAATCAACTTCACCGCTGATTTTGATCAGGACTTCCTCCACTGAGGATTCCATTTTCCAGACTGTACCCATAAAAATCTCCTTGCTACCCAATCAGGCAACATTAAGCCCGATATATTTCAACAACGGTCGTGTCATCATTGGGGGGAGTCTCCCCTCTCCAGTCAGCAACAGCCTTAAGAAGTTTCTCCCCGGCTCTGGGCGTTCCCCCCTGCCTGAGAATTTTTTCCATACGCTCTTCTCCGAAAAATTCACCATCACCGGCCCTGGCTTCATCAACCCCGTCTGTAACGATGATCAAGGATTCTCCTTTATCAAGCACAAATTCGCTGGTCCCGAAATCCCCTTCATCGAGAATACCCACCGGCAAGCCAAAAGGCCTTTCAAGAGACTCAGCTTTACCGTCAGCCACCAGTAAGGGAGCAGGATGCCCTGCCAAAGCAAATTCACATTTTCCACTTTCCGGAAAGTACCGCAAAAGAACCATGGTCGCGAAGACTTCACCGTTCATGAATTCATAGGCACCGGCATTGACCGCCTTGAGCATTTCACCGGGAGTCCTTTCAACCAGCGCTTCGGCCCTGATTCTGGTCCACAGGGCGGACATGATTAATGCCGCAGGCAACCCCTTACCGGAAACGTCAGCCACATAAATATACCAGCTTCCGTCGGAATTGGGTATAAAATCGTACAAATCCCCACCAACAAATTGGGCTGGAATGGAACTGCCCCAAATGAGATTTTCGCCTTTCAATTCCGGCTGGCGGGGATTGAACTGTTTCTGAATACGGGCTGCGGCCTCCAGCTGTGTTTCGAACTTTTGTTGATTCAACCGCTGCAACATGAGTTCGGAGCGGACAAGGGCAACCCCGGCCAAATGACCGAAGCTTTCGAGAAGCTCCTCGTCTTCTTTGCCAAAACATTCCTTATCGATTGAATTAAGGACCTGCACAACCCCCAGGAGCTTACCCTGATGAATAATGGGGGTGCAGAGAATACATTTGGTAACAAAACCGGTTTTTTTGTCCGCTACCTTGGAGAAGCGGTCATCATTCTGGGCATCAAATACATTCAGGGCTTCCCGATGATCAGCTACCCATCCGGCAATGCCCTGCCCCATGGGCAATTCAAATCCGGTTTTGAGATTCTTCATGGCCTTATCACCGAGTACATCATTCATGGCCCAAGCGAATTCAAGGACATTCTTTTTTTCATTGTAAAGCATGATCGAGGAAGCTTCAGCACCGGTCACATCCTGAGCCAGCCTTAGCAATTGAGGCAGCAGATCAACCAATGACTCTATACTGGCCAAAACCTCATTGGCCTGAATCAACTTCTTTAGCCTGTTAACCTGTGTATTCAAAACTCCTCCCCGAAACATCCTTTTATAATTTAATTCAGACAAAGCAGTATACACTACTTTGCCTTATTTTTAAATTATACAAATCCTATTCGTTCCAGACATTCACTTCCGGCTTGGGCCAATTGCGCACAGCTTCAGCCAGTTCATCAACGGAAGCAGTGGCCGCACCAACCTGCCCAACAACGATCCCGGCAGCATAGTTCGCCAGTACCGCAGAAGTAAGAGGATCAAAACCTGCGGCAAGACCGAGTCCGAGAGTCGCGATAACTGTATCACCGGCACCGGTTACATCAAAAACCTTGCGAGCGAATGTGGGTACATGCTTGACCACATCCCTTGATTCAAAAAGAGCCATACCGTCACCGCCGAGGGTGATCAACAGATGGGTTGGATCGATACGGTCAAAAAGCCTGCGTCCTGCTTCCAGAACATCTTCTCTGGTTTTGACCTGCATATTGGCCCCCTCCCCGGCTTCCTTGGAGTTGGGGGTAAGCATGCTGACAGACTGGTAGCGATCGTAGTTAACAGTCTTAGGATCGACCAGAATATGCGGCTTGTGACTCTTTTCTTCCAGAAGTTTCCAGAAACGCTCAAAGAAGGAATCCGAAAGCAGCCCCTTTCCATAATCAGAAAGGATAACCACCTTGTAATCACAAATTTCCCGCTCAAGAAATTCAAAAAGCTGATCCATAAGCGAATCGGCAAAATCAACAGTTTTTTCCCGGTCAACACGGACCATCTGCTGATTATGGGCCATGACCCGTGTCTTCTTGGTTGTCGGGCGATCATCAGCTTCATACAGGGAATAGGGAATATTGGACTCGTAGCAAAGCTTCTCAAAAACCCGCCCTTCGCCGTCATGGCCGACAAATCCGGTCAAATGAGGTTCTCCGCCGAGAGCCGCTATATTGCGGGCCACGTTTCCGGCCCCGCCAAGCAGATACTTTTCTTCGGTAACCTGCACCACTGGAACCGGGGCTTCAGGCGAGATGCGTTCAACTGAGCCAATCACATAATGATCAAGCATCACGTCCCCGATGATGAGCACCTTACGGTCTTTTAATTCCGGGAGAATGCTTAAAATTTTATTATCCATTCCTTTCTTTTCCTTTAAGAACGAAGTTCGAGGATAGCCACCAGACGCTCAAGCTCTTCTTCATTAGCGTAGCTGATGGTCATTTTACCTTTTTTGGGGGAACCGCTGAAACTGATTTTAGTCTCAAGGGCGGACTCAAGACGGCCCTTGATGCGCTCAAGGTTTTCATCAACCTTTTTGGGTTCCTTGTTCTTGCTTCTTTTTGATTTAGGCTTGGCAACAACTTCACCTTCGGGAAGCTCTCCATGTTCCTTGAAATATGTCGCCGCACCTTCACACTGACGCACAGACATACCGCTGCTCATCAGTCTGTCGAAGAGTTCATCACGGGCATCATCATCAGCCACAGCCATGAGTGCCCGTCCATGACCGGCAGAGATTTTACCATCTCCGATGGCGTTTTGGACAGGCTCGGAAAGGGTCAACAGGCGCATTGAGTTGGAAAGAGCTGAACGGCTTTTGCCCACCTGACCGGAGAGCTGCTCCTGACTGAGTCCGAACTTGGTGATCAATTCCTGATAACCTTTGGCCTCTTCAATGGGGTTCAGATCTTCACGCTGCAGGTTTTCGATCAGGGCAATGGCCATGCTCTCAAGATCGGTCATCTCCTTAACCAAAGCAGGAATCTCTCCTAGTCCGGCCAGCTTGGATGCCCGCAGACGGCGCTCACCTGCAACCAACTCGAAACGATCTTTGCGGCCAGCGATAGGACGGACCAGAATAGGCTGCAGGACGCCTTTTGCGCGAATGGATTCGGAGAGATCCTTGAGCGCTTCAGGAGAAAACTCCTTACGCGGCTGGTTCGGGTTGGCAATAACCATATCAATATCAATCTTCCGCGCATCTATTGAAACTTCGGAAGTTGAGTTTTCATCTACGCCCTTGCCGCCTCCGAGAAGGGCATCCAGTCCCCTTCCTAAACCGCCAGTGACACCTGCCATGGATTTTCTCCTTATGTTTTCAGCTCCGCCATGCAGAGCCTGATAATATTTCCTTTGACTTGATCGAAACCGTGATTATTGTATCCCGAACTCATCAATAACAATGACGTCGGAGGCTACATGTCTAAACACGATGATAATCTCACCGAACTTTTTGATAAAAACGGCAACCTGATTGGTGCCCTGCTCACCGCGGATCTCTGGGCAAAAGTCAAACCAATGATCAAAGACCTACTCCCTAAAGAAGCACCGGCGGAACGCCCGGAGCCCATCGGTGAATGGGAAACTTTGAAAGAGTATTGGGACTTCCCCTACCCTGTGGATACCGATGTACACTGTGAACTCTGCGGTAGTAGAACCGAGGACTGGGAAAAAGATGATCCCCGCAAGTTCAGGCTCATGTCCTGTAACCTCGGCGGACTTGTTTCATTTAAGTGCACCCAGTGCCAAGCACGCATTGTCAAAAAACATTTCAAAGATGAAATTACCGTTGAATGTACGCCTTACGTTGAAGAAAAAGATACGAATTTTGAAGCTCGCTATTAATCTTTCTTTTCACCATACGCACAATTCAAGGCCGACAGCAATGTCGGCCTTTTTTTATTCTATTCTTCTTTGTGACGCTTAACCACTTCCTGCGCCAGACTTAAGTAGGCCATGGCTCCATTTGATTTTGCATCATAGGATATTGCAGGTTTTCCGAAACTCGGAGCCTCAGAAAGACGCACATTTCGCGGAACAATGGTTTCAAAAAGACTGTCCGGAAAAGCCTTACGCACTTCATTTTTAACCTGACGGGCAAGCCTGTTGCGCTTGTCGTACATGGTCAGAACCACACCCAATACGGAAAGATCCGGGTTTAACCTCTTCTTAACCAGCTCAAAAGTCATCAGCAGCTGAGCCACACCTTCAAGTGCGTAGTACTCTGTCTGCAACGGAACCAAGAGCTCCTTTGCAGCACAAAGAGCGTTTACGGTCAGAAGCCCAAGCGATGGCGGGCAGTCGAAAATGATATAATCGTACTCATCATCGACTGTCTCCACGAGGTCTTTTAGATAATATTCGCGCCCCATCTTATCGATGAGTTCAATCTCAGCCCCGACCAGATCCTGACTTGCGGGCATGAGTGAAAGATAGGGAATGTCTGTCTGATATATAGCGTCCGTTGCCCTCTCTGGCTCAAAAAGCACAGAGTAAACGTTTTCTCTGGAGTCACCGGGATAAAAGCCGAGTCCGCTTGATCCGTTCCCCTGCGGGTCACAATCAATAAGCAGGACTTTCTTTTCCATCACAGCAAGGGAAGCGGAAAGATTGATAGAGGTAGTGGTTTTACCTACTCCACCCTTCTGGTTGGCTACAACAATTCTCTTTGCCACTTGAAACCACCTTGTTAATGAGATTTCAATTTTTCATGTTTCACGTGAAACATCTCAACCAAGTTGACACAAAAACAACAGAGCCAAAGCTAGTCTGAAAAAAACTTTAAATCAAGAAAAGGGGAGGAAAAAATGGATAGTTAAAACCGGAATATCAGCTGATTGTTGCCGCCAAAAAATGAATTAATAAAATATTTCAGCAAACTAAAAAAAATACAATTTAATTGATCATCACAAAAAAAGGCCGCTTAAAAAGCGGCCTTAATAAATTCGATATGGGTCGAGAAACTATACGTTGTAGTAACCTCTGTACCATTCAACAAACTTGGCAATTCCTTCTTCAACAGTTGTCTCAGGCTTGAAATCAACATCACGGACAAGGTCGTCCACGTTTGCATAAGTAGAAGGAACATCACCTGCCTGCAAAGGCATCATGTTCTTTTCAGCCTTTTTGCCAATACATTCTTCAAGAACTTCGATGTAACGCATCAGCTCGGTGGGCTGGTTGTTACCTATATTGTAGATACGGAAAGGTGCGGGACTTGTTCCCGGATCAGGAGCATCGCCATTCCAATCTGGGTTGGGGGTAGCGGTGTTCTTCATAACCCTGATCACACCTTCAACGATGTCATCAATGTAGGTGAAATCGCGAAGCATTTTACCGTGGTTGAAAACATTGATCGGCTTATCTTCAAAGATAGCCTTGGTGAAAAGGAAAAGAGCCATATCAGGTCTGCCCCAAGGACCGTATACAGTAAAGAAACGAAGTCCGGTGGTGGGGAGATTGTAAAGGTGGCTGTAGGAATGAGCCATCAGCTCGTTAGACTTCTTAGTAGCCGCATACATGCTGATAGGATGGTCAACATTATCATGCACGCTAAAAGGCATGTTTGTGTTCAGACCGTAAACGGAGCTGGAAGAAGCATATACGAGATGCTCAACACCGTTATGGCGACAACCTTCAAGGATGTTCATGTATCCAACTACGTTGGAATCAATGTAAGCCTGAGGGTTGATCAGGGAGTAACGAACACCAGCCTGAGCTGCGAGGTTAACCACGTGGGTAAACTTCTCTTTTGCAAAAAGATTTTCCATGGCTTCACGATCAGCCATATCCATGTAGGCAAAAGTGAATTTTTCATTGTCCTCAATTTGCTTGAGGCGGTTCTTCTTAACATTTACATCATAGTAATCATTAAGAATATCAAGGCCGACAACTTCATGGCCTTCGGCAAGAAGACGTTTGGAAAGGTGAAAGCCGATAAATCCGGCTGCTCCTGTTACAAGGACTTTCATTATTAATCGCTCTCTTGGTCTTTTTTATCCATTGCCCCTCTTCTGCCGGTTAACGGCGCCAACATCTTTAGTAAATCAAGAGGAAGAGGGATTATGGTGGAAGATTTTCCTTCAGCAGACATTTCTCTCAAAGTCTGCAGATATCTCAATTGCAATGCCTCAGGATGGGCAGAAATAATCTCAGCGGCTTCTGACAACTTGTCAGCAGCCTGAAACTCACCCTGTGCGTTGATAACCTTGGCTCGCCGCTCACGTTCAGCCTCGGCCTGTTTGGCCATGGCGCGCTGCATTTCCTGCGGCAAGTCAATATATTTGAGCTCGACTGTGCTGACTTTAATGCCCCAGGGATCGGTGTGCGTATCAAGAATTTCCTGAATCTCGCTGTTCACTTTTTCGCGCTGGGAAAGTATCTCGTCAAGTTCAACGCCTCCACATACGCTACGCAAGGTGGTTTGTGCAAGCTGAGATGTGGCAAACATAAAATCCTCTACCTCTAATATAGCCTTGATCGGATCAGTCACCCTGAAATAGACCACCGCATTAACCTTGATACTAACGTTATCACGAGTGATAACATCCTGATTGGGTACATCAAGAGTCATAATTCTAAGTGAGACACGGACCATACGGTCAACAATAGGAATCAGGATTATCAGCCCGGGACCTTTAGCATTTATCACTCTACCCAATCTGAAAATCACGCCACGTTCATACTCGTTCAGCACTTTCAAGGCAGTGATCAGAAAAAAAACGACAAGTAAAACAACGGGAATAAAAAAAGTCATAAAAGCCTCCCTAAAAATTAAGTTGATCAGCTCTTTCTTACAACAATCAGGGTCAGACCATGGGCCTGAACAACCTCAATCGCGGTCCCGGGATCAAAAAAAGTTTTATCATTTGTCTCCGCATTCCATATTTCTCCACGCACGCGGACTTTCATGCGCTCCCCTTTCACTGCAATAACTTCACCTTCAAGCCCGACCATACTTTCCATGCCCATACCGGATCTGGAAATCTGCGCCTTGGTCACAAGATAGATAATGACTCCGACAAATGCGGCAAAGGTAAGTACAGTTCCAAGAATCGTCTCCAGAGGAATACCGGGAGTTCCTTCCCTGAAAAGTACCAGTGACCCGACAAAAAGACTGAGCACCGCTCCAAGACTGAGCAATCCGTAGCTGACAATGAAAACTTCAAGAATAAAAAGCACGGCACCGAGAAGAAGTAAGAGCAACCCGGCGGCATTGGTGGGAAGAACAGACATGGCATAAAGGCCGGTCACGAGGCAAAACGCACCGAGCACACCGGGCAAAATAGCTCCGGGATGCGAGAGCTCAAAAAATAACCCCAGCATTCCGCCCAAAAGAAGAAAATATGCAACCTGCGGATCAAGAAGCCATGAAAGAACAGCATAGCGAAATCCCGGTTCAAATTCAGTAACCGTCACATCAGATTTTGAGAATTTGACCCGCTGCCCATCAATGAGCACTCCCCTCGCACCCAGCTGTTCCAAAAAATCATCAACAGAAAGAGCCATGAAATCCACAATATTCAAGGTCACCGCATCCTGAGCATCAACACTGATGCCATCCTGAACAGACTTGGCGTACCATTCATAATTACGCCCCCTCTTGCGAGAAATCCCCTTAATCAAGCTAACCATATCCCCGGTCACCTTCTTAGCCATGGTCTCGGGAAGTTCATCACCGGAAGGGGAAACCGAACTGGCCGCCCCGATAGATGTACCGGGAGCCATGGCAGCAATCTGCGCCGCTGCTGTAATAAATGTTCCAGCCGAAGCTGCACGAGCTCCTTCCGGACCTACCCAAACACAAACCGGGATTTTGCTGTTCATGATAATCTTGACCAGCTCACGCATGGATGTACCCAAACCGCCCGGAGTATCGAGCCTGAGCAAAACAAGATCATGATCGTCATCACCAGCACGCTCAAGGCCGTCTTCAAGCAAATGAACCTGAGCCGGACTTATCCCCCCTTGAAATTCAAGCAACAGCACGCTCATTTGTTTAGCAAATGCAGCACTGGCTGAAACGCCGAAGAAGAGCATCGTCATGATGATCAAGCAATAAATGAAACCTGAACGCCTCTTTAAACCATGCATAGCTACTCCCATGAAATAGGCTTTTATAGTTCATAATGCCAAATCACAGGAAATAAATAAACTATGGAAAAAGAAAACCCCGCCTGATTAAGACGGGGTCCATAATTACAAAATGAAAATCGACTTTAGAAAAGAGGTAGGCGCAAAAGCGAGATGCAGAGCAACTGCTGCTCATCAGGAGGCAGATTCTTAAGGAAGTCCGGATCCTGAAGCATAAGCATCTGCACTCCGTTAATATGTACTGATGCTGATGATGAGGGTGCATCCGGGGCGATAATGGTCCGGGCCTGATCTCCGAAGCAAGCCACAAACTTTACACCGTAAGACTCAACTCCCTTCCAAAAGATGTCAGACTTGTTTTCAAACTCATTGCCGTTCCAAGCGGTACAGGGCCAGAAAGAAATAGCTCCCTTGGGTAAGCCCATATAACCGATCAAAGACTGAAAGAGCTTTCTACGCGCTGCATCCGCCTGACCGGATAAATCCTGTCCCATCTGGGCATAAGTCCAAAAAATCTGCAAACGCGGTGTGATACGCGAAGCAAGATTCGACCAAGGAGCCGGCCAGGACTGCGGATCAGGAAAATTGACCTGAGGTTGAACCGGAGCCTTACGCTGCACGGGCATACGAGACGGCTTTGCCGGAGGGGTACGGTCAAAAGAAGGCCGCTGCTGTTGCTGGGATTGTGCAGGTTGAGCTTGCGGGTGCTGATTCTGAACAGTAGCTTGCTGCTGTCCACGCTGTTGAGCGGCAGACTGCACCTGCTGTTCTGCGAACTGCTGTGGCCTGCGAGGAGCCTGCTGAGCATATTGCTGGCGTGGTTGTGAGGGCGCAGCAGGACGCTGCTGCCTTCTCGGTTTCTCGAGTTCCTCGATACCGGGCAGTGCATCCTTGAAAACATATTGCAGGCCGTTTTGATACCACGGCCTAACACTTTCAAGTACATTTAATTCAGCAGAAGGTGATCCCATATGCGCCACGCTACTTCGGTTTTAGCAAGATCGGGCCATTCTTCGGACCGCCCTGCCCTGTCCAGAACATAGACCGAGTTAGTGGAAGACTCAAATCCAGCACCGGGCTTGTTGATGGGGTTGGCAACAATCAAGTCCAGATTTTTACGCTCAAGTTTGCCCTTGGCGGCTTCCTGAATATTGGAAGTCTCAGCTGCAAAACCAATGAGCTGTTGATCATCATTCTTCATGGTCCCGATAGTCTTCAAGATATCAGGGTTGGTATCAAATTCGACCCGCAGAGCATCACTGCCCGCTTTCTTGAATTTGCCTTCCCCGTGAGGAATAGGCTTGAAGTCAGCAACCGCAGCGGTGAAGCACCCGGTGGTGCAGCTGGGCCAAACCTCGGTGGCAGCGTCAAACATCTGCTGAGCAGAATCAACTTTGATCACGTCGATATCTTCAGGAAACCACCAGTTCACCGGACCGGAAACAACTGTGACCTTGGCCCCGCGCAACCATGCAGCCATAGCAATGGAAGCACCCATCAAGCCGGAAGAAGGGTTGGACCAGAAGCGGACTGCATCCCATTTTTCACGGGTAGGTCCAAGAGTGATCAGCACATGCTTACCGCTCATATCGTCAGGAGCAACAGCGCGTAAGCCGTGGGCATAAATGGATTCAAGAGAGGCAAGACGTCCACGTCCATGATCACCGCAAGCCACATCGCCACAATCGGGACCGATAAATTCAACCCCTCTTTCAGCGAGCACACGGCAATTATCGCGGGTAGCCGGAGCGTCCCACATAGCCGGATTCATGGCCGGGGCCACCAGCTTGGGGCCGTTAAAGGCCAGAGCCTGACAGGAAAGCATGTCATCTGCCAAACCATGGGTCATGCGCGCCAGCACCGAAGCTGTTGCCGGGGCAATGAGCATGGCATCAGCAGCCTGTCCAGGCTCAAGATGCCCGAAGGTGTCGTCCATGGTCGGGTACATTTTCTCCCAGACCTTAAAAGCACCAAGGGCCTCATAACTGAGGCCCCTGATAAATTCCTGCGCACCTGATGTAAGCGTAACGCTTACTTCGATCCCGGCCTTACGGAACATGCGCAGTAAGTCCAGAGACTTGTAAGCTGCGATAGAACCGCTGACGCCGAGGTGGATGCGTTTTCCTAAAAAGCAGTCAAAATTAAGATGTTCATTCATTATTGTATATTCTGTTCCTGCATACCGCCGGAAGAAGGCATGGAATCAGACTTCATTTCAACGGCGTAGATTTCAACTTCAGTATTGTAAGATCCGTCAAAAATTCTCACTGTGCAGCTCTTGTAAGGCTTGGTAAAAGAAAGAGTGGAAACAGTGGAGGTAATGGATCTTTCTTTGGTCCAGTTGTCTTTTGCCATCTGATTTACAAAGAAATCGATGAGTGACTGGTTTTCAACACGTCCCTTGAGAACGATTTTTCCATACTTAAAAGACTGGTCTTCTGCAACATAGGACTGGTCAGGTACCCTGCTCAGTTCGTTGGGAACTGCAATGTCATCAAATTCAGTATAAGGTACGAATTCCTCGAAACTTTCAGTCGCACCAGTGGTAGCAACTACAGGTTCTTCAGAAGTTTTGTTGGTTCCGGCCAGACAACCGGTCAGCCCCACAAAGATCATGGAAATAAGAAGCATTTTGATGAAAGTACGCATATTTAATCCTCCGATTTTAATGCCGATGCATATTGAAATTCAGGCCAGCTGGGCTGGACATAATTTGTATACAGTAAATTATGCAGCATTGATCCCAAATCACCACTGCATCATCTAGACATTTTCTACAGACATGAGAGCAAAAAATCAATTCCGCAAGCAGGAAAATCAACCGTTCAGGCGTTTGATCTTATCCATAAAATAATTTTCCATTTCCCTGCGGTCCTTGCGCAAACGAATGAGCTCAGACTCCATAACTTCAAGCTTATGCTTTAAGGCTGTGTTTTCCTGAGCTAATTCACTGGTAGCGCACTCCAGCTCAACGTCCTTCTGCGCTAAGGCATTAGTCCGTTCGTCATACTCATCAGTTATGGATTTAATATCGAGCTGCGGCAAAGCCTTGATTTTTTTCTGGCTGCGGGCAAGAAGAACAAAAGCTTTTTTGAGCTTGTAAATATCTTCGCGCTGCTCTTCAATGATTGACTTCTGATCGGCAATCACTTCAAGTGACTTGCTCATCTTGTCCATCATCTCGGCAAATGCTCCGCTCAGCTCCGCCTGAATATTCATGGCCGGCTGGGCAGGTACGCCACGTTCGGAGGGGCTGATCTCAATAGTGCGGGGAAATTCGGACCGGAGCTGCTGCTCAATTTCCGTGGTAACCATCCCATCATTATATAATGTAACGATGCGTTTGAAGATTTCCACTGCGGATTCAGGGTACTTGGTTACCCGGCCCATTTTTTTACTGGAAAGAAAATCCTTGAACAGCGAAGCATAGCGCCTTGCTGTAGGAGCGGGGATCATCGTAATCTTGGATATTTCAGCTACTGACAACCATTTCATAAACTAATCCGGATTTGGTGATCAACGTGACAATCAAACAACCTTGTTTGACTGGGCAATCAAAGAACAAACACAGCATTCATAGACCTTGGCGGTGTCTGCTGTAAAGATTCTTACCAGATTATCATCAATAATGAAAACTGAAAAAATGAACATAAATACAGAAGACTTTTTCCTTAAAAGCTACGACTTTGAATTACCTGAAGCACAGATAGCACAATGTCCCGCAGTAATGCGCCACGGTTCCAAGCTCATGGTCCTTGATCAAAAGAGCGGTGAAACCGAAATCAAAAACTTCACAGACATTGTGGATCTTCTTCCCGAAGGCGCCCTGCTGGTAGCCAACAACTCAAAAGTTGTCCCGGCCCGCATCTTCGGCACAAAGCCTACCGGAGGCCGGGTGGAATTCCTGCTGCTGACCCCCCTGCCACTTATCGAAGCCGAAGAGGTTCCCGGTGGATTCAAGGCGCAAGCCCGCGGTCTGCTCCGGGCATCAAAAGGTCCCAAACCGGGAAATGAAATATTCTTTGAAGGCGGCCTGAAGCTTACCGTACTGGGCAAGGGCAAGTTCGGCCTTTCCGAAGTTGAACTCGAATGGACAGGAGACCTGAAAAAGATTTTTGAAGAATGCGGCAAGATTCCCCTGCCCCCCTACATCCGTCGTGCTGCAGATGAAACCGACAATGAACGTTACCAAACCCTCTACGCCTGCGATGAAAAGGCCGGGTCAGTAGCCGCCCCTACTGCCGGACTGCATTTTTCCGAAGAGATCAATGAAAAACTCAAGGCCAAGAACATCGAAAGGGCCGAAGTTACATTATATGTAGGCTACGGAACATTTAGCCCAGTACGCGCTGAAGATATCCGTGATCATGAAATGCATAGCGAATATATTGAAATCCCGGAAGAAACCGCAGCGGCTGTGATCAAGGCCAAGCAGGAAGGAAGACCGGTAATAGCTGTTGGAACCACCTCAGCCCGGACCCTTGAGGGCGCTTTTCAGCAGGCCGGGGAAATCTGTGAATTCAAGGGAGAAACAAATATTTTCATCTACCCCGGTTTTGAATTCAAGGTCGTCGACCGTATGATTACCAATTTTCATTTGCCAGAATCATCCCTTGTCATTATGATTTCCGCTCTCGCTGGTAGGAAAAATGTTCTGAACGCTTATACAGAAGCAGTCGATAATCAATTCAGATTCTTCTCTTATGGCGATTCAATGTATATAAAATAAGGTAGAAATAACGGTCTGACGTATTTTTTTCGGAAAAATTTGCACCTGACCGCAAATAACTATACCTTGTTTTTCAACAGTCACATTTCTCAAATGTACTGCCTACAAGTAAATAAGACTCTATTGGTCCCAGCCCGTTGATATAACGGGCTTTTCTGTCCACGGTAACAGGAGTTTAGGATGTCACGAGTAAAATTTTTGGATGAACGGTGCAAAGGCTGTCTGCTCTGTACCACCGTCTGTCCAAAGGAAATCATAAGGCAATCCGACCGATTCAACCAGCACGGTTACAAAGTTGCTGAAGTCGCGGCTGAGGATATGGAAAAGTGTACCGGATGTACTTCCTGTGCTCTGATCTGTCCGGATATCGCTATCCGGGTTTACAGAACCAAAAAGGCCAAAGGAGAATAGTATGGCTAAGAACGGCGAAAAGCTTTTCATCAAAGGCAACGAGGCTATCTCCCGCGGCGCTATCGCAGCCGGGCTCAAATGCTACTTCGGCTACCCCATCACCCCCCAGAACGATATCCCGGAATACATGTCCGCAGAACTGCCCAAAGTCGGCGGTGAATTCGTTCAGGCTGAAAGTGAAGTTGCTGCTGCAAACATGCTCATCGGCGCTGCTGCTGCCGGTGCCCGTTGCATGACTTCCTCTTCCAGCCCCGGTGTATCCCTCAAACAGGAAGCCATCTCCTATCTCGCAGGTAGCCAGCTTCCCGCAGTAATCGTCAACATGAACCGTGGTGGACCGGGTCTCGGTGACATCGGCCCTAGTCAGGGTGACTACTTTCAGGCCACCAAAGGCGGCGGACACGGTGACTACCGCACCCTCGTTCTTGCCCCCGGTACCTGTCAGGAGTGCTATGATCTCGTGATCGAAGCTTTCGACCTCGCTTTCAAATACCGCAACCCGGTTATGATCCTCGGTGATGCCATCGTCGGTCAGATGAAAGAACCCGTTATCACTCGGGAAGTCAAAGAGCATGATGAAAAAGAAGGAACCGAATGGCGCATTGAAGGTGCCAAGGACCGCGATCACCGCATCATCAAGTCCCTGTTCCTCACCGAAGGTTCACTTGCAGGCCACAACCAGGCCCTGCAGGCCAAGTATGATGACATGGCCAAGAACACCAAACAGGAACTCTTCGAAACCGAAGATGCAGAACTCATCGTAGTTGCCTACGGCTCCATCGGACGTATCGTAAAGAGCACCGTGCGCAAACTACGCGCTCAGGGTCACAAGGTCGGTCTTTTCCGTCCCATCACCCTTTACCCCTTCCCCTCCGAAGAGCTCAACAAGCTCGCCAAGCAGGGTAAGAAATTCCTGACTATTGAACATAACCTCGGTCAGATGGTCGAAGACGTGCGTCTTTCCATCCGCACCGTTACCGACAGTGATTTCTTCGGCTTCATGCCCGGAAACCTGCCTACCCCCGACGATTTCGAGGAGCCCATCCTCAAAAGCCTTGGAGGGAAATAAGAATGAGCGAACAAGAAATTCTCGCCTTTGATAAGGCTGACGCAATTGTAGACGTTCCCACCCACTACTGTCCCGGCTGCCAGCACGGTATCGCCCACAGACTTGCGGGTGAACTGCTCAGCGAAATGGGCCTGACCGAAGACACCCTTCTGGTCACCTCAATCGGCTGTTCCGTATTCCTTTACAACTACCTCGGCGTAGACAGTGTGGAAGCTCCGCACGGCCGCGCACCGGCAGTTGCAACAGGCGTAAAACGCGCCCGCGGTGACAAGTTTGTCCTCTCCTATCAGGGTGACGGCGACCTCGCTTCCATCGGTATGGCTGAGATCATGCACATCGCCAACCGCGGTGAAAAAGTCTCCATCATCTTCGTAAACAACACTGTTTACGGCATGACCGGCGGACAGATGGCTCCCACCACCATGGAAGGCCAGAAGACCACCACTTCCCCCAATGGACGTGATCCCATGAAGGAAGGTCAGGCTATCAAGATGGCAGAGATCATCGCCACCCTCGGTGGAACCGCTTACGCAGCACGCGTGGCCCTGAACAATGTGAAAAACATCCGTCAGGCCAAGAAAGCCATGAAAAAGGCTTTTGAAGTGCAGCAGAAAGGTCTCGGTTTCGGTTTCATCGAGCTGCTGGCAACCTGCCCCACCAACTGGAGAATGACTCCCATTCAGGCGAACGAAAGGGTTGAATCTGAAATGATCCCCTACTTCCCGCTGGGTGTATATAAAGACGTAACTGCGGAGGACTAAGATGAGCAAATACCTCGACAGCATCATTGCCGGATTCGGCGGACAGGGCGTTATGCTCATCGGTAACCTGCTGGCCTATTCAGGCATGAATGCCGGACTGAACGTAACCTACATTCCGGTTTACGGCCCTGAAATGCGCGGCGGTACCGCGAACTGCACAGTCGTACTTTCCGACGACGAAATCGGTTCCCCCATCATCCGCAGCCCTCACAGCCTGATCATCATGAACCGTCCTTCTCTGGATAAATTCCAGCCCATGCTCATGGATGACGGTATCCAGATCGTCAACTCCTCTCTTGTTGACGCAGAGCTGGTGGACACCAAGCGCATCAAATCCTACATGGTGCCCTGCAACGATATCGCCGACAAACTCGGTAATACCCGCATGGCAAACATGGTAGCACTCGGTGCCTTCATCAAGGCGACTAGTATCATGGACCTGCAGGCAGTCATCGACTCCCTCGAAAACGTGATCTCCGCCCACTACCACCACCTCATCCCCAAAAACGCAGAAGCCCTCAAAGAAGGCGCTGCTGCTATCTAAGTACGCACAATTTAAATGCCCCCTACGAATTTTCGCAGGGGGCATTTCTTTTTGATGCGCTTCGCGCTTTTTGATAGAAAGATTTTGCCTCCAGCGGCTTACCCCCTAGGGCTTCGCCGTGTAGATTAGCAAAAGGTGCTTGATGATAAATAGATCTTGTATTTCTATTGCCAAGCACAAACTCCTGCCTTTAAATATTTCTTTTAATTTTATCATTAATTTTAAGCGTTTTAATTCAAAAAAACGATCTAGTCTTTACAAAAGACCACAAACGTCTTCAGGAGCTAAATATGGAAGTATTCAAGCCTGAAAAGCTTTTTGGAATAATTGGACACCCTCTTGGCCATACAATGAGTCCTTTGCTGCATAACTGGGGCTTTGCAGAGCACAAAATTCCGGCAATATACATGGCTTGGCCTACTGAGCCGGAAAAGGTCCAAAATTTCATGCAGACTTTCAAAAATCTGCCCATTTCCGGTGCCAGCGTGACTATTCCCCATAAACTTTCCGTAATGAACTACATTGATCAGCTGACCGAGCGCGCTAGGTCTGTGGGAGCGGTGAATACACTCTATTGGAACGGTGATAAAATCGTGGGCGACAATACCGATGCCGCGGGAGTCTCGGAGCCGCTGCGTCCTTATTCAGATCAGGTGCAAAAAGCCCTTCTGATCGGTGCCGGAGGTGCTGCTCGCGCTGCGATCACAGGTCTTCAATCATTGGGCATCAAGGAAATTTTCATTACCAACCGCACTAAATCAAAAGCAAATGATCTCGCTGCTGAATTCAAAATATCAGCCCTTGATTGGGACGCTCGTGGCGATCAAAGCTTCGATCTTATCGTGAATTCCACCTCGCTAGGCATGTCAGGAAAATTTGAAGAGATCAACCCCATGATCATGGATAATCAGAACGCGAACACCATTGTCTTCGACCTAGTCTACAACCCCATGGAGACTGTTTTCATACGCGAAGCCAAAGCCAAAGGATGCACTGTAATCCACGGAATCGAGATGTTCATCCATCAGGGGCTGGAACAATTCAGACTTTGGACAGGAATTAAGTTGGATGAGAAGAAGGCGAGAGAACTACTGCTCAAGAGCCTTTAATCCTAAAAGCAAAATAAAATGCAGTCAGTTCCCCAAGATTTCACGTTGATCGGGAAAACTGACTGCATTAAAATTATGAACATTAAAACAGCCCCAAAGGTACTGCTTTTCGTATTAGGGATCGAGGTTAAAGGTTAGGCTTACCGCCCGCTTCAGTAGAGGTAATATTTAAAACGATAATAAGAAATTCAGCCTCGTTATCGGCCTTAGGACGGTGCTCTACACCTTTTGGAACTATGAACATATCATCCTCAAATAATTGAATGGTACGGTCACGAAGCTCGATAATCATACACCCCTTGTACAGAATAAATATTTCATCCTGATCATCGTGCTTATGCCAATTTGTGCTGCCCAGACCCTTGGCGATCTTGAAAAGCTGATTATTACCTTCCCCAATAACTACCTGAGACCAATACTCACTGATTCTGGCTAATTCACTACGAATATTAACCTTATCCATTGCCCAGCTCCTTTAGTATAATTATGAATTGATTCAGTAGTTACACCAAAGCCTTAAATATGAGCTAGGAAGTTATTGCTATCTTCCTCAGTTTATAAGCAGAGAGTAGTTTTTCTATCCGATACAAACAGACTTAACGTTCACAAATTCCCTAATTCCGTAAGTAGAAAGCTCGCGGCCGTAACCTGAATTCTTTACCCCTCCGAACGGAAGCGGCGGACGGCTGCTTACACGTCCGTTCACGTAGACCAGTCCGGCTTCGATCTGACGGGCAAGACGCAATCCTTTTTCCTCATCACGGGTCCAAACTGAACCACCGAGGCCGAATGCACTGTCGTTAGCCATTTCCATGGCCTGCTCTTCGCTATCTGCACGGAATACAAGGGCTACAGGCCCGAAAATTTCATCACGCCCCGCGTCGCTTTCGAAAGGAACATCAGTGATAATGGTCGGAGGGTAAAAAGCCCCTTCGCCATCAGGAACTTCCCCACCAAGTACAATTCTGCCACCCGCTTTGAGACAGCTCTCTACCTGAAATAACAGATTATCGCGGAACTGGTGTGAAGCCATGGGTCCCATAACGGTATTTTCATCCAGAGGGCTGCCCATTGGGACAGATTCCATGCGCTCTTTAAGCTTGCCGATGAACTCATCGTAGACATCATTGTGGACAATGAAACGCTTGGCAGCAATACAGGCTTGTCCTGCGTTGGAACAGCGGGATTCAGCTCCTGTGGCTGCAGCCTTGTCCAGATCAGCATCAGCAAGGACCACAAAAGCATCGCTTCCGCCAAGCTCCATAACTGACCTCTTGAGGTGTGCGCCGGCTAGTGCGGCAACCGCACGCCCAGCTCTGACGCTACCTGTGAGGCAGACACCGATAACAGAGTCATCTGCCAGCACGTCTTCAACCTGCTCGGTACCGACGATTAAGGTCCGGAATACATTTTCAGGAAATATGGACTCACAGAAAAGCTCTTCAATAGCCAGAGCGCACTGTGGAACATTGGGAGCATGCTTTAAAAGCATTGTGTTGCCTGCCATGAGTGTGGGTACGGCAATACGCAAAACCTGCCATACCGGATAGTTCCAAGGCATCACGGCCAGTACAGAACCCATAGGGGCGTACTCTACAGAGCACTGCATACCATCGACAATTTTTGGCTCACTGGCCAGCATGGCAGCACCGTTATCAGCATAAAAATCACAGACAGTAGCAGACTTAAGAACTTCTGCCCTGCCTGATTTGAGCGGTTTACCCATTTCAGCGGCCATAAGTTCTGCAAAATGATCTGCACGTTCACGAAGCAATGCAGCCAGATTGCGTAAACAATCTGCACGATGTTCAAAAGAAGTAGATTTCCAAGTGGAAAATGCATCCGCAACTGATGCTAAAATGGAAGAAGTTTCTGCGGAGCTTAATTCAGTAAATTTTTTTTCGACCTTTCCGGTCATGGGGTTGGTACTCTGAATAGCCATCGGGGCAATACCTTATTTTTACATGATTATTATGGAGTGAGGGGTGATTCTGCTCACTGCGTGGAAAGGCTACTTAACAAGAAAGGGGCAAAAGAAAAAGGCGGCAACCCTAGGGAAACCGCCTTTATTTTGTCTTTAACTCAATTTGTTTTACTGGACGTAAACCTTGATTCTATCACCGGGACGGAGAATAGACTTGGAATTCAAGCTGTTCCACTTCATGAGTGAAGAAACCTTCACTCCAAAACGGCGGGCAATTTTCCAGAGGTTATCGCCGCGACGGACCCGATATTTAACCAACTGCTGCTTGACGTTCTCAGCCTTGGCAACGGAACGCGCGGAACTGCGGGCATTGTTATCGGGAATGTAGAGCTTCTGACCGATCTTGAGCTTGGAAGAATAAAGGCCGTTTGCACGTTTGAGGGTACGCACACTTACATGATAGCGGCTGGCAATATCCCAGAGGGTATCACCCTTGCGAACCTGGTAGTTAGCACGGCTCTGCGCGGTACGACGGGTTTTACTGGTTTTAGTTGCGTAAACAGCCTTGGAGGATCCTCTACCCGGAATCATGATGTACTGACCGGGCTTAATCAGGTTGGACCTGCGGTTGTTTACAGACTTAAGCACAGCCACGGGAATGCCGTAACGGCGGGCAATGCGGTACCAGGAATCACCCTTGCGGATTTTGTAGCGCTTATAGCCTGCAAAAGGACGCGAATTGGGGGATTCGAGGTAATCGGCAGCATTAGCCATGACCCTTTCGGGAAGGTAAGCATTAATTACTGCGTTGGGCGGGCTGACCTGTCTGCGGAAATGGGGGTTGAGTTTATGGAACTCACTCCATTTCATGCCGCAGGCTTTGGCAAGTGCCAGCAGGTCGGTACCACCGGGAACCTTAACGGTTTCAACCTGTATACCGTTGTTCCAGTCAATATTGGTAAAACCGAGTTCATCAAGGTTTTTGAAAATCTTGGAGATGGCAATGAATTTGGGAACGTAGTTCTTGGTCTCAGCGCGGAGTCGGGCTCTTCTGCTGAGTTTATGGTTATTCTTGGTCAGATCAAAGAAATCTTTGGAACCTGTCTTTCTCAAAGCTCGCCCGATCTTACCTTCACCAGCATTATAAGCAGCAAGGGCCAAATACCAGTCACCGAACATTTCGTGCAAAACCTTGAGGTACTCAACCGCTGCTTTGGTTGATTTATATGGATCACGGCGTTCATCAACCCACCAGTCCACACGCAGGCCATATAACCGTCCTGTATAGGGCATAAACTGCCACATACCTGCCGCGCCAACACGGGAATAAGCCCATGCGTTGTAACCGCTTTCGGCAAAAGGCAGCATGGCCAGGTCCTGAGGCATATTATTTTCAGAAAGTACCTGACGCACATAAGGCAGGAAAGGCTCGGAACGTTTCAACCAGCGATCGAAAGTCTTGCGTGCCTTATGGGTAAAAAAACCAAAGTACTGCTGCACTTCCTTCGTATCGTGCTCATCAAGGTCGAATAAGATTCCGTTGCTGGACTGGAGAACTTTTTCTTCCTCAGGGGTAAGCTTCTCAGCTTCCTGCGGAGCGGCTTCCAGCTCAGGATCGAGAGGCTCAACCCCGGAATCGGCTACTTCGGTTTCAACCGAAGCTTCACTTTTTAAGGCGGCTTTTGTCTGGGCATCAAGAGCAGCCTCATCAACCGGAGCGGTCTTGGCAGAACACCCGGCAAAAAATGCAAATAAAGCCAGAAGTGCGATTAACCGAAACGATTTCAGCATCTTCGACTCCTTGTCACTGTGGACGTCAAACGTATTGATTTTATCCATAATTTATCTAGAAAAACTATAAAATTTACCCGGTTAGGCACATAAAAAGAAGCTCAAGAGCTTAAAAATACAAGCTTTTCAGTGCAAAGATTTGAGTTGTTCAAACATATGTAGAGCTATACTAAAGCGCGAGGGTTTGCAATAGTAAAACGAAACGTATAGATTGCCCAAACCGTTCGGGCGCAAGGGTTTCAGCCCATTATGCTCGAGCTTTGGACTGGCTAGGTGTTAATAAATTGAGAATCGTATTCACCGTAACAAAGCAGTTTAATTAGCCAATTATGAGATCTGAAAGTGAGCAACTTTCAGCTTCCGAAAATAAATAAGACAACTACAAAAAAATCCGCGCCCAAGCAGATTTTTAGATTTTTAATAAAAAGGTAGATTTTGCATGAAAAAAAAGACCAGAGAAGACGATAACACCATCATAGCGGGCCGCAAACCGGTTCAGGAGCTTCTTTTAGACTCTCCTGAGAGGATTGACCTGCTTTACCTGCAAAAAGGGCGTCAGGACAAAAATTTCGAACGCACTATCCAGCGCTGTAAAAAGCACGGTATCAAATACAAGATCGCCGACAAGGCGGAACTGGGCCGGGTATTCTCAGGAAACCATCAGGGAGTAATTGCCCGCGTTGCCGCCCTTCCCTTTGCCGATTACGACGATATGCTGGAGAATCTGGCTGAATCGCCCCTGCCCCTATTGGTTGTTCTGGATCAGGTTCAGGACCCCGGCAATGTGGGCGTTCTGGCCCGCTCCCTCTACGCATTAGGCGGTGCAGGAATTGTAACTGCCAAGCACGGCGGTGCCTTCCTCGGCCCTGCAGCAGTTAAAGCAAGCGCCGGAGCACTTAATAAACTGCCCGTAGCAAGGGTCAATAATATTTCCCAAGCCCTCGACAAAGCAATCGATATGGGTATCAGCATCTACGGGGCCGGACTTGATGAAGATTCTTCATCCGCCTACACAGCTGAGATTCATACCCCGGCTATCCTTGTCCTCGGCAATGAGGAAAAAGGCATCCGCTTCAATGTTGAAAAACGCTGCCAGAAACTTATCCATATCCCCTTCCGCCGGGACTTCGATTCCCTGAACGTAGCACAGGCCGGAGCCATGTTGATCAGTGAATTTGCCAGACGGTTAGGCTAAATCAGCTTAAATTTTCTGCCTAGACAGACATAAAGTAAGCCCCCTGAAGAAAAGTATTTTTTCAGGGGGCTATTTTTTAGAAATAATCTAAATAAAATCTACTTAATATAGTTGGGCAGGTTTAAAAAAATATTACGTGTAAAATCAATCATTTTGTCCATAATCCACGGAAAAGCAAAAAGCAGGGCCAGAAACATGGAAACGATCTTGGGAACAAAGGTCAGGGTCATTTCCTGAATCTGCGTTGCGGCCTGAATTACGGAAACAAAAATACCCACAACCAGCCCGACCATAAGCATAGGCAACGCCAACGTCAGGGCCAGTTCAATTGACTGCTTTGCAAATCCGATAACAAATTCTGGGGTCATTTTTCTATGCCTCCGCGTAAAAAAGACGCACTACTGCCCGGGTCACTGGAACGTGTTAACGATGGACCCGGTTAAGAGCGACCAACCGTCAACCATGATAAACAGTAAAATCTTAAACGGCAACGAAACCATTGCCGGGGGCAGCATCATCATACCCATAGCCAGCAGAATACTGGCGATAACCATATCGAGGATCAGGAACGGAACATAAATCAGAAAGCCGATGGTAAAACCGGTCTTAAGTTCACTGATGGTATAAGCGGCAATAAGGAGCATGGTATTCACGTCCTCCTTGGTTTCCGGCCGCTTTTCCCCGGTAATGGAATAAAAAATGGAAAGATCTTTCTCTCTGGTATGCTTGAATAAAAATGTGCGTATGGGAACCTGTGCCCGGTCAAGGGCTTCGGTAAAGCCTATTTCCTCGTTGAGATAGGGCTGTAGGGCCTGATCGTTTACGGCCTTACCGGTGGGCATCATGATGACCACGGTCATAAAAATAGCAAGGGAGGCCAGAATCTGGTTGGGAGGCATCTGCTGCGTTCCCATGGCCTGACGCAGAAAGTGGAAAACAATGATGATCCGGGTAAAGGAAGTCATGGTCAGCAGGATGGACGGAGCCATACCCAAAATGGTCAGCAGGAACAGGATTTCCAAAAGCTTGGCAACCTGCTCCGGCTCTTCCTGTCCGGCAGCAAGATTGAGCGTAAGGGTAGGTACTGTCTCCTGAGCAAAGGCTGCTGCCGGAATAAGCAGCAGAAAAATTGCGCTAAGAGTCAGAAGAGCCGGAGCTTTCTTTTTCAAGGTATCCGGCAAAGTCGGAATCAATCTTTGCATGCCCTTCATCCCTTGCTTGGAGCAGAGTAATATTATCCTGAGTAACACCGACCACCATTTCACGGTCGCGATACCTGACCACAGTAATATTCTGGCGCGGCCCTAAAGGAAGCCGATCAACAATTTCAAGCACACCTTTTCTCGCACCGGGAAAAGATCCCCCGATATTCAAACGGCGCATGAAATAATATGCCAGAAGCAGCATTGCCAGAATGAAAAAAAGCGCTGCCGACATCTTGAGCACAGAATCCAAACCGGATTCCGGGGCTATAAATGCGCTGGCTGTTGCGTTAGGCAAGATGCTTCACCCTTTCAATGGGGCTGATGATATCAGTCAGCCTGATACCGAATTTTTCATTAATAACAACAGCTTCGCCACGGGCGACCAGTTTGCCGTTAACATAAATTTCAAGGGGTTCCCCGGCCAGCTTGGTCAGCTCGACAACAGAACCTGTTCCCAATTGCAGGAGCTCGTTGATGAGCATCTTGGCTCGGCCCAGTTCAGCGGAAACATCCAGCGGAATATCGAGGATAAAATCAAGGTCACGCCTTGAACCGTCATGACGCGGGTTCTTGGCCTCATTGGTCAGGTCTTTGAAATCAGCATCCCGGGTCTGGGTACGCAGAAATTCCTGTTCCTTTTCCTTGCGAATGTCATCGCCGGTATCTTCAGCAAGGGCAGCAGCCCACTCATCAGCAAGGGCATCGTCCCCCCCCCCACCGCCGCCGAGATCCATTTCGCCGCCACCTTCATCACCCTGCTCACCAAGGGCAGCCGCCCATTCATCAGCAAGAGCGTCTTCATCAGAGGCTCCGGGCTCATCCTGTTCAGCCAGTGCAGCAGCCCATTCATCGGCCAGAGCTTCATCATTGCCGTCACCGGGATCACCACCCAGAGGGTCACCACCTGCGGAATCGTCAGTGAGTGCGTCCGCCCACTCCTGTGCTAGTTTATCCTGATCAAGATCATCTGACATCATTGCAGCCTACCTCCGGATTATTCATTGGCCATCCCGTAAAACGGTCCTGACGACATAAAATCGACACACCATCAAAGGGTTAAGCAAAAACCGTGCTACTGGATAACCATATCCGTAAAATATACCTGTAAAACCTTAGAGCCGCCCAGAATCTGGTTCAGCCGGTCCACAATTTCCTTTTTCAGGAGAATCTTGCTCTCCATGGTGGAAAGATCCTGATAAGTCTTGCTGGAAAGCAGCAGGATAAGCGTATCCTTGACCATAGGTTCTTTCTTGGAAAGCTCCGCCACGGCCTCTTCGCTGACAACCTCAACATCAACCCCAAGCTTAAGGTACCTGCGCCCCAGCGGGTCAGCAAGGTTAACTACAAAAGTAGGCAGGGTAACGGTAAACCCGTCACCGGGAAGAGTTCCCGGATCTTCACCTTCTGCGGCCTGATCTTCCTTAGGTTCTTCCACAGCATCTTCAGGCTGAGCGGAAAAAAATTTCTTGTAGGCGAAAAAACCACCGCCACCAAGTATGGCAAGAAGCAGGATAAGGATTATCCACTTCAGCATTCCGCCTTTCTTTTTCGATTCCTGACCTTCATCAGCCATGATTCACCCTCTTAATTATGTGTACTGGACTAGTAGCCCCCCATGGGGGGAGTCGTCTTTATCAATATTTCAACCCGCCTGTTCTGAGCGCGCCCTTCCGGAGTGGTGTTGCTGTACAACGGAAATGTCGGCCCGCAGGCGGAAACTGTCAACCGGTCATTCATTATACCCTGCTCCACAAAATATGTAAGCACGGCCATGGCCCGCTCCCCGGATAACTGGAAATTGGATGGACTCATTCCACCCACATTATCCGTATACCCGGCAATATTAACATCAGCGGACCCCAGATAATCAAGCACCGGAACCAATTGGTAAAGCAGTATTTTCGCCCTCTCGTCAAGTTCAGACTTACCAAGTGGAAACATGAGCTTATCCGTAAGCACCAAAGCCACACCTTCAGGCTTGGCTAGAACCTTAAGGTTTTCATCAAGGGTTGCCCGGTCCATATCCGGCGGCAGAACATCGTCCGGAAAAAGCAGATCCTTAATCCGGTTCTGCTTTTCAAGCACCTCCCAAGGGCGCTCCAGAAATTCACTGACCAGCTTTACCTTGGCTGTTACCCGCCCGGAACCTCGCTTATCGAGAAAGCCAAGTTCAGCAGGCATGATGGTAACCCGGGTGATAAAACTCTGGTCCATTGAAGCCATACTTAGCAAGAGCACAAAAAAAGTCAAAAGCAGGGTGACCAGATCAGAGAATGTGACCAGCCACCCCCCACCCGGATCCGGCGGCTTTTTTACTTTATCGCGACCCATAGCTCAGCCTCACTGTCCCTTAGGTGGTTTTTCGGCATCACCGATAGGGAAGACAAAATCATCAAACTTGAATTTATCATCTTCCTTACGCGGAGGCTGATACTCCTTGATTTCTTTGGAAACAGCAGCACTGCGCGTATCAAGGACAAGGTCGACCCTGCGATTCATCTTGCGCCCTTCCGGTGTAGAATTTGGATGACGGGGCCGGAATTTACCGAATGCCTCCAGCTTCAACATTTCCGGATTCATGCCGTTACGAATCAGGTAATTATAGACAGCAAGGGACCTGTTCAGTGAAAGCTTCCATGAAATATCAGGGGTAAGATCCCGGTCTTCCACTCGGTAATCCTCACCCAGTTCATCGCGCAGGATAGAAGTATGCCCGGCAACAAGCACAGGATGCTTGACCCTTTTAAGGACCGGAAGAACGGTATCGAGGATGCGTGTGCCCTCAATGGAGAGACTGGTGCTGTCCGGAGTGAAGAGGACATCGGCTCCAATGGAAAGGATTTGAACAAACCGATTGGATTCAAAACGTAAATCTTCTTCCGCAAATTCCCACAGCAAAGGCTTGATGGGCTCCAGATCTTCCTGCAGCTCCATGGGGCCGACCTGAACGGTCTTACGGGACTGAGTGTCGGAAAGAACATCATAGCCCTTGGTACCAAAACCAAAGGTACCGATGATGGAACCTAGGACAACCAATTTACGGCGTTCGTCAACAACTGACATACTCACCAAGAGCACAAAGAAGGTGAGCATCAGGGTCATGAGATCACTGAAGGTGATCAGCCATAAAGGCTGGCCCTCCGGCTCAGGCGGCTTCTTCTTCCTACCCATTCATCCCCCGGTAACAGTTGCAGGCCGTAACGCCAGTAAATCAAACAGCTAATCGCTGATCTTGCGTATTTTAGGAGGCAGGAAGCTGTTCAGCTTCTCCTCAATAATTTTGGGGTTCTCACCTTTGGAAATTGAGATAATGCCTTCCATAACCATTTCCCGAAGCAGAATCTCTTCCTTACTGCGGGTTTTGAGCTTTCCGGACATGGGCGTAAAAACAAGGTTGGCCAGAATCGCACCGTAAAGTGTGGTCAAAAGCGCAACGGCCATTGCCGGACCAATGGTACTTGGGTCACTCATGGTCTGAAGCATCTGTACAAGACCGATAACTGTACCGATCATACCCATAGCCGGGGCAAAGTCGGCAAAAATTTTCAAAATTTCAGCCCCGGTCTCATGCCTGTTCTCAAGATACTGAATTTCGGTTTCCAGAATTTCCTGAATAACCTGCGGCTCAAGGCCGTCAACTGTGAGCTGCAGTCCTTTGCGCAAGAAATCATCTTCAATGGATTTCAAGGCAGGTTCAAGGGAGAGGATTCCCTCGCGGCGGGCACGGTTGGCGAAATCCATAAACTTATCGATAATCTCACCCGGGGATTCAAGACTGGAAAAAAAGGTTTTTTTGATTACCCCAACTACCCCGAGCACATGGCCCATGGGGTAGTTAACAAGCGAGGCCCCGATGGTCCCGCCGATAACAATCAGCATGGAGGGCACGGAAATAAAAATAGCCAGCGAACTTCCGACCAGAATAGCCGAAAGAACAAGCCCGAAAGAAAGAACTATTCCTATAACTGTACCCAGATCCATTCAGTCCGCCTGTGGGTGTTTTAAAGTTTAATAGCCCGGTCTGGTGCCGAAAATCCTGGTCCCGACCCTGACCATGGTCGAACCTTCCTCAATGGCTACCCGGAAATCACCGGTCATGCCCATAGAGAGTTCCGGCAGCTCAATTCCGAAAAGCTTTTCCATGCCTTCGGAAAGCATACGCAGTCTTGCAAAATAAGGCCTTGCCCCTTCCGGATCACCGAAAAATGGAGGTAGGGCCATGAGTCCAATCAGCTTGAGATTTTTGTAGCCCAGAATTTCTTCTACCAGCGCAGGGAGTGTTTCTTCAGTGACCCCGCACTTCTGATCCTCACAAGCTGTATTTACCTGAATGAGGATATTCTGAACCACATCCAAAGCCTCGGCCTTTTTGTTCAGCAGTCCTGCCAGCTTGGAACTGTCCACACTGTGTACGGCGCTGAACTTACCGGCCACCTGCTTGGCCTTCTTGGATTGCAGACCGCCAATAAAATGCCAGTCTATATCCAGCCCGGACAGCTCTTCCTGCTTGGCAAGGGCTTCCTGCACATAGGATTCCCCAAAGCAGCTGTGCCCGGCATTGTACAAGATCTCGATATCAGAGGCAGCATGAAGCTTGGAGACCGCCATGACGGTCACTTCTTCAGGTTTACGCCCGGCCCGCATGCAGGCCTGAGCGACTTCTTCCTTAACCTCTGAGATATTTTCAATAAGTTCTTTTTCCCTGTTACTCATCGTCAAACTGCCGTTTTTAGTAAGCGGCATACATTAAAATTCGGTTGATTATATAAATTTCTTTAATAAAAAGAAAACAAAAGGACAAGATTTCACAGAATCGACTATTCGCCGAGTCCAAGTGAGCGCAGGAATCCCACGTCTTCGGTCCAGCCTTCACGGACTTTAACCCAAAGTTCGAGCATAACTTTCATCTCGAGCATTTCTTCAAGCTCACGTCTGGCCTGTGAACCGATTTTCTTAAGGTTCTGTCCACCCTTACCGATGATCATGCCCTTGTGATTCTTCTTGGTGGTGTAAATGATCGCACCGATGTTGACCAGATTGCGCTCCGGTTCCTCGGTCCAGAATTCAATCTCAACCGCGGTGGAGTAAGGCAGTTCCTGCTGCAGGCTCATGAACAGCTTTTCACGCACGGTCTCAGCCGCCATAAAACGCATAGGAACAGTGGAAACTTGATCTTCCGGGAACATGGGCGGACCTTCAGGCAGGGTCTCGACAACCTTTTCCAAAAGCACGTCAGCGCCGTCACCCTTCAAAGCGGAAACAGGGATAAACTCAGCTTCAGGCCAGAGTTCCTGCGCCTTTTCCATAACCGGAAGTAGCTTGGCTTTATCTTTAACCTTATCAACCTTGTTCACAGCCACGAAAAGTTTTTTGCGGGACTGGTTCACGGGCTTAACAACCGGAGCCAGTTCTTTTTCCATCAGATGCGGTTTAGCGGCGTAAAGTGCGGCGTCAAAGAGCACTACAATGGCATCGGCATTGCCAAGTGCTTCCCATGCGGAATCGAGCAGGAAACGGTTCATCTTGCCGCGCATGCGGTGGATACCGGGGGTGTCCAGAAAAACGACCTGCGAATTCTCATCACTCAGGATACCGCTAATCCGGTTACGGGTTGTCTGGGGTTTGGGTGAAACAATCGCCACCTTCTGACCAAGATAATGGTTCATAAGAGTGGATTTACCGGCGTTGGGCGGGCCGATCAGAGCAACCCAACCAAATTTATATTCTTCTGACATTTTTATTTCCTTATTTATTTTGATGCGCTATCGCGCTTTTTATTAAGAGAGCCTCCGGCGGCGCTTTCAGCGGGACCAGAGAACCTTTTTTTGAAAAAAAGTTTCTCTGGACTCTCCAAAAAAACTTTTAATAAGCTGTCGCTACCAGTCTTTAAAATTCGTGCGGTGACTTATTTCAATCAACCGCCGAGAGCAAAATACACGAAAAAGTGATACTAGGCCAATTTCAAAAAACAGCATTTCTGAAAAGACCTGTTTAAACACTAAAAGACCTTTCCAATTAGCCCTTGGAAAGGTCTTTTTTAATCTAACACTTTACTAGATTAAATCTAGACTTTGTTTAGTTTTCCTTGAAACCAAATAGTTAGCCGTCTTCCTCACCCTGAACATAACCACATCCTTTTTCCGGGCAGGCAATGTGCTCTCCTTTGGCGCGAGTGGTCTTTTTGACCAGCACGGGATGTCCACATTTGGGACAGGGACCGTCGATGGGCGGATACCAGACTGCGTAATCGCAATCCGGATACTGGTCGCAGGAATAAAAGAGCTTGCCGCGACGGGAGCTTTTTTCCACCAGTTCACCCTTGCAACCTTCGCGGGGACATTTGACCCCGGTGGAGAAAGGTTTGGCGTGCTTGCAATCCGGGTAGTTGGAGCAGGCAATGAAGCGGCTTCCGGTGCGGGCGTGCTTGATGATCAGGTCACCGTCCTCACAATCGGGGCATTTACCGACGATCTGGGCGGTGGGAGTTTCCACAACCTTAATCTTGCCTTCATCGTCGCGCTCAAAGTTCTTGATGTTGCGACAATCAGGATACCCGGTACAGCCAAGAAATTCACCGCGGTTGGAGCGCTTGATAGCCATGGCACTGCCGCACTTTTCACAAGTAACCCCGGTCTCTTCCGGCGGTTCTTCCTCAAGAACGACAATCTTACCCTTCTCGTCACGGGTGAAGTTTACAATATTTTTACACTCAGGATAGTTGGAGCAGCCGAGGAATTCACCGGTACGTCCGAACTTAATGACCATGGGCGATTCACATTTATCGCAGGTGATCCCTGTATCCTCACCACCGCGCTTCATTTCCTTGGCAGCGGTTTCAAGGGTGGGATAGAACCCGTCCACGAAATTTTTCATCAGCGAGGTCCATTCAATCTTGCCGTCGGCAACATCGTCAAGCTGCTTTTCCATGGCAGCGGTGAACCCTACATCCATAAGTTCTTTGAAATGTTCGGAAAGCTGATCGCTGACTACAAAACCAAGCTCGGTGGGGATGAATTTCTTTTCCTCCAGATTCACGTAGCCGCGATCCTGAATGGTGGAAATAATGGATGCGTAAGTAGAAGGACGACCGATGCCCTTTTCTTCCAGCTCGCGGACGAGAGAAGCTTCGGAGTAACGGGCCGGAGGCTGGGTGAATTTCTGCTCGCTGTCGATTTTCTCGACCTTAAGCACTTCGCCCTTTTCCAGCTTGGGCAACTCGATAAGCTTTTCATCACCGGTCTTTCCGGTAACACGCATAAAACCGGGGAAAAGCAGCCTTTCACCCTTAGAACGCCAAATGGTATTCTTAGCCTGGATGGTAACCACAGTATCCCAGAAGCGGGCCGGAGCCATTTGGGAGGCGATGAAACGGTTCCAGATCAGCTTGTAAACCTTGAATTGGTCAGCAGGCAGGAACGGCTTAACATCTTCAGGCAGGATGGTTGCGTCAACCGGGCGGATTGCTTCGTGAGCGTCCTGTGCGCCACCTTTAGATTTATAGACCCGAGGCTTGGCCGGATAAAACTCATCACCGTATTTTTCGAGAATAACCTTCTTGGCAGTATCACGCGCTTCGTTGGCGATACGCACGGAGTCGGTACGCATATAAGTGATCAGCGCGGTGGTACCCTTGTCCCCAAGCTCAACCCCTTCATAGAGGCGCTGGGCAAGGGTCATGGTCCGCTTGGCGGAATAACCGAGCCTGCGGTTGGCATCCTGCTGCAGGGTAGAGGTAATGTAAGGCGGCAAGGGATTACGCTTGCGTTCCTTTTCAGTGAGATCGGTAATCTCGAAAGGAACACCTTTTATGTTGCTCTGCAGAGCTTCGGCTTCATCGGCAGAACCGATCTCGGCCTTTTTGCCGTCAACTTTCCAGAGGTCGGCCACGAAAGGCGGCGGATTCTTGCCTTCCACATGGGCTTTGAAGAGCCAGTATTCTTCGGGGATAAATGCCCTGCGGGCTTTTTCCCGCTCTACTACGAGCTTAAGCGCAACAGACTGTACACGCCCTGCGGAAATACCCCTTTTTACCTTTTTCCAAAGGATGGGAGAAATTTTGTAACCCACCAAACGGTCCAGAATACGGCGGGCCTGCTGCGAGTCAAAGAGCTGTTCATTGAGCGGCTGGGGATGTTCGAGGGCCTCTTTAACAGCCCTTGCGGTAATTTCGTTGAACTGGATACGGCTGACGTTCTCGTTCACTTCCTTGATAATGGCTGCCACATGCCAGCCGATGGCCTCCCCTTCGCGGTCGGGGTCAGGTGCGAGGAAGACATGGTCGGCTTTTGCCGCTGCCTTCTTCAGTTTATTGACCACATCCTCTTTACCGGGAATGACCTGATACTGGGGGGTAAAATCACCATTTTCTTCGACGCCAAGCTTGTTCTTGGGCAGGTCGCGCACGTGACCTACGGACGCAGCAACCTGATAGTTCCTGCCAAGAAACTTACTGATAGTCTTCACCTTTGCCGGGGACTCAACAACAATCAAATCTTTGCTCATAGTTTGCAGCCTATAACCACCAAGAGAACACTATGCAACCATAAAAAATTACCGAAATAGGGATTTCACCATTCGGAATCCATATGCACAGCAGTTAAATGTTATTTTTAAACCCTTCAATAATCAGGAAGAAATACAATCTTTCAACGCTGATAATTTTCTTTGTAAAATTTCTGTGTCAGCACGATCGCGGGCAGCAAGTTCCAGCTCCTTGGCCTTGACCGTCACCTCCGGTAAACCGAAAGTTCGCGCCGAACCTGCCACAGCATGGGCATTTTTATAAAGCTTTTCCAAATCAGTAGCAGACCCTGTGCTTTCATAAGCCGAAAGAAATCCTTCCAACTCTATAACTCGCCCGCTCAACGCCGCAGCATATCTCTTATTAAGCTCTGCCAGCTTTTCGTCAAGTGTTGCCATAAATTACCTCCATCGCACGATTATACATAAAAATCGGCGAAGCCCTACTAAAAGGTTTTGGGATTCTTAAAACCTTTTGCAAAAGGGTTTAAGCCGCCGGAGGCATCAAAAAAAAAGCCCGCGTAGTGCGGGCTTTTGTCATTACTTTTTGGAGCTGTTCATTAACATGGCCCCTACAGCCTGAATTATCAGGAAGAGGATCAGGAAGTGGATGAACATATCTTTCTGGATGGCGCCCCAGATGATGTAGACGGAACCGCAACCAGCCAGCAACGGGCAGAGGTAACGGCTCAGCGGACCGAGGTCGGTGAAAGTCTTCATCACCCAGATGTAGATAGAGATGTAAATCACGTACAGGAACGCGATGGGCAGTTCGGACACATCCATAAACTGGCCCCACCAGCCGTGGAAGTTACCGTACCAGACAACCAGCCAGAAGCAGGACAGGAAATAACCGATGATTGCGGACCAGCTGGTGCTGTTGGTCACCGGGTTAACCTGCTTGAAAAGAGAAGCCTTGGGACCGAGGTTACGGGATGCAATAGAGAACATGCCGCGTGCGGATCCCATGATCAGACCGTTCAGGGTACCGAGGCAGGAAATGATAACGAACACGGTCAGCAGGGTGCCGCCAACATTGCCGAAGATCATTTCAATAACGCGAACAGGTGCGGCGTCGCCTTCAGCCAGAACCTGATCGTTGGTCAGTACGCCGGAAATACCCAGATAATAGAGCATGTAGATGGTCATAACCGCGATGGTACCGACAACCAATGCACGAGGCAGGGTCTTTTTAGCGTCTTTCAGTTCGGCGTTAATAACAGTAGCGATAATCCAGCCCTCATAAGCAAAGGCGGTGGAAAGGGTTGCTACAGCAAGTCCGCCTCCGCTACCGGAAATTTCACTGGCAGTCTGCATGAAGTTCTGCATGGTCTGTCCGCTGGAAAGACCGGCAAGACCGCCCACAACAGCAACGAGACCAAGCGGAATGAGCTTAATTACAGTGGAAGAAACCTGCCACTTACCTGCCAGAACCGGAGAATAGTAGTTGAGCAGGAAGAATCCGGTCAGGTATACGAAGGACAGAGGCCAGAGCATGTCTTTCATGCCCACAAGCCCCACGGTGTAGTTAGCGGATACCCAGGCAAGAACCGCTACCAGAGTCGGGTAGTAAATAAAGGTCATGAACCAGCCGACCATGTACCCGGCCTTTTCGCCATAAGCCTCTTCAAAATAGTCAACCAGACCGTTGACCTTCTCAATGCGGGTCGCAATCTTAGAAAATACATATGCGGTAACAACCATGATGGAGCCACCGATCAGCCATGCAATAAGTGCTGTAGGCAGGTCACCGCCGGCAGCCTTGAGAACGTCATCGGCCTTAAAGAAAACCCCTGAGCCGATTACAATACCCACAACCATAGCGGTTGCAGTCCAGAAACCGTATTTCTTCTGTAAATTATCCATATTAAACAATCACCCCTTTACACTTCTTCCAAACGCCCTTCCCCTGATCCAAAATGCAGCTTACAATCTGGAAAAATAAAAATCAGGAAGGCAACCTTCTGCACACTAAAATGCCAATGAGTAATAGCTGCACACAATCCCTGCTGGAGATACATAAAAAACCGCACACTATTACTAATCACAAGACACAAACAGATTTACTTGCGCGGATAATGCGGTTCTGTCCAGAACTTTTTTTTTCATTTTTGCAAAACAAGAGAATTTAATATTGCAAAAATCAAAATGACATTAACTTCTACTCTCATATATTTCCTGACTTTTAGGACTAGAGGATGCATCGGTTAATTTGTTATTGACAAATTAATATAAAAGTGAAAAATGGGCTCAGTTATTAACTTTTAAAGGAGATTTTTATGTTTACTAATGTGAGAAGGGTGTTCCTGTTCTAGGAGTGCACTTTAAGGACATTAAAAAATTTAGAATCAATTTCTATTCTAAGCCTATGGCTTAATTCTACCCGTCTTTTTTGGCATTCCACTCCCGCAGGACAGGGGCATCCCAGCACCTAACTGTTATTACCCAGGATTAGTTTAATATACAGCTGTCTTAGCTGATTATTTGGTTTGTGCTTTTGCACAGCAGGGATATCCCATTGCCTTGTGCATGGATATACCCCAAATGAATCGTTCTCAGACAGCTCACTATATAAGGTAAATGCATTTATGTGTTTGCAGGAGTAGAGTTATGTCCAGACAACAAAAAACCGTCCACATTGATACCAACCCGTTCATCTGTGAAAATTGCGGCCTTACAGTACCGTCACCGGAAAGCGGGACGCAAAACCGAAACCATTGTATCCATTGCCTGCACAGCAAGCATATGGACATGAAAATCGGGGACCGGCGCTCAGGATGCCGGGGTATCATGGAACCCATTGGTTTATGGGTAAAAGAAAACAAGGAGTGTGCAGTTATTCATCGCTGCCAGAAGTGCGGATTTATCCGTACCAACCGTATTGCAGGCGACGATAATGAGGTAGTGCTGTTCACACTGGCAGCGCGCCTGATTACACAATTACCCTTCCCTGCGAACATCGCATTGGAAAAAATTGAACGTCAGCAAATGGGAGGCTAGCCATGATGAATATCGAACAATTAGGCTGGAATTCATACTTTGCAGATCAGTTTCGGCCATACAAAGAACAGGGCTTAAGTGTCGGTCGGGTATTGAGGGAAGTACGCCAGCAATACACCCTGTACTCAGAACAAGGGTTAATCAGCGGAGATGTTTCCGGACATTTCCATTACACTGCCATGGACCGCTCGGATTACCCTACAGTGGGCGACTGGGTGGTTTTCCGACAATGTGCTGATTATGCCCAGATTGAACATGTGTTGGACCGGACAAGTGGTTTTTCCCGCAACAATGCCGGAAGCGGAGACCGTGAACAGGTGATTGTCGCTAACATCGACTATCTGTGCATAGTCTGCGGACTGGATGGTGGAAGGAACTTCAACCTCCGCTCCATTGAGCGTTACATTACCATGGCTGTTGAGGGTGGAGCCCAACCAGTCATCGTGCTCAACAAAGCTGATATCTGCACAGATAGGGAAATAGCCTTGCTGCAGGCCCAAAGTGTTGCAGGTGACATTCCCGTCCACATGGTCAGCGCAATAACCAAAGAAGGTGTAGACGACTTTTCAATGAGTTTTGAAAAAGGTTCTACTGTGGCCTTCAGCGGTCAATCAGGGGTGGGAAAATCATCCCTCATCAACTGCCTGCTGGGCATGGAAACATTAAAAACCGCAAGTCTTCGCGAAAGCGATCTGCGGGGCAGACACACGACCACCCATAAGGAATTGTTTTTCCTTAAAAGCGGGGCCATGGTCATCGACACCCCGGGCATGCGCGAACTCCAATTATGGGGAAGCCGGAAAAGTCTGGATGAAACCTACAGTGAAATCCATGAAGCAGCCAAACACTGCCGTTTCAGGGATTGCACCCACCAGAATGAACCCGGCTGCGCCGTGCGTGAGTTGTTGATCAACGGTTCACTGGAAACAGAACGCTATGAGAACTACTCTGATATGCAGACTGAACTGGCCTTTATCGAAAGTAAGGTGGACGAGAAAAAACGCCACGCGAGAAAAGCTAAAGATAAGCAGCTTTCCAAGTTAATCCGCAGGACCATGAAAAACAAAAGAAAATAAATAAAAACAGGGTGGCTCTGGCAATAGAGTCACCCTGTTCCAATTTCATTCAAGTTTATTCAAGCACCTAAAAAACGGAAGAACCAGAATGAGCAAAATAAATTCTGCAACTATTTCAGACTTTGACGGATGGATTGAACTGGCAAGAGAAGTAGAGCCTTTATTCGGCCCTATGGCTGATGAGCCGGCATTCCACGAAGGATTAAAGCAAGCCATTAAAAGCGGCACTGCCTTCTGCATTAGAGAGGAACATCACGCGACCTCAGAATTACTCGGGGGAATTGTTATTGTTCCTAAGCTTAATGATATTGCATGGTTTGCTGTAACACAGAAAGCCAGAGGCAAAGGAATAGGTTATCAGTTGCTGGACTATGCAATAAGAAAATTGAGCAACAAGCGTCCCATAACAGTCACCACCTTTGCTCCGGAAATTGAATCAGGGAAACCAGCCGTAAACCTGTACAAAAAATTAGGTTTCAAGCAGACCGAACCGGGCCCTGTGAATCCAGCCGGAATAGAAACAGTAGTAATGGAAAAAGCCCCGAACTAAGATCAGTCCGGGGCCAATTAAGCAATATTATCTTGCGCGTTTCATTTTTCGTTTCTCCCGCCATTCCATAAATCCCATCAGCAGATCCCATTCGATGGGAATAATGAACAGGGTCAGGAAAGTCGCAGTGCAAAGACCGGTTACAAAGGTTGAAGCCATGGCCCCCCAGACAAGGGAATATGATGGAAACCCAACAGCCATAGGCAACAGACCGAGAGTAGTTGTCAAAGTAGTTAAAAGGATTGGCCGCAAGCGGATACGCACTCCCTCGCGCATGGCGGCCTTGCGGTCCATGCCCGATTTATAAAGCTTGTTCATAAAATCCAGCAAAACCAGTGAATCGTTGACCACAACCCCGGTTACCCCCACGGTGGCGATGAAGCTGTTCACCGTAAAAATGGTCTGGGAAAAGAACGTCCCCAGAATAACCCCGGTCAGCGAGAAGATTACCGCCGAAAGAATGATCACAGGCTGAGCATAAGACTGGAACTGGGTAGCCAGAATAAGGTAAATGATCAAAATCGCGGTCATGAAGGCATAAACAAGTGAAGTGTATGACTTGCGTGTGGATTCATATTCACCGGAAAAGTTTACCGTAGCACCGGGATACTCAGTACGCACAGAGTCATAAAACTTGCTGACCATATTCACTGCCGCAGGGGATGAAAGCCGTGACCCCGGCTTGATGTTCGCGGTGATAGTCACCGCACGCTGGCTCATGAAGCGGTTGAACTGCCCCGGTTCCATATAAATAGACACATCGCAGATATCACCGATGCGTACCGGACTTTCATTGTGTTCCAGCACGGGCACGGAAAGGGCATCCTCTGGGGTGTTCAAGTAGTGAGGGTCAATCTTCAAGCGCAGGTCCACATCCTCATCGGAAAGCCTGAATTCACCCACAAAACGACCATCCAGCACCGATCCCGAAATGTTAGCGACCTGCTTCGGGGTCAACCCGTATTCTGCCACCCTTTCATTTATAGGACTGAAGCGGAAAATACGGTTTGGCGTGCCGTCATCAGTGGCAAGGTTAACCAGATGAGGTCCAAGATCATCATTTTCCTTGATGAATTTCATGATCGCCACAGTCAGTCCTTTAACTGAGGCATGGTCGGCACCGAGAATCCTGATGTTGATATCCTTACCAGCGGGAGGACCGTCTTTTTCAGGCCGGACCCGGAAAGTCCATCCCGATTCAGCAAACTTCTCCAGCTCCTTGCGCATATATTCCAGATGCGCGCCCGGATCATTCTCCGGTGCATCAGCAAAAACCTGCTTATCCTTGGCCGGAAGCTCAACCACTATATTACCGAGGTTGGAACCGTGGACCATTTCATAGTCCTCGTTCTGGTAAAAACCGGCAAAAGCTGTTGCTGACTTGGCCATACCCGGTCCCATTTTTTCCACGAAAACAGAAATACGCTTCAACTTATCGGAAGTAACCTCGATAGGCGTGGCCACCGGACCTTCCAGCTCAATGTAATAAAGGGAGTAATCATCCGGGAAAAACTTGATCTTGATCAGCGGCAACTTACCTGAAATGGAAACCCCAAGGATGAACAAGGCCGAAACAAAGGCCCCGAAAACCACAGCCAAGGAAATGACCCTGAACCGGGCGACCACGGAAAGAAACTTATCGGTCCATCTGCGCAAGGGACGCATGAAAGCGGGCTCTCGGGTGTGTTTTTCCCTTTCTTTCATCAATCCCTTGGCACCGGGCCAATCCAGAAAGTGCGCTGGCAGAATCAGTAAACACTCGATCAAAGAAGCAATAAGCGCAAAGGTTACCGCCTTGGGAACCTGCGCAAAGAATTCCCCGGTAGACCCGGTCATGATCAACATGGGCAGGAAAGCCGCAACCGTGGTAGCAGTAGCAGAAATAACGGGCAGGAAAACCTCGGATGTACCGTCGACAACCGCTTCCTCAAGGGATTTACCTTCCTGTACATGGCGAAAAATATTCTCCACCACCACAATGGCGTCATCCACGATAATCCCGCTGACCAGGACAAAGGAAAAAAGCGTAATCTGGTTCAGGGAGTTCCCGGTCAGCTTCATAATGATCATGGTTACCAGAAAGGCAAAAGGCACTCCGATGGTGGTCAGCATGGCATTTCTGAAACCCATAACCAGATAGATAACCACAAAGACAAGTACAATACCCACCAACAGGTTCATACCCAGTGTATTTATGGCATCTTCAATATGCAGCCGCTGGTCACTGGTCAGAATAAGTTCAACTCCTTCCTTTTCCAGAGCACCCTTAAATGAATCCGCTATTTTCTCCACTTCCTCAGCGATGGTCACCGCATTACCATCTAAAGATTTCACGACCTTGAGTGTCACTGCGTTACGGCCGTTAATGGAAGTGATCACCTGAGGATCACGGTAGGAAACCCGCGCGTCGCTGAGCACATCACCCACAGTAACGAACGATCCGTCACCGTCCATACGCACGATGGTTTCAGCTATCTCCTCACGGGTACGAAAACGCTCATCCACAACGATCACATACTCACCGCCGGCAGCGGAAAAGTCCCCTGCGGGAATGGAAATATTGGCATCTGCCAGAGCACGCGCCACATCATCAAAGGTCAGCTTGAAGCGAACCAGTTTATGCGGATCGAGATTTACATGGAATTCACGGGTATACTCCCCTTCCACCTCAACCTCGTTCACGCCTGCAATCTTGCGCAGCTGGACCTTCATTTCATCGGCCATCATGGACAAGGCGCGGTTAGCGCGGTCTCCCACAAGGCAGACCCTGACTACCGGAAGCCATTCACTGACATTGATTTCCGTAAATGTAGGCGGGTCCATTTCACGCGGCAGATCATTCTGAATTGAAAGAACCCGGAAGCGCAGTTCCTCGTATCCCTTGGCATAGTCGGTATCATCAAGGAATTTGACCATGATGCTGGTCCGTTCCCGGAATGACCTTGAACGGATATATTCCACATTTTCAAGGTCATCCAGAGCGTCCTCAATTTTCTTGGTAACCAGTGCTTCCACATCGGATGGAGAAGCACCGGGCAAAAAACCGGAGATAACAACCTTGCCCATATGAACGTTGGGGTAACGTTCAACAGGAAGGTCAGCCATGCTGAATACTCCAACAATCATCAACAGGATGAAAACGATGTTGATGAAAACCGTCTGCTTAAGAGTAAAACGCATTAATTTTTTCATGATGTATGCCTTCGGCGACCCTGCCGGGGGCCTTAAACCCTTTTTGTAAAAAGGGTTTAAGAATCCCAAAAACTTTTAGTTGTTTTTAGTCTGTATGAAACGCAAGAATTAGGGCTTTATAAGAAACTCTTCGCCTGACTTAACAGCTCGTGATGATACGCGAACTCTTCCATCATCCGTATCGCCGAGTACAAGAACCTTCACCCGAACACCGTCCGGCCTGACGATGAAAGTATCGTCATAAGCTTTGAGCAGTGCGGACTTGGGAACTATTACCGCCCCACCGGGATCAGGCATCTTGATATCCAATTCAGTCCGCAGACCACCCCGGAATTCGAAATTGCCCTTGCTGATCTCAAAATCCACTTCAACCTTACGGGTTTCAGGATCAAAATCAGGTGAAATGCGTTCGAGCTTGGCAGGAACTTCAATAGCGAGGTCGGGCAGTTTAAGAGTGAGCTTTTTTGATGTACGGATTTTCTTGAGTTCGGGGATAGTCAAGGCATAGGGAACGAGCAGAGTTTTAAAATTACCGAGCTCAGCAACCTTTTCACCCTTATTAACCCATTCACCCGGCTCAATGTAACGCTTGATCACCCGCCAGCCTACAGGTCCGCGCAGGGTATAGCGGCGCAGATGCTCGCGATCTACATTCAGTTTGAGCTGTGTAGAGCGAAGTGAGGCTTCTGCGGATTCAAAGTTACGGATATGCAGGTCCAGCTCGGACTGAGCGGCAGTATTTTTCTTGACCAGCTTGATATAGCGCTTGGCTTCTTTGTCGTAATAGGTCAGGTCTGAGCGTAAACGTTTAAGATCAGCCTGCAACTGGGCGATTTCCAGCTTAATGAAGGTAGGATCCAGTTCTGCAAAACGCCCACCCTTGCCGATTGTATCCCCGACATCGGAATAAACCTTGGTGCATACTGCAGACTCTTCACTGACCAGAGTCATAGCCACTCTTGGTCTGGTGAATCCGATCAAAGTGACTACTCTTGAAGCCTGCGTAGCTTTGAAAGTTTTTGTACTGGAAGCAAAGGCCTTCGGCAAACTATTACTTATCAAAGCAACCTGTATAAGCAGTAGAAAAACAAGTATCTTACTAATCGACCTTGGTTTAGCTCTCATTATTTGTCCCCTGTCTGGCCCGCTCTATTTGCGGGATAGTAATAAAATCAAGGACCTGATCAAAAACAGTGTCCATATCAAGCTCGGGCATGCTGTTCTGCAGCCTTCCGGTTGAAACAAGACAAGCCAATCCATGGACTGAAGCCCACAGAGAAGCCACGGCAACATCAACCGACACATCACCTAACACACCGGTTTCAATGCATTGGCGGACTGTTTCCTTAAAATTCATAAAATTACGATGCGGTTTTCCAATCCATTTTTCAGGATCAGCAAAAGAAGGAGCTCTCCTATTGAAAAGCAGCTCATAATATTCCGGTTCGGCAATGGCAAAATCGAGATAGATTCGCCCCCCCTCCCTTAAACGTTGAAAAGGATCTTCGATTTCCGGCAAATGCTTTTGCATTCGCCCGAATTTTTCCATCCCCCCCTGCTTAAGGGTTAAAAGAAGTTCTTCCTTGTTCTTGAAATATCGATACAGAGCTGCCGGACTGTAATTAATTTTAGCCGCAATCTTGCGCATGGAAACATTATCAAATCCATCCTTAACGAACAGCTCTCGTGCTGCATCAAGGATTCTTTGCTTCATCCGTTTATGCTCTTCTTCTCTTCTGGTTATTTTTGACATAAACTGCATTTAGCAAACAGTGTTAACTTTGTAAACACTGTTCACAAAAACTTCACATACTAAAATCAGAACCATAGCTATACACAAAATAAAAAGCCGGCCATGCATTTTTTAGCAAATGCATAGCCGGCTTTTGGCTGCTCTTAGAAATTAAACTAACTACTCTTAATCAGCACAACTTTCTTTAATGGAAAGAATCTCTTCAAGGTTTTCAAAAAACAAATCAATAAGTTCAGGATCAAAATGTTTACCGCGCCCCTCTTTCATAATTTCAAGGGATCTCTCAACTGAAAACGGCTCCTTATAAGGACGTTTACTGGTCAGGGCATCGAAAACATCCGCAATAGCACAAATCCTGCCGGGCAAAGGAATATCTTCACCGGAAAGACCTGAAGGGTAACCTGAACCATCCCATTTTTCATGATGACTCAAGGCTATAACCGCACCCATATTTATGTAATCTGAAGTGCCCATGGAAAGGATGTTTCCACCGATAACAGCATGACTCTTCATCACATCCCATTCTTCGGCTGTCAGTTTTCCGGGCTTAAGTAAGACATTGTCCGGAATACCGATCTTGCCGATATCATGCATGGGGCTGCTGGTGTGAATCAGTTGCACCGTTTCCTTATCAAGACCTTTTTGCTTTGCGAGAATACGGCTGTACTCGGCCATGCGGACCAAATGGTTGGCGGTCTCCTCGTCCTTATACTCAGCTGCGGCGCAAAGATGATGAATGGTCTCCACGTGTGCTTCATCAAGCTTGAACAGAGCTTCCCGCAATTCAAGGGTCCGGCTTTCCACCAACTCATGAAGATCTGACTCAAAAGCTTTAATTTCATCCTGCTGTGCTTTCTGGCGCAGCATGGATTCAGTACGGACTCTAAGCTCTACTATATCAATAGGCTTAGTTATGAAATCGTTAGCCCCGACCTCAACAGCCTTAAGGCGGTCACCCTTCTGAGAAAGGGTTGTAACCATAATTACCGGGATATCCTGAGTCTCTGAATTTTCCCTGATTTTCTCAACAAACTCAAAACCGTTCATTACCGGCATCATTACATCACTGAGCACAAGATCATAAGTGCGGTCCAGCTTTTCGAGTGCTACCACGGCATTCTCAGCTCCGACCACATTATGACCCAGCTTGGTCAAGATACCTTCCAGCAGCACAATATTGTGCGGCTCGTCATCGACAACTAATATTTTTCTTTTACACTCCATGAAAAAACCATCCCGTTTATTCAGGCCTTTCTTCAGGAATATTAACACTTATCACTGTTTCGTTACGCTCATCATAAGTTTGCATTTTTATATCATAATGCATGGCATCAGCCATAAGCTTAGCCGAATATGTTCCAAGTCCGGTACCGTTATCTTTACCGTGGGTCACATATTTATGAAAAAACCTCTCCCTGATCGGCTCAGGTACCACCCCGGTATTCTTAATGGAAATTAAAGTATTACCGTCCTGCATACATTCAATAACTATTTTTTCACCGGAAGGCGAGGCTTCAATAGCGTTGGTTAACAATCCGGAAATTAGGGAATAGATTAATCTTTCCTCACCCCAAACGACAATATTTTCAGAAAGATCAGTATTTCCGGAAGCAATTAATTCAACTTCCACTTTTTGAGCTGAAATATTCGACCTGCAATTATCAACTACTTGCCTGGCCACACTGATTACATCAACCTGCAGGGGATAATATTCATATTTTCCGGTTTCCATTTTGAACATATCCAATGACATATCAATCATATGGAGCATGTTCTTTCCGGAATTCTCAATTGTTTTAAGCAATTCATGCTGCTGCTCTGTCAGGTTGTCATCCATCCGCAGCAAGCCCGGAAGACCGATAATACCATTTAGCGGGGTTTTCAAATCATGACGCATGATCAAATCAACATCGGACTTGAGACGTTCAAGTTCCTTCTGGTCGTTTATATTATCCTTTACCGCAACATAACTGACAACTTCACCTTTTTCATTATAAACAGGTGAAATAGAGGCTAATTCCCAATAAAACGAACCGTTTTTCTTTCTGTTAACAATCTCTCCGCGCCATGTCCTTCCACCGACTAAAGTTTCCCACATGTCCTTGTAAAAGGACTCATCATGCTCGCCGGACCTTAAAATACGCGGAGTTTCACCAACAGCTTCCTTTTTTGAATAACCGGTCTGCTTGCAGAAATACGGATTAACATAAGTAATTACTCCTTTAGTGTCGGTAATTACAACTGATACTGGAGCATTCTCAATTGCCCGGGTCAAAATTTTCAACCTTTCTTCCCAAGCTTTTCTCTCAGTAATATCCAGAACAACTCCCTCAACAACATTTGTTTCGAGCTCAAAATCATAAGCCAGGTAAGCATAAACGGACATACACCGCTCTTGCCCATCAGGAGTTGTAAATTTCATTTCGTACTCAGTTGATTCAAGCTCACCGGAAATAACCCGGGCATTATTCTCCTCCGCCAACGCAACGGATTCAGGCGTAAAATCAAAGAGTTCAGTCCAACTATGTCCCAATCCTGATTCAGGTGAACCATACCCTAAATAAGTAATCCCCTCACTTAAGCGGATAAATTTGCCATTGATGGTGTGGGAAAAGAAGACAAGCTTGTTACTCAACTTATTAGTCACATGGTCAAAACGGGTTTTACTTTCCCTAAGCTCCTCTTCGATCAATTTACGCTCAGTAATATCATGGACTGTTCCATATGCCCGGATAGGATTACCATCATCATTGTAGCTAAACCTACCTCGCTCAGAAACATATCGTATCTCCCCATCGGGACGTACAATCCTGTGGTCCAGCGAATAAGGCTCTCCACTTCTCATTGACTCAATATAGCTATCATTAACAGCCTTTCGATCTTTATGATGAACTAATCCGCTAAAAAAACCTCTTTTTGAAGGAGTATATTCGCCCTTGGTCAATCCAAAAATATGATATGTCTCATTTGACCACCAGATTTTTCCAGTCAGCAAATCCATAGACCAGTTGCCAAGGTGGGCAATGGACTGTGCTTCACTGAGGTTGGTTTTTACCATTTCAACCTCAGCATTCTTGGTAATAATTTTATAAATGGTAAAACAAATACTAAGGGCGAGCAGAAATAGAATTGCATGCAGAACAATTGACCCGGGTGGTATTACTCCCCAGCCTCCAAAAGGCATGGCGGCAATCTTCCAAGATCCGGATGAAAGGACAACCTGCATGATAACCGGGCTGTTACCCGAATCGAACAGCTTGGAATCTCCATAAAAGACAGTACCGTCTACCCCCTTGGCATCCACACCGCGAATAGCAACATCAAGATTCGGAAGATTTGATAGTCCGGCGTTAACTAAAAGCTCATCTAAATCTATAACCGCAGAAACAATTCCCCAAAAATATTCATTGGAACGTACGAAAACAGGAGCACGCCCTATCAATCCTCTCCCGCCTTGAACCAGATTGAGCGGCCCGGCAACAACCATTTTACCGGAATCATGAACCTCTTTCACCTTTTCCCACTGCTCTGGTGAAAACCTGTAATCAAAACCTATTACAGCCTCATTACCATCAAACGGATAGACATATTTAACGACATAATCAGGAGCTACACCGATACTCTTGATCAGCTTTGAGCGGAAAAGCATTCCCTGACAATAACTCTCCAACTCACTTGTGCGAAATTCAGGATGGTAAGAAACATAGTCTGCCAAGCCCTGAATCAACAAAAGATTGCTGTTTACTTCCTTCTCAAGCTGGGCGCGAATTGCTGCAGCCTGATGGTAGACTGACAATTTCTGGTCATTCCTATACCGCTGATAAAGCTGATATTGAATAAAGATATCCAGAGTCAGGAATAAACCGAGCACAACCGCTGTATATTTAAAAAAAACAATCTTTGTTTCACGCATAACTAAAAATAGCGAACCTAATCTTCACACCCTACAGCCAGAGGGCAACTTCTCAACACAATAAATCCCAGAATTCCGGCGACAACAGAAGCTGCAAGAATACTGAACTTGGCATCAACAATGAAAGGAGAAGAAGCATCCCAGGCAAGGGTGGTAATAAAAATAGACATGGTAAAACCTATCCCCGCCAACAATGCCGCCCCGACAAAATGACCGGGAACTAACGTTCTCGGCATTTCAGCTATTCCGCTCTTCACGGCTACCCAACTGGCAAAACATATTCCTATGACTTTCCCCACGATTAAGCCGAAGAAGATACCAAGGCTTACCGGATGGAAAATATCAATTCCTCCACCTTCGCCGCTGAAGTTTATACCCGCATTTGCAAGGGCGAAAACAGGCATAATCCCGAAAGCAACCCAGTAATGCAGGTTATGTTCAATCCTCTTCAAAGGCGGGCTGGCCATAAGCACATCCCTATTCATATTACCGAGGGCTGAAAGCATTTGCTTATTGGAAAGAGTTACCCTGTTTTTATCCCCGCCCATTTCATATTCAGTAATATGGTTACGCATGGGAATGGTAAAATCAGTACAACAAATCCTTGTAGAGGCGGGAATAGTCATGGCAGCCAAAACCCCGGCTACTGTAGCGTGGACACCGCTTTTAAGAAAAGCCAACCACATCAGGGCTCCCAAAAACAGATATGGGAGCGGATGGCGAACTCCAAGACGGTTCAGTACCATCATGCACAGAAAGAAGAGCATTCCCAGCCCGATAATCCAAAGCGAGATACCCGAAGAATAAAAAATCGCGATAACAAGTATTGCGCCGATGTCATCTACAATGGCGACTGCTGTAAGGAAAACCTTAAGGCTCAGCGGAACTCGGTCACCGAGCATTGAAAGCACCCCCAGAGAAAAGGCGATATCCGTAGCCATGGGGATTCCCCAGCCGTCAGCAGAAGGTGTCCCCATATTGAAAAAAACGTAAACAAGCGCCGGAACAACCATACCGCCGATAGCCGCAAAAATCGGCAATGAAGCCTGTCTGAAGGAATTGAGTTCACCGACAAGAATTTCTCGTTTGATCTCAAGGCCGACCAAAAAAAAGAACACTGCCATCAAGCCGTCATTGATCCAGAGAATTGCGGGCTTTGAAAGAACAAAATCTCCAGCGCCGACAATAAGCGGCATATTCTTAAAAGCTTCGTACAAATGCCCCCAGGGAGAATTGGCCCAGATCAGAGCAATAATTGTTGCTATGATCAGCACCAACCCACCGGAAGATTCGACCTTAACGAACTCATAGAAAGGCTGGAGCATCTTATCAATTCTTGGCTCACTATCCTTGCTCACAACTTGTGCTTTGCTCATAGGAACTCCTGCATATTGTGTCCGGTATATAATACTAACGAATAATATTCATTAAAGCAGCAACACCATAACAGGAATGTATGTATATGGAAATTAGTTAAAGTAAGATTATAAATGGAAAAGCGGGCTCCAGCTACACTGAAACCCGCTAAGAATTACATCATTATCTGGCTTACTGATTTGAATGTGCTTCCTTAATTCTGGCAGCAATATATTCCTTGGGTTCAGCGTCATCAGCATCAAAGCAATGTCCATCCTGACCAAGGAGCCCACCGGGAACAAAGTCGCCAAGCTCGTCAGGGTCATTGATACAATCACCGAAAAAGCAAACGGAAAGCCAGCGGTTGGCGGGATCATCATCAATAACATCCACCATTGCGAAAAGAGGCCATTTGTCCTGACCTTTCTTAACTCCGCGCATGGAATAGGTAACACCGGGACGGGCATGGAATTCAATCTCAGTATTATCGAGAGATTCGAGAATCTGCTTGAATTCAACAAAAACATCTTTCACGCCGGCAGGATCTTCAGTCCATTCAGAAATAAATTTTTCCAGTTCCATTTTGCATAGCTCCTTGGTTTAGTATTATCGATCCCCGCAAAGGGCGAAACGAAACAGACCTGAAAATTGTAATAATTCATGATCAGGACATAATTTCGTCACTTTTTTGCGATATTCATACTCCTAGGAATAAATATGAGCAATGATCAATTGACATCGGTCTTCAATTCAATGTAAGTGAACTGTATTCTCAAGGTAATCATAAATTTTTTGGATACAGTTTAATGAAATCAGCACAGGACATATTTACTGAATATCTGACCCGTCAGAGACTTAAGATGACCCCCCAGCGCAGGACAATTCTGGAAGTGTTCCTTGCTGAGGAAGGCCATATTTCTTCAGAAGAACTGTACAACCTTGTCCGTACAGAAGATTCATCCATCGGACAGGCCACTGTTTACCGTACCCTTAAACTACTTGCTGACTCCGGCATTGCCAAATCCGTCGACTTCAACGACGGAGTCATCCGCTATGAGCATAAGTACGGTCATGAGCATCATGACCATCTCGTTTGCGAACGTTGCGGTAAGACCATCGAAGCTGTGGACAACGAAATCGAACATCTACAGGAAGAACTTGCTAAGAAGTACGGTTTCGAACTTACCCATCATGAGATGTATCTTTTCGGCGTCTGCAAGGAGTGCCAGGGAAAAAGCGATAAATAACGCAGATATTTCCTTACACATACTTAAAAGCGCCGCCTGAGATCAGACGGCGCTTTTTTTTGGCTCACGGGAAATTTCAATATAAGGCAATTGGCGGGATAACAAATCCCTTTTCATCTAATTACATGAGGCTGCAAAGCCCCGCTAAACAGAGGATTGTATGATCAAGCCCGACTTTGAAAAAATGAACGGTCTGGTACCGGCCATCGCGCAGGATGCTGAAACAGGCGAAGTCCTAATGATGGCTTACATGAATGAAGAAGCATGGAATAAGACGCTTGAAACCGGTGATGCCCATTACTGGAGCAGAAGCCGCAACACCCTCTGGCATAAAGGCGGAACATCCGGTCATGTGCAGAAAATCAAATCCATCAAGATTGATTGTGATGAGGATACCCTTGTCCTGCTCGTGGACCAGATCGGCGGCGCAGCCTGCCACAAAGGATACAGAAGCTGTTTTTATCGTGAACTTAAGGATGGCGAAGTAATTGAATGTTCGCCCATGGTTTTTGACCCCAAGGAGGTATATAAATAATGTCCAAACAACTTAAAATCGGACTGCCCAAAGGTTCCCTGCAGGATTCAACAATCAAACTCTTCGCCAAGTCCGGCTGGAAGATCAACCTGCACCACAGAAACTATTTTCCTGATGTTAACGATGAAGAGCTGAATATCTCCATGTGCCGGGTACAGGAAGTATCCCGCTATATTGAAGACGGAGTTCTGGACTGCGGACTTGCCGGAAGAGACTGGGTTCTTGAAAACAAATCCGATGTTGTAGAAATTTCCAGCCTCGTCTATTCCAAAGTCAGCAACCGACCTGCCCGCTGGATTCTAGCGGTTTCCGGAGACTCTCCCTACAAAAAACCTGAAGACCTTGCCGGAAAAAAAATCGCCACTGAACTTCTCGGCGCCACCAAAGAATACTTCGAATCCAAGAACATCCCCGTAGACGTTTTCTACTCTTGGGGTGCCACTGAAGCAAAAGTTGTCGAAGGACTCTGCGATGCCATCGTCGAAGTTACTGAAACCGGAACCACCATCAAGGCCCACGGCCTGCGTGTAATTGACGAAGTCATGTCCACCAACACCGTCTTCATCGTCAACAAGGACGCCTGGAACGATCCATGGAAACGCAAAAAAATCGAAAATATCAACCTGCTCCTCCAAGGTGCGCTGCGGGCTGAAAAGATGGTCGGCCTTAAAATGAACATGCCCAAGGCTTCTCTTGAAAAAGCCATGAAGGTCATGCCCAGCCTGAATTCCCCCACTGTATCCGATCTTTCCGATCCCGAATGGGTATCTGTTGAAATCATGGTCGAAGAAGTGGTTGTCCGCGAACTCATCCCAGAACTCATCGACATGGGAGCAGAGGGAATCATCGAGTACCCGCTGAATAAAGTTATCTAGCAACAACAATTACTCAAAATAAAAACGGGACAATGGCAATCGCTGTTGTCCCGTTTTTTTGTGGATTTTACTAGACCCAAACTATCAATTTCGAAATTGTTTAACGCAAACCGGAATTAATCTATTTCTTTGAATAAGAAAAACTTCCTCTTGTCCAGAAGGGCAATAATTGCTGCTCGAATAGTTAATTCTAATGCAATAAAATTTGGAATCACTCTTCATTCGATGCAAAGAAGTTCCCGAAGGGCATTGAAACAACTGAGGTTTGTCTCCCAATAAATGCTGCTCAATAAGTTGATGCATGCTGGATGCTTGCGCTGAGAGTGAAGACAGAGAAGATAACAAGATGCACATAAAAACAATTACTGCACATTTTTTCCAAGTCATGATCATAGCGCTCCGACTATATTTTAGTGATACAAACTCGCACCTATTAATTTTAATATAATAATTCAAATATAGCTGCTAATCAAACTTTATGGAGACGGCATATTACTTTGCTTTTTTCCACAAGACGATTTAAACATTGTCCACACTACAAAACGATTTAAATCCAGCAGACTCGTATGTTCAAGCTTCTTCTCTTCATAGCAATCCTGATCCTGATATTCGGGTACCGCAAAAAGCAAAAAATCAAAGGCGGCATCAATATCAATACCATCCTCATGGCCGCTCTGGTTGTTCTTTTCATCATTTCCCTGCTGACCAGATTTCAAAACTGACATTTTCCATAAATACTTATCGATAACTAAAAATTATTTTTACTCCATAAATAAAAAACTAGAGCATTACCTTAAATAAACTTAACATCTGATTTAAATTTTAACATTGCTATTCAATCCGAAGGGGGATTATTCTGATGTCTCTCAGGGATTAATACTCCACTCACATTCCTGAGTAAGGTTATCTCATGACCTCTGTTGCTTAGAACGGCTGCTTTTACCATGACTGCAGCCGTTCTATTTTTTTACCTTGTTGACCTCACTGACGATTAAAGTTATCGATAACTAAATCCAATTACTATTCACTAGATATATTGGAATTATTTTATGACGATTCAGTAGATAAACATTGATCTGCAAGCTGACGGATCAATAAAAATTATACAGGACAACTTAAAATGACTGCCGAAACATTCACCCACCGGAACCTTTCCTCCATTACCGGAGTATCAGTCACCACCATCAAGAGTTATCGTAAAAAATTTCCCGAATTCTTTTTCATTGTCGGACACGGCAAACCCCTGCGCTTCAGAAAAGGAGCTGACAAACTCTGCCTGCGCATCCGTGATCTCTTTAACAAAAATTTATCGGTAAAGCAGATTCGCGACAAACTTTTAACAGAATTTGAGTCGGTTAAAGAAAATCATCAGTTATCGGAAACCAAGTCGGATTCACAAATTAACAATGATGAATTCGAAAAGCTGGCTAAAACAACCTCTCAGATGATGAATGGCCTTGCTGCACTGGTTACAGCTCAGGCAAAAGCGGAGCAACGCCTTGCGCGCATGGAAAAATCCCTTAAAGAACTGGTGCAGGCCCAAAGTGAATCCCCGGCAGAAACAACTGAGCTACTGCAGGAAATCAAAGATATACTGGCCAGCTCCGGTGGATTGCAGCAACCTGAAAGAATCACAGCCAAAAAGGTTGTGACCATCAAGAAAGATAACGGTCAGGAAGACTCATATTCTTTTGATGCTGACACTTCAGCTATTGAACCTGAAGCTGATTTTCTGGAACTCCCGGTGGTTATCCACTCTGAAAACGGTGAATTTCTAGGCCTGCCCGGTAAGCCGGGACACCCTTTCACATTGCAGGAGCTGGTCTATCTGGTCAGCACCCGCAAGCTCGAAGGAGCCTCTAGAGTTTGGCACAAAGAAGGCCGGGACTGGGTACTGGCTGTCAAATCATCTGAAGGTCCTCTCTACGAGCTTCACTTCAGCATGACCAAGACCCCCAAAGGAAATATTGTATCTTTCTTCAACAAGTTGGATATTAATTCTGAATCTCGCAACCATGCAGATATTCTTTCCTTCTTCAAGGAAGTACGGGACTTGATTGATTCGATCTGATTTCTGGAAAATTGTGCGGATACTGTTTGCAAAAAGAATCCATAATCAGCTATTATCAGCCTGATATTAAATAATCTGGCACAATTATTTTCAACAATATCAAAAACTATCCTGTTTTACCGGGGTTGTTTTAAAACTTCTTTTTTAAGGAGGAAACCACTGTGACTGCGCCAATCTTTAACTGCAAAAATGCTGACGATGTTCTGAAAGCTGTACGTGACTACAATATAAGTTTCGTACAGTTCTGGTTTGTGGACATTCTCGGAACTCTGAAAAGTTTCCAGATAACACCAAAGGAACTTGAAGCTTCCTTTGAAGAAGGTATGGGCTTTGACGGTTCTTCAATCCTCGGTTTTACCCGTATTGAAGAATCGGACATGATTGCCATCCCTGATCCCACAACCTTCCAGCTCTGCTCATGGCGCCCCACAGAACGCCCTGTAGCCCGCATGTTCTGCGACATCCAGAATCCTGATGGAACGCCCTATGAAGGCGACAGCCGCTGGGTACTCAAAAAGACTCTCGATAAGGCTGCTGAGCGTGGTTACACCTACTATGTAGGCCCCGAGCTTGAGTTCTTCCTCTTTCAGGATGAAAAAGGCACCAAAATCATTGACCGTGGCGGCTACTTTGACGCTCCGCCGCTGGATCTCGGTAACGATGTACGCCGAGACATCATCTTTTCACTCGAACAGATGGGCTATGATGTAGAATACAGCCACCACGAAGTTGCCCCCAGCCAGCATGAAATCGACCTGCGTTATGCTGAAGGTATGCGCATGGCTGATACCGCCATGACTTACCGGGTTATAGTCAAGGAAGTGGCCCGAAAACACGGTATCTACGCCACCTTCATGCCCAAGCCCATCTTCGGTGAAAACGGCTCCGGCATGCACGTGCACCAGTCCCTGTTCAAAAACGGCCGTAACGTATTTTTCGATGCCAATGATGAATACCATCTCAGCCCTGAAGGTAAGAGCTACATTGCCGGTATTCTAAAGCATGCCCCGGAAATGACCTGCGTTACCAACCAGTGGGTAAACTCATACAAGCGTCTGGTTCCCGGTTATGAAGCACCAGTATATGTTTCATGGGCCCGTAAGAACCGCTCCACACTGGTCAGGGTACCCATGTATAAACCCGGCAAGGAAAACGCCACCAGAATGGAACTGCGTTGTCCTGATCCGGCAGCCAATCCCTATCTCTGCTTTGCAGTAATGCTGCAGGCCGGTCTCAAGGGTATCGACGAAGCTTACGAACTGCCTGCACCTATCGAAGAAAATATCTTCGCCATGGACGGCCCTACCCTTGCAGAACACGGTATCACCGCCCTGCCCGGCAACCTTTACGAAGCAGCCGTGGCCATGAAAAACGGTGAAGTGGTCAAGGAATGCCTTGGCGAACATATTCACAGCAACCTCTACAGGAACAAGATCAAGGAATGGGATAAATACCGCACTCAGGTAACTGAGTACGAAATCTCAACCTATCTGCCTGTACTTTAATATTGCCTTCGGCGACCAGAGGGGAAAAACTTTTGCAAAAGTTTTTCCCCTCTGGACTCCCCTTTTCAAAACCTTTCAATACGCTTCGCGTCTTCGTCAGGGCAAAACATTATGGCTGAAATTTCATCACTCAATAAACAGTACAAGCTCGATTCACTCGGCCTGCTTCCTGACTTCTGTTTGCAGGAAATCTTCAGCCGTGAAATTAACAACGCCACCGCAGCTAAAATCATTATTCTCCTCTCGGAGAACACCCGCCTAAAGGTATTAGAGAATTTCAATATGGTCCGTGCTGTGCGGATAAATAAGATAATTAATGATTTTGAAAACGGAGAGTTAGAGATACCTTTTTCCCGTTTTGAAAAGACCTGCGAAGACTTAATGGACCGGGTTCAGGAACTAAAAGAAGATGGCAGGATTCAAGTCCCCACAATATGCCTTGATGAATCAATTCTGAATACTTCCGGAGAGTTATCTGACTTCTCAGACACTCTTCCCAGATTTAATTTTTATCACAATGACATTCATGATTTAATTTCATGGTGGAATCTTGCCGCCAAGAATATCAAATCTCTTTTCGGACAAAAGGCACAAGCCGAAAACATTGTCCTCAAAAGACTTGAAGATGAATTCAGTGCTGAAATTTTTGCCCATACCATTGATGATCTCAGAAAAAGTGAATTCAGCGACAAAGCTGAAGGACTGCGCGTATCAACATTTCGTGAATACGAACTGCGCCTAAATCTGATTGAAGAATTTCTGCTGGAACTGCTGGACAAAAAAAATGACCGTGACTTCGCCGCAAGATTGGCCGACCATTTTCCTGAAGATAATTCCATGCAGGACAAACTCCTTAAAAACGGTCCCCTGCTACTCATCCCGGCAGTAAAAGATGAGCTTCCGGCAGAGGATATTGCCATGAGTCTTTTCAAGCTTAAACTGATTCATGACGAATACGACATGCATGGCATCGAAAAGCTTATTCGCTCATCAAATAATTATTATTTCACAAAAGGGCTATCGATAACTTCATCTAATATGAATCCAAAATACGCTAATAGAATCATCAAAGTGCGCAAAAAATCGATTCTGGATGAATTTGGAATTAAGCTAAAGATGATTATTGATGCGGCCACATGTATCAGGGAAAATGCCAGCACCTACATCATGCTGGAATTGATGAGCAGCTACACAGTTTATGATTTTGAAGAATAAACAAAAAAGTCGGTTCCTTGCGGAGCCGACTTTTTAAATATTTTATTAATACGAAACAGCAAAGCCTATTAAAAATAGTTTGGGATTCTTGAACCCTTTTCAAAGGGTTTAAGCCGCCGGAGGCAAAATCATTTCATCAAAAGCGCGATAGCGCCTCAACTCTAATCAATCTTTCCCAACTCTTTAAGGAATCCCATGATATGGGTTGCTTCCCCGGCAGCCATTGTACCACCAAGGGAAATAGCCACAGCGCATGTTTCGAGAATTTCATCAACAGTAGCGCCAAGATTCAGAGCCTCTTCAGTCTGGTAAAGCATGCAGGCCCGACACCCGCTGACCAGTGCACCCACCACAGCCATCAGCCTTTTCTCTTTAGCCTTCACGCTACCGTCTTTGTAGATTTCACCGTGAAACTGGTCATAAAGATCTCCTACTTCGGGCATCAGTTTGTTGTAAGTTGCCCAGTTCTCGCCAATCTGAGTATGAATTTCTACTTGTTTTTCAGCCATTTTTTATCTCCTTGTTTTTGGATTTAACTTCTTGCCTGTGAAGATAGTGACTGAACCACGAACATTAGACAAACTAATGTTTTTTATCTAAGACATAAAAATGCTTGATATCGCAAAAACTGCACAACTGACTCCGGACCTGCTTCGCTCATTTTTAGTAGCAGCTGACACAGGCAGCTTTACCCGCACTGCCAGCCTTGTACATAAAACACAGGCCGCAGTAAGCATGCAGATGAAAAAACTGGAAGAAGACCTGCAATGCCTACTTTTCAAGAGGGACGGAAGAGGGGTCAGCCTTACCGCCGAAGGTGAAATTCTTTACCGCTATTCAGCCAAGATACTTGAACTGCACGATGAGGCCCTTACGGCTGTATCCGGACCAAAACTTCATGGCAAGGTTCGCTTGGGAGCACCTGACGATTACGCCATGAAACATCTCCCCGGTATACTGCGGGAATTTTCCGTAAACCATCCACAGGTCCAAGTTGATGTTTTTTGTGATGACACCCCGAACTTAAGCAAAATGCTGGATAATGGACAACTCGATCTGGTTATTGCAACCGATAATGTCAAAACTAAATTTTCTGCTCCATTGGAATTGACATGGATTCTGCCGGAAAGAATGGACCCTTCAGGGCTAAAAGAACTGCCTTTAGCCCTTTTCCATCCGGTTTGCTGTTACCGGGAAAACGGTTTGAAAGCTCTTGAAAAAGCAAGTCGTAAATACCGCATTGCATACGGCAGCCCCAGTCTGGCCGGGTTACTTGCCGCAGTTCAGGGAGGATTGGCAATAGCTGTGGTCACCAAAGACACAACAGCCAAAGGATGCAGACATGCCCTGCCCTCAGACGGATTACCGCCCATAAAATCTGTCTATATAGACTTGAGATTTAAGCCGAGAAACCGTTCAGAGGTTGTTTCGGTTTTAGGTGGGTTTATTGCGAAGGGATTGGGAATTGTGATCTAAACGAGTTGAGCAGTTTTTGGAACATTTTGAACTTGCAAGCAGGCCTTACAAGTTCAAAACTTCCGATCATTAAAATTTCTTCTTCAAATAATCGAGTTTATACCTGACTGCGTATGGATTGGGGTAGGTATCGACAATCTCTTCCAGCAACTCTGCGGCCTGTTTGTATTCATGCCTGTCTTCATAGATATCAGCCAGCATGAATGTTGCTTCGGCTTGGATACTCTCAGGAACACCGTCCATTTTGAGCAGCTTCTCCAACTCTGATTCCGCCCTTTCCCAGGCCTGAATAAGAGTCAATGTATGGGCCATTTCAAAAATAGCCCGGGCTTTGGTGGCCGGATCATCAGTAGTTTTTGCTATGTCGTTGTATGTATAAATGGCGAGATCATAATTCCTGAGCTTGCAAAAAGTTTCGGCAAGCAGGGTCCGCTTTGAATCAAGCTGCTCTTGTGTCTGGTCCGCATATTCAAGACTCTTTTCAAGAGCCTCAACAGCAGCTTTGTACTGCCCGGTACGAATATACATTTCAGCCAGTTGCAGCTTCAACTTTGAGGCTATATCAGGTTTATGGCCGAATTCTAGATACATGGCCTCAAGAATAGCGGCACCGCGCTCGCTGTCATGACGAACTTCAGCAGCAATTTTTACCAGATAATTCCAGGCTTCAAAACGATGCTCGCCCTGCGGGTTATCCTGCAGGTATCTTTCGAACCCTTTTTCCGAATCACTGTAAAAGCCGCTAATAAAACTAGACCTAGCCTTATCGATAACTTCTGATCTGTTGTCGTTAGGTTTATCGCATCCCTGCGCCATAAGCAGCAGGGATGCGATTAATATAATCAAGAATCTCTTCATTATTCGGATTCTTCGCCTTCAGGTTCGGAAGCTGGCTCTTCAGCCGCATCTTGAACAAGGTCAAAACCGACAACATGGTCACCGTCATCCATGCGTACAAGACGAACCCCCTGAGTGGCACGGCCAACAAGGGAAACATCTTTGACACCCATGCGGATGATCTTGTTACCGGAGGTCAGCAGGACAACTTCATCATCAGGGGAAACCATGATTGAACCAAGCACCTTGCCGGTCTTGGTGGTCACCCTCATGCTGATGATCCCCTTACCGCCACGGGTCTGAATGCGGTGCTGTTCAATATCGGTACGCTTACCGTAACCGCCTTCGGAGATGGTCAGCAGCTGAACGCGCTCTTCATCGCCGGTCACAACGCCGGAAACAACCTCGTCGCCGGGGCGCAGGGCAATACCCTTAACACCGCTGGCTACGCGGCCCATAGCTCTTGCATCCTGACAGCTAAAGCGGATGGAGGTACCGTTTCTGGTAACCAGTACAGCTTCAGAATCAGCGCTGACCTCTTTTACGGTAATCAGTTCATCACCGTCTTTCAGGGCTACTGCGCGGATACCGGACTGGCGGCAGTTGCGGTACAGAGCAATGGAGGACCGCTTGATCATGCCGTTCTTGGTTACGAACAGGAAGAAACACTCCTCTTCGAACTCGCGCATGGTCATTGCAGTGGCAATGGTCTCGTCCTTTTCAAGGGGTAGCAGGTTGGCGATATGCGCGCCACGGGCGATGCGGCTTGCTTCGGGAACCTGATGAACCTTGATTTTGAACATCTTACCCTTGGAAGTGAACAGCAGCAGGTACTGGTGGTTCGAGGTGGTCAGGAAGGTGTGGATAAAGTCTCCGTCCTTGGTCTGAACACCGGCAATACCTTTACCGCCGCGCTTCTGCTTCTGGTAGTTGGAAAGCGGGGTACGTTTGATGTATCCGCGTCTGGAAAGGGTTATAACCGCATCGTCATCAGGGATCAGGTCTTCAATGTCGATATCATCGGGATTGTGATCCATAAGCACGGTCTTACGCTCGGTGGCGTAGTTGTCTTTGATCTCAACCAACTCGTCGCGGATAACGCCTTTGAGTATTTCATCATTTTCAAGAATGGACTTGAAGTATTCAATCTTCTTGAGAATTTCTGCGTACTCTTCAAGCAGCTTTTCATGTTCAAGGTTGGTCAGTCTCTGCAATCGCATGTCGAGAATAGCCTGAGCCTGAACCTTGGACAGTTCGAAACGTTCCATCAAACCGATACGTGCTTCATCACCGTTCTTGGAACCGCGGATGATTTTAACAACTTCATCGATGTTATCCAGTGCGATACGCAGACCTTCAAGAATATGGGCGCGCTTTTCGCATTTATCCAGATCAAAGCGGGTCCGGCGGATGATGACTTCGCGGCGGTGTTCCAGAAATGCAGCCAGAATCTGCTTCAGGTTCATGAGCTGCGGACGGTTGGCGTTAACAGCCATCATGTTAATGCCGAAGCTCTGTTCCAGCTGGGTGAACTTGTACAGGGAGTTGATGATGATATCTGCGATTGCGCCTTTCTTAAGGTCAACAACAACACGGATACCTTTACGGTCGGATTCATCACGAAGGTCGGATACGCCTTCGATCTTACCTTCACCCACCAGCTGGGCGATCTTTTCGACCATGCTGGATTTGTTCAAAGCGTAAGGAATCTCGGTGATGACGATGGACTGGCGGCCGTTCTTTTTCTCCTCGATGTTAACAACACCGCGGATTTTAATGGAGCCGCGTCCGGTCAGGTAAGCTTCACGAAGCCCTTTACCGCCGAAGCAAAGTGCTCCGGTGGGGAAGTCAGGCCCCTTGATGTGGCCCATGAGGTCTTCAATTTCACACTCGGGGTTGTCGAGCAGATGCACGGTACCGTTGATCAGCTCGCCGAGGTTATGAGGGGGAATGTTGGTGGCCATACCGACCGCAATACCGGAAGTACCGTTGAGCAGCAGGTTGGGCACCTTAGTAGGCAGGACAGAAGGTTCCTGCAATGAGTTATCGTAGTTGTCGCGGAAATCGACAGTCTTTTTCTCAAGGTCTCCCAGAAACTCGGAGCTGAGCTTGGACATCCTTGCTTCGGTGTAACGCATAGCCGCTGCAGCGTCGCCGTCAATGGAACCGAAGTTACCCTGACCGTCAACAAGCGGATCGCGCATGGAAAATTCCTGCGCCATACGTACCAAGGCATCGTAAACAGCTGAGTCACCGTGAGGGTGATATTTACCGATTACGTCACCGACAACACGGGCCGACTTTTTATAGGACCTGTTGTAGGTGTTACCAAGCTCGTGCATGGCGTAAAGGATACGCCGGTGTACAGGCTTCAGCCCGTCCCTTACATCGGGAATCGCACGGCCGATGATTACGCTCAAGGAGTACTCTAAGTACGATTTCTTAAGCTCTTCTTCAATTGTGATTTGAGACATTGTTTCTCCGAATTAAATATCAAGCTCTTGAACTGCGAGAGCGTTCTTTTCAATAAATTCGCGGCGCGGCTCAACGTTATCACCCATGAGATCTTCAAAGATGTCGTTGGCAGCGGATGCGTCTTCAATGGTCACCTGCAGCATGGTTCTCTTTTCGGGATCCATGGTGGTTTCCCAGAGCTGCTCGGGGTTCATTTCACCCAGACCTTTATACCGCTGGAGGTTGATGCCCTTGTAGGCTTCTTCCATCACGCCATCGAGCAGGCTGAAAATACCGCTGACTTCAGTTTCATTCTCACCACGGGTGATCTTGAAGTCGGTACCGTCGCACTCATCAACGATCTTGCGGTTACGGTCATAGGTGTTGCGGAACAGCTTGGAGTTGAAGAATTCAACAGCCAGTCTGGTGCGGTGTCCATTTTCGTTCTCAAAGACAACGTAAACACGCGCTTCACCTTCAGTTTCTGTCTCTTCGCGCTCGATGATGACCTTGTAACCGGCTTCTTCCATCTTAAAGATGAAATTCTGCGGATCACTGTCAGCGAACATTTCCGGAGTCATCTTCTCATCAAGGCTGACCAGCTTGGCAAACAGGGCATCGGAAATACCCATGTTGGCTGCTTCACCGATTTTTCCTTTGATAAAACGGATATCATCAAGCATTTCGATCAGGGATTCCTGATGGTATTCCTGACCGCACTCGGTCTTGATGCTGATATCCTTGGCTACCCTCTGGATAAGCAGGGAATAGAGTTCGGAATCATCCTTGATGAACTTCTCGTATTTACCCTTGGCAATACGGTACAGAGGCGGCTGCGCAATGTAGAGGTGGCCGCGTTGAATAAGCTCTTCGTACTGACGGAAAAAGAAAGTCAGCAGCAGGGTTCGAATGTGGGAACCGTCAACATCCGCGTCAGTCATGATAACGACCTTATGGTAACGCAGTTTGTCAAAATCCTTCTCGCCCTCTTCCTGACCGATGCCGATACCCATGGCAGTGATCAGAGCCCGAATTTCCTTGTTACCGAGCATCTTGTCAAAACGGGTTTTCTCAACATTCAGAATCTTACCGCGCAGGGGCAGGATAGCCTGATGCTTGGGGTTACGGCCCTGCTTTGCAGAACCACCCGCGGAGTCACCCTCAACAATGAACAGTTCACTTTCGCTGGGGTCCTTGGACTGGCAGTCGGCAAGCTTACCGGGCAGGGAGTGGTCGGAAAGAGCCCCCTTGCGACGGACAAGGTCACGAGCCTTGCGCGCTGCATCCCTTGCACGTGCCGCATCAACAACTTTTTCAACAATGGATTTTGCGTCCTTGGGATTCTCCTGAAAATAGGAAGAAAGTTTGTCGTAAACCATACCGGACACAATACCGACCATTTCGGAGTTACCGAGCTTGGTCTTGGTCTGCCCTTCGAACTGCGGATCAGGAAGCTTAACGCTGATTACCGCGGTCAGACCTTCACGAACATCATCACCGGAAAGCTTGATTTTAAGCTTTTTAGGCAGATCAGAGTTCTGGATGTAGGTATTGATGGCACGGGTCAGGGCACCCTTAAAACCTGCCAGGTGTGTTCCGCCCTCAACAGTACGGATGTTGTTGGCAAAGGTATGGGTATTTTCCTTGAAGGCAGTGTTGTACTGCACGGCCAGTTCAGTGATCACGTTGTCAGTCTCGGACTCGGCATAAATGATGTCACTTACTGTGGTCTGACCTTTATTCAGATCTTCGACAAAAGAAACAATACCGCCGTCAGCCTTAAAGCTGGCGGATTCGTTGGAACGCTCGTCAACGAACTCGATCATCAGCCCTTTGTTCAGGTAGGCCAGCTCGCGGAAACGTTTTTTGAGGGTATTGAAATCAAACTGGTTGGTTTCAAAAATTTCCTCGTCAGGACGAAAGCGGATGGTGGTACCGGTGGTCACCGCATCACCAATGCACTCCAAAGGACCCGTAGGAACCCCTCTCTCGTAACTTTGGCGGTAAATCTTACCCCCGCGTCGAACTGTAGCTTCAAGAGACTCAGAAAGGGCGTTTACGCAGGAAACACCAACCCCGTGCAGACCGCCGGAAACTTTATAGGCATCGTTATCGAACTTACCACCGGCGTGGAGCACGGTCATAACGATCTCAAGAGCCGGCTTTTTCTTCTTGGGATGGATATCAACAGGAATACCGCGGCCGTTATCGGATACGGTTACACTGTTATCCATGTGCAGGGTTACCTTGAACTTGTCGCAGTAACCGCCCATGGCTTCATCGATGGAGTTATCGACCACCTCGTAAACAAGGTGGTGCAGACCCCTGATATCGGTGGAGCCGATGTACATGGCAGGTCTTTTTCTAACCGCGGCAAGTCCCTCAAGGACCGTAATCGATTCCGCGCTGTAATCTTGATTGGGAGCCATTAAACGTCTTCCTCGCTGTAGTAAGTCTCTTCCTGAACCTTCATGGGCATGACGATAACAAGGTATTCATTGTCATCATCGCCGGTAACGCCGCAGGGCGCTTCGGCTCCGGTCAGGGTGAAGTTAATTTTGTCGGACTGGAAGTGTCCAAGGATCTCAATGAGGTTTTTGGTGGGGAAAGCAATGCGTTCCATTTCACCGGAGAATTCAATTTCCATGGATTCGGTTGCAGTACCTACTTCCTGTCCCTGCGAGAATAGCACCAGCTCACCCGGGTTAAAGAGGAAGGAAGCGCAACGGTTGGAATCGGTGTTAAAAATGGAGATACGGTCCAGAGCCATGGAAAGCTCGGATTTATCCACTTTCATGCGTGACACATCGTCATCATTGAGCTTGGACAGGAAATTCTTGTAGTTGGGATACTGGTAGTAGCTCAGCGGCAGGCTGAATGTTTCCTTGCCGTCTGCGGTCTTAAAGAAAAGACGTTTTTCACTGAGGCTGAGTTCAATCTCATCTTCAGTGAGCCACTTTTTCAGTTCAACCAGATATTTCTTCTGAATAAGGATGCCTTCTTCAGGAAGAATGGAATGGATGTCATCATTGATGAATTTAAGGCGAGCGAACTGGTGTCCGTTCAGGCCGCATACTTCCACAAACTGACCATTCTCATCAGCAGCTGGTACAATGTTCATGCAGGCAATGGCTTCCATGCTGTCCTCATCACTGATGCAAAAGGAGATTCTTTCAATGAGTTCAAGCAGGAAGTCACCGGACCAGAATACTGCTCCTTCAGAAGGAAAAGAGGAGAATTTCTGAAACCAGGTGGGATCGTTGGTAGGCAGCTTGTATTTTCTGGAACCCTGCTCCACCAGAATGGAAGAACCTTCAGCATCAGCTTTGATGGTCAGTTCTCCGGAAGGAAGTTTGCGGACCAGATCATAGAAAGCACGTCCCTGTACCCCAGCAAGGCCCTCTTCCATGATCTCTGCCGGATATGTTCCGCAAAATTCCAGATTGGAATCTGTGGACATGATGCGCAGGTTTCCACCATCACTTTTCAGCCAGATAGTGCGCAGATATGCTGCTCCTGTTTTGGCGGGAATGATGCTGGCAGACTTCTGCAATCCTTCGATCACTTCATCCCTATTCACCTTTAAATACATATATATTCTCCTTGTTTTTTTTATTAGGTTGGTTCCTATGTTTCTTTCTTTGTTAAGTCTTTAAAATTTATTGTTTTTTTATGCACAATCCCTGTCGCATTTAAGTGACAAACCTACACTCTTTTTGAACTTGTTCAGTTTGAGACACGCAAAAGACACTTATTCTTCAAGTCTATCAACAGTCTTTTCAAAACTCTATCATCTCTTTGTAATTCTTGTATTTTTTTTACCGAATAAAGAACAGTCGAGTGGTCTTTGCCTCCAAATGTCCGGCCGAGTGCGGGATAGGAGATACCTAAAAGTTCCCTGCAAAGGTACATGGCCACCTGCCTTGCGTGGGCAGTCATCTTGTGCCTTTTGCTCCCGGTAAGGTCGGATGGTTTGAGGTTGAAATGGGAGGCCACGGACTCAATCACATATTCCGGTGTAAGGGTCTCGTCAGCCTTTTCTTCCGTGTTACTGAGGATGTGTTCAAAATCACGGTCATCCATGTTCTTGCGCACAAGTTCACGGAATGCTGAAAGTTTGATGATGATACCTTGGAGGTATCTGAAGTCCTGAAATCTTTGGGAAAGAGTCAGGATCTGGTCTTTGCTCAAAGGCAGCTTTTTCAGTTTGCACTGCTTTTGAACATACTTGGCTCTGATCTCAAGGTCAGGTCTTTTCAGGGTGACGATGAGTCCCCATTCCAGCCTTGATTTCAGGTTTTTGTTCAAAAAGTCGTAGGAAGCCAATTTATCTGTACAGCTGAAAACCATCTGTTTTCCATGTTCATAAAAATTATTGAAAATGGAGATTAGTTCCTGCTGCAGATGTTCGTATTTCTTGATCTGCCTGAGGTCATCTAGGAAGAAGTACTCGAAATCAAAGAAATAATTTCTCGCACGCATGACGTCCCCACCGAAACGAACAGAGTAGATGTTCTGTACGTCATCAACGTTACCGAGAAATACTTTTTCCCGGTCCACCTTTTTGCAGACTTCATTTGCAATGGCTTTCAAGAGGTGGGATTTTCCTGATCCGCTTTTGCCGCAGATGACAAAGGGATTGAAGGATACATTGTCACCACGGGCAACTTCCTTGGCCGAGGCAAGGGGAAAGTAGTTCTTTTTGCCGATCAGAAAGTTCTCAAAGGTAAAGTTATGCCCGAAGGGAAAGTCGATTTTCTTGACGCTGACGGGCTGTTCCTGAACCGAACTGTGGCTTGAGCCGTTGTTGGAGTAGGATATGGAGAATCCACTGCCCAGAAACTGGCCCAGCTGCTCTTCGAAACGATCCTGTATGCTTGATTTGAACCACTGCCCGAAAAATGCGTGTGGGAAAGTGACAACAACCTCCCCGGTCTTTTCGGAGATGTCGATATTTATGGGGTCAAACCAGCGTGCCAGCTCGGAATCTGAGCATGAATTTAAAAGATGATTTCTCAGTGCTTCTTTCACGTGAATATTTTATTTTTTAGGGGTGTTCTAAGTTATTGAAATAAAAATAAAAAAAACTAAAAAAAATCCGAAGTTCCTCAACCCCCGCAACCACACGTTCTTATACATTATTATATAGCTTAAGCCAAGGCATATTCGCCCTTAAAACGTTTTTCTCCGGCGGAATAATATCTACCCCCTAAAAAAAATAAAATTGCAATCAGAGGCTATTTAAGCCACAATCTCTGCTGGTCTGACTTCTCACTCAAATGCACAGGGCGTCCCTGCCCGGAAAATCACTTTTGAACGTATTGTGGAAAATTTTGTCAGGCCTGCCAGTAACCAAATTCCAAACGGAGTCTTTCCAATGGCCACTACCTTTGAAGTCAACAAGACAATCAGTGAAATCAACGAACGTATCAAGAAAGGTAAGGCTGTAGTCGTCAATGCTGAAGAAATGGTCGAAATCGTCCGTTCTAAAGGCAAGGTTGAAGCAGCCAAAGAGATAGATGTAGTCACCACCGGGACTTTCTCCCCCATGTGCTCTTCAGGCATGTTTTTCAACATCGGGCAGGTTCCGCCGCTTATCAAGACTTCCGAGGTCTGGCTGAACAATGTCCCCTGTTATGCCGGAGTGGCCGCTGTAGACTCTTTTATCGGCGTTACAGAGCCTTCTGAGGATGATCCCCTGAACAAGGTTCACCCCGGACGCTTTGCTTACGGTGGAGGGCATGTAATCGAAGATCTCATCGCCGGTAAAACCGTACGCCTCAAAGCCAAGGCTTACGGCACAGACTGTTACCCCCGCCGTGAAATAGAAAAAGACGTCTCCCTCAAGGATCTCAAGGATGTGACTATCCTTAACCCGCGCAACTGCTACCAGAACTACAATGCCGCGGTGAACATGACTAGCAGGACCGTCTACACCTACATGGGACCACTTAAGCCCAACCAGCGTAATGTGAACTTTGCCACTGCTGGCCAGCTTTCCCCGCTTTTCAACGATCCGTACCTGAGGACTATCGGTATGGGGACACGTATATTCCTTGCCGGGGCCAAAGGTTACGTTATCGGAGCCGGAACCCAGCATGTGAAGAATCCGCAGCGTAACGAGCGCGGTATTCCGCTGACCCCGTCCGGAACACTTATGCTCAAGTCCAGCAATGTGACTGAGATGGATTCCCGCTACTTCCGCGGACTGAGTTTCCCCGGTTACGGGTGCACAGCATCTGTAGGTGTCGGTATCCCCATTCCCATCCTCAACGAGGAAATGGCCTGGTACACCGGTGTTTCCGATGCTGATATCCAGATGCCTGTCAAAGATTACGGATATGATTATCCCAACGGTGTAGGAAATATCCTCGCCCATGTGACCCTTGAAGAACTCAAGTCCGGCTCCATCAACCTGAACGGCAAGGATATCCCCACCGTTCCGCTGACAAGCCATTCCATTTCACTTGAGATTGCTGACAAGCTCAAGGATTGGATTCAGAAAGGCGAGTTCCTGCTGACCGAGCCTGTAGAAGAGATTGAGTCTGAATAAATAAGTTTATAAACAACAGTGCTTTATTAATCCGGCAGAAAATATTTTCTGCCGGATTTTTTTGAAAAGGAACTTATGAACACCAAAAGTTTTAAAGCTGATATTTTACTGCTTATCACTGCCATTATCTGGGGTGCCGCATTTGTGGCCCAGCGGGTGGGGATGGATTACATGGGACCGCTTACTTTCAACGCGGTCCGTTTTGCACTTGGTGCCGCCGCGTTGTTGCCGCTCATTCAGCGCATAGACCGCGAAAAGAAGAAAGACGGTACTTATCAGGAAGTTGATAAGAAAAGCTTTATCAAGGGTAGTTTGATTGCCGGGGGAGCTCTATTTTTGGGGGCGACTTTCCAGCAATGGGGACTTGTTTACACTACGGCTGGTAATGCAGGATTTATCACTGGGTTATACGTTGTTTTTGTTCCCATTATGGGGCTGTTTTTCAAGCAGAAAACAGGATTACCCACGTGGATCGGCGCAGTGCTGGCGGTAATCGGTATGTATCTGCTTTCCGTTAACGAGAGTTTTCATATTGAAATGGGTGACCTGCTGGTACTTATCTGTGCGGTCTTTTTTGCCGGACATGTTGTGGTTATTTCATTATTGGCCAGCAAGGTTGATCCGGTCAAATTCGCGGCAGGGCAGTTCGTTGCCTGTTCCGTATTCAGTTTTATAGGGGCATTCGCGCTGGAGACCATGACTTTTGCTGGAATCTGGGCCGGGATTGTGCCCATTCTTTACGGCGGACTTATGTCTGTCGGGGTAGCCTATACTTTGCAGGTTGTTGCTCAGCAGGAAGCCAAGCCTGCCCACGCGGCAATTATCCTTAGCTTGGAGTCTGTTTTTGCGGCCTTTGCCGGATGGTTGCTGCTTGGCGAATTACTGACCACACAAGGCTTGATCGGTTGTGGGTTGATGCTTTGCGGTATGTTGTTATCGCAGATTAAATCGTAGAAATTATAGAGGGGTGATGTTCATGAACATCACCCCTTTTTTAATCCCATTCTTTTTTCAATAAAAATTTATACGATCGCACTCCGTGAACCATGTCAGCCAGTATTCTGGGCATGGATTTGAACATCATTTTGAACGACATATGCTTTAAAAGCGGCTGGGAGTAGAATAGGGTCCAGCGCAAACGGTTGGAGTAGCGCAGTTCCGGGAACACGTATTTTTCCAGCCTTTCCAGATAAAATTTATCCGGGGCTTTGTTTTCAGTTATTCCACGGGCGATGGATTCAGCTGCGTAGCGTCCGGTCTGCAGGGCGTAGAAGATGCCTTCACCGAAAAGCGGTTCCACCAGACCTGCGGCGTCTCCAGCAAGGAGAGTGCGCCCGAAGCACGGATTTTCCATGAAGTTTCCATAAGGCAGCGGATAGCCCTGCATGTGCAGGGATTCCGGATTTGCAATACCTTGCGTGCGCAGGAAATCCATGTAGGTTTTCTTGAAATCAGTGGTGCAGCGTTTGAGCGCACCGATCCCGGTGACGACTTTTCCTTTGGCCGGGAAAACCCATATATATCCGGCTCGCAAATGGCCGATGTAGAGTTCCGGCTTGGTTACTTTGCGCGGGTAATCCTTTTCATCAAAAATTATTTCAATGGTCGCAGCCATATCGTCGCGCCATTTTTTCTTATTGTAAGGCACTGCACGGCGGATGGTAGAATGTACACCGTCTGCGCCAAGCAGGTATTTTCCTTTGAAAATTCTGTTTGATGCGGTTTTTACTTCTGCATCCTGATAATTGCATTCCTTGATTTCTTCACCGGTGAATATGTGCGCTCCGGCATTTGCGGCTTTTTGCAGAAGGAAGTAATCAAAATCCACCCGATCCACAAAGCGGAAGGGGATGGATGATTCTGCATCACGGATGTTGTAGTCGCGGTAATTAATGGAATATTCAGGTGACTCAAAATTGATGATGCCTTTATCTTTAAGGCAATCAACATCACAGTCGAAAATTTTATTCAATACTTCAGTAGCCTTATAAGTAAGAAGGCCACCGCAGAGTTTTTTTCTGGGGAACTCGGCCTTATCAATAAGTGCTACTTTAAAACCTTTACCAGCAAGGATGGTTGCGGCTGTAGAGCCTGTAGGACCTCCCCCTGCAATGATGACATCAAATTTACCGGACACTTGGACTCCTGAAAAAATGTTCACAACCGGAATATCTGCTTGATTAAGTTGTGATTTTATATCGCCTAGCGGGCACTTGGGCAAGCAAGACCGTACAAAACTTACCGAAATATGAAAAAAATAGAAGCAATAATTTTTGATTTTGACGGCACACTGGCCGAGTTGACCATCGATTTCGATGACATGAAGAAACGTCTTAAAGCCTTAGGCAGTGCTTTTCTTGATCCTTTGCCGGAAAAGGATGTTCCGGCTCTTGAATGGGTGGATTTCATTGCCGACTGCCTTGCGGAAGAAGATCCTGACCTTGGCAAGGAATTTCATACCCGCTGCCGTTTTTTGATTATCAGTATGGAAGTTGAAGCAGCCCGCCATGGAAAGTTGTTTCCATTTACCTGTGATATTCTGAACGGTTTGCGCAATTCCGGTATCAAGACCGGAATCATCACCCGCAACACCGCCTCGGCTGTTCGCGAACTTGTCCCGGAGATCAACAATCTTTCCGGCTGTTTCCTTTCCCGTGAAGATGTTCAAAACGTGAAACCGCATCCGGAACATCTTTTCAAAGCTCTTGAAGTGATTGGAGTGAATCCTGAGAACGCACTTATGGTCGGCGATCATCCCATGGATATTGAAACCGGGAAAAGAGCAGGAGCCATGACTGCAGGTGTAGCCACCGGGCGTATGTCTGTGGAAGAGCTCCGGAAAGCGGAGCCTGATTTCGTAGCTGCAAATTGTGCAGAATTAATGCAAGTTCTTGAAAATGAAGGATTAGTTGTAAACAATTTGTAGTTTAAAATTGTTCAAAACATTAATTTAACCCCATTTAGTACCCATTCATAATACTAAAAGAACCGGAGCCATGTTCTTAATTGAAGTTACCCGGGGGGGATGTCAGTGGAAGTGGTTAAATTAATGATGGCTGATTTTGACGTTTCGTTTTGTGCATAATTAAGATAAATATCTAAAAAATAAGAATTAGTTATAAACAATTTGTAGCGATAAATTGTTCAAAAAAAAGGGCGCAGTATCTTTGCAGATACTGCGCCCTATGTTTTGGAACATGTTATTTAAGCTAAATAGTAACCAATTTATAGTTACGAGAACCGAGTCCGATTTCCTCAGCATACTTGAGTCCGAAAGAGTCCGGGGTATCTGGTGCAAGTGCTTTGAATTTATCATCACCTTTGCTGAGTCCGTCAGGAAGCCGGCTGGGGTAGAGCGGAGGTGCTGCATTGATCATATCAAGTGAAGCCTGATCCACTGCAACCGGGTCGGATGAAATCATAACTCCGAGATCGGGACAGATGGGCGCATCGCTATAGCCGTGGCAATCACAGTCCGGGGTAATGTTCATCAGGAAGTTGATGTGCATGGCCGGACGCTTGAGGTTATCCAGAATGGCTTTGTTGTACTCAATGAGACGCTTGGTGAAGATATCAACATCACTTTTCCAGTCGATGGAGATTGCGCCGTAGCGGCAGGACAGGAAACAGCGTCCGCATCCGGTACACTTGCCACCCATGATAATTTTTCCTTCATCATCCAGATCAAGTGCCTTGGCAGCACATTCGGTTATGCAAACCCCGCATCCGGTACATTTTTCAGGGTGCAGGTGCGGACCTGTGGAAACATGGATGTGCATTTTACCTTTTTTGGAGGCACAGCCCATACCGATATTTTTGATGGCTCCGCCGTAGCCGGCAAGGCCGTGGCCTTTAACGTGGTTGAGGGTGACCATCATGTCTGTTTCCATGAACATGCCGCCCACGTGTGCTTCAGAGATGTGTTCGCCTGCATAGGGAATGGTGGTTTCATATTCACCGCGCAAACCGTCTGCAAACATTACCGGAGCACCGACCACGTTGGGATCATAGCCATGACGTGCGGCCAGCAGTCCGTGAGAAACGGATTCCCCACGGTCTCCAACGTAAAGGGTGCTGGTGTCAGTAAAGAAAGGTTTAGCACCTGCTTTTTTCAGAAAATCCACGATGGGACGCAGATTAAGTGCATTAAGATAACCGGTGTTTCCGCTTTCCCCGAAATGAACTTTCAGAGCAACAAGGTTACCCGGATCAATAATAGCATTCAGGCCGGACTGCTTGAGCAATTTTTTCATTTTCAAAGCATGCGGAGATTTGCGTGTAGTACGCAAATTCCAGAAATATACTTTGGACATAACTCTTTCCCCTCTGCTTAATAAAATATGTAAATCATTTCCCTGACTGTTTTTGCGGGGTTAAGGTATAATTTGCTTTGAATATTGTCTATTTCAAAAGAACAGGCTTAAAACATAAATTTGTGCATAAATGATCGGGTAGCTTTCAGCACTCAGTTGATTTATATAACGAAGAGAATGAGATAGGGAATGCGGATAAATTGAATATTCAGGAGTTTGAAAATGCACTTACTGAAAAGGGTTCTGGTGACCGGGGGAGCAGGTTTTCTGGGCACACATCTTTGTGAACGTCTGCTTGCTGAAGGGTGTGACGTGATCTGTGTGGATAATTTTTTTACCGGGACCAAATCCAATGTGACTCATCTTTTGAGTAACCCTAATTTTGAGATAATCCGGCATGATGTAACTTTTCCGCTCTATCTGGAAATTGACGAAATCTACAATCTGGCCTGTCCTGCCTCACCGATCCATTACCAGCATGACCCAGTGCAGACTACCAAGACTTCCGTACATGGTGCTATCAACATGCTCGGCCTTGCCAAGCGTACCAGGGCAAAAATATTTCAGGCCTCCACATCAGAAGTCTATGGCGATCCCGAAGTGCATCCGCAGCCTGAAACATATGTTGGGAGTGTAAACCCCATCGGTCCTCGTTCCTGCTACGATGAAGGGAAGCGTTGTGCTGAAACGCTTTTTTTCGACTACTACCGTCAGCACAAAGTGAACATCAAAGTAGGCCGTATTTTCAACACTTACGGTCCAATGATGCATCCCAATGATGGTCGTGTAGTTTCAAATTTCATTACCCAAGCCCTGCTCGGAAAACCCATCACAATTTACGGTGACGGCTCTCAGACTCGTTCATTCTGTTACGTAGACGATATGATTGAAGGTTTTCTGACTCTTATGGCAACTCCTGATGAAGTGACCGGGCCGGTAAACCTCGGTAATCCGACAGAATTTTCTATTCTCGAGTTGGCTGAAAAAGTTATCGAACTCACCGGATCAAAATCAGAACTCATTTTCAAGCCTCTGCCCGGAGATGATCCCAAGCAGCGCAAGCCTGATATCACTCGCGCAAAAGAACTCGGCTGGGAACCTACCATACAGCTCGAAAAAGGATTGGTCAGCACTATTGAATATTTCAAGACCTTGGATTTGGAATCTATATTTAAGTAGATGCTGCTCCGTTAGTTTATTTTCAATAAAAAAGTCCGCAATATCAAATAGATGTTGCGGACTTTTTTTTAGTATTTTGAAGAAACTATTTTTTATAAATAGCACCAGTTGATGCTGAAGTTACGTTCTGGCTGTAGCGCTTGAGGAATGCGGAGGGCATTTCCTTTTCAATGGGCTTGAATTCAGCGCGGCGTTTTTTCATTTCAGCTTCATCGAGCTTCACGTTGATGGAACGGCCGGGGATGTCGATTTCGATTACATCGCCAGTCTGAACAAGGCCGATTGCGCCGCCGGAAGCTGCTTCTGGGGAAACGTGCCCGATGGCTGCGCCGCGGGTACCGCCGGAAAAACGTCCGTCAGTGATCAGGGCTACGTCTGCGCCGAGTCCCATACCTGCGATTGCAGAGGTGGGGGTCAGCATTTCACGCATACCGGGACCGCCTTTAGGTCCTTCATAAAGGATAACTACAGCGTCACCTTTGATGATCTGGTTGCCGAGAATCGCTTCAACAGCTTCTTCTTCGGAATTGAAGACCTTGGCGTTGCAGGTGCGTTTCATCATTTCAGGTGCCACTGCGGACTGCTTAACTACGCAGCCGTCTTCAGCAATGTTACCGAACAGAACAGCGATTCCACCTTCATTGGAGTAAGGATCATCAACCGGACGCACAATTTTGTGGTCCTTGATTCCTGCGTTCAGTTCCTTGAGGTTTTCACCAACGGTTTTACCGGTAACGGTCAGCGGATCAAGATCGATGCGGCCTGTTTTGGAAAGTTCGGCCATTACACCCTGAATACCGCCTGCTGCGTTGAGATCTTCGATGTGATCGGGACCGGCCGGGGAAAGTTTACAGAGGTTTGGGGTATTGCGGCTGATTTCATCAAATACAGTCAGGTCCAGTTTAAGGCCTGCCTCATTGAAGATAGCGGGCAGGTGCAGCACGGTATTGGTGGAGCAGCCCAGAGCCATGTCCATGGTTACTGCGTTTTTGAGGCTTTTCTCGGTAACAATATCGCGCGGTTTGATGTCTTTTTCGAGCAGGGTCATGATCTGGGAACCAGCTGCTTTGGCAAGACGGGTGCGCTCGGCCATGACTGCGGGTATGGTGCCGTTGCCGGGAAGGGCCAGACCGATGGTCTCGGAGAGACAGTTCATGGAGTTCGCGGTGAACATACCGGAACAGGAGCCGCAGGTGGGGCAGGCGCTCTGTTCGAGTACGGAAAGTTCGTCTTCGCTCATGTTTCCGGTCTTAACCTGACCGACACCTTCGAATACGGTGATCAGGTCGACCTTTTTGCCGTCTTTGCGGCCTGCGAGCATGGGACCGCCGCTTATGACGATGGTCGGAATGTTCAGGCGCAGGGCAGCCATGAGCATGCCGGGTACGATTTTATCACAGTTGGGGATGAGTACCAGTGCATCAAAGGGATGCGCAGTAGCCATGATTTCGATGGAATCGGCAATAATTTCACGGCTGGGCAGGGAGTAACGCATGCCCGCGTGGTTCATGGCCAGACCGTCACAGACGCCGATGGCAGGAAATTCCATGGGGACACCGCCGGCAAGACGCACGCCGTCTTTTACCGCACGAGTGATGGTGTGCAAATGTACGTGACCGGGAATGATCTCGTTGGCTGCGTTACAGATACCGATCAGCGGACGGTTGACCTCGTCCTTGGACATGCCCAGTGCGTAAAGCAGGGAACGGTGCGGGGCTTTCTCCAGCCCTCCTGTCATTTTTTTACTTCTCATGGTGGTTCTCTCCTGATGGGTATGCCTCCGGCGGCTCTTCGAGGACCCTGCCGGGGGCCTTAAACTTTTTATTAGTTTTTAGTTGAAATAACTTTGAATATCGTAATTGTTTGTTGCAAAACAATTAGTTGTGTTGAAGTAGGCGAAGCCCTAACGAAAGTTTTTGAAGAGTCCAGAGAAACTTTTTCCAAAAAGTTTCTTTGGTCCCCGAAGGGCCGCCGGAGGCTAAATTAATTCTTAACAGCCACAAAGCTGCTCAGCATTCCGATCAGGGTGACGGTTCCTGCCAGTATAAGGCATTGTTCAGGGGGCAGGAAGGTCAATTTCATGAATAGCGGCGGAAAGTTCAGGATATCTGTGAAAAGTTGCTGGGCAGCGTATAGGATACCTAGGGCTGTTGAACTTCCGACGAGTCCGAGCAGTGCCCCTCCGGTTAGGAGCGGAAGGCGAATAAACCATTGCTTGGCGCCCACGAGATAGAGGATTTCTATTTCGTCTTTGCGGGTCATGAGCGAGAGGCGCATGGTGTTTCCAACAACCAGTGCGACTATCAGTCCGAGAAAGGCTATTATGGGCCAGACTATGGATTGGGTCAGGCTGATCCAGCCTCGTGCAAGGTCAATCTGCAGGGGATTGTAATGCACCTTGTCCACAAAGGGAAGTGCTTTAAGGTCATGCAGTAAATCTGCGGCCCAACGTTCGTTTTCTACACCCGGTTCAACAGAAAATGAGAGTAGGGCGGTAGGCGGAAGGGGATTCCGCGATTTACCGAGCCATGAAAAATCGTCACTGTCGCTGAGTGCTTCGGAAAGCTGTCTGAGGGCATTTTCCGGGGTGAAGGTGCGAATGTCTTTGAGGCCTTCGATATTTTGCAGGTCGGCCCATTGTTTTTTGTAGTCTTCCGCCGGGGTGTTTGAAGCCCAGAAAATCTGGATTTCAACCTGTCCCTTGCTCTTGAGGAGTTCCTGATTGACGTTATGCAGGGTGAGCATGAACAGTCCGGCCATGATGGAGACCATGGTCACAGCTACAAGGGTGAAAATATTTGCCCAAGGATGTAACCCCAGATCGCGGATACCCCGTCCGATGAGTCTGAAGAAGAGTGCTAACATGGGCAAAGCTCCGAGGTCAGGTATTCCGGAGGTTCGCTGAGTTGTCCGTCTTCAAGGTGGATGATTCTGGCATCAGGAACGCAGCGCAGGATTTCTCTGCTGTGGGTGGCCATGACAACTGTAGTTCCGTGGGTATGGAATTGTTTGAATACATCCATCAGGTGCAGGGAAAGTTCAAAGTCGAGGTTTCCGGTAGGTTCGTCGGCAATGATGAGTTTGGGATTGACTACCATGGCTCGGGCAATGGCTACCCGCTGCTGTTCACCGCCGGAAAGACTGCTGCATTTTGAATAACTTTTCTTTTCAAGGCCTAAGGCGCGGATGATGGCCCGGACCCTTTTATCAACAACTGCTTTGGGCATACTGCGTACGGTCAGGGCGAGGGATACATTTTCGTATACTGAACGGTTGGGCAGGATTTTGAAATCCTGAAAGACAACGCCCAGCTCGCGGCGCAGCATGGGGATCTGACCGCGCTTGATATTATGCAGGTCATACCCGGCAACGCTAGCCTGACCACGGGTCAGGGGCAGGGCGCCGTAAAGCAGGCGCATGAGGGTAGTCTTACCTGCACCGGAATGTCCGGTCAGGAAGATGAATTCCCCTTTCTGAATGTGCAGGGATATATCCTTCAGTGCCCAGTTGGAGCCGAAGTTATATGAAAGCCGGTTAAGCCGGATCATTTAATTCACCGTGGAAAAGGGCTAGAATTTAACCGTCAGTTTCTGGCCGTCGGAAGTGGTACAGGCACCTGTTCCACCACCTTCGAATTCCTTAAGTTGGTCTTTTAATTCAAAGTTGCATTTCATGCTGACGCCGTCATGGCTGTACAGGGTGACGGTTCTTTTGTGATATCCAATATCGCCGTTGAAAATTGTTTCATCGGGCATTTGGGCTTTAATAGTGTATGCTTCCAGTTCCGGACGTTTGTTAGCGGTCATTTCTACCACACCGAGGGAAGTTCCTTTTTCGGAAGTGACTTCTCCTTTCATCATTACGGGCGCGCAGGCAGCAAGACTCAACAGCAGGACGATCAAAATAGAAAATCTGTAAATCATATTATTAAACTCCTCGATTGGGGTTGTAGCAGGGGTGGGGCTGTTTTGCAAAAAACATTATATTAAGCGGTTCCTAAGACCTCTGTTTCGGTAAACGGTCAAAAAGCAGAGTTGTAAAGTGGGAAATGTACCACAGAGAGATTTACGTTTTTGCTGTTTTCAATTAAGTTCCCGAATAGAGCATGGACCTTAATGACAATCCTGACAATTATGCGCCTTTTGGACGCATCTTTAGATTAAGTGTTGTGACTTTGATTAGATCAGTTACGGTGTATGCTTAAATATCGTCAATGGCCGTGGATTAACATATAACTTAAGCAGCAGGAAAGAGATATGAAAATTTCTGAAAGACTTATGAGGGCTAAACCGTCAGCAACTCTGGCTGTAAACGCCAAGGCACAGGAACTGCGCGCACAGGGTAAGGAAATTGTCAGCCTTGCAGTTGGTGAACCTGATTCCCCCACTCCGGAACATGTCTGCGAAGCCATGAAAAAGGCTGTTGATGATGGATTTCATCGCTACACCGCTGTTCCCGGACTCCCTGAACTGCGTACAGCTGTAGCTAATTATTACGGTAAATTCTATGGTGCAAAGGCTGAAGCTGAAAATACTATTATCAGCAACGGCGGTAAGCATTCTCTATACAACCTGTTCATGGCCCTCATTGATCCGGGTGATGAAGTGCTTATTCCTGCTCCCTATTGGGTAAGTTATCCGGCCATGGTCGAGCTGGCTGAAGGTAAGCCGGTTATCGTACCCACAACCGCTGAGTCCGGTTTTCTGGCTGAGATCAAGGATCTTGAAGCAGCTTGTACTGAAAAGACCAGACTGCTGATCCTGAACACTCCCTCCAACCCCACCGGCGGACACTACCCACAGGCACAGCTGGATGAGATCGCAAACTGGGCCAAGTCCAAAGGCATATTTATTGTTTCCGATGAAGTTTATGACCGTCTGGTCTACAAGCCTGCTCAGTATTCCACCCTTGCTAACTTCTGGGAAAAGAACCCTGAAGATGTAGCTATTGTCGGCGCTCTTTCCAAGAGCTTCGCCATGACCGGCTGGCGTGTGGGAACCACTCTTGCCCATGCCGATCTGGTTAAAGCCATGGTCAAGATTCAGGGGCAGTCCACTTCCAACGTAAATACCATGGCTCAGAAAGCAGCCTTGGCCGCTTTCGAAGGTCCGTGGGATCTTATTGATGAAATGTGCGTTAAGTTCCAGCGGCGCCGTGACCTTGCTTACGACATCATCACCGCATGGCCCGGTGTTATCTGCCCGAAACCGGATGGAGCTTTCTATCTCTTCCCGGTTCTGGATACTTTCTTCACTGAAGAAACACCTGATTCCGCTTCCATGTGTACCAAGATTCTGGAAGAAGCCGGAGTTGCTCTTGTGCCCGGTTCTGCTTTCGGTGATGACCGCTGCATCCGCTTCTCTTACGCTGTGGATGATGAAGTGCTCAAAAATTCACTGGAAAAAATCGGCAAAGTGTTGATGGGAAAATAAAAAGAAAGTAAAGATAGTCATATTTGATTGATGAAAAAATCAACCTCTCCCGGAATTACTTCCGGGAGAGGTTGCAACTCATACCAAGGGAGATCGAATATGGCTGCTAATATTCTTGATTGGACCGACAGCTGGTACGAACGTCTTGATTCTGAATCCCATTGCGACTCCGCAGCATCCATTGCCGCAAGATTCAGCGGAGAAGTTGCCGAAGGCAAGCTTCCTTTCTGCTCCATGCCTTTTATGGCGTCCCTGCTTCACGATCTGGACGGTCTTGAAGATTACGTAAAAAGTTTTGACCATATGCTTCTGCTGGGCATCGGTGGTTCCGCTCTGGGCGCAAGAGCCTTGCAGAAAGCATTTTTCCCACAGCAGGACCAGCCCGGACACGAAGGGCCTTGGCTCTGGATTGCGGACAATGTCTGCTCCAAGACTTTAGATGCCTACCTCGAAAAACTTCCCCTTGAAAAGACTCTGGTAGCGGTTGTCTCCAAATCCGGCGGGACAATCGAAACAATCAGTCAGTATTTCCTTGTTCGCGATAAGCTCAAGCAGGACTTGGGTGACAACTGGAGCCGCAACCTCCTTTTTGTAACCGATAAGGAAAAGGGTTTTCTGCGTGAACAGGCCGATGAATTTTCCGTACGCACCCTTGAAGTTCCTGATTATCTAGGCGGCAGGTATTCCGTACTTTCAGCTGTCGGACTGCTTCCGGCCATGTTCATGGGCATCGATTACCGTTCGCTGGTAGAAGGTGCTTCCGCAGTACTTTCGCCTTTGGCATCACCTAGTCTTAATGGCGATACATTGAGTAGCCATCCGGCATTTAAAATGGCCTGCTGGGCTTCCGGTTTAATGAGCGAAGGCTACAACGAACTGATCTTCTTTTCTTATATTCCGCAATGGGCTTGCTTCGGGCAATGGTTTGCCCAGCTCTGGGCTGAAAGTCTCGGCAAGGAAGGCAAGGGCAGCCAGCCGCTTCCGGCGATCGGGGCCACGGACCAGCATTCGGTTAATCAGATGTTTCTGGACGGTCCGCGCAACAAAGGTTGCCTGTTTCTGACCTGCCCCTCTTTACCTGAAGGTGCTTACTTCCCGGAGGACATCCCGGAAAACTTCGCTTATCTCAAGGGTAAAAATTTTGGCGAGCTGATTCATGCTGAAGGTCTCGGAACAAAAATGGCCCTTGCCGCAAATAAAGTCCCGCTTGTTGAAATGCAGATGGGGGAAGATTCCGAAGAAGCCGCAGGAAGGCTTATGGGTTTGCTTATGGCTGCGACCATTTTTACCGGCTGGCTGATCGAGATCAATCCCATTGATCAGCCAGCAGTAGAGATGGGTAAGCTTTTAGCCAAAGCCAGACTCGGGGCTGATGGACTGCAGAAAGAAAAAGACAGCCTCAATTCATTCTTGAATACAAAGCGTGAAGAGCAGGAATTCTAAATATTACAAAACTTAACTTAAATTTGAATCGGTCGTCTTTTTGATAGGGCGGCCGATTTGCTTTTGCTGCCGAAGGCTTATAAGTAATAACTACATAATTTAAGCTGCCCGGAGGCATCTTTGGACTCACAACATCAAGATTTGCAAGTTAAATCATTCCAGCTTGTTAAGCTTCTTTCTTGGACTTTGCTGATTGTTATCATTGCCAGCAGTCTTGGACTTTCTGTTTTTTTGGCAAAACATGCGGACGAAACCCTTCTGGAAAAACAGAAGGAATTCGCCCTCTTGCAGGCTGAGAACTTGAACCACCAGATTTACCGCCGTTTTATCCTGCCTACACTTATTGGTTACGGACGTATCGGATTGAAAAATAAGGAACAGATGGAGCGCTTGGATCAGGTGGTGCGTTCCACCGTGCACAGCTTCAAGGTTAATGAAGTGCGTATCTATGATCCGGAACTCACAGTCTCATATTCGACAGATACCGAGAATATTGGAAAAGTTGACCTTGCGGGTGAGTTTATCAAGCAGGTTTTAGACAGCGGAAAACCGCGCTATGAATTCATTAGTAAAAAGTCCACCCTGGCTTTGATTTTTGATTTTCACATGCGTCCCGGAACAATGCAGCTCAAGATTGTTTATCCCCTGCGTTCGGAAAAGAGCCTTAACATTGATGAAAATGTAATCATGGGCGTGATGGAGCTGACTCAGGATATTACCGAGGATTACCAGTCAGTTATAAATTTTGAGCGTTTGATCCTGTTCACTTCCAGTTTTTCGGCGCTTATCCTGTTTGCCACCATCATGGCTATCATTCGCCGTGCTGATATTATTAATGAACAGCGCATGCAGGAACGCAGACAGTTTGAAAAAGAGCTTAACCAGAGTGAAAAATTGGCCAGTATCGGGCGTATGGTTTCCGGGGTAGCCCATGAAATTCGCAACCCGCTGGGCATTATCCGCTCCAGTTCGGAGCTTTTGCTCAAAAGGATGAAGGAAAGCGACCCGGTTAATGTTAAGATTCTGGGTGCTATTCATGAGGAAACCAAACGGTTGAGCCGCACGGTTAGCGATTTTCTTGATTACGCAAGGCCGCGTAAGATTGCCATGACTGCCCTTGATCCGGCTGATCTTCTGGACAAGATATACATGTTCCTGGAATCCAAATGTCGTGAAAGCAATATTGAGCTTCAGCGGGACTACCTGCCGGGCCATCAGGTCTGCGGCGATGAAGATTTGCTCTATCGTGCTTTTTATAATCTCATCGGCAACGCCATGCAGGCTGTGGATAAAGATGGGCATATCAATGTTTCCATTAATGAAGCAGAGAATGGGATAAGCGTGGTTGTATCTGATTCCGGGCCGGGATTTCCGGTTGAGATAATCGAGAAGGTTAAAGACCCGTTTTTTACTACTAAGGATAACGGAACAGGCTTGGGGCTTGCAATTGTGACTAATATTGTGGAAAGCCATAACGGAAAGCTGCGCATCGGGAACAATCCTGAAGGCGGGGCGCGTTTGGAAATATTTTTACCTGAAAAGAAAGACTGCTAGAAAATGCCTGCAAATATACTCATACTGGACGACGAACAGAACTACCTGCTCATTCTGGAAGCTCTGCTTTCAGATGAAGGCTATACCATTACTGCTCTTTCCGACCCGGAAACAGGGCTGGCTTACCTTGATGAATCGGAAGTTGATCTGGTCATCACTGACATGAAGATGCCTAAGCTGACCGGGCAGGATGTGTTGGAGCATGTGAAAAAGAATTTTCCGCACATCCCGGTGATCATCATGACCGCTTTCGGCTCCATTGAATCTGCTGTTGAGGCCATGAAAATAGGTGCCTTTGACTACATTACCAAGCCTTTTGCCAACGAAGAACTGCTTCTTTCTGTGACCAAGGCTGCTCAGTTTGCCAAGGCACAGCAGGAAAACAGGCAGCTCCGCGAGCAGATCAAGGATCGTTATTCTCCCAGCAACATTATTGGTCGTTCCAAACCCATGTTGCAGGTCTTTGACATGATCAGCAAAGCCGCTCCGGGGAGCTCTACCGTACTGGTTACCGGGGAATCTGGAACAGGTAAGGAACTGGTGGCGCAGGCTATCCATCAGGCTTCACCGCGTTGCGACAAGCCTTTTGTTTCAGTCAACTGCATGGCTTTTAACGCCGGGGTGCTGGAGAGCGAACTTTTCGGGCATGAAAAAGGCTCATTCACTGGAGCCGTGGCCCGCAAGCGTGGACGTTTCGAAGCTGCTGATCAAGGAACACTTTTTCTCGATGAAATTGGTGAAATTTCCCATGATATGCAGGTCAAGCTGCTGCGTGTGTTGCAGGAAAAGACCATTGAACGCGTAGGTGGGGGCGAACCTATAAAGGTGAACATCCGCATTGTTGCTGCTACTAACAAGAATCTTAAAGAAGCAGTGGAAAACGGTGAGTTTCGCGAAGATCTTTATTACCGTCTCAACGTAGTCAGCATCGAAATGCCGCCCCTGCGTGAGCGTCGCGAGGATATTCCTTTCCTCGTGGATCATTTCCTTGCTACCTATTCCGCTGACAATAATAAGGAATTTGACGGTTTTGCTCCGGCAGCCATGGATTACATGACCGCCTACGAGTGGCCCGGAAACGTGCGCCAGTTGCAGAACGTTGTGGAACGTTGTGTTGTTCTTTCATCCGGCACAGTCATTGAGACCGAAGACCTGCCCGCCGAAATCAAGGATGAGGAAGCGCAGTTCAAGAGTGCGGTGGACTTGCTGCCAGCAAAGCTCAATCTTGCTGATACATTGGATAAGATCGAAGCTACATTGGTACGCAGGGCGCTGGTGGCCAGTAACTTCGTCAAGGTCGATGCTGCTGACATGCTCGGCATCTCCAAGAGTCTTTTGCAGTATAAGCTGAAGAAATATAAGATTACAGGAAAGTAAATATATTGTTAAATAATTAAAGCGCACAGTCTGTGAAGGTTGTGCGCTTTTTTATTTTGAAAGTTGTTTTTAGAAGCTAAATGCGAAGCTTATTAAATGTTTTTGGGATTCTTAAACCCTTTTGCAAAAGGGTTTAAGCCGCCGGAGGCATTAAAAATGATAATACATAGTCGTCATGGCAGAATACTTTGTGTGATCCGAGAGGTCATTATGCTCGCGGGCGCGTTCCTGCAAGACATCATCACGGTACTCAAAGACATTAACCAGAAATCCTGCCTTGTCCTTGGTGATGAATAGGCCCTCACGCTTTCCGTTCTTGTAGTTCATCTCATCCTTTACGTTGCCGTTACGGTGAAAGGTAAAGGACTTGCCGTCTAACTGGGCCTGTTCGTTGTAATGACGCATTTCCCGGATCTTGCCGTTATCAAAGTACTCGTAATTGTATCCGGCCTTGTCGCGGCCTACGAAGAACTTTTGCTTGATCTTGCCGTTGGGCCAGTAGAGGGAATGGTATCCGTATATCATGCCGTTGCGGTTGGTGCCCTTCTCACGCATTTTGCCGTCAGGGTAGTAGTGGTAGAACCTGCCGTTCATGACTCCATTCTTAATCACAATACGGCTCTTGGGGAATTGGTGTCCTGAGTCGTAATATTCGGTATAGATTCCGCTGAATGGCTTATTTGAATCAATAAGGACTATCTTGTCATGTTCAAAGCTTAGTTCGTAGAAAGTTGCTTCCTGCTGACTGCATGCGGTCAGCAGCATTAAAAACAGGGCCATTAAATAAAGCAGCAACTTTCTGAGCATAGACACCTCAACTTTTTTCTTACCAGCTCACGGGTAATCTCACTTTCTTTTTCTCTTTATTAGTAAATAGCACGTATCCGTTCTCTTTGCCAAACAGGTAGACATCACGGGTCACGGCCACGTCCTGCTTGCAGTATTCGGTGATCAGGTCCAGACGTCCTTCTTTCCACCATTCAAGGGCCTGTAAACCGTCCGCGCTTTTGGCTGCATCAAGGGTGGCTTGAGCAATATTGTCCAGCTTGAGACGGTAACCCAGCCTTTCGTAGACCTTGAGCAGCAGGTCAAGAGTAGGCAGACCTTTGTAGTTAAAGGGGTGAATGCCGGAAAGGACTTTGTAGTCAAAGCGTTCGATGTTGAAGCCGATGATCAGGTCCAGCTTCTGAACACGCTCCATCATTTCCGGGATCTGCTCTTCCTCGTATTCGAAAAATTTGTCTTCAGTGGAATCGTAGAGCACAGCAATGGATATGCCCATGCGTTCGGCCTTGTTCCAGCCGCCTACTTCCTGCGCCGAGCGACGGGTTTCCACATCGAGAACGCCGAAGCTTTTGGGTTCTTTGGAGTTTTCTTCCTTTTTTACATCTTCGCCGAAGGGAACCAGTATCATAGATAAATCCTCTATTTTTTCCGGTGGTTGTCCGTTGACTATGTTTTCCAGTACGTAGATGGCAGCGGCCTTGTCGATGGGCCTGTTGCCGGAGCCGCATTTGGGGGAATGCACACAGGTGGGGCAGCCCAGTTCGCATTCACAGTCTACGATGACCTGTAAGGTGCGTTCAAGGAGTTCTTCGGCCTGTGCAAAGGCCTGCATGGTCAGTCCTGCGCCTCCGGGGATACCGTCGTAGATAAATACAGCTGGACCATCGACCTGCTCGTGCATGGGCGTGGAAATACCGCCTAAATCATTGCGGTCGGTGAGTACCAGCAGAGGCGTAATGCCGATGGCCGCATGTTCCACGGCATGGATACCGCCCATGAAGTGAATGAAATCTTCTTCGGCTCTGCGTTTGATTTCCGGTGAAATTTCCATCCATAGCCCTTGGGTTTCAAAAACTACCGGGGGCATGTCCAGAGGAACTATTCCAAGCAGTTTACCGCCCTTCACAGCCCGTTTTTCATATCCGGTGACCTGTTCGGTTACCCGCAGTCTTCCGAAGCGCATGACAATGCCGAAGACTTTTTTCTGGGAAATGACTTCGAGTATTTCCGTGGATTTGTTTTTGCGGGCTTTGGTGTAATAGCCGACACGTTCCTTGGAAGCCTTGATTTTATTGGCACCGAGGTCTAGTTCCTTGATGGCATAGGTAGAGCCTCGGTGGATGTAGACTGCGCCTTCATGTGCCTCGGAGTAAGCCCGCACTTCATCAATGGTCCCGATGGTCGATCCGTTTGCAGAATCTTCAATGTGCATGGTCGATCCGGCTCCGCGCAGGGATACATCACGATGCGGACGCTTGCGGGTGGAGTATATTTCATCTCCGCGTTTGTTGCGTAGTAGAATCCCTTCCTTTTCAAGCTCGGTGACCCGTTGTTTGATTTCTTCGTCGCGAAGCAGATAGTCATTGTCGCGCAGGGTTAATTCCGCTGCTGCGCAGACCAGATGGCGCTGCATGATTACCGGGTTGTAAGGATTGAGCACCGCATTTTCCGCAGGTCGTGAAAAGAAATCGTCCGGGTTGCGCATGAAATATTGGTCGAGGGCGTCTTCCTGCCCGATGAGGATGACAGCTGATTCGCGCTGGCTGCGCCCTACACGGCCTCCACGCTGGAGCGTAGCCATGACTGAGCCGGGATAGCCCACAAGGATGCAGAGATCGAGTCCACCGATGTCTATGCCCAATTCGAGGGCGCTGGTTGAAATAACCGCCAGCAATTCCCCGGAAGACATCTTCTGTTCGATCTCACGTCTCTCCTCGGGCAGGAATCCGGCCCGGTAGGCGCTGATGCGGTCCTTGTATTCACCGGCCTTATCATTGACCCACATGGCGATGAGTTCGGTCATCTTGCGAGATTGGGTATAGACTATTGTGCGCAGGCCACGGGCCAGCCCTGCTTTGAGTAGTTGGATGGCTGCACTGTATGGCGAAACCACGGGATTGAAGAAAATGTAATTGCGTTTACCGGAAGCGGCCCCGGATTCGGTGATGGGGTTCACTTCCAGTCCGGTCAGGTCGTGGCAGAGTTCCGCAGGGTTACCCACGGTGGCGGAGGAAAAAATAAAAGAGGGATTGGCCCCGTAATATTTGCAGATACGCAGTAGGCGACGGAAAACCATGGCCATGTGCGACCCCATTACTCCCCGGTAGGTGTGGACCTCATCTACCACGATGTGAGTTAGTCCGGCTAAAAATGGAGCCCATTTTTCATGGTAGGGCAGCATGGACAGGTGCAGCATTTCCGGGTTGGTCAGGATTACTGCGGGTGGTGTATCGCGGATTTTCTTGCGTCTGTATGGGGAGGTGTCTCCATCATAGATGGCTGCTTCGGGCCGGGCGTGTTCAGGTAGCAGGGCAGCCATTTCATTAAAGGTCTTGAGCTGGTCCTGTGCCAGGGCCTTGAGCGGGAAAAGATAGAGGGCGTGGGAATCAGGATCGCGCAGACATTGTTCCAGCACAGGCAGGTTGTAGGTCAGGGTCTTGCCGCTGGCCGTTGGGGTGGCGACCACTACATTGCGTCCGGCACGGGCGTAATCAGTGGCTTCAGCCTGATGGGAATAGAGCTGCTCAATATTCCTAAATCCGAGTACGGAATTTACCGAAGGTGAAAAAGGTCGGCGCGGCTCGCCGTAGGATGGATCAGTTCCGTCCATGGTCCGGTGGTGGACTACTTGATCGCCCATGGTTGGTGAAGCAAGCAGGGAGTTGATGTATTCTTGTATTCTGTCTTGGTTCTGCATCAGGTGAATAGAGTCATATCGTAATCAAAATTCGTCAAGAAAAAAGGGCCGCACGTTTTCACGTGCGGCCCTTGAATAAGCTTGGTCTGTAAAGCGTAAGTTATGCTTTTACAGTCTGAGCAGCAGTTTCACCATGTTTGGCTGCGATATCAGCAGCAGCGGTGAAGATAACGTCGGTGGAGCTGTTCAGTGCGGTCTCAGCGGAGTCCTGAATTACACCAACGATGAAACCTGCAGCAACAACCTGCATGGAGATTTCGTTGGGAACACCGAAGAGGGAGCATGCGAGGGGGATCAGCAGCAGGGAGCCGCCGGCAACACCGGAAGCACCGCAAGCGGATACGGAAGCGATAAGGCTGAGCAGTAGTGCGGTTGCAATGTCAACCTGAATGCCGAGGGTATGTACAGCAGCAAGGGTCATAACGGTAATGGTGATAGCTGCGCCGCCCATGTTTACGGTAGCACCGAGGGGGATGGATACGGAATAGGTGTCTTCGTGCAGGTCGAGTTTCTTACACAGTTCCATGTTAACCGGAATGTTTGCTGCGGAGCTGCGGGTAAAGAATGCGGTGATACCGGATTCACGCAGGCAGGTGAAAACAAGTGGGTAAGGGTTGCGCTTGGTCTTGATGAAGACAATGGCGGGGTTGATTACCAGGGCGATGGTTCCCATGGAGATGAGCAGAACCATGATCAGGTGGCTGTAACCTGCCAGTGCGGAAAAACCGGTAGTCGCAATGGTGTTGGATACCAGACCGAAAATACCAAGAGGTGCAAAGCGGATAACCAGCTTAACGATTCTGGATACGCCTTCGGAAAGGTCATTCAGAACCTGTTTGGTAGCATCGCTTGAATGCTGGAAAAAGAAACCGAGAGCAAGAGCCCATGCGAGAATACCGATGAAGTTACCGGTGTAGAGGGCGTTGACCGGGTTATCCACGATCTTGAAAAGCAGGGTGTTCAGAACTTCAGCAATACCGCCGGGGGGTGTTGCACTGGTTTCAGTTGCAACAAGGGTAAGGGTGGTAGGCATGAGGAAGCTCATGGTAACAGCAACCAGTGCGGACATGAATGTTCCGATCAGGTACAGGGAAATAATGGAGCGCATGTTAGTGTGTGCGCCTTTCTTCTGGTTAGCAATAGATGCTGCTACAATTACGAAAACCAGAATGGGTGCAACTGCTTTCAGGCCTTTAACAAAAAGGCTACCCAGAAGGCTTACGGATTTTGCTGCTTCAGGAGCAACGGATGCTAGAGCAATACCTGCTGCAATACCGATCATGATCTGTACTACCAGACTGCCGGATGCAATGCGTTTAAAGATGTTGGATGATTGAGTCATTTTTATCCCCCGTGTTTTTGAAAAAAATTATGCTAGACGGTTTTGGTCATAGGTAGATGTTGAGATTCTTGTCAACATTTTTGTGTCAAATAGGTGAAAAGTTAATTTATGCCCTGCTATTTTACGCATTGAGCAAAAATTCAATAAGCAAAACACAAACATAGCTAGTTGCACAACAATGGGTTACTATTGTATGGTATAAAGTTTAAATCAAAACACTGAATGACTATTCAATCAATAATGTAGTTCAATATAAAATTAATCGTTGTATGGTTGGCTTAAAATTTCTGATTGGTTAATTTTTAGCTATAATTTTACTTAAAACGGAAAATAGCTAATGCGTAGTTGTACTAACGACCACTATGTAACTTTTTTATAATTCAATTTGAAAACAGGATGAAAAGCATGGCTGAATCTCCACAAAAGTACATTTACTACTCAATTGCGGCCTCAATTATCACCATGTTCCTTAAGACATGGGCTTGGTACGTTACAGATTCCGTAGGTTTGCTTTCCGATGCATTGGAAACCCTGGTCAACCTTTCGGCCGCGCTATTTGCCTTGGCGACCCTGACCCTGGCACTGAAACCTGCTGATGATGATCATGCTTACGGACATGGTAAAGCGGAGTATTTTTCCAGCGGTGCGGAAGGGATGCTTATTCTCATAGCTGCCGTGGGTATTGTTTATGCTTCCATAGAAAGGTTTCTGAGTCCTTCTGTTCCGCAGAACCTAGGCATCGGTCTGGGGATAGCCTTGCTTTCATCTGTAGTGAATTATGTAACAGCTAAAATAATGCTTAAAGGGGCGAAGGTCCATGATTCCATTATCCTTGAAGCGGACGCAAAGCATTTGCTGACCGATGTCTGGACTTCAGTGGGGCTGGTGGCCGGGTTGGGGATAATGCTCTTTACTCCCCCTTCATGGTCTTTCATTGATCCGGTCATTGCTATGATCATGGCCGGAAATATTGTCTTTACCGGATTTTCCCTGATCAAAAAGTCTTATTCCGGATTGATGGACAATGCCCTACCTCACGAAGAACTGGTGATCATTGATTCTGCTATTCGCAGTTGTAGCGGGGAGGATGCTCTTTATCACGGTTTGCGGACCCGTAAGGCCGGATCGCATCGTTTTGTTGATTTTCATTTGCTCCTCTCCGGGGATTCAACTATCACCGATTCCCATAATTTATGTACGGAGATTGAAGACTGTATCAAGTCGGATCTAAGGAATTGTCATGTAACCATTCATGTGGAACCCAAAGAAGATGTCGCATCCTACGATTGTGAGGAAACGGGTGGACTCTGCGGATCCATGATCAGGCTTAAAGAAAAATTCGGGGATAAGGATTAATAGCTGATGCCGGAGCCATATAAAATTAACCACATTCATCATGATACTGAACTTGAAAGTGTTTTTCTGCTGCCGGATGACGAAGGTCCGTTCCCGGCTGTTCTGCTTTTCCATGAATATACGGGATTGAATGAAGTAACAGTAAACCATGCAAAGCGCCTTGCAGCAGCAGGCTACGCAGTACTTGCCGCAGATTTTTACGGAGTTCGCAACCGTCCTTCCACAGTAGAGGAAGCACGCAGCACTCATCGCATCTATCGTAATGACCGTTTGCTTATGCGTGAACGGGCCAAGGCCTGCCTTGCAGTTCTGCGCGATCAGTCCAATGTTGATCCTGACCGAGTTTTCGTGCTCGGTTTTTCTTTTGGAGGGGGCGCAGCACTGGAACTGGCCCGTAGCGGGGAAAGATTGAAAGGTGCTGTTTCAGTCTACGGTTATCTGGATACCAGCCACCCGGTATCACCCGGAGAAATTCAATTCCCTTTGCTGGCTATCCATGTAAATAATGATCCCGTGGTTCCCGCAGACCATTTACTAACGTTTAAAGATGAAATGCAGTCAGCTGAAGTGAAGTATGAACTTATCCGGCTGGATGATGCACAACACGGCTTTACCAATCCTGAAGATGCAGGATTTGATGCATCGCTTGCGGAAGATATGTGGGATACAGTGCTTAAGTGGTTTAAAGGTAAAAAATAAACCCCGACACATTTGCACCGGGGTTTTCAGAGAATATATTTATAGAATCCTACCAGCTGTTGCGGCGAACTCTTTCTTCTTTGTAGCGATCCAATTTTTTTGATGCGTGTCCGGGGTGGCCGATGACCATATAGCCCAGCGGAATGACCGATTCGGGCAGGTTGAACAGTTTTTTGAAACCCTCAACCCTGTCTTCCATGGGGTAGATGCCGGTCCATACTGCGCCGAGTCCTTTGGCGTGGGTGGCCAGCAGCAGGTTCTGGATAGCTGCGGAACAATCCTGCACCCAGTAACCGGCGTATTTTTCGAGACTGGTGTCACCGCAAACCAGAATGCCGATAGGTGCTTTGTCTGCCATGGGTGCGTATTCGTTAATTTTGGTGATGGCAGTCATCTTTTCTTTATCATCTACAACAATGAATTGCCATGGCTGCTGGTTGCCGGCGCTGGGGGCCATCATAGCTGCGCCGAGGAGATCCTTGATATCTTCCTCGGACACAGGTTTGTCTTCGAATTTTCTGACACTTCTACGGCTGTAAATCGCTTCAAATACATCCATTTCTATTATCTCCGTTAAAAATATATTTCATGAATGCCTTTATATAGCACAGCACTGGACAAAAGCGGATCATATTTTTGTCTGATTATAAGGTTGGTCCTTTTGTTTGATGTGATCTGGTGCAATCTTTTTATACAGAAGCAGGGTTAATTTTAAATAGTGCTTGATTTAAATCTGTATTGTTGTATTCTATCAATAATCACACCCCTGATTTGGTCTGAAATACTTTTGGTTATTTTGCAGTCCAACCCCTTGGCGGTGCCGTTCTCCTCCCTCGCTAACCGTTCGGCACCGCCTATCCTTTCCTTAAAGAAGAAAGGGTGCACCTCTTAAGAAGTGCACCCTTTCTTTGATTTTATATTCTGTCCGAACGCTATTTGTTTTTAAAAGCAATGCGGAAGCAGGCGATTGCTCCGCCCCAGGTAATGCCGAGGCCGAAGAGCATCATGATGATTGCGCTGGTAGTCATGGCTTATCTCCTTTTGAGGAAGCTGCTGTTGGTGGAAGATACATTTGCAAACGCGCGATCCTGAGAAGACAGAGCGAAGCCAACTGCAAGGCAGAGGGCAAGTGTTGCCCAGCCGAATGCGATGATGGCTGTGTTGGAGTATCCACCGTAGTTCTTGGAGATATCACCGATGAAGTTGGTCACGATCATGAAACCGAGCATTGCCGGAACAACGAAACGCAGGCTGTTCAGCCACAGGGAACCAACCCTGATTTCGGAGGTTTTGTTAACATGAACGCGCATTTCATCAAGGTTGCAGAACCATGCTACAAATACGATTTCAATGAAACCACCGATGAGGATACCGAAGTTGTTGACAAAGTGGTCAACGATATCAAGCAGCAGCAGGCCGCCGCCGGTGGTGAAAACGATGCTGACCAGGAAGCCGAGGGAGCAGCAAACTGCTACGGCTTTTTTGCGGGAAACACCGAATTTATCGATCACTGCGGAAGTAATAACTTCGTTGATGGAGATCATGGAAGAGAGACCGGCAACAACGAGTGCCATAAAGAAGAGCACGCCGAAGAAGACAGGTGCGGGCATCAGGTTGATTGCGGTGGGCAGGGTGATGAAGGCAAGGCCTACACCTGCACCGGCAACTTCGCTGATGGGAACGCCCTGCTGCTGGGCCATGTAGCCGAGCACGCTGAAGATCATGATACCGGAGATTATGCTGAATCCGCAGTTGATGAAAACAGTCATGCAGGCGTTGTTGTTGATGTCGGAATCCTTGGGCAGGTAGCTGGAGTAAGAGAGCATGATACCGAACCCGATGGAGAGGCTGAAGAAGATCTGGCCGAATGCGTCAGCCCAGACTTTACCATCCATGATGGCGGCAAAATCAGGCTTGAAGAGCCAGTTCAGTCCGTCCATTGCTCCGGGGAGCATCAGGCCTCTTCCGATGAAGATAAACACAAGCAGGAAGAGAAGGGGCATGAAGATCTTATTGACCCTTTCAATGCCGGCTTTAACTCCGGTAAATAGGGCAATGAAAGTAAATGCCCAGGCTGCGGCGGTTGCCAGGAAGATAGAGCCCTGTACGCTACCCATGTTCATGGGGGAATCGGTCAGACCAAGGAAGCTTCCGAAGAAGAAGTCCTTGGGAGCGTCTCCCCATCCTTGAGTGAAGGCAAGGCCCACGTAGTTCATCGCCCATGCGATAACTACTACATAATAAGAGGCAATGATGAATGATACCACTACCTGCCACCAGCCGAGCCATTCCCATTTTTTGGAAATGGATGAGAAAATTTTTGGCGCGGAACCCTTGAACTTCTGGCCGAGACCGAATTCAAGGATCATGAAGGGGATACCCGCAGCAAGCATTGCTACAAAGTAGGGGATGAGGAATGCACCACCGCCGTTTTCATAAACCATGTAGGGAAAACGCCAGATGTTACCCAATCCGATTGCAGAGCCCACCGCGGCAAGAATAAAGCCGGAACGGGAACCCCATGTTTCTCTTTTTTGCATGTTGTTTGAACTCCTTAAGAAAAAACCAGCTGAAACAGCAACCATTTTACTGAATCAGCAAAAACTATATGTAAAATGCGCTAAACGCATAATTGAGCATACCGCATAGAATACATTTCGATTATTGTCCATCAAATTCAGTATCTGGATTCTGAAATGGATGGTGAAACAAGTGTAGTCGCAGTGTTATTACTGATATCTGGAATGTAAAATTAATCGAAATGGAATTTTTTTATAAATAATTTTGTGTTTCGCAAATTGTAGGTGCATTGAAGAAAAGATCAGAAAAAAAGATTTTGCTGATGACTGGAAGTAAATTTGCTTAGCGCTGCATAGCAGCAAAAGAGTACCTTAAATAGAGTGCTCGACTAATGATCATCTTGATATTATGGTTTGGCAGCGAAAGTTAAGGAGACTGGTTATGGCACACATTCTTGTTCTTGATGATGTTGTAGATGCGGGAATACTTCTCAAGCGCATTCTTGAACGCAAGGGGCACAAAGTAAGTGTTTTTTCCGAAGAGGAGGAAGCCCTATCTTTTTTGTCCGGCAGCGATGTTGAGCTGGCTATCCTTGATATTAAGCTCAAGAAGATGACCGGGGTCGAGGTGCTGGAAGAAATGAAAAAAATAATGCCTGAACTCAAGGTGATTATGCTCACAGGATATCCGACCCTTGAGACAGCCCGTGAATCATTGAAACACGGTGCAAATGAATATTGCGTTAAGCCCATTGATAAAGATGAGCTTGAATTCAAGGTAGACGATGTGTTGGCCCGCTAAATTATTTTTCCCGGAATTCGCCAAGCTTTTCCACGGTGGCTATAACTTCAGTTTCTGCACTGCCCGGTGATACAGGGTTAAAGACGGCTCTGGCATACATTTTTTTATTTCCTGTTACGGAAATGTAGTTACCTTCATAAATGGCCGATTTTCCATTCAGGGCTTCATCTATAACTTTACGCATTTCCGGGGTTCCTTTATTTGCGGTACTGAAGCCGATCAGATTTTCCCTTGTTGAGCCCATCAATTCAATGAATTTGGGATTGCAGTCCCTGATAACTCCCTCGTGGTCGAAATAGATCAAGCCCAAGGGTGAATTATCAAATATTACCCTGTACTTTTGTTGTTCTTCTAATATCTTCTGTTCAGCTTTTTCCCTTTCTCTGATCTGGTTTTGCAGTTTTATATTCAGGATTTCATTGCTTCTATGTGTCTGGCAGGAAATGATTGATTCAGACAATCTGATATTAATTTTTTGTAATGATTTGAGCATGGAATGAGGTAGAGGAGAAAGTCCTCTGCCGATCATCAGAAATCCCGCTTCAGGCAGGTCCATGAGGTAATAGTGGTTTCCTTCAAAGGACGCATGCAGGGGCAGGCTTTCCCTGAGATTGTTGATTTGATCCTCTGTTTTGCAGTTTGAAATTTTCACCACAAAATCATCAAAAGCCGGTTGTTTTTTTTCCCAGATGGGGATGGAGAAAGATTTATCAAAGGAAAGTGAGTCTTTATTTTGCAGGAAAACTCTTGCGCTCATGCAGCATAACCGGTGCAGGTATGTTGAAAGTGCTGTTGAAAGCATTTTCTCAAGATCCATGTTTGTGCCTACTGACATGGCTATTTCATAAAGAAGCTGTTCTTGGACTCTGATACTCACAATTCCTCCAGTATGGACAACACAGTGGTCTTGTTATGAAATTCCAGTGATTGTTTTTCCTGAGTGGCTATCTCTCCAAAAGAGAGGAATCCAAGCAAAGGGATATCCGGCAGGTGCAGAGCTTTCAGTTCATGCTCGAACTTATCCTTGAGAAATAAGGCTCTTGAAATACAATCGATAACCAGCCCTACTGAGTTCTCGCCGAGGCTGAATCCGGGTGTGCAGGTGGATAGCTGGCCCGATGCCTTGATCAGGGATTGGGGGTTGCCGTGCAGGATGTTTACAAAGGCTCCTTCCATAATTTCACCCACACAAGTCAAAGCCCCAGCCTCATCAACCATCACCGGGTCACGGACAACGGGATCATTGCACATCCTTGAAACGCCAAAAGGGTAGGACATGGCAATACGCGAAAAGTTGTCCGGGGTTATATATTGCCCGGAATGTTCGCGGATGACTTCCCTGTAGATATTGAAAGCTGGCATCCAGTTAATGGTCTTGATTACATTACGGTCCGCTTCCGTAACTTTGAAAGGTCCTTTAATGGTATGCCAGCCGTGGCTGATATTCACAGTGCTTTGGGTATCCAGCAGGCCGATTATGGATGCATCTTCCAGCAATCCTTCGTTGCTGATTATGCACGGTTTTTTGGTAAGGCTGAGTGATCCGGCCCCCCCTCCGAGGATATTGCGTTCAAGTCCTATATTGATGAACATTGCATTAATGAATGATGAAATACGGCTGGCAAAGCCGTCGGCGAAAACAAGGATAGTTTCAGGAATATCGTCGATTTTGAATATTTCACTCAGGGGGTGCAGGAAATCCGTGTCAGGGTCGCTCATGCCCTTGATTATGGATATTTCAGGCTTTTGGGAAATGCCGATTACAATGGTTCCGGTTTCCAATGTTTCCTTTTCGTGGATTATGCCCGGAAATATGCCTCCCATAAGAGGGACAGGACATTTTTGAAAGATGCTATCCACATTTTCCGGTTCGAAGCCGTTTTTATCACAGGCAAAAACAATTATTCCATTTACCCCGTCACGGGCGGCTGTATTTTCCAGCACTGTTGCTAAAGCTTGTATACTGCCTTTTTGTTCTAATTCAATATGCATCCATGATCTCCACAGTTTGTTTAAATCTTCCTTCTTGATTATCAAAAAAAAGGATATTGTGCAGGTAAAAAGCTTACTTGTTAGATACGTTGATGAATTTATAATGATTGAGCTTGAACAACGCCCATAAATCTGCTTTCTATAGGCACGCTTCCAGCGTGAAAGTGCGCAACTATTAAATCATAAACAAGGTTTCATCATATATAATGTCCGGTGTTTGTCCGGTAGTAATTCAAGGAGAAATTAAAATGTCTGATTTATCTATACTTTTTCCCGGCCAGGGTTCTCAGGAGCCCGGTATGGGGCGTGATCTTGCTGAAAAATGGTCCACTGCCATGGATATGTGGAAGTTTGCTGAGTCTGAATCAGGTCTGCCCCTGCGTGAAATTTATTGGGAAGGTGATGCTGCAGATATGGCCAAGACCGATGCTCTGCAGCCCGGCTTGACCGTGGTTAACCTGTCCATCTGGTCCTATCTCAAGGAGAGCTTCAAGCCCGCAGCGACTGCCGGACATAGCCTCGGTGAGTTCGCATCCCTTGGCGCTTCCGGTATTCTTTCTGTGGAAGACACCATTAAAGCGGTTTCCCTGCGCGGTAAGCTCATGTCGCAAGTCGGAAACGAAGATCATGGCATGGCCGCAGTGCTTAAGCTGGATCAGTCCGCAGTTGAAGAAGCTGTTGAATTCGGTGCATCCGAAACAGGAAAAGAGCTGCGCGTGGCCAACTATAACTCCCCGGCCCAGTACGTGATCAGCGGTGAGAAGGCAGCAATTGAAGCCGCTGGAACCGTGATCAAGGAAAAGAAAGGCCGTGCTATTCCCCTTCCGGTAAGCGGTGCTTTCCACAGCCCTCTTATTCAGGAAGCTGCTGATGAATTTGCAGCCTATCTCGGCAAGCTGGATTGGAATGCTCCTGCATTCCCGGTTTACTTCAACGTGACCGCTGGAACTGAATCCAACCCTGAAGAGATTAAGAAGATCATGTGTTCTCAGATGACTTCATCCGTACGCTGGATTGAAATTGTTACCAACCAGTATGCAGCAGGAGCGCGTAACTTCCTTGAACTCGGACCTAAGGGTGTGCTGACCAAGTTGCTGGTGGCTAACCTCAAGGGTAAGGAATATGAAGGAAAGGGCGTCGGTAATCTGGAGCAGGCTGAAGCCTTCAAGTAATAGTCGACACTTGCAATAGAAATCAAAAGGACCAGCCCGAAAGGGCTGGTCCTTTTTTTTGGGTCTAAATTGAGCAGGTTCCGCTTTCCAAGCAGTAATTGTCGATTACGTTCATCATCTGGTTGGTGAAGTAAACGCAATTGTGCTCGTTAAAGCAGCTGCTCACATGGGATGAGTCCATATGAGTGGACAGGGAGTTGGATCCGTCTTCAAGGGTAATGATCCAAGCGTCCTTTTCTTCGTTGAACTCGGTGGACATGCCGATGCTGAACATTTCTATCTCCGGGTAAAGGTCCATGACCATATTGCGGATTTGGGAGTCGGTAAGTCTCATAGTTCCCCCTCCATTATTTTTGAGTGAGAGGATATATTCTTTATCGATTATTTCTATGGTTCATATTTAGAATATAAATTGTAAATTGCGGCTGTCAATTCATGTTAATTAGTTTTCAGCATGATTCCCGGAAAATGAATTTTGGTTGTAGATGTTTGCAGTTGTGTTAAAATTAAACTCAGGGTCAAAATTGCAGCAAATAATGTATATGCTGTGTCCAAATATTTCCTAACTTACGGGGTAGATATGAAAACATTGACTGCTTCACGCATGGAGCGTTGTATTGGTTGTCACTCATGTTCCTTTGCCTGTGCGCGCTTGGTGCATAAATTGTTGTCGTGGAATACGGCAGGAATCAGGATTGCTTCCTCCGGAGGCCTTTCTACCGGATTTGTAGCCAAAGTCTGTCTGGCCTGTTCTCCGGCACCCTGTGCCGAGGCCTGTCCCACCGGGGCCATGCGGGCTCGTAAAAAAGGCGGAGGAGTTCTCCATAAAAAGGATCTTTGTATTCGCTGCGGAAAATGCGCAGAAGCCTGTCCGGTGGATGCAATTTATCTGGATTTGAAGGACCGGCCTTACGTGTGCATCCATTGCGGCAGGTGTGTTGAATACTGTCCGCACGAATGTCTTGAACTGGTCGAATCAGATAAGAGGAGGGACTCATAATGATACGTGATTACTTCAGAGTCCTCGTGGTTGATCTGGGCAGCGGTAAAGGCAATGTGGTCAAGGTTGAAGGTCGTAATGAATTTGCCGGGGGCAGCGGTCTGGGAGCCTTACTCTTTGAAAAATACGGGCATGCGGATCGTCCGTGGGATGATCCGGACCAGCCGTTGATATTTTCCATCGGCCCTCTGACCGGACTATTTCCGCTGATGAGCAAGACGGTCTGCTCTTTTAAATCCCCCTACCATGATCAGTTTGCCGAAAGTCATGCCGGGGGACGTTCTGCCTTGGCTATCCGTTTTGCCGACTATGACGCCTTGGTCATAACCGGGCGTGCACCGCGTCTGTCCTGTCTTTCCCTTGGCATGAAGCATCTGGAAGTTAAGGATGTCCAATTTCTGGCCGGGAAGGATGTGTTCACTACCGGTAAAATTTTGCGCTCCATGTTTCCCGGTTCCGGGCACAGGTCTATCCTGCGCATCGGTCCTGCCGGAGAGAAGCTTTCGGGCATGGCCTGTATTAATGCTGATACCTACCGCCATTTCGGGCGGCTGGGGTCCGGAGCGGTTATGGGGGCCAAGAATCTCAAGGGAATAGTGATTCAGGGTGACGGTTCTTTTGCCCTGCCGGAAAGCAAGGAGTATGCGAAGATCTACAAGCAGGTCTACGAGAAGATGACCGCCACCGACATGATGAGCAAGTATCACAACCTCGGAACGGCAGCGAATCTTGATGCGCTCAATGAGCTGGAATCTTTGCCGTGGCGCAACCTGCAGGCCACCAAGGATGAGAAGATATCCGGAATTACCGGTAAGAAGTTTGCTGACGATACCCTGCTGCGCAATGCGGCCTGTGCCGGATGTCCGGTGGGTTGTATCCACATCGGTTTTGTGCGTGAAAAGTTCATGGAGGATAACCAATACCTCTACCGTCAGGTGGCCTATGATTATGAACCCATTTTTGCCACTGGGTCTATGCTCGGAGTGACTGACGCCTTTCAGGTTCTGGGCATAATGGATGAAGTTGAAAAAGGCGGGCTGGATGTCATGTCCGGCGGGGTGGCCCTTGCATGGGCAACTGAAGCCTTTGAAAAGGGTTTGGTCAGTGAGGCTGAGACAATCGTGCCTCTCGCTTTCGGTGATGCGGATAATTACAAGAAGGCCGTGCAATACTTAAGTAATGCGGAAAATGAGTTCTATGCCGCGCTGGGTAAAGGTTCGCTGGTGGCGGCCGCAAAGTATGGCGGTGAGGATTTCGCTTGTGTGCTTGGTCAGGAAATGGCCGGATATGCTACCGGAGAAGCCTTTTATGTTGCTGAAGGGCTGGGATTTCGTCATTCCCACTTGGATTCCGGCGGTTACTCATGGGACCAGAAGAATGACCGCAAGGATGCTGATGAGGTTTGTGATTTTCTGATCAGCGATGAAACCGGGCGGGCCTTCCTGACCTCCATGGTTTCCTGTCTCTTCGGGCGCGGGGTTTATAAGGATGACCTTCTTGCTGAGTGCTTGAAGTCTGTGGGCTACCCTGAAATAGCCGAAAACATGGATCTTATCGGAGAAAGAGTCCGGGCCATGCGTTGGAAAATTCGTTTTGCCACCGGCTATGATCCGAAGGAGATCAGCATTCCCAAGAGATATAATGAAATTACAACATGGAAGGGTAAGACTGACCCGGAATATATGGAAAATTTAAAAAATGAATATGGACGTAGAATCTGTGAGTTTGTTTCAGATGAGGCTCTTGAGAAGCTTAATTTGAAAAAAATTGAGGAAAATTAAAAAAAGTACTTGCCAACCGACTCCGGTTTGGTTAGTTATCTCTCCTCAGCGGCGCCGAGGTAGCTCAGTCGGTAGAGCAGGGGACTGAAAATCCCCGTGTCGGCAGTTCAATTCTGTCCCTCGGCACCACTAAGTGCTTAGAATAGCCCTCATGAGAAATCATGAGGGCTTTTTCGTTATGCGCGTCTGCGTAGCCATGAACAAATTATCAGGCAGAATAAGCCGAATGCGCCGAGCATGAAGTCTAGTTCCATATCCGCATTTTTCGAAAGTACACACCCTGATGATCCGGAGGTTCCCGAGAAAAGGACCAGTGGGTCATCAATTATCTTCTCTGCTGAGTTTTGGTCATAACTGCCGTTGTCCTGCAGGCAGAAATGCACAGCGTATACCTTGTCACTTGTAAGCTTCAGGGCCGGATCTATATAATTTCCTGACGAGTCCTCCAGCCACCAGGAGCCGTCTCTCCATTCATTTTTTGTGTCTGCATACTGGTAAGTAAGATTGCTGCTATCAGCGTCTTTCAGTTTGTAGAGGGTCATTTCCGAAGGGCTAAGAGTGGAATCAGATGCAGTGAATTCGTATTGCAAATGGATAAGTGCACCTGTTTTGCTCACTGTTGCACTGAATTCACGAACATCAGTGACTCTGTCTCCGGAATCCGAGAGATTGTATTTAGTTTTCAATTCCCCGGCTGATTCAAAACTGGTTCCAGTTTGCGTGATATTGATAGTTATCGAAGAGTCAGGCTGTGAGGAAGGGACATTTACCGGAGCGGGTGTGCTCAGGAATGTCAAACCGTTATCATCAGCTTCCCCGCAAAGTCCGCTGACAGAATATATGCCTCGACCATCAATATATTCCAGCAAAGAACCTATTCTGCCGATACCCGGCTGCTGGATGGTGTTGTTGCCGTAATCCCATGCGTTGGTCGTTGGATTAAAAAGATAAAGGAATGGAGTTGCGGCTTCATTGATTGTCATGGCCCCGTTAGTCAGGAATATTGTTTGTCCGTCGCTTGTTACTCCGGTTGAGCTGATGTCCGGTCCGGATATGGTTGAAGCAGTGCCATTGTATATTGCCACAGTGCTAACTCCGGAACTTTCTGCTCCATCAGAGGTTATACCACCAAATATGTAGATTGAGTTTCCAAAAGTTATGGCAGTATGCTTGAAGCGGGGGATATCCATCTGCCCATCTTCCGAAAAATCTCCTGTTCCCGGATCGTAAGTATAAATATCATCGCTGACAGTGCTGCCGTCGGTAGAGTTGCCGCCAAAAACGTATATCTGCCCATCCAGTTCGGCTGCTGCGCAGAATCCTGGATAGGGTACTGTCCCGGGCAGCGTGCTCCATGCATTTGTTGCAAATGAGTATTTTATTACATCGGTGTAGGCATTCAGCGACCCGTCCAGTTGCCGTTCAAGGCCTCCGATGAAGTACATTTCATCGTTGTAAAATACAGTTCCGGCACCGGATCGTTTTTCCGGCATGGTTGTGAATTGGGTCCATTCATTAGTGTCTGGATCATAGCTTTCACACTTGGTGCTTTGTGAGAGGATGCCGCCGCCGAATACGTATATTTTCCCGTTGCGCACAACCGAGGCTCCCAACCCGTGGGGTTGGGAGCCAGCCTGCTTATTTGTCCATGCAGAAAATTGGAGCGCATTTGATTTCAATCCGCTGCTGGTAGTTACCTGTACAAATGTCCCGGCATCCTGAGGAACTACGCCGCTGATCTCAGTGTCAGACCATGTGTTTATGCTCGCTTTTACGCGGTTGGATTTGTTGCAGAAGTATACTTCGCCTTGGGTTGTTCCAAAGAGTTGTCCATACAGGGTGAAGGAGTTTCCTTCCCTTTTATTGTCTCTGGAGTCTGATCCGCTAATGATGGGGATCAGGCTCAGGTCGTTATCCAAAGCAGAGTCGGCATTAAGCTTTCCTCCGGTAAGGCATTTGCCGGAAAAGCTGCTGCCGGCATCAGTACTGGAAAGAATTCGGCTGATGCGGGTGTATATGTCTTCATCGGGAGAGAGGCTGGCCAGTAAGGCTGCCACTCCTGCCACATGGGGAGCAGCAAAGGAGGTCCCGTCAACATCGGCTGAGGTGTAGCCGCCTCCAAGTTTGGCAGACATGATGTCTTCTCCCGGTGCAAATAGATCTACTGTGTACTGTCCGAAATGTGACCAGTCCGGCTTGTTGTTTCCTGAATTGCTGGCACCGACACTTATGATGTTCGGGATATCAAAGCTGGCCGGGTATTCGCGTACATTTGAATTGTCGTTGTCATAGCCGTCGTTGCCCGCTGAGGTGGTGAAAATTATGCTGTTGTCAGCGAGCTCCTGTATCTTGTCCCTGATAATTGTGCTGCCGCCCGGGCCACCGATAGACATGTTTAGAACCGGAATGTTAATTCCGGCTTTCTTTTTTTGGATGATGTAGTTGATGGCGACAATTATTTCGGCATCGGCGCTGTTGACTACACGCAGGACCATTATTTTACTGTTCCAGCTGACTCCGGCTACACCAAGGTTATTGTTTCCTTTGGCGGCAATGACACTGGAGACTGTGGTTCCGTGTCCTTCGGTGTCTTGGGTGCTGTTGCTGGAAACTCCATTATCAATGCTGATGCCGTACACATCGTCCACCACGCCGTTTCCATCATCATCAACCTGATTGAAAGTTTCTACGGGGTTATTCCACAGGTTGTCGTGAAGGTCTTCGTGCTTTAAATCAATGCCGGAATCTATGACAGCAATGACAACATCCGCTCCGCCGGTTGTACTATCCCATGCGTCTGGAGCATTTATCCCTGCGGCTGAATTTTGTAGAGCCCATTGGTCTGGGAATTCTGTGTCATCTGGTGTTCTTTTCTTTTTGCGGATGTAGTTCGGAGCATAGGAGTACACCTCCTTAAGACCTGAAATCTCATTAATCATCTCTTGTGTACTGAGGTGGGAACGCAAAAGCAGAATGCATTGTCCGCTCTCTCGCGTAGAAGTGTTGAGGACGGCAACAACATCCATATAGTGGGTCGTTGCAACAGCTCTGGCATCGTCTTCACTTATACCGGTTTTGAATTTGACTATTAATTGATTTTTAACACTTCCTTCGCCGAAGGCTGTGGAAAAAGAAAGTGCTGAAATTAATACAATAAGTATGATTACTAAAGGTCTGTTTTTCATTAAAGTGCCTGATAGTTATTGTGAGCTGCATATTGCTGGTTTAGAGGTACAATAATATTGTGCTCAGGGCGACTCTTAATTCATCCTAAATCCAATTTCGCATAATTCTTACTCAACTCCAGCTGGAAATGTTCTTGAAATGCTTTCTCGGTGATATTGGGTTGTTTGTTTTTGAACTGTACGCAGGCGATGGTGTTTTGCAGTTTTTCTTCATCCGGACGGATAGCGATAATCTCTCCCGCATTGATTTCCCTGTTCATTAAATGGCTCACAGTGATTCCAGCCCCCAGCCCGGCCTTAATGGCTGAGACAATTGCTTCGGAGCTGTCGGCAATGAAGACAAGGTTCAGGTTCTGCGGTTCGTGGTCATAATGCAGCCTGAACCAGCTGCGGAAGAGGGAAAGATCTTTTTTGTAGCCAATGAAATCCAGTTGCTTGAGCTGGTCGTAGTCTGTGCCGTTTATCCTTGCCTGATAGTATTCTTTTGAACAGGCCAGTACAAATTCTTCACGTACTACTGGTTCAATTGAGTAGGCTGATGTTCCGCCCGGTGTGTCCATAAAAAAGGGCAGGATGTCGATATATGCGAAATCCAATTTGCCTGCCGCGACTTTTTCAAAAAGGACCTTCGGTTCATCCAGTTCCAGCTCCATCGTCACAGCCGGATATTTTCGTCGGAATGATCCGAACATAGGTGGCAGGTATATTTTCCCGAACTCGCTGGGCGCGCCGATTCGTAATGGACCGGAGGGCGTTTCCATTCCGTCGTTTATGTGCCGGACACCTTGTTCTAGTTCATCCATGAATTCCTGTACAATTCCATACAGTTTATTTCCCGCTGCGGTGGGTACCAGTCTGCGGTTGACCCGGGTGAAGAGTTCGGTCTGCAGCTCTTCTTCCAGTTTTTTCAGATGCTGGCTGACTCCGGATTGGGTGATGTGCAGTTTTTTGGCCGCAGCGGTGCTGCTTTGTTCGTTGAATATATGAAAGAATACTTTCAATCTGTTCAGGTCAGGAAGCATATTTTTTGCCTATTAGTAAGTTTAAATAATCAAAAAAAGTAGAACTATTAATTTTACTAATTACACGTCCCGCGTTTATCTATCAAGTAAGAACACGGCGTCCTCAAACTAATTGGGGCTGCCGGAACAGATAAGAGGAAATTTGTTTTGAAGATAGGAATTATCGCGGCAATGGAAGAAGAGCTTGCATTGCTGGTCAATAAACTGGATGAGCCGAAAACTGAGAGTTTCGGACAGTTCACTTACCACACCGGAAGGATTAACGGAGTGGAGGTGGCTTTATTTTTGTGTGGAATCGGTAAGGTTAATGCCGCAGTGGGTGCCACCTTACTTTTGGATAAATTTAAGCCCGACTACCTGATTAATACCGGGGTAGCCGGGGCATTTCCCGGAAATATAAATATCGGTGATATCGTAGTTTCGTCTGAAGTGCGCCATTACGATGCTGACGCCACGGCCTTTGATTACGAGATGGGCCAGATTCCGCAGATGCCCGCAGCATATCAGGCAGACAAACTCTTGCTCGGTCTGGCGCAGAAGGCATGGATAAACGAGGGCACCATCAGTGTGCATCAGGGACCTGTGTTGTCCGGGGATTCATTTATCCACACCCCGCAGCAGATATCACAGATCGAGCAGAAATTTCCCGATGTCATGGCCGTGGAAATGGAAGGGGCAGCAATCGCCCAGACAGGTTTTCTGTTCAACGTGCCCTTCATCCTGATCCGTTCCATTTCGGATAAGGTGCACGACGACGGAAGTAGTGCGATTTATGAACAAAGCATGGAAAAAGCCGCTGCCAATTCAGTGCGCATGGTTTTGTCTATGCTGGATAATATTTGATGCACTAACGCGCTTTTTACGAATAGATTTCGCCTCCGGCGGCCCTTCGGGGACCAGAGAACCCTTTTGGAAAAGGGTTCTCTGGACTCTCCTAAAACTTTTAATAAGCTTCGCTGCTTTGTTTGAGAGATAAGGTATGAATAAAATAGAAAGTTTTAAGATAGACCATACTAAGCTTAAGCGCGGGATTTATGTTTCCCGCCGAGATCAGATCGGTGCTGAGAATGTCACAACTTTTGATCTGCGCGTTAAAGAACCCAACAATGAACCCGCTATTGATCCTGCGGCAGCGCATACCCTTGAGCATATCGGCGCAACTTTCCTGCGTAACCATGCCGAGTATGGTGATAAGATTATCTACTTTGGTCCCATGGGCTGCCTGACCGGATTCTATCTGTTGCTGAACGGCAAATATGATTCAAAAGATGTTGTGGGTTTGATTCAGGAGCTGTTCAAGTTCGCTGCGGATTTTGAATGCGATGTTCCCGGTGCTTCCGCTGTGGAGTGTGGGAATTATACTTTGATGGATTTGCCTTTGGCAAAGCAGGAAGCTGCGAAATATTACGCAGAAGTGCTTGAAGGGATTGGTTCGGATAATTTGAATTACCCTGAGTAGTCAGATTGTTTAGAAAGTGCCGGATACAAGGCACAAAACAGAAAGTGCTTTAAAAACGAAAAAGCCGTTACAATTAAGTTGTAACGGCTATTCTAGGCAGGTGGTGCCGAGGGACAGAATTGAACTGCCGACACGGGGATTTTCAGTCCCCTGCTCTACCGACTGAGCTACCTCGGCGCCGGAGAAATCGTTTCTACGCAGATCGCAAAACGAAGTCAACAATTATTTAGTAATTAAATCCTACTTCCCGTTCATCTTTTCCAGAACTTTATATAGAGCCTGAGTTCCGAGCTCTTCATAACCCAGCGCCATGGCTGAGATGTAGAATTGGTTGACCAGCGCCAGTCCGGGCAGGGAAAGGTTCATGCGCTTGGCTTCATCAAGTGCGATGCCCATGTCTTTTACAAAGTGTTTGATGAAGAATCCGGGGTTGAAGTCATCATCTGCAATGCGGCGGCCAAGGTTGTTGATGGACCATGATCCGGCAGCACCGGAGCCGATCACATCGATCACTTCATTGAGATCCATGCCCGCTTTGTATGCATAGAGCAGGGATTCCACGGTACCGATCATGGTTCCGGCAATGAGGATCTGGTTGCACATCTTGGTGTGCTGGCCAGCGCCGGCCTTGCCCATGAGCCTGATGTTGCTGCCCATCACTTCAAAAAGCGGGCTTATTTCATCAAAAGTTTCTTGTTCTCCGCCGACCATGATGGCCAGAGTCGCATTACGCGCGCCGAGGTCTCCGCCGGAAACAGGAGCATCAAGTGACCCCACACCCTTAGCTGCGGCTTCTGCGGCAATGCGTTCCGCAAGTGCAGGTTCGGAAGTGGTCATATCCACGATTATCTTGCCGGAATCAGCATTGGCGAGCACGCCGTTTTCACTGAGGATGGTCTGTTCTACATCAGTGGGGTAGCCGACGATGGTGAAGATGATGTCCGCTTGTTTGGCTACTTCCGCCGGGGAATCGCACCATGTTGCACCTTCGGCTACCGGCTGGTCAGCTTTGGATTTAGTGCGGTTGTATACAAATGCCTCATTGCCAGCTTTGATCAGGTGCATGCACATGGAGCCGCCCATGACGCCTGTTCCGATCCATCCGATTTTTTTAGTCATATTGGTTAAGCCTCCCGATAACTAGATTAAACAATTAGGGATTCCAAAGGGGATTATTCCCTTTGGCCGCCGGAGGCGAAATGCGACTAACAAAAAGCGCGATAGCGCATCAAGTCAAAGCGTCGCAGACCCGCCGGAGGCATCTTTATTTATAAAGTGCGTAAGCTGTGGCGCCGACCATGAGTACTACCATGGAGATATTAACCGTATGGCGGACAGCTGCAGAACGCAGCATTTTCATAAACGATTCGCCTGCAAAGCACCACATGGAATGGAAGAAAGCCGCCCCGCAGGTGAAGGTGCCCACGAAGATTAGTATTTCAGTGAAACGGTTTGCGCTTGGGTCGGCGAATTGAGCAAAAGCCGATACAGTCATGGCATAATGCTTCGGGTTCAGCGGATGCAGGGCCAGTCCTTCCACGAATTTGAACGCTTTTGGCTTTCCTGATGAGTCGGCCTGCATGTTCAATACCTTCCATGCAAGGTAGAGGATGTAGGCCAGTCCGCCGACCTTGAGCACCGCTGATACTTGCGGGTAAGCCAAAAATAGTTCCGCCAGACCTATTGCTGCCAGAACATCCATGATCATTCCGCCGATGACTATGCCTGAAAGGAATGGAATGGATCGTTTGAAGCCCACGGCCTGACCGAGAGCCATTGATGCGATGTTGCCCGGTCCCGGTGTCCCGGTCATGACAATTACAAATATTAGGAAAGCCCAGAAATTTTCTTGCATTTTTTTGCCTCCGGCGGCTTAAGCCCTTTTGCAAAAGGGTTTAAGAATCCCAAAACATTTTAGTAAGCTTCGCTGCTTAGTATGGCTGCTTGGGGGATTTTGTGTTGATTGGGCGTTGTCCGGACAACGCCCGACAAGGGGGACCACTGGACGTGGTTGGTGAGCAGCTTGGGTGATTGTGTGCTTCTTGCTGCTTAATTGTATTCATATGCTTGACATTGTATGCAGTCAAATGAAACATTGTATGCATGACAAAATGGATACCTGAACTGGAAGAAAGCACACGCCCTAAATTTAAGCGTTTGGCAGATGCCATTGAACGGGATGTTTATGCCGGGAAGCTTAGTCCCGGAGATAAGCTTCCCACTCACCGTGATCTGGCTGATGATCTGAAGATGAACGTGAGCACGGTGACCCGCGGCTACGCCGAGGCTGAAAAACGGGGGCTTGTCTGCGGTACCGTGGGCCGTGGGACATTCATCGCATCTGATGCGATCACGTCATCATCAATGGTAACCTTCGAGCCGCACGCTCCCGGAATGATCGAGCTGGGCATGGTCAATACCTTCTATGATTTGGACCCGGACATTCAGGAAGGTATGAAGCGGCTGACCCGTCGCCGCAATCTGAATGCTTTTTTGCGCTATACCGATCCACAGGGCTTGCCGGAACACCGTGAAGTGGGTGCCCTGTGGGCAAAGCGTTATCATCTGGAAACAACTGCCGGGAATGTTCTGGTTTGTTCCGGTGCCCAGCATGCGCTGAACTGTTGTCTGAGCAGCCTGTTCCGGGCTGGGGACCGTATTGCTACTGATCCTCTTATCTATCCAGGTATGAAAACCCTTGCTAACATGCTCGGTATCAGGTTGGTTCCTGTACCCATGGATGATCAGGGTATGATTCCTGAGCAACTGGACACAATTTGCCGCAGGGAAAAAATTAATGGTGTTTCGCTCATGCCCGGAGTCCAGAATCCAACTTCGGCCTGCATGTCTGTTGAGCGACGGGAGCAGATAGCCATGATCGCCTGTAACCATGACCTGACCATCATTGAAGATGATGCCTATGCCCTGACCGTGGAAAGTGATCTGCCTCCGGTCACTTCATTTGCCCCGGAGAGAAGTGTGTTTATTGCCGGGGTTTCCAAATCCATTGCCGTGGGGTTGCGGGTTGCTTTCATGGTCGCGCAGGGTGAGCGTTTCAAGCAGTTGGCCCATGCTATTCTCAATACCGTATGGATGACCCCTCCGCTCAATGCTGAATTGCTTTCCCAGTGGATAACTGACGGCACTGCGGACATAACCATAAAACTTAAGCGTCAGGCAGCGCGTCGTCGTTTTGAAGCGGTTAAAGATCTGCTGGATGGCATGGGATTGGGGGCGAATCCTTCGGGGTTCTTCCTTTGGCTGTCTCTGCCTGAACCATGGAAAGGGTATATGGTTGAGCAACGCGCCCGCGAAGCAGGATTAAATATTTTTGGGGCTGAAAAATTCGCCGTGGGTGGCGGGCCTGTTCCGGCTAATATCAGGCTTTCCCTGAGCGGGCCGAGGGATATTGCCCAGTTAAGGAAGGGGCTTGGGATTTTGCGGGAAATACTCTTCTCTTGTTAACCTTTCTTGCATGTTGGTATTTTGCGTGTTACAATTGTAACACGTATTAAGGAGGCCAATATGCAGACAACTGTAAGTACAAGATTTGATCAGGATACAATTGAAAGGCTTGATGAGTTGGCTAGTGGAAGTGGCACTACTCGTTCGGCATTAATTAAAGAAGCTGTTGCTGGGTTTCTTGATTATGAAATCTGGTTTCGTGCACAAGTGCGTGAAGGTCTAGCAGAATTGGATAGTGGGCAGAGTGTTCCACACGAAGATGTCCTCAAAGATGTTGAAAAGTTAGGCTACAATGTTGATTAGCTGGGCACCGTCTGGGCGTAAAGATATTCTGCATTTGTTAAACTATTATTCAGAGCAAGGGCAGAAGGATGTTGGACAGATGCTGCTGGACCGAATAATCAAGTCAATTGCACGACTTTCCTCATTCCCCAATTCTGGTAGAGAGGGAAGATTGAAGGAAACCAGAGAGTTGATTTTGCCTGACTTGCCATACATAGTTGTCTACAGAGTGAAAGATCATGTTGAAATTGTCAGGATCTTACACAGTCGCAAGCAATATCCTTAATCTCTTGCCAATATCCACCGTCCCCGTGTAATTCCTCTCCTCATGGGACACATCATCGGAAAAGATATCTATCGTCAGTTGGGTGACAAAGTGGACGGAACCACCGTGCGTATGCCGTGGTCCGATTCCATGCGTGAAATGCTCAAGGCTCTTTACTCCCCTGCTGAGGCGGAGCTCATTGTGCGTATGCCCTACCGCCCCTCATCCCTTGAACGAATTTCAAAGCTGACCGGCATGGATGAGCGAACACTCCGGCCTATGCTTGAATCCATGTGTCATAAAGGTATGGTCTGCGACCTCTGGGAACAGGACCGTTACCTTTATATGATCAGTCCCTTTGTTATCGGTTTTTTTGAATTCACCATGATGCGCACTAAGGGTGAACTTGATTCCGCAAAATGGGCCGAGCTGTTCAACAATTACATGTTCGGGGACAAGTCTTTCTTCAAGGCCAATTTCGGCAATGATGAACAGGTTTCCATCATGCGTGCCCTGCCTCACGAAGGGACCATCCGCAATGTGGATCATGTGGAAGTGCTCGATTATGAAAAAGCTTCCATGATGGTAGCGCAGCAGGACCGTTTTGCGGTCAGTCTCTGTTCCTGTCGCCACGAGAAGATGCATCTCGGCGAGCAGAAGTGCGGCATCGACCTAGAAACCTGCACCTCCATGGGCGAAGCTGCCGATTTCCTGATCCGCAATAATTTTGCCCGTGAGATCTCCCGCGCTGAAATGGACGATATCATGGCCCGTTCACGTGAAATGGGTTTTACCCTGACTACCGATAATGTCCGTGAGAATGCCGGTTTTTTCTGCCATTGCTGTGGGTGCTGTTGCAATTTGATGAACGGGATCAAGTATTCCGGTTATCCGGGCATTGTGGTTTCCTCTACCTTCATTGCCGGGATTGAACTTGCTGAATGTAATGGCTGCGGTAAATGTGCCCGAGCTTGCCCTATTGATGCCATCACCATCCATAAAGAAAATGTTTCCGGATCGGATAAACCGCGTCGTTATGCGGAAATCAAAAAAGACATCTGCCTTGGGTGCGGGGTCTGTGCGCTTAAATGTCCCACCGGGGCTTTGCAGATGGATAAGCGTGAACAGCGGGTCATTCATCCTGAAGACAGCTTCGAGCGAGTCATCCTGCAATCTCTTGAGCGCGGTACCTTGCAGAATTTGATTTTCGACAATCCCAACAGCAAGAGTGAAGATTTCATGCGTTCCTTGCTGGGCGGTTTTCTCAAGCTTTCCCCGGTAAAAAAAGGATTGATGGGCGACACCTTGCGTTCCCGATTCCTGAGTACTCTACGCAAAGCTACTTCCTAAGCCGTTTGCTTTTTCACGCTCTTCTTTTTTCCGCGCCTTGTTTGTAACTTTATAGGTTGCTGTCAGGGTATATTCTGATATTATTGAGCCAGCCTCTTGTCCGGGTGCTTGCTTATATTTCTAAATCGAACCTTTCCTTTATCTGCTTTTTTCCTGCCCGGAACTGTTTTTTTATTGAATATATTTTTCGTCCATCTTGAATTAGAATTGTTTATCTGCAATGCTTTCAGGGACTTTAAGTTTATTTAGTTTATAAATAATATACATGGTGTTATGCGTAACAAAAGCGAACAAAATTTTCATAAACGAAAAACATTTAGCAGCACAAAACATAAAAATGTTAGAAAGTGGTCATTTTTTGCATGCAAAATGATTTCAAATCTGTTAGAAAGCAATTAACCAAGAACTTGATACGCAGGTCCGCCCTTTAAGCGGCCCTTTCGGTTAAACATAAACAAGGCAGGTATGAGAAATGGGTGTAACCAGACTCTACAAAGCAATTTTCGAAATCACCAGAGCTGTAAACTCCAGCCTGGAACCTGAAAAAGTTCTGCACAACATTGCCGAAAAAGTGGCAACTGAAATGGAACTGAAAGGTTGTTTTATCAGACTTCTGGACCGTAAAGGCGAAGTTCTGAAAGCAGACGCATCTTACGGTCTGAGCGAACGTTACGAAAAGAAAGGTCCTGTTGAGGTTTCCAAGAGCCGTTTGGACCAGGAAGTTCTTGATGGTAAAATCGTATCCATCGCCGACGTAAGAAAAGATGACCGCTTCCAGTATCCTGAAGAAGCAGCAAAAGAAGGTCTCTGCTCTCTCGTCGTTCTTCCCCTCACCGCCCGCGGTGAAAAAGTAATCGGCGTTCTGCGTGTATACTCCGCTGAACTCCGCGAATTTTCCGAAGAAGAACTGGACTTCCTCAAGTGCGTTGCCGACCTTTCCGGTCTCGCTCTTGAAAACGCCCGCATGTACAGCGCTCTGAAGCGTGCAAGCGAATTGGCAAACGATTACATCTACCGCGTCGACGATCTGTAAGACGCGTTAATATAAGGAATTTAAAATGAGCAAAGTAAAAGTAGGTATTAACGGTTTCGGTCGTATCGGCCGTCAGGTTCTGAAAACCATCTGGGAAAGACATCGTGACACTATCGATGTTGTAGCCATCAACGACCTTTTCGATATCGAAACAAACGCAGCTCTCTTTGCCAGAGATACCAACTACGGTAAATTTCCTGCAGAAGTAAAAGTAGAAGGCACCACCATGTTTGTCGGTTCCGACTACACCATCAAGAACTTCGCAGAACGTGATCCCCGCCAGATCCCTTGGGGTGAGTGCGGTGTAGATATCGTAATCGAGTGTACCGGTATTTTCAGAACTGGTCCTACCGCTGCACAGCACCTTGAAGGCGGCGCCAAGAAGGTTGTTATCTCCGCTCCTGCCAAGGAAGAAGATATCACCGTTGTTATGGGTGTTAACCACAAGGATTACGATCCTGCAAAGCACACCATTATTTCCAACGCTTCTTGTACCACCAACTGCCTCGCGCCTATCGTTAAGACCATGCACGAGAAGTTCGGTATTGAGAAAGGTGTGATGACAACTGTTCACGCATACACCAACGACCAGCGTATCCTCGACCAGCCTCATAAGGACCTGCGTCGTGCTCGCGCTGCTGCTTGCAACATGATCCCCACCTCCACCGGTGCGGCTAAAGCTGTTGCTCTGGTAATTCCCGAAATGGCAGGCCGTTTCGAAGGTTACTCCGTGCGTGTTCCCACACCCACCGTATCCCTTGTTGACTTCGTTGCTGTGCTCAAAAAAGACACCACCACCGAAGAACTCAAGGCTACCCTGAAAGCAGCTTCCGAAGGCGAACTCAAGGGCATCATGGGCTACTCTGAAGCTCCCCTTGTTTCCTCCGACTTCCTCGCCGATCCCCACTCCGGTATCGTCGAAGCTGACTTCACCGTTGTACAGGGCGGTAACCTTGCCAAGGTTTACGCATGGTACGACAACGAATGGGGTTACTCCTGCCGTCTGGCCGACCTGATCGACTACATGGCTAAGTGCGGTATCTAAAAAGATACGGTCCTAATTACAGTACAATAAGCCGGCAGCGGTCCGGGATGTTTACCGCTGTCGGTTTTTAACCCTTGTCCTGAAAGGGTTTAAAACCTCCCAACATACATCAGGTAGTGGATGTACCTGTTGAATGAATGAGATTCTTAAGATTGCCAAGACGGGCGGCCTGTTAACCACAGACAGGTCGCCCGTCTTGCGTTTTTTTGGGGCGGACCTGAGTTATCTAACTCGGGTCCGTCCCCTTTGTTATTTTGCGATCCTGTGTCTGTTGTTTTGTGTTTTAAATCAATATGTAACAGGAGAAAGTAACAGTGAAGGTTGTAAATTCAAAAGGCGGTAATTTTTTAAAGGGATTGGATTCCGATGGCTTGTTCGGGGCTGAAAAGGAATCAGGCATAAGTCCTGAATTGGAGAAGCTGACAGCACGGGAGAATATTGATCCGGAGTTATTGCGGCGCGCCCGGAACCGGGAGGAAGAAGAGCGTGATTTGCGGGTCTTGGACGCTTACAATCGTTTTGAAGTGGGCTTGCAGGAAATCCTGGCTGCCCCCGAATCAGGGTTGATGGAATTGCGGGCCGGGGAAGCGCAGTCGGCGGTGTTTGAGGTCAATGACTATTTTACGGAAGAGGGTGGTAGGCTGCGTGATGGGCTGCCCGATGACGAATGCCGGGGCCGGTTTATGGATATTTTGGAATCCCGACGCAAGACCGCAGTTGATGCAGTGGCCCGCCATCAAAGTCAGGAATATCAGAACTGGAAGGAAGTAACTGCCACAGCAACTATAGATTCCGTGCTCAAGGCGGTCAATCTCAGCCCGGACGCTGCTTCGCTGATGCATGGGGAGCGGCTGCTGGAAGGGGCGATCCTGCGTCTGTTCCGGGGAAGCCCCCCCGAACTTCTGGAATTACGTTTAATAACTGCCAGGCAGGCCATGTATGCCGGGGCCTTGGAAACAATCGGAGTTAAAGATCCGGTAACCGCATTAATTCTGTGTGAAAGCTGGAAGGAACAATTGGGCGAGGTCCATTATGGACATCTTTACGAAATGCTTGAGCCGCAGGCTCGGAACCAGCATATGAAGCAGGAATTCTATTCCTTGCGTGACATGGATGATGAGCAGCTTGAAGCAGAGCTGGAAGACCTCAAGGATGCTGATATGCGTCGTGAGCTTGGGGAAATGATTAAGGCTGATCGCGAATTTCGCGAAAGGGCACAGCAAAATGGAGAGGAAGAGCGGATAAACATGGCCTGCCGGGTATTGTTTAAAAAGTTTGTGGATGGAATACTCAGTACCGAGGATATCCTTGATTCCGGTCTTGATGCTGAAATGCGTTCCCTGTGGTTATGTATCTTCAGTTGTAAAGGAGAGAAGGGAACCGATGAAGCCTTGATCGAAGTTGTGCAGGCGGTAATCAACGACAAGATCAGCGGGGAACAGCAGATTTATGCGGCCATCGCCGATGGCCTTGACGAAGCGGATGCTTCCATGCTGGCCGCGCTTTTTATGCTTAAGGATAATCCCGAGTCCCGGCTTATGGTTTACGGGTTGCGTGACATTGATGAACGTTGCGAGTCCGTTTCGGGTGATCAGCGTGATCAGGCAGCGGCAATCCGAGATTTCCTGCACCGCGTGACTGTGCTGGTCAGCAAGGGAGAACCTTTCAGCATAACCAAAGTTCGTAATGAACTTATTGCTGATCATTTTGGTGATAGCCTGGAGTGAAGCCGGAGCAGCCTGAAGTTCAAGAGCAGGAGTCAGAATTGACAGTCGAAACTGAATCAGATGCGTTGCCCCGCAAAGATGTTGCTGAAATCGAGCAGCTTTCCAAAAAGAGTGTTGAATAGTAATCTGCATGAAATTTTAAAACCGGAGTTAGCCATGCGCCGTCTGATCATACCTCTTATTATATTCGTTTTGCTGGCCGGATGTGCCCAGAAGAATCTGCCTGAATCCGCGCATTATCTCACTCCTTTGCCGAAATCGGTAGTTCAAGTTGATGATATGCAGCTTGCTTACCGCACTTTTGGTGAAGGCCCGCCTCTGCTCATGATCATGGGCTTTGCCGGGACTATGGATGTCTGGGATGCGCAGATGGTACGAGAACTGGGCAAAGAGCATACGGTGATCATCTTTGATAACCGGGGCATGGGCGGTTCCAGCAATGGAACAGAGGAAATTACAATTTCCCGCATGGCCGTGGACAGTGCCGGACTATTGCAGGAACTCGGTTATGCGCAGGCAGATGTGCTCGGCTGGTCCATGGGCGGGCTGATTGCTCAGGAAATGGCGCTCAATTATCCGGATAAGGTAAACAAGCTGGTTTTGATGGGAGCTTCCTGTGACGCTAAGCCTGTTGCGGACATCACCCGGAAGTTGTTGAAAATGGATATGGAGGAATTGGTAACCCACATATTCCCGTCCGGTTGGGTTGAAAAATACCCTGATGCCTATGCAAAGCTACCGCGTCCGGCAAGTCCACCAGATCCGGCAATTGTGCAGGCGCAGGCTGATGCAATGCTTGGCTGGGATGGTTGTTGTTCACAGCTTAGAAGTTTGGATAAGAGTATGTTGATTGTTTCCGGTCTGGATGACGATATCCTTCCGGAGAAGCTGTCCGTTGAAATAGCGGGACAGGTAAAAGGGAGCTGGCTGGTTCGCTACAAGAATGCAACCCACTGGCTCATGTACCAAGATCCGGTCGGGCTTGGGCGGACAGTGAATAATTTTTTAAAAGTTAATCAGAATTTGTTTCCGAATTGATTCAATAGAAAAGCGTCCTGTTTTAAGTAAAACAGGACGCTTTCTTTTTACCAAATATTCTTACCGTTTTCCGTGTTGTCATCAAAGAGTCTGGTGAAATCATCAAATGCGGCCAGTGCTGCGGCAGCACCCTGCCCGGTGGCTGTGATGATCTGGCGCACGCCTCCGGTCACGTCTCCGGCAGCATAGACCCGTTCCACACTGGTGCGCTGGTTGGGATCGACTTTGATGAATCCATCCGGGCGCAGTTCGCAGCCCAGCTTTTCAGCAAGTTGGGTGTTGGCGGTGTGTCCAATGGCAACGAAAACTACATCGGTATCCAAAATGTTCTCGGTGCCGTCTTTGTTTATGAGGCGGGCAGATTCCACCTGATCTTCACCGATGATTTCGCTAACCTGACTGTTCCAGATGATCTCGATTCCTTCACGCCTAACGGAATCCTGCAGCACCTTTTCTGCCCGGAACTTGTCTCCGCGATGGACGATGGTGGTTTCAATACCCAGATGTTTGAGGTGCAGGGCATCAGTAAGTGCGGTGTTTCCACCGCCGACAACTACAGCCTTGCCGCCTTTGTAGAAGTTACCGTCACAGGTGGCGCAGTAGCTGACCCCGTGGCCGTAAAACTTATCCTCGCCCGGAACGCCGAGCATGCGCACGTTGACCCCGGTCGCAAGCATGACCCCTTTGGCGCGGTATGTCTTTTCTTCAGTAACGATATCGATGCGTTTTCCGTATCTCACATCACTCACTTCAGCGAACTGGTGAATGTCTGTGTATTCGCGGGCATGGGTTCCAAGAATTTCCACCAGTTCAAAGCCCTGAATGTTGGTAAAACCGGGATAGTTCTCGACTTTAGGAGTGAGAGCCACCTGACCGCCAACGCCTTGCTTTTCAAGGATTATACAGCTCAATCCACTGCGCTTGGCGTAAATTCCGGCACTCATTCCGGCAGGTCCTCCGCCGATGATGACCAGATCGATGTCTTCAAAAACAGTGTCGTCAGCTGTTTCAGCTTCTGCCTTGGCTGTCTTTTGTTCTTCTACAACTTCTTCCAGAGGCTTGAGGAAGAGCAGCTGAAGCATAAATTTTTCTTCAGGCTCCAGTCCGGTGAAGGTGGCTGTGTTGTTAATGTCAGTGTGCGGGACAGAACCGACCTTGTATTCGTGGGCCATGTTTTCATTATCAAGGGTGGAAATATTCCAAGCCGAAACTTTGTCAGGTCTGGCAACTGCGGCCTTGAAAGCGTTAATGGCCTGTCCGGGGCAGTAGGGGCAGGTCGGGCTGGCAAAGATTTTGATCAGGCGGTCTTCTTCCAGCGGTTCGAGTATCTCTTTTGTGGAGTTTGAAATTCCGTCTGCGCCTTTGGAAGCGAGCTTGAGTGCTTCCACCAGAGCGCGTCCTTCTTCCCCGGCAGGAGCACCCAAAAAGCGGATATCGTATTCATCAGGTGAGATGAGTACTGTGGGGGTAGCGATGATATTTCGGTTTTTACCCATCTCGCTGTCCATTGCGTATTCGCGCAACTCAATCTTATCGCTGAACACATTGAAAGCTCGGCAGATATTGAGGGTGAATTCATTATATTCGCGGTGTTCTCCGTCGGCAGTGTATACTTCTATTGTTACGGTCCGTTTGAATCCGGCAAAGAGTTTTTCAAGATAATCGCGGCTCTCTTCAGGGATGAAATTGCGGTATTTTTCTTCTGCGCTCAGTGTACTCATGTTCAGCCTCCTTATTATTCCGCTTGAGTTAAGCGGACACTTATCATCTCATCAATTTAATATATTGCTTTTAACAATATGACTTATTTTACAGATCCGGAAAAGGTTTTTCCAAAATCCATGACACAGACTTATCAGTAATAATTACTAAAAGCAATGATAGGTGCAGTTATTTATAGATAAGTTTAAAAAAAGAGGCGGCTGAATATTTGGTATTGGCGGGAAGAATACCGATCTTGGCATAAAGGGGCTTGAGACTGGCCTTATGCCCCCAGAGTTCACCGGAGTATTGCTGAGGTACGATTAATTGTTTGATGTTTGATCCGTGCATAGCGAGTTTGGAACGCAGGAAAAGGTAAAGGGCTTTGGAGCGTATTTTTTGCCCCAGTGCCGGATGGACAGGGCCGGCTACAATGCTTTCTTCAAAGCCTTCTTCGTGCGCAACACCGATACGGATGACATGGATTTTATGCTGCCAGAGTCGCAGCAGGGCCGGGGATAACTCTTCTTCAGTACGGCTTAAAGACCATGGAGTATATTTGCCTACCCGGTACAGCTTTTCAAGTCCGGTACCTTTCACTGTCAGGCAGGGATAGATGCGCACAGCATCAGGCGCTAGTTCTATGGTTCGGCTGATGTCGCGCTGAAAATCGCCGCGTTTTGTTCCGGGCAGTCCGGGGAGGAGCTGGATACCCAGTGAAAGTCCGCTTTCGCGAATAACATGGCAGGCATTGACTGCGGTCTGCGGGGAGTAATTGCGGGCCGAGCGGCGCAGGACTTCTGCTGAAAAACTCTGGATGCCCAGTTCAACCATGTCCAGTCCGGCTTCGTGGAGTTTTACTATTTGATCAGCATCAATGCAGTCCGGTCGGGTGGAGCAGCGTACCTTAGTCATGTAGCCTTGTTTTTTGAACTCTGCAGCAAGTGAAATGAAACGTTGCTGCCATTCAAAGGGAAGGGCGGTAAAGGTGCCGCCGAAGAAGGCCAATTCAAGGGGATCACGCTTTTTTTCCTTGAAAAATGCGGGTATTTCACGTTCAATATCTTGATATATTTCGCTTAATGTCTTAGCTCCAGTTCCAGTCTGCCTGTCTTGAGAGCAATAAATACATTTTGTGGGGCAGCCCATAAAAGGCATGAAAACCGGCCAGATGCGTGTTTTTTTATGCTCCGGTTCCGGGTGTTTAAAAAATGTAGTGTGCATAGGTCAGGGGCTTTCAGTTAAAAAAATAAGACAAATCATGCCTTTGTTTAATAAATTAGCTTGATTAAAAAAACGTGGTCGGTTATTTATTTAAATATAACTGTCTCTTGAAGCTTTCAAGATCGGTTTAAGACTATTTGTTTTAACATGCAACTGTGGGAACAGCAGCAGTATTCATTATGAGTAATCAGGATTGTATCTTCTGTAAAATCGTGGCTGGGGAAATTCCCTGCTTTAAGATTTATGAAACTGACAAGGTGCTCAGCTTTCTGGATATCGGGCCGGTCAATAAAGGCCATGCCCTTGTTATCCCCAAGCAGCACTGTGAAAATATTTGGGATCTGCCCGCAGAACTGGGGCAGGACATAATCACCGCCGCCCAGCTTGCCGGGGATGCCATAGTCAAGGCTACCGGTGCTGACGGACTGAACCTGATTATGAACAACAATGAAGCGGCAGGCCAGCTGGTTTTCCATGCCCATTTTCACCTCATCCCCAGATTTAAGGAAGACGGTTTTGTCCACTGGGCCCAGAGTGAATATGAAAGCATGGATGAAGCTTCAGCCCTTGCCCAAAAGATAGAAAAGATGATAATGGGATAAATTAATAGTAATTTATTCTCAGACGATAACGCCTTTTACCTGAATCGTCGTGTTCGGCATTTTGCCTGCACGGTTAACATTAAAACCGCCGCCCCTGACCGCAGGGCCGGGGACAACGGAGGAAAGGAATGGCTACCGGAAACACCCTCACTAAAGCCAGCGTTGTTGACTACATCTACGAAAAGACTGACCGTAACAGAGCTGAGATCAAGGAACTGGTTGAATCCATCCTCGACATCATGAAACAGGCCGTGAAAAAAGATCACGCCATGTTGATCAGTGGTTTCGGTAAATTTGAAGCTTACGACAAGAATGCTCGTAAGGGACGCAATCCCCAGACCAACGAAGCAATTACCCTGCCCGCACGCAAGGTTGTTGTTTTCAGGCTCTCCCGCAAGTTCAGGGCTGAACTGAACGGATAGTGAGTTACCGCCTGAGTTGCGGTCTGGCTTTCTCCCGCTTTGATATTTTGTAATGAAACAAAGGAGCCGGGTTTACCCGGCTCCTGTTTCATACTTTTGTGCAATTTATTGAAGCCCTACGGTCTTTTTACACTGATGTGCACAAAAAAACGCCCTGTCGTTTCGGCAGGGCGTTTTTTTTATTGCTAGTATGCTTGGGCTTACTCAGCCACGAGAATCACGTTTCCGTATTCATCACCGAGGGTAGCCATGGCATCTTCAGCTGCCGGGATATTGTAAAAGTATCCGGCCTGTACCCGCATGAACTTCTGGCCGTTCACGTTTACTTCCACCATGCGAGATTCCTTGTAACCTCCGTCGCGCAGAGACTGCAGTACATTCTGGGCTCGGTCATGGTCAGTGAATGCACCCACCTGAATATAGTAGTGGGCCTGTGCGGTAGCTTCTTCGGTGATGATGATTTCTTCAACTTCCGGTGCAGCCTGCACAGTTTCTTCCATAACGGCCTCTTCTGCAGGAGCCGCTGTCTCAGCTACGATTTCAGTGGCTTCTACTGGCTCAACATTAACATCATCAATAGCCCGCAGTTCAACCGGAGTGATCCCTTTGTTTACAATTCCCAGCTTGGATGCTGCAGAATATGAAAGGTCGATGATACGCAAATCAGGGTCGGCAAAAGGTCCGCGGTCATTGACCCGGACGACGACTTTGCGTCCGCTGGAACGGTCAGTTACTTCAAGCATGGTGCCCATGGGCAGGGTGCGGTGGGCGGCGGTCATGGCGTACATGTTGTAAGTTTCGCCGTTGGCAGTTGTCTTGCCGTGAAAGTCGTCACCATACCATGAGGCCAGTCCTTGCGCCTTATAGCCTTTGGAGCTGAGATGCGGAATATAGGTTCGGCCATGCACGGTGTACGGGTCAGTTTTCAGAACCGGTTTGACCACGTTAGGGGAATCCTGCTTCTTCACCTTGTGATGGGTGATTGCGGGAGTGGAATAAATTCTTTTTTTAGCACAGCCTGCAGGGACAAGCAGCACCAGAAGTGCAAGCAGAAGTACATATCTGGACATTTGAGCCTCCGTCATATGGAAAAATCTTTATTTACCGATGTCCTGATAAAGCAATCAGGTAACCCATCCATAGTTGTTGAATTGGCTAAAGTCCAGCAGTCATTGTTATAAATATATAAAGGTGTGATTTCTTCTATAGCTTTTGCGGGAAATGACGAAACAGTATGGCTGAAATGCTGGACCGTATGTTCCTGCTGTGACAAATTCTCAGGCATAAATGTTTAGAGTAAAGGTAAGGGGCTACCAATATGAGATGTATTTGTGATCAGTGCGCAGCAGAAAATTCATCCGGTACAAGTAAATGCTTAAAGGATTTGTGGATATTTGAGCATTTTAGTGAAGGCCAGCTTCAGGCTTTACAAACCATAGGTATCAGAAGGGAGATACCCACCGGTCAGCTTGTATTCAGTCAGGGTGGGCATGCTGATGAGCTGTTCCTTATAAGGAGGGGAAGGATTAAGCTTAGTAAGGTCAGTGAAGACGGCGCAGAAGTGACTCTTGACTTCAGGAAGCATGGGGATGTCCTTGGTGAGAATCTATTTTCCGGTGCCGGGACTTACCCGGTAACGGCTAGGGCAATAGAGGGCACAATCACCTGCGGCTTTAATTTAAACGATTTCCAGTCCCTCATTCTGCAAAACCCGGACATCGGGCTTAGTGTGATAAAATCCATGAGCAATAAAATTTTGTCGCTGTCCAATAGAATTGAAAGTATTGCCGAGGTTAATCTCGAAGATAGGCTTTACAGTGTCCTTTCCTGTATTTCCAAAGAGCACGGCTGTAAGATTGGTGGTGAATATCAGTTCCCTTTTAAGCTCACTCACGAAGAACTTGCTTTCCTGGTCGGAGCACATCGGGTTAGTATTACTAAAGCAATGCAGGCTCTAGCCTCCAAGGACAGAATCAAATGCCGGAACAAAATTATCACCCTGAAAAGTTGTTAATGTAGTCTTGGCTACAGAATTAGTTCATTTGCTTCATTAGCTAATTGGGCAGTGTTTATGTAATCAACATAACCCCAATAAATAAGGAGCAGATCAATGCCTGTAAAATTTCCAGCCATCGGCAGTAAGGTTGTAGCGAAGGTTATTGAGACCAAAGGGAATTGTACCATCGGAATGAAGCCCGGTGATGAGTTTGAGCTCAGCACCCACAAGTGTGGAGATTTTTGCGGACTGTTTTATAAGAATATTGCAGGCTGGGTGACTACCTTGCAATTGGGAGGAACTTTTCCTTTTGGTGATGATCCGGATATCCAAGTATGGGAATGCCCTAATGCCAACAATAAAGTAAAGGTGGAGCTTCGCCGGATCAGAGAATGATTGGTGCATATTCTGACAGCCGGAAGGTAATTACCTTTCGGCGAGTCTAATGCTGGCTATTTAGTGCTCCGCGAAAGAGCCAGTGCCAGAGCTGTGGTCAATTTGACCAGCTCGTTGTTATTGCGGCGTACTGTGGCAGTCAGCCGCTTGCCGATGGTCATAAGCAGTTTGGATCCTGTTTGCGGATGGTTTCCCACAAACTCGAAGAATTTCATGCGGTCAGTAACCAGAAATTCGGAGTCCTCCACTACTGTGACTGTGGCTGAACGATGGTCGCGGTCGATAAGGGCTATTTCACCGAACATGGGGTAGCTGCTGTCATCAAGGTTGGCCAGTACCTTGCTGGTGTTTTTGATCTCACTAAGCGGCAGGGACATGCCTTTCATGAGCATGGCTTTGGTGATGCGGACTTTGCCGTCCACAAGGATAAACATCTCGTCCCCTTCCTCGCCTTCGGAGATGATTTCCGTGCCGGAACGCACTGCGATGTTGGCAAAAATAGACTTTACCTGCTGCAGTTCTTCCTCTTCGAGATTTTGGAAAAGGGGGATAGACAGCCAGTAATCAGCCATGTTCGGGACCTCCCGGAGCACTTATGACCAGCAGGGCGTCATATTCTTCCATGAGCTCATTATCCGGGGGATTCATCTGGACTTTCGGTCCCTGCATGCCCAGTGAAGTATCCTGCCCGGAGGTCTTGAACAATTCCATAATGAACTGGTCCAGTGCGGAACCTTCGTCGAGTACATCCTGCAGGGTCAGGTTCTTGCCCAGCTTGCAGGCTGCTACCGGCAGGCATCCGCTGCTGTTTCTGACTTTCGTGCTCAGTTCCCTCCAACTCATCTGTCGCTCTTCGGCATTGCAGGGCCGGAATTGGAGCATGCCGGATTCTCCGATGCCTAGCAGGTTGCGGAAGAAAGACCACATGGATGGGCTGGCGCCCATCATGCCCATCATGCGCCCGGAAATTTCACCGCGTACGAGAATTTCATTAGCCCCCGCGCGGAGCAGGTGCTCCTTGTTTTCATGGCGGGCGATTTCCGCGTATACCGGAACCTTGGGGGACAGAGTGCGCAGGGCCAGAACCGCATATATAGCCTGCTGGTCGGATTCCTTGCTGTCAATTCCATTCTGGCAGAGCACATAGACATTGCGGGCCACACTTGGATTCGCTCTTGAAATGACGTTGGTCTGACTGATGTTGCCGTGCACGAAATTCAGCCGCTCCCCCATATCGAGTTTAAAGGCGATTTCATCCCTGATCTGGCTTTCAAGGTCGCTGACAATGACCAGATGCAGCTTCTTTGGGGCGGTCTGCTCGTTAAGCGAGTCGATCAGCCCGAAGGCATAGTCATTCCATCCAAGTATAATTACGTGGTCGCTGGCTTTCACTGATAACAGCCCCTTGCGTTTTTTGGCTTTCTGCTCCACCAGCATGGAAGCCATATTACCGGTGAGTGAAGTCACCAGCCCGATGCCGGAGATCATGACCAGTCCGCCGAGTATTCTTCCGGGCACAGTGGTCGGTACCATATCCCCGTAGCCCACAGTGGTCAGGGTCACGACGGCCCACCAGAGGGCATGGGAAATCCGCGCTTCCTCACCTTCGCTGAGTTCTATCCAATAGAAGGCGAGTGTGCTTAAGAACAGCAGCAAAGCAGTGGCAATGACCAGCTTGCCGAATCCCGTCCTGAGCCAATTGGTAAATTTCATATGCCCCCGGCGACTTAAACCTTTTTACCTGTAGAATATGGACTAGTTTCTTTATACCCCGTATTTCTGTTAAAATTCAAGGGAAAGGAAAAAAGAAAGCCCGGTTTCCTGAAAAGGAAACCGGGCTTGTACAGTCGTATACTTGTATTTCTACAGGTAACCGAGAGCAGCTTTAATTTCGCCGGGAACCATTGCGTTCTCAGCGGGTTCAAGAGCTTTCCAGGAAGCACCGGCCTGTTTGCGGGCATCCTTAACTTCGTCAAGGGAGAAGCCTGCGCGGGGTACTTCAAGGGACTGACCGGGGTAAATCAGGTCAGGATTCTTGATCTGGTCCCTGTTAGCTTTGTAGATAAGGGGCCACATGAAAGGATCGTTGTAAATCTGTTTGTATTCAGCGATCCACCAGAGGCATTCGCCTTTGGTTACTACGTGGGAAGTGGGCAGAGTTTTGTACTCACTTTCGTAGATTTCCATGGGAGTCGGAGGAACAACTTCTGCAGCGGGTTCTTCCTCAACAACTACAACTTCAGTTTCCTCAACAACCACAACATCTTCCTGCTGGACCTGCTTTTTAGCACATCCTAATGTAAACATCAGGCTGAATGCGATTGCGAGCAAGATCAGTTTTTTCATTTTTCAAGGCCTCCTGCGATATTTAGAATTTGTTCGCTTGCTTAGTCATACTTTAACTGTTTTCGTCCAATTATCAACTATTTCTTTTTCTTGCAACACCCTAGGGTTGCTTGGGTTTAATTTAAAGGCCAGCCCGGTGGCTTCTACGGCCTTCTCCATCCACCCTCCAAGACGCAGGCTCCGGGAGGCAAGAACATAAAGCATTTCAGGCTCATCTTCGTAAACTGTATCAATAAGTACTTCATATTCTTCACGAAAGACTTCATGAACCAGATGGTTCTGGGAAAAGAGCAGCCTGCCCAGAAGCGCATTGTCCTTATGGCTTTTCAGGTAAATGGGAAAGAGTTTACGGCAGCGGGCAATAATAAATCTTATGCGGCTGATTTCGCGTTCCATACTCTCTTCAGTCTGTTCAACAACCTGAACGAAATCCTGTCCGATCACTGATTCCGGCAGGGTGGTGTCCTTGCCGCGCAGGTTTGAGAAGAGCGGAGCGTAGTTCAGGTTCTGGTAGGCATCTTCGCGAAGTTTGAATGCTTCGTGGAAAATGTAACCCATGCCCCAGTCCAGAAAACGCCCGGAAAGGGGGTCGCCTTCCTCATTACGGAATAGCAGGTGGGCCGTATCCTTCAAGCGCCAGAGCAATCCTTTATTCATCTTGGTTCCGATGAGGTCATCAAGGACTTCGAAACTAACGCTGCGTTCGCGGTCAAATGTTTCGAACTGCTCCTCCAGCGCGCTGCCCGCAAGGCAGAAGTCTCTGAATGTGTCCCGCACAAATTCGGGCATCTTGGACTTTATCCATGAGTTGGACATATGATTTTCCTTTCGGATTTATTTTTTACATTCCGCAAGGCTGGCTAGTTTTGCCAGCTCCGCCAGTCTCTCGTCTGCTTTGCGGTAAAGGGTTCCTTCCGGGAATTTACCGTCTTCACCCTTAACCCCGGCCTCCATGCCGGTGAGGATAAAGATCGCTTCTTCAATGGTTTTGACTGGATAAATATGGAATTCACCGTTTTCAACGGCCTGCACAACCTCGTTTCTGAGCATGAGGTTTAGCACATTATCCGCCGGAATGATAACACCCTGTTTTCCGTTCAGTCCCCTGCGGCGGCAGACCTCGAAGAATCCTTCGATTTTGCGGCTGACTCCGCCAATCGCCATAATAGTTCCCGACTGGCTGACAGCCCCGGTAAAGGCGTAATCGAATTTGATGGGTACTCCTGAGAGACCGGAAAGCAGGGCCGCAAGTTCGGCACCGGATGCAGAATCACCCTCGATTCCGGCGTAGCTTTGTTCAAAACAGAGGGATCCGGTGAGCACGATGGGCTTGTCCTGTGCGAAAAGACCCACAAGGTAGCTCTTGATGATCATCATGCCCTTGGTGTGGATCGGTCCGCCCATGCGCGCTTCGCGTTCAAGGTCGAGAATCCCGCCATGGCCTACGCCGATGGTGCAGGAAATCCGGTGCGGCAGTCCGAACTCATAATCACCGAACATGGTGACTGAAAGACCGTTGGCCACCCCGATACCCTGACCCGAAGTCTCTACCTTGATGACCTCCCGGTCATACTCGTTCATGTATTCATCTTCATAGAGATTGGAACGGAAGTCCTTCATGGAAATAGCTTCTTCCAGCGCCGGCAGGTCAACCGATTCTTTGTCGTCCAGCTTAGCCAGTGCCGAGGCTTCAACCATCATTTCCTTGATCAGCGGGATGCGCAGGGAAAGTTTTTTCTGGTCTTCGGCCAGACGGCTTGAGTAATCAACAATGCGGGCCAGCGAATTGCGTTCAAAAGGCAGCAGTTTGGAGTCATCAATAATCTTGCCCAGAACACGCACAAATCGTTCTACATTATCCTCATTGCGTTTAGCGCTGAGCTGCATATGGGCCTTGAGCTTGAAGTATTTTCCGAACCGTTCGTCATTATATAATAAAATCTCGTAGGTTTCTTCAGAGCCGATCAAAATGACGGTCAGGTCCAGCGGGATCGGTTCCGGCTCAATGGTCTTGGTGCGGATATGTTCTCCATCACCCGGGTCTTCGATTTTGGCCTGGCCGGTACGCAGTGCCCGCAGCAGCCCTTCCCATGAAGACGGGGTGGTCAGGATGTCGTCTGCATATACAATGAGATAACCGTGGTTGGCCTTGTGGATGGCTCCGGCCCGGATCAGGGTGAAGTCTGTGTACAGGGCACCCATTTCCGATTCCCGTTCTATGGAGCCGAGCAGATTGAAAAGGGTCGGGTGATCGGCCATTACTACCGGGGCGCCTTCGGTCTTGCTGTTATCCACCAGCAGGTTGACTTCAAAGCGTGAAAAAAGTTCTTCCACCGGGGAAGCTTCAGGTAGCTGTAATCCAGGGATGGGGGATGCGGCCTGCGGTTCTTTGGGCATGAACAGTTCAATATTATCGAGCAGTTCTTCTTCGAGTTCACCAAGATATTCTTTGATTCTATCAAACTCATTGAAATTTTCATGCAGCGGAGAAAGCAGGTCCTTGAGCAGTTCCTTGGCGGAGTCCTGATGAAGCTTACGTTCGTCTTTACGGAAGCCTTCTTCGGTTTTGCTGATCCGGCGCAGGATTGTAGTCACTTCGGCCAGCAGGTCATCAGCAGCATTGCGCAGGCTTTTACGCACATCCGGGTCAAGACGTTCGAACTCGTCATCATTTAAAATTCGTCCTTCCACCAGCGGAATCAGGGTCAGGCCGCCATGGTCATCGATTTCAAGGCTGAAACCACGTTCCTTGGCCAGGCCTTCCATATTCGTGAAAAGGTCTTCACGCTCGTCTTGAAAGGTTCGCGAAATCTGTTCCAAGGCCTTTACATGTGGTTCACGCTCAAACCATGTGGGCAGCTGTTCCTTGATCTGGGAGACAACTTCGGACATGGCGTTCTTGAATTCCTTGCCCCGTCCGGCAGGCAGGCTGACCGAAATGGGGTGGTCCTGCTGGGAGAAATTGTGCAGGTATAACTGATCCGGCGGAGTCTCCTGTTTGGCAGCACGTAGCTGGAAATATTCACGGGCAAAGTAGCTTCTGCCGAGGTTAGGGTCCCCGGAAAGATAGAGGTTGTGGCAGGTCCCCTTGATGGCAAGGGCCATGCGGAATGCCTGTAAGGCCCGGGGCTGGAACTGGTCGTAATCGTATTTTGATTCAGGGATTTCTGTACTGGAGTTGTACTTGATTTCAGACGGTTCCTGTCTGGATGTGAGTCTGTCCAGAGTCAATTCATTGCTAGTCATAATATTCTAATCTTCCTCTATTAAATCTGTATCCGGTTACAGTCTTAAGACTTACGTGCATATGAAAAAAAAGTCACTCTGAACGGTTAGAGGTTGAAATTCTTATAAAGGTTGATTGTGAAATTTTTTACAAATATAAAGATTTAATTAATCAGGTGTGTTAATAAAAAATAAGCATGAAAAAAAAGCTGAATGTTCATTCAAAATTGATTTTGATGTTGCGCGTTAGTCTTTTCGGGGATATGAAATTCAGGTGTTTTTTGTTGCGAGGTGGGTTCCTCTGCTGATCTTTGGAATAAATTTTCAGTAAAATAGAGCTTATGGATGAAGAATACGTTGACTCTTATTTGAAGATTATGCTAGACGAAACTCACTTGTGAAGGTTTGCGCAAAGTCCGCTTTGCGCAGCAAATTCCATCCCGGATAAAATAAAGGACCGGAAGCAACATGTTCTTTTTGAAAGGGAATAAAGAGACCTTCGATCTGCTCGGCAATGCTGCTACGATCGGAACTCATCTGGTTGCCTCCACCTTTGTCGGGTTGGGTATCGGGTGGTATCTCGATAAATGGTTGGGAACGAAGCCTTGGCTTCTAATTGTTTTCTTGTGTTTCGGAATCGCTGCCGGCTTCAAGAACGTATTCGACGAAGTTCAGCGGATTCAGAAAAAGGATCAGGGGAAAGGTCCTGGAACCAATGAAAATAAATCAGAAGATTGAATCATTCCTCCACAGGCGGGGCTTCACTCATCCGGACGTACGCAGTCTGGTGCGAAATCAATTGTACCTTACTGCCGGAACATGCCTTATAGCTGCAGTAGTCTCCATCGGGTTTGCCCACTGGGCACTGGGACTGGCAGCCGGAGCGGTTCTGATTACGTTCAACTTCTGGTCGCTGGCTAAGTTCGGTCAGCATCTGGCTTACATGCGCAAGGGCGCGGTTGTGTCCTTGTTGATTCGCTTCTACGGTCGGCTCATTTTATCCGGGCTGGCTATCTACGGTCTGATAGTCTGGGGGCAGTGTTCCATTTACGCTCTTCTGGCCGGTCTTAGTACGGTAGTTGTGAATGCGATATTTTGGGGCGTAGCCGGGTTTCGGCAAAAAGTGAAGGAGGCATAAGGATCATGGCTGGAGGTTTACCACATCCATTATTGATCATGACAGAGCTTAACCACGCTCTGGGAACTCACATCCCCAACCACGTGTGGTACACATGGTTCGGAATGAGTGTTCTTTTCGTACTGGGTTTTATTGTATCCAGAAGGCTCAGTCTGGTTCCCGGCGGGGTGCAGAACCTTGCTGAGATCGTCATTGGGGGATTGGAAGATTTTGTCGTCAGTAACGTCGGTGAGGGCGGACGCAAAGTATTTCCTTTCATGTGTACTCTTTTTGTATACATCCTCACACTGAACCTCATGGGGCTTATTCCCGGATTTGACGCTCCTACCGCGAACGTCAACACTAACGCAGCAATGGCTGTATGTACTTTTCTTTACTACAACTACATCGGCATCAAACTTCATGGTGCCCACTACATCAAGCATTTCATGGGCCCCATTCCGGCTCTGTCTCCCTTGATGTTTATCATCGAAGTGGTTTCCCACATTTCGCGTCCGCTTTCGCTTACTCTGCGTCTGTTCGGTAACATCCGCGGTGAGGAAATCGTTCTCGTACTTCTGTTCCTGCTTGCTCCTGTAGTTTCCACCCTGCCCATGTACTTCTTGTTCATGCTGGCAAAGGTTATCCAGGCTTTCATTTTCTTCATGCTGACCATGATTTATCTGAAAGGTTCTCTGGAAGAAGCTCACTAGGATTCAGGCAAACTTAATTTTGGGGAAATGGTCTAACGACCTGTTAAATAAACTTATATTTTGGAGGATTTTACAATGCGTAAAGCTCTGCTTATCGTTCTGAACACCATGGCTCTGGTTCTCGCTGCTGGTGCAGCATTCGCTGCTGGCGTAGCTCCCGAAGTTGCTTCCGCAACCGCTACTGCTACCGCTATCGGTATGGCTATCGCTGCTGCTGGTTGTGGTATCGGTCAGGGCCTCGGTCTGAAAGCTGCTTGTGAAGGTACTGCACGTAACCCCGAAGCTGGTGGTAAAATCACCGTTACTCTGATTCTTGGTCTGGCATTCGTAGAATCCCTGGCCATTTACGCTCTCGTTGTTAACCTGATCCTGCTCTTCGCTAACCCCCTCATCGGTTAGTTTTAAGGATTTGGAAATATTTAAAGGAGGTCTTCGGACCTCCTTTTTTTTCCGCAAGTATTGTTAATTTTTTCACATATTTGATGCCGGTATCGGGGTTTTACAGGCATCTAGGCTATAATCCCTTGCATAAATTAATAATATGCTCCCAAAGGGTAGCCGAAACCAAGGGTTTTAGTGTATATTAATCTAATGGAAGGTGGCGGAAAAGGTTGCGTTCGTATCGACTCTCCAGTAGGGGAATTAGCGAACTTGCGAGGGAAGGTAGTGGTCTTCCGGACCTCAGAACCTAAAACTACCAGCCGAGACTTTTCGTGCAAGTGCATTTGTCATGGAAAATAGGAAACTAAAGTGAAAACCCAGAATATCCCCAAAGCGACCATTAAAAGGCTCGCTGTTTACATACAGGTATTAACAGGACTCAAAAGGGACGGAGTAGAGGTTATTTCCTCTGAGAAACTGGCCCGGGCCTGTTCGGTCAATCCTTCTCAGATTCGTAAGGATCTGGCATACTTCGGTGAATTCGGTGTACGTGGTGTAGGTTACTACGTGCATGAACTCATCTCTTCAATCAAGCAGTCTCTCGGTGTAGACCGGGTCTGGGGTTGCGCTCTTGTGGGCGTTGGTAACCTTGGACGAGCTTTGTTGCGCCATAAGGAATTCGCACTGCGCGGATTCTCCATTCGTGCGGCATTTGACTGCGACCCCTATAAAATCGGGGAAGTTGTGTCCGGCCTTGAAGTCGTCTGCACTCGCCAGTTTAAGGCGCGAGTAGAAGAACTGGGCTTGGAGATCGGAATTATTACCACTCCGCCGGAAAGGGCGCAGCGAGCTGCGAACTATCTTGTTGACGGTGGCATTAAGGGAATTGTCAACTTCGCACAGGCGAGGATTGATGTACCTAAAAATGTTCCGGTTGAATACGTTGACTTCACCCATCACTTTTATTCTGTGGCCTTTAATATCAGTTCCATGGAATAAACAGTTTAGACAACTCTGTTAGAAACGAATCCCCTGCAGCCTTAGGTTGCAGGGGATTTTTTGTTATTCAACTGAATATTGCTTCTTGATGTTGTGCTTCTTCAATAGGGCATAAAGTCTGGAAACTGATATGCCTGAGATTCTGGCCGCTTCAGCCATATTAGCCTTGCTGATGAGTATCAGTTGTTCAAGGTACAATTTTTCAGCACTGTTGACGGCCTCGTCTCGATATTCCTTAAAAGGCGGTAATTTGTTGGCATCCGGGAGATTGACCTCAGGCATGGGCATGTCTTCGCTGCGTGCTTGGGGTTTGCGGGACTTATTGCCTTTGATCAGTGTCAGGCTGTTCTTGGGTTCCTGCTTTGGGAGTACCGAAGCCTGTGCTGCAGATACGCGCAAGCGGACAGGTAGGTGGATGGGCAGGAATTCACCGGCCCCGGGATTTGAGGTGAAAACCTGTTCCAGTACGTTGAAAAGCTCACGCACGTTACCCGGCCAAGGGTATGATTTTAAGGCATCAAGGAATTCTTCGGAAATGGCAATAGGCGAAGCGTCGAAGTCTGCTGCCATTTTGTTCAAATAGTAGCGGGAGAGCCTATTGATGTCTTCCCCGCGTTGCCTCAGAGGTGGAAGCTCGATGGTAAATGCCTGCAGTCGATAGAGCAGGTCCTGTCTGAAACGTCCACTCTGGACCAAGGCTTCAAGGTCGCGGTTTGTTGCGGCCACAAGTCTGAAATCGCTTTGTTTTTCTTCATTGCCGCCCACAGGACGATAGGTCCGTTCCTGCAATACCCTGAGAAAAGATTTCTGCAAAGAGACCGGAAGTTCCCCCACTTCATCAAGGAAAAGAGTACCGCCGTCAGCCTTGGCTATTAAACCTTCCTGACTTTTGTCTGCGCTGGTAAAAGCTCCGCGCTCATGGCCGAAAAGTATGGATTCAACGAGGTTTTCCGGGATCGAGGCACAGTCGACAATAATGAAAGGTCCAGTACGGCGCATACTGTTGTCATGGACAGCCCGGGCAAAGAGTTCCTTGCCGGTGCCTGTTTCTCCAAGCAGGAGGACTCCTACGTGGCTTTCAGCAGCTTTGGCAGCCTGACCGAGGCAGCGTACAATGGAGTCAGAACGTCCTACGATATTGTGGTGGCCGAGCTTGGGGCTGGAGGATTGTTTTTCGCTGCGGTACTGGAAGACCCTCTTCATGTGCAGCATGTATTCTTCCTGGCTGGCCGGTTTGGAAATATAGTCCCATGCCCCGGAATTTATTGCCAGCTCTGCGCCTTTGGAGTCTCCCTTACCGGTGATGATGATAACCTCAGGCATATTGCTGAGCTGTTGCAGCTCCGGAAGGGCATCAAGCCCGTTTCCATCAGGAAGAATTACATCGAGGAATACGACATCAAAGCGCTCTTCACGCGCAAGGGCCATGCCTTCTTTGAGGGTCAGGGCTTTTTCTCCATCATGGCCCGCAGATTCAGCTATGGCGATCAGCAGTTCCCCGATAAACGGGTCATCATCAATAATTAAGACATTGGCCATCAGTAGTCCCGATAGATTTCCAGTTGAGGTATAATATTAATAATTGGTCGGCGTTTATGAGCATATGAGCATACGTTTTTATGCATATCAACCATTTTTAAAAAAACGTTGACTATTTGCTCAACTGGTAATAGTTGATAGATCAACAGTTGACTAGTCAATTGTTGATCTATCAACAAAATAGAGGGGCAAATGATAAAAAAACATGCTTCATTTGGATACATGAACGGACAGATGGGACGGTTGCATAAGGCTATTCTTGCCGAAAAATTAAAATCTGTAGGTATTACATACGGACAGGTCGGTTTTATTATGCAGTCATTGCGGTATCCAGGAAGATCTCAAGATGAATTATCAATGATCCTCAGTGTTGATAAGGCAGCTACCGCGCGGGCAGTCGCAAATTTAGTTAAGCTGGGATTGCTATACAGAGAAGAGAATCCCGAAAATAGACGTCAGAAATTGGTTTACCCCACAGAGAAAGCAGAGAAGATAAAGGAAGATCTGCTTAAAGAGCTGATGGCTGCAAATGAGATTATGATCTCCGGACTTTCAGGAGAAGAAGCAGAAAAATTGATGGAATTGATGGGCAAAGTGATTGATACGAGCAGAGATCATCTGGGTATGCCCCGTGTTTGGGATTATTTGTAGTGATATTTCAGGAGAATATAATGGATGATGCAAAGAAAAAAGCAGTCATATTTACAGTGGCGGTAACCCAGTTTACCATGCCTTTCATGTTCTCGGCTGTAGGCATAACCCTTCCGGTCATGGGCCGTGAATTTGGAGCCAGCGGTCTTGATCTCAGTCTTGTTGAATCGGTATATATCGGTAGTGTCGCTGCCCTGTTGCTGCCATTTGGTCGGCTGGCTGATATGCATGGCAGGCAGCCCATGTTCAGGCTCGGTGTATTGCTGTTTGCAATATTCACGTTGTTGATCGGGTTTGCCCAGAACATTGAAACTGTGATCTGTTTACGCATGATTCAGGGTATGGTCGGCGGTATGGGTATAGCTACCAATATGGCACTGCTGACCAATTCCGTGCCCAAAGAAGAGCGCGGAAAGGCAATGGGGTTGGCGGTAGCAGCAGTATATGTTGGCCTTTCAGCAGGACCGTACGTAGGCGGTCTTGTGACATCACATATGGGGTGGCGCTGGATTTATTATCTGAGCATGATTCCGCTTGGAATTTCATATTATGTTGCCCACCGCAATTTGAACGGAAAGTTCCGGCCTTCGGATGAGAAATTCGATTATTCCGGAAGCTTTGTTGTTGCTCTTTCTGTTGCAGCCATTGTTTTTGGTGGAACCAGTCTCGGTGCAGGATGGTTTGGACCGGCAGCATTGATTGCAGGTTTACTTGGCGTTGCACTCTTTATTTACATGCAGAATAGAGCAGAATCACCGTTGGTGGAATTAACCCTGTTCAAGGAAAGACGTGATTTTTCAGATGCCGCACTGGTGCAGTTTATTAACTATGCCGGAACATTCGGGATAGTTTTTCTCTTCAGTCTCTACATGCAGTCCGTAAAAGGCTTCAGTCCCCATGATGCAGGACTGGTACTGGTTATTCAGCCTATTGTTCAGGCCGTGCTTTCTCCTCTTTGCGGCAGGCTTGCTGATAAGTTTTCCCCGCGGGTGTTGGCTCTGCTGGGCATGCTGGCTTGTACTGCCGGGACGATAATGGGAGCACTGGTCACAGCGAACACAAGTCTTCCCTATCTTTACAGCATGTTTGTGGTGCTGGGCATCGGTTTTGCGCTGTTCTCCTCACCGAATATGATCATTCTTATGAGCAGCGTGCCTCCTTCCCGTTATGGTTTTGCTTCTGCGATTTCAGGTGGGCTAAGGACTATCGGTATGGTTTTCAGTATGGTTATCATCGCCATCTTCCTTTCCACCATTATGGGCAAGGCCCCAGTCAGCCCTGAATCCGCAACTGAATACCTGACAGTAATGCGCTTTTCACTGTCCAGCCTTGCTGTTCTGTGCGGAATTGCGGTCTTGATCTCCATCCGGTCGGTGCTGAAAAGGCAAAGTGTTGCCAAGAGGGGCCTTTGTGTGCAATCTGCCGGGAACAGCAAGGAGGGCTAATGGCGGAAATTAATATCAATGCTGCGGATATTCTCGGTGCGGCAAGCAAGGCTGGCCGCAGACTTAAGGATAATACTGTTCAAGATGAAGGATTCAAGGCTGCCACAGATCAGGCAAGGGTGCTGGCCTACTATCTGACTCTGCTGGTCAAGTGGAACAAGTCCATGAATCTGGTCGGTCCGCAGGGCTGGGAGCAGGTCTTTCATTCCCTGATTATCGACAGCCTGCATCTGGCAGATTTTCTTGATTCGCTGGAGCTGCCCGCCAATCCGGTAACTTTGGATCTCGGTGCCGGAGCCGGATTGCCCGGAATTCCCTTGCGTACCCTCTGGCAGGCCGGTGATTACCGTCTGGTTGAGTCGCGTGAGAAGCGGTGCATATTCATGCGTACTGCCCTGCGGATGATGAAGCTGCCGCGTACGGATGTGTTTCAGGGCCGAGCGGAAAAGATCCCTGCAGAAACTCTTCCCGCAGACCTGATCCTGAGCAAGGCCTTCATGCCATGGAAGGAACTTTTGGAGTTCGTAAAGCCCATGCTGGCCCCGCAAGGCAGGATCGTGATCCTGTCCAATGATCCTGCACCTTCTGAACAGGATTTGGATGATCCGGGCTATGAGCTTGAAGATTCCATGCAATATAAAGCCGGAGATAAGGTTCACTATTTCTGGTGTCTGCGAAGAATGTAATGCCTCCGGCGCCTAAAAAATTTTAATAAGCTTTGCATATAGCTTGTTAAAGCTACTTTCAAAACAAAAAGCGGCCTTGATTCAATTGAATCAAGGCCGCTTTTTGTTTTGTATGGAAGTAAAAATTATTTTTCTTCTTCTTGGTTTGCTCCGGAAAGAGCTTCCAGCAGACCGCCTTTGAAGATCAGCTTGGTGGCATGTTCGTCGGCGATTTCGGCCACATCCATGAGCTTCTCAAGGAATTCGAGGATTTCAAATCTTTTTTCTTCGGTTCCATTATCAAATTCAAATTTCATATCACCGGAAGTCATGTATTCTTCCAGTTTTTCAAGGTAATCCATTTTAAGCATAACTCTCTCCAATAGCAGGGAGCTCCCGCACAAAAGTATATATGACAACGGCGAAGCCGAAGTAAAAGTTTTTGGGATTCTTGCACTAGCCCTTAGTCGAGAAGCTTCGCTTCGAGTCTTAGGGATAGCGACAGTGGAACAAACCCTTTTTTCAAAAAGGGTTTAAGCCGCCGGAGGCGAAATCAAATCAATAAAGCGCGAAGCGCATCAAATCTGCCTTTAAACGTGATGATAAGGCGAACCGCGCAGTATGGAAGCAGCGCGGTAGAGTTGTTCAAGGAGCATTGTCCGGGCCAGTTCGTGGGGTAGGGTCATCTTGCTCAAGCTGAGCTTGACCCGGGCCGCATTCTTGACCTCGTCAGCAAGTCCGAAGGGACCGCCAATGACAAAGGTGGGCGTCAGGTTGGGGTCTTCAGTCCAACGTTGCAGCTGCTTGGAAAGTTCCACCGAGGTCATTTCCTTGCCCTTTTCATCAAGACAGATAAGCATATCAGAAGGCTTTATTTTGGCCATGATGGCCTTGCCTTCATGTTGCACTTTGTCCATGGGGGGCAGCTTGCCCGGTGCATCTTTGAGGATGGTTTCTTCCAGCTTGTGGAAGCGTCCAAGTTTCTTGGTGTAATGGGCGCAGGCATCACGGAAAAAAGGTTCCTTGAGCTTGCCGACCCAGACAAATCTTAATTTGCTCATGTTTAAATTTGTTTAAGGGTTGCGTCCAGCTTGCCATCTTCAATGGAAACAAGCACGTACCCGCCGCCGGAAGCCATGCCGGGGTTGAAGATACGGGATTTACCGATGGAGTCTTCGCCGCTGGATTCATGGATGTGCCCGCAAAGGACGATATCGGGCTGATGCTTTTCAATGAAACCGCGCACGGCTTTGCTGCCTACGTGCATTCCATTGCCGATGACATCCAGCTTGGTGTTGAAGGGCGCGTCGTGGACCACCAGAAGCAGTTGTTCATAATCGCCGAGCTCATGGTGGGTGTCGTCTAAATATTGGGCCATTTCATCTTCGGATATCTCGCTGGGAGTTCCAAAAGGGGTTGGTATGGAACAGCCCACGCCCATGGTTTTAATGCCCTTAGCTAGTTCACGGATTTCGCAATGCAGGTTCGCACCTTTCTCCTTCAAGAAGTCCGTTACGTTGCTCCTATCCATATTGCCGAGTTGGGCAAGGATATTTTTGTTTCTGCGGTATATGCTATTCCAGACCTTTTCGATTGCCCCTTCAGGGGAATGGTTGGTCAGGTCTCCGGTGATGATCACTCCGGAAACTTCTTCAAGGCTAGGGAGCAGGTCAACAAATTTAACACTCTGGTGAACATCGCCGAAAGCTATCCATTTTTGGTTGGATTCGGACATGCTGCCTCCGATTGTATATGGCTCAGTTAGGATTTTATAGGTGTTGGTTCCAGAGAATTTTGAATAGCATTAATGGTCTTAAAAACCAATGGCAGTCCGGCCAGTGTGCCGGTTGAACCGAGTTTATTTTCGTTATTGTCGCACTTGGTGATTGATTTTTGTGACATGGTTGTGCTTAATTTTCTTATCTCACGATTGAAATTGAAAAACAGGTGGCTGAATTGGATAAAGAAATCATCAGACGGCAATTGTTGGAAAAACGTTCTGCCATGCGTGGACCGGACGTTGATTCAATGAGCCGCAGCATTGTGGATACGGTTATTTCCCTTGAGCAATGGGAACAGGCTGAAGAAGTCCTGCTTTACTGGCCTATCAAGAATGAGGTCGACGTGCGCCCCTTGCTTAAAGATGCTTGGGATAGTGGTAAGAAGCTGTTCATGCCCTGCTGCCGCAAGAATGAACCGGGACAGATGGATTTCGGTGTGGTTCGTGCCGAGGCTGATCTTTCATCGGGAGCATTCGGTATCAAAGAACCCTGCCGGACCCGTTGCGAGTTTCCGGATGCGGTTTCACCGGACCTGATCATTGTTCCCGGCGTGGGATTTGACCGTAGCGGTTTCCGTATCGGCTTTGGCGGCGGTTATTACGACCGTTTTCTGGCTCGTCCGCAGAAGGAAGGATTTCTTTCCGTAGGGGTTTGTTACGATTTCCAGCTGGTGGAAGGTTTTCCTGTTGAGCCTTGGGATAAAGCTGTGCAGCTGGTCTGCACTGATAAGGAAAAGATATGGCAAAAATAAATTTTATACCGTTTGCGTTTCCGGGACTGGATAAGGTCTCGGTTGTTTTCAGCACCAGAGAAGGGGGCAGCTGCAAGGACCCTTATCATGGTGGCAATATTTCCTATGATGTCGGCGATGATGCGTATGATGTACGGGCCAACCGTACAGAATTGGCAGCCACTTTGGGGATCTCTCATTGGCATGAGTGCATTCAGGTTCATGGAGACGTGATGCATTATGACCTTGAGGAAGGTTCCCCGGCAGATACTCCCAGTCTTGAGGGTGACGGCCTTGCCACAACCTCAGCTGGGCATGCACTTGTGATTAAGACTGCGGATTGCCAGCCGATCATGATTGCTCACAAGAATGGTGATTTCGTGGCCGGACTGCACAACGGCTGGCGGGGCAATGCCATTAATTTTCCCGGCAAGGGTGTGGCGGATCTTTGCGAGCGCTACAGCTGCGATCCTAAGGATCTGCTGGCCGTTCGTGGTCCCAGCCTGAGTCCTGCGGTAGCCCAGTTCGTAAATTTCGAATCTGATTTCGGCCCCGGATTTGATTCATATTTTGACAAGGAGTCCAGCACTGTTGATCTTTGGAAACTGACCATAGACCAATTGGTGGAAGCCGGACTTCGCCGACGTAACATCCATTCACTTGACCTGTGCACTTATTCCATGGACCAGAGTTTCTTTTCCTACCGCAGGGAAAAGGTAACCGGGCGTCAGTGCTCCCTTGTTTGGATCAAGTAGATCAGATTTTAGAGGAATAAGAAAAGCCCCCGCAAAGTTTAACTTTGCGGGGGCTTCAATGTTGTTATGATTGCTAAGGCTAAGAGTTTTCGTATTTTTCAATAAGCTTGAAAACTCTTTCAGCCAGCTGGTTGATCTCAGCTTTGGAGATCTGGTCATCGGCACCGACGGATTCGCCTTTGTGGAACAGGGTGTCGGTGATGATGGAGGAGCAGAGCAGTACCGGAATATTGCGGAGCTCATGGTCATCCTTGATGCGTTTGGTCAGGTTGTGACCGTCCATAACCGGCATTTCAATATCGGTGACTACAATGTCCAGATAATCGTTGATGGATTTGCCTTCTGCTTCGGCCGTGGCCTTCCATTCCACGATTTTGTCCCACGCAGCCTTACCGTTGTGGGTTCTGGTTACCCGGAAACCGGCATCTTCGAGCATCTGCCCGATCATGCGGCGGATCATGGTGGAGTCATCAGAAATAAGTGCCTTGAGCTGGCGCTTTTCGATCTTGTCGACCAGGGATGCTTCCGGCATGTCGGTGAGGTCCATGTCCGGGTTCAGGTCGGCAACGATCTTTTCAAGGTCGAGCAGGAATACGATGCGTCCTTCAAGTTTGACCACCCCGGTGATGGAGTTTGCGGTCAGCGAAGAAACCTGCTTGCTTGGTGCTTCAACCTGTTCCCAGCTGATGCGGTGAATGCGGGTCACACCGGAAACAAGGAAGGCGGTGGAAATTTTGTTGAATTCGGTGACGATGACTTTGGGAGCTTCGTCTTCAATTCTATTTTTACCGACTCTGCGGCTGAGATCGATCAGGGGAATGATTTCCGACCTGAGATCGAAGGCACCCAGAACAGCATCGTTGGCTGCATCGGGCATATCGGTCAACTCAGGCAGGCGAATAATCTCAACGACCTTGGCAACGTTGATGCCGTAATAGCTGCGGCGGGTTGAACCGTCATGTACATTGTCAACTTCGTCAATATAAAATTCAACTATTTCAAGCTCATTGGTGCCTGATTCAAGTAGAATATTAGTTTGGGACATTGTCATCCTCCCCTGGAAAAATAATGTATCGAGCCAGCATCATAAAACAGAGCAACTTTTGCTCATAATAATGTTAGCCTGAAATGCTTGTTTATGAAAGATTTTTTTCATCTTCATATTAAGGTTAATAACACAGTTCCAGTTTAATCAGCAGAAAAAGTCAACTGGGTTTTTATAAAAATTTAAAAAAATAGGTAAAAAAATAACACGAGTAGTCAAAATTACACAAGATTGCCATAAATTTTTAAGTAGTCTTTGAGCATTCTTTGGACTGAATAGCGTTTTTTGCCTTTTTGAAAGCCCCGGTTGCCCATCTCTCTAGCTATCCTGCTGTTCTTGAGAAGCATAATTACTTTTTCGGCAAATATCTGTTTTTCATAAGGGGGAATAAGAATTCCGTCCTCGCCATCGGAAATCTGCTCCAGTACACCTCCTACTCCATAACTGACCGGAGCTAACCCTTGGGCCATGGCTTCAAGTATAATCAAGGGATGATTGTCTCCGAGAGTAGGATAGGCCAGCACGTCCGCTGCAGCCAGAAATTTGGAAAGTGTTTGGCTGTCCACATAAGGGACTGAGATAAAGTCACCGTCCCTGCTGTTTTCGTTGCCCCCGATGGCAAAACAGAGAGCTTCCGGTACTGCTGCTTTGATCGTTGCCCAGTAATTCTTCCATTGTGGGCCAGATTTATAAGCTGCCTGCACTCCGCCATGGGCCACAAAGAGCATTACTTTTGATACCGGGTGGATTCCCAGCTCTTTCCGGATCATACTTTTGTTTGCTGGGGCTTCCGGCCACGGTATACCGTTAGGTATAATTTTAGGCTTCAGGGAAGGATCGGCTTTGCGGGTCAACCTGCCCAGCCATCCGGATGGGGAGACCAGTACAGCCTTTGATTCTATTATGGCAGCGATGCGTTCTGCGCGGACCTGTTCTGAGTTTGGAAAATTTCGCGGGCAAGTGCGGCATTTGTGTTCAAATTCAGGGCAGTCGATGGGTGAAGCACAGCCTCCGGTGATCATCTGGGTGTCGTGCAGGGTTATTACAGTTTTGCAGCTATCAGGTAATGCGCGCAGGAAATTTGTCGGGTCCTTTGAAGTATGCAGGTGGACAATGCTGTTTTCCGGGATTGCCTGCGCAGCCGCTTCCGGGGCAAGCAGATCCTCTTCGACAGTTTCTGATGTTTCAAAGGAATGTGCTGAATCATCCCCTCCATCAATCAAGCCCTGATGGAGCAGAAGGGCCACTTTTGCAGCACCACCGCTTTTTTTGAGGATGGTGTGGTGCACTACGTTCCGGGTCAGCATACTTTTTCCAGAATATCGTGTTTCAGGCTCCAGAGAATGTGGAACTGTGTTTCGCGCTCACTCATTTCTCCGGCGATGGTTTTGATTTTCTCCGCGAGATCCGCAGCGCTGATCGGTTTTCGGGCAAAAAAAGCCATTTTGCGGAGCACTTCTTCTTTAAGGAATCTGTCCACTCCTTTATACACAAGCGGAAATTCGCGGCCCTGATATATGGCCATACCGGTCTTTCCGGTAACCAGTTTTGTTTCCGGGGTCAGGGTTTCTGTGAGATAATGGGAAAAGGTTTCACCCATGCGGACTTGGATCGGGTGGAGTATGTCGCGCAATGACTCTTCATCCACCGGGACAGTATTAAGTTCTTCCCAGAGGCTGACATGCTGTTCAACTACTGAGGTCCAGTTGAATTGTTCACGGACCCGCTTGGCTCCGGCAATGCCCATCCGGGCTCTTAACTGCGGATTGTTGATCAATTTTTCCAGTTCGGCAGCCAGGTTCGGGGTGCTCACGGCGGTCTGCTGAGCCATCAGTAAGTGGTAGTGGTTGTCAAAGCAGAGCGGGGCCATGAGGTCCAGTTCCGGTGTGGCTTCCGGGCCGATGGTTTCGATGAGCAGTCCGGTTTCACCATCAACCACAAGATCCTTGTAACCGTCATAGTCGGAGGCAATTACCGGCAATCCGGAGGCTCCTGCTTCCAGAATGGTCAGGCCGAAGGTTTCCTGCGGGTTGTCGGAAATAGATGCAAAAATATCCGCCGCCCGGTAGAGGTCGAGTTTTTTAGCTTCAGAAGGCCGTCCAATGATAACCAGCTCCAGACCCATGTTGCGGCTGAGCTGGGCCAGAGTTGCCGGGAAATCATCGTCTTCATCGATCCATCCGCCAAGCATTAACCTTACTTTTCCCCGGTCCATGCCTGCGGCAAAGAGTCTTTGCAGGGCACGTAACAGGGGTAGGATATCCATCTTGGAATAATGGGCGATACGTCCGAAGACGAGGAGATTGATTCGCTTGTCTGCGGCGTCAATGTTGAGATTTCTTTTGGCCTGCGCTTTTAAGTGTTCGTCCGGTGGGGCCAGTTGACCGGGATCGATGCCCAGCGGAATTTTTCTGATTTGCGGTGTGGGATGAGTCTTTTCACTCAGACCCAGTCCTTCGCGCAGGTGCTTGAAATATTTTTCAACAACCACGATTCCGGTGTTGGAAGTGGTCACAATGCAGTCTCGCCCGGTAGTGCCTTTCCATAAATAATTAAGGAAGAATGAACCGTAGTTGCTGTAACTCAATGAATGGGTTGTTCCGGTGATGGGAAATATGTTTCGTGCGTATTTGTTGCGGACCCGGGCCAGATGGGGAGGGTAGTTGATGCAGTCGGACTGGTGGAAGCAGAAATATTCCTGTTTGGATATTTCAGCCGGAAGGTCCCGGCGGTCCATGATCTTAACTCGGCCCGGTTCATAAATGGCTGGGTAATTGTTTTGGAAAAAATTGATCAGCCCCTGTCTGCCGACTGACCCGGAAAGGAAGAAATGGTATTCATCAAACGGGTCCATTTTGAGTAATCCGTTCAAGAAACCTGTGTTCGCTACTTTTCTGCCCAAAATGGGGCCGCTTTCGTGGAATGGGTCCAGACTACCCCATATTCTTTGAGTTTTCATACGTTATTTCAAGCCACATTTGGCACGCTCTTGTCAAAGGATTTATTTGCCGTGCGTTTACCCTTGAGGCTGACGGTTTTCCGGCACTCTTTTCCTTTTTAATGTGTTTCGGAAGAAATTTTGTGTTGCGGAAATTTTGTTCATGAAAATTATAACTCATGTGTTGTGCGTGTGTAAGTTATTGTTATTTAGTCTTTTATTGATGGGGTGCTTCTGGTTTGACTCCCATAATACTGTTCGGCGTTATCCTCTTAATATCTGGTGGCCCTGTTTTTGCAAAAAATGGGGTGGAATATTGTTTCTGACAGCTAATCAAGGAGACCAGAAATGAAAAGAGGACACAGGCCTGAACTGCTTTGGGGGTTCGGTCTAAACAGCAACGAAGCCGGTAAAATCGAGGATTCCCTCGGTCCCGGATTCTTTTTGAGAAATTTTTCCGAGCGTTCTTTGCCCGGTGAAAAGGAACTGAGCAATAATGAGAAGCCTGCCGCTACCTGGATTCCGCAAAGAGTCTGGGATGAATTGCCTGAAGATAGGCGCATGGCCTACCGCAACCTTGAATCCACCCAGCGTATCTTGATTCAGGATGATAAGAACAACGCTGATTTGGAGCAGGTGCTCGAGGACGGTTTTCTGGCAGTAGTCAGCACTCCGCTGACTAGTTCCAAGGTGCAGGATGCTCTGTTCAGGGCCAAGGAAATTTCCGGTCTTTATGGTGACCTTTACCGCATGACCGAGGAAATTATCCTTGAACGGGAGCTGCTTTCCCGCAAAACAGAACAGCTCATGTTCTTGAACACTGTGCTTTCCAATGCCACCGAGCGCCTTGAAGTGGCAGATATCCTTGGACAGGCCGCCGAAGACCTCAAGATGCTCCTCCCGGTTTACTCGGTACAGGGTGCTTTTTGGGATGTCCTGCCCACCGGAAAGCATATTGATGCAGAAATTTTTATCAATCCCGGTCAGGCCGAAAATGTCCAGTCTGAATGGGTTGAGTTGATGATTGAAAATGTGGTTGCCCTCAGCGGTATGGAAGTTTCCAGCTACAATATGTCTGAAACTGTTCCCGTGGGTAGCAATCAGATGATTTACAGTCCCGGAGCCGGAAGAATTCTGGCTCTGCCGCTGGTAGCCCGTGGCGAAAAGTTCGGCTGTCTGGTCATGCTTTGCGAACGCAATGTCAGACTGGCAAAGGATCAGGTTTCCTCCCTCAATGCTGCGGTGAATCATCTCTCACTTGCTTTGAGCAACGCCCTCATGTTCAACAAGATCAAGACCCGTGCAAATCGTGACGGGCTGACCAGAGTCTACAACCGACGTAGTTTTGACGAAAGGTTGGTCGAAGAATTCAAGCGCCACCAGCGTTTGAATACCGAACTTTCCCTGCTCATGGTTGATCTGGACCATTTTAAGGCAGTGAACGATACCTACGGTCACATGGCCGGGGACATGGTCCTGGAAAAAGTGGCTCGCATGTTTGAAAAGACTTTCCGTTCCACTGATTTCATCGCCCGTTACGGCGGAGAGGAATTCGTAATCCTGCTGCCGCATACCAAGGAAGAGCAGGCGCATATGCTTGCTGAGCGGGTCAGGGCCAAGATTGAGTCCTGCGCCATGACTTATCAGGATAAGAGCTTCAACGTTACCGCCAGCATCGGGGTTTCCTCTGTGCGTCCGGGAAGTCTTGAAAAAGATACCGAGATCGTGCGCAAGGCTGACGAAGCTCTTTACGATGCCAAGATGCAGGGCCGTAACCGGGTGGTTGTCTCCCCCATGAGGCCCAAGCTGCGAATTATGTAATTAAAGAGGTTTCCTTCAACCTATAGCTGTCAGGTTGAATTAAAGGGGTTCCGGTTGTCGGAATCCCTTTTTTTTTGATAAACCAGTTATAATTCTACGGATTATACATCGGTGTCTGGTTGTTGTGTTATTTGTATTTTCATAATACTTAAAAACTGAATGGCTTTTCAGTCTGATTTAAGCTAGGAGCATTGTCTCAGGTCGTCAGGGCCTGTGTTTATTACGTTGCGGTGTTTTTCGGGAATGAAAATTTTATGGAATGACCGTACAGGAGTTTGGAATGAATGAATTATTATGGCTTGGCTTTGCGGTCATGGACCTGAGCCTTGTACTTGTTATTTATAGATTTTTCGGCAAAATTGGCTTGTTCGGCCTGATCGTTTTCAATCTGATCCTTTGTAATATTCAGGTTCTGAAGACCATTGAGCTGTTCGGAATGACTACCACTCTGGGTAATATCCTTTACGCCAGTGTCTTTCTTTCCACTGACATGCTCAGTGAGTTCTACGGTAAAAAAGAAGCCAAGAAGGCAGTCTACCTCGGATTTGTGGTGCTGGTCATGGCTGTAGTCTATATGCAGCTGGCCCTCATGTTCACACCGGCAGCGGATGATTTTGCCCAGCCCCATCTTGAAGCTATTTTCGGATTTCTGCCCCGTATTGCGCTTGGGAGCATGGCAGCATATATTGTCTCCCAGCTGAATGATGTTTATGTATTCCATCTGCTCAAGGATAAGATGGGAGAGCGTCATCTCTGGTTGCGCAACAACGCTTCCACTTTGCTCAGCCAGTTCCTTGATTCGTCCGTTTTCTGCTTTGTTGCCTTGTGGGGACTCTTTCCTTTTGAGGTCTGGGTGGAAATCCTTTTTACTACCTACCTGTTTAAGGTTATAGTGGCGGTCATGGATACACCTTTCCTGTATATGGCCCGTCGGCTGCATGCCCGTGTATCCGCGGTCTGATAGTCTGTTCTTGACTGAGCATTTGCCTTAGAAAAATCAAATCCAATTTCGCAACAATACGAGGCTGCCAATGAGTAAAATGTTTGGAAAATCCGTTCCTTTTTATAAAATGCAGGGCTGCGGCAATGATTTCGTAATCATCGATAACCGTGAACTGGGCTTACCTGTTGAGAAGATGCCTCTCTGGGCTGAAAAGCTCTGCCAGCGCGCTTTCGGTGTTTATGCAGACGGTCTGTTCTTTATTGAAAATGCACCGGAAGGCTCCGGTCTTGATTTTATCTGGCAGTTCTACAATTCCGATGGCTCAAGAGCGGAGATGTGCGGTAACGCATCCCGTTGTGCCGGCCGTCTGGCTCACGCGTTGGATATTGCCGGGGAGCAGCACACCTTCGGCTCTGACGCCGGCCCCATCAAAGTGCAGGTCTTTCCTGAGCTTGAGGAAGTAAAGGTCCAGCTGACCCCGCCCGAAGGTCTGGTTGTGAAACAGGCTCTTGAGATCGACGGTGAAGAGTACGAATACCATTTCGCCAATACCGGTGTGCCACATGTAGTGGTGCAGGTTGCTGACGTTGAAGAGGTGGACATTAAAAAGCTCGGAGCGGCATTCCGCTACCACGAAGCTTTTGCTCCGGCCGGAACCAACGTGAATTTCGTGCAGATCGATGACAACGATAGCCTTATCGTCCGTACCTATGAAAGAGGTGTGGAAGATGAAACCTATGCCTGCGGAACCGGAGTCAGCGCTGTGCAGGTTACTCTTCATGAGCAGGGCTTGACCGATGCTGCGGTGCGCGTCCGTACTTCCGGCGGTGAAATTCTCAAGGTTATCATTGAAGACGGCAATGTCTTTTTGCAGGGCGGAGCAGAGCTCACCTTTTCCGGTGAGGTCTATCTTGAGTCTCTGGGAATTGAATAGCATTGCAGGTTAAATATTTGTGAAAAGGGCACCGCATTTTTGCGGTGTCTTTTTTTACTATTCTGAAAAGCATACCTGAACAGGGTAAAAAACCTGATATAGCCTAAATCAGTTCTTGCATGGGAAGAGTATTCCTTGTATAGCCTTCTTTTCGCAACGATAATGATTTGCCGGATAATGGGTTTTCTTGTTTTTCAGTAAAATTTATTGGTTTGTGATAAAAAGCAGGAGAGATCAATTGGATCTTTTTTGTTAATAGCTTGAAATTAAAGCGTTAAATGTATGTGTATTATTGCATAATAAACTGGCATGAATTTAGCTTAGCTTAAGAGTAATAATAATCGCAAAATAATGAACTAAGGGAGAGATAAAATGGCAAATAATGAACTTACCAAGCTTTTACAGGATGTTGTACTTAAAAATGACAAGCCTGCACGTGACGTGGCAAATGAAATCAACAAGCCCTACCCCACTCTTCTTCGTGAGATTAACCCCGAAGATAAAGGTGCTAAAGTAGGCGTTGAAGAATTGATCCCCATCATGAAGGCTACCGGCAGCATTCGCCCCCTGACCAGGCTTGCAAACATCATGGGTTACGTACTCGTTCCCATGGACATCAACCCTGAAGATCCTGATGAAGCAAACTACATGGCTCTTGATCTCATGGATGGTTTCGGTCGTTACTCCAAGGCTCTCAAAAGTGCCCTGCAGGCAGATCCTTCTGATGAACTGGTAGATTCCGTAGAACAGGAAGGCTTTGAAGCAATCACCGCTATCCTGACCATGGTTCACTACCTGCGTAAAAGAGCTGAAGAAGAAAAAGCCAAGAACGCACCCCGTCTCGCTCAGGTTTCCTAATTAAGCGAAGCGGTCAATAAAGTTCCATCAAAAAAATCCCCGGCAGTAGATACTGTCGGGGATTTTTTTGTTCAGCACGCTGCGGCTTTCTCTGGGCCGCAGGTGTCTGAAAAAAGATTAGCAGTTATGAACGTCCTTGTTGATGTAGAAGCAGAGGTCGAAGAGGTTGTTGACCATCTGGTCCACGAGATGGTCCTGCTCCGGGCAGGGGCTCTGAGTGTTCACTGTCTTATTGATGATTTTTGCAAATAACACCGAAACAAGTTCATCGTCTTTGTGGCTCCAATACTTGGTAGCAGACGCAGCTTTGTTATCAAATCCGTGATAATACATACACTCCTCCGTGAGTGGGGACATCCGGCGGGCAGAAATTCACCTGCCGGTTCATACTTTTGCTATCGGCAGGCCGTGGCAATCACTTTACATGAAATAAATATATTTCTTACAAATACCTGCAAAATGCCTGCGGTCATTGATTTAATCATATAAAATAAATACAAGGGAGGGGTAGGTGTCACAGCACCTGTTCCCTGATATGATGGAATCCATGTAATCTTGTAATAAAAGGTGCCGCGTCTCAGCTCATGGCGGTGCCGGGATGTATCCGATGCGTTTTTCCCTCAGAAGAAAGATAATGGCCATTGCCTGCGGAGCCGCAATTATTCCCATTGTGGCAATGTTTATCATTACCGATATCCTTGAGGACCGTTTGCAGAACTGTATGAAAGGTGAGGTTCGCTCTCTTATCGAATCCCATGTTTCGCAGTTGACAGCCGATCTTTATGAGGAATGCCGTACCGCTGACCAATTGCTTACAGCGGAAACCAAAAGGGCGGCCATGGCTTTGCAGTCCCTTTTGGATGATGAAGGCAGGGTTCAGGTTCTGAAAAGGGTTTCGGACTGGCCGGTGAACAACCATCGCAGTAAGGATACTGATGAGCTGACTGTTCCAGTGCTGACAGTCGGCGGCAACGAATTCACCTATTCAAAGCGCAAAGGTAAGCCGTTACCCATGTTGGTGGAGGCGACCCGCATTTCCGGTGCTTATTGCACAATTTTCCAAAGATTAAATCCCGAAGGGGATATGCTCGTAGTAGATACCACCGCTTCGGCAGAGAATCTGAACTGGAGGCTGGGAGATATTTTTTACTCCCTCGGTGATGACGGACGGGTGGTCACGGCTATTGATGATGTCCTTTCCGGACGCAATGCCCGTAATTATGAAGACTTGGACCATGGCTCCCGCTTTACCATTTACACTCCCTTACGGGATCAGGATGGTTATGTGACCGGGATGATGGCTGTCTACATGGATGATGATATTTTGCAGGTCCTGCGCAAATCCATGCTTAAAACTTCCATCGGCAAGACCGGGTACATCTGGGTTATCGGCACTAAAGGGGACAGCCGGGGGCACTATATTGTTTCCAATTCACCCAAGAATGACGGGGCCCATGTTGATGAGGTCGGCGGCAGGAAGGGGTTTGTTCAGGATATCCTCAATCAGGCTATTGAGTCTGGGGAAGGTAAGCTCAACAGTAAAACATATGTCTGGAAAACCGGACCGGATGATGAGGGTCGGGACAAGCTTTCGGTATTTACCTATTTCAAGCCTTGGGGCTGGGTTATCGGAGCCGGTGTATATCTGGATGAATATCAGGGCATCACCAGCCGCCTGACCGGGGTGCTTGATTATCTGGTGGAATGGCTGGGTATTACCGGGATGGTCCTGCTGGCCATTACCCTTATTGTTTCCTTCTATGCCAGCGGAATGATAGCTGAACCGGTCAGCCATATGGTTGAATTGGTCAAGGTTATCGCTTCCGGAGACCTGCATAAGGCCCGGGAAACCATCGCCGTGGTGGATGAGTCCTGCCCCAATGCCCGCAAAGCTGTGCGCCATGCCGATACTCCTGAAATCCTTGATGAGACCGGACAGCTTTACCTAGCGGTCAAGGGAATGGTCGATGCTCTTTTTTCCCTGATCGGGCAGGTACAGCGTTCCGGTATTCAGGTGACCACTTCTTCCACGGAAATCGCGGCTTCGGCCCGTCAGTTGGAAGTGACCGTTAACCAGCAGGCCACAGCAACCACCCAGATCAGTGCCACCAGTGCAGAGATTTCCGCCAATTCCGGTGAACTTGCCGGGGCCATGCATCATGTTAATGAAGCGGCTTCCAATATGGACAACCTCGCCTTTGAAGGGCAGGACGGCCTTAAGACCATGGTCAGGATCATGGATGAATTGAGTTCAGCCACCATAACTATTACCGGCAAGCTGGACGAAATTAATGACCGGGCCAATGCCATTGAGGGCATCGTCAATACCATCACCAAGGTTGCGGATCGCACCAATCTGCTTTCCCTTAATGCCGCCATTGAAGCTGAGAAGGCCGGAAAATTCGGTCAGGGCTTTTCCGTTGTTGCAGCGGAGATCCGGCGTCTTGCAGACCAGACTTCGGTGGCAGCCCTTGAGATTGAAGATATGATTTCCAACATGCGCAGCTCTGTTGATTCCGGTGTGGATGAGATGGAGAAGTTTGCCTCTGATGTTCGCTTCGGTGCTGAAAAAGCGGGCAAGCTGGGTAAGAAGCTGGAAGGCATCATGACCGGGGTCCGCGAACTTAATCCCCGGATTGAACAGGTCAACGACGGCATGACTGCACAGGCTGAAGGGGCCGGACAGATCAGTGAAGCCATGGCCCAGCTTTCCGATACTGCTTCCGATACTTCCGATGCCCTTTCGGAATTCAACCGGGCCACATCCCAGCTTAATGAGGCGGTGCAAGGCTTGCGCAGTGAAGTTTCCCGCTTCAAGGTGAGTGAATAACCATGCTGGTGCTCACATTCAGGATAGGTGAATACGTGTACGGGCTGGAAGCCCAGGCCGTAGCAGAGGTGGTTCCGCCCACTGTGTGCAAGGAACTGCCCCGTTCTCCGGATTACGTAAAGGGGCTTTTTAATTACCGGGGCAAGGTCACCCCGGTGGTGGATTTGTCCATGCTTGCTATGGATACTCCGTGCATTTCGCGCATGTCCACCCGGATTGTGCTCATTGATCTTGCCGACCTTGATGAAGGCGAGGAGCGGGGTGAACAATATCTGGGACTGCTGGCTGAAAATATCACCGAGACCCTGAAGGTTGCTGATTCTGATTTTGAAGATTCCGGACTGGAGATTCCCGATGCCCCGTGGCTGGGCCGGGTAGCCCGGGTAAATGATTGTATGCTGCAATTGCTCAAACCTCATAAGCTGCTGACTGAGGAATTACGGCAGGTGCTTTTTCCCAAAGATGATTCAGGATCAGCTCAGGAGTAAGGGATGAATGTTGAGCCGTTCCTGAAAATACTTAACCGGGCCATGGGATTAGCTCCGGATTCGCTGTCCCGTTCGGGCATAGAACTGGCTGTCAGGGCGCGTATGCGGGAGACCGGGAGCAAAGAGAATTCCTATCTCAGCCTGCTGCGCACCAGTGATGAGGAATTGGCGGAACTGGTTGAGGAGATTGTGGTCCCGGAAACATGGTTTTTCAGGGATAGCAAACCCTTTGAACTGCTCTTTGAAACTGTTGCCGGACGTAATGATGATTTCCGGGTGCTCAGCGCTCCTTGTTCCACCGGTGAAGAACCCTATTCCATAGCCATGACCCTAATGGGGGCCGGGCTGAAAAGTTTTCGGGTTGATGGGGTCGATATCAGCGAGCGTGCTTTGCTTAAGGCAAAGGTCGGTATCTATGGAGATAACTCCTTTCGCACTGACCTGCCTCTGTATGCTCAAAGATGGTTCCGTAAATGCAAACAGGGACGCATGCTTGCCCAAGAGGTCAGGAACTCGGTGAATTTTCATGCCGGAAATATCATTGACGGTTGTCTTCCCAATGGCACGTATGATGTTATTTTTTGCCGTAATTTATTGATTTATCTTGATGAAGGCTCAAGGAAATGTTTGGCGGCATTATTGAATGAGAAGTTGAAGGATGACGGATTGCTCTTTGTAGGGCATGCCGAGATTCTTCCGGTTTTTAACGATTGGTTTACCCCGGTCAGGAAGCAGGGGACATTTGCTTTACGTAAGGGCAAACGCAAGGTTGCCGCTCTGCTTAAACCGCCCGTATGTCCGCAAAAGGACTGCTCCCGGAAGTCTTTGGTTAGCACTGGAACATTACTAACCCAAAGCTCTTTTAAAACTACGCCTCCGCTTAAACCGGAACTGGTGTCCCGCAGGGAAGAAAAGAGTCATGAAGTTGCGGAAAAGACGGTTGAAAGTCCTGAAGGTACGGAGTTGTCGGTCTGTTCTTCTGTTGAGGATATCAAAGCCTTTGCGGACCGGGGCGATACAACAGAGGCTTTGAGCATGTGTGATGACCTGCTCAAACAGGCAGGGCCGGAGCCTGAATTGTTTCATCTCTGCGGGCTGCTGCATGAAGCCGGGGGAAATATTTCAATGGCTGAAGAATTTTACGGCAAGGCCCTGTACCTTGAACCGGATCATATGGAATCGCTAGTGCATCTCGCCCTGCTGCTGGAAAACCGGGGGGATTTGCGCAAGGCCGAGATCATGCGCAACAGGGCCCGTCGGGCTGAAAAAAGGAATGAGGCCTGATAATGCTTGAATCCTGCTGGAATACAATAGGTTATGCCGGGGACAGGACCTGCCCGGAACTTGAGCACTGGTCCCATTGCTATCATTGTCCGAACTTTACCAGTGCCGGACTTTCCCTGCTGGACCGGGAGCCGCCCGAAGGCTATCTGGCCGAGAATACCGAAGCCGTGGCTATTGCCAAGGAAGAAGAGCAGGTCGAGACGGCAGGGGCAGTGGTCTTCAGGATTTCCCGTGAATGGCTGGCTCTTTCTTCGCAGGTCTTTGTTTCGGTTCTGGAGGAGCGCACCGTGCGTCCGGTTCCCCATCGCAACAGCAGGATGTTTCGGGGGCTGACCAGCATTCAGGGTCAGATCGTCCCGGTGGTTTCAGTGCGGGAATTGCTTGGGCTTGAAGCGGAATACCTGACTGAAGAAGAAAAAGGATTCCGGGTCTACAGCAGGTTCATCTGTGTGGACCGCGGTTTCGGGCGCTGGATTTTTGCGGTGGATGAAGTGCTCGGAGTGCATCATTTTTCTCCTGATGCTCTTATGGATGCTCCGGCCACCGTGGCCAAGGCCCCTGCGGCATACACCCGCGGCCTGTTTGAAATAGATGATAAAAGAATTTCACTGCTGGAAGACGAGCTTCTTTTTGAGGCTTTCAACCGCATCATCAAGTAAGGCGGAGATTATGAGTAACAGCCGGACAGGGAGAAGATAAGGTGACGCGAGATATGGCGGATCTTTCCATGCTGGAACTCTTTCGCATGGAGGCGGGCAACCATACCCGGGTGCTGGAAGAAGGCGTTCCCGGTCTTGCTGCTGACGTTTCCCCGGAAAAAGTACAGCCGCTCATCCATGCTGCCCATGCCCTGAAAGGTTCGGGCAAGATCGTAGGGCTGGCTGATGCTGTGGATCTTTCGCAGGCCATGGAAACCGTGCTGGACAGATGTTCCGGCTCAGGGGAGTTGCTTGCGGACCAGACTATTGAGGCATTACTGGCCGGAACCCGGTTCCTGCATTCCCTTGCTGAAGTTGAAGCGGAGGAAATGGACGGTTGGCTGGAAGAAAGGGCCGCTGAGTTTAAGGATTTGCTCGCGAGCATTGAGTCTGCCGAGACTGAATCAACAGCTGCGCCTGAAGCTGAAGATGAGTTGCAAGCTCCTGTTGTTCAGGAAGAGGAAGTTGAAGAGCAGCCTTCTGCAGATGAAATTTCAGAATCAGCCCCAGTGCAGGCTGCCGCTCCGGTTAAGGAAGGTGTGCCCCTTGCCGACCTTTCCATGCTCGATCTTTTTCGTATGGAGGCCGAGAGCCATTCACAGGCTCTGAATGCCGGACTGCTGGAACTGGAAAAGGATCAGGCCCCGGACAAGGTGGAGCCGCTCATGCGTGCGGCCCATTCCATGAAGGGGGCGGCCCGTATCGTGGGGCTGACCGATGCCGTGGCCCTTGCCCATGCCATGGAGGATCTGCTCGTCTCTTGCCAGAAGGGCGAGACTGTTCTCGGTTCCGGGCAGATTGACCTGTTGCTGGCGGCCACAGATATTTACCGTGATGTATCGCAGCTTGAAACTGACGCCATCCAAGGATTTTTAAGTGAGCGCAAACCGCTCATGGACCAGATGGAAAAGGCTTTGCGTGGTGATGAGGGGGCGGCGGCTAAGGTCTGCTCCGAAGTCTGTCCGCAGGGTATTCCGGCTTCAATTGCCGAGCCTGTTCCAGAGCCTGTGGAGGAAGTTATTGAAGCCTTTCCGGAGCAGGGTGAGTCTAAGCAGGATGCCTCGGTTTCGGTCAAGGAATCTCCTCCAGCCAAGGAAAGTCCCGTTCCGGCACAGGGAGTGCGTGCCCCTGCAGATTCAGTGGTCCGTGTTTCCGCCGGAAACCTGAACAGGCTCATGGCCCTTGCCGGGGAAAGTCTTGTGGAGTCCGGCAGGCTGGGCGAGTTTGCTTCTTCTTTGTTGCGTTTAAAAGCTGGGCACCGGGATGTGATGAAGATCATAGAAGATTCCTGTGAGCGGGTCAGCCATGGCGAGACCGCAGAAGATGTGGTCGGCGAAATGAAGTCTGCGTTGGGCGAATGTCTGGTCATGCTGGTCAAGCATATCAATGAGTTCGATCTTTACCGCAGGCGCAATGACAATGTTTCCAGCAGGCTGTACCACGAGGTAATTGCCAGCCGCATGCGTCCTTTTTCCGACGGCGGGCGCGGTTTTCCCCGTCTGGTCCGCGATCTGGCCCGTTCGTTGGGCAAGGAAGTGGATTTCATCATCGAAGGTGAAACTACCTCCGTGGACCGCGATATCTTGGACAAGCTGGAAGCCCCTCTCAACCATCTGATCAGGAACGCGGTTGATCACGGTATCGAGATGCCGGATGAGCGTGTTTCAGCAGGCAAGTCGCCCACCGGAACCATTAAGGTTATTGCCGGGCACCGGGCCGGGATGCTTTTCATTGAAGTCCGTGATGACGGTCAGGGGTTGGACCCGGAACGGATCAGGGCCAAGGTGGTGGAACGCAAGCTGGCCCCGGCGCGCATGGCTGAGGAAATGAGCCGCGCTGAATTGATGGAATTTCTTTTTCTGCCCGGGTTTTCCACAGCCGGAAAAGTCACTGAGATTTCCGGGCGTGGAGTTGGGCTGGACGTGGTTCATGCCATGGTTCAGGAAGTGGGCGGTACTGTCCGTGCAGATTCAGAACCCGGACAGGGTATGTCTTTTTCCATGCAGCTGCCGCTGACCCTTTCAGTTATCCGCACCCTTCTGGTTAAGATTGCTGACCAGCCTTATGCCATTCCCTTGAGCCGTATCAGCCGTATTGCTTCGGTTTTTCCGGATCAGCTTAAGCTGGCCGAGGACCGCCAGTATGTATCGCTTAATGGAGCCAATGTGGGCTTGGTGCCTGCGGCCCAGATTCTGGGAGTCAGCTCGTCCCATATTGAAGATGACGGGCTCAAGGTAGTGGTCATCAGTGACCGGATGAATAAATACGGGCTGGTGGTGGATGATTTTCTGGGCGAGCAGGACCTTGTGGTTCGCCCGCTGGACCATCGGCTGGGCAAGGTCCCTGATGTGAACTCAGTGGCTATGATGCCTGACGGTTCTCCGGTACTCATCCTTGATGCCGAGGACCTTGTGCGCTCTATCGACAATCTCCTTTCCGGCGGCAGGCTGGGCAAGGTGGGATTGGAATCCGCGGAAAGCGGCCCGGTGCAGAAGATTCTGGTGGTGGATGATTCCCTTACCGTGCGCGAAGTGGAACGCAAGCTTCTGGTCAACCACGGCTATGAAGTGGATACAGCAGTTGATGGGCAGGATGGACTCAACGCTGTTATTTCCGGTGACTATGACCTTGTGGTCACCGATGTGGATATGCCGCGCATGAACGGTTTGGAATTGACCAGCAAGATCAAGAGTGACCCGGATCTCAAGTCCATTCCGGTAATGATGGTTTCCTATAAAGACCGCAAGGAAGACAAGCTCCGTGGGCTGGAAGCCGGAGCCGATTACTATTTGACCAAGAGCAGTTTTCATGACGAGACCCTGCTTTCGGCAGTTGAAGATCTCATAGGCGGGGCCGGAAAATGAGAATAGGTATTGTGAATGATCAGGCATCAGCAGTGGATGTCCTTAAAAAAGTAATTGTCGATGCCGGACATGAAGTCGCCTGGATTGCCCATAACGGGGAAAAGGCGGTGGAAAAGTGCTGTGCCGATGTTCCCGATCTTGTGCTTATGGACTTGATTATGCCCGTGCTGGACGGTGCCGGGGCTACACAGGCGATTATGCAGAAGTGCCCCTGCCCGGTTCTGATCGTTACTGCCAGTATCGAGGGCAATTCTACCAAGGTGTTCGAGGCCATGGGAGCGGGAGCGCTAGATGTGGCCACTACTCCCCGTCAGGATAACGGTTCTATTGAAGGCGGTAGCGATCTTCTCGCTAAAATTTCAGTGATTGGTAAGTTGCATGGCAATAAGAAGGAAAGGGCGGTTCACAAGCCTGCTCCGAAAGTGAGGATGGTTCCCCCGCTGCTGGCAATAGGCAGTTCCACCGGCGGACCTTCCGCATTAGCCACCCTGCTGGGAGCCTTACCTGAGGATTTTCCGGCAGCCATCGCCATTGCCCAGCATGTGGACGGTAATTTTTCTGAAAATCTGGCCCAATGGTTGGACAGCCAGACCGGATTGAAAGTTGAACTTGCCCGCAGCGGCATGGTCATGCAGGCCGGGAAGGCGGTAATCGCGCCCGGTGACCGGCATATGCGCATGGGGCCGGGAGGGATAGTGGAGTTGTCCCGCGGGCCCGGTGAGAATCTTTACGTGCCTTCTGTGGATGTTCTTTTCGAGAGCCTGTGCTGTGCCGGGTTTCCGTCCAACTCTGCGGCGGTTTTATTGACGGGTATGGGTGCTGACGGAGCAAGGGGCATGTGTGATCTCAGGAATTCCGGATGGATGACCGTGGCGCAGGATAAGGAGTCCAGTGTGGTCTGGGGTATGCCCGGAGCTGCGGTGAAAATGGGTGCGGCACGCGAGATTTGTTCCATTGAGGATATGGCCGGGTTGCTGGTAAGGCATTTTAAAAAACGTTTCAGGAGTTAGTGATGACCGAAGTCAAAGAGCAATTGCTCACCGAACATAAGATTAATGTCCTGCTCATCGATGACCAGCCCATGGTTGGTGAGGCTGTGCGGCGCATGCTTGAGGGCGAGGATGACATTGATTTCCATTTTGTGAGTGATCCGACCAAGGCCATCCCCACTGCTGAAGAATTGCAGCCCACGGTTATTTTACAGGACCTTGTTATGCCAGAGATTGATGGCATGACCATGGTCAAGTTCATGCGGGTAAATTCCAAGCTTAAGGATATCCCCCTGATCGTGCTTTCCACCAAGGAAGAGCCTACCACCAAGGCCGAGGCCTTCGCTCTTGGCGCCAATGATTATCTGGTCAAGCTTCCGGACCGCATCGAGCTATTAGCCCGTATCCGTTATCACTCCAAGGGTTACATCAACCTTTTGCAGAGGAACGAGGCTTACGAGCAATTGCGTGAAAGCAGGGATGAAATGCGCAAGGAGTTGGCTGTTGCGGCCGACTACGTAACTTCACTGCTCCCGGACCCGGTTAAAGAGGGGAATATTCAGGCAGACTGGCGTTTTATTCCTTCAGCATCATTGGGCGGAGACTCCTTTGGTTACCACTGGCTGGATGATGACCATTTTGCCATGTATCTGCTTGATGTCTGTGACCATGGGGTTGGTTCCGCTTTGCTTTCTGTTTCAGCCATGAACGTACTCCGCTCCCAGACCCTGCCGGATACCGACTTTCTCAAGCCGGACAAGGTTCTGGAAGCCTTGAATGATTCTTTTCAGATGGATCAGCAGAACAATCTATATTTCACCATGTGGTACGGGGTGTACCGCAAATCAGACCGAACCCTGATCTATTCCAGCGGCGGCCATCCTCCGGCTCTGCTTATCTCCGGCGGGGAAGCACAGCAGTTGCGTACTCCGGGAATGATTGTGGGCGGCATGCCGGATATGACCTACGTGAGCGATTCTGTGACCATTGAACCGGGAGCGCGTTTCTTTCTCTACAGCGACGGTGTTTACGAGCTTAAAAAGGTTTTGGACGGCAAGATGTGGGAGTTCGATGAGTTTGCAGGGTTCATGAAGGAAACCGGGGGAGAATTGGGCAAACCCATTGACCAGCTCATAGATCATACCCGCAAATTGCAGGGTGGTGAGCTCTATGAAGATGATTTTTCCATGGTGGAGTTTGTCTTTGCCTAAAGACATCTCATAATTAATCGGGAATTAAAGAGGACTGATAATGAGTATCCGCAAACAGTTCATAGCCGGATGTGTGGTTTTCTGCATAGCCTTGACCGTGTCCATTATGTGGCTGGTTTCAGACTATGCCCGGGAAACCCTGATGGACCAGTTCCGGTCCAAGGCTGAAATCATGCTCCATACCATGAAGGCAGTGCGTAAGCATACCGGGTCGGTTATCCGCCCTAAGGCTACGGAAATGCTGCCGGAAAATATGTTTGTAACCGAGTTGCAGTCCACATCATTTACCGCCAACGGTGTTTTTGGACGTATTCCCGATACCTTCAGGCACGAGTTAACTTTTAAAACTGCATCAACCAAGCCGCGCAATCCCGATAATCTGGCCACCACTGATGAGGCCCGGATTATTGAGGAGCTTGATGCCATGGCAAGGGCCGGGAAAAGACCCTTTATCGAGGAAATCCGCAAGATCAACGGAATTGAGTCCTTTATCGTGGCAGAAGGTGAGTCCAACAAGCCTTCCTGTATGGTTTGTCACGGTGATCCCAAAGATGCGCCCCCGTCCATGAAAAACAGGTATCCGGTTAAAAATGATATGGGCTATTACCGCAAGCCGGGGCGCATAGAGTGTGCCATGATCTCGGCTATTCCTTTGGCTGCCATGAATGCAGCGTCCAATCAGGCTCTTGGAGCTGTGGTTTTCATGGGTTGTGTTTTTATCGCGGTAACCCTTGGTTTTCTGCTCTTCGGGCTGAACCTTATTTTTAGCCCTGTCTCCCGCATAACCGACATTGCTAAAGATATTGCTTCCGGGGATTTGCACAGTGCCAGTGTTTCCATCCGCAAGATGAAGAATATGGCTGAAGGTAAATTCTTCGCCGGCAGGATTGTCCGTCCCGGCAATGAAATCGGCAATCTTGTGACTTCTTTTGAGACCATGATTTCAGGATTGTCGGAACTGGTCGGGGAAGTGCAGTCTTCCGGGGATAATGTCTCTGTGGCCGGAAATAAAATCAGGTCCACAGCCGAACACATTGATTCCGCAGTAAACAGGCAGGCTGCTTCCACCAATGAAGTTACCGCTACCAGTCGGTTGATCAGCAAGACCTCTAAAGATTTAGTGGAAGTTATGGCTGATGTTGCCGATAGTGCCAGCGAATCTGCCCATATGGCCGAGGCCCTGCAAGGCAATATTGAACGTCGGGAGCAATCTCTGATCAGGCTGGTTAATTCTACCGACAGTGTTGCTTCAAGACTGGCGGCCATCAACGAGAAGGCCAGCAGGATCAACCATATTGTGACCACTATCGCCAGAATTGCCGACCAGACCAACCTGCTCTCTCTCAATGCGGCCATTGAAGCGGAAAAAGCCGGACAGTTCGGTCAGGGCTTCTCCGTAGTTGCCCGCGAGATGCGTAGGCTGGCCGATCAGACGGTCATAGCCGCTGAAGATATTGAACTCATGGTCAGGGACATGCAGTCTGCGGTGAGTTCCGGGGTTATGGAGATGGAGACTTTCAACCATGAGGTCCGCTCAAGCGTTGATGAAGTGGAAAAGATGAGTGCCGATCTTGGACAGATTGTGGATCAGGTCCGGGTACTCAAGCCCCGTTTCGTGGATGTTTCCCGCTCCATGGGAGATCAGGCCGACAGTGCGGAGCAGATCAGCGACGCCATGTCTGATTTAAGTGATACTGCTGCCGGAACCACGGAATACCTTGAAGATTTCAAGCGGACAGTGGCAAGTTTGAACTATACCGTACAGAGCTTGAGCGGTGCGGTTGACGGTTTCCAGACAGTTGAAGACGATTTTTTCACAGCAAATGACGAAAAAGAAGGCTCAAATAAGGCTGAAACTGAACAGGATCCGGAGAATTAACACAGTTGTAACGACTCCGCCTTAATTCGTACCATTGTTACAGGTAAGGTCCGAGCAAAAGGAGAACATTGTGTCAGTTGAGAAAATACTGGTTGTTGAAGACCATAATGATACTATCGAGTTGTTGAAGTACAACCTTACCTCTTCCGGTTACGAGGTTGTGACCGCCATGGACGGCCATAAGGCTCTTGATCAGGCTGGAAAAGAAAATCCCGACCTGATTCTGCTCGACCTCATGCTGCCCGGTATTGACGGCCTTGAAGTCTGCCGCAGGCTGAAACAGGAAGTTGCCACCCAGCATATCCCGGTGATCATGCTTACCGCCAAGGGCGAGGAAGTTGACCGGGTTGTGGGGCTTGAGCTTGGTGTGGATGATTACATCGTCAAACCGTTCAGCCCCCGTGAACTTGTGCTCAGGGTTAAGGCCGTTCTGCGCCGCAGCACCGAAGTGCCTGAGCCGCGCCGTCCCGGAAAATGGAGCCGTGAAGGCCTTTCCGTGGATTTCGAAGCCCACACCGTGGAATGCGACGGTGACCTTGTGGCCCTTACCGCTACCGAGTTCAAGCTCTTTTCTGAACTCTTGCAGCATGAAGGCAAGGTCCGCACCCGTGACCATCTGCTTGATACTGTTTGGGACACCCATTTCGAAGGCTATTCCAGAACAGTGGACACCCATATCCGCAGGTTGCGTCAGAAGCTTGGTCCCTATGCAGATTATATCGAGACTGTGCGTGGCGTAGGTTATCGTTTCAAGCATTCATAGGCCTGATTTAATCAAACCGCATCAATGGATAAAACAGGTCCCGGAATTTCCGGGGGGCTTTGTTGCGTCCTTAAAGCAATCCTTACCTGTTTGTCACTTATAGACGTTGATTCCATGTTAAGTTGTCGGCGTATTTATTTAACTTTCTGACTTTAAAGCCAATTATGAATAGCGATCTGAGATTTTCAATCAAGAGCAAGCTTTTTATCGCAGTCTGCCTGACTGCTGCTATCTGCGTCAGTCTGCCGCTTGGTTTTGCCTATCACTTGCTGAAGGCTGACCTTACGGTGGATTCGCAGAACAGCATGCGCGATAAAATGGAGCTTGCCAGACGCATCTATAGAAAAAGTGACGGGGCTGGGGTGCAGAGCCGGGTAGATGCAGTGTCCGGTATGCTGGGAACAGAAGTCGGTTATATTTCCCTTGACGGTAAGAATTCGGTTCAACCAACTTGGGCTGCCGGGGCTTCCATTTCATTGAATGATGCTCAAATCAGGAGCGCAGAAGGCGGACAGCCCGGATTGCAGGTGCAGGAAGATTCTCTGGACGGCAAGGAATTCATGTTAGGAGCTGTAAAGGTAGCCCAAGGCATTAATTCCCCGGCCGGGTATCTGGTGATCAAGGACTCCCTGCACGGGCCGGAAGAAAGAATGGATATGATCCTCAAGGTTTTCTTCTGGGCCCTGCCCATTGTTGCCCTGGTTTGCTACGGGGTTATCCGTTTTGTGACCATGCAGCTCAGTTCTTCAGTGCAATCCATGGTCAGGACTGCCGAGGCTGTGGGGCAGGGTAATTACAAGCGCAGGATCAGGACTTTTCCGGACAAGGAATTCATTCCCCTCGCCAATTCCATCAATTGGATGGCTGCACGGATTGATGAGCACGTCAGCACCATTACCGGACAGAAGAACAAGATTCAGGCTGTATTCAACGGTATGTGGGACGGGGTTATGGTTTTAGACGGCAGCTGCCGTATTCAGAGTGTGAACCGGGCCTTGCAGGATATTTTTCCCGGTATTCAGAATGGGGTGGATCGTACTCCGCTTGAAATTATTCCCAGTCCTGATCTTTACGATGCCTGTACGGAAGTGGTCGGCCCGGAAGGTCCGGAAGCCACAACAGTGCAGGTTGTTTTGCCCAATGGGAGGGTTTACGATGTAAATATCGTTCGCTCTCCGCACACTTCCGAACCGGGACAGGGTCCGGGAGCTATTGCTGTTTTTCATGACATCAGCGAGATCAAGCGGCTTGAAACAGTGCGTCAGGATTTCGTAGCCAATGTATCACACGAATTGCGCACACCGCTTACCTCGGTAAAAGGGTATGCCGAAACCCTGCTTTCCGATCCTCCTCCACCGGAGTCCATACAGAAGAACTTTCTGGCTACCATTGAGAAGAATGCCAACCACATGTGTAAAATTGTGGATGACCTGCTTAATCTGTCAAGGCTTGAAAGCGGCCATGAAAAGGTTGAACTCATGCCCATTGATCCCACAGATGCATTACGTGAGGCATGGGAGGCCTGTTCCGGGCTTGCTGAAAAAAGAAATGTAGATCTTAAGCGCAGTTTTGAAAAAGGTGATTTCACGATTATGGCTGATTCCGGTCAACTCATGCAGCTGTTCAGAAATTTATTGGAAAATGCCATTAAGTACGGGCCGGAGGAAAAGCCTGTTTCCGTAGAGCATCGTGTTGAAGATGGTCGTTTACAGCTTGCAGTGATTGATCAAGGTCCGGGTATTCCCGCAGCGGATCAGCCGCGCATATTCGAGCGTTTTTATTCTGTGGAAAAATTCCGCCGTAATGAATTCGGTTCCACTGGACTTGGTCTTGCTATCTCCCGGCATATCGTGTCCAACCATGGTGGCGAAATATCCGTGCAATGCCCTCCTGAAGGATATAGGCAAGGCACAGCCTTTGTATTTACCCTGCCTTTATTTTTGCAAGTTTAAAGGCAATTTGATTTGCGACATTATATTGATGACAATGCGAGTAAAGAAAGGATAGATTTCGTACAAACTTAGGGGAGGGCCGGTTTGAACGAAAAATCCAAGGCAGTACTTCTCATGGCCGCTACGGCCCTGATCTGGAGTTCCGGCGGGCTGGCGATCAAGCTGGTGGATTGGAATCCCATGGCTATCACCGGGGTGCGTAGTGTTCTTGCTGCTTTGACTCTGGTTTTTCTATTTCGGGGCCGTTTGAAATTCGGATTCTCCCTTGTGCAATTGGGCGCGGCAGCGGGTTATGCCGGACTGCTGATCACTAATGTTGCCGCCACTAAGCTGACGACCTCAGCCAATGCCATCCTGCTGGCCTACACTGCCCCTGTTTACGTAGCATTGCTGGCTCCTTGGTTTCTTAAGGAGAAAACCAGCCGCAGTGATTGGATTTTCATAGCCGTCACCGTAGGCGGCATGGTTCTATTCTTCCTTGATAAGCTATCTCCCAGCGGACTTTGGGGCAACATCATCGCCGTGGTTACCGGGGCCTCCTACGCCATTTTCACCCTCTGCATGCGGGCCCAGAAATCCACCTCTCCGGTAGAGTCTGTAATCTTGGGGCACCTGCTAACAGCGTTATGCGGATTGCCGTTTATGTTTAACAACATGCCCTCTGTTGAAAGTTGGGTAGGGCTTATCTATTTAGGCATCTTCCAACAGGGAATATCCCTAGCTCTCTACACATGGGCTATCAAGCGTCTGGGCGCGCTGGAAGCAATCCTGATCATGACTCTTGAACCGATCTTCAATCCAATTTTAGTCGCAGTCGGCTACGGTGAAATTCCCGGAAAGTGGGCTATAATAGGTGGGCTGGTGGTGATTAGTTCGGTGACGGTGCGTGGTGTGTTGCCAATACTAAAAAAGAACCCCGGAAGTTAAACTTCCGGGGTTTCTATTTAGATCGCTTTCTTACTCTTCAAGAGCGGCCTCTTGATGCCGTACTTCGTGAGTATTTTTTTCATTCCATTAGTGGATTCGGGCGTTCCGGTATGACGGACAAAAACGCGATACCAAGTCCGGGTTCCGCCTTTTCCTGACTCAACATATGAATCGAGTCCGCTGGAAATGAGCTTGTCGGCAAAAGTTTGGGCCCTTGCGTTGTCGCCGAAGGATGCTGCCTGATACACGTAGCTGTACTTAGGCTCATCAACTTCCACGGGATTGTCGATTTCCACTGCTGGTTCCGGTTCGGCCTGTTTAACTCCAGGAGCTTTTACGGCTACTTTTACAGCGGGCTTTTCTACCTTGGCAGGTTCCGCCTTTTGGGCCGGAGCGGCTTTCTTCTCAGTCTTGGCAACTTCTTTCTTCTTAGGCTCTTCAGGTTTTACCGCAGGCTCAGGCTTTTTCTTGAGCTGGTCAATATAGTCCAGTTCTTCGGGCTTGAGCACTCCGCCTTTTACTTCCCCGGAGCTGTTTACCGAGCTGGAGGGCAGCATCATGGCGATTTCGGGCACATCCTTTTCAGGCTGGTAGCCCCGGCCCAGCAGAATTCCCAGCACAAAGAAGGCGCACAGGGCGGCAACAGCCCCGGCACACAGCCCGATTACTTCGGGCATGGTGAAGGTAAAGGTGAATGTCTTTTCCTGAGCGGGAGCAGTCTTCTTCTTTTTTCTGGGTGCAGCCATTTGTAACTCCGATTTGTTATTACATGCGTTCGGGAGCGGAAACACCAAGCAGGCTAAGGCCGTTGGCAAGGGTTCTTGCAACTGCCTGCAGCAGGACCAGTCTTGCAGCGATTACATCTTCCTCAGCGGAAAGGATGTGGTGCATGGTGTAGAACCTGTGCAGTGCGCTGGCGAGGTCGCGCAGGTAGTAGCTGATTACGTGCGGGCTCATGTTTTTACCTGCGTTCTCAGCAACGTCCGCGAACTGATCCATGAGTTTCATGAGGTTCAGTTCTTCCGCATTGGTCAGGGCGGAAAGGGGAGCAGCGTCAACAACAGGGATTTCAATACCCTGATCAGCGGCTTTGCGCATTACGGAACAGATACGCGCATGAGCGTACTGTACGTAGTAGACCGGGTTATCCATGGTCTTCTGCTTGACCAGTTCAAGGTCGAAGTCGAGGTGGCTGTCGCTCTTACGGGAGAGGAACATGAAGCGGGATGCGTCGCGGCCTACTTCGTTAACCACGTCTTCAAGGGTTTCAAATTTACCGGCACGGGTGGACATGGCAATCTGCTCACCACCGCGCAGCAGGTTAACCAGCTGTACGAGGATGACATCAAGCTGTCCTTTCTTACCCAGTGCTTCTACTGCGGCCTGCATGCGGGGAATGTAACCGTGGTGGTCTGCGCCCCAGATGTCGACTACAATGTCGAAACCGCGTTTGTATTTGTCATCGTGGTAAGCGATGTCGGAAGCGAAGTAAGTCAGGTCTCCGTTGGATTTGCGCAGTACGCGGTCCTTGTCGTCACCAAGTTCGGTGGACTTGAACCAGAGTGCGCCGTCTTCTTCGTAAGCCATGCCGCGTGCTTTGAGGTCGGCGAAGGTCTCTTCAACCTTGTTGGCGGTCACGAGGCTCTTTTCGGAGAACCATACATCGTGGCGTACATCAAAGGCGGCGAGGTCTTTTTTGATGCCTTCAAGGATTTCATCTTTACCGTATTCGCGGCAGATTGCGATTGCTTCGTCTTCGCTCCTTTCGAGGATACCTGGGTTGCGTTCCAGTACTTCGGCAGCGAGGTCTTTGATGTATTCGCCTTTGTAAAAATCTTCAGGATCAGCAATGTCACGGCCCTGAGACTGCTGCAAACGGACCCAGATGGAGTTGCCGAGGATAAGCATCTGGCGTCCGGCATCGTTGACGTAGTATTCTGCTTCCACGTCATAGCCGGTGAATTCGAGGATGCGCACAAGACAGTCACCGAGGGCTGCACCGCGACCGTGACCGATATGCAGTGGGCCGGTGGGGTTGGCGGAAACGTATTCCACCTGAATTTTGGTGCCCTTGCCGATTTCGCTGCGGCCGTAGTCCGCGCCTTTGGTCAGAACTTCGGGAACGAGGTCCTGCCAGAAGGAGTTGGAAAAAGTGAAGTTGAGGAAGCCCGGTCCGGCAATATCAACTTTCTCGATGTATTTGTCTCCGTCCAGATCGGACTGGATCGCTTCCGCAATAGCGCGGGGATTCATCTTGGCCTGCTTGGAGAGCATCATGGCGATGTTAGCGGACATGTCGCCGAATTTTTTATCTTTGGGAGGCTCGATAACAGCCTTCTCCGGCCATTCCCAGCCTTTGGCTTCAAGGATGGAACCGAGAACTTTTTCAAGGTGTTGTTTAGCTTTCATGGTGGATCAAAAATCTCCTTAATAAATTATGATGACAGCCTTGCCGGGTCCGGCATGCTGTTTATCTGTTATGTAGGCATGCTTCGCTTATCATCTTTCGGTGCGGCTTCCAAGTGCTCTGTTAGGGAGTAAAAAAATCAGACGGCTAAGAATACCGTTTACTGTCAGATAAGTTTGTGAAAAAACGAATCTACATTGCCTTTTTAATCTAATACAGCAAAATGTGACTCCATACAAAGGAGAATATAAATTGGATACAGAAATTGATGCAGTCATAACCCGCTTTCAGAAAATAACTTATACCATTCCGTGGAACCTTTTTCTGCTTACTGTCGGGGGCTTTGTCGGTGCCTTGGCCATTAAAGCGATAATTATTCCCAATGCTTTCCTGCCCAGTGGTATTTCCGGGCTGGGGCTGCTCTTTTACTATATTTTTCCCCAGCTCAGTTCCGGGCTTTGGATTTTCCTGCTCAACATTCCGGTCTTTTTGATCGGCTGGTTTTGTATCAGCAAGAAATTCTTTTTTTATAGTCTGTACGGACTGATTTCGCTCAGTGCATTTATCGAACTGGTTCCTTGGACAATTCCGTTTACCGATAAATGGCTGGCCGTGCTTGCCGGTGGTGTTGTGCTGGGACTGGGGTCCGGTATTTCCCTGCGTTCACTAGGTTGCAGCGGGGGAATCGGTATTCTGCTGGTGCTGGTCCGCGAAAAACTGGGTATCAAACCCGGGCAGTTCTCCATGGCCTTCAATGCTGTTGTGCTGGGGGTCGGTACATTCTGGCTTAAACTCGATGATGTTCTTTATTCGCTGGCAATGATATATGTTGCTTCAGCCGCTATTGACGGGGTGCAGCGCCTTTTCAACCAGCGCAAACTGGTTCTGGTAATCACCACTTTTCCCGAAGACGTAGCCGGGGCGATCATGGCTAAAATGGGTAGGGGTACCACCCTGCTCAACGCCAAGGGCGGTTATACCCGGCAGGAGAAAACAGTGATCATGACTGTGGTTGATTCATTTAGGATCAAGCGTCTTGAATCCACTGTTTTTACCATTGACCCGGCGGCCTTTGTCATAATCGAATCAACCTTCAGCGTACTCGGAAAAGGTTTTTCCGTGCCGAGGTAAAAATGAGCAGACCCATCGCGCTTTTGACTGATTTTGGGCTGGATGACCCCTACGTGGGACAGATGAAAGGGGTACTGGCAGATCAGGCCCCTGATTCGCGCATCATTGACGTCAGCCACGGGGTGGAGCCGTTCTGCATTTCACAGGGTGCGTTTTTTCTTTCCGCAGCCATGGATCATTTTCCCAAAAATACGGTTTTTATCACCGTTGTAGATCCCGGTGTGGGCAGTGCGCGCAGGATCATAGCCGCTGAGTTTGGTGAACAGATTGTAGTAGCCCCGGACAATGGGGTGCTCGAACTTGCCGAAGCGCGCTTTTCCGGGACCATGATCGTCACCGATCTCAGCGAGGCCGCCGCAAAAATGCACAGCTCGGCGACATTCCATGGAAGGGATATTTTCTCTCCACTGGCCGCGTCCATTGCCTGCGGAATCTCTCTGGAATCACTTGGACCCAAGCTGCCCCTGCGCGAAATTGTGCGTTGCGGAATTGATAAGCCTGTCTGGCTGGAGGACGGGGTGGACGCAACCATCCTACACAAGGACCGTTTCGGCAATCTGGTGCTCAACATCCCGGATAAGCAGACCCTGCCCGAGCGTATGTCCATACCCGAGGAGCAGCTTCTCTCCGGCAATGACGCCAGCTGCGTGAAACGGGTCTGCTGCTATGCTGAACTTGAAACCGGGGCCACTGGACTTCTTGCCGGGAGCCAGGGCTATTATGAGCTGGCCCTTAACCGCGGGGCGGCCTCGGAAATGCTGGGCCTTGAACCGGGAGATATTTTGACTTTGAAATGGAGTGCCCAGTGCGATCGGGATTAGTAAGAGATTTTTTAATTACCCTTGGTTTCATGACCCGCATCGGTCCGGTCATGGATATTGAAGCAGATGATATCGGCCGGACTGTGAAGTGGATGCCTTTAAGCGGGCTGGTTCTGGGGGCACTGATCGCGCTTCCGTTCTGGCTGGGGTTGTTCGCTGGTAAATTCTGGATTCAGAGTTGGCTGACAGTGGCTGCTTCTGTTTACCTGACCCGTGGGCTGCATTTTGACGGCTTTGCGGATATTGCAGACGGGGCCGGACCTTATCCTGATCCTGAGCGGTTCTGGAAGATTATCAAAGACAGCTGCTCCGGGGTGTTCGGGGTACTGGCTTCGGTGCTGGCTGTGCTGGGGCAGGCGGTCTGTTTTTTCTATGTGTATGAGGCTGGAGCTTATGGAGCTGTGGTCTGGATTTTTGTGCTCGGCAGGTTGGGCAATGCCCTTATGAGCATGGTCGGCAAGCCGTTGGCAAGACCGGGACAGGGCAGTTTATCCATGCGCGGGGCGGACTGCCTTTCCATGGTCGTGGCTGCTCTTACTACCGTGCTCGTAGGAGTGTTTGCAGTCAGTCCGGCGGTGCAGCTATTGGCTTATTTCTTTTGCGCTGACGGGATATTCTTTTTGTTCCGGCTGGCAAAAAGGGTCAACGGAGCCAATGGGGATTTCCTCGGAGCAGCAGTGGTGCTTAGCGAATTAGCGGGACTGCTGGCATTCTGTGCTTTGAATTGATATATATGCATTATATTTTCAAACAAGCATAGGAAACAACATGGACGATCTGCCTACATTAAAGAAATTCGGGGAGCAGCTGGACCTCCTTAAGCGGCTTATTAAGGAAGGTAACGGGGAGCAGGCTGATTTTATTGCCCAGAACATGTATGAAAATTACGCCTATGCCCGCGACGGTTTTCTTTCACAGGAAGATGCAAACCTTGGGGCGCGTCATGATCTTGCTGAAAAAGACGAGCGTATCCATATTCTTGAAGGAAAGCTTAAAGAAGCCTACAGCGTCCATAATTCTGATTTCCAGCTTTTTGCCAAGTTCGGTAAGGCCCTGCAATATGTGAATGGCCTTAAATCTCTTTCCGGTTTGGCTGAAATGTTGACCGGGGTGGCGCAGGAGCTTGGTCTGGGGCGTATTGCGGTGGTTCTGGACCGGGAACTGTGTAAGGATATGCCCTGCCCGGATATTCCGACTTTTTATCTCAAGGGATGTATGCGTTATATTGACGCAACCTTGAATGATGGTTCCAACCGTGTTTTTCTCGGTCCTATTTCGCGGATGATGCGCCCGGATGTATTTTTCGGGGACCCGGAAGTTGGACCGGAGATGGGCGGTTCCTGCTTCGCTTTCGGGATGATGGATAAGTATACTCCAGGCAGGCTGATTGGTCTGTTTTCCATCCATGACCCTTCAGAAGATCGTTTTCATCCTGAAATGGGTACGGATTTCCTTGAGTATTTTTGTGACTCTGTGGCCTCGACCATCATCGATGTTATCAACCATGAGCGGGGTGAAATGTTGCGTGTTGATGTGGAGCGCATCACCCGGCATGATTTGAAAACCCCTCTAAACGCCGTAATTAACCTCCCTCATCTGTTGCTTGCTGATGAAACCGATGCTGAAAAGATTGAGTTGATCAAAAATATTCAGGATGCAGGATACCGTATGCTGGGTCTGGTCAACAGGTCTTATGATATCTACCGCATGGAGACGGATTCTTATATCCTGCGTCCGGAAAAGGTGGACGTGCTGCCGCTGATAAAGCGCATAGCAATTGACCTTCAGGACATGATTGAGAGTTGCGATTCTGACTTTAAAGTGCTCATTGACGGCAGTGAGGCCGGGGATGAAGATTCTTTTTATGTGCGCGGTGAGGACCTTCTGCTTTTTTCCATGCTTTCCAATCTGCTCAAGAACGGTCTTGAAGCCAGTCCGGCCGGGAATCCGGTAACAGTTAGGCTCAGTAGCGGCGAGTTTCCGCAAATTTCCATCCATAATTTTGGGGAGGTTCCGGCGGCGGTCAGGGATATTTTTTTCGAAAAGTATTCAACTGCGGGCAAGATTGGGGGAACAGGGTTGGGGACTTATTCCGCCAGTCTGATTGCCAAGGTCCACGGAGGCTCCATCAACATGGAGTCCGGTAAAGAAGGAACAACCGTTGTTGTTGATTTTAATCCCGCATCAGCGCGGGGAGGAGACGGGCAGCTTGAAGGTGAATTTTGAGCCGCTGCCCGGAGTTGATTCAATAATGAAGTTACCGTTGTGGTTTTCAGTGATGATGAAGTAGGACACTGAAAGACCCAGCCCGGTGCCGACCCCTTTGGGTTTGGTGGTAAAGAAGGGTTCAAAGACTCTTTTGCGGACATTTTCATCCATGCCCGGGCCGTTGTCTGAAATAGAAGTAGCCACGTAATCCCCTTCCTGCCAGATCTTGATTTCCAGCCTTGGATTTTCGCAATTACTTTCCTGCATTGCATGGGCGGCGTTGCCCAGAAGGTTAAGCATAACCTGCTCTATTTCCGTGGGCGCGCAGATTACTAGCGGCAGGTTTTCCTGATAATCCCTGACGACTTCTATTTTCCTGAAATCATATTTCTTTTTCAGATCATAATCCTGTTCAGCAAGTGCAACGGCGCTGTCGGCCAGTTCGTCGAGCTTGCATGTGGTGCGGTGCACATCGTTCTTGCGACTGAAGTTCAACATGTTCGTTATGATTCCAGCTGCCCGGCTAGCAGACTCCCGGACCCCGGAGAGAATTTTAAATATGCCCCGTTGTTCCATGTACTCGTTGAGAGTCTCAAGCGGGATACCCAGTTGTCGGGCAAATTGTTCGTTTTTAGCTAACCCCGGTTTTAGTCTACGTTCAATATTCTGGGTTCCCTGCAGTATCCCTCCTAAGGGATTGTTGATTTCATGGGCCATTCCTGCCGCAAGGCCACCTACAGACATCATTTTTTCAGTCTGGACCATCATTTCTTCAATACGTACATTGTCGGTTATGTCATCAAGACGAATAACTGCCCCGTCAAATCCTTCACTGATCAACGGATAGATAGTGATATTTTCATAGCGGGTTTCCCCGTTCACTGTGCGCGGAATTCGGACTTTCTGTTCATTTTTACCGCTGATAATCTGTTTTTTTACCTTGGCTATTTCCTTATCCAATTGGGGAAATATGGTGGAAAGCTGCTTGCCACTTACTGTTTCAAAATCAAGTCCACTGGCGTTTGCGGCCCCTTTATTCCAAAGGGTGATGGCTCCGCCGTTGTCCACTCCCACCAGTATGGAGGGCATGGAATCGATAATATTCTTCTGATGGTTGCGCAGCTTGATCAATTCCTGTTGCACTCTCGCGTGTTCCTGGATTTTGATTTCTAGCTGGTGGTTGCTGGCTGAAAGCTGCCTGTTGCCGTCTTCCAAAGCAGTAAGGAGTTGTTCCTTTTCTTCAATTGCGGATTTTATGGATTCCAGCATTTGGCTGATAACCGTACCCAGCTCCCTGATTTCCCTTGGACCTTCCTGCGGGATTTCAGAAGCGGAAACCCCTCCCTCGCGTATGGCCCGGGCTGCAGCGGTCAGTTTTATGAGTGGTTGGGCGATCTTGCTGGAGAGGATGGCGGCAAAGAAAAGAGCCAGAGCCAGTACTCCGATGGAGAGCATGGTTATTTCATTCCTGAGCATATGTCCCGGTTTTTCAAGGTCATCCATGTAAGCGGTGGAACATATATACCAGTCCAGCGGTTCGAAAAACTTGATATAAGCCCTCTTGCGGAAAGTGAAATCTCCTTTGTGCCGAGGAGGTTTATCCCATAAATACTCCATTACACCTTCAACATGGGCTGCATCCTTGAGTTCCAGAAAGAGGGGCTTGCCTGTTTCGGGATTTAAAAGGTCAGCTATGGGGATTGCTTCATAAACTGGGTGGATGACCAGTTCCGGTTTTCCTGAAAAGAGAAATATGTATCCATGCTTGCCAATTCTGGTTTTCTTGAAGCTTTCCCGCAGCTCCTGCAGCACGGCTTTGATTCTTATGTTTACTTCTTCCTCTATGTCATCAATGTAGACCCCGGAACCGACAATCCAGCCCCATTCCTTGAATAGTTCTACATAAGACAGTTTGGGTTGTTCCTTACTAAATCCTGTTTTAGTGGGCTTGGGCCAAAGGTATTCGACAAAACCGGATCCGTACTGTGTGCCGATTTTGCTGAAGGTGGCAAAGAGATTTTCTTTACTTGCCATTACCCCTTTGAAGCGGGGATCATCTAGGATTTTACCGTCCAGATCGGGCATGGTCGCATGCATGATCATCCGGGGTATTGGGGCAGTATCGTCATTTATCCAGATATATCCGGTGCCGTCATCGTAACGCATGTTTTTTAGTTGTTCGACGCTTAGCTTTTTTGCTTCGGATTCAGTAATGAGTCCCTGTTTGAATTTGTTGTAATTCAAACGGATAAGGTCAATGGATATGCCAACGATGTTTTGTAGTTGTTGCTTGCGGGCAGAAATTGCAGATTGTTCAGAAAAGACGATGCTTTGATATTGGTTGTTCACTTCCTGATAGACGGCATCCACGATTGCCTGCGCGTGGGCGAATTCAGATTCCATGACCGATTCGGTTACTGTGCGTTGGGCAAAGTAAGTCAGCCCGACTGTGGTCGCTATGACCAGTCCGGCAGCAAAGAAAAGCAGGATTGCTTTCATGGACTTGAACATTTGCCTCCCCGGCCAGAGTAATAGGAATCCGGTTCTACTGATATGAATATATCATAGTAATAAGAAGTGGTAAATTTATTTACGCTTCGGGGGGTTGCGGTTTTTAATGGAGGTCTATGTAAAAGGAATTCTGCGGGCCGTTCAGTAGTTGAAATGAATCAGCCTTGATGCGGATAATGGAATTTTCAGGCCCGGAAAAAGCGTCTGCAATTGCCGGTGCTGTTTCGGCAATTGCAGACTTAATGTTCTTGATTTCAGCGTCGTTAGTAACCGGAACAAAAGTCCCTTTGACTGTCAGGGCCATAATTTCATGACGTCTTTCAGACAGTTTGCCGTCCCGGTCATCTATCAGCAGGCTGACCTGCGGATTCTGGGACAGGTTTTGCCATTTGCGGCTTTTCCTGCTGCTGACCATGTAAATTTCATTGCAGTCCGCAGAACAGGCGTAGGCCATGAGCGAAGTGTGTATCCCGCTCTCGCCTGATGTTGCCAGAACAAGGATATTGCATTTACGGACAAGCTCCTGACAGCTGGTTAGTTGCTCATGGTTACTCATCTTTTACTCGAATAGAATTTTCTGACCTTCAATAAGGTCGCTGATTACCGAAGCGTCAGAGAGAGTGGAAGTATCACCGAAGTCGTCCTCTCCCACCGCAATGCTTCGCAGGATGCGACGCATTATTTTGCCTGAGCGGGTTTTGGGCAAGCCTTCAGAGAACTGGATAGCTTCGGGCACGGCAATAGGGCTGATCTTTTCGCTGATCCAGTCACACAGGGCCGCACGCATTTCGTCATCCTCATCAAGGCCGCTGCGCAAGGTTACGTAGGCGTATACCGATTGTCCTTTGACCTCATGGGGAATACCGACCACTGCGGCCTCAGTCACATCGGGATGGGCAATGAGTGCGGACTCAATTTCTGTGGTTCCCAGCCTGTGCCCGGAAACATTGATAACATCGTCAAGGCGGCCCATGATCCAGTGGAAGCCGTCTTTATCAATCCTCGCCCCGTCCCCGGTTTCATAGCACCCCGGAAAGCGTTCAAAGTATGTCCTGCGGTAACGGGTTTCATCATTGTGGATGTTGGTGAGCATACCGGGCCATGGTTTGGTGATCAGCAGGTGTCCGCCTTCATTTACAGAGGCTTCGCTGCCGTCACTGTGCACGATGGTGGTCTTGATTCCGGGAAGGGGGTGTCCGGTTGATCCGGGCTTGAGCTTACCTACATAGGGCAGTGGTGAGATAAGGATGCCTCCGGTTTCAGTCTGCCACCAAGTGTCCAGCAGGGGCAGTTTGCCTTTGCCGATGTGTTCGTGGAACCAGATCCAGACTTCCGGGTTGATGGGTTCGCCCACGGAACCGAGGATGCGCAGGGTGGAGAGGTCGTATTTTTCGGTCCACTGCGAGCCTTCGCGCATGAGGGAGCGGATGGCTGTGGGAGTGGTGTAAAAGATATTCACCCCGTAGCGGTTGATGATTTCCCAGTAGCGGTCCGGGCGGGGGTAGGTTGGAACACCTTCGAAGAGCAGGGTGGTGGCGCCAAGGGCCAGCGGTCCGTATACTGTGTAACTATGTCCGGTGATCCAGCCGATATCAGCAGTGCACCAGTGCACGTCATCGTCCTTGAGATCGAACACCCATTGGGTCGTGTGAGCGGTGATGGTCATGTACCCGCCGGTGCTGTGTACAATCCCTTTGGGCTTCCCGGTGGAACCTGAAGTGTGCAGGATAAAGAGCGGGTCTGTGGAACGCATGGATTCGGGCTTGCAGTAGTCTTCAATGTCAGGTGCTGACATTTCTTCCTGCCACCAGGTGTCGCGGCCCTCGATGAAATCAATTTCATCCCCGGTGCGTTTGACCATAATGACCTGCTCAACTGAGGGGCATTCGAAAAGGGCTTCGTCCACATTGCGCTTCAAGGGGATTTTTTTACCGCCGCGGAGTACTCCGTCTGCGGCAATGAGGACCTTTGCGTCGCAGTCGATGATCCGGTTCTGCAGGCTGACTGCGGAAAATCCGGCGAAAATAACTGAATGTATTGCCCCGATACGGGCGCAGGCCAGCATGGAGATTACCAGTTCAGGGACCATGGGCAGGTAGATGGCTACCCGGTCGCCCTTGGAAACACCCATTTTTTTGAGCACATTGGCGAAACGGCAGACTTTGCGGTGCAGCATGTGATAGGTGAAGACCCGGACTTCCTCTTCAGGTTCGCCCTGCCAGATAAGGGCGGCTTTATTGCGCCTGCCGTTATCCAGATGGCGGTCAAGGCAGTTTTCAGAAGCGTTCAGCCTTCCGCCTTCAAACCATTTGTATTCATTCTTTTCTGGATTCGCTTCAAGGGCTGTTTTGAAATCCCGTTTCCAATGCAGCAGCTCGCGTGCTCTTTCAGCCCAGAATTCTTCGGGATTTTCATCCGCCATACGGCAGGCTTCTTCGTATTTTTGCGCTGTAAGATTAGATTTTTCCAGCATTTCCTTTGGGGGATCAAAGGTTCGTTCTTCGTTCATCAGGTTTTCAATGCTGTTCTCACTCATATTTCCGGCTCCGACTCATGAAATTTTATGCTGGTTTGTGTACACTTCACTTATTCATATACGCTGTTTCAGCCGGGTTGAACAGGGTTGCGGACCATAACCATTGGCGGAAATGGAATATTTAGGGCTGTGTTGAACGCTTTCTGCTTGATATGCAGCGCGATCAGCGGGTATGTAGAGAGTTGTGGAAGGATAAGCAACGGACCCCTAACAAGAGGCTTTCATGAGCGTTATCAATCTGGAATATCTTTTTCAGCCCGGATCAGTGGCTGTAATCGGTGCAACCAATGACCCTGCCAATGCAGGAAATATTCTCATGCGTAACCTTATGGGCGGGGGATTTCTCGGCCCGGTGATGCCGGTGAGTACTGATGCTGAGGCCATTTCCGGGGTTCTGACTTACAAGGATGTGGCTGACCTGCCCAAGGTTCCTGACCTTGCAGTGATCTGCCTTCCTCTTCAGGAATGTCCGCCGCTTCTGAAAAGGCTCAGCGAAATCGGGGTTAAGGCTTGTGCTTTGATCGGTCCGGGGTTTAGCGCCATTCCCGAGGATGAACGGGTCAGGCTGCGGGCCGAATTGCTGCAGGCGGCCAATTCTCCGCAAATGAGAATCCTAGGTCCCAAGAGCCTCGGTTTCATTGTTCCGGCCTTGAATCTCAATGCCAGCCTTGCGCCCTTGCCGGCCAAAGCGGGCAAGATCGCTTTTGTTTCCCAGTCGGACAGCTTTATTCCCACAGTTCTGGACTGGGCGGCCACTAATGATATTGGTTTTTCCCATGTAGTTTCACTCGGCAGCCGTATCGACCTTACTTTCGGGGATGTGCTTGATTATCTCGGCTCCGACGCTCAGACCCGTTCTATCCTTCTCTATATCGAATCCATTAACGATGCCCGCGACTTTATGTCCGCAGCCCGTGCTGCCTCGCGCAACAAGCCGGTTCTGGCAATTCGTCCGGGACAGGCTTTGCAGCACGTAACACAGGAGCTGTCCCGTCTGGATAATGCCATGATCGCCCGCGCTGAAGAAGTCTACGATGTAGCCTTTCGTCGGGCCGGGATGCTGCGGGTGCAGACTATTGACGGCATGTTTGACGCGGCCCAGACCCTTGCCAGCTTACGCCAGCCTGTTCGCGGAAACCGTCTGGCAATCATCGTCAACGGAACCAGTGCCGGACTTACCGCTGCGGACGGTTTGATCCGTCGGGGCGGGAAACTGGCTAAGCTTTCCGAGGAGACGGTTGAAAAGCTGAATGACGTATTTGACGGTGAGTGGAGCGGTGGCAATCCGGTGACCATCAAGTTCGATACTCCCGGTCAGAAATACGTCGATGCTCTCAAGATACTTATTAAGGACAAGGGCGTGGATGCCGTGCTGGTTGTACATGTGCCTTTTGCCGGAATTGCCAGTGCCGAGGTGGCGGAAATTATAGCCAAAGGATTGAAACGGGTCCGGCGCATGGTGCTGACCTCATGGTTGGGATCGGACATGTCCCGAAAATCGCGTAAGATTTTCTCCCTGCACGGTATTCCCACTTACGAGAGTGCGGATCAGGCTGTGCGGGCCTTTATGTATATGGCCGAGTATCAGCGCAACCAGGAATTGCTTACTGAAACTCCGGACTCCCTGCCCACGGACTTTTTCCCGGACACCACCACAGCCCGCGAGACAGTGCATAAGGCTCTTTCCGAGGGGCGGCAGGAACTTAACGAACCGGAAGCGCGCAAGGTACTTGCGGCTTACGGTTTGCCTGTGGTGGAAACAAGGGTGGCAGTCTCCGCTCGTGAAGCTGTCATTGCAGCAGACGAGATCGGTTGTCCGGTGGCCCTGAAGATTCGTTCTCCGCAGATCAGCCAGCCCTACGATGTAGGTGGTGTTGTCCTTGACCTTGAAAGTACCGAAAAGGTCTGGGAAGCAGCTGCGACCATGCTCACCCGCGTTAACCGTCAACGCCCGGATGCTTACATTGAGGGCTTCACCGTCCAGAAAATGGGTCGCAGGCTGGGAGCGCATGAATTGTTTATTTCCGCGTCCGCTGACTCTACCTTCGGACCGATTATTCACTTCGGGCATGGCGGCATGACCCGTGAGGTGGTCCGTGATCAGGCTGTAGCCATGGTCCCCTTGAACATGAGCCTTGCCCGGGAGCTGATCAGTAGAACCCGTATTTCACGCTTGCTTTCCGGTACCCCTACCCAGCCGCCTGCTGATATTGATGACCTTTGCCTGACCCTGATTCAGGTCTCGCAGCTGTTTATCGACATTCCTCAGATTGTACATCTGGATATTAATCCCCTTTACGGTGATGACACCGGGGTACTGGCCCTTGGAGCCAAGATTCTGGTTGCCGAGTGCCGCGAGGATTGCCCGCAGCTGGCTATCCGTCCCTATCCCCGTGAGCTTGAGGAATGCGTAGTACTTCGGGACAGCAGGCAGGTAACCCTGCGTCCCATCCGTCCCGAAGATGAACCGGCCCATTACAAATTTTTGGAGCAGGTTTCAGATGAAGATATGCGCATGCGCTTTTTCGGCGTAGTGCGCAGGGATTTTGACCACAAGGACATGTCCCGTTTTACCCAGATCAACTATGACCGTGAAATGGCCTTTATAGCCACAGCCATAGGCGAAGATGGAAAACCGGAGACTCTCGGGGTGGTGCGTACTTCCACCAAGCCGGATAATTCCGAGGCCGAATTCGCCATTGTGGTCCGCTCCGATTTGAAAGGCACCGGATTGGGCTCCATGCTGTTCCATAAGATTATCAGCTACACCAAAGAACGCGGCACCCACTGGCTGGTAGGCCAGACCCTTTTTGAGAACAAGGCCATGCAGGGTCTTTCCCGCAAGTTCGGGTTTGAGATCAGGGAAAATTATGATGAAGATCTTGTGGAAATGCGTCTGGATTGCACCAAGTTGGAAGATGAAGCGGAGTAGAGTTGAATTATCCTGAACCTGCGTCAAACCGACGCAAAACATTCATATCCAATATTCTTAAGTCCCTCTTCGCCGGGGGACTTATTTTCTGGCTGATTCGTTCTGGAGGAATTCGTCCGAAGTACCTGATGGTTGCTGCTGACCATATTCCGGTTCTGGGGGCGGCCTGCCTGATCATTGCTTTGGGGATGAGTCTTGGCGCAGTTCGCTATGTGGAGTTGTTGAAAGGTGCGGGATTGCCTATTTCCCTTAAGGACAGCTTCAAGATCTCCGCGATTATGTATTTTTTCACCCAATGCGTCATGGGTTCGGCCAGTGGAGATGTGGCCCGCTATTTTTATACCACCCGTATTACCGGGAAGGGGGCACGGGTCGGTGCGGCCATTATTGTGGACCGAATTATTGGGATTATGGGACTGTTTATGTTTGGCGGTCTGGGCATGGCCTTCAACTGGTCCCTTGTAGAACATTCGCCAGAATTGCGAATTCTTGCGGTTCCGGCACTGGGAATCCTTTGTTTGATCTGGCTGAGCGTGCTGCTGGGGTTTCTGGCTCTTGTGCGCGGGCGCATGGCGGGCTTTGCGGTCGGGCTGATATTTCCGGGGCTGGCCGGAATATTGTGTGTTTTGGGCTCAGGATTTCTAGGAGAGGAAGTTGGTCCGGTTCTATTCTATGCTGCACTCCTCTCTCTTGCTGCACCGTTGATTGCTCCTGAATTTTTGGAGACAGGTGTTATCTACCGGATATTTTTCAAGGATTCGAAGCTTGGAGAAAAGATAGGGGAAGTTGTTTCTGCTTTGATGCTTTACAGGAATTCTGCAGGTACGGTTTTGAAGATTGTAGGGTTGACCGCAATCCAGCATTTTTCCTTTGTCTTTGCTATCTATCTGCTGGCCCGTATTCAGAATCTTCCGTTGTTGCCTGATTTTAACGAAGTTTTTTTCGCGGCCCCGCTTTCTTTTCTTGCCGGGGTGATTCCTGCTCCTGCCGCCGGACTGGGAGTCAATGAGGCAGCCTTTGAGACCCTGCTCTATTTAGGTTCCTGCGGAAGTGTTACTGCCGGAGCTTCCATTTTTCTCATGTATAGAATCTGGACAACTCTTTTCAGTTTAAGCGGACTCTACTTTGTGATGCGTTCCAAAAAATGAAACCATGTCGGGTCGTTCTGCGGGGTAAAGCGTTCTTGCGAAGACCTTACCCGGGTGAAGGACCGGACATGGTTTTAAGGAACCTGCGCTTGTATCGGCAGTTCCTGACACCCTCCCGATTGATGTCTTGCCTATCTGATCGGTATGCGGGAAAAAAACTTTACACGCTTTAATAAAAGTAATTTGTAAACCGACCCTTGCATAAACATGGGCGGGGTATGTATGGTTCTTCTAATAAGTCCAACCAATCGCAACCGGCGGAGTCTCTAATTGAGGAAATTACTTTTATTTTTCATAACTGCATTCCTATTGAATTCACACTGTGCCGATGCTCTGGCTGATAACGGTACTTCTGCTTCCCCGCCAGAGCAGCAGAGAGGAGCCGATCAGTCGCTGGTGCTGCTAATGGAAGGTAACCTGCGTTTTGTTAAGGGGAGTAGCGTTTATCCCAATCAGACCTCCCATCAGCGCAAGGTTCTGGCCTTAAGGGGACAGAATCCGTTTGCCACTGTGGTTACCGCTTCTGATTCGCGGGTGGACCCGGTGTTGATTTTTGACCGCGGCCTCGGTGATCTTTTTACTGTACGCCTTGCAGGTAATGTGGCTGGATCTGATACGTTGGCCTCGGTGGAATATTCCATGCTGGCCCTTGAAACTCCGTTGTTGGTAGTCATGGGCCATACCCGTTCCACCCTGATCAAGGCTGCTATTGATAAGGTTGAACTGAAGGGGCATCTTGTGCAGCTCATGGGCAAATTGGAACCGGCCATTCAAATGACCCGTGTGCTTTATCCTTCCCTCAAGGGCGGAGAACTGGCGGATAGGGTGGCGGAAACCAATGTCCGTCAGGTCATGCGTGAGATCTTGAGCCAATGTCCGGCTATCCTTGAAAAGGTCCGTTCCGGCAAGGCCCAGCTTATGGGCGCTATTTATGATACTGATACAGGAGCAGTGCGCTGGCTCGGTCCGTAGGTATAATTTTTAAGTGTTAATGCAAGGCAATTTCGTGCTATAATAGATTACGAGGTTGCCTTTTTTATGTCCTGTTCCAGAACGACCTGCGTAGCGCACGGAGTTATTGTCGTGATTGAGAATGAACTGAACAATGTGCAGAAGAACAGCTTCAAGCTCTTTTTTAAGATATTTATTGTGGCTGGCAGTATTGTAGCCGCAATGATGTTTCTGTTCTTTTACGCGGATCAGAAAAATCATTTAGAACAGTTGAAAATGAGAGAGCAGGCTTCTGTTGACCTGCAGGAAGACGTTATTAAGGACAGCCTTGATATTCTTGTCAGTGATCTGCTTTTTCTAGCCGGGCAATATCCACTTATTGATTATTGCAACTCTGATTATGAAGGAGAGAAACGCAACATTGAGAAGGAATTTTATAATTTTCTGTTCTGTAAGAAGAAATATAATCATGTCGTGTTCCTAGATAGTTCCGGAATGGAAAAAATCAGAGTCAATTACAATAAGGGGGACCCGTGGATTGTTGCTGATGATAAATTGCAGGACAAATCCAAACGTTACTATTTTGCTGATTGTCTTCCCCTTGAAGAGCGAGAAGTCTTTATTTCTCCCCTTGATTTGAACGTTGAGCGCGGGCATGTGGAAAAACCGTTTAAACCGGTGATTCGTTTGGGAACCCCGGTTTTTGACTCAGAAGGAAATAAGGACGGAGTTCTGATCTTCAACTATCTTGCCCAAGACTTGCTTGATCGAATTTTAAGTATTGATGCTGTTGCTGAGAGTGTGAAAATGCTCGTTAATTCAGATGGATATTGGTTGTTAGGTCCTGAGAGGGAGAGCGAGTGGGGATTCATGATTCCAGAACGGAAAAATATTTCTTTTGCCAATGAATATCCGAATGAATGGGAACACATGCTCAAAGAAAAGAAGGGCCAATTCTTTACAGCCAACGGTCTGTTTACCTTTGTGACCATTCATCCACTGCGGGAGGGATACCGTTCCAGTACCGGAGCTGGCGGTCCTTATCTTCCGAGCAGGATGATGGTCAGTTCTGCAGGCTATTTCTGGGTTCTTGTTTCTCATCTTCCTGAGGCCCTTGTGCAGGAAAGATCCGGTGAACTGGCTTCCAACATGCTTCTGTTGGGAGGCGTATTTTTCATTCTCGTAGCAATCGGGGCATGGGTTATTGCGGTGGCTTTTACAAAGCGCCGTCTTTATCAGGAGCAGCTGATCAGGACTGCCATGTATGATTCCCTGACCGGGCTTCCTAACCGGAAACTTTTTTTTGATCGCTTGGAAAACCTGATTGAAAGTTCCGACCGTTATGGCCGCAGGTTTGCTCTCGTCTACCTTGACCTAAATGGATTTAAAAAGGTCAACGACACATTGGGACATGCCGTGGGTGATGAACTGCTGATCGGCGTAGGCGAAAGGCTTGCAGGCAGTTTGCGCAAATCGGACACGGTTGCCCGTCTTGGTGGTGATGAATTTGCGCTGATCCTACCTGAAGTGAGCACCCCGGAACAGCTTAGGGAAGTCTGTTCCAAGATGTATGCGTGTTTCTCTACGTCTGTACAACTCAGTGTAAAAAGCGTGATGGTTGAATTCAGTGCCGGGGCAGCTCTTTTCCCCTTGCACGCTGCAGACAGTGAAGCTCTGGTCAGGGTTGCCGATGCAGCTATGTACCGTGCCAAAAGAAAAGGGCAGAGTAGCTGTGTAACAGTCGGCGCTGAAGGGTAGGACGGCTAATCCACCTGAATTTCATAAGCCTTGAGCTTGCGGTAAAGAGAACTTCTTTCCAGACCAACGGCTTCGGCCAGCTTTGAAACATTCCCCTTGTATTCGCGGAGCTTCGCTTCAAGGAACTGGGCCTCAAAATCAGCACGGGCCTTTTTGAAATCAACCTCTCCTTCTGGTAGGGGCAAGGGGAGCTGCTCTTGATCAACATCTGTTTTTTCAATGCGCGGTCCGTTGGCGATTTCCGGAGGAAGTTTGTCCGGCCCGACTTCCTTGCCGCCGAACATGATTAGCATTCTTTCCACAAAGTTTTTCAATTCACGGACATTGCCCGGCCATGAGTACTCGGTCAGAACCTTGAGAGCCGGTTCGGTGAAAGTCAACTGCTTGAATCCGTGCTGGCGGTTCAGGATGGTAATGAATTCATCAATCAGCAGGGGGATGTCTTTGGAACGGTCACGCAACGGTGGGACTTCCAGCGGGAAAACCTTCAGTCGGTAGTACAGGTCTTCACGGAAATTACCGTTCTTGATTTCCTGAAACAGGTCCTTGTTGGTAGCAGCTATCACGCGCACATCCACATTGATGGTTTTCCTGCCACCGACCCGTTCAAAGCGTTGTTCCTGAAGGATGCGCAGTATTTTTGCCTGTGTTTTCAGGCTCATATCCCCGATTTCATCAAGGAATAGGGTGCCGTTGTCGGCCAGTTCAAATTTACCTTCTTGAGCTTTTTCGGCCCCGGTGAACGCACCTTTTTCGTGGCCGAAAAGTTCCGACTCAATCAACTCTTCAGGGATTGCCGCACAGTTTACCGCTACAAGTGGTTTGTCCGCCCTCTGGCTTTGGGAGTGGATGGAGCGGGCTACGATTTCTTTACCGGTACCGTTTTCACCAGTGATAAGTACCCACGCGTCAGTAGGAGCTACCTGTCCGATTACTTCACGCATGGAATCAATGGATTCAGATTGTCCGGTTAGTCTGGCGGGCTGTTCTGCGGCAATGCGGGTACGCAGGGCTTTGTTTTCCGATTGCAAACGTGAGAATTCCACGGCTTTTTCCGCAGTGATAACCACCTTTTCAAGTGAAAGCGGCTTTTCAATGAAGTCAAAGGCTCCCTTCTTGATGGCGGAAACTGCGGTTTCAATATTGCCGTGCCCGGAGATCATGACCACAGGCAGCCAGTCCCATTCTTTCTTGATATGGTCGAGGACTTCAAGGCCGTCCATGCCCGGCAGCCAGATATCCAGAAATACAAGGTCGGGCTGTTCATCGCTGAGATGTTCAAGGGCCTTTTCGCCTGATTCGGCTTCGCTTACTTCAAAGCCTTCATCTTCGAGAATTCCGCGCAGGGAGTATCTGATGCCGTCTTCGTCATCAACAATCAGTATATTTTTGCTCATCTATATTTCCGTACGTGTTTCAAAGGAAAAATTATCTTCTTCTATCAACTGGGTGCAGGCATCAACTGCTTCAGGATCATACGCTGTTCCGCGTCCTCGTGCAATTTCCGCCATGGCTCTGGGCAACCCAAGAGCTGCACGGTATGGACGGTGGGAACTCATGGCTTCTACAACGTCGGCTACTGCTATGATGCGGGCTTCACGAAGTATGTTCTTTCCGCTGAGACCTTTGGGGTATCCGCTTCCGTCAATGCGTTCATGGTGCTGGATGACGATGTCGGCCACGGGCCATGGAAAGGAAATGCCTTTCAGGATTTCATAGCCTGCTTCACTATGGGTTTTCATCAGGTTCATTTCAAGGTCGGTCAGCCTGGTCGGCTTGGAAAGGATTTCTGCCGGGATGGAAATTTTTCCGACATCGTGCAGAATACCCGCAATCCTGATGCAGTTTATTTCTTCGGCAGAGAGTTGCATTTTTACAGCTATGCGGCATGCCAGTTCTGCGACGCGTTGTTGGTGTCCTGATGTGTAAGGATCGCGTTTTTCAGACATGGCAGTCAGGGAAGCAACTGTTTCATCAAAAGTTCGCCGCAGCTGACTAAGGCTTCTCTTCAAGGCATCTTCACTCTTCTTGAGTTCAGAAATATCGCGTAGCACCACGACCTTACCCACAACATTATCTTTTTCTGATATGCCTGAAATGTTGACAGATATAGGTGTTGTGCCTTGGGTGCTCTTAAGAACTACATCGCCGAGAATGGGGTCATTATTGGAAAATATTTTGATGGGTTCCATTGTCCCACTTTCGAAGATATCTACAGTATCCTGAAAATTGCGTCCGAACATGCCGTCTATATCGCTGTTCATGAGTGAACACGCGGCCTTATTCATGGATTTGATCCGGCCGTGGTGGTCGGTGGTGATGACAGCATCATCAATGCTGTCGAAGGTGGTTTTCAGCCAGCGGCGGTTTTCATTGAGAGTACTTTCAGCACGGTGTTTGTAGAGGGCCATTTCAATGGTCAGATTGAGTTCCCGGTCTTCGAAAGGCTTGATGATATAGCCGAAAGGCTCGGTTATCTTGGCCCTTTTCAGGGTATCGTTGTCTGCATATGCTGTGAGGTAAATTATAGGGATATCGTGTTTTTTGTTGATGGCTGCAGCAGCGTCGATACCGTCCATGTCACCTTCAAGCATGATGTCCATGAGGATAAGATCCGGGGAACTTTCCTCAACAAGCTTTAAGGCCTGCTCACCGGAAGCGGCTACTCCGGTCACTTCGTAGCCGAGGGATTGAAGCCGTCCCTGTATATCCAAAGAGACAATAGCCTCGTCTTCCACAACCATAATGCGGGGCGGGAGTTTGTTTGCTGCATTCTTCTCGGAGTATGAAATCATGTAAATCCCATTTGTTACTGTTCACCAAAGCGGGTGAATTTTTGAAATACGGTATTATATTAAACGATATTATAACTAACAGGCAAGCATAAGGAAAAATATATCAGGTCGGAAGTTCCAGCACGAATATGGTGCCGTGGGGATCAGCCGGCTTGACTCTGATAAATCCGCGATGGTCGGTGACAATGGATTTGACAATGGTCAGCCCCAGTCCGGTTCCGCTTTTTTTGCTGGAGAAGTATGGTTCGAACATCCGTGAACGTTCATCCGCAGACAGTCCGGGACCGTTATCCTGTACCTCGACCCTGAGCCAGCCGAGGGTGGCATCATGCATGGCGGTTATGGTTACTGACGGGGATTCGCAGTTATCCAAAGCTTCCGCAGCATTGGTCAGCAGGTTGATCAAAGTACGGCGCATGGCTTCACGGTCCAGTTCCAATTGCGGCAGTTTGCCATCAAAGTTCAGGGACCATTCAATATTGCTGTGGCTGTTGCGGTACAGGCTGACTACTTCTTCAAGCAGGGGGCCGATGTTGTCCGGTTTGAGCCGCACCTCAGGCAGTTTGGCGTAGGCGGAGAATTCTTGAACCATCTGTTGCAGATGTTCAACCTGGGAAATGATCAGGTCCGTACTTTCCCGGAAAACATTGTCCTCAATCTCCGGTCCGAATTTGCGTTGCAACCTTTGGGCTGAGAGTTTGATAGGCGTGAGCGGGTTCTTGATCTCGTGGGCGATGCGTCGGGCAACCTCGCGCCATGCTGCAATGCGCTGCATTTTTTCCAGCTCGGTAATATCTTCGAACACGGCCACGATACCGGTGCTGGAATCCCCGGCCTTGAGGGCCACAACGTTGACCAGAAATTTTCTGTGCCTGCCTTCCACGGTGAGGGAAAGCTGTCTCTGCCATTGCGAGAAGGGGCTGGTGGCCATGTGCGAGCGGGCTTCGGCAATGAGTGAGGCCAGATCGCCTTCGGGTAAAAGGGCCAGCGGGTCCCTGCCGTGCACAAAGCGGGCTTCGATGCCTAGCATTTCCTCAATGGCCGAGTTAACGGTGCTGATCTTACCCTCTTCGTTAAGGGAGATAACCCCGGCGGTGATGTTATTGAGAACCGCTTCCATGTAGCGGCCCCTGCGTTCCAGTTCCTGATTCTGCTGCGCCAGTCTGTCGTTGGCGGTTTTCAGGCTTTTCTGGCTGTCTTCAAGGTCTTCTGCCATGCGGTTGAAGGATTGGACCATGAATCCCAATTCATCGTCTGAACGGTCCTCAAGACGCACGGAAAGGTCACCGCGGGCAATGCGCTGTGAACCGGCAGCCAAGGCTTGAATAGGTGCAGAAAGCTCCTTGGAGAGGCGGAATCCGAACCAGATTGAGCCGAGGATAATCAGCAGGGTGGTTACGCCCAAGGTCAGGTAAAGACTCATTTTGAGCGGATATTTTAGGGTCTTGAGCTGCTTGTATTCGTCAAGGCCGCGAACAACCCGGTCCAGTTTGTAGAGCAGTCCCTGACCGATATTTTCCCCGATGATCAGATATCCGGTCTTGCCTTCGTCAACAGGTAGGATACCGATGACCATGTCATTGCCGGGCATGGGATGAATGGTGGACCAGAAGCGGGGATTCTTTTTCATATCCTCCCAGTCGACCTTGGCGTTGATCTCCGACCATGCCTTATCCCACGAACCTTGGGAATACCAGTTGATCTTCTTACGGTCCGGGCGGACAACCCCGAGCAGGCCGAGGTCATATTCACCCAGCTTTTTACCGAGAAATTTTTTCATGGATTTACCGCCCCATGCGTAGCGGCTTTCCTTGATTGTTCCGATGATATTCTCCCCGCGCCGTTCCAACCCTTCCTGCGCCGAAGCGTAAAAGGCTCTTCCCAGCTCAAGGGATTGGACCATGGATTCTTCAACCTGATTCTTGAACCAGTAATCCACGGAAATCTGCACGAACTGCATGGCCATGAAAAACATGAGCAGGGTCGGCACAAGGGAAAGAGACATGAAGGATAGGACCATGCGCGTTCGCAGCTTGGAACCGAGAACCCTGCGCCTCCGTTCAAGGAGCAGCTTAACTCCGTTGCGGACCACGATGAAGAGGACAATGAGCAGCAGGATGAAGTTCAGGTTGAATAGACCCACGAAAAGGTAGGAGTTCACACCGATGTATTTGAGCTGCACAAAGCCCAGCCCCACAAAAACCAGCAGGCAGAAAAAGGCAATATAATATTCCCGTTGTCTGCGCTTGCGTTCCTTTGTGTCGGGCACACTTATTTTGATATTCTGTTCAGTCATGGCGGCCCTGAAATCAGTAGGTGAAATCCAGCTGGTAGGTGGCGGCTGGAATTATGTCCCAAGACCAGAAAAAGAGGGTATTTTTAAGCCATGCCGGGACTTCTGTGCGGTCGAGACGTACTTTCAGGCGCAGGTTGTATCGTTCCCCTCGCTTGAGTGTGGACCATGGGCCTAAATCAAGGACAAAGCTTTTCCATTCTTCGCGTAAAAGGATGGACAGGCTTTTGTTTTTAAAAATCTGGGCTCCGGGCTTTTCCAGCACAAATTCATTGGAGAGGGAGTCGAAGTAGAGTTTGCTGATGTATGTTTTGCCTGCGACCTTTGAGTCCAGCCAGACATTTTTGTGTTCATAAAGGGAAGCCTCACAAACAAGCTTGAGCTTCATGCCGTTTTGCAGGGCATCTTCCACCTGAGTATCGGCGGCAAGTTCAATTCCGAAGCGGGCCATGATGGAACCAGCCTGATTATCAAGGACCATGTTCTTGAGTTGCAGGGAGCTGGCCTGTGCGGCAACCGGAAGGAAAAGGGTGAATATGCCCAGCCATAGGAGCAGCACTCTCCAGCTATTGGAGAGTGAACAAGTTTGCTGAGCTGTTTTTATCATTGATGTTTCCGCTTTCATTAGAAATATTTTCCTCCCGTTTCCGGGCTTAACGTACCAGCCGCCAATCATTTGTTCAACACCATGATTGCAGAGTGTTACATTTGATATGAAACTGTCTTTTCAAATCATAATGGTATATAAAAGTTAGATCGGAGTTATAGCGGAGGTCATATAATCAGATGCTCAAAAAGATACGCACACATTGGAACAGGTTGAATCGGCCGGGTAAGGTCGGGGTGATTGTTGCCGGACTGTTCATTCTGTATACCCTCATCGGTTTTTTTCTCATTCCCTTCACCATTAAGAAAGTTGCGCTCGCCAAGCTTCCCCCTGTGCTGAACAGGGAGGTGCGTATTGAACGGGTCGAGCTGAATCCGTATACCCTGCATCTCAAGGTATATGGCTTTGAGATCAGCAAAAAAGAAGGTGAAGGAAACCTGTTCGCTTTCAAGGTTTTTGATCTCAACTTCGATTCGTTTTCCTTGTTTCGGCTGTCTCTGATTCTGGATCATATTGGAATTGAGGACCCGTTGGTTGATGTTTCCATCTTCCGGGGCGGAAGCAGTATTTCAGACCTTATTCCGCAAGGGGATGTTGAAGAACAACCCGAAGGTGCTGAAGAAGAAAAAAGTCTTTTCCCCTTTATTCTTCGCGATCTGGACGTAACCAATGGAACCTGCCGTGTTTACGATAAGGTCCGCGATGTGCAGCATGAAATTTCCGGTCTTGATCTTTTCATTCCTTTTACCTCATCTCTGACCCGGGATAACGAGAAGCAGGTTCAGCCGACCCTGAACATGGTTGTTAACGACACTCCTTTTGCCATGAAAGGGCATACCCTGCCTTTTAACCAGAGCTTGAAGACCGAGTTCGACTTTTCTTTAAAAAATGCTCAGTTGGCTGAATATTGGCCTTACCTGCCTATCTACGAAACTACCGAACTTAAGAGCGGTAGTCTCAGCTCTGATCTGGTTCTTGCTTTTGAGCGCGGGGATTCCATCCTGCCGAGGGTGCAGATCAGTGGTAAAGCCAATATTACCAATTTTGATCTTGCAGCTAGAAAAGGAGATTCTCTACTTAAATTTAAAGACCTTGATGTAGAGATAGAGGAAGTTCGTATCCTACAACGTATACTGAAGATTTCATCCATCCGTTTGAGTGATCCTTATCTTAAGGTCGGGCTCAAGGAAGACGGTAGTCCGGACCTACTTGATTACCTTGCTCCTTCCATTGAGGCCGGGGAGGAGTCCAAGAAAGTTGAAGACGGAATCAAGGCTGAAGGCGGTCCCGCCTTAGCTGCATTGGTTAAGGATTTCAGGCTTGATAACGGGATGGTGGATTTCACCGACAATGCTTTCGGCAAGGGCTTCAACAAGAAGATCGGGCCGATTATGGTCCATGCCGGGAATGTGAGCACTGCGGAGAATGCAGCCGGGAGCTGGGATTTCCGCATCGGTTCCAATGCTACCGAGATCATCAGCGGTCAGGGCGGATTGTCTGCTGTTCCCCTGTCCGTGAACGGTTCCATGGCCTTGGAGGATTTGGATATCCCCGACTACCATGTTTATTTGGACGATCCCCTGCCTTTGGATGTTGCCGAGGGTAAGGTCGGGCTGGGTAGTGATTTTCAGCTGGGTCTCCAGAATGGTACTTCCGTGCGGCTGGAAAATATCCGGGTCAATGTTGATGGGCTTAAGCTCCAGCCCAAGGGCGGCGGCAAGACCCTAATTGGTCTTGGCGGATTTGCCATGAGTAACGGTACTGTGGACTTGCAAGAAAAATCCGTGCTCATCGACTCCATTGACCTTAATAAGCTTCTGATCCGGCTTATGCGCGATAAAAAGGGCATTGATCTGCTCAAGCAGATTGAACAGCATCAGAAGAATGCCAAGGCTACGAATGTAGGCGTTCTGGTTAAGCAGCAGGAAGAATCAGCAGAGTCTGCTGATGCGGAGGGTGAGCCGTGGAAGGTGGCCCTGAACAGGTTTCAGCTTGTGGATTCCGGGTTTGAATTCACAGACCGGGCAGCCACCAAGAAGACCGTCACCAATATCAGTGACATTAAAATCGGGCTTAACGGGTTGACCTATCCGGAAGAAAAGCCCCTTGCGCTGAATCTTTCCGCTCTTATCAACAAGCGCGGTTCTATTAAAATAAACGGACAGGCCGGTCCGCAATCCCTGAAGGGGAAGGGCAGTGTGCTGGTCCGCAAATTGCGGTTGCGTGATTTCAACGGCTACCTGCCGTCGCAGATGCAGATGAATATTGCCCGCGGACACATAGATGTACATGGTAATTGGGATTTCTCAGCGGTAAACGAGCCTGTTGCCGGATACACAGGCAAGGTCCAGCTTAAGGACCTGCTCATCCGCGACAATCAGGGCAACAAGCAATTTTTCCATCTCGATGATTTGGCTGTGCGTGGGATAGATTTCCGTTCCGCTCCGCTCAAGGTCAAGGTCGGTTCCATTGCCGTGCTAGCTCCTCAGGCTAACCTTGAACGGGAGCAGGATGGCACATTTAACCTTGCGCGTATGCTGACTGGAAAGCGTGCCGAACCTGTGGATGAAAAGGCAGTGGAAGAGCAGGCCGAAATTGCGGCGGAAAAAGCTGAAGTGGCGCAGGCGGAAGGTATCGCTCCAGCTGACGGGGTAGCTGAACTCAAGGAACCCACTGTCGCAGAAAAGGAAGAGAATAATATCTTCATAGATAAAATTTTCATGACCAACGGCACGGTGACCTTCAAAGATTACGTTGTCTCCCCGGCATTTGAGTTGGACATCACCAAGATGCGTTCTGCCGTGCGCGGTCTGGAATTGCCCCATGGTGAGCGCACTGACCTTTCTTTTAATGCCACTTTGGACCGACAGTCTCCGCTGGTGGCTGAAGGTTTTCTGCAGCCCACAACCGAAGGGGCTGATACGGATATCACTATTTCCCTTGCCAATCTGGATATGACCCAGCTTTCGCCTTACACTGAGAAATTTATCGCCTATCCGGTCAGTACCGGAATGCTTAGTTCCGACGTAGGTGTGAAGCTGCGTGGCAAGTTGATAGCTGTGGATAACGTTTTTGACATTTACCAGTTTGAGGTCGGCGACAAGGTGGATAATCCCGATGCGCCGAATATTCCTATCGGTCTAGGGCTGGCTTTGCTCAGGGATAGCAGCGGCAATATCCGGTTGGATATCCCGGTAGAAGGTGACCTTTCCGATCCTCAATTCAGGCTGGGCAAGGTCATCGGGCGGGCCATCGTCAACCTGCTGGTTAAGGCCGTAACTTCGCCTTTCGCCCTGATCGGTGCGCTGGTCGGCGGTGGCGAGGATATGGATGTCATGGCCTTTGAAGCAGGCAAGGACGGCTTCAAGGAAGGCGAACAGTCCAAGATTGAGTCTGTTGCCAAGGCCATGGCTGATCGTCCGGGGCTTAAGCTGGAGATCAGTGGATTTACAGCGCCGGAGGATATTCCGGCCATGGAAGAGACTGAGTTCCGCAGGCAGGTAGCCATGCCCAAGTTTCTTGAGCTTGAAGGCGATGAGAATGCACCCAAGTCTGTTGACGAAGTTGTGGTGACTGAGGAAGAGTATCCTGAATATCTGGAAGCAGCTTACAAGGATGCTACCTTCGAAAGGCCGACCAACTTCCTCGGTATCGTAGTGGCTCAGCCCGTACCGGATATGGAAAAGGCCCTGCGGGATCACATCAAGATTACCGATACGCAACTGGCTGATCTCGCACGGCGCAGGTCAGAAATGGTACGTACCTTCCTAGTTGAGCAGTCCGGTATTGCACCGGAAAGGGTGTTCCTTAAAGGAATGTCCGCCACCGGAAAGGGAACTGGGCCGCGTGTTGAGCTTGGGTTGCAATAGTTTTGTTGCGCAACGCGCTTTTTGATAAATGGATTTTGCCTCCGGCGGCTTAAACCCTTCTGCAAAATGGTTTAAGAATCCCAAAACCTTTTATTAAGGCTTCGCCGCAGGGGGTGTGAAAATTATGAAATATATTCGGAGGTATCGTATGAGTTGGATGAAAAAAGTAATTTTTGTGCTTTGTCTGATAATGGCTATGGCTGTTGTTTCCGGTTGCGACAGCGATGACGGTAGTGCTGAGAAACTGGGCAAAAAGTTTGATCAGGCTATGGAAGATGCCAAAGATAAGATGGATGACATGAGCGATCAGGCTAAGGACGCCTACGAGGACGCCAAAGACAAGGCCAAGGAAGCTATGGATAATTAGTCTTCGCTTGTTGAGTTAGTTAATTTGCGATTTAAACCGCCGGGCTGTTTGGTTCGGTGGTTTTCTTTTGCGCAGGGTATGAAAATTGACTTGTGCTTGGTTCAGTGCTTCATTGAGTCTTTCGAATAACCGTACCCTTTGGAGGAAATAAAAATGGCTGAATATACATACGAAAGTCTGGAAGCACTGCTCAAAGAAAAGCTCGGCGATGCAATGCCCGAGGGGGCCATGGAAGATATTCACGAGGCTCTTAAGATTACCGAGAAGATGGAAGAAGAGGGCTGGAAATTTCAGCTGGAAGATTTAAGCCGGGGCAGCATGACTGAAACCGATTGGCGTGCAACTCTCATCAAAGATGGGAAAGAATTCTCAGGGCAGAGTGATCATGCGGCTTTGGCTGTTTGTGTTGCTGTGGCGGATGCGATTGTGGGGTAGGTTTGGTGGAGAATCAATCTTTTGCGCAGATAGTGGTGTTTTATGGTTTTTTTTGTAGGGTTGTGAAGAGTACTTTTTCAGGTTAATGCTCAGCTGTTAATTGTTAAATTTTAATGCATGGTTTGAAGCGCAATGAAGAAGCAGAAAGATATTTTTTTAGAAGGCGAAGGTGATGCATGGTGTCACAGGAATGTTGCTCCTGAAAGACCTTTGCTGGTTGATCGTAAGTTGAAAGAATTGCTAACCGAAGTGTCTCCTTCAAATGTTTTGGAAGTGGGATGTGGTTCTTGCTATAGATTAAACTTTTTGTCTCAGAGTTTTCCCGAGTGTTCATTTTACGGCATCGATCCATCTCTTGATGCAAAAAATTATGGAAACAGCTCACTTACATTGACTCAGGGCACAGCTGATGATCTGCCTTATGAGTCTGGGAAATTTGATGTAGTTGTTTTTGGGTTCTGCCTGTATCTTTGTGATGTTGAGGATTACTTCAAGATTGCCTATGAAGCCGACAGGGTTTTAGCTGACGGAGGTTTTTTGGTCATAATCGATTTTGAGCCGCCTTTTCCTTACCAGAATCCTTATTCACATAAAGATGGAATTTATAGCACTAAGGTTTCTTTTAGAAGTATGTTCGAATGGCATCCATCTTTTAGTTTGGTCAGTTTAACCCCGTTTTCCCATCGTATGGAGGCGTATGACGCTGAGCCTAACGAGCGTGTTTCAATTAGCGTTTTGCATAAGAAGCATGCTTTGAATATGCCGATAGCACCCTTTTAGTCGTTAAGTTTTAATTTTATGAGCCAGCCTCAAACGAGGCTGGCTTTTTTTGAGTCCTTCATAGCTACCAGAAGCGTTCTTGTTTATTCTTCCTGAGAATAGTTCATAAGTAAAAATCCCCCCGGAACGACCGTTCCGGGGGGATTTTGAATTTTTAGCTATTCGAATCAGCTACTAGAACTGTTTCTTCATCAGCTCGGCGAAGTTAGCGGCGGTGAAGCCGTATTTTTCTGCCAGCTGACCTGCGGGTGCGGATGCGCCGAAGTGGTCGATGCCGAGTACTGCTCCGTCCATGCCCACGTATTTGTACCAGCCTTCGGGGCGGCCTGCTTCTGCTGCCACGCGGGTGCGTACGTTGGGATCAAGTACGGAATCCTTGTATTCCTGATCCTGCTCTTCGAAGATTTCCACAGAGGGCATGGAGACCACGCGGATCTTTTTGCCTTCAATCATGGAAGCGGCTTCGATAGCCATGGAGACTTCAGAACCAGCTGCGATAGCGATCATGTCCGGGGTGCCTTCGCAATCTTTTACGATGTAACCGCCGCGCTTAACCCCTTCTTCTACCTGCGGGTACTCATCTTTACCGAGGACGGGCAGTCCCTGACGGGTGAGCATGAGGGAGGACGGACGTTTGTCCTCGGCCATGGCGATTTTGAGGCAGGCTGCAGTTTCGCGTGCATCTGCGGGACGAAGCACCAGCATGTTCGGGATGAGGCGCAGGGATGCTACGTGCTCGATGGGCTGGTGGGTGGGGCCGTCTTCACCTACGTAGAAAGAATCGTGGGTGTAGATGTAGATGACCGGCAGGTGCTGCAGTGCAGACATGCGCATACCGTTACGGCAGTAGTCGGAGAAGGTCAGGAAGGTTGCGCCGAAGGGGATTACGCCGCCGTGCAGAGCCATACCGTTGAGGATAACGGACATGGGGAATTCACGGACACCGAAAGCGAGGTTACGTGCGGTTTTGCCGTCGATTGCAAAGTCACCAACCTTTTTGCGGAAGTTCGCAGTCTGGTTGGAGGGATCGAGGTCCGCAGAACCACCCACGAGAGTGGGCAGAGCGTCGGTGATGGCGTCGAGGCAAGCGCCCCATGCCTTACGGGTGGCAATGGACTGACCTGCTTCGAATTCAGGCAGTTCGAGCTTGATCTCGCCGCGAGGGGTGTTGGCCTGTGCCCAGAAAGCAGCGATAGCTTCGTCAGCAGCGAGTGCTGCGTCGGATTTCTCTTTCCACTGGGCGGCCAGTGCTTTGAGATCGGGGAAACGAGCCTGAAAATGTTCAACAACATCTTCGGGTACGTAGAAAGTTTCTTTTTCAGGAAGACCGAAGCACTTCTTGGTTGCTTCGATTTCTTCGTGGGAAAGCGGAGAACCGTGGGTAGAGTGGCTGCCTTCGCAGGTAGCGGCACCTTTCGCCATTACGGTTTTACCGATGATCAGGGTCGGGCGTCCGGTTTCAGCCTGACCAGCTTTCACTGCTTCGCGGATAGCTTCGTGGTCGTGACCATCGATTTCCACAACGTGCCAGCACATGGCTTCGAAAACTTTTTTGAAGTCAGTGCAGTCGCACTTGCTGGTGGGGCCTGCGAGCTGGATGTCGTTTGAATCGTAGTAAACGATGAGTTTGCCAAGTCCCCAGAGTCCGGCGAGGGTAGCAGCACCGAGTGCTACAGGCTCCTGAAAGTCGCCGTCGGAGGAGAGAACGTAGGTGTAGTGGTCTACAACGTCATCGTTGGTATTGGCGTTGAGGAAAGCTTCAGCGGTAGCCATACCTACACCGACGCAGAAACCCTGACCGAGTGGGCCGGAAGTGGCTTCAACGCCGGGGGTCATGTCGTGTTCGGGGTGGCCGGGGGTGATGGAATCCAGCTGGCGGAACTGCTTGAGGTCTTCGATGGTCAGGAATCCGCAGAGGTGCAGGATGGAGTAGAGCAGCGGGGATTCGTGACCTGCAGCCATTACGAAACGGTCACGGTCAGCCCACTCGGGATTGCTGGGATCGAATTTAAGGAAGTCCTTGTACAGGACGTATGCAAAGTCCGCGGAAGACATGGAACCGCCGGGGTGGCCGGAATTGGCCTTGCGGATGGAGTCCATGATCAAACCTTTTACAACGTTGACCGCTTTCTGGTCCAACTGGTTGTTACTCATTTTTGAGTCCCCTATTAAGTGATGATATTTTATTCAGCATTCAAGCTAGAAGCCTAAGCTCCCCACTTCCCTGGAGAATGCTGTCTAATGTTATAAATTAAAGAATCCCGCCTGCAATTATGCTGACGGGATTTCTACTATTTATCGAAAAGATTGATTCTGCGCAGGTGCCGATCACCTTCAAACTCGGAAGTCATGAAGGCGCGGATGATTTCTTCTGCCAGTCCGGGCCCGATCACTCGTTCACCGAGGCAGAGAATGTTCGCGTTGTTGTGCGCACGGGCCATCTTGGCCATGTACTCATTGGTACACATGGCAGCGCGGATGCCCTTGATTTTATTAGCAGCCATGGACATTCCCAGTCCGGTTCCGCAGATCAGGATGCCGGGAATCTTTTCCCCGGTTACCAACTCGGCCACTTTTTCGGCGTAAACAGGATAGTCGCAGCTGACAGCTTCTTCAGGTCCGGCATCAATTACATCATAGCCCATGTCGCTGAGCAGTTTGATGGCGAATGCTTTGAGGGTGAAGCCCCCGTGGTCCGAACCGATTACAACTTTACCGGCCATATCCAGATCTCCCGCGCAGGATGTGTAGAAAACAGCCATAAGCACAACAAAAAAACAGTTCTGTCGAGATCTTTCCCGCAGAACTATGTTTATCAGGCCGTGCTCAACTCTGTTTGTAACACCCTGTACTTTTGGTTTATTTGGAATCAACCGCGGATTCAAAGTGGTGGTGGGGGGAGGATTCGAACCTCCGAAGGCGTTGCCGACAGATTTACAGTCTGTTCCCTTTGGCCACTCGGGAACCCCACCACTCTATATGAAACCGATACCGGTTAGATATCCATTTTTCGTTCATTGTCGCGATATTTTACATCGCGCTTGGCAGCCTGCTCTTTTTCAAGCCTGCTGATTTCATCTTTGAAAAATTCGATCTGCTTTTTACACAGTTCTGCGTTCCCGTCAACATCTTCTGTGGTCAGTTTTCCAAGAAGCGCGTATTCTTTCTCAAGACGTTTTTTCAACTGGCAGACTTCGAAGTTTCCAAGCAATCTGGAAACGATTCCTTTCATCTCCGCCAGCCAGACATCGAGACCTAGTTTAAAGTTTTCAAGAAGTCCACTACTTTTTTCATTAGAATTAAAATCCTGCCCGCTCATACTTCCCTCCGTTATGAAAAGCTTAACTTTTTAATCGATTCTGACATACCCGTTCTGGTCAAGACGGATTTCCTTGGACCCCCCGGGCAGCTTGAGCTCAAGCGCCTTTGCCTGCCACGGTTTTGCCGTGAAGGTCCGGGACTTTATACGCAGCAGGGCCTTATCTCCCAGTTCTGTGTATACGGCGATTTTGTTTGGCAGCAGTTTGCCTGAACTATCCTCTTCATATGAAGACAACTCCATGCGCCATGGAATTTCGCCCCGTCCCGATATTTCTACCGGGTTTCCCTGTTCCGTCAGCACGATTGAACTGACGGGTCCGTTGTCAAAGGTAAAACGCAGGTTCCCGTTTTCAGGAGCTGCGGTGTCGTATGATTTTGGTATCAGGTTGGGATAACAGCCGGAGATGAGTCCTGCAAGGTCTTTCAGGGAGAAGGGAAAAGGCAGGCCCAGTATTTGGACTGCGCGGACCGGAGAAGAATGAGAGTATGCTGTTTTCTGGTCAGGGTAGAACGCTGTCAGTCCTGAATTATCTTCGCGGATATGGGCGATGTAGGCCCCGATACCAGCACGCACATCCAGTCGCAGGGGGGATGCATAATCACCCCAGAGTGACATTGTGGTGCGGTGTCCTGATCCTTTTGAAGTATAGTAGAGGCTGGCCTTGGCCCGGAGGCCTGTGGCGTTGCAATTGCCATAGGCACTGCGGAAGGTATTGTAGATGTTTTCGGTGTTGCCATTAAATGCGGAACGGTGGGTGCATCCGCCGAGTGCAATAAGCAGGACCAGCAGAATCAGGGCCATGCGGCCGGAGCTGGAAATCATAGTTCTTCCAATTTCCTGCGGATCTGATCAGCGTTTTTCGGATTCAGTTCCAGAGCCTTGCGGTAGCCCTTGGCTGCGGATTTTTCCTTGCCCAGTGCGGAGGCGATATCTCCGTAATGATCCCAGAGTTCTGACTGCTCGGGTCTTAAGGATACGGCCCGCTTGATTATCTTCCAAGCTTCTTCAAAGTTGCCCATGCGGTAGTTGACCCAGGCCAGTGAGTCGAGGATGTAGCCGTTGTCCGGCTCCAGTCTGTTGGCTCTGCTGATCAGGACCATGGCCCGGTCGAGCTGTTCATTGCGGTCTGCAAGGATATAACCCACGAAATTGAGTGCATCGGCATGGTCCGGGAAGCTGGAGATGATCTGTTCCATGTATTTCAGGGTCTGGTCCAGATTGCCTGCCTGTTCTTCCATAACTCCGAGCTGGAAAAGAAGCTGCGGATGGCCGGGAACATTTGTATTGCCGCGCAGCAGGGCATCCTTGGCGGCTTTGCTGTCGCCGGCTTCTGAGTGTAATCCTGCTTCCAAAAGATAGAAATTGACTGCCTCAGGGAACTTTTCCTCACCTTTTCTGATGACTTCAAGTGCTTCCTTGTTGCGTTTCAGATCCATGAGCAGGTGAGCCCTGAATTGCAGGCTGCGGTCATAATGTTCGCTTTGTGAAGAAATTTTATTCAGATAACCCAGAGCCTTGGCCGGATCATCTTCCCCTTCATAGGCTATGGATGCCTTGAAGAAATAGTAGGAGTCGGGGATGGTTTTCTGCTGGGCAAAAAGATCCAGCAGGATGGAAGCCTGCCCATAGAATTTACCGCTGATGAATAGCTGGGCCGCTTCCAGTAGAAATGCTTTGTTGCGGGGACCTTCAATGGCCAGCTGTAATGCCCGTTCAGGATTATTAAGCTTAAGGCAGAGTTCCATTAGCCGCAGCCGGATATGATTGGATACATCCGGGAACTCGAGCATCTTGGTGTAGATTTGTTCCGCGGAATCGTAATCCTTTTCCAGCTCATGCATGTAGGCCAGTTCGCCCCATGCTTCAATGAAATCCGGTTTGGCCTCAACTGCTCTGTTCAGACTGCGGATGGCCTGACGGGTAAGCCCCAGTCCGGCGCTTGCTTTGGCGTGCAAATAATGAATCTGCGCGGTCCGCTTATCCTTGGGGATGACCTTGAGGATATCAAGGGCCTGCGCGAATTTTTTCTGTTCAAGGTAGATGCGGGCCAGATGTCCGGTGACTACCAGATCGTCCGGTTTCTTGAGCAGGTATTCCTTGAGCACGGCTTCGGCATCAGCATTACGGTTGTCCACCAGATAGGTGTTGGCAAGGCTGATATTGAGGTCCCGGCTGTCGGGGTATTTGGCAAGAGCCTCCTTGAGGGTGGCTCTTGCTTCATCAATCTGCTGTGAAGTCCAATATAGGGCGAACTTATCCAGATAAAGCTTTTCCTGCGGCTCAACTGCAATGATCCGGTTTAAAACGGTCAAAGCTTCCTTTTGCAGCTTGGCAACTTCGTTGATTTTCTGGGGAGTTTTCAGTCCGCTCATGGCTTGTCCCAGCCGGGTGCGGTAATCCATGTAGACCAGATAATCGTATGTTAACTGCGCTTCCGGGCTCAGCGGGAGCTGAAACTCGGGTTGGGCAGTGTTCTTAGTTGCACAGCCCTGCAGCATGAGCAGGACCAGAAGGGCTGTTACAGCAACAGCCTTCAGCGGGCAGCGTGATGAGCCGGTAGTTTGTATCATAAAAGCCTTTCAGGTTCTTCCTGGGGGAGGTATTTGGGATCTTTGGAGTATTCGACCAGCTTTTCGTAGATTGCGGAGCCGATGTTAATGCCCTGTGCGATCATTTCCGGTCCGTATTCCTTTCCGGTTTCAGTACGGAAGGTGGATTCAATGGACTTGATTATCTCCAGTCCCTTGGGGAATTTTTCAATGATTTCTTCAACTGTCCAGTCTTCGTAATCACAGATTTCCCAGAGGGTGGTGGAGAAGTTGTCCGGTCCCCAGCGGAATTTGTCCGCGTCATAAAGAGCACCACTTAAGAGAGCCAGCTCTGGATCGTTCTCAATGGGCTTTTCCGGTTTGAAGGCTTCATGACGGGCAATTGACTCGGCAATGAGTTCTTTGCTGCGCTCGGAAAGGGGATAATTGTTGAGGATCACCTTTGAAGTTTCAGAACCGCGGATGGCGTGGTTTTCATCAAGGCGGCAGCAGTCGTGGAGCAGGCCGCCGAATTGGGCCAGCAGGACCAGCTCGCGGACGCGGTCACCGTCCATGTCATCTCCCTCTTTAAGGATGATGGCTCCGGCTTCGATGGCTACCTTTTTGGAATGGTAGATGCCGTGGGCATATTCATCATAAAGAAAGGGCAGGACATCTTCCTGCAACCTGATGATCAGCGGGTGATCAAAAAACATGTCCCTTGCAAATTCTATCTGGGTTTCCAGGTCACGATAAAAAACCGGTACAGGCAGGGCCGAAGCCATAGCCTTTGCTTCTTTCTTAAGATCGGTAAGCAGCTTATTCATTTTCAGGTATCCAGTCCTGTGAAAAGTCTTTAACTGATTCAGCCAGATGTTCCCTCAATTTTTTTAGCAGTCTTGCTTCAATCTGGCGAACTCTTTCCCTCGTTACCCCGAACTCTTCACCGATCTCCCGCAGTGTTCTGGGGGAATCGGAGAGAAGGCGGTCGTTCAGGATTACTTGTTCCTTTTCGTTGAGATTTGGAACAATTGTCCTGAGCTGGTCAAGCAGTAATGTGGAAATCTCCTTGTTGGCAAGGGTTTCTTCGACCCCGGGGCCAAGATCAGGCAGAAAATCCATGCGTGTGGCCTCGGAGTCCTCACCGAACTTGAGGTTCAGGGAGAGATCGTTCTTGGCCAGACGCTGGTCCATTTCAGTAATTTCCTCTTCGCTGACATTCAGTTTTTTTGAAAGCTCGGAGGTGGTCGGATCAAAGCCGAGAGCCTGTAATCTCTGGCGTTCCTTGTTCAAGTTGTAAAAAAGTTTGCGCTGGGTCTGGGTGGTTCCGATTTTAACCATGCGCCAGTTATCCATAATATATTTCAGGATATAGGCCTTAATCCAGAAGGCTGCATAGTATGAAAATTTGATTCCCTTATCGGGATCAAATTTGTTTACGGCCTTCATCAGGCCCACGTTGCCTTCCTGAATAAGGTCGAGCACATTCTGCATCCAGCGGCGCTGGAAGTCCATGGCGATCTTAACCACCAGCCTGAGATGTGAGGATACAAGCCTGAAGGCCGCCTGCTGGTCTCCATTTTCCTGTACCTGTTTGGCAAGCTGGAATTCTTCATCCGGCTCCAGCAGGGGAAAGCGGCTGATTTCCTGCAGATACAAGTGAAGAGGGTCCTTGGTAGCGACTTCGCCCTTGGCTCGCGGCGTAGGCAGGAAGTCGTCCTTGGGTGGTACTTTTACCTCTTCATTTTCAACAGGTTCAAGCTCTAAGGGTTCTTCTTTTGATGACATTGCCCGGTTTATATTTCCCTGTTCGAGTGAAATTATTTGAATATTTTATTGTAAACAAAAGTTCTTATCTGTAACTTGTAAGGGTATAGTTTTTATTTGTCCTTTTCAATGTTTTTAAGTAGAAGCGTTTTTTTACCCATTATACCTTCCTTTCAAAAGATACACGACAAGAATTCATTAAAAAGCAAACCAGATAATCAGCTTTTCTGCTGATATTTAAATTTAAATGTGGAGCGTTTGACATGCCTGATTTTCGCAAAGCCCTCAGTGACGATAAAATATACTTCTTTGACGGTGGTTACGGAACATTTTTGCAGAGCCGCGGCCTGCCCGCAGGCATGTCACCCGAGATGTGGGGACTGGAACGTCCGGATGTAATCAAATCCGTACATAAAGATTATGTTGATGCCGGAGCCAATGTGCTGACCACCAACACCTTCGGCGGCAGCAGGCCCAAGCTCGGCGCTGACGTGGATGTCATCGGCTTGAACCGCGAAATGGCTCTCATTGCCCGTTCTGTTGCCGGGGATAATGTTTTTGTCGGCGGTAGTGTCGGACCCACCGGACATTTTGTTCAGCCATTGGGTGAAATGACTTTCAAAGAGATGGTCGAGATTTACAAAGAACAGATTACCGGCCTTGTAGAAGGTGGCGTTGACCTGATCCTCGGTGAAACCCACTTTGATCTTGCTGAAGCACGGGCTGTGGTTATTGCCGCCCGTGAAGTCTGTGACCTGCCCGTGGCCCTGTCCATGACCTTTGAATCCCCGGCCGCCTGCCTGACCGGAACACCTCCGGCTACTTTTATCGATACCATGCAGAACATGGGTGTTGAACTCATGGGAACCAACTGTTCCGCCGGACCAGAGCAGATTCTGGAAGTGCTGGAAAACATGCAACCCCGCCTTTCCTCTCCCCTGCTGGTGGAGGCCAATGCCGGGCTGCCCGAGTTGGATGAGAACCGCAACACTGTTTTCCGCCTCCAGCCCGAACCTTTTGCCGAACAGTCCGCCAAGTTTGTGGACGTTGGTGCTAAATTTATCGGCGGTTGCTGTGGAACCGGACCGGACCATATTCGTGCCCTGCGCAACGCAGTAGACGGTGCCAAGTGGAAACGTCCCCTGCCGCAGGAAGATTGCCAGATGGTGCTGACCTCCCGTGCTCAGTCCGTTAAGATCGGTTTTGAACAGCGCGGTGTCATCATCGGTGAGCGCATCAACCCCACCGGGAAGAAGCAGCTTATCGCAGAACTCCAGAAAGGGCAGTTCACCGAAGCTATGAAATTTGCCGAAGAGCAGATTGCTGTAGGTGCTCCGGTTCTGGACGTAAACGTTGGCGCGCCCATGGTTGACGAAGTCGAAACTCTGCCTGCTCTGGTCAAGGAAATTTTCGCCCAGCATTCCGTTCCGCTTTCCATTGATTCCACTAACGCTGATGCGGTTGAAGCGGCCCTTTGGGAATACCCCGGCTCTCCGTTGGTCAATTCCATCAGTGGTGAACCCGGACGTATGGAGCGCCTTGGCCCCCTGTGCAAGAAGTTCGGTGCGCCGTTTATCCTGCTTCCTATTGTAGGAAGTAAGCTGCCCATCACCTGTGAAGAAAAGGTGGAGGTTGTTTCCGAGCTGCTCAGGCAGGCCGATGAAATCGGTATTCCGCGCAGGTTGATCATGGTCGATGCGCTGGCTCTGACTGTATCCTCCAAGCCCATGGCTGCCCGCCATTGTCTTGATTTCATCAAGTACTGCCGTGAAGAATGGAATCTGCCCACAGTGCTGGGTCTCTCCAATATTTCTTTCGGTCTTCCGGCTCGCGAACTGCTCAACTCCAGCTTCCTGACCCTTTGTCAGGGGCAGGGCATGGCTGCGTTTATCTCCAACCCCAATTCGGTGCGTCTGCGTGAAGCACTCTACGCCAACGAAGTTATGCTCTGCCGCGACCCGCAGGCTGAGCAGTATATTGAGCGTTATGCTGATTGGACACCTTCCGGCGACGGCGGACATACCGGTGCAGCTGGAGGCAAGAAAGATGAAAAAAACGGCGCGGACAACCTTTTTGATGCAGTAGTAAAAGGCGACCGCGGTTCCATCGTCGCCCTTGTGGAGCGTGACCTTGAAGGCGGACGCGCACCTTTTGAAATGGTCAACGAAGATCTCATTCCGGCGATCATGGAAGTTGGTGAAAAATACGAGCGCAAGGAATACTTCCTGCCCCAGCTCCTGCAGTCCGCTGAAACCCTGCAGAAGGGTTTTGAAAAGCTTAAGCCATTGCTTGAAGCTTCCGGTGATGTGGAGGAAAAAGCTACCATCATCATGGCAACCGTTGAAGGGGATATTCATGACATTGGTAAGAACATTGTCTGTCTGATGCTCAAGAACCACGGCTACAATGTAATTGATCTCGGCAAGGATGTTCCCGCTGAGACTATTGTTGATGCTGCTGAAGAGCATGAGGCCAAGATTGTAGGCCTTTCCGCACTGATGACCACCACTATGATCCGCATGGAAGACACTATCAATCTGATTAAAGAACGTAACCTCGACATCAAGGTCATGATCGGCGGTGCGGTAATTACCGGCGGGTTTTGTGAATCCATCGGCGCTGACGGCTGGTCCACCGATGCCGTGGCTGCCGTAAAGGTCGCCAAGAACCTGTTGCAGTAAGGCAGGGTGCGGATTTTTGAATTATTCCATGGAATCTGCTAGTGGAATGTTTATAACTTCCTGAATTTTAGGTTCTACTTGAGGAAATATATGAAGATATTTAATAAAATAAGCATATTGATTGCTCTGCTGCTCGTGCTCGCTGCCGGGTGTAACAAGGCTGAGACCGCAGAGGGTGTCGATACTATCAATGCTCAGGGTGTTCAGGATATTATTGCCAAGAATAAAGGCAAGGTTGTGCTGGTCAACTTTTGGGCCACATGGTGTCCTCCCTGCCGTGCGGAGATTCCTGAACTTATTGAGTTGCGCAAGAAATTCTCTGACGATGATCTGGTAATGATCAGTGTTTCTGTTGATCAGGACAGTAATGCTGTGGACGAATTTATGCTTAAGGGCGAGAAGTTCAACTATCCGGTTTACTTTGCAGCCGAGGATGTTGGTCCTGCTTTCAGAATTCAGTCTATCCCCAGAACCATGATGTACGATCCTGCGGGCCAGCGGGTTTTTGATAAGGAAGGAAGCTATCCCGGGGCCATGTTTGAAAGATATATAAATAAGATGTTAAAGGATCGGTAGACGCGGATGGTTAAGATAAGAAAAGCCTCGATGGGGGATGCCAAGGATATCCATACCATCATCAAGGACCGGACAAGAGACGCTATGGTTTTGCCCCGGCCTTTGAACTCTATTTACGGACATTTGCGTGATTTTTTTGTAGCCGAAGATGAAGACGGCAAAATAATCGGCTGTTGTGCACTTGCCATAAGCTGGGATTGTCTGGCAGAAGTGCGGTCTTTGGTTGTTGTGCCTGAAGCACGGGGCTCCAATCTGGGAGCACAGATGGTGGAAGCCTGTATTCAGGAAGCGCGTGAACTGGGTGTTTGCGACGTATTTGTATTGACTAATATTGAGAAATTCTTTGCAAAGCTTGGTTTTGTGGAGACAGATAAGCATGTCTTGCCCCAGAAGATCTGGGCCGATTGTATTAACTGTCCCCAGTTCCCGGATTGTGATGAAATTCCAATGATCATGAAACTGAAATAAATAAGGAAAACTGTCATGGGCCATAGCCTCAAAGAAGTTTATTCCAAAGAAATAATTGCTGAAAGAATCAAAGTGCTGGGTAAGGAAATATCCGAAACCTACGGTCAGGAACCTCTGGTCTGCGTCTGCGTACTCAAAGGTGCATACCTCTTTTTTGCGGATATCACCCGTGCCCTTTCTTCTGATCCTGAAATTGATTTCGTACGTCTCTCCAGCTACGGAGCGGGAACCAGCCGTACCGGAAACATGAATTTTTCCAAGGATCTCGAAGTATCCATTGCAGACAAGCATGTACTGATCATCGAAGATATCGTTGATACCGGACACTCTGTTGAGTTTCTTAAGCATGTGTTTGAAAAACGTAACCCGCTGAGCGTGAAAACCTGTGCTCTGATTGATAAAAGAGAGCGTCGTGAGATTGATCTGGAAGTTGAATTTCCCGGTTTCGTTCTCGACCATGGCTTTCTTGTGGGATACGGAATGGACTATGCTGAAAAATACAGGTATTTAAGTGCAGTGTATGAACTTGAGAATGCCTAGATTTTAGGCTATTTGTTCTTAAAGTTGTAATAAATAGAGTCGGTTAAACCTATTCAATGGCAGGTATAGTGGTCCATGATTATTACGTGTTCAAATTGCGAGACCAAATTCAATTTACCGGAAAGTAAGATTCCGGCAAGCGGAGCTAAGGTTAAATGCTCCAAATGCGGAAATATTTTTAAGGTAACTCCTCCCGCTCCCGAGCCGGAGGATGAAGTTGAGTCCATGCTTGAAGAGGAGCAGTCCAAACCTGCACCGGAACCGAAACCGGAACCCAAGCCTGAACCCGAGCCTCAGCCAGAACCCGAACCAGAGCCGGAGCCTGAACCAGATTTTGATGATGACCTCTTTGATGAGGCTGCTGATGAATTGGGCGATGAACTGGGTGATGATCCGTTCGGTGATATTGGAGCTGATGGGTCGGATGAAGCGCCTGCTGCGGATGATTCTGATGACCTTGAAGATGATCTTTTCGGTTCTGACGATAATTCCGATGATGCTGAAATCGGAGCCGACCTTTTTGACGACGATGACCCTTTTGCAGAGCCTGCCGCTGAGGAAGCACCTGCGGAAGAAGATGACTTTGATATAGACGATGAGCTATTTGGCAGCGATGATGACGAAGCCGAAGAAGTTGCCGCGCCCGCCGAAGGCGCAGAAGCCGAAGAGGAAAGCGATGACCTCTTCGACGATGACGACCTTTTCGGCGATGACGATGACGGTGCTGATCTTTCCGAAGACAATCTTTTCGATGATGACGAAGAGATTGAGGAAGATGACGGGACTTTCGAAGAGGAAGAGTTCTCAGAAGATTTTGAGGCTGATGAAGACTTCGAAGAAGAGGATTTCTCCGAGGATGATTTGGATGAGGATGACGGTCTTTCCCTTGATGATGGTGAAATAGCCGGATTTGACCTCGACGACGACCTCGACACTCCCCCGTCCAGGAAAGAAGGTAAGAAGAAAGGTAAAAAAGGATTGATTATTACTTTGGTCATTTTGATCCTTTTTGCTGGTGGTGCCGGGGCTGCATGGTATCTCAAGCTTTGGGAAAGCCTGCCTTTCAGTATCCCCTTTGTCGCTTCTGACGATGCCGGAACCGCGGATTCCAATGAGCCGCCTTCCAAGCGGTTCAGTAAATTCTCTTTTAAGGATTTGCGCCAGTTCTATGTCAATAATGACAAGGCCGGACAGCTGTTTATCATCGAAGGTAAAGTTGTTAACAACTTCAGCCAGCCCAAAGAGCTGATCGAAGTTGAAGCGCAGCTTTTCGATGACAAGGGACAGGTGCTTGATTCCAAACGTCTGCTTTGCGGAAATACCCTTTCCTTGTTTCAGTTGGAAGTGCAGTCCAAAGAAGAAATCGATGCCGGACTTGGCTCCAAGGTCGGCATACTCTCCAACAACACACTGCTCAAGCCGGGTATGGATACGCCTTTTATGGTCGTTTTCTTCAAGCCCTCGCCCGCAGTTAAAGAGTATGTCATCAACGTTGTAGACGCCAAGAATCCGCCTAAGAAATAGTTTTGCCTTTTAGGAATGTAGTTAATGGCGGGAGATTTGCTTTTAAGGCTAAATCTCCCGCCTTTTTATATGTGAATTTAATTTAGGGCATCCCAGTGAAAACTAAAGACGTTTTTGTTTGTACTAATTGCGGTGCGCAGGCGCTGAAATGGCAGGGCCAGTGTCCTCGTTGCGGCGAGTGGAACACTTTGCAGGAGAAGGTTGTTGTGCGCCGCAAGGGCGGTGTGACCCACGCTCCTGCGGATTCGCTTGCTGTTGCGCTGGCGGACATCCCTGTTGAGCAGACCGAAGCCCGTTCTACGGGTTTTAAGCCCCTCGATACGGTTCTGGGTAAGGGGTTTGTTCCCGGCGGTGCCGTGCTTGTGGGCGGTGAACCGGGTATTGGTAAATCTACCTTGCTGTTGCAGCTGGCTGCGGAGCAGTGCCGCATGGGCAATAAGGCGGTTTACTTTTCCGGTGAGGAATCTCTGGCCCAGATCCGGGGTAGGGCTGATCGTTTGGGAGTATTGCAGTCCGGACTGCTGGCTGTGGCATCCACCAATGCGGAAGAAGCGTTGTCCATTCTGGAGGCCCCGGAAAAACCGGACCTGATGATTATTGACTCAGTGCAGACTTTGACCTCGCCTCGTACAGACGGCATACCGGGCAGCGTCAGTCAGGTACGTGCTGTTTCTTCAGAACTTGTTGAAGCGGCCAAGAAGACCAGCACCACGCTGGTTATCGTGGGCCATGTGACTAAGGATGGGCAGATTGCCGGGCCGAAGCTACTGGAACATATGGTAGATACTGTGCTGTACCTTGAGGGTGACCGCAAGCACATGATGCGCATCATGCGGGTGCTCAAGAACAGATTTGGTCCCAGTGATGAACTGGTGGTTTTTTCCATGCGGCAAACCGGTATGGAAATTGTGGAAGATCCGTCTACTCTTTTTCTCGGCGACCGGGATGATTCATGTTCCGGCGCAGCTGTGGTCATGGCCATGGATGGGCATAAGCCTTTTGCTGTTGAAGTGCAGGCCCTTGCCAGCCGGACGGTGCTTTCCATTCCACGCCGTACAGCATTGGGCTTTGATACCAACAGGTTGAACCTGATTCTGGCTGTTCTGGAAAAACGTCTAAATTTGAACTTGGGTCAGCTGGATATTTATGCCAAGATCGGCGGCGGCCTGGCCATGCGTGATCCCGGACTTGATCTGGGTGTTGTGGCAGCAGTGCTGTCTTCATTTTATGACCGTCCCTTGCAGCCCGGAGCAGTGTTCTGGGGTGAGGTGGACCTGAACGGGCGTATCCGGCCAGCATCAGGCGGTGAAACAAGACTCAAGCAGGCTGAGCGGCTTGGCTACGGACCCATTTTCCAGTCCACTACTTGTCGCACACTGGATGAATTGCAGGCAAAGTTGTTTGGTCCTGAATAAGTAATTTAGGAAAATTATATGAAAAAAGTATTTCTCGTTGCCGGGGCACGACCCAATTTGATGAAAGTCGCGCCTATCTTTCGTGCAGCCCGTGATCTTGAGGGCGTAGAGTGCCAGATGGTTTATACCGGGCAGCATTATGATCGCCAGATGTCGCAGGTTTTCTTTGAGGATCTGGATATTCCCAAGCCCAAGTTCAATATGGGCAAATCTACCGGAACCCATGCGGAGCAGACCGGGGCAATCATGATCGCTTTCGAGAAAATGTGCATGGAAGAAAAGCCGGACCTTGTTGTTGTGGTGGGTGATGTAAACTCCACGCTGGCCTGTTCGGTCACTGCACGTAAACTGCATATCCCGGTGGCTCACGTTGAGGCCGGACTGCGCAGTGGCGATATGGACATGCCTGAGGAAATCAACCGCATGGTTACCGATTCCATCAGTAATCTGTTCTTTACCACTGAAGATCATGGTCGGGAGAACCTGCTTCGCGAGGGTAAGGAGGCGGATACGATTTTTCATGTGGGTAACGTGATGATCGATAATCTTTTCCACAACGTGGACCGCTTGGGGCCGGAAGTTGTTTCCGATTACCAGAGTCGCGAGCTGAAGGAGAAGATTGGTCGCTATGGATTTATGACCATGCACCGTCCTTCCAATGTGGATAACCGTGATGTTTTGGAAGGGATTATTGAGGCTTTGAACAAGATTGCCGAAGACCTGCCTCTGCTTTTCCCCATCCATCCGCGTACAGAGAAAATGATGGCCCAGTTCGGAATATCCTTCTCTGAAAACGTGCACACCTTTCCGCCTCTTTCTTTCAGGGAATCCCTGTACTTGTGGAAAGATGCGCAGGTGGTCATCACTGATAGCGGCGGATTGCAGGAAGAGACAACCGCACTGGGTGTGCCTTGCGTGACTGTGCGTAAAAACACCGAACGTCCGGTGACAATAGAGAAAGGTACCAACGTTTTGGCCGGAATTTTGGGTGAGGATATCCTGCGTGAAGCTCAAGCTGCCCAGAAAAAGACCGGTAATCCCGCTCCGAAGATTGATGGCTGGGATGGTCATGCTTCTGAGCGTATCTGGAAAGTCCTGCTGGATTTTCTGGGCTGATCTGATTTGATTGAAAGTTATTAAGACAACCCGTCTCTGGTTTCAGGGACGGGTTTTTTCGTTGTTTAAACAATGGAAAATTCATGGGTGCTCGTGTTAAGGTGCGGCAGAAATTGAAAAAGGGGATATTTATGAAATCTTGTTGCCGTTGCATCTTTTTAGCTTTGACTCTTTCATTATTGCTGATTCAGCAGGGCTTTGCATCCAATATCTTCCCGCTGGAGCCGCCGGATACTTCCAGTCCTCGGGCAACTTTTTCCAGCTTTATCCACTATACAGATAAGCTTTATGAAGCGGCTACGGCTGCTGAGGAAGATTTGTTTCTTGCAAAAGAGTTTATGCAACGGGCAGAGCGTTGTTTTGACTTTAGTAGGGTCCCTCCCACCTTGCTCAGCGATGTAAGCATTGAATCTGTTTTAAGGTTGCGGGAGATTCTGGACCGTATTGAGTTGCCTGATCTGGCTGACGTGCCTGATAAAGTTGAAGCAAAGAAGCAAAAAATCCTGCTCTGGCGTATCCCGCACACTGAAATCACCATCGGGCGCTGTCCAGACGGTCCGCGCATGGGGTCATATTTATTCACCCCTGAAACTGTACGGCGGTTGGAAGAGTATTATGAAGAGGTGGGGCATTTGCCTTACCGCAGCGATAAGGGTGAGGACTACACCGGTTTTTATGAGCAGTATATTTATTCTTCAGGATGGATGATTCCGGACGGTTTTTTAAAGAAGCTTCCCGAATGGATGAAGGCGGGCTATCTGGGGCAGGCTATCTGGCAATGGATTGCAATGGTCATGATTCTGCTTCTGGGAGACCTTAGTATGTGGCTTGTCTGGCTCTGGCATAAGAAACAGAAAGACAGGAGTCGCAAGTGGAATTGGAGATTGGAAAGATTGTTATTTCCGCTTTATGCCATGCTTATCTGCATTGTCATGGAATATTTTATTGATGAGCAGATCAATATTACCGGCGATGTTCTTTCATGGGTCTCCATGATGCTGAAATTGCTTTTTGCCATTTTTGCGGGTGTTGCCATCATCATAGGCGGCGATGTGATCATGCGCGGCATTATCCATACCTCCAAGATCAAGGAAGAGGCTCTTGATGCTGATGTCATCCGGTTGGGTTGCCGACTAGTTTCATTTGGACTTGTGTTTGTGCTTTTCTACAACGCAGGCAGTTATTTTGGTATTCCGGTTACGGCTATCTTTGCTTCGGCAGGTATTGCCGGTGTCGCTGTTGCTTTGGCTGCCCGTGAAACTCTGGCCAACTTCTTCGGCGGGGTTTCTATCTTCTTGGATCGTCCTTTCAGGGCTGGTGATTACATTGTGCTTGATAATGGCGACCGGGGTGAGGTCAAGGCTGTGGGTATGCGCAGTACCCGGATTCAGACCCGTGATGACATTATGATTACCATTCCCAACTCGGTCATTACCAACGGCAAGGTCGTCAACCAAAGCCGGCCTCATCCTCATTTCAGGGTGCGTATCAAACTCGGAGTGGCTTATGGTTCTGATGTAGATCAAGTGGAAGCGATTTTGATGGAATTGGCTGAGAATAACGAGCTTTCTATTGCCAAGCCTGAGCCTCGGGTCAGGTTCCGCAGGTTCGGAGATTCCGCACTTGAGTTTGAGCTGCTCTGCTGGGCCGCACGGCCCCATGACCGGGGTAGGCTGATCCATACCCTCAGTCGCGATATCTACAAGCGTTTCAATACAGAAGGTATCGTTATTCCTTTCCCGCAGCAGGATGTGTATCTGCATAGGTCGGAGGATTAGACTTTATGGGCAATGAAAGGAATATCCGGTTGTTTCGTGGAGAGGTCTTCCGGGAGGATAGAGAGAAACTTAACGGGCATAAGTCTGCGGTTTTCTGGTTTACCGGGCTTTCCGGTTCTGGAAAATCAACTATTGCCCACAGGGTGGAAAAAGAGCTTTTTGACCGTTCCATGCGCGCCTATGTATTTGACGGCGATAATGTCCGCCATGGATTGTGCGGGGATCTGAGTTTTTCCCCGGCTGCCCGGACAGAGAACATCAGGCGCATAGCCGAAGTTTCCAAGTTATTCACTGAGAACGGGACAATTTGTATGTGCGCGTTCATCTCTCCTTTGGAAGAATATCGTCAATTGGCCCGTGAAGTAGTTGGAGAAGGTGATTACTATGAAATTTTGGTCACCTGTCCGCTGGAAGTGTGTGAAGAGCGGGATGCAAAGGGGTACTACAAATTAGCCCGTGAGGGTAAGATTAGGAATTACACCGGGATATCGGCCCCATATGAAGTCCCTGAAAGTCCTGACTTGATTGTTGAGACAGATAAAGAAACGCTTGAGGAATCAGTGAGAAGGGTGAAGGAGTTTATCCTTGAAAAGGTGAGTTTTTAAGAGTGCGGGTTACAAAATGAAAAAAACTCCCCGAAAATATATTTCGGGGAGTTTTTTAATATTTAAGTACAGCTCCGGACCAACTAAGGCCGATCCCGAAGCCGAAGAGCATGATCGTGTCTCCACGCTTGAGCTTACCCTTTGCTTCGGCCCGTTTAAGGGCGATGGGGATGGTGGAGGAGGTTGTATTACCTACCTCGTACAAATCCATGATCATTTTATCTTCCGGGATATCAAGTTTATTCGCGAGAGATTCAAGGACCTTGTTACTGGCCTGATGGAAGACGAAAAGGTCAATTCCATCCATGCCAGCTCCGGCCTGCTCGGCTAGTTTCCTGATCTCGTTAGGAATGGTTTTTACTGTGAATTGAAAAACCTTGAATCCGTCCATTTGCATGTCCGGTTTAGCGATGGGAGCGTCAGACTCTTTTCCGGTTACAACGCTGATTCCTGAGTTGAGGCAGCGTATGGATTCACTGCGGCTTCCATCAGTGCCGAACAGAAATGACGGCGCAGCTTTAGGTTTATCGATAATTGTTGCAGCTGCACCATCTGAAAATATAAGGAAAGATGTCTTGTTTTCAGGGTCGATTGTCTTGGAGTAGTTATCCACAGTTACAAAGAGGACCCGTTCAGAAATCCCGGCAGCCATGTAGCCGTAGGCAATAGAAAGTCCGTAACAATAGCCGCTGCAACCTAGGCTTACATCAAAGCATTTGGTTGATGCCGGAAGTCCCAGCTCGTGTTGCAGGCAGGCGGAAACATGTGGCAGCAGCTGATCTGGGGTCTGGGTGCAGACAATCAATGTGTCGGGCAGTTCTTCTGCAGATAGTCCAGACAGAACTTTTGAGGCGGCTTTATGGGCCATTTGCAGGGTTGTTTCGTCTTTAGCTGAGTGGTGCAGGTAGCGCACACCTGTTTTGGGAAGTGAATTGCGCACATGCCAATGCGGCTTGGTTTTATCCAGCTCATGGCAGTCAATGGTGTGTTCAGGGAGATAGTATTCTATATTATTGATAAAGCTGTTCATTGCTCTTGCAACTGTATTGCGCTTGTTGTCTTCAAAAGAAGGTAGTTAAGGATAAAGTAGTATCGGATAAGTGATAGGCCGGGGATGGTTCTAATAGCGAGATTTTATGCGCTAGGCAAGCTTGCAGGGAAAAATAATATACCTTCTCTGGTGTATATAAAATGTCCGGCGTATCAAAGACACGCCGGACATATGTTGTATGTGTTCGTAATGCAGGTAATTATTTACTTTCGTTGATCGTTTTTATTGCCTGTGGAAGGAATATAGAGAAAATATCATGAAGTCCGGCCATTAGTTTGCCGGCATTGTTGCCGGTATTGGCCATGTCCTTTTTTTGCTTGGATGTATAGTTCTTGGCAAAAAGTAGTTTGTTGTTTTTGCTGACCATGCCGTCCAGACGGACTTTGTAGTTCATTTCAAGCTGGCCGGGGCGGTTGATATATACCTTGTTGGCAATACCGGTGATGATGAAATGGTCTCCTGCATCGTCCATGCTTTCGAAATACTCCACGTCCAGCCCTTCAGCCTTGAGCTGTTTGTACAACGACTGTCCCATCCAGGTTCCAATGTCGATTGAAGGGTAGTAGGTAAAAAGTTTGCTTTGCCCAATTTTTTTGATGGGCTTGCTTTCAGTGAATTTTACGACAGCAATTTTTACAGGACATGGAGGAAGATCAATGTCTATAGGGGTGTATCTCAGCTCTAGGGTTGTATCTTTCATATTTGAATCTGCGCAAAGCCCTGCATTGGGAAAAGCTAAAATTATTAAGAGCAGGGTAGCAAAATACAAGGTCGTTTTTTTCATGATTTCTCCCGTGTTATTTGATGTCGTGGTTATGAGAATGTACTTAGTACCAATTTAATTGATCTAAGTTGTTTTTGTCAAAGTTGTTTTTGGGGATAGCTGTTGTTTGAGGTGTGAACTTGACCAGGGCTACGGGCTGGTTTACTTGCAGGCTGGCCGTGAGTGTTTTTGGGCGGCCGTTATTTCGCGTTTACTTAGTCTGGACTTTATATGTTGGTTATGCTCTATTTCCGTGCCTTCCGGCAGTTATGGTCGTTTGAAAAAAGATTTGTGAGCTTTTTAAAGTGAAAGATATATCATCAATTAATCCTAAGAAGATACTTGTCTGCCAATTGCGCCAGATAGGCGATGTTGTGTTGGCAACTCCCTCTGTTTCTCTCCTCCATAAAAAATATCCTGATGCTGAAATTCATGTTCTTACCGAGGAAAAATGTACACAGGTATTTGATAACAACCCGGCAGTCAGCCATGTCTGGGCGATAAAGAAAAAAAAGTTGCGTAATCCATTAAAAGCTCTGGCTTTTTATTGGAAGGTCGGACGGGCTGGGTACGACATTATTGTTGATTTTCAGCAGCTTCCCCGTTGCCGTTGGGTTGTGCTTTTCAGTGATGCCCCGATCAAGCTTGCCGACATGCCGCCGTGGTATAACCGTTGGTTGTACACTCATTGGCCTGAATATATTCCGGGAGGATACGCAGCCATGTATAAGGCCGGAGTGTTGAAGCCGCTTGGTATTGAGTGGAACTCTGAGCGGCCTAAGATTTTTGTTTCAGATGAAGAAAAGGCAGAGGCTAATGCTTGCCTGGAGTCATTGGGTGTGGCCGAGGATGAGCCTTTGATTACAATTGACGCATCCCACAGAAGGCATACCCGCAAGTGGCCTGAAGATTATTATGGAAAATTGATCCGGTTGATTTCAGAGAAACGACCGAATTTCAAATTCTTCCTGCTCTATGGACCCGGCGAAAAAGATGTTGCCTTGAAGGTAAGGGAAGAGTCCGGAGTTGCCGATAAGTGTGTCATGGTTGAGAAACCTGGTTCTTTGAGACTTATGGCTGCATTGATTGAAAGGGCTGTTCTACATATAGGGAACTGCTCTGCTCCAAGGCATTTTGCCGTGGCTGTCGGCACACAAAGCATTGTTATGCCCGGTTCGTCCGGGAGCTGGGTTTTTCCTTCTCCCGAACATGAGGAAGTTGTTGCTGGGTTGGACTGTGAACCCTGTGGCCGGGAAAGTTGTGACCGGGGCGATTTGGGGTGCCTGACAAAAGTTCTGCCGGAAGATGTTCTTTTAAGGGTTTTAGATAGGGTGTAAACCTGCTACAAGGGGATTCTCTTGAGTGGGATGTTCGGTTTGATCCTTTTCAAGTGCTTTAATAATTGAACAAATGGATAGATAGCAAAGCGTATGGTTTATGATTTTTTCGTAAATCGAATCTTGAAAGGGATTTGGTGCCAATTTAAATGGGGGGCGATCAGCCTCACCGATCCAATCTTTTACCTGTTCTTTTCTTTGGGTTTTGTGGGACTTTATGTCCCGGAGCCTGACCTTCATCTTTCGTTGAAGCTATTGTTTCTGAAAGCTCTGTTTGAGGAGTTCTTTTTCAGGTTTCTGCTTCAAGAAGGAATTGATCGTCTTTTGAAGTACAGGTGGAGACTGGGGCCGCTTAGCCTAGCTAACCTTTTGGCTTCTTTGACTTTTGCCTGCATGCATTTGATTCATCAACCTACTCATTGGGCCTTGCTTACTTTTTTCCCGTCGCTTGCTTTCGGTTACATGTGGCAAAGATACCGCAGCTTGGTTTCAGCTACTCTCATCCACTTTGCCTACAATGCGTTTTTGTTTTATCAGTTTATGTGATCCCATCCGGAGATGGGAAAACTTGACGGGCTTTTACAAGTGTAGGATGTTTGCAGGGATGCAATTCTTTAAATGTTAGAACTTATAAATTTTCGGCTGGATGGCTGATAATTATATGTAGATAAAAATGATTCTTACCGGATTCCGGTGGAGATTATGGCGCTGAATATGCTGAAGACTTTTTGTAAATTTGTTGTGGGTCTGGTTTTATCCATGGTTATTATGGTTTCTGCAGCCGTGGCTCAGCCTGAAGGCGGCAATGGAGTCCATGCCAATCTTGAGAGTATTTCCCTTGTCGAATTTATTAAATTTGTTGGCCGTTACACCGGCAGGAACATTGTTTTTCAAAAAGGAGCCTTGCCCGGCTCCCATATCAGCATTTATGCCGGACAGTCTCTTACTGAACCGGAGTTGATGGCTGTTTTCCAAGAGGTCTTGAGCGGGGCGGGCTTTCACGCGGTTACTAGGGATAATGTGACTTATGTTTTGCCGATGCGTGATGCAAAGCTTATTTCTCCTGATATCAAGGCTTCACCTTCACAGGGAAATGGTGAAGAGATAATTACCTCAGTTTTTCAGCTTGAAGGGAAAATGGATCCGGCTAAGGTCCAAACTGTTCTGGCGCAGGTTTCGTCCCGTATTGGACGGGTTACACCTGTCCCCATGGCTGATGCGGTTATGGTTCGGGATTTACAGAACAATGTTAATAAGATGAAGAAATTGCTGGGCATTTTGAAAAGAGCGGGTGCCGAGCAGGAGTCGACTTTAATTGAGTTGGACAAGTCCAGTGCTAAAACTGTGGCTACTAAACTGACTTCATTTTATAAAAAATTGTCCACAGCCGGAAAAACCGGAACTCCTCCGGTGATTGAATCTCTGGACTGGGCTAACAGCTTGCTTGTCTCTGGAAGCAGCGACCAGATCGATACCATTAAAAGACTTATTTCCAAGCTTGATAAGGGCAGCGATGCCTACTCAAAGATGAAAATATACAGGCTGCATAATATTGAAGCAGTTGTAGCTGGTGATGTTTTGAAAAGCCTCGTTACCGGGGGCGGGATTCCGTCTTCCAGTAGGTCCGGGGAAGGCGAATCCAAATCAGCCTCTGGCTCCTCTTCCAAGTCCTCTAATTCCCGGACAACTTCGAGTTCTGGAGATTCTGATGACATCCAGGTCTCTGCTGATGAAACAACCAATACTCTTATTGTGATGGCCAGCGCAGATCAATTGCCGCAGATCGATAACTTCGTAGAGCAATTGGATCAGGCTCAGGATCAGGTTTATATTGAAGCACTTGTTCTTGAAACCACCTTGGATCACGCTAAAGAATTCGGTGTTGAATGGCAGGGTGGAATTGATTTGGGCGGCAGTGTTGCTACCTTAGGGTACACTAAAACAAAGGATAGTAACCTTTCTGCTTATGCTTCCAATCCATCCAGTGTTCCCGGGGGGTACTCCATGGGAGTACTTGGAGATACCATTTCCTATGCTGGCAAAAGTTTTCCTTCTATTGGTGCCCTGGTAAACTTTACTAAGTCCGCCACAGATTTTAATCTTATTTCTGCTCCTCAGGTTATGACTCTGGATAATGCCGAAGCAGAAATATTCGTCGGTCAGAACAGACCGTATAAAACAGGCCAAAGTACTACCAGCGGTGACGCGGTTGTTTCTACCTACGAATATAAAGATGTTGGCATCAAACTGAAGATTACTCCGAGAATCAACCGTGAAGACGGATTGATTAAACTTAAAGTGTATCAAACCTACAATACTGTTTCAGAGGCCAGTACTACTGAGTTGCCGATTACTAATGACCGTACGACTGATACCACTGTGCTTTTGGCAGATGGCTCGACCATGGTCATCGGTGGATTGATCAGGGCTGATCATACCCGGACTGAGGCAGGAGTTCCCTACCTTTCTGATTTGCCTTTGTTGGGTTGGCTTTTCAAGACAACCAGCAACAGTGGAAACAAGAACACTTTGATGGTCTTTCTTTCCGCACGTATTATCCAGACCACTGAAGGTCTTGAAGCCTTAAGTAAAGCCAAGATGGACAAATACAGGAATCAGCGTAATCGAATTAGCAATTTTATTGATGAAGAGTTTAACACCATAGGAAGTGATTCCAAGAAAAGCGGTGATAAAACTCCTTCCATCTCTGATGGCTTATAGGGCGTAACATTGAGCAATATATACGATCTCAGTTTAGTCCCACGCGAGGTGGTAGACCTTTTCCTGACATTTCCACAGCGGAATGAATTCATCCCTGTTGAAGTACAGGATAAGCAGATTAAGGTGCTTTTACAGAATGAAGCAGCTTTGCCCATGGCTGATTTTCTGGCTTGGAAAATGGGTAAGAATGTAGTTTCTGAAATTGTATCTGAAGAAGAGTTCTTCCCGTTGTTGGAACAGGCTCTTACTGTCTGGGAAGAAGAAAGCGCTATTGAGTCCGATTCGGATGACGCTGAGAGTGAGGACGGTCAGGATTTGCTGGGTTGGTCTCATGATGACGCGCCTATTGTCAGGTTAGTTAACAAGACTCTGCATCAGGCGATTTCCACCGGAGCCAGTGATATTCATTTTGAGGGGCAGGGCAATGGTTTTGTTGTTCGTTATCGTCAGGATGGCGTTCTGAAGGCTGTGAAGCGTCTGGATAAAGGGTTGCAACCAACTGTCATTGCCCGTATTAAAGTTATGGGTGAAATGGATGTTGCAGAAAGCCGTAAGCCTCAGGATGGGCGTATTTTTCTTAAGCTCGGACAGAAAGAAGTTGATGTCCGTGTTTCTACCATACCTACCATGAGTGGTGAAAAAGCTGTCCTTCGTGTGTTGGACCGATCAAAAAATATTCTCAACCTTGAAGATCTCGGGCTGAAAGGGCCGGATCTTGAACTTTTCCGAAAAGTTCTTGCCCAGCCTCATGGTATCGTACTTGTTACCGGTCCTACCGGTTCAGGTAAGACTACCAGTCTTTATGCCGGACTGAGTGAGCTTCCGCGTGATGATAAGAATATTGTCACCGTAGAAGATCCCGTTGAATACCAGCTTTCTGGAGTCAACCAGGTTCAAGTCAACAAGGCTGCCGGGATGACTTTTGCGACTACTATCCGTTCTTTCCTCAGGCAGGATCCGGATATTATCCTTGTTGGTGAGATTCGCGATCAGGAAACTGCAAGTACTGCGGTTCAGGCTTCGCTCACCGGTCACCTTGTGCTTTCCACCCTGCATACCAACGATGCGGCCACTGCAGTGACCAGAATGCTTGATATGGGCATTGAGCCGTTCCTGTTGGCTTCATCTCTTTCTCTTGTGCTTGGGCAGCGTCTGGTGCGTGTGAATTGTAAGCATTGTTCCAGAGCAGTAGAAGTTTCCGAGAATACCTATAAGCTTTTCGAGGATACTGAAGGTCTCCCCTCAACCCAGACAGCTGGAGCCGGATGTGAACATTGTAACTTCACAGGTTTCAGCGGACGTCGCGGTGTTTATGAGCTTATCCCGGTAACAGAAGATATGCGTGGCCTGATCATGGAAGTAGCATCTTCTGATCAGATTAAGGCTTACGCTAAAGAAATGGGCCGTGAAACTATGGTTGATCATGGTGTCCGGCTGGTTAGAGAGGGTGTGACCACCCTTGAAGAAGTTGTCAGGGTTACCAAGCTTTAGTCGATTGCATCCATTACTGTCGATTTTTTTTACAGGTAAATAATTATGAATACTCGTGATGATTTCAGCAAACCGGATTGGTTTGCTAATTGGAAGGTTTTTCTGATTTTTGCAGTGCTTTCATTTGTTTTCGCGTTTGGATTGCGTGCTATGGAGCTGCCGAAATGGGATAATCCGGCTTTTATGGTTGATGGCGAGTATATTATGGGTACGCATGACGCATACGCATGGCTTGCCGGAGCTAAAGGAATAGGCAAAGCGGCTACTAACCCGATGTCTGGATTGGTGCGGATGCTGGGCTCTGTTACCGGGGCTAATTATGGGAATATAGGGTTCTGGCTACCGGCAGTGTTTGCAGGTTTTACGGCTGTTGCTGCTTTTGCTTGGGGGGTACTTCTAGCCGGACCCTGGGTTGGGGTGTGTGCAGGTGTGTATGCAACATCAATTCCCATGTATTTCTACAGAACCCGTTTGAGTTATTATGATACTGATTTGATAACCTTGTTGTTCCCGTTAATAATTTGTTTGTTGCTAGCTAAATGGCTTACATTCGGGATTCGAAAATCATGGTTTCCTTTCAGTGAAAAGGTTGAAAAATTTAAGCCCACAGTATGGGAATACAGCTTACCTGTTATTGCTGGGGCATTTATCTGTTTTGGTAAGTTTTGGCATGCAGATGTGCTTACATTCGGCTTGTTTTCAGTTTTAGCTGCCGTTTTACTCATATTAATATGTGGGACCAAAGATAATCGCCCTATATTACTCCGAGGGATTTTCCTTTTAACACTTGCTGCTTACTGGGGTGTTTACGGAATATTGGCTTCTATTTTATTCATTATTTTGGGCGCTAAATATGAACCAAAGTTAAATTTTAAATTTGCTAATATCTATATATGGCTTGCAGCAATTGCAGCTGTGATGCTTATTGGAGATGCCGGATTACAGATATGGTCTCTTTCAGAAAAAGTAATTTCATATTTGAAGCCAGTAAGTGGCGGCAGCAAAGGAACAGTGTCCGGGATACATTATCCAGGAATTGCACAGAGTGTAATCGAAGCCCAAAATATTAAGTGGAGTGTTTTGCTCACGAATTTGGCTGGCAACGCTTATTTGGCCGGGTTGGGCCTGCTTGGTTATGCGTTTCTCTTGTTTCGTCGACCTAGTGCTCTCTTCTTTCTGCCTTTTGCTGTAATGTCACTGGCAGCTGTAAAGATAGGTGGGCGATTCTCCATGTTTGCAGGTATTGTTATAGGAATGGGAGGGGCTTATTTATTATATTGGCTTGCTTACAATTTCTTAACGTTCAGAAAAAAGCAGTCAATGTGTAAAGCTTTTGCTTCGTTATGTATGATTGTTTTTTTGCTTGCTAGTGTTTTGCCGGATTATAGAAAGGTTTTGCCCTCACCAATCATTTATCAGGATCATGCTAAGGCTCTAATTGCTGCGGAGAAATTTGCTCCTGAAAACAGTACCTTTTGGACCTGGTGGGACTGGGGATACGCGACAATGTATTTTACTGGAAGGAAGTCATTTGCTGACGGTAGTAGGCACGGCGGACGGTTGTTGTTTCCCCTTGCTTTTGCATATAGCACTCCTTCGTACAAACAGTCGAATCAGTTTATCAAATATTGCGCAGCTCAAAATGGTAATCCTGCTGAAGTATGGGACAAAATGGAAGTCAGCCGTTTTCAGGAATTAATATATTCAATGGGTTCTAAGTCGTTGAATTACAGCAGCGAGCCAAAGCAATATATTGTTACTAGCTGGTCGGATGTTCGGCTTGCTTATTGGATTTTGTATTATGGCTCAATCGATGCCGCTACTGGTAAAGGGACTCATCCAGAGGTTTCGCGAATCGGGACAGCTTTCAATCTGGATAAAGAAAAAGGCAAACTTAAATTCCATGATGGTGCTATCGTCCCAATATCGGGGTATGATATTGCAGAAAGAGGGAGAGGGGAGTCTAGGAGTTATCCTGGATCTGTTGGGCCATATTTAGTTTTTAATACAGCAGTTAGTCAGGGTTTTTTAGTTAATGATTTTGCGCGTAACAGCATGCTGCTAAAGCTGCATTTGTGTAATCCTGCAGATCCTGCAGTTAAGAAAAATTTCAAGATTGTTTATGATGGTTATCCGATGGTTAGGATTTATGAAGTGATTTAATTAGTTTTAGGCTTGTTTTTCAGAACGAGTTCTTGTAAGAGTTTCTTATAAAGTTGTGAAGTGGGTTGAAAACATGGGGTTTTCAGGCACTCGCACGTAACATGGAGAGTTTTTCATTATGAAAAAACTTATCGGTATTTTTACAGTACTGCTCATGTTTGCTGCTTCCAGCGCATTTGCAGTAACTGCTGAATACCCCGCTTACTACAACGGTTCCATCGGTGGCGACGCTGCCCTGTACGGTACCGGTGCTGGTAACAACGGTACTCAGCTGTTCTTTACAGGTCTTGGTCTCAATGCAACCACCAAAATTACAGGTAAAACTCAGGGTACTGTAGTTTTCCTTTCCAGTAACATTGCTGGCGTTGCTAAAACCTTCCGTTTCTACGTGAACTCCTCCGCTAACGGCGGAATGTTCAACGGTACCATGTCTTTCACTAACGGTTCTGATACCCGTTACAGAGACTTCGGTAACAACACCGGTGGTGTAGCAGCTGGTCACATCAACTTGGCATTCGACCAGGATTTCGGTCCTGTTGCTGGTCTCACCACTTTCGGTCCCGGTAACAACACTCTGAACGCAACTTCCTACTTCGTACCTGCTGGTAACTACCAGATGATGGTTGGTCTTGCTAACGCATCCTACAACACCACCGCTATTGGTGCTGCTCGTTACAAGCAGGATGCTGTTGCTACCCCTGGTCGTGGTCTTTCCATGCCCATGGTTTACCAGAATGGTACTTTCAAGAATGCAGCTTCCACTACCTGGGCTTACTACGCTTACGGTACCAGAAAAGCTCAGCCTGTAACCATTTATGGTGAAGTTACCATCAATGACCTCACTGGTGCTAACAACGCTCAGGTTTCTTACTACCTGCAGAATGGTACTGACGGTACCAGCAAAGCTGACCAGACTTACACCTACAACGCTACTGGTCTGACCAAAGGCACAACCGGCGGCTACCTGCACCTCGCAAAGTCCAAAACCGGTTACCTTACTCTGATCCAGAACGGTACCATCAACAAAGACGAAAACATGATCACTGGTTTTGTTAACACTGGTGACCAGCGTCTTTTCGCTGTAATGGTTAAAGATGCTACCACTATCTCAACTGACGATGTTAAGAATCGCGCTTTCAACCTGGTTTACGCAGGCTCCGGTATTGCTAACCAGGAACTTGGTAACGCTACTGCAGGTATGATGCAGTTCACCGCTGATAAAGACCTCGGTCTCCGCGGTAACGCTCGTTTCTGGACTGTATCCGCTGCTGGTGCAATGACCAAGCAGGCTGCTGATACTTCCCTGAACGGTTACTCTGCTGCTCTGGCTTCTACTTCTCAGTTTGTTGTTAACCAGTCCAACATGACTATTTACGGCACTGACGGTACTACCGTTGCTGGTTACTTCTATGGTAAACAGTCTGCTGATAAAGTATTCTCCGTAGGTATCTACGAAACCGTTGCAACTGAAGCAACTTACCGTTCCCTCGCATTCCTGATCCCCACCGCAGCAACTACTGCTCCTATCGCAAACTCCGGTTATCAGGATAACGCTACCATGACTGATGGTACTGTTACTGTTCAGCTTGATCACAACAGCACCGGCTATACCCAGACTGCTCTGAGAACACAGTGGACTGGTCTGCCTTCTGACTTTACTCCTCTTACCGACGTTAAAGGTTACGGTGTAACCTCTGCTGGTAAAATGGCTAACGGTAGAGACTGGTACTACACCGCTTCCTTCCAGATGACTGGTGTGGGTGGTAACATTGAAAACCTGCGTCTCTACAAAGTCATGATTGACGGTTCTACCGTAAACAACCTGACCTACGCTGACTCCGCAGAAACCGCTACCGACGGTGCATGGTGGATCTCCAAGAACCTTGGTGACACCTACATGGGTAAAGATTCCATTCTTGATCCTACCGTTGAATACTACGTAAACTGGGTAGTAAAAGATAACGGTTCTTACGACACCAACAACACCAAAGATTACGGTATTGTTGACCCCGTCGTTCTCGGCTCCGTTCCCGGTTCCTCCAGCTCCTCCGGTTGTGTATTCAACCCCGCAGCTGGCTTCGGTCTGGAATGGCTGCTTCTGATGCTTGCTCCCATGGTTGCTATCGTACGTAGCCGCTTCAAGTAAGCACCAGCTACTGGATTTAAGTCCACGTAGATAAATATAGAGGGCCGGCCTTTGGGTCGGCTCTCTTTTTTAGTAATTAGCAAATTTAAATTAAGGCAATTAATCAGATCAGTTTGGTATGAGTGTTATTCCGTATAGAAGAGATATAGACGGATTGCGCGCAGTTGCTGTCTTGCTTGTAGTCTTATCTCATGCTCAATTTAGCTTCTTTGAGGGAGGATTTGTCGGGGTTGATGTCTTTTTTGTGATTTCCGGCTATTTGATCACTGCGATCATGGTTGCAGAAATTGATAAGGGAATCTTCAGCTTTAAGAAATTTTATCTCCGCCGAATCAAACGGATATTCCCAGCACTTATAGCAATGCTGGGAGTTACAACTTACGCAGCTCATAATATCCTGCTGCCAGGACAGTTGCAAAGCTATGCAAAAGCCCAATTTGCTGCTTTGCTTTCATGTGCTAATTATTTTCTATGGAAGTTCTATGGTGGATATTGGCGTGGTTATTCAAAAGAATTCCCATTAACTCATACTTGGTCATTATCTGTTGAAGAACAATTTTATTTTATCTGGCCAGCAGTCTTTCTATTAGCATACACATTTATCCCTAAACGATTTCATAATAAAATTTTAGGGCTAGCTTTTGTCTTTTTGCTTCTTATTTCCCAATATCTGATCAAATATCCAGAATTTGCATTTTATATGATCCCGGCGAGATTTTTTGAAATTTTTATGGGAGCTAGCGCTGCTTTAATTTTTCGTAAACCGATTGAATTAGATACATTAATCAAAAATTATGTGGTTTTTTCGACACGCATAGCGGGTCTTATTTTAATTTTATACGCCAGTATTTTTTATAAAGAAGGATTGCCATATCCTGGTTTCAATGCCTTAACTCCGTGTCTTGGAACTCTTCTTTTGATTCTTCCCTTTAGCCGGGATGATTCCGTAGTTACAAAGCTTTTCTCCTCTACTCCTTTTGTAGGAATCGGCAAGATTTCGTATTCATTATATCTTTGGCATTGGCCTATTTTTTCATTGATAGCTTATTCGGGACACTCTGTCATTGAGTACAGGGTTCCTGCGTTGATCGGTAGTTTTTTGCTTTCCATTGCTTCTTATTTTGTTGTTGAACAACGATTTAGAAGAATTAATATTTCATTTTGTACTGCATTCGTAGGCATAGTCTTAGTCCCAATTTGTTTGAGTGGGGTATACCTTAATGGCGCAAAGGATGATGGATTTTTGGACCGCTATACTGAGGAAAATCGTGTCATAGTAGAAGCTGTTTCAAGGTTGAATAAGCCATACAAGGGAGCCCAACTAGGAAAAGGGTCACCAACTAGTTCACATCTTGAAAATGCTAACACGATTTGGGCTTACGGTAAGCCTGGGCCTGTTCAGGCTTTGTTAGTTGGTGATTCTCATGCGACTGCAATCAGGCCTTTTGTGGAAATGATGTGCGAGCCCTTAGGAATTAAGGGATTGCAAATTTCACGTGATAGCACCCCATTTTTACTTAATGTTGACTTTTATGATCGAGATATTCTCGGTGATTTGGTACTGCGCAAAGATAAGCGCGAAATGAATGAATATTGGCGTTACCTAGTCTTAGAAAAGAAAATTAAGTACGTTTTTATAGCTGCTTTTTATTCATCAAGAATCTTTTCAGATCCTGAGAACCCTGAGCGCATGCTTCATGATAACGTTCAAAGGAGTTCTGATATAGTCGCTGATAATAAGCTAAGTTTTTATTGCGGACTTCGTGATACGGTCGAATTTCTCACAGATAATGGTGTCGTCCCGGTCATTTTTAAAGATATGCCTTATGTACGGGAAAGGCTCTCGCTTAACTATGTCAAAAATAATTTATTTGGCTCCGATTTAAAAACCGGGATTCCTTGGCGTGAGATAGAAAGCCGTCATGAGTTTGAAGATTCCGTCATCGATAAGATTAGAGATCAATTTCCGAGTGTGGTGGTTATTGATCCCAAAAAAATTCTCAAACCACTTGTAACTGAAGGGCAGTTTTATCCAATAATCAATGGTGTTCCCCTTTATCTAGACAGTAACCATGTAAATCGGCATGGAGCGATAGTGCTTGGAAAAGAATGGATTTCTGCGTTCGGAAATCCGCTTGGTTCTGCGAATTTTTTTAAAAAGACGAAGTTAAGTAATCTCAGAGTGTTCGAGAAATAACTCACAAAGTAGATATTGCCATTATGTGCTAAGTCAACTAACAAAGATTCATCAAACGATTCGACTGTTACGTAGATAAAAAAACTGTGTAACTTTACTATAAAAAAACGAATTTATAAGGACAAAAAAATGAAAACTGCAGTAATCGGAACTGGCGCAATGGGACAGCACCATGTTCGGCTTTATTCTGATATTAAAAACTCTGAACTTGTTGGTGTCGTTGATCACGATGCAAATCAAACAGATAGACTTTGCGCTCTTTACGGTGGGCGTGCTTACACTGATTACCGTGAAATGATTGAAAAAGAAAAGCCGGATGCCGTAACCATCGCTCTCCCCACCTCCTTTCATCATCAAGCTACCATGGATTGCCTTGACGCTGGAATTCATGTGATGGTTGAAAAGCCGATCGCTAAGACTGTTGATCAGGCAAAAGAGATGATTACTAAAGCTAAAGAAGTCGGATGTGTGCTTAAGGTTGGCCATATCGAAAGGTTTAACCCCGCAGTGACTCAGCTGAAGGAAAGGCTTGCTGATGGACAGCTTGGACGTATTTTTACCATTCATTCAAGACGTCAGTCTCCTTATCCCGGTCGTATTACCGATGTTGGGGTTGCAAGCGACCTCGCGACTCATGAGCTCGATATGATGCGTTATATCGCGCAGTCAGAAGTACATTCAATGACTGCCGAAATTTCTAAGGTTATGAATACTGACAACGAAGATATTGTCTTTGGACTTTTGAGATTTGAGAACCAGATTCTCGGAATACTGGACGTAAACTGGGTTACACCGACAAAGATCCGTGAAATTTCGGTAACTGGTGAAAACGGTATGTTTACTGTCGATTACCTGAACCAGAATTTGACTTTTAACTCCAATTACGCAGCTGAACAGAACGTTAACCAGAGTGATTGGTTTAAGGCTAAGTTTGGCGTTGCTGAGGGCGATTTCACGCGCTTCAGGGTTGAAAAAAGAGAACCTTTGCGTGTTGAAATTGAGTCATTTCTCAACTGCTGCGAGAACAGTACAATACCTCTTGTAACTGGTGAAGACGGACTTAAAGCTTTGGATCTTGCTCTTAAAATTGTCGATAATGACTACAATTGTGGCTGCAAGAAAATTAGCGTTTAATATAAAAAAATAAAAACTGTCGTGACTTGATTTGAGTCGCGACAGTTTTTTAATTACTCCAGAGATATGACTTAAATAGTCTTATCATTATTGGTTTGAGACAAACCCATCGGCTACTTCTTTTCAGTATTACATGTATAGCCTAGTTCTCGTAAATTTAAGCCCGTCAGCATCTCTGTTCTAGCATTAGAATCAGCATATACTTTTTTTAGTTCATCCTTAATTGAGTTTTTGTTTCTAAGATCTAATTTCTCATTTGCCTTCTGAATGAATGACGATTCCGGCAGAAATGAGAGAAGATTACCGGCAATTCGGAATAAGAATTTAACTTTCTTTTGATCGGTATAATCTTTGTTCGAAGAAATTTTTTTAAGAAATTTATCTAAAAAATGGAAAGTCTTAGGGAAAACTCTCAAACACATGTAGTAACTGAAATCTTTTGAAAGTATTCCGTTTGACATATGCGTCGCAACTATATTGTTGACCAAGCGATTTAGCCCCAAGCTGGCATTGGACAAGTCGGTATTACTTGGTTCCAACATTTTTGGAGTTAAGTTTTCTTTCCGGAATTTAACTCCGCATTTTTCAAAGAAAGTTCTTTCATATTCATGATTAGCGCCAAAAAGCAGCTCAAAAGGGACGACAGCAACATTGTTCTCGCCAAATAATTTTTGATAATATTCAATGATGTGATCATATTTATACTTAGAAAAAATGGAACTCTTGCCAAAAACATCTACACAGGGTGAGTTCATCTTATATATAAAATCTTGTATACAAAGTGGCCCCCCTATCATGACATAATATCTGTACAAGGATTCAACTGTTGCAACTTGTTCACGAATCGTCATAACAATCTGCACTTTGCCGAAGACCGCAAAAATACGATCAGCAAGAAGCTTGGTGTCTTTCCCTGAATACATATCGCCAGAGAGCAGTTCATGGCTGAGAAGTTTAATTTTGCCTTTTCCCTCTGTCCCACTACAAATTTTATTGAATTCTGCTTTAAAATATTCCGCGTTAAATTCTAATGGAGGAGTGGAGATTAACTCGTCAACCAGTGCTCTGATTTCTGGGTTTTTAGAAGGCTTTGCAATGCTATAAATTTCAGGAAAAGCATTAAACATATCCTGGATATATGTAGTCGCTGTTTTGGGAAATCCAATATGTATAACATCAACCATCATTGCCTCTTTTTTTAAATATTTCGATCAAGATAAGCGTTGCAGTGCAGGAAACGATTCGATTGAATAATTCTTGCGTTTACAAAATCGGTTGCGTCAATTTAATCTGGTCAAAGCCAGTAATCAAAACATCCCGATCAATGCTTATTAAAGCTGAGGAGTTTTCGCTAGAAAGTTTTTTACTCTAGTGGCCACAGATTCTCTAAATGGGATTAAATTTTGAGTAGCAATGGGATATTCCACATATTCCCCTCCCCATTTCTTTTTAAAGAAAGCAATTCCTTTTTCCTTAGGAGTTTGTGGGTCAGGATTAATTCCTGCGAAATCGAAATTAACAGCGCCTATAGCGCTCGCATCAATCATCGCTTGCCAGTGCAGTAAGTCCTGAGCGGGAAGGCGTTTTTCCATTGCATAATCAGTCAGTCCATATCCAAATGAGATTGCACTCTTGCCATTAACGAAAATCCCTAAGCATGCGACGTAATTTTCCTCATGTTTCGCGAGATAGTAAAGCATCCCAGGGGCGCAGTTGTTTGTCCATCTGGAATGGAATGTATGATATTCTTTGGACTCTTTCTTAATTTCGCTGACCACTGGAACATAAATGTTCTTATAGTCATTCCAGGAATCTATTTTGATTGATTCTATGCCTAGTTTTGATGCCTTACGTATAGTGTTTCTCACCTTGCTAGGTATTTTTTTGAAAATGGCATCCTTACCTTCTGGTAAGTGCAGTATGTATGTGCCCCACTTTGTGATGGAATAACCTGCATTTTCAAACGATGTTTTTGATGGCATCGGGGTGTTAAAATTGGGGATAATGCGAATGTAGGTCCCAAAGTTCTTAATAGATAATTTGTGTAAAAATTTAAAAACTCTTTCCTCTATTTGTGAAGAAGCCCCTTCTGAAAAAATTGGTCCGTGCAGACAATCTAAGTATGGAAAAGGAAATTTTTTGGAGTTCTGCATACGATCATAATAATTCATGACCATGATCAATGCTTGGCAAACAATTCTACCTCTACTCCTAACCCTCAAAAAAATTGGTTTAGACTTGGTAGTTTCATGGTTCAGATGTGCCATACCTGTACTTTGGTAGTAAGTAGGACAGGGGCTATTGGCAGAATTCCAAGAGTTCCAATCTATCGGCGCTTCAGAGAGGCATTCAAATTTGAGGCTCATTACTGTTCCTTTAGTTTATGTAGAAGCTTATGAATAAAATTTATGTAATAAAAGTCTGTTAGTGATTGTTGAATGTGGTTTTGCGACATCCTTATTCGATCTATTGAGGCTCATAAAGTGCGTTTATTTCACGGCATAGATTTGTCATGAAGAGTGTTGATGGAATAAGTCTCTATATAATGTCGTTTGTGTGTTTGATGTATTCAAGATATGGCAAATTTTATCTAATTTGTTGTTCTCGATTATATCGTATGGGTCAAAGTAATGAGTCAGGAATAGATTATGCTCAGCTATGACCTGCATAGTTTCAGCAAACTCATTAACAAAGAGTTCGTCATCACCGAGGAAAGGTTTATTCTTTCTGAGCATATTCCATGAATCAAAAATAGCTAATGGAAAGTGTATACTACAGCCTGTTGGAATCTCGATAATTCCATGGGAGTGCGTATAAGGAGCACCATAACCGTTGTATGCACTGGCGGCACTTGAACTGCTGTATTTATATCCTAGCTCTGCCAGTATAGGGTAAACACTTTCTGTGTGAAGATTACCATAATGCGGGGTTCGAAAACCAATACATTCTATCCCTAAGATTTTGTGGAAAACCTCATGTGCTTTCTCTATTTCAGCTTTTTGTTCAACGTATGTCAGTTTGTTGAAATAGCGCTTTGGTGCCCAGTGCGGATTGTCTGGGTGAGTATATGTATGGTTTATTATCTCATGGCCTTCGTCTACGGCACGTTTATGGATGTCCGGGTACTTTTCAACAAATTTACCAATTACTGCGAAGCCAGCCTTGATTTCATGCTTTTGAAGCATGTCGAGCAATAGAGGGAATGCATCTATATCTTTTTCGAAATCGAAATCGAATGTCAGCGCATATGTGGCTTCTTTAAACGGGTTCTGCTGCTTTTTCATGTAGTTTATGAAGTAGCTTTCAGGACATGTCGCGTGGATTACGCGACGGGCGAAATATGCCAGGTATCGGTTTTTTATCGGTCGAATCAAAGGACTCCACATCACTGAAGCACTCCTGCTTCATAAAGTTCTATTTCGTCACCAAGCGCTTGGCCCAGTACAACACCACCACCTAAACGTATTTCGGCCTCTTCGGGAGTGTCGTACTGAGGGTGTTCGTACGTAGCCTGATGGACTGCTGCAAAAAATTTTACAATTTCATTTTTATCGATTTTAAGGTCATCAATGACATCCCAGACTTCATGGGGGTGTTTGATTTTAACGTTGTTTTTGCAAATGCTGTAAAAAGGATTTCCAAGACAGATAACCGGAGTTCCTGAGCCAACACATTCAATTCCTGCAGAAGTAGATGATGCAACTACAACAGCCTTGCTTCTGAGAATTATGTCTCGTGTTGGAAATGATGGAGGGAGCATGACGACGTTGGGCAAGTTCGCGAGCTCTTTATAAAAAGCACTGCTTCTATTTCCGAAACATGCTGGATGTTCTTTGATTACGAGTTTGTAGCCATACTTTCCATGAATTGCGATTTGTTCGAGCATATGTTCCTGATTTGCAAACTCAGGAACTTGTGAGCACATGGAGGCTTCAGGAGTAAGCTGCAGAAAATAAGAAATAAAATCGCCTTCGGGTAATTCGTGTGTAAAATACCCAGTCGACTGGAAGCGGTTTTTCATCTTAATTAATGCCGGAGCAAGAGAGTCCCCGGTTCGAATCCTTTTGAACTTGTCTTTTATTTGTGCCCATGAATAGCTCGGAAGCATGCGCCCCATTTTGGTATGGTACTTATCAAATTTGGATTCGGGCTTTTGGTCCTGGTATTTAGCAACAGCCTGTTCTGCCCACTGAAGGCTTTCAGCGTTGAGTTCACCAGTGTTATAAACATGAGTTATTCTTTTACTTACTTTACGTAGGCCGGACGTTATTCTTAGTCTAAGTTCTCCGCCGAGAGTAGCAACTTCTTGGGTAAATGCCTGCTTGATGATTCCTTTTTGCGCCATCCCTTCAAGGATCATGGTTTCAGTTCGGTCGATGGTTTCAAAAACAGCATAGTCAACGTGATGCTTTTTAATAATATCGGTTAGGAATTGATATTCAAACAGTACTCGCTGAGGGATAGTACTGTTTGGTCCAGTGTGAACTGGTTTTGTTACATAGCGATTTACAAATTTTTCGTATAAAAGATAGTTGATATTGAATCTGTAGCAATTGATATCAAGTTCTTTTTCAATGTCTTTAACTTTCTCAAGTTGTTCTTTAGTAAGGTGGCTGCTGAGCTCAACCAACGTGTCTCTGTCGTGCCACTTTTCAATTGTTATTCCTTCAATAGGTGAGTATTTGTCTATGTTAAGTTTAGATGCTACGACAACAACATTATATTTGTCTTTCAGCTCGTTGATAGCTTCTATGAAAAATAAATCGCATCTTTCGCGACTCATGAATAAAATCGTTGGTTTGCCCATTATCAGTTTTCCTTGGTCCTTATCTTCAATAGATAGTTTGTCTCTTTAGCTGCTCTAACTACGGATATGCTTTAAGTCTTGTCGTTAAAAAAGCCCCAGAACAGGGAATCAGTCCATTCACCGTTGGTGAAGTGGGTCTTCTTATGACGGCCTTCAAGTTCAAAGCCGAGCTTGGTGAACATTTCTGTTTTCTTGGTGTCAAAGGCGTAGATTTCCGCCCAGACCTTGACCAGATTGAGTTCTTCAAACCCATATTTGATCAGTGACTTAGAAGCATCCACAGCGTAGACATCGTCAATGTAAAGGTCGTCAGCACCGATGTAGATTGAAAAGTCGGCATTGCGGTTGACCCAGTCGATATAGCAAAGTCCGCACGCTCCGAGCAGTCTGCCAGAGCGGTCAAGGATGGCGAACATTCTGGTGCCGGGGTCGTTCATAACCAGCTTTTCATACCAGTTCTGCTGATGATCCCAGCTCAGTTCCCTGTACTCTCTAAAGTAAACTCTGTTTTCGGGGCGATTCCGCCACTCCATGAGCTGCTTCAGGTCATTCCGTTCGATGGCTCTTAAAATAGTGTGTTCACCGGTAAGCATAAATCACCTATGCCTTGATATCGTCTTTGTAGAGGGCGTCACCGCTGCTTTTGGCGGTGGTCAACTCTTTGCCGATGAGTTCTTCCTTCATGTAGGGAGGGAAGCTGTCTGCAGGAGCAGGGCGCAACTCAATAAGATCGTCGGCGGTGATGACATGTCCAGCGGGCAGGGCTGTGGTCGTCCTGATAGCTCTGCGTTGGAGTACAACGGTTTCTTTCTCGTTGTCTTCCACAACCTTGGTGCCAGAGCCCATGGCGAGTCTCATTTCTTCGGAGCGGTCAACCATGGTTCTCCAGGCTTCGGGAGTCATGGAGAAAGCGTGGTCCGGACCTTCGCGGTCATTATCATCAGTGAAATGTTTTTCAACAACCCTTGCGCCGAGAGCAACTGCGCCCAGAACAGAGCTGTCACCCTTGGTATGGTCACTCAGTCCGAGGACCAATTCGGGGTACATCTGTTTGAAGGTGTTGAGCACATTCAGGTTGATGTATTTAAAGTTCTCAACAGAGCCGGTGTAGTTGGTATTGCACTGCATGAGCACAACATCCTTGGTGTGCTTGAGGATGGCGTCCATGGCTCTTTCAACATCGTGGATGTCTGATGCTCCGGTTGCCAGAAATACAGGTTTACCCTTGGTAGCCATGTATTCGATCAGCTCTATGTAGGTAATGTCGCCGGAGCCGATCTTGTAAGCCAGCACATGGTCATCAACTGAATCCACCAATTCTCTGGAGTAAGGGGAGGTGAAGAAGTCAATTTTAGCTTCGTCACAGGTCTTTTTCAGTTCTGCGTTCCAGTCGGTGTTAATAGCTGCGTCTTCGTATGTTTCGTATACAGATTTCTTCCATTTTTTCTGGTGCGACTGCTGGGTTCCGATGTCTTTGAAACCATAGTCGCTTACAATGGTCTTTGCTGCGAAGTGCTGGAATTTTGCTGCATCCGCACCTGCTTCAGCTGCTTTCCAGATGAGTTCTTTGGCGCGCTCGAGACTCCCGTCGTGGTTCGCGGCAATGTCTGCGATGAAGTAGACGGGAGAATCTTTTGAAATTTTAGTCGGTCCCATGAAAATTTCTTTATTGTACTTCATATGGCAACTCCATTGTTCTGGTAATGTTTGCAAAGTGTTTCGATTACTTTTTCAAGGTTTGGGAGTTCATATCCAAGCAGTTTTTCAGCTTTAGATACGTCTAGACCAAGACTTTCGTTGCGGATTACGCCGTTTGCTTCCTTCGGCATAGGTCCGCATTTAGCTTTATCTGTTGAAAACCCGAGCTTTTCGGCAAGGGTTTTAATGAAAATTTCTTTACTTGCCACCTCTGAACTGGCGACGTTGAATACACCTGTCGCATTTTTATTCAGCAGGTCAAGCAATATTTCCGTAAAATTGTATACATCAATGCTTGAAGTGTAGAAGTTGTCGAAAAGAGTTATGGATTCCTGCTTTTCTAAAGCGGAAATTACCCATTCAACAAAGGTATTTGCTTTTTTTCCGGGTCTGAACCCAACAATATTTGTTCTTAAAACAAGGGCGTTGTTATCCTGAAGAGCAAATTGTTCACCGACAAACTTGGTGGCAGCGTATTCATTGCAGAGATTTAACGGAGCGTGCTCGTCATGCTTTGTTGAACCGTTCCCTGTGAAGTAGTGGTCTGTTGAAATGTAGCCGTACTTGGCTTCATTGCTTTTTGAGTATTCGGCAAGTATGCGGGAAACCCTTGCATTGCATTCGTAGCTAAGGCCCGGATTGTTCTCGCAGAATGCCAGATCAATAATAGCCACCGTATTGATGATGGTGGCAGGATTGACAGCAGACAAGGTTTCTTGAAGCTGCTTGTCATCTGTTACATTGATGCAGATGTCCGCATTGCTGCGCGCTGCACCTTGGACAGAATATCCTTTAGCTTTCAGCCCGGACATAAGTGCCGAGCCGAGCATTCCGGTACTGCCGAGAATCAGGAAATCAGTTTTCATCTCCGGCTCCTGCACGCAGTTCTGCTTCTTCTGCAAGGGATTTTGCCAGCCCTTCGTCGCGGTTGATGTGCGCATTGATCTGTAGCAGTTCTGGTGTTTCTTCAACAAGGTCAACAACATCCTGCATCCTGAAGTCAGGATTTACCGGCAGCAGCGCTTCAATCACTTTTTTGATGAAAGTGAAATCCTCCGGATCGTCCACAGTCCAGCGCATATGTGAGTAATCTGCACTGTTCTTCCATGATCCCATTTTGAAATTATCAGGATTGTCTTTGACGTACAGGGTCACATGTTCTCTTTGTGATGGCAGTTCTGCTTTTTTGTATGCCTCTGTCAGTGCTTCCATGCTGATAATCTCAGCATCAAGACCGTCAGGAAGGGTCGCTTCCAGACAGTTGGAGGCATAATCGTAACCGCCCTGAAAGTAGAAGTCTGCAAGAATATCAAGCATGTCAGGATCAATTACAGGGCAATCTCCAGTTAAACGCATAACGTGCTTGCACTTATGTTCTGAGGCCGCTCCGTAGTAGCGTTTAAGGACATCATTTTCATCTCCTCTGAAGACAGCAACACCAAGTTCGCGACCCAGCTCTGCAGTAGGGTCGTCTTCCTTGTTCGTTGTGGTCGCCAGAACCACTGAGTCGATATGTTTAGCCTTGAGGACCCTTTCAATCATGATTTGCAGGAGCGGTTTTCCCGCCACCTGCATCAGGATTTTTCCCGGAAGTCGGGTTGAGGTCATTCTGGCTTGAATAATTGCTGTTATCTTCATGGCTGATTAGGTGATCCTTTTAAAGCCTGTGCCGGATTTGCGGCCTTCCATGCGTGTGTGAACTTCACCTTTTTTCATGGCCTCTGCGATGCTTTCAAAGCTGCGGGTGGTGGCCTCAAGGTATTTGTCCACTTCTTCAAAGGTGTGGGCGAACATGGAGTAGTAGATGTTGGAAGCAAGGAATCCTTCGTCGCGCATCTGCTGGATATGCAAAGCCTTAAGGGAGAGCGGGTCTTCCTCTTCGAAGTTAAAGTGGCTGAGCGGGGGGATTCCTCCGCAATGGACTTTGAGTCCGGCATTGTCGGCGGCTTTCTGCCAGCCGGACTGTATTCTGGTTCCCAGCTCTACAAGGTGTTCATGCACATTGTTTGCGATAAATTTCTGTATGGTGGCCAGAGCGGCTGCGGGGCCGACCCGTTCAGTCCAGTTGGTGCTGCTGATGAATGTTTTCTGGGCAGCTTCCATGACTGACTTTTTACCGATAATGGCTGACATGGGATAACCATTACCGATGGCTTTTGAGAAAATAGCCATATCCGGTTCACTGCCGAGAGTCAGATGGCTGCCGCCGGGGCAGATTCTGAAACCTGCAGAAATTTCGTCAAAAACAAAGACAGCTCCGGCTTCTTTAGCCAGTTCTTTTACCTTGTTCAGGAAACCTTCATCAGGATGGATATTCCTGATCGGCTCCATGACAACAGCAGCAATCTCGCCTTTGTTTTCAGCAAGGATTTTTTCCAGCTCTTCGGGTTTATTGTATCCGAAGGGCAGGGCGGTTCCGGAAAGCTGGCTGGGTACGCCGGCAGGCTCAAGCCCCGGAATAAGGTGCCCTTCCAGGGCGTCATCTGTTTTTAGATTGGCGGCAAGATACCAGTCATGCCAGCCGTGGTAGCCGCAGAAGGCGATTTTATCACGCCCAGTGCTGGCCCTTGCAATCCTGACCGCAACAGCCATAGCTTCGCCGCCGGTGCGGGCATACCTGACCATATCCGCCCAGGGGTGGATGTCGCAGAGCAGTTCTGCCAGTTGGATTTCCTCATAGCAGTTAAGGGAAGAAGCAACGCCGTTCTGAATGGCTTTGATGACTGCGCTGTCAACATCCGGGTCGTTGTAGCCAAGGACGCAGGCACCGATGGCGGAGATGCTCATATCAGTATACTGGTTACCGTCCAGATCCCAAACCTGAGAGCCGGAGGCTTTGGAGTAGTATGCAGGCCAGACGCCCATGGAAAACATATCCGGTCGTTTGGAAAGCAATTGGGTCATTCCGGGAATTCGTTCTTTGGCTTTTTCCTGAGCCTTAAGTGATAAATCTAGTTTCTTCATGTCTAAACTCGTTTTAGTCCGTTTTGGGCTGCGCCTCGGACTGGTTGCTGTAGAAATATATAGTAATTAGTTCCAAAGAACCGGGTTAACCAGTTTCTCCGGGACAGAATCAAAGGTTGTGCGGATCTTGTCCCTCAGGGAATCAGGGCAATCAAGGCTGAAAGATTTAATGTTCTCCTGCATCTGCTCCGGTAGCTCTGCTCCAACAAGAATCTTTGCTTCGGGATACGCCTTGGCAGCGTAACTTAAAGCGAGTTCCTGAACAGAAATCCCTGCATCTGCTGCGATTTTGGAAACCTCTTGAATGTAAGGGGCTGCAAATTTCATGTGCTCAGGAAGATCTTCAGGATTCATGAAAATCAGCCCCTGAAGGAAAACAGAGCGTACGTATATGGACTTCCCTTTTTTGCAGGCAAGGTCGAAAATGCCTTCTTTTTCAAAGCGGCGGTCAAGGATGTTGGAAGGGATCTGAATCAGGTCGACTCCGTCGGTTTCAATGGCCAGCCGGGCGTTTTCTGGGGAATATACTGAGATTCCAATATTATCGACCAGACCTTTAGCGCGGATTTCTTCGGTCTGTATGCCGATTCCCTTGTCCCATTCAGTAAGGAATTCTTCCTTATGGACCATGTAGCCGTAAAATTTATCCAAGCCGATATTTGCAAGAGAGCTGCGGACCGCCTGCTCCATATTGCCGGGTTGCAAGATGTCAATCTTCGGATCCGGTTTGCTGATAATCTTTGCTTCCCTGCCTCGGTCCAGATTTTTCAGAATTTTTCCAAGAAGAGTTTCGCTGTTGCCGTAGATTTGTGCGGTATCAAATTCGCGTCCACCGTTTTTCCAAGAGATGGAAACAATGCTTTCAGCGATTTCGCGGCTGGGCTGGCCTGTCTTGTTGGCAATGCCGTAGTTCATTCCGAGTTGGGCTGTACCAAGTACAAGGCGTGACATATCTGTCTTTGACATTGCTATCCTTTAGCTGCCGCAATGGCTGATCTGGCTGTTTCAACGACTCTGTTTATGTCGTCGTTGTCCATACCGGGAAATATGGGCAGGGAAATAATACTTTCATATTCCTTTTCAGCCACAGGACACATTCCTTTATGGGTGTTGAATCTCTTTTTATAAAACGGATGTAGGTGTACAGGAATGTAATGTACCTGTACTCCTATGCCGTGTTTACGAAAGTAGCTGAAAATTTCTCGTCTAAGAGAATCGTCTGTTTTGACAACATATAAATGAAAAGCCGGATTTACATTGTCCGGTTTTCCAAGTGGGGTTATCCCATCAATTTCAGCAAACAACCTGTCATATATGGCGGCCAGCTCACGTCTGCGGGTTACCCAGTCCGGCAATTTGTTCAGCTGACTCAGTCCCAGAGCGCACTGGATATCCGAGATTCTGTAATTGAATCCCAGATCCTCCATTTCATAGAACCAGTCCGGACGTTCTTTAAAGTCGGCATTTATTCCGTGGTTTCTGAACCGGGTCATACGCTTTCTGTATCTTTGGTTGTCAGTAACAGCCATTCCGCCTTCAGCTGTTGTTATGTGTTTTACGGGGTGAAAGCTGTAGGTCGTGATGTCCGCTAGTGAACCTACAGGAGAACCATTATATTTTCCCCCGAAACTGTGACAAGCATCTGCCGCAAGGAACAGTCCGTGCTCATCTGCAATTTTACGTAAGGCAATGTAGTCACAAGGGCTCCCTGCGTAATCAACAGCGATAATCCCTTTAGTCTTTGAGGTGATTTTCTTTTCCACCTCGACAGGATCAATGAGCAGGGTGTCCGGGGCAACATCGGCAAAGACCGGAGTTGCCCCCATATATGCCACGCAGTTTGCTGTGGCGGCAAAGGTCATGGGTGGCAATATGACCTCGTCGCCTTCTTTGATGTTGAAAGCGAACATTGCCGCATGCAGCGCAGCTGTACCACTACTGACCGCAACGCCGTATTGAACTCCTGAAAGCCGGGCTACAGCTTCTTCGAATTCATCGACATTGGGGCCTGTTGTCAGCCACCCGGAGGTGAGGGCATCGGCAACAGCCTTAAGGTCCTGCTCATCTATGGATTGGCAGCCGTAAGGAATGTATTTAGATTTGCCCACGGGTGTCTCTAGTGGTCAATTTTGATGGTTGAAACCATTTTGATCAGGCCTTCTTCATCCACCCAGTCAACGTTGCTGTCAGAGGTGTATTCAAAACCTTCAGCAACGGGCGCTCCGCCGATCATTTCTGCGTGGGTGGTCATGAATTCGGAGTCTGGCTTGATTACATAGTAATCATCAAATTCAGCTGTGTTGCGGGCATCATCAGCAGAAATCATCATTTCATGGAGTTTTTCTCCGGGGCGGATACCGATGATTTTCTGTTCGCAGTCAGGCCCCATGGCTTTAGCCAGATCTGTAATTTTCATGCTCGGAATCTTCTGAACAAAAATTTCACCGCCGACCATTTTTTTAAAACCGTCGAGAACAAACTGAACAGCGTCTTCAAGAGTGGTCCAGAATCTGGTCATGCGCGGGTCGGTGATAGTCAGGGTACCGGTCTCTTTCTGCTTTTGGAAGAGGGGGATAACGCTGCCGCGGCTGCCCACAACGTTACCGTAACGGACAACACTGAACTTGGTGTCTCCGGATGCTGCATAGAGGTTACCAGCAACAAAAAGTTTGTCAGAGCAAAGCTTGGTGGCGCCGTAGAGGTTTGCGGGGCTTACAGCTTTATCTGTGCTCAGTGCGATTACTTTTTTTACACCCACATCGATGCAGGTGTTGATGAGGTTCTGGGCGCCGATGATGTTGGTCTTGATAGCTTCAAAGGGGTTGTACTCTGAAGCGGGAACCTGTTTCATGGCAGCAGCGTGGATTACGTAGTCAACGCCACGGAGTGCACGATAAAGTCTTTCCTTGTCGCGAACATCACCGATGAAGTAGCGCATGCAGGGAAATTCTTTATCAGAAAATTTCCGGGACATTTCGTACTGTTTAAATTCGTCACGGCTGTAGATGATTAATCTTTTAGGAGAGTATTTTTCTAGGATCATCTTAGTGCATTTGTGCCCGAATGAACCTGTTCCGCCAGTGATTAGAATGGTTTTTCCAGTAAACATTATATTCTCCTCTTAACCCTTAAGGGTTGATTTATCTTCAATAAGGCGGATGCCTTTGTCTTCAATTCTATATACCTTGTCGCACTGCTCGATAGTGGAGAGCCTGTGTGCGATAATAATCAATGTCTTGCCTTCGCTGACCTTGAAAATATGATCCATGATCCGTTTCTCGGTCTTGCTATCCAGAGCAGAGGTTGCTTCATCAAGAACCAGCAGGTCTGGGTTGCCGTAAATGGCTCTGGCGATGGCGATTCGCTGTTTCTGGCCCCCGGATAATTGCGATCCGTCTTCACCTACCGGAGTGTTGATCCCCTCATTCTGCTCGAGGAACGGGGTGAGTTCGGCCTTGTCGAGAGCGTCTTTGATCAGGTCTTCGTCAAGGGCACGGCCAAAGGTAACGTTTTCAGCTACGGTTGAATCAAAAAGATATATTGATTGCGGGATGTAGCCGATTTTTTCACGCCATGTGAGCATGTTTTTTTCGGTCAGTCCTTCGCCGTCAACATCAATGCTTCCGGAGAAGGAGGTGTACATTCCGATTATAATGTCTGCAAGTGTGCTTTTGCCTGCGCCGCTTTCTCCGATCAGGGCTATCTTTTCGCCCTTTTTGATATCCATGGAAATATTCTTAAGCACCAGCTCTTCAGTGTAGCCGAAACTCATTTTCCGGATGCTGATATGCTTATTGAATTCCAGAGGACCGTTGCCCAGTTTGTGGGTGACGATATTGAGGTCATCGTGGAGCAGGTCAATACTCTTGGTATAATAGAGCATGTTGTTGTAGCTGCTCAGAATGCGGTTTACCGAGGGCAGCATGCGATACATGGCCAAGGCAAACAAAGAGACTATGGGAATGATAGTCGCTACGTTTTGTCCATGCATAAGTGCGTAAATGATCGCAGCGATGAGCAAAGAGAAGCCGATGCTTTCCAGCGAAAGCCTTGGTACTGTGTTGTAGGTGTTGTTCATAACCATGGCGTTGACATATCCCTGACCGGATTTGTTCAGGGCTTTGATCGCAGTCTCTTCGCCTGCCATGAGTTTGATGAATTTCAGGTTGCTCAGGGTTTCGCTGATTGTCCGGTAGTATCTTTCCTGAAAATGGTTGCGTTTCAGGCCTTCCCGTTTGATCAGGCGTGAAATCACCTTAACCAGGAGTAGGACCATCAGGCCGAGAAAACCGGTCAGGATCAGAGTTACTTTCCAGTTAACCACAAGCAGGGCGGTATACAGAAAGGAAGAAACAAACAGTTCAGAAATCAGCAGCAGCAGGGAATAGAAGAAAAGTGCTGCATTATTGGTTTCAGTAATCAGCTTTTTGGAAAGATCGGAGCTGTTCCGGGTAGTCATATCCTGGTATTTGATATGAACATAGTTGGAGAATATTCTTGTGGCCAGAGAGAGAAAAACTCCCTGTGAATATCTCTGGATAAAGTACATGTAGCAGAGGTTGAATATTCCTCTGGAAACATAGAAACCGATCAGTACAAATCCGAAAGTGACAACAAAAGATTGCACATCACTGAATCCAAGGAGGGTGTAGGCAAAGTGGTAGTATTTATTGTCGGTAACCAGCGAAAAATCACTGGCTACTGAAATAAAAGGCAGAATAGCAGAGATGCCTACAGTCTCAATACCTGAGATAAGGATGGACAGAACAACCAGCCCGAAAATGCTTCTTTTCTGGGCTGTAGTTAAAAGTCCCTTGATCTTGTTGATCATAATAGAGGGTAAATCCTTTTCTTAATCTTCAATCTCATAATCATTCATGTACCAATCCACAGTCGTCTTCAGACCTTCCTCAAGAGGGACTTCCGGTTCATAGCCAAGCTCTTTCCATGATTTGGAAATGTCGGAAAGGCGGTCTGTGACTGCGTCCCAGTTGCGGCGCTCTTTGAAGACGATTTTAGAAGATGAGCCTGTGAAATCAAGGATCATTCTGGCAAGGTCGATGATTTTTGTCGGCTTGCCGGTTCCACCGTTAAAGATATCACCGTCAGCAACATCAGAAAGAGCGGCAAGGGTCAGCAACTGTGCGGTATTGCCTACAAAGGTGAAATCGCGGGTTTCAGTACCGTCCCCGGTTATGAAAAGAGACTCGCCCTTGATGGCCCGGACGATGAAGTTGGGGATAACATTGCGATAGGCGCCATGCGGCTCGTAGGGGCCATAGGTGTTGAAAACTCTGATGGATACAGCCGGAATATCAAACATGGAAGCGTAGTACTTCACGTACAGTTCTGCGGTGTACTTGTTGATGGCATACGGAGTTTCGTGGGGGTAAATATAGTCGTTCTCGTTCATGATGGCGGCATTCCCGTAAACGCATGAAGAAGAAGTGTAGACAAATTTTTTCAGCCCCTTGTTTTCCTTGCAGATCTCCAGCAGATTCATGGTGCCGATAATGTTGGCCTGCACATCCTTGAAAGGGTGGTCCACGGAGTTCTGATTGGCGAAATGAGCAGCTAGGTGGAAAACATAGTCAGGCTTGAAATCGTCCATTTCAGTTCGATAGGTCTCTATCTGTCCGATATCAGCTTTAACAAAGGTGATCCGCTCATCATCGGGGAGATAGTTTTTATAGCCGGAGGAAAGGTCATCAAGAACCATCACCGAGCTGGCTCCGGCTTTGAGCAGTCTTTCAATCAAATTCAGTCCGATGGCACCTGCGCCGCCGGTTACAAGCACTTTGGCATTATTCATTGAAAAGGGCCTCACGAATGTTTTCGTAGCTGTTGTTCATGTTGTAGAAATTTTTTCCTTCGTTACGCAGTTTGGCGAGTTCCGTTGAGTCCAGCCTGCGAACAAGGGCGGCAATGGACGGAACATCGGCACTATCAGCCACCAGCAATTCTTTCTGGATATCGCGTACAATCTGGGTTGTGGTGGATGAAAGCGGACTCAGGGCCACTACCGGTTTGCCCGTTCCGATGTAGTCGGCGAGCTTGGAAGGAAAAAAGGGTGAATCCTTGAGCGGGGCATCAATGACCAACAGGATGTCCGCTTCGGAGAGGACTTCAATGGAATCCAGATAAGGAACAGGATCAAAGAATTTGATCAGTTCAGGGCATTTTCTTTCTGCCAATTGACGTTCTTCTTCTTTCATGCGTCCATAGAAGTGAAATTCGAGATTCTGCGGTTGCACTTTGTTGACCGCTTCAATTAGCGGCGCAGCAGAACGCAACCCGTAAATATTTCCGGTATGGGCGATGATCTTTTTCTGCGGTTCGCTTTGCCTGCGTGTGTATAGGTCCGGGTCATAGACATGGGGCAGGACTTTGATCTTATCCTGATCTGCACTCAAGCCTTTTACAAAAAGGTCCTTGGTCTTTTCTGAGGTGACCGTGATTGTGTCTGTCCTAGAAATGACCGTTTTTTCGTACATCTTGTTTAGCTTGCGCTGGAGTCCGGTGCGATACGAAAGATATGGGTTCAGGGTCCATGGATCAGAAAAATGTGCGGTCCAGTGCAGATTGCGATCAGTTTCCTTAACTGCCAGCCCGGCCAGATGGTTCACCAGCGGGGTGGAGTGAGTATAAAGAGCGTCGATCTGAAATTCTTTAATCAGTTTGATTGCCGCATTGGCTGCAGGGAATTTCCACCAGAATTTACGGTCAGTGATTTCCAGTCCGCCGCAGAGATAGTGCAGCCATTTTTCGCCGGGGAGTCTGTTAACTCGATGAATGGTCAGGTTTTCATGGTCCCGGCGCAGTTTCGGGTCCAGAAATTCAAAGTCAGGACTTTCGCAGCAGGTCAGAACATGCACTCGGTGTCCATTCTGGGCAAGAGTCAATGCACGACGTTGAACCTGAATGGATTCCGGCGAAAGAATCGGCGGAAAATCATATGTTATGAACAGGATGGATTTTTTCATCGTTAAATAAGCTCCCTGTGGATGTCTGCAAATATTTTTTCTGCATGGTCTGGGGACCAGTGTCCATCCGCATAGTCAGCAGCTCTAATGCCGAATTCTTCGCGGTTGTCCTTATTTAAGAAAAACTGAATCCCATCACGGTATCCAGTGGGGGAGTCTTCGACCATTTTGGCAAGGTTATTCTCAAATTCAGGAACAGGCGTTCCCCTACGCGAATTAAATAAAATGGGCAATCCGCACAGGGAAGACTCAAGTACTGTCTTGGGAAATTCGCTGTACTGGGAGTGTCCGGCAAACAGGTCATATTCATGCATGCTCCGGCAGAGTTCGTCATTTGGCATTGCCGGGATGAAGCGGACCTTTTTGTCTAGCTTGAGTTCTTTGACCAAATCCGCAAGTTCCTGCTCTTTGGAGCCGCTGCCCACAACAGTTAGCTCAGCGTCAATGTCCTGAAGAGCACGAATGATGTTTTCTGGATTCTTGGCAGGAATAACCCGGCCTACGTAGAGAATTTTTAAAATCCCTGAAGAGTCGTAGGCATTTTTGCGCACAATCTTGTCAGGGTTGATCACATTGTAGGCAACAAATGGAGCGGCCGCTCCGTTGTTCTTTGCGTATTCCAATATGGAACCGTACACACAACTGACTTTGTCCGCTTTCTTAAGGGTGTATTTTTCTACTCCTTTTGAAAGTGCGTAAAAAATCTTTGTTTTAAAATCTACATCAGGGTTGACTCTGGTCTGATCCGGCTGGGTGTGCAGGGAAACAAATAGAGGAATGCTCAATTCTTCCTTTATCCTTGCGCCAGCAAAACCGTTGATGAAATTGCCATAGCAGCGGACCAGATCCGGTTTGATTTCTTTTGCAAGGGCAACAGCATGGTCAGCCCAGCCGCGTAGTAGGAATGGGCACCAGAAAGTTTTTGCCAGCAATCCCATGCCGGAGGGCAGGTTGTGCAGTGTCAATTCGGCATCGCCAACGGTGCGCTGAAGAGCTGCCTTGTCCGGTCGGTCATCATTTGTCATTAGGATATGGACGTGACTGAAGACTCCGCCGGGATTGTAGTAGCGGTCAATCAGTTCGCCTTTCCCAATGATATGGGAAAGGCGATCAGTTATGATGACAAATAAAGTCTTGCCCATTGCTTCGTCCTGTTTCTATTTACAAAGGGTCAGGCTGTCTTTGCCTGTTTCTTCGTATCTTCGAGTGCAACTTATGCATTCAAGGGCTTGGGGCAGTATTTCGCCGCATTCGCAAACCCATCCGTTTCTTTTTGCAGGATTTCCAACCATGAGGGCATAGTCCGGTACATCCTTTGTAACAACCGCTCCGGCGCCGATTAAAGCATATCTGCCTACGGTGTTGCCGCATACGATGGTGCTATTTGCTCCGAGAGTGGCGCCCTTTTTGATCAAAGTCTCACGTACTTCATTCATACGGTTCACATGTGCTCTGGGATTGAACACATTGGTGAAGACCATAGAAGGTCCGCAGAATACATCATCTTCGAGAGTTACGCCCTTATAGACGGATACGTTGTTCTGGATTTTGCAGCCGTTGCCGATGGTTACATCTGGGCCGGCAACAACGTTCTGGCCAAGGTTGCAGTTCTCACCGATAGTGGTGTTCTTCATCACATGTGAGAAGTGCCAGATCTTGGTCCCAGCACCGATAACCGCGCCGGCATCAACAACAGCAGTCTCATGGACCTGTGCGGAAGCAGCATCAGTTTCGGCATTCAGCAGAACTTCGCAGCCTCTATTGTTCATGGATTCCTGAGCTGCATTGAGGACTTTGAGTACTCTTAAACCTTCCTCAGCATCGGTTCTGGGTAGAACACTGGACTCAATGCAATCAAGGAAGTGTTTGCATTCGAGGAATAATGGTTCATCCTGGAGAACTTCAACCCTTTCAGCGTCAGCTTTATTGAGGACGGGAACATTGTTTTCCCATTCCACTTTATGCGGGTAGAGCAGAAGCTTCTCTTCCCAAGGCTGGGTATCGTCAAACACTGCCATTTTTCCCTCACCGACTACAACCATCTTCTGTTCTTTGAAGGGGTGCAGCCATGAAACGAAAATGTGAGCCTTGGTTCCGCTGGGGAATTCAAGGTGGGTGGTGGTGACGTCAGCAATATGCTGATGCAGGTAGTTTCCACCGGTAGCGATGACCTTTTCCGGTTCTTCTCCGGTAAGGGAGAGTATCATGGAAATGTCATGGGGGGCGAATGACCAGAGAATATTCTCTTCGCGGCGGATTTTACCGAGGTTCAGCCTGTTGGAGTAGATGTAGTTGATGCGTCCCAGTTTTCCGGAACTGACGAGATTACGCAGTTCAACAAAAATGGGGTGGTACTGGAGAAGATGACCTACCATGAGGATGCGCTTCTTCTCTTCTGCTATTTTTATCAACTGCTCAGCTTCTGCCTCATTAAGCACCAATGGTTTTTCAACGTATACGTGCTTGCCTGCTTTCAAGGCTTTGTGTGCAAGCTCAAAGTGTGTTTCTGCTGGGGTTGCTATTATGACTCCGTCAATTCCTTTGTTGGAAAGGACTTCGTTGTAGCTAAAGACAGTTTCCACTTCAGGATACTGTTTTTTGAAGTTCGCAAGAATGTCTTTGTTGGTGTCGCAGATCATTTTCAACGCACCAATTCGGTCATAGTTGCGGACCAGATTTTTCCCCCAATAACCGGAACCTATCACAGCTACTTTGAGCTTGCTCATTGGATTCTCCTTTAGGCGTTTTTGATTGCTTCCGCGATCATCTCCTGCTGTTCTTTTTCAAGATAAGGATGCATGGGAATAGCGAAAATACGGCTTGCTGCATCTTCACTTACCGGGCAGTCACCCATTTTGTATCCGAGTTCCTTGAATGCGGTCTGCAAATGCATGGGAATCGGGTAGTAGATGGGGGAAGGGATGCCTTTTTCGCTTAAAGCAGCCTGAATGCGGTCGCGGTGCTCGCTGTCTTTTGCCAGCGGGCAGTACTGAGCCCATACAGAGCGGTACCCTTCAGGAACGCTGGGGGCAGTCAGCCCTTCAACATTAGCGAGGAGCTCTGCATAAGTGTCTGCAACCTTATCGCGGAGATCTACTTCTTCAGGGAAAATATCGAATTTGGCCTGCAGCACAGCAGCCTGCAGTGTGTCGAGACGACCGGTAATACCAAGGCGGATATTATCGTATTTATCCGGTCCCTGACCGTGGACACGGTGGGAGCGCAGACGCTCGATCAGTTCGTCGTCATCGGTGAAGCACATGCCACCGTCACCGTAGCAGCCGAGGGGCTTTGCAGGGAAGAAGGAAGTGCAGGTTATGTCACCAAGGGAGCAGGCTCGTTTGCCTTTGTATTCTCCGCCGAAGCTCTGTGCTGCATCTTCAATGATGAACAGGTCATGCTTGTCAGCGATGGCCTTGATTGCGTCATAATCGGCAGGAAGACCGAAAATATCAACAGGCATAATGCCTTTGGGGGTTAAACCTTCAACGTTGGGCAGAACCATGCCGTTGTCTGCACCCTTCATTGCTTCGATTGTTTTTTCGAGTTTCTCAGGGTCGATATTGAAAGTGACCGGATCAATGTCAACAAATACCGGGGTTGCACCGGTGAGCGCAATTGTTTCTGCAGTAGCAAAGAAAGTGAACGGAGTAGTGAAAACAGCGTCGCCCGGTTTTACGTCCAGAGACATAAGGGCGAGGGTCAGGGCATCTGTTCCGGATGCGCAACCGAGAGCGTGCTTGGTGCCGCAGTATTCGGCAAGACGTTTCTCTAGAGCAGGAATTTCGGGACCCATGATGTAGGCTCCGTGTTCAAGCACTGCGTCCATGTTGCCGCGAACCTGTTCTTCAATGCGGGAAAATTGTTTTTTAAGGTCAATAAAAGGTATACCCATGAGAGTGATTCTCCATGTTTTATGCGTTTTTGTTTGCCTAGACGACTTTCCAGTTGGGCCGTCTCAAATAAATTTCACTTGTTTGATCGAATTCTTCGGTGTTTAATACCATAAGTCTTATCTTACGCTTGATGGCATCTTCTGCTTTAGTACAGAGATCCCCGATACGTTCGGAATCTGTTTCATCGCCGATAATTAGGACATCGATAATGCCGGAATCTATTCCCTTGGCATAATCATCCAGAATATAAACAGAATCAACATCGCCTATAGTAGAGAGGATGTACTCAAGAATTTGGTCAATTCCTATATATTTGCGGACGATGGAACTGATTTCAGGAAAAAATGGATGTGAAGAATTGGCGTTGTAGAAAATATAGCGTCCTTCTTTCTTCTTGTTCAAGTAACCTGCTTCACTTAGGCCATCCAATTCTTCTTTCATAGCATTAGGTGAAACATCAAATTCTGATGCTAATTCCCTGAGATATGAAGATACTTCAGGGTTTAGAAATAGCTTTAGCAGCAGCTTTATTCTAGTTTTTGAGGTAAATAATTCTTTGAGCATGATTTGAGTTTGTTAAGTTATTCTGAACGAACTGTCAAATTGAATAGAGTGTTCTAGTTTAGCCTTTTGAGAATTTTTTGTTTTTCCAAATATAGTACTAAATTGTGCAGCGTTGTTACTAAAGTTGAAAATCTTTTTTGCCTTTCTGCTGGTGTCATATCTTGTGTTCTAATCTTCTCGCTAAAGACGGTGTCAGCAATATCTATAAATCTTTTTTTTACTTTAATATTTTTGAATAAACTTGCTGTTATTGATGATATTTGGTGTGTCCCTTCAGGAAGAACAAGCAAGTCTAGGCCGTTTTCTTTTTTTATGTAGCATTGATCGGGGTCTGAAATAAAAAAACGTGCAGTTGCTATGTTGTCGACGTTATAGTGTTTGTTTTGCAATTTGGTGCATTCCGCGTAGGCCGTTGCGTTGTCGGGATTTTTTTCCAGTTCGAGCAAAAGTTTTGCATGTCGCGAAAGTGGCGAATCATTGGAGTTGTTTATGAAAAAAGTAAGTTTTTCCATATCTCCTTTCAGTAAAGCAAGAGTATACACTGAATGGGCTAGGGCCTGATTAAGTGTATTCTTTTTGTTGATGTAGTTTTCATTCGCTCCATTTTCTAAAAGAAATTTTACAATATAGGTTCCTTTTGTTGCTCGTGTTGCAGTACTTAAAGGCGGTTCTCCTTTGTTAGCAATGCTGTTAACGTCAGCCCCAAGTAGTATTGCTGCTTTAATCAATTCTATATTACCTGACATGATTGCCTGGAGTAAACACAAGTCGATTGTATCCTGATCAGTATTAAATGAGCGCCCGTTTGAAAGTAGTTCCTTCAATAAAGATGTTTGACCAAGAAGAAAACAATCCGAAACAAGTTTTTTCTTTGAAAGTGGGGTGTCGTACATTGCCAGAATCAGGTCTGGGCGTTTGGAATCACTCATCTGGTTGAAAATGCTTGCATCCAAAGCTGCAAAGTTTTCGATGACGTAACTTGAAAATTCGCTGTTCCGTATTGTTGTAAAATCAATATTAGGTGATTGGGCATTGTTTGCATGCCTTATTCTGTCTTTGGTCCAATAAGGGGGGGTAAATATCTTTTTGAGTCCTTTGGCATTGAGGTGAGAAGGGTCCGTAAATAAGTTTTTGTTACCAGTTATGTCTGTATTCAAGTAAAAATCATAAAAATCAATTTGAGTAGTAGGGATTTTCCTCATGATTTTTTTTAGGAAGAAACTCTGGTTTTCAGCAAATGGTTTTATCCAAGGAATAGTAAAGTAAATAGTCGGAATTGAATTTTTTTTACAAAAAGAATTAATCTCTGTCAGTTTATCAAGGTAATAAGATGTTACATAGTGGCTTGAAAAGAAGGGCTTTTTGTCTTTGTAAGGAGCCTCTTCCTTATTTAAGACCCCAAATTCATCGATATAATTAGGTTTATCAGATTCCGGCCCAAGGTTTTCAGTAATGCATTGCCAAGCATCCTCAATTTTTTGGGGACCTATATTGCGGAAACTTTCCATGAAAAGAGCTAGTTTACTGGCAAGCTCCGGGGCTGAGTTCTGGTAGTGAAAGCTATTAATATCAATTAGATAATATATCTGCTTGATGTTTTTGATTTGCTTTTCATCCAGTGTTTCCAGCAGGGCCAGAATATCTCCCGGATTATTGTAGATGGAAGTGCTGAAATTTAGAACCGGTTCCCCAAGGATATCTTCGGAGATCAGCATCGTCCTGCTGCTGCCAAAGATAAGGGTATATTCGTCGTCATAGAGTTTAGAAGCTACTTGCAGTGCGCTGGTTTTCTGGGCCTTGAATTTAAGTTTATTGAAGGGAGCCTCGACGATTCTGTATTCACCGTACGGGTCGACTACAATATTGACTGCAAGAATCAGCGATAAAACTATGAAGGCCACTGTCCCGATTGTGGCTATGGTCCATTTTTTATTCATGGCTAGAAGTCAAAATAGAGAAAAGTTTGGTGTGTGTAGAGCATTACAAATGACGCCATGAACATAGCTGCAGTCATGATAGATTCTTTGAAAGAAAATTTCATGTTTTTGGCTGTCTCGACTGAATTTTTAAATCTGGCTGTAAATCCTATAAGGGCAATGCAAATACCAAGCAGTATGAACTCTTCTTTGAATGTAAGAGAAGTAGAGAAACCGATGTTAGTCATGCCCAGCATTCCCTTGTAAATTTTGATAGCATCAAAGGTTGTCTCGGCTCGAAATAGAACCCAGCATGCATTGACGTAGAGAAAGGTCAGCAACCAGCCAGCATATGCGGGGAGCTTGTTTCCGGTATTCTGCCAGATTCGGTGGACGACCATTGCTGTCCCATGCAACCCGCCCCAGAGGACAAAATTCCATCCGGCACCGTGCCAGAAACCGATGAGCAGAAATGAGGACATCAGGTTGGCAAGGGTGCGGTAGGCTCCTTTGCGGCTGCCCCCCAGCGGAAAATAAACATAATCGCGGACAAATCGGCCAAGGGTGATGTGCCAGCGTCGCCAGAAGTCCTGAATGTTCAGAGATTGGTATGGTGAATTGAAATTGTTGGGCAGCTTGATGTTGAAGAGTAGCCCCAGCCCCAGAGCCATATCCGTATATCCGCTGAAATCAAAATATAGTTGGCAGGTGTAGGCGAGGCTTACGGCCCACGAATCCCAGAAAGGAAGAGCAATGGCTTTATCAAAGCCGTTCTCAACATACGGGGCTAGAGAGTCCGCAATGACAATTTTTTTGAATAACCCCATGCTGAACAGGAAGAAGCCCTGACCAATATTTGTGTAGTTTACTAGTCCTGCTTTTTCGGCATTGAATTGCGGTGTGATCTCGTGCTGGTAACTGATAGGTCCGGCTACAAGTTGTGGAAAGAAGGAAACAAAAAGGCTGTAGTCCAGAAGGTTGCAGCGTGCTGCTTTACCCCGGTAAGTGTCCACCAGAAATGAAATTTGTTGAAATGTGTAGAAGCTGACACCTAGTGGGATGACGATTTTCTCGGTGATGGTCGGGACTCCCGTCAGTCCGGCAATATTATCGAAGAAGAAGTTTTTGTATTTGAAATAGCCAAGCACAGACAGGTTACCGGCCACAGCGAAGGTCAGCAGTAATTTATGCCTTTTGCGGTAAAGGGCTTCGGCTATCAGGAAGTTGAAAAGAATTGTTCCACCTAAAAGGTACAGGTATTCGATCTTCCACCAAGCATAGAAAGTGAAGGATGCGAGAACAAGGAACAGCTTTCCTGCCTCATGCTGCCTGAATTTCCGGAGCAGGAAATAAACAGTGAAAACCAGCGGCAGGAAAAAAAGAATGAATATGTGTGAGTTGAAAAGCACCGGGGGTTAACCCTCCTCATCAAACTCAGGAACCACGTCATGCAGCATGACTCTGACTCCGCCCGCATGGAATTTGTCAGCCGCATCTTTCATTTCTGCGAGCTGATTTTTGAATTGGGCACAGTAGGCTTCAAGGTCGTTTTCAACACCTTTGAGGACCATGATCTTATCATGTTCAGTGCGGACGATTCCCTCACCTTCGGTAATTAGTTCTTCGTAGAGTTTTTCGCCTTCACGCAGACCGGTAAAGATGATCTCGATATCTTTGTCCGGCTCTTTGCCGGAAAGACGGATCAGGTCGCGGGCCATGTCTGCAATTTTGATGGGCTCGCCCATTTCGAGAATGAAAATTTCACCGCCGTCAGCCATTACACCAGCCTGAAGGATAAGCTGGGCTGCTTCGGAGATGGACATGAAATAGCGGGTTACGTCTTTATGGGTAACAGTGACCGGACCGCCTTTTTCAATCTGGCGGCGGAACAGGGGAACAACTGAGCCCGAAGAACCGACCACGTTGCCGAAGCGGACAGCCATGAAGGTTGTTTCGGAGTTGTGAAACAAACGCATGAGCAGTTCTGTCACCCGTTTGGAAGCACCCATGATGTTTGTAGGGCGCACGGCCTTGTCGGTAGAGACTATGACAAAACGGGCCACTCCGTGCTTGTCCGCGGCGGTCATGACGTTCTTTGTGCCACAGATATTGTTGTGTACGGCCTGCCAAGGGTTGCGTTCCATCATGGGCACATGCTTGTAGGCCGCTGCGTGAAATACGGTGTGCGGTTTGAACTTCGCGAATGTTTCATCCATGAGCAGTACATCCTGTACTGAACCCAGCACGGTGACATAATCATGAAATTTCAGTTCATGGTGTAATTCCATCTGGATGCCGTAGAGATTGGCCTCGCTGGCATCTACAAGGATTAGTTTTGCAGGATTGAAGCGAACCACCTGACGAACAAGCTCTGAACCGATGGACCCGCCACATCCGGTTACCAGTACGGTTTTACCGGAGAGATAGTCGCTGATGGCAGTAGTATCCAGCTGGACCGGAGCCCGGCCCAGTAAATCCTGATAGCTGACGTCGCGTAATGCCTTGATGCCGACCTTGCCGTTGATGATTTCATCCATGCCGGGCAGGATTTTGTAAGGCAATCCGGTTTCCTTGCAGGCATCGATGATCTCACGCATTTCCGCACCGGAAGCTTCTGCCACGGCAATCAGGATTTCGTTAACGCACTTGTTTTGCACCAGCTCTTGTAAATCAGATAGGGGGCCAAGAACGGGAACACCGTGGATAGTTCTTCCGCGTTTGCTTTTGTCATTATCCAGAAAGCCAACGGGCAGATATTTGAGCTGTCCGCTGCTTCTAATTTCACGGACAACTTTTTCCCCAGCCCGTCCAGCCCCGATGATCAAGGCGTTATTACCCTCAGCAGGACAGGATTCCGGAGAAAATTTAATAGAATTGCCGTCTTTGAAAGCGTAAAAAGAGCGGATCATGACTCGCATGCCACCGCACATGAAAACGGTCAGCATCCAGTCAATAATGAATACCCCACGGGAAAAGCCGCTGAATCCAAATTTGTAGAGAACGACAGTAACCAGAATCAAGGATTGCAGGAAGGTTGCTTCAAGGATGTGCCAGAGATCACGCAGGCTGGTATAGCGCCACATACCGCGATAAAGGCCGAGCCCAAGGAAAACTGAAAATTTGATGACCACAGTGTACTTGAGCAGTTCAAGGCATTGTGTGGATGCATATTCCGGCAGACTAAAGTCAAAGCGAAACAGGTAAGCCCCGTAGAAGGCTACGCAAAATATAATCAGGTCCAGCAGGACCATGAGGTAAAAATTTGCATTACGCAGGTTGTGGAGCATATTTTATTTTCCGCACCTTTTAATCAGGTCTACAATTCTTTTCATCTCTTCTGCTGCCATGGCTGTACCGGATGGCAGGCATAGTCCGCGTGCAAAAAGATCCTCGCTGACTTTGCCCCCGAAAACAGTGTTGTTGCTGAAAACGGGCTGGTTGTGCATAGGCTTCCATACCGGGCGCGATTCGATGTTTTCTTTTTCAAGTGCTATTCGAATTTCATCCGGGCTAGCGCCGAATTCTTCTTTGTCCACCAGCATTACAGAGAGCCAGCGGTTGCACTTGCCGTAATCGGCTTCAGGCATGAAAGATATGCCGGGGCAAGAACCCAGTTCCTGCTCATAATAATCAAAAATTTCCCTTTTACGCTTAACCCGGTCAGGGATTACTTCCACCTGCCCACGGCCGACAGCGGCTACGAGGTTGGACATGCGGTAGTTGTAGCCGATTTCATTGTGCTCGTAGTATGGCTCCGGCTCCTTGGCCTGTTGGGAAAGCCAGCGCGCACGGGAGATCATTTCTTCATCATCTGAAGCGAGAAGTCCGCCTCCGGAAGTGGTGATGATCTTGTTGCCGTTAAAGGAATATGACGCCATGAGCGCGCCTTTGCCCGCATGTCTGCCTTTATAGGTGGCACCTACAGATTCTGCGGCGTCCACAATCAGGGGAATACCGTGCGGTTCAAGGATTTCAAGGATTCGGTCATAGTCTGCGCACTGACCGTAAAGATCTGTAGGAATAACCGCCTTGGGTTTGCGTCCTATGGAAATATAATGGGCAACAGCCTCAGCGAGCAGTTCCGGGTCCATGTTCCATGATTTGTAGTTGCTGTCGATAAAAACAGGCTCTGCTCCGAGGAAAGTTATTGGGCTGACGCTGCCGATGAAGGTTAGCGAAGAAGCGATAACCACATCGCCCGGTTGGACACCGACAATGCGTAGGGCAAGGTGGAGGGCGGCGGTTCCGCTGGAAAGGGCTGCGCAGTGAGCAAAGCCGGTAAGTCCTGAGAAATCCTGCTCAAATCCATTGACCATGGGGCCCAGCGGGGCAATGAAATTACTTTCAAAAGCTTGGCGAACATATTCCTGTTCATTGCCACCCATGTGCGGTGGGGAAAGATATATGCGTTTATTTTGGTTTGCGGACACTTGCGGGATTTCCTTTAGGGCTGAAAATTTTTCTCTAACAACGGGTCTGATATTATATTTTCAGCCTTTAGTACAGTTTTGGCGTAATTGTCTGAAAGTGGCTGTAATGATTATTTTAATATGCGTGGTTGCTTGCTATGTTTTTACGCGTGCTGGCACACCGACTGCTGTGGCCTTTTCCGGGATGTCTTTGATAGCTGTCGAACCGCCTCCCAGAAGAGCCTTTTTCCCAATAGTAGTCCTGGGCAAAACTGTGGCTCCTATGCCGACGGTAGCCTCTTCGCCGATAACAACCTCTCCGCCGAGAGTTGAGCCCGGCGCCACATGCGCATGCGGTCCGATTTCGTTATGATGCTCAACGGTAGAGTTGGTGTTGATGATCGTATTGCTTTTTATTTCAGCACCGGTGTTGATGACCGCCCCGGCCAGAATCATGCAACCGTCACCGATTTTTACATTGGGGGCAATTATGGCTGAAGGGTGGATTACTGTGAAAAGGTGTTCCCCGGCTTCACTCAGTTTTTTGAAAATTCGTTTACGCAAGCCATTATTGCCAAGAGCGATGACAATGCCATCATGATTAATTTTGCTTATGGCATCATTCCCGCCCGGAACGGGAATGCCCATCACATTTTTGCCATGTAGTTCCTGATTTTCATCTACAAAGGCAGCAGGAGCAGTTCCTTCCATCTGCATCAGTGCATCAGCAACGACTTGGCCGTGTCCTCCGGCTCCCATGATGATGATTTTTTTCATCTTACTTTCCATCCTGAGTACCCATGAATTCTTGCGCTGTGGCCTGTCCGGGCTGGGAGATGCCTTCACGTTTGAATACTCGGGCAACAGTCAGGTAGAGGATTTTTATATCTAGCAACAGGTTGTGGTTGTCCACGTACCAGACATCAAGCTTGAATTTGTCTTCCCATGAAATAGCATTGCGTCCGTTGACCTGTGCCCACCCGGTAATTCCGGGTAGCACGTCATGGCGGCGGGCCTGCTCCGGGCTGTAGCGTTCAAGATATTGCATGAGCAGGGGGCGTGGACCAACCAGCGACATATCCCCAAAGATTACATTAACCAGTTCCGGCAGTTCATCCAAGGAAGTAGAACGAAGGATTCTACCGAACCTGCTTAACCGCTCTGAATCCGGAAGCTGGTTGCCGTGCTCATCCTTGGCATCGGACATAGTCTTGAATTTGATGATATTAAAAGGCTTGCCATGCAGTCCCGGCCTGCGTTGGATGAAGAATATATCGCCGCCAATTTTTTTGTGGATGGCAATGGCTACTCCGACCAGCACAGGAAAGAAAATCAACAGCGCTGAAATTGATACAACAAGGTCAAAGCATCTTTTTACATTCATAATTAAAGTCCCATGGCTTTCATAATGGTCGCATTGACCTTGTTAACATCAAATTTTTGGGCAACATATTTCAGAGAAGCAGCGCCCATGTTTTGCAAAAGTTCAGGCTGAAGGATAAATTTTTCCATTGCATGCTCCAAGGCAGAAATGTCTTTTACCGGGACCATGAAGCCGTTCTGTCCTTCAATGACAGTTTCCCGGCATCCTGTGGCGTCTGTGGTCACGATGGGACGGCCTGTAGCCATGGCTTCCAGTACTGAGCGCGGAGTCCCTTCGCGATATGAGGGCAGCACGTAGACGGAGCAGTTTTTCAATTCTTCACGAACATCGGCAACCGGGCCAGTACATTCAACGCCGCCATTCTGCCATGTTGCAATAATATCGTCATCTATTGAATCCGGCCCTTTATCATGGGGGCCAACCAGTCTGAACTCTGCTTGCGGATATTTCTGTTTTAGACGCAGAGATGCTTCTCCGAACTCACGCACTCCCTTCTCTTTGAGCAAACGGGAGATGCATAGGAAGACAGGATTGCCTGCAGGCACTGGTGAACTGGCATAGTGCTCAAGGTCAACACCGGACCCGTTGGTGATTACGGTCGCTTTGCTTTGCGGTATGATGCCAAGTTCTTTGAATAAATCCCGGTCGTCCGGGTTCTGGAACATTATGGTTTTATTGCAGGTCAGACCAGCCCGGTACATGTTCTTGACCAGTTTGAAGAGTAGGCCCCGCTTGCCGGAAGTCTGTCCGAAGGCATACCCCAATCCGGTGATCATGGAAAAAATATTTTTCACCCCGGACAGCTTTGCAGCTATGGAGCCGTAGATAACAGGCTTGATGGTGTAGGAAAGTACCGCATCAGGCTGAATCTTTTTGATGATTTTTAACAGCGCGAAAAGGGCAGCCAAGTCCTTAATGGGATTCATGCCTTTGCGTTGGATGGGGGCTTCTATGTATTTGATGCCCATGGCAGCTAGCTTTTCCGGAACGTCAGGGGAATCCAGCGGCGCAATGCCATAGACTTCATGTCCGGCATCCTTCATGGCTTTAAGCATGGGGCCGCGGAAGTTGATGAGTGACGGACCGTAGCCGCCGATAACTGCTACTTTTTTTGGCAAGGGTTGAGGATTGGTATTAATGGCCCCTCCAGTTGAGGAGGGGCCTGAATTTAATTCTTTGGTTATTTTGGAACGTATGCAAACAGTTTATACTGGCTGTATGAGATAATGTAATTACTATTTTTCTTTAAAATGATGTTGGTTAACACTTCTTTATCGTCGGGGAGGTGGTATGTGCATATAGCCAACTTGGGGGCCATATCCTTTAAAACTGAGGATGCCCCTTCGAGCATGTACCTTTCTGCTCCTTCAATATCGGCTTTGATAAAATCAATTTTTTCAATTTTGTTTTCTTGCACCCATTGATCAAGCGATGTTGCTTCCACTTCAATGTAGTTGTTAGAGTTTCTTGTCATAACACAAGAAGTACTACCCAATGATTGAGATGGACTGTATTCGAATTTCAAGGTTTCTTTCTGAGTGCTCAGTGCCATTGTCACCGGGTGGATATTTTCATTAAATTTAGACGTCTGCTCTAAATATTTATATGCTTCAGGAATGGGTTCGAAAGCATATACGGTTGCACCCTGACTGGCTGCTTCTGCTGCAAAAATACCAAAGTTTGCGCCGGCATCGATGAGAACTTCGTCTTGGCCGAATGTTACTTCGCCCATTTCGTATCCTTCTTCTGTTCTTAAGAATGAAACGATTCCTTTTTGGTACTTGGACCATACCGGGTCTCTGTGGGAGAGATATTTAAAAAAGTGAGCAGCTAAGCTGCTTTTATCAATATCATTTTGCATCAATGGCAAAGATGCGATGTTAAATACAAGGCGGCCTTTCTTCTTAGTATGTTTTTCGATCACATAGTATAAATCTGTTAAGTCGTTTGAGAATAAAAATTTAGCAGTGAAAAGCAGCAGGTCGCATGAAATTTTATCTTTTAGTTTTATTGTCTCACATGCTTGAGATGCCAATATGGTAGATCTTTTTAAAAAACGGTAAGTGCGGATAGCGAAGTTGTCTTTAGGTATATTGGGGTATTTTTCCAGTATCTTATTATAAAAATTTCGTGCGTAAAGATAGATTTTGCTCATTTTGATTCCTTTTTTATTAAGTCAAATGATCTTGTTAAGATTAAAATTATTTGAAAGTCAACTAATGCAAATTTGTTCTAGGAGCGAATCTCCCAGTGTTCGCACCAGCTCTGAAACATCAGGATACTCCAGATTTTGTATTGGTGGTCCTTGATCCCGGTTAGGTGTTCATTCCAGGCTAGACGCACTTCTCCTACATTAAAATAACCTTCGTGGTCCAGTCGTTCCGGTGAAAGTAATTCTTCGGCCCATTCTCGTAGTGGACCGCGCAGCCAGCTGTCGATGGGCACGCCGAATCCCATTTTCGGGCGTTCAATCATTTCCTGCGGTACGTATTTGTACAGAATCTCGCGTAAAATATGTTTACCCTGTCCGTTGTTGATGCGCAGATGCATGGGCAGCCGCTGGGAAAATTCTACGATTTCGTGGTCCAGAAATGGCGCTCGCGTCTCAAGGCTGATGCCCATGGCTGCCCGGTCCACCTTAGTCAGGATGTCGTCGACCATGTAGTTGGCCGCATCCATGTATTGCATCCACGCGGTCAGGTTGTCCTGCGCTGGTTGACAGTTGGCGTGCTGAAACGGTCCCTCGAATTCGTCGGCATTGTGTACAACTGCTTCGGGATTAAGCCAGATGGAGGTCAGGTCACGGTAGTAGTCAGATGCGGATGCAGCGCCCATCACATCAGCCAGCTTGTGCAGTTTTTGTCCGGGAAGACGCATCTGTAGGCTGGTCGGAAGGAACGGGCCATACATCTTGAATACTTTGTTCCAGCTCTGCGGAGAAATGTTGGAGATCATCCTTGCCCCTATCTTACGTAGGGGGGCGGGAATGTTTTTAAGCTTATGCCATAAGGAACAGCCTTTGAAGTGGCGGTTGTAACCTGCGAAAAGTTCATCTCCACCGTCACCGGAAAGGGCCACGGTCACATGCTCACGGGTCATGCGTGAGACAAGGTGGGTTGGGATCTGCGAGGAGTCGGAAAAAGGTTGGTCCCAGATTTGCGGAATCTGCGGGATAATATCCAGTGCGTCCTGTGGCGAAACGTATAGCTCGGTATGTTCTGTCCCAATGTGTTTGGCTACGGCCTTGGCATCGTTCGCTTCGTTGTATGCTTCATCATCAAAACCGATAGTGAAGGTCTTGACCGGAGCCAGTGCACACTGCTGCATCAGGGATACGATGAGCGAGGAATCCACACCGCCGGAAAGGAAAGCACCAAGTGGCACATCGGAGATCATTTCCCTTTCAATTACTTTGAGCAGCAGCTCTTCCAGAGTTTCGACTATCGCTTCATCCGGAGCGGTGAAAATTTTGTTCTCAGCTTCGCGGGCGCAGTCCAGCAGTGACCAGTATGGCCGGGGTTCCATGAGTTCCCCATCTGGACGCAGGCAGGTCCATGTGCCGGGCATCAGGGAAAAAGTGTCTTTGAAAATTGTGCGCGGTCCGGGAACGTAGCAATAGCGCAGGTAAGCGGCCAGCGAGTCGCGGTCTACTGTGCGCTTAAAATATTTTTTGTAGCCCATGAGCGCTTTCAGCTCTGAGCCGAAGAGGAAATTGTCACCCTGTCGGGAGTAGTAAAGCGGTTTTTCGCCCATGCGGTCACGGGCTAGTAGTAGGCAATGTTCTTTGCGGTCCCATATGGCGATGGCGAACATGCCGTTGAAACGTTTCAGGGCATTTTCAAAGCCCCATTGCTCAACAGCCTCGAGCATAACCTCGGTATCGGAATGGCCGCGCCAGCCCGGAAATTCTTCAGCCTGTTCAAGTTCAGCGCGCAGGTTGCGGTAATTGTAGATTTCACCGTTGAAAACGGTGACGTAGCGCCCTGACTTTGAGTGCATGGGCTGCACGCCTTCTTCCGTCAGGTCGATGATGGCAAGGCGGCGGTGGTCGAGTCCCACGCCCCAATCAGGGTCGGACCATTGGCCGGAACCGTCCGGGCCGCGCATGTTCTGGGCGTCGCCCATCTTTCGGGCTATGCGTTCCAGACGTTTCGCATCAGATGAACGGCTAAGATCAATAAAACCAGCGATTCCACACATTGTTGCCTCCGGTGGCTTAAACCCTTTTGCAAAAGGGTTTGTTCCACTGTCGTTATCCCTAAGATTCGAAGCGAAGCTTCTCACCTAAGGGTTAATGCAAGAATCCCAAAAACCTTTTGTTAGGCTTCGCCGCGTGAATATAAAAAAATGTTAACTGCGTGTGTTATCCGCAAACTTAAGTCTGCCTTTGCCCAGTAGGTCATGCAGATGGATCATACCTGTGATGGTGCCTTGCTCGTCGACAACGGGAAGCACTGTAATTTCTTTGGATTCCATGATGTCGAGTGCCTGCGCTGCGGACATGTCCGGGGTGATGCGCAGGGGATTTTCGATCATGACTTCGCGGGCGGAAATTTGGGTGTCGAAATTACCGGAACAGACCAGTCGGCGCACATCGCCGTCGGTTATTACGCCTGCAAGCTTCTTGCCTTCAGTCAAGGCGACCAGACCGAGCCCGCCTTTGTCGAGTACGGACAGTGCGTCGGCAAAGGGGCCGTCCTGCGGGGCTGCAGGGATGTTGTCTGTGTGCATGAGTTCACTGATGCACAGGGTCAGCCTGCGGCCCAGTGACCCGCCGGGATGAAATTTCTTGAAATCTTGACTGTCAAAGGCCTTGTGGTCCATGAGGCAGACCGCCAGCGCATCGCCCATAGCAAGGGCAGCGGTGGTGGATGAAGTGGGCGCCAATCCGTGGGAACATGCTTCGCAGGGCACCTTAGTCCTGATGACAATGTCCGAAAGGCGGCCCATGGTGGATTCAATTTCCGAGGTGATGGAAATGATTTTGGTTTCGAAGGAGCGGATGGCCGGGAGCAGTGCGTTGAGTTCGTCGGTTTCACCGCTGTTGGAGATGGAGATGACTACATCTTCGGGCCGGACCATACCAAGGTCCCCGTGGGCGCCTTCAACAGGGTGCAGGAAAAAGGATGGTGTCCCGGTGGAGGACATGGTGGCGGCAATTTTGCGGCCTACCAGTCCGGATTTACCCAGTCCGGTGATGATTACTCTTCCTTTGCACCCAGCCAGCATTTCTACTGCCTTGGCAAAGTTCATATCGAGTGATTCGCGGATGGAGGCGAGGCCGTTTTCTTCTATCTGAAGAACTTCCTTGCCCCGTTTAATGAAGTCGGAAAGTTGTTTATCGGTCATTTGTTACCTATTTTACGAGCGAGGTGAGGTCGAAGATCGGGCCCATGATGGCGACAACAATAAAGGCAATGAGCATGCCGATGAAAAGCAGCAGCATGGGCTCAGCCAGTGCGACCACGCGTTTCATGAAGTTGTCCACATCCCTTTCGAAGATGGTACCCATTCGTTGCAGAAATTTGCCCAGCTCACCGGATTTCTGTCCGGCGGTGAGAGTCAGGATGTAGATGTCGGGATAAATTTTTTGTTCCGCAAGCACTGCGCTCAAAGATCGCCCGGTGGCAACCTCTTCACGGGCTTCGGCCATTTTCTTTTTGAAAAATGTTGAGTTAACCGCATTGGCGGAGCTTTCCATGCCTTGCACAAGGGGAATCCCGGCATCGATTTGGAAACCGAGAATGCCGGAAAAGCGGGCCAGAGTGGATTTCTGGACCAGCGGCATTTTCCAGAGCAGTCCGTCAATTTTTTCCCGGAATTTGGGCACGGATTTGTAGGCACTGATAAAAGCGAAAATTATGCATAAGGGAATGAGCAGGGCCATGGGGCCGAGCCCTTCAAGGGTGTTGCCCAGCGCTACTACGATCTTGGTTGATGTGGGCAGTTCGCCTTTGGCTGCTTTGAATATCCCGGTGATCTTGGGCAGAACTTCGGAAAGCAGGAAGTAGACCGCGCCCATGCCGATGAGCAGGATAACTACCGGGTAAACCATGGCGGTCATGAGCCGTCCACTTACTTCGGCGCGTTCTTCCTCGTACTTGGCAATGTTTTCAAGTACGTCTCCGAGTTTACCCACTGATTCGGCAACTTGAACCATGCCCACGTAAACCTGCGGAAAAATTTTCGGATATTTGCCGAGACAGGATGAAAAGCTTTCACCTGACTGGACTGCATCGCGGATTTCCATCCAGGTGTGACTGGCTTTACCACCGCTCATGCGGGCCATCATGTCAAGGGATTGGGCCAGTGCGGTTCCACTCTGGATCAATATTCCAAGGTAATAGAAAGATTCACCCAGTCTGATCTTACCGCTCATGGATATGGAGGAAGTCAGGGCTTTAGTTGAGCTTTTCTCCTTTTGTCCGGATTTGACCTGCTCGAGGCGCAGGGGCATGAGTCCCTTGCTCTGTAATGTGGCAAAGGCTCTGGACTGGGAGGAGGCTTCAACAAAGCCTTTTTTCTTTTTTCCTTCCTTGGTGACCGCGCGATACTGATAGGTGGGCATTTCTGATCACATTCCTACTTAAGTTCAACGATAAGGGAGAGCATCTGTCCCTTGCGCTCAACATCAATGGAAATAGCCGAAGCCCCGCCGAGAGAACCGTACACCTGCAACAGCTTGGTCGGTCCGGTGATCATTTCCCCGTTAATACGCATGAGCACGTCACCATTTTCAAGGCCCAGCTTTTTGAGTAGGGAATTGCTCCTGATGTTGGTAACTCTGAAACCTTGCGTTTTGCCTCCCTTGGAGTTGGGTTTGAACAGGGCCTGCTTCAGGAAAGCATTGGGGTCATCCAGAATTTCTTTGGCTTCAACTTTGTTGACGGAAATTTTGTTGGTCTTGCCGCGTACGAGCTTCAAGCTTTGAACCTGATCCCACATGGCCACTTTCTTCTGCTCGCGACCATATTTCCAGATAACGTATTGGGGTTTGATTTCAGCAAGAGTCCAGCCTTCGTATTCTTCGCCCTCGCGCAGGATTACAGTTTCCTTTTTGATTCTGAAAACAGCCATGTCTGTCTCCCCGGTAAGGATGCCGACCAGCATCCATGTTGAGGGAGTCACCTTGGCTTTTTTCTGAATTTCAGCAGGGTTGTCCAATCCAAGGATGTTTTTTTCCAGAATCAGCTTGGAATCTTTTTCAATCTTGCTGGCTGCGTCTGAGGAAAAGGATTGCCCGAGGATAGGGGCCGTCGGTTTGGGCAGCGGGATGAAGGATGACACAAGATAAGCCGTAGCCAGCCCGAAAGCGAGCGGCCACAGCCATGCCGGAAATTTGGTGGCTTTCAGCTCCATATAAAAATATATCCTAAAAAGTTTTCCAGACGCGTAATATTCTGTCAGGAAAATTTAAAATTACTATTCCTCTATTTCAGCGTAAGAATGGTAGTTGTTTTTAATCCACTTGTCCATACCCTTGGTGTCGTGGTAAATGTCTAATCTTAATAGTCTTTTTCTGACGGTCTTAGCGGAGCTGTAATAAAAGAGCCTTACTTTCCTGGACAGTCGGGCACTGAAAACGTTCTGGGTGCCTTTGACCTTGTGGATGTTCATGCCCGGTGTTCCGGAGTCCTGCACGTCAAAGCGGATCAGGGTTTCAATGACCTTTTTGAACAGCTTGAATTGGGTGGAGTAGACCTTTTCAAGATCGGCAATAAAGCTGGGCATGGCTTCACTTTTTGTCAGCAGGGATTCAAGTATTTCAGTTACTTTTTCAAATCCTTTACCGGCACCGGCGACCTTTTCAGTCTTGCTTTGCTCTTCGAGTCGGCGTTGTTCGTCCTGAAGCTGTTCTACTTCTTCTTCCAGCAACTGGTGGTACCCTTTGACTTCCTCCATTTCTGCCATGAGAGTATTGACCTGTTCTGCGGTTTTCTTGCTTTTTCCAAGATAGAAATGGAGCATGCGCAGCAGATGGTCTTCGGTCACCGGCTTGGGGATGAAATAAGTGAAAACATCGGATTGGGCTTCGTCTGTTGCTTCGGCGTCCATTCCGGTTAAAAGGATGACCGGGATGTAGGGATATTCCTCACGGATGTAAGGGAGGATATCCACTCCGCTCAGTCCGGAACCTTCAAAATGGACATCCAGCAGGATAACATCAGGCTCTTCTTCTGATTCTTTCAAAAAGGCCAGAAATGAGACCGGATCGTAAAAAGATTCATGTTTCTCAAGGATTCCCGCATCGCGGAGTATTGAAACAGTGTATTCGTGCAAACGAGGGTCATCGTCTGCCAAGACAAAAAAATACGGATCCTGTTCCGGGGTCATTACTTGTCTCCTACTGCTGGAATAGCCCCTGCGGGACCGAAAGTCCCCAGAGGAATGAGTATGGTTACTTCAAGCCCCTTGGAGCCTAAAGTCTCTGTGTTTTTTGCTGATATATCGAAACCCATGTTGTCACCGAAGAACTTTACAAAGACAGTACCCTGTCCCATGGCATTACCTTTGCGTTTTGCTGAAGGCACGGCCCTTTTAAAAAGGTCCTGCAAGCTGTCGTCGGATACACCGCCTCCGGTGTCGGCTACCCTTAAGCGGGCGTAGTTCTCCTGCACATCGGCGATGATGGACAGGCGTGGTTTGAAGGTATTGAATTCTTCGCTTCCCTTGCGGAGCAGTTCTATCTGCCGGAGTTCCATGGCTGTCTGGCTGTTTCTAATCAGGTTGATCAGAATTTCCCATGTTTTGTAACGGTCCACAAGGATTTCCTCTTTCCTGTTCACCCATTCGCCAAAATTAAAATTCATGTCCAGCCGTGACCGGGAATGTTTTTGGTCATTTTCAAGTCTACCTGTAAGATTCGCAGCCAGTTCGTCAAGACCAATTAATTGGGGTTTGAAGGAAAGTCTTTTTTCCAGATCGCGTAAGTGTTCAATAATACTTTCTTCAAAAGGGGTTACTATCTGGTTATATAGTTCCCGTTCCTTAACCTTGGGCAGATCGTTGACAATGGTATGAATCTGGGATTTCCAAGAGTTCTGGAGCACCATAAGTTCATCCTTAACCATATTGGCCTGGGTGATCATGTCGTCGGTCAGCTTTTCTGTAGCGACCATGAGTTCCAGCTGTCTGCGTCTCTGGCGTTCATCGCGGATGGATTTTTCCCGCTCCACTTTTTCCCGGTCCGCAGGTGATTTGCGTTTGGTCATGATGAACATAAATATGATAGCTACTACATACAGGGTCATGAACGAGCGGCTCAGGAAAAGCTTGGAAGAAAAGTTGCCTGTCATATACAGCAGCCGCGAAAAGATAAAGGCAAAGAATATGTTGAAAAAGCCCACATAGGTCATGGTTTCCCTGCCGCCAAGGCGCCATGAGAAATAAAGACTGGAAACTACCAGAAAAATACAGAAGATATAATGCCGGGAAATGCTGTCGGCCATAAGGTCGAAGAGTACGTATGCCAGTACGTAAAAGCTTGCCAGTACGGGAAGCCTCCAGCTTGTGCTTTTCAGGTGGGTCTTGCTTTTACGCCCCGCATGTCCGGACAAGTAGTCCAATATGGTTTTATATGTATTTTTCATTTGGTTTTGCCGTAGAAATTGTTGGTGCGCTGTCGGCTTCTTGTGCCGTAATCCCGGGCTATGGGCAAGGATAGTTTTCAGGCCGTGCTTGACTTTTACACGCTCTGCTTTAACACAACCTGTTGGAAAGTGCGATTGCATTGCCTGCGGCACTGTTTTAGGGTCTTTTCAAAATTTATTCCTGAAAAAGAAGGAATTATGAATAAAAAGTCAATCATTCTAGGGCTAATGCTCTTTGTTGTTTTGGTTTCCGGATGTGCAAAACAGCCTTCCCCGGCAACGGATGAACCCACTCTTGTGGCTGATGACAGTCTTGATGTTTCCAAACTTGTGGGAAAAACCCCGCTCAGTCTTGCCGGTTTTGTGGAATATGCTGCGTCCCAGCAGTATTCACCGTTGGACAGCATATATAACCGCCCACCGGAAGATATGGCCGGAAACTATATTGTGCAACTCAGTAAGAGTAACGAGATAGTGAATCTGGCTGAGGACGTAACTACTTTCATACAAGAGGGAAATGTCCTCGCTTCAGGTTTTAAAAATGGCATGGTGCGCATGTATGGAAGTCAGGGATGTGGTGCTGTGCAGGCTGTTTCAGAACCGGTCAATTCCGTGTCATGGTTTCCAGAGTCTCCCTATCTGGCTGTTTCGTCCGGTAAAAATAAGGTTGTAGAGGTCTTCAATGTCAAGGGATGTGCACGTGAGCGCGTTCATGATGTGAACAGCACTGTAGATATGTTTGCTGTTTCTCCCCGTGGCAGTTGGCTGGCTTTGGTTGATGAGGCCCGCAGGCTTTGGGTGGGGCCGGCTAATGGTAAGCTGCGTAAGATAGACCGGTTTACCTACCAGCCGCTTTCCCTGACATTTTCCAATGAGGAAGGTATCCTCATGGGTGTTGATACCACCGGAAAAATGGTTATGTGGAGCCCGCTTAAGTTGACCCGGATTTTTGATCAGAAGATTAAGGGCGGCCCTTTTAAATCCGTTAAAGCGTACGGTCCCCATCTGAATATTGTTACTGAGAAAGGGCAGCGTTTTCAGTGGGATGTCAGTAAGAGGGGGAAGTCCCCCTTTTATGAGCAGGAAGATGGCTTTTTTCTCAAGAACGGGGTTTTGTTTTATAAATCGCCGCGAGAACAATTTTCAAAAAAGATTCAATTCAAGCCGGTATCATTTTTAGTGGACCGCTCTCCTTCGGGCAAAGTCTACCGGGTCAAAGATATTGACGGAAATGTCAGGTATTATTCCTCTGTGGACGGCAGCCCCCTAAAGGGAGAGTATGATTTTGCCGACTGGAAGAAAGTAAAGATAAAAAGCGATTACAGTTTTTCTGCGCGAGGCAGGGACTTTACTCTTGCCGTTCCCATTGCCCAGCGGGAATTTCAAAGGTTGTATTGCAGATATATACCGAGTAAAGGGTATTACCTTTGGTGGAAAAAAGTGACACGCCCGGATGATTATTTTAAATCCCGCGGTATGCTTCCCCGGCGTTCGGGAATTGCCTCCGGAGCATCGATTGAGTGGGAGCCGTTGGAAAGCAAGCGTATTGATATCAGGGATTAATCCCGTAAAGGGAAATAATAAGTAGAGGACATTATGCAGAAAAAAAGAATTCGTATTGCAGACCTTAAAAAAGGTCAGCGTGGTTTCAGTCTTATCGAGTTGATGATTGTAATTGTTATCCTTGGTCTGCTGGCTTCAATGTTGGTCCCCAAAATCATGGACCGTCCCAACGAAGCAAGGGTGACCAAGGCTAAAATGGATATGAAAGCTCTTGATTCGGCTTTAAAACTGTACAAATTGGATACCGGACGCTACCCCTCCACCGAGCAAGGACTTCAGGCTTTGATCACCAAGCCGGAAACCCGCCCTGTTCCCCGCAACTACCGCAAAGGAGGGTATCTTGATTCCGCTACTGCTCCTGTTGATCCTTGGGGGTACGATTACATTTACAGAAGCCCCGGCGAGGAAGGACGGCCTTACGAGCTTATCTCCCTTGGTGCTGACGGCATGGAAGGTGGCGAAGACTATGACGCCGATATCAAAAGTTGGGAATAAGCGGATTTAAAAAAAAGAATCTCATGAATATGCATACTGCCCGCCGTTTTTCAGGCGGACTGACCTTTATAGAGCTCTTAATTGTTCTGTTTATAGTGGGCATGGGCTGGTTTACGCTCATGCCCAATCTTGATCTTGCCGGAGACCGGGGTGATGACAGTTTGAGTACTGTTAATGCCTTGATTTACGAGGCAAAGACGGAAGCTGTGGAAAATGATACCCGACAGTATGTGTATATTGATTTTGAAAATGGGTTGCTCAAATGGAATGGAGAGGAAGCCCCCCTACCTTCCGAAGTTTCCAGCGGACATTTTAATGAATATCCAGTTGATGATAACGGAGTTGAGTTTACCATTTATCCTGAAGGATTCAGTGATGAAGTGCGTCTGGTCTTTTCGGATGGTTTAACCGTGGTCTTGGATCCGCTGGCGGTCCGTTTTGTGGAGATCTAGCTGTGGCGTGCAAGAACGGTTTTTCCTTGATCGAGATTATCGTGGCCTTGACCATCGCCGCAACCCTGTCCATGAGTTTTTTGGGAGTGCAGCGGCAGAGTGCCCTTATGGCTCAGTCTTCTAAAGATTCGTGGGATGTCCTGAATCTTTCGCAGGATATTTTGGCCCATAAATATCCGGATAGGTTGAATGTTGTCTCTTCCGGTTGGGTTTCTTGGCCCGGTCCTCCTGAGGGTAGTTTCAGGGTTGGGTTGGAGACAATTTCTTCCGTGGGAAAGGGATATTACACTTTGGAAACCCGTAGCGATGATTATACTCTTGAGTGGAAGATCTATCGGGTTTCCCGCAAGAAGAAGTTGTTTTAATGATTTATTTTCAACGCAACCTTATCTCCCTTGAATCACAGAAGGGGTTTTCTCTCATTGAGGTACTTATCGGCTTGGTGCTGTCCGGTTTGTTGATGAGCATGGTTGCTATGGTTTTGGGGCAATCTGTTACCAATAATGAGGTTGTCCGCTCCAGTGCCGGACTTTCTTCACGCATGTTCACTTTGCGCCGCATTTTGCATCGCGATCTTCAGAATATAGTCCCCGGAAGACCGTTAGGTGTTGAGGAAGAAGGATTTAGTCTGGAATCTACACACAATGTTTTGCTGGAAGGTGCGGGGCCTATTATTGTCAATTGGGATTTTTCATCGAATATGATCCGCAGGCTTGAGAAGTCTCCAGATCTTGAATTTGAGAATTCCTTTTTTCTGATGCGTGGCCTCAAGTCATGGGGATTGGAGTTTCTTGATGCAGACAAGAACGTCTGGATTTCGCGTTCCCAGCAATCCGCCCGGGCTATGAGTGGTAAGTCTACAGTTAAAGCATTCAGACTGAAATTGAGATTTGAAGACGGCAAAGATGTGATCATTGTCGAGAGGATCCCATATGCTGTGGAATAATTCCGACAAGAATTCACGGGGCGTGGTGCTGGTCATCGTGCTGGTCTTGTTTATGGCCTTGTCAGGATTGACATTGATGACCATTGAAGTCAGTTCCCGGGGGGCTGTGGAAGCAAGCCGTATGCGCAGTGAATATGAAGCCGGGTTCATGGCTGAGGAAGCCCTGTATTTGATATATGATGTACTTAAAAACGATAAAACTCCTTTTTCTGACACTATGCAGGAAAAATGGGCCAAGGAGTTGAGTGATGATGGTCTTAAGATTGAAATTACCCCCTGCAACGCCAAAATTAATATTAACCAGTTGATCAAAGGGAGAGACAGGAAAAGAGTTTTCCAGATATTTAAAGGTGTTCTTCCCCAGGGAAGTGATGTTAAAGCTATTGTGGGAAGTCTTGGAATTTGGGCCGGGCTGAATGTAAATCCTAAGCTGGAAAAAATGGATAATTTTTTCTACGCGTCACATGATCCTGCCTATACTCCACGTGGAAGTGAATTGAAAACACCGGAAGAAGTTTTGCTGGTTCGGGGATGGGGTGATTTAGGCCGAAACTGGGTGGATGAAAAGTTAACGATTTGGGGGACAGGTAAACTCAACATAAATTTTGCCTCTCGTGAAGTTTTGTTGGCCTATTTTCCGGAATTAGGCAGAGGTGTTGATAGGATATTACATTGGAGAAGAACTAGAGGGTTTACTGATATCAGTCAGGTTCTTTCTGTTACAGGGGTAGCCTCTGATTCAACTCTTTTCAAGGGTATGGCTAATGAATTTGCCGTTAAGTCAGATTATTTTGAAGCTAGAGTAACCGCGTCTGTGGGCGGATGTACGGTGGTTAAAAGATACATCATCCGTAGGGAAAGTGCTCTTGAGATAGGTGAGCCGGAGCTGGTGTTCCAGAATGATATTTCGGTAACCTTTGCGCAAGATCAGTAAATGGACAAACACACTGCTAACAGGTATAGGACAAAGCCATAGATGGCCTTTAAAAAAATAGTATATATTCTTTCATTCAAGGGAAATGAACACCAGTGGATGATGTTTGACGGCAAGAGCCTTACTGAATCGGAAGGGCCTGCTGAAAAGAACAGACATCCGGTAGTTGCCCTTTTGCCTGACCCTCTTTTCTTTTTTTTCAAGCCCCGAGGGACTATTAAGTCCCGCCATGCCAAGTCCGCGACTATGATGCAGATGAATTATTCCTTTCCCGTACAGGAAGGAGAGTTCAAGGTTTTGCGTCCGTCCGGGGATGCTGTGCTCGGTTATGCCGGGCATGATTTGCTCGACCGCTTTCTGGAACGTCATCGCGAGGTCCTTGCTAAAGCCACTGTCCTGACCACAACTTTTGCCGTCTGCTGGAGGGCTGCGGTAGCTGAAGGTTTATCAGTCTGGAGTTGGAAAGGGCAGGGTATGCGCATTCTCGCCTGTGCAGATGAATTGACCTATTTTCGTGGTCGTGACGAGGAATTTCAAAGCAGGTTTGAGCGTCTGGGGTTGGATGGCGATCCCGAACTTATGGATCTGGGCAAAGCATGTGAAGTCTTTTCCAAAAAGAAGGTCCGCTGGGCAAGGCTCAATCTGGTGACCGCAATGCGTTCCGGTTCCGATAAGTCCGTGACTATTGACTATAAGCCTTATGCGGTTGCTGCAGTTTTGGTTTCCTTGATCGGACTGCTTTTTATTTCCGGACAGTATTACCGTTGGCAGCAGAGTCAGGTGTATTCTAAGCAGTGGCGTGCCAAGCTCAAGGAAGTTTATGTCAGCGCCCTTGGTCCCAATCCTGGATCAGACCCCTACGGGAAGATTCTTTACAAGCTGGATCAGCTTAAAAGCGGTGGAGACAGTGGCGGGGTTGATGTGCTCGGCCTGCTTGCCGTATTAAGTGACAGTGCTCCGGTGGGTATTGAAATTGAAGGTTTTTCCCTTGGTGCAGATTCCGGTAACATCCGGGGCAAGGTCAGCAGTTACGAAGAGCTTGACGCCATGATGGAAAAGCTAGCCGCCAACAGCCAATTTAATTTTGTTCTTGAACAGGCCACCAATATTGAAGGCGGCATAAGTATCAGCCTGCGTGCTGAATATAACCGCTAATCTCAGGTCAGGTAGTGCAATGGATCTGGAAAGATTTTACATCTGGCAGGACTGGCCTGCTGATAAACAGAAGCTTTTTTTTACTGCGCTTGTTGCGGGTTGGGCGTTGGTACTTTTTATGGTCTGGTCCGGATTTGCCGAATCTCAGTCCAAGGCTGAGCGGATTACCCTTTCCAGCAAGCAAAAATATGCCAAAGTGGTTCCGTTGGTTGAACAGCTTAAAGCCGGAGAATCATCCCGTGGTGCGCTGGTGGATCGTGAACCCATGACCGCAGCGCAGCAGGTTATCCGTGATCTTGGTCTGGACAGCAGGCTTACTTCGCTGAGGCCGTTGCAGGCTGGGGCTAATTCCGGTCAGGGAGTGCAGGTTTTGCTTGAGTCTTTGAACCTGCCGGAAGTGGTCGCTCTAATGCGTGATTTCAATGTACGCGGAGCCTTGAAGGTCACAAATTTCAATATCAACCACAGGCTGGACTCCCCTGAGTTGGCTGATGTGCAGATCATACTTGTCAGGTAGGGCGGCCGGATGAAATTTATTCCTAATATTTCCTTTAAATTTTCTTTCAAAAAAGCCTTCAGGAATTTTTTCCTTTTTCTGGCCGGACTGATCCTCGGTGTTTTTCTGTTTATGCCTTGGGAAGTTGCCTGGTCTCAGGCTTTCAAGCTGGCAGATTCCAAGATATCCAAGGCCACCATTCAGTGGGGTGATTTTGTCAGTGCCGGACCATTTTCTTTTGAAGTGACTAATGTCTACGTGACCACCAAAAAAGGTTTGACCATCACTGTGCCCCAGCTTGGCGTGTCCTTAGGGTTTTCCCCGCTTCTTGAAATTCGGGTTAAGACCGGACCGACATTGACCGCAAGGCTGTTCCAGACCAAGTCTCTGACCCTTGGTGGGGGAGTTGATTTGGCCAAGCTTGTCCAGATGGATGGTTTGGGCGGTAAGGTGCGTATCACGTCTGATGTGGGTTTTTCCGAATGGGGAGCACCGCCGCGTACAGGCAGCCTTGTAGTACGTTCTAATGCGGTTGAAGTTCCCGGCGGACTTATTGCCGAGGACGTTAACGTTAATGCCGTTCTGGCCGGAAAGCAGCTCCAGCTTAATTCTTTCAGTTGTGGGCAGCCGATCCCGGTTACAGCAAAGGGCAGTGCCACTCTGGATTGGAAGAGGTTTCCCAATTCCTCTTACACTATCAGCGGAACCACGACTTTTGGGTCAACTGAACGCCAGTTTTCCAAGTCCGGCAAGCTTAATAAGTATCTTAAGTTTTAATTTTACTGCGTGATTTTAAATATGTGTTCGGTTATTCTTTATGCAGAATAAACCGTAATCCTTTTGTGCGAGTGAAAAACAGATGATTTCCAATAATATTCTCTCTTTTGCCAAATCAGTATTGTGTGAAGTGCTGGAGCCGGGCTGTATCGGAATCGATGCAACTGTGGGGAATGGTTACGACACCGTGTTCCTGTCTGAAAAAGCAGGTCCTGACGGGCATGTTTTTGGATTCGACATTCAGGAAGATGCGGTAAAGCAGACCGAACAGCGTCTTAATGAGGAATGTCTTCCCGCAAATTGGACTATCTTTCACTCCGGTCACGAAAAGATGCTTGAGTTGGTCCCTGCTGAATTTCACGGACGTGTAAACGCTGTCATGTTTAATCTCGGCTTTTTGCCCGGTAGCGACAAGACGGTAATAACCAAATCCGAAACCACTCTTGCCGCCATTAAAGCTTCTCTTGAAATGCTTGCCAAGGGCGGCATGCTTTGTATTGCCATTTATGCCGGGCACCCCGGCGGGGATGAAGAAGATGTGGCTGTTCGAGAATACTGCAATGCGCTTGATTACCATACCTACCGGGTCATTCAGAGTGAAATGGTCAATAAGCCCGGACATCCCATACGAATGCTTTTTGTGACTAAGCTTTAAATATTACCAGATTTGTGATCATTGGCCCGTTCGGTTTGTTCCGGCGGGCTTTTTTTTGGGTGATTTCGTTTTTTTGTACAATTGGCGGCGGGGTGTTTTGTGTCATTTAGCGGGTATAAAAGTTTCATGAATTAAAATTTGGCTATTATAAATTACCCATTTTCAAATTTTCTGCAAAAAAGTAGTATTTCAAAAAAAATTTGACAAATGTGTTTTGACTCTTTTAAGGCGTTGAATTTGCAGTGTTTACTGGAATTTATGTGTGGGTGTTGTTTATGGTTTATTGTGTTTCTATATTATAATTTAACAATATTGAAAAAGTGTGCGCTAAGTTTTCCTTGAAACCAAATCACAGTTTGACTAACAGTATTGAAAAAAACAAACAAAGAGGTGTGATCAATGGGAAACTGGTCAAAGTCCAACGACGTGTTGGGAGCTGTTAATAGAGGAAATGCTATTGAATCCGGACTGTGTACCCTGTGTAGAGCCGACTGTCAGGGTAAATGTGAGACCTGGTTGTCATCCCTCAGGGGCAGGGAAATGCTCTATCCAAGGGATTTCGGTCTGGTCACAGCAGGAAGCGGAAATACCACCCATGTGGGTGTTTCCTATAATTCTATGCGTATTCAGGGTAATAGTTACGGGGCTTCCGGTAATCCCGGCGCAAACGGCGACTTTCTTTTCACAGATGTAAATCTTGAAACATCCTTTGGTGCCGAAGAACAAACTAAATGTCGTGTTCCGTTCATGACCGGTGCTTTGGGATCCACATTTATTGCCGCTAAATATTGGGATTCTTTTTCTGTAGGTTGCGCTCTTGTCGGTGCTCCCATCGTTGTTGGCGAGAATGTCGTGGGCGTTGACCGCAAGTCCGAGATTTCCAATGGAAAAATTTCCAGTGCTCCCGAATTGGACCGCAGAATTGATACCTATATGCGTTATTACGACGGATATGGTGCCATAATTGTTCAGCTTAACGTGGAAGATTCCCGTAACGGTGTTGCCGAATACGTGGCTGAAAAATATGGCGATAAAGTTATCATCGAACTCAAATGGGGACAGGGCGCCAAGAATATCGGCGGAGAGATCGAGGTCACCAGTCTCGATTACGCTCTTTTCCTTAAGAAACGCGGCTATCTCGTTGACCCTGATCCTGAAAAGCCTGAGGTTCAGGAAGGTTTCAAGCGCGGTGCTATTCACAGCTTCGCCCGTCACAGCCGCCTCGGTTACACTGACCTTTGTTCTTATGAGCAGGTTCGTGAAGAGTTCATGAGTTCCGTGGCCTACCTCCGTGGTCTCGGTTTCAAGCGTATTTCTCTCAAGACCGGTTCATACGGTATGGAAGCTCTCGCCATGGCCATTAAGTTTGCAACCGAGGCCAAACTCGACCTGCTAACCATTGACGGTTCCGGCGGTGGTACCGGCATGTCTCCGTGGAATATGATGGAGTCATGGGGTGTTCCTTCCATCCTGCTGCATGCCAAGGCATATGAGTATGCGTCCCGCCTTGCAGCCAAGGGTGAAAAGGTTGTAGATCTCTCATTTGCCGGTGGTTTCGCCAAGGGTAGTAATATCTTTAAGGCTCTCGCTATTGGTGCTCCGTATGCCAAGATGATCTGTATGGGCCGTGCCATGATGATTCCCGGTTTCCTCGGTGCAAACATTGAGGGTGTGCTTTATCCCGAAAGACGTGATGCTGTTTGCGGTAACTGGGATAAGCTTCCGGCATCAATTAAGAAATACGGTGCAACTGCTGAAGAGATCTTTGCCTGCTACGCTGATGTTGAAGCTAAGGTCGGTAAAGATGAAATGAAGAATATTCCTCTTGGTGCCGTTGGTATCTGGTGCCTGGTTGATAAGCTTGGTGCTGGTTTGCAGCAGCTTCTTGCCGGGGTGCGTAAGTTTGATCTTACCTCCATCTCCCGCGATGATATTGCTTCCGGTAACCGCGAAACAGAGCGTGAGACCGGCATTAAGTTCATCACCGATATCATGGATGAGACAGCCAAGAAGATTCTCGATATGTAAGTTTTTTACGTATTTGAATAGAATAAAAAAAGGCGGAGGACCTGTACAGGTTCTCCGCCTTTTATATTAACAGTTCAGGTGGTTAAAAGAACGCTTTTACCACTTCAACAACTCTCTGGGCATCTTCCTCAGTCATGTGCGGTCCCATGGGCAGGGAGAGCACTTCACTGTGGATTGCCTCACTGATGGGCAGGGAGAGGCCTTCCATTTCCTTGTACGCGCTCTGCTTGTGCGGGGGGATGGGGTAATGGATGGATGCCTCGATTTTGTTTTCAGCAAGATGCTTGATCAAACCGTCGCGGTCTTTGCAGCGCACAACAAAGAGATGCCAGACAGACTGGATTTTATCTCCAATGACCGGAAGCACCAGCGGGGTGTCTTTGAGTCCTTCAAGGTAGATGCTGGCTATGGTCTTGCGGGTCCAGTTCCAGTTGTCGAGCTTGTCCAGCTTGACGCGAAGGAAAGCGGCCTGCATTTCATCAAGCCTGCTGTTGAAACCCTTGCATTCGTGTACGTACTTTTCAGTTGAGCCGTAGTTTGCCAGCTTGCGCACCCGCTCGGCAATTTTGTCATCCATAGTGGTCACAGCACCGCCGTCACCGAATGCGCCGAGGTTCTTGCCGGGGTAGAAGCTGAAGGCAGCTGCGTGCCCCAGTGTGCCGGACATACGCCCTTTGTAAACCGCGCCATGGGCCTGTGCCGCGTCGGTTACAACAAACAGACCATGTTTTTCAGCAAACTCCATGATCGGGTCCATATCTGCGGGCTGGCCGTAGAGGTGGACCGGAATGATGGCTTTGCAGGCCGGGGTCAGGGCAGCTTCAAGCTTGGCCGGGTCCATGTTATAGGTCGCTTCCACAGGTTCCACCGGAACAATGTTGGCGCCGGTACGGGTTACCGCCAGCCAGGTGGCAATAAAGGTGTTGGAAGGCACCAGTACGTCATCACCGGGACCGACTCCGGCAGCGCGCAGGACCAGCTCAATAGCTTCAAGTCCATTACCGCAGCCGATGCAGTGTTTTGCTCCGGTGTAGAGGGCGAATTCCTTTTCAAAAGCTTTTACTTCGTCGCCGTGAATGAACCAGCCCGATTCAAGAACCCGCTTTGCTGCAGCGTCCATTTTCGGGGCCAGTGCCTGGTAAGTCCAGCCTACATCAAGAAATCTGATTTGCTTCATTTTCTTTAACCGCCTTTATGAATTCATCATAGCTGTAGTAATAGTCGCTCGGATCGTAATATTCCGAGGCCAGCACCAGACATACGGAACCGGAGGAGAAATTTTCGAGTTCACGCCAAGTCATGGTCGGGATGTACAGGCCGTAATATGATCTGTTCAAGGAGAACTTGGTCTTGGTTTTGCCATCATCCAGAACCACGTCAAAACTGCCGGAAGCAGCGATAATATACTGCCTGAGCTGCTTGTGGGCGTGGCCTCCGCGGGTTTCACCGCCGGGAACGTCATATAGATAGTACACCCTTTTGATATCAAAAGGAATATGGCGGCTGTTTTCTATAAAAGTAAGGTTGCCCCTGTTATCCAGAATCTTGGGTAGCTCGATAATTTGCGGTTTGTCTTCTTTAATCATTTCCTGTCCTTCATTTCCAGTTCAACTAGTCGGATATATTTTTGAAAGGTATAGAAAAAACCGTGCAGGGCGACTATGAATCCGGCCCGTCCGTCAAGGAATCCTGCCTTGAGTATATACTGTTTGAAAAATTTGCCAAACCCGTGGCCCAGCGCTGAGCCGAGTGAACTACGCTTGCCCCGGGAATAAAGGTCTTCAGCTGCATCCTGAGTGTAGCTGTTGATCTTATCCAGATGCTGGAAAAAGTTTTCATACGGGTAATGGATGATGTCCCCGGAGATCTCGCCTGATTTGTTCTTGGGGCGCAATTCTTCGTGGGGCCTGATGCCGCCGATGGTGATGCCATCCCGTTTGTAGACCCGGAAAAGTTTGTCCGGATACCAGCCGCTGTGCATAATGAAACGGTCCAGATACCATGAGCGGCGTGGGCAGTAATAACCGTCCACATCATCGGGATTTTGCAGCTTGGCGGTGATGGATTCGCGCAGTTCCGGGGATATGATTTCGTCCTGATCTATGGTCACTACCCAAGGGGTTGTGATCTGGGGCAGCGCGAATTTGTGCTGTTCAATAGCCCCGTTCCAGTCGTTGTGGACAATACGGGCATTGTGTCTACGTCCGATTTCAAGGGTGGAGTCCGTAGAGCCGGAGTCGATGATCAGTATTTCATCGCAGAAAGAGAGGCTTTGCAAACATTCGTCCAGCAGCCTTTCGCCGTTGTATGTAAGTACCAGTCCGGTTATTTGGGTCATTGGCGCCTTTTATTTTCGAAAGAATAAAAAAAATCATCAGGTCAACTTATGGATTGTAAGCAGGCCCACGGCGCTAGTCAAGATTTGTTGCGCAGGGCGCTTTTAAGTCATCTTAGGCTCAATAGCTTGAGCAATCTGGAAGGCGCGGTTGGCTTTTACCCGTCCGGGGGAGCCGAGATATTTGAGGACCCCGCCCACTTCGCATTCGAGCATATCTTCTTCGTCAGTATCGAGCAGCAGCAGGTCGCCTTCTTCAAGATTAAGCAGCTGTCGCCCGGTGATCTTGGTCTTGCCGAGGCGAACCAGCAGATCTACCGGGGTTTCCAGCAGTCTTTCCTTGAAACGGCTGACCCAGACGTGGTCGATTTCCAGACGTTCGGACTGGAAGGAGGCGTGCAGTTTGGAACGGATTGGTTCCAGAGTTGAGTAGGGCAGGCAGACAATGAGCGAACCAATGGCGTTTTCCAGTTCAACTTCAAAGGTAATGACCACAACAACGTCCGAAGGCGGTACAATGGCGGCAAACTGCGGGTTAACCTCGGAGCGGACCAGTTCAAGGTGAACTTCGTGCACCGGACGCCATGAATCTTCAAGGTTGGACAGGGCTATTTTTACCACCCGGTCAACAATGGCCTGCTCAATGGGCGTGAAGTCACGGCCCTCTACTTTGGGCTGGGAGCCGGAACCGCCGAAAAAGCTTTCCACCAGCGCGAAGACCAGACGGGAGTCAACAACGAGAATGGCGTTACCGCGCAGCGGGTCCATCTTAAAGATGGAAAGTGATGTTGGAACAGGCAGGGAACGCATGAAGTCCCCGAACTTGGACATGTCGATGGAAATAGGGTTGATGTCCACCCTTTTACGCATGGTGTTGGCAAGGTTGTTGGTTGCCAGACGTGCGAAACGGTCGTTGACGATTTCAAGAACGGGCATACGACCGCGGATAATACGGTCCTGGTTGGCAAGGTCAAAGGAGACAACACCGGAATCATCATCCGGTATGTCCTGCTCCGCTTCAACCTCTCCACCGGAAAGGCCCCTTAATAGAGCATCAACCTCGTCCTGCTGCAGAATTTTACTCATGCTGATTAAACCCGTCTCAGTTATCGTTCATGTGACCCATCAATAAATTACAATTATCCATTTTTGTCCGCAAAGTAAACGCGTCAGCCGATATATGTAAGTTGTATCGTCCTAATAAGTAAAAACTTTAGCAACTGGTATTTGCCTGTTCACAGCGGCGGAGCCAAACTAAAAGTTTTTGGGATTCTAAAGACCTATTTCCAAAAGGTCTTAAGCCGCCGGAGGCGAAATCTTCCCATCAATAGCGCGAAGCGCATCAAACCTTAATGTGCCAAGGTTCAAAGCGTACTCCGAGCAAGTTGTTTTCAGGGTAGCGCAGTTGCAGATAGCCGTGTTCGCGCAGCTTGATGCAGGTTCCTGTTTCGGCAAAGCGGGCGCTGAAGTTGGCTGCTCCAAGTCCTTTTTCACCCACATCGAAATCACCCACTCCGTGGTAGGAGTATCCTGGAGGGGCCAATGAGCGTGAAGCCAGCGAAAGGTTTCCGCCGTTGGCTTCAGCCTTGGCAAGAAATAGAATGAACTGTTTGGATACTCCGCGAACTCCGGAGGTCAGGTACACTTTTTTACCCAGCTCCTTGCGTATTTTAAGATATTTCTTGTGCGGGTCTCCCCGAAAGAGAAAATTGCCCGTGCGTGGGATTTTGACCAACTCTTTGCGTGAGATGGAAGCGGTCAATTTGTCCACTGGCTTCTCGCCTAAGAAACCGTAATCATGGGCATCAAAATGGAAGGTTTTATCCAAGAATTCCAGTTCCTGCTTGCTGAATTTGCCGATGGAAGAGTAGTTGCGTCCGAATTTCAGGGCATCGTCAAAGCTTAAGACGCAGAAATTCCCGAACCCTACAGTGCGTTGCACACGGCGCAGCCTGCTAAGGGAAGATTTGAGCAATTTAAGTTCTTGGTCTTTGAGGATAATGTCACCGGGCTGGGGAGTGTCGAAGTTGGCCATGCGGTGCAGGTAGTTCTTGAGGTCTTTCTCCTCTACTGCACGGGCAACTTCCTGAGCTTCGGCAAAGTAGGAAATTCCGCACAGCCCTGCGCTGGCGGATAATGAGAATATGGATTTCAGGAATGTTCTTCTGTTCATATGGATGTATCTGCCCGGATCAGGTTGATTGCAGCAGGTTCGAATATTTCTATAAAACAGAAATCGAGTTGTGAAAAGGTTTAGGACAATGCTTGTGCGTGGGCACGTTGCTATTTGTCTTGAATTATGCCAAACCCCGCAGTGTGAAAGGGATAACAATTATAAACAGGGAGAAATCTATGAAAAAGTTAAAACGTTAGCGGTAAGTCGCGGCTTGTCCGGATGTCTTTTATGACGACTCAGGCCGGGGCGTTACCAACAGGAGAGGAATTGTGTCTATCAGTGCCAAAAACAAGATTGTTTTCAGCGTTTTTGCGTTTTTTGCAGTGGTCATCATTGTGATGACCGGATTTTCCTACCAAAGCTTCAGCTCGTCATCCCATAAAGCAGAACTTGAAAAGCTTGATACGGTCTCCCGTGCAGTCGGTAAAGCTGTGGGGGAAAAGACCGACATCTATTTTAATGCCCTTGAACTGGCAGCAAAGATGTTCAACGGCGCACCGGAATTGTATGGAGAGGAGTTACTTGCCTACCGGATCAATCTTGCAAAGGAACTCCAGTATCAGACCGGAGCCGGTGAAGCTTATTTTTGTTTCCCTGACGGCAGTACCTATACTGCGGGACTTGCAGGGATCATCCCCAATTTTAATGAAAAAGCTAAAAATAGAGAGTGGTACAAGCGTTTGTTCGGCGGAGAAAAACGTATCATCACCACTCCTTACACTTCTTCTATCGGTGCCATTGTCATGGCCGCCGGAGTTCCCATCATCAAAGACGGTAGGGTTCAGGCCACACTTTGCATCAACCTCGGCCTGACTGATATTACCAGATTCACCAATAGTGTACTGGATCATAAAAATATTTTTCTGACCCGCGCAGATGGTTACATCATGGCCAACCGGGATAAGGACCTTATCGGAAAAAGTCTTTGGGAAGCCATTCCGGACCTTGAACAGTTCAGCGAGCAGACATACAACGGTAGAATAGAATTTTCAAAAGATGGCAAAACCTACGAAGGCAGCCTCTATGTTATTGATGGACTGGACTGGAAGGTTTGGACCTATGAAGAGCTGGCCGTAATTAACAAGGATTCCACTTCCAACCTGCAGCAGAATGCAATTGTGGCTGTCGTAGCCCTGATCATTGCTGCGCTAATGCTTAATTTTCTTGCTTCTTTCCTGATATTCAAGCCCCTCGGTAAGGGCGTTGAGTTTGCTGCAGCCGTTGCAGACGGTGATCTGGATAAGACTCTTGATGTGCAGCAGAATGATGAAGTGGGCGTGCTGGCTGAGGCCCTGCGGACCATGGTCGGCAAGCTCAAGGATATGATTCGTGATACCGAGGAGAAAAGTAAGCTGGCCGAGCAGGAAGCTGAGCGGGCCCGCGCAGCCATGGCTGAAGCCGAGGAAGCCCGCGAGCAGGCTGACCGGGCTACAAAGGAAGGTATCCTGCAGGCTGCATCCCAGATTGAAGGTGTTGTGAACCGTATTGCTTCCGGCACTGAAGAACTCGCAGCACAGGCTGACCAGATCAATATTTCAACAGAAGTCCAGCGTGAGCGTATGACTGAAACCGCAACCAGTATGGAGCAGATGAATGCTTCTGTTCTGGAGGTAGCCCGCAATTCCGGGGATGCGGCATCCAATGCCATGAGCACTCAGGAAGCTGCTGATGAAGGAACTGGCCTTGTTAACAAAGTTATTGAATCTGTAGGCAATGTTCAGCAGCAGACTCAGGCCATGATAGGCGACCTGACTTCTTTGGGGGAACAGGCTGATAATATCGGTGCGGTAGTGCATGTTATCAATGATATCGCTGACCAGACCAACCTGCTGGCATTGAATGCTGCTATTGAGGCTGCCCGTGCAGGTGAGGCTGGGCGCGGATTTGCCGTGGTTGCCGATGAAGTGCGTAAGTTGGCTGAAAAGACAATCGGTGCCACTCAGGAAGTAGGGGAGAGCATCTCCTCTATTCAGTCCGCAGCGCGCAAGAGCATTAAGTCCATGGACGAAGCCGCCGGGGCTGTAGATGAAACTACGGAACTGGCAGCAAGATCCGGTGAAGTGCTGGATAACATACTGAACTACGCGCAGGATAATGCCGAGCAGGTGCAGTCCATTGCTACTGCAGCGGAAGAGCAGTCCGCAGCATCGGAACAGATTAATCAGGCTGTGGAAGAGGTCTCCAGAATATCCGCAGAAACTTCGGAAAGTATGGGCCAATCAGCTATTGCCATTGAAGATCTGGCAGAAATGACCAGTGAACTAAGCAATATTGTGGAGCAGTTAAAGCAGTCCTAGACGGGATAATAGAGAAAAATAAAGCGCGGTAAGCCTTAAGGCTTACCGCGCTTTTCTACCAATGGAAATGTGCTTTAAAAACTCTATTTACCGCGTTTGGTCCAGAGCTTCATTTCCTTCATTTTCTTACGGCGTTCACGCTGCAGAGATTTGCAGACCAGAGGAGTCTTTTTCTTGAGGCCGTATTTTTCACGGTATTCATCAGGTGTCAGACCGTGGGAAGCAAGGTGCTTCTTGGTAATGATCTTAAAGGATTTTCCGCATTCGCAGCAAACAATGGATTTTTCCTTGATGGATTTTTTGGGCTCGCATGCGGGAGCTTCTTCCTGCGCGGGGAGGGCGTTTTCAGCAATGGCCTGAATGCCGGCAGAGAGTTTGCGGACCATGGAAGTCATCTCTTCTTCACTCATGGTTCTTACGCTTGCTTGTGCTTTGACTATTTCCAAAGCTTCTTTCAGATAATCTTCCACTTGGAATCTCCTTTGAGGATTATTTTTTCACTAACTTGGCGTTGGAAGAATTATGGATAAAGTACTTTGTAGTAGCTGTCAAATACATTAAATAGAATTTTGCGGAATTTTTTATATATTAATGAAAGATGCATGAGTGATAGTATTAATTTTTTGTCCGCTTGAGTATTTTACAGTCAAAAAGTGTGCTTAAAACAGATAAATTTCGAAAAATGAAAAAAATACCGAACGTTATTTTGTAAAACATTTTATTTGCTATGCAGTTTCAAGCAATGCGTAGAAATGCCTATAAGTGCTTACCCGCATAGTGGACTTAAATGTTTGCGCTCTTTGCGTTGCAGGTGTAGCGCTATATGAAGGTTAACAAATGTTAAGGTGTTTGTTCCCATAACCTTTTTGAACTGGAAAAAGAGAAAACTATTTTGATTAAAATTAAGTCCGCTTTGATTTTCATTTTGCTTTTAACCCTGCCCTGTTCCGGGTGTATCTGGGGGACAGCTGCCGTGGTCGGGGTGGCTGTTGTAGGAGCAAACGTGAATGAATATCAGGAGTCTCAGGTGCCCCGAAATGCAACCAGGGATCTTGATGAACACCTTGAGCAGAAGCGGAAAGAAGATGAAGCCATATCACGCAGCAGTGAATTTCCACCTGAGCCGATTGATACTGATGAACTAATTGAATCGTATACTATTCCGGTCTTGGAAAAGTGATCCTATAAATCGTGACACGGTTTTTCAATTTTATAATGCACTCTTAATGATTTGACTTGCCTAAATCTTTTTCCAAAGTGTATCTTTCTCCTACTCGTCTATTTTAATTAAAATGAATTTAAAGGGGGCAGCATGTCCGGACAGACAGTTAAAAACACTGTTCTTGTTGTTGAAAACAGCAATACTCAGGCAAGAATTATTACCGAACATATAGAATCCATTACACCCTTTGATACCATGGTGGTTAACTCCATGGATGAGCTTGAAAGCAGGCTCGCTGAGAATGGCGATGATGTATTTATCGCGGTCCTGAACCTGAACATCAAGGGTGCTCCTGACGGGGAGGCGGTTGATTTTGTTCTTTCCCGTAAAATCCCCTGCATCGTTCTTACTTCCACATTTGATGAGGAAATCCGCAACCGTTTTATCGAGAAGAGCGTGTTGGACTACTTCAACAAATCCAGTCGTGAAGATCTGGAAGAAATGGTCGACCTCATCCGTCGCATTCATTCCAACCATGAAATCAAGGTTGTTATTGCCGAAGACAATTCCACGGCCCGCAAAATTATGCAGCGTTTGTTGGAACGGCTTAATTTTACCGTATTAGCCGGAGAAGATGGTGCCGAGGCCCTTGAGTTGATTAAGGCCAACCCGGATGTGCAACTGCTGCTCACTGATTACGAAATGCCAAATCTTGACGGTTTTGAGCTGGTCAGTGAAGTGCGTAAAACCCATAGCCGGGATCAGATGGCAATCCTCGGTGTGTCTGCCCACGACTCCGGCGCCATTACCGCTAAATTTCTTAAGCGTGGGGCCAATGATTTCCTCAAGAAGCCTTTTGAAGTTGAAGAATTTTCATGGCGGGTGACCAACAACCTTAACGAGCTTGAGCGTATCCGTTCCATCAAGGATGCCTACAGCCGCGATCCCCTGAGCGGTTTTTTTAATCTTAATTTCTTCCTCGATAAGGGGCGTGATTTGTTTGAAGAGGCCAAGAAAGAAGGCAAGGAGCCGGTAGTTGCAGCTTTTAACATAGACAATGTGCTTGAAATTAACAGTCAGTATGGCTGGGATGGCGGTTTTGCGGCCATGAAAAAAGCTTCTTCTCTGCTTGATCAACAGTCGCTGGGCTGGATGCTTACTGCGCGCAGTGATAATGGATTCTATGTTCTTGCCGATGACCTTGAAGGTTTGAAACGAGACCTTGGTGCGGTTAAGGCTGCTTTAGCCAGTTCTGAAATTGTGTCCAGCGCGGACAGGTTTATGGTCAGCGCTTCTTTTACTCTCAGTAAGGGTGAAAGCGGCTCTTTCGATGACGTGCTTTCCAAGGCTGCAATGAGTTTAAAAGCCCTTCAGGCTAAGGGGGTGAACTCATTTAGCTTTGCTTAAAGAGGATTAATAGAATAAACGCCCGTAATCTTATGAAAAGGATTACGGGCGTTTTTTATTTATTCGTTTTTGTTCCCGAATAGGTGAACGCTTTTTTGTCCATGGTCCAGTAAGTTCCGCGATCTATGCCGAATGCTTTTCCGCAGGGACAGTATACCTTGCCGTCCCGCTCTTCGGCATTCCAGATTTTTTTGATCCGGTCCTTATGGCAGCGGTGAACCTCTCCCTGGCCTATCTTGTAATACTTCCAGAGCTTGCGCCTGCAAGCAGAGCATTTTAAAACTAACATATGTATAAATTACGAAACGGCGAAGCCTAATTAAAAAAGTTTGGGATTCTAAAACCCTTTGAAAGGGTTTTAGCCGCCGGAGGCATTAATTCCGCAGAGTCGTCAGTAAACGCACAGGGTGTGTAAGAATATTCAGGGCACTGGAGATGTCTGTTGCCACGAGATCGGCAGCCCTGGCGGCTTTCATGGACATACATTCGGCCCCTGATATAATTATACTCAGGGCTGCTTCCTTGAGCATGAGCATGTCGTTGCGTCCATTGCCGATGCAGGCGCATCTGGACGGACCGAGCGTGTTTACATAGTCGAGCTTGGCTTTGTCTTCGGGGCTGCCGTTGATGATGTGAATGGTTACGGGCAGGCCGGAAAGTTCCTCTTCGCACTGGCCGAGGGTGTCAGCAGTGAGCACATGGACTTGTACATCATCGGATAATTCCATGATCAGCTTGCCGACTCCGGGCAGCAGGTTGCCGTCAAGGGCGAGTGTTCCGTTGTAGTCCAGAACAAGGTGCTCGATTTCAAGCTTGGCGAATCCCGGTATATCAAGATTTATCATGATTCTTCCTGAAACTGGTCTTAGCGGTTAGTCAGGCTAAAGGCTGGCATATCTTTCAATCTGTTTCTTGTAATCTAATACACCTTTTACGATACCATCGGCAATATAAGAAAGGTAGCGGTCCGTTTTAAGGCGTTTGGCTTCAGTGCGGTTGGTCAGATACCCCAGTTCGATAAGGACCGAAGGCATCTTCGCACCCATGAGCACGTAGAAAGGAGCTTCGCGCACACCCTGATCTTTTACCGACCATTTACGGCGGATGTTTTTCAGAGAACGAGTGTGGATACTCTTAGCCAGATCCTTGCTTTCCTTCATTTTTGAATTGAGCATCAAGTCAGTCAGGATAACCTGCAGGTCGCTGATCCGCTTGGCTGAAACCGCGTTTTCTCGAGCAGCTACCCGGACAGCATTGCGGTTGCGGGCAAGGTTCAAGGTATAGGTCTCAATACCGTTGATCTTGGAGCTGCGATGCGCGTTGCAGTGAATGGAAATAAACATGTCAGCCTTCTTGATGTTGGCCATGGCGGTCCTTTCTTCAAGAGGGATGAATTTATCTGTACTTCTGGTGTACATGACCGTGAATCCGGCCTTTTTCAGCTTGGCGGCCAGAATCTTGGCAAAGCGCAGGTTGATATCTTTTTCTCTCAAGCCGTTGGCGGCTGCCCCGGGGTCCTTTCCACCGTGGCCGGGATCAAGCATGATGGTCTTGAAGGTCAGCCCCAGCTGCTCAAGCAATTCTCCGGCCATTTTTTTGCTGTTTGCCGGAGGAGTGTATTTTCTAGGTTTGGATTTTTTGGGAGCGGAATAATGAACCGGGCTCTTGTTTTCAACTACCTTGCCTTCTTCAGGGGCCTGTACGTCAACTACCAGCCTGAAGGGGTTTTCCAGCGGAAAGATTTTGTAATCCTGCATGGAGTTGAAATCCAGCACCACGCGGGTGGTCCGGGGGTCACGTTGGGCGGAGCGGATGTCTTTAAGGATACCGTCGGCAACATGGGTGGCCTTGTGCACGCCGTTTCCAAGGATGGTGTTTTCAAGGTCGATGTAGAGCCTGTGCGGACGGTTCACGCTTTGGTTCGGATTCAGAATCTGGTAGCGGTAGCGTACTTCTTCATCCAGATCGAGGACCACGCGGGTATAGGTCTCACTGCTGGTGTAGCGCACTGAGAGAAGCTTGGCCTTACTGGAGGATTTCAGCTTGCTTTTGGTGGAAGCTTTTTTGGCCGGAATGATGGTGCCAGAAGGCTTCTTGTGTTTATTCTTTTTGCCTGAAATTCCTTTCCGGTCCATGGAATCCAGACGCTTGCGGGCCTTAGAATACATGTCCGACTTGGCATAGCGGTGGACGATGGTCAGATAATCGGAATAGGCAAGATCTTTTTCATGCAGCTTGCGCAGCCTGATTTCAGCCCTGCGATAGATGCTGTCATCCGTCCACTGGTGGGAAGGAAAATTTGAGATCATGCGCCCGTAGTAATCAACTGCGGTGCGAAAATCTTTTTTTATGCCGCTGCGGTTGCCCAGTTCTTCATATGTGCGGCCAAGATAGTAGAGAGATTTGGGCGCGTAATGGCCGCGGGTGGAACGCTTGAATACATTGCGAAACTTTTTTCCGACCTTTTCCCACTCAGAGCGGTACTGGGATTTCTTTTTATTTTTTGAAAGAGCATGGAACTGCTTCCAGGCAATGGTGAAATCATCCTTGATGCTGGCCCCGAATGCACTGGCAGGAATGACAGAAACAAGCAGTCCTGCAAGAAAGAGTGCCATGATCAGGTTTGGAATAAAAAATTTGCGCATTTTTTAGGTCGAAGTTCTTTATATTTAATGTTTTTGCCCAATGTGATTGCAGTAAAGATACAGGCAGTTGCTCTAAAAAAAGTTTAGATGTTTTCTTTAATAAGCTTGAGAGGCTAAAAAATCAACCTTCTATGCTGTATGAGCGGTGCTAGGGCTGATTTTAGTGCTCAGGGCGACCGGAACAGTACATGAAAGCTGGACTGACGGCCCATTTTATGTAATGGGCATATGCATTGTTACTCAGAACTTAAACAATTTACTTCACTCATTTGGAGACAGATAAATGGAAGCTCCCCAGAGAAATTTGGCTCTTGACCTTGTCAGGGTAACCGAGGCAGCAGCACTGGCGTCCGCCAGATGGCTGGGCCGGGGTGATAAAAACGCAGGTGATCAGGCAGCAGTCGATGCTATGCGTTTGAGTTTTAACAGCCTTGAAATCAGCGGTACAGTTGTTATCGGTGAAGGCGAGAAAGACCATGCACCCATGCTCTACAACGGCGAGAAGCTGGGCGTTGGCGAAGGTCCGGGTATGGACGTTGCTGTTGACCCCGTTGAAGGCACCAACCTGCTGGCATACGGACGCCCCAACGCAATTTCTGTTGTCGGCGTTGCTCCTACCGGAATGATGCTCGATCCGGGCCCCAGCTACTACATGCAGAAGCTGGTTGTACCCACTGCCGCAAGGAACATGGTCGACATCAATGCTCCGGTTAAAGATAACCTTGTCAAAATCGCCAAGGCCTTGAATAAGGATGTTGACGACCTCGTTGTCTTTGTTCTGGAAAAACCCCGCCACCACGGTCTGATTCAGGAAATCCGTGATGCTGGTGCGCGTATCCAGCTGCATACTGACGGTGACGTTGCCGGTGCGCTTATGGTTGTTGATCCGCGCAGCCCGGTTGATGTTATGATCGGAACCGGCGGTACCCCCGAGGGAGTTCTTTCCGCATGTGCTATCCGCATCATGGGCGGTGAGATGTTCGCTAAATTCGATCCTCAGTCCGAGGCCGAAAAAGCAGCTCTTGAAGATCAGGGTTACGATCTGCGCAACATCATGACCGTTAACGATCTGGTCAAGAGTGATGATATTTTCTTCTCCGCTACCGGTATCTCCGGCGGCACCTTCCTGCGCGGTGTTCGTTACCTCGGTTACGGCGCGGAAACTACCTCTCTGGTCATGCGCGGCAAGACCGGAACCGTTCGTCACATCGAAGCTGTCCACACTTGGGACAAGCTGATGAAGATCAGCGCGGTTAAGTACGACTAGTACAAATACTTGAAGAATTAAAAAAATGGGCGGTTCCGACTTGATTGTTGGAACCGCCCATTTTTAATCTGTTTGGGAAAGATTAATACTCCGGAGCCTCCAGCTTTTCAGAGATGATCTTTGCATCTTCTTCGCGGGCGGAGGTGTTCAGTTCTTTGGCTTCACCGTGGCAGGTAACCCCGGTGGGGCGTAACTGCACGTATCCGGCAGAGAGTACTTTGGTGTAGGGAATCTGTTCCCTGAATTCGAGGTAGCCGATGCGGTTGGGAATGAGTATGGGCAGCGGGTCGCCTGAAAAATCTTCAAACATGATATATTTCATTTTCGGTCCTTTATGATGCGGCCTGCCGTAATTGGCTAAGGGCCGGAAGTTGTTCCAGTTCGCGAACAATGTTGCCCGCATTCTCATTACAGATTATAGGCATATATATTCAAGATCAAGAAGTGTAGACCAGAAAATCCGGAGTTGGCAAATGGCTGAACATGACAGGAAATCGCTGGACAACAACGAACTTGCCAGAATGCGCACATTGCTGGCTAATGAGCGGACTTTTCTGGCTTGGTGCCGGACCGCGCTGGGGTTGTTCGGTTTCGGCTTCGTGATTGAGAAGGCCAGATTGTATATGGAGAAAATGCTGCCCGGAACACCGGCGATAATGCTCAAGGAAATGAATTTCCTCGGCGTTTTCATCATCATTTCCGGGATGGTTATTTTAACCAGTGCGGCTTTCCGGTTTTACCGTTTTGAAAAGACCGTCGGAGCCAGAGTCCGTTGGACTACACCCTATCCTGAAATGCTGGTCACTGTGGCAGTAGGTGTAATCCTGATTGTCAGCTCCATAGCAGGAAAAATGTTTTTCTAATCCCGCACAAATTTAAGCCCGAAGCGGCAAAGTCCTATTAAAAAATTTTGGGATTCTTAAACCCTTTTCAAAGGGTTTAAGCCGCCGGAGGCAGAGTATTTCAATAAAAAGCGCGTAGCGCATCAAATATGAAAGATAATTATAAAAAAATAGCACTTTGGCAGACCGCCTTCCTTGGCGATGCGGTACTGACCTTGCCCTTAGTTAAAGCTCTTGCTTTGCGTTTTCCTGACGCAGAGATTCATCTTTTTGTACGTAAGGGCGTGGAACCCCTTTTTGCAGGCCAACCGGAACTGGCCGGGGTGCACGGCTTTGACAAACGCGGCGCACAAAAAGGCATGAGCGCGGCCCGCTCTTTCGGTGCCGAACTGGGCAGACAGGGTTTTGACCTTTGGATTTCCGCACACACCAGCATGCGCTCGGCTGTGGTTTCTATGTCCACCGGGATTAAAGATAGAATCGGCTATGATACCCCGTGGTACAATCGTTTTGTATATTCCGAGACTGTGAAACGGCGCTTTGATGAGCTGGAAGAAGTGGAAAGATTGCTTGCTCTGGGAGAACCGTTGGGCATTTCCGGTCCTGCACCCGAGGTGATGCTTGAGCTTCCCGATGATAAGCTACGTGAGGCTGAAGAATTTTTTGCGGGACTGAGCTGTGGCCCGGTGGTGGGCGTACATCCCGGTTCCACGTGGGAAACCAAGAAATGGCCGGAACAGAATTTTGCCTGGGTGATCGATAAGTGCATCAATGATGGACTTAAGGTTATCTTGTTTGGCGGACCTGACGAAAAGGAACTTTGCCAGTCTGTCCTTGCGCAGGTTGAGCAGGCGGATAAGGTTATTGATCTGTCCGGAAAATTGGGCTTGCAGCAGCTTGCAGCTCATATCAGGCAGCTGGATGTCTACCTGAGCAATGATTCCGGACCCATGCATATTGCATGGATTCAGAAGGTCCCGGTGGTGGCTATGTTCGGCCCCACTGTGCGTAGGTTCGGTTTTTTTCCGCGCGGGGAGAATTCCACAGTGCTGGAGAGTCCTGAGGATTTGAAGTGCAGGCCTTGCGGTTTGCATGGCGGTAAAAGTTGTCCTGAAAAGCACCATAAATGTATGACAGATATTACGGCCCGGATGGTTTGGGATGAGATTGTGCAGAAAGTCGGAAAAGGCAGGGAGAAGGGGAATGGTTAAGCTGAAGAAAATTTTTATCCTCCTGCTGGCTTTGGTCTGCATGGCGTTGTTTTCCGGGTGCAAGGTCAAAGGATTGGGGAAAAAGGCTGAACCTGTTGCCACACCGGTCCTCGCTCCAGTGAAAGTCTCTTCCGCTCCTTACACCGAAGAAAAGAAGAATGTGATTGTCTGCACTGCGGACTTCATGCGTGCGGCCCGCTATTTCTCCTATCTGCATCGTGAATTTGAAGGGGTGAAGTCGGTCATCCTCAAGGTTCCGTCTACTGACGGTACTGCCGAGTCAGTGGATAAGGTGGTTTCCGGGGTGCAGGATCAGGTGGCCCGACTGAATAAAAACGGCAAGCTTATGTCCGTGCTTATTCTTGGCAGCCGGGACATTGTCCCTGTTGCTCAGTTTAGTGCAGGAGACGCGGCCGGGGTGCATCTTTCCGATTACGGTTATGGCGGCTCAGCATCAGCACCTGAGAATATGCTCCCGGTGGGCAGGATTCCGGCCCGTGACTGTGCGGAGGCCGAGGATGTGGCCGCAAAATATGAACGCTGGTATGGAGACCGCGAGTTTCGTCCGGCATGGCCGGTGTCATTTATCGGCGGGGAGGGCTTTTCCGCCCAGTCTCTTTCTGATTCGGAACTTCTGTTCTTCAATCTGCAGCAGGAAGGTATCGCAGGTCCGGAGGCAATTCGTTACCTTGGCGCAGCTGGGGGAGCGACACCGCAGCGTTTAGAGCAGTCTTTGGCGGAGGATGATGTCTCCGTGCAATGGCTGGCCCTTGAGGCTACCACGGAAGGCTTTATGGCCGGAAACGGAGTTGTTCCGGTCTCAGGTATAATGGGCCTTGAATACAAGCCCGGTTTGCCTGTGGTGCTCAACCCTTTTTGCGAAGTAACTGCGTTCAATTCAAGCATGCCCACTCCGGCGGAAGCTGTGGTCCTTTCTCCCGGCGGCGGGCTGGCTATGCTGACCGGATGTAACAATGCCGGGGATATCCGTGCTGAACTTGATGACGGGCGTGTTTTCCGGGTTGATTCAAGCGGGACCCCACGTTTGCTCATGGAATTTCATAAGGCCTATTTCAGCGGTAAGCATCGTATCGGCGATGCCTTGATTGAGGCCCGGGCCCAGTTCGCACAGAGCCTGCTTAAAGGTGAGAGTCTGACCCCCATTTATGACCTTGTTTTTTACGGGGATCCTGTATTGTCCATGCCTTTACCCGTGCGCACAGAATCCCCTTCATACAAGGGGTTGAATGTGGTCAGTAAACCAAAGAAACGTCAGGGCGTAGCTTTTTTCGACGTTAATTCGACCATATCCTTTGCCATGGAAGAGGGCGGGGTTTATCCGGCTGTGCGTTTGCAGGTTGTTGATCGCAGCGACGGACGGGTGGTTTCCTCCATGAAAGTGGAAGAGGACGATATTTTTAATTTCATGTCTGATGGTGAAGGGCAGTACCTGATATACTCCCGGCCGCTGGACGGCCCGTTGGCATGGCAGTTTTTTGATGTGCGAGAGAAAGGCAAGTCCGTTGAAGAAGCTGTTGTAGTTGCCAAGAGAGCCAAGCCTGCACCTAAGATTAGTGCCGGACTCAAGCCGGTCAACTACGCAGTGCAGGTCAGCTCCAATCGTAAGAAAAAATCCGCATCCAAGGTGCGCAAGCGTCTGGCCGGACAGGGCTATGAGGCTTATGTGGTCGAGGTCCCATCTGCCAATAACCGTAAATGGTATTGTGTTCGTTTCGGACGTTTTGATTCATGGGCCGATGCCGTGGAGGCCTCCGCAGCTTATGAGCGTAAAGAACAGGCTGATGCTAAGATAGTTCGCTGTAATGACAGCTAGTTATGATTTTATAATACATACGTGCTTGATTGGTTTGTCTTAATTCGGTAATAACCTGTTTCTTCGAACATTAAGTCTTGTTAAGAAACAGGTTTTGAGTCGTGAATCCCAAGCTGAAAAAAATTGTTTTTTTGATCATTGGCCTTGCTGTGTTTGCCGCATTAGGGTCATACGCCATTTGTTCAATCGGTGGAAAAACGCCCCGTCCGGTCCTTTCCTCAGGATACAAATTCTTTAAAGGCATTTCCCCTGCGAAGCTGGAACTCAGTAATGGTGAAATCATAAAACTGAACAGAAGTTTCTGGGAAAACCGGGAAATCTTGAAGAAAGCAGTGCTTACTGTGGTTGGTCAGGAAGGCGATCAGGGTCCAAAAGAAATGACCCCGCAGGCCGGGTTGAAGTTTTCGCTTGAGCTTCAAGGCAAAGGCGGGATGATTTATTCTCCGGAAAATATGCTTTGCAAGCGAAGTAAACTTGTCGATGAGATAAGCCGTTACGTGGGAGAGGGCGCCAAAATTCTCGCTTCTTATGAAGGATTGCCTGAGCTTAAAAATCGTGAAGTAGAAATCATTGATATGTAGGACTCAGTTTAAATCCACCCTGACCACAAATCTCTCATCCTGCTCTGCAAGGTTTAATTCCCAGCCCAGCCGTTCCGCCAGTTGAGTCGTCAGCTGCAAGCCCAGCCCGAAAGATTCGGTTTTACCATCCCTGACATCAGGACAGCTTAAATTGCTGACTTCAAGAATGCCCTGCTGCAAAAGAATACGTATCTCCCCTTCAAAGCTATACTGAAAGGCATTGCGGATTATATTGCTGAGCAGAATCTGAAAAGCTCGCAAAGGCATAGTTACGTTGAATTGTTCAAGGTTGAGTTTCAGGTCAACTTCTTTAGATTGCAGAAGGTAGCGATTTTCTCCCACCGTGCGTAAAATTTCCGCAGAAACATCTACATCCTCTTCCGGGAGCGGGTCCCGGCTCTCTCGGCTGGCCCAGAGCAGGGTTTCGGTCAAATGACGCATTCCGGCGACGGCCTTGCGCATACGCAGATATGAAGGCTTCAAGCGTTCATTTTCTTCAATGCCCAGCCGTTCCTGAAGCTCAAGGTTATTTTGCAGAATGGCAATGGGAGTGCGCAGCTCATGACTGGAGTATTTCTGGAAACGTTTTTCCCGCTCCACGCCTTCGCTGAGGCGTTTCATGTTGTTCCATAGCAGGTGGGCCAGTTGATCCAGCTCTTCATATTTAAAATTAATCTCATGGCCTTCCGGATTGTTGATATCCATATTGCCGGCCCATCTGCCAAGCTCCTCAACTGGTCCGGCAACCCGTCTGATTAGAAAAACAGCCAGCAAAACAATCATCCCGACACTAAGCAAGCCGAGTCCAGCCGGAATATACAGGACATATTTATCGAACCATTGTTTTACTTCGTCAGGTATCTTGCGTTCGTCAAAAGAGAAGACCAGAAATCTGTCCAGACCGTCGGACCTTTCGAATCGGTACAGTTGATAGCCTATTTCGTCGGTATAGTATGTCAGGAATTTATTTACCTTAACTTCAGATTCAGGGTACTTCCGCTTCAGGGCTTCCGGGAGGAGGTCATAGCTGGAATAGATGTGGACTTCATCTGATCCATTTCTCAAAGCGTTATTGTTCTTGTCGACATCTGCCAGATATTCACGGGCCATCCTCTTGATATAAAATTCTGATGAAAAATCCAGCCCGCGTCCAAGATAAAACCTGAGCAGAAAGGAATAGCTGAGTACAAGAAAAGTACAAATTACTATTATCAGGATGATTATGGATCTCCTGATGCTTGTTTTAGAATTCATTGTCCTTCCTCAGTGCAAAGCCGGAGCCTGCGATGGTCTTAATCAGGGGGAAATCAAAAGGTTTGTCCACTTTCTGCCGTAATTTGTGCATATGTACTTTCAGGCTGTTGCTTTCCGGGGTTTCATCCCCCCAGACAAAGCGGATCAGTTCTTCGCGCGGAACCACTCCCGGACTGGCCTTGAACAGACATTCCAGCAGGGCAGTTTCCTTGGGGGCCAATTTCAGCAATTGTCCGGCCCGACGGATTTCCTGCTTTTCCATATCAAATTCCAGATCAGCCAGAGTATATTTGCGTGGTTGGCTGCTGCGTCTTTTGGCGAGGGCCCTGACCCTGAAAAGCAGTTCCTTCAGGGCAAAGGGTTTGACCAGATAATCGTCAGTACCCGCTTCAAATCCGTTGACTTTGTCGTCTAGGGTATCGCGGGCGGTGATCATGAGAATGGGAGTATCCACGCCTTGGCGGCGCAGGGTTTCACAGACCCCGTAGCCATCCATCATCGGCAGCATGACGTCGAGCAGGATCACGTCATAAGCGCCTTTGGCGGCCAGTTCCACTCCGTGGACCCCGTTGCCTGCATGGTCGCAGATAATATTTTCAAGTTCCAGATATTCGATCAGGGATGCGGCAAGATCAAAGTCATCTTCCACCACCAGCACATGTATATTCATAAAAAATCCTTCCCCTGCCCGCAGGCTGCTTGCTTGTCGGAAACAAGTATAGCCTTTGCGGGCGGGGTTTACAAAGAATTGTCAGGGCCTGCTAAAGGTAGGGTTAAAGACCTTCAGCCGCAGATTCGGAAGATAAAGGGGAGGTCTTCCTGTTCCTGATCCGGTCCACAATGGACAAGACCCAGACAAAAAACACAGGGGCGAAGATGATTCCCAGCAGGGTTGCGCTGAGCATGCCGCCGATAACCCCGGTACCGATGGCCTGTTGGCTGGCAGCTCCGGCTCCGGTTGCCACGGCAAGCGGGATAACACCGAGGATAAAAGCCATGGAAGTCATAATAATGGGCCGGAAACGTAAGCGGGCACTCTTGATTGCAGCTTCGCGTACACCGGAACCGTCCATGACCATCTCCCGGGCAACCTCTACAATGAGGATGGCGTTCTTTGCAGCAAGGCCGATGATGGTGATCAAACCAACCTTGAAGTAGACATCGTTAGCCATGCCAGCAGCAGTGACCGCAGCCACCGCACCCAAGGCGCCGATAGGCACGACCATCATTACCGAGAACGGAATAGCCCAACTCTCGTAAAGGGCCACCAGCAGCAGAAAAACCACCAGCAGGGCAAGTGAAATCAACTTGGGAGCCTGCGCCCCGGCGGCTTTTTCCTGATAGGAAAGCCCGGTCCATTCATAACCGATGCCCAGCGGCAGGGAGTCGGCAATCCGCTCCAGTTCAGCCATGGCCTGACCTGAACTGTAGCCCGGAGCCGCGTCACCGGAGATTTTGGCGGCAACATAGCCGTTGTAGCGGGCAATCTGCACCGGACCGGTTTCCCAGACCATGCGCACCAGTGAGGAGAGCGGCACCTGTCCGCCTGCGGAGTTGGGCACGTAAAGGTTGTTCAGGCTGGACGGGGTTTTGCGGTATTCTCCCCCGGCCTGCACCACCACTCGCTGTACGCGTCCGGCATTTACAAAGTCATTGACCATGTTGGAGCCGAAGGCACTGGAAAGAGCGGTGCTGATGGTGCTGAAGCTGACCCCGAGGGTTTCGGCCTTCTGGCGGTCAATTTCAAGTTTGAGCTGCGGTGCATCAGGCAGGCTTTCCTGCATGGCATAGGCAATCACCGGAGATTCATTGGCCTTTTGCAGCACGGTCCTAAGCGCTTTGTTCAAAGCTTCAAGACCCAGTCCGCCTCGGTCCTGCAAACGCAGGGAAAAACCGCCTGTATTACCCAGACCGTCCACTGCGGGCGGGTTAACGGCGAAGATCATGCCGTCCAGATTGGATGACAGATTCATGTTGGCGGAAAGCACCTCATCCTGGGCGGACTGTCCTTTTCCACGTTCGGACCAATCTTTGAGTTCCGGGAAACCGATGGCCGCGTTCTGGCCGTTACCGGAAAAGCTGAAACCGAGAACAGAAAAAGCGGAATTGATCGCCGGACGGGAGTTAAAGTAATCCTCCATGCCCTTCACAACTTCAAGGCTGCGTGAATAGGTTGCTCCGGGAGGCAGCTGGATGCTGACAAAGAAGTTCCCCTGATCCTCTGTGGGCACAAAGGATTCCGGCAAACGCATGAAGCTGAAGCCGAGCACTCCGAGAATAACCATATAAATGCACATCATCCGTCCGGTACGTCCGGTGACGAATGAGGTCAGCCGTTCATAACGTTTACCTAAACGGTCGAAGGTGCGGTTGAACCAGCCGAAGAAGCCTTTCTTTTCCTCGTGGTGCCCTTTGGGAATGGGCTTGAGGATAGTGGCGCAGAGGGCCGGGGTCATGGTCAGGGCCAGAAAACCGGAAATGAGGATGGATACCGCCAAGGCCATGGAGAACTGGCGGTAGATTACACCAACTGAACCGTCCATGAAAGCAAGGGGCATGAATACCGCGCAGAGGGCCAGGGTAATACCCACAATAGCACCGGAAATCTGTTTCATGGCCTTGATGGTGGCCTCGCGGGGAGGCAGTCCTTCAGTGCTCATGATTCGTTCCACGTTTTCAACCACAACAATGGCGTCATCCACAAGGATACCGATGGCCAGAACCATACCGAACATGGTCATCATATTGATGGAGAAACCGAGCAGTGACATGACCGCAAAGGTTCCGAACAGGCAGACCGGCACAACAATGGACGGGATGACCGTGTAGCGAAAGTTCTGCAAAAACAGGAACATGACTATAAAAACAAGGGCGATGGCTTCAAACAGGGTGTGCAGTACTTTTTCAATGGCAACACCCACAAAGCGGGAAGAATCAAGGGGGATTTTTACTTCCACATCAGCGGGAAATGAAACGGAAAGCTCCTTGAGCCGCTCACGGACACGCTCAACGGTTCCCAGTGCGTTAGCTCCGGGAGCAAGCTGCACCGCAGCAGAAGAACAGGGGCGACCGTTCAGACGGGAATCAAAATTGTAGGATTCCGGTCCCAGCTCAATGCGGGCCACGTCAGATAAACGGACCACTGAACCGTCAAGCTCGGCCCGCAATACAATGCGTCCAAATTCTTCAGGGGTGGAAAGCAGTCCCTGCACCTTGATAGTTGCGGTCAGCTCCTGATCAGAGGCTACCGGGCGGTCACCGAAGCTGCCAGCCGGAACCTGCACATTCTGGGATGCGATGGCGCTGTTTACATCGGCTACGGAAAGCCCGTAACTGAGCAATTTTTGGGGATCAACCCAGACTCGCATGGCACTTTCTGAAGCAAAGAACTGTACTTTACCCACGCCTTCCACGCGGCGGATTTCATTGTTGATTCCCCGGGCCATCAAGTCTGCAAGGGCTTGCGCGTCCTTGTGTTCACTGCCTTCCTTGTAGGTAAGGGCATAAACCATGAGGAACCCGGCATTAGCCTGTTCCACGGTGATTCCCTGATCCTTTACAGTCTGCGGCAAACGAGCTTCAGCTTTTTTGAGCCTGTTTTGTACATCAACCTGTGCAAGGTTGGGGTCTGTACCGGGTTTGAAAGTAACAGTGATATCGGCAGAGCCGGTGGAGCTGCTGGATGATTCGTAGTAGAGCAATCCGCGGGCACCATTTAATTCTTCTTCAATAAGTGAAACAACGGAATCGTTGATGGTTGAAGCTGATGCACCGGGATAGCTGACTGAAACTGAGATCTGCGGAGGGGCGACCTGCGGGAATTTTTCCACTGAAAGGCCCGGAATTGCCAGTACCCCGGCAAGGCAGATGAAGATAGCCACAACCCATGCGAAGTTGGGGCGGTCGATAAAAAATCTGGACATATTTTAACCTGATATTTTGATGCGCTTCGCGCTTTTAGACGACTTGGTTTCGCCTCCGGCGGCCAAAGGAGCTAGGCCCCTTTGGAATCCCTCGTTGTTTAAGCCTTTTAAATACAGGGATTGCCTTGATTCTGCGGATTAACTATTTTCAGCAGAAGTGGGAGCTTCAGCCCCGGCCAGCAGCGCGCCCGGGCGGATTTTGTCGATGCCGTTGATCACGATTTTTTCGCCATCATTGAGGCCGTCAAGGATTTGCCAGCGTCCGTTGTCCATGAGTCCGGTCTTGACTGCACGCAGTTCGGCCTGCCCAGCTTTGTTGGCAACATAAACCTGTGCCTGTCCTTCGGCAGAACGGATTACCGCGCGTTGGGGGATAAATATGGCATTCGGCTCAGTCCCCAGATCAATCTTGATACGTACGAACATACCCGGCAGGAGCATGCCCTCTGCGTTAGGGAAGAGGCTGCGCAGGGAGACCTGCCCGGTGCGACGATCAACAGTAACATCGGAAAAGAGGAGCTTGCCCTGCTGGCGGTAGCCGACTTCTTCGACTTCAACTGTCACCTTTGCACCGGATTCTTCTTTTTCCCCATTTTGATTCATGGCGGCTTTAAGTTTGAGATAATCGGCAACAGGCTGATTGATATCCGCATAAATAGGATCGAGTTGCTGGATGGTTACCAAATGGGTGGCTTCGTTTTGTCCTACCAGTGCGCCTTCAGTAACCTGCGCCCTTCCGGCACGTCCGGAAATCGGAGCAACGACTGTGGCATAACTGAGATTCAATGCTGCGGTCTTGACCTTGGCTTGTGCTGCAGTTTTGACCGCTTCGGCAACCCTGTAATCAGCCAAGGCGTTATCATACTGCTGCTGGCTGGCGGATTTGGATTTTACCAGTGATGCGTAGCGGCGGGCTGTAAGGGATTTGTCCCGCAATGTTGCTTCGGCCTGAGCAAGGTCAGCTTTTGCTTCTGCCAGCACAGCTTCGAGACTGGCGGGTTCGATATGAAATAGCTGTTGGTCCTTTGTTACATCGCTGCCTTCTTCAAAGTCACGGCTTAAAAGAATGCCGGGAACACGGGCTCGAACCTCGGCAACCCGGCAGGGGGAAATTCTTCCCGGAAGTTCCACTGTACGGGTATACGGTCCGGCTTGCACCACAGCCAACTCCACCTGAGTGGCCTGTGGTTCTGCCCCGGATTCCTGCGCTGTTGCGTCAAGGTTGGAATCGCATCCGGCAAGGACTGCCATAAGAATAATTAACAACAGGACGTGATTAGGAAATTTATTTTTCAAAATGAGACTCCCGGTTCATTCTTTTAATCAAATAGAATCCAAAACAATAACTTTCCTGCTAAAGTCAGGCAGGAAGCTGGCAATCCTGTATCGCTCTCCGGGGTTAAGAAAGGGTTAACTCATGAAAAAAGAAAAGCCCCCGGCAGGATGACCTGCGGGGGGCATAGCGGACAGGCTGTCCGATAATGTTCTTATTTAACCAGAGTCACCAGATCATAGTCAGTGACATTGTCTATCTCTGCTTCGACCATCATGCCGGGTTTCAGCTCCATGCCGTCTTCAGGAGCGCTGACGTAAGTGATGCCGTCTACCTCAGGGGCCTGAAACCAGACGCGTCCGTTGAACAGTCCGGGCCACTCGTCGTTGGGCTCTTCCACCAGCACCTGAATTGTCTCCCCGACTTTCTCTTCGAGGATTTCGCGGCTGATTTCAGACTGCACTTTCATGAGCCGCTCTCTACGTTCTTCGCGCAGTTCCTCAGGTAGCTGCTCCATTTCCCCGGCCGGGGTGCCGTCTTCCGGCTGATAGGCAAACACTCCGAGATTCTGGAACCGTGTTTCCTTCACAAAATCAACCAGCGTATTGAAGTGCTCCTTAGTTTCACCGGGGTAGCCCACAATGATGCTGGTGCGCAGTACCGCATCAGGGATGTGCTTGCGGACCCGGTCGATGACCTTGCGCGGGTCGCGGGCAAAGGGGCGTCCCATGGATGAAAGCACATCCGGGTGGGCGTGCTGGATGGGAATATCAAAATAAGGCAGCAGCGGCTTTCCGGCCTGTGCAAGGAAGGAAAGCATGGAATCGGTCAATCCTGCGGGATAGAGGTACATGAGCCGCAGCCATTCCATTCCCTTGAGCGGGAGCAGCTTTTCTATCAGTGCGCGAAGGTTTGTTTCCTTATCGTCAAGGTCTGAGCCGTAAGCCGTGGTATCCTGTCCCACAACAACCAGCTCCGGTACGCCCTGATCAAGGATGTAGCGGGCTTCCTCCACCAGTCCGTCCAGCTTGCGGCTCACATGGGGACCGCGGATGGAGGGAATGGTGCAGAATCTACAGGAGTGGGAGCAGCCTTCGCTGATCTTCAGGTAGGCGTAAGCCGGACCGGTGCTGATGGCCCTTTGCTGTACTACTGGTAATTCTTTGCTGAGGGCTTTGGCTGCAAGCGCAGGCCACTGGTCCAGCTCATGGGTGGAGAGCCAGAGATCCACTTCCGGCATCTGTTCGGTCAGTTTGCCATAACGGCTGACCAGACAGCCGGCCACAGCCAGCACCGGGCGCGGGGTCAAGTCCTTGATGGCATCGGCTGCCTCAAGGATGGTCTCCACTGACTCCTCAGTGGCAGGGCCGATGAATCCGCAGGTGTTGATCAGCACGAGGTCTGATTCTTCAGCAGTGGGAGCTGCGACCATATTGTCGCCGAATGCACCGAGCATTCTTTCTGTATCAACCCTGTTTTTGGGGCAGCCGAGGCTGATGGTATAAATTCTGGTTTTAGTCATATTCATATTTCTGATTTCGTTTGCAATGAAATTTACGGATGCTATTTTTATAGGTCAGTATTCCTTGTGCGGCAATGGTTAACCTATTCGCCTGCAAGTGCAAAGAGCTAATTAATGGCATTAGGGTTACCCATTTCAGGGAAAATAGTTTATCTTGGAAGTGCTTTTTGAACCATGGGGCCGGGACGGAGCAGTAATGCTTGAAGATTTTATTGATATAAAAAAAGACTGCATCGGGATTGTGGGGCGGTCTTTTGCAGTTTCCGCTCTTTCGTTGCTGCTGCACGAAAGCAGCCGCGATGCCGCAGGTGTAAGTATTGAAGCCGGGGTTCTCATAGATGAGTCCGGTAACCCCCTGCAGGACGGTCATGATTTTCCTCTTTATGCGGACGTGGAATCCATGCTTTCCGCTCATCCTTCCATAGATATGGTTTTCGAACTTTCCGGTGAACCGGAAATGGTCGGTAGATTGCGTGCTTCTCTGCCGCCGGAAGTTACTCTTGTGGAGCTTCCCGCAGCCCGGTTTTTCCTGCGTTTACATGCCACTGACCGTTTATGGATCGCCTGCAAGGCCAATCTCATGCAGACGCAGGCCCTGTTTAAGTCCGTGGTGGATCAGTTCCCTGAAGATATTATGATCGTTGGTTCCGATGGGCTGATTATGGATTGTAACAACCATTTTTCCGAGCGGGCCGGGAAACCAATTATTGATCTTCAAGGTGAAAATCCGCTTAAATATTACGATTCCCTGTCGTCCCTTTGTCCGCTCAAGAGTGGCTTTATAGACGTTCCTGCCATGCAGCGTCACAATGAAGAATTGATGTTTTCCGAGAGCGATGAGCTGGGCAAGATGCAATTTTATCGTCTCTATGTATATCCCATCATTGAAGAGGGCAGGGATAACGTGGTCCAGTTGGTGGTTATCTGCCGGAATATCACCGAGCGGACCATGATTGAGCAACGTTTGCAGCAGTCCGAGCGCATGGCGACTGTTGGTGAGCTTTCAGCTTATATTGCTCATGAGATCCGTAACCCACTCATGGCTATGGGTGGTTTTGCCAAGGTGTTGATTAAAAATGAGAGCATTGATTCTTCCGGGCGGGAGAAGATTCAGATCATTCTTGAAGAGGCCCAGCGACTGGACCGTTTGCTCAAGAGCATCCTTAGTTTTGTACGTTCACGAGATGTGCAGAAGAACAGCATTGACGTTAACCGGGTTGCCGCCGATGCCATGCAGCTTCTTTCCCTTGGCTGCCAGTTACAGGAAATCGAGGTGGAAATGGACCTTGATCCGTTTCAACCCTTGGGTGTCGGGGGAGTGGAGCAGGTTCGCCAGTGCCTGATTAATCTGGTCAAGAATGCCATGGAAGCCATGCCCGAAGGCGGTAGGTTGAAGATTTCCAGCGGTATAAGCGGTAAACATGTCTGGCTGGAGGTGCGCGACAGCGGGCCCGGAATTGATGACGAAATTCGTAGCCATGTCTTTGATCCTTTTTACTCCAGCAAGGTCAACGGCAACGGCCTCGGACTGCCCATGGTCAAGAAGATCATGGAAGAGTTCGGCGGAGAAGTGGAACTTGCCAGTCGCCCGGGGAAAGGAACCAGCGTAGCCCTGTTGTTGCGCAAAGCTCCGGTTGCCTAAACAAGCTCTACAGCGTATTACACTTTCAGTATATTTCATGATTGCTTCCGGCGGCTCTACGAGGTTTTGTTTTGATGCGCTGCGCGCGTTTGGATAAACTGATTTCGCCTCCGGCGGGCAAAGGGGATAATCCGCTATGCTCTCTGTATCCGTAAGACTCGAAGCAAAGCTTCTTGCCTAACGGCTATAGGCCTTTTGCAATCCTTAGTTGTTTTAGTCTGTTAGATGTTAAACTTGCGATAAATTTTTCCGGGAGATTGTTTTGAAAACAGTTGTTCTTGCCACTACAAATAAAGGCAAAATTGCTGAGTTTGATGAGCTTCTTAAAGATCTGGGTCTGGAAGTAAAAGGTCTGGATCAATTTCCTGAAATCGGGGAAATTCCCGAACCGGGTGAGACCTTTCTTGAAAATGCCATTATCAAGGCCCAGACCGTTGCTAACCTGACCGGATTGGTTGCTGTTGCCGATGATTCCGGCCTTGAAGTCGATGCTCTCGGAGGCCGTCCCGGTGTTTATTCCGCCCGTTACAGCGGTGAAGATGCCACTCCCGAAAAGAATAATGCCCTGCTGCTTAAAGAGTTGGACGGTGTGCCCGAAGAAAAGCGCACAGCCCGCTTTGTCTGTGTAATGGTAGCAGCTACCCCTGATAACATCCGCATCCAGAGCCGTGGAGAATGGGAGGGCCGTATTGCTTTTGAACTGACCGGAAAGCAGGGCTTCGGCTACGATCCTCTGTTCTTTGATCCTGAATCCGGTTGTGTGGCAGCGGAAATGACCCGCGAAGACAAGAATTCGCGTTCTCATCGCGGTAAGGCCCTGCGTGCACTTATGGAGCAATGGGCAGATTTCCAAGAAAAAATCAGCAAATAAAATTTCGTTAGAATTAAAGATGTCTCTGCACCCCAAAACAGCGAAGCTTAATAAAAGGTTTTGGGATTCTTAAACCCTTTTTCAAAAGGGTTTAAGCCGCCGGAGGCAAACTCTTTCAATAAAAAGCGCGTAGCGCATCCAATAATGGAGATCATATATGTGTGGAATCATCGGATACGCAGGGCACCGTCCTGCTGTTCCCCTTATCGTTGAAGGCCTGAGACGTCTTGAATACCGCGGTTATGATTCTGCGGGCGTTGCCACTGTGCAGAACAAGGAAATCGAACTGGTCCGTGCCGAAGGCAAACTGGCCGCCCTTGATGAAAAGCTGGCCCAGAAAAACGTAACCAACTCCACTTTCGGTGTCGGACATACCCGTTGGGCAACTCACGGTGTGCCTGTTGAACGCAACGCTCATCCCCATCTGGACTACGAAAAGAACATTGCCATGATCCATAACGGGATCATCGAGAACTATCAGGAAATCAAGACTGAACTCCTCGCCAAGGGCTACGAGTTCCGCTCCGATACTGACTCCGAAGTGCTCTGTAACCTCATTGCCGAGGGCCGTAAGCACAATCCCTCCATGCTGGAATCCATCTCATGGGCCTTGAAACAGGTTGAAGGCGCTTACGCTATTGCTGTGGTCTCTATTGATGAGCCGGGCACTGTTTATGCTGCCCGTGTTGCCAGCCCCATGGTCATGGGTGTTGGTACTGGTGAAAATTTTGTTGCTTCCGACATTCCCGCATTCCTGCCTTACACCCGCGAAGTTGTTTTCATTGAAGACGGCGAACTGGTCAAGATCACCTCCTCTTCTTGGGAAGTGTTCAATGCCGAGAGCCTTGAGCCGGTGGAAAAAGAAATCAAGACCATCAACTGGGATGTGCAGGCCGCGCAGAAGGGCGGGCACAAGCACTTCATGATCAAAGAAATTTTCGAACAGCCCAAGGTTATTTCCGATTGCTTGGCCGGACGTGTTGATCAGGCCAAGAATGAAATTGTCCTGCCGGAAGTAGAAGGTATGGAACCCCCGGAAAGGCTGCATATCATTGCCTGCGGAACCTCTTACCATGCCGGACTCTGGGGCAAATACCTCATCGAGCAGTGGGCCAAGATTCCGGTGGAAGTGGAGATTGCCTCCGAGTTCCGTTACCGCGACCCCCTGCTTGCCAAGGGCGGCGTGGCGCTGGCAATCAGCCAGTCCGGTGAAACTGCGGACACTCTTGCCGGAATCAAGCTGGCTAAGGAGAAAGGGCTGTCCATTATCGGTCTGTGTAACGTTGTAGGTTCCAGCGTAGCCCGCGAATCTGATTACGTTATGTACACTCAGGCCGGACCGGAAATCAGTGTGGCTTCCACCAAGGCCATGTGTAGTCAGCTAACAGCACTTCTGCTGCTGGCCCTTTACTGGGGTAAGAAAAAGGGCGTGATTGATGCCACTACCTACAGCCGTGCGGCTCAGGATATGCGCAGCATCCCGTCAATCCTTGAAACAGCCCTGCCGGCCATGCGCAGTCGTGCTCAGGAATTGAGCCGTGAGTATTCCGAAGCCAACAGCTTCTTCTTCCTTGGTCGCGGACTCTATTTCCCGCTGGCCCTTGAAGGCGCGCTCAAGCTTAAGGAAATTTCCTATATCCACGCTGAAGGTTATGCTTCCGGCGAGATGAAGCACGGTCCCATCGCACTCATCGACCCCAAGTTCCCCTCCTTTGCCATGGCCCTCAATGATGAACTTTTCCCCAAGGTAAAATCTAACCTCGTGGAAGTTCAGGCCCGTGGCGGCGAAATCATTGCCCTGACCAACCCCGGCGTTGATCTCGACGTGGAACACAGCTGGTCCCTACCCGAAGTATGGGGGCCGCTGAACACTTTCATCGCCCTTCCGGCGCTGCAGCTCTTTGCTTACGAAACTGCCGATTACCTTGGTAAGGACGTCGACCAGCCCAGGAACTTAGCTAAGAGTGTTACGGTGGAATAATGCAGGGACTTGAGCTTTCAAGAGAATTCTACCGCCGCTGTGCGGCTCCTATGATGGAAAAAACCATGCCGGATGTTTTTGAACATCTGGCCGTGGGGCTGGTAGGTGAGGGGTCCGAGTGTTTCGGCTTTGATGACGAACATTCTCGGGACCATGACTGGGGGCCGGCTTTTTGTTTCTGGTGCCCGGATGATAAACTGGAAGCACTGCGTGGACGGCTGGAAGGTGTTTTAAATTTCCTGCCTGAGACCTTTGAGGGCGTCCCCAGCCGTATGGTTCCTGAGAAGAGGATCGGACGTTGCGGTTTGTTTGGCATCGGTGAATTTTATAGCAAATTTACCCGTTACAAGCGTCCTCCGCAGAGTGTGGAGGAATGGTTCGCAATCCCAGAGCATTTTCTGGCTACCTGCACTAATGGTGAGGTTTTCCGCGATGATTGCGGCGAGTTTTCCGCCTACCGCCAGACTTTGTTGGATTACTACCCCGAAGATGTGCGCTTGAAGAAGATTGCCGCACGTTGCGGAACAATGGCCCAGAGCGGACAGTACAACCTCTTGCGTACTGCCAAGCGCGGTGATGCGGTTGCAGCTTTGCAGGCTCTTTCCAAGTTTGTGGAAGCTGCTCTTTCTCTGCAGTTCCTGCTGAGTAAAAAGTATATGCCGTTCTACAAATGGTCCTTCCGGGCCTGTCAGGAGCTTCCTACTGCCCAGCGCGTGCTGGCAAAGCTGAAGATCTTGATGGATTCATACAACGCCGCCGGTGCCAACGACCCCAAGGTTCTGGAAGTCAATATTGAAGCTGTCTGCGTGGAATGCGTGGCCCAGCTTCGTCAGGCTGGGCTTTCCTTTGCCGATGGCGATTGGCTCATGAGTCATGCGGAATATATTCAGTCCCGTATCGGCGTTGATAGTATGCGTAATCTTCCGGTTTTGATAGGTTAAGAATTTTAAAAATATATGTGAATAAGAAACCCCCGCTGTGCGTGAGCACGGCGGGGGTTATTTGTAACTGCTTTACAGTATTTCCCAAGGTGAACTCAGTCCAGTATACCACTTTAGTATTCATGTATTTTTTAATTTCTGCTCTTTAAAGAAAAAATGCTTTGTAAGGATTTTTATTGCCTTGTTTGCACGGTATGCAGCCATGGTGGGGTATAAATTTAGCTAATTGACATTGATATTCATTTTCGATAGATGCGGAGCTGGAGATATTATGAAAGAAGCGAAACAGTTTTCAGCGCACGGCCACTCCGGGATAAAGATGAATCAATCCCGGAATATGCATACTTCTTTGCCTTCAGGTATTTCCGTTTCCATTGATAGTTTCTCCGTAACTGAAAGTTTCAGAACTGATTTCGAGATTGAAAGCTCCCCTTTAGTTTTTGGGTATCAGATCTCTGGGTCTACAAGATCAGTATTTAAAGATGGCGGTGCCATAGACAGTCTGGAGTTTACAGCGGGAAATAATGCAATCGGATTTTATCCTGAAACTCGTGGGGTTCTTGAATATTTAGAAAATTCGGAGCATTGCTCGGTTTCGCTTTTTGCCCCCCCGGAAATACTATTACGGTACATAGAGAGTGGGGCTTGCAATGTCCCTGTGCAGATAAAGAATTATATCAATCAGAAAAACAGTTATCCGTTTATGCAGCGGGGTCAGGAGTCTCCAACTAAAACAATGCTCCTGCATCGTTTGTTGAACAGACAAGAATTAGAGTCCTTCAGTTCATTGTTTATTGAATCCATTTGCCTTGAACTTATAGCTGTGCAACTCGCAGAATGGGAGCAGAGTTGCCGGAGCAAAGGTGCCTGCGCCCAGTGCAGTCTGTCTCCTTCAGATGTTGAGAAGATTTATGCCGCGCGTGACACTTTAGTTCGCAGTTTGGAAGACCCGCCGGGTCTTATTGCTTTGGCTCATTCTGTAGGGTTGAATGATTTCAAATTGAAACGCGGTTTCCGGGCTGTGTTCGGTACCACTGTATTTGGATATTTCCGGGACTATAGGTTGGACAAGGCCCGCAATTATTTGGAGCAGGGGGACCTTAACGTTACCGAAGTTGCCGGTATGATCGGGTACTCAAATCTTGGACATTTCAGCAAAGCTTTCTATGATCGTTTCGGGGTCAAGCCCAGTGAATACCGGTTGAGTAAGCGGCGAAGAATCAGCCGTTCATAATCCGGAATAATTTTCAGCCCTCGTAAAAATACGGGGGCTGTTCTATTTTTTGATTCCTGTTTTCAACAAATCCGCGCGAGGACGATGCTTATCCGTTTGTGAGCAGATGTGCTGTCTTCTAATCGATAGAGAATATCAACAAGACACATTAATCACAAATACAGGAGATAAGGAAATGAGGAATGGTGTGTTATGCAGGCAGGTTTCACTGTTTGCAGCCATATTATTATTTACATGGGTATCGTCAGCCCATGCAGAACATGGCAGATCTGTGCAGTTAGATGCTGTCACTGTAACGGCCCAGAAAAAGGAAGAGAATGTTCAGGATATCCCCAGCAGTATCTCGGTTATTCCTGCAACTGAAGTCGAGGATGCCCGGCTGTTGTCTATAAAAGATCTGACTGACCGCATTCCGAACATGAGTATTTTTTCGCCCGGAATGGATATGATCAACCTTACAACCATCCGTGGTGCCACCTCTGATCCGCATAACAATATTTCTGCTGTCGCGCTTTATATCGACGGGATTCCGGTTACATCAAACCTCGGTTATGTTGCGCAGCTTTATGACATTGAACGAGTTGAAGTTTTAAGGGGGCCTCAGGGAACACTCTACGGCCGAAACTCGGAAGGCGGGGTTATTAACATCGTTACCCGCAAACCCGATGATTCACTCAAAGCTAAGGCCACACTGGAAGGAGGAACCCGTGAGATGGCTCGCGTGCAGGCGGCCTTATCCGGTCCACTGCTGGAAGATACGCTTTACTTAGGTGGGGCAGGACAGATCTATCAGAAGAACGGCTGGGTAAAGAATATAAATGATGGCGAAGAGATCGATGACAAGAAAAACTATTCCGGACAGGCGACCATGCGCTATACCCCGACCAAGGATCTTGAAATGAGCCTGTTCGCATCCATGCAAAAGTTCGATGAAGGTACGTTTGGCATGTATCCGTACCCCACCGACACTCCCAGACAGGTCGATACTGATACTCCGGGATACAACAGAAGTGCCATTGATCAGCAGGCACTGACGGTCAATTACGATCTTAATGATGCGTGGAAGCTTACTTCTGTTACCAGCAGGCGTTATACCGACGCGGATTATCTCATCGACTACGACTTTTCGACCATGCCGATGCAGGAAACCTATAAAAATGACAAGTATCTAGATTTGAGTCAGGAGATACGCGCCAACTACGAATCGGATAATTTTTCCATGGTTCTCGGTGTCATGGGAGATTATTACGACCGTAAGGTGCAGTATCAGATGCCTAACCTGAACATGGCCCATTATGCAAAGGATGAGACTTGCACCTATGCTTCTTTCGGGCAACTTACTATCCCCTTTGCGGAACGCTGGGCTTTCACTGCCGGGATGCGCGTCGATTACTATACTACGGATTTTAAAGATATCATCGGCTACAAAGATTCAGATTCATGGTTCACCTATTCCCCCAAAGTGGCTCTGGAATATTCTTTAACCGACACCAACAATCTTTATACAAGCCTTTCCCGCGGGTTCAGGGCTGCCGGATATAATGCCTACACCCCGCCAAACGGGAAAAATAAGTTTGATGAGGAAAGCATCTGGTCTCTGGAGTTTGGTTCAAAGAATACCTTTTTGGACGGAACTGCAAAATTAAACGCAGCAGTGTTCATCAACAGAAAGATCGACACCCAGATTGAGCAGTATGTACAAACTGGCGGACCGCCAATGCCTTGTATTGATAACGTTGGTGATACCACTGCTTACGGTGCCGAACTGGAAGGTTCATATGAACTCATGCACGGTTGGGAAGCATTCGGATCATTCGGTTATACTTACGTGCGTTTTGGTGATTTTACTGATGCCTTGGGTGATCACAAAGGGAATAGGCTCCCCTATGTTCCGGACTACACATACTCTTTGGGTAGCCAGTACCGGCACGACAGCGGTTTCATGATTCGTGTGAAGTTGTCGGGGCTTCCAAAGTCTATCTGGACAGCCAGAACAATGGCTATATCCCGTCTTACGCCACAGTGAACGCTAAAACCGGGTGGGAGTTTGAAAAAACTGATGTCTACTTGTTCGTGGACAACCTGTTTAATGAACACCACGACTATAAAGGTGCCTTCGGTGGAGCCTACGGTGTGGCAACACCGGGATTTTCTACCGGGATCAGTCTAACTCATCGATTTTAAATTATTCTCATTACATCAACCACGGGGATTCCGGCCAAGGCTGGAATCCCGCTTATATAAGGGGCAATGTATGCGACATTCTCTTCACTCTGAAGGCGCATTTTCAACACCTAGCGCTGAGCCGGATTTCATGTTTCAACTACAGACCGGATATTATGCTTACATCGCTTTCAAGTCCGCTTTGGATAACGGCATATTTGAAAAATTGGAGAAATCTAGAACTCTTAAAGAGATAGCAGAAGTCATAGATAAATCAGAGGATAGCGTAGAACGGCTGTTGAACGTATTGATATGTATGGGCTTGGTTGAGTACGACGAAAATGGATATTGTAACAGCGCTTACGCTACCAAGTACTGTGTTTTGTCCAGCGACTCGTATTTGGGCGGGGTGTTTCAATTCAGTCATGATATTTTCGGAGAAGTCTTTTCCAGACAAAGTGGTTCACTTAGTCCCGTCTCGTGCGAGCAGCCTTCTGACGAATCAATTTTTGCTGCCGGAGTTGCCGCTGGAGTGGATTTTGTAAAAGCCGGGGCTGTACAGCAAAATGCCGAATTAATAACAACTCAGCCTTTTTTTTCACAGGCGCAGTCAATGCTTGATGTGGGCTGCGGCTCTGCATTGCTCAGCCTTGAGTTGTTGAAAAAGCACTCGACTCTGGAGCTCACTCTTCTCGACCTGCCCCCGGTTATTCAGGAGACTAGAAAAATAGCTCAAAAGCACGAAAGTACGCATCGTATTTCTTGCGTAGAAGCCAATGCTTTTACTGACAAGATTGCGGGGATATACGATATTATCTTTGTATCTGATGCCCTTTACGGGGCTGAAGATCTGCAAAAGATAGTAGAGAAGTTAAAAAAAACGCTCAACAAAGGGGGAACACTGATCCTGCGGCATATGGAAATTCCTGAGCAAAAAGAATCTGCCCTGCACTGCGCCTTACTGCGGCTCGGGGGTACATTAATTGATATGCCGGGGTATATTTTCCCCACAGATGCTCTTCTCAATGCTTTGAAGGCTGTCGGTTTTCAGCAAATCCAAAGTTGTCCTTTTAAGTATCTTCAGCATAGCTATGTGACATATATCGCCTCAGCTCAGTAACCAGTTCAAGTTTGGTGATGAGGGCTTAACATTAGCCCTCTTCTTCCATTCGTTTCAATTTCTCACGCAGGGTCTTGCGGTTGATGCCGAGGATTTCAGCAGCCCGGGTCTTGTTGTTGCGGGTCATGGCCAGCACATTTTTGATATGCTCTCGTTCAACATCGGCAAGGAACGATCCACCCGCCCTTCCACCGGGAGGCTGAAACGCATGTTGTCTGGCAGATCGGTAACTTCGATGGGATCGTGATCCACAATGACCACTAGCCGCTGGATGAGGTTTTCCAGTTCACGCACGTTTCCGGGCCATGAATAATTGCGCAGGGCCTGCAAAGCTTCGCCGGTCATGCGCGGGGTGGCCCGTTGCATGGCTTTGGAAAAACGGTCCAGAAAACTGCTGATCATGATCAGGATGTCATCCCCGCGTTCGGCAAGGGAAGGAACCGGGATATCCACCACGTTGAGGCGGTAATAAAGGTCTTCACGGAAAGATCCGTCGTCTACCAGCCTCTTGAGATTTTTATGGGTCGCAGCCAGCACACGAGTGTCCACGGTATTGACCACGCTTGAACCTACTTTGCAGAATTCCTTGGATTGCAGCACGCGCAGTAGTTTGGCCTGCATGTTTGGGCTGGCATCGCCTATTTCATCAAGAAAAATGGTCCCGCCGTTGGCAATTTCAAAAAAACCGGCCCGACCTTCCTTGGCTCCGGTGAATGCTCCTTTAACATGTCCGAAAAGTTCACTTTCCACCAATGAATCCGGGATGGCTGCACAGTTTACAGGCACGAAGGGCGCAGCCCTGCGGTCACTGTGGTAGTGCACGGCCCTTGCCACCAGCTCCTTACCTGTTCCGGAATCACCGGAAATAAGCACATTGGCATTGGTGGCTGCGGCCTTACCGATCCTTCTGAACACCAGTTGCATCTGCGGGGAATTTCCGTAGATGCCGAAATTTTCATCCGGTTGTTCTGCAGGCTCGGCAGCTTTGCGTCTGTTGATCCGCTCACTGATCCGGTCCATGGCCGAAAGCAACTCTTCGGAAGTAAACGGCTTGGGCAGATATTCCCCGGCCCCGTCCTTGATGGCATCCACAGCTCCGGAAATGGACGGATAGCCGGTGATCATCATTATCTCCACATCGCGGTGGTTTTCGCGCACGTGGCGGATCAGTTCCAATCCGGTGGCCTGCGGCATCTTGTAATCGGTGATGACAACATCAAAATTGTATTCTTCCAGCAGCGGCAGGGCTTCATCCACCCGCAATGCGGTAAGCACCTCGTAACCGCTGGATTCAAGGTTTCTTTTGAGCACTTCAAGGGTGCTTTTACTGTCATCAACAGCCAGAATCTTAATCTTTCCAGTCATTATTAATCCGTTGAATCTTTCTGCTGGCAAGGAAGCACTATTTCAAAACATGTTCCCTCGCCCAGTTCGCTGTGTACCTGAATAAAACCCTTATGTGCTTTCACAATCCCCAGAACTACAGACAGCCCTAACCCGGTCCCTTTGTCCACATCCTTGGTAGTGTAAAATGGATTGAAAATCTGCTTGAGTTCGCCTTCGGGAATTCCCGGACCATTATCTTCCACTATGATATAGGCATCATTATCATCACTGAGGGTTTTGATGCGTAGGGTGCCGCCGTAGTCCATGGCCTGAATTGCATTGGCAGCAAGGTTGACGATAACCTGCTTGATATGCTGCGGATCAGCCGGAACCAGAGGCAGTTCAGCTTCGAAGTCGCATTTGACTTCTATGTTGTGCCGCTTGGAAGCGGTTTCGGTGATGCGCAAGGCCTCGGCAATGGTTTTATTAATATCCGTGGGGATAAATTGCGGAGGCAACTGCCTGCTGAAAAACATCAGTTTTTTGATAATCTCCCGCGCGTGCAAAGATGAATCCACAATAATTCCCAGATCCATGCGCACCTGCTCCGGCAATTCCGGAGTCTGTAAGGCTAGCTGGGCGTAACCGAGGATATTGGAGAGCGGCTCGTTGATTTCATGGGCCACCCCGGCGGAGAACTGCCCGATCTTGGCCAGCCGGTCAGCCTGACGCAGCTGCTGCTCCAATTCTATTTTGGCAGACTTTATCTCTTTTTTAGCCACAATAATAGCTATCTGCTGGGCTGCTGTCATGAGCAGGTCTTTTTCATCATCGATGAACACAGGACTGCCGTCGTTTCTTTCGACCTCGACAGCAACAGTTATGGTTCCCCGGATATCCCGGTGGGCATCCACGGCCTCCACAATAAAATTATCCGTTTTCCTGTATCCCGGAGTCTCCCAGCTTAAATTTCCGATACGCAGCCGGACATGGGTCTTTTCCGGTCTTTGAAATCCGGAAGGCATCATCTGGACAATGCGTTCCATGGTTTCCTTCAGGTCAAGGTCCAGATCACCGCCCAGCTTGGAAATTTCAAAAAGACAGTTCAGTTCCTTGTTGCGTTCAATGAGGGTAAACCGCTCATGAAGCAGACCTTTCTGGCGCTGCATATGGCTGGTTACATCCTGACCGACACAAAGAATGCTGACTACATTGGACTTGGAGTCCGTGAGCTGCTTAATGTTCCAGTCTATATAAATTTTATTGCCGCCCCGGGTGCGGATATTGCCGGAAATTTTTGAAATCCTGTTTTCTTTTGCTTTGTTGAAGACATCCCTTCTGGCGTCTTCCCGCTCATCTCTGGCAATGAATGTCTCAAACCAGTCCTTTCCGGCCAGTTCTTTCATGCTGTATCCGGTGAGATCCTCCAGCCAGTTGTTGCCGTGGATGATTTCCCCGTTCAAGTCCAAAGTGACCACGATTCCGTGGCTGAGCTGCATTATGGTGTCGTAATATTCTTGAAGATTCATTGTAGTACCCTTATCTTAAAGAATAGTGGGAAATCTGGTCCGAGTAAACCGTTTCCACAATAATTGAACCATTGTAAGGCAGCATTAAAGACTGTTTTGAAGCACGGCCCGGCACTGGAGGTAGCCGGACCGTGCAAGCCGCTCAATGCATCAGGTAAACGCATTTAATGGCCGAGATTTAAGCCCCATCCTTCGAATACAAAGAGGATGGCGAAGCCGTACCACAAGGTGTAAACCACGTAGAATACCAGCGAGAATATGACCAGCCAAAGCTCATCCATGATATTCAGCGGTTCGATTTCATAGTAATTGTATGCGGTTTCCACACCCTTCTTCATGACAGAAGAAGAGACCTTGGCAATTTTGAACTCACTCTGGTCGTTGAGTTCCTTTTCCATGAGTTCCAGACTGGTCCACCAGTTGAAGGTGGCCCGGCGCGGTTCTACGTCATACTTGGCAGAAACATCCTCGCCCTTGTTGTGATACATGAGGTCTGCATCATCAAGGCAGCTGTTGAGGATAGTTGTGATGGAACCGCTGACAGCAAGCTCTTTGCCGTTCAAGGCAGTCTGCGCCCCGGCGGTTTCGAACAGCTTTGCGGACTGTTCGGCCTGTACCGCAGTGGAATAGGTCAGCTTCAGATTCACTTCCTTGCCGTTGATGGATTTCACATTCTCACGCAGGTCAGGAATATAATTCACTGATCCCTTGGAGATGGAGTTGTACATGGCATCAAGGTATGCCATGGCATTTTTACCCTCGAACATGGGCTGAAACATGATGGCCAGCACCGCAAAGAAGAGAGCGAGCAGAGCGAAACCGCCGGTAAATTCTTTTTTGTTGACGATCATTTTAACGCGCCTCCTCAACCTTGAGGTTCCTGATATTCATAAGGAAGGTACCGATAACCCAGACGGAGAATCCTCCGATAACCACAAAGAACGCCCAGATACCGATGGTGTCCAGTGTGCTGCCCATGGCCGGGGAGATGGGCAGGTAACCCATTTCACCGAGTTTGCCGGGCAGGGCGAAGATACGGTTTACAAATCCGGCCAGTACCGCCATGGCGTAGAAACCGCGGATGGTGATTCCGGGGACAACCTTGGTCACCAGCGCACCGATCTGGATACCCAGCAGGGAACCGAGCAGCATACCCATGGCCAGGGTGTAGAAGATGAAACCGTAAATAGCGTACTGGCTGATGGAAGCAAAACCGGCGGTAAAGACGATCTGGAAGATGTCGGTACCAACGGTGGTCATGGAAGAAACACCGAGTACGTATACGAAGATGGGGAAGGTCAGGAAGCCGCCGCCGACTCCCATGATACCAGCGGCAAGGCCTACCAGCGCGCCGGAAAGCACGAGGAATACCCAAGAGATCTGACGCCCGCCGGGTACGAGGTCATGGTCGAACTTGACCATGGGCGGGAAGTTGATGCCCTGCAGGGATTTTGAGAGTGCGCCGAGGTCGGCACCTTCACTGCCACCGTGGGCACAGCCGCCGTTACCGGCTTTGCGTGCTTTGAGGTAGTCAATCATGGCATAGCTGCCGAGGAAGCCGAGCATGAGTGAGTACACGGTGGTGATGAATGCGTCAGACAGAACAGGGTTGATCTCGTAAAGCACGCGGTTGATGATACCGCCCGCAGTGGCGCCGAGTATGGCCCCGATCAGGAATACCACTGCCAGCGATACGGAAACGTTACCCATTTTACGATGAATTACGCTGCCCATGATCGCCTTGGCAAAGATGTGGAAAAGGTCGGTGCCGACGGCCAGAATACCTTTGATCCCGGCACTCATAAGGGCAGGAGCGATGATGAATCCGCCGCCAGCACCGATACAGCCGGTAATCAGTCCAGCACCGAGACCGATGGCGATGGAGACCATAAAGATTCCAAAGCTGTAAAAGGCCGGACTGTAGGATTTCTTACCACCCAACAGGTCCGGAAGAATAGGTGCGATATCGTCAGCAAAGGCGATACCGCCCAGAATTACAGGAATGAGCATCAACCCCAGAAGCATACGCAGCCTTCTGCTGCCCATGATTGCTTTGGCGTTGTCTATTTCCCAGCGGGCCATATATCCGGCCCCGGCCATCATAAACTTACCCCATTGATTGAAAAAACCCATGGTTATCCTCACATTTTCATTTGTTGTTGTATCCTGAGACGGCATCCTTGAGTTTACGGACAATCTCATCAATGTCAGCCGGCTTGAGGAGATAATCGCAAGCTCCCATAGCCATGCAGGAGATGATAAGGTCCGATTCAGCATGGGCCGTGAGCATCACGACCGCGGTTTCGGGATACTGCCTCTTAATTTCTCCAAGCAGCTGGATTCCGTCCCTGCCGTCCATCTTTATGTCCAGCAGTGACACGTCCACCGAAGTTTTTTTCAAGGCCTGTAAAGCCTCGTCGGCTCCGGAAGCCGTGAGCACATCAAGTCCCCGCCTTTCTAATCTGCGGGCAAGGACACGGGAAAAATCCACTTCATCATCAACCAGAAGAACCTTTATCCTTTCCATGCCCCACCTCCTTGCGGTTGTATGCCTGATGCACTTTTTCAAGTAGCAGGCTGAACTCGATCGGCTTGGAAAGATAATCCGCAACTCCCAGTTTGATGCTTTCCGCAGCGGCTTTTTCACTGCCATGCCCGGTAAGCATCAGAACCGGCAGGTCCGGATCCAACATTTTAAAAATCTTTAAAATTTCTATTCCGTCCATTCCTCCGAGTTTGAGATCGAGCAGGGCAACGTCAAAATGCTTTTCTTTAAGTATCCTGACCGCGTCTTGACCGCGGTATGCGGTTTCAACCCAAATACCCCGCCGCTCCAGACGCTTGCGCAATACTTCGGCAAAGCCGGCCTCATCATCGACTATGAGAAGCCTTATCTGTTTATTGCTGCTGACCATTTTCAAACCCTCGGATACGGTTTACCCGTACGAATTAAGCCATACGGTGGGTTATGTCGTCGATGCGGGACTTCACCTCTTCATCTTCGTGCTCATGATAGACCTTCGCAGCCATCCAGATCTTTTCAGCAAGATCATCGATGTTGCAGGGCTTCATCAGGTAATCAAAGGCACCGTTCTGCATGCCTTCGATGGCTGATTCCACAGTGGCGTGCCCGGTAAGCATGATCACTTCCACTATGGGATGATCCCGCTTGATATCGCGCAGAACCTCAAGCCCGTCCTTACCCGGCATTTTCATATCCAGGATGACCACCTCAATGCCGGGGTTTTCCGCAAGGCTCTTCATGGCCTGTTCTCCATCATGAGCCGTGTGGATCTTCATGTTTCTTCTGGCAAGTCTCTTGGACATTGCATCAACAAAACCAACCTCATCATCCACGAATAAAATGGTTGCATCCATCATGGTTTAAACCTCCTTTTCAACGTCATGTTCGATTTCTGCTGAGGGTAGAGGCAGCCGGATATTGAACCGTGCTCCCTGTCCCACTCCGCTTTCAACATCAATCTCCCCACCCATCTGGTGGATCAGTCCAAAGCAGATTGAAAGTCCCAGACCGCTGCCCTTACCCACCGGCTTGGTGGTGAAGAAGGGATCGAAAATCCTGCCCAGATTTGCGGCAGGTATTCCGGGACCGGTATCCGCTACGGAAACATATGCTTCACCGTTTTCAGCCCGGCAGGTTACGCTCAGCGTTCCCCCCTCGGCCTCCATGGCTTGAACGGCGTTGTTGAAAAGATTCAGAAAAACCTGCTGCAGTTCGGAAACCGAGGCCCGGACAGGTCCCATTTCCCGGTCAAGATCAAGGGAAATGTTGACCTGCGCGTAACGGGCCTGCTGCATTGAAATTTCAATGACTTCCTCAATCAGGTCCGGCAGATGGACGTTCATGACCCTTGAGTCGGTCTTGCGGGCAAAGCTGAGCAGTTTGTGGGTGATATCCTTGCAGCGTCCACCCTGGGTGCGCACCTGCTCAAGGGCGCGGTTGATTTCGTTGTAGGAGGACATTTCCTTGCCTTCATCTTCCAGCAGGTCGCTGACCCATCCGGCCTCTTCGATCATGATTGCCACAGGGTTGTTGATTTCATGGGCAATGCCTGCGGCCAGCTCGCCGATGGAGGCAAGCTTTCCGGTCTCAACCATCTGGCGGTTCATTAATTCATTTTCGTCATCAATTAGTTGGATATGGGTGACCAGCTTCCGGGAGAGGTAAAGAGCCATGGCGATAATCGCCAATCCGCCGGATAGAAAAATTACCAAGGTGAAGAATTCACTGCGGATCATGGCTGAAAAGGCATCGGACATGTTCTGCTGGTAGACCAGCTTCCAGTCTCCATTCTTGAGCATGGAGGAGACAGTTACATACTTTTCACCGTCACTGCCTTTGTTCAGCTGAATGGTTACGTCTTCCGCATGGGCAGGCTGCTGAATGTTTTCATAGGGTGTCAGTACCAGTTCGCGGTTGCGGTTGGCTTGTGGCCGGGTTTGAAAGACGCCTTCATTGTTCAGGATGTAGGCATACCCGGTCTCGCCGATGTGGATGTTTTCCACTAGATTGGAAAAGGCCAGAAAATCAATTGTTGCGCGCAGGGTCCATACCCGGCCTTCTTTGTTGACGTTGTTGATGGTGATGATGAAGTGGGGCGACTGGCGCAAGCCCATGAACACATCGCTGATTCCGGTATTTTTATTTCGGGAATTTATGTACCAGTCAGCCTTGGAGTAATCGGCGTTCAGCAGATCGAAAGGGCCGGCGTAGGCTACCTGCGATCCGTTCTCGTCAATGATTCCAAGGTCCACGAAAATGCGTCCGTACTGCTGCTGCATGCCTTTCAGGGTCTGCTCCAGAATTTTGGAGTCACTGAGTTCTTCGTAGCTGAAGACCCGGGTGAGATATTGCACCTCGGCGAGCTTCTCGCTCAGGAAATTATTTACGTTGTCTTTTTGCTTATCGACCACCTCGGCGAGGTGGGCATAAACCTTGGTCCGGTAGATGGACCGGAACTGGTCGAAAATAAGACCGCCCACAAGAATCAAAGGCGCAAGTGATACCGTGATCACGGTCAGTGCGATCTTCCGGGAAAGCTTGTCGTATGTCTTCTTGGTTTCGGTCTGCATAGTTTCACCACTCTGGGATTCTGCTGGTTTAAGCTCCGCAAAGACTGCGGGCCGCTTAACAGCCATTGAGCAAGTGGTGTGCCAGAACAGAGGTTTGGACGGGACTTGTTTAAATACGGCATTGTTTAGCTAAGGTATTGCTTTTTATGTACTTAGTTTAAAACAAAACCATGCGCTTTATATAATGTAGGGAGACTCTGTCTGGTTGGTGTTAGAACAATTCTCAACGCACAAAAAGTTTAATCGGTACTTTTTACCCCTGCGGTACAAAGCGCCCCGTTAAGCCTGAGAAATACATTTTTTACCGGACTGTGCGCTTTTTCACAAAGTTTGATTGTTCGATCTGTTTTAGTCGGTACAAAATGCCCCGGCAGTTGCACGGCTTCTGCTTTTCTTCTCCGGCAAGGACAGGTTTTAAACAGAAAAAAACAGCTGCTGAAAAACGCTCCTTTCAATAATCTCTTCCAGTGCTTTCTTTTAAGTCTCTGAAATAACGATTCTTTATTCTTGCGCAGTTATTCGTGATTATTGCTCGCCCAATGTTGCGGGCCGTTTTGGCATGCTCATTGTAATCCTCCGGGTAAAGCCAAGGAGGAAGATTGTGAGAAATATTCGAATACTCCTCATAGATGATGAAGAGGGCTTTTCTTCAGTATTGGCCAAGCGGCTTACCCGAAGGGGTGTTGAAGTAGTTACCGCTACTGATGGCGCAGAAGGGCTGCTCAAGCTTGATACTGAATTTTATCAGGTAGTGGTTCTGGATATGAAAATGCCCGGAATGAATGGATTGCAGGTTTTGAAGACCATTAAAAACCGCCATCCGTACGTGGAAGTAATCCTGCTGACCGGTAATGCAGATATGGACAGTGCCCTTGCTTCCATGAATGCCGGAGCATTCGATTTTATGCTCAAGCCTGCAAATACGGAAATCCTGACCCATAGGATTTACGACGCAGCGAAGAACAGCAGTGCCTGCATGAGCGAAGCAGGATGAACAACACACTATTAGCATTTTGAAGTAAATGAAGAACAGCAAATCGATACTTTGTTACAGCAGAATAGTACGGGCAATTCTTAGAAAGCTATGGACTTCTTTCAAAGACCTGCTGCCGATCATTCTGGTCATCGCATTCTTTCAAATTGTTGTTCTCAGGCAGCCTCTGCCGAATATGGGAGAGGTTGCTTTCGGCGGACTGCTTGTGGTGCTGGGGCTGATGCTCTTTGTGCAGGGTTTGGAAATGGGACTTTTCCCCATAGGCGAGGAAATGGCCCGTGCCCTGGCGCGCAAAGGGAGTCTCTTCTGGCTGCTGAGTTTCGCCTTCCTGCTTGGCTTTTCAACTACAGTTGCAGAACCCGCGTTGATAGCCGTTTCAGCAGAGGCAGCCAGTATCGCCGCACAGGGCAATTTGATTGCTCCCGGAGAAGAATCGCTTGATCGTTACGCTCTCGGCCTGCGTCTTTCAGTAGCCTTTTCTGTCGGGGTGGCAATATTAATCGGTGTTTTGCGGATATTGCGCGGTTGGCCCGTGCATTACCTGATCATAGGCGGCTATGTGGTTGTCATGCTGATGACCCTGATTGCTCCTGAAGAAATTGTGGGTATTGCCTACGATGCCGGCGGTGTTACCACATCCACCGTCACTGTCCCCCTTGTGGCTGCTTTGGGAGTAGGGCTGGCTTCAATCATCAAAGGGCGCAGCCCCCTGCTGGACGGATTCGGGCTGATCGCCTTTGCCTCCCTCCTGCCTATGATTTTTGTAATGGGGTACGGGTTGACCGTTTTTTAATATCCGGAGGGTAAGTCAGCGTTACAGACATTCAGCGCTTTCTCCCCCAGCCCTCCGGAAAAAAAATTTTATAAAGAGGAAAGCAAGATCATGGACTTCCTGATTGAATTCGGAACTGTATTCCTTGCCACTATCCGGGATATCCTCCCGATACTGGGATTGATCACCTGCTTTCAGCTCTTTGTTTTGCGTCAGCCCATCCCCAACCTGCGCAGCCTGATTATCGGCGGCGTGTATGTGGTGTTGGGATTGGCCATGTTTCTGATCGGCTTGGAAAAAGCGCTTTTTCCAATAGGCAAGATCATGGCGACCCAACTCTCCGCGCCTTCGCTGCTGGCGGGCGAAGGCGGGGTCGCCGCAATTTCAGACTGGAGAGCTTATGGCTGGGTCTATCTGTTCGCGGCCATGATCGGTTTCTCAACAACCATTGCCGAACCTTCCTTGCTGGCCGTGGCCTTGAAGGCCAAGGAGGTTTCCGGCGGGGTGATCAGCCAGTGGGGATTGCGCATAACAGTTGCTCTCGGAGTGGCAATCGGTATTTCGCTGGGCGCTTTCCGTATTATTACCGGAACCCCGCTCTACATATATATTATGACAGGCTATGTAATCGTGATCATCCAGACTTTTCTGGCCCCGAAGAAAATCATTCCGCTGGCCTATGATTCCGGCGGGGTAACGACCTCCACGGTGACCGTACCGCTGGTGGCCGCGCTGGGACTGGGCCTTTCTGAGGCCGTCCCCGGACGCAATCCGGCGCTGGACGGATTCGGGCTGATCGCCTTTGCCAGCTTGTTTCCCATTATCACTGTCATGGGGTACGCTCAGTACACCCATTTCATGGCCGGACGGAAAAAAGCAAAAGCTCCGTCAAGAAGCAGCAATAAAATTTCCCACGCAACATCGCTGCGTGGAACCAAGCCCATTCAGGGGGAAACATAATGAGATTCAAGATTATACTTGCCCCGGTCAAGCCGGATAAAACCGATCCTATCGTTGATGCGGCCAAAAAAGTCGGCGCCACCGGAGCGACTATCATCCCCGCACGGGGAACCGGAATGCGCGAGGCCAAGACCTTTTTCGGCCTGACCCTTGAAGACCAGACCGACATTGTCCTCTTCCTTTTGGAAGAACATCTGGTCGCACCGGTCATGGAGGCCATTAAAACCGCTGGGGAATTTCACAAGCCCGGTACCGGGATCGCTTTTGTGCTGCCCGTGGAAAATGTCTTCGGCATGGAAAGCCAGATAGAGGCGCTCAAGGATAAGGTTCGCGACAGCTACCTGTAAAGGAGATAAAATATGAGTTCATTGATCATTCGCGTACAGGATGTGATGCAGTCAGAAATTGTAGGCATCGACGGCATGGCTACGGCCAAAGAGGCTGCGGAACTGATGCGCATGACCAAATCATCTGAGCTGCTGGTTAATAAGCGCAGTGAAGATGACGCATGGGGTATTGTCACAGTTAACGATCTGGTCCGGGATGTGATTGTTTCAGGGCGGGAAGCAGAGCATGTTTACGTGTATGAAATCATGACCAAGCCTATCATAACCGTTCCTGCGCAGATGGATATCCGTTATGCCGTTCGCCTGATCCACCGCATCGGCATCCACCGGGCTCCGGTAGAACATATGGGGGAGATTGTCGGCATGGTAACCCTGTCGTCACTCATACTTGATAACGACCTGCTTTAATACAGGGCCACATCCAAGTATGGCCGAAACAGGCTAAAACAGCTTAACAGCGGGAACAATCAATATGTGGGGAATATATTCATCAATCATGGCGGCTTTCAACCGTAAGCGCAAATGTCCCAAATGCGGCAAGGTCAACATCATCCGCATTGAAAACAAGGACAATACCGTGAAATGCCGCAACTGCGGGAAAGATCTGCCTTCTTCAAGTCCCCGCGTATAAGAAAAAAACTTCCAAGGTCCTTAAGCTAAAAGGAAACATACAGACCTCAGGTAAGGAACGGTTTATCCTTTCCTGTACCCCTTAAACCGGCGGAACTTCCCTTCCGCCGGTTTTCTTTTAATTGAAAATTTCAAAATCCTTGAAGAACCGCTCCCGGTATTTTTTTACATGCGCAGCATTGGTCATGATCATATCTAGCTGCCGGGTATGGGTGATTAGGTAGCCTAATATTTTGAGGTGGTATTCCATGTCCTCTTGGTCCAGACCTTCAAGGCGGGCGTGCATGTTGTCTTCGCGGATCCGGACCCGGAAATCCAGTTCATCCAGAATTCCGCCGATGAATTTGGCCCGCATCCTGCGCCGTTCTGGATTGGCGGCACCGCCCTTGAACTGGAAGCTGGCGTAATTCTCGGAAGTCCGCTCACCCACAAGGGATTCCACACCGCAGAAATGAAACCCGAACCGTGATTGCAAACAACAGTAGTTTTTTGAAATCATGAAATAATTTTTTTGATCATAAGTGGAACGGGCAGCAATATTCAGGTTGGGATTCATGGTTGCCTCAAACATGACCGACATCAGCCCCTTGCCGTGAATGGGTGGAGGGCCTTCCCATGGTACGGCCTGCATTCCAGCCCAAAGTGCGCGCATGGGAATACTCTCCACATGCTGCATGAACACGCAGCGGTCATTGACCTCACCCTCAGGACTGATTCCATTGCCCAGATCCAGCACCCAGAACTGCTTGGGAACATTGCAGATCAGCTGCTTTGAGGCAGCCATGATATACTCATCGCTGATGCCGAATCCGAACATCTCGCGCACTGCCATTTCGTGGCAGTAACGCATGATGTCGTGATAGGTCTTGCATTTTGAAGGCTTGAAATTCGGACTTTCAGGATCGGTCAGGTTCAAGCGTACAATATGCCGTGCTGCACTGCGCAGTGCTGCCTGTACCGGGCTTCCGCGCATAAGCCGTTTGCGCGGTTTTTCCTTGAGCAGCGGTTCCACCGGACCGGAATAGACTCCGTGTCCGTCCGCATCGACAGTTACAATCTGTCCTTCCTGCAATGTTTCTAAAGCCCCTTTGACCCCGAATAGGGCCGGGACCCCGAATTCGCGGGCCACATTGGCCAGATGTCCGGCCATACCGCCTTGCTCACTGATAATCGCACTGCAACGGTCCAACAGGGCCGCGTGGTTGGGGGAAGCCTGCTTTAGGACCATGACCCCGCCATCGGGAAAGGATAGTCGGTCTGCGCTCTTTCGCACAGGATATACCGGGCCGATTCCTACGCCGGGGCTTGCCGTACGTCCTCCGGCAAGTAGAGGCTTCGGCAAGTTGAGGGTATCGGCGCTGTGTTCATCCTCATTATCCACAAGCATGAGCGGACGGCATTGCAGCAGGTAAAATTCTCCGGCTTCGGTCAATGCCCATTCAATATCCTGAGGCGGGCCAAAATGCTCTTCAATGCGCACGGCAACAGCGGCCACCTGCAGCGCCTGCTCATCAGTGAGTGAGGGGTCAGTGCGGCAGCTGTCCAGCAGTTCGGTTCTGCAGATTCCCTCATTGGAATCGCAGATATATTTATCGCATTTCTCAGCGATCCGGCGTTCAGTCACTTTCAGCGTTCCGTTCCGTTCCACTGAAAATTCGTCGGTTTCAGTGGAGCCGTCCACCACCGCTCTCGGCAGCCCCCAAACTGAATAAATGGAAATATTCTCATCGCGTACGTTGACCGGGTTGCGCGAATAAGCCACTCCGGCAGAAGCAGGCTCCACCATTTCAATGCAGCCCACGCACATGGCTACATCCTCATCCTTCATACCGCGATTATTGCGGTAGGCCATGGCCTGCATGGTGTATTTGGAAGCCATGACTTCCTTCACCGCCATGATCAGGGATGCGGAATTCACATTCAGGATGGAGCGGTACTGTCCGGCAAAAGCCGCACCCTCCACATCCTCGCCAAGGGCACTGGAACGTATGGCCAGCTTGGCCTCATGACCTAGTAAAGCGCGCAGACGGTTGTAGCCGTCCATGATGGCTGTTGAAATATCTTCGGGAAATTCTGTGGAAATTATCAGCTGCATGACCCGCGAAGATACCTGAAAGACCTCATCCCGGTTATCAAAATCAGTGGCCTGAATGATGCGGTCAATTTCGCCCTGCAAACCGTCTTGCGCCATAAATTTGCGAAAAGCCGCAGTGGTGACCATGAATCCGGCTGGGATTTTTAGTCCGAGGCTTTTTCCGGCTTCGCCGAGCATGGCCATCTTCGGCCCGCAAAGATCGGCCTGATCGCGTCCAACCTGATCAAAATCAAGGACTAGTTTTCCCTCCCCGGAGAACTGAACCGGTTCAATCTGCTGCGCAATAAGCTCCTGAATCTCTTTGAAACGGTCAAAAAGAATGGAGTATGATTCAGGATTTAATTCATTTAAATGCCGGATCATTTTGTAGGTGCTAATGGAAATGCGAGTGCACAGGGCGCGTACGTAATGCATGCCGTAAGGATGGAATCCACGTAAAGCTTCTTCCAGCTCGGCAATGTGTTCATGAGTTTTGGTATTGGCCTGAATGAGCTGCCGGAACTGATTGTAGCGGGTGGTCAGCATACTGCGCGCTTCTTCAGGATCGAGTTTAGGCTTATCGTTCTTCTTGAAGAAAGGTATCCAATCCAACAAACTCATATACTGCAGCCCTCTGTTAAAGGAATAGATTCCAATTAGGTTGTTACGGAAGAATCCAGTTACAGATACACCTGAAGTGTACCCCGTAACTAACGGAAACCGCAATTAAAACCGGACGAAAATGCTGTTTTGAAAGATGGTATTGAGGTGAACAATCTTCTGCAAAAACAGTTTGTAATGGCGCTAAGCTGAAAAAAAGGCCCCTCCTTCAGATGAAGGAGGGGCCTTTTCTTTTATGGAATTGAGTTCCTAGTGTAGCGGAAGCTACTTCTTGAATCTGCTGCGGAAGAATGCTGCAACAGGAGCGAACATCAGCATCAGCCATTCCATGCCGAAGGTCTGAGTGGGGTTGAATACACAACCGGAGGAGCCGCCGGAGCTGGTGCCGAGAACTGCGGGGTCGGTGATTTTACCGTCAACGCTGTCATCGTCGTACTGGCTGCCGTCTGCAAGGGCAAAGTAAACAGAGTAAGTGGTACCGGCTGTGAGGGTATCACCTGCGCCTATTGCTCCACCCACAGATGTGGTGATCCAGAAATCACCGGAACTGGGGTTTGCCGAAGCAGAACTTACGCGGTTGTAAGTCAGGTTTGTTCCGTCAGCTTTGAGCTTGTAGAGCACAACTTCATTGTATGCGTAGTCTGAAGTGGGGGTGAAGTTGAAAGTGAAGGTGTGGGTAGAACCACTGGTAACGCCGCCGGTGGTAGTGAACTTCTGAACATCACTTACAACAGCCATGTCCGGGGGAGTTCCATAATTTTGTGCCAGAACTTCCGGGGTTCTTTTTACGGGTACTTCGGAATCTACTACAGCACTGTCGTCATTGTTCGGGTTCACGTAGTTATTCTTGGAGCCACCGCCGGAAGCGTTTATCTCTTCACGAGCGGAAGTGCTGTCTGCACCTACAGCAATAAGATACTGACCTGCTGAAGAACCGCTGATATCGGCAAGAGCAACACCATCCCTGACAGTTTCTGTTGACCATGCCTCGGTTTCAGCATTGTAGGTATGCACTTTACCGGCATCATCTGTGGCATAAAGAAAACCTTCATAGGCCCAGCAGGAAGTCAGGTTCGGATTGCCGGTAATTGCTGGCAGGTTGGTGGTTTTGCTGCCGTCATAGCTTGCAGCATAGCCGTTGTTACCAACAACATATACTTTTTCGTTGGATATCGCGACAACGTCATTCAAAGACTGGGGATCGAGCAGACCTAAACCTGTGACAGTCCAGCTATCACCAGAAGGTGAGCTGAACTTGTACAAGCTGTTCCCGTTTATACCGAAGATATTATTTTCATCCAGAACGCTCAAACCTGTGAGGGCATCGGGCTTACCTTCGCCTGTCTGTTTGGTGTAAAGGATGGTGTTAGCGTTTGCATCTATCACCCCTTTTACAAGTGAGTTGCCGCCGGCAAAGAAAACTGTGGTCTCGTTAAGAGCCTGCACATCCTTGACAACTCCGGGAAAAGATCCGGCCTCGTTGCGAGCAATCAAAGTCCAACTATTTTCGTCCAAGTTCTTACCAGCAAGATTGAAGGAAGAACCTTCCCAGGCTGCAAAGACCTTATTCCCGGCACCGGTGACTTTCATTAAGTCATTGGAACCGATAAATGATTCTTTGTAACGTTCATAATTCCAGAGGATGGATTTTGCGCCACCGTTCAACACAGATCCTCTATAGAGCAGGCCGTCCTGACCGGCAACGTAGACCTCCTTTTTGGTTGCGTTGTATACGCTGGAGATCTTCGTACCTACCGGGAGAGCACTGTTAGGAATTGCGGTGTTGAATGCAGTCCCTGTGGAGCAAGCCATCTGGTTTGAGTCGATAGCAACCATTTTAGCACCAATAGAAGCGACATGCCTTGCGTCATCAATAACTGAGAGGTCTCCATATTGTTCCCAATCGTTACCTTTCGTCTTACGCCAGACTTGGGGATCTATTGGAGCACCGTCGCCTACAATGACGACTAGATCAGACGCAGATCCTGATACATCGCGAACTAGAGAGGCCGAAGTAATTCCGGCTGCAGGGCAATTAAGGGGCTCAATTTTGATTTCGTTATCAGGTGCAGCAGCGACGGCATTTGCTCCGGGAGTATCTGTAATCAAATGAAGTTTGCCGTCTGAAGTAACGAGCACTACACCGTTGGTTACTGAATATAAAGCTTCAGCTTGTACTCCGAGACCACTAAGATAATCGCGAACAGGAACAACTGTTCTCCAACTCTGGTTGGCTACGGTTGGATCTACGTTTAATGCAGCGCTACCATTAGGATCATCAACTCGGGCATAAATTGTACCTTTTGAGCCTGATGAAATCGTATAAATGCCATTAGCAGAGGCGGCAAGCGATTGTACCCCGCTACCAAGTGGAGTGTTCAACGCAGCGGAGAAGTCGGACTCAGATCCTGCAGCAAGTTGCCTTGCTTTCAAATCGCCAGATCCGCTTTGTGCTAAATAAAGATATGGTTCGCCACCATGGTTAACAGTAGCAAGGTAAGCTACGGCAGACGAACCTAGATCGATCGCAACAGGAGAATTTGTTGTGTCGCCATTTTTATAAATAACGACATGGTTATTGGAAGTCATACCTCCAGCAACCACCGCTACATATGTGGCCCCGCCGGTTTTTTCTACGACTACGGCTCTTGAACTTCCGATAGGGTTTAAACTGGACGACATTGACCGTGAAGTCTCAAACCATGTTGAGTCGGGACTGGTAGAAATGTATAATTTTCTGGAACTCCCATCTACCATGAAGAACCTTGAATCATGGGACAAAATAATTCTAGGGGTAGGAGAGCCATTTCCGGGGAGGCCCTCAGCAGAACTGATTTCAGTCCACTTAGCAGCATCAGACCCATAAATAGATGCACCATTATTACCGGAAGCAAATGCCCTTTTAAGGGATCCACTGATAACAAGATTTACATCATTCAGATCTTGGCTTGTCTCGCTCTGTGATTTGAAGAGAACAGCATCACCTTCAACGCTGAACAAACTTCCCTCGGCACCGGAAATATATCCTAAATTTTCAGTTGTGCTGTACTCAATGGAGAGCAGGTTTGGTGTGCCGGTATAGTTATCAGGATCGGTTCCTTCATCTTCACCGTCTTGCCTGCTTGATGACTGTTTTTGCTGTTGTAACATTGATATCTGAATCATCAGCATTTATAAAATTAAGGTCCTGAGTACCTTTGACGACTGTAGCGCTATCACCAATGGCGTACCATGCATTTCTACTCTGGATACTAAGATCATTGATGTTGGGGCAGTTTTGAACATTAAAACCCTGAAAGGAACCGTCAGCAAGATTCAGTACGTAAAGGTTGCTGTGACCGTCAGCGCCGCCTTCTTTCCCGTAAATAACCACTTTACCGGGTATTTCGGGAAGCTCTGTGACACCTGTTACCACTCTATAGTTTGCTATATGCTCGGTTACGAATGGACCAATAGAAGCCTTCCAGAGACTTTCGGACTTATCGAAATGAGCGATAACGCCGTCAGTAGTGATAACGATAATATCCCTGTCGTCCGCACCTTCAGAACCTTCGCAGGATGTAATTCCGGTAACAATCCTACCCTCGATAGCATCTTTTGCACCTGCATCCATTGATACAGATGTCCAAGACCTGCCATCAGAACTATTAACAACCTCTCCGGAGACTGTTACTGCCCAATAAGATTTTAAATTCGCGTCGTAGATTGCATCTACAAAATCAGATGTGGCCGGGGCAGCAATCTTGGTCCATACAGGATCTCCACCCACCATTTTAGCACCATCCATAAAGTATGTTTTGCCCTCGGAACCGACGATCATCATACCTTCATTGTTGTCAGTGCTGACAGCACCTGCTGTAATATTCGCTGCCAACTTGTTCGGCGCATCAGAAGTCCAGGCCGCAAATGAGGGGCTGGATAAGGCGCATGTGCCCGCAATAGCAGCTACTGTAATGGCTGCTTTAAATTTTTTGCTCATTTTCATTTATATTTCCTCCTGCTTATAATGCTTATGGCATTCCCCAAACCCAAAGACCGAAAACACTCCATTTCAGCCGAAAGAAGGGTTGTCTACTTATGCAACAGGTTAATATTATTATTGATTTATTTCTGTCAAACCGGAAAAATAATTCAAAAAACAGTGCTTGGGTTTTGAGTTAAACCTGATTTTGAAATATTTTGCAGACAAGAAAGGCGAAATTGATGATTGAATGAAAAATAATTCCGGCGCGGGGGCAGTTTCGTTGCTTAAGTTTTATAGATAAGAAATATTTTTCTTGTAAATTTACTCAAAAACCAAATTGAAGTATTTCATATAAAAAATGCGCTCCACAGTGTTTGTGGGAGCGCATTTTTAGTCGTTCGGTAAGAGAAGAAATCGTTCTACAGCTTTGCCAGAACCCTTTCAAGATTTTCGGCAGCAAGGAATAAAGTGTCCATTGCTTTATCTTTTTCTGATTCATTTTCAGCTGATAAACATGTCTCCAGAGAGACTATAGCTTGTGCAAAATCAATAATTTTCAGCAGTGATGCTGTGCCGCGCAAGGAGTGGAGAATATTCATCATTCGCTGTGTGTCTCCGACAGCGTCAGCCTGTTTGAAATCTATAAGTGAATTATTGATATACAGCGAAAAGTCTTTCAACTGGGCCGTGTAAAATTCCATGTTGCCCTGACAGTCTTCCATGGCCGCTTCAATGTCGATTCCGGGAATTTCGAATTCATGTTCTGTTGAGGTCGTGGATGGTTGCCGCGTTGGAATCCAGTTTGCGAGGCAGTCAATAAGTGCGCTTCTGGAAACCGGTTTTGTAAGGTAAGCGGCAAAGCCTTCGTGTTCGGATCTTGTAATGCTTTTACGGGTAGCGTTTGCCGAAAGTCCTATAAACACAGGTGCTTTTTCGCCTGTATTTTCCTTGATGATCTTGGCCGCTTCAAAACCGCCCATTACCGGCATCTGTATGTCCATAATTATGATGTCATAATGGTTCTGTGCCGCTTTGTTTACAGCCTGCTTTCCGTTTTCGGCAGTGTCTACATCCAGCCCAACTGACTGGAGCATTCTTCCAATTATTTCACGGTTGATGGCTATGTCTTCGACCAGCATAATTTTGGTTGAACCGGCGAATGATTCCATTTTGCCTTTTACTGTTTTGCGGAATCGTAATGGTATTTTCTCTTCCGGTAATTCTAATCCGTGGGCGATTTCAAGGAATAAACGTTTGGCCCTGATGGGTGATTTGATTACACCATATCCCGTAAAATTAAATAGCTCTGTGTCTATCTGCGGGGCGCAACAAAGCATAAATGGTGAGTGGGCGGCAGAGAAATTCTTACCAACCTTATTCTTTATTACGGCTAAAGATTTAATAAAGTATGTATCTGGAACCATGACCAGCGAAGCAGGGGACTGGCTTGTTTTTAAAAGTGAAGCCATCTGCTGAATATCAGTGCATTGGCTGGTTTTAAATCCGAAAGACTGCAGCAGGTTTACAGCCTGCCGACATTGCCGGGAGCCGTTATCCAAGATGATGGCCTTGTGGTCATTCCAGCATTCAGTTTTTTCCTGTGCATCAATTGCAGCGGCTTTGAAGGGCAGGGTGAAGCTGAAAGTACTCCCTTTCTTTGTCTCACTGGAAACTTCAAGTTTTCCTCCCATGAGTTCAACAAGACGTGCGCTGATAGCCAGCCCCAGACCGGTTCCACCGTACTCACGTGTGGTAGAGGTATCGGCCTGTGTGAAGGGAGCGAAAATAGAGGCTTGTATTTCCGGGGTGATTCCGATTCCGGTGTCCGTAACTGTAAAGCTCAACAGTACCTTGTCTGCGGAACGGGATACGTTGTCGATGTCTATGGTGATATTGCCTTCAGGGGTAAATTTAACCGCATTGTTCACCAGATTCAGGAGAACCTGCCGTAACCGTAAAGGATCGCCTTCAAGGCGTTGCGGAACATCTTTTCCTGTCAGTAGGGTTAAATGGATATTCTTTGAGGCAAGAGATCCGGTTGCCACATCAAGGACTAAGTCCGTAATTGCATCCAGATAGAATGGAACCGCTTCAATTTCCACCTCGTTTGATTCTATTTTGGAATAATCAAGAACGTCGGTTAGCAGGCCGAGCAAAGAGCTGGATGCGGAATTAATGCTTTGCAGGTCATGGGCTCGGCTGCGGTCCTTTTCGGTGTTGAGCAGCATTTCAGAGAGGCCGATGATTGCGTTCATGGGTGTGCGTATCTCATGGCTCATATTGGCAAGGAATTGACTCTTGGCTTTGTTTGCAGATTCAGCTTCTTCCTTTGCTAGCTGTATTTTTTCATTCATCCTGTCGCTGAGCAGTAAAACCATGGATGCGGTCAACATTACCTGATAAATTGTTGCCGCGGTGTATAGCGCCACAACAAGATTGTAGGCCTCCATAAACAGGTTGTTTTTGAGGTAAAGGAGCATGAAGCCTATCCATAGCAAATCAAAAAAACCGAAGCCGAAAAAGACTAGATATATTTTTTTATGGACTGACCGGTCGCTTTTATGAAGTTCAATTCCGGCAAGAAGCAGGCTGCAGGCAATCATAGCGATTGCAATAGTGAAGCGAAACTTGAGATTCGGGGCTGTGGTAGCGTCCCAGTATAGGGCGCAACTTGCCAGCAGGATCAGCGGTACACTGATCTCCCACATGTGGGATTTGCCTCTGAATATGCGAATCCCGCTCCACGTGGCGAAGGTGCCTAAAAAAACCAGTGCGTTGCCTGTGAGGATGGTCAAAATAATCGGTAGCTCGGGGCGTAGCCCAATTAAGGCCACGCCTATGCCCGTGAACATACATCCCGCTCCCCAGCATGAAAGAGCCTTTTCTTCAGCAAAGTTTTTCTTAAGCCAGAAGAGGGACACTCCTGTCATAAAGGAAACCAGTGCGTAGGTGAGCAACAATGTTTTCAAATCAAGGCCGAACATTGGCAACTCCTTTGGGCTTGGTAATGGGATAATTAATCAGCTCTAGCTATGATTTTCGATGTGGTATTTTTTGAGCATGTTGTAAAGCTGGCGTGCGGATATACCAAGTGCTGCAGCTGTTTTGGTCTTGTTTTGCCCGCTCCGATTATAGACGGTTTTGATGAATTCTCGTTCGGATTGTTCCCGGGCTTCTTTCTGCGAAGACGGCTCAGAAGGGAAAATAAGGTGTTCCTCTCGCAGGAGAGAGTCACCGGTTTCAACTTGTTCTATCAAATCTGAAGTTAGTGCTGCTCCTGAAGAAGCATTAAATAGACGTTGGATCAGTGTTTCCAATCCTTCGAATTCCCGGACAAAAACAGCGTTTGAGAGGTGTTCCAGTAGGCTGTTGTCAATATCCGGAGCAGGGATTTTTTGCTTTGCGCTCAGATCTTTTACTATGTCTTCAATTATTAATGGCAGGTCTTCCTTGCGGTCCCTGATTTCCGGCAGTTCGATCTTCATCCCCCAATAATGGAAAAAGAATTCTGATCCGTAGGTTGCTTTGAGGTTCGGTACGGACTGTAAGGTGCTGGTTGAAATTACTGAAATCGGCGCCTTTTTCGAAGAGTAACGGGATATGCGTTTTTCCAGTATGCTGAGCATTTCAGACAGTACCATTGGATCAGCCTGATCAATGTTTAATAAAACGCAGGTTCCTGTGCTCCCGTATTGGTCCAGAAAATTGTTTAGTCTGTCTTTTGCGGGCTGTTGGGATATATTTTCTTCATCAACGGAAAATCAATTTCGTATACGGGGCCGTCCGTCTGGTGGGTGTTTTTGCACATATGCTGTGCAAGGGATTTTCTTCCTGTTCCCGGTGCTCCGGCAAGCAGGACATTCATGCCTGAGGCAGCTATCTTGCCGGCCTGTGATAAAATGTTCGTGAAGATGGTTCCTCTGGTTTTCAGGCGCGATGCTCCGACTAAGGTTTCGGCATGATTCCCAGAGCTTCTTTCCATCTGGCGGGTAGCAATGGTTTTAATGTCGGCGATCAGTTTACGGGCGGGATCTCCTTTAACGAAATAAGAATAGGCGCCCATACGAATCGCTTCCACTGCGGTATCAATGGATGCATGTGCTGTAATAATGATGACTTCTGTTGTGGGGTAATATCTCTTAATCAGTTCAAGAATTTCCATCCCGTTCATATCGACCATTTTCAGGTCAACCAGGATCAAATCATAAGGATGCTGGTTTAAAACCGTAAGAGCTTCATTCGGATGCTGCGAGACGTCTGCGTCATAGCCTGCTGCACCCAGAACTGTCTTAATAAAGCGTGCATCAATGGCATCATCCTCAATGATCATTATTTTAAAACTATTGTTCATAAAAAATCGTTTTTTACAGCGTTTGGGTAAGAAAAATACTCAGGCGTATTTATTAGAAATCAAAGTTATGATCAAGACAGACATTGTTCTGTCTTTTCTTGCACATATATACATTCCTAATGCAAATCAGCTAACAAATTTAAGGGGATAAATCTATTTTTAAGAATCATGTTTTTCTTTGTCTTCAGTAAATGTGATGAAATCTATTTGGTTCATGAAGCTAAATCGGAATATGCCATGGTTCGTGTGAATGGTCTTTTTTTTGTGGGTGTACAAAAAAAAATCTTGATTTTTTTTCATGCTTGGTATTGAATTGACCATAGAACAATTGTCGTTTCTTTAAAATCAGACGTGGTATTCGCATGTATCCAGCCTCATGTGTTTCGCCACGTTTTTTATCTTTGTTTCCCAAAAATATATAAGGATACCATGAAATCTTCAAAAGCACGCACACGGCTTAAACAGCAACGAATCATTAAGTATTTTATAGAAGCTGCTAATGAGATAATTATGAAAGAGGGGCTTAGTGCGGTTACAATTCGTAAGGCCGCAGACCTTGCAGGCTACACAAGTGCCACTCTTTACAATTATTTTGACAATCTGCAGCATTTGATCTTTTTAGCAACAATGACCCATCTCGAGGAATACAATGAAGCCCTTCCCGGTTACTTGAAGGGGTGTGATAATTCCATTGAGCGCTATATGGCAGTCTGTAAATGCTTTGCTGAGTATTCTTTTGCTCAGCCGGAAATTTATGAGCTGCTGTTTTTCACCCATAGCGATGAGAAGCTGGAGGAGTATACCCAGCAGTATTATGACCTCTTCCCGGAAAAGATTGTTAAAGACTGGCCTGCTCCGCTCAATAAAATCTATGTGCTGAATAGTATCTATTCCCGCAGCTATATGATGCTTGAAGACTGTGTTCAGGATGGGTTTATTGATTCGGAAAACGCGAAGGATTTTAACGACGTTAACCTCCGTATTTATAAGACAATTTTGCAGGATGTTCAGCACGAACAACTTAGCAGGGGTGAGGCCATCACTATGACGATGAAATATTATTTCCAGCTTATGGAATGCTATATGAATTCAGAGTCGAGTCCGCTGCTTAAGGCTGCAATGGATAAACTCTCCTGATTTAGACTAAACTTGATTTATTGTTTTCAAGGAAAAATATGCAGATCAAAAAATTTGTTCTTAGTCCGTTTCAGACAAACGGCTACCTGCTTTACGATAAAGGGGAAGCTGTGTTTGTCGATCCCGGCGATGATCCGGCCGAGGTTGTGAGTTTTATCCAGTCAGAAGGGCTTAATTTAACTCATATTCTTATTACCCATATGCACAGTGACCATTTTTACGGTGCAGCAAAGCTGGCGGCAGCTACCGGCGCCCGGATAATGGGTGGGGAAGGTGATGCCTTTTTGGTTGAGAGTGAGATCAGGGATGCTCCCCGCTGGGGTTTTCCTCCTTTGGCTGAGGATTTCTCATTTGCGCCCATTGCTCCCGGCAGGCACCAGTTTATCGGCAGGGCGTGCGATGTCCTTCACACTCCGGGGCATACGCCGGGAAGTTTGACCTTTTCTTTTCCTGAAGAGGGAGTTGCTTTTGTAGGTGATCTGATCTTTTTCCGGAATATCGGACGTACGGACTTTCCCGGAGGCGATCTTGACGATCTTCTTAATTCTGTCAGGACTCAAATCTTCAGCCTTTCCGATGAAACTGTTCTTTACCCGGGACACGAGAGGGCTACCAATGTGGGTGATGAAAAAAAATACAATTCCCACTTCAACCGCTAGTTTTTGCGCTTAATAGCGCACTTACAGTGCTTTTCATGAGACAGGTCCATGGCTGTGCTTTGCAGCTGCGGACCTGTCTTTTTTTTGTCTGAAGAATCGTTACAGGTTTCACAATCACAATAAATAGTTCCCCCCAAAAAGGGTATATTGAGCTGTTTTTGGCCTTGTTTGGTGTTTTTTTAGTAAAAAATACATAATGTAAGAGTTTAAAATTACAGCTTAATTTATTGTATTTAATTATCTGATCATGATTTTTTTATAAAAGCGATTGCAAAACAATCGCGATTGTGACAAAAAACACACATAGAAAATGATCGTGATCATATTTCTTTTTCTGATTACGAGAGCTGCTTCTGAGGTGATGGCTACAGACGCGCTCAGGGATGTTGAGGTTGAGCGCATTATTTTGAGCTCTGGGGGAGTACGGGCCGGGTATCGGCTGGCTCTGTACAAATTTTTCTAACTATGTGGAGTGTTTCGAATGAAGCCTAATAAAAGCGACAAAGTGAGGATTGAGCCGAAGGTCTTTTTTCCCTCGCTGATTATCGTAGGAATTTTGAGTTACCTGACTGTAAAGGACCTTGATAAGGCCAATGAAGTCATTAACGCACTGTTCAGCTACGTGACCAATACATGGGGCTGGGCCTTTGAATGGTACATGGTCATCATGATGGCCGGCTGGGCATGGATGGTTTTCGGGCCGTGGAAAGATAAGAAACTCGGTGAAGGGGAACCTGAATTCAAAACCCTGAACTGGATTTTCCTGCTGTTCGCTTCCGCGACTTCTGCTGCTGTTCTGTTCTGGGGAACATATGAAGCTTACTGCTATACTTCTACTCCGCCGTTTGGTTTGGAACCTTTTTCTCTCGCTTCCAAGGAATGGGGACTTGCCTACAGTCTTTTTCACTGGGGACCGCTGGCATGGGCAGGTTATGCATTTTTCACCGTTGCCTTTGGATATTTTCTCTTTGTTAAAAAAATCAATGTAATGCGTCCTAGTGGTACTCTTGTACCGCTTATTGGTGAAAAGCATTGCAAAGGCATTGTCGGCGCAATCGTCGATAACATGTACATTGTCGGCCTGATTCTCGCCATGGGTACCAGCCTTGGCCTGTCCACTCCTCTGGTAACTGAGTGTATTGAGTGGCTCTTCGGTGTTCCGCACACCCTCCAGCTGGATGCTATGATTATCGGTAGCTGGATCATTCTCAACGCTATTTGTGTTGCTTTTGGTCTCAACAAAGGGATCAAGATTGCGTCTGACGTGCGCAGTTACCTCATGCTCGGCCTTTTGGTTTGGGTTTTCTGCGTAAGTGGAACCACATTTATTATGAACTATTTCACTGACTCTGTCGGCATCATGCTGAACAACTTCGCCCGCATGGCCTTCTACACTGATGCCATTGCAGAAGGTGGTTTCCCGCAGGGTTGGACTGTTTTCTACTGGGCATGGTGGGTTATCTACGGCATCCAGACTTGCCTGTTCCTCGCACGTATTTCCCGCGGCCGTACTGTCCGTCAGGTTTGTGTGGGTATTGTCGGCGGTCTGACTGCTACCACCTGGTTCATCTGGACTGTTTTGAGCGGTAACACCATGCACCTTATTCACAAGGGTATTCTCGACATGCCCAAACTGGTGGCAGAACACGGTGCTCCCCGCGCTGTAATTGAAACCTGGGCTGCTCTGCCCATGAGCACTGCCACCATGATCGCCTTCTTCGTGCTCTGCTTCATTGCTACTGTTACTTTGGTCAACGCTTGTTCTTACACCTTGGCAATGTCCACTTGTACTGAGGCTGATGGCTACAGTGAGCCCCCCATGTGGGTCCGTGTGGGCTGGTCTATCCTCGTCGGTATCATCGGCGTGACCCTGCTCGCACTGGGGGGCCTCAAGCCGCTTCAGACTGCGATCATCGCAGGTGGCGGGCTGCTCTTCTTCGTTAACCTCGCGATTATCTGGTCCTTCATCAAGGATGCAAAGGCGACTAACTGGTAAATAATCCAATGGGGGAGGCTTGAAGCTTCCCCCTCGATAAAAAAGGAGATTCAATCATGGATTTTAATCTTTCTGATGAACAGGAACTGTTTGTTGCGGGTGTCCGCGACCTGATGGAAAGCGAAAACTGGGAACAGTACTTCGTTGAGTGCGATAAGAACCACGAATACCCGGAGCGTTGGGTAAAAGCCTTGGCTGACCTCGGTGTTGATACCATGCTGCTGCCTGAAGAACACGGCGGAATGGGTATGGATATGGTTACCCTGACCGCTATCTGGGCAGAACTCGGTCGCCATGGTGCTCCTACTTATGTTCTCTACCAGCTCCCCGGTTTCAGCACTATCCTTCGCCACGGTTCCCAGGAGCAGATCGATAAGATTTTTGCATTCCGCGGCACCGGTAAGCAGATGTTCAACTCCGCTATTACCGAACCCAGCGCAGGTTCCGATGTAGGTAGCCTGAAGAGTACCTACACCCGTAAAGACGGTAAGGTTTACCTGAACGGCCACAAGTGCTTCATCACCAGTTCCCTGCACGCTCCTTACCTTGTTGTAATGGCTCGTGACGCTTCTTCTGAAAAGCCCATTTTCACTGAGTGGTTTGTTGACATGAGCAAAGAAGGCATCAAGCTCAACCCCCTCGATAAGCTCGGCCTGCGCATGGACAGCTGCTGCGAAGTTATCTTTGACAACGTAGAGCTTGAAGAAAAAGACATGTTCGGCACCGAAGGTGACGGCTTCAACCGCGTTAAGGCTGAATTCGACGATGAGCGTTTCCTCGTGGCCTGCACCAACTACGGTGTTGCCCTGTGCGCTTATGAAGACGCTGCAAAATACGCCAACCAGCGCGTACAGTTTGGTGAAGCAATCGGTCGTACCCAGATGATTCAGGAAAAGATCGCACACATGGCCATCAAACTTAACAGCATGAAAAACATGCTCTTCGAAGTTGCATGGAAAACGGATCAGGGCACTGCTACTTCCGGTGATTCCGCAATGTGCAAATACTTCTGCGCCAACGCAGCCTTTGAAGTTATCGACACCTCCATGCAGATCCTCGGCGGTATCGGTGTAACCGGTCACCGCGTTGGCCGTTTCTGGCGTGACCTGCGTATTGACCGTCTCTCCGGTGGTTCTGATGAAATGCAGATCCTGACCCTCGGTCGTGCAGAACTCAAGAAGTACCGCTAGGCATAGCAAGAAGTAACATAAGCCAACAATCAGGATTAATATATGTCCAAGAAAGTAAATACTCCCAAATTCGGTCCGCTGGAAGGTGTCCGCGTTGTTTTCTCTGCTATTGAGATTGCCGGTCCTTTCTCTGCTCAGATGTTGGCTGAATGGGGAGCGGAGGTTATCTGGGTAGAGCATTCCGCATACACAGATACCATTCGTGTTCAGCCCAATTACCCTGAACTGTCACGCCGCAACCTGCATGCCCTGTCCATGAACATTTTCTCGGACGAGGGTAAGGAAGCCTTCCTGAAGCTCATCGAAACTGCCGACGTTCTGATCGAGGCCAGCAAGGGACCTGCCTTTTCTCGCCGTGGACTCAACGACGAGCTGCTTTGGGAACACAATCCGCAGCTGGTTATCGGCCACCTGTCCGGTTTCGGCCAGTACGGTGATGACAAGTTTACCAACCTTGCTGCCTACAACACTATCGCGCAGGCATTCAGCGGCTACCTCATCCAGAACGGTGATGTGAACCAGCCCATGCCCGCATTCCCGTACACCGCAGATTACCTCTCCGGTTACGCGGTAACCAGTTCCGTGCTTGCTGCCCTGTATAACGCGCAGAAGACCGGCAAGGGTGAAAGCATTGATATTGCCATGTACGAAGTGATGCTCAATGCCGGCCAGTATTACATGATGGACCACTTCAACGGTGGTGAAATGTGTCCCCGCCAGACCAAGGGTAAAGATCCCCTCTGGGCAGGCTGCGGTACTTACGGTTGCAGTGACGGTTTCATCGTCATGGAAATTGTCGGAGCTTCTCAGCTTGAGGAAATGTTCACCAAGATCGGTCTTGAACATCTCATCGATACTGAAGAGTACCCCAAAGGTACCCAGCTCATCTCTAGAAAGCTTCCATCTGCTGCTTTGGTGGAAGAGAAACTTGATGAGTACATGGCTTCCAAGACTGTTGCCGAAATGCTGGAAGAGCTTGCTGCGATCAAGGTTGCCGCTGCCAAGGTGCTGACTGTGGAAGAACTTGAGTCCAACCCTCAGTATATCGCTCGCGAGTCCATCGTTGAGTGGGAGAACAATGCCGGGAAGAAGATCAAGGGACCCAACGTCATGCCTAAATTCAAGAATAAACCTTGCCAGATCTGGCGTGGCATGCCCGAGCACGGCATGGATACCGCGAATATTCTGGGCGATCTTGGATATTCTGAAGAAGAGCTCCAGCAGCTCGCCGATAACGGCATCATCAAGCTGGGTTAACTAAAAAATTGCAACTCTTGAAATAGCAATAGAACCGGACTGTTCAGAACGCGCGGTTAGCATTCATCGCAAAAGTCACGGCCTCAATGCCGCCGGGGTTTTTGAACTTCACCGCCGCATGGTCGTTTTGGACAGTCCGGGAAATTAAACAAAATTTTCCAACGCATACAATCAGATCAGAGACGAGGATAGTACAAGTGGATATTGTTGGGGATAAAAATCTAGGTCAGGTTTGGGAAGATCTGGCCGAGACGTTCGATGCCAAGACCGCACTGGTTTTTGAAGATGCACAGGGTGAAACCGTTGAGTTCAGCTACCGTGAATTTAATGGTGAGATCACTCGGGCTGCGTCCTTGTTTCTTGGATTGGGTATCGAAAAGGGGGACCGTGTTGCGGTCCAGCTCAACAACAGTCCGGAGTTTTTATTCTGTTGGTTCGGCCTCGCCAAAATCGGCGCGGTCATGGTCCCGGTCAATATTCACTATTTACATTGTGAATGTGCGCATATTCTTGAGAAGTGTGCGCCGAAAGCGTTCGTTATCGAAGAGCAGTTCCTCCCTACCCAAAAGGAACTTCAGGATGATTATAATATTTCCATTCCCCATGTTCTGGTTGCCCGCATAGACCCTGCGGCTGAGATTCAGGGGGCAATAAATTTTAATAATCTTCTCGCTGAACAGCCAACTTCGCTGAACAAAGAAATATCCGTAAGCACTGAGGATATTGCAGAGATTATTTTTACTTCAGGTACTACTTCGAACCCCAAAGGGGCGGTAATCACTCATCACAATCTCTGTTTTGCCGGACGTTATACCTCATGGCAGGTGGGTATCCGCGAGGAAGACAGATACCTGACTATGATGTCGTCCTGCCATATTGATTTTCAGTGCACTGCAGCCATGCCCGCTTTTATGTCCGGCGCTACATTCATCATGCTGGAGAAATACAGTGCCAGCAAATTCTGGAGTCAGGTCTGTCTTCATCGGGCAACTCTAACCGAATGTATCCCGCTCATGGTCCGTACGCTTCAGTTGCAGCCGCAGCGGGCTTGGGAGAAGAACCACTGCCTTAGGGAAGTGCTCTTTTACATGAATCTTTCCGATGAGGAAAAGGATGCATTCATTGAGCGTTTCAACGTCAGGCTTTTCACATCATACGGCCTGACCGAGACTGTGGTCGGCATCATCGGCGATCGTCCCGGTGACGAACGCAGGTGGCCCTCAATTGGTCGGACTGGTTTTGGGTACGATGTCCGAATTCTCGATGGTGCAGGCAATGAAATGCCGGCTGGTGAAATCGGGGAAATTGTCATTAAAGGCGAACCCGGTAAGACACTTTTTAAAGAATATTACGATGATCCTGAAGCCACGGCTGCATCTTTCACGGCTGATGGGTGGTTCAGGACCGGCGATAAAGGGTTCACTGACGAGGATGGCTACTTCTATTTTGTAGATCGTAAATTGAACCTGATCAAACGTTCCGGTGAGAACATAGCCAGTACTGAGATTGAAAACCTGCTGGTGGATCATCCGTTGATAACAGATGCAGCAGTAATCGGTGTTCCTGACCCTATTTGTGATGAAGCGGTTAAGGCATACGTCATAATCAAGGAAGGAGAGGAGTTGGCTCCTGAGGAAATCCTTGAATACTGTGCGGAGCGGATTGCCAAATTCAAGGTCCCGGCAATTGTTGAGATCCGGGAGTCCTTTCCCAGAACTTGTTCCGGCAAGGTCTGTAAGGGCGTGCTCCGGGCTGAGAATATTTAAATTCCCCCGTTTCGGCGGAGTAATTAAATAACCATAGGTTATAAGTCTGGCAGAAGTATCTTTATGTGGGCGAATATACAGAAAAAACTAATCATGGTTATAAAATAAACTTGATTGAATTTTTCGCAAAATAACTTTAAAAGGAGAACGAACATGGCGTTAAAACTCGATATGGTGGGTGAATGGTACGGCCCTTTTGAACGTGAGTATGATTTCAGAGAACTCAGCATTTTTGCTTTGGGTTGTGGTTGTGGTGCCGACGGCAAGACCGATCTGGAATATGTTTACGAGAAAGATATGAAGGTATTGCCCATGTTTGCGGCAATGCCCATTGTTGACAGTGAAGTCACCAAAACCATCGACTACGGTTTTGAGTGGGGCGGTTCTCTGCACTGGGGTTTCGACCTGCAGATTCACGAACCCATGACTGCATTGTCCGGCAAGCTGACTACCAAGGTCCTGCTCAAGGCTCTGTATGACCGCGGCGAAGGTCGTGGTTGTCTTGCCCAGCACATTGGTGAAACCTTCGACGAGAACGGTACCAAGCTCTTCACCAACGAAAGCTGGGACTGCGCTCTGTATGACGGTGGCTGGGGCGGCGAAAAAGCTCCCCGCGACATCGTGGAGATTCCCGAACGCGAACCCGATTTTGAAGTAACTGAGCAGGTTCCCCTGAACCAGGCACTCATCTACCGCCTCAACGGCGACTTCCATCCTCAGCACATTGACTGGGAATATGCCCAGAAATTCGACCATCCGAAACCGAACCTGCACGCAGTAAGCACCGCCGGTTTTGCCTGCCGTCACATCATTAAGACTTTGTTCCCCGGTGAGCCCGAGCGTCTGACCCGTTTCAAGACCCGTATCACCAGATCTCTGTACCCGGGCTGCACCATCAAGACCCAGATGTGGAAATGGGATGACAACTCCATCCACTTCCGGGTCATCGACGCAGACAATCCGGAAACAGCGTACCTGAACTACGCACTGGCTGAGTGGAAGTAATAATTAATATTTGAGGTGTGTTGATAAGAGGGGGGCACCCCTTTGCAGTATCTCTCTCCGATCTGCAGTCCCCCTCATTCAACAATAATCGAAATAGGAAGGATATATATGAAAATTATAGTTGGTTGCAAATTGGTTCCCGAAGAGCAGGATATTGCTGTTCAGGCTGATGGAACCCTCGATACTAGCAAGGCTGCTCCGAAGATCAGTCAGTTTGACCTGAATGCTATTGAGACCGCTGTTGAAATCAAGGCTGAAGTTGCTGATTCCAGCATCGCTGCAATGAGCCTCGGCGGCAAAGAGCTTGAAAATACCAAGGCCCGCAAGGACATCCTGTCCCGTGGACCGGATGAACTGGTTGCAATTGTAGATGAAGGCCTCAAGGGCGCTCTGCCTCACCAGACCGCACGCGTCATGGCTGCTGCCGCCAAGAAAGTCGGTTTTGACCTGATCCTCTGCGGTGACGGCTCCGGCGACCTTTACGCTCAGCAGGTAGGTATGCGTCTCGGTGCGGAGCTCGAAGTTCCCACCCTTAACGGTGTAAGCAAAATTGTTTCTGTAGCAAGCGACAAGCTGACCGTAGAACGTGCCCTGGAAAGTGAAGTTGAGACTCTGGAAGTACCGCTGCCTGCAGTAATTTCCGTTTCCACCGATATCAATGTTCCCACCATTCCCGGCATGAAAGCCATTCTCGGCGCTGGCAAAAAGCCCGTGAACGCCATGGCTCTCGCTGATCTTGAAGACGGTGAAGGTGCAGCTCTGGTGGAAATGGTCGAAATCAAGGCCCCCAAGAAGAAAGAGCGTAAGAACGTTATTATCGAAGGTGATGGTGACGATCAGATCGCAGAATTTATCAGCCACTTGCGTACAATCGTTAACTAGGGAGAGGGAAAATGAGCAAGATTTCCAACGTATGGGTATTCAGTGATGCAGAGTCCCGTCTGTCCGAAGCCATTGCCGGCGGCGCACAGCTGGGAGAAAAAGTCTCCGCATTTATCATCGGTTCTCAGGAAGATGTAGCCAAGGCATTTTCTTTCGGCGCGGACGCCGTTTACTACCTCGGCGAAAATGATTCCGCACGTATTGTGGAGTCCTACACCGACACTATGGCTAAAGTTATCGCAGAAGGCGACAAGCCCTCCATGGTTCTGCTGCCCGGTACAAGACGCTGTAAGGCTCTGGCTTCCCTGCTGGGTGTCAAGCTTGACGCAGGCGTGGTTACCGAAGCTTCTGAAGTTGTTGCTGAGGCTGAGAATGTGCAGGTTAAGCACATGGTTTACGGCGGTCTGGCAATCGGTGACGAAAAGATCGTTTCCCCGATTTCTATCGTTGTTTTCGGCGGCGGTGTTTTTCAGGCTGTTGAAGCTGATGCATCCAAGACCGGCGAAGCTGTTACTGTGGACTTTGTTGAGCCTAAGGCTTCCATCAAGTGCATTGAGCGTCAGCCCAAGCAGGGCAGCAGTGTCGACCTGAACAAGGCAAAACGCATTGTAGCTATCGGACGCGGTATCTCCAAGCAGGAAGACATGAAGCTGGCAGAAGACCTGTGCGCGGCTATTGAAGCTGAAATGGGTTGCTCACGTCCCATCGCTGAAGGCGAAAAGTGGATGGAGCACGAGCGTTACATCGGTATTTCCGGTGTTATGCCCAAGCCTGAACTCTACCTTGCACTGGGTATTTCCGGTCAGGTCCAGCACATGGTCGGCGCTAACGGTTCACAGGCCATTGTTGCTGTAAACAAGGATAAAAACGCACCAATCTTTGACTATGCCGACTACGGTATTGTCGGGGATCTTTATACTGTAGTTCCTGCACTGGTTGATGCTTTCAAGAGCTAATTAGTTTGAAAGTATCAGGAGGGACCTCCTTCTCCGCCATAGTTGGAGGTCTCCCTTGCTGCAACCGGAAACAGGATTCAAAAGTAAGTATCTCAAAAGGACGGCAATCCTAACAATACATACTGATAAACCGACATCTTTGCATTCGGCCATTCCCTTAAACTCCATAGCGTCCTGCTGGTTAGCGGCAGGAGGACGCAGTCGAACTGCAAAAGAATCTTTATCCGGAGTAGCAGATCACAGGCGGGAACATCCTGTTGGTTCTTCATCATCACATAGAAAAGGCTCGTTGTGATGATGAAGAACCTCATAGGACTTATTAAGGGAAAATGAGGGTCTAGATTTCAGGTGGATATCTAGTTTTTATAAAGGCGGGTTGGAATAAGGTTTTAATATCTCTTGCAGCTGTTCTCTATTTAATAGCGGGAATTTTGGGTCAGCAGCAGGCAGGGATGGAACAGGGGGTGTGTTATGGGCGAAATTATTTTTTCTTTATTTATAGGCTGTTGTCTCGTTGCAGTCGGCCTTTTTATGAACTGGACTCTAGCGCGCGAACAACGAGCGCATGATAAATTGAAGGCACGTCAGCAGGGGTAATACAATGAGTATTTACACTATTGGCGTTCTTGTCTGCATATTTATTTATATGCTGATCGGTACTTACGCAGGCCGAAAAGTAAAAAATGTTGAGGATTATTACGTTTGCGGACGTAATGCTCCGACATTTATGATTGCCGGAACCATGTTCGCGTCAATGCTGAGCACTAACGGTTTTATGGGCGATACTGCGTATTGTTTTGGCGGCAACATCACAACCATGGTTTTGATCAATACCCTGTGCGCATGCGGGTATGTTCTTGGACCTTTGTTTTTTGGGCGTTATCTCAGGCGCGCTGAGGTGAATACCATGCCGTCTTACTTCTGGCAGCGGTTCAACAGTAAACGTATTCGGCGTTTTGCCGGGATTACCACTGTAATTTCACTGTCCGCATATCTTCTCAGTGTAATTCAGGGTACAGGCATGCTCATGGAGACCCTGACCGGTTACCATCGTATTTCCTGCCTGCTGATCTCCTGGTTTTGTATCACTCTTTTCACTTTTTACTCCGGTTCGCGTGGAGTGGTCATCACCGACACATTGATGTGCATCTTTTTTCTCGGAGCAACCATTATTGCGGGCCCCTTTGTCTTTGACGCGGCAGGTGGCTTGGACAATCTGCTTACCACGCTGGCCACCTCTCCTGATACTCCTTCGGGACTGCTGGATTACCACGGTAATACCGGCGGTGGTTCCAAGATGGACTTGGTGATGTACGCGGTTACCATGGGCGTGGTCTGGATGCTTGCTGTCGGTGTAAGTCCTTGGCAGGCAGGGCGTAACATGATGGCAAGGAATGAACATGTCATCTTCCGCTCCGGGGCCATTTCAGCTTTTCTGACTGTCTTTTTCCTGCTCTATCTCTATCTGATCGCGGTCAGCATTATTCCACTTCAACCTAATATTGATCAGCCGGAAAAGGTTCTTATCTGGGCTGCCTTTGAGGTAATGCCGCAAATGATAGGAGTTGTCCTCCTGACAGGGATCATGACCGCCGGCCTGTCTTCGGCTTCCACCTTCCTTTCGGTGGTAAGTTTCAGCATGTCCTCTGATGTCTTGGATGTCGATTTCAAGAACGAAGCGGCGCAGCTTAAGTTTACCCGTTTTGTTGTCCTTGTTGTCGGCCTGATTGCATTGGGACTCGCTTGTATGAGTTTCTCGACTATCCGCATTACCACATGGTTTGCCAGCACCATTATCGCTTCTTCGTGGGGAGTGGTGGCAATTTCAAGTGTGTGGAGTGACAAGCTGACCGAACGTGGAGCCTATTACTCCATGGTTGGAGGTTTCTTCGGCTACCTGATCTCCAAATGCCTTAAGGAGTTGGTTGATGTTCCGCTGAATAATTTCTTTGATCCCTTTTTCATCGGTCTTGCTGTCAGTGCGGTGATGGCTGTGCTGGGTTCAAAGGGACAAAGCAGAACAGAAGAGGAAATCAGTTTCCATGCCAAGCTGCATCAAATTCCTGCTTCCGAAACTCTTGCGTCTGACTATAAGCGGGACAGGACTTTCGGGTGGGGGCTGGTGGCTGCGGGCGTCGTAGTCTCAGTATTCTTAATTTATTACTGGGCAGTTCCCTACAACTCTCTTAAGGGCACTGACTTGTTGTCTTATCTAAAATAGTAAAGCCAGCCTTAACAGGCAGAAATTATTGGGAATAGACCGCTTCTCTCCGTTGGAATCAATGGAGAGGGCTCCCTTCACTCAACCCAAAAACATCTCAGAGGCCCCTCCGGCCATGTATGAGGTACCGTTATGTCTGAAGACAAATTTGATGTAATTATTGTTGGAGCAGGGCTTGCCGGCTGCACCAGTGCCTACCTTCTGGCTCAGGCCGGTCTGGAAACACTGGTTATTGAGCGCGGCAACTTTGCCGGCGCAAAGAACATGACCGGCGGCAGGCTCTATGGCCACAGTCTGGAAAAGATATTCCCCAACTTTGCAGATGAAGCTCCGGTAGAGCGTTGCATCGTTCATGAAAAGGTTTCTTTTATGGACGAAAGCGGCAGCGCAACCATGGATTACGCTTCCCCGAAATCTGAAAATCCGGCTGACCGTTCTTATTCAGTGCTGCGTTCGAAATTCGATCAGTGGCTCGCAGATAAGGCCGAATCCGCCGGAGCCAACATTGTTCCCGGTATTCGCGTTGATGACCTCATTGTTCGTGACGGCAAGGTCTGTGGTGTTGTTGCTGCGGGTGAAGAGATGGAAGCCGACATGGTTATTCTGGCCGATGGCGTGAATTCCATCCTAGGTGAGAAGCTGGGCATGGTTGATAAGGTCACCCCTCATCATTGTGCAGTAGGCGTCAAGGAAGTGATCCAGCTTTCCAAGCAGCAGGTCAATGACCGATTCGGCTGTGCTGATGATGAAGGCGCAGCATGGCTGTTCGCCGGATCTCCTTCTGACGGCCAGATGGGCGGCGGTTTCATTTATACCAACGAGGACACTCTGTCTCTTGGCCTCGTATTCGGCCTGCATAATATTGAAAAAGCGGGCAAAACCATTCCCCAGATGCTGGAAGACTTCAAGAATCATCCCACAGTGAAGCCTCTGGTCGAAGGCGGCAAGCAGATTGAATACTCCGCCCATGTTGTTCCTGAAGGCGGCTATGCCATGATTCCTAAAATGGTCGGTGACGGCGTGCTTATTGCCGGTGATGCGGCAGGACTGTGCCTGAACGTCGGCTACACCGTGCGCGGTATGGATCTCGCCATTGCTTCCGGTGAAGCAGCAGCCAAGGCTGTCATTGCTGCCAAGGAAAAAGGTGATTTCAGCGAAAACGGTCTGTCTTCCTACACAGCAGCGCTTGAGGGCAGCTTCATCATGGAAGATATGAAACTCTACCAGAATCTTCCTGACTTTCTGGATAACACCCGCATGTATAACGAGTATCCGGCACTGGTGACCGGAGTCATGAAAGACCTCTTTACCATTAACGGCCCCTGCATGCCCCTGCGCAAAATGGTCCTGCCCCATCTGAAGAAGGTCGGATTCATGAACCTGCTCAAAGACGGCTTCAAAGGAGTAAAATCAATATGAGTAATCCGGTAAACGTTGACGTCAAACTGGGCGTGAACAAATTTTTTGTTGATGAAGGAAATCCCCACATCGAACTGGTAGATAATCCTGATCCCAAGGAGTTTGCCAAACTGGAAGCGGCCTGCCCTGCCGGACTGTATAAGAAGGACGACAACGGCAATATCCATTTCGATTATGCGGGCTGTCTGGAATGTGGTACTTGCCGTATCCTGTGCGGTAAGACCATTCTGAAAAGATGGGAATACCCTAACGGAACTTTTGGTATTGAATTCCGTTACGGTTAGTTCTCGTAATATTTAAAAAAGCCATAAACACACGAGTGTAGCGAAAAGCCATATCCTCACTTGTAGGTCCATGGGCAATCAAACGTCAAACAGCTACCCCTTTAATCGGCTGCCTGACGAGAGTGCATCAGCAGGTTCCCTTATTCTGATGATGAACGGCAATTGCCCCATGGTCTTCCTAAGAGCCGGCAACGTTAATCAACGTTGTCGGCTTCTTGCAAGGAAAACCTAGTGATAAAGCGGGGCGAGTCTACCCATATGCGGTTTTGGGGGAAATTTTTATCATGGAAAAACAAATGAAAGACCCACGTTTTAAGCAGGCCAACAAGGAAGCCCTGCTCGCGCTGGGAGCTTATGCAGCTTATTTTATCTGGTGGTATGTCTGTGCTTACGGCATGGGCAGCGGCAATCCCGACAACTATTCCTATGTTTTCGGCCTGCCTGAATGGTTTTTTTACAGTTGTATTGTCGGCTATCCCCTAATTACGATTCTCCTCTGGCTGCTTGTACACTTCAAATTTAAACATATGCCGCTTGATTCCGATCTGCAGGGAGAAGAGTAAATGCCTGCCAATCTCACTACCATTGTTCCGGTTGTCGGTTATCTGGCACTTTCTTTTGCTGTGGCTTTATGGGCCCGGAAAAAGAGCGAGGGCCGTGTTTCATCACAAGGTTTCATTGAGGATTATTTTATCGGAGGCCGTTCCATGGGCGGCTTTGTCTTGGCTATGACCATCATCGCCAGCTACACCAGTGCCAGCAGTTTTGTGGGCGGTCCCGGAGTCGCTTACCGTCTCGGCCTGAGCTGGGTGCTCCTTGCAATGATTCAGGTTCCCACCACCTTCCTGACGCTTGGCATTCTCGGTAAGCGTTTTGCCATTATGGCCCGTAAGACAGAGTCAGTGACCATTACCGATTATCTCCGTGCCCGCTACAAAAGTGATGCCGTGGTCATCCTTTGTTCTGTGGCATTGATCATATTTTTCATGGCAGCCATGCTTGCGCAGTTTATCGGCGGGGCGCGTCTTTTCCAGACCGTGACGGGATATCCTTACATTGTCGGGCTGGTGCTCTTCGGCATCAGTGTGGTGCTTTATACCGCTGTCGGCGGTTTTCGGGCCGTTGTTTTGACCGATGCCATTCAAGGTATTGTTATGGTTGTGGCTGTCGTTGTTGTACTGCTGGCAGTAGTCAAAGCAGGCGGCGGTATGGAAAACTGTATTTCGTCTCTGAAAGCTATTGATCCTGGACTGATCACTCCCACCGGGCCGAAGGATGCCGTTCCCCAACCTTTCACCCTCTCATTCTGGGTGTTGGTAGGGATCGGCATCCTCGGTCTACCGCAGACAACACAGCGCTGCATGGCTTACAAAGATTCGAAAGCCATGCACAACGCCATGGTTATCGGTACCTTGTTGATCGGGTTCATGATTCTTTGCGCACATCTTGCCGGAACCCTTGGACGTGCCGTGCTTCCGGATTTGCCTGCAGGCGATTTGGCTATGCCCAGCCTTATTGTGGAGTTGCTTTCTCCGGTCTGGGCGGGTGTATTTATTGCCGGGCCGCTTGCAGCTATAATGTCCACGGTGGATTCCATGCTCCTGCTGGTTTCCGCTGCCATTATCAAGGATTTATACATTCATTACAGGCTGAAGGGCGATGCCTCCCGCATGACCCTTGGCGGCCTTAAGAAAACCAGCCTGATTAGTACGGTAGTCATTGGGCTGATGGTTTTTGTTGCAGCTATTGAACCGCCGGATCTTCTGGTCTGGATCAATTTGTTCGCTTTTGGAGGGCTGGAGGCTGTGTTTCTTTGTCCTATTGTTCTGGGCTTGTATTGGGAAAAGGCTAATGCAACAGGAGCTCTTGCCTCGATAATTTGCGGAACCGCTACTTTCATTGTCCTGACTATTATGAAGCCGGCTATGGGTGGGGTACATGCTATTGTGCCGACTACTTTGGTGGCCCTCTCGACCTTTGTTATGGGGTCATACTTTGGTTATGCGGCTGTTCCGGTCAAGCAGCACTAGCTAGTTCCCATATTACTTATAAAGCCCAATCCTGATTTGCTGTCAGGCTTGGGCTTTTTTATGTCCCAAAAAAAGAGTGCCCATCGTGAAGGATGGGCACTCTTACAGGAGAGGGGATGTTCGTTCCGATTTGTGGTCGGGGGTCGATGATTCGATTCTGGTATTATGGTCGATGCGCGCAGTTTGAGGTGTTTTGTATGGTAGGTTTTACACACATAGACTGGTATTCCGCCCGGGGTTTAGGCGGTTGAGGCTGCCAGAATCTTTTCAAGGTACGGAACGAAATGCTGCTGAGGACAGCACCTGCAAGAGCAATCCCTCCTCCGAAAATTGCAAGTAAGGGCGGGATTTCTCCCAGCCAGACATAACCGACTAAAAGGGCCATCACTGGGATGGTGTATTGCGACATCACGATCTTTGAGACGTCGGCCTTGGAAACTCCGTAGGTCCACAAGGCATATGGTATTGCGGTTCCGAATACTCCGAGATGTATAGTTGCCCCGATGGAGTGCCACGAAGCTGTTTTTATCTGCTCCGGCAGCCCGGGCAGATAGACGCAGAGCAGTATGGTCCCGGTTACCATTGTATAAGTGGTATATTCATACGCAGTGTATTTTTTGAAAAAAGGTTTTTGCAATACTATATAGATACTGTCGGATATTGCGGCGATCAGGACAAACAGGGCACCGATGTTCAGGCTTATGCCACCCCCTTCACCGAATGAGATAATTCCGATGCCGATCATACTGATGGACAGCCCGATATAAGTCCGGGGGGAGACCTTCTCCTTGAGCGTGATTACAGCGAGTATTGTTGCAAAGACCGGAACCGTGGCAATGATGAAGCTGGTGGACCCGGCACTGATCAGGGATTCCCCATGGTTGATGGCCAGACTGAAGGCCGTGTAGCCGAGAAAACCATGCAGAAAAAGTGCGGGGATGTCTTTAAGGTGCGGCATACGCACCTTTGCCCATGGGGCGTAGAGAAGCATTGCTGCTGAGGCGAAAATAAACCGGAACACTGCAAGGTGTTCGGGGGTGAAGTCTTGCAGGGCGGCCCGGATACCTACAAAGCAACTGCTCCAGAGAACCATTGCAAGGCCGACCGCAATATATACGGGGTTTATCATTTTGAACCTGACTATTTAATAGTTTCACTAAATACTAATGTCAGGCGTTCTTACTACTTGATTTGTTTAGGAATAAACTAGCTTTGTTAGTTTCCATAATTGACGCGTGACATTTTACTTCCAGAACGAAAGGAATCATGCCATAATAAATAATCATGATCAAGTTTTTAGGAGTGATTAATGAAGCGTATTTTGACATTCGGAGATAGCTTTTCCGACAACGGTTTCAGCAACGGTTGTGGTTACAACCGATTAAGTAATGGCAGGGTCTGGGTTGAATATTTGGCTGAATTGCTGGGAGCTTCCCTTGAAGATCGCGCATGGTGCGGTGCGACTTCCGGTATGGGCAATGCTTCAGGCCCGGAGGACTGGTCCGGTCTGAGTTGGCAGGTGGATACATATCATTCTGATGGTCATAACGAGGACATTCTCTGTACCTTATTGATCGGTATTAATGATATCTACGAAGGAAAAGGTAACGCTCAAGCAGTGGTTTCCAATATCCTGCAGGCCTTGGAAACATTGGTAGGCAAGGGGGTGCAAAATTTTTTGGTCGGCAGTGTTCCGGACATTTCCGATGCGCCTGCATATGTTCAAGAATATGCAGAGGTGAAAGACTGCGTTCATGATGCTGTACTGGATATTAATTCACGGCTGATAGAAGTGTTCTTTGAAAATGGAGGATTTGCTGCCCGTTATCCTGATGTGAAGGTAAATTTCCTCGATGCATATGAAATTTTCAAATCTTTTGTCAGCGATGGATCATTCACGGTTACGGACAAGCCTTGGAATGGGACCTATACTGAGCCGCAGTCCAACGGTTTTCTCTGGTGGGACGACTGGCATCCGATGACCGAAGCCCATCGTAAACTGGCCTTTGCTGCAGTCGAGGTTTTGAAGCGCGGGAAACAAAGGACTTACCGTTCAAATATATTCAGCGAAATATAGCTCTTGGGCTGGACACTGATTTCATATAAGGCCGTTCCTTTTTAACTGACAAGGAACGGCCTTATTTATTGCTTATTGTTCCAGCTTTACTTTTTCGTATTCTCCCTCAGCAGGAAGATTGCCACCCATATCATTGCCGATGCTCAGTGATTTGAATGAAGACTTGGCTGCCGGATCGCACTTGCCATTGTGATCCTTGCCGTCAATGTTCAAAGCTATTCCTGTGGGAGTCCACGAAAGCTTAATCCTATGCGCTTCACCCTTTTTCCAGTCCTTGATCTCCTGACCGATGACGCAGGATGGCTTGCCTTTTTCCCAGCGGATGAGTTGCAGGAAATCCTGCGGGGTTTTTTCCAGATACATGGAACCAAGGTTCCAGTCCTGCCCGTTGAAAGCCAGGAGCATGTGCTGCTTTTCATCTCCGGCAGTCCAATCCGGGGTGAAAGTAAAGTGCATTTCCCCGGTATCAGGTCCGGATGATTTGTCTTTCGGGGCAACGGCAGTAAAGAATTGGTCTTGGCCCGATGCAAAGCCTTTTCCTGTTGATGTTCTGGTCCGCCTGCCGGACAGATCCAGATCGTACCAATAAGTCGGTGCTCCTTTGCCCTTTTCATGTAGTGCAGCAGCTTGAGCCTCGTTAAACGGAGTCTGGAAGATCATCAGGTCATCATATTGTCCCGGGGCCGAGAAATTATTCTGATGGTCTGCACCAAGATGCAGGGTCTTGAAATCAGGCTGAAAAGGTTTGGGTAAGCCGGATATTGCGTACAGCTTTCCATCAAGGTAGATCATGGCTTTCTTGCGTTCCCAGACAATACTCAGTGTATGCCATTGCTTTGAAAGCTTGACGGGTGGACCTTGCACCATTCCGCTGTACCCGTCTCTGAAGAAAATGGCCTGCAATCTCTCCTCGGGGGTTAATTCCAGAAATACGGAACCCTTATCCCATTTCGGCCCTTTGGCCATGAGCAGCATGCGTTTGATTTTATCTTCTTTCCATTCCGGCAGGATGCGAAAGGAAATGGCTCCCTCTCCGGCTCTTGTCTTCTGTGCAAATCTGTAGCGCAGCCTTGAGTCAGGTCCGGTTTTAAAGGAGTGTTCTCCGGTTTGGGTTATATTTTGTTTTTCAATGATCAAACTGTCCGCAAGTCCGGATACGAGGTTTGTTTGTGTCGTTCCTGTTTTGGTTCCGTCATCTCCTGTGCGTAAGTAGTCCTGCATGCGTCCGGCATCGTACTTGGTGGCCCGGATGGATTGGAAATGGACCAGAATCGGATTTGTTTTTATTCCTTCCTTGAAGTCTTTGTGTTGTTTAATAAGCCTGTCCTCTGAGAGCAGGGCCGGAATTTCGCCTCCGGGATCGGAGAAGAATTCATGGGCCTGTACCAACCAGATAGTATCGTATTTACCTGTTTCACCACGCAGGTCCACGTGGCTGAAAGCCTGAATGATTCTCGGGTCGCCATCATCCGGCAGATAGTAGGTGAATGGTTCATAAATCCATGGGGCGCTGAGCACCACAGCTTCACCGGGCTTGATATTTTCCCCGATGAATTGTGCCACTTCGCGCCATTGCTCCTTGTCGTAAGTGGTGTAGTAGAGCCATAAGCTATGAGCCGTGGCAGTAAGGAACATGGCTATAACAGCCGAGCGCAGGAAAATCGGTGCAAACCCGGACATGATCAGACCCAGAAATAAACAGAATCCGGGCAGGAATTGAATGGCATAACGCTCTACATAGATAGGCGAAAGCACGAGCGATACGGCAAAAGGTGTAAATACTGCGCAGAGGAACCAAAGTAGCAGAAATAGCGAGCTTTTTGTCTCTGCCGGGATTTCGAGCGGCGTACTGAAGCGAGTGCGCAGGGCGGGAATTAATTTTACAATTGCAAAGCCAAGTATTGCCAGTCCAGCAACTGTCAGCGGGAGCACTCCACCTGCCAATTGGATGAAAGTCCGGTAAGCGGTAATATGGTCCGGGACCATGACCCATGAACCGGGGCCTTCGCCGCCAAGTTTAGCCAGCACCTGTTTGAGCAGGAAGTACATCCACGGGCTGAACAGTACCAGCGCGCCAACATTCACGCCTACCCAGTTGACGAAGCGTTTAAATCGTTCTCCGCTCCTTCCGGCCCAGTCCACAATGTAGTAGATTTGATGGAAGAGGATGATGAAGACTGTGAAGGTGTGGATGTAAAGCATCAGGGCCACAGCTGCGGCGTAGTAAGCGAAATTGGGTTTGTCCTGCCGTTCAATAAATTTCAGCAATCCGTGGCAGGCCATAAGGATAGCGCAGAGCAGCATGGTGTAGCTGCGGGCTTCCTGTGAGAAGTTGATGCCCATATAAGAAACAGCCAGAAACAATGCGCTCAGCAATGCTCCATTACGGTTCATCAGTCTAGCGCCGACTTTATAGGTCAGGTAGACCGCAAGCACGCCGAAGATAGCCGAGATCATGCGTAATGCTGTTTCCGAGATGCCGAAGATTTCGGTCCAGATGTGCATGATGAAAAGATACAGAGGCGGGTGCACATCACGGGCGCAGTACTTAACGATCTCAGCAAAGCTTTTAGTGGCATAAGCAACTGTCTGGCCTTCATCGATCCATAAGCTTTCGTCTGCAATTCCGTATATACGCAAGATTGTAGCCAGCAGCAGAATTGCCCATAGAAGATAGTTCTTTTTTGTCATGATAAGCCTCCGGCGGCCCTGCCGGGGGCCTTAAACCCTTTTTGTAAAAAGGGTTTAAGAATCCCAAAAACTTTCAATAGGGCTTCGCCGCTGTATTTGATTAGACGGTTTTAATTTCTCACTCCCTTCTCTATCTCCAGCATCTTGCGGGAAAACTTTAACGTTTCCATGTCTGTTTTCAGCGCTTCTTTGAGCAGCTCCAGCATTTTGCTGGCAGTATCATACCAGTTGTCCGGGGATTCGTTCAGTTCCAGTGCTCCGGGATCGCCTTTACTGCGGGCGTAAAGTGCGCGGGCAGGTTCAGGGGCCATGCCGGGCAGGTTTTCTCCGTATTGCTCTGCGGACTTGCGCGCGGGCAGGATGTATTTGTTTTTGAGGCGCATGAAATCGGCCCGTTCGGAGGTCAGGTGGTGGAGCAATTCAAGTGCCTGTTGCGGGTGCTTGGTGCGTTTGTTGATGGCGTAGCCGCGGGTCCAGATATGATTGATCCGGTGTGCCTCATGCCCCAGCATGGGCAGGAAGCCTACTGTCACATGTTCCGGGTGAACCGGGAAGCCTACTCCTTTGGAAAGACTGAGCAGATACCAGACGTAGTTGCCGTTGATGGACATGCCCGCGCGTCCGGAGCGGAATTTTCCTTCAGCTACAACGTGGTCGAATCTATCGTAATCCGGCTGGTTTTCCTGCACCAGAATCTTGAAGACTTTATAGGTGGCGATATGGGCTGCAAGGCGGTCTTCCTCAGCCTGACCGTCCAATACGATCTGGAGCAGGGTGTAGTAGAATTTGTAGAGGTTCAGTCCCTTGGAGGGGAAGATTAATCCTTGGATGTTGTGTTCTTCTTTTATGTAGCGGGTTGCAGCCACCAGTTCCTCAAGGGTCTGGGGCAGGCCGGATGGTGGAAGCAGGTCTTTGCGTCCGTAAAGGTATTGCACTCCTATCAGCGCGGGCAGACCGTAAAGTTGGTCACCGCATTTATAGCCAATTACAGCGGGTTCAAGAAAGTCCATCTTCTCCCGGCGGGGAAGTTTATCGTACCACTTTCCTATGGGCAGGAGCAGTCCTTCCTGCGCGAAAGCAGCAGCCCAGCTTCCGGGCATTTCAATGATGTCCGGCTGTTCCTCTTCCGGGTCGCGCAGTATGCGCAAGGCTTCTTCATGGATGGTCCATTCATCGTATTCCGGGATAACTTTAACTTTGATTTCCGGGTGTGTTTCCATGAAATCATTGATGGAACCGATTTCGGTACTATTCTTTTCAAATACGCGGTTTACATCCCCGTACACGGTCAGCGTAATGGGATTGTCCGGCGTAGGTGATTTGGCACAACCAGCGAAAAAGAAGATTAAACACATGAAGAACAGTTGGTAATATCTCATCGATTTCTCCTGTACATGGCGGCTTCAAGGATCAAACCGTTTGTTTCGAGGGTTACAGCTTTATTTGTCTCACCGTTATCGTATTTTCCGGCCATGAATCCTTTGTTCTTGTCGTGCAGAGTTGAAAGGCTCTGCACCAGCTTCCGGGTGTAGGCAGTATTGAAAAGTGCGTCCCAGCAGAAGGCAGTTGCGGTTGAGGACCAGAAAAGCGGTAGCGGTTTGTCTGAATATGGGCTGATGCATTTCCATTCTGCGGCGCCATTTGCTGTGAGTATCGTGCTTTGGGCCACCCATGGGCTGCGGTCAATGCGTCCGCTGTCAGCTGCGGTCAGTTTGCCTTTATTTTTGTGCCGTGCTGCTTGGACTTCGTAGATGGAACGGATCATTCGGTCCTGCTCGCTGCCGCTTCTACCCAATTCCATGAGTATAAGCGTAAATGGGGTGGATGATATGGCCGGGCCTGATTTGTTGAACGGAACATTAATTCCGTAGATCTTCTTGAAACCAAGTTGCGGGCGGTAATCGCGTGTTTTCCATGCGTCCAAATTCCAGAGTTTGAAAGCTTCGGCGGCATATGAAGGCTGTCCGAAGCCTGCTTCCTGCTTAAGTTGTTCTTTGTTCAGGTATACGGATAAGCTGGTGATGTTGCCGTCTTTAACCAGACGTTCCGTGCGCAAGCGCAGGAAAATCTTGTCGCATATGGATTTGAATTCAGGATGGAGGTTAGCTGTCTTCTTGAGCCAGAGCAGCAAACGTCCGATGTCCGGACCGTTCCAGCCGATTCCGGTGGAGGTCGGTTTCTGGTCTTCTCCGACCATGCGTGCTGAATCCGCAAAATAGAGCCTGTTGGGCAGTTCGTCCTTATAAAGGTCCATGGAGGACAGGGTCTGGAGCATGAGCCCGGTTCGTTGCCGGAATTCTGTGTCAGTGATGATTTCAAGGTGCTGGGCAGCGTTCAGGGCGGCAAGGGAAGTGCCGATTTCCCAGATTGTGGTTACTGCGTAAAGATCAAGTCCGTTGTATAGCCCTGTGGCGGGCTGGTAGTTGCGTTGAAAATATTTCCAGGCAATTCGTGCTGCCTGCATATATTGTTCGCTGACAGCGGGCTTTTTCTTCTGCGTTGAAGCAGCGTAGGAAGCAGCCGCAGCCGCCCCGCTGTGATCGTGGGGTACGTCTTTCAAATGTGCTGGAGTTGAAGGATTCGGACGTGGAACCGGCCCGTTTGCAATATCCTGTTCATTGATCCTGCCGGAGGATTGGGGCTGCCCCCAGACGCCTTCGGAATAGGGGATGACCGTAACCGGAGCGTTGGCTCCACCGTCCATTTCATTCCAGATCTGGTCGGCAGTCATTTCACGGCGTAGGCCTGGGGCAGGGCGTTTGTAATGTTTAAGTCCGAAAAGTTTCCAAGCTGTGGAAAGCCGTCCGGCTTCCGGAGGCAGGTTTACCGCAGGTCCGGCAAAGCCCGGAGATTGCCCCGCACCAACTGCCGCAGGACCGGAGGCCCCCAGCCTTGCCATTTCAAGCTGTTGGTCGAGGGTGGAACGGACCTGTTGCCAGCTCATTCCAGCACGGGCAAAACGGGCGGTTGCCATGCCCCATGATTCATAGGCCCTTGCATTGCCTGCATTTTCCGCCGCACGTGAAGCCATGACAAAGACCAGCCCGCTCACTTCCGGGGAAATACCACGCAGGTTGCGGGCCAGATCATCCAGAAGTAGGGCGGATGGATCATACTTGCCGTTTTTATAAAGGACCACGGCTTCAGCAAAAGTCGGGCTTGAAACAAGCTGTCCCAAACCATCAAAGGCAGCGTGGGCTGTATGGATGGTAGAAGCTGCCAGCATGAGCAGCATAAGTATGTATATGCGCAAGGGTTTAAACATTATATGTCCTCCCTTTCCCGGCCCGGTAAGCAGCGCGGAAAGTCGCTCATGGGCAGTTCTTTACGCAGGTAGAAGTCTATATAGCTGGGTTCCTTGGCTACCCGGACCAGCGGGCCGTCCAATCGATGCAGTAATGCTTCAAGGACCACCGCGTTTGTTTCCAGCACCATGACTTTGTTGATGCGCCAGTTTTTTTCGTAGCGGCCTTCAAACCAGCCGCGGCCTTCTTCAAAGAAGCAACAGGCTGCAGCGGCCATTATGAATTTGGTGTAATCCGTATCCCATATGGCCCACATGCCGAAGATGGCCCGGGTGGAGAACATGGCCAGATCGTAATGCATTTCACCGCCACGGGAGATGGTAGGCCAGATTTTGCCCTCGGCAGTGATGGTTCCGATCACCGCGTAAGGTGGTTTATCAACGCCGTTTTCACTGCGGGCGGTCATGATTCCTTCCCGGCGGTATCGCTCTTCCTGAATCTCGTAGATGCCGCGGGCCAGATCACAACGCTCAAGGGCATCATCCCCGGTGCGGTGTTCTTCCGGCACGCCAATATCCGAGTACCCGAATTCCATGCCTTCCAGCAGGAACGGGGTTGAAGTGAGGTAAACCGGAACCCCGGTGGTGATGGAGTCGCGCGGATCATAGGGCACTTTGCGCCCGTAAATCTCGATATAGCGAAGTGGCGAAGGGACAGTTGATTTCACATCAATGCCCCACATCTCGTAACCGCGTGCGGCGTAACCTTCCCAGCCGAGACGTCCTTCGTGGATAAATTCTGTCTGCCCGTTCACAAAACGTCCGCTGCGCAGGGTGTTGTCTTTGTCGATAACCATGCAGAAATTCCAGCGCAGTACGGCACGGTCAACGCCCTCGGCAAAGAGCGGATATTTGGTTTTCAGAACTCGCAACCAGATCAAAAGGCGTCCGATATCCATGGAGGAGAATCCGGCCTTGCCCGGTTTCATATCAAAGCCGACCATGCGTCCGGTGTGTGAATTGTATATAAGGTTGGGCAGTTCCCCGGCGTAAAGCTCCATGGCATTGAGCCATTCTACCAGTTTACCCACCCGTTGGCAGAAACGGCGTTCATCCAAAATATCCATTTCGTGAGCAGAGATCAGCGCCGAAAGATAGGCTGCAATTTCGCCGATGGATGTATAGGGGTAGTTTTCAGCAGCGTTAACCAGTCCGGTCTGCGGATTGTAGTTTTTTTCAAAGTATGTCCAAGCCACTTCAGCAAACAACTGCCCTCGGTCAGACAGGCGGTGGCAATTGGTCAAAATGATATCGCCACGGTTATCGAAATCGAAGCCGCATTTGACGGTCTCATAGACTGCCCCGCACCCGGATAAAGTAAGGAACAGGATGAGTAAGAATATGGCGATATATTTTTTATGGGTCATACTTATGTATCGTTATGTACGGTTGATATTTCCATGGTGGTAATGCCTTAGACGGTAAAGAATTGTTCTCAAAAAACTTATCCCAATAACTTTTCTTGTTGCTGTATTTGAGCAGTTTTCCCTGCACCTTGTAGAGCAGGATCTCCATGATGACCCCGTTTCCGTTCATGGTGATGGCCCGGTTGATCTTGCCTGTTTTTTCATAACGGCCCACGTAAAAACCTTTACCCGGCTCAAACATGGTCGAGGCTACCTCGGCTAAAAGGTCGGTGTAGTCAGATTTGAAAAGCACCCAAAGTCCGAGGGCTGCCTTGGTATTCAGGCAGGCCAGTTCCGGCATGGCCTTACCTTCGTGACTCAGGGTCGCGTAAGGAATGCCGTGACCGAGGATGGTGTCATAGACAAAGTATGGGGCCTGATCCACGGCATCCTCGGTTTTGGCGGTGAGAATTCCGGTATTCAGGAATCGTCCTTCCTGCGCCTTGTACACCGCCCATGAAAACTTGGCCTGCATGGGGTCGGTGTGCTTGTAAACGTTGGTATTGCGGTTCTCGGGCAGGTCCCAATTGTGTTCAATACCATCGAGTACGAAATTTTCAGTAACAACAAAGTTGGGCGCATGTTCGTTTTCAGGATCACGGGCATCAAAGGGAATGGGCACACCGTATACAGTGACCGTGGAATAGGGATGGATTTTGGAGGCAGCAGTTGTGTCCGCCCCCCAGAGGCCGAATCCGCGGGCAGCGTATTCTTCGTAACCGAGTCGACCTTCCGCGTAGTGGATGAGGTTGTTTTCGTCGCGTTGGTAGTAGCTGGCCCCGAACATGGTTCCAGTTCGGTCGAGCAGTTTGGTCCAGTTCCAGCGCATTAGTGAGCGGTCGATCTGTTCTGCATATTCAGGATGCCGCTCCTTGATGATGCGCAGCCATGTCAGCAGCCTGCCGAGGTCCAGCGCAGACCAGCCGAGTGCTCCGGGCTGATTGGACCAATCGACCATGGCTCCGTTATCCGCACTGTAAAACTGGTTGGGCAGGTCGCCACGAAAGAGTTCCATGACGTTCAGCCATGAGATGATCTTACGGATACGTGAATCAAATTCCTTGTCATCAATGAGTCCCAATTCGTTCGCAGATAGAATGGCGCCCATGTGTGCGCCGAGGTCCCACATGGTGAAGGGCGAGTAATTGGGTTGCGCTCCGGCTAGTCCGGTTTCGGGATTTACATTGTTTTGAAAGTAGCTCCATGCTGTTTTAGCCCACTCCATTTCTCGCTCGGTAAGCGGACCTTGGCGAGGGATTTGGCGCGTGGCAGGTTTGATCTCAGCCATGCTGATAGTGGAAGAGCCGAGCAGCGCAATAATCAAGCTCAGGGAAAGTATATATTTTACAGCCCTTGTGATCATGGACGCGGCTCCGCTTTTCTGGTGTCCAGCATGGGCTGGAATTGCTGTTGGTATTTTGCCGGGGGCAGTCCTAGGGCATCAAAAGATTTAGCTTCAAGGGTCAGTTCCCAGTAGCCGGGGTGCAGGTTAGGTTTGAACAACGGACCGTTAAGCACAAAAGCCATCGACTCAAGGATAACTGCATTGTCGTTGAGGGAGATTGCTTTGTTGGCAGCCCCTCCGTCTTCGTAAAATCCGGCATACCAGCCGCCGTACTGGTCGAAGAGCGGTTCGACTGCGTCCATCAGCATATCTGTGTATTTCCCTTCGAACATGGCCCAGAGCTGGAAAGATGCTCCGCTGGAGACGCAGGCCTGCTTGGGGCGGGGATTACCGGATTTGTCCATGGTCACGAATGGATCTCCTAATGCGAAAATTGAATCGATGACAAAATACGGCGGACGGTCAAGGTTGTGGGCTGCACGGGCAGTGAGCAAACCTTTACTCTCATAACGTGACTTTTGGACCACATAAATGGAGCGGGCCAATTGCAACGATTTTGGGTCGATTTTCCAGTCTTCGGTGGCGGCATTGTGGCTGGGAATTTTCCAATCGAATTCCATTCCGTCCAGCAGTGCTGCCGTGGTGGTGATTGCTCCGGGCTGGAACGGTTCTCCCTGCGGGCGTGGGATGGGTGAAATATGGGAGTAGCGGTTATCAAAGGGCAGCAGGATATTGTTAATGGTTATCAATGAGGTGTTGTCAGAATTCATTGATGCATCAACCCGGAATCCCCAAAGAGCGAAACCCTTGGCCGCGTATTGCAGCTCGCCAAAACGGCCTTCGCGATAGGGATGAAGTCTTCCGTCACGGTAGTATGAACCGTAGATCAAACCATCGGCATCAATTAATTTGCGGAAATTCCAGCGCAGTACCGCGCGGTCGATGGCAGCAGCATGGGTAGGGAATTCATTGCGTACAATTCGCATCCAGATCAGTAACCGCCCGATATCAAGGGCAGAATGACCGTCTTCTCCGGGCTGGTTTACGCCGTTAAGAGATTGTCCGGTACGTCCGCTGTAGAATGTGTTCGGCACACCCAGCGAGTTGAGCTGCATCTGGTTCAACCATGTAACCAGCTTGGTCATGCGTTCATGGAATTCAATATCTTCCAGCACACCGATCTTCTTGGCGCAGGTTAGTGCGGCAAGGTATCCGGCCACGTTGTCCATGGTCAGGGTGTCGCTGCCCACTGCGCCCTGCGGTAATCCTGTTTCCGGAAATACTGTGCGGGTAAAGTATTGCCATGCGTACCGTCCTATCTCCTGTTCTTTGTCAGTTAACAGGACCGTTTCGTTTTTGGACCAGAAGAAATTAGGGGATGTGGCGCTACGTGGTTTGATCTCAGCCGTAGCAGTGCGATAGGCAAACGGTTCATCCTTGCTGCTGTGCATGGACATTTTACAGCCGCAGCAAAAGAGCAGCATAATTAATAAGCTGGTTTGAAATAGTCTTATGAAAACTGCATTTCTCATCCGCAATTCACCATTCCATATATCGTGGTCCCCACGGGGGCCGTGTTTTACTTGGTTTATCCCGCTTGCGTCCGTTGTCTCGTCCGGTCAGGAAATCCCAGATGGCCTGCAAGTCGAGGTTGTAGCCGAAGAAGACCGAACCATCGAAAAAATCGCCGTCCTTGCCGCTATTGCCCCATGGAAAACCGTTGGGTGCATAGCTTGAGTAGGCCAGAATGAATCCACCCGGAGACCAGTCGTAATACCCGAACCCATAGGTGAAATCAGGGTCCCCGGTTGTTGTCTGGGACGAGTCCGGGTAAAGGTTGCCCTGCGCCCATGCACTGATATTTCCCCAGATAGGTACGGAAAATCCCAGACCGAACCATTGCTTCCACCAGCGTCCTTCCTGATATTCCGGGGTCAGGTTGTAGGAGGTCCAGCCCAGTATGCGAGCATCTTCATCGGGATGCAGTACCCGGACTATCTTTTCAGGCACTTCGAACCTGTAAGTCGTGGTGATGGTCCCCGCGTTCAGGTCTGTGAACTCTTCCCCGGACTTAGGCGAAAGCCTGTTCCCGCCGTAGTTGGAATATTCAATGGACAAGGTGTCCGGGGCGTAGTTGGCGACCCCGAAGCTGTAGCTGAAATCCGGCTCATACCCCTGCTGGTAATTGGGGTCTGCGTACTGGTAGAAGGTCACCCTGCCGTAATAGGGGGAGAGTCCGTTAAACCCGATGGTCTGGGTAAAGGACTGTTTGACTATCTCCTTGGGGGAATTGCCGTCCTTGTTGGCTTGCTCGATGCTGCGTACCGCAGTGGTGTAACCAACGTTAATTGACATCTCCCTTGCCAGCACTTCGCCGAAGCTGCTTTCGCCATTGAATTTTTCCGTATCGATTTTAAAAGAGCGTTCCATCATGTCCCAGAAACTCCAGCCTTTTTCCTCGCTGCCATACAGCTTTTTCAGGCCGGGATCAGGGATGTTTTCCATGTAAAGGTCATAGGCGTGGCAGGGGGTGCCCATAAAAAGCACCAAGAATAACCCCATACACAAAGACCTGAACATCATTTTTTGCCTAAAGCCCTCCCTTGCCCTGAATGCGCAGGAAGGGGCCGAATTTTTTGTAGTAAAGTGTTTCCAGAATGATTCCGTTGGTGTTGCAGGTATTAACTGCGTTCACCCGTCCGTCGTCTTCATAAAAACCGGCGTAAAAGCCGTTTTCCTCAGTGGTTAAAGTTGAAATTTTATCCACCAGTTTTGCCGTGTATTCAGTCTCATACAAACAATGCCAGCCCAGTGCGCCTTTAGTGGAAAGGGTTCGCCAATCCGGGGATTGCATGCCCTCTGAGGTGATGCAGGCCCATTTTTTACCTTCACCGTAAACCGTGTTGTAAACAAAGTACGGGTCTTCATTGAGAGCGGTTTCGGTTACAGCGGTAAGGATTCCTTCATTTTCGTAGCGTTTTTCTTGCGCGAGGTAGATACGGTATGCGAATTCCCGCGAGTAGTAGTCGAATCCGAATTCAATTCCGTCCAGAATGTACGGCTCGCTGAGAGCGTAGGTGTGAGCCCCGAAGATTGCCGAGGCCCGAACATCTACCGGGACTTCCACTCCCTCAATTTCCACCAGTCCGGTATGGTCGAGGTAGTTGTAGGCATCGCTGATATCAAAACCGAGCAGGGCAAAGGATTTGGATACATATTCCTCGTAACCCAGACGTCCTTCCTGGTTAAGCTCTTCGGCTCCGTTTTTGTAGGTTACCCCGTAAAGTACACCGTCTTTGAACATGCGGGTGTAATCCCAGCGGGAAATGATCTTGCGGACCCTTGGGGTGTATTCGCTGTACTCATACAAAATGACATTCAAGGGAACGAAAAGGCGTCCGATATCAATGGCACTCCATCCGGTTCCTGTTTCGGACGGTTTGTTTTGGTAGTCAGTCATGGAAAGTGACTTGGTGTCGTAGGCCTTGTTAGGCAGTTCCCCGTTGTAGAGCGGGATGCGTTCCAGCGCATCCAAAGCTTTTTCCATGCGGGTGTGGAATTCGCTGTCATCAATGATTTCCAGACGGTGAACAGAAATCAGGCCCAGCAGGTAGGAGGCGGTATCCCAGAGAGTGGTAAAATGGAATCCGGCCACAGAGTCGGCCAGCCCGGTGTCTGCGTTGTAGTTGGTTTCAAAGTATTTCCACGCTGTGCGGGCCATGGACATCTCTTCAGGGGAAAGATTACGCAGGGGCGGACTCGGAATTCCTTCAGTGAATTCCACGGCGAGCACGGCCCGGCCGTTTACGTCCGTCCCTGCAAGGGTACGTTTTTCCTGAAGGTGACTTAAGTCCGTCAGGAAAAAAATGATGAACCCGGTGGTTATCAAGCCCAGAATTACCGCAATTTGACTGCGCATTTCCATAATTTGTTGTTTTAAACTCATAACAGTCTACTCTCATCAGTTTTCCATGTGGCGGCGCGAACTATGACCATCAGCGAGGACATGTTCAGCATTGACCAGAATGTGGCGATGATGAAACCCATCAGGTCATATTCATAACCCAATGCCATCCGGCCCAGATACCAGATGATCCCGGCAACATTCAGTGCAATGACAAAGAGTTGCGGCTTGACCAGATCAAGCCTTGCTTCGCTTGATCCTGTTTTAGGAGTGACCTTGAATTTGATGGTATTCCCTTTGAGCACGGTCCAGATAGCTTTGATATTCAGGGGGAAGAAGGCCACGTAATACTGCACGTTACGCAAGGTATTCACTCCCCATGTCCCGAGCATGAATGTGATCTGGCTGATTATCTGGAACGTGAGAATGTGGATGAAGAAATCAAGGTCGAAGCCCTTCACCGGAACCAGTCCGGTAAAATAAAATATGGGCGGGGTGATCAGGAAAATGATCATCCAGAAGGCCGCGAAATATGAAAAGGTGGAGGCGAAATACATCATCCGCTGGCCTGTATTCAGGCCGGGCAGGGTCAATGGATTGTCCCGGCGCAAGAGGTCCAGCGTACCTCCGGCATATTTGAAATTTTGAGTCAGGTAGGCTTCAAGGTCCTGCGGGGAGAGCATTTTGGAGAGTACTTCCGCATGGTGGACGGATTTCCATTCCCGGCTGCGGTCCGCATGCAGGAGCATGGAGGTATAGATGTCCTCGGAGACATGGTATTTGTATGGTGTAACCTCGGTATCGCTCATGAAACCGCGTGCCGCACCTAACCGGATAGCTTCGGCAAGTTCCGGATCATCCATATCCTTGCTGGCCTCATGGGCATGGTTTTCCACTTCATCCATGTAACGCAGCAAGGCTGCCCGCAAGACAGCCTCACGCCTATGCAGGGACCCAGCGCCGCAGCAGAATGAAGCATTGTAATTCATGCGCCGCCGCAGGATGCAGTCATAGAACATCCTGGGATCGCTTCCGAAAATATCCTTCCCGACATTTATCGGACCGATGATCCGTTCAATGAATGCGCCGATTTTAGCGGCCCGTGAGCCAAGCTTGCGTTTAAGCAAGGCTTCGAACCCTTCTCCTTCCGGAATGTCGTAGAACCATTGCGGAGTCTGGACCCATGCTACGTCCGGGTCGCGGAAGTAACCCATGGTCTGCTCAAGGAATTGCGGGAATGGGCGGGTGTCGGCATCAAGAATTACAATGATGTCTCCGTGGGTCAGTTCCATGGCATTGCGCAGGTTCCCGGCTTTGAAACCACGGTTGTCTGCACGGGTGATGTAGTTGACCCCCTCTTCCTTAGCCACCACACGCATCTCTTCCCGTTTGCCGTCATCAAGGACATGGATTTTGATATCTGCCGGGTGCGGATAGCTCACTGCCTTGGAATCGCGGATGGAATAGCGTACCAGCTCCGGATCTTCCGTGTATGTGGGTAGGAAAATGTCGATGCTGATGGGGCGGTCTTCGGGAGGGCGTTCCTTTTCAGCCATAATCTCACTGATCATGGCCGGGGCAGGTTTTAGCGGTTCATCCTTGTGCGCCCAGAGGTTCACGATGAACAGGGTTGTACTCAGAAAAGCCAGTGTTTCAGCCAATGCCAGCGGTATAGAAAACCAGAGGGCTTCAGTGTTCAGGGAATAGAACCAGCGCCAGTGAAAATACCAGACGCCCATAGCCAGATTGATGGTCGCCAGATATTGGTAAAGGAACTGCCGCCCCGCCGAAAACGGCACCGGGCTGTACGGTTTCCTGTGTTCATATTCCGAGAAGTAGAAGTCTTTCATGGTCGATCAATACCCTTCCAGAGCATCTTTTTCGCAGGGAAAGCTATGCAGCACCTTGTTCAGTCTGGTCAGGCGAAGCAGTTCTTCCACCTGTTCAGCTACGTCACAGAGCTTGATGTCGCCTTTTACGCCCACTTGGCGCATGGCGGAAATGATTGCTCCAAGTCCGGAGCTGTCGATGAAGTCTACATTTTCCAGATTGATCAACAGCCGCAGATTTCCTTCCTCAATGAGCTTGAGCATGGTGTTCTTGAAATCCACAGCTGTGCTGGCATCAAGGCGGTGGGTTCCGGGCTTGATGACGCAAATGTCATTCACGTTTTTAATGTCAACTTTCAGCATGTATTTTCCTCCTTTATAAATTCCTATGCAGCATCCGAATACGCATCACATCCATGAACATGCGGATGGAATCACGCAGCGGGTCAACCTTTGATCCTTCGGCATGTTCCCATTTTACAGGTACTTCTTCGATGCAATAGCCCAGTTTGCGGGCTAGAAAAAGCTGCTCCACATCAAAGCTGAACCCGTAGAGTCTCTGTTTATCAGCGATCTTGTGGGCTACCTCATTGCGGAAGGCCTTGAATCCGCACTGAGTGTCCTTGATGCCGCGAACGGCAAACAGACCGACAACCGAGTTGAAGACAAAACTCATCAGGTCGCGGTAAAATGGCTTTTTTTCCACTTCCGATTCAGCCATGCGCCGGGAACCGATGGCGATATCGCAGCCCTGCTCAAGGACGGGCAAAAGCTTGTTGATTTCCTCGATGGGTGTGGAAAGGTCGGCATCGGAAAAGAGCACGAATTTACCTTTGGCGCGGAGCATTCCCCGGGCCACGGAAAAACCCTTGCCCACGTTTTTTACGTTTTCCATGATGGCGCTGACGTTCTGATCCTTCATTTCCTGATTGTAGATATCTACAGTCTTAACCACTTCGGTTGTCCAGTCCCGGCTGCCGTCATCCACGATAATAATCTCGCTTTTGTAGGGCTGTGCATCGAGGAACTCCTTTACTATGTACAGGGTGTCGGCAATGCGCTCCTGTTCATTGTAGGCCGGTATGACTACCGAAAGGTAAAATTCAAAGTTTTTATCGCTCATGAGATACCTCATTTTTTGGCTGTGAGCACAACTCCTGCCGATATTACTAAGATTCCGGTCCAGCGTGTTGCGGAAATGGAATCCCCGAACATCCACCATGAACCTATGGCTACCAGCACGTATCCCGAGCTGAGCAACGGATAGGCATAGCTGAGGTCCAGACGGCTTAAGACCGCCACCCAGATTATCATGGCCAAGCCATAGGAAACCAGACCGCCGAATACCCACGGCTGAAAGATAATGGTAAAAGCGGTCATGATGGACGGTTCACCCAAGGGCCCGAGCACGACCATGCCTTTTTTCATAAAAAGTTGTCCCAAGACACCGAGGATCACTGAGCAGGCAACAAGCAGGTACGATTTCATTGTCTAGCTCCTTGAGATCAGGACTATGCCCAGTATGATGGTTGCAATGCCGATATAGCGGTGCATGGGAATCTCTTCTTTAAAGAAATATTTTGATGCAATGGTTACCAGTACGTAGCCCAGACTCATCATGGGATAAGCAAGGCTGAGTTCCATACGCGAAAGGACCATGAGCCAGAGAAAGGCTCCTGCTCCAAGGGCTCCGATGCCCATGATAATGTGTATGTTCGCAGCTGCGGCAACGATAGATTTTCCCGCAGACATTTCTTCCTTGATGCGGACCGCGCCGAGTTTCTGGAATATCTGGCCCAGTGTGGTCATGGTTACGGATAGAACAACGAGCAGGTATTCCATTTATGCGCCCCCTTCAGCCGTAAGCTGTTTTTCCATGCTCAGGACATTGTTGCCCTGCCTGCGTTCGTAGCTGACCGAATCCATGACCTGTTTTATAAGGAAAAGTCCGTATCCGCCTTCCTGTGGGGTATCCAGATCAGGGGTCTGGATCAGTTCAAACTCAAACCCGGGACCGGAATCTTCCACTTCGATAATCAGCTTTTTACCATCTGAGATTAAGCGCAGGGCAATACTTGATTCCCCGAGGGAATGGCTGTGCCGGATTGCGTTGGAGACTGCTTCGGAAACAGCAAGATCAATGTCCTGTCCTGTTTTTTCGTCTATGGGCAGGATAGCCCTGCATTGGCGGACCATTTCCGCACTGATGGACATGTTTTTCAGGTCCGCGCTGAATCTGCGGCTCATGAAAAGAGGGTGGTTCATGATCCGCCTCCTGTACTACGTAAGGTATGAATTGTAATTTCCGGCGGGCAATTGAAGCGGGCCTGCACACCGGAGCATCCGGCTCCGCGTGAAGTATAGCCGGACATATTTCCATGGTTCCAGCTGCCGGTGGTCATGGAGCGTGGACAGGCTGCGTGGGTAATGACCGGGATTCCTCCGGGCAGGCAGATCTGCCCGCCGTGGGTATGGCCGCAAAGGTAGAGTTCCACTGAGCGGGCGGAGGCTTCCGCATATAACTCCGGGGAATGGCTGAGCAGAACCGTTGGTATTCCTCGCGGCCGTGATCTGAAGGCCCGGTCAAGGTCATGTGTTCCGTAAAAGTGGGGATCATCCACACCGGCAATGAAAATTTCGGCACCATTGTGCTTGATGGACTGGCCCTCGTTGAGCAGCATACGTACCCCGCTTTCTTCAAGGTCCGGAACCTGCTCAATGAAGTCGTGGTTGCCAAGGATGCCGTATATGCCGTGGCGTGTTTTTATCTGGGTTGCCAGCCGGGACATGCCTGTCGCAGAGGCTTTGTGGCTGTGGTGGGTCAGTAAACGGTAGTCCCCGGTAAGTACGCAGATATCGCAAAGCAGGGGAGCGACTGATGCTAATAGAGCTTCCCCTCTGTCAATGAAACCGTCGATGTGGATATCGGTCAGGTGCAGAATTTTGAATCCATCAAGCTGTTCAGGAAGTCCGGGGATGGAAACCGTGTTCTTTTCGATTTTAAAATCAAGGCTATTGCTTCTTCCCTTGTCACGCATACCAGTGATCCGCAGGACCGTATCCACGAAATTAACGAAACTATCCAGATTTTCCAGATGGATGTGCCCGAACCCTTTGCCGAACCATGAAGCAGCGTGCTCGACCTGCATTCTCAAGCGCTGTGAGATTGCTTTTTCTCCCATACGCCGGGCAAGGGCGGAGTATAAATTGTATGGCAGTGGATTGCTGCTCATGTTTACGCCCCCGTGAACTCTAGGCAGCAAAGGGTTACATCGTCCTGCAAAGGTTGATTTTCACCAAAGGCCAGCATTTCATCGTAAACGCAGTCCAACAGGCGAACCGAACCTTCTGAGGAATGGTTTAGTACGCAGGATTCAAGGCGCGGTGCCCCGAATTGTTCGCCTGTTGGGGATTCGTACTCAGAAAGGCCGTCTGTGTAGCTGATTAAGCGGTCGCCGGGATGGAAAGAGACAGTATCCTGTTCAAAAGGGATACCCACATTTAAGCCGATAACGCTTCCCCCTTTTTCAAGATGCTCAATATCCCCGTTTTTGCGCAGCAGGAGGGGGGGCAGGTGTCCGGCACTGCTGTAGGTTAGAGTTCTTTCAGACTTACTGATCACGCTGTAAAACATGGTAAAATGTTTATTCATCCGTTCAATGGGAAAGTCTGCATCAAGCTGCTTGAGCAGTTCTGAGGGGGGGATTACCTTGTTCTGCAGTGCTGTGAAATGATCGGAGCGTGAGAGCAGCCGGGAGACCGAAACTGCAGCCAGTGCAGCGGAAACCCCGTGTCCGCTGATATCCAGCAGGTAAAATGCGGTTTTGTCATCATCAAGGGGAACCAGATTGAACATATCGCCGCCGACATCCCCGCTGGGTTTGAACATCCAACTCAGACAGACATTTCCAAGGGTGCAGGTTTCCTGCGGCAGGAAGCTCTTCTGAATATAGGCTGCTGCCGCCAGATCCTCTTTGATGATCCGGGCCTTTTCTTTGTTACCGGTGATCAGCTTGTGCTGTTCCAATCCGGCATTGATGACATTGGTGATGGTGTCGCGTTCCGCCGGTTTAGTCAGAAAACGGAAGACATGTCCTTGATTTAGAGCTGTGAGGGCTGCTTTGATGTCTGCGTGTCCGGTCAGGATTATGCCGATGGCGTCTTCATCAAGCTTTTCAATTTCCGCAAGAAATTCCAGCCCGTTCATATCCGGCATTTTTAAGTCGGATACAACAACGGGATAGGGACCGTTCTCTTTGAAAAGTGCCAATCCTTTTTCCGGATGGTCGGCAGTATCAATTTTAAATTCTTTGCGCAGCAGACTACGAAAGGAAGTAAGTATATTCGGGTCGTCGTCCACAAAGAGAATTCTGGGCTTCATCAGTGCAAACCTCAGCGAACCAGTATAGAGTTAAGCTTTAGTATGATATTAATATAAATCCAGACAAAAGGTCTATTAAATAAATAGTTTTTTAGGTCTAAAGCGATATTGAGAAATATTTAAAGGGAAGTGTTTTTAGATTGAAAACTTTATAATACAGGGTATTGCGTAATCAGCTGATGGGCAGGCGAATGGTGAAAGTTGTGCCCACGTCCGGTATTGAATCAAGGTCGATTGTACCGCCGTGCTTGGTAACGATAATGTCATGGGCGATAGCTAGTCCCTGTCCGCTGCCTTCTCCAACCTTCTTGGTTGTAAAGAACGGTTCGAATATTTTATCCCGGATTTGGTCAGGAATTCCAGCCCCATCGTCGCTGATGCTGATGCAAACCTCTTCGTTGCTCTGATATGTGGAAATGATTATTTCTCCGTTTTGTCCTGTCCCTTTATATTTGTCCCTGATGGCATGGGCTGCATTGACGATCATATTCAAGAGGACTTGATTTATGTTGCCTTGGAAGCATTTGATCAGCGGAATATCTCCCAGCTGCATATCCATTTTAGCGTAATACTTCCATTCATTGCGCGAAACAGTGGCCGTAGTCGTAACCAGATTGTTGATGTCAACGGGTTGTTTCTTTTGCTGTCCGGGATGTGAAAAGTCCTTCATTGCCTGCACGATTCCTGCTACCCGGCTGACTCCGTCCTGTGCGCGGTCGCATGATTCGGGGATTTCAGTGACGAGAAAATCCAGATCTTCATCTTCAGCTATGCGGTCCCGCTCTTTGAGCAGGTTCGGGAAAAGCCCAGCTTTGCGGCATTCGTTAAGAATGCGGTTGTCCAGCAGATGGATTTTCAGGAAATCCTCAAATGCTTCTTTTTGAAAATGGACTGAGTTGCCTACGTATTGGATCGGGGTGTTGATTTCATGGGCGATGCCTGAAGCCAGCCTGCCTATGGATTCAAGTTTCCGGGCCATTTCGAGCTTGCGTTCAAGATTCTTTCGTTCGGAAATATCAAAGAGGATGACTGCCAGATGCGGACGGACTCCTATGGTAATAGGAAGCACATGACGCGTAACGGGAAGGGGGTGCCCGTCATTTCCGAGAATTACAGTCTCCCTTATGGATTCAGTTTCGTATGATCGGGGACATATCTCTTCCAGATATTTACCCTGACTGGCGAAAGTTCGATCGCAATTGCGGCCCAGAATTTTGCCTCTTGATAAGCCGAACATGGTTTCGGCTACTTCATTAGTTTCAGCAATAGTCCTGCTTTCAAGGTCAATGATCAGGAAAGCAGCGGAAATCCCGTCCAACAGTGAGCGGAGCAATTCCCTGTTCTGGCGGATTTCGGTTTCGGCTTTTTTGCGTTCAGCCACTTCCACGGTTAGTTCGTCTGTCTTGCGGGTCAGGGCTGCTGTACGTTCATCGACAAGTTGTTCCAACTGATCGTTCAACATGCGCAGTCGTCTTTCCTGCTCCTTGCGCTCGGATATATCGCGCACAATAGCAGTAAACATAACTGCGTCCGGGGTACGAATTTCATTAATGGAAAGATCAATGGGGAAGCGTGTTCCGTTTTTCTGTACCGCTTCAATCTCCCTTCCGATTCCGATAACTTTCGGGACGCCTGTTTTCAGGTATCGTCTGATATAGCTGTCGTGGTTCGGTCTCAGTTCAGGAGGGACAAGGATTCTTACATTCTTCCCGTCGAGTTCGCCGGGAGCGTATCCGAATATTTTTTCCGCAGCCGGGTTTACGGATAATATCTTTCCACTGGAATCGGCAGTGACAATGGCATCGATAACTCCGTTAAAGAGGGCGGATAATTTGGCTTCCCGGTCCTCAAGAGATTTCTGGGCCAGTTTTTTTTCAGTTATGTCACTTTTGATGGCTATGAAATTGCTGACTTTGCCTTGTGAATCCAAAACCGGGGTGATGCGTTGCTCTTCATAATATGTTTCGCCATTCTTGCGGCGGTTAATTAGTTCTCCGGTCCATGTCTTTCCGGAAAGGATAGTGTTCCATAGATTTTTATAAAATTTTGATGATTGCTTGCCTGACTTAAGTACTTTTAATGTTTTGCCATACACTTCGTCGAACTTGTATCCGGTCATGGAAGTGAAAGCCTTGTTGATCCAGTGGACCCGGCCGATGTTGTCCAGAATGACAATGGCATTGGCTGCTGCGGCCAGCGCGGTCCCTTGGGTGCGGTATTCGGCTAGTTCTTTTTCCTGCGATGAATCCCGGGCAATGATGATGGTGGTCGGCGGACCATCAATTGTTTCAAGATATTGAACTTTGACTACAAAAGGAATGTCCTGTGGTCCGAAGGTGTAGTTGCCTTGCTGAGAATTCTGGTTGCGCAGGGCAATCGAGAGCGGGTGTGCTTCAGGAGGAAGCTTCTGTCCGCGCTGGCAGAGGGGGAATATCTTGCTGACCTCTCTTCCCATGATGAAGATGCGCTTTAAGCCCAGCAAATGCGCAAAGCTGTCATTGCACCATTTGGCCTTGCCTTCGTGGTCGGTCCAGAGGATGGCTTCGTCAATGGAGCTCAGTACCGCTTCCAGTCTGCCGATGACTGAGCGCAATTCTGCAATGAGTTGATCTCTTCCCTTCATCAGGATGCCTTATTTGCGCGGGGAAATGCTGGCGGCAAAACTTTTTTTCCCGTCAATCTCACCGCTCAGGATATAATGGTCGGCAAGGGATAGTGAACCGTCGCTATTTTCAATTTCAAGGTCCAGATGCTGGCCTAGAAGGGAGGCTTTGCCAGTTGAAATGTAGGCGGAGAATCCAAGCTGGTGGGCGTCACGTAAGGCAGAAGGAATTATGATCGTTAAGGGCTTGCCCACAAGCTCTTCCGCTTGCCAGCCGAAGTCTTTGCTGAAGGCAGTATTGATCATGGTGATGATTCCATTGATATCTGCTGCAATAACGGGTTTATCTGTAATGGTGATCAGTTCTTCGAAGGTCATATTCAGCTCCGGTTATGGGATAGTTTGTTTATAATTGCGCTAACTATGCCACAGGGGCGGGAATTCTGACAAGGAAATTGGTTTATAATCAGGTAAGAGTTGAAGCTGCTAAATGGAAAGCGCCCCGGAAATTCAGTTGTAAATATCCGGGGCGCTATGTGGTTTGATTCTATGGGCAGTACTTAGCGTGAATTGATAATACTCCAGAGTTTATTTTTGCGTGGTAGAACTATGCGAGTAACCGCCGTATTCTGCACCAAGGGAATTGGTTACCGGATTCTTTTCAAAGTAATCCAAGCATCTTTTCAGGTCTTCTATAAGCAGTGATCCGAGATCTCGGCTGACCCCGTGGCGGACCAGAATGCGCATCAGCACCAGATCCTCACGGTGGGCGGGCATGGAGTAGGCCGGGACCTGCCAGCCTCTGGAGCGCAGTTTGTCCGACAAATCGTAGCAATTGAATCCGGGGGTGCTGCCTTCCTTAAGGGACCATGAAACAGCAGGAATACCGCCTCGCCCATTATACACTATGTCGAACACGCCCAGTTTTTCGATTTCATCGGCAATGTATGCTGCGGTGTCGTAGCAGGCCTGATGAATTTTGCGGTAACCTTCCTTACCCAGCCGCAGGAAATTGTAATACTGTGCCACGATCTGGCCTCCGGGTCTGGAAAAGTTCAGGGCGAAAGAAGGCATATTTCCTCCCAGGTAGTTGACCCAGAAGATGAGGTCGTCCGGAAGGTCCTCGCGGTCACGCCAGATAATCCAGCCTACGCCGAGAGGGGACAGGCCGAATTTGTGGCCGGATGTGTTGATGGATTTTACCCGTTTAATTCTGAAATCCCACTCAAGGTCCGGGTCGCAGAACGGGGCAATGAACCCTCCGCTGGCACCGTCCACGTGCACAGGGATATCAAGGCCGGTTTCTTCCTGCAGTTTGTCCAGAGCTTCGCAGACTTCTTTAACCGGTTCGTAATCGCAGGTGAAGGTCACTCCGAGGGTGGGGACCACGCCGATAGTGTTTTCGTCGCAGCGTTTGATCACTTCTTCGGGGCTCATGATCAAACGTCCTTTTTCCATGGGGATTTCGCGCAGTTCCACGTCCCAGTATTTGGCAAACTTATGCCAGCAGATCTGGACCGGGCCGCAGATCATGTTCGGCTTATCCACAGGTTTGCCCTGAGCTTTCATCTTTTCACGCCAGCGCCATTTCATGGCCATGCCGCCGAGCATGGCTGCTTCGGATGAACCGGTGGTGGAGCAGCCGAGGGTGTTTGCTGCATCCGGGGAATTCCAGAGGTCGGCCAGCATATGCACGCAACGGTTTTCCAGTTCCGCAGTCTGGGGGTATTCATCCTTATCAATCATATTCTTGTCCAAGCACTCGTCCATGAGCTGGTGGACTTCAGGGTCTACCCATGTGGAGCAGAAGGTCGCCAGATTCTGGCGGGAGTTTCCATCAAGCATTAATTCATCATGGACCACCTGATAAACATCCCTTGGAAGGTGCTCTTCCTCGGGAAATTTGTACTTGGGAAGCGTCAAAGAGAGGTCAGATGAGGCGTAGATATCATCCAGAAGCTCTTCTCTTATTTTATCCTTTTCGTGCAGCACTTTGGGCCTCCTGAATAGTTTGTTGGGAAATGATTATGAGATTGATTTAACTAATAGCTTTACCTGAGTTGAATAGGGTTTGAGATTCCAAATAATTTTTACGGTATGGAACAAAAAAGATCAACCGGGGATAATAATTTTGTGTGCTTCATGTGCGTGTCACAATGTATTTTGGGAAAGTTTGCGCAAAAATAAGATACCCCTTGTTACATTATTACTTTTCTTAGACTAAAAATAGATAAATCGAGTATGATATACAGAGGGCATATGTAATAAGTGACATTTTTTGTTTTATGACGACAAAAACGTCGCAGAAGGGTTCGGGCCTTGTAAAATCAGGGAATTTACTCATCTCTTTGGGTTTTGCGACAGTATCGTCGCATGCACATGTGAATGTTTAAAACAGCTATTGCGCTAACTTTCACAAGCTGGGTGTGGGTTTTCGTGAGTCCTTACTACTTTGGCCCGCTTATTGCTCAAGAGGGGGCGATGCGGCTGCAGACGTATTAGCATGAATCTCATGCGCCAAAGGGGTGATTGTCGGATGACCGGCAATTGCAAAATAGCACAATCAACATATGCTCTTTATTGAAAAGTAAATTATATAAAAGAGTTGCAAGCGTACTGACTTAAGGGAGGAAGTATGGCTACAAATGGTAAAGGCGAAGGGGCGGACCTTCGACCTGATTTAAAAATCCTTGTCCCGGCGACGTTGGTGCTTCTGGGCATTATCGCTTGTTCCATTCTTTTCACCGAGGCAAGTGAAAAAGTTCTCAAAGCGGCTTACTCCGTTTTTACTCATAACACTGGGACTCTCTACCTCTGGGTAACCGTAGGTATGATGTTTCTGTGCGCGTTTTTCATGTTCTCCAGCTACGGCAACATCAAGTTTGGTGACGAAGATGAAAAACCCGAGTTCAATAACTTCTCATGGATTGCCATGATGTTCTGCTCCGGTGTTGCCGGTGCGGTTATGTTCTGGTCCATTGTTGAGCCTCTGTTCAACCTGGCCTATCCCCCTAAATATGCAGAACCCCTGAGCAGGGAGTCTTTTGAGTGGGCTATGTCCTACGTTCTGCTGCACTGGGGACCCGTAACATGGCCTTGGTACATGGTTACCGCATTGCCCATCTGCTACATGTTCTACAAGCGTAAAAAGCCTGTTCTGCGTATCAGCTCTGCTGCAGAGCCTGTTCTCGGCAAAAGAGTCAACGGCGGCATCGGCAAGGGAATCGAGATTTTCTTCATCATCGGTCTCATGTTCTCCAATGCCGCGGTTATGGGCGTTTCTGTACCCATTGTTAACCATGCTCTGGCCCAGACCCTCGGCATCGAGCCCAGCTTTACCCTTGAAATGATCATCCTCGCTATCAGTGCTTGTATCTTCACTGCCAGTGTTTCCATGGGTCTGAGTAAAGGTATTAAGATGCTTTCCGATGCCAACGTAGTTATCGCGCTGTCCATGGTATTCTTCTGCCTCGTGGCAGGTCCCACCGTGTTCATCGTGGATAACTTCACCAACTCTTTCGGTCATATGGTTGGTAACTTCTGGGACATGATCTTCTGGACCGATCCTTACACTGAAGGTTCCTTCCCTCAGGACTGGACAATCTTCTACGCCCTGTGGATGGCTTCTTACGGTCCCTTCATGGGCCTGTTCATTGCCCGCATCTCCCGCGGACGTACTGTAAGAAATGTAGTCGGCATGGGTCTGGCTGGCGGTATTGCCGGTTCCTACATGATCCATGCTGTATTCGGTGGCTACACCATGTGGGCTCAGCTCACCGGTGTTGTTGATGCTGTAGGTATCCTTAAGGCAAGCGGTGGTCCTGCTGCTCTGGTTGCTGTTCTGAGCACCCTGCCTGCAGGTCACATTGTACTCATCGGTTACTGCGTCTTCTCCACTATCTTCCTGGCAACCAGTGTTGACTCCTGCGCATATGTAATTTCTTGCTCAGCGACCACCAAACTGGTTCCCGGACACGAACCCACTCGTGGTCACCGTTTTTACTGGGCTGCCGTTCAGGCCGGTTTGGCACTTGCGGCGATTACCATGGGCGGCCTCGGACCGGTTAAGGTCTTCGCGAACTTCTCCGGTGCACTCATGCTTATCCCCATCGCATTCGCGGTAGCAGCATGGTTCAAGATGGTTAAAGAGGATAACGCACTGATGATGTGCTGCACACCAAAGAAATAAACAACCTCGCGTAGCAAAGGGAAAGACCCTTGAGTCCTGAAGGATAACCCTCTCAGGGGTCTCCCCTTGCGCAAGAGATAAAACATAAGTAGTTGAAATAAAAGGAGAAATGAAATGGCAGCTAAAGCGAAAAGAGTAGCACTGCTCGGATTTGACTGCGCAATTCCCAAGAGACTTGAAGCTCTTATTGAAGAAGGCGCACTGCCCAACTTTAAAAAGTTCAAGAGCGAAGGTTCTTACATGACTGAAGGGTATAACATGCCCACAGTTACCCCTCCGTCCTGGGCTACTATCTGCACCGGTGCATTCCCCCGCACCCACGGTGTAGAGGACTACTACTATTACAACGAAGGTGAATCCCTGCACTTCTCCAAGTGTGTACAGGCTTTCGGTTCCGACATGCTCACCGCTCAGACCATCTGGGACAAGTGGGACAAGGCCGGTAAGAAATCTCTCGTTGTAAACTACCCCGTTTCCTGGCCTTCCAAAATGGAAAACGGCATCATGGTTCAGGGTGAAGGTCTTTCTCCTGCTGAGCACCGCTGGCAGATCGAAGGTTACGAACACAAGGAATGGCTTTGTGCTGAATCCTGCGTAGCTACCGATTTCTACCCCATCGGCGTTCAGGCCCGTTTTGAAGAAGCCGAAGGCTGGAAGAACATTCCCGAAGAAGTTGAAGATCAGGAACCCCTCGAAATGGTCATTCCCATGGAATTCGGCCATGCCATGGATCCCCTCAAGCCTCAGACCTGGTACGGCCTGACCTGGGAATCCGATGACGACGGTTACGATATCTTCGCTCTTTGCCCTGAAAAAGACTTTTCCAAAGCTTTCTTCACCATTAAGCTGCGCGAATGGACCGATGTAATTGAAGCTGACTTCCCCATCGAATCCGACGGTCGTGTTGAAAAAGGTTACTTCCGCTGCAAGCTGATGGAACTTTCCGATGACGCAGAAGATTTCAAACTCTACATTTCCGGTATCAACGGCACCAAGGGCTACTGCGCTCCCGCAGACGCTCTGCAGAACGTTGACTTCACCAAGAACATCATCGCCAACGACATGGGTTTCGTAGGTCATGCCAACGGCATCATCGATGACGAAACCATCATTGAACTGGCTCAGTTCCACTCCGAATGGATCACCGAAGTTCTGACCACCCTCATGAAGGACAACCCTGATTGGGATTTGGTATACATGCACACCCACCTCATCGACTGGTTCTACCATGGCTTCCTCGACAAGATGGACAGCGATGACGAAGCAGTTCGTGAACACGCTTACAACCTTGAGCGCGCCATCTACCAGATCGAAGACACATTCCTCGGCAAAATGATGGAAATCATGCCTGAAGATGCGCTGACCTGCCTGATCTCCGACCACGGTGCAACCCCCATCGGACCGATCCTCAACACTGCTGATGCCCTGAAACAGGCTGGCCTGACCGCTTATGAAGCTCGTGAAGGTGACGGTAACTTCTTTGATGAGTCTGAAGGCTTCAACTACGAACTCATCCCCGAGAAATCCAAAGCTGTTCCCCAGCGTTACATGTTCGTCTACGTAAACCTCAAATCCAAGTACCCCGGCGGTATCGTTGAGGACGAAGATTACGAAAAAGTACGTAACGAAATCATCGACGCTCTTTACGATTACAAACACCCCGAAACCGGTGAGCGTCCGGTAATGTGCGCTATCCCCAAAGAAGATGCAAAAGTCTTCGGTATGGGTGGCGAGCAGGCCGGTGACGTTGTTTACGTTCTCAAGCCCGAATACATGGCTGAGCACGGCTACGGTTTCCCCACCGGTGAATCCGGATGCGGTTCCCTCAAGAACGTCATGATGTGGCGCGGTCCCGGCATCAAGCAGGACTACGTATACGATCGTCCCCGTTGGCTGGCTGACGTAGTACCCACCTTCTGCCACGCAACCGGCAACCCGGTTCCTGACGATACCGAAGGTGCAATCTGCTACCAGATCTTCGAAGACTAGTAATAAAATTTGACCCCCCATGGGTCATTTCACACCCGATTCCGCTTAAGCGGAGCGATTTGATAGGGAATCGCTCCGCAAGCGGGGCCCGGAGTCAACGGAACTTCGGCCCGTTCGGCCCGGACCCCGGAACAGGGTGGGGCATTTTTTGAAACAATCCTGCAACTCCAGTGAGGGGGGAGTGGGGAAAAGAAATGGAGAACACTTAATGCTCTTTTTCGTAAATAAGCCGGAAGAGAAAATTCTTGAGCGCATCGCTATTGTAGGCGGTGACGAGGATAAAGCTCTGCTTCTGGTTGGCGATGCCGCAGTATTCGGCACAGCCCACTGGGAAGAAAAACTCGAAGATATGGATGTGGAAGATATCTACGTGGCTAAAGATGCCGTGGATGCCCGCAACATTGAACTCAGCGACAACTGTGAAGTAGTGGACTACGCCGAAATGGTCGACCTGCTGCTGGGCAGCGATGAAAAAGTCGTTTCACTTTAAGGAGAACGTGAGATGTCCAAGACTCTGACCATCATGCTTATGTCCGGTTCCGCTGAGAATGAGGATGCACAGTTTGCAACCAATCTCGCAGAAGCGGCCCTTGAGAAAGGCCACAAAGTACAGATGTATCTTTTCGGTAATGCCGTAAATATTTCCAAGAACGAAGTGCCCATTGAAGGCGACCTGCATATTGCTCCCAGACTTGTTGATCATATTGAGCCCACCAAGAACTTCGAACGCGTGGCCCGTCTGATTGAAAAAGGTGCTGATATTTCTACCTGCCACACCAACGAACATGCTCGCGGTATCGAATCCAAAGACTACGTTGAAGGCGTTAAATGGGGCGATGTCGGTGGTTCTTTTACTAAATACCTGATGACTTCGGACGTATTGCTGTCCGTGGGCCACTAAGGAGGAATGTCATGATCAATTCCGCATGTCTGATCGTATCCAAGCCTCTCGGTGTTGAGCTTTCCGCTCTCGGTATCCGCACCGCATGGGCCTGCCACCAGAACGGCTTTGAATGCAAGCTGGTCTTCTCCGAAGAAGGCGTCTGGTGTCTGACTGATAAGCCCGGCTACCACAATTCCATGATCAAGGATTTCCTCGGTGAAGACGGTGAAGTCGTCTGTGTCCGTGAAGACCTCGAGAAGCGCGGTATTGATGAAGATGCGCTGGTGGATGGCGTAGAACTCATCGATGCTGATGAAGTGGCTGAGATCTGTGAAGATTTCGAAACCGTCAACTATTTCTAAAAGAATTTGAGGGAAGGAAAATGTCCAAAGTAGAATTCGAACGTCTTGATAAGAATCGTGATTGTTTCAAAGTAGGTGCCAAAGCTGTTCCTGAAATCATCATGGATTTCTCCAGCATCACACCTGAAGAGCGCAATCAGGAGAGCATGGGCTCCCGCATGCTCTGTGTTGCAGCTCTTGCCTGCTACAGCAACACATTTGTCAATGCTCTTGAGCGTAATGGCGCAGAAGTTAAATCCATGACCGGTTCCGCTGAAGCCAGCAAGGATAAAGACGAAGTTATGCGCACCCGCTACACCGAACTGGAAATCAATATTGAAGTCGGTCTTGATGAAAAGGACCGTGAAGTCTTTGAAACAGTAAAAGACAACATGCTCAACGGCTCCCTGCTGACTTACTCCCTCGAAGAAGGCATGGAAGTTGACTACAACCTGACAATGAAAGCCGTTTAATTAGCGGTTTCAGAAATATAAAAATATCTAGGGTTCATCCCACTTTAATTTAAGGAGAAAATAAAATGGCAGATAAAAAAGTAATCCTCGTGGCTTGTGGTTCCGCAGCAGTTGACGCAGACGGCGCAGCTCTCAAGAAATTCATGAAAAAGACTGCTTCCGTAGCTTCTTTTGACAATGCAGACGTTGTTGCTGCAGCTTCCAAAATCGAAGGCGCAGCTGTTGTTGCTCCCGAAGGTATTGCCAAGGTTTTCGAAGAAGACGGTGCTTTTGCTGTTGTTGAACTCGGTGATGTTGACGGTGCTGCTCTTGAAGCTGCTGTTGCACAGATCTCTGAAGCTGCTGACCGCCGCACCCTGATCGCTATCGCTTGCAACGAAGGTCTCTTTTTCGCAGGCCTCGGCATCAACAAGAAAGCAGGCAAAGTTGAGCGTTCCGCTACTGCCGCTGATATCATCGCAACCATCTGCTACGTTGCTGACCTGCTCGTTCCCGCAGACTGCACTGGTTCCGTTCTCTACCAGGTTCTCAAAGATCCCAACATGAAGATCAAAGAAGTTACCAAGCTCAAAGAAGCTCTCGCACGCATGGAAGTTGCTCTGCAGCGTGACAACCGCGAGCCCTGGGACAAGCACGACTGCGCATAGACCAGTCAGCCGGAAAGTGTTGTTTGGCACTTTTTAGGCCGCCTGCTTGATTTTACTTAATAAATTCAGGGCCGGAGTACTCCGGCCCTTTTGTACTATTTATACAACTGCCGTGAGCCGGGGGTGTGGCTTCACGGGAATGAGGGATGAACACATGAGTACTGCAAGCGCGACAACCCTTGACGGCCTGAAGTTGAAACAGGATTTGGGGTTTGCAAAAAAAGGTCTTTTCTGGGCTCTTCTTTCCGGTATTACTTGGGGGTTTGACGGTGTTATTCTGGCAATGGCGTTCGGTATCGCCGCCTTTGCCGATGAAAGTCTTTGGCTGCTGGCTCCTTTGACTGTAGCCGGCCTTCACGATTGTTTTTCCGCTTTCTGGCTGCTGGTTTACAACATGATTACCGGCAGAATGAAGGAATTGGGCCGTACTCTGCGCAGTAAACCTGCACGTCTGGTCATGCTCGGCGCTCTCTTTGGCGGTCCGGTTGCCATGTCCAGCTATTTTTTGGGCGCAAAATTTGCCGGAGCTGCTTACGTAATGCCTATCACAGCCCTTTATCCGGCAGTGGCTTCCGTTTTCGCTTCAATTTTTCTTAAAGAACGCATTTGTAAAAGGGCCTGGGTCGGTCTGGTCATGTGTATTGTCGGTGGTATCGTCATCGGCTACACCCCGCCTGAAGGTGCTGTCGGTTCCGAGTTTTACCTTGGCATCATGCTTGCCCTGATTGCTACTTTCGGTTGGGGAATCGAAGGCGTGCTGGCTACTTCCGGCATGGATTTCCTTGATCCCGCTGTAGCACTCAACGTACGTCAGCTTACTTCCGCATTCGTCTTCCTGACCGTGGTCCTGCCTCTTGCCGGCGGCTGGGATCTGATTGTTCCCGCTCTGACCAGCAATCTGCACTGGGTCTTCCCAGTTGCTGCGTTTGCCGGAGCCCTTTCCTATCTTTGCTGGTACCGGGCCATGAACATGACCGGTGTTAGCCGTGCCATGGCTATCAACATTACCTACTCCCTGTGGGGCATCTTTTTCAGTGCACTGCTTACTGAGATTGAAATCACCAAGTCCCTGCTTGTCGGGGCAGCTATCATTACCGTCGGTATGGTCATGGTTGTGGGTAACCCCAAAGACATGGTTAACCTTCGTAACGTGGATTAAGGAGACTAGATATGAATATGCAGGTCCAGAAGCCGCTTAAGCTTTATATTGCTGAAATTTTCGGTAACGGCGAACCTCTTGATGTCAAGGGGATTCATGAACTGGTCAACGCCTATTATCCCGGCGAAAAATATTGTTCTGTTTCTACCATTTCAGAACACCTGAAATCCCTTAAGGCTGTAGGTATTCTCCATGAGGAAGGGTCTTATGTGGATGACAAAGGGGAGCTTGTGTCCGTCTACCGCATCTCTGAATACGGTTTGGATAAACTCCATAAAGCGCAATAGATATAAGCGGCTGGCTCATCAACAGGGCCAGCCGCTTTTTTGAAGGGTTATATTACGTACATAATTGGATGCTTTTTTTGCTTGCACTAAATTAAATTGAGACATAAGTGTCGCGACATAAATGTCGCACATGTTTGCAGAGGGGGTAAGCATGAACAAATTAACATATGATGAGCTTCTTGAGCGATGCAGCCTTTTTGAGGATCAGATTAAAGCTTCAAGAGAAACCGAAAAAGAGTTGCAGGAGAGTAAACTCCAGCTGACCCGTCTTTTCAACAATCTGCCCGGGATGGTTTACCGTTGTTCGCTTGACGAGAATAATCATCCGACACTCGATTTCGTCAGTAAGGGGTGCAGTGACCTTTTCGGAGTCGCCCCGGAGTTTTTCACAGACCAGCATACCAATGTTATGGAAACTCTGGCTCATCCGGACGACCTGTCTTCCATGCGCAAGGAGCAGAATGCTGCAATACTGAATCGTCGTCCTTATAAGCTTCTTTATCGCGTCTGTCTTGATTCAGACCGCCGTAAATGGATCTGGGATCAGGGGGAATGCCTTTATGATGAAGAAGGCAGGCCGACTTTTCTTGAAGGGATAATGGTCGATATCAGCGCCCAGAAGCTTCGCGAATATGAACTTCTGCAGGAAAACCAGCGCTTGCGCGGGACCTTGGAAGATCGTTTCAAGTTCGGTTCCATCATCGGCAAGAGCAACGGCATGCGTGAAGTTTTCAAGCTGATCATGAAGGCTGCCAAGCGTGATTCCAATGTGATTATCTTCGGTGAAACCGGAACAGGTAAGGATCTGGTGGCCCAGACTATCCACGAACAGAGCGGGTCTGAGGGGGCCTATGTTCCTGTTAACTGTGGTGCTATTCCTTCCAACCTTATGGAAAGTGAATTTTTCGGTCATAAAAAAGGGGCTTTTTCCGGTGCTACATCAGACCGTCAGGGGTATCTTGCCGCTGCTGACGGCGGGACCCTGTTTCTGGATGAAGTAGGGGAGATTGATCTGGCTTTGCAGGTAAAGCTGCTGCGTGCCCTTGAGAGCAGGCTGTATACTCCTGTGGGCGGAACTGAGCCTCAATCATCTAATTTCAGGCTTATTGCCGCTACCAACCGGGACCTGAGCGAACTGGTCCGGCAGGGGCTGATGCGGTCTGATTTCTTTTTCCGTCTGCACGTTTTGCCAATTCATGTTCCGCCCTTGCGGGAGAGGATTGAAGACCTGCCGTTGCTTATTAATGAATTTATGGCTCGTTATCTGGGTCGCACTGATTCGCTTCCGCGAATTCCCGGCAAAATCCGGGCAGCCATGGACCACCACCATTGGCCCGGAAATGTACGTGAATTACAGAACGTTCTGGAACGTTATCTTACCTTCGGGGAAATGGTTTTCAGTGATCTGGGTATTCATACCCCTGAGGTTGGTCCCGATGTGGGAGAAGCAGTGAAATTATTTGAGACAGGTACAACTTTTTCAGAAGCTGTTGAATCTTTTGAAAGACATGTTCTATTGAAGGCATTAGAGCGGAATCATTGGAAAAAAGGAGCTACGGCTGACGAGTTGGGTTTAAATATGCGAACCATGCAGCGAAAACTTAAAAAATATGGACTTTAGTGATTCGAAGAATATGACATTTATAGCGCGTTGCGACATTTGTGTCGCTTGCTGCAAAATGATATAAATTAAGCTATTTTACATTGTTTTATTGGAAAAGGACGACATTATTGTCGTCCTTTTTTTGTTTTGTGCTCTGTTGTATGTATAAAAATCAAATAAAACAGTATCTTACAAAGGTGGCACATCATATGCTCTAGGGCTGAATGATTGTGCTACCGGAATTTTTTCGAAACAAGACATAAGCCTTGATCGAGTTAAGCTCTTGGAAAGCAACTGGGCACATTTAAGGTGAGAGCCGTAGGACCCACGGTCTTAATGCTTCGGGATATTGCAGAATATTTATCTCTTTGGCTGCAACATCCTCCTCTCCGGAATTCTCAACGCAATGAATCCGGTTTCCGCCAGAAGCGTCACCTGCCCCCACTTTCCAAGAGCTTGTCCGGTAACGAGATATTTGAACCGACATCCTTGAAGTACGGAAATTTCCCATCGGCATATTTCCCGACAAAGAGGTTTAGGCCTGCCCGCTGCAGAGCGGGCGGGCCATTATAATATTTTAGGAGCTGGACAATGAAGTGGAGTGAATTCAAGAAAACCCAGAAGGCTGGGTATATATTTATTATTCTTGGTATTCTTAACTGGAGCGGTAACTTTGTTGCTGCACGTGGACTGGCCGGGACTATTGATCCCGCAACCCTTAACCTACTGCGCTGGGTGCTGGCCACGCTGATTTTCCTTCCTTTCGGAATCAAGGCTTTCATGAAAGAGCGTCATCTTGTTGCCCGCTATTGGAAAGAGCTTTCCGTCATCGCTCTTTGCGGCATCTCCCTTTACGATACTCTTGTCTTTATTGCCGGAGAGACATCCGAAGCGTTGAACATGTCCCTTATTTCAACCATGTCTCCCCTGCTTACCGCATTGGTCGCCCAGTTTTTTATGAAGGAAAAGCTCAAGCCGAGCATGTATGCCGGGATTGCCGTCAGCACCTTCGGAGTTGCCCTGTTGGTCACTGACGGTAGTCTCGACACCCTGTTGAACATGCATTTTGCCAAGGGTGACCTGCTTATTCTGTGTACGGCCATGATGTCCGCAATTTACAACACTGTTGTAAATAAAATTGCCGGAAAGATCAGCCAGACAACCCTGCTCATGTGTTGCTGCCTGTTCGGAACTCTGTACATAGTTCCTATTTATTTCTGGGAAACCGGCGGGCAGATCATTATGCCCGAGTTCACTTACAATCTCGTGGTTTCACTTATTTACCTGTCTGTTTTTGCATCAATCCTCTGCTACCTGTTTTGGAATATGGCAGTTGAGGCCATCGGTGCCTCCAAGGCGGCCCTGTTTTACTACACTCTGCCCCCGGCGAGTGCGGTGGTAGCGTGGTTTGTCATCCATGAGCCGGTGAACATGAATCAGGTTTTTAGTGGCATGATAATTCTTGCCGGAATTATCTTTGCCTTATATGGTGGCTCCCTCAATTTTATGAGGCGAAAGGCACACAGCTATGGATAATAAAATCAGGCAGATAAGTGACTCCTTAGCTTGGAATATATTCCTGATGGCTGTGGGGGCATTTGTCTTTATCATCGGCTACAACGGCATCGCGGCGCATCATAATTTTGTGCCCGGTGCCCTTTATGGTTTTGCTGTTGTAATGCAGAAGATATCACCGGAACTTTCTTTGTCCCGGTGGTATTTGCTTTTGAACATTCCGCTGTTCATTCTGGCTTGGAAAGGGGTCAGCCGCAGGTTCTTTTTTCTGAATCTGTTGACCATGAGTATGGTTACCTTTCTGACTTCTTATGTGCATCTTGATCTTGGAATTCAGAATGAGATGTACGCGGCCATTGCTTCCGGTGCAATTATGGGCGCCGGATGCGGGATTATCCTGCGAACCTACGGCGGGGGAGGCGGTCTTGATGTTGTGGCGGTTATCCTTAACCAGCGCTACGGGATCAGGTTCGGGGCCTTCTACTTTGTAATCAACGCCGTGGTCATGAGTTTTGCGTTGAGCAGATATACTCCGGATAAGATCATTGCTTCGCTGCTAATGCTCTTTATCAGTTCCGTGCTGACTGAGTACGTGCTTTCGCTTTTCAACCAGCGCAAGGCCGTGCGTATTATTTCCCGAAAGTCGGAAATCATTGTTCATGAGCTGACCCGGAATAAAAAAATGCATGCCACCATCATTCCCGGTAAGGGCGGTTATTCCGGTGAGCGCATTGATATGGTTTACTCCATTACAGATAACCTGCGCTTGCGTTCCCTTGAACAGGTGGTTTTTGAAATCGATCCCGAAGCTATTTTTGTGGTTGAAAACACCTTCAGCGTCATCGGGCAGAATATCAACAAGCGTAAGGCTTATTAAAAATTTCCATCTCCACATCCTTATTAGAGAAAGGGTGTTGCAACGAATTGTTGCAACACCCTTTTGATTTTTGGTGGGCCAAGTTGCTTATTTGCTGTTGACCATAAAGGAACAGAATAATTGCAGCCTCGCATTGTAAGTGCATCTTCACTTAAAAGTATCATGAATGTAGTTTATACGTAAAATAGAGCGTAGGTAGTTTGCTCCTTGAAAATCTTAAATGATGCTTTTGCGAGGCGAATATGATTCGAAAGACAAACTTTTTATATGTATTGTTAATTGTAGCGGAGCTATTCTTCTGGACCACTGATACCTATGCCGGAGATGGCCCCGGATCGGTTTCGGACATGATGCCTGTAAAAAATACCCCGGCTGTTGTTCAGAATTTTTCGGAAAATCTGTCAAAAGACGGGATGGCTCATGCTTGCGAGCGGCTTTCTACTTTTTTTTCCGTGGCAGCTATTGCGCAGAATGAAGTTCCCAAGGTCTTTCGCTCTATTCTGGGCAGCAACTGGAATATGAGCCCGGGGGAACATGGATTGGTCCTGCTCATGCTGACTTTTGCCTGGGTCGGGGGCATGTTCGGTTATAGGCAGATGACTGCCGGGTTGCGGTTTCAAATTTCACAAATCCCGGAAGACGCACTCTGGTACATAAAGATGGGCCGTCAGTTTTTTCGGGCCTGTATCACCCTTACAGGCCTGGCCTTTATCTCTTTTGCTCTCAGTGCAATTTATCTGCTTATATTGCATGACGGAACCTCCGGGGGGCCGGTGCTTGCTGCATGGCTGCTCTCCATGGCAACTTTCGAAATGATAGGTCTTGTTTCCCATTTCCTGCTGGCTCCTGATACCCCGTCTCTGCGTTTTTTTAATCTGCATACAGATACCGCCCGCTATATGCATCACTGGAATCTTCGTATAGCTGTTGTGATTTCTGTGGGCGTTCTTTTGGGTTCCCTTATCCGGCTGGAGGACAAAAGCGAAACCATTTATCTGTTGGTTGGTTCATGTGCGGGGTTTGTTGTAATCTCAATCCTTTCAACACTACTCTGCATTAACAGACTCCATATCAGGGCGTTCATACTTTCCCGCACCCGTGCAGAAAGCATGGTTAGACAACTTGCCGGATTCTGGCATGTCGGTGCTCAGGTATATCTCTGGAGTCTCTGGATTTTCTGGGAGCTGACTCTTGTCGTACTGGGAGCTGATGCCATGCTTCCCGGATTCATGACTTTGCTGGCCTTACCTTTGTACTTTCTAGCCGATATGGTGATTCGGAAGCTGATAGTTTTTGCTGCTGATTTTGTTGTTTCTTCAGATAATGCAGACGAAATAGATGTTAATTATATCAGTCGGCTCCAGTTGTTTTTAGTCTTCACTTTCCGTGTTCTTTTGTTTTGCGGAATTGCTTTTGATCTTATTGATGTCTGGGGATTTGATTTCGATCTTGGCGAAAGGATAGTCAGCGCAGCTTTTGAGTCAATATCCGCTCTAATCACGGCTTATGTGATCTGGATCTTCGTCAGCCGTTTTTTTGAACGTAAGATCGCTGAAAAAAGGAAAGATGAAGGGAACTGCTATGAAGGTGATCGTTTCAGTACCCTGCTGCAACTGGTTAAGACATTCCTTTTCGCCACTATTTTTATAGTGACAATATTGATCGTCCTTGCGGCCCTTGGTGTGAATATAGGGTCGCTCATTGCCGGGGCCAGTGTTTTCGGTATTGCCATTGGTTTTGGTTCTCAGACTTTGGTTAAAGACATTATTTCCGGGATTTTCTTTCTTATGGATGACGCTTTCCGGGTGGGGGATTACATTGAGACCGCCGGAGCCAAAGGAACTGTTGAGGCTATTTCTGTCCGTTCCATCAAGCTGCGTCACCATCGCGGTTTTTTGTATACTATTCCCTTCGGGGCCATGGAAGTGGTTAGAAACAATACCCGCGATTGGGCGATTATGAAGTTGCATTATCTGGTGCCCTTTGACACCAACGTGAAGAACGTCAAGAAGATCATCAAACAGATCAATGTGTCTATTCGCGCTGATGAGGAGTTCAATGAAATGCTCCTTGACGATATAAAGTGTCAGGGTGTTGTGGCTATGGAAGAGTACGGCATGCGTATGCGTCTTAAGTTCACGACTCGGCCGGGCAGCCAGTTCACTATTCGCAAGCACGTGCTGGCAATGCTCAGGGAGAAATTTGCAGAAGCTGGAATTGAGTTCGCACGGCCCCGTGTCTCGGTCCAGATCCCTGACGGTGCGGAGCTTTCGGATGAAGAACGTACATCCATCGCTGCAGCAGCTTCAAATGATGAGGATAAACGTTTGAAAGCAAAGGTGGTCATTCCTGAGGCCACTGCAGTACCATAACAGGATCAAGCCGGTTCCTTTTTCGCTGAATCTCAAAAACAGGTTTGAGCTAAGCAGGATGGAAGTATCTATCAGGGATCTGACATGAAAATTACAAGTGCGTAATGTTGGGCCAATAGTGTTTACACAGAAAATTAATTGTGAATAGTTTGCTCCTCAAAATCTTAAGTGATGTTTGTGCGAGGAGACTATGATTCGAAAGACAAGTTTTTTATATGTATTGGTAATTTTTGCGGGACTATTTTTCTGGTCCTGTAATTCTCATGCCGGCCCGGTTCCCGGTTCGGTCTCGGATATGGTGCCTGTTAAGAATGCCCCGGCTGCCGTTCAGAATATTCCGGAGAATATATCGCCGGAACAGGTGCATTCTCTTTTGGCCGGAATGCCTGATGAACGGGTCCGCGAGATGCTCATTGCGGAGATGCAGAAAGAAGCGGCCAAGCCGAAATCCGAGAATGACCAGCCTGCCGGATTCGCCGCCCTAAGCAAGAAATTTAAAGACGGGATGGCTCATGCCCATGAACGGTTTTCAAATCTTCTTTCCGGGGCGGCAGTGGCACAGGATGAAGTTCCCAAGGCTTTGCAGTCCATTCTGGGCAGTAATCAGAATATGAGTCCGGGTGAGCATGGACTGGCCCTGCTTCTTCTGACTGTTTTCTGGCTTGGTGGAATGATCGGTTACCGCAAAATGACCGGAGGTTTACGGTCTAAAATTTCGCAGACCCCGGAATATGCCTTCTGGTATACAAAAATGGGCCGGCTTTTTTTTCGGGCCTGCATCGATCTTGTGGGCCTGATCTTCATCTCTTCAGCCATCAGTGCAATCTACCTGCTCGTCTTTCATGACGGAACATCGGGCAGGCCGGTGCTGGCTGCATGGCTGCTTTCCATGGCCACTCTTGAAATGATCGGGCTTGTTTCCCGTTTCCTGCTCGCTCCTGCGGCACCGTCCCTGCGTTTCATGAACCTGGAAACTGATACCGCCCGTTATATGCACCGCTGGAATCTGCGCATTGCTTCCGTGATTTCCGTGGGTGTCCTTTTGGATACCCTGATCCGTCTGGAACACAAGAGCGAGACTATCTATCTTTTGGTCAGTTCCTGTGTGGGATTTGTAGTTATCTCCATTATTTCAACACAGCTCTTCGTCAACAGGAGTAATATCAGGGCGTTCATACTCTCTCATACCCGTGAAGGGAGTATGATTGGGCAGTTGGCTGGTTTTTGGCTCATTGCTGCCCAGATTTATCTTTGGAGTTTTTGGATTTTTTGGGAACTGGCTCTTGTCGTTCTGGGTGACGAAGCTATGCTCCCGGGGTTCATGACTCTGTTGGCCCTGCCGTTCTATTTTCTGGCCGACATGGGCATTCGCAAGCTGGTGGCTTTTGCCGCTGACTTTGCTGCTTCTGCCGAAGATGAAGCTGATGGTAATCATATCAGCCGTTTTCAATCTTTTCTGGTATGCAGTTTCCGGGTGCTCTTGTTTTGCGGAATCCTTTTTGATCTCATCGATGCCTGGGGAATTGATTTTGATCTTGGAGAAAGCGTCGTCGGTGCCGCTTTTGAATCCATGTCCGCACTCATTGTGGCTTACGTGGTCTGGATTTTCATCAGCCGTTTTTTTGAGCGTAAGATTGTCGAAAAAACAAAAGATGGCGAGAACAGCTATGAAGGTGACCGTTTCAGCACCCTGCTGCAGCTGGTTAAGAAGTTCCTTTTCGCCACCATCCTAGTGCTGACTGTATTGATTGTGCTTGCGGCCCTCGGGGTGAACATTGGTCCGCTTATTGCCGGGGCCAGTGTCTTCGGTATTGCCATCGGCTTCGGCTCCCAGACCTTGGTTAAGGATATTATTTCCGGGATTTTCTTTCTTATGGATGATGCTTTTCGGGTTGGGGACTACATTGAAACCGCCGGGGCCAAAGGTACTGTGGAGGCTATCTCGGTCCGTTCCATCAAGCTGCGCCATCATCGCGGTTTCCTGTACACCATCCCCTTCGGATCTATGAAAATGGTCAAGAACAATACCCGCGACTGGGCGATTATGAAACTTCAATATCTGGTGTCTTTTGATACCAACGTGAAGAAGGTCAAAAAGATTATCAAGAAGATTAACAAGGCCATTCGCGCAGATGAAGAGTTTAATGCAATGCTCCTTGATGACATCAAGTGTCAGGGCGTCATGGCTATGGAAGAGTATGGGATGCGTATGCGTCTTAAATTCATGACTCGTCCGGGCAGCCAGTTCACCATCCGCAAACATGTTCTGGCAATGCTCAGGGAAAAGTTTGCAGAAGCGGGAATTGAATTCGCCCGCCCGCGCGTATCGGTTCAGATTCCTGATGGTGCGGAACTCTCCAATGAGGAACGGGCCGGGATAATCGCTGCCGCAACAAGCGATGCCGACAAACGTATGAAAGCCCAAAATGCGCCTCCGGCTCAACCTGTGTCAAAAGTTTAATCAAGGTCCGGCCCTTGTTTGAGGGCCGGATTAAAAAATATTTTTGCTCTTTTGATGGTGGTCATTTAGATTAAAACAAGACCTTGCGTCAGCAATATTAATAAGGGAAATCAGCAATGAACGGGAACGGATTTAAAATTCTTCTGGTGGAGGATCAGGAAACAGCGGCCTCCTATATCGCAAAGGGATTGCGCGAGGAAGGCTTTGTGGTCGATGTTGCCAATACCGGGCCTGACGGTCTGCATTGTTTCCTGACCGAAGAATATTCCCTTGCCATACTGGATGTGATGCTGCCCGGTCTGGACGGTTGGACTATCCTTGAAACCGCACGCAAGGCCGGGAAAATGAATCCGGTTATTTACCTGACCGCGCGTGATGATGTGGAAGACCGGGTTCGGGGGCTTGATCTCGGTGCTGATGATTATCTGGTCAAACCCTTTGCCTTTGCCGAGCTGCTGGCCCGGATACGGGCGCTTATGCGCAGGCAGGAACCTGCTGAAAAAAAAGAAACTAAGCTGGTGGTTGCCGATCTGGTTCTTGATCTGCTCAAGCATCAGGCCCGGCGCGGCGAGGAGGTTATTGATCTGACCCCCAAGGAATTCGCCCTGTTGCGAATTCTCATGAACCGCTGTGGTGAGGTGCTGACCAGAACGTTGCTGGCGGAGCAGGTCTGGGGTATGCATTTTGAATCCAATACCAATGTTGTGGATGTGGCTGTGCGCCGTCTACGGGCCAAGGTTGACGAGGGCGCGCATAAGAAATTGATCCATACCCAACGCGGAGCCGGATATGTTCTTGAAGAAAGGGATTAACTGGCTGGATAGGCACCGCATTTCACTGCAGTTGCGGCTGGCATTTTTTTTTACCGTATCCACGGCTGCTGTTCTTTTCGTGGTCACGCTGGTCCTTTACCATGAACTTCAGGAACAGCTTGAACTTAAAGACCGCATGGAACTTATGCACACCAGTTCTGTACTTGCCGGGGTGGTCAAGTCCATGGCTGCGGAAACAAATTTCAATACTTGGCGTTTGACATGGAAGCATACAATCAAGGGCCATGAAAGAATGGCCGTGCGCATTTTTTCTCCGAACGGGGAAATGTATGTGGTTTCACCCGGTATGAATATCCCTTCGTCCGAATTCCCTCCCCCTTCGGAATCAGATTTTACCATGCTGGAAGATGAAGAGCATGACACGTATTATCTGCTGACTTCATTCACTGTGGAAACAGCGCCCGGACATCTCTGGAGAGTTGAAGCGGGTTACGATACCGGCCCCAGCTATGAAATGCTGGAACAGTATCTGGAAAGCCTGCTCATTCTGTTGGTTTTGGCTCTGATAACAACGACTACCATCAGCTGGTTGATCACCATATACGGGTTGCAGCCTTTGCGGCGCATCGGTGCGGCCATGCATGATATCTCATCCGAAAATCTTTCAAGCAGGATTGGTTCTCAGGAATGGCCCAGTGAAATAGGATCGTTAGCCCATTCCTTTGATGAAATGTTGGAAAGGCTTGAAGCGGCCTTTGCCCAGCTGAGCCGTTTTTCCGCTGATCTGGCCCACGAGGTGCGTACTCCGGTCAACAATATGCTTTCCGCAGCCAGTGTTACCCTTGCCCGAAAACGGAATGTTGAGGATTACCAGAACACTTTGGAAGCAATTATCAATGACGGGCGGCATCTTGAGCGCATTGTGGAATCCATGCTTTTTCTAGCCCGGGCGGAAAATGCCAAGGATGAATTGTGCATGGAGCAGCTTTCCTCTGCTGAGGAATTCCAGTTGCAGACTGATTTTTTCGAACTCCTTGCAGAAGAGAAAAATATCAGCCTCCATTGGGACGGTGAGGTGACCTTTCTGGCCAATCCCGAACTGTTGCGTAGGGCTTTGTCCAACCTGATCGATAATGCCATCCGCTATACTCCGGAAGGGGGAACTGTTCGTTTAGATGGAAAAGAAAGCGGGCATAATGTTGTCATTACAGTGAGCGATAGTGGAATTGGTATTGAAGCGGAACATCTACCGCACATATTTGAGCGTTTTTACCGGGCAGATAGGGCCCGTAGCAAGAGGACTAATTCCGGGCTGGGGCTCTCATTGGTCCAGTCCATTGCTGTTCTGCACGGGGGGGCAGTCTCCGTTTCCTCCATTCCCGGGCAGGGGAGTGAATTTTATATCACCCTTCCTAAATGACAGCCCTGTAATTTGTTTGTCCACGGTTTGAGCGGAGGAATCGTTTAGAGTCCGTCTTAACGATTAACCAAACCAGTTAGGACAAAATGAAGTTTTTTAAAACACATGTCGTACTTGCACTTCTTTTCTGCCTTATCGGCTTTGCTTCCTTTGCCAATGCCAAGGACAGGAAAGATGATGATCACAAATGGCCCAAGGTTTCCGGTGAAGTGGCAACCGTAAATATCCAGGCCCGGACCTTCCAGATTCAAGACCCCAATGGTCTGACTATGACCTTTAAGGTTACCCCTGAAACTGAAATGGAAGTAGAAGGAAAAGGTTTGCTTTTCTGGGACAGTGAAGCACAGCTTGCCGATCTTAGGAAAGGACAATGGCTTAAGGTTAAATATTACGGTTCCGGTGAAACAAAAGTAGCCAAGGATGTAAATATATATCCTGTTCCTGAGCGTTAACCCCTGTGTTCATATTTAGCACCCCATGAATATGACAGCCGGGAACTCACCCCCCATCCGGGCCGGAGAGAAACTTTTTGTATGCTTTTTTATAGAGCCGAATTCTCTCTGGCTCGGATCAGGATCGCAAAGCATCAATGGGGCTTAATGCCGAAGCCTGTCTTGCCGGGTAGTAGCCGAAAAAGATGCCTACTGCCGCAGAGACTCCAACCCCAAGCATGACTGCTCCTTCGGAAACAAAGAAAGACCAGCCGGCAAAGTTGCAGATAATGGCCGTGGCCCCGACCCCCAGTGCTGTTCCGAGCAATCCTCCGATGAAAGAAAGGATGATGGATTCCACCAGAAACTGGAACTGGATATCCTTACGCTTCGCTCCGATGGCCCGGCGGATGCCGATTTCTTTTTTGCGTTCTGAAACTGAGACCAGCATTACATTCATAACTCCAACCCCGCCTACAATGAGCGAGATGGAACCGATGGCTCCCAGCAGGGCGGTGAACATGCGCATCTGTTTTTTCATCTGGGCCACAAGTTCTTCGGCGCTGGTAACTCTAATTTCAGTCTTGGATGTGAGTTTGAAATAATTCTTGAGCTGTTCGGTTGCCTGTTGACTGATGCCGCTTTCTATCATGCGGCTCCCGAAGGTATTGATTTGTGGGCGGTCCTGACTGCGCATAGCGGTCTTGATGGGAATCATGATCCCTTCGTTGATTTCGTAAGGGGTGAAGGTGCCCATGGGCACGGCATCGGCAATGCCGATTACGGTGTAGATGCGTTCATCATATATCACCTGCTTGCCAACGGGATTGCTTTCCCCGTGTTCGCGCAGCCATTTTGCCTTACTGTCCCCAAGGACGCAGAAAGCGGAATGTCCGTCCAGATCGGAAATGAATCTGCCTGTGCTGATGGGGATTTTATAGAGTCGCGCAAATTCTTCAGTAACACCCAGTGCGGGGCAGGAACTGCGTTTGCCGGAAAATTTAAGATCACTGTAGAATGATACATAGGGTGCCACAGTGCGGATGGTGGAGCAGGCCTGTGGAATCTTGAGCACATTCTGGAGGTTAAAGCCCGAACTCTTGCTGCCTCTGCCGTATTCCTGTTGTACGGAGCAGACATCAGTGCCCATTTCTTTGAATTGGCGGATGACTTCGTTTTCAACTATCTGGCCTACGGTAACCATGGCGATTACCGAGCCGATGCCGATGACAATGCCGATCAGGGCCAGCAAAGATCGTTGCTTGGCTCCCATTAGTGAGCGTAAGGATTCCCGTATATTTTCACCTAGGATCATGCGCCCTCCAGTCTGCCGTCCCGCATGCGGATGGAACGTTTGCACCGTTTAGCCAGACCGGGATCATGGGTGATGATGACTACGGTGATCCCCTCCTCTTTGTTCAGGCTCAGGAAAAGGTCCATGATATCCTTGCCCGTGGCGGTATCCAATGCTCCGGTGGGTTCGTCTGCCAGAATCAGCGAAGGGCCGCCGCACAGGGCGCGGGCAATGGCAACCCTCTGCTGCTGGCCGCCGGAAAGTTCATTGGGGCGGTGGTCGCCGCGTTCGCCCATGCCTACCTTGCTGAGCATTTCATTGGCCAGCTTTTCACGTTCCTTTTTAGGAACCCCGCGGTAAAGCAGGGGTAAACAGACGTTATCAAGGGCAGTCAGCTTGGGCAGCAGATGGAATTGCTGAAAGACAAAGCCGATTTCATGGTTCCTGATGGCGGAAAGTTCGTCATCGCTCATTTTATCGGCCAGCTTACCATTGAAGCGGTAAGTTCCTGAAGTGGGCTGGTCCAGAAAGCCCATAATGTTCATGAGGGTGGATTTGCCACAGCCGGAAGAGCCGAGGATGGCTACAAGCTCACCTTCATCAACATTGAGGTTGACCCCTTTGAGCACTTCCACTTCAACAGTGCCCAGTAAATAGGATTTATGTACGTCCTCGATGTTGAGCATTAGAACACTTCCGGGTTGAGCAGAATGGTTGTGCCCGGTTCAATTCCGGAGAGTATTTCTACTTCGTTGATGGTGGTGTATCCGGTTTCAACATCTACTTCGCGGATGGTTCCGTCTTTTTCCCTGACCCGCAGGAATACTTTGCCCCCGTCCCGGTTGATGGCTGTGAAGGGAACCATGAGTGCGCTATCGTTGGAGTATGTTTCCACCTGCATGTTGGCGGTCATGCCGATACGCACATTCTTGCTTACTTGCTTGGGCAGGTGTGGCAGACGGATAGTGGTCTCAAATGTCGGGACCTTGCCTTCACCCCCGGCCTGCGAAGATATCATGGCGATCTCCCCTTTGAGCTTGTGGTCCGGGAAGGCGTCCCCGGTCACTGTCACCGGCTGCCCAAGTTGCAGGCTGTTGATGTTCAGTTCGTCCACCTTGGCGGAGATGGACAACCCTTCAAGGCTGGCAATGGAAAGCAGCGGCTGGCCTTCGGTAACACTCATGCCGCTGGTGATTTCCTTGGCATCTCCGCTTTTGGAGTTGGGGCGCAGGGCCACTCCTGATACCGGGGCGGTAACCATGGCCCGAGCCATTTTTTCTTTCATGGTCTTGTAGTTTGTCTCAGCATTGGCCAGTTCCATGCGGGCTATTTCCACATATTCATGGTCGCCTTTGTTGAGTACATCGCGGTAGTTTTCTTGCGAGGAGATGAGCCGCGACTCGTTGCTTTTAAGTTCCTGCACCGTTGTGTCATACTGGTTTTTGGGAATGATACCCTTATTGTAGAGCATCTTGTCTTCTTCCGCCTTGGCCTTGGAGCTGTTCAGGGTTCTTCTGGCCTGTTCCAGGTCACGTCTGGCCTTGAGCACTTCGGAGGTCTTTTTCCAGTGGGTCAACTCGTAAAATTTCTTGCGAGACTTGATGTATTCGGTAAATGCCGAGCGCATCTTACTGGCGATTTCAGAGGTGTCCAGAGTTATGATGGTCTGGTTGCGGGGGATTCTTTCCCCGTAGAAAAAGTCGGTCTTGGTAATTATCCCGTTGAAGGGAGCCACGAGGGTCAGCTCTTCCAGCGGTGCTACAACCCCGGAAAGGGAAATTGAGCGTGAGAAGGGCCGGGGATTGACGGTCATGCTCTGGTATTTGGTTTCCGCGCTTGGATCTGGTGCAGACTTGAATGTGTCGGGGATCTCCACAAAAGTCGGATTGAACCAGAAGAATGCGCCCACCCCGCAGAAGAAACAGAACACAGCTGCGATGAGCATGAAACGGACTTTTTTCCCTTGGGTGAGCGAGGCCTTCAGGGCCTTGTTGGATTCGTCCGCATCACGCATGGCCCGGGTCAGATCCTGATTCAGCTGTTTTTCATCCTGACGCATCTTCTCAATCTCTGTGACATCGCGCAGGACCAGAACCGCTCCGCAGGCTTCTCCGTCTTCCTCTTTCAGCCGGGAAACGCTGACTGAGAGGTATATCTTTTCCCCGTCTTCTTTGTGGTAGGCCGTTGCCCGGTTGCTGATGGTGCAGTCTTTGTAAATAGAGTCCAGCAGCGCCTGCATGAATTCATCATTTTCCTCCACCGGGGGAACAACAGCCATAAGGGGCATGCCTTCCAGATCGTTCCCGGAAATACCCAGCATCTTGGCAACAGCTGGATTGGCCCCGGTTACGATCCCTTTATTGCTCAGGATCATAACTCCGTCGTTCATGACTTGAAATATTGTTTCCCGAAAAGGGGTGTTGGGCATTTTATCCATGAATTCCTACCACCATGTCCAGACCAGGGGACGGATTGTATCGTTAAGGTCTTCTTCCAGCTGCTTATCATCATGTTTGAATTTAACATGCCATGTTTCCATGGTTGTGCCTAGGATCTGGTCAAGAGTGAGCAGGGCCTGAACATATGAAATCTGTTTGGAGGTTTCCGAAAGCTGGGCCTGTACCAACTGGTTCTGGTAGGAAACCACCTCGAAGTTGGTGGTCCGGCCGACCATGAGCTTGGTGTTTTCGTTTTCCAGCTGTAGGGCCTTTAGTTCGGTGTTCTTCTTAGCCAACCCAATCATTTTCCAACGCATTTTCACATCGCGCACGGCATTGGCAACCTTGGTCTGTAAATCGGTCTTGGCCCGTTTCAGCTCCAGCCGGGACTTGCGTTTGTTTACCTCGGCCGTGAGCAACTTTTTCTTTCTTTCCAACTGATCGTCGCCCCAGAGGTTAATGGGCGCTGAAAGCTCCACTCCGGCGGAAAGTTCATCGTCACTGGTGGAGGCAGAGTATGAGTTCTTCTGTGTTTGCGTTTCCTCGTAGCCGCCTTTGAGATCAAGCTGCCATTCACGCTCGTTTTCAGCCATCATGGCGTTAATGTCTGATTGAGTGACCGCGAAGACCTTGGTCATGTAAGTCTGGTTGTTTTTCAGGGCCACCTGCATGCAGCGTTCGTAATCAGGTTCAACGTCCCGTATCTCGTCCTTGACCGGTTCAATACTAAGATTGGGGTCCATCTCAAGGTGGTTGAGCAGGTCGCGGCGGGCTTTATCAAGACTGTTACGCGATTCTTCTAGGGAAAGCCTGCCCGAAGCCACATCAGCCTCGGCCTGAACCACGTCACTGGCGGACATGCGGCCCATGCTCTGCTTGAACTTGTTCACTTCTAACAGTCGTTCCGAGCGTTCAAGGGCCTGTTTTTGGATTTCAAGATTTTCTTTGGCCTGCTTGAATGTGAAATAGTAGTTGAGCCCCGAATTTATAAGTCCGCTGAGGTTATCACGCAGGGTGAGAATGTTGATCTTGTCTGTAATGCGGGCCAGCCGGATGGAGGCCATGTTGTAATCCATCCCCGCACCTTTGAGCAGGGGCTGGGTCAGTTCGATGCGCCACTTGGATGATCCTTCACGGGTATATTCTTTTGTTCGGGAAACAGAAGAATCCCCGTCGTAGCTAAGGGTGCCGTCACTGTTTTCAGAGTAGTTATTGTCCCAGACAAATGAGAGAGTCGCACCTGTAGGGATTTTCTGGGTAATGGAAGCTTTGGCGCCGACGTCCCATTTTGAAGCAGGGGTCTGGGTTCCGTTGTCGGAGATACGCATGTTGCGCTGGAATGCTTCAGCATTAAAGGAACCGTCAATATTGATAACCGGCTCGAATTTGGCTTCCGCCTGTTCGAGATCGAATTTATCTGTAACGCGCTGTAAGTAATTGGTGGCAACATTGGAGTTGTTGCGGATGGTCAAGCGTACCACTTCATCCATAGACAGGGGCAGGGTACCGTTGTTTACCTGCGCCGTTGTTTCATTCTCCGCATAGGCGGGCAGGGAAATGGAAAAGGCGCAAATGAAGGACAGCAATAGAACCGTCTTGATTTCTAGTAGCAGCTTGGCAGTCAGATTCATGGAAGTAACAGGTTCGGAAATATTGTTATCAAAGTTGTCCGGTTAATAAAGTACTGGCACAACTTAATACCAAACCTGATTTTCGTAAAGGCGGGATCGGTTACTGGGGTGTTAAAATAAAAAAGCCCTGCAAATCATCATGATCTGCAGGGCTTTTAATTCAACTTTGGAACCTGTTATTCACTAATCATTCACAAGCATGAGGGAGATTTCGGGAATATAGGTTACTGCCAGCAGGACTACGATCATCAGTCCGAGGATGGGCAGGACCTGCTTGGATACGTCGCCGAGTTTAACCTTGGCAACAGAGGAGGCCACGAAGAGGTTGACCCCAACCGGAGGTGTTACGAATCCGATAGCGAGGTTAACAACCATGATGATACCGAAGTGGACCGGATCAACTCCGACCTTGGTAACGATGGGCAGCAGGATGGGAACCAGAATTACGATGGCAGCCAGAGCTTCCATGAAGGTACCGATAACCAGCAGCAGGACGTTGATCAAGAGCAGGATGACGATCTTGCTGTTGGTCATGCCGAGGATGAAGCCTGCGATCTTCGCCGGAACCTGCTCAACGGTCATGATGTAACCGAAGATGGTTGCCATAGCCATGAGGATGATGACGATGGCGGAGGTGGAGCACACTTCCATGAAGGAGTCCACGATGTTGTGTCGGTTGAGGCCCTTATAGATGAAGATACCGACAATGAGGCCGTAGAATGCAGCGACAGCAGCAGCTTCCGTGGGGGTCATCAGACCGCCGTAGATACCGCCGAGTACGATAACCGGAACCATGAGTGCCAGTTTTGCATCCCAGAAGGCCTTGGCGATGGATTTAACGGAGCGTTCTTTTTCTTCACCCATCCAGCCATTTTTCTTGGAGACCCAGTAGCTGAATGCCATGAGTACCAGACCGGTCAGAACACCGGGCAGGATACCTGCGATGAACAGCTTACCGATAGATGCCTGAGAAGCAACACCGTAAATAACAAAAGGGTTGGAGGGGGGAATCATAACCCCGATGGCACCTGCTGCCGCAACAACTGCACAGGCAAAGTATTTATCGTAACCGCGCTCGATCATGGCCGGGATGGTCAGGGAACCGATAGCCGCAACAGTTGCAGGACCGGAACCGGAAATTGCGGCAAAGAACATGCAGGTTGCAATGGTTGCCAGAGCCATACCGCCGGGCAAAGGTCCGAGCAGTTCGTCAGCAAGGTTGAGCAGTCTTTCGGACAGTCCGCCGGAGCCCATGAAGATACCCGCTGCAATAAAGAAGGGGATCGCCATGATGGGGAAGCTGTCGATTGAGGTAAAGGAAATCTGCGCAACGTAGTCGATGGGCAGGGAACCGGAGCTGAGCAGGGTTACCAGAGATGCAAGGCCGAGGCTGATACCGATGGGTACGCCGATGACCAGAAAGAGCAGGAAGTAACCGAACAGAACGGTGGTTGCGCCGAAATCAATACCCAGCAAGACCGGGATAAAGATAAGCGCAGTGATTACCGCTGCTGCAACACCATGCATGATGCTGGATCTCTTGATTTCCTTGATGGTGTCCTGCACAAGGCGCAGCACCATGAGGCTGAAGCCGATGGGCAGGATCATATAAGGAATGTAGTACGGAATCTGGAGCGCGGGTGCGATCTGGGGAGAACGCATCTGCATGCTGATCAGGTCCATACCCATGATGGCTACAACAACACCCAGTACGATGAAGCAGAGGTTGTTGACCATCCAGAAAATGTGCTGCCATTTCTGGGGCAGACGGTCGAAAACAATATCCACACGGATGTTTTCGCGGTTTTTAATTGCCAGCGGGGCGGCAAGGTAAGAAATCCAGACAAAGATGAAACGGGCCAGTTCCTCGGTCCAGACTGCGGAACCCGCGTTCTCGGTGAGGTTGGTTACAACGTAACGGTAAAAGGTCTGGAAAGTAATGATGAGGATGATGGAAAGCAGGCCGATGAAAAGGAACGGCTTTTCAAAGTCATCATTAAGCATCTGCAGAAACCCGCGGCGGGGTTTTTCCTGTAAAGGGGCTCCCACCGCAGTGGGAGCCATATTGGTTGCCATAATAATCTACCCTTCTTCTGAAATGGTTCGAAAGCGCCCTATTTGGACTGAACTTCTTTCATCATTTCGAACAGCTCTGCGGGGATGGTGTCGTTGAACATATCCCAGACAGGGCGGGTCAGCTTTTTGTATTCTGCCAGTTCCGCTGCGGTGAGCTTGTGAACCTTGATGCCCTGATCGATGAACTTCTGTTCTGCCTTGGCTTCGAGTTCAGCAGTGATACCGCGCTGGTAGGTGAGGGCTTCCTGTGCTGCTTCGTTGATAATTTTCTGGTTCTCAGGGGAGAGTTTTTTCCAGAAGTCGAGGTTCATCATCAGGATGTGCATGCAGTAGTTGTGACGGGAGTCAACAGCGTACTTGATAACTTCGTCGTGCTTGGCATCGCAGAGCAGGGAGAAGGTGTTACCTTCAGCGTCAACAGTACCCTGCTGCATTGCGGTGTAGGTTTCACCCCATGCGATGGGAGTGGGGCTCATGCCCAGGGCTTTTGCTACTTCGATTTCAACGGGAGAAGCGGTTACACGAACTTTGAGCTTCTTGAGAGTGTCAGCAGTGGAAACGGGACGGTTGGTGGTAACAAAGTTACGGTAGCCGTATTCACTGAACATGATGGGCTTCAGGTTGATGGATTCAGCAACACCGTTGAAGTATTCGCCGAGCTTGCCGTTATCAAGGGAAGCGTAAATTTTGGGCTGGTCTTTGATGTCGGTGATGTAGGGCAGGTCAAAGATCATGAACTTGGGAGAGAAGTTCGCCATGTTCGGGGAGGAGCTGGAGGCCATTTCAAGGGAACCACGCTGTACGGATTCCATAGCTACGCGGTCACTGCCGAGCATGCAGCTGCCGTAGAGTTCAACTTTGATTTTACCGGCGGATTTCTTTTCAACCAGTTCTTTGAATTTTTCATAGCCGAGGGTAACGTTGTTACCGGGAGCCATGGGATGAGCAAGACGGATTTTGATTGCATCGCCGTCTTTGGAGCCGCCGAGTTTGCAGCCGGTCAGCGCGAGCAGCAGGCAGGAAAGAAGAACAGTCACTTTGAACATTTTTTTAGAAAACATCACATATCCCCCCATAGGACATTAATTGTTTTGGTTAACACAAATCTGGCTTTGCCATTTTTTTCACATTGAGCAATTGCTGTGCCATGAGTGCCCGCTCCTTTTCTTTTACAGGCCAGTCAAATCGGGGAAAATGTAGAAAGAAGCGTATTACCTGTTCTTAACGTACGAAGTCTAAGGGGCTTGTTGCGGGCAGAAGGTGAAAAAGTTCACATCCAGATCTGGAGGGGTCTGGATAACGGGAGAGTTGGATTTTGTAAACCTTGTTGCAAAACAGCAACAGTAGAAGAGAGTGGGATAGGGCTTCAGGTGATATTTACTTGAATTTCTGAGGGATACTATGTAGGGGTTGCAAAAATGCACCTGGTTGCAGAATTGCACATAGCCCATAAGCACTTAATATAAAAAGAAAACCCCCGAAAAGAAAACTTTTCGGGGGTAACTGCTTGGAGCAGTTCGGGTAGTGAGGTCCTTAGAAGAAAATCTTAGAGACCGAGAACCTTGGCTGCGTTGTTGTACATGACATTTTCATAGACATCTTTTTCAAAGGGCAGGTTTGCGTACTTTTCAAGCTGCTCGCGGTAGTCGATGAAAGGGTGTGCGGAAGCGAACATGAGTTTGTCGCCGATGATGGTGTTTGCTGCCTGCACGTATGCTTCTGCCTGAGGCCAGAGTTCGTATTCGGAAATTTCCATGAAAACGTTTTTGTTGCGCTGGGTTACGATGATTGCTTCGTTGACCCAGGGGTAGCCGCCGTGGCTCATGATGATCTTCAGCTCCGGGAAGTCGCGGGCTACGAAGTCGATGTAGCGGGGAGCTACGTGGTCAATAACCGCGCCGGGTACAAAGCTGGCGGTTCCGGTGGTGAAAATAATGGGAATCTCGAGTTCGCAGCACTTGGCGTAAACCGGATAGTACTTGGCATCGTTGGGGTAGATTTTAGCGAGGTACGGGTCAACAGCAGCACCGCGGATGGAGTCGTTTTCAGTTACCGCCTTCTGCAGATCGCGGATAGCGTCCATGCCTTTATGCGGGTCGATACCCCAGTAGCCGATGAATTTTTCGGGGCACTTTTCGCAGAAATCAAGCAGCGCACAGTTGCCGTTGGCCATGGATGCATAGGTGGTTTCGCAGTCGCGACCGGTGATTACAGCCTTGACTACGTTGTTCTCGTCCAGACCTTTGATGATGTCTTCAAACGGCTCGGGCTTCTGTTTGTGGAATTCAATTGCTTCACAGAGGTCCTTGAACATTGCGCTGTTGGCAATGCCGTTGATTACTTCGGGGGTATTGGGTCTGAATCTGAAGTCGATAACGTTCATTTTGTTACTCCTTAAAAAGTATTAATGCGAAATTATGTACCCCCTTTGAGCAAGCATGATGCCAAGGCTAGATGCTGGCAGAAAAATTGCTAACAAAAACTACGCACATTTAATTATACAAAGCGGCGAAGCCTGCCCACCGCAGCGCCGCCGGAGGCATTCTTGGAAGATTTATTAATATATGTAGGGGCGTGGTTTATCGCCGGGGTGGTCAATCATATTGCGGGATTGGGCGCAGCCATGGTTGCCATGCCCATTGTAGTTCCTTTCATTCCCTTAAGCGTGGCGGTCCCCAGTTCAACGCTGATCGTGCTCAGTATCAATTTGCAGCTGGGTTGGAATTTCAGGGAATATATCCAGTGGACCGACCTGCGTTTTATCTTTCTCGGCGGCATCGTTGGAACCGTGGCCGGGGTTTATTTGATTAGCTCCTTGCCCAATGAGACTTTGAAGATGCTGATGGCGGTTTTTTTGATCTGCTACGCGTTTTATGCCCTGTTCCTTGAAAAAGGAGGTCCGGGGGGCATCAATTCCCGCTGGGGCATGCTGGCCGGGAGTCTTTCCACTTTTTTCGGATCGGCCTTTGGGTTTAACGGTCCACCGCTGGCTGTTTATACGGCCATGTCCGGTTGGACTGCGGATGCGGCTAAGGGTACGTTGGGAGCATGTTTTATCCTGACCGGATTCGCCATACTTTCCGGGCAGATAGCTGCGGGCTTGCAAAATGCACAGACTCTGGCCTATTTTCTGGCAGCCGGTCCTGCTGCTTTGGCCGGTGGCTGGGTCGGTATCCGCTGCTCCCGTAATTTTAAAAAAGAGACCAGCCGCAAGGTGCTTTTGGCACTGATTTTATTCGCAGGCAGCTCCATCCTTTATTCCTGCATTTAAGCTACAGGATTTCAGTCATGAAACAAGAAGACGCTTATCCAAAAAGAATTTCCCAGAAATATAAGTATGTAATATCCAACTACCTTTGTCAGGTCTTTGATACCATGAGTGACGGCCTTTATATCTCCAACAAGGACGGGGAAACACTGGCCGTAAACACCATGTATGAAAACCTGACCGGCCTTGAAGCCCGTGAACTGCTGGGGCGAAATGTTAAGGATTTGGTCAAGGATGGTACTTTCGACGTCGCATTGAATGCGGAAGTGGTGAAGAACAAGAAAAGTGCCACTACCGTGCAGATAACCGGAAAGGGCCGCAAAGTGGTTCTCACCGCCCATCCCATATTTGATTATGATGAAGATGTGGAGCTGGTGGTTACCTATGTGCGTGATATTGCACTTATTTCTCAGCTTAAGGATCAGGTTGCGGCTCAGCGTCAGCTTATTGATAAATATCAGCACGGCATCAACCAAAAGTCCGAGACCCTTTATCTTGCGCCGCAAAGCAAGGTTATGAAGGACCTTTTTGCGCAGGTTCAGCGGGTTGCCACGACTGATGCCACTGTTCTTTATCTCGGTGAAACCGGGGTAGGTAAAGATGTCATGGCCCGTGAGATGCATGATCACAGCAAGCGTAAGAAGAATTCATTTTTCAAGGTCGACTGTACCTGTATTCCGGAAAATCTCATTGAATCGGAATTGTTCGGTTACGCGCCCGGAGCATTTTCCGGCGCGGATTCAAAAGGCAAGCTCGGGCTTTTTGAGATGGCCGACAAGGGAACCCTTTTCCTCGATGAAATCGGGGAACTGCCCATGCCCATGCAGGGCAAGCTGCTGCGCGTTTTGCAGGACGGGGAAATTCAGCGGGTCGGGGCCACTAAAACCCGCAAGATTGATGTGCGGGTCATTGCCGCCACCAACCGTAACCTTGAGGAAGAGGTCAAGAACGGTAATTTCCGTAGCGACCTTTTTTACCGTTTACAGGTTGCGGTCATCAACATACCTCCCCTGCGCGATCGTGGTGAGGATTTACTGGCTATCATCAGATTTTTCCTCAAGCAGTTTAACACCCGCTACAAAAGGCAGGTCCGCCTTTCCGCTTATGCTGAAGAGGTCATGCTCAACTACCGTTGGCCCGGTAACATTCGTGAGTTGGAGAACCTGATTCATAGCCTCGTTGTGACCTGTGACAACAACCTGATCCAGATTGAAAACCTGCCCACGGCCATGATCGAGAAAAGTGCTGTTTCCAAGGTCTCCAGCGGGCTGGAGTTGAACATGGACGGTTACGGAGGTAAGGATCTCAAGGAAATCATGGCTGAGTTTGAAACACAGGTGTTGCTGAACGCGGTCAAGATTCACGGTTCCATCCCCAAGGCTGCCAAGGCCTTGAATGTTAACCGGACCACTGTTTTCAGGAAGCTGAAGAAGGCCGGGGTTGAGGTTTAATTGGAGTCGCAGACGAAGTCTTTGCCTATGACTCCATTTCCTCCAGCATTGTTTTTATAGCCTTCATAGATTCTACAAATTCATCGAATTCAAGGGACTTGATGATAAAACCATCTATTCCCAGCCCGCTGGAGATGGCTTTGTCTTCCTCTCTTTTGGATGTGGTGATCATGACTACCGGAAGTCCTTTGAGATTCGGATTTTTACGAATTCTTTCCAGAACCTTAAGTCCATTAATCTTGGGAAGGTTGATATCTAATAGCAGCAGGCCGGGACGGGGATATCTTTCGGTGTCACGGAATTTTCCTTTGCCCTGCAGGTAATCAAGGCATATTTCCCCGTTGCTGACGATGAAAAGTTGGGTGGCAATTTCCAGCTTTTCCCACGCCCTTCTGGCGGCAACAATGTCATGGTCATTGTCTTCAGCCATCAAAACGACAATTTCCTGCTTACTCATAATTACATCCCCTTTTTGATTAAATTATTTTTCCGTGTGTTGCGGGAAGGGTAATAAAAAAGACGGATCCTTGGCCGGGTGTGGATTCCAGCCGGATTGAACCATCCATCACTTCCACACATTTTTTTACAATGGCCAATCCGACGCCGGTCCCTTCGTATTCGTTTTTAGTGTGCAGTCTCTGGAAGACCTTGAAAATCTGTTGATGATATTGTCCGTCAATTCCGATTCCATCATCCCGGACCATGATTTCAACGTGGGCATCAGAGAGACTCCAACCTGACACTTCTATATTTTTTTCCGCAGAAGTATTAAATTTTATGCCGTTGGTTATGAGGTTGGTAAATATTTGCCTGAGCATAATCGGGTTTGCTGTTACGGAAGGAATTTCGTCAGCGATACTGACAGTTGAATTGTGGGGCAGCTTTAGGCCTTCCACTATTTCAAAGAGCATGCTTTTTACATCTACCTCAATTCGTTCTGTGTTTGTCCTGCCTATTTGAGATAATTCCAGAAGATCGTCTACAAGCTCGACACATTGTGCGACAGCTTTGTTTAGCCCTTTAAGGTGTCCGGATACTTGGTCGGGAAGTTCTTGGTCTGCCATGTCCTCGTTAATAAATGTTGCGTAATTGCTTATGGCCCTTAAAGGAGATTTCAAGTCGTGGGAAACCACGTAGGCGAACTGGTTGAGTTCTTCATGAGCCCGGGAAAGTTCAGTAAATAGTCTGCGGTATTTTTCTTTGCTTTTTTCCAAAGCCTTTTCTACTTCTCTGCGGTCGGTAATATCCATGAAAGCCCCGATCAATCCCATGGAATTGCCGTGTTGATCGTAAAAAACATCCTTTGCAAAAAGAACCGATCGTTCTTCACCAAATTTAGTTACAACTATAGCCTCATACCTTTGGTGTTCCGGATTCTCCATAAGCTCCAGATCCCTCTGGTGATATATTTCGGCTATGTCTCTAGGAGCCAGATCAAAGACTGTTTTACCTGCAATTTCTTCTGAGGTGGGTCCGATCATTTCGGTAAAGGCCGTGTTGCAGCCCATATAGTGTCCATGGCGATCCTTATAAAACACAGGGATCGGGATGGCAGAAAGAAGTGATTTGATGAATTTTTTTTGTTCTTCCGCCTTACGTTCATTCTCTTTGCGTTCAGTAATATTTTCAAACAGAGTTACAAAGCAGTCCGGCTTATGGGAGTACACAAAGACTTTGAATGTTTTCTGCATGGGGACAAATTCCAATTCAATCTTTTGAGGCTGGTCATTTTTAATTGCAGCCAGAAATTCTTTAAGGAAAGGAGCTTCTCCAATTCCGTATACTTCACTGGCCTTACGCCCTTCTACGCTCCCTTTTTCGTAGTCAAATATTGTGTAATAAGCTGGGTTTACGTTAGTTATTATGTAGTCCGTAGCCTGCCCCGTGTAATCATAAACAAGTTTATGCTCGGCAATGCCGAGGAAAGATTTTTCGAAAAGAAGTTGGGTGTTTCTTTCGCTTATTTCGAGCTGTTCTGTCCGTTCCTGAACCCGCCACTCTAATTCCTTATTGAAGTTGGTTAGGTTTTGGTAACGCATGAAGACAAGGGTTCCAATAAACAGGGCTATGATGATGCCTGTTCCAATGAGCAGTCGGGGAGTAGTCCAAAATGGATCAGCTTTCCCGTACCATTGGGAATAGATTCTTTTGTATTGGGAGGTCGTTACAAATTCGCGTACAGCCTGGTTTAATTTGTCCTGAAGGGCAAAATTACCTTTGGCAACAGCAATACCGCGGGAGATTTCTTTCAAAGGTCGACCCACAACTTTCAATCTGTCGGAAAGTCGTGATTGACGGGCGAGCATTTCTATTACCGGACGCGGGAATACAAGGGCGTCTGCCTTGCCTGAAAGCAAAAGCATAATTGCTTCAGATATGGTGTTGGCAAAGACCAGTTCGATGTCTTTTTTATCCTTGAGGAGAATGTATCCGACGTTGAGCTTCATAACGGCTACTTTTCTGCCGCTTAGGTCCTGCAGGGACTTGATATTGTGTTCAGCATCACGGGTGAAGATGGATACGGGGAATGTCTCAACCGGGTCTGTAAACTCGGCGAAATTTTTCCTGCGCTGGGTGATGCCCATATTGGGGATTGCGTCAACAGTTCCGTTTTTCAGCGCTTGCTGGGCCTGCTTCCAGTTAGGGTAAATGATATATTCCGGAGTCAGGCCTGCGAGTTCAGCAACCTGATCCATTATGGCTATGGCAAACCCTGCGGGTTCTCCCTGGTCTGTTAGCGAGTACTGGGGAGGAAAGTTTTCAAGAGTGGCTACACGGATGGTGCTGCTAAGTTTGTCCGGGGTCGCGTGGCAAAGGGACCCAGCCCAGAATATTATGGAGATAAGCAGGATCAAAAGGTAGAGACGACTAAGGTGTGGCTTTAATGTGTCTTGATTAATCATAAGCGTTCATGTCTTGGGATTGTATTCTGTAAAACAGTTAAGTGCTATGGGGATTCATTGAAATCATACCATGACAGGATGCAATGCAACAAGTTAAAGCGGAATGATTTATAACTGAAAAGAATCACGCTGCATTGACAGGTGAACCATCTTTGCTAAGGTCTGGTAGTATTCGTATACTAAATCTTAAGGCGGGAATCCCTCATGGATAATGCAACTAAAGTTGTTGAGGTTGAACACTCAACTGTATTTGATTGGTTTGATTACGTTAAAGAATTAGGTCTGGATGTTTGGCAAAATGGAATACCGGGAGTAAGTCTGATCAATATCGGGCAGGCTGTTGGGGTCTTTCTTTTTTTTATAATTCTGCGTCGGTTTATCACGAAATTTACTATGAACCGTTTGCAGAACATTTTGGAAAAGCATGAGACACAAGGCGGGGGTAGTGTTCTCAAAGCTCTTGCAGAACCCATCCGTTTTATTCCGGTTGTGCTGGGTTTGTTCTTTGCTGATCAGTGTCTTGATTTACCGCTGCCTGTGGAAAAGTTTACAAATACCATCGTTAAGGCTCTAATTCTATTCGTAATTTTTTGGTCAGTATTCAATCTTGTTTCGGTAGCAACCAAAATTTTTCGAAAGCTTGAGAAGGTGCTGACACCTTCTCTTGTCGAATGGCTGATTAAGCTGATTAAGTTTCTCGTTGTTCTGATGGGTGTTGCAAGCATCCTTGAGCTTTTCGGTATCGATATCGGACCGATTCTAACTGGTCTCGGGCTATTCAGTGTGGCTGTTGCTCTGGGGGCAAAGGATCTCTTTCAAAACATCATTGCCGGAATTTCTATTATTGCCGAAAGCCGTTTTGATGTTGGGGACTGGGTCACTGTTGATGGCAAAGTGGATGGAACTGTTGAATTCATCGGATTTCGATCCACTCGTATTCGCCGTTTTGATAAGGCTCCTGTGTATGTCCCGAACTCAGCTTTATCTGATAACTGCCTGATCAATTTTAGCAAGATGACTCACAGACGCATCTTGTGGAATATCGGGGTGGAGTATCGCACAACTACAGAGCAGTTGAAGCTTATCCAGGAACGGGTGATGGAATATATTTCGAGCAATGATAATTACGCGCAAGCGCCGGAGGTTTCCACCTTCATGCGTGTGGTTCAGTTCGGGGAGTCATCCATAGATTTTCAGCTTTACGCATTTACCAACACTACCAATTGGATGGATTGGCTGAAGATAAGAGAAGATCTGGCCTATCGCATTAAAGAGATAGTTGAAGTCGAGGCCGGGACATCTTTCGCTTTTCCCTCACAGTCTATTTATGTCGAGTCTGTTCCCGGAGTGGTTGCTGAGAATTTTACTCCACCCGAGGATTAATCGGGGTTTGAATTGTATTAATGATTGGGTAAGGGCTTGCGAGTTTTCGCAGGCCCTTTTTTTATGGCTGTGTGTGATTGCTCTTTTTTCGGTGATGTTGCTAAAAGTGTCAGTACAAATTCAATAGTAATGCAGGAGTTACAATGGCGGATTACAAATCATATTTGGATAATCTGGTTGAGGGAAAGCCTGTGGACAATCCTTTTTTGGATTTCATGGGGATTCAGGTTGAGGAAATACGGGAAGGGTATGCCCGCTTGAGCATGGAGATCAGACCAGAATTTTTACAGGGCGCAGGCAACATCCAAGGTGGATTATCCATAGCTCTATCCAGTGAAACCGCTGCCCATGCGGTAATGACTATCCTTAATCCCGGTGAGGATATGGTCACTGTTGAATTAAAAAATAATTTTCTCGCCACAGCTTCAAAGGGGTGCCTTGTCGCAGAATCTACCATTTTCAAACGTGGACGGACCTTGATCATTGTGGATTCTATTGTCCGTGATGAGCAGGGTAAGGATATTTCGCGGAGTAGTGCTACTTTGATGGTGCTTGGGGGGAGGTAGTAGTGGGGGCTGTATATTGTTTTATTGGTTGTTTAAATAATTTTTCAGGAAGTATAATAAATTGTTCGGCATAGATTGGGATATTTCTAATACTTTTGTTGAGGCTGATGATTTTAATGATTTGAAAAAAAAATTGGTTCCACTTTTATATAAACAAGTCTTTCATTCCACAGATGAACATGGGTTTCATGGCATTCTAAAGACAAAAGAGATATTATCTGGACCGGATTGCAAGATTAAACGGCAATGGCCTAAAACACCGGCGTACTTTTATGAAAAGGGCTTTGTGAGTCTTTGCGATTTTTATCATCCTAAAAAATGTAGTCATATTCGTGATGGTTATAGGAAATATTCTTTTTTTAGGCATGGTCATAGTAATACCACATACTTACTTCTTTTAAAAAAAGAATATTATAATAAATTGATAACTTGGTATGATATAAAAGCAAAAGATGATTGGGTTGGAAAACAAATTGTGCCATATATTGAGTCTGGTTTAAAATCGCCTATTTCATTAAATTGTATTTCCCAAGTCATTAAGATCAAACTTTGGGAAGAACCATATTGGCCAAGTAGGTTTCAGCCTCAGTGAAATGTGTGGAAATTACGTATGAAAACCCAAAAAATGCGCCCCGCAACAAAAGTTGCGGGGGGATTTTGGTTTGCCGACCTTAACTACTCTGCCGGGATGTCCCCGAAAACAGGGAACGTGAAGGGATGGTGGTCCGGGAACATCCCGTGGTGCTGCAGAGTGGAAAGACTAACCCGTTTTCACGGCCGGAGATGGCGGTCTGCCGGTCTTAAACAGGAGCGGATGCAGCCAAAGATGATTCGATTGCACTCAAATCCACAAACCACACACATCCGCTCCCATTAAACCACGGGTTAAAAATTATTGTATTTGTCCTCCAAAACTTTGATCTTGGCGAACACTTCACTGTCCAGCTTTTCTGCACTGTCGAGCGGGAAGTCTCGACTTAGGTTCTCGTACTTGGGCTGGCCCATGCGGTGATATTCGAGGGCTTCGTACTCACATTTCTCGCCGGGAAGTTCGGAAATGAAGTTGATGATATCCAAGACATCTTTTTCCGTGTCATTGAAACCGGGAATGATGGGGGTGCGGACCCTGATCTTGAGTTTGGGGAAGTGCTCTTTGATCATTTTCAGGTTCTCAATGATTGCCTTGTTGGAGTGCCCGGTGAATTCCTTGTGCTTGACGCTGTCCATGGATTTGATGTCGTACATGAGGGTGTTCACGTAGGGCAGGCAGGCTTCAAAGGTTTTCCATGCAGCAGCACCGCAGGTTTCCACCGCAGTGTTGATGTGGCGGCGGCGTGCTTCGCGGAGCAGGGAAAGAGCATAGTCCGGCTGGGCAAAGGGTTCACCGCCGGAAAGGGTCATGCCTCCGCCGGAGCGGGCGTAGAACATCTCATCTTCTTCAACGCGTTTGAGAACCTTGTCCACAGTCTGTTCTTCACCGTAAACGATAATGGCATCGTTGGGGCAGGCCTTGGCGAGGTGTAACTCGTTCTTGGCCAGATCGTGATCAAGGTCGATCTTGTCGTCATCACCGAAGGTGATGGCGCCGGAGGAACAGTGGTCTACGCAACGGGTACACTTATCAATACCGAGACACTTGTTGCGGTTGTAGGCCAGTTCGGGCTGGAAAATCTGTGATTCCGGATTGGAGCACCATGCGCAACGCAGGGGACAACCTTTAAGAAACACGAGAGTCCTGATTCCGGGACCGTCGTGAACGGAATATTTCTGGACGCTGAAAACTATGCCGGTCTGTTTTTTATCAAGAAGAGAACTCATTTGTGTGTCTGCCTTATATAACCCGAGGTTGCCTCTACGACGGACGGGGAAGATTTAGAAAGTGTGTAAGTTTTATGACTTTGCACCCAGCTGGAATCATCAGTAGCGAAGTCCGATAAAAGTTTTTGGGATTCTTAAACCCTTTTTTCAAAAAGGGTTTAAGCCCCCGGAGGATCGCCGAAGGCAAAATTAAAAGTCGGCGGGCTGAGGAGGATCAGCCCGCCGACCGGACTCACTAGTGAGGCCAAAAGGGGTGTTGATTTATCTCAATACTACTAGATGGTTTCGTGTGCAGTTCTTCTGATCAGGTCGTCCTGCAGGTCTTTGGACAGGTCGCAGAAGTATGCGGAGTAACCTGCGATACGAACGATCAGGTTGCGGTACTGCTCGGGGTTTTCCTGAGCTTTTTTCAGAGTGTCCGCGTTAACTACGTTGAACTGGATGTGCCAGAGGCGCAGGTCGCAGTAGGTGCGGATGAAGTCTACCAGCTTCTTGGTGCCCTCTTCGCCTTCTACGCACTTAGGAGTGAACTTGATGTTTACCAGACGTGCTGCACGTTCACGGTAGTTGAAGTTCTTGGTGGTGTAGTTGGAGAGCATAACCGCGGTGGGACCGTTCTTGTCTGCACCGTGGGATGCAGAGGAGCCGTCGGAAAGCGGGGTGTATGCGTAACGGCCGTTAGGAGTAGCGGATACAACCTTACCGAAAGGTACGTGGGAAGTGAAAGGCACGTAACGAACGTCGAGGTGTACGCCGAGTTCCATCTGGTATTTCTGTGCGAAAGATACGCAGAGTTCGTCGAGCTCTTTAGCAATGGAATCCGGGTAAGGATCGTTGTTGCCGTAGCAGGGAACGTTCTGGAGCATTGCGCGAACATCTTCGTGACCTTCGAAGTTTGCCTTACAAGCTTCAACTATCTGTTCCATGGTCAGAACCTTGTCTTCGAAGACGAGTTTCTTAATGGCAACGAGGGAGTCAACAACGGTTCCGAGGCCCATGAATTCGAAGTAACCGAGGTCGATTCCGCCGGGTACGTCGGGCTGGTGCAGGTCGGTGCAGCTTTCCATGCACAGGTCGTGCATTGCGGAACCGAAAGGTGTTGCGAAGTGGTTCTTACGCAGACGGATAACGTTAGCCTGCTGAACGAAAGCGTTCTTCAGGAAGTTGTTATGCTGTGCTTTGTATGCATCGTAAAATTCGTCCCAGGTCTTGAAGGAGCAGGGATCGCCGGTTTCGATGGAGAGCTGCTTGTCGCCGTATTTGAGCATCTTTCCGTTGTAAAGAACCATCTCAACTGCTGCTGCGAAGTTGATGTAGGGGTTACCGGAAGTGTAGGTGTCGCGGTTGGGCATTCTGATTTCTGCGCAGCCGGATACAGCGTAGTCGTAGATTTCTTCGAATTTTGCGCCTTTGGAGAGGTGCAGGGGAATTACTTCTTCATCGTTGATCAGTTTCGGGAAACCGGAACCTTCTTTGATGGTTTCAGCAACTTCAGCGAGGAAACGCTCGGGGGAACGTGCGTGGATACGTGCAGCGAGGTCGGGGTAGTGGTGCGGGAACTCACGCTTGGAACGCAGGAAGAGGTAGGTGAGATCGTTGGTTGCATCAACGCCGTCCTTGGTCTGGCCACCGACGGTAACAGCTTCCCAGTGTGCGTAGCCTTCGTTGAATGCGCCGCCCTGAGGGGAGATGTAGAGGTCGATGAACTGAGCCATGCCTACGTACATGCACTCGATGAATTCGATAGCCTTGTCTTCGTCAAGGATACCTGCTTCAACGTCCTGCTCGTAGTAGGGGTAGAGGTACTGGTCCATGCGGCCGTTGGAAATGATGGTACCGGTCTTCTGCTCAAGACGGGAGAACATCTGGGTGAACCACTGGGACTGTACTGCTTCGTGAAAGTTGGTAGCAGGCTGTTCGGGAACCTTGCGGCATACTTCTGCCATGGTTTCCAGTTCAGCTTTACGGGTAGGATCAGTTTCAGCTGCAGCTTTTTCAGCAGCGAGGTCTGCGTGGCGGTTAGCCCAGAGAACTACTGCGTCGCAGATGATAATGATAGCTTCGAGGAAAGGAATGTCCTGAGTATTGGCTTTGGGGGAGAAAGTATCGATGTTGTCGAGTCTTTCCTGTGCTTCTGCACGGATGCCGCCGAAACCACGCTTAAGGATCTTTTCGAAGTCGTGAACCCACTGCAGGGAGGAGCGGAAAGAAGAGGTTTCGTTAACGATGAAGCGGGAGATCAGGCCTTCGGGATCATCGTAGGTGAGGGTGTGAACTTCTTCGGGCAGAGCCTGGTTCAGTGCTTCGTGGTAGGTCTTACCTTTCCAGAAAGGAGCGATTTCTTCGATAACGGTTTTAGCGTCTTCTTCAGTGATGGAGAAGGGAGAACCGGAACGCTTGGGCAGTTCTTCGACAGCCATGTCGAGGAAGTCACCGTCGAGTTCGGGGTAGAGGATGCCATAACGGCCGGGGTAACCAGCGCGACCGCAGAGCAGGTTGTCATCATCAATGTATACAGTGATGTTTTCAGCAACGTTCTTCATGGCCTTGGCCCAGCGCAGGATCAGGGGCTGGCCTTCGGTTTTTTCCATGGACTTGGTGAAGTAAAGAGCGCGCTCTACGTCAATAGCGGGCTTCTGGTTCTCGATGGTATCGAGAATTTTGAAAACGCGCTTGTGAGTTTCGCGGTAAGGGTTAGCTTTACCTGCAATCTTATCTTCGAGCATCTGCTCATGAGGTGAACGACAGCATTCCATTTGGATTCTCCTTCTATGTTTACTGTGGAAATTTTTGACCACAATTGTGGGCGAATTGTTTTTCCCTTGAGCATGGAGTGTGCCAAAATGAACAAGCTTCATAAGATGTCGTAAATAAAGGCTTTTTTAAGAGGAATGATTTTCGGACGATATTGGTGTGGAAATGGCCTGATGTTGCAATTCGGAAACGAGATAAGGGTAAATCCTGTTTATCCAAGTAAAACGGGGAGTAATCACTTTGTGCAGTTTTGCAACCGGACTTGGGCGGGTGCAGTTTTGCAACCATACTGCCAGCGGTTACGAAAAGTCCTCGGAGATTCTCCGGTTTGATTTCTGAAGAAGCGGCAGAAATAGGCAGTATCAGCGTAGCCGAGGTCTAATGAAATGGCTTTTATGGTTTTATGGGTAAAGGCTAGTTCTCTGCGGGCTTCGAGAATGATCCGGTCATGGATGAGCTGAGTTACGGTCTTGCTGAGATAAAGCCGGGTTAGTTCGTTGACTCTTTTGCTGGTCAGGGAAAGTTGTTCGGAATAGTAACCGGCATCCTTGTGGTTCATGTGCTGTTCCTCAATCAGGGCCAGCAGCTTTGTAATCCGCTCATCTGAAAAATGCGGACCGTCCTCGCTGCTGTTCTGGTAGCGGGTTAGGTAGCGGATGAATGCTGCCAGCAGAATGCTGAGCAGGGAATTGTCCGGCTCAACTGTGCCGAGTTCGTTGTTCATGATGGTGATGAGTTGCAGGAGTTCCTGCCTGCCCGGATTATCAATCTGTAAGGGAGGATTGTGGGTCGGATCGGGCCGGAAGAGCTGTTTAAGGTCCTGCTGGGTTCTGTGGTCAGAGTTTAAGAAGGAGCCATCAAAAGATATGGCGTACAATTTATGCGGCAGATCCCGGCAATGATGGACCTGTCCCGGGGGAATGCAATAGATCAGTCCCGGCTGGAGCGGGTATTCAATAAAGTCTACGCTGTGAGAGCCTTTTCCTTCGAGAGTCCAGAACATTTCATAATATTCGTGGCGATGGGGCGAAAGAGATTGCGGCTCCATGCCCCGGTCCAGCAGTTCTATGTCCAGATGTTGCCCTTGGGGCAGATTCTTCACTTCTATCATTTTTCGATTTTTATGGCCGGCTTGATGTCCAGCAGGGTGGTGCCGTTCAGGCAGTCCAGTCCTTTGACTGCTATTGTCCCATCCTTAATGTTTATGATTGGAGTTACGGCAGCTCCAATGGGATTCGGGCGATGGGGAGATCTCAGGGAGAATGTGCCGACCATTTCTCCACTGGTTTTATTCCGTTTGTGTTGTGAAACTAATGTTCGGTCTGTGTCGTCCAGCCAGTATAGAATGAGAATGCTTTCCCCCGGCTTCAATCCCTTAATGCCGGCTTTGTATTCTTCATCAAGCAGCAGCCTGCAATCAGGTCCGTTAAAGTCAATGTTGGCCGGGCATTCATCTACGGTATTATAAGGGGTGGCTATATGGCCGATAGATTTCAAATCAGCATTCATGGTATTATCCTCACATGTTTTGAGTGGTTTTGATAGCACTATATGCTGATTGAGGAATTGTGTTGAGGGTAGAAGTGATGAATTTGTGGTACAATTTGAACATGTTTATTCTCTTTTATCTCATGTCTGGGGAATCTTGACCATCGGCTTGTAATGAGTGGCCTTAAGGCACCAAAACCGGAGCTTTTAAAAATATTCTAATTCAAGTAAGTCTGAACTACTTCATTTGAGAGTTTTAAAGAATGGCCCGGAGGAGAGATGTCTGAAGCGCAGTTGCAAGAATTTTTGATTGCCGTCAGCAGAGAGTTGCTGAAGAATTCTGAGATAAGATTGGCTTTTCAGGACTGCCTGTCTGTTTTGAGAAATTATATCCCGGCGGATTACATCAGTTTACATCTATATGATGAAGGTTTGGGGATAATTGAGACAGTTGTTGATGCGACAATTGATTCCTCGCCGGAGATAAGTAAAACCACCGTTCTTACGCCTGAAGCACGTGATATTGCATCCGCAAGCATTGAATTTATTGATCCGGAACAGCCATATGAGATCATTGACCGTCTTGGAGATTCGGTAATGGCCCAGCAATTGGGCCTTGATCTCGGGACTCCCGATTCACCCAGTCTGGTTTTGGACCTGTGTCGCGATGGTGTGTATCTCGGCTCAGTCGCTCTGACCGCTGAACCCGGAATCCGGTACACACATGAACACGGTAGTTTGATGACACAGATTCACGATACCATGGCTTGCGTTGTCTCACAGTTCCTAAGTTCACGGGAATGCATCCGTTTGAGGGCCAGCCTTGCCGACCGGACCAGACTTTTACAGGGGAAGTTGAATAATTCTTCTGATTTTGGGGTCGTTGGTTCAGATGGAGGGCTTAAAGAGGTTTTTGATTCCTGCAAGCAGGTTGCTCCGACTCAGGCCCCTGTGTTGTTGTTGGGCGAGACGGGGACCGGTAAAGAAGTTCTGGCCGGTGCTATACATCGGCTTTCCAACCAGAATGAAGGACCTTTTGTTAAAGTTAATTGCGGCGGGATTCCTTCGACCCTGCTGGAAAGTGCTCTTTTTGGGCACCGTAAGGGGGCTTTTACCGGTGCCACAAAAGATGCCGTAGGATATTTTGAGCGCGCCCGTGGAGGGACTATCTTCTTGGACGAGATAGGCGAGCTTTCACTTGAGGCTCAAACGCGGTTCTTACATGTTTTACAAGACGGCAGCTTTGAGCGTGTCGGTGGAAACAAGCCCAGAGTTGCGGATGTTCGGGTTATTGCCGCTACCCATCGTAATCTGGAAGAGCTTGTGGAGCATGGGGCCTTCCGGCAGGATTTGTATTTCCGCCTTAATGTTATCCCAATTACAATTCCGCCGTTGAGGTCGCGCAGGAACGATATCCCGCCGCTCACATCACATTTTATCAAGAAGATTGCCGGTGAGATGAGCTTGGCATCCTTACCCGTGTTAGCTCCCGGAGCCATAGATTCTTTGTTGGTATACAGCTGGCCCGGTAATGTCCGTGAACTTGAAAATGTCATTGAAAGGGCTGTCATAACCCAGCGCGGGGTACCGCTGAATTTCGAGTTATTTGAACAGCCGGACCAATGTCCTATTATTAAAGATGAATCTGACTTGAATTTTGAGGCCGCAATTGTTGATGTCCTCATTCGGGCATTGAAGCGTTCAGAGGGGCGTATTGAAGGCGAGGGCGGTGCGGCAGAGTTGTTGGGGCTTAATCCACGTACCCTGCAAAGTAAGCTCAAGAAATTCAATATTCCCTTCGGGCGCAAGGCTTTGGGATTGTATAAAAAATCTGATTAGCTCTGAAATATAGTAGTTTTAAGTATGATATTTAAGAGTCGGTAGTCGCGCTTGATATTCTCTTCATTTTAAGCATTTGAATTTTAAGTTAAAATAAGCGTGTGTTCTGTGGCATAGCTATTGCTCATATGTGTGCGTTCTGTAAGAAAGCATTAGTATGAGGGGTGTCTTATGTTGCGTTTGGATTGCTTTGAGTTAAAATCTCTGTTGTTTTTGGTCTTGTTCTTCTGTTTACCTTTCGATTTATATGCCAGCGATCCTGCTTCTTCATGGGTTGAAAATAGTCCAGGAGCATTGAATTGCGATATGCTGGGGCTGGCAACCCATGATGGTCTTGGTACTGTTATGGTCGGTAGGAATGGCAAGTCTTATTATATGACTGCTGCTGTAACCAAAAGTAACAATCCTTCATGGACAGAATGTGTCTCTCCTACACAGAAAGATTTTGTTGCCGTAGATCGTGGAGACAGTTGTTTTATGGCCCTGACTGAGAACGAATGGTACGTCAGCAGTATCTCCGGGAGTACCTTGAGTTGGGTGAAAAAAGGGGAATGTTCAGTAGCGCAGGATGTCTGCGGTCCGCTCGTAGGAGTGTGCCATGCAGACGGTGATGTTTTTGTGGCAGTGACTTCTAAAGGCTATTTGTTCCGTTTCAAAGATACCTCGGAGTCCAACGTCGGCAACAACAGGTTGGGCGATATGTGTGCAGCTGGTAAGGTTAAAGGGATCAAGAATCTTCGCCAATATCATGATCATAATGAAAAAATGTTTTATTGTTACGGCTATCCCGGAGCTGACGGCATTAACATTTTACGAATAAGATTTGACGGAACAGATTTGAATTCCAGTCCAGACTTGCAATCCACTATAGCTATTAAGGAAACAGGGCAACCGATTGAGATAAATGATCTCTGCCTTATTACACATGACGGGGTCGCTGTTGCCGGACAAAACGGGGTATACGGTCTTGTCCGGGATAATATGTTTTATGCTGATTCCAGTCCCCGTGACTTTACCTCCGCTTCATTCTTATCTGTACCTGTTACCAATAGTTTTAAATCCGTTTATCTGCATAATCCCGGCTCCGGCTATATGGACTATTACGGTTACGCGGTATGTGAAGGTGGACGGGTTTTCTGTACAAGCAGGATATTTGACATGGGCCAAGGTGTATATGTGGAGAGTGTGACCGAAGTTGCCGCCAATATATATTCGGATAATTTTAACTCTGTGGCCTATTATTTGCCTTGCACCAGCACGAGTGGCAGGCATTTCTTTGCTGCCGGAAGTAACGGTCTTTCCATATTTATTATCCATAGTTATTCTTCAGGATTTATTTCCCAAAAAAACTCAGTTCGTCAGACTCACCTTTTTTCAGCTCAAATATAAACTCTTTTTGTTCCAGTTCCGAAAGCAGGATTTTTGCCGGAGGGGATAACGGTATGCTTTACAGGGGAGACAAGCAGGCTGACGGTTCTTTTCTCTGGACCAGATGCAGGGTTGGCCAGTTGGGAACAGGGAAGATTTACGCCATCCATTTCATTAAAGGTTTTGTTAACGTTCTTTATGCTTCCGGTGCCGGGAAGATACGGGCCATGAAGCTTGATACAGACGGTAACTTCCAGTCCCTATCTACGGAAGTTACAGCAACTTACAAGAATAGTGCCTCTTTTACGGATACGCCGGAAGATTATCAGCTTTATATGGGGACAGAGGCCGGGACATATGTTCTGAGGAATAACGCAGCTGATTTAGATCCTTATAGTCCTCGTCCAGCTATGAATTTCGCAGCCTTGGAGGCAACGAACCCCGGCAATCTTTTTATGGCTGAGCAGAGCGGAGCGGATTCAAAAATATATAGCTCTGTTAACGGGGGGCTTGGTTTCACCACTCAGTTGCTCAAGACCTATTCGGATACAATCGTCAGCTATATGCTGCTTGTGGGCGACGATCTTTATATTGCAGGCAAAGATAGTGCCGCAGATAAGGCGTTTCTGGCAAAATATGACGGCACATCCTTTACGGAGTTTCCTGCTGGACCAGCCGGAGTCGAACTGGTCAAGCTCTGGAGTTATGGAAAGTACATATATGCCCTTGGTGATTCCAATCAGGGATACGTCTATAATTACAACACAGAAACACAGGTTTGGACTTCTGAGCTAGTCAATGCAATTCAGTTTTATGGGTTGGGCGGGTCCGGTGAAGGCGGGTTCCTTTTTGCCGGAGGAGATAACGGAAGGGCTTTCCGGGCCAAGTTTGGAAGCGGAGGCGGCGGTGAAGAAGCCTCAACCGAAGTCCTTCCGGCCACAGGGGAGGATGCTGACCTTATTGCTTCCAACAATCCGGTGAAGAGAAGTTCAGCGGAGCTTAAAAAGCAATTCAATACTGATGAAGGTTTTAATCCTTTGGGTAATGTGGAAGATTTTACCACCAAGACAACCCTTGCTGCCGGATCGGTACACTGTTTCAAGTTTAACGTAACTCCCGATGTTGCTGTCCCGGTCAACGACTGTCATCTCTACAAGCTTATTTCAGCGAGCAGTTCAAGTACTGACTACACCAGATTGAACGGTATTCCCGCGCAGGCCGATTACGCTCACGGTACTTACTGGCTGACTGACCCTGAAGGCGTAGTGAAGGTTTCCGGTGAACAATTGCAAGCGGGAACAACCTATACGGTCTTTTTCGTTATTGAGGATAATGGCGCTACCTATGACGCCGATCCTGCACTGGGGACTATTGCCGACCCCACGGTCTTTGGATATTCCGGTTCCGGCGGAGGAGGGGGTTGCGTTTTGTATCCGGGACATGATGAGCGCATGGACCTGACGTGGATTCTTTTCGGGATTGTTCTGGTCGCTTACTTTGTTCGAGGTTTGTACTACTTCCTGAAACGGACTTGATAAGCAAAGCCCTCCGCAGGGAGGCGCGGAGGGCTGATTTCGCGAAAGGGGTTTTCGCTTAAGGGGTATATGGTTCTTTCAAGGAGTTATGCGCTGAGTGCAGTCAGTACTACTTCCTTGTTCTCGCTGAAAGAGAGGGAAAAGTCTTTTCCGTATTTGGTGAGGAAGTCTTCTTCGGCGATAAAGGGAACATCGCTGACTTCAATCTGTACGTCTTCATCTTCATCCGCTTCGTCAATGCCCAGACCGAGCACGATTTTAGCGTGTCAGCCGCCGCCTACTTTGTATTCTCTAAGGCGCACACAGGATTCTTCATCTTCGTCTTCAAGCATATCCCGGAGCTTTTCAAGCATCTCTTCGGGAACAGTTACGTTAAACATATTCTCTCTCCATTTATGTTTTTTTATATCAAAGCGGTCTGGTCCGCTGTTGATTCCTTTAAGAAAGGTCCGGAGCCGTGCTCTTCATGCTGGTTTACAGCTTCCGGGTTGAGGAGCAAACGGGTGCAGATGGCTGCTGCAGATTCTACATAATCAAGGCAGATGCCCTTGGTTTCTGCTTCATGATCGCGGTCCCGGCTTAAGATCCGGCAGCAGACTGATCCGTGTTCAGCCATGAAGCGGTCATGCAATTCCTTGGAAAGGGAACGAACCTGATCCTCGCCAGCGGGGAGTGGACCTTTGCCGAGGATCAGGGATAACCCCATGACCGCGCCGGACAGGGCTCCGCAGACACAGCCTGCGTCACCTATGCCGCCGCAGAAACCTTTGCTCAGCGCAATGACTGTCTCTTTGCTCAGACCTCCGCCGAATTCATGATTGATGGTCCAGAGCACTGCTTCGGAACAGCACATGGCATCGCTGCCATAAAGTTCCTTGGCCTCACGCCCGGTGGATTCGCAGATCAGCTTTTCAGTCATTGAACAGTTCATTTTACTTTGCGCCGATAAAAAAATTAGATGATCTCGGTCTTCAAGCCGTGGTCGGCAAAGCGTTTGAAAACCACATCCAGCTGTTCCGGGGTGTATTCCCGGTCCATTTTATATTTCCAGCCCAGTGCGGCGTATTTGTTGCGGCCGAATGCATGACAGGGCATTACTTCCACCTTGTCCCGTCTGTATCCTTTCAGGAATTCGGCCATGGCTGCTATGTTTTCTTCGGAATCGTTCATCTCCGGCATGAGCGGCATGCGGATGCGCACTTCCTTGCCTGAAGAAAGGGCCGCGCCCATGTTGCGTAGGATGATTGCGTTATCGACCCCGGTCAGCTTTTTATGTTCTTCCGGGTCCATGTGCTTACAGTCGAAAAGGAATAAATCTGCAAGCTCAATGGTTTTGTCGAAACGCTCTTCCGGGCAGTAGCCGCAGGTATCAACGGTTACGTGGTAGCCCTCGTTTACCGCAGCTTCGACCATATCAAGGAAGAACTGTCCGCCGGAGGTCGGCTCGCCGCCGCCGAAAGTCACCCCGCCACCGGAGTTGTCGTAGAAAAGGGCATCCTTGCGGACCACATCCATCACTTCTTCAACGGTCATGGTCTTGCCGGACATCTCGCGGGCTTTGCCTGCGCAGTTCTCAGTGCAGGCTCCGCAGTTGGTGCACTTATCGGTATCGCGTCCGAATTTGCCGTCAATCTCGGTGACGGCACCGTTGGGACAGACTTCAGCGCATTTTCCGCATCCGGTGCACAGTTCGGAAAAGCACATCATCTGCGGCTTGACCTTCTGTGATTCCGGGTTGCTGCACCACAGGCAGGTCAGCGGGCAGCCTTTCAGGAAAACAGTTGTGCGCAGTCCCGGTCCGTCGTGAAGCGACATACGCTGAATATTGTAGATCATCCCTTGGCTCATTATGGTCTCCGCTTTTGGTTTTTCAGGCCTTGCGCGGCGGACTGAGCCGTCGTGAAGGTCTGCGAAAGGGAGAGAGCGCGGGGACGCTCTCTCCTTCGCAATATGATTATCTTTTAACTAGCAACGTCCGGCGTCGTATTCGGTACGTTTGATGATTTCGTTCTGTACGCCGCAGTCCAGTCTGGTGAAGTAGGCACTGAAGCCAGCAACACGGACGATGAGGTCGGAGTAGTCCTGCGGGTTCTGCTGCGCATCTTTGAGGGTGTCGGAGCTTACGCAGTTGAACTGGATGTGGGAGCCGCCGAAGTCGCAGTAGGTTTTGATCAGGGAGATCAGGGTCTTAGCGCCCTGAGGACCTTCCAATACGGAGGGGGAGAACTTCACGTTGAAGTGGTTCGCGCCGTAGCGGACGGTGTCGATTGCTTCAGCACCGGATTTGATCAGTGCGGTGATACCTTCCTTGTCAGTACCGGGCATTGCGGAAACACTGCCGTCGGTAAGGGCCACGCCTGCTTTACGGCCGTTGGGCAGTGCGCCCATGAGTCCGCCGAAGTAGTTGTGGTAGGACAGGGAGTATGCATCCAGAGGGGTGCGCTGTCCGAAGCAGTCCGGACCCTGAGAGTGATGGATTTCATCTACATCGCGGTAGAAACGCTGTACGAATGCCTGTACGTCTTCGTAGTCGTTACCGTGTTTGGGAGCGTCGAAGCACATCTGGCGGAGTTCATCGTAACCTTCGAAGTTTGCCTTGAGTGCTTCAATCAGTTCTTCCATGGTGACTGCCTTGGTATCGTAAACAAGGTGCTTGATAGCGAGGATGGAGTTCGCAGCGTCAACACCGGCAGTCATGATGGGGTTAACCTGCGGGTAGCGGGTTCCGCCTGCTTCTTCGCACATACCTTTTTCGATGCAGCCGTCGTACATGGCGGAGCGGAATACGCTCGGTACAACCTGAAGGCGTGCCATCTGGCTGAGATCGGAGTGGGCACGGGAAACACGGAAGAGGTTGTCCAGCTGTCCTTTTACGCCTTCGTAGAGGTCTTCGAAAGTTTCGAAGGTAGTAGGGTCACCGGTTTCTGCGCCGACCATTTTCTTGGTCACGGGGCATTTACCGTTGTTGAGCACCAGTTCAACTACTTTTGCGAGGCAGGGCTGGTCTTCCTGAGTAATGAAGCTACCCTTGCCGCAAACACCGGTGGATACGCAGCCGTAGTTACCGCAGTTACGCGCATCTTCAAGGGTGATGCCGTCGGGGTACTGGGCAAAGCGGGCGAGGGTGCGCTGGATAACAGCGTTGTTGTTCAGGATTTGGGGCTGGCCGGAACCGCCGCGAATGCATTCAACAACTTTCTGCATGTAAGAATCTTTAAGCTTCGGATGGTAAAGCAGGGTCAGGGTAGGCTGAATGCTCTTCATCTGAATTTGGGTTTCGAGCATGAGCTCTTCCAGTTCGGTGGAAGCATCGCGACCGTCTTTGTCTACACCACCGATGGTCATGGACTGTCCGGTGTGGCCGGAAAGGGTCAGTGCGTAGGAGTTACCCTGGTATTCACCCAGTTCAAGGTGGCGAATCCACTGGAACTTGAGCATGGTCAGGACCTGCTCGCGGGTCAGGTTGCCTTCATCAATGTCTTTCTTGAAGAAGGGGTACATGTACTGGCCGTAGCGACCGGGGGAAACAGCGCAAGCCATCTGCTCGGTTGCCACGCAGAGGTGGGTGAACCAGAAGGACTGGATAGCTTCACGGAAGTTGCGGGCCGGATGCTCGGGCACGCGGCGGCAGATTTCTGCGATTTCGAGCAGCTCTGCTTTTATTTTGGGATCGGACTCGTCTGCTGCGGTCTGTTCTGCGAGATCAGCATAGCGGTGGGAGTGTTTGATTACCGCTTCAAAGGTGATCAGCATGGAACGGTAGAGATCGATTTTGTCTCTGTTTGCAAGAATGTTCGGGGTCTCGGTGAGACGGGTGCGCACATCTTCGATGAGATGGCGGATACCTTTGTTCAGTACCAGACCGTAGTCTGCAATACCGGAACCGGAAGCAACGGAAACGTTTTCGTAGTACATGCCTGCTTTGGCGTACTTTTTAGCGCTTTCACCGTATTTTTCCTTGTACATCTTGTTGTTCTGGTCGATGCAGGTGCGGCCTTTCCAGAGCTTGTAGGTCTTTTCGAGCAGTTCCTGGGTTTCAGCGGGAATTTTCATCTCGCCGAGGGAGGCCATTTTAGCCATCTGCATTTCTTCTTTGATCCAGGAGACGTTCCATTCGGGGTAGGCGTAAACACCCGCGCGGACACCTGTAAGGGTACCTACGATGGGGTTGCCGTCGAGAAAAATTTTTTTCTGGGTCAGTACGCGCTCGAGAACTTTGGCGCGGATATATACTACAGGTTCACCCTGATGTTTTTCATATACTTCGTTCAGGAACTTCAAACGCTCGGGGTCCATGATCTGGGGAGCGTTCATGAGAAAATCTTTGAGTTCCTTGACGCGGTCTTCGGCTGTATCCCAGTTGATGCCGTATCCTGCGGCAGTCTGGGTTTCTTCTTTTGCAGACAGAGTAGTATTCATTTCCATCTCCTGTAATTGTGCTATTGTTTTGGTCTTTCTAGGTAGATTGAAAGTGTTGTTCGTTCGCTTGTTAATTTCGTCACTAGCACGGGCTGTGCCAGAGATGGTTTTTTTGCTAAATTTTATCTTTAAGGTCTTGAAATAAAAGTGTTTAAATGTGCACAAGCGAGTCGTTGCGAGTTAAAGTGGTGAAAAAACAAAAAGAAAGAAATTTTTCTTTTTTAAAGAAATTTTTTGTTTGCTAAAAAATATTTTTTTAATTATCGACCCAATCAACTGCCGGAGGTCAGGACTTGTCTTGGGCCTTTCCGGGGAAAGAGAGAGGTTGTGAAAAATGTATTTTAGCAAGGACAAGTTTTTTAATGTCAGCCGTGCCAGCATGCTGACTCCGGAGATGACCGCTATCTGGGATGATCTGGGACTTGGCGTGGCCGTGGTGGATGCCGAAGGGTACTGTGAATATATGAACCCTATCCAGCGCAGGGCGGACGGTTTTAACCGTATCCATGTGGAGGGGCAGCATATTACCAAGCTCTATGTGCCTCATGAATTGGATTGTATTCCCACAGTAGAATGTCTGCGTAAAAGCGAACCTATCCTGCGCAAAAGTTATTTTTACAAGACCACCAACAATTACCTTGCCGGGACTGTTTCCGACTTCTTTCCGCTCTACGATCAGGGCCGCAAGGACGGGGTTATTGCCTTCACTCTCTGGACCGGATCAGTCCCTTTGGGCGGTACCAAGAAGCGGTCCCGCAAATCTGCTTCCCGCGATAAAGACTATTCTTATTACACTTTTGATTCGCTTGTGGGTGAGGATGAGTCCCTGCGCGAAGTTCTGGCCGAGGCCCGCACTGCCGCCAAGTCTTCCTCCCACGTTATGATTTGGGGTGAGAGCGGTACCGGTAAGGAGGTCTTTGCACAGGCCATCCATATGGAAAGTGAGCGCCGAGAAAAGCCTTTCATTGCTGAGAACTGTGCGGCCATTCCGGAAAACCTGCTTGAAGCCATTCTTTTCGGCACTTCCAAAGGTGCCTATACCGATGCCCCGGATAAGCCCGGTCTGTTCGAGGACGCCAACGGCGGAACCCTGCTTCTTGATGAGCTTAACTCCATGCCCCTCGGCTTGCAGGCCAAGCTTTTGCGTGTGCTGCAGGAGAAGCGGGTGCGCAGGCTCGGATCACAAAAGGAAATTCCCGTGGATGTACGGGTGATCAGTATTCTTAACGAACCTCCGCTCAATGCTGTCAGCGAGGGCATTCTGCGCAGTGACTTGTTTTACCGTCTGGCCGTTGTCGGACTTGCCATTCCGCCTTTGCGTGAACGCAAGAAAGACCTGACCGTGCTCATCCGTTCTTTTATTGCCCGCTCAGAGCAGACAAATTCGCCTGGTCTGATCGGGGTTGAACCTGATGTTGTGCAGATGTTTCTTGATTATGATTGGCCGGGTAACGTGCGAGAATTATTGCATGTTATTGAAGGTAGTCTGGCCTTGCTGGGCAGTCGCACTTCCATTGGCGTGGACAGTCTGCCCCGTCATTTTCGTGAGGCCTGCGAGAGGCCGGTCATGTCTGCGCCAACCCTGCCCAGTGAAATCACACCGCAGCAGGGTAATGATTCCATGCTTGGTAAGAATTTCTTTGATTACAACATGATTAAGCGTAATAGCGTGGTGCCGCTCAAAAGCTGTGTTCAGCAGTATGAGACCGAGTGCATCAGGAATGTACTTAAAGTAACGGGCGGCAATGTAGCCAAGGCCGCCCGGATAATGCAGATAACTGGAGCCGGTTTGCGCTATAAGATTCAGCAATTAGGAATCGAAGACGATTATTAAGCCTTCGGCGACCCTGCCGAGGGCCTTAAACCCTTTTGCAAAAGGGTTTAAGAATCCCAAAACCTTTTATTTCGGCTTCGCCGGGTGTGTTTTTATAAGAATGACCTGATCAAGCAAACCACTCCTGCCAGCGCAATCACGGTCATGAGCACTTTGCGGAACAGATTCTGATTGATGTGTTTGATCACCGGGAAGGATAGCATGGTCCCGATGAGCGTGGCTGGTGCTCCGTAGATGGCGTAATCGATTACAGTGGGGGTGATCAGTCCGGCCCCGGCTTGTAGTACGCAGGTGAAGGTGGCACGGATTACGAAGAAGACGCCGAGGGTGCCGAGGAATACGCGTGGCTGCCAGCCCACGTAGAGTCCGTAGGCTCCGATGGGAGGCCCGTCAAAGGATATGGCGGTGCCGAGCAGGCTGGCCCCGAATCCGGCGGCACTGCCCCGTGACCATGATTCCGGGTGAGTTTTTTCGACCTTGAAGGTCAGCTGCCAGTATACGTAATAGATGAGCAGCGCACCAACGGCTCCTTGCAGGATGGAGCTGGATACAAAGGTCAGGATATACAGGCCTGCAAAGGCTCCGGGTACGGACCCGACCAATAGCGGCTTGAGCGCGGGCCAGCGGCAATGCCGGAAATGCATGGCTGCAATGGAGCCGTCCATGATTACGTTCAGCAGGCAGGCAAGGGGTACCAACTCCTGCATGGGAATGAACATGGCCGCTGCCGGAACAGCGACCATGGCCCCGCCGATACCGCTGACCCCGGATACAAATCCGCCGATCAGCCAGAGCAGGAATACAAGGGTGTGGGGTGAATCAAACATGGAAATTTTACTTTGCTGGCTTGGTTACTGATTCTTCGCAATGGGCGAGGGATTCATAGCCCAGCGTGCGCATGAGGATTTCGTATCTTTCGCGTACAAGGTTGCCGTGTTTTTCCTGCACGGACTGTGCGTATTTGAGATAGATATCCAAGGTTTTGGGGGAGTATGTCTGCAGTTCGCTGCCGAGATAAATGCAGAAGGACTGGTGTCCGTCAGGGTGCACCGAACGGGGGAACTGGGCGGCAACTTCTTTGCGCCATTCACTTTCCATGGACACGATTTCGGCAATGGCCGGGGAATTGTTTTGTACCGGGATGAGTCCTTCCATTAGAGCGTATTTTTCAGTCATGAGATTGCGCTTATCGGCTGCGGCCTGTTCAAGGTCGGCAAGGTAGGATTCAAGGTATTCATCCGGGAGTACGGAATGGGTCATGTTGCGCATGATGCGGAAAGACTCCGGGCGTTCCTGACAAAGTGAGGTGCCGCCGCGGTTGTTGACTGCAAGGAACATATCCAGTTCCAGCTTGATGATCTGCTCAATTAGTTGGGTCCGTTTATCTTCGGCCATGGGTGTCTCCTTAATGAAAAAAATAACGATCTTCAGGACTGCAAAGGGAATGCCTTTTCAGTGATTTTGAGTGATAAAATTGTGTGCTTTGAGCTATCATCTTGATTTGATTGCTTAAGTCAATGATTCACCTGCTGCGGGTGAGTAATCGGCTCCTTTTTGGAACAGGATGGGAGAATTAAAGTAATTTATAAAAAAATAAAAAAAACTTTCGAAAAATAAAAATATTTAAAAAAGACCTTATTGACATTGGTGATGGTTAAAAAATTTTAATTAGTTATTTCTGAATATTAAGCCGATGGTGAAGAATTTCACGAATTGGCACCCTGTTTGCTTAAAGAGGGCGACGGTTAATGGTAGAGCCGTCAATTCAGGTAGATTGAAAGTGTAAAGATAATCGTTCGCTCTTTGCAAAGGAGAGGAGGGCCATGCCGCTTTAGCGCAGTCATGGCGAAGCGTGTCGGTTCACAAACCGACACACGGCAGCAGGCAGTTGCCGGACTATGTTCGAGGAGGAACAACTGCCGGGGTTTGACACCTTGAGATTCAGGGGATGTCTGCCGTGAACTCATAAAACAAAGAGATAATCTGATGTCACAAGAACAACTGGAATTAGAAAAATCAATGTCGCCCTCACAGGTGTGGGCACTGGCGCTGGGGTCAATCGTAGGTTGGGGATGTTTTGTTCTCCCCGGTGATATGTTTCTTCCGCAGGCCGGTATTCTGGGTACCCTGATCGGCTTCGGTGTCGGCGCATTCCTTATATGCTTTGTAGCAATCAGCTACAGTTACATGATCAAGTACGCCCCTGTTGCAGGTGGCGCGTTTGCATATGCTTATGTCGGCTTTGGACCGTCAGCTGCTTTTGTCTGCGGGTGGGCACTCGTGCTCGGGTACATAGCCATCATCGGCATCGACGTTGCCGCTCTGGCACTGATTTTCCGTTTCCTATTCCCGGGTGTTTTTGAGTTCGGGGCCTTATATTCCATTGCCGGGTGGCAGGTATACACAGGCGAAGTAATTCTTATGACTTTCGCAACCTTGCTTTTCGGTTGGATGAACTACCGTGGTAACAGTTTTGCGGGTAAATTTCAGGTTATGCTGACTTTCCTGCTTACTCTCGGTATTGTTTCCCTGTTCACCGGCTCCGCTTCTCTTGAAACCGCTGAAGTCGGCAACCTGCTCCCGCTTTTTGCCGAGCACCGTTCCATGATTTCTTGTGTACTTATCATTTTTGCAATCTCCCCCTTCCTATTTGCCGGATTTGATACTGTTCCGCAGGCTGCTGAGGAATTTACCTTTGAGCCTTCCTACGCACGTAATATTATGATCATCGCGATTCTGTGCGGTTTCGTTCTTTATGCTCTGGTTACCCTTGCTGTCGGTGTTGCCATCCCTGTTCCTGAAATGCTTGCTAAAATGGATGCCATGCGCGCTGCCGGCGGTACAGCCTGGGCCACAGGTGAAGTTGCAGCCATGGCTTTCGGTAAACTTGGTGCTGTTGTCTTGGCCTGTGCGGTTATGGGTGCTGTGTGTACCGGGATTAACGGTTTTTATATCGCTACTTCCCGTCTGCTGCTGAGTATGTCCCGTGCCGGTATCATGCCTTCCTGGTTTGGTGATATTCACCCCAAATACCGCACACCTCACAAGGCGATTCTGTTCACCATCGCTATTGTTCTGCTGACTCCCTTTGCCGGACGTTCTGTTATCGTCTGGATTGTTGATATGAGTTCTGTTGGTACCGGTATCGGTTACCTGTTCTCCTGCCTAGCAGCACGCCGTGTAATCCTCGGTTCCGCTAACGTTGACCAGCGTTCCCTGAAACTGTTTTGCTGCGGCATGGGTACCCTTGCTTCCGTCCTTTGTATCGTTCTGCTGCTGATCCCCGGTTCTCCGGCTTACATCAGCGAAGCTTCCCGTTGGTGCATGGTTGTATGGGTAGCAATGGGTGTGTTCTTCTACTTCTCAAATAAGAGCGCATGGGACAAACTCCCCGAAGCACAGATGCGTAGAAACGTATTGGGCAGCGATGATATTCCCGTCTTCTACAAAGGTGCAGCTCAGGGTCAGCCCCAGACCGCTTCCGAGTAGTTGATCGAAATTCCCGGCAGGTTTACTGCCGTATCCTATATATTAATAAACCCCGTCAGCAGTGCTGGCGGGGTTTTATTGTTAGCGGAGATATAGTTTTATTGAATACATGTGGTTGCAATCTATTTTGATTACCGATTGGTAGTATTTGAGATGGTGATGTATTTGTAACTCCTTTAAAGGAATGGTCAATCTTAATCAGGAATGGAGTTGCTACATGGAGCCATTGGCGGTCAGGTTCAAACCGGGGCAGGATATCCTGCTCGAACTGGAGCGTATTGCGCAGGAACAGGAGATTGAAGCCGCTTGCGTGCTGACCTGTGTGGGCAGTCTGACCAAGGCGGTTTTACGTTTCGCCAATCAGGGGCAGACCACGGAACTCAACGGACATTTTGAGATCGTCTCCCTGACCGGGGTGCTTTCCCGGCACGGTTCCCATTTTCATATCGCCATTTCCGACGGCGAAGGAAAAACCATCGGCGCACATTTAATGGAGGGCAGCAGGGTCTACACCACCGCTGAAATCGTGCTCGCTGTTTTCCCGGAATACTCTTTCCTAAGAACTTTTGACCCCCAGACCGGATACCCGGAACTGGAAATCAAATCACAAACCAGCAGCAAGGAGTGAGTGGGATGGGTGTTAGCGAACAGATTAAAAAAGATTTCACAACATTTACATGGGTCCTGATCGCCGTGGCAATCGTCATCAATATTGCCGTTGGCCAGCTTGTTTCTTTGCTTAAGCTGCCTATTTTTCTTGATTCCATCGGAACAGTAATGGTGGGTGTGCTGGCCGGACCGTGGGCTGGCGGGCTTGCCGGGCTGATTACCAACCTGATCTGGGGTGTGATTTCATCCCCGGTTGCTGCTGCCTTTGCTCCGGTAGCCATGGTTATCGGTATTGCCGCCGGTGTCTGCGCCCGTATGGGAATGTTCAAGAACTGGTGGACAGCCATTCTTGCCGGCTTGATCATTACTGTTTTCAACTCCGTAGTTGCCGTGCCTATCCGCCTGTACATGTTCGGTGGTATCACCGGAAGCGGTGCTGACTTTGCCATGGCTTACCTGCTGGCATTGGGCCGTGATCTTTTCGGTTCTGTGGTGGTTACCGTGTTCACCACTAATGTTATCGACAAGGTCGTCACAGCCGTGCTGGTCTGGGGAATTGTGAAGAGTCTTCCTGAAAGGGCTGCTGCTCGTTTCCCTGCGCTGGCGAAGGCATAAAGGAAAAGTTTTTGTCGACTGAAAGTACTTCCCTTTTCAATGCGGGAAAATCATGTATCCATTCTGTCCACCCCCTGAGCAAGCTTGCATTTGTGCTGTTCACGGGGGTGGCGGTTTATTGTGCTCCGGGCGGGCCTTGGCCTGATGCGGCTTTGCTGTTTTTGAATGTGGTACTGGCTCTTGTCGCCGGGGTTGCAGGGCGGGTCTGGAAGTTCCTTTGGCGTACCCTACTGCCTATTGCCCTGTTCATGATTCCTATTCATGGTTTGCTCTATCCCGGTAACAGCAGCGTTCTTTTTTCATATCAGGGTATATCTCTCTATGCGGAAGGGTTGTTCTTTGCCGCAACTATTCTGCTGCAATTGGCGACAGTGCTGACTGTCTCCCTGATCTTCGTGTTTACAACTGATCCCGCGGATCTGATTACTTCCCTGATTCAATCCGGCATGCCTTCATCGCTGGCTTATGTCTGCGGCAGTCCTTTGCTTATGCTTCCGGCCATGCGGGCACGGGTGAAGACTATTCAGGATGCGCAAAGGGCGCGGGGACTTGATTCCGAAGGAAGTTTTTTAAACAGGGCGCGTTCCATTGCTCCTTTGATTTCTCCCCTGATTCTGGGGGCCTTTGCTGAGATTGAGCAGCGGGCCATTGCCCTTGAATTGCGTGGATTCAGCTCAAAAGGTAAACGGACTTCCATGCGAGTTGTTGAGGATTCTTTCTCACAGCGATTTTGCAGGCGCTTGATGTTGCTGATCTGCTTGTTCCTCCTGCTCTACAAAACATTGTTGTATCACTATGTCCCTTATTGAGATCGAAAAATTTTCATACAGTTACACTCCGTCATCTCGTCCAGTTCTGAGTAATCTGGATTTGGAGATTGAAGCAGGGGAATTTGTGGCCCTGATCGGGGTCAATAACAGCGGCAAGTCCACGCTTTGCAATGCGTTTTGCGGTGCTGTCCCCCAGCTTTATCATGGCAAGATGGATGGTAATGTTCGGGTTTGCGCAAAAGATATCGCAGAAGTTCCGCTGGCTGAACTGTCCGAATCTGTGGCCTTGGTCATGCAGCATCCTGAACGGCAGCTTTCCGGTATCCGTTTCACCGTTGCTGAAGAAGTGGGCTTCAGCCTAGAGAACCGAGGTGTGGAACGTGATGAGATTTTACAGCGGGTTGATGAAGCATTGTCTTTGACTGGACTTTCAGATCTGGCAGAGCGTTCTCCGCATCATCTTTCCGGCGGGCAATTGCAGAAAGTGGCCCTTGCCTCGGCTCTGGCCTGCGATACTCCCGTACTGGTTCTTGATGAACCTACTACTTTTCTTGACCCCTTGGCGGCCAAGCAGGTTTTTGAAATTCTGTATGAGCTGCGTAGTAAAGGGAAAACCATTGTGCTTGCAGAACAGCGAGTGGAGAGTCTCGCTTTATATGCCGACCGGGTCATAGCCCTGCATGAAGGTAGGGTGGTTTTGGATGGGCCGCCTGCCGAAGTCCTTGTTTCGCCGTTGCTAAAGGAGATTGGGTTGGACTGGACCCGGTTCAGCAAGATTGCCGAACTGGCTCGGAGCCGTGGCCGCTGGGCTGAAGAACGGGCGCTGGCAACGACCTTCGGTGAAGTTGTTGAAGGGTTGGAGGTTCGTAATGGCAATTGAGGTAACAAATCTGTGTTTCAACTACGAGTCCGGGGTTGAAGCCCTTAAAGATGTTTCGCTGACCCTGAATCAGGGCGAGATTGTAGCTCTGCTGGGGCACAATGGCTCCGGTAAAAGCACATTGGTACGCCATTTCAACGGACTGCTGCATCCATCAAGCGGTTGTGTGAAAGTGAATGGCATTTCAACTGCTGATGAGAAAGTTTCACGGCTGGCCGGAATGGTCGCCATGCTATTTCAAAATCCTGATGATCAGATTTGCAAGGCAAACGTCTGGGATGAAATAACTTTCGGGCCGATAAATATTGGCTATGCCCCTGAACGAATCCAAAAGCTGGGCGAGAAATTTCTGAGTTCGCTGGGCTTGCTGGAAATGAAAGATTGCAATCCGCATGATCTTGGTTTCAGCGAACGCAAACGTTTGGTCATGGGCTCGGTACTGGCAATGGATACGGACATAGTGGTTTTCGATGAGCCAACAGCCGGACTTGATCAGCGTGAAATAGCTATGCTTGAGGCTGAACTTTCAAAGCTCAGGGATGCAGGTCGGACAGTGGTTATTATCAGCCATGATATGGATTTTGTGGCTGAAAATTGTACCCGGGCTATATGCCTTGAGAATGGCGTAAAGCAGTTTGACGGAAAGGTCGCGGAATTGTTTATGAATAGTGAGTTGCTTGAGCGCTGTGGGCTGTTGCCGCCTCAGGTGGTTCAATTGAGTAATCATTATGGCGTGCAGCTGGATGAAATTACCCCGCAGGGTTTTATGAAAAAAATCCCTCTTGCTCCTTAAGTGCAAGAGGGATTTTCTTTGGAATACTTTTGAGTGCGTAGGGTTAGCTGGCGCGTTTTGCCAGCGATTCTTCGCAATGGGTAAGGGAATTGTAGCCCAGTTTGCGCATGAGCACTTCATATCTGTCACGGACAAGATTGCCCTGCTTCTGCTGAACTTCCTTTGCGTGGGCAAGGTAGATATTCAGACTTGCCGGGGAGTAGGTCTGCAATTCGCCCTTGAGGTAGATGCGGAAACGTTCGTGCCCTTCCGGGTGGACGGATAAGGGGAATTGTGCAGCAACCTCTTTGCGCCATTCGCATTCCATTTTCACAATCTCAGCGATCGCAGGAGATGAGTTCAAGGTCGGGATCAGTCCTTCCATGAGAGCATATTTTTCAGTCATCAGGTTGCGTTGATCGCTTTCAGCCTGAATCAAGTCGCCTTTATATGATTTGAGAAATTTTTCAGGAAGTACGGAGTGAGTCATGAAACGCATGGTGCGGAAGGACTCCGGACTTTCCTGGCAGTTTGCCTTACCACCCCGGTTGTTTACCGCCAGAAACATTTTCAGTTCAAGCTCAATGATCTCCTCGATGAGCTCTTGGCGCTGTGATTCAGTCATGTATATCTCCTTTCTATGAAGTTTTGTTTTTGTTCATCATCGTAAATCATGAGTTAAAGTCAAGTATTGTTAATTAGTCCCCAAGCTGTTTGAGTCTTGCCAAGCATCATGCCCCTTGTGTAAAAAGCGCTCATGACACCTGCAATTAATATAGCCAAGAAAAAGAAGATAAAGTTTAAAGTCCACGAATATGAACATGATCCTTCTGCCGAGGCTTACGGCAAGGAAGCTGCGGAAAAGCTGGGCGTTGACCCGGAGCGGGTCTTCAAGACCTTAGTCGCCGGAAGCGGAAAAGATCTCTTTGTAGCTGTGGTTCCGGTTATGAAAATGCTGGACCTTAAGTCTCTGGCCAAGGCCGTTAAGGTCAAGAAGATCGCTATGGCCGACGTAAAGCTGGTTGAACGTACGACCGGATATGTGGTCGGCGGGGTAAGTCCTTTGGGCCAGAAAAAACTTTTGCCCACGGTAATTGATTCATCAGCAGAAGGTTTTGAAACCATCTACGTCAGTGGCGGCAAGCGCGGTTTGGACATCGAGCTGAGCCCGCAGGATCTTGCTGGTTTACTGCGCGGTTCATTTGCCGAGATAGCACGATAGAATTCTGGTATATCGCCACTTTTCATGAAAAGTGGTGATTACCTATTAAGATAAATAACTTATTTGCATCAGTACTGCAGCCATCCCGTCGCCGACATTTTTGTATTCATGTGGGCAGTTGGCCTGAAATTGCAGGAACTGGTCTTCATTGACCACCATTTCCTTTCCATCCACAGTGACTTGCAGGGTTCCCTGCTTCACAAAGATATATTCGTAAACATTCCCCTCATGCGGCTCGCCGTAAAAAGTCGTTTCCGGGTCGATTTCTACATAGTATGTTTCAAAAGACCGCTCCGGTTCAAAGGGGATGATCGGGTAGAGCCGGTAATGGTTCTTTTCTCCGGTTAAAGGCTCTTCATCCTTGAAGCCACGTACTTCAGCCTCTACTGCCGGCTTGCGCAGCAGGGTGGTGAAGGAAATTTTCAGCCCGTTGGCTATCTTCCATATGGTGGCAATGGTCGGGCTGGACTTGCCGTTTTCAATCTGGCGCAGCATGGATTTGCTGACACCAGTCCTTTGGGAAAGCTGATCAAGGCTGAGTTTTCGGCTTTCGCGTAGGATCTTCAGGTTATGGGCCACAATATCAATGTCTTGATTCATATAACGCACCTATTGACAGTATATTGCACAGTGTTCACTATAGCACTCAAACGCGCGTAAAATTGTATATGTTTCAGCAATATTTTCAAGAGGTGTTCTTATGTCTATAGAATTAATGCCTTTTTTGTCATTTATGTTCATCACAACCTATACTCCGGGGCCCAATAATATCTCCAGTGCCTCCATGGGTATACTGTATGGTTACCGGAAGACCCTTGGGTATCTGGTGGGTATTTCCACGGGCTTTTTTCTGGTCATGATGCTTTGTGCTTTTCTTTCTCATTCCCTGCTCATGGTCCTTCCGCAGGCAGAAAGTTACCTGCGTTGGGTAGGGGCGGCTTATATCCTCTGGCTGGCATGGTCAATTTTACGGTCCGGCGCGGCAAAGGCTGATACTAAGGAAGATCCGCAGGCATTTGCCAAGGGATTTGCTCTACAGTTATTTAATCCCAAGGTGGCGGTCTACGGGCTGACCATTTATTCTACTTTTTTAGCCTCCATTGTTGGGCGCATAGATTATCTGGCTTTGTCCGCCATGATTTTGGCCTTGAATACCTTCATGGCCATATCAACATGGGCCATGTTCGGTGCGGCTATTCGCAGCAGGCTTGAAAATGAAACTTTCCGCAAGGTTGTTAATGCTGTTCTGGCGGCAATGCTTGTTTATACGGCTATCTCCCTGTTAGGTGTTGTTTAAGGGGTATTTAACTGGAGAGTAATTTAAAAGAATCTGGCCTGACTCCCGTAGAAGATGTATTTTAAATACATTAAACCTTAATACGGGAGAGGGCATGAAAAGATTTGTTCTTAGCGTACTGTTTGTCCTGTTCAGTTCTTCAGTCTTCGCCGACAGCTTTCCGGCATACAGTAATCTTAGTCCGGCAATGCGCGCATGCATAAGTAAAAAAGCAGGCCGGGATGTTCTTGCAAAGCTGGAGAGTGGACTTGATCCCGGAGATAGTTCCGGAGCCGTAAAGGCAGACAAATTCTATGCCCATTGCCTGCTCAAATTGAATGAAAAGCTGCCTGAAGAAGTCGGTTTTTACGCGGGCCCATACTTCGATGCCATGAGCCAGATAGATGAAAAAGTGCGCATGGGCAGGGCCATTGAAAGAGTGCGTGAAGCTGGTGTGGATAAGCTGGCTCTTTTTGCCCGCAGCAGAAAGAAGCTGGGCCAGAATGAGCGTGCTGTGTTGCGCCTAGCGGCCGACAATAATGATCTGATCATTCTCGGCGCACCCAAATATTTTCGCCACAAAAAAGACATAGGCAATAGTTATTCCTCGGCCATGCTTAAGGGCATAGAAAAACACGGATATAAATTTGTGGGCGAGATCCTCTACACCCACGGGGACAAAAAGTCAGGTGCCAGCTATGCCTCCGGTGAGCGTTATACCGATCCTTCGTTGCCGGGTACGGACCGCTTCTTATCTCGACTGGAGGAAAAGAACATACCACTCATGACCCATTTCGAGGTCTACGCTCCAGATAGGGATTTTCACCGTTTTCATGATTTGTATGAGCGCTGGCCGGGTCAGATATTCATCATACCGCATATGGCTTTCGGCTCACCGCAGCAGGTGGATGAATTTTTAAGTCGTCATGACAACGTGTATATGACCATGTCCAAAAAAGCGGTCAAAATGGACAATTTCCGTGACTCTGACAAACTGGCTATGACCGGATCGGCTATGCTTGTGGGATTGTCCCTTAAGCCGGAATGGCTTGAAATCCTGATCAAACATCAGGACCGCATACTTGCCGCTACTGACGCACATATGAAAAAGCTCTGGTCGGAGTATCCGACTCATGTATTTTTAAGCCGAGTTGTCTTGGGACAGTTGCCCAAGGAGGTAGCGCAGAAGATTGCTTATAAGAATGCTGAACGGGTTTATGGTGTGAAAATTCAATAGTTCCTAAGAAGTGTGGCTCCGGCAGCTATATTTATGTCTGTTGTTTAAAGATATTAAGCTGGACTCCAGCTTAACAGGCCCGTGCGAAATTTTTCGAGCGGGTCTTTTTTTTGCGGTTAGTTTGTTTTGCAAATTGTTTGACACTCAAGTTAAATTAGGCGTAGGTAGTTTGAAAGATATTTAATTTGATAGTCAAACTATATGGAGTTCAAAATGGATTTTGATTCAATCTTTCTGGTTGCCATGCAATCCAGCCTGTTTCTGGGGCTCATTCACGGAATTAACCCTTGCGGTCATTCATGGTTGGTGCTGGCTCCCTTTGTCTACGGTGAGAAGAACGGTAAGCGGGTTTTTTCTTTGACTACAGCATTTTTCTCGGGGACTGCATTGGCCTGCCTGATTATCGGGTTGACCCTAGGCTCGATTTCCCTGACTATTCCCCAGTCTTTGACACATGTGGTGGATATGGTCACGATCGGTATTCTGGTGCTGCTGGGCGGGATATTGATGCTCAAGCCGGAGATTCTGCACAGTCACGACCACGAGCAGGTACATGTGCATGAGCATCATGACCATACGCATCATACCCATGACCACGGGCATAGTTGTTCGTGCACTAGTCATTCCGGAGTAGCGTTAGGCAATATTACCGCGTGGGGGTTGTTTTCCATCGGTTTTGTGAACATGATTGTGCCTTGCCCCACAGTGGCGATCATGTATAAATATGCCCTTGATTCCGGCAGTGTTTTCAAGGGAAGTGCGGTTTTTGCCAGCTATGCTTTGGGGACTGGTGTTGCCCTTGCGACAGTGATTTATGCTATTTACCGGGCGGCATCATTTGTGCGTACCCTTGAGCAGGATTGGGTGGAGCCGCTGGTCATGCGCACTGCCGGAGTTATGACTATAGGTTTCGCAATATACAGCTATACGAATTTATAAAGTGGAGGTCCTTGTGCTGGAAAAGCTCAATCATGCCATAATTGAGTTTTATGAAAAACTATCATCATGGGAACATGACGTGGTGCGGGAGAAGGGATTGACCCTGCCCCAGATGCATACCTTAGAAGTATTGGGCATCCATAAAGATATGCGCATGAAAGAGCTGGCTCAGTGCATGGGCATCACCACCGGGACCCTGACTGTTTTGGTTGACCGACTTGAAGATAAGGGCTTTGTCTGCCGTAAGCCGCACCAGACCGACCGCCGTTCAATTCTTGTGGAACTGACTGAAACCGGTCAGAAAATGTACGAAGAGCATGATCGTTTACATTTGCGCTTAATCGAGGAGTTAACTGCTGATTTTTCCGCTGAGGAGCGTGATTTACTGCTGTCTTTCATTAAGAAAATGAATGGGGCCTTTTAATGTTCATTAAACTAAGATGCTAATATCGTTATGAACAAACAACGAACATCTGTGGAAAACTTTTGTTTCTAATTATGACCCCCGCAATCACTGAGATTGCGGGGGTTTTTATTAAAAATACCCGTATTTTAATTTTAATACCCGATTTTAGTTGAAAAGCGTTCTCATTTTCATTATTCCTGCTGAAGTTGTTTTGAGCAATGTCAATTATATTTACTGTATGAAAATGAGAGTCATTTTCTAATACAGGGGAGTTGGAAAATGAAATATACATTTAAGTTGTCACATAAAATTGTAGCAGGAATGCTGGTCTTTCTGCTTTGCGCATTGTGTCTGGCCGCTGTTTCCATTTTTACGCTGCGGGAATTGACCGAGAAAATGGAAGCCCGCAATAGCCTTGATGAGATAATCAGCATTGGCGTTGAGGCCCAGTCTGAAGCTCTTGACTGGCTGACTCACCGCGAAGAACTTTCCATGAAAGAGGGGGGGGCAGAACCTGAAGTCCTGCAAAATTATACCAAGATGACCCGGAGCATGAATGAAAGGTTGGATACTGTTGCTAGGTCCGGTATCGATGCGGAGATGATCGGCTCCTTGAGTGCGTTGAAAAGCTCGTTTAACAGTTTTGACCGTGGGTTTAGTAAGTTTCAGGGACAATTCAATGATGGGGTTGGGCATGTAAAAAGGTTGCGCGAAATTTCGGTAGAAATTCTTGGGCAGGCCCTTTCATTACAGAAGAGTATTGCCCGCACGGCAAGGAAACGGACTAAAAAGGTAAGCGCTCTTCAGGAACAGGCTCTTACCCCGCAGGCAGGTCAGGATAACGCTGAGCTTGCCCGTACCTTTGCTGACTCCATCGACGGTCTGAACGATCTGACAGCCAAACGGCAGGCGGCAGCTATCCTGCTCAACAAACCGCTCGGCTTTCAGGAAATGGCGAAAGACTTCATTCTTTATAAAGATGCAGCCAGTGGATCAGGGCTGATCGTTGATATTGAAAAATTGATGGGTATCGACCCAGATTCAAGTATGGGAGCCTCATATCCCCAGTTTGCGCCCCTGTTTGCCAAAGGACGCGAGGCCAAGCTGTTCAAGAAAATAGTTGCCTTGACCGGGGAGTATCTGGACGTTTTTAAAGCTTATTACAATACCAGTCTTGAGATGAAGAAATCCATGCAATCCATGGAAGAAGCTCGTGAAAAGCTCATGGAGCTGGAATCTTCTATTCGTGCGGAACAGGTTGAAAGCTACAACCTGCTTCAGCAACGGGCTGTCTATGTCGTTACCGTATTGGGCGGTGTTGTGGTCTTGATCGGCCTGCTGCTTATCGTGCTCAGCCGGGTGATGATCATCAAACCGCTGCGTAGGATTGTCGGTGAGATTTCGATGACCAGCCGTAATCTTGCTGCCGGGGAAGGTGATCTAACCCATCGTATTGAACAGAGTGGTAATGGTGAATTGGGTGATCTTGCCGGAGCATATAACGGGCTCATGCATGTTATTGAAGAAGACAAGAAAACGGTTGAACAGGCTACCGCTGTAGCAGAGCGTGAGGCAATGTCCGCACGTGAGGCTCTTGCCGGATTGAGTGAGGCCCAAAAAGAAGCAGAAGATGCGCGTCGGCAGGGTGTCCTCGATGTGGTTCGCAATTTAGAGCAGATAGTTTACGGGCTTTCAAACGCATCTGAGCACATCAGCACTAATGTTGAGGATTCGAGTCAGCGTGCACGAGAGCAGCAGGGTAGTCTCTCTGAATCCACCTCGGCCCTTGATCAGATGACCCACTCTATTCAGGATGTGGCCCGCAGTTGCTCCGATGCTGTTGTCGGCGCCGGAGAAGCTATGGAGACTGCCAACAAAGGGGCGGTCATGACTGGTAAGGCCATCAATTCCATCTTCAGCGTTAAGGAGCAGAGTGAGCAGCTTAAGGAAAGTCTTAACGATATGAATGTACGGGTTGAGGATATCGGAAGGATTATGTCTGTGGTCAGCGATATTGCCGACCAGACCAACCTGCTGGCCTTGAACGCTGCAATTGAGGCTGCTCGTGCCGGGGAGGCCGGACGCGGCTTTGCTGTGGTTGCTGATGAAGTGCGCAAGCTGGCCGAGAAGACCATGGATGCCACTCGCGACGTTACCCTCGTGGTAGAAGCCATTCAGGAAAGTTCGCGTACCAATGTGCAGTCCATGGAAGAGGCTGCTCAGTCCGTTTTGGACAGCACCCGACTTGCTGAACAGGCCGGGGAAGCGCTTGAGGAAATTGTCACGCTTGTGGGCGGAGTGACCGGGCAGGTTCAGAATATTTCTGCTGCCGCTGAAGAGCAGTCAGTTTCTTCTGATCAGATTAACTCCTCATCCAAGAGTATTAATCAGATGGCGCTGATGACCACCAAGTCCATGGATAAAACCCGTGAGTCAGCTGAGGACCTTTCCGGACTGGCTGCTGAGCTTCGGTCCCTTATCGATGGTTTGCGTGATGAATGCCATGTTTCTTAATTTTTAAATCAAATGAAGCCTGCTGTTGTTTGCAGGTGAAAAAATATTTCAGCCGGACAAAATTGTCCGGCTGAAATTGTGTGAAAATTGATAGAAGATTTTGTCTCTAAATCAAGAGTTTAAGTGGTTTTGAACATGCTATGAACAACTGTGGAAAACTGCTGTTCCACAAGAGTTATGCCAGATGGCTCTAAGGCTGAAAGGTCATTAGCCAAGAAAAAGTCTAGAGAGTCTTGACCGAATTTATCAGTCTGTTAGACTGCCCTCAGTCGTCAGCACTTCAGGAATCCATTTCTGCTTTCTGAGCATTTGAAATGGGTAAGTCGGGAACCCGGTTTGAATCCGGGGCGGTCCTGCCGCTGTCAGGGAAGCATTTTGTGTGACCCCGAGCCAGCACCCCGGCCTGAAGCATGCCTGCCCAGTGTTCGTCCTTTACGTTTTACGGACACCACACCTTCCGGGCAGGTCGGTTCAAACTGACCGGAATATTTTGTTTCTGACATTTTTTCCGGTTTCAAAAGTCCTGCGGGATGCGCCTACCGGGCCCCCTGCGCCAAAATGCCACACCACCATAAGACACGGTTCAGCCGTGGGCTTGCAATCTGGGGAGGTTGCTTCCTTTTCTGCGTCCTTTTTACGGCGCGGGCGGTGATGTGTGCGGACAAATTTTTAATCAGGTAACTAAATGCCCAAACAAATTCTTAAACGTGACGGATGTCTCGAGTCCTGGTCTACTGAGCGGATCTCAGAAGCAATTTTTAAAGCTTTGAAAGCAAGTGGTATTAAAGATCCTCTGCTGAGTAAGCGTCTTGGCCGCAAGGTTGAGCAGAAGCTTATCGATGTTGATGTTCCCGAACAGGAAATGGTTCAGGACATGGTTCAGCTCGTGCTCATGGAGAACCGTCTTTACTCTGTTGCTGAACGCTACATTATCTACCGTGAAAAACGTCGCGAATTGCGTCGTCAGGATGAAACTTACCTTGATATCGCCGGAACCATTGAAAGTTACCTTGACCGTTCCGACTGGCGCGTAAATGAAAACTCCAACATGGGCCATTCCTTTCAGGGGTTGATGCTGCACATGTCCGGAGCAGTTCAGGCCCGTTACTGCCTTGAAAAGTATCCCGAAGAAATCAGGCTGGCTCACGAGCACGGCTATTTCCATATTCATGACCTTTCTTTCGGCCTTGCCGGGTACTGCGCCGGTTGGTCCCTGCGCGACCTGCTGCTGGACGGTTTCGGCCTTAAAGGCCGTTGTTCCTCCGGTCCGGCAAAGCACTTTGATTCCATCACCGGACAGATGGTCAACTTTCTCGGCACCCTGCAGAACGAGTGGGCCGGTGCACAGGCTTTCAACAACGTTGATACCTACCTCGCACCTTTCATCCGCTACGACGGTCTGGACTACGACCGCGTAAAGCAGATCGTGCAGAAGCTGATCTTCAACCTGAACACCACCTCCCGTTGGGGCGGCCAGAGTCCGTTCACCAACTTCACCTTTGATATGGTTCCACCTAAGCATATTGCTAACGAGCCTGTTATCATCGGTGGTGAATTTCAGGATACCACTTACGGTGAGTACGAAGAGGAAATGGAGATGATCAACCGCGCCTTTGTTGAAGTCATGCTTGAAGGTGACTCCGACGGCCGTATCTTCTCTTTCCCCATCCCAACTTACAACGTTACCCCGGATTTTCCGTGGGAAAGCGAAGTGGGCGAGCTGCTCCTGCAGATGACCGCCAAATACGGCGCTCCCTATTTCCAGAACTTCATCAACTCCGACCTCAACCCCGAGGACGTTCGTTCCATGTGCTGCCGTCTGCAGATGGACCTGCGTGAGATCCGCAAGAAAACCGGTGGCCTGTTCGGCGCCGGCGACCTGACCGGTTCCATCGGTGTTGTTACCCTGAACCTGCCCAAGCTGGCTTACCTTGCACAGGGTGAGGAAGATTTCCTCGACCTGATCACCGAGTACGCCACTCAGGCCAAGGACTCCCTCGAGTACAAGCGCAAGCTGGTTTCCGCTAATTTCGAAAACGGCATGTTCCCCTTCTCCCAGCGTTACTTGAAGAATGGTTTCAAAGGCCATTTCTCCACCATCGGCCTGATCGGTGGTAACGAAGCCTGCCACAACCTGCTTGGTAAAGGTATCGATACCCCCTCCGGCTCACGTCTCATGCAGAGGGTTTTGCACCACCTGCGTGATCTGACCGTACAGTTCCAGGAAGAAACCGGAAACCTCTTCAACCTTGAAGCTACTCCGGGCGAAGGAACCTGCTACCGTCTGGCCAAGATCGACAAGAACCTTTATGCCGATATCTACACCTCCGGTGAAGGTACTCCGTACTACACCAACTCTACCCTGCTGCCTGTCGGCTCTACTGAGGACGTTGTCTACGCCCTTGAGCATCAGAATGACCTGCAGACCCTGTACAACGGGGGAACAGTGTTCCACTCCTTCCTTGGTGAAGCAGTTCCGGATACCACCGCGCTGAAGAACTTTATCATCAAGGCCATGACCAACACCAAGATTCCTTATATCTCGGTAACCCCGACTTTCTCTGTTTGCGAAGATCATGGTTACCTTTACGGCGAGCACTTCGAATGCCCTGAATGCGGTAAAGACGCCGAAGTTTACACACGTATCGTCGGTTACTACCGTCCGGTTAACCGCTGGAACAAGGGTAAGCAGGAAGAATACCGCGAAAGGACTGAGTACAGCTACAATTCATGCGCATGCTAGGATTGGTTCGGTTCAGGTATACAGACTGAAATATCAAGTCCGGGGAAGTAGCTTCTCCGGGCTTTTTACTACGCACCATTTATATTGTTTTGTAATTGCTTGCGTTAGCGGTTTTCAGGATGTAATTTATGCATTGACCGGAACCATTAACCGCTTATGAGTATGATATTATCAGCCAGTCAGTTACGCGCCCTGCGCCAGAGAAATGATGAAGAACTTCGTAAGGGAAGCTATGCCAAGCATGGTTATCCAGCCAACACGATTCAGGACCTGTTGCATACTATTGAGGCTTTGAAGAGTGAAAAAAAGAAGTGGAAGAAAGTCGCGCAGGAACGTGGCGAGCTGCTTAATAAAATGAACGGATTGTTGGAAGACTATAATAAATCAAAATAAAGACTCTTTGCTTCATAAGGACCCCGGACTGTTTATACCGTCCGGGGTCTTTTTTTTGATAATTTCACTAATGATTTTGTTGTGTTATCAGTAAGTGCTTACGTGTTTGATTTTATTTTCTTTAAGTGTATGGAGTATTGTGTAAATTTAAACATATTAGTGAGGGAAATATGATTGGGTTGAAGAATATAAACAGCAGGATTGCTGTGCTGGTCACTGTTGTTGTGTTTGTGGCTATTGTGTCTTTGGTTTTAGTAGTCAATACAATGACCAGATCTGCTGTTTACAATATACAAAAACAGAATATGGAAGTTCTTAATAATGAGCTGGGACAGCAGATAGAGACTTTTGCAGTCGGAGCAATTGTCAACCTTAAAACTATTTCCAAAAATAAGGAATACTACCGTGCCTTTGTAGACTCATACGCATTGAGCAGTGCCAGCAAGTCTCTTAAAGAGGCTTTGGCCCAACATGAAGGAGCCAATGCTATCGGTGTTATCGATCGTAATGGGAAGGTGGTCTACGGGTGGACCGAATCCGGGCAGAGCCTTAAAGGCATGGATCTTAAAAACCGGCCTTATCTGCAGGAGATACTTGGCGGTAAGGAATATTCTGTTTCAGATTTATTTAAATATGATGGAGCAAAAGGCTACAATCTGGCATTTGCAGCCCCCATCAAAGACATGACCGGAAGGTCTTTCGGTGGTGTCTTTTTAGTATATAATTGGGAAGAATATATTGAGAAATTGATCGGTGATATCAGCATAGGAAAGCAGGGGTATGCTTTCATGTTAGATAGCGAAGGCCATATCATCGCTCATAAAGATTACAGCCTTATCATGGAAGATGTTTCCTCCTACGATTTTGTGCGTAAGAGTTTGTCGGCGGACAGTGGCTTTTTCTCTTACGAGTGGGACGATAAACAAAAAGTAACTTCTTTTAAGCGTGTTCCCATGGTCGACTGGGTTGTCTGCATATCCGCTTATGAGTCTGATCTGACTGAGGCAGCGACACAGCAGCGCAATGTTCTTGGCGGACTGGGGTTGCTGCTGATCATTATTCTTGTAAGCCTGATTGTGTTTGTTATCCGCAGGCAGGTGACCAAGCCTATGGAGAGTATCAGGAATTTTACCGGTGAGATCGCCGCCGGTAACCTGAAAGCAGAGTTGGACGGAAAGTTTGTCTGCGAACTTAAGGATTTGTCCCTCAATATTGAGCATATGGTTGGGGAATTAAAAAATAAGCTCGGCTTTTCTGAAGGGGTTCTTAAAGGACTTGTTCTTCCATGCTGCATTGTCGGTCCGGACGGAAAGATTCTTTGGACCAACTCTCAGATTTGTGAACTGATTGAAAGCAGGGTTAGGGCTGAAGAAGCGATTGGCATGATTGCGGGTGAGTTCTTTTTTGGCGATAGGAGTCGGAAGACTCTTTCCCAGCAGGCAATAGCCGAAGAATGCCAAATTCAGCAGGAAGCAGAATACACAACTTTCTCCGGTACACATAAGAATATCATGGTTTCGACCACGCCGTTTTACGATATGGACGGGAAGATGCTGGGCTCGGTGGCTATCTGGTTTGATATGACGGAAATTCGTACTCAACAGCGAAAGATTGAGGAAAACAATATAATGATTTCCGAAGCAGCTTCTAGTGCCACCGAGGTGTCTAATCAGGTTTCCAGTTTTTCTGAAGCTCTCGCAGCGCAGGTGGAGCAATCAAGCCGTGGGGCGGAAGAGCAGTCGGTAATGGCAAGTGAGGCAGCCACTGCCATGGATGAAATGAACTCCACTGTTTTGGAGGTCGCGCGTAATGCTTCCTCTGCCGCAGATCTTGCCCGTGAGTCTCAGGATAAGGCCGGTGAAGGCGAGCGAATGGTTGCCAATGCGGTTTCGACTATCACTGAGGTGCGTTCGCAATCAGAGCAGTTGCAGGAAGATATGGCCGATCTGGGCAAACAGGCTGAGGGGATCGGTAACATCATGGGTGTTATCAGCGATATTGCTGATCAGACCAATCTGCTTGCGCTTAACGCTGCCATTGAAGCTGCCCGTGCCGGAGATGCCGGGCGTGGTTTTGCCGTGGTTGCTGATGAAGTCCGCAAGCTGGCAGAGAAGACGATGACCGCTACTCATGAAGTGGGAGATTATATTTCCAATATCCAATCCAGTGCCCGCAAGAATATTGAAAATACAGAAAAATCTACTGAGGCCATCATGGACGTTACTGACTTGATCAATCAGTCCGGTGATGTTTTAAAGGATATCGTGGATAAGGTTTCCGAAACCAATGATCAGGTTCGCTCCATTGCAACTGCCTCGGAAGAGCAGTCCGCAGCCAGCGAACAGATTAGTCGTTCTACCGGACAAATTAACACCATCGCCGGTGAAACAGCACAGGCTATGAACGAGTCCGCTGAAGCGGTCAGCCGGATGTCCGGCTTGGCCAGAGAACTGGATGGTATCATCGGGCGTATGCAGAATTAATATTATATAAAATATACTGTTGTGACTGTGACATAAGAAGCTCCCCATGCTGTGGAAATAGCATGGGGAGCTTTTTTTTGAGACAGCAATGGATTTGGTGCAGGCATAAAAGCAATTATAAATTTATGATCAACAACCAAAAATAATATGATTTTAGTAAGATAATATTAAGGGTTTACAACATAGATTAATGGCGTGTGTTTAATTGACATAAATAAGGGGTATAGGAATGAAATTTAAGAGTATCAACAGCGCTCTTGCAGTTTTGATTACTGTGATAGTTTCGATTTCGGTTATATCGTTAATTGTTGTAGTCAGCTCCATGACCAATTCAGCAGTTCTGGAAATTCAGGAACAGAATATGGAAGTGCTGAACAATAAAATAGTCAACGAAGTGGATCAGTTTTTAGAGCTTTCCAAAAGTGATCTCGCTGATTATGCCAGCAGTGCTGAATTACAGGATGCTTTTATAGATGATAGTGCCAGAGAAAGGATCATGAGGCACCTTCGACAGAAAATGGAAAACAACAGCAAGCTTGCAACTCTTGCAGCTTTTGACCTTGATGGACAGATTGTTTTCGGTATTAAGTCAAATGGTCAGTCTGCTGCCGGAGCAGATCTGCGTTCCCGCAAGTATGTGCAGGAAGTATTGAGCGGTAAGCCTTTTGCTGTTTCCGAAATTTTAAAGTCCGTATTGGATGGCCGTTATATTGTGGTTATGGCTGTTCCGGTTCGTAATGAACAGGGCCAGCTTCTGGGTGGTTTTCTTTCATCCGTTGACTGGCAGGAATATTCGTATGCTATGATCGGTGATATTTCCATAGGTGAAGACGGCTATGCCTATATTTTAGATAAAAATGGACGCATGATCGCTCACAAGGTGAATCAGGATATTCTCCTCAAGGATTTTACCAGCCATCAGTTTGTGAGAGACAGCCTTGCCGCTTCAAAGGGCAAGACCGAATATGAGTGGGAAGGCCGAGCCAAGGTTCAGTTGTTTCAGGTTGTGCCTTCCACTGGTTGGGTGGTCTGCATGTCTGCTTATGTTTCTGACCTGACCCGGGCCGCTATTGAGGAGCGTAATGTACTGATCGTTATGGGCTCCGTGATGGTCCTGCTTCTTGTCGGTGTGATTGTTTTTACCATCCGCAAGCTGGTTACCGGACCCATGGCTACCATCCGTGATTTTACCAGTGAGATTGCCCATGGCAACTTCAAGGCAGAACTGACCGGCAAATATGCCTGCGAACTTAAGGATCTTTCCGAGAATATCGATCACATGGTGGCGGAACTGAAAAACAAGCTTGGTTTTTCCGAGGGTGTGCTTAACGGTATTTCCATTCCCTGCATTGTGGCTGATGCCGAAGAAAAAGCTCTTTTTCTGAATCAGGATATGCTGGATCTGGTGGGCAAGACCGGCAGACCGCAGGATTATCTGGGCCGAACTGTCGGGGACATTGTGTATAGTGAATCCAGCAGGTCCACAACTGCCGGTAAAGTTATGGCTGATAATGCTGCCCAGCGAAATATTGAAGCAGAGCTCCCTGTTGAGGGGGGCGGAATCAGTAATGTGCTGGTGAATGCTTCACCTCTTTTTGATTTGGATGGGCAGATGCTTGGTGCTTTTGTCATGATTACCGATATGACGGAGATTAAGCAGCAGCAGAAACGCATCGAAGAAAACAATATCATGATTTCCGAAGCTGCGGCTAATGCTACTGAGGTCTCCAATCAGGTTTCCGGTTTTTCCGAGGCTTTGGCTGCACAGGTTGAGCAGTCCAGCCGCGGTGCAGAGGAACAGTCGGTCATGGCCAGCGAAGCAGCGACCGCTATGGATGAGATGAACTCCACTGTTTTTGAAGTTGCTCGCAATGCTTCCACTGCCGCAGAACTGGCAGATGCGTCGCAGAAGAAGGCCGGTGAAGGTGAGCAGAAAGTTGTACAGGCAGTTGAGACCATTTCTCTGGTTCGTACCCAGTCCGATCAGATGCAGACGGATATGGCTGATCTCGGTCAGCAGGCCGACGGCATCGGCAATATCATGGGTGTGATCAGTGACATTGCCGACCAGACCAACCTGCTGGCGCTTAATGCCGCTATTGAGGCTGCCCGTGCCGGGGATGCCGGTCGAGGTTTTGCCGTGGTTGCAGATGAAGTCCGTAAGCTGGCAGAATCCACCATGAATGCCACCAGCGAGGTAGGTGAATACATCACCAAGATTCAGGAAAGCGCCAAGACCAACATCGCCAATACCGAGAAATCCACCAAGGCTATCGGTGAGGTTACTGAGTTGGTTAACCAGTCCGGTGATATCCTGAAGGAAATCGTTGAGAAGGTTTCCGAGACCGCTGATCAGGTCCGTTCCATTGCCACCGCATCGGAAGAGCAGTCTGCAGCAAGTGAACAGATCAGCCGTTCCACCGGACAGATCAACACCATCGCCGGGGAAACTGCACAGGCCATGAATGAATCAGCTGAAGCTGTAAGCCGCATGTCCGAGCTTGCAAAAGAGCTGGATGCAATCATCGCCCGCATGCAGGGCTAGATCGTTCTGAACCATAATGAATAGCAAAGGGCTGTCCGTTAGCGGGCAGCCCTTTTTTGTTGCCCGTAATTCAACTCAATTTATTGTATTTTTATAATCCTGCGTATAGGCTCAGTCCGGCTGATACCATTTAAGGAGTTAGAAATGGTTAAAGGGTTGATCTATTCAATATTGTCTGCACTAGGACTTGGCACGCTGGCTATTTTTTTTAAGTTGGGACTTGCCATGGGGTTGCAGCCTGTGGAACTGGTGCAGTACCGGTTCTCATTAGGGGCTGTGGCCCTGTTTCTCTGGTTGGGCATATCTTGCCCCGGGGTGCTTAAAGTCCGATTTAGAGTTCTTTTGAAAGCTGCGGTTCTGGGCGTAGCTCTCTACCCGTTGCAGTCTTGGCTTTTTGTTATGGCCCTTAAGCATATTCCCGCCTCAACTACATCGCTGATTTATTATTTCTACCCTTTGATGACGACGCTTATTGCGGTTGTCTTTTTGAAATTGCGTCCCGGACGGGAAGTCTTCGCTGCGCTAGGATTGATAGTTCTCGGAAGTGGGCTTGTTTTTTATAATGCCTTCGCACAGCAGCTTGATCCCCGGGGAATCCTTTATGCTTTGGGGTGTATGGGGTGCTTTTCAATTTACCTTACTGTTATCCAGATTTTTACCCGCAATGATGAAGCCAAGACCATTGTTCCTTATGTCATTCTGTTTATGGCTCTTGTTTTTAGCTGCCTTTCTTCACCGTTGAAAATATTTGATCTCAATATCCAGGGCTGGTTTATCGCTATTGGTCTGGGATTAATCCCTACTGCACTGGCAATCAGTCTTCTTTACCGGGCTGTGGATGCCATCGGCAGTACCAATGTGGCTATTTTTTCCACTATCGAACCTGTGACCACGGTGCTGTTGGCTGCATTTGTTCTTGATGAACACATTGCTTCTATCCAGATTGTAGGGATGGTGTTTATTTTGCTTGGAATTATACTGCCTAACCTGCAATTGTTGAAAAGAAGGTCCGCCCTGAGCGGATAGTATGCTCCTTTTTACCTGTCCTAAAAAAAGCCCCTGCCGATCGCTCGGCAGGGGCTTTAATTTTAATAATGTAAGAGCAGTTCCTACAGGAAGTACCAGGTCGCGGCGAGGCCGGTGATGGACATGGTAATTGTGTAGGGGAAAGCCATCTTGACCATCTGGCCGTATGAAAGCCTGATGAGCGGAGCGATGGCGGAGGTAAGCAGGAACAGGAAAGCAGCCTGTCCGTTAGGAGTTGCAACACTGGGAATGTTGGTACCAGTGTTGATTGCAACTGCGAGCAGGTCGAACTGCGCACGGTCGATAACGCCGGTCTGGAATGCTTTCAGGGTTTCAGAAACGTATACTGTCGCAACAAATACGTTGTCTGAAATCATGGAGAGCACGCCGTTGGCGATGTAGTATGCTGCAAGCTGAATTTTACCTTCAAGGCCGAGCACGTAATGAATGATCGGGGCAAAAAGGTGCTGTTCGTGGATAACGCCGACAACAGCGAAGAATACAACCAGCAGCGCGGTAAAGGGCAGGGCCTCTTCAAATGCGTGGCCGATCTGATGTTCTTCGGTGATTCCGTTAAGAGCGGTAAGTACAACAATAACGGTCAGACCGATAAGGCCTACTTCCGCAATATGGAATGCCAGAGCGAGAACGAGGAATACAGCCGCGCAAGCCTGAGTGAACAGGGCTGCCTTTTTCTTGAGGCTCATTTCTTCGTCGTTCTTGCGGTCTTCCTCTTCGAGGATTTCACGCACGTTCTGGGGCAGCTGGTATCCGTATCCGAAGATACCGGTAACTTCCAGCATGATACAGGTCACAAGGCCGACAGCCAGTACAGGCATGGATACGGGAGCTACTCTGAAGAAGAACTCCATGAATTCCCAACCCATGGTTTTACCGATAAGCAGGTTCTGGGGCTCACCTACGATGGTACAAACGCCACCCAGAGCAGTACCTACGGCACCGTGCATCATCAGGTTTCTGAGGAAGCCACGGAATTCACCAAGATGGCTTACGCATTCACCGCGCAGCATGGAGTCGTCTGTCAGGGAGCATTTACCTGTAGATGCAAAGCGGTGGTAGATTCCATAGAATCCGTATGCAACCGCGATGATAACAGCCGTAACAGTCAGTGCATCAAGGAATGCGGACAGGACAGCACCTGAAATGGAGAAGAGCAGTGAAATTACAATCTTCGATTTCACGCGGGTAATAATTTTAGTGAAAACATACTGGAGCATGTCTTTCATAAAATGAATACCTGCAACCATGAACATCAGCAGCAGAATTACCGGGAAGTTCAGTACTGTCTCATTGTAGACCGTTTCGGGTGAAGCCAGCCCAAGGGCAATTGCTTCAACCGCAAGCAGACCACCTGCGGGCAGGGGGTAGCACTTGAGGGCCATGGCCAGAGTGAAGATGAACTGTCCGATCAGCACCCAACCGGTGATGAACGGGCCAGCAACGGCCATAAGAATCGGGTTTAGTATTAAAAATCCGATAATAGTGAGTTTGTACCAGTCGGGAGAATTACCTAGAAGGTTTTTCTGCAGCGCCTGTGACATTGTTTTGGGCACGGGTTACTCCTTTTGCCTTTTGTGTGGAACCTAGTGATCTGTGGTTTCTAATGCGGCGTCAGGACGCGACATTACAGATCGCTGGGAACCAGCGGGTCGATTGTCAGTTCCGGATAGAGTCCCTGCAATTCTCCTTCAGGATAGGGCTGAAGGATATTGAAGGAGATGTCTTGAGTCTGCTGGGAATGGCCCGCGGTTTCTTCGGTTCCATCCCAGAAAGCACCGTTTGCTTCGAGAATATGTTCGATACGGTGCCGGAATCCATCAACAAATTTCGCTCCGATGCCTTCAAAGGTCATGTTGCCGAGACGGAACTGGCCCTTGAGTGCAGCGAAGTCAGATAGAGGAATCGAGTGCATTTCGAGATCTTCTTGCTTGCTGATATAGCCCCAAACGAGGTAGTTGTCAGGTATTTTAATGGTTTCTTCCGCATCTATAATTGTGTGCGGCATTAATATGGTTCCCGCTCCTACTTCGATTTTAGCGTCCTCTTTACCGTTGAGGAAAGAGTTGAAACCTACGAAGGAACGCTTGCCCATGTGGGTGTAGATTACCTTGCCGCCGTGCGGGGTAACAACCTCACCTTCGTAGACGGAATTGATGATGTAGCAGTTTTCCTGTGCGTTGGCGCCGGGGCCGAGGGTGGAGTTCTCGATGTATGAGCGCTGGGCCACGAGAACATTCTTGTCCACTTTGCAGTCGCCTTTGAGTACTGCGTACGGGCTTACCGATGCTCCTTCAGGAACGTCGATGGTGAGTTCAGGCTTAACCGAAGAGTAGATGGGCACGAAATCTTCTTTGCGGTCATCAAAGAAGTCCATGAGAATTCCTTTAGGCCTGCTGTCTTCCATACGGATGTACTTGGCGAGGACTTCTTCGGGGTACTGGTAGTTGAATTCGAATGCGCCGTCCGCCTTAACCCAGATCCGGCCTGGTTTAATGCGTTTGTGGGAGAGTTCCCCGGCCTGAACATAAGAGTAAGCTCCTACTGCGCAGTCATGGCAGATGGAGAGGTCTACTGAGGAGAAAGGCTCAAGGAAACAGCCTTCCACGGAAGTACCGTGAATGTTTGCGTAGTGCAGAGACACGGTGTTTGAAATTTTGAAGCACTCAAGGTTTTCAGGGTCGTGGGAGTTGTTGTGGACGAGGGTTTTCATCAGAAAACTGTCGCGGATCTTAATGACTTCGTCATCGCGGAGCTTGATCTTCTGCCCGTTGACTTCCACCTCACTGCCTTTTCTCTTGAGTTCGTCACCACGGATATCACTCTTGTAGAGGATGGAGTGGTTTACTTTACATTTGCCGAGGAAGTAGGTCCCGCCGATGCTGGAGTGGCGGAAGTTGAACATGAGAGGATGGTTGTTGGTCAGGGAGTAGAACGCGTAGTAGAGAGCGAAGCTGTCTTCGGGGATAAGGTCCTTGATGTAGGGACCGACATCCACAAGCGGCTCGCGCAGGTTGACGTTCACACGGTTGACGATATGGTCAATAAGCTTATTCAGCTGTTTCATAAATCCTTCTCGCTTTTTTATTTGAGCACCGGAAGTCGTAGGCGGAAACCGGCAACAGGGGTTGTACAAGTCGGACGGTTCCGGCACGCCTTGCCGGAACCGTCCTGCCCTATGTTTAATAGTCCCTTATAACCCTATATTGCTAACCCGGCAAGGTCACGGGCATGCCCATGATGGGCCATACAAACTTGACGAAGATGCCGGTTACGACCATGAGCAGGATACTTGCGGGGATACCGTACATGAAGAATTCCCCGGTGGTGAACTGCTTGGAGTCGTATGCGATTGCGTTGGGAGCCGCGCCAACCAGAAGGAGGAAAGGCATACCCGCAACAACCAGAGCTGCGAAGAGGATAACTTCCGGAGCAACGCCGAGGTAAGGCGCGATAACAAGTGCCACCGGGAGCGAGATCGCAATTGCCGCCACGTTCATGATGAAGTTGGTCATCATCATTACGAAGAAGGCGATGGACATGATGAAAACGAATCCGCTTGACTCCTGGAAGAGAACCAGCCAGTTGACCGCCATCCACTTGGCTGCGCCGGTATCCCAGAGGCAGAAACCGATAGACATGGCACCAGCGAAGAGCAGGATGATGTTCCAGGGAATGTCTTCAAGGTCGTTGATGTCCAGAATCTTGAATACAAAGAAGGAGATGGACGAGACCAGAATGATGGAGGTCTTATCGATGGCCTTCAGTTCAGGAATAAAAGAGCGCAGGCTCATGATCAGGATAACGCCGCCGACGAGAATCGCAGCCATGATTTCATCACGGGAGAGTGGTCCCATCTGGGAGTTGAGGTCACGTGCCTTTTCGCGCAGACCGGGAATGACGTCCTTTTCAGGCTTCAGGAAGACCATGAAGAAGCCCCAAAGGAGGAAGACCATAGCCCAGCCGATGGGTGCCATATAGTAGGTCAGTTCGAAGAAGGTAACGTCTTTGCCCAGAATCTGGTTGTAGAAACCGAGAGCTACCGCACCACGTGCAGCACCGAGCAGGGTTACAATAGAACCGGCACCTGCCACATAAGCCATACCGATGAACAGACCCTTACCGAACTTGGTGGGCTTGTCTCCTTCACCGTAAAGGGAGTAGATAGCCAGCAGCAGCGGGTAGACTGTCGCAGCAACAGCGGTGTGAGCCATGATATGGGTCAGCAAGGCGGTTACAACGAATACGCCCAGATAGATGCGGCTGGTCTTTTCGCCGACGACCATGAGCATCTTGTAGGCCAGACGTTTGGTCAGTCCGGTCTTGGTGAATACGAGTCCGATCATGATGGAAGCAAAGATAAACAGGACGGAGGGGTCCATGAAATCCTTGAAGGCCACCTTGGCCGGACGGATGAAGAACATGGCCTGCAGTACGCCGATGGCCAGTGAGGTTACGCCGATAGGCACAACTTCAAATACCCACCATGTGCCTGCCAGCAGGAATACGCCAATAGCACCTTTAGCTTCTTTACTTAAAACAAAATGCTGCCCGCCGGGGTCGATTGCATCCGGCCATGCCGGGCAGTAGTAGACAATAGCAAACAGGGCAACGCCCAGCAGCATGAAGAACAGCCTCTTGAAATCAAATCCGGGCTTGGTTGCAACTTCAGCACTCATTATTTAACTCCTTGACCTTAGGCTGTTTCAATCTCGCAGGCGAGGATTGCAGTTCTGACTTTTTCGAAGGTGTCCCCGAGGCGGACCACCCCGGTAATTATGCCATCCTTCTGGACCAGTAGAGGTTGGTGTACCCCGAGCACAAAAGCGTGCAGAGCCTTGTCGAGGGTATCGTCCTCATCAAGGATTTCAGCGTTCTTGGGTTCGTGCATGATGTCTCCGGCTTTTGCTCCGGCATTCTTGCGGCAGAGGCTGCTCAGCGGTTCGGACCAGAGGTTGAAGTCGCGGTAGACTTTCTGCACGAAATCCATGCTCAAAGCTCCGGGATGGCGCTGGTCGTCCATCTTGAAGTAGGACGGTTCCATGTGCTTGAAGATGTCGAGCATGGTGATCTTGCCCACAACCTTGCCGTCATCATCTTCTACCAACAGGTCACGATGCGGATGAGGAAGGTTCATTTCTTCCCCATGCAGAGCAAGACACTGCAATGCTTCAAACAGTGTAGTGTCCTTTTTGACTCTGTTGTATTCCTCAACAGGAATCATCAGATCTTTTGCTTTGAAATTTTTCACATTTTCCCCCTATGTAGGTTGTCCGGACGGAATTTGCGTACCTAGTTTTCCGGTGCGCAGAATCTGCGCAATGTCTTAACTAACGCGGCAATATCCACCGGAACTGAAATTTCAGCACATGCCCCCAGATTCATTGCCTCAATGGAAAGCGGAATCTTATTGTGCCGATTGATTAAAACAACTTTCAAATCAGGAACGACTGGTGAAATGTCCTCCATGAATTTCAAAGAACTCCGTCCGAATCCCGAAAGGCCTAGCACTATGCCGTCCAGTTCATTCTCGCGGATGAATTCTTCTGCCTCGTCCAGATTGCCGGACTCTGCGACATTCAGGCCTTCACTCCTGAGACGCAGCACAAGGTGTTCACGAAATTCCGAGTCCTTCTCAACAATCATTATTTTCATGTTTTGGAATGTTGTCTTTGCTACTGGCCGGGAATTCGGCCTCTGCAGCACCCGACTTCCTAAAGCACTCGGTATGCCAGATAAAATAATTCCATGTATAACAGAGTATTAAGTTTGGAGGAAGGGTTTTTGTTTCTTTTTGTTGAAACAAAATGAATTATTGTGAAAAGTTTCTCAAGAAACAAAATGAAACAAAAAGAGACAAAATAGTGAAGTGCGCTGAAATGGGGGTGGGTTTATAGGGGGTTAAGTTGCAGGCTATGAACGGTAAAAATTATCGCCGCAGGAAAGCTTTCCATCTTTGTATGCTTGGAGGACGTCTTTTACCGGTCCGATCACGTCGTCGAGAACTTCGATGCCTTTCCACCTGAGGTACTGGTAATGCTCGTCATCAATACCGCCGCAAACTACGGCGTCTGTGCCATCAGAGGTTGCCAATGCACAGAGGTCGTCAGCTGAAGCTTGAGGTAGTACAATAATACGTTCGCTGATTTCGCCGCCAGATTTGACTTTGACCAGCAGCACGTCAGTGGCAAGGTCGAACCGGGGGGCAACCTCATTATTGTGCAGGGGGATCATGATCTTATGCGACATAATTTATCCGGTGATGGAGTGTTTTTTCATCTTGCGCCAGAGGGTAGAGCGAGACCAGCCTAGTATGGCAGCTGCATCACCTTTGCGTCCGCCGCATTTTAGCAAGGTGTCCATGATCATTTGTTTTTCCGCATCATCCCAGCTCTGGGCCGAAGAGTATTCCAAGGGAACGGTTCGTTCTTGCGTTGCATGGGCTGATTCCGTGACCGGACGCAGGATATCCTGTTCAGTAAGATAGGCGGGCAGGTGTGCGGACCCGATTAAATCCCGGTCACAGAAGTTGACCGCATATTCCACAATATTGCTCAGTTCACGCACGTTGCCGGGGTAACGGTAGGCGGATAAAATTTTTGCTGATTTCTTGGAAAAGCCTTTGATCTTCTTATTGAATTTGTTGCAGTACTCCATGAGGAAATGGTTTTTGAGCAACAAAATATCGTCGCCGCGTTCACGCAGGGGCGGCAGATGCAGGTGTACTACATTCAACCTGAAGAGCAGGTCGGCGCGGAAAGTCTTTTCTTGAACCATCTTTTTTAAGTCACGGTGGGTAGCAACTATGACCCGCACGTCAGCATTGAAGCCGCGTGAGCTACCCAGCGGATGGATGACCTTGTCGTCCAGAAAGGAAAGCAGTTTGACCTGCAAAGGCAGTGGCAAGTCACCTATCTCGGTCAAAAAGAAGGAGCCGTTATGGGCTAGTTTGATGCGGCCCGGCCTGTCTTCATTGGCTCCGGTAAATGCTCCTTTCACGTGTCCGAACAGTTCCGATTCCAGCAGGGTTTCCGGCAGTGCACCGCAGTTTACCTTGATGAACGGTGCGCCCGCACGGTCCGAGGCATTGTGGATGGCCTCAGCAAGAACGTCTTTACCTGTTCCGGTTTCCCCGGTGATCAGCACCGATGAATCCGTGGCTGCAATGGAAGGAACCATGCTGAAAATTTTGACCATGTCCGGGCTGGTGCCGATCAGTCCGCCCAGAGAGTATGCTTTGCTGGCTGAGCTGCTCAGTTCCGCAACCTGCCGGATGTCCTGAATAGTCTCCACGTATCCGGAAATGACATTGTCGCTGTTTACAATAGGGGTAATGTTCAACCGGATTGGAATCTTGGCCCTTGTGCGGTCGATAATGTCCGCATCCACGGATACGGTCTGGAAGTCCGCCTTGTCGGCCATGACCGGGCAGCCCTTGAAGCAGTAATCGCAGCGCAGGCCGAGGTAGCATTTCAAGTCCTGCATGGACTCCGGATCGGCACCGGTGAGGGTCTGCCATGCACGGTTGACCAGCTTGACCCTGCCCTCAATGTCCAGCACAGCAATACCGATGGGGACCTCATTCAAAAGGTCCGGGAGCATGAATTGCTGGCCCATCAGGCCGTTGATTATATATTGGGCTTCGTTTGACACGTGAATTTAATAACATGAATGGTTTTGATGCGCTACGCGCTTTTTGATGGAAAGATTTTTGCCTCCGGCGGCTTAAACCCTTTGAAAAGGGTTTAAGAATCCCAAACTTTTTTGATAGGCTTCGCCCAAGGAAACAAAATTATGAAAACATATATATTTATACCTCCAGTTCGTAAGCCTACCGGGGGGATCACTGTTTTTTGCCAGATTGCTTCTATTCTTGCCCGTCACGGGAAGGATGTTCAGCTTGTTATGCGTGAGAAAGGGAGCTGGATGCCGCAGCTTGTTGAAGGTTATCCTGAGCCTGTTCATTGGGATGATGTGCAATTGACTCCGGATGATCTCTGGCTGGTGCCGGAGGGCTGGGTGAACAGCCTTGCGCCGGGACTTAATGCCGGAGCGCGTTGCGTCGTTTATTGTCAGAACTGGGCGTATTTGTTTTCTTCTTTGCCGGAGGGTGTTTCGTGGGCTAATTTGCCAGTGTCTTTCTTAGCTGTGTCTCATCCGGTTGAATGGTTTATGCAGCAGACCGTGGGTAAGGTTTCACCTATTTTGAGGCCGGGTATTAATACGGAGCTTTTTTATCCTCCAGAGAAGAAGCCCTCCGGTAAAATTAAAATCGCGTACATGCCGCGCAAGAACAAGGCTTTGGTCAGCCAGATAAAATCCATTTTCGAGTCCCGTAACCCCGGCGCTGAGGTCCGTTGGGTAGAGATTGCCGGGATGGATGCGCAGGGTGTGGCTGATACTTTACGTTCCTGCCATATTTTTCTTGTTTCCGGTTTTCCGGAAGGTTGTCCGCTTCCCCCTCTTGAGTCTTTAGCATCCGGTTGTATCCCCGTTGGATTTTCCGGTTTCGGCGGCTGGGATTACATGCGCCAGATAGAAGGTGCGACCTTCAAACCGTGGTGGCCGCTGCGTGAAGTTCCGTGGTCCGGTAATGGATTCTGGTCCGCAGATGCGGACGTCCTTGATGCGGCTTTCAATCTCGAAAAAGCCATTACCCTCTGGCGCGAGGGCGGTCCCGTCCTTGACAGTGCTCTCGAAGCAGGGCAACAGACCATCCGTTCATATATCATGAAAGAGCAGGAAAAGACTGTTCTGGATATCTGGGAAAAATTTTAAATTTTCTATTTGTATATTTTTGAGATTAGTGCCCTTCAGGCACAGCTTCCCGTCAAAGTTCAAATCCCCAACTAAAAGTTTTTGGGGTTCTTAGCCCTTTTTTCAAAAAGGGCTAAGCCGCCGGAGGCGAAATCTTTTCAACAAAAAGCGCGTAGCGCATCATATCAATAAAATGGCTAAGAAAAAAAAGAAAAACAGAGCATTGCCCCAGAGCGTGGGCATAAATATTCCGGGCGTGGAAACCCATGCCCATCTGGACTTGGAAGAATTCCGTGAAGACCTGCCTGAAATTATGGCGAGAGCCAAAGAAAGCGGGGTTGGCAAAATAGGCAACGTATTTCTGGGACCGCAGGCTTACGATGAAAATAAAGTAATTTTTGCGGATTACCCGGAAGTGTTCTTTCTGCTCGGCGTGCATCCAAATGATTCCGGCAAATTTGTAGAAGAAGACATTGATGCCATGCGCGATGCTTTTAAGGCAGACCCGCGTTTGAAGGCTGTGGGCGAGATCGGTTTGGATTTTTATTGGGATCGCGTGCCTTATGATGTGCAGGAAGATGTGTTCCGCAAGCAGCTCCAGCTGGCTGAAGAACTGGATCTTCCGGTGGTTATCCATAGCCGCGACGCCCATGAGCGGACCCTTGAAGTGTTGGAAGATTTCGGTTGGTCCGGCAAACCGCTGCTCTGGCATTGTTTTGGCGGTGATGAGGAAACAGCAAAGCGCATTATTGATCACGGCTGGTACATTTCCATCCCCGGTCCTATTACCTATAGAAAGAATGAGATTGCGCAGGAAGCAGTCAAATCCATTCCGGTAGAGCGTCTGGTGCTGGAAACAGATTGCCCGTTCCTGACCCCTGAGCCGTGGCGCGGTAAACGCAACGAGCCTGCTTTTGTGGTTTTTACTGCTGCCAAGGTGGCGGAACTGAAAGGCATGGAAGTGAATGAACTCTGGAAAGCCTGTTCAGATAACGCGCATGAGTTTTTCAATCTGTAGCAAGTGTGCAGATGAACACACCGGACAAAGTGAATTTATGATGGGCTGGCAGTGAAAAGCTGTCAGCCTTCTAATTTTTCACCACCCGGTTACGTCCGGATTCCTTGGCCCGGTACAGCCTTTTATCCGCAATATTCAGCAATGCATCGGCTGATGCTTCCTGACATTCTTCAACAGAAGCAATGCCGCAGCTGGCAGTGATTTGTATCTTTCCTTCAGGAGCGGAAATAGATGCGGCTTCACAGGCTGCCCTGATTCTTTCTGCTACAATTTCAGCTTCCCTCTTTTCGGATCCGGGCATCAGGATTACGAATTCTTCTCCACCATAGCGGCAGGGGATATCTACGCCCTGACGACTGTTGTCGTGCAGGATTTGTCCTACGGAACGCAGTACAACATCTCCGGTGGCATGGCCGTAGGTGTCGTTTACGGTTTTAAATTCATCAACATCGATCATGATGACTGAGAGCGGGCCGCCACGGCGTTTAAAGCGTTGAATTTCCTCACGCATCCTGATGAAAAGATAGCGGCGCATGTATAGTCCGGTCAGGCTGTCCTCTATTGTCTGGCGGAACAGCCTTGAGTTTTCGATGGAAATTGCTGCAACTGTTGAAATAATACCCAGCTGGAAAAGTTCTGAAATGTCCCATTGCTGTTCCTTTGCCCGGTAGAGGGTGACAAAGCCGCGGATGCGGTCTCGGGAACCGACAAGCGGAACGCAGAGGCAGGTTTTGTCCGTGTCGCAGCATTCTGAGGGCAGCGGGTATATTGAGTCGTCGCAGACCGGACGGACTACCGGTTTCAAGGACTGGGCAGCTTCTTCCATAGCTTTGGTCATTGGAATTTCTTCATCAATTATGAATCTGCGCCTTTTAAGTGATGCGGCAATTCCTTTGAGCTGGTCATATTCGTCATACATCATCAGGGTTGCGTCCTGACAGTTGCCAAGGTCGCAGAAAGCTTCCAGAACACGGTCAACAAGAATATCCCGGTCAACTTCCATGGCAAGAAGACGGGTTGCGAAATTTACGGTCAGCAGGGTCGAATCGAAATCGAATTTATCAATGGACATGTTCGGTCGGGTGTTGGTGTTGGTAGGTTATTTAGAGCATACAATGGGTTCGGACAAAAATATAGTATTAGGTTTTAGTGAAATTTAGCGCAAATTGGTTTTATTAAAATGTAGGATTGACAAAAAAATTATCATGAGTAGAAAAAATTCTGGAGCTGATAAAAAATTATTATGAGGGAGAGTCTTTTGCCAGCTAAATCCAAAACTAAATCAAGAAAGATTGATAACTATGTTCCTTTTGTTGAATTTTTGGGAACATTTCTGGGCGAGAATTGCGAGGTGGTCCTGCATGATACCACCAGCAAGGAAAAATCGGTCCTTGCCATTGCCAATGAACATATTTCCGGGCGCGGAGTAGGCGCGCCGCTGACCGATCTGGCCCTTAAGTTTATGGTTGATGAAGTCTACCGTGAAAAAGACTGGATGATGGGCTATACCACCGAGGGCCGAAACGGTCATATTCTTCATTCTGCGACGTATTTTATTAAGGATTCCGAAGGTGAACTGCTCGGCATGCTCTGCTTGAACATGGATACCTCCGACATGCTGGCAGCCCGTGACCTGATTAATAAAGTGATTCACAGTGCCGGTTTTGACCGCAGCGTGCGCAAGGAAGATTTTTCAGCTTCCCAGCCAGAGGAAGAGCATAGCGAGACTTTTCCAAAATCCATGGAAGACTTGACAGAATCGCTGATTGTACGGGTTATTTCAGATACTAATATCCTGCCGGAACGTATGACTTCCGAAGAAAAAATGGATGTGGTTTCAACTCTTGATGAGCGTGGAGTGTTCATGCTCAAGGGAGCGATTAAAGACGTTGCCAAGCATCTGGCGGTCTCCGAAGCTACAGTTTATCGCTACTTGCAGAAGATTAACGATAAATAATTATTACGGGCATAGAATTTTGAACCGGGCTAAACTCTACTGAGTTTGGTCCGTTTTTTTTGTTTTTGAGTATGACAAGGGTTGAATTTGCATATTTCGCAAAAAAGTAAGTGTTCATTTTCTGAATAAAATATTTTTATCTCTTGATAATAATTTTTTCTTGTTTAAATAAAAAATTATTGACGTGTGATTTTCTTATCGCTATACGTGAATCCGTAGCAACGTGAAGGTTGTTTTTGAACGCAAAGAAAATATCCATATAGGAGATAGAAATGAAAAAAGTAGTTGTAAGTGAGAAAGCTCCCGCAGCAGTAGGCTGCTACTCTCACGCAATTGAAGCAGGTAATATGGTTTTCACCTCCGGTCAGCTGCCCATCAATGCTGAAACCGGAAAAATGCCCGAAGGTCCTGCTGCTCAGGCCAAACAGGCTCTCGATAACCTCAAATACGTTCTTGAAGCAGCCGGCGCGACCATGGATGACGTGGTTAAGACCACCGTGCTGATCCAGAACATCGAAGACTTCGCTGCCATCAACGAAGTTTACGCGACTTATTTCTCTGAACCGTTTCCCGCACGCAGCTGCTTTGAAGTAGCTAACCTCCCTCTCGGTGCTCTTGTTGAGATTGAGGCTGTCGCGGCTAAATAGTTAAATCCGGCTGTGGTGCTGCCGGGTGAAATTTTAGGGCCGCTTGCGGCTCTTACAAAGGAGTGGAAAAATGTCTAGTGAATCAAAATTCAAAGAGTTCGGGTTGATCATCAAACTGCTCATCGGTATTGCGGCCGGTGTTGTGATCGGTCTTTTTGCCAACCATGCGGTAATGGAAGTCGTTGTTACTGCTAAGTATGTAATGGGTCAGTTCATTTTCTATACTGTGCCCCTCGTTATTCTGGCTTTTATCGCTCCTGCGATTACCAGACTGGGCCAGAACGCATCCAAGATGCTGGGCGTGGGCGTAAGCCTTGCTTACCTTTCCGCAGCAGGCGCCGCTACCATGGCTGCTGTTGCCGGATACGTTCTCATTCCCCATCTTTCCATTGCTACTCAGGTTGAAGGTCTTCGTGAACTTCCCGAGGTTGTTTTCCAGCTGTCCATCCCCCCGATTATGTCTGTTATGACCGCGCTGGTAACCGCAGTTGTTCTCGGTATCGCAACCATCTGGGTTAAGGCTAAGACCTTTGAAAACATGCTCGGCGAATTTGAAAACATTATGATGCAGGTTGTAAGCCGTATCATCATTCCTGTCCTGCCTTTCTTTATCGCAACCACCTTTGCTGGTCTTGCTTACGAAGGCAGTCTCACCAAGCAGCTCCCGGTTTTTCTCGAAGTTATTGTAATCGTCCTCGCCGGGCATTTTATCTGGCTTGCTTTCCTGTACACCCTTGCTGGAATCATTTCCAAACGTAACCCCCTTGAAGTGTTCAGACATTATCCTCCCGCTTACCTCACTGCGGTAGGTACCATGTCCAGTGCTGCAACTCTGCCTGTTTCCCTTGAATGCGCAGGCAAGTCCAAGGCGCTTGGCAAGGACACCGTTGAATTCATGGTTCCCCTCGGAGCAACCATCCACCTCTGCGGTTCCGTTCTGACTGAAACCTTCTTTGCCATGACCATCTCCATGATGCTCTACGGCACCCTGCCTTCCGTGGGCACAATGGCTATGTTCATTCTGCTCTTCGGGATCTTTGCAATCGGCGCACCCGGTGTTCCCGGCGGAACCGTTATGGCTTCCCTCGGTATCGTTGTCGGCGTACTCGGCTTCGACCCCGCAGGCGTGGCTCTGCTGCTGGCAGTATTCGCCCTGCAGGACAGCTTCGGTACTGCCTGTAACGTAACCGGTGACGGTGCCCTTGCTCTGATGATGGAAGGTATCTTCAACCGCAACGGTGAACTCGATAAAGCCCGCGCATCATCTTAAGCCCGGTCTTCCATTACCCTGCGGAGTCATGAGGCTCCGCAGGGATTTAGAAAAAGCACAAATTTAATATTTATAGCGGCGAAGCCAAACTAAAAGGTTTTGGGATTCTTAAACCCTTTTGGCACAAATCTGTATGACTGCAGATTTGGACGTTGCCCAAACGGCAACGCCCCGAAGGGGTGAGCCCCAGGACGGGGCGAATCAAAAGGGTTTAAGCCGCCGGAGGCATATTATGCTTAATAAAAAATGGTCTGAATACGCAGAAATTCTGAAACGTGAAGTTGTTCCCGCTCTGGGGTGTACAGAGCCTGTTGCCATCGCCCTTGCTGCAGCCAAGGCTGCTGAGACACTCGGCAAAGAAGCTGAGAAAGTTGTAGTTAAAGTAAGTGGTAACCTGCTCAAAAACGGTATGGGCGTAGGTGTTCCCGGTACCGGTATGACCGGGCTGGACATTGCCGCTGCTGTAGGTGTTACCGGTGGTAAATCCGACCTCGCACTTGAAGTCCTGCGTGACCTTGATGCCGAACAGCTGGCAGCTGGCAAGAAATTGATCGCCGATGGCCGTCTGCATGTCGAACTTTCCGATACTGAAGAACTGCTCTACGTGGAAGCGATTGTCGAAGCCGGTGAAGATTCTGCCCGTTGCGTGATCGCCCGTGCGCATGCTGCCATCGTGCTGGTGGAAAAGAACGGTGAAGAGGTTTTCTCCGCTCCTTGGCTCAGCGAAGACAAAGAAAAGTCCGGCTGCACCATGAGCATGAAAGAAATTTTTGAATACGCCACCGAAGCCCCGCTTGAAGATCTGCGCTTCATCCTTGAAGCTGTGGAGCTTAATGAAAAGGTCGCAGCTGAAGGACTTGCTTCTGATTGGGGACTGAAAGTAGGTAAATCCATTGCCAAGGATATTGAAGACGGTATCCGCTCAGACGATATTGTTTCCTACGCTATCAAGCTGACCGCCGCTGCTTCCGATGCGCGCATGGAAGGCATCCAGATGCCGGTAATGAGCAACTCCGGCAGCGGTAATCAGGGCCTGACCGCAACTTTGCCTGTTGTGGCTTTTGCCAGACGCCGTAATTCCAGTGAAGAGGAGCTTATCCGTGCTCTTATTCTCAGCCACCTTTCCGCAGTGCACATGAAGAGTCACCTCGGCAAGCTTTCCGCTCTTTGCGGAGCCAGCCTTGCGGCAACTGCTTCCGGCTGCGGCATAGTGCTTATTCTCGGCGGCGGCCTAAAAGAAGTGGAAAGTGCCATCAAGAACACCCTCGGTGATATTGCCGGAATGATCTGCGACGGTGCAAAGACCTCCTGCGCCCTGAAGGTCTCCTCCGCAGTTGAAGCAGCCATCAATTCCGCATTGCTGGCCATGAAAGGTATATCCATTCCCGGTAAAGACGGTATCCTTGATGATGACATTGAGACCTGCATCCATAACGTGGGCCAGCTCGGTTCCGTGGGTATGGCTCAGACTGATAAGGTCATCCTCAAGATTATGACCGGAAAGCATACAACTGCCCCGGCAGCTTAAATTTACAGAACTACACCTCCCCCTTAAATCCGTCCTCCCTCGGATAAAAAGAAGCCCCCGGTTTTACCACTAACCGGGGGCTTTACAGTCTGTTGATAAAGCACCATCTGCGTCGATGCTGCAAAAAAAGCTGAAACTCACGTATGTCTGTATACGCATCGTTCCAGCTTTTTTTTGCGCCTAGCATATGGCACTTTCTCAAAGCCTGGGGCGTGTATGCTTGAACAGAGGAGGTTTAATACTAATCAAGCATAGTTCTGCTGATGATTTCGTCCTGTACTTCCTTGCAGAGTTCTACAAAGAAAGCGCAGTACCCAGCCACGCGAACAATGAGGCCGCGGTAATCATCAGGATTCTGCTGGGCTTTGAGCAGGGTTTGGTTATCAACATAGTTGAACTGCATCTGGCCGTTGCCGAGCACGGAGGCAGTGCGCAGCAGGGCGATGAGTCCGTTTTCACCTTCCGGTGTATCAAGGGAACCGGGCATGAGCTTGAAATTGTGAGCCATTCCTAGGCTCATGGATTCCACATTGAGTTTGCCTACGGATTTGATCACGGAGGTGGGGCCTTTGGTATCGGCTCCCTGAGTGGGACTCATTCCATCGGAGAGGGGCATTCCGCTCATGCGTCCGTCAGGGGTAGCCCCGATCATCTCACCCAGCGGGGTGTTGAATGACTGGGAGAGGGTTCCGTGAATCATGCGGGCGTATAATGATTTGTGACCATTCATGGTCTTTTCGGTGTAGTCGATGATGTCGGAGGTGATCAGATCGGCGTAATCATCATCGTTACCGAATTTAGGAGCAGCGAGGCAATCTTTCTGCATTGCCTCGAACCCTTCCCAGTTGGCGTCAAGAGCTTCTTTCAACTGGGCGAGGGTGTATTTTTTGTCATCAAAGACCAGCTTCTTGATGGCGGTCATTGAATCGGCGTAGGTGTTCAGTCCGGCAAAGATGGTTCCCGGACCTTCGTACAAACAGGCTCCACCGGCGGTGACGTCCTTACCGCTCTGCATGCAGCCGTCCACAAAGAGGGACATGTACGGGGTCGGGGCCAGATCCCGGACCAATTTCTGGTTGATGAGAGTTCCCTGTGCGGTGATTTCCATGATGTAATCAAGCTGCTTTTTTACTGCTGCGTCGAATTCATCATAGGTAGTGAATTGTTCAAGGTCTCCGGTATCAAGACCCTGTCTGTTTTCACCGTAAGATTTGAGTACTCCACGGTTGAAGACAAATTCAATGGCAATGGGCCACTGGGTGAATCCCCCGGCGGTCCACTGATGGATGCGGCCTGACTTCTGGGGTTCAACGCAACCCATGAGACAGTAATCGCGGGCATCTTCGAAATCGAAGCCCTTGTGGAGCATCATTTTGATGTGGGCATCGTCAAAATGGCATGCAGGCATGCCGATGCCGGATTTAACCACTTCCACAATTTTCTGCAGGTATTCGTGGGGTGACTGGTTGTGGATGCGGCAGGCCAGAGACGGCTGGTAAACACCGACTTTGGCAACAGCATCCATGATCAGGTAGGTCAGGTCGTTGGTGCCGTCACCACCTTCGCGCTTGATACCACCAACACACATGTTGATGAAGGGCATGTATCCCGCGAAGTATTTGGCGGTGCCTTCCGGGGTGTACCAGATCATTTCAGAGCATTTGAGGATGAAGCAACTCATCAGTTCAAAGGCTTGCTGCTGATCGATTTCACCGGATTTGATGCTGTTTTCGTAACAGGGCAGCAGGTACTGGTCGAAACGTCCAAGGGAGGTGCTGCACTGGTTCTCTTCCAGCAGGAAAAGGGACTGGATGGTCCAGACTGCCTGCAGGGCTTCATGAAAAGTCTTGGGAGGATTAGCCGGAACACGCTCATTGATCTCGGCGATGAGTTCTAACTCTACCTTACGTACCGGATGTTCTTCTTTTGCAGCCAGCTCTTTTGCGTATGCTGCAACACGCTCGGCATAAAGCAGGATACCTTCACAGGTAATGATGGAAGCCTTGTAGAAGTTGATCCTTTCCTGATCAGGATGAGCAGTTTGTTCCAGCTCTGCAAGATGTGCTTCAGCTTCGGCTTTTACGCCGGACATGCCTTTTTCAAAGAGGATGATGTCGTAACCGGGGCTGGTATCACCGCCGCCGCTGGAGATGTGGTAGGTCAGGTCGCTGACGCAGGATTCAGCGCCGAATTCCCAGATTCCGGCTTTGCGGAATTCAGTTTCACAGGCTTCGGCAATGGATTTGCCTTCCCAGAAAGGAAATATTTCATCCTGTAAAATTTTCTTGTCTTCGTCGCTGATCTGGTAAGGGTCCTGAGAGCGGGTTCCGATGGTATCCAGTTCATTGCTGATCAGCTGCCAGTCTGTATCAGGGGAAAAAGATCCGGTGCGCGGCTTGCCGCAGGGGTGGCCGACAATGAGTTCGTCTTCCTGGATGTACATGGGCGCGATTTCGCAGGCGCGTTTGAAGCCCATGGCCCGGCGGATATTGACCGGCAGGTCGGGATTGTCGCGGGTAACTTCAGTGAAAGCCTGAGCGCGAACAATTGAAATGCTCGGTTTTACTTTAAGATACTTATCCTTGAGCTTGTTGATTCTGTCAGTAAGAAAATTTTCAGTATAATCTGTCTTCATTTGTTGGAACCCCTTCCTGTAGAAAACATTATCAACAGCAGAAGAATAAAGCGCAGGGCAATTTCTTCTGATCCATTCCTATTGTCTGCGTTTATAAGAAAATTAAAACAGGGCAAACCCCTTCCAGCTAGGGGGAACGTTAAATTTTTTGCATAAAAGATATGATGTTGAAATAAACAAACTTAGTTATTTTTGTTTAAAACCTTGAAAGGTGCATTGCTGAGTGAATGTGTTTGTACTATGAGCTGGTAAATACTAGCGCGTCATCATTCCCTTTAATGATAATGGTATATCTACATGGAGAGTGTATATGTCAGGAGGTCTTTACGGCGAAAGTTTTTATGCCGACCGCCATGCCCGTTCGCTTTATGCGGCGGTAAATATTCTGACTTTGGTTTCAAAGATTGTCCCGAACATTGGCTCGGCTGTGGATTTCGGTTGCGGGGTGGGCACATGGTTGCAGGTTCTGCAGAATCTGGGAGCAAAAAGGATATTGGGTTTTGAGGGCGATTGGCTGGATAAAAAGATGCTGGTCATCAAGGAAGATGAATTCAGGCATGCCGATCTGAGCAAGGATTTCGCTATAGAAGATAAATTTGATCTGGCTATATCCCTTGAAGTTGCCGAACATATCGAGGAGCAATATGCACGTCTTTTTGTTGAGCGGCTGACCCGTTCTTCTGATTTCGTGCTTTTTTCCGCAGCAATTCCCCACCAGAAGCCGGGGCCGGAGCACGTGAACGAACAATGGCCTAACTATTGGATAAATCTATTTAGTTCCATGGGATACCAATACATAGATTGCATCCGGGGAAGCATGTGGAACGACATGAAGATTCCTGCGTGGTATAAGCAGAACATCATGCTTTATGTAAATAACGAGCGGATCGATGACCTTAACATCGCGAAAATTAAAAGCCTGCCCAATCTGAACGGGCAGGCTCTTGTTCATCCGGATTACTTTCTGGAAGCTCTTTACAGAACCCCGCCCGAATAGAAATTTGCAAGCAATAAAAAAGACGAAGTTAGAATCACTAACTTCGTCTTTTTAATTTTTAATACCTTATTAAACAGAGCGGCGAAGCCCTGCTAAAAGTTTTTGGGATTCTTAAACTCCCAGCTTTTCCGCAATAGTCTTAGCCGCGCGGCGACCTGCGCCCATGGCTGAGATTACGGTTGCGGAACCGCCTGCGATATCACCGCCTGCGTATACATTAGTGATGGAAGTCTCGCCTGTTTCGGCATCGGTTACGATGTAACCCCATTTGTTGAGATCAAGGCCGGGGGTGGCTTCGAGTAGAATCGGGTTTGCTCCGGTTCCTACTGCGAGGACAACCATATCGACTTCGAGTTCTCTGGTCTTGCCTTCCACTGCAACAGGACGGCGGCGGCCGGAATCATCAGGCTCACCAAGTTCCATTACCTGCAGGGTCATGGACTTAACGTGTGAGTTCTCATCACCGTTGATGGCAATGGGGGAGGTGAGCAGCTCAAGCTGTACGCCTTCCTCGATGGCATGATGCAGTTCTTCGAGGCGGGCGGGCATTTCTTCCTGCGTACGGCGATAGGTGATGTAGACATTCTCAGCACCGAGACGCAGGGCGGTGCGGGCGGCATCCATGGCCACGTTACCGCCGCCGATTACTGCCACGTTGCGGGCTTTCGGTGCGGGGGTGTCGTGGTTGGGGAAATCGTAGGCCCGGCCGAGGTTGATGCGGGTCAGGTATTCGTTGGCGGAATATACACCGACGAGGTTTTCGCCGGGGATGTTCAGGAACCACGGGAGTCCTGCACCAACGCCGATGAATACGGCATCATATCCATCCTCGAAGAGGTCTTCCACGGTTACGGTCTTACCGCCAACGTAGTTGGGCTGGAAGGTCACACCCTTGGACCAGAGCGCACCCACTTCACGGGCAACGATGGATTTGGGCAGACGAAATTCAGGAATACCGTAAACCAGTACGCCGCCTACTTCGTGCAGGGCTTCGTAAACGGTTACGGGTACGCCGCGTGCAGCAAGGTATCCGGCTACGGTCAGGCTGGAAGGCCCGGAACCGATGCAGGCGACCTTGAACTGATCGTTAGGCAGGGAACAGGCTGTGTGACCGGTGATCATTTCACAGGCGGAATCACTGTCAAAGGTGTCAGCCACGAAACGCTCAAGACGTCCGATGGCGACAGGTTCGTACTTCTTGCCGAGGATACAGGCTCCTTCACACTGGGATTCCTGTGGACAGACACGTCCACAGACTGCGGGCAGGGCGTTGGTTTCCTTGATAACCCGGTAAGCGGAAGGGATGTCGCCGTCGGCCAGATGTTTGATGAAGCCCTTGATGTCGATTTCAACAGGACAGCCTTTCTGGCAGAGCGGCTTTTTACACTGCAGGCAGCGGGCAGCTTCAGCCATGGCTTCTTCTTTAGAGTAACCGAGGGCTACTTCGCTGAAGTTTTTGTTGCGGACGTCAGCCGGCTGTTCCGGCATGGGGGTACGGGTCGGCGTAAAATTCTGTTTATTCACCATGGCAAGTACAACTCCTGAACATTTGCATTGAAAGGTCTTCCTGCTCCTTATACTGGGTAAGGCGCATTCTCAGTTCATTGAAATCAACTTCATGACCGTCGAATTCAGGGCCGTCCACGCATGCGAATTTGGTTTCTCCGCCAACGCTGCAACGGCAGGCTCCACACATACCCACGCCGTCAACCATTATGGCGTTCAGGCTGACTGTGGTTTTAACGCCGAAAGGTTCGGTTACCTTGGCGACAGCTTCCATCATGGGCACGGGGCCGATGGCAACGACTTCGGAAACGTCCTTATCCTGTTCAAGGCGTTCACGCAGGAGGTCGGTGACAAAACCTTTGTGTCCGGTACTGCCGTCATCAGTGGCGATGAGCAGTTCGGGGCAGAAGTAGCCCAGTTCGGTACAGAAAAGGAGCATGTTTTCGCTGCGTGCGCCGACAATGGCGACAACGTGGTTTCCGGCCAGATGGTGGCCTTTGGCAATATGGTGCATGGCCGCGATTCCGGTTCCACCGCCAACACAAATAACAGTTCCGGATTTTTCGATATGGGTGGGTTTGCCCAAGGGACCGCAGACATCAAGGATGGTGTCCCCTTCATTTAATGTTTCAAGCAGGGCTGAACTTTTGCCGACTACGAGATATACGATAGTGATGGTGCCGGCTTCTTTGTCAGTGTCAGCAATGGTCAGCGGAATACGCTCACCTTTTTCATGGATGCGTAGAATTACGAAATTTCCCGGTTTAGCCTTTTTGGCAATTTGAGGACAGTCAATGACCAGCATGGATGTCTGGCCGGGGATAAGTGCTTTTTTAGTCAGAATTTTGTTGCTCATAATCTCCTACACTGCTTAAGTTTCAGGGGAAGTTAAGGCTTTCCCCACCGGATTGCAAGTTTCAGACTGATTATAAGGCCTAGGCTTTTCCCTTTTGGTGCAAAACTGAAATATGCGCTTCCCTCGCTATGTTTTTTTCAGTTTTTTAAATTTTTCTGTGTGTGCCGGTTTAAGCCTTATCCTCAGTTTGATTACGTGGCTCGCCCTCTTGCCAATTCTGCACTGACGTATTATATATTAATACAACTTAGCAGAAGTTTATTTTCATCAGCTTCCACGGACGGAAGCCGGAAATACCGCGTATCCTTCAAGGATGATTGCGAATATTCGCAGATACGGCGGATTGCCATTAGTGGCAGTCGGCCTTTTTTTGTGTACGCGGAACGGTTTTTTCTGGTGGAGTAAGTAGTGAGAATAGCAGCGCAGGGCATCAGCCAATATGCTGATAATGCGAAGAAGTGGTCCAGAGACACTGCAGCTGAAGTAGAAAAGGTGAAGGCACGCGTGGTCACGCGTAAATTCGGCTTCAATATCGGCAAGCTCGGTATTAACTTCACTGCAAAGGACCTCGAATTTGAACCGGACGAAGCAGCAAAGGCTTCGCACGAGTTCCGATCAAAAACCTATCCCCGTACTCAGAGCGAAGAGCGGCACGTACAAAATGTGTATCAGCAGCTCGCTCTTACCCAAACGGCTTTTTCCGAGGATTCCGCCATGTTCAATCCCGGGAGCACCGGTTACATGAGGACCAGGGCAATCAATGCCTATTCCCGACAGTCCGGCGCTCTTGAATATACGCTTCCGGGCAGCGCTCTCGGCAAAGTCTGATTCCAGTAGTATCGATAATCCACAGTCTGAAGCATTTTTTTCTGCACGGTGTGATTTCTCCTTCCCAATAACCCAAAGAAATCATTAACACCTGACCATGGAATGCAATGCAGTAGCAGTATCAATTTTTATAGACCTGATTTTTTCTTTAATATAAATTGATGGGTCAATCAATCGCTTTCGTAATAAAATCTCAACATTTCTTTCTGAATGTAATAAAAGATATTGACTTAGCTTTGATTTCTGTTCGAAGTGCCCAGTTATTGCTTGCCGCGACCTCAATTACATATTAGACAGCGGCTCACAAATACCGTAATAAGGAATCCCCTTTACCCCTGTTCCAAGCCGGGACCGGGAAGACAAAAGAAGATAACATAAGGCGACGACCCTTGGAGGCCGCCGACTTTTTTCATATGGCTAAATTAGATAAAATAAGAAATTTCAGTATTATCGCGCATATTGACCATGGCAAGTCCACTCTTGCGGACCGTATCCTTGAAATCACCGGAATGGTTTCCGAACGTGAGAAAAAGGACCAGTACCTTGATAAAATGGAGCTGGAGCAGGAACGCGGAATCACCATTAAGGCTCAGACAGTACGTATTCCGTACAAGGCCAAGGACGGCGAGGAGTATATCCTCAACCTGATCGATACTCCCGGTCACGTGGACTTCAGTTATGAGGTCTCCCGTAGTCTTGCTGCGTCCGAAGGCGCGCTGCTGGTGGTCGACTCCACTCAGGGTGTGGAAGCGCAGACCCTTGCAAACGTATTTCTGGCATTGGACCACGACCTTGAAATCGTGCCCGTGCTCAACAAGGTGGACCTGCCCAGTTCTGATTGCGAACGTGTAGGACAGGAAATCGAGGAAGTTATCGGGCTTGATTGCTCCGACCCGATCATGATCAGCGCCAAGACCGGGCTGAACGTTGAGGATGTGCTTGAAGCAATCGTCAAAGATCTTCCCGCGCCGGAAGGTGACCCAGATGCTCCGCTCAAGGCCCTGATCTTCGACTCCTGGTACGATTCCTATCAGGGAGTTGTTGTTCTGTTCAGGATTCTGGACGGTACTCTCAAGAAGGGTGACAAGATTCAGATCCACTCCACCGGACGTACTTTTGATGTAACCACTCTCGGTGTTTACACCCCTGAACCGCAGAAGGCCAAAGAGCTGGCTGCCGGTGAGGTTGGTTTCCTCTGCGCGAGCATGAAGGAACTCAACGATGCGCCCGTGGGCGATACCATTACCCTCGCCGCTGATCCTGTTGAAGATCCTTTTCCCGGTTTTCAGGAAGTTAAGCCCATGGTTTTCTGCGGACTCTATCCGGTGGAACCCGCCGAATACGAGCCGCTCAAGGCCGCGCTGGAAAAATTGCAGCTCAACGATACCGCGTTCTCCTTTGAGCCGGAGACATCCACAGCTCTTGGATTCGGTTTCCGCTGCGGTTTCCTCGGCCTGCTGCATATGGAAATTATTCAGGAACGTCTGGAACGTGAGTTTCAGGCCAAGCTCATCGCCACCGCACCTTCAGTTGTCTATCAGGCAAGGTTGAACAATGGCGAGGTGCTTGAAATCGACAACCCCAGCAAGATGCCGGACGGCGGAGATCTCGAATCTCTGGCCGAACCTTTCTGCCGTCTTGAAATCCACGTGCCTAACGATTATGTTGGCGCGGTTCTTAAGCTCTGTGAGGAGAAACGCGGAATCCAGCAGGATATGCGTTACCTGACATCTTCAAGGGTTATCATTACTTATGAAGTTCCCTTTGCGGAAATCATGTACGACTTCTTTGACAAGCTCAAGTCGCACACCAAGGGCTATGCTTCCCTTGATTACGAAATTATTGATTACCGTGAATCGAATCTGGTAAAGCTCGACATCCTGATCAACACTGATCCGGTGGATGCCTTCTCAGCTATTGTCCATAAGGATTCTGCATATCCTTTTGGACGCTCACTTGCCCTTAAGCTGAAAAGAGCGATCCCGCGCCAGATGTTCGAAATTGTTATTCAGGCCGCGATCGGTCGTAAGATCATCGCCAAGGAACGAGTGGCCCCGTTCAGGAAAAACGTTACCGCCAAGTGTTACGGCGGGGATATTACCCGTAAGCGCAAGCTTCTGGAAAAACAGAAGGAAGGTAAGAAGCGCATGAAAAAAATGGGTAATGTCGAGATTCCGCAGGAAGCTTTTATGGCGGTTCTCAAAGCTGGTGAGGATTAATCACTAAGCGTCTTAACGTTTTAAAAAACGACCCGCCCTGTGTTAAGCGCAGGAAACTATAAGGATATTAATTATGAATCCCAGATGGCAGAGCACTGTGAAGGAATATGTTGAAGCTCTTTTTATCGCACTCATATTGGCTCTCTTTATCCGAACCTTTATTGTGCAGGCCTTCAAGATTCCGTCCGGTTCCATGTTGCAGACCCTCCAGATCGGAGACCATCTGCTGGTAAGCAAATTTTCCTACGGCGTGAAAGTTCCCTTTACCGGGAAGGTTATCGTGCCGGTGGGCGACCCCGAGTATCAGGACATCATTGTCTTCAAATACCCCGGAGACCCCAGCAAGGATTACATTAAAAGGGTTATCGGCGTACCCGGTGATACTGTGGAGATCAAGAACAAGAAGGTCTTCGTAAACGGTAAGGAGCTTGTTGAGCCTTACGTGCAGTACACCGATACCACCCACGTTTCAACACTGCGCGACAACATGCCGCCCCGGGTAATTCCCGAAAACGAATATTTCGTAATGGGCGACAACCGCGATGGATCCAACGATTCCAGATTCTGGGGCAATGTTCCCAGAGAGAACATCTTAGGAAAGGCGTGGATTATCTACTGGTCTTGGGGCGGTCCCAAGACCGTTCGCTGGGATCGCATAGGTGACATCCTGCACTAAGCGCACACAGTTGAAATCTGGATACATGAAAGCCCCGGTACAAACGTACCGGGGCTTTAGTTTTTTGGGCGGGTGTATGTTAGCGGGCTACGGAAGAAGAAATAAGGATATATTATAGTTGATATAGCCGGTGGGCAGGTGATATGTTTTACTCTGGAGGATTTATGTATTCTGTACTTCGCTTCATATTCTCGGCCATCTGCGGGGCGTTTGTTTTATGTCTGCTGTCCGCTGTCCAGAAGTATTTAATGGGCAGGCCTTTAGTTCCTCAAGTATTTATTGTTCCATGTATATTCGGAATGATGACGGGTGCTGTTTTCTATTCATATACCTTGTTTAGCCGTAAACAGAGAAAGACAGAGGAACTTTTAGAAGTACGTGAAGCACAGTTGAAAACAGTGTTGTCGGCCGCTCCTATAGGAATCGGGTTGGTTGTTGATCGTGTTTTTCAAGAGGTGAATGATTTCTTTTGTGAGATGACAGGGTACTCCAGAGAGGAATTGGTTGGGAAGTCCTCACGTATTGTTTATCCCGGTGATGATGATTTTAAATACGTAACTAAATATAAATATGCCCAGATTAAAGAAAAAGGCACCGGATCAGTTGAAACGAGATTTAAGCGTAAGGACGGTAGGATTATACATGTCATTTTGAGTTCAAAACCATTGGATGATAATGACTGGTCAAAAGGTGTATCCTTTACCGCGCTGAATATTACCAAGAGGAAAGAAGCTGAAAACTTACTTTCCAGACGTATCGTCTTTGAAAATCTGGTCAGTAAAGTGGCCTCGGATTTTCTCAATCTTTCCGTGGACCGGATTGATGAAGGGCTGAATAAGGCTTTGAAAGATGTTTGCCGGTTTACTGGGGTGGGGCGGGCTTACATTTTTCTTATGCGTGGGAACTCTTCCGTATGCGATAACACTCATGAATGGTGTGCGGAAAACATAGAGCCGCAAATTCATGAATTGCAGAATATTGATTTAAAAGAGCCGGAATCATTGCTCTGGAGAACTCTTTGTAAAAGGGAGCCCTACTATATCCCGGATGTGGCTGCCCTGCCTGACGGTCTGCCGGATAAGCAAGTCCTTCAGGCTCAGAAGATTTGGTCTGTGCTCATAGAGCCGATGTATTTTAATGACCGTCTTGTTGGATTTGTCGGCTTTGATTCAGTTTTAGAGCATCGGCAATGGTCTGAGGAAGATATAGATATCCTGTCCTTATTTAGTAAAAATATTACCTTGGTTCTGGAACGCAAAAAGGTTGAAGAAAAGCTTATTGCTGCAAAGTTGGAGGCCGAAACTGCCAATATTGCGAAGTCGGAATTTCTGGCAAATATGTCTCATGAAATCAGGACTCCTTTGAACGGGATCATGGGCATGTTGCAATTGATGCATATGAGCGGAATGGACCAGAAGCAGGAAACACATTGCGAGTTTGCAATGGAGTCATGCAAGCGGCTGACCACCCTTTTGGGTGATATACTTGATATTACAATGATTGAATCCGGGCATCTGCAGATAGTTAATGCTGAATTTGATCTTTTTAATGTTATGAATTCCGTCCATGCACTTTTCAAGCCTGTTGCTGTGCAGAAGGATATTGATCTGCGGGTTGATATCTCGGGGAATGTCCCTGCAAGAATGATTGGTGACAGTAATAGGTTGCATCAGATTTTTAATAACCTGATTGGCAATGCTTTGAAGTTTACCGATTCCGGGACTGTTTTAGTTGAAGCATATCTTTTAAATCGCAAGCATTTCGGCAAGCATCAAATATTGTTCTCTGTTTCCGATTCCGGGATCGGTATTGAAGATAGTAAATTAGAGTCTATTTTTAATTCCTTTACCCAGGCAGATGCGAGCAGAACCCGAAATTATGAAGGAGCGGGCTTAGGGCTTGCCATTGTAAAGAAGCTTATAGAGCTGATGGGTGGGAATCTTTCAATAATCAGCGAGATTAATGTCGGGACATCTATTAATTTTTGTTTGGAATTCGAGGCTGTTGACCAGCCTTTGATCGTAGATGAAGCAGTCGGCATTCCGGATAAGAATTCTATTAAGGAATTTGAGGTCCTTGTTGCTGAAGATGAAAGGGTAAACCTGATCACGCTTAAGAGTTTTCTGGAGCAGTATGGCTGTAATGTTTCTGTTGCCGGTGATGGTTGCGAGGTGATGGAGATTCTTAATTCCGGGCAAATGGCCTTTGATTTGATTTTTATGGATATCCAGATGCCGAAAATGGGCGGACTTGAAGCTACCCACCGGATTCGCGATGGAGAGGGCGGAGAGGGTGCTAAAGATATTCCGATCATTGCGTGTACCGCATATGCCATGGCGGGAGACAAAGAAGAATTTTTGGCTGCGGGTATGAACGACTATCTGCCCAAACCCACACAGATTGGGGATGTTGAAAAGATTTTGATCAAATATTCAAGATAGGGGTAAGCGGCTTTTCTCCAACTTCCATTGACTCCCCTTCCTGCTCTGCTATTATCTGAAGTGATTAATAATCCCGTTTTGCAGGAGGGTGGCAATATGAAATTATTCATTGACAGGAGATTGATCCTTACGCTGTGCCTTACAGTAATGGGAGTGCTCTTTGCCGGAGGGGTGGATGTATTTGCTGCTGCATCAACGGGGTCCAGCAAATGGTGGGAGGCGATTACTCCCGAAGGCAAGCTCATAATCATGGCTTTTGCTGTTGCGGGCATTGCCGTGTTGATCGTATTTTTTTCTGTTCTCAAGCCGAAGATGCCCGGTCGCGGGGATTTTACTTTGGAGAAGTACGAGGACGACCTGCGCGATAGGGTGGCGGAACTGAAGGTTGACCTGCAGTTGCTGCGTGATGTTGATTCCCCTGAGTCCCACAAGGTCTCTGCGGCCTTAAAAGAGGCAGAACAGCGGTTACTTTTTATTGAGTCCGGGTATTCAGATACCGTGAAAGCTATTTCCGGGCTTGCCGAGCAACTGGAAATCCTGCGCGGGTGGGTTTCTGAAACCGAGATAGAGTCCGCAGAATCCATGCTTGTCTCCGGTGATAGTGGTGAGGCCCGTGCTATCTGGACCAGAATTGCGGAAGAGTCCGAGGTGAAGAGGGATGCTTATGCCCGGCGTGAGGCAGATGCATATTTCCATCTGGGGCTGCTGGCAAAAAATGATCTTGATTACGATGGAGCCATGGATGCTCTGGTTAAGGGCATTGAAACAGGCAAGGCCGGGGTGGTCCATATCTATGAGGCCGGGAAGCTGGCCCTGATCATTGAAGACTACTGGCAGGCGGAAGCCCTGTTCAAGCAGGGGCTGGGCATGGCCTGTGATACTGACGAATGTACCCGGAATATTATCAGTAAATGTCAGACCGGGCTGGGTGATGTTTTTATGCATTCGGACAAATTTAATGAAGCCCTTCCACTTTATGAATCTGCTCTGTCAGCGGCGGTCGCTATTTACGGCGAGGAGTCTGTTCCCGTGGCTGATGGTTGTACCCGTGTTGCCCAATGTAAGAGGAAGCACGGTGACCATGATGAAGCTGCCGAGCTATGTCGCAGGGCTTTTGATATTTATTCCAAGCTGCTGCCTGATGCCCATCCAAAGTTTATTGCTGCCCGTAAGCGTTGCAAGATTGAATAAAAAACTTCTAAAGTTACGCATGTTAGTATAATACATCTGGGTATGTTATATGCAGAATTGATAACTTTGTTTAATTTAGAGCTTAACTCCTCCTGTAACCTGCGTTGTCAGTGGTGTTCTTTGGACCATGGTAAGGAACGCAAGGTCATGTCCCGTGAGGTGCTTGAAAAGGTCATGCAGGAACTGGGCAACGGGGTGTTCAAGAATCTGCGGCGTATTGACCTGCATAATGGCGGTGAAACCCTGCTGCACCCCGATCTGCCGGGGATGCTTTCCGTAATTCGCCGCCATCGTCCGTCCATTCCTTCCTCAGTAACTATCGGTCTTTTGACCAATGGTATGCTCCTGACTCCCAAAGTTTCCGAACAAATCTGCCGCAGCAGGGCGGTTACACAGGTCCGTTTCAGCATTGACGGGGGTTCTCCTGCTGCATTTGAATCCATCCGTAAGGGCGCAAAGTGGGATGTGGTCCGGCGTAATGTGCAAACCTTCATAGATATTAACAGTCGGGCCAAGGAACCAGTGCAGACTGAGATAATTTGCATGATCCCGGCCGAAGGGCTTCCCGGGGGTGAAATAGACCCGGAATTCGCTGCACTTCTGCAATTGGCAGATAAGGTCAGCGTGCGTAATCCACATAATTGGGACGGTAGTGTCGACTTAGGTGTTGATGACAGCGGCTACCGGGTAATTGCCGAGCAGCGGGTAGGCGAGGTTTGCTTTTTGCTGCAAAAGAATCTGGTCATCCTGCCCGAAGGCAAGGTCACGGTCTGCTGCAATGATCTGAACGAACGCGGTGTGTTTGGTTCTGTTTTGGAAAACTCCCTTGAAGAACTCGCGGCCCATCCCACTCGTCTGGAAATGATCCGGGCCTTTAAGGAAGGGCGTAAGGATGAGCTGGAGTTGTGTAAGGGGTGTACCGGGTTTTATGCCCCCTAAACCTAGAGCAAAATAATGTTACCTGAGTATCCTTATATAACGAGATTCGCTGCAATATCAGGCGGACACGGCGGGAATAGGCGGACAAGGCAGATAGCTGAACTCTTGGCTGGGGTCGGAGTGGAGCTTGCCGACCTTTCTCTTTATAAAAGAGCGATGAAGAGTCCGTTGACATCGGCGCTGCTCTCTCCGGATCAGGATTTTGATTCGCTTTATGGCTTCAATCAACATATTGTTTCGCAGTTAGATTTGGATCAGAACCTATCTGAAGCCGTTATAGAGGCCAGTATCAAAGGTGCTGTTGTCGATGATCCTGTTTTTTTCCCGAAAACAATGCAGGTTCTTGCAGATAGGAATATCCCAGTCATATCAGTCATTCATAATATCGAATCATTTTTACCCCGTACAATGCAGATAAAACCGCAATGGGAGTTGTTGCAGGAAGAAGTGGATGTTGTATCAAAATCTTCCTTATGCCTGACCATATCCCACGAAGATGCTTGGTTTCTTCGAAATAATGGCGTTGAATGTTATAATTATCCATATTTCCCCTCTGAGGATAGCGAAGCCATGTTGGCAAAAGTTCGTATTGCCCGCCGCAAGTCAAAGAAAAAATTTTGTCTTTGTATGGGGACAGCTTACAATCCGCCGACGCTATTCGGAATGAAGAAGTTAATTAATAACTGGCCTGAGATCACAGGAGGAAATATACCTCTTGTTATGGCCGGATACGGTGTGGACCGGTTTTTTGACTGTAAGAACGTGCCTGAGATAGTAAATGTTTTAGGTGGAGTAAGTGATGCTGGACTGAGTGAGCTTTTGACAGAGTGCAATGCCTGTATATTGCATCAAGATGTCGGTGCAGGAGCATTAACGAAGATTCCCGAATTGTTGCGGGCTGGCATCCCCGTAGTTGCCAGTCAACACGCAGCCAGAAGCTATGTGGCGTTTGACGGGGTATATGAATATCAGGATATGAAGGAAATTCCGAAATTATTGATGCGGGCAATGCAGAGAGATTGTGCTCCTGCTTCACTGCCGAAGGTTGAGGGTCGGCAGCTTTTGGCTCATGTACACAGAGCTTTTAAACCCAAACATCATTCTCAGCAGTAAGCTCTCCGCCTTCAGCTTCCCCGGTATTTACAACACCGCGTGGTTCAATAAGCATGACCTTGCATTCTTCTGCAGCAACGGGTTTGTGCTCAACTTCTTTGGGGATAACGTACATTTCTCCTGCTTTAAGGGTAATTTTTCCATCCTGGAAGAGGATGTCCAGCTCTCCTTCTATGACCATGAAGGTTTCGTCGGTGTCTTTGTGGTCGTGCCAGACGAACTCACCTTTCAACTTAGCCAGCTTGAATTGGTAGTCGTTCATTTCCGCAATTACTCGCGGGGACCAATGTTCGTGGAATTTCGAAAGTTTGTCCTTGAAATTGATAGCCTGATACTTCATGGTGTCTCTCCCGATTTAGATCGATATTTTTGAATTTTCCTGATGGTATACGGCTTCAGTTTGTTTCGCCAGTATGAAATTTAAAGTCTCATTTGAACCCGGTTCCATTTCCAGTTATACATTGAATATAAATTTCCTTCATCCAACGGAGAGAGCGTATGAAGTCTTTTAACGAGCAGTCCTTAAAAGAACAACTTACTGAAATTGAAGCTGAAAAAAGGAAATATACCCACGGTGGTAATCTGAGCCAGCTGGCGGACCGGGCCGGGTGTCCTTCTTCGGAAATTGTGGATTTTTCTGCCAACATCAACCCGCTGGGGCCGCCCGCATGGTTGCAGCAGGAAGTTAGTCGGGCACTTGCAGAAGTGGACCGCTATCCCGACCCGGAATGTTCTGAGCTTACCCTTGCCGCCTGTGAGAAATTTTCGGTCTGGCCTACTGAGTGTGTGGCCGGTAACGGGGCCTCGGAGCTGATTGCGGCCATTGCCCGGGTGGGCGGATTCAAGCGGGCGGTGATCCCGGTTCCCTGTTACGTGGATTACGAACGTTCCTGCAAGCTTGCCGGACTGAAGACTGAACATATCCCCCTTGATCCACAGCGCGGATTTGCCCCGGATTTTGATACCCTTTCATCTTTTCTCTCCGCAGCTCCGGCGTTGGTCTTTCTGGCCCAGCCCAACAACCCTACCGGGACGGCCTTTGATCCTGTGGACTTGAAAGCTCTGGCTCGTAAGCATCCTGATTCCCGTTTTGTGGTTGATGAATCATTTGCCGACTTTGTGCCGGGGCTGGAACGTCTGGCTGGGCAGCGTCCACCCAACGTGATCACCGTTGTTTCCATGACCAAATTTTACGCCATCCCCGGTTTGCGCTTGGGTTTGGCCTTTGCCTCGCCTGATATTATCATGGAGATCAAGAATGTGTTGCCCTGCTGGTCGGTGAATATTCTGGCCCAGAAGGTGGGGCTGCGTTGTCTGCGGGATGACGAATATGAACGCAATACCATTGAGACCACGGTCCGTTTGCGTGAGGAATTAGCGCAGGGAATTCTGGAGGTTCCCGGTATCAGGGCTTTGCCTTCGCAGGCCAATTTCATGCTTTGTCAGGTGCAGCGGGTGGGCATGGATGCTTCCGGGGTGATTGAGCATTTGATTAAGAACCGGGTGGCGGTACGCCATTGCGACAACTTCGACGGTCTGGATTCCACCTATTTCCGCATTGCGGTGCGTACAGAAGAAGAAAACCGGGTCCTGCTTGATGGATTGCGGTCCTTCTCCGGCATGGACGTTTCCGCACCCAAGCCCAAGAAGACTCCGGCCCTGATGATTCAGGGAACTTGTTCCAATGCCGGGAAATCAATCCTTGCCGCAGCCTTCTGCCGTATATTTTTGCAAGATGGTTTCAGCGTTGCTCCTTTCAAGGCCCAGAACATGTCACTCAATTCCTTTGTTACTGATGACGGTCTGGAAATGGGGCGGGCGCAGGTTACTCAGGCCGCGGCCTGCAAGCTGGCCCCGGATGTGCGCATGAATCCGGTGCTGCTTAAACCGGGTAGTGACATTGGTTCGCAGGTGATTGTTATGGGTAAGCCTGTGGGCAATATGAAGGTCAAGAAGTACGTGGAGTACAAACCTACGGCCTTTGAAGCGGTCAAGAATGCCTACGACTCTCTGAGCGGGGATGTGGATGTCATGGTTATCGAGGGTGCAGGCAGTCCTGCGGAGATCAACCTTAAGCAGCACGATATCGTGAACATGGCCATGGCTGATTATGCCGAGGCCAAGGTGCTTATCACCGGGGATATTGACCGGGGCGGGGTTTTCGCTTCCCTTGCCGGGACCATGGATTTGCTGGAGCCGAAAGAACGGGAATTGGTCTGCGGATTCCTGCTCAATAAATTTCGCGGGGATGCCTCACTTCTGACCCCGGCCCTTGATTTTACCCTTAGTCATACCGGAAAGCCCGTGCTGGGAACCATTCCCTATATCGGTAATCTCGGGTTGCCGGATGAGGATTCTGTCTCCTTTAAAGAAGATTTGAAAAAGTCAGGTTCAGAAGGAAAGCGCAAGGACTCAGTAGATGTGGTCTGCATTGACCTTCCTCGTATTTCCAACTTCACTGACCTTGATTCCCTAAAGGGTGAGCCGGATGTGAACCTGCGGGTGGTGGACCGGGTTGAAGACCTCGGTACTCCCGATGCCATTATTTTACCGGGCAGCAAATCCACCCTATCCGATCTTGCCCATCTGCGTGAGTCAGGTCTGGCTGATGCAGTAAAAGGGTTGCGCGATAAAGCGCTAATTGTGGGCATCTGTGGAGGGTTCCAGATGCTGGGACAGTTCATCAGCGACCCGGATGAAATTGAATCCGGCGGTTCTGCCGAAGGGCTGGGCCTGCTGCCTTTGCAGACCACTCTTGCACCGGAAAAGACCCTGACCCGCACAACAGGCATGCATTCCCAGAGTAAGCTGGAAGTTGTGGGGTATGAGATTCATCACGGTAAGACCGAGCCTTTATTGCCCACAGTGCGGGCGGCTATTGTGCCGCAGGGGATCAGCGGGGGCGTTCCGGTTTCCAAGGCTTTGGGGTTCGGTTCCAAGTCCGGTCTGATCTGGGGGACTTATCTGCATGGCATTTTTGATGCCGATGAATTCCGGCGTTGGTTTGTGGATTCCCTGCGTGTGCGCAAGGGGTTAGCAAAGCTGGGCAAGGTGCAGTCGATTTTCAATATGGAAGAAGGGCTTGACCGTCTTGCTGCAGTTGTGCGTGAGAGTGTGGATATGAATGCAGTGTATGCTGCTCTTGGTTTGAAAAAATAGATGTTTCTTTGCTGTGCATTATTGGCACAGCTTAACTAAATGGTGTATGGTCTCGATAATTGAGCATATATCTGTAGTTGAGGGGGAAGCATGACCAGAATTGAGTGGCATGACGGTTTGAATCTGGGGATTGAAGAGATTGATGAACAGCATAGATCATTGATAGGCATGGTTAACGATGTTCTTGAGGCTTTTGAAAAGGGCGAGAAGGATACTGCTGTAGACCGGATGCTGGGCCAGCTGCATGAATATACTGTCCTGCACTTTAATGCTGAAGAAAAGTATATGGAGAAGATTGAATATCCCCATATTCAGGAGCATCGCCAGCTTCATGCAAAGCTTAAAGGGAGTGTGAAATCATTACGGGCAGCCAGATTTCACTATGAGGAGGTTACCCCTGAAACCATAAAAGAATTGATATCCAGTTGGTTGCTTGAGCACATTTTGCGGGAAGATTATAAGATTGTTCAATTTGTCAAGCAGGGCGGTACCAAAGACTGGTCCGAAAACATAAAAGAATGATTTTGTTGCTTGACTGGCACGGGCATGGTTGATAGTTGTATGTGCAAATGACTGACCAGCCACAAATATCAGACTACCTCAGCAACTGCTTGTTCTTCACGGTTAACACCTTGTCCCGTGTTGTTGGCAGGCTTGCGGATGAAGCATTTGCAGAGACAGGAATTTCCCCGGCACATGCTTTTTTGATGATGCTGGTCAATGAACAGCCCGGAATTATTCAGAAGGATCTTACCGCAGCTCTGCATCTTGCTCCCTCAACAGTGACCCGTTTTGTGGACAGTTTGCAGAAGAAGGGCTTTGTGGAACGTAAGACTGAAGGAAAGCTTTCAAGAGTGTATCCCACCGAGGCTGGTGAGGCATTGCGCGAATCCATTGCTGAAGGATGGAAGAATCTTTATCTGCGGTACAGCGAAATTTTGGGCGAAGAAGAAGGTAAGCTGCTGACCTCCTCTGTTTTTGAGGCCGGACGCAAATTGGAAGACGCATAGGTATATTTTTTTATAGTTTCATTTGCATATACACATGTATATACAAATAAAAAGGAGAAGAAAATGAGCAGGATCAACATTGGAAACAACGCATTTATTTTGCCGGAACCGCAGTCCATCGTGGGCACCCATTACGAAGGTAGGGCAAACTTTATGGCTCTTGCATGGCTGACCCGGGTTAATTATCAGCCCTGCCTTTTTGCGGTTACGGTAAACAAGAACCACGCCACTGGCCTCGGTATTGTCGAAAGCGGCGAGTTCTCGATCAACATCCCCCACGAAGGCATGCATAAGGAAACCGACCTTATGGGGCTGCTTTCCGGTAAGCGGGTGGATAAATCACAGTTTTTTGATCTCCACTACGGTGAATTGAAAAAAGCTCCCCTGATCAAGGATTGCCCCATTGCCATGGAGTGCAAGTTGGTCAAGACTGTAGAACTGGATACTAATATGATTTTCATTGGCGAGCTGGTGGGCACCTGGACCGAAGATAAATACATGACTGACGGTTATATTGATATTGAAAAAGTTAAGCCAATGACCCTTTCCATGCCCGACAACCATTATTGGGGACTTGGTCGCAAGATCGGTAAGGCATGGCATGATGGTAAAGAACTCAAGGATCAGCTTAAAAAATAAGTTAAGTAGGTTTGGCGTTGGATTACGAATGGCAGTCATTTGGTGGCTGCCATTTTTTGGGTATTGCAGGAAAAATATAGTCGGGGTAATTTTAAATTACTCGGTCTTAAATTTTGAATTTATCGGAGGCAGGTGGATATATGGGATATTTGCAGATTGTCTATGCCAGTAGCGCTACGCAGCCTGTTGAGGAGAGTTTTCTGCACGAATTGCTTGATGTTTCGCGGAAAAATAATGGCGCATTGGGGATAACCGGAATTCTGCTTTGCGTGGACGGTTCTTTCCTTCAGGTTTTGGAAGGACCCGCGGAAAATGTGGATTCATTATATGAACAAATATCTTATGACCGAAGACATGGTGCGGTTGTACTTTTACTTCGGCGTGAAGTCGAAGAACGTGGATTTGGTGATTGGACCATGGGCTACGTGAATGTAACAAGGGATTCCGCTAGTTTTGAAGGCTTGTTTGATTTGTTGCGGGACAAACCGTTCGCAGCCTTGAAGGGTGATCATGGGCGGATCAAGTCTGTTCTGGATGGGTTCATCAAAGGGCGCTGGCGCAAAAACATCAGCTAAGCAAAAAGCCCCTGCTGTGAACTGACAGCAGGGGCTTTTGTTTTTTATGGCTTGAAAGACTTCAGCACAGTGATCACTTCCTTCTGCATGCTCGGATCATCCGAGCCGCAGATGCCGATGATTATGTAAGCATTCTCTTGCTGCCTGCCATAACCGACAATTACATCCAGCTTTTCATTATGGAGTGTCCCTTTATATTCCCTGAAGCTTATTTCAAAATTTTTGTAGTCCGGCTTTATCTTCGCTAATTCTGTTCCCGCACCGGAGCTGATAAAGGGAATTCCCTTACTTATTTCCCCTTCCATGATTTCTGTGATGGCCGGAATGGAAAGTTTTTGCCCCATGTTGATACGTAGGGCCGTGATTTCCGCTCTTTGCCGGGGAGCTTCAGCATTGATTTCCGGACCGTCTTCAGTTTTGACCTTAGCCACAGTCCATTGTTCAGGAATGCTTAAGGTCATGCCGAAATTGACTGCTTTATATTTTGGTGCTGCATAAACAGTGGTGACTTTCGGAATATATGTTTTAGGTATGGAGCTACTGAGATAACTTTCTTCTGGTAACTCCCTGTATATATATCCATACACTGCCGGATGCCAGCTAAGTGCGGCCATGGTAAAGCAGAACCACATGGTTACGATTATCCAATAGAGGATGGGGTTGCTGTCCCGGGGAATTTCTTCCAGCAGATAGGTCTGCCTGTTTTTCAGGTCCATGATTACCCAGAGCAGGAATAGGATTCCCCAGAGCCATGGCATGTCCATAAGCACAGCTGTTCCGATCAGGGCCAGCGCTAGTATGGATTTCCATTTCAGGTTTCCGCTGCGCATGGTCTTGCCCGTTTTGCTTCCTGTTTTTTTGTGATTAGAACGGCCACCAGTAGCTGAGGTAACTCCGCCACCGGAAAGCGGTGACTTTTTTTTTATCTGCTTCCAGAACCATGTTGCCCCTTCTTCTAGCTCTTTCTGGGTCATGTGTTTGGGCTTGAACACAGCCTGACTGCAATCATATTTGGACCAGTCCTTGGTCAGTAGCCTGCCTTCAGCTTCTAGTCTCTTATAGAGGGGCGTTCCGGCAAAGGGGCAGAGGATAACCGACTCAACCTCGTCGATGCCGATTTCATTAACAAAGTCGAGGCTCTCCTGAAAAATATCTTTGGTGTGGGAATCGAAGCCGAAGATCATGGAAGAGCTGATCTTGATTCCGTATTCATGAAATTTATCAATTGCCGCACGGACTTCCGCAGGGGAAACAAATTTTTTGCCGGAACTGCTCAAGGCCGCCTGTGAGGGAGTCTCAATACCGACCAGCAGTAATTCGCAGCCACTTTCCGCAGCAAGGCGCAAGAGCTCTTCATCCTGTGCCATTTTGATGGTCGACTCCCCAACCCATTTGATGTTCAGGGGTATGAGCGCCTTGAAAAGTTCTATGGTATAGTCGCGGTCCGCGGTCAGGTTGTCGGAGTGCAGCTCAAACCATTTGGCCGGAGCGGCTTTGATCTCCGCGACAATATTTTCAATGGGCCGCAAACGGTACTTGCCTTTGAAGAATGGCGGGATAACGCAGAATTCGCAGCGGTGTACACACCCGCGCGAAACCAGCACTGACCAGATCCCTTTGTATCGGGAAGCAGGAATGATTCCCGTAGGATAAGGGCGCAGTTTAGCCATATCTACCGGAGTGCTGCGCTGGTACCTTGTTTTGAGGGTCCCGTCTTTGTAATCCTTGAGAAGTTGGGTCCAGATTCCTTCCACTTCACCGACGAGCAAGGCATCGGCATGTTGTTCCGCTTCGTCAGGCATGAAGCTGGGATGCAGACCGCCGAGGACCACGGTTTTTCCTTTGGAGCGGTATTTATCTGCCATTTTATAAGCATGCACCGCATCCGGGGTATGGAAACAGATAACCACGATATCCGCGTCAGTATTCATTTTCGGCTTCATGTCCTGCGTTTCATCGCACATATCCACTATCACTCTGCGTGGGGTAGCGGCGGCAAGGGAGAAAATATTCTGCGGAGGCGCACCCATGTATTTTTTGTATTCCTTGAATAGACCGGGGGCCGATGCTTTGATGAGGTAAACTTTCACTTTAATGATCCTTTGAATGATTAAGCTGTCTGTTTCCATTCATAATATAAACGCAGGCAAGGTGAATGGCAAAAATTATCATCGCCGGGATTAATCATGCTGAAAAAGGTCAGGCGTTTTCGCCTCTTCCTTGCTTTGGGCGTGCAAAACATATATCAAAAAGCCGATTATAAATTTAAATACCAATTTTTACCGCTGGAAGTTCAATGATTGCTAAAGTTTCCTGTGCCGCCCTTATGGGCATTGATGCCTTTAAAGTTGATTTGGAAGTTGATTTGACCCGGCAGGGTATGCCCGCATTTACCATGGTCGGTCTGGCCGAGGGGGCGGTCAAGGAAAGTAAGGAGCGCGTGTTCTCTGCCCTTAAGAACTCCGGATATCGTATTCCTCCATCACGTATTACTGTGAACCTTGCTCCGGCAGACATCCGCAAGGCCGGATCAGCGTATGACCTGCCTTTGGCAGCATCTTTGCTCGGTGCAGCAGGGGTAATTGACCAGTCGGCCCTGGAGGGTTGGTTTTTGGCCGGGGAACTTTCTTTGAGCGGTGGGGTTAAACCTGTTCATGGAGTACTTCCGCTGGCCATTGAAGCCAGACGTAAAGGAGCAAAGGGGCTTATTGTCAGCCCTGAGAACGTCAATGAAGCTGCGGTGGTAGAGGGGCTTTCCGTATACGGGGTGGCAACCCTGTCACAACTGGCTAATTTCCTGATCGGTGAGGAGAGTCTTGAGCCTGCAAAGGTAGATACGGACTTGCTTTGGTCCGGGCGGCAGGCATTCGGTATGGATTTCTCAGAGGTCAAAGGGCAGGAACATGCCAAGCGAGCCATTGAGATTGGAGCTGCGGGGAATCACAACCTGCTCTTTATCGGTCCTCCGGGCAGTGGTAAGACCATGTTGGCCCGACGCATCCCCACGGTGCTTCCCCCGCTGGTCTTTGAAGAAGCATTGGAAGTAACCAAGATTTACAGTGTCTCCGGTCAGTTGGAGCGCGATAAGTCGCTTATGGTCACCCGTCCTTTCCGGGCGCCGCACCATACTATTTCCGATGCCGGACTTATCGGCGGCGGAGCCTACCCTAAGCCGGGTGAAGTTTCTTTGGCCCATCGCGGCGTACTTTTTCTTGATGAGCTCCCCGAGTTTAAAAAGAATGTGCTCGAGGTTTTGCGCCAGCCTTTAGAGGGGGGCGAAGTGACTATTTCGCGTGCGGCCATGTCTCTTTCTTATCCGGCAGATTTCATGCTTGTGGCGGCCATGAACCCTTGTCCATGTGGATATTTTACTGATGAACGGCATGCCTGTACTTGTTCTGCGCAGGCTGTTGGCCGTTACCGTTCCAAGCTTTCCGGGCCGTTGTTGGATCGTATTGATTTGCAGATTGAGGTCCCGGCAGTGGAGTATAAGGATTTGCGCGATCCCTCCGGTCTGGACTCTGCATCCATGCGTGCTAATATTGAGCGGGTGCGGGATATTCAGGCCGAGCGTTACAAGGATATGGATATTCTGACCAATAGCGAGTTGTCCGGTTCATCGCTGGAGAAATTCTGCAAGCTCAGTGAAGCTGAGCACGCTTTTCTGGAGCAGGCTGTGCGCAGTCTTGGACTTTCAGCCCGTGCATATACCCGCATCCTGCGTATTTCGCGGACCATTGCCGATCTGGCTGGAGCTGAAATGATTCAGGTCCAGCATTTGGCTGAAGCTATCAATTACCGGAGTATGGATAGGCAGGGCTGATTTCTGACGTAATCAGTGTGTTCTTATGAGACTGGGAATGTCGAATTTAAGGGGTAATTGCTGCATTTCAGTAGTTGCCAAGTCAGGCTGGCTGTAATATTACCTACCGTACTGGTTATTTCAGGGAGGGGTAATGAAGCCGGTAATGAATGCTTTTACTAAGCAACAAGAGCTTTGGGATCAAATTTTTACAGAGTCCGAAAGCTACTTCGGGGAACAACCCAGTGCGCTAGCTCAGAAGTCGTTAGAGTTGTTCCGGGAAAATGACGTCTGTTCCGTGCTGGAGACTGGTTGCGGGCAGGGGCGTGATACTTTTTTGTTTGCTGGGGACGGTATCAAGGTTACAGCCCTTGATTATTCCACCCGGGCCGTTGATGAAATTTCTTCCAAAGCCATTGCTTCCTCTCTTTCTTCCTATATAGATTCCTGTTTTTTCGATATTCGCAAACCGCTTCCTTTTGAATCTGAATCCTTTGATGCCTGTTATTCTCACATGCTGCTGTGCATGGAACTTACCATGGCTGAGATCTCCTGTGCTTTGAGTGAATTGCACCGGGTGCTCAAGCCCGGCGGTCTGGCAATTTATTCGGTGCGATCCATTTTTGACCGCCATTACCGTGCCGGGGAACATCTGGGGGAGAACCTGTATGAGGTTGGGAAATTTGCGGTCCATTTTTTCAGTGAAGATAAACTTCGCGGGCTGGCCAGTGGCTTCAAGATTAAGTCCATTGAACGGATCGAAGAGGGTGCGCTTCCCAGAGATCTTTTTTGTATTGTGATGGAGAAATCCTCCACCCGCTATGCACCGACCTTTGAATCCTGTTCCGGGGGAAAACGTCCGTCCGAGAATGTTCCCTTTGCCCGGAACCGGGCTCACTATCATTGTCCGGGCGGGACATGATAGCATCTGCTGCGTTTCAGTTGAAGCGCTTTAAAAACAAAAAAGTCTGGCCAGAAATGACCAGACTTTTTTTATACTATCTCTAGCTAAATTTTAGAGCAGTTCTTTCAGGTTGGGAACAATTGATGGGACTTGCTTTTTGTAGTCCAAGTATTCCTTACCGAAAAGTTCTTCCAGAACAGCTTCTTCTTCGGGAATGTGGTGCAGGAATTTGTAATAAGCCACAAAGCACATGCCAAAGAGCAGCCAAGCCTGAGTGGCAATGGCACTTCCGGTGAAGATGAACGCTATCCACGCAAAGTAGAGCGGGTTGCGCACTATGGCGAAAGTTCCTGTGGTTTCAAGCCGTTCTTCTTCCACTGCTTTTTTTACTGTCACCCCGGAGATAAAGAGGAAGGCTATTCCGATTCCCAGCAGCATGCCGCCCAGAATATTGAACGCCGCACTGGGCAGGAAAGTCATTAAGAAAATTTTGGGAAAGATCAGAGTAATGATCAAGGCAGCTAGGCCGTAGATAATTGTTGGTTTGAAGATCTTCAGTCCGACTCCGAATACACTTCTGTTGCGCTCTTCCATAATCTGCTCCACTATTTTTCCGGTTGATATCAGCACCGTTGCAATTGCATATGAATAGAATTCCAGACAGAATCATAATCCAACAGTTTAAAAGAAAGTGCAACAAAAACCGTTTGTTGAGCGTTATTCTTTTTTGAAAAGATATAGGTGGCACATTTCTGCCAGCTCAGTAAAAAAAATTTCTGTATCCGGTTCTCCGGCCTCAAGAAAGCACCGATGCATTGTCTCTTCAATTGCTCCGCTGACAAGTCTTGCGCCAACATCCAAGTCTATGATTCGAACAGCATCTTCGCAGTTTCGTAAAATTTCTACTATCCCGGATTCTAGGGCTTTAACGATGCTGCGATCCAGTTTTGCCATATGGGGTTCCCTGTTTTTTAGGGCCAGCATTTCCCGGTGGAGTTCTGTTGAAAGGGTGTGGGCCTGCTTTGCTGTTTCAACTATATAAGCGGTTATTTTTCGTGGCCCTTTCGCATATGGGGCATTGCTCGCAAAATCACCGTAAACTCCTTTGGTTATGCTGGCTGCATATGCTTCGCTGACTTGATCCAGAAGGTCTTTTTTATCCTTGAAGTAACTGTAGAATGACCCCACTGAAACCTTGGCTTCTTCTGCTATCTCAGTAACTCCTGTCCCGTGAAATCCTTTTTCTGAGAGTAGCTTCATCCCGGCGACAATGATCCGTCGCTTCTTTTCTTTACTTCTTTTCTGGACTGGTGCTCTGCTCATTATTACTCCGAAGTCTATAAATATGTTTTATGAATATAAATTCATATTCATATTGTCAATAAATATGAAACTAGATTCATATTTTAAAGTATGGACCCTGAAAATAAGAAAGCCCGACACTTAATAGTGTCGGGCTGAAAAATACAGATAATAATAAAACTATGCCGGCTCAGAAGGGTTGGGCAGGAATTTGATGTCGATTTCCTGCTTGAGTCCATTCATGAATTCACGGAATTCCCGTTCCTGATGCGGACTGAAGCGCAGCAGGAGAATCCCTTTGAATCGGTCGGCAATGGTGAAAAGGGCGAGGTTGTCCACGGCCTCCATAAGGAAACGAAAGATTGCAATATCAGAAGGTGCAATCTGGATATACATGCGGCAGGAATTATCCGGCGGCGGGGGCAAAGGACGCGGGCGAGGTTTTCTTTTTCTACGGGCCATATATAATTTAGTGCTTCGCCCCCTACGAAGAGGCGAAGCCTTATTAAAAGTTTTTGAAGAGTCCAGAGAAACTTTTTCCAAAAGTTTCTCTGGACGCCGGAGGCATCTTCTATAAAATTTTATATCCGTCTTCAGTGATGAGCACCATGTATTCCCAGCGGATACCGCCCCAATCAGGGTAGTAGAGTCCGGGTTCCACAGTGATGACCATACCCGGTTTCAGTTCACCGGAAGCAATGGGACTGACACTGGGCGGCTCATGTGTTTCAAGGCCGATACCGTGTCCCAGCGAATGGGTAAAGTACTTTTCGACCCCGTATTTCTCAAAAACAGCCTTAGCTGTGTGGTAGGCATGCTGGATGGGCAGTCCGGGACGCAGCACCTTGATGGCTTCCATCTGGGCTTCCTGTACCTGATCGCGCACGGTGAGAAAACGGTCGGAAGGCTTGTCGCCGACCCAGAAAGTACGGGTCTGGTCAGAGCAGTAATCGCCCATGCGACCACCCATATCGATGAGCACCAGTGAGCCTTCCTCCAACTTGTCACTGCCGGGGATGGCATGGGGCAGGGCCGCATTGGGGCCGATGCCGACAATGGAGGGGAAAGCGAGCTCAGAAGCTCCGTTATTGCGGAAAAGCTGTTCCACATCCCATGCGATTTCAGCTTCGGTACGCCCGGGAACCAGCTTTGATTCAAGCAGCTCGTAAACCTTGTGGTTCAAAGCGCAGGATTCTTCCATGAGCTTGATTTCATTCTCATCCTTGATCAGACGCAGATCTTCAACCAGCCCGGAAACAGGCTTGAGCTCACAGAATTCATTGAGCTTTTCATGCTCGAAAATATTAATGGACTTCGGATCGTAGGAAATCTTTTTGAATCCGTTGGACTTGAAGAATTCGCGCAGAGCATCAAATTTACGCCCGGAATAAATGAAGATGTCATCTTCATTCCAGACTTTGCGGGCCGCATCGTGGTAACGAGGGTCGGTGAGCAGGAAGTCACGGCCTGCAGGATCAATGATCAGCCAACCTGCTGTTTCATTGCACTGAGGATCGTGAAGTTCAAAGCCGCTGAGATAGTAGCGGTTGGCTGCGAAGCTGACCAGAAGAGGGGGATGTCCGCGATCCTTAAGGCGTTTGCGGACATTCTCCCGCCGATGTTCATAAGTGGCGGTGGAAATTGTCATGTGCTTAACTGATCCTGTATGTGGTTTCCGGCTGTCCGTTAATCATCCGTTCAGCCCATTCAACACCCTGCATCACAGAATGATCCATGTTGGAAACTTCGTACTTCCAGCCACCGAAGCGGCCGCGGGAATAGATGTCCATGGATTCAAGGGCAGGCTGTAGAACTTTTAACGCTTCATCGCGTTGCAGGCAAGGGACGGGATAGCCGTAATCCACATTAATTGACCAGCGGGAAATAATATTTTTGCGGTCTTCCTCTTTAAGCATGGATGTATTGACCAGTCCGTTTTCAATTTCTCTGATTATGTTGTTCTTATCGATAACCTTCTCATCAGAGTAGGAAACTTCACACATAAGTGCCCGCCCTTTACCGGGGTCCGGAGTGTTGTTGGGCGAGTAGTTATGAAAATTGGTAACCCTGTAAAACGGGTTGTCATTCTCTGGGAAATACATCCAGCAGCGAGAATCCGGTTTGGAACTGGAGAGTCCGATACCGGCAACAATCACACTATTGTGTTTGAGCGCATGGGCAGCGTTAACAAGCTGGTCTGTAGGGTCAGACAGCCAGCGGGAAGCAAGAATGTCTATGGGACCGGTGTTAAGCAGGTGTTCGAATTCATAAATGTTCCCTTTTGTGTCTGTAACGGTCTTAGCCTGCGGATCAATGGCAGCGACGTGGGTATCATATTTAATATGATCGGAAACAGTTTCAGCTAATCTTTTAAAAATGGTTCCGGTCCCGCCTTTAAGGGGAAACTTAAATTTGTTGTTCGGTCCCCATGAGAGCTGATCCTGTTCAAGTAAGATATTTTTGATCACGGAACGCAGGTCGACTACGCTGACCCTTTCGCCGATCCATGAGAAGGACATGTTTTCAGGACGGGTGGCCCATACCTTATAATTGTAAGGTTCCATAAAATGTTTGGCGATACCTTTGCCGAAAATAGAATGAATCCATTCAAGGAAGTTATTCGGTTGTTCTTCGGAACGTTCCCCGGGCAGGAGTCCGCGCACACATTCCCATTTTTCCTGATTGGGCAGGTAACGGATGTTGTTCTGGAATGGATATGGAACCCAGCTTTGAAGAATACGGACCCAAGATTCACGCAGATGCTCGATGTATTCGCTCTTTAGAAGCTCTTCAATGAGATTGTCGTAATAGTCGTAATGGGAAAACATCACATGCCCGCCAATGTCCCATGTAAATCCTTTTGAATCGGTAAAACTGGAAGCCAGCCCTCCGGGCCAGGAATTTTTTTCCAGTACCAGGAATGATTTTTCACCGAGTTCAGAAAGTCGACGAGCCGCGCCAAGGCCCGTGGGACCCGCGCCGATTATGACATATCTGCATTTCATTGTGCTTACTCCGCAATATTGGATTTGAGTCTTACGTAACAGAAGCAATCCCTATGCCAGCACGTCATTAAACAGCTTTCAGCGTTTTTGTTTCAAAGAATATGCAAAAGGCAATGTGTGTAATAGTTTGTTTTTATTTGATTTATTTTGAGTGTGGTGTGCAGAAGTTACACTGTAACTGATCTTTCTTTTACGCGTAACAGGTTTGTAACTAAGTTCAGATAGACCATTGCTCAACGCTAGAAAACGGACGCGGTAAAAAGAAACTGAGTCTGAAATCAAAATTCCATTCTTTGGAGGAAAAGAAGAAATGAAAAGAATTATTGCTCTCGTTGCTGTAATGGTAATGGCTTTTACAGGTTCCGCATTTGCAGGTTCCATTCAGGTTAAAGGTTCCACCACTGTTCTGCCTCTCATGCAGAAAGCTGCTGAAGCTTTCATGAAGGCCAACCCCAATGTTTCCATCTCCATCTCCGGTGGCGGTTCCTCCAACGGTGCTAAAGCACTGATCGACGGCACCACCGATATCGCTATGATGTCCCGCGATATGAAAGGCGGCGAAATTCAGAAAGCTACCGACAACGGCCGCAAGCCTACCCAGTTCATCGTTGCTCTTGACTGCATCGTTCCCGTTGTAAACCCCGGCAACCCCGTTTCCAAGCTTTCCAAAGATCAGCTCTGGGGCATTTACACCGGTAAAATTACCAACTGGAAAGAAGTTGGCGGCGATGATGCAAAGATCGTTGTTATCTCCCGTGACACCTCCTCCGGTACCTACGACTGCTGGAAAAGCAAAGTAATGAAGAAAGACGGTAAGAAGCACCGTGTATTCCCCGGCGCTCTGCTTCAGGCTTCCAACGGTGCTGTTGCTCAGGCTGTATCCAAGAACAAAAAAGCCATCGGTTACGTTGGTCTTGCTTACCTGAACAAAGAGCTCAAGGGTGTTGTTGTAAATGGTGTTGGAGCTTCCGTTGCTACTGCTAAAGACGGTTCCTACCCCATCTCCCGTGGCCTGAACCTCTACACCCCCGGTGCACCCACCGGCGAAACTAAAGCTCTTCTTGACTTCATGATGAGCCCCGCAGGTCAGAAGCTTGCTGCTGACACCGGTTTCATTCCCGTAAAATAGTACAGGCTTTCCGGAAAAGCCGGGTCCGATAGAATAAAAACAAGGTCCGGGGGGACTTCAAAGTCCCCCCGGAATTTCAAGTCTCTTAAGCAAACGTAATAACAAATTTTATATCAGGGGAAAAGTCGTGATAACGTCCCGCAATATCTGTTTACTGCTCATAACCCTCACAGTTGTGACCGGAGTATATGCCTATAAGCTGGGTGTGCGCACTGAAGCTGAACAGATTTTCATTACCTCAGCGGAAAAGGTGGCGCAGAGGGGAGACTATTCCATGAGTGCTACCGGTGCGCTCAAGAAAGTCATGATGCTTTCCACCCATGAAGTTGCTGAGTCCACAGAAGAAACAGGTCTGAGCAGGGCAGAAAAAGAACTCAGGATGAAAGAGCTCAACGCTGAGCTGAACAGGGTTTACACCTATGTCCGCACTGATCCTGCAGTTATGGGTAAGAGTAAAGCAGATGCTGAAGCACTGACCCTTATTAAAACCAGCACAGAAAAGATGATCTCTTCCAGATCCACAGGCTGGTATGTGCTCTGTGGAATTCTTGCTTTTCTGAGTGTTGTAATCTTTTCTCTTTCCAGACTTTCACTCGGCAGGCGCACAACTGAGCGCATAATTCATTCAGTATTTCTCGTTACCGCGTTCACATCCATTATGGTCCTTTTCCTGATCATGATATTTCTCTTTGTTGAGGGACTGCCCATATTCAAACATGTCTCCGTGGGCGATTTTCTTTTCGGGCATGAATGGTATCCGACAGATGAAGATGATCCTGCCTTCGGCATCTGGCCCCTGATTGTCGGTTCGGGATCGGTTACTCTTCTTTCTTCTCTTATCGCTATTCCTCTCGGGGTTATGACAGCTATTTATCTGGCTGAGATTGCACCGCTTAAAATACGTAATATTGTTAAGCCCGCAGTTGAAATGCTGGCTGCACTGCCTTCGGTTGTTATCGGTTTCTTCGGTATGGTCGTGGTTGCTCCCTTCCTGCAGGATACTTTTGATATCGCAGTCGGTCTTAACCTCTTTAATGCTTCGGTCATGCTGGCCTTTATGGCTGTGCCGACCATCACCAGTATTTCCGAGGATGCAATTTATTCCGTTCCACCTGAACTTAAAGAGGCTTCCCTTGCTTTGGGTGCCACCCATTGGCAGTCAATTTACAAGGTGATTGTTCCCGCTTCCCTGTCAGGTATCTCCACCGGGGTTATCCTCGGTATGGCCCGGTCTATCGGTGAAACTATGGTTGTTCTCATGGTTGCCGGTGGTGCAGGTTTGCTGCCGACATCGATTTTTGATCCGGTCCGCCCCATGCCCGCGTCAATTGCTGCTGAAATGGGTGAAGCTCCCTTCCACAGTGACCATTACTACGCGCTTTTCGCAATTGGCATGGTGCTCTTCCTGTTTACCATGGCTTTCAACCTTATTGCGGATTACGTGGCCCATAAATACAAACAGGTCGGTTCCGCTACCCTGTAACTGAAACGCACGGGATAATAATTGGTGAAAGAAATGAACAACGCTGAAACAATTGAACAAGTGGATTCCATGATGGAAAGTAATATTGAAGTAGCCGAGACCATGATGGAACCGGGTAATGATAATTATTCAATGAGGGAGAAGATCCAGAAAGTGGTCTTCCTGCTTTTTAAAGGCGCTGCTGCCATTAACGGTATTGCTCTGCTGATCATCGTCGGCTTTGTGCTTTACTACGGCCTGCCGGCTATGAGCTGGGAGTTCCTGACCGAAGCACCGCGTGAGTCCATGACTGCCGGTGGTATCTTCCCCTGTATTGTGGGAACCATCGTACTCAGCTACGGCGCGTTGATGATTGCTCTCCCCTGGGGGATCGCCACTGCCATCTATCTTAATGAATATGCTACCTCACCCAGACTTGTGCGTATTATCCGTCTGGGGATCAATAACCTCGCTGGAGTTCCGTCCGTTGTTTTCGGTCTTTTCGGGCTTTCTTTGTTCGTTACCGTTATGGGTATGGGCGTAAGTATTATGGCCGGGGTCTGTACCCTCGGTGCATTGGCTCTTCCGCTCGTAATCGGAGCATCCGAAGAAGCACTCAGGTCCGTTCCCCAGACCTACCGTGAAGCATCCCTAGGTCTTGGCGCCACCAAGTGGCAGACTATTTATAAAGTAGTACTGCCTGCCGCTTTGCCCGGAATGCTCACCGGTGCAATCCTGACCCTCTCAAGGGCAGCTGGGGAAACCGCAGCAATCATGTTCACCGCAGCTGTGTTCTTCACCCCTGAAATGCCGGAATCACTTTTTGATGATGTGATGGCACTTCCTTATCATATCTACGTTCTGGCTACTGCCGGTACTGAGATTGAGAAGACAAGGCACATCCAGTACGGGACTTCCCTCGTTCTGATCACCCTCGTGTTGAGCATGAACATGCTGGCTATCTACATCAGGGCAAAGATGCAGAGAAAGGGTAACAAGTAATTTTCATCCTCACCCTCTTGACCGTGCTTGGAACGGCCCGTGCGTGTATACGTGCGGGCCGTTTCTCGTTTTGTGATGCTTCCCTTAATCCGAGATAGTGGTCGGGAAAAAAATATGCTATTTTTATTCTGACTAAATTACTTTTGTAACGGGTGGTTATGATCGTGAGGGGCAAGAATATAAGTTGGCTGATTGCGCGCTTGAAGCGGATGAGCCTGCCTGAAGTGCTTTATCGGCTGCACATGGCCTGCGAAGCAGAGGCTCAGGCACGGGGATATTTAATTGCTGAACCGGAAGCTGCTTCCGGTGGGAGTAACCATGTTCTTGATATAGATCATGTCCTGCCTGAAGTTGAATCTTATCTTCTGGCCGCAGACAAAATACTGGATGGATATTTCAACATTTTTGCCCTCAGTAATTGCGAGCTTGGTTTTCCTCCGAATTGGAATACTGATCCTTTGACCGGGATTTCCGCCCCCTTTGTTTTCGGGAAAAAGTTGAATTACCGCGATGAATCCATTGTTGGTAATATTAAATATCTTTGGGAACCCAACCGCCATCTGGAGTTGGTAACCCTTGCGCAGGCTTATTCTCTGTCCGGGGATATAAAATATGCCTACGGTTGTAAGTCCCTGCTGGAATCGTGGCTTGACGAGTGCCCCTATTTATATGGCCCCAATTGGACAAGTTCACTTGAACTCGCCGTCCGGTTGGTTAACTGGGCTTTTGCATGGCATCTTTTGGGAGGAGATGAGTCTCTCCTTTTTGCCGGAAAAGAAGGGGATGAATTTCGTAAGCGTTGGCTGGAGTCAGTTTTTCAGCACTGCCATTTTATCAACGGCTATTTTTCCCGTTACTCCTCAGCCAACAATCATCTTCTCGGTGAGTATATGGGGCTTTTTATAGCTTCCACGGTCTGGCCGTGCTGGAAAGAAAGTCCGCGTTGGCAGGAAAGGGCCAAGGCCGGCCTTGAAGTTGAGGCCCTGAAGCAGAATTTTACAGACGGTTGTAACCGGGAGCAGGGGATCTGGTATCACCACGAGGTTACAGACATGCTCCTGCTTTGCGGTCTTGTGGGACGCACGAACGGGGGTGATTTTTCCGAAGAGTATTGGAACCGCTTGGAGTCCATGATCGAGTTTATCGGGGCAATGGCAAATACGAATATGTCAGTACCCATGATTGGTGATTCCGATGATGCGGTAATGGTTCGTTTTGTGCCGCAGGAAGGTTTTTCAGTATACCAATCGCTGCTTGCAACCGGGGCAGTGATTTTCAAGAGGTCCGACTTTGCGCAAAAGGCGGGTTTGTTTGATGACAAAAGTCGCTGGCTTTTGGGCGAAGAAGGGGAAGTCGATTTTGATGAGTTGCTTAGCTTAGCACCCAAAGATTTTTTCGGGTTTCGTCGGGAATATCCTGAAGGTGGGTACTATATCCTTGGGAAGGATTTTGAAACAGATAAGGAAGTGAAGCTAATCGTTGATGCCGGGCCATTGGGTTTTACTTCGATCGCTGCGCATGGTCATGCTGATGCTCTTGCCATGGTTTTATCTATTGGTGGCGATGAATTGTTCATTGATCCGGGCACATATGCTTATCATACCGAACAGAAATGGCGGGATTATTTCAAGGGAACTTCAGCGCACAATACTGCACGTATTGATGGGCAGGATCAGTCTGTGTCCGGCGGTAATTTTTTATGGACTAAACACGCCAAGGCCTGGTGTGAATCTTTTGAAATTTCAATTGAGCAGGATTGTTTTAGGGGCACTCATGATGGCTATACTCGTCTCGCCGATCCTGTTGTTCATTCCCGCAGTATTAAATTTAAGAAAGATTTAGGTGTAATTGAAGTTTATGATAATCTTGATTGTGCACAAGAGCATGTGATCGAATTGTTGTGGCATGTGGCAGAGTCCTGCTCTGTCGAAATAAGAAAAGGAAGTGTATTCATAAGCTCCCCGAAAGTATTACTTGAAATGTCGATGCCTGATAGCGGTATGGAACCGAAAGTGGTTCAAGGGAACGAGGAGCTTCCGCTGGGCTGGATCTCACGGAAATTTGATCTGAAAGTCCCTTCTCCAACGATAGTCTGGGCAGGGAGTTTTGAAGGTAAAAGTAATTTTTTAACTGTGTTTAAATATATTTTTAAGTAAAGGGACGGATATGAAGGTTAGCATATTTGGATTAGGATATGTTGGGTCAGTCTCTGCCGGGTGTTTGGCTAAGGGTGGGCATGAGGTTATCGGTGTCGACCCGAATCAGGTAAAAGTCGACATGATCAACAGTGGACAAACCCCCATCATTGAAGATCAGATCGGTGATATTATCCAGCAGGCTGTTCAGAGGGGGGCTCTGAAGGCAAGCACTTCTGCCGAAGAAGCAATCTTTTCATCCGAAATTTCCCTTGTTTGTGTGGGAACACCGAGCCAATTTAACGGTAGCTTGGATTTAAGTTATGTCCGGCGTGTTTGCGAAGACATTGGCGCAGTGCTCAAGGATAAAGATGAATTTCATGTGGTGGTAATCCGCAGTACTATACTGCCGGGGTCGATGCGTTCATTGGTGATCCCTGCCTTGGAAAACTCTTCAGGTAAGGTGGCAGGTCGCGATTTCGGTGTGTGCAATAATCCGGAATTTCTGCGTGAAGGAACATCCGTCCATGATTTTTATCATCCCCCGAAAACTGTTATCGGGGAAAGTGACTCAAAAAGTGGTGACATTCTCGCTTCGCTTTATACCGGTATTGATGCCCCGCTGATCCGAACCGAGATGGAAGTGTCCGAAATGGTCAAGTATGCCGACAACAACTGGCATGCCGTCAAGGTAGCTTTTGCAAATGAAATTGGTTCGATTTGTAAAGAGGTAGGGATAGACAGTCATAAAGTGATGGATATTTTTTGCGCAGATACCAAGCTTAATATTTCCAGCTATTACATGAAACCGGGCTTTGCTTTTGGCGGCTCCTGCTTGCCTAAAGATGTGCGGGCTCTGACCTACAAGGCAAACCAGTTGGGCTTGGATTTACCTCTTTTAAATAATGTATTGCGAAGCAATAGGCATCATATCGAAAGAGGGTTGTCCATGATCATAGGTAAAGGCAATCGGAAGGTTGGCTTTCTTGGATTCAGTTTTAAAGCCGGGACTGACGATTTGCGTGAAAGTCCTCTGGTAGAGGTGATTGAACGACTTATCGGTAAGGGATTCGAACTCAGATTGTATGACAGCAACGTTAATGCCGCAAGATTGCTGGGCGCCAACCGTGACTATATCATGAACCGTATCCCGCACATTTCAAAACTCATGGTTTCTGATATTGAAAGTGTATTGGAGTATGCTGAGACGATTGTTGTTGGCAACAGTTCTCCTGAGTTTAAAGATATTCAAACAAGGTTGCGGCCCGGTCAGGTTGTTGTGGATTTGGTCAGGGTTGTTGATTCCCCCTCGGATGATGAGGTGATTGACGGGATTTGCTGGTAAAGAGGATTTTCTAAACAGTTTGGAGCGTTTCATGTCTCGAAAAGTCTTGATTCTGGTTGAAAATCTACCTTCCCCCTTTGACCGACGGGTCTGGCAGGAAGCCACATCCTTGCGTGCTGCCGGGTACCATGTGTCCATTATTTGCCCCACAGGCAAGGGGTATGAAGGGTATTATGAAGAAATCGAAGGGATTCACATCTACCGCTATGACTTGCCCTTGGAAGGAGAAGGGGCAAAGGGGTATGCTGTTGAGTACAGCGCGGCCTTATGGCACACATTCAGGTTGGCATGGAAGGTCCGCCGGGAGCAGGGATTTGATGTGATTCATGCCTGCAATCCGCCGGATCTGTTTTTTCTGATCGGTTTGGTTTTTAAGCTGTTCTGCAAAACAAAGTTTATTTTTGACCATCATGATATCAACCCTGAGCTTTACGAAGCCAAGTTCAATAAACGTGACTTTTTCTGGAAGCTGATGGTCTGGCTTGAGAGGGCCACCTTCATGGCGGCTGATGTTTCAATTGCCACCAATGAATCCTATAAGCGTATTGCCATTGAACGGGGCAAAATGGACCCTGAAAAAGTATACGTGGTGCGCAGCGGTCCGAAGCTGGATCGCTTGAAATTTATTCCCCCGGTGGAAGCGCTCAAAAATGGGCGTACCTATCTAGTTGGCTATGTGGGGGTAATGGGCAAGCAGGAAGGTCTCGATTTGTTGCTGCGCTCGGTTGATTACATCGTTCATGATTTAGGGCGGCAGGATATCCATTTCGGTCTGGTTGGCGGCGGAACTTCTCTTGCGGAAATGAAGGTGCTGGCAGAGGAACTCAAAGTCTCAGATTACGTTACTTTCACCGGCAGGGTCCCGGATCAGGATTTGCTGGAGATGCTCAATACCGCTGATATTTGCGTGAATCCTGATCGGGCCAATGAAATGAACGACAAGTCGACCATGAATAAAATTATGGAATACATGGCCCTTGGAAAACCTATTGTCCAATTTGATTTAACTGAAGGGCGTTTTTCCGCACAGGGAGCATCTCTTTATGCTGCTCCCAATGATTACAAAGACATGGGTGATAAAATAGTTCAACTATTGGAATGCCCCGACCTAAGAGATAAAATGGGAGCACTGGGATACCGCCGGGTAAGAAATGAACTGGAGTGGAAGTACGAAGAGCCCAAGCTGTTAAAGGCTTATGAAGCCGTTTTCAAAGATTAAAAAAAGAAAGCCTCCCGCTAAAATGGGAGGCTTTCTTTTTTAATCGTCTTTTTCATACAAAGCGGCGAAGCCTTATTAAAAAAGTTTGGGATTATTAAAACCTTTTCAAAGGGTTTAAGCCCCCGGAGGGACTCGCGGTAGCGCCGGAGGCTTGCCTTCAGGGCCATACCAGAGCGGAGGTTCGTCTGGTGCATCGTCCCGCGCGCAGCCTTGCCAGATCCCTTTTTCTTTCATGGTCTTTTCGATCTCATTGAGCACAGTGCGTTTCATACGCACCCATTCCGGGGCGACCAGTTCTCCGGGCACCGCATCTGCCTTGAGGCGATGGATGACAATGTCGGTGCGCAGGATGGAAATGGCCTCCACCAGCATGGAGATGTATTCATCCTGTTCAATGGGAGTATATTCGCCTGCTTCATGTAGTTTGGTCAGCGGGGTTCCCTTGCCCACGAAAAGATTGTGGAACTTGATCCCGGCAATGGGCAGATCGTTCAGGAAATGTAATGATTCAAGGAAATCCTCAGCAGTTTCGCCGGGCAGTCCGGCTATGAGGTGGGCGCATACGTCCAGCCCGTGTGCATGGGCCATTTCTACGGCTTCGGCAAATTGCTCGGCAGTATGGCCGCGATTGATGCGTTCCAAGGTTGCGTTGTTGGAGCTTTGCAGACCGAGGTCGAGCCATGTCTCCTTGAGTCCCAGATTTTTAATCAGGGCAAGCTTGTCGTCATCAAGGCAGTCCGGGCGGGTGCCGATGCAGAGTCCGGCCAGTCCGGGCAGTCCGTCCAGCTGATCAAGGGCGCATTTAAGTTCATCATAACTGCAATAGGTGTTGGAGTAGGATTGCAGGTAGGCGAGGTAAAGCTTGGCGGTGTAGAGCTTGGAAAGTTTCTCCTGCCAGTGGGCCCATTGTTCGGGTATGGACATGGAGAGAGAGTGTAGCCCTGAACCTGATCCCTTCGGGCTGCAGAAGATACATCCCTTGCGGGAAATGGAGCCGTCTCGGTTGGGGCAGGTGAATCCGAAATCAAGTGGAATTTTCTGGACCCGCTCTCCGAAACTTTGTCTCAGGCGGGCAGCTAAACCGTAAAAACGGTGCATGAAATCTCCTTATTTGAAGCTTTTAAAGCTGTTTATTCGCTGTTTAGAACAAAAAGTCTGTTTTTACGAACGATTAGGTGCTAAGGGCAGTAGCTGGCCGAAGTGCTGTAATGTGTTGCCTGCCACACTTTCTTCTGCTAGTTAACTCCTAGGATTTTCTTTTGATAGACGTTAAGTCCGCCCCCGGTGGGGTGTTTTAGAATCACATTTTTTTTGGAGTTTCCAGTTTAATATGGCATCGATTTTCGACAAGATACTCGGTTCGTTTTCCAGTGACCTTGCAATCGACCTCGGTACAGCTAACACACTGGTTTATGTAAAAGGTAAAGGCGTTATGCTCAGCGAACCTTCTGTGGTCGCTGTGAAGAGAGACGTTAACGGCGGTAGCAAGGTTCTCGCCGTTGGGTTGGAAGCCAAGAGGATGCTTGGTCGAACTCCCGGTAATATCGTGGCTATCAGACCTATGAAAGACGGCGTTATTGCTGACTTTGAGGTCACTGAAGCCATGTTGCGCCATTTCATTTCAAAAGTCCATAACAGCCGCAGGCTGGTCCGTCCCCGGATCATGATCTGCGTTCCCACCGGGATTACCCAGGTGGAAAAAAGGGCGGTCAAGGAAAGTGCCCAGTCCGCCGGTGCCCGTGAGGTTTACCTCATTGAGGAACCCATGGCAGCGGCTATCGGCGCCAACCTGCCGATCACCGAACCTACCTCCAACATGGTTGTAGATATCGGCGGTGGTACTTCTGAAATCGCGGTTATCTCCCTTTCCGGTATTGTTTACGCCCGATCCGTACGCGTGGGCGGTGACAAAATGGATGAAGCCATCATGCAGCATGTAAAACGCAAGTACTCAATGCTCATCGGTGAATCAACTGCCGAATCCATCAAGATCAAGATCGGTTCCGCTTTTCCTCTGGAAGAGGAACTGGAGATGGAAGTTAAGGGTCGTGACCTCGTGACCGGTATCCCCCAGAATATTCTGATCACTTCCGAAGAGATCAGGAAAGCAATTTCCGAACAGGTGGATTCCATTGTTCAGGGCGTTCGTGTGGCCCTCGAACAGACTCCGCCTGAACTTGCAGCCGACATCGTTGACCGGGGTATTGTGCTTACCGGCGGTGGAGCACTGCTCAAGGGGCTGGATCAGCTCCTGAGTCAGGAAACCCACCTGCCCATCACTGTGGTTGATATGCCGCTTGATGCCGTTGTTGTCGGTTCCGGTAGAGCTTTAGATGAAATAAACATCTATAAAGACGTAACTATTGATTAAAATCCGCTTCTTTTGCCGCGGATGGGATCGAGTGCACCAGTTACGGCTGAGGGCATAGTTTTTTGCGGATTTAGTCTGCAAAAAGCTATGTCCTCAGAAATTGACCGTGCCCGGGCTTGAAATTGATTCCGATTTTCTCAGTCCGGACTTTCGTCTTTCTGGTTATAGCTTTTTTTCTAATTGTTTTTTAATCTCTGCCTTAAGTTACAGAGGATTAAGTGTGAAGCTTAAGCGTGCCGCTATAGCCGTCATTATTGGCCTGTTTGTCTACCTCAGCCTGTATTCATGGAACCTGAGGTCCGGACAGCTGGACCGTCTCGCCGGGTTTACCGGTCTTGAAATCGTCAAATGGGTTTTGTGGCCCTGTGAATATGTGCATGACCAGTCGGTTGAGTTCTGGGATAAGTATGTTTATCTCGTGGGCTTGAAACAGCTCAATGACCAGCTGAGTTCCCAGAATGATCTGATGCGCCTCGAGATCATGAAGCTGCGTGAAAAAGCAGCCGAGGCCGAGCGTTATCAAAGTCTGCTTGAGATCAAGCCGGTCCGGAACTGGAAAACAGACGGAGCCCGGATTATTGCCCAGCGTATGGGGCCTTCCGCAGCCCTTGATTCAATTATCATCAATAAGGGCGTGGTCTCTGGGGTTGGCCCTGATACCCCGGTAATTACTCCCCTTGGGGTTGTGGGCCGGGTTGTTGAGCCGGGGCTCAGTGCATCAAAGGCTTTGCTGCTTACTGACCTGAACAGCAGAATATCTGTTCGCGGTCAGATTCACCGTTCTACCGGACTTCTGGTCGGAAACGGTGAGGGCGAGCCTTTGAGCGTAAAGTATATGAAGCTCAATGCTCCTGTCACAGAAGGTGAGATTCTGGTTACCTCCGGGCTGGCCGGGTTATTTCCTCCCGGGTTGCCGGTGGCTAAGATCACTTCTGTGGAGCGTTCCGATATTTCGCTTTTTCTCAATGTTGAGGCTATCCCTCTGGTGGATATGGAGAATACCGAAGAGGTTCTCCTGCTGCATAGGGTGGTGCCGGATTCCAATTCCACTGCCGGGAATGTTAATTCCACGGTCCAGTCCGATAATTCCACCACTGCTGAAGGGAGGTAGGCCATGTACTCCGCTTTTTGGTGGGCCTGCTTCAGTTTTGTAGCAATCTGGGCACAAAAGATTGTGCCGGGAGTTGATTTTCTCGCTCCGGGATTGCTGCTCTGCATCCAGCTGGAAAAGAAGTACCATATAGTTTGGCTGATTTTGATCTGGTCTCTTATTCAGGATGGTATCGGCGGTCTCCCCTTTGGTTATTCCGTTCTGTGGTATTCCTCAATTATCGTCCTTTATCGTTGCGGCGCAATGTTTTTTGATGTGCAGTCCATGATGTTCGCCCTGCTTTGCGGAGTAGTGCTCGGCACCTTACATCCTGCTTTGACCGCAATGATGTCCATGCTCGCTGATATGGTCTGGGTTCCGGACCGCTATATTTTTGAAGGAATCCTGCAGGCCGTGATTTTCCCCGTCGAATGGCTTCTGTTGAAATATATTTATCCGCAAAGGTTTAGACATGAGCCTGTATGAATCCAAGACTCAGCAACCTCCCAAGAACGGCCTGCTGCTCTTGCAGGGGCTTATTCTGCTTTTATTTTGTATTTTTGCTCTACGTTTCTGGTATCTACAGATCCATAAGGGCGAGTATTTTTCCGAACAGGCCCGTAACAACCAGCTGCGTCAGGACAATCTCTATGCCCCGCGCGGTCTGATCAGGGACCGTAACGGAGAGCTTTTGGCTGTCAACGAGCCTGCCTATGCGCTGGGTATTGTCCGTGAGGACTGCAAGGATCTTGATGCCACTTTGAAGACAGTGTCAGAGTGGACCGGAGTGGACCTTGCCAAGCTTAAGAAAGTCTTCAAGAAATCTCGGCGCAGGGTCAAGCCGTTTGAGCCCCTTATTCTTGTCCCCAACCTCACCTTTGAGCAGGTTGCAGTTATTGAGGCCAATTCATTGCACTGGCCCGGCCTTGAGGTTGTGGTCCGTCCCCGGCGCAAGTATTTACAGGGGCCGCTTCTTTCCCATGTTCTGGGTTATGTTTCCGAAGTAGATGAAGCCGAGCTGGAAGATGATTCCGATCTCGCAGTAGGTGACTATGTTGGGAAGCAGGGCCTTGAATATGTCTTGGAAAAAAGGTTCCGGGGCATCAAAGGCCGCAGGCAGAGTGAGGTTGATGCTACCGGGCGCAGGCTTAAACAGCGTATTCTTAATCCTCCCATTGCCGGAGAGGATATTGATCTTTCAATAGATCTCGGCCTTCAGGAACTCGGCGGAAAGCTGCTTGAAGGCAAGGCCGGGGCTGTCGTGGTCATGAATCCTGATAACGGTCAGATTCTGGCTTTCGTCAGTGCCCCTTCCTACGACAACAATGCCTTTACTGACGGACTGAGTCAGAAGCAGTGGGTCGCTTTACGTGATGATCCCAGAACTCCTTTGCAGAACAGGGTTATCCAGTCGGTGTACCCTCCGGGATCGGTCTTTAAGATGACTGTTGCCGGGGCCGGGCTCCATTACGGAGTCGTTACCCCCGAAGATACGGTTTATTGTCCCGGTCATATGAAGCTGGGTAAATATGTGTTTCGTTGCTGGAAAAAAGGCGGACACGGTGAGACTGATCTTGAAAAGTCACTGGTGGAATCCTGTGACGTTTACTATTACAAATTGGGCAAAAAACTCGGCATAGACCGGATGAGTGAATATGCCTTTGCCGCAGGATATGGCAAACCCACCGGAATATCGCTTCCACATGAAAAAGGTGGCCTGATTCCGACCCGTAAGTGGAAAAAAAGGAGATTTGGAGAAATCTGGCATCCCGGTGAGAACCTGAACTTTTCCATCGGGCAGGGTTATGTCCTCGTAACTCCCTTGCAGGTGGCCCGTTCCATTTCATCACTGATTAATGGCGGCAGGTTGCTCAGGCCGCAGCTTCTGGCCGGTGAACCTGCCGAAGAACAAGGCGTACTTCCGCTTACAGATAATCAACGCGAATTAATCCGCAAGGCCATGATTGCCACCGTAGATAAGCCGCGTGGAACCGCCCGCAGGTTGCGTATGAAAGGCGTGGTTGTCGGCGGTAAGACCGGGACCGCCCAGGTTGTTAAGCTCACTGATGAACTCAAGAAAATGAAAGATGAAGATATCCCTTATAAATATAGGGATCACGCTTGGATGGCCAGTTTTGCGGAAAAAGGAACCCAGCGTTACGTGGTGGTCTGCATGGTGGAGCACGGTTTACACGGTGGTTCCGGGGCCGGTCCGATAGTTAAAGCTATCTACGATTATATTTTCAAAGGCAAGAAGGGTAAGAAATAATGTCTCCCATTGACCGCAGATTACTTATTCATATGAACTGGTTCCTGCTGGGACTGGCGGCTATGCTTTTCTTTGTGGGAGTCCTTAATCTCTATTCCGCCAGCGGTTTCAGGCTGGAGCAGGGAATGAGTGTCAGCTCTTTTTATCAGAAGCAGCTTATCTGGGGACTGATGGGTTTTGCCGGGATGATCACTTTCATGCTTTTTGATTACCGGCATTTAAGGACCATTGCCTGGCCTCTGTTCTGGGTTACGGTTATTCTACTGGCTTGTGTGCCGGTTATCGGTAAGACCATTTACGGTGCCCGACGATGGCTTGATCTGGGGTTCTTCAATTTCCAGCCCAGTGAAATGGCCAAGATTACCATTCTGGTTATCGGAGCCAAGATCCTGTCCCGCAGCAGTGACCCGCTCAATATCAAGAATCTGGCCTATGTAGTCGGGGTAGGGCTGATTCCTGCCGGGATGGTAATTGCCCAGCCGGACCTTGGCTCGGGACTTAATATCCTGCTCATTCTCGGTGGTATGATCCTCTACCGTGGGCTGACTCCAAAACTCTTCAAAACTCTCGCCGTAGTCGGCCCCTGCTTGATTCCGTTGGGCTGGCTTTTCATGCACGATTACCAAAAGCGCAGGGTTATTTCATTCATGAACCCGGCCAGCGATCCGCTTGGTGCGGGGTATCATATCATCCAGTCGGAAATTGCTATCGGGTCCGGAAGGGTCTGGGGTAAAGGTTTTCTGGGTGGAACGCAGTCGCAGTTGCGGTTTCTGCCCGAGAAGCATACTGACTTCGCCATCGCTGTTTTCGGTGAGGAATGGGGCTTTGCCGGAGCCATGGCTCTGCTTAGTCTTTTTTGTGTGTTTTTATATCAAATGGTCGTGACAGCCAGAGAAGCAAAAGACCTGTTCGGAAGCTATCTTGCGGCAGGCGTATTCTTTTATTTCTTCTGGCAAATCCTTATTAATATGGGTATGGTCCTCGGACTAATGCCGGTAGTAGGCATCCCTTTACCATTCATCAGTTACGGCGGCAGTGGTACAGTCGTCAATCTTTGTCTCGTGGGACTCGTTTTAAACGTTTCCATGAGACGTTACGTATTCAAACAGGGGTAAGCCGCATGTTTGGGTTTTCAAAAACCGGCTCTGGGGAAAAGGAGATTAAAATGGCAAGAGATGAAATAAATGCATTCTTAGGCAGCGGAACTGATTATCAGGGAAAGCTGAATTTTCAGGGTGCAGTACGTATTGACGGTAATTTCAACGGTGAAGTTGAATCCGAGGGAACTCTAGTTGTTGGCCGCGAAGCCAAAGTGGAAGGCGTTCTGCGTGTGGGGCAGCTTGTTCTCAGCGGGCGCGTGACCGGAGAAGTTTATGCCAGTGAGAAAGCAGTTCTGCATAAAACTGCAAATCTTCAGGGCAACTTGGTCACCCCTACCTTGGTAGTGGAGGAGGGAGCGGTTCTGGAAGGGCGTGTAACCATGAGTTCAAGCTCGCCTTCTGCGACTGAAACAGAAACAGAAGAAATTAGTTAAAAAAAGAACAAGCCAGTGTTGACGGGGGTTGCTAGGCGAAAAGTAACCGATTCATTTTCAAAAACCCTTTGACACAAGCTCTAAATTTAGCTACACCGCAACTGACTTTGGACAAAAATTCACAACCTTTTCGGGAGCAGGCATGATTGATTTAGATATTAGCTTTTTTATCCAGTTAGCGAACTTCATCATCACCCTTCTTGTTCTCAACCTTCTCATGTTTCGTCCTATTCGTGAAATCATCAGGAGACGCGCAGAGCTCATGAGCGATCAACTCTCCAAAGTTGAAGATTTCAACGGACAGGCTGAAACCAAGGTTAAGGATTACGAAGCTGCTCTGGACTCTGCCCGTAAAGAGGGAATGGAAATCCGGAACGACTTCAAAGAACAGGGAGCCGATCAGGAACAGACATTGCTCGCCGAGGCCGGAAAAGTCGCAGCCGCGACTATGAAGGAAGCTCGCGCGGAGGTTGCAGCTGATAAAGGTGCAGCAATGAAGGTTCTTGGTGGCGAAGTTGAAGCTTTTGCTCAGAAGGTTACAGCCAAGGTTCTTGGCTAGGCCTAATCAATATCGAAGGGGGGTTTAGCCTTGAAGCGGAAAAACATGATCATGGCAACAACCGCTCTTTCCTTACTGCTGGCAGCAGGCGCAGCCTATGCAAGCGGTGGTGAAGGGGCTCACGAAATTCCCTGGGCAAACTTCGGTTGGCGTGTACTTAACTTGATCCTCGTCCTCGGGATCCTTTACAAGTTTGCTGGCGAAAAAATCGCCGGACTCTTCAAAGGACGCCAGGCAGGCATCAAGCAGGAGCTCAGCGATCTGCAGTCCCGCAAGGAAGCTGCAGAGAAAAAGCTCCGCGACGTCGAATCAAGTATTGCTAATCTGGAACAGGAAAAGGATTCCATCCTTTCCGAAGCCAGATCTCAGGGCGAGGCCATGAAGGCGGCGATCATCCAGAAAGCCGAGCAGACTGCCGAGCAGATCAAAGCTCAGGCCAAAGTCTCCGCAGAGCAGGAAGTAAATGTAGCACTCGACGAAATGCGTGCAGAGATGGCTGATCAGGTCATCGAAGCAGCTGAGAAAATCGTCAAGAGCAAGCTTACTAAAGCTCAGCACGAGACTCTGGTGGATGAATACTTAACAAAGGTGGTGCTCTAATGACCGGGAACATAGTCTCACGCAGATACGCCAAGGCGCTGTTCTCCGTTGGCCAGAAGCAGGGAGAAAAAGACCTTGCGGCGTATGGTAAGGCACTGACCGAGTTGTCCCAGATACTGGAAGATTCCCCGGAGGCCCTGAGGCTCTTCCAGAATCCTGTTTTCAGTGCGGATGAAAAGAAAGCCGTACTCGAAAAACTGCTTGAGAAGACCTCGGCAGGACCTGTGGTTAAAAACTTTTGCAGCCTTCTGGCCGACAAAGGACGTCTGCCGGTTATTCCTGAGATCGCAAGCGACTACGCAGGAATGCTGGACAACGTTCAGGGTGTCGTCCGTGGCAAACTGGTGACTGCAATCAAGCTGACTGTTAAGCGTCAGAAAGAAATTAAAACACGTCTTGAAGAACAGCTTAAAAGCAAACTCGAACTTGATTTTGCTATGGATAAAGACATCCTCGGAGGTGTTGTTCTTCAGGTTGGTGATAAAGTTCTTGATGCAAGCATTCGCGCACAGCTGCAAATGATGAAAGAACAGATTAAAAGGGGTGTGTAGGGCCATGCAAATTAAAGCGGAAGAAATCAGCAAAATCATTGAAGATCAGATTCAGAATTATGAGTCTAAGGTCGAGATGAGCGAAACCGGTACCGTTCTCTACGTTGGTGACGGTATTGCTCGTGTTCATGGTGTTGAGAACGCAATGGCTATGGAACTCCTCGAGTTCCCCGGCGGCCTGATGGGCATGGTTCTCAACCTCGAAGAAGATAACGTCGGTGTTGCACTTCTCGGTGACGATACCGGTATTAAAGAAGGTGACCCGGTTAAACGTACCGGCAAGCTCTTCTCCGTACCTGTTGGTGACGCTGTTATGGGGCGTGTTGTTAACCCCCTCGGTCAGCCCATCGATGGTCTCGGACCCATTGAAGCTAAAGAAGAACGTCCCGTTGAGCTTAAAGCTCCCGGTATCATTGCACGTAAGTCCGTACATGAACCCATGTACACCGGTCTTAAGTCTATTGACGCAATGACTCCTATCGGACGTGGTCAGCGTGAGTTGGTTATTGGTGACCGTCAGGTTGGTAAGACCGCTATCTGCGTTGACGCTATTCTCGCTCAGAAAGATTCCGGTATCCACTGCTTTTACGTAGCTATCGGTCAGAAAAAAGCAGCAGTTGCTCTTGTTGCTGACATTCTGCGCAAGCACGGTGCAATGGAATACACCACAATCATTTCTGCAACAGCATCTGAGCCTGCACCTCTGCAGTTTATTTCTGCATACACCGGTGCAACCATGGCTGAGTACTATCGTGATGGCGGTAAGCACGCCCTCATCGCTTACGATGACCTCTCCAAGCAGGCTGTTGCATACAGACAGATGTCTCTCCTGCTTCGTCGCCCTCCGGGACGTGAAGCATACCCCGGTGACGTTTTCTACCTGCACTCAAGGCTCCTCGAGCGTTCTTGTAAAGTAAATGATGACCTCGGCGCTGGTTCTCTGACCGCACTGCCCATCATTGAAACTCAGGCTGGTGACGTATCCGCATACATCCCGACCAACGTTATCTCCATTACCGACGGTCAGGTTTACCTCGAGCCCAACCTCTTCAACTCCGGTATCCGTCCTGCAGTAAACGTAGGTCTGTCCGTATCCCGAGTTGGTGGTGCTGCTCAGATTAAAGCTATGAAGCAGGTTGCAGGTACTCTGCGTCTTGACCTCGCACAGTATCGTGAACTGGCAGCTTTCGCAGCTTTCGGTTCCGACCTCGATAAGGCCACCCAGCAGAAGCTGAACCGCGGTGCCCGCATGGTTGAGCTTCTCAAGCAGCCTCAGTACAAGCCCATGAACGTTATGGAACAGGTAGTATCCCTGTACGCCGGTACCCGCGGCTACATGGATGAGTTCCCTGTTAGCGCAGTACGTAAATACGAAGACGAACTCCAGGAATTCATCGCTAACGCGAAGCCCGAAATTCTGGAAGGCATCAAGACTAAAGGCGCTATTGACGACGAAATCGAAGGCAAGCTGAAGGCCGCTCTGGAAGAGTTCAATAAAGGTTTCACAGCTTAATCCTGGGAGGTACTGATGGCTTCTCTTAAGGATGTCCAAAACCAAATCGTCAGTATTAAAAAGACTAAGCAGATTACCAAAGCCATGAACATGGTTGCGTCGGCTAAGCTGCGTGGTGCTCAGGATAGAATTGAGCGCTTCCGCCCCTACGCAGACAAGTTCTACGAAATGCTCGGTGATCTGGCAGCAGGCGCGGATTCCTCCGTTCACCCGCTGCTCGAAGTCCACGAAGAGATCAAGACCGTAGGTATCGTACTTACCACCTCTGATCGCGGACTTTGCGGTAGTTTTAATGCGAATATGATAAATGCGGCCCTCAAAAAGGCTGCAGAAAAGAAGGCTGAAGGTAAAACTGTTAAGTTTTACTGCGTTGGTAAAAAAGGCGCTGCCGCCATCAAGAAGACCGAATACGAGATCGTTGAAGCATACACTGACGATATGACTCATTTCGACTTCAATCTGGCCGCATCCATCGGTAACAAAGTTATCGACGCCTACCTTGCCGAAGAGCTTGATGAGGTTTTCCTCGTCTTCGGTGAATTCGTAAACGTAGCAAGTCAGCCTCCGCATACCCTGCAGATCCTGCCCATGTCTTCCGAGGCAGCAGGTGAAGAAGCAGAATCCGGAGCTAGCAGCGAATACATTTACGAACCTTCCGTTGAAGGCCTTCTCGCGGAGCTGCTGCCCCGTTTTGTTAAAGTTCAGGTTTACCGCGGTCTGCTCGACACATCCTGCAGTGAACACGCTGCACGTATGGCTGCCATGGATAACGCATCCAGAGCATGCGATGATATGACCGAAACTCTGACACTGCTTTACAACAAAACCAGGCAGGCTGCGATTACCGCGGATCTTATGGACATTGTCGGCGGCGCAGAAGCGCTGAAAGGATAATATAGGGGGTTACTCTGATGAGTAAAGTTTCAGGTAAAATTGTTCAGGTTATCGGCGCGGTTGTTGACGTCGAATTTCCTGAAGGGCAATTGCCCAACATTCTGACTGCGGTCGAGATTGATAACCCGAACAACACTGACGCACCTGATCTGGTGTGTGAGGTTGCACAGCACCTCGGTGATAACGTTGTTCGTACCATCGCTATGGACGCTACCGAAGGTCTCGTTCGCGGCATGGAAGTTGTAGCAACCGGTAAATCCATCTCCGTACCTGTCGGCGAAGGCGTACTGGGTCGTATCCTCAACGTTGTTGGTCGTCCTGTTGATGAAATGGGTCCCATTGACGCTAAAGATTCCCTGCCTATTCACCGCTCAGCACCGGAATTCACCGAGCAGTCCACCAAGGTAGAACTGCTTGAAACCGGCATCAAGGTCGTTGACCTTCTCGTCCCCTTCCCCAAGGGTGGTAAGATGGGCCTCTTCGGCGGCGCAGGTGTTGGTAAAACCGTTATTCTGATGGAAATGATCAACAACATTGCGAAACAGCACGGTGGTAAATCTTGCTTCGCAGGTGTTGGTGAGCGTACCCGTGAAGGTAACGACCTCTACCACGAAATGAAAGACGCAGGCGTTCTTGAGAAGTCTGCTCTCGTATACGGCCAGATGAACGAACCTCCGGGAGCACGTGCTCGTGTTGCACTGACCGCTCTGACCATCGCTGAGTACTTCCGTGATGTAGAAGGTGAAGACGTTCTTCTCTTTATTGATAACATCTTCCGTTTCACCCAGGCAGGTTCCGAGGTATCCGCACTTCTTGGTCGTATGCCTTCCGCAGTTGGTTACCAGCCGACTCTCGGTACTGACCTTGGTGGACTTCAGGAGCGTATTACCTCCACCAACAAAGGTTCCATTACCTCTGTTCAGGCTGTTTACGTCCCTGCGGATGACTTGACTGACCCCGCACCGGCAACCACCTTCTCTCACCTTGACGGTACTCTCGTTCTTTCCCGTCAGATTGCAGAGCTTGGTATTTACCCTGCGGTTGACCCTCTTGACTCCACTTCCCGTATTCTCGACCCCAACATCCTTGGTGCCGAGCACTACAGCACTGCTCGTGAAGTTCAGATGGTTCTGCAGAAATACAAAGACCTTCAGGACATCATCGCCATTCTCGGTATGGACGAACTGTCCGACGAAGATAAGCAGACTGTTGCACGTGCACGCCGCATCCAGCGTTTCCTCTCCCAGCCCTTCCACGTTGCTGAAGTATTCACCGGTACCCCCGGCGTATACGTAAAGCTGGAAGACACAGTTAAGGCTTTCAGAGGCATCCTCGACGGCGAATACGATGACATGGCTGAAAACTCCTTCTACATGGTTGGCGCAATCGAAGAAGCCATTGAGAAAGAGAAAAACAAATAGCATAGGACGCGATTATGGCTAGTAAGCTCCTTTTGGAAATCGTTACTCCTGATCGCAAGGTCCTTTCCCAGGAAGTCGACTATGTCGGCGCACCGGGAATTGAGGGTGAGTTTGGTATTATGGCCAATCACATACCCTTTCTTTCGGCTCTCGGCGTTGGTAACCTCTATTTTAAAGAAGGTTCCAAAACTCACTACATCTTTGTTTCCGGCGGCTTTGCCGAAGTAGGAAACAATAAAGTGACCATTCTCGCCGAAGTTGCTGAAAAGGCCGTTGAGATCGACATCGCTCGGGCTCAAAAAGCTCAGGAAAAAGCGAAGGCTCGTTTGGCTAAAGCACAGGATCGTATCGAATCCGCTCGCGCGCAGGCCGCTCTCCAGAGAGCACTTGCACGCTTAAGCTGCAAAGATGCGGCCCAGAAGGCCGGGACTACCACTCACTAGAGCTTAGTTTCAGCCTCAAAGCCCATATGGCTATCAGGGAGCAGACTGTTTATTCAGTCTGCTCCTTTCTTTTTGGTTAATCATTCAGTTATCACATTGAAATTTCGGTATAATTAAATTCAGCAAAATTTTATTACGCATTTACTCAAGCCCTGCAACCTGCTAACAAGTGCCTAGCAATTAATAATGGAGAGTAATTTATTATGGATAATTCATTTGCCTGCGCCCTTGTCCTCGCTGGAGGAAAGGGTACCCGCATGCATTCGGACAGCCCCAAGGTGCTTAAGACTTTATTGGGCGAGTCCATGCTCTACTATGTATATAAGGCCCTGAAACCCGCCCTTGGGGATGATATTTTTACCATTGTCGGATTTGAAGCCGGACAGGTGGAAAAAGCATTCCCGGATATGAAAGACCGTTTTGTACTTCAGGCTGAACAGCTTGGAACCGGACATGCCCTGCAGATGGGCTGGGATCGCATCAAAGGAGCCGGAGTTGAATATTGTCTGGTAATTAACGGTGATACTCCGTTGATTCAGGAACAGGTCATCACTGATTTTATTGAAGCAGTTAAACAGGATGGGGCCGATCTTTCTTTTATGAGTATCACCCCGGATGAACCTGCTGCTTTCGGCCGCGTCACACGTGATAAAGACGGTCAGGTTACCGCTATCGTAGAAGCCAAGGATTATGACGAAGCCGTGTACGGTCCGGTTAGCGGCGAAGTTAATGCCGGGATCTATTGCCTCAAAATCTCCGCTGTGGAAAGCTTGCTTAGCAAACTGACCAACAATAATAAGAGTGGGGAGTATTATATTACTGATCTTGTTGACCTTGCTGTGGAATGTGGCATGAACGTCACCGCAGTGAATGCCGGAAACTCCATTGATCTCATGGGGATCAACAGTCCCTTTGAGCTTGCACAGGCAGAATCAGCCCTGCGTTTGCGGACAGCTGAAAAGCTGCTCAAGAGCGGGGTAACCCTACACAATTGGGAGTCAGTTGTGGTCGGTCCCGGAGTTGAAATTGAGCCCGGTGCTGAAATTACCGGTCCCTGCGAGATTTACGGTTCTTCAAGAATCTGCCGGGGGGCGGTGCTTCAGTCCCATGTTCGCATTGTGGACAGCGTTGTTGAGTCCGGTGCGCTGATCAAGGCATACAGCCACCTTGAGGAAGCTCAGGTTGGCTCCGGCTGTCAGGTCGGTCCCTACGGACGTCTGCGTCCCGGTGCAGTTCTAGAAGAAGAATCCAAGGTCGGTAATTTTGTGGAAGTGAAGAAGGCTGTGCTTGGCAAGGGAGCCAAGGCCAGCCACCTGACCTATCTGGGTGACAGCGAAATCGGTGCTGGAACAAACATCGGAGCGGGTACCATCACCTGCAACTATGATGGCGTGAACAAGCATAAAACCGTTATCGGCGAAGGTGCGTTCATCGGCAGCAACACTGCCTTGGTGGCTCCGGTCACTATCGGCAAAGGTGCCTTGATCGGTGCCGGTTCCACGATAACTAAGAATGTAAAAGATGGAGACCTCGGCGTCGCGAGAGGCAAGCAGGTCAACATTTCCCGGACTTCTAAGAAGTCTTGATTTTGTAAAGATAAGGTATTAGGTTAGGACTATGGAAATAATCGCTCATTTGGAAGAACGTTTCGATAAGATGCTGCAAAAAATCAAACAACTCGAAGAAGAAAATGCTTTTCTTCTTGAGGAACTTGAACAGGAGAAACAGCGTAAGGACGATGTCCGTAGCCGCATTGAAGTTCTCCTGAACAAAGTTGAAGGTACCATCGAATAAGGGTTTTCAGATCCGGTCCTGCTGTAAAAGCAGCAGGTCGGATTTATATAAATTCTACAGGAATACTGTCGCCGGATTAATATGCCCCGTTATACTATGCCCGTCCTCGGCCTTGAGATCTCATTCAAGACCGATGCGGATAAAGAAAGAATAGAAGCCGCAAAAGATGTACTCGAAGAAAGGTTCGGTGCGCTTTCACGGGGCGGGACAGATGTCAGCAGGGAGAAATTGCTTACCTGTCTGGCGCTAAGTCTGGCCGATGACTACCTTGAACACAGCCGCAAGCTCGAAACAATGGAAGAGAAAATAAACGCGCTGTTAGAGAAGTGATAAGCTGTGCACAGCACTGCTTTTTAAGATATAAAGAAATTTCCCTGGGGAGTGCGTGATTGCCCTATGGCTTTTGAACCAATATAAAAAGTAAGGGAGCAAGCATCACCGGAGTGGTGTGCAGGCCCGGTTTTACCGGGAAGCCTGAAATTCCGGGGGCAGCGCCCACCTGTTAGACTAGGTTCTAACGTATACGGCAACACGGCATCTCCGGGGCCCCTTTGGGGATTTCGACCTTGGTATGAATCTATAGGTTTAATTTATTAAATTTTCTACCGGTCCACTTAAATACACCTCATTCAGCCTTTAATTCTCTTCTTTCCGTTGCAGATTGTTATAATCTTTCCGATTGTATTAATCGGTAATGACGAATCAGGTCCCTTGAGACCTGTCAACATACAAAGGAGAAAGGCATGTTTGGGGATTTTTTTCTGATTTTATTTGGAATCGCCCTAGGTGCCGCAGGCGGTTACGCTCTGCATAGGTACGTGAATTCCAAACGTCTGGCTGATTCGCAAGGATTGGCAGACCGTATCGTCCAGGAAGCCCGTAAAGAAGCTGAAGCCATGAAAAAGGAAATTAAGCTTCAGGGTCAGGATGAAGTTTACGCTCTGAAAAAAGAGCAGGAAAATGAGTACAAAGAAATGGAGCGCGGCCTGAAAAGGCAGGAGGAGCGCCTCCAGGAAAAAGAAGAGCGTCTTGAAAACAAGCTTGAGAAAGTAGCCAGCAAAGAGTCCGAAGTCGTGACTCTTGAAAAGCGTATGATCAAGCAGGAAAAGAAGCTCGAAGGTCTTCGCGAAGATCTGGAAAAAAGAAAGGATGAGCATGAACGCAAATTGCAGGAAGTCTCCGGACTGACTGTGGAGGAAGCGCGCGAAAAGCTCATGACTGAAATTGAAAGCAGGACCCGCCACGAGGCTGCCAAAATGGTTCGCGCCATTGAAATGGAAGCCAAGGAAGAGGGAACCCGCAAGGCTCGCAAAATCCTCGCCCTTGCTATTCAGCGTTACTCCGGCGATTACGTCAACGAACAGACCGTTACCGCTGTGACCCTTCCTTCCGAAGATATGAAGGGCCGCATCATCGGACGTGAAGGCCGCAACATCCGCGCTCTTGAAGCAGCTACCGGTGTTGACCTGATCATTGATGATACCCCGGAAACAGTTGTTCTGTCAGCTTACAGCCCGCTGCGCCGCGAAGTGGCCAAGCAGGCTCTTGAGCGTCTGATTCACGACGGACGTATCCATCCCGCACGCATTGAAGACATCGTCAACAAGGTCGAGCAGGAAATGGACGTTAAGCTGCGCGAAATCGGTGAGCAGGCAACCTTTGATGTAGGCGTACACGGTATCCATCCCGAAATCGTCAAACTCATCGGTCAGCTTCAGTACCGCACCAGTTTCTCCCAGAACGTGCTTCAGCACTCCCTTGAAGTGGCTTTCCTCTGTGGAATTATGGCAGCCGAGCTGGGCATGGATGAGAAGATCGCCAAGCGCGCAGGTCTGCTGCACGATATCGGTAAGGCCGTGGACCACGAAATTGAAGGTCCCCACGCTGTCATCGGTGCTGATCTGGCCAAGAAGCATGGTGAATCCAAAGAGATCATCCACGCTATTCAGGCTCACCACGAAGATATTCCGCCCAAATCCGTTCTCGCTACCCTCGTACAGGCTGCGGACTCCCTGTCCGGTGCCCGTCCCGGTGCGCGTAAGGAACTGCTGGAAAACTACGTTAAGCGTCTTGAAGAGCTTGAAAACGTGGCTACCGGTTTTGACGGCGTATCCAAAGCCTACGCCATTCAGGCAGGCCGTGAGATCAGGGTTATGGTTGATGCTGAAAAAGTATCTGATGATAACACCCATATGCTCTGTAAGGACATCGCCACCAAGATTGAAAACAACATGACTTATCCGGGTCAGATTCGCGTGACCGTTATCCGCGAACGGCGCTCGGTGGGCTATGCAAAGTAAATAACATCCTTAAAGGCCCGGTTCACCGGGCCTTTTCTTTATATTTATTTGATGCGCTGCGCGCTTTTGTCGAACTGATTTCGCCTCCGGCGGCCAAAGGAACAAGTCCCTTTGGAATCCCTAATAGTTTCTATGCGTATACTTTTTCTCGGTGACATTTTCGGTAGGCCCGGTCGGAAGGGGATTGCCGCTAAGGTTAAGGTGCTTCGTGAGGAGCTGGACCTTGATCTGATCATTGCCAATGGCGAGAATGCGTCACAGGGGATCGGGCTTTCCATCAAGAATGCCCAGCAGCTTCTTGATTACGGCATAGACCTGCTTACTTCCGGCAACCATATCTGGAAATTCAGCAATATTTATTCGTTCCTCAAGACCAGCGATAAGATCGTGCGTCCGGCGAATCTGCCGGAAGGAACAAGGGGAAGAGGCTGGACATCTTTTAAAGTCCGTGATGAAGTGCCCGTTGCGGTTATCAACTTGCAGGGCCGGGTTTTCATGGACCCGGTGGAATGCCCGTTCAAGTGCGCAGACAAAATTTTAGAGGAACTCGATCCGGAGATTAAAATCATACTGGTCGATTTCCATGCCGAGGCAACTTCGGAGAAGCAGAGTCTTGGGCGTTACCTTGACGGGCGGGTCAGTGCCATGCTGGGCACCCATACCCATGTGCAGACCAATGATGCCCGTATTTTTGAAAACGGCTCCGGCTACATCACCGATGCCGGTATGTGCGGTCCGGTTGAGTCCTGCTTGGGTTTAAGTCCCAATCCTGTCATTAAAAGATTCGTGACCGGATTGCCCCAGAAATGGAAAGTGGCAGGCGGTCCCATTGAACTTCAGGGCGTGCTGCTCGAAATAGACGAAGAAACAGGACGGACTGTCTCAATTGAGACATACAATTCAGGCCGGATGACCGTATAATAAAAATTCTATAAAAATATTGCCTATCGTCGATTCACGCCAGCGAAGCTTAATAAGAGTTTTTGGGATTCTTAAACCCTTTTTACAAAATGGGTTTAAGGCTCCCGGCAGGGTCGCCGAAGGCATAAATAAGCCTAATGCAGGCATAAATACATTCTAAAGAGGTTTAACCAAATGAACATTTACGATGAACTTAAGTGGCGAGGGCTGATCAATCAGGTGTCTGACGAAGAGAAGGTACGCGAGTATCTGGATACTCCGGGTCAGTACATGTATTGCGGCTTCGACCCCACTGCCGACAGCCTGCATATCGGTAACCTTGTTCCTCTGCTCAGCCTTGTTCGTATGAAACGTGCAGGTCACAATCCTTTGTTCCTGCTCGGTGGCGCAACCGGACGTATCGGTGACCCCAGCGGTAAGGACAAGGAAAGGGAATTTACTTCCATCGATAAGGTTGAATCCCAGGCTGCAAATATTCGTGCCCAGATTGAAGCTTTTGTTGAGCGCAACACCGGTGAGAAAGCTGAAGTTGTAAACAATTATGACTGGATGAAAGAGATTTCCTTTCTTGATATGCTGCGCGACGTTGGTAAGCATTTCACCATCAACTGGATGATGGCCAAGGAATCCGTCAAAGGCCGTTTCGGTCGTGATGATGTGGGTATTTCCTACACCGAATTCAGCTACATGCTTCTGCAGGGCTATGATTACTACCATCTTTTCAAGGAAAAAGGCTGCCAGCTCCAGATCGGTGGCGGCGACCAGTGGGGTAATATCACCGCAGGTTGTGAACTGATCCGCCGTAAGGCACAGGGCGAAGGCTTCGCTGTAACCTTCCCGCTGATCACCACCGCATCCGGCCAGAAGTTCGGTAAAAGTGAAGGTAACGCTGTTTTCCTGAACCCTGAACTGACTTCCCCGTATACTTTCTATCAGTTCTGGATCAACACTGATGACCGTGACGTAATCAGCTTCCTCAAGTACTTCACTTTCCTTACTGAGGAAGAAATTGCTGAGATCGCCAAGGAGCACGAGGAAACTCCGCATCTTCGCGCCGCTCACAAGCGTCTTGCCGAAGAGACCACCATCATGATCCACGGTAAGGAAGAGCTTGAAAAGGTTCAGGCTGCAACAGCGGCACTGTTCGGCAAGGGCGACATCAAGTCCGTTGATGCCGCAACCCTGCGTGGCGCCATGGAAGCTGCTCCCGGCGTAGAATACGCTAAAGCCGAGCTGCCCGATCTGCCCCAGATCCTGCTTGATCTGGGCATGGTTAAATCCAAGGGTCAGGCCCGTAAGGATATTAAGGGCGGCGGTCTGTACATCAACAACGAGCGCGTTGCTGATTTCGACTACGTTCCCGGTGATGATGATTTTATCGGCGGCGAATGCATGCTCATCCGCAAGGGTAAAAAGAACTACGGCTTAGTTACCCTCAAATAAAATAAATCAATATTAAGTTGATCTGGCCCGCTGGAAGATTCTTTCAGCGGGCTTTATTATGCATACTGCTTTGCAATTATGATTAAGCAATGTATCGTGTGCGAGCAATTTGAGTAGAGGGTAGTTTATGCGTCTATTTTTCATAATTATGTCTTTCATCTTTGGGGCGTTAGCTCCTACGCAGGCCGGGGTTAACCTGAAACTTCGCGGCTTTGTGGGTGATCCTGTTCTGGCGGCCATTGTTTCGTTTACCGTAGGGACACTCAGCCTTATTGCTTATGCATACTTAACCAAGGTTCCGCTTCCGGAAGGTTCTGCTGTGCTTAAAGGGCCATGGTGGATGTGGACAGGCGGTTTGATGGGCGCATTTTTTGTGGCTGCGGCAATTGTTGTGGCTCCGGTACTGGGAGCCGGGACTATGATGTGCTGGATGGTGGCCGGACAGATGGCTGCTTCCCTTGTGCTGGACCACTACGGGATCATAGGGTATGCCGTGCGGGAGGCAACTCCGGGCCGTATTCTCGGGGCTTTGTTGGTTATTATCGGCGCAGTGCTGATTGAAAAATTTTAGCGTGATAGCATCGGGTAAAAGAATAAAGGAGTGGGTTTTGAAGGAAATTATTTGCAAGTATTTGAAGAAATTGTGGGAAAATACCGTTCTTGTCTGCCGGATGGTCAAGATTGAGCACTCCATTTTTGCCCTGCCGTTCGCTTATATGGGTATTTTTCTGGCCAGCGGTACATGGCCGGAATTTAAACCCTTTGCCCTGCTGACCGTGGCTATGGTGGCTGTGCGTTCCTTTGCCATGGCTGTGAACAGACTTTTTGATATTAACATTGATAGCGAGAACCCGCGCACCCGGACCCGCCCATTGGTTACCGGAGAGCTGACCCCGTTCTTTACCTTCTGTTTTATTGTGGTTTGTGCGGTGGTTTTTGTTTTTGCTTGTAAGGGCATGAACGAACTTTGCTACAAGCTTTCATATTTTGCGCTGGGGTGGTCGGCCTTCTACTCCCTGACCAAGCGTTTCACCATGCTTTGCCATTTTGTGCTCGGCTCGGTGCTGGGCCTTGCTCCTGTAGCAGGCTGGCTTTGCGTTGATCCGAACTTTTCCCTGCCTGCGATTTTGTTTTTCTTCGGGGTAACTTTCTGGGTAGCCGGATTTGATATTCTCTATGCCACACAGGACCGTAGGTTCGACCGTAATCGCGGCTTGAATTCTATTCCTGCCAACCTCGGTATCCATAGAGCCCTGACCATCTCCACATTCAGTCATATTAATACGGTTATCTTTTTCACGCTGGCCGGACTGGCTGCCGGACTGGGCTGGATATATTTTTCCACCCTTGCGGTTGTGGGCGGAATCCTCATTTTTGAGCATCAGGTAATTTCTGCGGAAGATATGAGCAGGGTGAATATGGCCTTTTTTACCCTGAACGGAGTGATCTCAGTACTCTTGTTCCTCGGTACTCTCGCTGACCTGATGATTTAGGTGTCGGTGATTATTCTTTTACTCCTAAATACCTGTTTATAAGCACCTAAATAGAAAAGTCTTTTGTTAAGAATATGTTACGGGTTCAGTGTAATGCGCTGAACCCGTTTGTTTTTTTAAACACTCTAAAACGGGCTAGACAAGCTCTTATAAAGGGTTTAGAAGCGATTTTGCGAGGTTTAGAAGGTTCGGTTTTGGAAGGCTATAAATATTATTAATTCTGCCGAAGCAATGTTGCTCCAGACACAATTTCTAAATTGGGTTGTGAGGACGACGGGCGTCCGTTCTTGGAAACAATATTTGTGTGGGAATCGGCGGAAGGGATGATCGAATAATTTATGAATTATTCGTCTTTAGCTGGGAGAAGCTGACATGGATAATGGAAATGGAAAATTCCTGCGTACTATTGCAGGGGTTTACTTAGGGGTGTTTGTTACCGCAGCAGTTTTTTGCGGTGTAATTTTAACTGTTTTCAGCACTGAACCATGGGCAATGACCGGATTGGCTTCCGGTATGATTGTACTTCTGGTTCTGCTGGGAATCTGCATTTTTACCCTTCTCAAAAAACAGGTCGCCCGACCTGTGGAATGCCTTACAAATTTTGCCAGCCTTGTGATCAAAGGTCAGTACTCGGAAGCGGATAAATGCACCAGTCCCGGTCTTGATGGTCTGCGTGCTGCAATGAGTGAGTTGAGTGACTCCTACAAGGAGCGGCTTGGTTTCAGCAACAGCATCCTTGAAGGTCTGCCGTTGGGCTGCTGCATTGTTGACCTTAAGGAGCATATCACTTTCCTGAACAAGGAATGCCTTGAAATGATCGGCTCTACCGAGCAGCCGAAATCATATTACGGGCGCATGATCTCACAGATTTTTTACCACGATGATCGTAAGTCCCTTATCGGGCACTGTATGGATGATGACACCCGGGCCATGAACCGGGAGGTTATCTTCAAGCATGTGGATGGCAGTGATATCAACGTACTGGCCAACCTGTTTCCCCTGCACGATGTGGTAGGTAATGTTATTGGCGGTTGCTGCTTGTACATAAACACCACGGAATTGAAACAGCGTGAAGCTCATATCCTCGAACAGAATGAGTTGATCGCCAAGGCTGCTGATCAGGCTGATTCTGTGGTTTATGAGTTGAGCAGCGCTGCAGAACAATTGCGCGGACTGGTTGGCGAGGCCCGTAAGGGTGCCATGGTTCAGAGTGAGGAAGCCGGACAGGCTGCTACTGCCATGGAAGAAATGAACGCCACTGTGCTTGAGGTTGCCCGCCATGCGCAGGAAGCCGCAAGTGATGCTGATAAGGCTCGAGCTGATGCTGAGAAAGGCGAAGATACTGTGGCCGGGGTTGTCAGTGCTATTGATGAAGTTTCCGGTCAGGCCAACTCCTTGAAGGCTTCCATGGAAGATTTGGACGTCAAGGCTGAAGCCATCGGTAATGTCTTGGGCGTTATTGAAGATATTGCGGACCAGACCAACCTGCTGGCCTTGAACGCTGCAATTGAAGCTGCACGTGCCGGTGAAGCCGGACGTGGATTTGCCGTTGTTGCTGACGAAGTCCGTAAGCTTGCGGAAAAGACTGTTCAGGCCACGACTGAGGTTCATCAGGCAGTCTCAAATATTCAGCAGGGAGCCAAGACTAATGTGCAGGCTACCGAGGCTGCGGTTGAGTCCGTAACCCGTAGTACTGCGTTGGCAGGGGAGTCCGGCGAGGCTCTGGCCCGTATTGTCTCCATGTCTGAAGAGACTTCCGACCGGATCAGGTCCATTGCCACTGCTGCCGAGCAGCAGGCCGCTGCCAGTGAGCAGATCAACCGCTCCACTGAAACGGTCAACCGCATATCAAACGAGACCGAACAGGCCATGGTTGAGTCCTCAGAAGCCATTGAAAAGCTGGCTCAACTGGCGGACAACCTTTCCGACATTATTCATGGTATGCAGAACAAATAAGAAAGTTTCGGTAGATAAAATTAAAGCGGGCAAATCCAATTGGATTTGCCCGCTTTTTTATTTAATTGACTAAAAACAATTAAAAACGGCGAAGCCTAATAAAAGTTTTTGGGATTCTTAAACCCTTTTTACAAAAAGGGTTTAAGCCCCCGGAGGCCCCGCCGGGAGGCATTCCCCTCACAACCTGAGGAGTTTTCGTTTCTTTTGTCAAAATCCGTAACGCAGGTAATCCTTGTCCTTGCGATTGATGAGCTGAATGTAGCGGTAACGGCTTTTTACCTGTGCCTCTTCTAGCAGTGAATAGCCCTGATTACGGCAGGAGTCGCAGGCCGCAGTCGGTATTTCCAGCCCGAAACCCATGGGTCCGCCTTCACGCTGGGTTTCCACCTTGAGCAGGCCACGGCAGTTCTCGCAGAGCAGCAGGGATTCGGTTTGGGATTCAGTGAACCCTTCGGTATCGTAAAAAATATTGCGATGCCGCACGGACCAGCCTCCGCTGATTACTCCTTCACTGCTTTCTGTGGGCGGATTGAAGTAGATATCTTTAACCCCTTCACAGATGGTCGCAATGTAATCCATGATTTCTTCGGATTCCTTGAGCGTTTCCGGGTTGAATCCCGGTTCGCGTACATGGGAATAATCCACTCCGGCCATGGCCAGACTGATACCGAGGTTCACGTAGGGTAGGGCTCCTTGGATTGCATAGCCACCTTCAAGAACGGCAATGTCCGGTTTGAGCATGGAGTTGAGGGCGGCATAGCCCTGCGCCGAGAAATTCATGTTGGTGATCGGGTCGGTGAAATGGTTGTCCTGCCCGGCGGAGTTGATAATCAGGTCCGGCTTGAAATCTTCAAGAATGGGCATGACCGCATTTTCCATGACCATCATGAATCCGGCATCGGAGGTGCCGGGAGGCAGGGGAATGTTCACCGTGCGACCGAGTCCCTTGGGACCGCCGGATTCCTTGGGAAATCCGGTTCCGGGATAGAGGGTGCGCCCGTCCTGATGCAGGGAGATGAACAGGGTGTCCGGATCGTGCCAGTAAACATCCTGTGTACCGTCCCCGTGATGGCAGTCGGTATCCACGATGGCGATGCGTTTGGGGCCGTAATTTTCGCGGATGTATTCACACATGATGGCTTCAATATTAATGGCGCAGAATCCGCGTGAACCTTGTACTGTCTTCATGGCGTGATGACCCGGTGGACGCACGAGTGCAAAGGCCCGGTCCCGTTCTCCTTCCATAACCAGCTGAGCCGCTTTGATGGCTCCACCTGCGGAAATGCAGTGTGAGCGGGTGGCAACGGCCTCGGCTTCGGGGAAGCAGAAATGGACCCGCTCAATATCTTCGCTTGAAGCCACTTCAGGCTTGTATTCGCGGATGCCTTCGATGTCGAAGAGTCCTTCCTCGCGCAGTTGGTCCTGCGTGTAGAGCAGTCTTTCCTCACGCTCGGGGTGGGTGGGGGAAATTGCCCAGTCAAAGGCAGGGAAAAATATGATTCCCAGACTGTTTTCAGCCTTGAGCATTCTTAACTCCGTTTATGAATATGTCCGGTCCACGCCGGGTTTAATCTGACATTTTACCCTGATATTGCGCCCGACTGTGCTTGCTCCGTTGACCATATTAAATGATGAGGAACTGGTGATTTGGGCATTGGACCCGTCCGAGGCCACGTGCATTTCGCCCAGATGGGCCAGCAGGTGGTTCATGGCGTCTTTTTCCGCGTCTTCGATCCTGTAGTTGCGGGGGATGTTCTCGCGGTGTCCCAGAGAGGGGATGAACATGAGGCCGCGTTCGGTGTCGGCGAAAAGTTCCAGTTCGGTGGTTGTTCGGGTCAGGGCAGCACCGATGGCGTTGGCTACATCGTAGTTCCGGGGCACTTCGGTGGAAAGACGGAACTTGCGGAAAACGTCCATTTTCATGGCCTGTGCCGGACCGCCCATAATGTAGATCTTGCGGGGAATGATCTTCCTGTTCTCCAGCAGTTCGTGGATAGTATAGACCGGTTGCTGGTTGATCTCATCCACAAGGGAACGGGTGGAATCATGGATTTTGTCTACAGCGTATCCGATAGCCTGATCGGCAAGTTCATCTGCTTCCAGACCGTGTTTGGCGGCGAAAGCAGTGAAACCGGATTTAGAGAGTTCGGTATTGCCGCAGTCGCAGGAATCTTTCCAGATAAGTGCATCGGTCAGGGTGGGTATTTCGCCACCGAAAGCGATGGATGGACCGAGACGGTTGGGACCGACCCGGACGCTGCCGTCAAGGATTGATATGGCAGAGTCTCCGCCGATGCCAATGGAATGGACTTTCAAGGCCCGCACAAGGGTGGGATGGGAACCTATGTGGATGCCTTCCTGCTCGATAAGCGGGCTGCCTCCGGCGAAAATTGCTATATCAGTGGTGGTTCCGCCGATGTCGTAGATGATGGAGTCATGGGTGATATTGCACAGGGCGATGATGCCCATGACACTTGCTGCCGGACCGGAAAAAATTGATTGCACCGGAACCTTGCGCGACAGGTCCAATGGCATGGTCCCGCCGTCGGCCTTGAGGATGTTTACCTTGATCTGTCCGAGTCCCATTTCATCAAGGGTGTCGGAAATGGCGTCAGCGAATTTGTTGAAGACCCGCCAGACGGCACAATTATAGAAAGCAGTGGAAATGCGGCGCGGGAAGTTCAACCTCCCGGTGAGTTGGTGGCCGAGAGTGATGAAGTCTGCATTGTCGCCGATGGCCAGCTCAATGGATTTTTCGTGAGCCGGATTGCGGGGGGAAAATTTGGTGACCGCAGCATAGACCTTGATTCCGGCGTTGCGGCAGGAGACAATGGCTTCTTCAAGGGACAGGTTGTCCAGCCGTTTGGTTTCAGATCCACGGTGATCCAGCGATCCGGGGATGACGTGGAAATCCTTGCAGGTCATGAAAGAATGGGGATCGAGTCCCGGTCCTGCGGAGACAATGACGCCCACATCTTCGTAGTTTCCTTCCACAATGGAGTTGGTGGACAGGGTGGTGGACAGGTTCAGCTGGCGTATGCGCGACGGGTCGGTGTGGCGGAGAATCTCTCCAAGGCTGTTCCTGATGGAGGAGAGCAGGTTGTCATGCTCAGTGGCAACCTTGACCTGCGCTTCCAGTCCGTCAGGACCTATGGCAACGGCGTCTGTATGGGTTCCGCCGACATCAATTCCGAGAAGGAGCATCTGATATATCCTTGAATTCTTCCCCCGCATCATGCGGGAGGCTGGTGAGCATTATTATATTAATGAATAGATCCATTCATTTCTCTAGCACCCGGCCAATGTTGACGTCCAGAGCTTTTACCGTCAGCGGCCTGATGTGTCCGTGAGCGGTTTTATGCTTCTAGTTTACGGATGGGGTAATTGTTCTTGTTTATGCCAAGTTTTTTCATACGCGAATCAAAGGTGGAACGGTTTACTTCTGCTGCCCTTGCTGCTCGGCTGATATTCCAGCGGTATTTTTCCAGCAGTTTCATTATGTATTCGTATTCCATTTCTTTCCAAGTCAATGAACTGAGGTCTTCGCGTGGTTCTTCTTTTGTCTGTTTTGCTTCCCCTCGCTTATGTTGAAGTCTCTCCACAGGCGGTTTGGTGCCGGGGTGGACGATGTGCAAGGGCAGATCTTTTATGGAGATGGTGTCACCGGGAACCATGGCCTGAAATTGTTTGACCATGTTTTCCAGCTCACGGATGTTGCCCGGCCAATTGTAGTTTTCCATGGCGGACATGGCTTCACTGGACATATTTTTGGGCAGCATATGACTATGGGAGGCTTCACGGCTTAGGAAATGCCCGGTCAACATGTGGATGTCTTCTTTGCGTTCGCGCAGGGCAGGTAGTTTGAGGGGGAGGACGTTGAGCCTGTAGTATAAGTCTTCCCTGAATCTGCCGGAACGCACGTCCTCTTCGAGGTTGCGGTTGGTGGCCGAAATGATGCGGATGTCAATTTTCTTGGTCTGGGTTCCGCCAAGGGGTTTGATTTCGCTTTCCTGCAACACGCGCAGCAGCTTGGCTTGCAGGTTGATATCCATGTCCCCGATTTCATCAAGGAAGACCGTGCCGCCGTCTGCAGCTTCAAATAGGCCGGATTTATTGCTGGTGGCTCCGGTAAATGCACCTTTCACATAACCGAAAAGTTCACTTTCCAGCAGGTTTTCGGGGATGGCGCTGCAGTTCTGGGTTAAGAACGGCTTCTGGGCTCGTGAGCTCTGGGCGTGTATTTCTTCGGCAAAGAGTTCCTTACCGGTCCCGGATTCACCGTAGAGCAGTACCGGATAGTTGGTGGCTCCGTAATTTTTGACCAGCTTGAGGGCCTTGTTTACGGATTGGCTTTTACCCACAATTGTTTTGTTGTTGCGGATGCTGCTTAAGGTCCGGCTGAGCTGGGCGAATTCAATACGCTGTTTTTGAAATTCAATGGAGTTGCGCAAGGAAATGGAGCCGATGTCCACCATGTCCTGCAGCATGGTCAGGTAAGCCGGGTCAAGGTTGAGCTGTTCCCCTGCTGCGCTGGTGTCAATGACCTGCACTGCTCCGTATACTTCCTGTCCTTCAAGTTTAAGTGGAAAGCAGAGGATCAAGCGACTTTTAATTTTGAAATTTTTTTCCAATAAGCTGTAGTGGCGTGAGTCGCCAGCTTCGGCAATGGTCATCTTACCATTTTGAATGACCCAGCCCACGATGCTTTTTTCCTTTGGGGAAATTCTGATCCCCTTAACATTTTCACTCTTATCGCCTAGGGCTTCGACACATTCATACATGCCGTCGCGTTCCAGCCAAAGTGAACCGCGCTCAACATTTTGCAGCTTAAGCAGCAGGGTCAGGATTTGCTGCTGCAATTTTTCCGGGTCTAATTCTTTAGAAAGGGCCTTGTAATCATTTACAGATATAGTCATAATAATGAGTTTTGATCGGATTGTTTGATTGTGTTATTTAAGAATAATCATGATATATAGTTAAAGTTGTGCTTGGTCAACACGGATTACACATTGAATAATTGAGAGAAGAGCTGATGGCGTTGAGTCATGCCTTTAAAACTGCGCTGTCAGCAGCTCTTGATAAAGTTTGGCACGGATGGTGCTCTAAGAAAAATAGCTTGTTAGTCAAGTATGGACCGGAGAGCCCACTCCACCTCCCCGACCCCTCCGGGCTCTCCGGTCCATAACCTTTTTAAAAGCAAATTCGACGCAATTCCTCGAATATACGGAGATGATCTGATGAGTAGTGTTGAAACTTTAATGTCCATGCATCGTGAAGATATGGCTCTCTTAAGAACTGAAGCCAAACAGGCTAAAAGAGAGCGTTTAGATAGTTGTCGTGAAATGGATCAGGCATTTAAAGATCTGCGCAGCAAACTTTCCGCTGAAATGCCGGTAACAAGCTCTTTTTCTTTTAAGCTCCGTGCTCCTATCGCTTTTATGGCTACCCTGATGGGAGTAATCAGTTTTTAGTAGTTTTGTGTCCTGCCTTTGCGGTGGGATGATCGCCTATAAAAAGCCCGTTCATCTTATGATGAACGGGCTTTTTGTTTAGTTTTGTTTTGCAAATGCCTTGGCTGTGCGGCGCAGGTTGCCCGGCCAGTCCTCTGCGAGAGGGTTGGCAACCAGAACTTGCGCTCCTATTGCCTTTGCTATTGTCTGTGCGCTTTTCTGAGAAAACTGGGGCTGAACGAAAATTGCTTTAACTGAATTGTCTTTGGCGAACTCAATTAGTTGAGCCAGCTCTTTGGGGCTGGGATCCTTTCCTTCCAATTCAATGGGGATCTGGGTCAGTCCATAAGTGTCAGCAAAGTATCCCCATGAAGGATGGTAGACCATAAAGCTGAATTCCTGCCCTTTATGGGTGAAGATTTTCAGCAGGTCAGCGTCAACGCTGTTAATTTCGGATGCAAAGTTCAGGTAATTGCGAATGTAGGTGTCGGTGTTTGCAGGATCGTGCTCAATCAAAGTGTCTCTGATCTTTTGGCTCATGATTCTGACTAATGACGGTGAAAGCCATACATGAGGGTCTTTGATGTGTGGTTCGTTGTGGAGAGCGTCGTGGTCATGGTCCTTATGGTGTCCGTTTTCTGTATGGTGCTCATGTTTATGCTCGTGTCCTTCGTGTTTGTGGACGTGCGCTTTCATGGAGCGGTGAACCACCTCTTGTCCGAGACTGATGATTTCAAGGTTTTTGTTGGCTGATTTGAATCTCGGGAGCCATGCTTTTTCAAAGGGAACGCCAATAGCAAAGTATATTTCTGACTTGCTAAGTTCGGCCATTTGTTTTGGTTGGGGTTCATAGGTGGCCGGACTGCTGCCTGCCTTGACCATTATGTTTGCTTTTACGTTCTCGCCTCCGATTCTTTCCACAAAATATTTAACCGGTGCGATGGATACTGTTGTCTGAATCTGTCCTGCAAGGGCTGCAGAGCAGCTGATCAGCATGGCTGTTATGGTTCCCAGAATTATTGTTCTTGATTTCATTGTTGTTACCCTCTGTGTTTGAGATTCATTTTCATTTGGTCGAGACTGAATCATATCATATATGATGTCAATCCTAGTTGCCATCATATATTCTTTTGAATCATCCCTTCTTTTGCGCCTGTTTTTATCTCAGCTTGAAAAATAATAATGTTAATTTGTTCTTCATTTCCGAATTTCGGGATAATGGTTTCTTTGTATTTGTTTATCTTATTGTTTAAATGATGGAAAGATAGGTTTAATTTTCTTTGTAAATTTCCAAATATGTTTTTTTGATGTCTATTTCTTGTTTTTGAGAGTATGAAGTTTTCTGTTTTGGCACAAAGTGTGCTTTGATTGTATCTAAAATGCATTTTTGAAGGCTGGTTTTTCTAAAATTGTAAAAAAAGAAGCATTAGAAACGATTTTAGAGACGAAATTGTAAAAACAAGACCTAGAATCAACGGGGGTTGATTAAAAATGAATTCGGCGGATACTTCATTTATACTTATTTGTGCAGCTCTGGTCATGTTCATGACTCCGGGGCTGGCTCTTTTCTACGGCGGCATGGTACGCAGCAAAAACGTACTGGCTACTATCATGCAGAGTTTTATCATGCTCGGACTTGTTTCCATTGTCTGGGCGGTAATTGGATATTCCCTGTCCTTTGGAACCGACATCGGCGGCATCATCGGCGGTATGGATTTCTTTGCCCTGAACGGTGTGGGCATGGATACGGTCAACAGTCCTGCCGATAACCTGCCTCATCTTCTTTTCATGGTCTTCCAGTGCATGTTTGCGGTTATCACCCCCGCACTGATCACTGGAGCATTTGCCGAGCGCATGAAGTTTGGTGCCTTGCTGCTTTTCAGCGCCTTCTGGGTTGTCCTTGTTTACGCTCCCATGTGTCACTGGGTTTGGGGCGGAGGCTGGATGGGCGACCATGGTGCTCTCGACTTTGCGGGCGGTGCGGTTGTGCATATGAGTTCCGCAGCAGCAGCTTTGGCCGGTTGTTTGATTGTGGGTAAGCGTAAGGGATATGGTAAAGAACCTTTTATTCCGCACAACCTGCCCATGACCCTGCTTGGTGCAGGCATGCTCTGGTTCGGCTGGTTCGGTTTCAACGCAGGCTCTGCTCTTGCTGCAGACGGCCTTGCTGCCAACGCTTTTGTTACCACTCACCTTGCTGCGGCTGCCGCGGTTCTCGGCTGGTTGCTGGTTGAAGCCATGCATGGCGGCAAACCCACAACTCTCGGTGCTGCTTCCGGTGCTGTAGCCGGATTGGTCGCCATCACCCCGGCGGCCGGTTTTGTAACTCCCATGGCTTCTATCGTTATCGGTTTTGGTGGCGGTATCGTCTGCTACGGCGGTGTGCTCATGAAATCTAAGTTCGGTTATGATGATTCTCTTGACGTTGTTGGTATTCACGGGCTTGGCGGAACTTACGGGGCTATCGCTACCGGACTCTTTGCCAGTATCGGTGCGGAAGGCCTTTTCTACGGTAATGCCTCCCAGCTTTGGATTCAGATTGAATCCTGCATTGCTACTTGGGTTTACTGCTTTGCGGTGAGCTGGATTCTGTTTAAGTTGATCGACAAGTTCTACGGTCTGCGTCCTTCCGAAGAAGAGGAAGTGGCCGGTATGGATGTTTCCGATCACAGCGAGACTGGTTACCAGATTTAACCCACCACACTTACAGGACATACAAACATGAGAAAGATTGAAATAATTGTGCGGCCTTTTAAGGTCGATGATGTAAAGGATGCTATTGCCGCTCTCGGCCTCAAAGGTATGACCGTTACTGATGTCAAAGGTTTTGGGCGTCAGGGTGGACACAAGGAAGTCTACCGTGGTGCCGAGTATCAGGTGGACTTCATTGCCAAGACCAAGATCGAGATTGTAGTCGATGCTGAACGGGTTCCCGAAGTAATTGACGCAGTCAGCGAAGCCGCCAAGACCGGAAAGGTCGGCGACGGCAAAATATTCGTAATTCCGGTTGAAGAAGTGGTGCGTATACGTACTGGTGAGACCGGTCCGGACGCAATCTAGATGAATGCTGAAAATCCCCCCGGATCGTCCCTTGATTCGTCTGTAGACAGGTTATTGGCGGGACGTGAAATACTCCTCGCGGCATGCTCCAAGAGCATGCCGCGGGATTTTCCGCAGCAACTCTGTGATCTGGTGGATGAGTATTTCAGGGCAAGGGTCCGGGAAGCTGTTTCCGAGGGAATCCTCTCCTCTTATGATGACCTGTCCATTGTTGCTGTCGGCGGCTACGGGCGCGGTCAACTGGCTCCATTTTCAGATATTGATGTTTTGATTCTCACTGACCTATCAGTACAGAATGATCTCGAAGATCTGGCTTCCTTTCTTTTTCATCCTCTCTGGGATCTCAAGTTCGATGTGGGGCACGGCGTGCGCAGCGTGGAACAGAATCTTGAATTGGCAATGTCCGACTTCAAGGTGCTGGCTTCATTGCTTGATTTACGGTTTATTGCCGGGCGTGACGAATTGTTCCGGCGGCTATCGGAAGAATTCAGGGCAAAGGTCCTTCCTGTTGCTGGAGATGAGTTCTGCCATATTTTGTGGGAGAACCGTTCCAAGACCGGAAAGGGAATGGACTCTGTTGTCCTTGAACCGGATTTGAAAAACGGCTGGGGGACCCTGCGCGATGTGCAGTTCATTCGCTGGTGTGCGGATATAAAGGGGGACTATTTTCCCCTGAACAAAACGGATTTGATTGATCTCTGCAGGGACGAGGCATTGCTTATGCAGGCCCGCTCTGCTGTGCATTATTTGCGTAAGCGCAAGCAGGATAAGTTGATCATTGAGATTTTGCCGGACGTTGCCGCGCTCTGTGGAGTTAAAGGCTATGATCCGGCAAAGCGTGGTAATGAATTGCTTACTTCGATTCATCAGGCCATGGTCCGGGTGCGTTCCATGGGTGACGCCCTCTACCGTGAGTCTTTTGATGCTGAATCCCGTTCATTTATTGATCATCGCGGTATAGCCGGACTTGAAGCCGGGCTGGAAGTTTTTGGCATTAAGTCCCGTACCGGGGCTCCTCTGACCCGTGAGGCCCGACGGACTGTAACAGCTATTGATTCCGCAAGTGGTATCAGTCTGACCCGTTCCCTGAAGATGCTCATTGATATCTTTAAAGGCGAATTCGGTTGGCGGGCATCCGTGGAGATGCTGGACAGTGGTATCTTTAGCTCTTTCCTTCCGGAGTTTTCCAAGGTTTCCGAGTTGGTTCCCTATGACGGCTACCATCAGTATCCTCCGGGTCGGCATTCATTGCTTACGGTTCATAAGTGCTGCGATATTTTCCGTAATGAATTTTCCGAAGGTGGAAAATGTATTTCCGCTTCAGACTTTGATGCTCTGCTGCTAGGCGCGTTCTTTCACGATATCGGTAAGGGCAAGCGTAACCACAGTGAGCGCGGAGCTGAAATTGCCGGAGAAATCCTCTCCCGTACAGACTTCCCCGCCCGATTTAAGGAAGATGTCGTCTTTCTGGTTCGCGAACATTTACTCCTGATCCGTTCCTCACGCTCAATTGATTTAAGCTCTGTAGATGCTTTGCGGAAGATAGCTGGAAAGGTTGGCTCCCTGCGTCGTTTGCGCATGCTTTTCATTCTTTCCATGGCTGACTCCATGGCCACAGGGCCTCGGGTTTGGAATTCATGGAGTGAATCCTTGCTGCGTGAGATCTATGCCGGGTTGGAACTGGTGCTGACTGACGATTCTTTTACAGAAATTGATTCCGGTGAGCAGCTTGGCGAAACCGTGAACCGCATTCGTGAGCGAGCTGAAGGTGTGATTGATTCCGGATTGGTTGAGTCTCTGATCGGCTGCATGCCTGAACGATATCTTCTGGTCGAGGACCCGGATGAGATTGTGCTGCACATGCAGCAGGTTCTGGAATTCAGCCGTACTTATGAGCGGGATATGGTGCGCAAGCCTTCCGGCAAGGGCGGGCTTGGCCTGAGTCTGGTCCGGGTTTTTGAAACCGAAAACGAGAAACGTATCAAGCTGGTCATCACCGCCAAGGATCAGGATTTTCTTTTTGCTGCCCAGAGCGGGGTGCTGGCCTTGCATTCGGTGAACATCCTGTCCGCTGAAATATTTTCATGGTCGGATGGAACCGCAGTAAATATATTTATTGTAGAAGCTCCATCGGTAAATTGTCCTTCTGATATCTGGGGTAGGGTGGAGCGTTCCATCATGTATGCGCTCACCGGGCGGTTGGCCCTTGATTACCGCCTGCATAAAAAACGCAATTCCCTTCTCGCCAAATCTGTACCCAGCAGGGTGCCCACCCGGATCAGTGTTGATAATGAATCAAGCGGGGAATGCACTCTCATTGAAGTTATTACCCAGGACCGTTCCGGCATCCTCTATGATATGGCCGCCTTCTTCTCGCGCATGAATATCAACCTGCGCATGGCCCGCATTTCGACAACCGGACAGTCCGTCTTTGATGTCTTTCATGTGGAAGGCCCGGAGGGTGGCAGGATTGAAGATCATATCCATTTGCGGGAGCTGATCAGCGCCCTTGAATATACCCTTACCGGAAGCAGTTGATTCTTTGCGGTTTTACAGCCGTAGTCCCGATAATATTTACTTAAAAGGAGTTGTTTATGTCTGGCAGGATTGTTGTTCATATTGTTATTGATGTGCTGGTCCTGCTGGGGCTTTGTCTTGCGTTTATTTTTACTCCTGAAACATTTGTGGGTAAGAGTGTAATTCCTTTGTGTGGACTTTTTGCAGGCGCGGCTGCTGTGGTCGGTATTTCCGGATTCATGCTTAGTGTTAAAATTAGTGATAGTTGGACTGCTGTCAGCCGTTGGATGGGGGCTCTTGTTTCTGAAAGTGAATCTAAAAGTGACACAGAGTTCACTTCTGAGTTGATGCCTTCAGCCCTTGATCTTGAAGAGTATGTGAAGAGTCTTCGCGCAAAACTGGAAGAGGCGGACAAGCAGTGTAAAATTGAAATTTCCCGTCAGCTTGAGGCCTACAAAATGGCCGAGGATGCGAGAGTGCGCGGTGAACAGGCGCGTAGTAAAGGGCTGCTTTCTGCTGCCGGGACCCTAGAGAATGCTGTTGAGGGAATCCGTTCCAGTTCCACCATGCTGGGGGAATCATCCGCACGGGCCAGCGATGGTGCTGAGAAGCAGCTGGAGTACCTGTCTTCAGTGGTTGCTTCCATGGAACAGATTGATGTTTCCATCCAACATTCAGTAGAGCGGGCAGATTCCGCGGCGGTGGATGCCGAGTCTGCTGCTGAACGGGCACGGGCTGGCGAAGGTGTCCTTGAAGAGACTATTGAATCCATCAATACGGTCATGAGCAACACCAATGAACTCAATGGCCGGGTGGAGGCTCTTGGTAAGCAGGCTGAGGGGATCGGCAGCATCATGTCCGTTATTTCCGATATTGCCGACCAGACCAACCTGTTGGCACTTAACGCTGCCATCGAGGCCGCCCGGGCCGGTGATGCCGGACGCGGATTTGCCGTGGTTGCCGATGAAGTCCGTAACCTTGCGGAAAAGACCATGGAAGCCACCCGTGATGTGGGTACCGAGATAGGCCGGATTCAGGAACATGTGGAAATGACCGTGGCCGGGGTGAATCACATTAATGATCTGGCCGGTAATGCTTCAAGTCTGGCCTCCAGTTCCGGAGAAGCGCTTGGAGAAATTGTCGGTCTTGCCGAGAAGAGTTCTCATGGCGTGCGCCTTATTGCTGAGGAGGCTGTGCAGCAGGCTAAAGCCAGCAACAATGTGCGCGAAGCGGTCAATGAAGTACATTCTATTTCAGATGAGACTGGTGAAGCTATGTCCGGGGCGGGGGAAGCTGTTTCCGTTCTTGGTGGACGCGTAGCTGATCTTGATGATATGATCGGTGTGTTTAAGCTGGTCGGTAATGGTAAGGTGCAGGAAGTGATTGATTCTCTGGCCAAATCTTCAGATGTGCTTTCCCTAAACAGGGAATTGCAGGAACGGGCCATGCACAGAGCCTTGAGGGAGAACCGTTTTCTCGAACTTCTCTACATCACCGATCACAACGGAATTCAGACGGTCAGCAATATCAGCGGCCAGTGGCAGAGCTTTGCCGAAGACGGTTCAGCCTGCGGAAAGGATTGGTCCAGCCGGGAATGGTTCAGTGGAGCTGTGGAAGACCAGACTATGTATGTGTCCGATGTTTATGAAAGTTCTGCTACCGGAGAGAACTGTATTACGGTTTCCGGCCCGTTCTTTGATTCCAAGGGCAGGGTACTGGGTGTTATTGCCGCTGATGTGAAAGTTAACGGATAATTATTTCAGGCGTACGCATTTTCTTGCCAAATCTGCAATATTTATCTAAGTGATGCTTGCTGCCAAACTAACAGTTTGGGGGCAGTTACCACCCACAAGTCACTTCAGCTCAATCCGAAGAGGAATTTATTTCATGAAAATACTTGTTGTAGGTTCAGGCGGAAGAGAACACGCTCTGGCTTGGAAAATAAGCCAGAGTCCCAAGGTCTCTGAGATTTTTATCGCACCCGGTAACGGCGGAACTCGTCTGCATGGTACCAACGTACCTATCAAAGATGACGACCTGCCCGGATTGGTTAAATTTGCCAAAGAGAATAAAATCGACCTTGTTGTGGCAGGCCCCGAACTGCCTCTGGTGCTGGGCATCAAAGAAGCCCTTGCCAAAGAAGGTATCCCCTGTTTCGGTCCCGGAGCGTACGCAGCCAATCTTGAAGGCAGCAAAGCTTTTTCCAAGATCACAATGCGTGATTCCGGTGTTCCCACCGCTCCTTTTCAGGTTTTCGATGAATATGAACAGGCTAAAAAGTTCGTAGAAGAAAAAGGCGCACCCATCGTGGTTAAGGCTGACGGCCTTGCTGCAGGTAAAGGTGTTGTCGTGGCCTCAACTGTTGAAGAGGCTCTTGAAGCCCTCGACGACATGATGGTCAAAAATGTTTTCGGTACTGCCGGAGAGCGCGTAGTTGTGGAAGAAGCCCTCAAGGGTGAAGAAGCTTCCTTTCTCGCTTTCTGTGCTGGTGAAGATTACGCTCTGCTGCCTTCTGCACAGGACCACAAAGCTGTTGGTGAAGGTGATACCGGACCCAATACCGGAGGCATGGGCGCGTACAGTCCTGCTCCTATTCTCCCTCGCGATAAATATGCTGAGACCGCTGAACTGGTCATCAAGCCCATTCTTAAACTGCTTGCCGAACGCGGCGAGCCTTTCACCGGCATCCTTTATGCCGGACTCATGTACACTGAAGACGGTCCTTCCGTTCTTGAATACAATGTTCGTTTCGGCGACCCCGAATGCCAGCCGCTCCTGATGCGTCTGGATTGCGATCTGGTCGAAATCATGCTGGCCTGCGTTGAGAACCGCCTCCCGGAAGTGGAAGTAAAGCTCAAGGATGAGACCACCCTTTGTGTGGTCATGGCGGCCGGCGGCTATCCCGGTTCCTACGAAAAGGGAGCTGAGATTACCGGTTTCGAGGAAGCTGAGAAGATTGAAGGTGTCAAGGTCTTTCAGGCCGGGACAAAGTATGAAGAGGGTAAAACATTAACCAGCGGCGGACGTGTGCTGGGTGTTACCGCTCTGGGGGCGGATCTCGGAGCAGCCCAGAAAAAGGCTTACGAAGCAGTTGAAAAACTCAGCTTCGACAAAGCTTACTTTCGTCGCGACATAGGTGACAAGGGTCTTAAAAAATGAGTGCAAAAGTAGCTATTTTCATGGGGTCCATTTCAGATAAGGACACAATGCAGCCTTGTTCTGATCTGCTGACCAAGCTTGGTATCCCCCACGTTTTCACTGTTTCCTCTGCCCACCGTACTCCGGAAAGGACTGCGAAACTGGTCAAGGAACTGGAAGATAACGGTTGTGAAATCTTTATCTGTGCTGCAGGCCTTGCCGCGCATCTCGCAGGTGCAGTGGCAGCTAAAACCATTCGTCCTGTTCTGGGTGTGCCCATCTGCGGTTCTGCTCTCGGCGGTATGGATGCTCTGCTGGCAACTGTCCAGATGCCTCCGGGATTCCCCGTAGGTACCGTTGCCCTTGATAAGGTCGGCGCAAAGAACTCTGCATGGATGGCCGCTCAGATTCTGGCTCTCCATGACGAAGGTCTGGCCGGAAAGATCAGGGAAGCCCGTCAGGGTTTTATTGATTCTGTAGAAAAGGCCGCAGCTGAGCTGGAAGGCTAATAGTTTCAATGTAGATAGAATTAAAAGGCCGTGTTCGATTTCTTCGAGCACGGCCTTGTTTTTTTAAGGGAGTGGAATCCATGTCCATCGAATTTTGGGGTGTTTACGTAATGACGGTCTTTCTGGCCTCCATAATCCCGGGGCCGAGTATGATTCTGGCTTTGAGTCACGGAGTGAAATATGGAGCTAAGCGGGCGATTGCCACGGCCTTAGGTAATTCCGTAGCCTCATTCTTACAGGCAGTGGTCTCCATTGCCGGACTTGGCGCTTTGCTGGCAGCCTCCGAAACAGCTTTTATGCTGGTTAAGTATGCCGGAGCAGCGTATCTGATCTGGCTTGGTATCGGGGTACTAATGTCCGGCGACTTTAATTTTGAAGAAGACAAGGTTGATGCAGCTAATAGCACTTCAAACGGAAAGTTGTTTCTGCAGGGATTCTGGGTTGCAGCCGGAAACCCCAAGGCGATTGTGTTTTTCAGTGCTCTGTTCCCGCAGTTTATCAGCAGCGGGCAGGCGTCCATACAGCATTTTGCCATTCTGCTCGGACTGCTGACCGTTATCGCGTTTGGATGTATGATGATTTATGCCTGCGGCGGCGAAAAGATAAAGGAAATTATTAAGGGAACAGCTGTTTGCAGATATATAAATAAAGTTCTGGGAACTGCTTTTGTGGGGCTTGGTGTCAGCTTGGCCTGCTCCAGAAGATAGGGGCTTTGGCAAGCTTAGAGATTAGTTCAGCATAGAACGCACGGTGGTCAGGAAATCGTTCTGGGTGAACGGTTTGACCAGTGCTTCTTTCGCGCCGAGAGCTTTGGCCTGCTTCAAGTATTCAAGGCCGGTGAATTCTCCGCCGCCGGAAATTACCAGAATGCTGCATTCCGGTTTTTTCTGCTTCAGCTCCATGATGGTCTGGATGCCGTCCATGTTGGGCATGAAAATATCAATGATGACCAGATCGACCGGATTGGATTCAAACAAAGATAGACCTTTCTCTCCGTCTGACGCGGAGAGGGCGGTGACCTCTTCTTTTTTGAGGTAGTGCTTGAGCAGTTCAAGCATCTTAGGGTCGTCGTCGACGATCAAAATAGTCTTCATAATAATTAGGTGCTTAGAGAAATTTATTATGCCTACCTCAAGCAGATTTAAAAAGGAAGCAGTGTGTTTGTTAAGTGTTTAATAATCCAGTTTTCGTTATAAGTTAAGCTGGCTGCTTGCTTCCGGAAGAAGTCTGATAGCCAGTGCAATTTCCTTTTCCAATTGGGGGAATATCTCCAAGGACTCTTTTAAGTCGCCCTTTCCCGCTCCTTTTTCCAAGGCATAACTCAATGAATGAGCCTGAACTGCACCTACTGCACCACATTCGCTTTTCAGGGTATGGGAGCTTGCGGAGGCTTCTTTCAGATTGCCCTGTTCAATATTTGTTTTAATTGCAGCAATGTGTTTCACTGCTTCTTCTGTGAATATCTCAATGGCCTCTTCCAATAATTCGTGATCGCCAGAAAATCTTTTGAGTGCACTTTGCAGGTCAAAGCGTTGCGGGGCATCAGTTACGTTCATTTTTCTCTCCAATTTGCAAGGCTGAAAGTATCTCTCCTTCAGCCCAGAGCCGAGTCAGTCTTTGATATTTTATCTTAAGCAGGGGCTATCAGCAACATTGATTTGAAATAAATTAAAAAATCCCCGGCAACAGTTGTTACCGGGGATTTGGTGCACTTTTTTAAGCTCTATAACTAGTCTTTCTTTTCCAGTTCGGCATACCAGCCACCAGCCTTGGTCAGCAGGCTCTGGATGCGGCCCACGAGAGCGTGGGGATCGTTCAGGTAACCTTCCAGCAGCAGGGCGGATTCAAGCAGCTGGTTGGAAGAAAGAGCGATGAACTCATCTTCAGGATTAACCTTGAAGATTTCCAGCATGGAACGCAGCAGCGGATGGTCGGCGTTCACTTCCATGGTCTTGGTGGGGATGGAGCTGTCTTTGTTCATGGCTTTCATGAGCTTTTCCATGGAAGAGGTCATGGCGCCGTCGGGGTTGACCAGACGGCAGGGGGAGTCGGAAAGACGTTCGGAAACTTTCACTTCCGCAACCTGTTCGCCGAGGACTTCCTTCATCTTGGCGATGAGTGCGTCCATGTCTTTTTCCTGCTCTTCGGAAAGCGGTTCCGGCTCGTCTTCTTTCTTGGCAGATTCGAATTTGTCCAGCTTTTCAAGGTCGGCGTATTCAGCGGCTACGAAGTTGAAACCTTCGTGTTCACGGATGGATTCCATGACGAATTCATCAATGGGTTCGTAGAGGTAGAGTACTTCGATGTCCTTGTTGCGGAAGATTTCGAGGTGCGGGTTGAGGTTTGCGGCCTCACGGCTGGCAACTACTGAATAGTAGACTTCTTTCTGATCTTCCTTGGCTCGTTCGATGTAATCGGCAAAGGATACAAGGGCATCGTCTTCGGCCTTGGAGGAATCAAAGCGGAGCAGCTTGGCAAACTTGTCACGGTTGACAAAGTCCATGTGTCCGGCTTTGAAAATTTTGGAATGGGCTTTCCAGAATTTGGCGTATTTCTCGGTGTCGTCCTTGGCGAGTTTTTCAAGCTGTCCCAGAACCTGCTTGGTCAGGGTGGCGCTGATCTTGCCGATGAGCAGGTTGTCCTGCAGGGTTTCGCGGGAGATGTTCAGGGGCAGGTCTTCAGTATCGACCACACCCTTGATGAAGCTCAGGTATTCGGGGAGCAGGTTCTTGTTCTGCTTTTCAATGAGCACGCGGCGTACGTAGAGGTCGAGGCCCCAGTTGTCGCGGTCCATGCCGAAGATGTCGAGATCGTTTTCGGGGATGAAGAGCAGGGAGTTGAACTGTACCGGCGCGTCTACGGAAAAGTGCAGGGTATCAATGGGAGGCTGCACATCGTAGGTCAGGAATTTGTAGAACTCGTCGTACTGTTCCTGCTTGATCTGGAACTTGGGTTCACGCCAGAGGGCGGATACGGTGTTAACGCGTTCGCCGCCGATCATGATCGGGAAGGATACGAAGTTGGAGTGGCGCTTGACGATGTCTTTGAGCTTGTCATCGGAACCGAAACGCTCGGCATTTTCGTCGTTGAGCTGGATCTCGATGATGGTTCCGTGATCCATTTCAGCTGCAACCTCGGTGAGTTCGTAAGCGTTCTTGCCATCGGATACCCACTGGATCGCAGGTTCGTCTTTTTTGTAAGACTTGGTGCGTACAACAACGTGGTCGGAAACCATGAAGATGGAGTAGAAGCCGACACCGAAGCGGCCAATGAGGGAGTCAAGGCTTTCCTTGGATTCAGCAGCCTGCTTGACGAACTCAGCGGAACCGGAATGAGCGATAGTACCGATGTTGGTCATGACTTCATCGCGGGTCATGCCGATACCGGTATCGGTCACAGTTACGGTCTTTTTCTCTTCGTCGTAGGCGATGAGGATTTCAGGTTCCACTTCATCTTCCAGCTCGGGATTGCTGTTGATGGCGAAACGCATTTTATCGAGGGCATCGGATGCGTTGGAAACCAGTTCGCGCAGGAAAATTTCGCGGTTGGTGTAGAGAGAGTGGACCAGGATGTCCAGCAGCTGGTTAACTTCAGCCTTGAATTCGAATTTTTCTGTCTGGGCAGTCATTTAGTTCCTCCATAAACATAAAATTCCTTCCGGCCTTACTAATGTACGCCCGGAAGGTAATTGAAATTTTAATGTACTATCAAACGGCTCAAAAGTAGTGAAATGCAAGGCGCAAGAAAAGCTCAAGACCGAAGCGTATACTTAATACGTGAGGGTTTGAGCTTTCTGCAGCAACGCCGCAGATCGCTGCTTTTCAGTCGTTTGGATTACTTAGTTACTGCTTTGAGCTTGTCAAGGAGGAACTTTTCCATTTCCCGGCGGTCTTTGCGCAGCCGGACCAACTCTGCTTCCATGATGGAAAGCTTTTCCTTGAGCTGGGTGTTTTCATCTTTTAATCCTTCAATGCTTTCATTCTGGGCATTCAGGTCGGCGGTGGCCTTGTCCATGCAGGCTTTTACATCTTCGGATATTGCTCCCTGCGGCATGCAGGAGAGCATTCCCTTCAGCCCTTCATTGATGGATTTGGCGATTTCCGTGCCCATGGCTGCCGCCAGTTGAATGGCGGGTTCCAGGTTGGCCTGTTGCATCTGGGCGGGAGCTGCAGGTGTCGTTATTTCCGGGCCTTGCGCATCGATGGCTACATTGACCGGATATTTGCGGGAAAGTTCGGCCATAACGTCTTCGGCTGTATGGCCCTGTTTGAGCATGGAGGCGATAATTTTAAAAATTTCAACTGCTTCGGATTTGAATCTTTTCTGCCTGTTGCGCCCGGTACTGGGCAGGTATTGGGCGAACCGATTTTTCCAGTAGTGGAGGGTTGACTCAGGGACCTCCAGCAAGCGCGAAATTTCCGCAATGGAAAGAAGTTTTTTGTCTGGCACGGCATGCTCCGCATTGGGGTTCTTGGAAAATTCAAACTTTTTTTATTATTATTTTTTTTTAATTTTTAATGCAAGCCAAGTCAATAAACTATCAAATTATTACAAAAATGTTGCATTTCGAACATTTTTGTGTTCACTTTCGATCAGAAAACCATATTGATTCCTTTCCAAGAATGGAGTACGCGGTCATCCTGACAGGTCTTAAAAGGCTGGGCGGAAAGAGAAATCAACTGTGATTTTCGTTTTTCGGACGGTCATTGAAAACTGGCCTCGGGTTGTACCACAATTGTATCGCAATCATGTTTTTAGTTTTTGCGGAATATGGTATTAGACTTTGGAGCAAGAATCCAGCAAGCAGCGGAGTTCACCTTTGATTTCGGAAACAATTTTACTTTTTGATGTGGGAAACACCAATACCAAAATCGGTTTTTCCACCCGTGATAAAATCGGACCCTCATTCACCCTGCCCACCGATCCCGGGGGCACTGCTGATTCATGGGGCTTGAAGCTCGTTGAAATCTGCCGGGTGGCCGGATTCTCCAATGAGGACATCATCGGCGGGGCTGTATCATCGGTTGTACCGCCCATGAACCCGATCCTGAAGCGGGCCGTGGAAAGGTTTTTCCCCTGCGAGCTCCGTTTTGCACCGGATTCCATACCGCTGAGCCTGAACAATAAGTACGAAAGGCCGTGGGAAGTTGGCGCAGACAGACTGGTTACCGCCTTTGCGGGCCGTCAGATCAGCGACAGTGAGAATCTCATTGTGGTTGATTTCGGCACAGCCACCACCTTCGACTGTGTGGTGGGTATGGATTACATGGGCGGTCTGATCTGCCCCGGTGTGCTTTCATCCACCAAGGCGTTGGCATCCGGGACAGCGAAGCTGCCGCATATTTCTTTGGAGATCGAGTCCGATACCATCAGGCCGGGCAAGAGCACCGCAGACAGCCTCAATCAGGGGCTTATCTTCGGGTTCGCAGCCATGGTTGAAGGCTTGAGCGAACGTTTGGGCAAGACTCTCGGCGGGGAGGTTGAGCTCATCGCCACCGGAGGTTTTGCCTCCAAGATCGCTGAAGTCTGCCGGGCCATTGACCATGTGGAACCGACCCTCCTGCTGGACGGGTTGCGCATGGCTTGGTTTGGCAGTGAAAAATAGTTTAGTGTAGGTTTTTTGCCGGGGACGTACCCGGTAGTTCAAGTAACCGGAAAGTGTTGATTTATTTTTAAGGAGTATTGTTATGAGCACTATTACCGCAGTATGGGCGAGAGAAATTCTCGACTCCAGAGGTAACCCCACCGTAGAAGTAGAAGTAGTACTTGAATCCGGCGCAACCGGCCGTGCCGCTGTTCCCTCCGGAGCATCCACCGGTACCCGTGAAGCCCTCGAACTGCGTGACGGCGACAAAGACCGTTACAAAGGCAAAGGCGTACAGGTTGCTGTTGCCAACGTTCGTGAAGAGATCGCTGAAGCTCTGGTTGGTCAGGATGCCCTGCGTCAGGTCAACATCGATAACATCCTCATCGAACTCGACGGTACTGAAAACAAAGAACGTCTTGGTGCTAACGCAATGCTCGGTGTTTCCATGGCTGTTGCCCGCGCTGGTGCAAATCTGCTCGGTATTCCCCTTTACCAGTACCTCGGTGGTGTAAACGGCAAGCTCCTGCCCGTTCCCCTGATGAACATCATCAACGGTGGCGAGCACGCACCCAACAACCTCGATATTCAGGAATTCATGATCATGCCCATCGGCGCTGAGACCTTCGCTGAAGCTCTGCGCATGGGTGCTGAAATTTTCCACACCCTGAAAGGTCTGCTGGCTGCTGACGGTCACAACACCGCAGTTGGTGACGAAGGTGGCTTCGCGCCTAACCTTGAGTCCCACGCTCAGGCTTTCGAATACATCATGAAAGCTATCGAAGCCGCAGGCTACCGCCCCGGTGCTGACGTAGCTCTCGCTATCGATGCTGCTGCTTCCGAATTCTACAAAGACGGCAAGTACGTACTGGCCGGCGAAAACAAGGAATTCGACGCTCAGGGTATGATCGACTTCTACGCTGACTTCGTAGAGCGCTTCCCGCTTATCTCCATCGAAGACGGCCTTGCAGAAGGCGACTGGGAAGGCTGGAAGAAGATGACTGACGATCTCGGTGAAAAAATCCAGCTCGTTGGTGACGACCTCTTCGTAACCAACCCCGAAATCCTCGCTGAAGGTATCGAGCAGGGCGCTTGTAACTCTATCCTGATCAAGCTGAACCAGATCGGTACCCTGACCGAAACCCTCGACACCATGGAACTGGCTAAAACCGCAGGTTACACCAACGTTGTATCCCACCGTTCCGGTGAAACCAGCGACCATTTCATCGCTGACCTCGCAGTAGGTCTGAACGCTGGCCAGATCAAGACCGGCTCCCTCTGCCGTTCCGACCGTCTTGCCAAGTACAACCAGCTGCTGCGCATCGAGGAAGATCTCGAAGATGATGGCATCTACTACGGTCCCGCTCTGAAAGAAGCTTTCTTCGGCGAAGACTAAGAATAGCCTGACTGTTTAGTTTATTACAGGGCTGCGGGGTTATTTCCGCAGCCCTTTTTGTATATATGGTATGGTAGTTTACATGTTGGTGGGGGAATAGGGTATTGTCTTCTTGCCAGTGGGAGAAAATTACAATATGCATTTTTCACCCACAGGCCATAAACAGCGGAGAAATTTCAATGCAGATTTTGAATGGTAAAGAAACAGCTCTTACTATTCGTGAAGAGCTGAAAGTAGAGATAGACGGACTTAAAGAAAAACACGGTAGAGCGCCCGGTCTGGCCGTTATTCTGGTCGGCGAGGACCCTGCATCTCAGGTTTACGTGCGTAACAAGGAAATCGCCTGCGAAAAAGCGGGTATTGTTTCCACTGCACACCGTATTGATGCGTCCGTTTCTCAGGAAGAACTCGAAGCCCTGATCCAGAAGCTCAACGCAGACGATACCATCGATGGTATCCTCCTGCAGCTGCCCCTGCCCAAGGGACTGGACAGCCAGCGCTGCCTCGAACTCATCGATCCCGGCAAGGACGTGGACGGTTTCCACCCCATGAACGTAGGCAAGCTCATGCTCGGCCTGCCCGGTTTCCGTTCCTGCACCCCCGCAGGTATCATGACCCTGCTGGAACGTTACAACCTGCCTACCTCCGGCAAGAAAGCCGTTGTAGTAGGTCGTTCCAACATCGTAGGTAAGCCCCTTGCCATGATGCTCATGCAGTACGGTGATTTCGCAAACGCCACCGTAACTGTCTGCCACTCCCGCACCGACAACCTCGCTGAGGAAGTCAAAGCTGCGGATTTCGTTTTCGCTGCCATCGGTATTCCCAAGTTCATCAAGAAAGAGATGGTTAAAGACGGCGCAGTAGTGGTCGACGTAGGTATCAACCGTACTGACGAAGGTCTTGTCGGTGACTGTGATTACGCAGCACTGGAAGACGTAGCATCCGCCATGACACCTGTCCCCGGCGGAGTTGGGCCCATGACCATTGCCCAGCTGCTGATCAACACCGTACAGGCTTATAAGGAGCATGTCGGGGCTTAATAATATTGGTGCTATGCGTGTTTTTGAAGTTTTGAAGAAAACTCCCTGTCTTGTTTGAGGCAGGGAGTTTTTTTAACTTGTTTTTCTACGCGTGATATGCATTGGTTTGCAACGGGGAAGGGATCTTTTTCGTTTTAAATGTTTCTGTTTGTACATAATATTTTGGATTTGTTCTTGCCTTTTTTGTTGCTTCCACCATGGAACAATAAAACAACAAAAAAGAGGGGACACCAAAAGACATATGTGCCCTAGCATTTGATTGAATTTTGTCGCTTCGCTAAGGTTTTCAATCATCGCATACTGATAGTCTACATCGGCCATAAGGATAGTCTGTTTTTCCCGAATTTGAGCTAACTTATTCTCTTCACGTAAGATCGTTTGTTTGGCTTTTTTGAGTTTTTCTTTAGCTAATTTTGCTATTTCTTCAGGCGAGTTGTTTTTTTCGTATTTCTTATAGTTAATAAAAATATTTCTTTCGTTTTTATTCGTTATGTTAAAAATTTCTTTTTGTATTTTTTCCTGTCGTTTCATGTCTGCCATTTTGAATTTGGCAACTTTATAATCCCTCATGGTTGCATTTAGTTGTGATTTGTAATCAATACTTTTTTCTACAGGCACAAATAGTCCAAAAAGAAATAGAGCAAGACCCATTGTTGTAAGGTATGCGTAAATATTTGTTGCTGGAATACTCGGTATATTCATGTTTGATCTTCTTATTTTGTTTTTGGGTGTAATAACTCCCCCTTCCTCAAACCGAGAAAGGGGGAGTCCTATTTTGTTCTACTAGAGCACCCAAAATTATTAAATTAATTTGTTTAATCCAATCCCTATCCCTCAAACACCTTCTCAAAAATAGCAACACACTCTTCCTTGCTCATTTCGTAAGGATCAAGGCTGAACAGGAACCCCATGGCGGTCATGGCGTTTTCGGCGAGGGCTTCGCACTGGGACTTGTCAAGCTTGAAGTCGTTGATGTTCAGGTCGTCGCAGCCGATGTTCTTGATCAGGTCTTTGAGTGCGCTGATGAAAGCCATGGGGCGTTCATTCTCTGGCAGTGCGTCTACATCCACACCCATTGCTTTTGCCATGGCCGGGAATCGTGCGGGGACTTTTTCTGCCATGAAAGTGAAGTAGGGGATGGAGAGCATGATCAGTCCTGCTCCGTGGGTTACGGACGGATCGAATGCGGAGAGAGCGTGTTCCATGGAGTGCTGGGAAATGCAGGAGGAAGTGGATTCTACCAGACCGGACTGGGTGCTGGCCCATGCCAGTGCGGTGCGGGCTTCCATGTCGCTACCGTCTTTAACTGCGCGGGGCAGGTATTTGTTGATCAGTTCAATGGACCCAAGAGCGAAATGGTCGCTGGCGGGCTGGCTGATGTTGGCAAGGTAGCCTTCTGCGGCGTGAAAGAATGCGTCCATGCCCTGATAGGCGGTCAGGTGCGGGGGGATACTGACCATGAGTTCGGGGTCGACAATGGAAATAACCGGGAAGGTCTGGGGAACTAAACCGAAGCCGATTTTTTCCTGAGTTTCCATGTTGGTGATAACGGTCCACGGGTCGGATTCGGTTCCGGTTCCTGCGGTGGTGGGGATGGCTACCAGCGGTAGGACAGGTTCGGTTACGGGCTGGCCTTTTCCGGTTCCACCGTGGATATAGTCCCAGTAGTTGCCGGGGTTATTGACCATGATAGCAATGGATTTTGCGGAATCAATGGGGCTGCCGCCGCCGAGGCCGATAATGAAATCACAATTGTTGTCGCGGGCAACCTGTGCGCCTTCCATTACGTGGTCGAGGATGGGGTTAGGCAGGATTTTATTATAGACCACGGAGTCAATGCCGTGTTCCTTGAGCGCATCCTTAACCATATCCAGATAACCGAACTTGATAACGGACTTACCGGCAGTGGTTACGATAAGGGCCTTTTCACCGGGCAATTCCATGGATGCCAGTTCTTTGATGCGGCCGGGGCCGAAAACAATGTTGGTGGGAATGTAGAAATTGAATGAGGAATTCATTATGCTGCTCCTTAATTAAATATTTTGAAAAGTTTAAAACCTTTGCTCGTCTTTGTTAAAAGCAATATGGCAGAGCGGGGTCGGAACAGGAATACCTGTTTTTGAATAGTACTTGCCTGATCTTGCAAAGAATCTGATTTTATATGGCGTTTTAAAAAGCTCTGCAAACATCTTACTTATCAGATTGGATAGCCACATGAAAGGACTCACCGAACTGCTGACCTGCATTCAGGAAATTTCCGGCGGAAATTATTCCAATGACATCATGCACCTGACCACCGAGGATTATGATCCCTATGTGCGGGAGCTGGCGGAATCCGTGGGCTTGATGATGGTTCGTATTGAAGCGAGAGAGTTTGCACTTGAGCAGGCCAATGAAGAGCTTAAGTGCAATGTTGTGGCTACCGTAAAGGCCGTGGCGAGAGGTTTGAGTCTTCGTGATCCGTATACCCGTGGACATGCGGAGCGGGTAGGGCTTTACTGCGAGCGTCTTGCCAAGCGGATGGGGCTTCCCGAAGATGAGATTTGGACCGTACATGTAGCCGGGACTTTGCACGACATCGGCAAGATCGGTTTCAGTGACCGCTTGATCCAGAATGTGGATACCAAAGTTGATGCTGGTATGCTGGCGGAGATCAAGCAGCACCCGGAATGGGGATTCAAGATGTTGCGCGGACTGGATTTCCTCGGTCCAGCCTTGGAATATGTGCGTTCGCATCATGAACGGCTGGACGGTACCGGATATCCTAACGGTTTAGCGGGCGATGAAATTAAGACCGGGTCACGTATCCTCTCCATTGCTGATGTTTTTGACGCAGTGACTACCACTCGCAGCTATCAGGAAGCCATGGACCTTGAAAAAGCTTTTTCCATCCTGCGCAAACTGGCCGGCCCGTCCCTTGATCCGGAACTGGTCGAACTTTTCATCGCCGATATCAAAGAGAACGGCCTTGAGGATGTGGAAGAAAATTTCAGCACCTGTCCTATGGAAAAAACAGGGAATCTGGAAAAAGATACAAAAAAATAACTAAGAATCATTCCTAATATACTTGCCTTCTTTTTAGAAGTGCTTATTATCTTTCTTCGTGTTAAGCATATCTTAACAATCGCATGGCACAGCGAAGACCTAATAAAAGGTTTTGATTCGCCTCTTTCTGAGGCCCACCCCTTCGGAACGTTGCCTTTTGGGCATTTCTCTAATCTGTTTTTCTACGGATTTGCGGGATTCTTAACCCCTCTTTGCGAAAGGGTTTAAGCCGCCAAAGGTAAATTTTAATAAACTAAAAGCGCTAAGCGCATCAAATCAGCCTCTTATCATGAATAAAAAATCTATCCATATTGAAGGTGCGCGTCAGCACAATCTTAAGAATTTGAACCTTGATATTCCGCGTGACCAACTGGTGGTGGTCTGCGGCCCTTCGGGGTCCGGTAAATCCACCCTGTCTTTCGACATTGTCTATGCCGAGGGCCAGCGCCGTTACGTGGAATCTCTTTCCGCATACGCAAGGCAGTTCCTGCCGCAGCTGGACAAGCCGCAGGTCGATAAAATCGAAGGGCTTTCCCCGGCAATTTCGCTGGAACAGCAATCCACCTCGCGTAACCCGCGTTCTACAGTGGGGACGGTGACTGAAATTTATGACTTCCTGCGTGTGTTCTTTGCAAGACTGGGAAAATTTCATTGCCCTGAATGCGGCACCCCCATCGCGGCTCAGACCTCGGATGAGATTCTGGAACGGATCATGGCGCTGGGGGAAGGCACCAAATTCATGCTGCTGGCTCCCATGGTCGATCACCAGAAAGGGACCCATAAGGATCTGTTCAAGAAGCTGAAAAAAGAAGGCTTCGTGCGTGTGCGCGTGGACGGGCAGGTCTACGGGATTGATGATGTGCCGGACCTTGAGAAGAACAAGAAGCACAACGTTGATCTGGTGGTGGACCGCCTTGTGATCAAGGGTGACATGAAAAAGCGTCTCGGCGATTCATTGGAACTGGCCTTGCGCTACGGCGATGAATCCATCGTGGTTTCTATCATCGGCGGCGAGGATGTTTACCTCTCAACTATGTCCACCTGCCCTTCATGCAAGATCAGCATGCCCAAGCTAACTCCGCAGCTGTTCTCGTTCAACAGTCCGCAGGGAGCCTGTACGCTCTGCTCCGGTATCGGCAGCGTGGAATATTACGAGCCGGAATTGCTGGCCCCCAACAAAGGACTTTCCCTGAAGACCGGGGCGGTCATTCCGTGGAAGTCCCCGAAAATGTTTGAGCGTTACGAACTTGATTTCAAGCAGCTGGGTAAAAAGCACGGCTTCAAGGTCGATACCCCGCTGTGTGAATTTTCTGCAGCTGCGCACAAGGCCTTGTTCTATGGCGACAAGGAATTGGGCTGGGAAGGCGTGGTTGATCTTCTTGAAGTGGGCCACAACCTCGGGCGTATCTGGCGTGACGAGCTTTCCCGTTTCAGACAGTCACGGCCCTGTCCGGCCTGTGACGGCGCGAGACTGCGTCCGGAGTCATTGGCAGTTAAGGTTGAGAATGTATCAATTTTTGATTTTTGCTCCATGTCCATTAAGCGTGCCCTTGATTGGCTCGAAGAACTGGAATTTACCGGCCATGAACTGCTCATTGCCGAGCCGCTTTTGAAGGAGCTGACCCACCGTCTGGGATTTATGGTCAATGTCGGCCTTGATTACCTGAACCTTGGCCGAAACATGGCAACTCTATCCGGTGGTGAAGCCCAGCGAATCAGGCTGGCCGGTCAGCTCGGTTCCGGGTTGGTAGGTGTTACCTACGTGCTTGATGAGCCGTCCATCGGCTTGCACCCTCGTGATAATGAGCGCTTGATCAAAACCCTGCGGTCCCTGCAGTCCCGGGGCAATACCGTGTTGGTTGTTGAGCATGATGAATCTACCATTCGCAATGCCGACCATGTTATTGAAATCGGTCCCGGTTCGGGCATGCTCGGCGGGGAAATTGTTTTTCAGGGCAGCGTGAAAAAACTGCTCGATAAGGCCCAGACTCTGACCGCTAAATATCTGCGTGGTGAACTGGCGCTTGATAAACCGGAAGAACGGCGTGTGCCCAAAGACTGGATCAAGCTCAAGGGTGTTAAGACCAACAACCTCAAGAATCTTGATGTGGATATCCCTTTGGGAGTGCTCTGTTGCTTTACCGGTGTTTCCGGTTCAGGCAAGAGTTCGCTGGTGGTGGATTCCATGTACAAGCATCTTGCTCTTTCACGCGGGGTGAAAGTGGACCAGCCCGGACGTATCGCGGGTATTGAAGGGATTGAGAAAGTGGAGAAGGTTATCTCCATTGATCAGTCGCCTATCGGCAGGACTCCGCGTTCCAACCCGGCGACCTATACCAAGATTTTTGATGAAATTCGTAAGATTTTCTGTGCCACCAAGGAGTCCAAGAAGCGCGGCTACAAACCCGGACGTTTCAGCTTCAACGTTCGTGGCGGCCGTTGCGAAGCTTGTCGCGGGGACGGACAGATCAGGGTGGAGATGCATTTCCTGCCCGATGTCTACGTGACTTGCGATGTCTGCAAGGGCAAGCGCTACAACAGCCAAACTTTGGAAGTGGACTACAAGGGCAAGAATATTGCCGAGGTGCTGGATTTGACCGTGCGTCAATCCAAGGCATTTTTTGAGAACCACCCCACCCTTAAGCGCAGGCTGGAAGTGCTGGAGCAGGTCGGACTTGAATATTTGCAGCTGGGTCAGCCCGCTACCACCCTTTCCGGCGGGGAAGCGCAGCGCATCAAGATATCCCGTGAACTTGGCAAGCGCAGCCTGCCCGGAACATTGTACATACTTGATGAACCTACCACCGGGTTGCATATGCATGAGGTCGGTAAGCTGATCAAGGTCTTGCAGCAGCTGGTTGAAAAGGGAGCCACGGTAATCGTCATCGAGCATAATACCGATGTGATCCGTGCTTCTGACTATGTCTTTGACTTAGGTCCCGGAGGCGGGGAGTCCGGTGGTCAAATTGTGGCTCAGGGAACACCTGAGGAAATTATCGCCAACCCGGATTCAGTGACTGGAAAGTTCTTAATCTAAGAAAGTAAAAGGCCGGAGGGATAATCCTTCCGGCCTTGTTTTTATTCATCTATTTCGATGTATTCTATGTCCAGATGAGTCAGGAAATGCCTGATCTCGGCAGTGTAGTCCGGTACATCGGACATATCCTCATCCATGGCTTTATCTTCAATGAGTGTTCCCAGCCGGGTTAACTCATCAAGTCCGTATGAAGAGCCGGTGCCTTTTAAGCGGTGACCCAGCAACCTGATGATTTCGAAGTTTTTTTGTTCAACAGCTTCTTCAAGTTCAACAAGTTCTTTTTGTCTGATTTCCAGGTAACGGCCCATGATGGCTTCAAGGTCTTCGTCTACTTGTACGAGAATTCGTTCGGTCATGACATCTCTCCCGGGCGAAATAATTCAGTTATGAAATGGAATTGTTGAATTTTGACTAATGTTACTTCTTCTCAGAATCTTTTTCCACTTCTTTTAATTCTTTTTGTCTATCTTGCCCGAATTTGGCATCGAGAAAGCTTTTGGTTTCTGGAAGCTGCAGCTGAAATTCGTTATAGGTTCCGACTTTGGCAGCCAGATTTTTGAAAACACAATTCAAGACATGTCCGCCGGAGCTCCGTTCCTTGGTAATGAAGTGCCAGTGGAAGCCCGGAACCCCGATTCCTTTGACATAAGAAGGGCTCTTAATGCCGATCAAGGTCCCTGACACATCCTTAAAACCAAAGATGCTTTGGTCCTTAACTACTTCTTTCAGCGGGGGATAAGGTTTTTGCTGGGCCGGGACACTGCGGGTACGTATTTTGCGGAATTTCCCGTCAATGCGGATAACGTAAAAAAGGTTTTCAGAGTCAAGGGACTGTGAAATCTTGTCGTTCAAATCCTCAAGGGATTTTACGGAATCAAGCTTGATTATTTTTCCTGTCTTGAAAAAGGCCGCAGCAGCAAATGGGGTGCGTTCATTATCATCCATTCTAATTGCTTTGCCGCGGGCATTGATTTTGTAGACCTCTCCATCAAGGAAGACCATTTCCCCATCCAGCTGATTGAATGTTCCCAGCCCGGTATCCCCGTACTTTTTGAGTCCGCCGATGGTCAATTCGCCGTCATAATTACCGATCAGCAGGGAATCAATAGTCGAATATTGGTAAATGGAATCGCCTGCGCAGGAAATTCCGCACAGGGAGAAAAGAAAAATAGTTAACAGTAGAAAAACGGAATAGAGCTTGTTAGTAAACTTCATTTTTATTCTTGCTTATTGTGGCCGTTTATAAGGGCTAGAACATATTTTTTTCAAGCCGTTTGATCCAGACATCCCCGGTGTAGGTACAGAAAAGAAGTTTTCTGCCCACATTTCCACCTACATCCATGCTGAGAGGCTTGAGTCCTTTTGCTTTCAGGTTTTCCAGTGCGGCATCAACATTTCTATTGCCGATACCCAGCGCGCATGACGGCCTTACCTGAGAATAGGTCAATCCGGTTGCTCCACCGAAAAGTTTGACCTCAAGCTCGTTTTTCCTGACCCCCAAGCGTCTCATACTCTTTAGCAAATGGTCTACGGCTGTGTCCACATATCTGCAAATCTGAATGGAAGGCTCGTTTATATCTTTTATTTCCGAGCGGGAAGGCAGGAATGCGTGGCAGATAACTCCCTGTCTTTTGCGGGGAGAATACATGGATATTGCCACACAGGAGCCGAGTACTGTGGAAACAATAGTCGGTTTAACTCCAAGGTATGCATCGCCGGTATGCAGGAATACCCGGCGTATATCAGATTGATTTTGTGGCATTGTGTTCATGTTATCCGCGATTTGGAAATTTTAACGAGTCTTATGATAATATATCACTATCGCATTGCTGCCCAGTATTATTATACAGTTTTGTTTTGCCCGGTTTAAAAAATAATAAAGAAAGATGGTATTATAAAAGGCTTAATTGTTGCGAATCATCATGAGTACTTCTTCAAATTCTTCAAGTGGAGCAGCGCCGGTGACTGTGACCCCGTTTACAAGAAAGACCGGGGAGGCGGTAAGCCCGAGTTTGCGCGCTTCCTTACGGTCTCCGTCAATTCGAGCTTTTACCTGCGGGGAATTCAGGGTCTGATGTAGTTGTTTCATGTTCGCGCCGCATTTTTCTGCCAGCTGATCAAGTTTTTTTGTCCCGTTTTTTTTGATTGCCAGCCTGTTTTTTAAGATCATCCGGTTAAGCTTCATGGCCTTGGCCTGATCCTGAAGGGCCAGCGCTTCGTAATAGCGTGAAGCTGGAAGTGACATCTTATGTAGTCCCAGAGGATTATGACGGAAGCGGTAATTGACTTCAGGATGTTTTTTCAGCAGTGCATGAATTATTTTGTCAGCTTTGGCGCTGGTTGCGCTTTGAAAGTCGGAAAAAACAATGATGCTGATCTTACCATTCGGCGATCCCCAGACCGGGCGGTCCGGGTGAAGTTCAGCTATTTTCGGATTTTTAAGCTGCTTGAGCCTTGCTTCTCTAATCCTTGATTTATTCTTTTTTTCCAATCCGACCTGCAAAAGATCATAGAGCTGTTCTTCGTGCCCCTGCAGAGCTTCAAAGATGAGTTCCGGATTGCTTTTCAGGATCTGGCGAATCTCTTCTTTGCTGACGGTCCGGGAGGTTTCTGCCCCGCAAATCTGTGCACAGAATAAAATTGCCGCAGTCAGCAGAATAATAAGGGCGGGGCGAAGCATAGCAGTAACCTCAGGATATTTTCTCCGCAGCAACAAGTGCGGAGCTGTAAATATTAAACATGGTTCCAAATCCGGAAATCTCAAACACTTCACTGATCATACCGGTAATATTGGCAAAGGCAATGGTTCCTTCTGTTGATTTAAGTTTCTTGGCGCAAAAAAGTATGGCCCGCAGTCCTGCACTGGAAATATATTCCAGTTCACCGAGATCGAAAACTATTTTGACCTCTCCGGCTTCAATGCATTTGCACATCTCATTTTCCAGCGTGCTGGAGGTAAGGGCGTCAAGGCGGCCTTTTATGCCCATGATTAATACGTCGCCGACTTTTTTACTGCTGATTTCCATTGTGAATCCTTAAAGAAATATAGCTATGGTTGAGCTTGTAGCTGTGTAGTTATTAAAGCATAAACTTCATCCATTTGCGGAAGTTTGTAAAGAGGACTCTTCGCTTTGTAGGTATGGTTATAAGTTCAGAAAAATATTGTACCTATCTAGTCTTGCTAAGGATAAAAGTTAGATTTTATGAGCTATTGCATTGTCAGGTGCAGGTACGCAAGTAGAATTAAATATAAATTAACATGGCTGAATAAATAATATATGGTGATGAGTAGTAAATTTAAAAAACTCAGGACTCCACCTTATTGGAGACACAATGCCTGAACAGACAATCGACCCGCAAATAATCGGTGTTGTAACCGGAATCCAAGGTGAAGCTTTCGCCGAATCAGGTGCAGGAGTAAGAGCTCTTGTTTCAGGATCGCCTGTGTACAAAGGTGAAGAATTGGTGACTGCTGCGGGTGGTAATGTTGAAGTCAGGTTTATTGATGATACCTTGCTTTCCCAAGGCGCAGACTCTCGCGTCGCATTAGACGATTATTTTTATGATGATTCCGCCGGGGTTGGAGATTTTCTGGTTGATATTACTCAGGGAACCTTCCGTCTGGTAACCGGGAAAATTGCGGAACAAAACCCGGAACGTTTCAAGGTCGGCACCCCTCTGGCAACAATCGGTATCCGCGGGACCATTATCCTTAGTGAAGTTGGTCCTGACGGCGAAAAACACGGTGTTGAAGAAATTCATGCCGGAAAGGCCATGCTCCTGCAGAGTAAGGCTACTGGGCAAATGCGTCAGCTTTTCTCCGGCCAGATGGTCGATGTCAGCACTTCCGGTCTGCTCAGTTCGGTTCGTCCCCTCTCTCCCCGCGAATTACAGGATTTTAGAAAAATTGCTCCTCAAAACATTAGGCAGGAACAGGATATCCGTGAGCAGCAGGATGATGAACAGCAAAACGATGATCAGACTGAAGAGCAGAATATAGAAGAACAGGCCGGCGAACAGAGTGGGGAGCAGGCTGGTGAAAATCCTCAGCAGGGTGAGCTTTCCGGTGATGTAAATCCGGGTGGCGGAGATGTGCTTGGTCCTGATGGTGTGTTTGCCGGCGGCATAATTGAGGGCGGGGGAAATTCTATTGAACAGCCTGTTGAGCCAAAGGCAGATAAGGACGCCGGAAATGTCGGGCGAGATCTGGGTAGAGAAATTACACCTGAACCGATACCGGTTGGACATCAGAATGGTGGAAGCGGAAATAAGAATGGTGAGATCACAGCGCTTATCGAAGGTCCTGACAATAACGATACCGGCACCACTGCCAGCGGCACAACCTCCGACCCGCACAACATCACCGGGAGCGGTCTTATCACCGGGACCTCTGAAGCTGACACCATTACCGGAAGCAGTTCCAACGATATCATCAGGGGGCTGGCCGGAAACGATACCTTGCACGGCTTGGGTGGAAATGATGAGCTCAATGGTGGTCTGGGGGATGACTACATTGATGGAGGCGCAGGGATAGATTTTGTAAACTATGTTGATGCCACGGGAAGCGTGAGCGTTTGCCTGACAGATGAAACATCCAGCGGTGCTGATGGGCATGATTCCCTGTCCAGTATTGAAGGAGTTTTTGGCTCGGCCAGTGGTGACTCCATTTATGGGAACAATGGTTCCAATACTCTATACGGAAAGGATGGAGTTGACACCGTGAGTGGGTATGGAGGCTCCGACACCATTGTTGGCGGAAGAGGTAATGATGTTCTTGACGGCGGCACGGGTGCTGCTTCTAATGTAGACTTTGCATCCTATGCAGAGGCAACAGACAGCGTAAGCGTCAGCCTGACAAGCGGATCTTCCAGCGGGGCGGATGGAGAGGACACCCTTTCTAACTTTGAAGGAATAATAGGTTCGGCCCATGTCGACACCCTTGACGGTGACAATTCAGCCAATACTTTGCTCGGTAATGACGGTAACGATACTCTCATCGGCAGAGAAGGTGATGACCATCTTGATGGTGGAGAGGGTATTGATTCCGTTTCTTATGCCGGGGCCGGAGCCAGCGTAAGTGTGAGCCTGCTGGATGGAACCTCAACCGGGGCGCACGGAGCAGATACACTGTCCAATGTCGAAGGAATAAACGGTTCCCCTTACGGTGATACCCTTACGGGTGATAATACGGCCAACACATTATGTGGTAATGGCGGGGATGATAATCTTTACGGTAACGGTGGTTCAGATACCGTTTCATACGTAGACGCCAGCGCTAGTGTGACAGTGAATCTTGCAACCAATACTGCTACCGGAGCGGACGGTAACGATACCCTCAGTTCTATTGAAAATGTAACAGGTTCTTCGCATGCCGACACCATTACCGGTGATACCGGTAACAATATTTTTTATGACAGTGATCGTTCCGCAGATGTTTATGATGGCGGGGACGGGATTGATACCGTGGATTATTCCGGTATGACTGGGTTCATCAATGCCCTTTTCGACCAGAACAAGGTGACAGTCGAGTACGATATGCCTCCAGATAATGACACCATTACCGGAATTGAAGTGGTCATAGGTACCCAGTATGACGATGGCTTTCAAGTCGGGGACAGAAGTGCAACCATGCATGCCGGGGAGGGGCTTGACCGCATGCATTGCACAAGTGTTTCTTCTGGAATTACAATCAACAATAGTACTGGCACAGCAACCAGCGGAGCATTTACATTTGGCTTTAGCAGTATAGAAGATTTCTATGCCAGCGGTCTTGTGGATACATTTATAGGTGCTACCTCGGGATCAGAGACCATCGACTGTGGGCATGGCTCAGATACATTTACACTATATGATAATGCTGAGACAACCATAAAATATGGGTCATTATATGCAAATGCGGATACCATAACCAATTTTAATAGTGGAGAAGATAAGTTCCTGTTTACTAGCCCGATGGATTTTGACAATACCGCCGGATTCAAGGCTGACGGGACCGTATCCGGATCACATTTGGCGTATTTCGTTTATGAAAGTAATAAGCTGTACTACGATGCTGATGGTGATGCTAACGGTTCGGGAGGGCAGGTTCTTATTGCCGATATTAGTGGGGACGCAGTTCAGCAAAGTGACATTACTTTCAGTTGGTAATCCTGTCCTTATTGGAAATTAATCCACGTCGGAACCAGTCTTCCGGCCTCGGATAATTCCTTTTCCAATTGTTCCACATTTGGTTCCACCATTTTGACCAGCCGCCAGTATTTGGCGGAATGGTTCAGGTGCACGGTATGGCATAGCTCGTGGATGAGTACGTAGCGGGCCAGACGGTAGGGCAGGAACATGAGCTTCATGTTCAGGTTGATGTTGCCCTTGGCGGAACAGCTGCCCCAGCGTTTGCGCTGGGCACGGATGAATACCTTGCTGAAGGGCAGGTTCAGTTCTGCTGATATCTTTTTGAGTTCCGGCACAAGGAATTCACGGGCTTCACTGCGTACAAAACGGGTCAACACTTCCAGCTCTTCTTCCGGGGACCAGCCTTCACCGCTCAGGAGCAACTTATCCACATTGCGGCGCATGCGCAGGCCCGCTTTGCGGTTTTTGACCCTTCTGACCGTGAAGACCTTCCCGCTGGCTGCAAAGCATATTTCATCGGGCAGGACCAGTTCCGGCGGGTTCAGGGATAATCCCTTTCCCTCCAGCTTGCGGATATTGTGTTCAATCCATTCCCTCCTTTTCTCCAGAAAATAGGGTACGTCCCGACGGTTAACTCCCTTGGGCAGCACTACTTCGATCCCCTTATCCGGGATGAGTTTGATGATCACGTTTTTTGCTCTCGGGCTGACCCGTATAGTGTGCGGGGGAGGAAAATCTGCCATTTTATGCTTGCTGAATTTTAGACTTGTTTTATGTCTGGTGCGGGATTACTTTTGCCGTCCTTACTGAATGCATCCGTTTATCATAATCTCACCATTTCAAGGATCACATCGTGCCTACAAAAAGCTTCACTTCCCGTAAGATGTATATATTTCTGCTGGTGCTGACCATCGCCACCACTATCGGTTTCCAAGGCTGGAGAACACTGCTCAACAACTTTGCTGTTGAGGTGGCCGGGCTGGACGGCGGCCAGTTCGGTATGATCGGTTCCATCCGTGAAATTCCGGGCTTCCTTGCCCTGCTTGTAATCTACGTGCTCATGTTCATCAAGGAGCACCGTCTGGCCGCACTTTCGGTAATTGTTATGGGGTTTGGTATCTGCATGACCGGATTCATGCCTTCTTTTGCCGGTCTGGCTTTTACTACTCTGGTGATGTCTTTCGGTTTTCACTATTACGAAACCCTGAACCAGTCCCTGACTCTGCAATATTTCGGTTACACCGAGGCACCGCTTGTTATGGGCCGTTTGCGCAGTCTTGCCGCAGCGACAAATATCTGCGTTGGAGTGGTGGTAATTTCCATTTCCGGGTTCATGGGCTATTCAGAAATTTTTCTGGGAGCGGGTTTGATCGCGGTTTTGGCCGGACTCTATTGTTTGACACGTGATCCGTCTTCCCCGGACCTTCCGCCGCAGCACAAGAAGATGATCTTTCGTTCCAAATACTGGCTGTTTTACGCCCTGACCTTTATCGCCGGGGCGCGCAGGCAGATTTTTGTGGCCTTTGCGGTCTTCCTGCTGGTTAAGAAGTTCGGGTTTTCATTGCAGCACATCGCCATACTCTTTGTGGTCAACAACGTGATCAACTATTTCGTCAACCCGATCATTGCCAAGTCGGTGAACAAGTTCGGCGAGCGTAAGGTACTGACCCTTGAGTACGCCAGCCTGTTCCTTATTTTCACTGCCTATGCCTACACCGACAGCCCACTGGTGGGTGCCTTCCTCTACATTCTGGACAATATCTTTTTCAATTTCACCATGGCTATCAAGACCTTCTTCCAGAAGATTGCGGAGAAGCCTGACATTGCCCCGTCCATGGCGGTCAGCTTCACCATTAACCATATTGCAGCTGTTTTCGTGCCTGCGTTGGGCGGCATCGCCTGGATGCAGGATTATCGCATTGTCTTCTTCGGTGCTGCCGGGATGTCATTGATATCCCTTGTGCTCAGCCAGTTTGTGGACCGTGAATTGCGTTTGAAGGGGCAGGTCTAAATAACTTTATAATCATACTTAATAGTTCTTAAGTTACGATTTTATAGAATTGTTATATTAGCTTTCTGAATGGATTGTTTTCTGCTAGGAAGGTGTTAGTTTTATTTTGTTGATAATTATGAGAGGAGCAAAGTTTTGCCGATCAAGCTTACAAATATATTTCTCGCACTGTTGATGATCTGCTGCGCAAGCAGTGCCGCTGCTGAAGAGAGAAGTCTTTTTGAACCTATATCCATAAGGGTCACCGGGAAATATCTTTCCGATGCCGACTACAAGGACAGTGACGGTTCTTCAAGTGTTGCCGGGGGGCAGGCCCGTTTGAGGGCCGGAGGTTTTTCGTTCAGTTATGAAGGACAGCATTATTCATGGGACAATGTCGATCAGCTTAATTTCGGTAACAGGCGGGATGACCCGTGGAATACCCTGCACCGTTTTAGCCTTGGTTATACCTACAATGGTTTGATCAATAAAAACTGGTTCTATGGCGCCGGGATTACCGGGACTTCCTCTTTTGAAGAACAGATGGAAGATTCCTTTGGTGGAGCCTTGCGTGGGCACATCGGTTATTTCTTCAATGAAAATTTGAAGGCGTTGATCGGTCTGCGTGCTTTCGCCAACTCCATCCGCGTTTCAGCAATGCCTTACTTCGGCATCAACTACACTGACTACGCTGCTGACGGCTCAGGCTATTTCGTGAACCTTGGCATGCCCGCCACCGAGATAGGATATACTTTTGACAAGGCTTCCACCCTGCGCGCGGCATTCAACTTTGATGGCAAGACTTACCGCCTCAAGGATGACAGCACTGTATCTGATGCCGGGTATGTTCAGATGAGCAGTATGAAGGTCGGTCTCTATTACGATTACAAACCCGTAAAAAATTGCTCCATATCCATCGGGCCGGAATATGTGTTTGCCCGGGAAACAAAGTTTTTTGATAAAAGCGGAGACAAGTATGGATCAGAAGATCAGGAGGCAGCCTTCGGAGCCTTCTTTAATTTGAGGTACAAGTTTTAAACACATAGAGAATTAATTACACAGAGCCGTTGAATTTATTTCAACGGCTTTTTCTTTTATGCCAGAGAACTAGAGTTCCTCGCTCAAAATGTCTTCAATGCAGTCGATGGTGTCTGTGACGAGCTTGAGGCATAACCTGCTTTCTCGTAGGCGCTTTTTGCCTTCGGGCGTTTTTATGTCCTGCCCATTCAGTCGCAGGAGTTCGGAACACTGATGTGAATGATTTTTTTCTGCGAACCGTGCAAGCAGTTCCTGCACCGCATAGTATGTTCGGTCTCGTGAATATGTATCTGAGGGATCGCCTGATCCCAGTGCAAGACCTAACGCCAGGCATCCTCCGGAGACCGCCCCGCAAGTCAATCCGGAAGCGAAGCCTCCGCCAAGACCGGCGCTCAGTTTTCTGGCTGCTTCAGAATCAAGACCATATCTTTCACCCACAGCTTCAAGGACAGCTTGCGCGCAAGACGATCCATTAAGCAAAGCTGTTACCGCATGGTCATGTGTTTCCATTTGAAATTATCCTTACTGTTCCTTGGTGGGTATGACGCCTCGCAACATACCTTCAATTATGGCGTCAATTCGTTCCCAAGAAGTGTCTTCTGATAAGTCGAACCCGCCATAGCTACCCGGTTTTATTGATTTGACCAGTAATGTATTTATTGCGGAAAATATCATGACTACAATGGTAGTAAGATCGCAATCATCATCTGCTTCCAGCGACATGCGCTCAAAGCACTCCAAGGCTGTGCGTATCCGTATATCTTCAAGGCTAGCTACTTCATCAGATGTAGACACTTGTTCCCAGACCATAATTGCCAAAGTCAGAGGTCTAGCCCGGAGAGATCGTATGTAGTTTTTGAAAAAGCGGTGTAATGATTGTTGGGTGCCTAGTCTTTTCCATTCTTCCGGTGTTTCCACCAACTCTTCAGGGCTGGGCCAATATTCGCCTGTGCTACCGAATGCTTTGACTACTTCTGTCAGGCTCCCGAAATATCTGTAAATAAGAACCTTATCTACGCCAGCTTGCTTAGCTATGCTGTTGATGCCTAGCCCTTTTGCTCCGTCCCGAGCCAACACGATTCCCACGGATTCAATGATACGCTTCTGGGTTTGTTCTCTATCTTTTTTGTTTTTCATGTCACCAGTAGTGACATATGGGTTATATCATGTCAAATTTAATTGTTAGGGGGCATGGTAAAAATAAAGGCACCCTGTTTTTGTCTAAAAACAGGGTGCCTTGAATGATCTAAGATTTGTTTGATATTTCTATTTGAAAGGCTCGATAGCTTTCTTGAAGCCCGCTCTGGAACGTTCGATTACTTCGGTTCCGACGCAGAAAGCGAGGCGGAAGTAGCCGGGGAATCCGAAACCTGTTCCGGGAACGGCGAGGATCTTTTCTTCCTGCAATGCGGCGCAGAATTTTACATCGTCGCCACCGGGAGCTTCTGGGAAGAAGTAGAAGGCGCCTTTGGGCATGGTGTAGGAGTAGCCTGCTTCCTTGAGTACGGAATCCATGGCGTTGCGGCGTTCGAGGTAGATGTTTTTGTCTACCTGTGAGCCGAGGGCTTTTTCAAGCAGCTTCTGACCTACTGCAGGAGCGTTTACGAAACCGAGGATACGGTTGGTGAGCACCATCCCGGCCATGAGTTTCTCTTTCTCGGGCATTTCCGGGTTGAGCAGGGCGTAGCCGATGCGTTCCCCGGCAAGGGAAAGGTTCTTGGAAAAAGAGCTGACCACTACGCTGTAGGGGTAGAGCGGCAGGATGGAAGGAACATCGACATCGTCAAATGCGAGGAAACGGTAAGGCTCATCCGCAACGAGGAAGATGGGACGTTCACGGCCTTCGTTGGCTTTTTTGAGGATGGCAGCCAGTCCTTCAAGCTCTTCCTTGCTGTATACAGCCCCAGTGGGGTTGTTGGGAGAGTTGATGAGCAGTACGCGGGTCTTTTCGTTGATAGCCGCTTCGATGGCGTCGAGGTCCAGTTCAAAAGTCAGCGGTTTGGAGGGTACGGTAACCAGTTCGCCGCCGGAGTTCTGGGCATAGAAGCCGTATTCTACGAAAAAAGGTGCGGGGCATAGAATCTGGTCACCCGGCTCAAGGATAGCGCGGTAGAAGGCGTTGATAGCCCCGGCAGCACCGCAGGTGATGATCAGGTCGGAGCCGGATACTTTTACGCCCTGTTCTTCGGAAACAGTTGCAGCGAGTTTTTCGCGTACGGTGGGGTAGCCGAAGTTGGGCATGTAGCCGAAAGCAAAGGGCTTGTCTGCGGTTTCCGCAAGTTCCTTGAGACCTTTACCCACTGCTGCGGGAGCAGGAACATCGGGGTTGCCCAGTGAAAAGTCGCAGACTGCGTCTTCACCGTATTTTTTCTTCAGTTCCATGCCTGTTTCGAACATCTTACGAATCCAGGATGAACGTTCGATGTATCCTTCCACTTGGGTTGAAAGAAGTTTCATTTTAATTCTCCGTTATCTGCGGTTGCGATTGTAGTTCCCGCCGCGACCCTTGTTTGTGGAGTTTCCGCCTTTCGGCTTGCCACGGTAGTTCTTTTTACGGGGACGGGATTTTTTCTGCGGTCTGGGCTTGGGTGCCGGGGGCTGCTCTGCACGGGCGTGCAGGGACTTCTGGTAGAGTTCGTCCAGAAGCATGCCCACGAGGATACATTGTTCGTCATCCTCGGCAAGTTGGCGGACCAGATCTTTATAGCGGCCAATGCGCTCCCTTTCAAGTATTGTCCGTGAGCGGAACTGTCCTTCAAGGATAGTGGTCAGCCTTTCATTAATTGTTTCCAATACCTGCTTGTCGTCCGGCAATTCACGCACTTCGAAATTGATGTTGTAGGCAGTGGCAATGCGTTGCAGCTCAATTTTCTGGATCACGTCCACAAGAGAGATTGCCACCCCGGAAGAGCCCGCGCGTCCGGTTCGTCCGGCGCGGTGGATGTAGGATTCCTTATCTTCCGGCGGTTCGTACATGATTACGTGGGAAAGGTCCGGCACATCGATGCCGCGTGCGGCAATGTCGGTTGCAACGAGGAAGCGAACGGAACCGTCACGGAGCTGGGCCAGCACCCGTTCACGCTTGGACTGCGAAAGGTCTGAGGTCAGGTCTGCAGCATTGAAGCCGAAGTTGTTGAGCACAGCGGCAACGAATTCCACGTTGGCCTTGGTATTACAGAAAATGATGGCCGAAGTGGGGTTTTCCATTTCAAGGATGCGCATGAGCTGGCGTTCCTTGCCCATGGAAGGCACTTCGTAATAGGCGTGGTCAATTTCGGTTACATGGACCTGCTTACTGCTCAGGCTGAGCATCTGCGGCTTGTACATGAACTCTTTGGACAGACGGATGACGTGTTCCGGGAAAGTTGCCGAGAACATGTAGGTGGAAATGGGCCTGCGTGGCAGGTAGGACTTTACCTCGCGCATATCCGGGTAGAAACCGATGGAGAGCATGCGGTCAGCTTCGTCGAAGATCAGGGTTTCGAGATCTTCAAGGTCAAAGGTGCGTTTAAGCAGGTGGTCGAGAATCCTGCCCGGGGTACCCACAACCATGTGTGCGCCTTTTTCCAGCTCTTCGCGCTGGCGTCCGTATCCAACTCCGCCGTAGACAGAAAGAACCCGCAGTCCAGAGCCTTCGAAAATTTTTTCCGCTTCACGCTCGACCTGCCGCGCCAGTTCGCGGGTGGGGACGAGGATCAGGGCCTGAGTGTAATTTATATTGGGGTCGAGCTTTTCCAGCAGGGGCAGGACAAACGCACCGGTCTTGCCGCTGCCGGTCTTGGCCTGCACCATGAGGTCTCGATCAGATAATTGGTAGGGGAGAGATTTGGACTGGACTGGGGTTAATTTTTCCCAGCCCGCTTTATCAAGGGCGTTCAGTATGGATGGGGGGAGTTCTTCTTTTGTGATTTCCGGGAGTGCTTCTTCTGGTTCCACTACTTTATCCGGCTCATCATGAACGCTTTCGTTCTGCATTTTATGTGCAGCTTGGTCATCTTTTGAATTGGTCATAAATGTTTTTCCTATTAAAACTTGAAATATCCGTAAAACACTACGCTATAACTATTGGATTTTGCAAAGGGTATTTTGGCTCATGATGGCTGTTATCGAAAAAGCAAATAGAAGGCCTGTTGTATGATTGGGTTTAACTATTTGATCTAAGATTAAAATTGCAGGTAATTCTGAGGAGATCAAACTTTTTTGAACGGGTGTTGCAATGATTGAAAAGATGATGTCCAGACAGGTGTATTTCATTCTCAGATGTATTCTGGCTGCTGTTTTTTTGTATGCTGGAGCCGGGAAACTGATGGATGTTCAGGGGTTCGCCACGGTCATCAGCGGTTATGGATTGCTGCCCGATCAATTGAATTATGTTGCGGCGCTGGTGCTGCCGCTGGCTGAAATAGTCATTGCATTTGGACTGCTCTGGGATGTGAAAGGTTCGCTTTCCTCTTATTCGGTTCTGCTGCTCGTGTTCATGGCGGTGCTGGCCCATGGAATCAACATGGGACTCGATGTTGATTGCGGTTGTTTTGCCCCCGGAGATCCGGAAGGGGAAGCTTATCATTCCCTGCGCGAAGCACTGCTGCGTGATGCGTTTTTGCTGTTGGGTTGCGGGTATCTTTACCTGCTGCGCCGGATGAAAGGTTACCGCTCCCGGTCTGTACTGACTCTCGTTGCTCGTTAAGATTTTTAAAATTTGGAGGATGATGGAATGAAGATGGTTAGGAATATTTCTGTAATTGCGGCTCTGTGCGCGCTCATGTTTGCAATGACCGGCTGCCTCGGTTCTGACAAATTCGCACAGGAAGTGGAAAAAGAAAAAGGCGCAGTAAAGCTCCTCAAGGAAGTACAGCGCGGTGATTACGATATTATCACCACCCCCGAACTGAAAGCTCTGATGGATAAGAAAGAGGACATGATCATCATCGATACCATGCCCTATGAAGCCAGCTACAAGAAAGAGCACGTTCCCGGCGCTAAGCAGTTCCTCTTCCCCATCCCCGACATGGTTGAGTGGGACGTAAAGGAAACTGATGGTAAGACCAAAGAGCAGTACATTGAGATGCTCGGACCTGACAAAGATAAACTCATCGTTATCTACTGCGGTTTCGTAAAATGCACACGCAGCCACAACGGTGCAGCATGGGCCAAGAAGCTCGGCTACACCAATGTAAAAAGATACCCCGGGGGCATTTTCGCTTGGAAAGGCGCAAAGTACCCTGTCGGTTCTGTAAAATAATTTCAGGCTGGGGATAACCCAGTCCTCTCTCCTAGCCCCGGTGCGTTGTGTGCCGGGGCTTTCTTGTGCCTTGCAGCGGGCACTTTCTTAGCCGTCTGTCTTTTACCCTTCAATTCCCACCAAAATGCCATCCGGTTGTTCACCGTTACGCTGGAGCATCTCACCTGCAGCTTGGCAGGCCGTTTCTAAATCAACGCCTGATGAAAGATGGCAGGCTTCCAGCAGTTCATTGATGGCGTCACCTTCGCGGGCGTAGGAATTTAGCATTTCTCGGCTGAACATGAATATGCGGTCTCCTTTCTTAATGTCGTAAGTGGAGCAGGGCGGCAGTCCCATGCCGAGGCTGCCCAGATTGCCGCTTTGCCTTTCGATGAGTTGCGGGGCTTTTTCCCGGCGCAGGAGAACTACCGGGAGTGCGCCGGCATTGACCACGGTGAGTGATTCATCTTCCCGGTCAAGATGGATGTAAGCAGCTGAAATTTCATTGTCGTTAACGATTTGACTTTTGAGACTGAGTCCTATGTTGCGCAGGGTTTCGGAAGGTTTGAACAAAGGCCCGCTGTTTTCGGCCAGCAGTTCCTTGATTGTTGCAGGCAGTTGTCCGGGGCACTGCTGCGAGCTGTTCAGCAGCAGGTGGCTCTCACTTTTATCAGTCAGGATCACGCTTTCATGGATGAACACCTCTGAATTTCGGGGATGATTCGGAAAAAAAGATCTTGAGCCTTTTGCAGGGAAGTCGGTTTCAACCGTTTTTTGTCTGGATGACGCTGGGCATTGGCTTTTAAGTTGCCTGTCGCAGGCGGTGAGTTTCAGATGCAGCCTGATGCGTTGGATGACGTCTTTGTATGCAAATGGTTTAACGATGAAATCCACTGCTCCGGCGTCGAATCCTTTGGAGGTGTTGTTGTCATCATCAAGGGCACTGAGAAAAATGATCGGTATTTCAGATGTTTCCGTCGAGATGCGGAGCACTGATGCACATTCAAAGCCGTTTTCTTCAGGCATCATGATATCCAGCAGGATCATGTCCGGTTGTTCCTGCTCGGCAATGGCTCTTCCTCTGCGTCCGTTTGTAGCAGTAATGATGTTGTAGCCCTGTTGTTTCAGTACCAATTCAAGGAATTCCAGGTTGAAAGGCTCATCATCCACTATGAGAATGGTTGGTATATTGTTCGGGCAAACAGGCATTTGGTTGAATCCTTTGCGTGTCAACGAGTTGATCGAGTGTTGCGTTTCTTTAAGATAACTTAAAGCAGAAAAAAAGTCTTTGTGTCGTAAAATATTATGTACTTTATTCGAAATTATCCGTTGCTAAGAAAGTTGCTGTTGCGTTAGATTGTTGCATCATTTTAAATCTACAACTTTTAGCAGCAGGAGTTGATGACATGCTTATTGGTATTCCTAAAGAAGTTAAAACCATGGAGAACAGGGTCTCAATGACCCCCGGTGCGGTTGAAACACTCGTTCGTCGCGGTCATTCCGTTGTAGTTGAAAAAGGGGCCGGTCTCGGTTCCGGGCTTTCCGATGAAGAGTACATATCTTCAGGAGCCAAAATGGGTTCTGTAGATGATGCTTGGGCCACAGAAATGGTTATCAAGGTTAAAGAGCCCATTGCTTCCGAATACAAATATCTTCGCGAAGACCTCCTGCTGTTTACCTACCTGCATCTTGCTGCGGATGAACCGCTGACCAAAGTTCTGCTTGAATCCGGGACCACCGGGGTTGCTTATGAAACCGTACAGCTGCCTGACGGTTCCCTGCCTCTGCTTACTCCCATGAGTGAGGTTGCCGGACGTCTTGCCGCACAGGAAGGCGCTTTACACCTTGAAAAGACCAAGGGCGGCCGGGGTGTACTCATGGGCGGTGTTCCCGGTGTTGCTCCCGCGAAGGTCATGGTCATCGGTGGCGGAGTGGTCGGTACCAATGCCGCCAAGATTGCCGCCGGCATGGGCGCTAATGTAACTATTTTTGACGTCAACCACGCCCGTCTGCAATATCTGGATGATGTTTTCAATGGTCGGATAACCACTGTGACTTCCACCGAACCCAATATCCGCGCGGCTATTGCCGAGGCTGATCTGGTCATCGGTGCGGTGCTCATTCCCGGTGCCAAGGCTCCCAATCTTGTTACCAGAGGCATGCTTTCCACTATGAAGGAAGGTGCTGTAATTGTCGATGTTGCTGTTGATCAGGGTGGCTGTGTTGAAACCATCAAGCCTACTACCCATACTGATCCTACCTATGTTGTGGACGGTGTGGTCCATTATGGTGTTGCGAACATGCCCGGCGCTGTTCCCCGCACCTCTACTTTTGCCCTTGTTAACCAGACTCTGCCTTATGCCCTGCAGCTTGCTGACAAAGGGCTTGATGCCTTGCGTGAAAACAACTCCCTCAAGCTTGGCCTGAATACCATGAAAGGCAAACTTACTTATGCTGCTGTGGGTGAGGCTTTCGGCATTGAGTCAGTTACTCCCGACGAGGCTCTTTCTTAAGTCTGAACTCTAAAATTGTTGGATTTATTGAATCATATTCTAAAAGGCGGAAGCAGTTGCTTCCGCCTTTTTTGTTGCTGAAAAAAAGAATAGTATGGGTTATCGTTAGTGCTGCCTGACCGCTTCTGCTGCGGAGAGGGTTCTGTTCAACAAACCATAACGGTTAATTGGTCCGTTATTGAGCTGTTTTTCTAAAGCCGAATTGGGGTGAGTTTATGCGCAGTTATATATATGCAGGCAGAAAGATGCTGCTTACCTTTGGGCTAATCTCGGCTTTGTTGTGGATAGTTGATTCATTTATCGAATTTGTTTGGTTTAATGAAGCTGGCCGTTTGTTTGGTTACTTTCTATTACCCGTTGATGACATTCATGAAATGTATATGCGGGCTATGTTGGTCAGTTCGCTTTTGGTTAGTGGTGCTGTGGTTTCTTTCATGTATGGACGGGTTGCACGTTCAGAACAACTGACTCGGGAGAACGAGAGGAAACTAAGGACCATATTCAATTCTATCGGGGATGCGGTTATAGCCACTGACGGAAATGGAGTGGTAACCCGCATGAATCCAGTTGCTCAGCAGCTTACTGGCTGGAGTGTTGAAGAGGCCGCAGGACGGCCCCTTGCCGAGGTTTTTAAAATAATTAACGCAGTCACTAGACACCCTTGTGTAAGTCCTGTTGAAATAGTTTTGAAGTCAAAAGGCGTGGTCGGGTTGGCAAACCATACCGCACTCATATCTCGTTCCGGAGAAGAAGTTCAGATTGCAGATTCCGCAGCTCCGGTCTTTGATGAACAGGGGGAAATGGCAGGGACAGTTCTTGTGTTCAGGGATGTCTCAGAAGATTACCGTCAGCGAGAGGAGCTGCGTCGGTTACGTAACTACCTGTCCAATATAATTGATTCCATGCCATCCATTCTTGTGGGGGTAGATGCTGAAGGACATGTTACCCAGTGGAATATGACAGCGGAAAAGGTGACAGGAATTTCTGCTGGAGACGCTCAAGGAAAATCCCTTGTATCCGTGTTTCCTCGTATGGCAACGGAGATGGACAAGATCAGAGAAACCATCAGGACGCGCCAGCCTTGTAGCGAGGAACGTAAGACTCGGCAGGGTGAAAGTGGTATTTGCTATGAGGATGTTACTATTTTTCCGCTTATTGCCAACGGTGTAGATGGTGCGGTTATCCAGATAGATGATGTCACTGAGCGTTGTAATCTGGAACAGATGATGATCCAGACCGAAAAGATGATGTCCGTGGGCGGGCTGGCCGCTGGCATGGCCCATGAAATAAATAATCCTCTTGCCGCCATTGTCGGTAATTCCCAGAATATTCTTAACCGTATATATAAAGATCTGGAAAAGAACCGCAAGACAGCCAGCGAATGTGATGTGGATCTGGAAAATCTGCGGGAATACCTTTCCAGAAGGGACGTCCCGAAGATGTTGCATGGAATTTCCGAGTCATGCAACCGGGCTGCAACTATTGTCAGCAACATGCTCCGTTTCAGCCGCAAGAGTGAACGGAAGTTCGGCGAGTGCAATCTAGCAGAATTAATGAATAACACTATCGATCTTGCGGCAAATGATTATGACCTGAAGAAAGAGTATGATTTCAGGAAAATTGAAATAATCAAAGAGTATAGTCCTGAGCTTTCAAATGTTGTTTGCGAAGAGAATGAGATTCAGCAGGTGTTTCTTAATCTGTTGAAAAATGGAGCGCAGGCGATGATGGAGAAGGAATATGTTGAAGATAGTCCCCGTTTTATTTTAAGATTAAAAAAAGATGGGCAGATGGCCGTCATTGAAGTTGAAGACAATGGTCCGGGAATGAGTGAGGACGTTCGCAAAAGGGTGTTTGAGCCATTTTATTCTACCAAAAGGGTGGGGCGTGGAACCGGATTGGGACTGTCTGTTTCATATTTCATCATAACCGACCAGCATAATGGTCTTATGAAAGTAAATTCAGTACCGGGCAGTTGGACCCGGTTTGGAATCAAGATACCCATTTCAGGGCGGGAGGCATAAGTATGTCACATTCAATACTTGTTCTGGACGATGATGTTCATGTCAGGGAAAGTCTTGCAATAAGCCTTGAAGATGAAGAATTTGATGTTTATGAGGTCGGCAGTTCTGAGGAAGCCTTGAATTTTCTTGAAAAGCAGCAGGTTGACCTTGTCGTAGTTGATTTGCGGCTTCCCGGTATGAATGGTACTGACTTTATTAATGAGGCCCGTAAGAAATGGTCGGGACTCAAGTTTATCATCTATACAGGCTCCCCGGAGTTCAGCATTCCTGTTGATCTGGCTGAGGTGTCCAGTGTCTCAAATTCCATTTTTCTTAAGCCGCTGCCGACTTGCGAGGTTATGGTTAGTGAAATCAGGCGTATGCTTGGTTAGCTGACTTTGGATTTGCAATATGGGCGGGTAGCCGTTATCTGGTATTTGAATCGAACGGTTTTGCCCGGAGTGTATTTTAGTGCCCCGTAAAAAAGAAGAGATAATATACGTAGTAGCGAAAGCTAAGGCGGAACCGCCGCCGGAAGAAGGTTTGCCGCCGTGGATGGCCACATTTGCGGATATGGTTACCCTTTTGTTGTGCTTTTTTGTTTTGCTGCTTTCATTCGCCAACCAGGATGTTGCCAACTTTGAGACCTTGAAAGGGTCCATGCGCGATGCCTTTGGTATGCAGAGTCAGGATAAATCCGGAAAGCATATGGCCTTTTCCAAAAGTCCTCACTCTGCATCTTCCGTAAGCGCAAAAGCAAAAAAAGAGATGCAGGCCCTTGAGGTCGATATCAGGGCTTTTATCTCTGCCGGTAAGTTGCAGAAGCTGATGGCGGTAAATACTGACCAGCAGGGAGTTCTGGTCAGGGTTCCCAGCCGCGCTATTTTTAAGCCCGGAACCGCTCAGATTAATCCCAAGGCCACCAGATTGCTGGATAAGGTGGCCAGCATTATGAAAAAGAAAGATTTCAATCTCGTGGTGCGCGGCCATACTGACGACCGGGCCACCAAGAATAATATTTACAGTTCAAACTGGGAGCTTTCAGCGGCCCGGGCTGCCTCCTGCCTGCGTTATATCCTCAAAAGATCCGGAATTTCGTCCAAGCGAGTCAAAGCAGTTGGTTACGCCGGGACTAAGCCTTTGGTTCCAAATACCTCAAACCGGAACAGGGCTATTAACCGCAGGGTTGAGTTTTATTACCAGCCGCCTTCTGAAAATTGGTAAAATTTATATTGTTGCATCGAAAATGCCCGCTGTCTTTATTAAAAGACAGCGGGCATTTTATTTTCTGCTGAAAATTCTGAGTTGTTTTATTGCTTCTTGCGCTTTTCCCAGAGTTTCATTTCTTTCATTTTCTTGCGCCGTTCCCGTTGCAGGGACTTACAGACCAGAGGGGTCTTCTTGGCGTAACCCCATTTTTCGCGATATTCATCAGGAGTGAGACCGTATTTAGCCAGATGCCTTTTGGTAAGGACCTTGAAGGATTTACCTGATTCAAGGCAGATAATGCTTTTTTCCCTGATGGCCTTTTTGGGGTCTACCGGGGGAGTCGGTTCAGGAGAGCCGTTGTCGAGCATGCCTTCGCTAATCTTTTTAATTCCTGCAGCAAGCTTCTGTACCATGGAAGTTATTTCTTCTTCAGTCATGGTTCTCACGCTGGCCTGTGCTTTTACTATTTCAAGAGCTTCTTTAAGATGGTCTTCCATATTCTCTCCCTTTCCATGTTTTACGGTTGCCGTATAATTTATGTATTAATTATTTTTTAGTCTGTTGATGTAGGAGCGTGTTGTGCTTGGTGTAGAAGCTTTGGGTTGACGCTGCTACCCATTCTTAAAATTTAATCAACTAAGACTAACTATGAATAGCACTATATGGATATAAAGGTGAAGTAGAATGTTAAAAAACTTTCTACTTTTTTAGACTGCTGAACTATGCAGTATAGTAACTTGCCGAATTTAGTATGATTTATGTTGCTGTTTAAGGTTCAAATAATGACAGCGGGTATCTATGTCCCGGGATGTAACTTTTTGTTGCAATCTAAAACACATGTTTGCGTTACTTTTTTTGGGTAGTTGATGTATAAGAACTGTGTAGGATTGATTTTTTTGAGGTGCCGTAGGCGTTAAGTTTCTATAGGCGTGTGTTTAAAGCTTTCAATTTCGAGTAGATAGAGAGGTCTTTATGCCTAAAAAGGATATTGCTGAGTTCTTGGAAGAAATCGGAGGAATGGATGTTGATTCACTTGTGAACTGTGTATGCCGGCATCATCTGTCAAATTTGGGGCGTGATTATGGGCGCACTGATCTATTTTCACTTTATCAAGCTCTTGCCTATACCTTGCGCGATCGGCTGGTGGGAAACTGGATTAAAACCCAGCGTTCCTATTACAGCCAGAGAGCTAAAAGTGTTTACTATCTGTCTCTTGAATTTTTGACCGGTAAGTCACTGGCCAGCAATACCATCAGTCTTGGGGTGGAAAAGGAAGTAGCCGAGGTACTGGAAAAGTTTGGCGCAACCCTTGATGAAGCCGAAAGCGCGGAAGCTGATGCCGGACTGGGTAACGGAGGGCTTGGCAGGCTTGCTTCATGTTTCCTTGATTCCATGGCCAGTCTGGGAATCCCCGGTTACGGGTACGGAATCAGATATGAGTACGGTATTTTCAAGCAGGCCATTGAAAACGGGGAGCAGGTTGAGGCCCCTGATGACTGGTTGCACAGTGGTAACCCATGGGAATTCAACCGCAAAGGTTTTATGTTCACTGTCCGCCTTTACGGACGTGAAGAGCAGTACACCCATGAAGACGGTTCTGTTCGTCATCGCTGGGCGGACAGTGCAAAGGTCATGGCCGTACCCGTGGACATGCTGATCCCCGGTTACAGGAATGGAAATGTTATAAACATGCGCCTTTGGGAGGCTCAGCCTGCAAGACGCTTTAATTTCGATCTGTTTAACAGCGGCGACTACATCCGTTCCATGGAGGATGCGGTCCGGTCCCAGACTATTTCGAAGGTCCTTTATCCCAATGACAGGCTTAGTGAAGGGCGTGAGTTGCGTCTTGTGCAGCAGTACTTCTTTGTCTCGGCCACTATTCAGGATATGATGCGCCGTTTCATGAAGCTTAAGCTTGATTTTTCCGAGCTGCCCAACCGGGCTGTGGTCCAGCTTAATGAAACCCATCCGGCGATCGCTATTCCGGAGCTTATGCGTATCCTTATTGATGAACATATGCTGAACTGGGACGTGGCGTGGCGAATCTGTCGCCGGACTTTCGCCTACACCAACCATACGGTCATGCCGGAGGCTCTTGAAACGTGGCCGCTGGACATGATGCGCAAGGTTTTACCCCGCCATGTATCTATCATTTTCGAGATTAACCGCCGTTTCATGGAGGACGTAAAGAGCCGTTTTCCCGGTGATGAGGACAGGCTTAAACGTATGTCCATTATTGAAGATGGTGAATTCCCGCAGGTGCGTATGGCCTGGCTGGCGGTTGTGGGCAGCTTTATTGTGAATGGTGTTTCTGCCCTGCATGGGGAATTGATCAAGAAGAGCATCTTTCAGGATTTTGTGGAGATGTTTCCGGGTCGTTTTACCTCGGTCACCAACGGAATTACTCCGCGCAGGTGGCTGCGCCAGTGCAACGAACCCTTGTCTGATCTTATCAGTGAAAAGATAGGTGAAGAGTGGGTCACTGATCTTGCACAGTTGCGAAAACTTGAGCCGTTGGCTGATGATCCTGAATTTCAGGAACGCTGGTATGAATGCAAGCTCAAGGAAAAGCAGCGTCTGGTGGAGTATGCGCGCAATGAGTACGGGCTCTATCTGCCTGCGGACTGGATGTATGATGTCCATGTCAAACGTATCCATGAGTACAAGCGGCAACTGCTCAATGTGCTCCATGCCATTACTCTTTACTGCCGTTTGAAAAAAGACCCCAACAGTGTTGTGGTTCCCAGGCTGAAGATTTTTGCCGGTAAGGCCGCTCCGGGGTATTTTATTGCCAAGCGCATCATTCGGTTGATCAATTCCGTGGGCGCGGTGGTTAACTCCGACTCTGCAGTAAATCATAAGTTGCGTATAGCTTTTATGCCCAATTACCGGGTCTCACAGGCTGAGCGGATTATTCCGGCCACTGACCTTTCGGAACAGATTTCCCTTGCAGGAACCGAGGCTTCAGGAACAGGGAATATGAAGTTCGCCCTGAATGGCGCCCTGACCATCGGTACCCTTGATGGAGCCAATATTGAGATAATGGAAGAAGTCGGCCGCGAGCATATGTTTATTTTCGGTATGGATGCCGATGAAGTGGTAGCGCGCAGGCATAGCGGATATAATCCCTCGGAAATAGCTTCTGCTGATCAGGAGCTGGCTGAGGCCCTGCACTATATTGGCGACGGCACTTTCTCTGAAGGGGACCGGGAGCTATTTCAGCCGATCCTTAACGCCCTGTTTGACGGTGGAGATCAGTACATGGTTCTTGCGGATTACCGTGATTATGTCGATGCACAGGACAGGGTTGATGAATTGTGGCAGGACCGTAAAGGCTGGCTGCGCAGCTCAATTCTCAATACGGCCGGATCAGGGTATTTTTCCAGCGACCGGTCCATTATGGATTATGCCCGTAACATTTGGGGAGTAAGGCCCATGAAGATTAAAGAATAACATTTCAACCTTAGTGATTGTTCAATAACAACCGCCTGTTTCGGTCAATAGGCGGTTGTTTTTTTGTTACAAGTATGTGTAGTTTAGTAGTCTCTCTTTGATTATGTGATTCAGTTGAAATTTTTGGTCGGGATTTGTCTGATGTTTAGGCTTGTGTTGATATTATCATTCCTTATGTTGATTCCGGTTTCTGCCTTTTCAGAATCGAATCAAACTCTCACGCTTGTGTATAAGGATATCGGTAAGCCTCCGTTTATGGAGGTGGCTCCAGATTCTTCCGGGCTTTACAATGATTTGATGACCCGGGCTGCAGAAAAAATCGGTTTCAAGCTGAATATTGTGCGCAGGCCTAAAAAACGTCTCTACAGGATGCTGAGGGAAGGGCGTGCTGATCTGTATGCTTCCGCTTTGTTTAGGGAAAAGCGGTCGGAATTTTTGTTTTATATACCCAATGGCCTCCATTACCATAAACAGCATTATGGTTTGACCTCGGCAGGAATTCCTCCGATTAAAGAACTGGGTGAGATCAAGAGGCATAATTTGTTTTGGGTTGTAGAGCTTGGTAGTTCCAAGCCTGAAAGGGCGAGAAAATATGACGTTAATTTTACAGAGGTAAAGAAGATTACCGTCGAAAATGCAGTGCAGATGCTCAAAATGGGCCGTCCGTTCTTTTTTTTGCTCAGCACAACTGCAGTCAAAGAATATATGCGTGATAACCACCTTGATTCCATGAGTGAAGTGGGGGTACGCCTGCATATCTGTACCCCTGAAATTTCTTCGCCATTGTTTTCCAATTTTTCACGTAACTCCAAATATTGCCAAGAGGAAGTAAATCCTGACTACTGCTCGGACAAACCGCTCTCCCCGGATAATTTCCCATTCCAGCCCATACGAGGATCTGTTCCGCATAAATTAAGGGATGCTTTACAGGAAATGATTGATGATGGTGAGGTGGATGATCTGGCCCGTAAGTATTTTGGTGCTGATTGGCGCCGTGTAATACATTTCGACTCAAAGACTCCTCTGGTGCAACAGTAAAAGTTCCACAGATGATTCGCTTTTGCTCCTTCAGCTCTTGCCGTTTGCGGGGTGAGGGCAGTTTTGCCTTAAGTGGGAAATTCTCTTATATTATCGCTCCTGAAATGAATACAAAAATGGATTGCAGATAATGAAAATGAAATTTCGTCCTTTTACAGCCCTGTTGGTAGTTCTTTTATTGTTGGTAGGAGTTTGTACGGCTCTGTTCCACACGGGCTTTTTTGATGCTTTTTTTGCTAAAAAAGTAGAAATTGAGCAGCCGCAGGAGGAGGGTGAAGGCCCTGTTGTTCGTCGTGAGGTCAGTAAGCTGGTCCTTCCTCTTGGATCTGCAAAATCAGCAGAACCTGATGCAGCTGAAGGGTTGAACGAGGCAGATATCAGTGGACAGGAGAATGCTGTAAACCAGACGGTGCAGCTTGAGAAAAAGAAAGAGGATGTTGCGCCCGCTGCTGAAAAGCCTGCAGTGAAACCGAAGCCTGCTGAATCTAAACCGGTGGAGCAGAAAAGCGCTGCCAAGAAGGTCGCTAAATCTTCCGTATCCAAAGGATCTGTCACAAAAGTAAGTTTCTCCTGCAAATCTGAGAGGGCTTCAGTGGAGGTTGCCCTTTCTGCAGAAGCAGGAAGAGTGCGCTGGTTTAATCTTGCAAAACCGCGCAGGCTGGTACTTGATATTTATGGGAAGTGGCAGAATAAGGCCAAATCACTATACCGTTTGAAGGATTGTCCGGTTCAGAAAATTGTCCTCGGTGAACATCCGGATAAAATCCGAATGGTTGTTTACCTTGATGAAAAGGGTGTCCCCGCCAAAATCAGGCCGGGAGTACGCAAACATGATAAAGGTGTCTCTTTTGATCTAGGGTTTTGATTTAGGTTTACATTGTTTTTTTTTAACGCCTTGCAAATAATTTTTTGCAAGGCGTTTTTGTTTTTATTTTACATTAAGAGTTTGTATTTTAATGGTTTTGTCTTGTCTGATCTCGCGTAACATAAACGTAACAGCCGGGTCATTGCTCTGTAACCCGTGCCGGATAGTTAATTGTTGTCAGCTGATGCAGGCTGACCACTATTCGGTGCGTATCAAGTAAGATCAGGGATCGGTTGAGCCTGATCCGATTTTATTTTTATATAATTTTATGGAGACAATGTAATGGGGCAAGCTGTTAAAATCGCTTCTAAAAATCTGGACTTTTATTATGGTGACTTCAAGGCTCTTGAAGATATTTCCATGGATTTTGAGGAAAACAGGGTTACCGCGCTTATCGGGCCTTCCGGTTGCGGTAAGAGTACTTTTCTGCGCTGCCTGAACAGAATGAATGACCTTATTCCCGGAACCCGTGTTGACGGCGACCTGACTCTGGATGAGGAAGATATTTATGCTCAGGGTCTTGATGTCGTTACCCTGAGAAGGCGTGTCGGTATGGTTTTTCAGAAACCCAACCCTTTTCCCAAGTCCATTTTCGAGAACGTTGCTTACGGACTGCGTGTAAACGGCATTCAGGATAAAGAATTTATTGCCCATAAGGTTGAAGAGAGTCTCAAGGGTGGTGCACTTTGGGATGAGGTTAAAGATCGTCTCCATTCTTCCGCACTCGGACTTTCCGGTGGTCAGCAGCAGCGTCTCTGCATTGCCCGCGCTTTGGCTGTTGAGCCTGAGGTTCTGCTTATGGATGAACCTGCTTCTGCTCTGGACCCCATTGCAACCCAGAAGATTGAGGACCTGATCCACGAACTCAAGAAGAACTTCACCATCATCATTGTTACCCACTCCATGCAGCAGGCGGCACGTGTTTCAGACCAGACCGCTTTTTTCTATATGGGCCGCCTTATTGAGACCGGCAAGACCGAAACCATGTTCACTAAACCCAAGAATAAGCAGACTGAAGATTACATCACCGGTCGTTTTGGTTAAGTCGATTTCAAATTGTAGTTGAGGCCCTGTTCTCAGGGTACTGAGGAGTGTGTTTTTATGGAGCAACGTGCTCACTTTATAAAGAAAATGGATGACCTGAAAGTTCAGGTCCTGAGAATGTCCAGCATGGCTGAGGCTGCCATGCACAATTCAATGAAGGCTCTGGCTGAGTGTAATGCCGAGCTGGCAGAAGATGTTATAATGAATGACATCAAGATCAACGAACTTGAGTGTGAGCTTGATGAGCACAACCTGAGTCTGCTGGCTCTTGACCAGCCCATGGCCAGAGACTTGCGTTTTATCGTCGGTTCCATGCGTATCAGTAGTAACCTTGAGCGGGTCGGCGATCAGGCGGTCAACCTTGCACACCGTGCTGTCTTTCTGAGTACACGCTCGCCCCTGCCTTTCAACCAGCAGTTGGACCAGATGTGTGCCATTGCCGGAGACATGGTCAATAAGGCGGTTAAGGCTTTTGCGGATGAGGATGCTGATCTGGCTGCGGAGGTCTGCGGTATGGACAATGAAGCAGACGGCCTCAGTGTGAGAATTCTTAAAGGACTCATCGAAAATATGGTCTCTGAGACTAGAATTGTCGAGCGAGGCGTGCATCTGATTATGGCCGCCAATCACCTTGAGCGCATAGCGGATCAGGCCACTAACATTGCCGAATCTGTGATCTTTATCACCAAAGGTGTAAATATAAAGCACCAATGCAAAGGTTAGCAGAGTAATCCGATTTTGGTTGGCAAAAGATTTTAAGCAAGAAAAGAGCCGGATTTATTCCGGCTCTTTTTTTGTGTTAAGCTTTGAGTGCAAACGATTTCAGGCGCCGGGAGCCTGTTGAATTAGGTTTACATAAGTCCTTTTTTAGGATAGAAGCAGTTCTCTTAATCTCAGAAGGGTTTATACCCGCTGGGAATTATCCCGTAACGGGCATTAGGGATGAAGTGTGGCCCTCATGGGTCAACGGACAATCTGGGCATCGGCTGCCTCGGAACGCGTGAGCAGGTTGATTCCAATGCGCTTCTCCCATAATATATATGCCAAAATTTTGTCCGAGGACATCGTTGTTGGAGGTAACCCATGGAAAACAATGAAAACATGAACGCCGAAATGGAAATGGACTTCGAGGCTGCCCTTGAAGATTACCTTAATGCCGATTTCGGAAATCTGGACGAAGGAAGCATCGTTTCCGGTGAAGTAGTTAAAGTAGACAAAGACTTCGTTCTTATCGACGTTAACTTCAAATCTGAAGGCCAGATTGCAGTATCTGAATTTCTGGATGCTGATGGTGAAATGACTGTTGCAGTCGGTGACAAAGTAGACGTTTTTGTTGCTAACAAAAACGAAAACGAAGGCACCATTCACCTTTCCCGCGACAAAGCCAAGCGCATGCAGCTCTTCGATAAACTCGAAGAAGTGCAGGAAAAAGAAGGCGTTGTCGAAGGCAGAATCATCCGCCGCATCAAAGGTGGTTACACCGTTGATCTCGGTGGCGTGGAAGCCTTTCTGCCCGGTTCTCACGTCGATCTCCGTCCCGTTCCTGATATGGACGCTCTCGTTGATCAGACTTACGAATTCAAGATCCTCAAAATCAACCGTCGTCGCAGCAACGTTATCGTTTCTCGCCGCGTTCTTCTCGAAGAACAGCGCAACGAAATGCGTTCCCAGCTGCTCGAAACTCTCGAAGAAGAGCAGACCGTTAAAGGTAAAGTCAAGAACATCACCGAATACGGTGTATTCATTGACCTCGGCGGTCTCGACGGTCTTCTGCATATCACAGACATGTCCTGGAAGCGCATCAAGCATCCCAAGGAAATGGTCGCACTCGGTGATGAGCTCGAACTGAAAGTTCTTAACTTCGACAAAGAAGGCCAGAAAGTTTCTCTCGGCCTCAAGCAGCTCGTTCCCGATCCGTGGGAAGACATCTCCGGCAAATACCCCGAAGGTGCCAAGTACACCGGTAAGGTTACCAACCTCGCTGACTACGGTGCATTCGTTGAGCTGGAAGCCGGCGTTGAAGGTCTGGTTCACATTTCTGAAATGTCCTGGACCCGCAAGCTGCGTCACCCCTCCCAGATGGTTCGCGTTGGCGATGAAGTCGACGTAGTTGTTCTGGGTGTAGATCCCGACAAGAAGCGCATCTCCCTCGGTATGAAACAGGTTAAGCCTAACCCCTGGGATGTTGTTGCTGAGAAATTCCCCGAAGGTACCATCCTCGAAGGCCAGATCAAGAACATCACCGAATTCGGCGTGTTCATCGGCATCGAAGACGGCATTGACGGCCTGATCCACGTGTCCGACATCTCTTGGACCCGTAAGGTTCGCCATCCTTCAGAAGTATACGCAGTGGGTGACTCCGTACAGGCTAAAGTCCTCACCGTTGATAAAGAAAACGAGAAATTCACCCTCGGTGTTAAACAGCTTTCCGAAGACCCCTGGTCTCAGGTACCCACTAAGTACCCCGTTGGCTGCACCCTTGAAGGTCTCGTTACCAACATCACCGACTTCGGCCTCTTCGTAGAAGTTGAAGAAGGTATTGAAGGTCTCGTTCACGTTTCTGAAATCTCCCACAAGAAGATTAAGAACCCCTCCGAGATGTTCAAAGAAGGCGTTACCATTCAGGCTAAAGTCATCCACGTATCTGCTGATGAGCGTCGTCTCGGCCTCTCCATCAAGCAGCTCAAGGAAGACACTGAAAAACGTCAGCCCAAAGAATTCCGTTCCGGTCCTGCCGACAGCGGTAACACTCTGGGCGAACTGCTGAAGCAGAAACTTGCTGACGCAGCTGATGCAGCTGCTGCAGAGACTGAGGATGAAGAATCCTAAGAACGGTTTCTCTGTCAGACATCCGTTTCTATTCGGTTTCAGTCTGCTATTAATGGCTGTGGCTCTCCTATGGGGAGCCGCAGCCTTTTTTCATGGAAAAGTGGACTTGTTCAGTGCCGGAAAGATAGGGGTGGTCAATGTGCAGGGAACCATCATCAATTCATTGCCTACGGTAAAATTTCTGCGTGACTTGCGCCGGGACGATTCAGTGAAGGGTGTTCTGTTGCGGGTTAATTCCCCGGGCGGGACAATTGCGCCCTCACAGGAACTCTATCATGCTGTGAAGCGGCTTGCCGAGGTTAAGCCTATTGTGGCCTCTTTCGGCACTGTGGCGGCTTCAGGCGGCTACTACGCGGCCGCTCCGGCAACCAAGATCATGGCCAGTTCAGGTTCCATCACCGGCTCTATCGGGGTCAAGGCCGAGTATGCCAACTTCCATCAGCTTATGGAAAAGGTCGGGGTTAAACCGATCATCATCACCAGCGGGAAGATGAAGGCCGCTGGTTCGCCTTTTTCCGAACTGACTCCGGAACAGCGTGAATACCTGACCAATCTAATTATGGATATGCATAACCAGTTTATTGACGATGTTGCGTCAGCTCGTAAGCTGGATCGTGAGCAGGTGGAGAAGATTGCTGACGGACGGGCCATCACCGGACGTGAAGCCAAGGAGCTTGGGTTAGTGGACCGCATTGGCGGGTTTGAGGAGTCTGTCACCGTGCTTAAGGCTCTCTGTAATATTGAGGGTGATGTGAATGTCATTGAAGGGCCGGAAGAGAAAAAACCGTTGATCAAGGAAATCCTTGGCTATCTGGGGATTACTCCGGAAGGTTCCGCTACCGGGGACGGGCTGATCTTTTCTTACTGATGCGGATAGGGCGGCAGTATTTATGAAGTGCACTTTTCTGGGCGTGGGGTCTGCATTTGATGCCGGGCAGAGCAATGTTTCCGTTCTGCTAGAAGCCGAAGGGCGGAACTTCCTGCTGGATTGCGGCTTTAATGCCGGACACGAATGCATGCGTACTCTGCAAGACCCGTCCATGCTTGATGCGGTCTGGGTTTCCCATTTCCATGGTGATCATTTCTTCGGTTTGCCCTTTCTCTTTGGTTCCTTTCTTACAGCAGGGCGTTCAAGGGAATTCCATGTTTGCGGACCGTCAGGAATTGAGGACAAGTTTACTCAGGTTATAGACCTTGCCTATCCTACCATGCGGGCCAAGCTTGCTTTTGGTGTCGTCTTTCATGAATTCAGTCCCGGCGATGCGAAGAGTGTCGTCGGGTTCAATTTGCGAACATGTGTGATGGACCATTCGGAATCTGCTCAGGGATTGCGGATTGAGCGTGCCGGGAAAGCCGTTTTTTATAGTGGAGACGGAAGGATAACCGAGGACTGTCGATGCATTGGACGCAATGCGGATCTGGGCATACTCGAATCCTACGGACTGGATGAAACGATCAAAGGTCATTCCAGCGTTGTAGAATGTATTGATTTTGCAACTTTAGCAGGAATGGGTAAAGTAGCACTTGTGCATTTGGAACCTTTTGTGCGAACCTGCCGTAGTGACCAGATTATGAATATGCTGGCACAGGTTGATGAGTGTGAAATTTTATTGCCTGAAGAAGGGTTTAGTGTCGAACTTTAATTGAGTCGGCCATATTATTGCATTGCTGTGAGGCTAAAGTGGCAACGAAATATGATCAGATAGTACGTGAATTTTATGAAGAACAGGCCGGTTTTACTGTCCTGCTCAGTGATGAGCCTTCATTTTATAAGTTGTTGCGCGGAACTCTGCATAAAATTTTGGCAATCCGCCGGGATTGTCTGGCTTATTTTCAGGAGCAGGCTCCTTGTCTATCTGAAATCAAGGATAAAGTCGGTGCCAACCAGCCGGTATTGGTATTTGTGGAAAGGCTGCTCAAGGGCAGGCCAACGGCTGATTTTATTTTGAATATCCGTAGGTTATTTCCTGAAATCAAAGTGGTAGTTCTTACTGATGAGACCAGTCAGGAAGAATTGATTTTCCTCCATGAACTGGGAGCCAACAATATCATTACCAAACCTGTCTCCGTGGACAGTCTGGTCCAGAAACTGGCCTTTACCATCAAGCCGCAGGGCAAGCTTGCCCAGTTGGTTGAAGCGGGTAAAACCTTTTTACGTAACGGTGAACTGGATAAGGTTCTGTTGGTCAGTGCCAAGATTCTTGAGATCAAGCCGGACAGTCCTGCCGCCTTGATGCTGCAGGGTGATGCCCAGTCCGGCATGGGCCAGCGCGATGAGGCTTTGAAGTCATATCTAAAGGCCCATGAGCAGTCCAAGGTCTTCATGGAGCCGATCAAGAAACTGGCTGAGTTCTATAAGGGTAATGATAACGACCAGTATCTGCATTACTTGAAGAAGCTTGATTCCATCAGCCCGCTCAATACCGAGCGTAAGTGTGAGATCGGTCGCGTTCATCTGGAGCGGGAAGAGCTTGATGATGCGGAAACATATTTTGATCAGGCTGTGCGCTGTGCAGTGAAAGAGGCGCACAACTACCTTTCACAGGTCATGAGCGGCATTGCTGAATCCCTTTTTGATGTGGCCCCGGAAAAGGCCGAGAAATATTATTCCAAGCTGTTATCCGTTAAATCTTCAAGCCTGAGTGCTGATGATCTGGAGACCTACAACCGTCTGGGTATAGCCCTGCGTAAACAGGGTAAGTGGATGCAGGCTGTGGAGAACTATCAGGCGGCACTCAGGGTTGCTCCCAATGAGCCGGGACTGTTTTATAACATCGGTCTGGCCTACAGTGATGGCAAGGAATACGCCAAATGTGCCAAATATTTTAAGCGTGCGGTGCGTTCGGATGGAATGATCCATAAAAGTGCAGCGTCCGTGGCCCGGAATATTGCCGGAATTTTCATCAAGGTCGGTATGAATGACGAAGCCCGCGTGGTCCTAGGGGAAGCTCTTACGGAATTCCCTGATGATGCCAAGTTGAAAGCTTTGCTCCAAAAGAGCGAACCGCAGCAGACCTAGTTAGAATCTTCAGTTTTATCAGGATTTTTCATGTATTTTCTAATCGCACTTGTTTTTGGATTTCTCATCTTTATGATTCTTTATGGTCGCTATATGAATGTTAGCGGAAATATCGGCCAACGGAGAATCCAAATTGAAAACTTGCGCGATGAAGTGGAGTTCAAGGTCGGCAGGTTGAAAAAAGGTACAGTGCAGATTAACCGCGAAATTGCAGATGCCACCAGAAGTCTTGATGACCTGAAGAGTAGTTTGAATGATGCGAGGAATGAAAAATGATTTTTATGCTAGGCATTTGTGCAGCTATTATGCTTTCTGCACTGGTCATAAACAGGATGATCACCAGTTGGCACAAGGATACGATTAAAGCTTTCAAGGCTGAGGAGGCCAGTCTGCGCAGCCGTCATGCAAGAGCCATGAAGGAGCAGAAGAAAGCTTTAATTAAGTTGCGCAGGGTCAAGAACCAGATCACCACTTATGAAAGTATGGTCGTGGATGCGCAGATGAAAGGCGGCGAAAAGAATTTAAATGGCTAAAAGTTAAGCGCCCTATCTTCACATGAGGATAGGGCGCTTTTTGTTTTTTCTAAGTAAAACTGATGTCATCAGCTGTGACTGGATCACCGCTGGACAGGCTGGCAATCAAGGTCGCTCCTCCGGCACTATCACCGTTGGAGTCATACCAAAGCTGGTTGTCGTTATCGAAGACAAAGTAGGCGTCTGTTGTCCCTGCATCTGCGTTGCCGGTGTATGCACCGCTGGAATAGGTTGCGAAACCTGCAGAGCTGTCAAAGTCTGAACCGCTGAAGCAGAACTTGTCACTGTTGGCTGAAACGTTATCGTAGTTCTGAAAATTGTAAACTGTGTCTCCACCTTCGCTGAGAGATGTGTAGACAAGTTTCGTGGATGTTTCATCATCAGCCACGAGATTGATTGTATCAGCTCCCCCGCCGCCATGGATGGTGGAAGCTCCGGTAGAGCTGGCTGTGATGGTATCAGCGTATTGTGATCCGATGACACCTTCAATATTTATGAAGTTATCGTTTCCGGCTCCACTGACAGTACAAGTGTTTCCTGTCGCGTTGTTCGCTAAGTCAATAGTAACCCCTGAGCCACCGGTAAGGCCTGCAAAGCTGATAAAATCTGTTCCGCCACCACCGTCAATGCTGTCCGTACCTTCCCCGCCTTCAAATGTTTCAGAGGTATCTGAGCCGGTGAAATAGTCATCGCATGAAGAGCCGATGAAATGTTCGATCTCTTTGAACGTGTCTGTTTCTGCGGTGCCGGGGTTGCGTGTAGCTGTACCTGTTCCGTCTCCGGTATCAGTAATAATTGTTACCGGGCTGGCTTTGTCCCGATAATCAAGGGTGTCAAGGCCCTCGCCACCGATGATGGAATCGTTACCCATACCGCCGATAAAGGTTTCATTGCTGGAACTGCCATTGAAAATGTCATCATGATCGGAACCCTGGAATATTTCGATATTGCTGATGTCATCAGTTCCGTCTGAGTGGGTAACAGAGCTGGTGGAAGTATTGAGATTAAAGGTTACGCCACTGGTCGAAGCTGAATACTCTATACGGTCATATCCTTCGCCGCCGTCCAGTGTGTTGTCGCCTTTTCCCCCTGCGAGATTGTCATTTCCTGTTCCGCCATAAAGAACATCATCTCCGTCTCCGCCGGATATGCTGTCGTCCCCGGCTGCACCGTTCAGTGTATTGGCGACAGTGGAACCGGTTATAGTATCATTACCCGATGTGCCAAGCAGGTTTTCAATGCTGGTCAGCATAACCTTGTTTACTGTAGTGTCTGAATTGCTGGCGTCTTTGATGTAAACATGGTTGCTGTTCATTTCAGCGACAACGTAAAATTGGCTGGAAAGGTCATCAAACTGGATCCAGTCCGAACCACCGCCACCTCTTACAGTTTCATAAATTCCGTCTGAGATATATTTTGAGTTCAGCCCCGGCTTGAAGTAATTGGCTTCACCGTCACCTTCAAGGATGTCATCGTGTATGGAGCCGATGATCCCTTCAATGTTTTTGATTTTATCAGTGCCTATTCCTGTGCTCACAGTCACTTCGGTGGAGCCGCTAAGGGTTACATCTACGCCGGATGAGGCATTGATAAAGGACACGAAGTCCATGGTGCCACCCTGACCGTCAAGGTGGTTGGTTCCCGCACCGCCGATCAAGGTATCATTGCCTGTTCCAGCGTAAACGTTATCATCCCCACCACCGCCGGAAAATGTTTCGTCGTTGTCGCTGCCATAGAAAGTGTCACCGTGGCCTGAACCTTCAAATGATTCTACCTGGCTGAAGGTGTCATGCCCGCTTGAATGGGTTGCTGTACCGTCAGCAACTTTGACGGTGACTGGGGAGTCGGCATTGGCGAAGGAAATTTTATCGGTGCCTTCTCCGCCTACAAATAAGTTGATACCATCTTCACCAAAGAAGGTGTCGTCACCTTTGCCGCCTACAAAGGTGTCATCTTCGCTGGCACCCGTGAAAACATCTCCCCCGTCAGACCCTACGAAAGTGGAAAAATGATAAAAGTGGTCAGTGTATGAGTCTTCTGATGTTTCGTGGAATGCTTTTCCAAGCTGCATATCAATGGTGACATTGTCGGAGCCAGCATAAGTGAGGGTGTCCTGTCCCATTGCAGAAGAGGACTCAGTACCACCGTATAGGTGATTGTTCCCTGCTCCGCCTTGAATGAAGTCGTTTCCGTCTCCACCGTAAATGGTGTCGTCGCCGCTTCCGCCTGAGATAGAATCGTTGTCAGCATCCCCATGAATTGTATCAGCCCCGGCACCACCGGAGAGCAGGTCGTTCCCGTCGCCACCCTCGATGTTGTCGCCGCCGGCACCGCCTTCGATTACGTCTGCGCCGCCATGGCCGTAGAGATTGTCCGAGCCTTGATTACCGTCAAAGGTGTCTGCGTAGTTGCTACCGTTGAAGGTGTCATGGGTTCTGGTGCCGATTATTTTTTCTATGTTTTCAAAAGTATCCGTATCAGGGAGCAAGTTTATTTGGGCTGTTCCTTTTCCGGCTCCAGTCATAGTGACGGTCATTGTGTTGTCGCTGCTGAATTCGTTGTAGCTCAGGGAGTCTACTCCTTCGCCGCCATCGATGATGTCTGCTCCAGAGCCTGCTGCTATAAAGTCCGCACCGGATCCGCCGTCGATACTGTCATTACCTGCACCGCCGGAAATAGAGTCATTGCCTTCTCCACCAGAGAGGGAGTCTGCATCGTCTCCGCCATCAATGGAGTCGTTTCCGGCCTCTCCGAAAATTGTGTCATCTCCGCGGATGCCGGAAAGCGAGTCGTTCCCTGCTCCGCCTTTTATGATGTTTTCGCCGCTGCTTCCATAGATATGGTCATTCCCTGAAGATCCAAGCACATTTTCAATTCTTTCCAACTGGATGTTGTTTACATCTTTGTTTTCGCTGCGGGTGGAGTCTAATATTTCAATCTCACCGCTGGCTAAGTTTGCATCGATGTAATATTTACTATCCAGTTTCTCAAACTGTACCCAGTCCAGTTCCGCACCAGTTCCGCCGCTTACTGTTTCGTATGTGGAAGTGTCTCCACTGACGTATTCTGCGTTCAGTCCCGGCTCGAATCTGTTAACTCCATCATCCCCGATAAGAGTGTCTTGATGAGCGGTCCCGATGACACCTTCAATATTGACCAGCACATCGTGCCCACCGTCAGTGCTGACAGCTACTTCGCCAGCGTCGTTTTTATTGTTGAGGTCTACGGTAACGCCGTGCTCTTGTCCGTCAAAAGATGCAAAGTCGACTTCGTCAGCAGCACCACCGCCGTCAAGGTAGTTGCTCCCAGCGCCGCCGTTGAGCATGTCTTCGCCCGCGCCACCGTATAGGGTGTCGTTGCCTTCTCCACCGAAAAGTTTGTCGTCACCTGATTCCCCGTAAAGAGTGTCGTTGCCGCCAAGGCCTTTGACGGTGTCTTTAGAACTGGAGCCGGTTAGGGTGTCAGCATCGTTTGTCCCTTCAAAATATCCGCTGTCGTGGATATCGTGCGGATTTGATCCGGAGTCGCCTGAATCGTCGGAATCTCCGGTGTCTCCTGTGTCATCGTTATTTCCGAGGAGATCGAGAATATCATTACCGTCATCCCCTTCCTTTCCACCATGTTTTTTGTCATCGTCTTCTTTTTTCGGTGGCTCCTCGTCTTTTTTTTCGGGCTCTTCTTTTTGATCCTTGTCTTCAGTTTGCTCTTGTTCCTTTTGAGTTAAGAGTTGGCCTTGCTGACCGCCATCAACTTCTCCACCGGGCAAAACTCCACCAGGTCCGAGTAGGTCGCCACCACCGGGAGTTACATCACCGGGGAGTTCTCCCGGTGGGTCTCCTTGTTGTTCGCCCTGTTCTCCCTGCTGTTCATCGTTTTGCTCTTCCTGCCCCTGTTCGCCTTGCTGCTCTTCCTGCTGCTCGTCATTTTGTTCGTCGTTCTGGTCATCCTGCTCTTCTTCGTCTTCGCGCTGCTGCTGAATTTCCTGTTCCTGCCGGATGTTGGCTTTGGCTATGTCGCGGAAGGATTTCAGTTCCTGCGTGGAAAGAGGGCGGGCAGGACCGAGCAAACCTGATTTGTTGACATCAGACATCTGCCCGGAAAGAAGCTGTTGTACTTGTCCTGTGGCTTTACTCTGCAGGAGCATGGCTTTACCGGCATGGAGTTGCTCAACACCATGCTTTTCACCCTCTGTGGTTACTTTACTGAGGATGATGGTGCCGCGGATACCGATGGTTGCCAGCGGCGAGCCTAGCTTGAAGCGGTCCGGGTTCTGTTCGGCAATTTTACCTGTAACTGTACGGAAGGTACCTTCGGCAATCTCACCCAGAAAACTGGAATCCCCGCCGTCGGGATCATAAACATAATCATCAAGGGCAATACGGGAGTTGGCACCCTGTGAAATCAGGGTGTCATCAACAAAGCGTACCTCAACATTACCGTTTCCTCCGGTGACTAGTTCTTCACCCTGATAGATTGGGCTTCCCGGTTCAAGGGCACGTGTTCCGGAATCTGTTTGAGCATATGCTTCACCGGATACTCCGGTAACTACTCCGATTTCTTGAAGGTTGTTTTGTTCAACAGGCATTACAATTTTTATTTATGTTTATGTGTTCTTTGGAAAATTTATTTATCTTAAAAAATGATTAGTAAAGAAGATATATTATTAAAATAAAAATGAAACACGGGCAAGCAATATCGGGAATAATTACGGAGTGTCGAAGTGGGTATGCACTCTGTTGTTTCTTCGTTGAATTTAGAAGTTGTATTCTGTCCTTCATATAGTGTACACTTAACTTTGCAGAACTAATATCAATTCCTCGCACGGTCTGGAGAAATGCATGGGTGTTTTTGAAAAAAGCAAAGGAATAGGGCGCAGAAGTCCTGTCTGGTTAAGGGTTGCCGTCCCTACGGTTGCATCTTTATTGCTTTTTATCATTGTTATCTTTGCCATTCACATGCCTGCGGTGCGGGACGCCCTGCTTGTCCAGCGTAAAGAATCCTTGAAACATATGACTCAGGTTGCCATCGGAGTTCTTGAACATCTGCGGGATCAGGAGGTCAAAGGAATTATCTCCTCGGATGAAGCACGCAGGAGAGGGGCCGAAATAATCGGACTGATGCGCTTTGGTCCTGACGGCAAGGACTATTTCTGGATTAATGATTTTGATGCCAAAATGGTCATGCATCCATATATGCCGGAGCTGGATGGCCGGGATATGTCCAAGTTTGCTGATTTCAAGGGTAAGCTGCTTATTGTCGAGATGGTTAATGCCACGGAAAAGGATGGCGTCGGATATGTGGATTACCATTGGCAGTGGCAGGATCAGCCGAATAAGATCGTTCCTAAAATTTCCTATGTGCAGAGATTTTATCCATGGAAGTGGATAGTGGGCACCGGGTTGTATTTTGATGATATTGAGTCTGAAGCAGCCGCCCGTAATCGTGAATTGATTATGATGACCATTGGGATTCTGGGGCTGATCTCGCTGCTTTCCTTTTATACCATCGCCCAGAGCAGAAGAGCCGGGAAGGATATTCAGGAAAGTGAGGCTCTTTTTAAGGGAATATTCAATCACAGCCAGCAATTCATGGGTGTACTCAGTCCCGAAGGGGTTTTGTTACTGGCCAATCAGGCTTCACAGGATTATGTCGGGCACGAAAACGATAAGGTTGTCGGGCATTATTTATGGGAAACCCCGTGGTGGGACGATTCTCTTGCTGCCCAGCGAGAACTTAAAGAATTGATTCAGGTCGCTTCATTCGGCGGGGTAGGAAAGGGAATTTTTAAGCATGAAAAAAAAGATGGCGGAAGCATATATGTTGACTTCTCCGCAAAGCCGGTGGTCGATGACAACGGCAAGGTCCTTTTTCTCATTGCCGAAGGGCATAATGTTACTGAGCTTAAGGAAGCACAGGAACAGATAGCCCTGAGTGAAGCCATGTTCAGAGGCGTCTTCAGCCAGTCTCTTCAGTTTATGGGGGTGGTTGATCTGGAGGGTAACCTCAGGGAAGTGAACAAGGCAGCCCTTGATATTAGAAATGTTGCTGCTGAGGATGTGCTGGACCGTCCTTTCTGGGAGGGGCCGTGGTGGCAGAATCCGCCTTCACTTATGCAAAGCCTGAAAGAAGATATTAAAAATGCTGCAAACGGTCATATTATTCGCAGGGAAGTAAGGACTAAGACTTCTGAAGACGGGACCCGATACGTGGATTTTTCTTTGAAGCCTGCCTTTGATGCCCGGGGTAAAATTCTTTTCCTGCTTGCCGAGGGTAGGGATATCTCTGAATTGCGTTCGGTTCAGGATCAGTTGAGTACGTTGAACCGTGATCTTGAGCAAAAGGTCGAGGAACGGACCGCTGAACTGCGCAGTTCCGTGGCGCGGCTTGAAAATGCCCAGAACCAGCTTATCCAATCTGAGAAAATGGCAGCTCTCGGTGACCTTGTGGCCGGAGTTGCCCATGAGATCAACACTCCGGTGGGAATCAGTGTAACCAGTATCAGTTTTATGGAAGAGAAACTGGCCGAGATCTCGAAGAAACTTGAATCCGGTCAGTTGCGCAAGTCTGATTTTGATAAGTTCATATCCATTGCGCGGGAGGCTACCAAGTCCAGCATGCTCAACCTGCACCGGGCTGCTGAGCTTATCGGTACCTTCAAGCAGGTGGCTGCGGATCAGGCTTCAGGCCAGAAGAGAACCATCAATTTCCGTGAATACATAGACGAAATTCTGCTCAGCCTGCGTTCTAAGTACAAGCGGACTCAGCACAAGATTAATGTTAATTGCGCCGATGACCTGATTTTGAATACCTACCCCGGTGCGTTTATGCAGATTTTTTCCAACCTGATCATAAACACCTTGCTCCACGGATTTGAGGGTGTTGAGGCTGGAAATATCGATATCGGAGTAGAGGTTTCCGATGACGGTATTATTATTCGCTACACTGACGATGGACGGGGAATGAGTGAGGCCAATGTAAATAAAATTTTCGAACCTTTCTTCACCACCAAGCGTGGGGCAGGTGGAACAGGTTTGGGAATGAGCATTGTCTACAATCTGGTCCATACTCGGTTGGGCGGCACAATCAACTGCTCCAGTGTTGAAGGTCAGGGAACAGCTTTTACTATTGTCCTGCCCAAGGATACCATTGTTGAAGACTGATTTTATTGATTTACGAGCTCTTGACTGAATGGTATTAAACCATATCTTTCATATACCGCATCGTTTTCGGTGCGGTATTTTTCTATCAAGATAAAAAAACAGGAGATTTTAATATGACCAGTCAGATCAAGACTTTTTTCCTGCTCGCCGCGCTTACGGCTATCATTCTCTTTCTCGGGGGATTGATGGGGGGACGGACCGGGCTTGTCATTGCCTTTGGGCTTGCCATGTTCATGAACGTGGGTAGCTACTGGTATTCCGATAAAATCGTTCTTTCCATGTATAAAGCTCGCCAGCTTTCCCCCAACGATGCACCGCAGGTACACGCTATGGTCGAGGAACTGGCCGCCAATGCCGGAATTCCCACCCCGCGCCTTTACGTGGTTGATCAGGATGCCCCTAACGCATTCGCCACCGGGCGTAACCCTGAAAATGCGGTTGTTGCAGTGACCAGCGGGATCATGCGTATCCTGACTCCTGAAGAACTGCGCGGTGTTATCGCTCATGAGATCGGCCATATCGCCAACCGCGATATTCTCATTCAGTCTGTTGCTGCAGTTCTGGCCGGGGCGATTATGATGATTGCCAACATGATGCAGTGGGCAGCAATTTTCGGATTCGGCGGTGATGACGAGGAAGGCGGAACCAACCCCTTTGCCGCGATTCTTGTGGCGATCCTCGCACCTATTGCCGCTTCCCTGATTCAGATGGCTATCTCCCGTTCCCGCGAATATCTTGCCGATTCCACCGGAGCGCAGATTTCCAGCGATCCCAAGGCTCTTGCTTCCGCGCTTTACAAGCTGGACGCAAATGCACGCAATATCCCCATGGATGCCAATCCGGCCACTGAGAATATGTTTATTGTTAACCCCTTCAGCGGCGGAAACATGGCTAACTGGTTCAGCACCCATCCCTCTACCGAGGACCGCATTGCCAGACTCATGTCCATGGCTGGAAGATAATTTATTGATGTCTCCGGCGGCTGGGGAAGGGAAAACTTTTGCAAAAGTTTTCATCTCTGCTCTCAGTATCCGTAAAACTCGAAGCAAAGCTTCTTGTTAACGGCTACAGGCCTTCCCCAGACCCCATCCCTTTCAAAAACTTTTAGTATGCTTCGCATCTAATTCGTTAGGACGACCTAAGATAATTATTCGGCGAAGTCCTGATAAAAGTTTTTGGGATTCTTAAACCCTTTTGCAAAAGGGTTTAAGCCGCCAGAGGCGAAATCTTTTTAATATAAAGCGCGAAGCGCATCAAAAATGGATTTCCCATGCCTCGGTTTAAAATACTTCTCTTTGCTTTACTGGCAGTTGTTATCGCCCAGCCGTCTTTTGCGGCAAGAGATGATTCCCTGCGCGTGACACCTGTGGTGCGGGCGGTGCAGAAGACAGCTCCGGCAGTTGTAAATATCAGTGTCACCCGCATTGTGGAGCGTGGTGTGTCTCCTTTCGGGCAGATGTTCGGGGGGCAGGGCTTTGATATGTTTTTTGATAACTTCCCGACCCAGAAGCGCAAATACCGTTCGCAGTCTACCGGGTCCGGGGTGATCATTAACGGCCGCCGCGGGCTGGTGCTGACCAATGCCCACGTGCTTTCCGGCGGGAGTGATATTAAGGTCAGGATGATCAACGGCGAGGAATATCCTGCCGAGATTGTAGGTTCTGACGCGGATTTCGACATTGCCGTGCTAAAAATCAAGGGCGCGGGAAATCTGCCGCAGGTCGCCATGGGCGATTCGTCGGATATTTATATAGGTGAGACGGTTATCGCTATCGGTAACCCCTTTGGTTATACCCACACGGTGACCACCGGGGTGGTTTCCGCTCTCAAGCGTACTGTTAAGTCAAAAGAGGGCGCGTACACGGATTTTATACAGACCGATGCCGCTATTAACCCCGGTAACAGCGGCGGTCCGCTGCTGAATATCATGGGTGACTTGATCGGCATTAACTCTTTTATTCAAGCCCGAGCTGAGGGCATCGGCTTTGCCATTCCCATTAACCGGGCCAAGCGGGTGGTTAAGGAACTGCTCGAATCCGGTAAGGTCTCCCCGGTCTGGCTGGGGCTGAGCGGTCAGGACCTTGATCAAGGCTCGGCCAGCTATTTCGGCTTGTCCCGTGTTTACGGGATGCTGGTTACTGATGTCCATAAGGACACCCCGGCAGCCTATGCCGGCTTGAAACCCGGTGATATTATCCTGAAGATTAATGGCATCGAAGTTGAGGACAAGGCCGGATATCTGGGGCTGCTTAGGGTACAGACCCGCAGTGAGGATGTTGATCTTGAAGTTCTCCATAATGGCAAGGTGCGCAACATTGTAGTCCGTCCGCAATCTCTTGAATCGCGGCAGGTCCGGGCGCAGGCTTGGTCCCGCTGGGGCATGGTTGTGGATAAGGATTCACGCGGGCGCGGCATGCTGGTCAGCAAGGTGCGCAAGAACAGCGCATCCGCAAAGCTTGGCCTGCAACCCGGTGATAAGATCCACCAGATCGGCAACCACCGGGTGGACTCGCAAAAGGATTTCCTTGATTCTTTCCTGCGCTACCGCATGAATCATAAGGTAATGCTCAAGGTTCAGCGCGGGCGTAATTTTTATTATGTGAAGTTGAATAGCTAAAAAAAAGCTGGGTAATCCAATTGGATTACCCAGCTTTTTACTTATATTCTTCAAGTACAGAATAAATTGGCCCGTCCGGCGTGAGCACACTTTTGTAGAGCGTGAAGCCGTTTATTTGCGCTTCGGGCAACTCTATTTCGTTTATCTTTTCTGAGAGTGCAGTCCAGTTGTCTTTCGGGGATATTTTCTTAACCCTCCCGAGGGTGAGATGGGCATGGCAGGATTTGCCTTTTTCTTCAAAGCCCAGCTTGCCCATTTCCGACTCAATAGTTGCAGCGGTGGAGCAGAATTCTTTGGCTCCATCTGCTATCCCTAGCCAGATCACATGTGGCTTTTCCTGAGCCGGGAAAAAGCCTGCTCCTGCTGTTGAAATTTTAAAGTTTACAACCGGGATTTTTTTCAGTACTCCCTGCACCTCGGCAAGTTTGTCTTCCTCAATACTGCCTAGAAATTTCAGGGTGAAATGCATGTTTTCAGGCTTTACCCACGCAATTCTTGATTCCAGCCCTTCGCGCAGGCTGGCGGAAGTTTCTCCGATTATTTCTTTCCATTCCTCCGGCACAGAGTGTGCAATAAATGTGCGTATCTTTTTCATATTATCCCAACCTGTTAAGGTGTTTATGAACCGGGTGTGGAAAAAGTGAAGAAGAATTTCAACATTCCGAACAATATATCATCGTTATTACTGTTCCCGTTGGAGTTGTTTACGTAGGTCAGGTCCGGGACAATTGAAAAGTTGTCGGTCAGCTTGACCTGATAGTAGGTCTCGTAATGGAACTCCATGTCCTTATTGTTGGTGTGTTTGTTGCCTTGCACACCACCTGCGGCAACACCCCAGACATCCTGTTCTCGTCCGGGGATCGGGCCTTGCCAGTGGGTACCTGTCGACCATGACCATGTAATATCGTTCACCGCGCCGTTACCTTTACCCAGTCTGGCGAAGATTCCGAAGTTTTCGGTCAGGTCCTGATCCATGTTAAAGGCGATACCCCAGTTGATTGATTCTTCACTTCCATCAATGCGCGGCTGGCCATAAGTATTGGTCCAACCGAAGATGCGGTAATTACCTTTCAGTTTACCAAAGCTGGGTGAATATGTCAGCTGTCCGCCGATGAGCGGGCTGTCAGCTATATCTTCAAAATCACCTTTGCGTTCATCGTCGGGGCGTCCTGCATAAGTTGACGACTGGGCAAGCATGGTGAGTTTGAATTGTTCTTCCGGGTTGAATCCTACTGCTATGATGGGCAGGTTGGCATCAATTCCGTCAAAGATCGGCTCGTTGTTGAAGATGGTGTTTATGAACTGGGTGCGCCCGTTACCTGCAAAGCGGTTTTCATCAATGAAGGATTCAGGATCAGTCCAGCCGAGAGTTACAAACATTTTCTTGTCTGCAAAGTGCTGGGTGTAGAGCACATCTGAAATGGATGCCTCCCCGCCGGGACTTGTGCGCGAGGCCTGCGAGTTCAAGGGCGAAAGCACCATTTCACGGCTGGAAGGATTGCTGTGTATATCTGAAACGCCGCCCTGAACCTGAAAGAAGAATTTGCCGTCCTCAATAGGTGCCCAATGCAGTCTGACCCGGGCTTTAAAGGCTCCGTATTCATTTCCACTTTGTGTTTCCCCGTCAATTTTGCTGCTTCCGTAAGCCTGAAGGTAACCAAGCACATCGCCTTCGATGGTCAAAGGTCCGGTGGCATTCTGCATTTCATCCCAAGCATCTTGGAAATCCTTCAATAATACAGATTGATGCTCTTCTTCTTGCCCATGCAGATTTAGGGTTTTGCGCAGGGAGTCGCGGCAGAGTCCGTTTGTCGTGCAGCAGAGAACAAGAAGGATGATCAGGAACAGCGTTTTTTTCATTGGGGATTAACTCTCTTTCAAAAGCTGGTGCAGTTTTTCCAGTACAGTTTGCAGGCTTTGATCTTTCACACTCTTGCGGTCACCGCTGAAGAGGAATTTTTCGGCATAGGTCTTTCCATTTACATGCCAGCCCATCCAGACTGTACCCACTGGTTTGTCCGGAGTTCCGCCTGTGGGACCGGCAATACCGGAGAGGGATACGCCCACTTCCACATTGAGGGTCTTGCAGACTCCCTCAGCCATGGCCCGGACTACAGGTTCGCTGACAGCGCCGTGGTCAATAATGTCTTGTTCGGGAACGTGCAGCTGGGACATTTTTACTTCATTGGAGTATGCGACCACGGCCCCGGAGAACCATGCAGAACTGCCGGAGAAGTCGGTCAGGGTAGCGGCCACAAGGCCTCCGGTGCAGGATTCTGCGGTGGACATGGTCCAGCCTTTTTCAACAAGAATTTTTCCAATAGATGGTACAATGCTTTCAATCATGCAGGTACGTTATACCGATTTAAGCAATATTTAAAGAGGCAGATGCAACATATTGTTTACTGTAAAGTGAAATGATACTCTTCCGCCATGGCCTTCAGGAATATCAGCGACCTTGTCTGGAAAAGGCATCAGAAACACTGGAACTGGATCATTATGCTCGGTTCCTTGTGTGTTTTGCTTATGGCTTTGTGGACTAAGTCCATAGTCCTTGGATTGGCTTTTATTGTCGGAATCGGAGTTTCCATGCTCGAATTGCCTGAGCCGACACCGCCTTTTACAATTGTTGATAAACTTCTTGAGTATGAGCGCAACTGGCTGGAATTACCGTGGAGCTGGAAAAAAGGGTTACAGGGTTTCGGTATGTTCGCCAGCGTGGTATATGTTTTCTGGTCCTGCTGGCTGGAGAGCCTCATGGCTTTGCTGTTACTGATTGGAATTTATGCCAATATCGCCTGCGTCTATGGCAACAAGCGCATGGGAATTGATGATTTGTAGTATTTTTATGCAAATTGATGCAAGAATCCCCTTTATTAGTGCGCTTAGATTCGATACTAGCATGGCAGCGGCTTGAGACGAGCCTTTTTATATATGATGATATTAGGAGAATGAAATGCTCGATTTGAAATTTGTACAGAACAATCTGGATGTAGTTCGCGAAAGCCTCGAAAAAAGAGGTTCTAAACTTGATGTTAATGAATTCAGCGATCTGGATTCCCGCCGTAAGTCCCTGCTGCAGGAAGTGGAATCCCTCAAGGCCGAGCGTAACTCCACCTCCGGCGAGATTGCAAAGATAAAGAGGGAAGGGGGCGACGCCTCCGAGATCATCGCTCGCATGGGTGAAGTCTCAGGCAAAATCAAAGCCCTTGATGAAGACCTCAAAGATATTGAAACTGCAGAGCGTGAATGGCTCAGTTCCGTTCCAAATATGCCTGACGAGTCCGTTCCTTTCGGTAAAACCGAGGATGACAACCCGGTAATCCGTCACTGGGGTGAGAAACCTGAGTTTGATTTTACTCCCCGTGAACATTGGGATCTGGCAGTGGAACTGGGTGGTGTTGATTTCGAACGTGCAGCCAAGCTCACCGGAGCGCGTTTTGCTGTGCTCAAAAAATGGGGTGCACGTCTGGAGCGTGCTCTGACTCAGTTCATGGTTGATGTTCAGACCATGGATCATGGTTACACCGAGGTCATCCCCCCGTACATCGTTAACCGCGATTCCCTGTTCGGAACCGGCCAGCTTCCCAAGTTTGAAGAAGATCTCTTCAAGCTGAAGAACTGGGAATACTACATGATCCCCACTGCGGAAGTCCCGCTGACCAACCTGCACCGTGATGAAGTGCTCAGCGAAGATGAGCTTTCCATTGCATACTGCGCACCGACTCCATGCTTCCGTTCCGAAGCAGGTTCCTACGGTAAAGACACTAAAGGTCTGATCCGTCAACATCAGTTCCATAAAGTGGAGATGGTTCGTTTTGCCCATCCGGACAAGTCTTTCGATGATCTCGAAAAAATGACCGGACACGCTGAGGAAATTCTCAAGCGTCTCGGCCTGCATTACCGGGTTATCACCTTGTGCACCGGTGATATGGGCTTCGGTTCCGCCAAGACTTACGATATTGAAGTATGGCTGCCCGGACAGGATAAATACCGCGAGATTTCTTCCTGCTCCAACTGCGTGGACTTTCAGGCCCGCCGTGCCAACATCAAGTTCCAGCCCAAGGACAGCAAGAAAAAACAATTCGTACACACATTGAATGGCTCCGGCCTCGCAGTGGGACGTACTTTTGTTGCTGTGGTTGAAAACTACCAGCAGAAAGACGGCTCCATCGTCATTCCTGAAGTACTGCGTCCTTACATGGGTGGCTTGGAAGCTATTACCGCAGAGTAATTACAACTGGATATAATTGCGAAGGGCAGCCCGGAAACGGGCTGCCCTTTTTTTGTCTAAGCGGGGTGGGTTTTAACCCTTCATGCGCTCGGTCATACTGTTCAGGGTTTTGATCTGGACGGAAAGGTCGCTGACTACGTTTCTGGACAGGGTCATGGCATCAGAGGTTTCTATGGAAATCTCGCTGATTCCGGTGATAGAGCGGTTGATTTCGTCACTGGCGGCACTCTGCTGGTCAGCTGCGGTGGCAATAGACTGCACCTGTGCGGTAGCAGCATTGACCAGTGTCACTATTTCTCGCAGTGACTCACCGGAAGCGGTAGCAAGTTCGGTTACCTCGGTGATTGTCTCTACAGATTTCACTGTGTTATCGATGTTCTTGCGTGCTTCGTCCTGAATACTCTTCACTGCATTGGAAACATCGTTGGTAGCGGCCATTGTTTTTTCAGCCAGTTTACGCACTTCATCCGCAACAACAGCGAATCCCCGGCCAGCTTCCCCGGCCCGTGCCGCTTCAATAGCAGCGTTGAGCGCCAGCAGGTTGGTCTGGTCTGCAATATCGTTAATTACATTGATGACTTCGCCGATGCCTTCAGCCTGATTGCCGAGGGTAGTCATGTCTTCCATGAGGACTTTGGATTGGGTGGACACTGTTTCGATACCGCCTACTGCGCGGAAAACAACTTTTGCGCCTTCTTCGGCCATATTGCGGGCTTTGTCTACATCATCAGCTGCACTGGCAGCGTTTCGGGCCACTTCCATCACTGTAGCGTTCATCTCTTCCATGGCGCTGGCAGTCTCTTCAACGCGGCTGGCCTGTTCAGTGGCTCCGGCGCTGGATTGTTCAATCTGTACCATCAGGTTTTCGGATGCGGCAGATACGGAATCAACTACATTATCAAGTTGAATAGCGGCTTCGAGAAGTTCTGCGGCCTTGGTTCCGGCCAGATCGTTGGCGGCTTTGGCCTCAGCGCTTGCCCGTAGAGCTTCTTCTGCTTTGTATGCGGCTTCCTGCTCTTTGCGGGTAATTTCAGTAATATTTTCCTGTAAGGAATCAGCCATTTCGGAAAGAGCGACCTGCAGTTCGCCAATTTCATCCTTACTGGTGACGGTCAGGTTGGTATCAAAGTTGCCGGATGCTATTTTGCGGGCTTCTTCCTTGATTTCAATGATGGGCTTGATGATTCCTTTACCCATGATGATTCCTGCCGGAAGGAGAATGAGCAGGAAAAGGCCGGCGGAAATTCCGCTTTGGATCAGGATGGCAGTGAAGTTCTGTTTTTCCATTTCAGTCCTGATGACTGCCGCCTGACGTTTGATGTTGTCGATGTATACTCCTGTTCCGATCCAGAAGTCGGTGCCCGGAATCATTGCTGCGTAGCCGAGCTTGGGCATGGGTTTATCATATCCGGGCTTATCCCATGTGAAATGTACGAAGTCTCCGCCGTTGCGGGCTGCGCGGGCCAGTTCCCTTACGGAATAAATGCCGTCCTTGCCTACAAGATTATCGAGGTCCTTGCCATGCAGTGAGGGCTTTACCGGATGGGCAACGTTAACCGTGTCTTTGTAGATAAAGTAGTAGCCGGAGGAATCATCTTCATAGAATGCGTCCTTGATCATGGTACGCATCAGCTTAAGCTGCTCCTGCTCGTCTCCTAAGTTTGCAACTGCGCCGGAAAGAGCCGCTGCCATTGATGATACTGCGGATTTGAGTTTTTCCTTCTGGCCATCGAGCATTATTTCCTGTGCCTTTTGAGCCTCAAGTTCTGTGAGTTCATATGAAGAATATGCGCTGAGTCCTATGGTGATCAGCGAGGTGAAAATTGCAATGCAGAAAAGAGCGGCAAGTTTGCCGCGAATGGAAAGTTTGGTCACTTTTCCTCTCCCTAATGTAATGAGTGGGTCTGATCTCTTTCGATTGGAAGAATTCTTTTGGAGGGATATCGCAAAGAGAAGTTAGCTTGTTAGACTTAATAGTATTGCAAAAGGTTATCAATATCAACCTATAGTCGTGAAATAATTCCAGCGGCTACAATTAAGCTCTGGTTTGAGAGTAACATCTATAAGATGAAAGACATCATACCTTTATATGACATAATGTTAATAAATGTTTGGATTGTGTAACGAGAATGAACATTAATGGCCTAAGCTTATTTCTAAGAAAAAAATGTTTTGAAATAGAGGAAAACAGTCCTTGGATGAATAGTTTTTTTCTATTTCCGATTTGTGAGGTCTGAATTGTTTTATTGTTTTTATTATCAAAATGACACATTGATGTTTCAGTAATGGTTCTATATCGTGACACTCGCTGTTGGAAATTCTGATCTAGATGAGATGCATTTTTATTTATTTTAAAATTCAGTTTCAGGAGTGAGTGATGAAGAAAATCGTACTGATGGCCCTTGTTGCCGTATTTTGCGTTTGTTCTTTTGTACATGCAGGTGAAAAACTAGTAATTTATACTTCTCAGCTTGAGCAGGATGCCCAGCAGACCGTAGAAACTTTTAAAAAAGCAAATCCCGGCATTGATGTAGAATGGACCAGAACAGGAACTACCGCGCTGATGAATAAATTGCGAGCTGAATTTGCAGCAGGTAATCCCCGTCCTGATGTTGTGCTTATTGCGGATATGGTGACCATGGAAGGTCTGAAGAAAGAAGGCCGTCTCATGGCGTATCAGGCTGCCCCGGTTAAAGGTTACGATACGAACCTTTACGATAAGGACGGCAACTACTTCAGCACAAAGATCATCAGTACCGGAATCGTATATAACGACAAAGCGCCTTTCAAACCTAAATCCATCAAAGATCTTGAGCGTCCCGAGGCCAAGAACCTTGTTATCATGCCCAGCCCCCTTTACTCCGGTGCTGCTGCTGTGCACATGCATACCCTGACTCAAAATTCTGATCTCGGTTGGGATGCATACAAAAAGCTGGCTGAGAATGGTGCCGTAAACAGTAAAGGTAACGGCGGTACCTTTAAGGCTGTTGCCAGCGGTGAAAAGCTGTACGGTTTCTGTATTGATTATCTGCCCATCCGCAACAAACTCAAAGGTTCCCCGGTAACCTTTATCATCCCTGAAGAAGGTGCCAGTGCGGTAACTGAGCCTGTGGCTATCCTTTCCACTGCCAAGAATCCCGAAGGCGCGAAAAAATTTGTAGACTTCCTGCTTTCTGACGAGGGTCAGAAGCTTGCTTCGGCTCAGGGATTCATGCCTGCCAAAACTGGCATCACCCCGCCTGAGGGCTTTCCCGCAAAGATAAAGCTTATGGACCTCGATACTTCTAAGGCTCTTGCTCAGGATAAAAAGAGTAAAAGAAAATTCGTTAATGTTTTCGGCGGTTAATCAATGTTTTTAAATAAAGCCGTGCGGGCCGGGGTTCTCCCGGCCCGGGATAGCGGCCTCGCAATTTTTCTCCCGGTATTTATTTCGGTGTGCATCCTTTCCTTGATGCCCACCATTCGTTTGTTGTTGGAGTCTGTGGTTCCTGATGGAACATTCAGTCTTGAGATCTTGCGCGGGATTATGGATGAATCGGGTACGTGGAAGGCTTTCCGGCATACCCTTTTTGTAGGGGGCTGCGCCACCATGCTGGCAACTCTGCTCGGTTCTGCCATGGGCTTGCTGGTGGGATTAACTGACATTCGTTTTCGTAAGGCACTGACTTTTTGTTTCATGATGCCTATGATGATCCCCCCGCAGATTACGGCCCTGTCGTGGATTCAGCTTTTCGGACCTTCAAGTGTATTGCTGAACTGTCTGGGCATTGCTCCGGCTCCGGGAACGCCTCATCCAATGTATTCTCCGTTCGGGATAATCCTGCTTTTGGGAATCCAGCAGGCTCCGCTTATATTTCTTTCCCTTAAAGCCGGACTCTCGGCCATGCCCCGTGAAATGGTCGAGGCCGCGCGGGTCTGTGGTGCGGGCAACGAACGGGTGTTGCGCGATATTGTATTACCCTTGATGACTCCGGCCTTGACTGCCGGGATGGCACTTGCTTTTGTCTCCTGTATCGGTAACTTCGGTATTCCGGCCATGCTGGGTATCCCCGCCGGGTACACAGTGTTGACCACATTAATATATCAGCGGCTGGCCATGTTCGGCCCTGAAGTCATTGCTGAGGCGGCATCCCTTTCGGTACTGATCAGCATGCTTGCCTTGTTCGGCATCCTGCTCCAGTCCTATATGCTTAATCGTAGAGACTACCGCTTGGTGGGGGCTCCTTCTGAATTACTCAAATACCGCCTTGGTAAATTCCGCCCTCTGGCTGAATCAGCAAGTTGGCTGGTTATTCTGTTGGTACTGGTTGTTCCTTTGTGCGCCTTGTTTTTCTCTTCACTGATTCCTTCCTTTGGTGTGGAGTTAAACGCTGAAACCATGACTTTTTCCAACTACGCCAATGTGCTTTTCAAGCATGACGCCACCACAAGGGCTTTCATCAACAGCTTCTCGCTTGCCGGAGGAGCGGCGCTGATTCTCTGTCTGGTCGGTATCCCTTTGGGATATTTTCTGGTCTGGCAAAAGAACTCTTTGCTCCGGTTTATGAGCCCACTTATGGAGTTGCCGTACGCTCTTCCCGGAGTAGTGCTGGCTATCGGCTGCATTCTACTTTTCCTCAAGCCCATCTTCGGAGTCAGTATTTATGGCACGGTCTGGATCATTCTTGTGGCTTATCTGGCCCGTTTCCTGCCTATGGGATTGCGGCCAGTAATCGGCGGTTTTACTCAGACCGACCGGGTGTTGGAAGAAGCTGCCCAGATGTGCGGGGCCGGATTTTTCCGGCGCATGAAGGATATCATCGTACCTTTGATCATGCCTGCTGCTGCCACCGGAGGGTTGTTCATTTTTCTTGCCGCCTTCAATGAACTGACTGTTTCGGTGCTGCTTTGGACTTCCGGTTCAGAAACATTGGGCGTGGTTATTTTTAATCTTGATGAGAGCGGCAATGCCGTGCTTGCTTCGGCAGTATCTATCTTGGTCATCGCGGCTATCCTGCTTTTGATGACCGTACTTTCTTTTCTTGGACGCAAGGCACCCAAGGGCGTGATTCCATGGCAGGGCTGATGAAAATTTTACTATTTGCGGAAGACTAAATGGCTGAAGTTGTAATTGAAAATATTGTGAAGAGTTATGGCGAAACAATGGCCCTTGACCACGTTTCTCTGAATATCAATGACGGGGAGCTGGTTTCCGTGCTTGGTGCATCCGGTTGCGGCAAGACCACTTTGTTGCGGGTTCTAGCTGGGTTTGAGGAGGTTGATTCCGGCCTGGTTCGGGCCGGAGAAAATCTCTTTTCTTCCGGTACAACCCATGTCAGCCCGGAGAATCGTAATGTGGGGGTGGTTTTTCAGTCCTACGCTCTCTGGCCGCATATGAATGTGGCTGAGAACATCGGCTATCCCCTGAAAATCAAGGGCAAGAACGGACAGGCTCTTAAACTGGCTGTGCGCGATGCCCTTGAGTCTGTAGGCCTTTCGGGCATGGGTGACCGTAATCCGGCAGATCTTTCCGGAGGGCAGCGCCAGCGGGTGGCCTTGGCCCGTTGTTTGATCATGGCCCCGGATGTGGTGTTGCTGGACGAACCGCTGGCAAACCTTGATGTACACCTGCGTGAATCCATGCTCATGGAATTTAAAGCCTTTCACGAAAAGACCAAAGCGACCATGCTTTTTGTCACTCACGATCAGTCTGAGGCCATGGCAATTGCGGATCGTATCGCGGTCATGGATCATGGGCATATTGTGCAGTTTTCAACTCCGCAGGAACTCTATGACTGTCCTGTAACTGTGGGGGTGGCCCGATTTGTGGGCAATGGATCGGTTCTTCCGGTTGAGGTTGGAAATGCAGGAGCCGGAGAATGTGAGCTTTACATTGACGACTATTGTTTTACCGCACGCCATGGTGGGGCCGGAGTAGGGCAGAAGGGCTTTTGTGCGCTTAAATGCGGCTGGGTCAGGCTGGGTGATAAAGGACTTTCATGTACAGCCAAACGTAGTATTTATACCGGCGGGCAGACCCATGTGGAATTGCAGGTGGATTGTCTCGGAGAGCTTTCCGAGCCCGTAAATCTTTGTTTACCCGGATTTGCGCATATGGAGAGCGGTGAGAAGTTGCAGGTCGAGATAACTGACGGGTGGTTTATAGCTTAATATTTATGGTGTTATTGATTTAAAAAGAGCAGCTTGCGTTCAGGCTGCTCTTTTTTTTGCGAAATCCACGCGGATGTATTAGATTGAGTGCTAAATACTATTTGCGAGGGGAATTTATGAAAAAATGTGTAATGTTTTTAATCTTGTTGGCTTTAGTTTGCGGATTGGCTTCCACTGCATTGTGTGCTGAAGATCGTTCAGGTGAGTGCATGGAGAAATGTCTGCAACCGGCCATTGAAGCCGGTGATCCCGAGCGACTTAAGGATGCAATTGAAAGGTGTGAGAGTCAGTGTATGCCGCCTTTGGTCGGGGAGAATACATTGCCGGCGGCAGGCACTGCGGCCAACGCCATGACCGGCTACCAGCGTGGCAGGTGTATTTCGCAATGTGCCTCACAAAACCGCCAGTGTTTGATAACAAAAAGAAGCCCGAAGCAATGCCATATTGCTTATGAGAATTGTAAGAAAGGATGTCGCTAGTTTTGCGACTTTCTAAAGATCCAGTCCCTGTTTTTTGTAGTCATTGAGCTTGTTGCGCAGGGTGCGTACTGATATGCCCAGCAGTTCGGCAGCCTTGGTCCGGTTGCCCGAAGTCTGGTCGAGGCTCTTGATGATAAGCTTTTTCTCCATTTCAGAAATGGGCATGACTGCGAATTCAGCAGCAACTCCGTCTGCGGCTGTAGCTTGTTCTTCAGCAGGAGCAGCGCCTTCGGTGTGAGCTTCATCCGGCATCCATGCATCAGGATCATTGAGGAAATGCTTGGATTCAATGGGACCGGCTCCGGCGAGCAGTACTGCTCTTTCCATGAGATTCTGGAGTTCGCGGACGTTACCGGGCCATTCGTAACCCAGTAGCCATTTTGTTGCTTCCTCGGAAAAAGCCAGCGAGCTCAACCCGTATTCAGTGCAGTATTTGTTAACGAAAAATTTTGCCAGCAGCAGGATATCTTCACCACGCTGGGAGAGTGCCGGGAGCTTGAGCGGGATGACGTTCAAGCGGTAGAAAAGATCCTGCCTGAATTTGCCTTCCTTTACAGTTTCCTCAATTGCCCGGTTGGTGGTTGCCAATACGCGTACATCAACTTTTACGGTTTCCACACCGCCGACGCGGTCGATTTCACCTTCCTGTAAAACCCTGAGCAGCTTGGCCTGTAAGCCGAGTTCCATTTCTGTGATTTCATCAAGGAGGATGGTTCCTCCGGAAGCCAGCTCAAATTTACCGAGTTTGCGGTTGATGGCCCCTGTAAATGCGCCTTTCTCATGTCCGAAAAGTTCTGATTCCAACAGATGTTCGGGCAGTGCAGCGCAGTTGATGGCTACGAAAGGTTTATCGTTGCGGTCCGAATGGTGGTGCAGGAAGCGGGCGAACATTTCTTTACCTGTGCCTGATTCACCGGAAATTAGTACGGTAGCTTTGGACTTGGCAACCTGCTTGGCAAGGCCCAGAACGCGGGCCATGGCCGGGTGCTGTCCTATGATCTGGTAGCGGCCCTGAGTGCCTTTCTGCTCTGGTGCGGCCGGTTTATCCGGAGCACTGAGCTGTTCAGCTGAGGGCATGGATGAGGGCTTTTCATCAGGAAGCATCAGTTTGATCTTTTCCCATGAAAGCGGTTCCAGCCAATAATCTCGTGCGCCTAGTTCCATGAATTTCTGGGCTTCGTCAGCGGAGCCGTTGCGGGAAAAGACCACTACCGGAGGGAAATCTTCAATATTTACGGCTTCGGCCAGAAGCGCCTGAGCAGAATAGCCCTGCATGACCGGTCTGGTAAAAATCAGACACGGTTTTGACTTTTTGATGAAATTGATGGCCCCGGCAAGGTTGTCGGCTAGTCCGGCTTGAAAACCCGCTTCTTTGAGCGGGGAAAACACCGAGGTCACGGATTGGGGTTCGGCTATGAATAGTAATGTACTCTCAGGCATGTAGATTCCATATATCTAAGTGAGAACCTTTTCAACTACATATATATTATTAAGGGCGATAAATTAAGGTAAATTCTGTAAAAGTTTGCAAAATATCCCTTTTTTCGGGAGGGTTTATGTTAAAAACATGTGAAATCCTTTTGAATCATGACCGTTTAAGTTCTGTGCTGCGTGTTTGGGAGCTTTCTTTCATATTGATTAGAAAGGAAAATTTATGATCAAAACGCAAGAAAGTTAAAAATAATTTCGATTTACGAAATCAACAATATTGTGTGGAGTTGGTTTTTGCAGGAAAAAACAGGCCTGTTTTTAACAAAAATGATTTTTCCCAAGATAGATAATTCGCGAAACGCTAAAAAAACAAGAGTTCATCCAAAAATGAGATGGGCTTGCCGAATTTTGTTCCATTTGGTACCCGTTTTTTTCGAGCTAAGAACAATTTTTTACGGGATTTGTACAAAAGTGATAAAATTTAACAATGTCAATAAATACTACGGTGACTACCACGCCTTGAGGGATCTCAACCTTCATATTAAAAAAGGCGAAGTGGTTGTTGTCTGCGGTCCTTCCGGTTCTGGTAAGAGTACCATGATCCGCTGTATTAACCGTCTTGAACCCATTCAGGAAGGTGAAATAATTGTAGAAGATATGGATGTGAACGGTTCGAGGGTCAACCTGCCCCTGCTGCGGGCGGAGATCGGATTTGTCTTTCAGTCCTTCAATCTTTATCCGCATATGACGGTTTTGGAAAATATCATCCTCGCTCCGACCATGGTTCGGAATATGAAACGCAAGGATGCCGAAGATTTGGCTATGGAGCTTCTTTCCAAGGTCAATATTCCGGACAAGGCCGGGGATTATCCTTCCCAGCTTTCCGGCGGACAGCAGCAGCGCGTGGCAATTGCCCGCGGTTTGGCTATGCGTCCGAACATCATGCTATTTGACGAGCCTACCTCCGCCCTTGACCCGGAAATGATCAACGAGGTTCTGGACGTAATGAAGGCTCTGGCCCGTGAAGGTATGACCATGGTCTGCGTAACCCACGAAATGGGCTTTGCCCGCGAGGTTGCGGATAGGGTTATCTTCATGGATGAGGGAACTCTCATTGAGGAAAACACCCCCGATGAATTCTTCCACAACCCGCAGCATGAACGTTCCAAGCTCTTCTTGAGCAAGATTCTTTCACATTAGGGATTTCCCCATCATATTTATGATGGGTGTAAATAGTGAGGTGAGGTAATTGCCTGTAAATTAGTTTTTGCAGGTCCAGTATCAGGAAGCTCGCGGTTTCCGGTGTCGGGGATCGCTCTTTTGTATACTCTTTGTCTATTTCCACGCAGGAGGAAAGAATGAAAAGGTTTATGACTTTGGCTCTCGCAGCCGCTCTGGTTATGGCTTTCGCTGCAACTGCTTTTGCAGGTGCCACCTATGACAGAATCATGAAAGACAAGGTTATCCGTGTCGGTATCATGACTGACTCCATCCCCGGTGCATTCTACAACGCCAAGAAAGAATGGGTTGGCTTTGACGTTGATATCGCTAATGAAATCGCAAAACGCTTGGGCGTTAAAATCGATCAGGTTCCCGTTAACAACAAAACCCGTATCGGTTTCCTCCAGCAGGGCCGTATTGACGCTTCCGTTTCCAACATGACTCACAAGCGCTCCCGCGATAAATCCATCGATTTTTCCATTACTTACTTCTTTGACGGCCAGAAGATGCTTGCTCCCAAAGGCAAGTTCTCCACCCTCAAGGATTTCGTAGGCAAAAGAGTTGCAGTTATGCAGGGTACCACCTCTGAGCTGAACGTTAAAAACCTGCTCAAGAGCCTTGGCGACGCTGCTCCCAAAGTTATCTCCTACCAGAAAGAATCTGAGTGCTTTCAGGCTCTGCAGATGGGTCGCGTAGATGCATGGTCCACCGACTCCACCATCCTGCTCGGCTACGCTGCACAGGTTCCCGGTAAATACGAACTGGTTGGTGACTTCTTCTCCAACGAGCCCTACGGCATCGGTCTGGTTGAAGATGATTCCAAGCTCCGTGACGCAGTTAACTTCGCACTGCAGGATATGTGGAAAGACGGTACCTACGAAAAGATCTACAACAAGTGGTACGGTCCTGACACCAAGTACTACTTCCCCCTTACCGAAAAAATTGAAATGTGGCCTTAGGCTTCATTTGATTTGCTAGACAGGCGGGGTCTCCCCTGACCCCGCCACCTTATAAATTGAAGACAAAGAGAAAGTTTCTGCAATGATCAACCGTTATCTGGAAAAAACTTGGGTTCAGTATCTATGCCTTGCCACTGTGACCGCTATACTGGTCTACTACTTTGGCTGGGTCTTCGACTTCGGTTACAAATTTGACTGGTCTGTTCTTTACAAAGAAGACCCCTCATACGGCGAAGTGCTGGGCGGCATGCTCGTCACCGGTTTGAACCTGACCATCAGCATCTCACTCATGAGTTCGGCCATTGCGCTGGGCCTCGGTATCCTTTTTGGTCTGGGCAGGCTTTCCCAATTCAAGCCGGTTTACTATTTCTGTACCTGTTACGTTGAATTTTTCAGAAACACCCCGCTGCTGGTGCAGCTCTTCTTCTGGTATTTTGCGCTGCCCATGGGGTTACCTGAAGGAATCCGCAATTTTCTCTTTGATCAGAATTTCGAAATGCTCTCCGCTACCGTCGGGCTTGGTATCTACACCAGTTCCTTTATGGCCGAGGTTATCCGTGCCGGTATCCAGTCCATCCCGAAAGGATTGCTGGAAGCTGCTTACTCTTCCGGGCTGACTCCGTTTCAGACCCTGACCAAAATTATCCTTCCGCTGGCTTTCCGGGCCATCATCCCGCCGCTGGGCAGTGAGTTTCTGAACAATATGAAGAACTCCTCTCTGGCAATGGTTGTTGGTGTGCCGGAACTGTGTTGGGCCTCACAGCAGATCGAGGGCATGACCTTTAAAGGTTTTGAGGCCACAACTGCTGCTACCGTAATTTATCTTTCCCTCTCCCTGACCATTGCCGGAATCCTGACTCTGGTGAACTGGAAACTGCAGATCGTTCCGGTCAAGGACCGCACTTTAGGCCATAAGTTTGCACACCTGCTTTTTTGGCCTTTCGAAGCTCCGTTTTCTTTTTTGGCAAAAATGCACCGCCGTTTTAAACGTAGACGTCAGGACGATTTCAGCCTTTCCAAGGCTCAGGCCGCACGCAAGGCTTTTCTGGCTAAACTGTCCAAGGTTCTCGGACTCGTCTGGAAGGGAACCTTTCTGGCCTGTCTGGCTTTCCTGCTTGTTTCCGCCCTTTACGGCGTATCCAAATTTAATTTTGAGGTTATCCGCGACAACATTGGAACCCTGCTCTGGTGGAGATTTCCCGAAGGCGATCCCAATGAAATCCTCTGGGGACTTGGTGGTCTTTCTTTCTCCATCATCATGTCGGTGATCGCTATTTCGGTCAGCTTCTTCATCGGGCTGGTTGTGGGTATCGGTCGTACTTCCAAGAATAAGCTCTTTCTGATCCCGTCCACTCTGTACATTGAACTTATTCGTGGTAACCCGCTGATTATGGTCATTTTCTGGATTTACTTTTTTATTCCGATTCTGACCGGGCAGTTCTTGAACGTATTCTGGTCAGCGACCATTGCCTTGACCGTTTTTACCGGGGCATATCTGGCTGAGATTGTCCGTTCCGGTATCCAGAACCTGCCTCCCGGACAGTTCGAGGCAGCAGTCTCCACCGGCCTGACTTACTGGCAGGCCATGCGCAAGGTTATCCTTCCGCAGGCATTGAAGCAGATGCTTCCGGCTATTGTCGGACAGTTTATTGCTATCTTTAAAGATACCTCTCTGGCCTTTGTTATCGGTGTTCTGGAGCTGACTTTTGTTGCTCAGGGACTGAACAACAGGCTCATGATCTATCCCTTTGAAATTTATACTACCGTAGCATTTTTGTACTTTATTTGTTGCTACCTGATGAGTCTCGTGGCAAGACGACTCGAACGGAAGCTTTCAACCGAGACCTTCCGTCTGCAGATGTAATTGATCTCCCTCCCCCTGTTTAAATTTGATTTTACAGGGGGAGGGTAGTTGAATAGAAGCGTTTCGGAGTTGTCTCATGCTCGGTAAGAGTGTTCCTGTTTTTTGCTACCATGCCGTCTGTGAAGAGGACGGTCATTCCCCCGCCACCTTTGCTTCCCATCTTGATATGATGCTGGAGATGGGCTTCAAGACCATCACCGCCGATCATCTTTATGAAATCTGCATGGGTCGCAAGCCCATTGACGATAAGTATGTGGTGCTCACCTTTGATGATTGCCACATCAGCAACTGGATCAACGTGGTTCCCATGCTTGAAGAGCGGGGTATGACCGGGGTCTTTTTTGCGGTCAGTGATTTTATCGGGCAGGGCAAGATCAGAAACAGGGCAGATGTTCCGCAGATGCTTTCTATGCGTGAATCCTTTATCAAGGCTCTTTCTGAAAACGACAATTCCCAGTTCATGAATGAGGCGGAACTTAAATCTCTGGTCCATGACAGGGGTATGGAAGTTTACGCCCATACCTGCCGTCATCAGGGTTGTTTTAAGGATTTTCGTTTCAAGGGCAATTTTTCCGCTGATTCCCATTGGTCTACGTGGGGAGTTTACCGCAAATTTAATTCTGAGCTGCCTACTTATGATTACGGCAGTGCCTTTGCCTACAATGGTTACTGGCCTCAGTTCCGTAAAGGAAAGGTAACCTTCAAGCGTCGTTCTGATGATGAAAGACGTGAATTCATTCGCGATGATTTCAAGCGCTGTCTCGACAAGATTAAGAAGATCAACGGTTCGCGTCGTCAGTTCTTTTGCTGGCCGTGGGGGGATTTTGATAATCTCGGTATGAAGGAGGCAGCCGCGGCCGGGTTCTGCGGAACCTTCACTCTTGAACGTTCCGCCAATATGCTCGGCACTGATCCCATGCGCATCAACCGCATCGGGGTGGGCACCAGCAAGGATGCCGCATGGATTAAGCAGCGTCTGCATATGTATTCCAATGAAGCCTCAGCCATGCTTTGCTTCAAATTTTTCACCAAGCGCAATGATATCGGCAAGGTGCTTTATATTACCGATACCGAGAAGCTTTCCGGAGGCAGCAGGCAGCTGATCAACAGCGCGCGGGCCATGCTTCAGGCTGGAGTTGGCGTGGTTGCAGTGCTTCGTCCCGATTCCAAGCTTATTCCGGAATTGGAAGAGATGGGTGTGGAAGTGGTCATTCTGGACGATTTCAAGAACATGCTTACCGCAGCCGGATTCCTTTCCAGTGTGATCGAAGAGCATCAGGTGGATGTGGTCCACACCTACCACAACCGTGCGGTCAAGATCGGCTGCATTGCCAAGGGGCTTTCTCTGCTCGGCGGCCGCAAGTTCAAACTTTTCTTTAACCGCGGCGTTATCTACAAACCCAATCCGCTGGCACCGCTCTTTTCGCTCATCGGCAATGGCTATATCTGCAACTCTGCCAAGAGCCGTGAAGTGCTGCTCAAGCACTTTGTGCTGCCCAAGCGGGCGCAGGTGGTCTACAATTCTTTTGTGGGCGGAGGGCGTAAACCGAAGCGTTCTGCGGAGACATCCATTATTTACGTGGGCAATGAGGGGCATGCCAAGGGACCGGACGTGTATATCAAGGCGGTGGACCGTCTTCTGGCGCAGGATAAGTGTGAAGGAGTGCGTTTTATTGCTGTGGGTATGGAAGACCTTTCCGCCTACCGTGATATTGCCTCAGCTTCTACTTTGGAACGTATTGAGTGTCCCGGCTACATCCCCCATGAGGAAGTGGTTAAATTGCTGGCATCCTCACACATCTACGTCATGAGCTCGCGGCAGGAATCCATGCCCAATACCCTGCTTGAAGCTTTCGAGTGCGGGCTGGCTGCCATTTGCACAAAGGCCGGGGGAACCGCTGAGCTTATCCGTGACGGTGTTAACGGACTGCTCTGCGAAGTGGAAGACAGTGAGGCCCTTGCCAAGTCCATGAAACGGCTCATTGAAGACAGTGAATTGCGCAGTGAAATGGGCCGCTTGAACCGCAGGATCGTGCGCTCTTTCATGTCCTCCACAGCTAAAGCGCAAGCGCTGCTCAAAGTCTACTCATCACTTCCCGGTGATAAGCCGCAGACTGCTCTGCCGGACATCGACCGTCTGATCAGGAAATAAGTGCTCAGGAAATAGCTGCGCGCAGTTTTTTGCCGAATGTCTCGCAGAGCCATTGTTCTGCCGGGGTCAGCTCGTGTGCAGTACTCCAGACGTAGTAGAAGATTCCTTCCAATTCGTTTTCTGCCAGTTTTATGGGCAGTTCTACCAGTTTGCCTTTTGCAATGTCCTCGTTAGCCATGTGAAGGGGTAAGCCTGCCCAGACTGTTCCGGTCAGTGCCAGTCGATGGGCCAGCCTGCTGTCCTCAAACTGCCAGACCTTTTCGGACCTCCTGAATGAATCCGGGAGCCGGGTGCCACGCTGACTCATGCCCAAGGCCTGCCTGTGGCGATACAATTCTTCTTCGCTGATTTTATTTATGCCTGCCAGCGGGTGTTCAGGTGCGACTACAGCGCAAAACTCCAGGTTGGACAATTTTTTAAAGGACAGTCCGGATGATGTGATGTCGTCTACCGGAATGTCCACACCTACGTCCGCCTGCCCGGAGCGGACGTTTTTCTGAATATCCCCCACTGCCCCCCAGAGAATTTCCAGTTCAATATTCGGGAATTCTTTCGCGAATTCATCTAAAACCTGTGCTGTTATGTGCTGGGGCACGATCTCATCCAGCGCCAGTCGGAGCATGGTCTGCTCGCCGAAAGCAATACGGTCTGCATGTTTGAGCAGATTTTCTGAGCGACGCAAAAGTTCCCGTGATTTATAAAGCAGTTCTTCCCCTTCTTTCGTTAGCTGCGGATATTTAGCGCTACGGTCAAAGAGGGTGAGCCCAAGGTCATCTTCCAAACTGGCAATTGCGGTACTTATCTGGCTTTGAACCTTGCCCAGCCTGCGTGCTGCCGCAGAGAATGAACCTGCATCCGCCGCAGTGACAAAGGCCTCCAAATGCTCAAGGGAAAATCTCATGCTTGCTCCATCTATCTTGATTTAAGATTGATTCTATCTTTATCAAACTAAATTTTAGATTAAAAGAGGAATTAGACATCCCAATTAAGGAGAAAAAAATGCAAGCAACATTACGTTCCCCAAAAGATAGGCTGCGCCATAGTATCCTGTTCGAAATAGTTCTGGTTCTGTTGGTGGGGCCGCTGCTCGCTGTGGCGCTGGGCAAGCCTTTGCACACTATGGGGGCTATAACCATAAGTCTCAGTCTCATTGCCATGGTGGTTAACTATTTTTACAACCTTGCTTTTGACCATGTCCTGCTGCGGCTCGGCAGGCCAATCCATCAAAGGAGCACCAAGCTACGGGCCTTACACGCTGTTCTCTTTGAGCTGTGTCTGCTTGTGTTCTCTTTGCCCTTGGTGATGCATATGCTGGGCTTTTCCTTTATGCAGGCCTTGTTGTTTGATCTGGGGTTTGTCATGGCTGTTCCGGTTTATGCCTTCTTTTTTAACATCATCTACGACCGGACTTTCCCGGTTGCTTCCGCTCAATAGTATCACCGGGGCAGAGTTTATAAACTCTGCCCCGTTTTGTTTTCATAAGAAGAGTTGTGGAGGGGATTCCTTTTGGTTAACGTGGCTTGGAATAATCCATCCGTTAATCAGAAGGGAATATAAATGGGCAAACTCTACAGCGATACTTATTGGTCCGACATGCATGAACCTGTACGCCGCAAGCTCTTGATGGGCTCTGTAGGTGCGAAGCACCTTTTTGATGCCGGGGCACATGCTCTTGAGTCTGATCCGCAGTTGGGTGTTGAATTGCTTCTGGCGGCTTACAACTCCAGTCCTATGGATGGCAGTATTGCAGCGCAACTTCTTCAGGTTGAAGGTTTGCTTCCGCTTTTTCCTTCCTCTGTAGCTTCCTGCCTGAAGGGAATTGTTTCCTATTGGAAGCAGCCGGAGAACCTTTCATATTTCATGCGTATTGCCGGTAAGCGTGATACTGAAAAAGTTAAAAAATATATCCTTTCTTCCCTTGAAAAAGAACCGGGCAATCTTTTCTGGATACAGCAGGGATTGGTCCATGCCGGGGCCTTTGCCGATTTCAAATTCGGTTTGGAACTTTTGTCCGGGGAATTCCCGGCTGAGATTCTTCCGGTAATTAATTCTTCTAAAGCCTATTTTCATTACATGAGCGGCAATGCAGCTGAAGCATTTCCCTTGCTTATGTCTGCTTCCGATGTTTTCGGACTGAATAATATGGCCCATCTTGCTGCGTCAGTAGCCCTGAAACTTGGTGAGCGTGAAACAGCTATATCAATCCTTGCAGGAGCTGTTGATGCGCAGCCGTGGCGGGTGTCTGAAGCCATGCGTGTATATGATATGGCTTGCGGTCTGGATGAAAAGACTTCCCCTTTGCCCGGTAGTCTGGCCATTTTGCTTTACTGTTTCAACAAGGCTGAAGAGCTGGATGCCACCCTTGCTTCCCTGCACCGTTCCGACTTGCATGGGGCTAAAATTTTTATGCTCGATAACGGTTCCTCCGATGGAACTGCCGAGGTTATAAGCAAGTGGCAATATGAGTTTGGTAAGCAGATGGTGCGTATTGACCTGCCCGTAAATGTTGGGGCAGCCGCAGCCCGCAATTGGCTCATGAAAGAACCGCAGGTCATGGAGTGCGCCTTTGCGGTCTACCTTGATGACGATGTGGAAGTGGAGCCGGACTGGATTTCCCGTTTTGGTGCGGCTGTGGAGGCCTACCCAGAGGCCGGGGTCTGGGGTTGCAAAGTTTTGGATCATGCCGCTCCCTCAGTCATGCAGTCTGTGGACCTGCATATTATTCAGCCCGTAGGTGATGAAGGCGAGGGGCCGGAGGTAGACCTGACCAAGATAGCACCCAATCCGTTCCGTTGTTCCGATCTGCATCTCCATCTTTTAGATAGCGGATATTTCGATTTTATACGTCCCTGCGGTTCTGTTACCGGATGCTGCCATTTGTTCAGAACACAGAAGCTGCTTGACAACGGGGGCTTTTCCCTGTTCCTTTCTCCCTCGCAGTATGACGATTTGGAGCATGATCTGCGCAGTTGCCTGAAAGGGGAATTTCCTGTTTATCAGGGACATTTGCGCATTCTGCACCGTAAGCGGACCGGATTTGCCAGCCATACCAATGCCGCACAGGAAGGCAATGCGCTGGGTAACAAATACAAGATGCAGTCAATGCATCCGCGCAGCGAAATACTGCAGATAATGGCTGATGAAGAAAGGCTTCTTCAGTCCGATCTTGAGAAAAAGATGCAGTATCTGGTGCGGAAGGGTGTTCTGGCCGGATAGCCAAATACAGGGAGAGTGCCATGTCCGACCACGATCAGACCCAAGATTTTCTGAACAACCTGCCCGAGCTGGAATCCGGTAAGACCTTCGGTTTTGCCTGCCATCCTGAAGTGCGTTGCTTCAACGCCTGCTGCGGTGACCTCAACCTCATGCTCACTCCCTATGACGTGCTACGTCTGCGTAAGGGCCTTGGTCACGACAGTAAAAAGTTTATCCACAACCACGCGGACATCACCCGCACTCCCGGCACCGGTTTTCCCATGTGTAAGCTGCGCATGCTCGACAATGCCAAGCGCAGCTGCCCTTTTGTGCGTGAAGAAGGGTGTTCCATCTACGAAAACCGTCCCGGTGCCTGCCGCACTTATCCCCTCGGTCGTGCTTCCCGCATGGACGAGAACGGCGAAACCATCGAACAGTTTTTCATCGTGCAGGAACCGCACTGTCGTGGCTTTGAAGAAGACAAAGCATGGACCAGCGATGAATGGCTGAAAGATCAGGGTCTTGAGCCTTACAACGAAGTAAATGACCGCTACATGCGTATCATGAACCGTGCCCGTCAGGCCGGAGTAGTTCTTGATGAACGCAAGTTGAACATGGCTTTTCTCGCCCTTTACCAAGTTGATAATTTCATCAATTTCATCAAGGACATGAACGTCTTTTCCCGTCTCGATATTTCCGAGGAGCGCCAGCAGGCTATCCTCAACGACGAAGAAGAATGCCTCAGCTTCGCCCTCGACTGGGTTGAGCTGATCGTGCTCGGTTCTTCCGAGAATTTAGCGCCTAAGAAATAAGAATGCCTCCGGCGGCCCTTCGGGGACCAAAGAACCCTTTGGAAAGGGTTCTCTGGACTCTCCTAAACTTTTTGTTAGGTTTCGCCGTATGGCTATAAATAGTGCTTGATTAGCCCGTAATGTTTTGAAAATATTGCGGGCTTTTATTTTACAATCCCCAAAATTCCACAGCCTTCCCTGAAAACGACAGATAATTGATTACGTAATGCGCGATGATGGTCGGGTAGATTGATCCTGTGCAATACATGCAGATCATGAGTCCTGATCCGGTGATTATGGTTGCCATGATCGCAACAGGGCCTTGCGACCAGTGAATCATGCCGAATATTAGGGCGGAGATAGTGAAAATTTTCGGGATGGAGTAGTTGCGGTTTTTTAGCGTTGTGAAGGCTAGGCCGCGAAAGGTTATTTCTTCAGATATGGCAACAAGAGCGAGACCAATGGTCATGTCCAGTATGTATAACGGCGAGTCTGTTTCAATGGGAATTGACCCAAGCCGCAGGGACGGCAGCAGCTTGGACCAGAGGGCAAAACCCGGTTCATCAAGACAGAGGCCGAGAGCTGTGATTCCAAGGGTCCAAAGGATCAATTTATTTAATGGGAGTGCGACAAGGCCGAGGTCCGCACGGGAAAGAGTTCCTTTTCTAAGCAGATAAAACAGGAATCCCAGCGGGAAAAGCTTTGCTCCGTAGTCGATTGCCAGCCAGAGCAGTTCGTGTTTAATAAAGATGTTGTTGAAGTCATTGAGGTAGAATGGCAGGGCAGCGAGAAAAAGTATTGTGGTTTTGTTGTTGATCACGCTGATTACTCCTTGCCAAGAGCGGATTGTTGATTAAATTTATGACGGTTTGTGCGTTTAGAGCGGCGAAGCCAAATTGAAAGTTTTTGAAGAGTCCAGAGAATTCTTTTCATCAAAAAGCGCGAAGCGCATCAAATAAATTGGAGACAGTACGTTGTCTGAATTAAATATAGAATTGAATAGCCCCAAGATACTCTCTGCGGACGAATTTGCAAAGATCAAGGCGGGCTTTGGCGGGAAAAAGATTGTTTTCACCAACGGCTGTTTTGATATTTTGCATGCCGGACACGTAGACTTGCTTTCACGTGCCCGCGAGCAGGGGGATCTGCTGGTGCTGGGCTTGAACAGCGATAAGTCCGTACGTTCCATTAAAGGCGAAAAACGTCCGGTTACCAAGCAGCAGCAGCGTGCTTTTGTCCTCGCAGGGCTGGCCTGCATTGATTATGTGATTTTTTTTGACGAAGACACTCCGTACAACCTGATCAATAAGGTTCAGCCCGATGTGCTGATCAAGGGCGGCGACTGGTCCGTGAATAATATTGTGGGCCGGGATATTGTTGAGGGCCGTGGCGGCGAAGTGTTGTCCCTGCCGCTTCTTCCCGGATACTCCACCACCGGGGTAATTCGTCATATCCGCGAAAATGAAATCGAATAGGCTGAATCGGCCTTGGTTTTAAATGCTTTATTTTTATGCTAGAAGTTATTATCTAGTTTGAAGAATTGCGTTTTGTTTTGCTCTTGACAAGTCGATGTTTGTTGGGCTATTAAGCTCGACTCGCTTGGCGAAAAGGGCCAATAGCTCAGTTGGCAGAGCCCCCGGCTCATAACCGGATGGTCCCAGGTTCGAATCCTGGTTGGCCCACCACTTATTTCATATGGATACAAATCAAAATACAATCCAGATTCTTTCTGCTTTCTAGCATTTGAAAGCTGTTGTGCTCCCGGGGGACAGCCCTTGCGGGAGCATATTATTTTATTGTATTTTGATGTGTTGAATTTGATTACGAGCGGAAATAATTGAACATCTTCCCTGTTCGGCATTGAGCAGCCATGCGCAGGGCAAATGGTGGCCGTTATGAAGACAGCAGAAGTTATCAGCAGGATCGAGTCACTTGTTCCTTCGGGGTTTGCCGCTCCGTGGGATAATTGCGGTGTTCAAATCGCGGGACCGGAAAGGGATGTAACCAAGGTTGCAGTGGCCCTAGACCCGTTACCGCAGGTTGTTTCTTCGGCCCTTGAATGGGGCGCGCAGTTTGTACTGACCCACCATCCGCTGGCCATTGAAGCAAAGCTTCCTGCAAAGCTGGACTGGTTTCATGATGTAATGAAGCAGTTTTTTTGCGCGGATGTGACCCTTTTTGCTTCGCACACCTCTTTGGATGTGCAGTTCAAGGGTGCAGTTTCCTGGCTCGGGCGTGAGCTGGAACTTGAGAATCTGCGTGTGCTGGATCAGGTTGCGGAAAACGAAGCCGGTGATATACTCGGATACGGTTGTATCGGCGAGTATTCCAGCCCGGTTGTTTTCGCAGATTTTGTGGAGCGTGTTTCACAGCTTTCCGGTTGCGGGGTTGTAGCCCTGTGCGGACCGGAACCTGAAAAGGTCGGTTGTGTAGCCATGTGTCCCGGTTCTGGATCTTCGCTTATGGATAAGGCTTTCGGCCTTGGAGCGGATGTATTTATTACCGGGGATGTGAAGTACCATCCCGCACAGGAAAGTGTGGGCGCAGTGCTTGATGTGGGGCATTTTTCTCTGGAAGAGGAGATGATGCGCCGTTTTTCCGTTCTTCTCGGAGAAGAGCTCGGAAAGGAAGTGGAAGTGAAATTTTTCAGCGGACGCAATCCCTTCGCCTATCATGTGCAGGGGGAAGGCGTACGCAGACCCTAACCGGGTTGTCATGACAAAAGAGAATTAACAGGACCGTAGAGGCCTTACGGGACTGTATTTAAGTTTCCGAACATCGATGTGGCGGAGGCCCTTACAAAGGCCGTCCGCAAAAGGGGACCCAATAATGTATGAAAAACAGATAGAACAGCTTGTTGTTTTGCAGAAGGTTGACGACGAAATCATCCTTCTTGAAGCGGAAATCGATCAGGCGCCCAAAGATGTGGCTGCCCTTGAATCCCGCAAGGAATCCCTTGAAAAGCGCAAACAGCAGCTGACCGAAAAGCTTGACCTGCTTGCTGAGCAGAAGAAAAAGCTCGAAACCGAAATCGAAGAAGATTCCGTTAAGGTTAAAAAGAGCAAGAGCAAGCTGATGCTGGTTGGTACCACCAAGGAATACCACGCCATGATGCGTGAGATGGACAGCCTTGAAAAGCTGAACAGACTCCGTGAAGAAGAAAAAATTACCGTTCTTGAAGAAACCGAACGTCAGACTGAACTCATGGCTGACATTGACGGCAAGATCAAGGAACTGGACGAAGAGCTGGACGAAAAGCGTGCAGGACTCAAGCAGAAGCTTGATGCTGCCAACGGCGAACTGGATAAACTTACTAAACGCCGCAACAAGGCCGGTGAAGTTGTTCCCAAGCCCATTCTTGGTCGTTACGAGTTCATCCGTTCCCGTCTTTCCCATCCGGTTATCGTACCTGTGGAAGATGCTGTCTGCGCTGGCTGTCACATCATGATTCCCCCGCAGGAATACAACGTGCTGCAGGAAGGCAAGCAGATTCTGAGCTGCCCCAACTGCCAGCGTCTCATCTACTGGATTGAGCACATTCCTGAAGCTGCAAAGCCCAAGGCTCTCCAGAAAGACGAAAAATAGTATTTAATGCCTTCGGTTTTGTTGCCGGGGGCTTAACTCTTATAGAAAAGAGTTAGATATCTTAGGAGTTGGACGGATCATCGCCGCGATTTTATGTCGGGGAGGAAAGTCCGGGCTCCGTAGGGCAGGACGCTGGGTAACTCCCAGCGGAAGTGATTCCGGGAAAGTGCCACAGAAAACAGACCGCCCCGGTGTTTATTCACCGGAGTAAGGGTGAAACGGTGGAGTAAGAGCCCACCGGCGGGTATGGTGACATATCCGGCCAGGTAAACCCCGTCCGGAGCAAGACCAAATAGGGAAGTGTTTGAGGCCGGCCCGGCCGAGCTTTCGGGTAGGTTGCTTGAGGTGTATGGTAACATGCATCCTAGAGGAATGATGATCATCTGCCGCAAGGTGGATACAGGACCCGGCTTATAGTCCGACTCCTCTTTTATATTGTATAGATTAAAAAGGGGCAGCCTTTGGGCTGCCCCTTTTTTTATAGGGATTTAATCATGAGTACATCCGGTGAAGTGTGGGCTGTTCTGCTGGCTGCAGGCAGCGGCACCCGTCTGGCGAATGCTGTTGGCGGGGTCAAAAAACAATTCCTTGAATGGAAGGGCTTCCCGCTCTTCTGGCATTCCGCAATTACTTTTTCCAATACCCCGGCTGTTTCCGGCATTATCTTTGTCTTTCCCCCCGATCAGGTTGAGGAGATGAAAGAGGTTGTAGCCAAGCTGGACGGTGCTGATTCTTTGGGCATGCGCTTCAAGGTTACTGCCGGAGGTAAGCGCAGGCAGGATTCCGTATTCAACGGCTTGAATGAACTTCCATCTGGGTGTACCCATGTGCTGGTTCATGATTCCGCACGTCCTTTTGTTTCGGTGAAAATGGTCAGCGGTATTATTGACCGCCTGCAGGCTGGCGATGAAGCTGTCATTCCTGCAATTGATGTGACCGATACCATCAAGGAAGTGGAAGAGGGAGTTGTTGAAAAAACTCTGGTTCGCTCCCGCTTGAAAGCCGTGCAGACTCCGCAGGGGTTTGCTGTGCCTACTCTTTACGCTGCCCATAAGCAGGCGGAAGGAGAGGGCTGGGATGTAACCGACGATGCCTCCATGGTGGAAATGGCCGGAAAGGATGTTCATATTTGTGAGGGAGAAGAGGGCAACATTAAGATGACCAACCCCGAAGATTTGAAAAAGATCGAAGATGATAAGCGGACCATCCCCTGCGTGGGCTGGGGTTACGATGTCCATAAATTTGTCAAAGATGGCCGTCCCATGGTGCTGGGCGGAGTGCCCATCCCCGGCGGCCCGGAGATCAGTGCCCATTCCGACGGTGATGTACTGCTTCATGCCTTGGCTGATGCTATCCTTGGACTTTTCGGTGGCGGCGACATAGGTCACCATTTTCCGGACACTTCTGATGCCTGCGAAAATATGTCCAGCGGGATTATCGTAAAAGAGGTCATGGCCAAGGCGGAAGAAGCCGGGGTGGAAATAGTTCATGTGGACCTGACCGTTATCAGTCAGATTCCCAAGCTTTCCCCGCACCGTGAATTGATCCGCAAGAATGTGGCTTCGGTTATGGGGCTCGATAAGGCTCAGGTCAATGTGAAGGCTACTACCGAGGAAAAGCTTGGATTCACCGGTGAGAAGAAAGGCATTAAAGCCGTGGCCGCGGTAACCGGCCTGAAAAAGATTTAAGGTCTCGGCATGAGCGGAAAATCCTTTTTGAAATTATTCCTGACTCTGGCTTTGCTGCTTGCGGTTGTTGGAGGAGGATATTTCAAGCTGGAGGAGTTTTCCGCTGCCAAGGTTCGTGAAGCCGTGGACCGGCATGCTGATCTTGTCCGGGTGGATTTTGAGCGGGCTTTGCTTAACCCTTTTGACAAGTCTTTGCATGTCTGGGGACTTGATTGCCGTTTTATCAGCGGTGCGAGTTGCACAGTCCGCAAACTGGAAGTTGTTTCATTTGACCATGAACACAATCCGCCACGTTTTTTTCGGGGCAGGGTTCAGGGTGTATCGGTTCCGGTGGAGTTTATAAATCTTGGCACTCTCGCCCGTGATTTTCGAAAAATGGGCTATGAAAAGCTGGATTTTGACCTCTTTGCCGACTACAGCTATGAAGACGAAACCAAACGGCTCTCAGTAAAGTCGATAAACTTTGACGGAACAGATCTTTGCCGGGTCAGCGCGGGATTTAATCTCGGCGATGTGAGCCTGCGGGGACCGGGAATCGGTGGATTTATCGGAACCAGCATGCTTGACGGTTCTCTTGTCTGGCAGGATCTGTCCCTTACGAATAAAGTCGTGGCTCTTTCCGCCGAGAGTGAAGGGCTCGGGATTGATGCTTACCGGGACAGGCTGCGGGAATCCCTGCAACTGGAAATGCAGGAGGCCAGAAGTCTCGGAAACGGCTATGCTGAGAATTTTTATGCCGAGCTTATTAAATTTATTGAGAATCCTGAGAGGCTGGTTGTCCGGGTAGAACCGGCCGAACCTGTGCCCCTGCTTTATGTTTTTATGGGACGCAGCTTTGAAGAACTGCTTGACCTTTACGGGATTACGGTCGAGGCAAATTTTTATTCACGAAAATAAGGAGTGGCTATGCGCCTTTACAATACACTCAAACGGAAGAAGGAAGAGTTCGTACCTTTAAACGGCAACAAAGTTAATCTTTACGCCTGCGGTATCACCGCTTACGACCTCTGTCACATCGGCCATGCCCGCTCTTCCGTGGTCTTCGATATTCTGGTCCGTTACCTGCGTTTTAAAGGTTACGATGTTACTTTTGTACGCAACTTTACTGATATTGATGACAAGATCATCAACCGGGCCAATGAAACCGGGGTTACCTCCACTGAGCTTGCCGAAAAATTTATCGGTGAATTCTATGTGGATATGGACAAGCTGAACATTCTGCGTGCGGACATCGAACCTAAATGTACCGAGCACATTCCTGAGATGATCGAGCTGACCCAGACTCTGATTGAAAAGGACCACGCTTACGCAACTCCTTCCGGCGATGTTTATTTCAAGGTCCGTTCTTTTGATGACTATGGAAAACTTTCCGGCAGAAATATCGAAGACCTGCAGTCCGGCGCGCGCATCCAGCCCGGTGAAGAAAAGCAGGACCCTCTTGATTTCGCACTCTGGAAAGCTGCTAAGCCCGGAGAACCTTCCTGGGAAAGTCCCTGGGGACAGGGACGTCCCGGCTGGCACCTTGAATGTTCCGCCATGAGTGAAAAATACTTTGAGCTTCCCTTTGATATTCATGGCGGCGGACAGGACTTGAGCTTCCCGCACCATGAAAATGAAATTGCCCAGAGTGAAGCTGCCACCGGAAAGGAAATGGCCCGTTTCTGGGTACATAACGGTTTTGTGCAGATTAATTCCGAAAAAATGTCCAAGTCCCTTGGAAACTTTTTTACCATTCGGGATATTCTGGATAAATTCATGCCTGAAACCCTGCGCTATTTCCTGCTGACCATGCATTATCGCAGCCCCCTCGATTTCTCTTTTGAAGCTCTCGAAGAAGCTGAAAAGGGTATCCGCCGGGTGTACTCTGCACTGGAACAGACCGGGGAAGCACTTAATAAAGCCAAGTGGTCCAAGGCTGCACTGCCCGAAGAAGTTATGGCTGAGATCGAAGAAGCCGAGAAAGGCTGGGCCGAGGCCATGGAAGATGACATGAACACCGCCGGAGCAATGGGCCACATGTTCACCTTGATCCGCCTCGCCGGACGCATTGGTGAAGAAAAAGCATGGCGCAAGTCCGAGGGCGGGCGTGATGCATGGAACCGTATCCTCGAGGATATGAAAAAATGGGGCGAAGTGCTTGGCATTTTCACCCGTGATCCCAAGGAATTCCTTGAAGAATTGAAGCTCTGCATGCTTGAGCGTAAGGGAATTGAAGTGGCAAAAGTTGAAGAGCTGGTCACAGCCCGTCAGGAAGCACGCAAGAATAAAGACTTTGCCCGTTCCGATGAAATCAGGGACGAACTGATTGAACTCGGTATTGAAGTTAAGGATACTCCGCAGGGAGCGGTTTGGTCCGTTATTTAATTCTTGTTTCTAAGTTTATATAACTTAATGATTTTTAAGAAACCGGATTTCGATCCGGTTTCTTTTTTTTTGTTAAAGGAGTAAGATAAAAGAAAATCTATTCTTTCTTGAAGGTGTACATGCGAATTGGGTTGAAGGGTAAAAGCTATTTAATTGTTTCTTTGATTTGCTTGCTGGTCTTTGTGAGCAGTGTTTTGTTAGTTTATAAGCTCAACAGTCGCGCTATATCCAAAGTTGAAAAAGTGCTCGTTGAGGAGAATCTCAGTCGTGCTGAATTTGCCGTGCATGAAAGCTCTCAAGCTTTGAAACGTCTTTGCCGTGACTGGGGATGGTGGGATGATACATATAATTTTGTAAAAAAATTCAACGAACAGTATGTCCTTTCAAATTTGACTCCGGAGATTTTGGTCAACCTTGATCTTGATTTGGTTATGTTTTTTGACCATGAGGGAAAATATTTTTTTTCGCATTCTGCCGAAGGAACAGATGACATTGAACTTAGCTTTACTACCAAGGGGAGGCACGGAAACGAGATAGTCCGTAAATGCGGAAGCGAAGGCTTAACTGGGTTGGCCAGAATTGACCATAGGCTGATGCAGGTCAGTGTCCAAAAAATTTTCAACAGCAAGTTGGATGGCGCTCCAGCTGGGACCATGGTCATGGGACGCTATTTGGGTGACCGCCAGCTGGACAAGCTGGGTAAGGCTTTGCAGATGGATCTCTTTTTCAGGGAGTTGAAAGATGTTCCTGACAAGGACGTTTTTTTCGATTCTCCACAAAGCGGTGATGACAAACTCAACGGTTTTATGGTTCTGCGGGATGTTTTCGGCAAACCTCTGGTGCTTTTGGGGTTGGGCATGCATCGCGATGCCTATGAAATCGGAAGTTCCATGTTTAAGGTTTTTCTGTTTTTCATGTGCGTGGCACTTTTGCTTCTTGGTGTAGGCGCTACCTTTGTGCTTAACAGGTATTTTGTTTCCCGGGTGAAGGTCCTGCAGGGGCAGTTGCGAGGGGAGTATTTTATCGGCCCTGAGCAGAGGACGCTTCGATTAAGTGGGAATGATGAACTCAGTGACTTGTCTGAGTCAATAAATGAAATTTTACTCTTGTTGCAGAAAGAAAAAACTAAAGCCGAAACCGCCAATAGGGTGAAAACTGAATTCTTGGCTAACATGAGTCATGAAATCAGGACTCCCATGCATTCAATTCTTGGAATGGTGGAGTTGCTCAAAGAAACAAAAATAGATGAGGAACAGCAGGATTTTCTGGATATTGCCGGGACTGCCGGGGAGAATCTGCTTGAGATAATCAATGATGTTCTGGAAATTTCGAAAATAGAAGCCGGACATTTGGAAATAGAGAAATATGAATTTCTGCTTCATGAGATGCTTGAAAGAGTGGTTGGTATTTTTGCCGTGGATGCCGCCCGTAAAGGTTTAAAGGTTATTTGTCATATTGATAAGGACGTACCTGAGAAAGTGGAAGGAGATGCCACCAGACTCAGGCAGGTTTTGAATAATCTGATCAGTAACGCGGTAAAATTTACTAGCCAAGGCACAATTGCTGTGTCTGTTTATTGGGATGACGGTAAGCTTATTTTTGCGGTGAAAGATGAAGGGATTGGAATTCCAGCAGATAAAATCAACCATATTTTCGAAAGTTTTACTCAAGCGGATTCGTCCACTTCCCGTAAGTATGGAGGGACGGGACTTGGTCTGCCCATTTCCCGTAAGCTAGTAGGAATGATGGGCGGGGAAATTTTTGTGTGCAGCAGTGTGGGAGAGGGAGCTACTTTTCGTTTTTATGTGAATCTGGGCAAAGTTTGATATTGATTCATCGGATGATGTGATTATTCTTGAGCTCTGTTATTGACACAGGTAATATAGGATTTAACTGGTAAGGAAGTGTAGATAAATAACCTGTGAGGTTTACATGTCAGATTTACTCGGTCTGATTGCAGTATTCGCAATCGTTTTCATCATCGTGAAAGTGGTGATCCCCAAAATGGGAATTTCTCCGTGACAGATCGGTAAGGGACCCCGTGGGGGCTCCAACGACAAAGACGGCGGTTGCGGAGGCAATTAGCAGATGCCCATCTATGAATACAAATGTAACGTGTGTGGGCATGAATTCGAAGAGCTGGTTTTTTCATCCAGTGCTGAGAATCCTAAATGCCCGGAATGCAAAAGCCCGGAGACAGAAAAACTCCTTTCTTCATTTAGCTCAGGAGCTTCTTTTTCCGATCCTGTCCCTTCCGCTCCACCATCCGGAGGCTGCGGTAGTTCAGGCTTTTCATGAGGTTAATAATTTCTTCCGGTCGGAAGATTGAAAAAAAGTCCCAGATTCAAGCGAATCTGGGACTTTTGTTATTGATGTGCTTGGCGCATACAGTTGATCAGGTGTTTGATCCGGCAGTCGTAGGTGTGTTCTGCCAGTATTCTTTTGCGTGCGGCTTTGATTATTTCTTTGCGCGCAGCTTCGTCATTCAGGTATTTATCGATCAGCTGCGGAATTTCTTCCAATGAATTGTAAACAGCAATCTCCTTGCCCGGTTCGAATAATCTTTCCATCTGATAGCGATGGTCGGTAAGGATGAATCCGTTACAGGCCGGGACATCAAAGACCCGCTGGTTCACCGCCCCTTTCATCTGCTGGCTGGTGCAGTTGAAGTTGATCTTGGAGCAGGGATAAAAGCGGGGCAGGTCATCGTAGTAGGAAAGCTCGCTGTGGTATTCCCATGTTGATTCGTTTGTCAGCAGTTGCTTCCAGCCGTCATCGCCCACGATCATGGGGTTGAAATCTAGGGTTTGTTTTACGCAGGAAAGACGGTACTCAAGCGTCGCCTGCCAGATGACCAGAGTTTCAAAGGCCAGTTTGCGGTGGGGAATGACCAGATTTTCGTATTCCGGAACAAGCTCCGGGTAGTCGGCTTTCAGAAAATTTACGACTGAATGTTCATCTCCCTCTCCGAAAGCATGGGCAACTTCTTTATATTTTTCAGCCAGCAGTCCAGAAATTCTGGCTACTTCCATTCTTTTGGCTGTCTTGTGAACCATGGAATTACCCACAAAAGATATATCCCGTGCCCATTTAGCTTCCGTGCAGCCCTTTGAAGGCAGGAAGCGGGTCTGGTCCGTTCCCAGCGGCAGGTGGAAAATCTTGCTGAACCCCATTTCTTTCAGGGAGTCCATGCGGTCTGCATCCCAAGTGAAGATAGTGGTATTTTCATTGGCCTGCGCTTGATAGAGGGGCAGGATTAGCAGGGGATTGTCCACAAACCACGAGGCTAGAGGCAATTGAAATTTATGGAGCAGGGTGTTGAGTACACCTTCCTGATCTACGCCAAGGTGGTTTACCGTGAGCACGAAGTCGGGCCTGAAGGTGTTGATGGCCGTGGAAACCCGGGCCACGAATTGCTCCAGTTCCATCTCTTTGGCGTCCATGTTTATGAACATGTGCGGCACACCCTGACGCTGGCATGCGGCCACGATCTCGCCCATGAGGAAGTATTGGCTGGTCAGCAGCAGAATTCTTGGCTTTTCATTCTGGAATTTGGGCCAGACCGGAAATTCAACAGGCTTGCCTTCCTGCTCGATGAGCAGTTTTTCTGTCTGGACATATAAGGGGGATAGGCGCAGGTAAAAAGGATTTTTGAGCAGCTGGACTTTTTCTCCTGAAATGGATTCCAGTTCCATGATATGTGCTGCTGCATTTTGGGGGGAGCTGGTATTGATCCAGATTACTCTGGGATTCTTGCGGAGTTCTTCTTCCAATCCGCTGGCAGCTAGAATCTCGGTTTCACAGTCAAGGATGAGCAGGGGACGGTCATTTTGTTTGAGAAGTTCCTGTGCGGCCAAGCCGATGCCGGAACCGACCAAGAGGGGAATTTTGTTCTCATCCAGCTGCGCGGCAAGGTCTGTTTCCCGGCGCAATCCGTATTTTCCCCACATGTGTTTTTTTCTGCCGTCTGCGGTGATGCAGATATCAGTAAGAACATCTCCGTCCCGGATGGCTTCTGCAATGTAATTTGTGCTCATTAAAATTACCTACCACGAGTCCCGGGCCGGTTTATGATAGAAGAATTCAAGCCTCCTGTTCTTGCGCTTATTGGCAGGAGAGTCATTTTTCACCAGCGGTTGGGTGTCGGCATAGCCTACAGCTTTAAGTCTTTTAGGAGCTATCCCTCCTTTTTCCACAATATAACGCAGGGCGCTTGCGGCCCTTGCTGAGGAAAGCTCCCAGTTGGTGGGAAATTTTTTGGAGCGGATTTCCGAATTGTCCGTATGTCCGCGGACCACAAGGTTGTAATTGTGGTCTTTTAGGATACTGACGACCCTGTCCAGCACCTTATGGGCATCAGGTCTTAGGGTTGCAGATCCCGGTTTAAAAAGAGTAGCCGAGTCTGTATTAACCAGAACACCATCCTGATCTGCTTTTACCCCGGAAGACTTGCGAGTCGCATCATCTTCATCCAATAAAGCCTTGATGCGCAGGACCAGACCGAGCAACCGTTTGTCGTTGCTGTCCATTTTGACTTCCTTCCTCTTCAGGTCGGAGGGGGTCAGGGCAAGGTGGTCATCTTCCTTACGTTCAATTTTCACCCCGAAGGCGTCTTTAAGGGAACCAAGCAATTCCTTAAATTTTTCAAGGTCATTGTTCGCAAAAGAGAGCAGCAGGACAAAGAAACAGAGCAGAAGGGTTACCATATCCGCGAATGTAGCCATCCACGGCGGAAGCCCTTCTTCCGGCGGCGGATCATTATTCTTCGGTTTGATGATAACTACTTTAGCCATGGGGCGACCCTTTAATTATGCCGCAGCGTCACGCAGGGTGGGTGCAAGGAAGGCCTGCAGTTTTTCTTTTACGATGGAGGGATGTTCTCCTTTCTGGATGGCGACAACACCTTCAACCATGATTTCCATGTATGAAGCTTCCTCAATGGAACGTTCTTCAAGCTTTTTGGCCAGGGGCAGGAAAACGACGTTGGCCAGAATGGAGCCGTAAAGAGTGGTCAGCAATGCCACCGCCATTGCAGGGCCGATGGCGTCAGGGTCACTGAGGTTTGAAAGCATCTGTACCAGACCGATCAGCGTACCGATCATTCCGAATGCCGGGGCCATGGCTCCCATACCCTTCATGACTGCCTGTCCTTGAAAGTGTCGCTTTTTCATGGCGTCAATTTCAAATTCCATAATGGCCCGGACTAGGTCTCCATCCGTGCCGTCGGCAACCAGAATGACCCCTTTTTTGAGATATTCGTCGTCTATGGCAACTTTTTCAAGTGCAACAAGACTCTCTTTGCGTGCTGTCTCAGCAAGAGCTACGATTTGGTCAATCATGATTTTGGGGTCTTCGGATTTGGCAAAGAAGCCCTTTAAAGCGATTTTAAACGCTTTGAGAACAACGCCCATGGGAAACATGATGAAGCAGGAGGCAAATGTCCCCCCGAAAACAACAACCATTGATGGAGGGTCCACAAAACCGGCTGCATTACCACCCATGACAATGGTTGCCCCGATAAGACCGAAACCGCCGACAATTCCTATTAAAGTTGCAATATCCATATTTGCTCTATTTCTTTAATGCGGGAGAGCCCACTTTGATTTCGTTGTTTTCATAGTAGAAAAAAACATTTTCCAAAGGTTCATCAACCTGCATGTATGCGGGACCGATGCTGATTTCCACTCCCGATTTTACAATGCCCTGAACCATAATTCTACAACTTTCCAGTTTTTCAGTTTGCTGGATTTTACCCCAAAGCTGCTTTTTCTTGTTCTTCAAAAAGCGAATTTTCATTTCGCATTTTTCAATTTTAGCAGTGAATTCAGCAGTGGTTGAGGCGCCGTTACTCATAATTTTCTGCAGGTCTTTTACTTGCTTTTCCAAAACAGAAATTTGAGTAGAAATTTTGTCGATCTGGAGGAGCAGCAGCGGGTTGTAGCCAACAATGACCTGTGAAGCAGCACTTAGTCCGCCCCCAAGTTGTTCACCGATGAATACAATCTGGTCGCTATAGCACCTTCCGCCGGCAAAGCGTCCCTTTACCGCGAACTTTCCTTCGCAGTACACTGTAGTGTGCATGCAGTTTTTATCAATGATAATATTACCGCTGCTTACAAGAGTTGCATTCTCACAAAAACTTGTGCGCAGTGTTTGCTTGGATTCAACCAGTCCTTTGATGTTGCCTTTTATGCCTCCATCACATTTGAGGAATCCGGCAGCATGTACATTGGCCTGTTCAATAACCCCTTTGACATTGATGTTGTTGGCTTTCACATCCAAACCGGATTTGATTGAGCCGTGAACAACCATGTCACCGACAAAAAATATGTTTCCGGTGGAAAGGTTTACATCTCCACGTACGTTGAGCAATTCTTTTACAGTGATCAAGCCTTCTTCATTATAAAAGACATAGCCGTTACGGGTTGCAATCAGCTGATCAGTATTGTCGGGATTGATTTTCGTGTTGGGGCCGCGTGGGAATTTCTTTTCCGGGTAATGACGTTGTCCCAGAGGGCAGCTGCCGTCTTCGCCGGGGTCTTCCCATTGGGCAAGGACCTGACCGACAATTACGCTTTGTACGTAGCCCATGTTGTAATAGTCTACGCTTCCGTCGTTTTTTTCTACCGGTTTAAGGTCTGTGTAGTCGAAGTCAGGATCAAAATAGTGTTTGAGGCAGGGCATGCGGATGCTCCGGTAAAAGCACAGGACGGTTAGGGAATTTCCATTTCGTCTTCAATGATAGTGAAAAAAGAGATGAGTCTTACCAGTTCAAGAGTCTTGCAGATCTGTTCACTGGGACGCAGAAGATACATATTTTTGTTATTGCTTTTAAGCCTTGAATTCAGCGAAACAAGGAATCCGATCCCTGAACTGTCAAGAAAGCGCGCTTCAGAAAGGTCGGCAACAACAGCTTCAACTTCAGAAGATTCACTGTCATGCTCTACCTGTTCTTTGAATGCGTAGATGGTTTCAATGGTGACTTCTTTTCCACATTTTAGGGTCAGAATCCCATCTTGAATTTTTATTACTTCTTCCGCCATTGATCTTCCTTTAACTTGCGGGTGAGTTTTATTATGTTTTTACTGTTTTCTTTAATTAACTCAAAGGAATCCATTAGTTCTGACATGATGAACATGCCCCTTCCTCCCACAGCCTCCGGGGAGGGCATGGAAAAATCGATTGATTTTGAACAGAGTCCTTTGCCCCAGTCTGCAATCTCAAAGATGATCTGCTCACCGGGCTGTATTTTGATAGTTAGTTCAAGTCTGTTGCATTTTTTGACTTTGTCATAGGCGTGGCGAGCCACATTGGAGCAGCCTTCTGTAAGGACAAGATCCATGTCGTGGAGGAGGTTCTCATCCGCAACAAAATCCTTAAGAATGATGATTGCCTTGCGGGCTACTTCCCTGCTTTCTTCAGGAGTCGGAATTGCTTCCAGCACAAAGCGATGCATGAATGCTCCATGTTTACTGTCAGACGTAAATTATTGTTCCGTCAGACGTTACAACTTCTGGCTGCCGTAATGGATAACTTTTAATATACCTAATCCTCCCTTTTTCGCAAAGGAAGTCAAGGTAAAACCCGAAATTTTAGATAAAATCCTCAGAATCCAGTATGATTGTGACCGGACCCCAGTTGACGAAATCTACATTCATCATGGCTCCGAACTGTCCGGTAGCTACTTTAGCAGGTGCTTTTTGCTTAACTTCAGCAACCAGTTTATCAAAAAGGTCGCTGGCTAACTGCGGCGCGGCAGCACCTGTAAATGAAGGTCTGCGGCCCTTTTTGCAAGATGCGTAAAGGGTGAACTGGGATACCAGCAGCACATCTCCCCTAATATCTTCAAGAGAACGGTTCATGCGACCTTCCTCATCTTCAAAGATGCGCAGGCCGAGCATTTTATCGATCAGCGTGTTCCAGACTTTGGATTCAGGAAGTTTTTCAGTATCGTCCTTACCGAAGCCTGCCAGAACCATAATGCCGGGGCCGATTTCGCCCACGGCTTTCCCTTCTACTTCAACTTTTCCGCCGCTTGTTCTCTGAATGACCAGTTTCATTCTAGTCCTCGAAGTATGTTGCTACGGAACTTTCTTTCTCGGAAACTGAAGCAAAGACCATGCGGACGTGTTCGCTATTAACACGCTTCTTCATTTCCTCGTAAATATAACGGGCAATGTTTTCAGAGGAAGGGTTGCGGTGTTCAAAATATTCCAGGCTGTTCAAATGTTTGTGATCCAGAGAGTCCAGAACAGCGGAAAGTTCTTTTTTAAGGGCCTTGAAGTCCATGAGGATTTCAACCTTCTGATCAAGATGATCGCCTTCAATCTCCACCTCAACACCGAAGTTGTGGCCGTGCATGTTCTCGCACTTGCCGCCGTAATTGCGAAGCTGGTGTGCTGAACTGAAATCGTTCTTTACTTTGAGTCTCCATTTTCCCTTAGACATATATTTTTCTCCTATTGTAATCTTGCTTTGCCGTTTCCGTTCTTACGCCACTGGTTGAATTCTTTCCAGAAATCCCCATTGGGCTTGATATTGTAACCGTGCCCGAGGCGTAAGGTGCAGATGGAATCGGCTAAAAACATCTGTAGAGTCACCGGAGCAGAACCGGGATATCCGGCAAGGATTGCTTTCAGTTCCGCAATGCCTTCTTCGGAGCACAGGGAATGGTGCACGGAAAGCGGTACTGCCTCGTTACATCCGGCCTGTGCATTCTCCAGCGGTGAAATTTCATCACACATAACCTTGGATTCCGGAGGAGCCTCCTCCTGTCCCTCTTCCGGGGGAGGGTTATCAACCTTGCCCTTGATCAGCAAGGGGATGTCCTGTCCGAGGTATTGGTGAACTTCTTCATAGGTCTTTGGGAAAATGATCAGTTCCCCGGACCCGGTCATATCTTCAATGGTGGCAAAGGCCATCTTCTTGCCGGACTTCTTGGTGATGATCTCTTTGTAGCCGGTGATGATGGCACCCAGCTTAACCGTGGCTTCGTGGGCCATGTTCGGGCAGTTTTCAATGGTCTGCAAACCGAGGCGGCTCATTTCATTCCGGTATGAAAGCAGGGGATGGCAGGTCAGGTAGAAGCCGAGGGCTTCTTTTTCTAAGCGTTGCATTTCCTTGTCTTCCATTTCCGGCATGCTGAATTCTTCAAAGCTGACTGCTGCCGGCTCTTCTGCTTCCCCGCCGCCACCGCCGAGCATATCGAGCATGTTGATCATGCCGGATTCCTTTTCCTTGGTCTTTTTCTGGCCGTAGGAAACAGCTTTGTCCAGCGAAGCGATGAGGCCGGAACGGGTCAGCCCCATGGAATCAAAGGCTCCGGCACGGATTAGGTATTCGATTACGCGTTTGGTAACCCGGCGCAGGTTGACGCGGGTGATGAAGTCAATGAAATCCTTGAATTTACCGTTTTTCTGGCGTTCTTCGACAATTTCATCAATCGCTTCCTCACCAACGTTCTTGATCCCGGCCATACCGTAAATGATGTCGCCTTCGTACACCGAGAAGCGGGCTACACCGAGGTTGATGTCCGGCTGGCGTACAGTAACGTCCATGTCGCGGCAGGCGTTAATATACATGATGATCTTTTCGGTGTTGTTCATTTCAGTACTCATGAGTGCTGCCATGAATTCCACCGGGAAATGTGCTTTCAGGTACGCCGTGTAGTACGAAATTAGTGCGTATGCTGCGGAGTGAGATTTGTTAAAACCATAGGCCGCAAACTGTTCCATGAGGTCGAAGATGTCGTTGGCGGTCTGTTCTGGAATTTCGTTTTCCCTGGCACCGTCAACAAAGCGTACCCTGTGCTTGGCCATTTCTTCAGGAATTTTCTTACCCATGGCTCGACGAAGCAGGTCACCCTCACCAAGTGAGTAGTTGGCGATGGTCATTGCCGCGCCCATAACCTGTTCCTGATAGACGATGACTCCGTAAGTGGGCTTGAGGCTTGGCTCAAGGGTTGGCCAGAGGTAGGTTACCTCGATCTCGCCATGCTTACGTTTAATGAACTCATCAACCATACCGGAACCCAGTGGGCCGGGACGGTAAAGGGCGAGCATCGCGATAATGTCTTCAAAACAACTGGGGCGGAGCATGCGCAGGTATTTACGCATACCCGAAGATTCAACCTGAAAGACCCCGTCGGTATCCCCTTTACAGAAAATATCAAAAGTGTCCTGGTCATCGAGGGTGAGGGTGTCGAGATCCGGGGCTTCCTTGCCCTGCAAGCGGATGATATCGAGGCAGTCCTCGATAACGGTCATGGTGCGCAGTCCCAGAAAGTCGAATTTGATCAGGCCGACTTTTTCGACCTTTTTCATGTCGTACTGGGTTACGATTTCGCCCTTTTTACCTTTGTAGAGTGGCAGGTAATGGGTCATGGGCTTGTCGGAGATAACAACCCCGGCTGCGTGAGTCGATGCATGGCGTGACATGCCTTCCAGACGGGTAGCGATATCCATAAGCTTGGCGATCTTGGGATCGGTGGCAACCATGTTGCTAAGCTCGGGAATGGCTTCTACCGCGTTGGGAACGGTGATTTTGGCCTTTTTGACCCCCAATCCCTGCGCAATGACAGCCGGATCATCGGGAACCAGCTTGGCGATGGGATCGGTTTCGGAAAAGTGCATGCCCATGGCGCGGCCTACGTCCTTGATAACCGCCTTGGTTTTCATGGTTCCGTAGGTGGTGATCTGGGCAACGTGATCCCAGCCGTATTTATCGGAGCAGTATTTAACTACTTCCAGACGACGGCGTTCACAGAAGTCGACATCGATATCAGGCATGGAGATACGTTCAACGTTAAGAAATCTTTCAAAGAGCAGGTCGTAAGGGATGGGGTCGAGGTTGGTAATCCTCAATGCCCATGCAACGATAGATCCCGCCGCCGAACCACGGCCCGGACCAACCGGAATCTTGTTGTCCTTGGCCCAGTTAATGAAGTCCTGAACGATGAGGAAGTATGCCGGGAAACCCATTTCGTTAATGACGCCCAGTTCGTAATCAAGACGTTCCCAATATTCTTTCTCGTCGATGTCATAGGGGGCGGCTTCAATGCGTTTTTGCAGACCTTCCTTGCAGAGTTTTACAAACTCGGTCTCAATGGTCATGCCCGCTGGGAGTTCATATTCCGGAAAGTAGTAGTTGCCCAGCTCAATCTCGAGGTTGCACATCTCGGCAATTTTCTGGGTGTTGGCGATGGCTTCCGGCACATGGGAGAAATATTCTTCAAACTCTTCCTGCGGTTTGAAGTAAAGTTGGTCAGTACCCATGCGGAAACGCTTCTCAGCATCGACGGTGGTCTGAGTCTGGATACAGAGGAGCAGATCGTGGGCTTCGTAGTCTTCTTTGGTCAGGTAATGGCAGTCGTTGGTGGCGACCAGTGGCAGTCCGGTTTGTTCCGCACATTTGTACATCAGGTTGTTGAGGTCTTCCTGCTCCTGAAGTCCGTTGGCCTGTACTTCCAGATAGAAGTTGCCGGGAAAAATAGACTCGTAGGTCTTGGCCATCTCAACCCCGGCCTCAAGACCTTCATTCATCAGGGCGCGGGGAACTTCACCAGCAAGACATGCTGAAAGCGCGATGATTCCTTCGCTGTATTTATTGAGAAGGTACTTGCTGACTCGCGGTTTGTAATGGAAACCTTCAAGGAAACCTAGGGAGCAGAGTTTAATGATGTTCTTGTAGCCCTGCTGGTTCTTTGCCAGCAATACCAGGTGGTAGCGGCCTTTCTTATCTTTACGCGTGTGGGCCAACTCGTCATCTATGTCGCCATGTGCAACATAAACCTCACAGCCGATGATGGGCTTGATACCCATATCCATGGCGGTCATATAAAAGGTAACAGCACCGAACATGGAGCCGTGGTCAGTGATGGCGACCGCAGGCATGCCGAAGTCCTTGGCCTGCTGGCAGAGGTCTTTGATACGGATGGCTCCATCCAGCAGACTGTATTCTGTGTGGACGTGCAGATGAACAAATTCTGACATATATATTATTCCTGATGGCGAAATAGATTCTGGATAAAGGAAGTTAGTATTTATTTTTAGGGTCAAACGCAATAGGCGGGAAAGGGTTCACAAACTGTTTTTCAGCTGAGAGTATACAAAATATTTCGGATTACCGGACCGTTGACGAAACAGAACTCCCGTGCAAGAAAATTTATGATTAATCAAAAATAGTGAACTGAACATGGAACTCTCTGTTACTTATATATATGATAGGCTTCCTTTGATCCTACTCTTCGTCACCGGGTATATACTATACCGGGTGACCGCATCTGCGGCGTTGCCTGAATATATTTCCGCTAGAGCTGTACATTTCAGTCGGGGCCGTGCTGATTATCTGCTGCTTGCCTTGATGGGGGTAGCGGCGCTGCTGTCCATGTTTATCCCTAATGCCGTTACCGTGCTGGCAATGATCCCGGTAATCCGCAAGCTTGATGATAAGCTTGAATACATGACCACACCACTGACTCTTTCTATTATATATGGGGCAAACATAGGTGGTATGGGTTCGCTTATTGGTAGTCCTGCCAACTTGCTGCTCATCGGAGCACTTGATTTATTCGATATAGCCGGCCGCAAAAGCATTACCTTTTTTAATTGGTTTGAGTGGGCCTTGCCGCTGGTCGTCCTTATGTTGTTACTGGCGTGGTTCGTTTTGCGTTTTTCCCTTCCTTCTAACGGAGAAGCAATCGTTCACGGTAATAAGGTCCCTCTCTTGCTGCCAAGGCAACGGAAAGGGTTTTATGTCTTTGGTTTGTTTGCACTCTTCTGGAGTGGAGTATCTATTCTGGTTGAAATGTTTCCTGCGTATAGAGCGTATGATCCGTTGGCAGCAATGGCTTTTTGTTTAGCTTTCTGTGGTTATGTGTTTGGAAGCGGGATGTTGCGGCTGCGCGATTTGGTAC
>NZ_OZ245945.1:3427500-3822500 GCF_965230075.1 Maridesulfovibrio sp. | reverse complement strand
TGTAAGTGCGTAGGCTTGGAAAATAGGCAAATCCGTTTTCCTTTAAGGCCGAGACACGATGCCGTAACTTTACGTTTGAAGTGAGTAATTCCAGACTGCCTAGAAAATCTTCTAAGTTTAGCATTTGTTGACCGTACCGCAAACCAACACAGGTAGTCGGGTCGAGTAGACCAAGGCGCTTGAGAGAACTCTGGTTAAGGAACTCGGCAAAATGATCCCGTAAGTTAGCGAGAAGGGATGCTCCAGACGGTGACTTGATTCACTTAATGAGCTGTTTGGAGCCGCAGAGAATCGGGGGGGGCGACTGTTTACTAAAAACATAGGTCTATGCTAAGTCGTAAGACGATGTATATGGACTGACGCCTGCCCGGTGCTGGAAGGTTAAAAGGAGGTGTTAGCTTCGGCGAAGCTCCGAATTGAAGCCCCAGTAAACGGCGGCCGTAACTATAACGGTCCTAAGGTAGCGAAATTCCTTGTCGGGTAAGTTCCGACCTGCACGAATGGCGTAACGATCTCCCCACTGTCTCAACCAGAGACTCAGTGAAATTGAATTACCGGTGAAAATGCCGGTTACCCGCGGTAAGACGGAAAGACCCTGTGCACCTTTACTATAGCTTGACATTGGGTTTAGGGCTATCATGTGTAGGATAGGTGGGAGGCTTTGAAGTCGGCACGCTAGTGTCGGTGGAGCCAACCTTGAAATACCACCCTTGATAGTCTTGAATTCTAATCTAGTGCCGTTATCCGGCCTAGAGACAGTGTCTGGTGGGTAGTTTGACTGGGGCGGTCGCCTCCCAAAAAGTAACGGAGGCTTGCAAAGGTTCCCTCAGGCTGATTGGAAACCAGCCGTCGAGTGCAAAGGCATAAGGGAGCTTGACTGTAAGACAGACATGTCGAGCAGGAACGAAAGTTGGTCTTAGTGATCCGGTGGTTCCGCATGGAAGGGCCATCGCTCATAGGATAAAAGGTACGCCGGGGATAACAGGCTGATCGCGCCCAAGAGTTCACATCGACGGCGCGGTTTGGCACCTCGATGTCGGCTCATCACATCCTGGGGCTGAAGCAGGTCCCAAGGGTTCGGCTGTTCGCCGATTAAAGTGGTACGCGAGCTGGGTTTAAAACGTCGTGAGACAGTTTGGTCCCTATCTACCGTGGGCGTAGGATAATTGAAGAGGGTCTGCCCCTAGTACGAGAGGACCGGGGTGGACGAACCTATGGTGTTCCTGTTGTCGCGCCAGCGGCATTGCAGGGTAGCTAAGTTCGGAAGGGATAACCGCTGAAAGCATCTAAGCGGGAAGCCTGCCTCAAGATTAGTTATCCCTATGCTTTAGCATCTAAAGATTCCAGGTAGACCACCTGGTTGATAGGCTGGAGGTGTAAGTGCAGCGATGCATTCAGCTGACCAGTACTAATAAATCGTGCGACTTATTTTTCTTCTCTTCCCTTAACTTTAACTTCTACTAGTTAAAGTAAGGGGTAAATTCTTCTCTATTAAACAATATATTTTGCTCAAAAAGAGCAAGCAAATTTGCTTGCGGCCATTGAGGAGAGGTCACACCCGACCCCATTCCGAACTCGGAAGTTAAGCTCTCCATCGCCGATGATACTGCTGGGTAGCCAGTGGGAAAGTAGGTCGCCGCAAGCTTTTTATTTCAAAGCCCCCTTGTTAATTCAAGGGGGCTTTATTGCGTTTGGGGAAGATGAGTTTTTTAGCCCCGGACTCTTGATGAGTGTGGGGTGTTTTTTGTGTTCAAGTAGTGCTGGTATTTTGTAACTAATCTGATTGATTCTCTGCTGATTGAGTAGTATAACCCCCCAATGAAAATGATCTCTTAGGGAGAGAAGTAATGCAGATAGTTGATTTCGAATCCTACGAAAATATTCAGTTCGAAAATATAGATCTTGAGGATCAGACCTTACAGGAAGTGACTTTCTACAGGTGCTCTTTTGAGGCTTCTTCTTTCCAGTATACTGAATTGATTGATTGCGAATTTCAGGAGTGTCAGTTTGTGGGGTGTAATATGGCTGTGGCTGTGTTTTCAAATTCAAAGGTCATCGACACAGAATTCCGTGATTCAAAGTTGCTGGGAATTAACTGGGGTAATCTCGGCCCGGTTATAGTAGCGCGCTATACCAATTGTCTCATGGACAGGTGTGCCTTCAGCAGTCAAAATTTGCTTAAGGTTAAATTCAATTCCTGCTCATTAAGGGATGCAGCATTTTCTGACTGCAAGTTAGCGCGCGTCAAATTTGAGGATTGTGATTTCGCCGGATGTCAGTTTCACCAGACAGATTTGAGCTATTCTGATTTCACCTCTTCCCGAAATTATTTTATGAATGCAGAGACAAATAAGCTCAAAAAAACCAAGTTTTCATTACCTGAAGCAGTATCTTTGCTGGCAAATCTTGAAATTGAGTTGAAGTAGAAATTAATTGCTGACAGCTCTCTCCCAGCGTGCCCGCAACATTTTACAAATTTCTTCCTGAGTGTGGACAGAGATCATTATCTCCAAAGGGATACGGTTGTGTTCAGCAGAAAGCTGGGCAATGAACTTATTAATCTTCCTAGCTGAGAATTTTCGGACAGTACTCTCAAACAGAATTTTATCTGCACTGTGCAGTTCCAGATATATGACTGGAGCTGGTTTATAGTTTATGAATGGAGAATAGTCTTCTTCAGCTTCCTGTTCAGATTCCTGCTCTTCAACGACTATATCTTTGATATTATCCCATGGGATGTATTTTGTTATGGAATTGCTGAGTTTTATGCCGTCTTCGCTGGTTTCAAGGAAATTTTTTTGAGCGTTTAGAATTATCATTTTCCAAACAAAGGCGGCGATCCCTACCATAGCCAATAAGCGGGCCAGATAGATTTCTCCATCACTCTGCGCGGTAAAGGAACCGAAAATGCTGAACAGCAAAAATCCTATTGTTCCGAAAAGTCCGAAACTACATAGTGCAATACCTACTGGACGCATGTCATTTCTTAGAATAATTTCTTCTGGCAACACAGACTCCGGTTGGTCATGAAATTTACATCCTGTTATTATATAAATATTTTTTACTGAAAATGTCTATACGAATTCCAGAAATCTGCTGACCGCCCCTTTAGATTAAATCTTTCAATCCTGAGTTGAATATATGCTTACACTTGTCCTTTCTGCGCTTACTCCCTTATTTTTGATGGTTTTTGCCGGGGCAGTTTCGTTCCGGCGTGAAATACTCCCTGAAAATTCTGCAACTGTACTCAACGGGTTTGTATATTATTTTACACTCCCGGCTTTATTATTTGGTTCGCTGGCTACTACTCCCTTTGAGGAAATTGCGCAGGTCCGTTTTATCGGCGGTTATCTCTCTGCCATGATCGGTGCATACTGGCTGATGTTTCTTGCTTCAAAATTTATATTCAAGGGGCATTTTACAGAGGACGGTATCCGGGCCAGTTCCGGAAGTTTTCCCAACTCCGCTTACCTTGGATTACCGATCATGATGTATCTATATGACGGCAGCAGACAGGCATTGATTGCGACCACATTGGCCATCATCCTACCGATATTTATTGTCATTATGGTGGTTGCTACTTTTGAACTGCATCGGGCGGATAAGTCAAAGTCCACGCTGAGTATAATCTGGCAGATTGCTCTTTCAATGTTAAAAACGCCTTTGATAGGCGCGTCTTTTGCCGGAGCTGCTTTTTCATTTCTGCACTGGAAACTTCCGGAATTTCTCGCTGAGGGTTTGCACAATTTCGGTATGGCTTCGGTTCCCTGTGCATTGTTTGCAATCGGGATTTTGATTGTCCGCCAGAAAATGGAGTTGAAGTGGTTTAATATCGGGCTGGTCAATATATTTAAATTGATACTGCATCCACTTCTTGCCGCGGTTTGCTTGTTTGCTTTCGGAGTGCGGGGGCAGGAATTGCTAATGGGTGTGCTGCTTGCTGGAATGCCCACAGCGGCGCTGTGTTGCGTGCTTGCGGAATCTTATATCACTTGCGAAACAGAAACTTCAGCTACTGTGCTGGTTTCTATGATTTTATATATACCGACCATGTTTCTGACCCTAGTGGCGGCAGAAGCGTGCGGAATCCCGCTGATTCGTGGTTAGGTTCTTAAGTATGAATAAACAAAGGCTGGGGTGAAATGTTCACTCCGGCTTTTGTTCTTTATTGGGCTGCTTTCTGCAGGGCGATGGCTCTTAGTTGTTGCATTTTTGCTTTATCTTGCAACAACGCCTTCATATCCGGGTTGTTGGATATGATGAAAGAGATTAGCGAAGTGGTCAGCGCTGTGTCGTATTTGGTTTTACTTTCCGTCAGGATGATGGCTGCGAGAATGGGGTTTAGTCCGGGCCTGTGATAGCGGTCGGCAATCATTCCGCAGAAGGCATCTGATATGGCGCAGACTTTTGCTTCGAGGCTGATGGCATCGCCTCGACGTCCTTTTGGGTAACCGCTCCCGTCCAAGCGCTCATGGTGGTCAAATACACAAGCCTTGATGGTATCATCTCTGATTTCAAGGCGGTTGAGCATTTTTTCTGCGATATCTACATGCTCCTGCATGCGCATTCTTTCTTTGTAAAGCAGCTTGGTGTTTTTTTCCGTTACTGCTGACGGAATCTGAGTCATACCCAGATCATGAAGGACCAATCCCAGGGCAAGGGGCTTAAGGTCCATTTTTTCTCCGGGTTTATAGAGAACTTTCAAATAAATGGAAGTGCCCACAAAAAGAGTATTCACTACATGGCAGCAGAGATCTTTTTCCCGCTTGAGTGTATTGAAAAAGTATGTCCATCTGTTGGGGTCCACCCAGACGTATTCACAGAAAATAGCCAGAACAGTGCTGAGATCGGCTAAGGTTTCCCCTATGGGGTTGGAGTAAAAGGACCGAACTTTCTCCAGAACTCCTTCATAGAAAATTTCCGCTGCAGCAGCTTCATCAAGAAAATGTTCGGTAAGCAATGCACCAAGGTTCTGGCTTATATGTCCGGCAAGTGAAGCGTAATCTTCTTTGGATATGAACAGGTTACCGTCATTGCAATAATTGTTGACCTGTTCCTGCTTTTTACTGGAAAGTCTTGTGTCTTTAGCAAAAAGGGGAACGACGCGTTCAAATTCGTCGTCGTGAATACATAGAGAGACAGGTAGTCTGGCTCCAAATGTATTTAAAATATTGAAACTGATTTGCAAGAACTCCTCAGTTCCGGCATTTTGGCTTTCTGCATCATTATTCATGGTACTGATTCCTTTCAGTAAAGAGCACTTTCCAAGTGCTAAAAATTAAACGATATTGAAGAATATTACAGCAGGGTAAAAAAGTAAATACCCGTCTTAATTTATTGTTAATCTTCTGTTTATTTTTATAGGTTTGCAGTGTGGATGAAAGATGCAATGCTTGTTGCAATGTTGTTGCGGAGTAATTGAAGAAGAAAATTACAGGGAATTTATGGCTGACAAAATACCTGATAAATTCATGAGTGTTTCAAAGAAGGTGTTGGAAGAGAAGCCGGATTTGAAACGTAAGCTGGAAAAGGTCATGGGCCGCGTTGCGGACACAATTGTGAAAGCTAAGTATGTGCAGGATGAAGAGAGCCAATCATCTGAAAGTGATAAGCGCGAGGATTAGCCTGTCCGAACTTAGAAGAGGTTATCGCTTTTGCCGTAGGATTTCATTTCGCCCCGGTACGCTGAGAGGATATCTTCCTTGGTGATAAAACCGTTGAAGGTGCCGTCTTTCATTACCGGAAGGGTGCGCTTGCCGCTGCGATTCATTATTTCAAGGATTTCTGCCGCTCCCATGCCCTGTTCGATGACAGGGGCATTTCGGTCGATAGCAACCTCTCCGATGTTGTTTTGTTGCTGATCCGGGTCAAGGATGGAGGAACGTGCTGAAACTACATCGACCATGCCCATGAACTTCTGAGTCTCACTGTTGATAATGGGGATGTGGGTCTGGCTGGTGCTGGTCAGTACCTTCAGGAATTCGTTGACTGTCATTTGCGGGCAGGCATAGGTCAGCTTGTCGTGTACCAGCTGACTGGTGTCAATATCCGCCAGTATTTTTTCATCGGTCTTGGGCCGCAGCAGCTGTCCTTTTTCCACCAGATCACGGAAGTAGAAAGATGATGGTTCAAAGGCGTGGGTGAGCATAGACGAAAGGAAAGTTACGGTCATGATGTGCATCACCGCCTGATAGCCGTTGGTTATTTCCAGCACCAGAAATACGCTTGTAAGCGGGGCCTGCATCACTCCACTGACGACTCCGGCCATGCCCAGCAGTGCGTATGATCCTTCGCCGGTGAGCATGTGCTGGGGGACAATCTGGGAAATTATTCGGTAGTAAAATGCGCCGAAAAGTGAGCCTATTACGAGACATGGCGCAAATATGCCCCCCAATCCTCCACTGCCAAGAGTAAGGGATGTGGTGACTATCCTGATCATTCCCATAAGTGCAACTAGTGCAATTCCATCAGGCAGGGTGCCGTGGATGGCCATTTTGATGGAAGTGTAGCCTTCGCCAAGGGCCAGCGGAAAGAAAATGCCGATTATCCCTACGGCCAGACCGCCGCAGGCAGCCTTGATCCATGGTTTGTTGGTGAATGAAGAGCAGATGGACCCTACCTGCCGGATGGAACGTACAAAAGCCACAGAAATTAGTGCGGTAAGTACGGCCAGCAGGATGGAAGTCCCCAGATCGGTGACCCCCATGGGCGGGAATTGGTCGCTGAACGGAATGACGTTGCCCTCTAGTAGCCGTGAGGTCTGGGTGGCGACCACCGAAGATATGGCAATGGGGATAAGGTGGTAGGGAGTCCATTCGCCGAGGATGATTTCTACGGCAAAGATCATTCCGGTTACCGGGGCATTGAAGATTGCCGAGATAGATCCGGCAGCACCGCAGCCGATGAGGGTCATGCGTGACTGTCCGCTCATTTTGCACAGCCGGGACAGGTTTGAGCCCATTGACGATCCGCTGACTACAACCGGTGCTTCAGGACCTGCAGACCCGCCGCTGGCAATGGTCAGTAAGCTGGTCAAAAGTGAGCTGATGATTGAAATGGGACGCAGGATTCCCTGCTTCAGCCCAACTTTGGCTATTACTTCCCCGACTCCGTGTCCCCCTGATTCCTTGAAAACATTTTTGCTCAGGATGACAGCAAGTGCGGCCCCCACTGCGGGCAACATGAACATCCACCAATGGTGGGAGTTGGTCTTGCGTAGCATGCTCAGGAAATCAAGGGCCCTGTTCAAACCTACAGCAGCCAAAGCCGAACAGGCCCCGATGACAATTGCCGCAAGGATGAGCACGGCATTGCGCGAGGGGGCCCGTTTATGCAGGAAGTGTTTCAGTTCCGCAGGGCTGATGTTGTTGCCTGATTTGAACATGTCTGCCTGAATCCTTTTTTACTTAATAGAGCAGTCCTACCACAGCTCCGGTCATGCAGGTAGCCAAAGTTCCCCCGATCACCGATTTTGTACCCAGAGCGACTATTTCATCCTTACGGGAAGGGGCGATGGAGACAAGGCCGCCGAGAAGAATCCCAAGGCTGCCGAGGTTGGCAAATCCGCACATGGCGTAGGTCATAATTATGGTTGAACGCGAAGACAGGGTTCCTGGGGGAAGTCCGGCCAACTGCAGGTAAGCAAGGAATTCGTTAAGAATGGTCTTGGTCCCCATGAGTGAGGAAGCAGCGTAGGCCTCGTTTGCGGGAATTCCCATCAGCCAGACTATGGGCCACATTATGACACCCAAGATGCGCTGCAGGGTTAGCGGTTCGTTGTGAAAATCGGGTAAAAAAGAAAGGATCTGGTTGGTCAGGGCAACCAGTGCCACCAGAACCAGCAGCATTGCCACTACATTGATAAGCAGGTTTACGCCGTCGGAAGTCCCTTTGACCACGGCATCCATGGAATTGGAGGCAGTACTTTTGATTTTGAGACTGTCCTCTCCGTGGTGTCCTTTTTGCTCTGGAACCATAATCCGGGAAATCAGGATTGCCGCCGGGGCACTGATGATGGAGGCGGTCAGAATATGGCCTATGGCACCGGGGAGGACCGGATTCAGGATGGAGGCGTAGAGCACAAGCACTGTGCCGGAGATGGTCGCCATGCCGCTGATCATCAGGGTCATGAGTTCACTGCGACTCATGTTGTTGACATAGGGGGCGATGATGATCGGTGCTTCGACCATGCCCACGAAAATATTTGAGGCAACTCCAAGGCCCAGTGCACCGCCGATGTCCATGGTTTTTTGCAATGCAAGTGAAAAGCCTTTGACTACTACCGGAATGACCCGCCAGTAGAAAAGCAGGGCGGAAAGCGCACTGACCACAAGGATAAGCGGCAAGGCCCGGAAGGCAAGGGTCCAGCTTGCGCCTGGAGAAGTCTCGGCAAAGGGGAGCGGGCCTCCGCCAAGATAACCGAATATAAAGCTTGTCCCGGCTTGTGTAGCTTGTTGCAGTGCATCTACAGCATGGTTTAAATACATGATCAGGTCACTGAAAAAGGAAACTTTCAACATGAGTGCGGCTACGGCAAACTGAAGAACCATTCCGGTGAGGATGTTTTTCAGGCTGAGTCCTCTTTTATTTTCACTGAACAGCCATGCAATGAATACCAAACCGAACAGTCCGGCCAAGCTTTGAAGCATTTTTTATTATCCTTTGTAAATAGAGTATTTGAAATATTCATGTGGATTACATGATACTAGGCTGGGCTGCAACGTTGATGGATTTTGTCTTCTGATTTTAATCATGTCTCTTGAACCTTTCTGTTTTTGAAGTTAGTATCTGTCAAATTGTGTTCTAAGTAGGAAAAGACCGTGAACTGAAGGTGATCCTGCTCTTGGAGAAAACTTCTGATGTAGGGAATGTCTATATGAATGTTGAACTTGCTAAGCCGTTTATCAAGGCTGCAGTGGATGTGCTGTCGATGATGGCCATGATCACTCCGAAGCCCGGAAAACCTTATGTAAAGAAAACCAAGACCGCAGTGGGTGACGTCACGGGTCTGGTCGGTATTACCGGTGATATGAATGGTACCATTTCAATTTCTTTTTCAAAAAATTGTGCGGTTACCATTGTAAAGAATATGCTTGGCGATGATGTTCAGGATATCTTGCAGGATGTTCAGGATGCTGTTGGCGAAATTACCAACATGGTTTCCGGTCAGGCCAGGGCTGGTCTGGCTGAACAGGGCCTTAGTTTTTCCGGGGCCACTCCTTCGGTAATTATGGGCGATAACCATACCATAACCCACATTGCCAATACTCCTATTATGGCTATCCCCTTCACAACCGATGCTGGGGATTTCACCATTGAATTCTGTTTTGAATAGAACAAAGTTCCACTGAAAAAAAGAGAGATAGCGATATGTCTATGTTAACCGGTTTCAGAGAAAAATCTTTCTTGGATAAAATCAGTATTCTCAATGAAGTCGCCACAGCAAAAGATCCGGTGGAGCTGGATGGGTTGCTGGACCTTTTTCAGAATCCGCTTGAAGATACTTCTGTTGATTATATGGTTGTGACTGCCTTGAACGGTGTTCTTTCCGCTGATGAGCAAAAAACGGTTGAACTTCTGGATAAGGAAGAAGGTAAGCTGCGTACGCTGTGCATCAGGGTTTGCGGTGAGTTTCAGTTCAAAAGTGCCGTTCCTGTTCTTCTGCAGATGGCAAATGATAATACTGATCCTGATTTTCTGTTCGAGGTTCTGACTTCTCTTTCCAAAATAGGCGGCCCCGAGTCCCTTGAGCTTTTCCGTTCCAATATTAATAACGATGACGATCTTATCGTGGTCATGTCCATTGAGATGCTTGCTGAACTTAAGGATGAGCAGTCCGTCCCTGCTCTTAAGGGATTTGTTGAGCGTAACAATGAGGACGGCCGTTATGAAGTTTGCGATTTGACCACATGGAAGGCTGTTGAATGCCTCTCCGCCATCGGCACTGACGATGCCCTTGATTTTATTGTTGCCAATCTGCACCACCGCAATCCTACTGTACGCCGGGTAGTTACTGATTCGCTGACCTCTTTAGGCGGCAGGGCTGTATCTTACCTGAATAAGATAATCAGTCCGGATACCGCTAAAGATGACTTGATCCTCGCTGCCAACGTACTTGGTTTCATTGGTGACAAGGACGGTCTTGATGTGCTCATGGATGCCATTGAAAAGCAGTACTCCACTGATTCCAGTGTGAAGTATGCCATCTATGAAGCTATTGGCAGGATCGGCACCATGAAGGGTGTGATCAGCCTCATCGATGGTCTGGAAGATGATGACGAGCTTATTGCCGTAGCGGTTATGACTGGTCTTGATGGGCTGGTTAACCCCGGTGTGACCAAAAAGCTGGTTGAGATCGTAGGGCAGGGTGGTAGCAAGGCCGGGAAAATCCTGCGGGCTATTGTCACTGCCAAGGCTGTGAATGTTTTTCAGGCGTTGTATGGAGAAGGCAAGATTGGCCGTTTCCTGATGAATGCTGTGGCAGCATCCAAGGACTCCGAAGTTCATGAAGCTTTCCGGACCAAACTGGCCGAGATTGGCGGTGAAGAAGCGGAAGCAGATATGGCCAGACTGCCTGAGGCTGTAGTTGCCGGAGGCAAGAGGGCTTTGGCTGTTGATGATTCCAAATCCATGCTTGCCCTTTACCGCAGCATTCTGACTAATGGTGGATATGAACCCACTGTGGCTGAAAATGGTCAGGAAGCATATTCACACATTGAACTCAGTGAAGAGTTCGACGTGATTATCACTGATATGAACATGCCCGTCATGGACGGAATGGAATTCGTTTCCAAGCTCCGCCAGACTGAAGGCTATGCGGATATCCCGGTCATCATGGTCACCACTGAATCAGAATATTCCCAGCAGGAACTGGCCCGTAAAACCGGGGTGAACGATTTTATCACCAAGCCGTTCACAGCCGATCAGCTTAAGGCCAAGATTGCTGAATACGTTTCCTAGAAAATAACGATTACTACAAAGGGAGAACTGATATGGTTCTCCCTTTTTTTATGTGTTTTGGATTTTACGAATTGCTTCAACCACCATGTTTCCCACCTGTCTGCTGTAAAGCATGGCCACATGGCCCAAAGCCCGGGTACGCTTGATATTCCACGCATTCGCCACAGGTTCAAGGTTGGACCACGGCAGCACCAACTCGTCAGTGGGAGAGATGATGGCAGTCTTGGAGATGATCCGGGGGTAGCCGATTTTATTGTTGCCATTAAAAAGGCTGCTTTGCGGGTGCAGGCTGCGTCCCAGTCTTCCGATAGCAATGGCTGCGAGTTCGCTGCCCCGGTAAGGGGTGCCAAGGGTGATAATTCCCGCGCACATCTTTTCCATTTCCGGGTTTTGTGCCGATCCGCAGGAAAGCAGACCTCCGAGACTGTGTCCGATGAGGATTACTTTTTCCCCGGATTCCAAGTGTAATTTTGAAATTATATCCCGTAGTTCCAGCACCAGTTCCGGATAGGATGTAGTAAAGCTGTTGTATTCCCATGCGTGCAGGTTGCTGAACCCCGCAAGGTTCAAACGGTAGCGCATGACCAGCCATGCAGCCTTGTTATGGTACAGGCCGTGGGTCATGAGGATGGGAGTGCTGTTTCCGTTTTTTCTGATCAGCGGCAGGTTGCATAGAAAAGTGAATGGCCGGGTGCAGATGGCAATGATCAGGCTTATCCCTGCTGAAACTGTAGCTTGGGCAATGTCTTTGGTCGTCTGTCTGATACCTCTCCTGCGGATTTCCGCTCTGTTGCAAAGGGCGGCAAAGAGAATCAGAGGTAGGGGCAGCAGGATCAGCAGGACGGCGAAAAAAAATATTTTCATCATGGTCGATGCGGGGTTGCGGTTAACATATTCTGTTTTCAATTGACGCAAATTGTTTCCGCCTGCAACATAATTATCAATCTTTACTGTTACAAATGGAGATCTGGAGTGAAGAGTACGGTTTTAAGTCTGGATATCGGCAGTGGAACTCAGGATGTTCTGTATTATATTAAAGATGTGGAGATTGAGAACTGTTTTAAGTTTGTACTGCCTTCTCCGGCAAGGGTCGTCGGAGAACGGATCAAGGAATTGACCGGGCAGGGACGCGATATTTATCTTTCTGGCCGGAATATGGGCGGTGGATTCGGACGGTCTGTCTATCCCCATATGGAGGCCGGGTATAAAGTATACGCTCATCCGCGTGCGGCTTTGGCCCTTGGCGACGACCTGTCCCGGCTGGAGAGTAACGGGATCATTCTTGCTGAGGAAAAGCCGGAAGGGTGTGTGGAAGTTCCTCTTGCTGATTTCGATGCCGGATGGTGGAAGAACTTTTTTAAGGCCGCAGGATTGGATTACCCGGATTACGTGACTGCATCTGTTCAGGATCACGGCTATCATCCCGGTAAGAGTAACCGCATCGGCCGGTTTAATCTTTGGAAACATTTGCTGCTGGAGAATGGAGGGCGCCCGGAAAGCCTCGTTTTTGAAACCGTTCCTGACGAATTTACCCGCATGGCTGAATTGCAGGATAGCATCGGCGGTGGTGCGGTCAGTGATACCGGTGCTGCGGCGGTACTTGGTGCCCTTTTTGTAGATGAGATAATGGAGCACAGCCACAGGCAGGGAGTCTGCCTGATCAATGTGGGTAACAGCCATACGGTGTCTTTCCTGCTCTACAAAGGTGCTGTTTACGGTGTTTATGAGCATCATACCGGAAATATGACCCCGGAAAAACTCTGGGATGATTCTCAACGGTTCCGGCAGGGGCAGATCAGTTTTCAGGACGTATTTGATGACTGGGGCCACGGCTGTTTGACCCTTGATTTACCTGAAGAAGCACAGGGTTTTGCTCCTACCTATGTGCTTGGTCCCCGGAGAGCCCTTTTAAACGGTTATCCTGTAGAGTTTCCGTCTCCGGGCGGGGATATGATGCTGGCCGGATGTTTTGGTTTGATAAAGGGTTTAACCCTGAAAGGGATACTGTAGTTAATAAAGTTACTTCTGGTCTTGCTCTGAGTGATTAATAACGATAATGATGTATGTGATCTGCTTATCATTTATGCTGATAGAACTATCTTAACCGGATAAACGAAAATACCGGATACAGTTTTAGAATTATGTTGCGCACGATACTATTTGCCACTTTACTGTTCCTGCCCGGATGTACGGACATCTTTGCCGAAGGCTGGCTGTCCGCTGCACTTACCGAGCTTGGGTCCGGTAATCTTGACAGGATTCTTATCCTTGGTGCCGCTATCATAATAACTGTCCTGCTTATTTTCATTGGGTTCCTTTATCTCAACATAGACAAGAGAAAGAAGGTTGAGGTTGAATTACAGCGCGAGCGGGATCTCATGGGCAGCATCATGGAAACCAGCCCCATGGGAATTCTGGTCATGGACAATGACGGCAAGATTATTTTTGCCAATGATCAGGCTGCGCGGGTGCATGGTGTTGCCCGTGAAGAGATTATCGGCAAACAGCATAATGATCCCATCTGGAAAATTACCGCTCATGATGGCTCTCCTTTTCCTGAGGAAAGGCTGGCTTTCAACCGGGTAATGAAAATTCGTAATGCAGTTCTCGATATCCGCCATGCCATCCACTGGCTGGACGGGCGCAAGGTGCTCCTTTCCATTAACGCCTCCCCGATTATTTCAGATGACGGCAGCATCAAGAAGGTTGTGGCCTCTGTTGAGGACATCACCACCAGAAAGAAGGTGGAAGAAGCGCTTAAGGAAAGTGCCTACCGTTTCCGTTCACTGGTCAAGACTGCTGAAAGCGTGATCATCCTGCTTTCACCAGATAAGAAGATTCTTGAGTTCAACCGCATGGCTGAACAGCTTTTCGGCAGGACCCGTCATGAAGTCCTGGGCCGGGATTATTACGAACTATTTGTCCCGGAAAGGCTCTGGCCGGACCATAACCGCCAGTTTGCTACTGTTTTGTCTGGTAATCCCCTGCGCCTGCTGGAGAACTACGTGGTTGCCAAAGGGGGAGAGGAACGTATGATCCAGTGGTCCCTTTCCCGGCTGCTGGATGCCAAGGGCGGTGCGCTTGGCGTACTTGCGGTGGGGCAGGATATTACTGAGCGTAAGCGCAGTGAGGTTGAGCTTTGTGAGGCCCGTGACGCAGCAGAGGAAGCCAGCAGGGCCAAGAGTGAATTTCTTGCCAATATGAGCCATGAAATTCGTACTCCCATCAGTGCTATCATCGGCATGAGCGAGATGACCCTGAATACCGATCTGACCGGAGAACAGCAGGGTTATTTGATGACAGTGAAAAAGGCTGCGGAGTCCTTGCTGCATATTATCAATGATATTCTTGATATTTCCAAAATTGAAGCCCGTAAGATGGAACTTCGACCTGAAGACTTCAACCTTTATGATATGCTGGAAAAACAGCTTTCCGTGCTTAAGGTTCAGGCTGAGGAAAAAGGGATCGAACTGCGGGCACATGTCAGCGATGATGTTTCCCGCTGTTACCACGGCGATGAATACCGTTTGGGCCAGATCATCATAAATCTTGTCGGTAATGCCATTAAGTTTACTGAAAAGGGGTATGTGGAAATTTCAGTGGATCACGTCGGCAGTTTTGAAGAGGGGGCTGTGCTTGAATTCCGGGTTAAGGATACCGGAATTGGTATTTCCGAAGACAAGGCCGAAAAATTGTTTGAAAGTTTTGTCCAGCTTAATGCCGGATATTCAAAGCGCCATCCCGGAAGCGGTTTGGGGCTGGCAATCTCCCGCCAATTAGTTGAGATGATGGGCGGACATATCACCTTTACCAGCAAGGAAGGCTGGGGGTCGGAGTTTAAATTTACAATTAAACTTAAGTCCAGTGTCGGTGAATGCGTTGAAACAGAGACTTCTTTTCTTGATGAAGGCAGGAATGATAAAGAGTTGGCCGCACGTATCCTGTTGGCTGAAGATAATGCAACCAACCAGCTCTATATTGCCCATTTCCTGACCGAACAGGGCTTTGAAGTGGAGACGGCTGAAAATGGACTTGAAGCCTTGGACCTGCTGGAGAACAGCGGGCCTTTTGATGTGATCCTTATGGATGTGCAGATGCCTGAAATGGATGGCCTTGAGGCCACTAAGAAAATCAGGGAACAAGGGAACGATATTCCTATCATTGCCCTGACAGCATACGCCATGGAAGGAGACCGCGAGAAATTTCTCAGTAACGGCATGGATGCCTATTCATCAAAACCGGTCAAAATCGATGAGCTGGTCCAGATCATCGGTAAGTTGATACCCCGCGCAAAGCACTAAAAAAAATGCCGCCATACCCTAGAGGGATATGGCGGCACTTTTATTTTAACTACTGTTCAGTTGTTTTCTCTTCAATATTTCCTACAAGGTCTTTGTGCAGGATTCCGGCAATCTGTTCCTTGAAATCCATCAGTTCCTTGTTGTTGATCCCGGCAATGATGTCTTCTGCGGATTCGATTTCATCAAAGCCCTTGTTCATGGAGCAGATGAGGTGGATACCTACTTTTCTACCTTCAAGATCTACGGTTCCGAGGATGTTTGATTTCTTGATTTTTTTTCTTACCGCCTGCGGCAGCTGCGGGATGGCGAGGAGCATTTCACGGGGATAGAACAGGTAGCCGAAGGAGAAGTTCTCGGCTGTGAAAGCGTCATTCTGGAATCCGCTGTTGAGGTCCAGATCGCTGCCCTTGGCTGATTCGAGCATCTGCATGATGTCGGAGGCGATAGTTTCCGCGTAACCTTTGTCCATGTTGTTTCTCCCTGAAATATTATGTAGCTTTTAGGCTGTTCGTTTGTGACGAAGATGGCCCTGCATCAGCTGCGGGGCAAAAAGAGAATCAAGCATTTGCAGCATGCAGATGTCAAGCTGATACGGAGGCTTCAGCATATGAAATCTTACAGAAAGGAATTGTGGTTTGAGGTTCCGGGCAGGCGGGCGTTCATCAATATCACCCCGGAAGTGGACAAGTGTCTCGCAGAATCGGGTGTTAAAGAGGGCCTTTGTCTGGTCAATGCCATGCACATTACTGCCAGTGTGTTCATCAATGATGATGAATCAGGGCTTCATCATGATTACGAAGTATGGCTGGAAAAGCTGGCTCCCCATGAGCCGGTCAGTCAGTATCGTCATAACGGTTACGAGGATAATGCCGATGCCCATATGAAACGGCAGGTCATGGGTCGTGAAGTGGTAGTCGCCATTACCGACGGTCAGCTCGACTTCGGCACCTGGGAGCAGATTTTCTATGGAGAATTTGACGGCGGGAGACGCAAGCGGGTCTTGGTCAAGATTATAGGCGAGTAAAAAATCCAGTTGATAAAGCACCATCTGCGGTGTTGCTGCGAAAAAGGCTGAAACTCACGTATGCCTTAATACGCATCGTTCCAGCCATTTTTTGCGCCTTGCATCTGGCACTTTCTTAACTGGATTTTGAATTTAGGTGGAATTTAGTCTTACCCCACGGCTTAAAAACCGAGACCCAGACTAGAAAAAGCAGGCAGCCGAATACAGCGAATGCCGATATTTCATTGAGCAACTGGCTGCGCAGGTATTCCGGGGTTTGCAGGGCCAATGCTCCTGTATTGCCGGAAAGCTCGCTCATGCGGTCCAGCCAAGGCATGAAGCAGGTGAATCCGAAAACGATGAAGCCTATGTTTATGACCCACTTGGTGACGATCCATTTGAATTTGAAAAATCCCCAAGCGCTTTTCCACGCAAAGATGAATCCGGTTACCAGGCAGCCCAGTGCTCCGGCGGTGACAACATACTGATCCACCAGTTTGAGGCAGATATCCCTGCCGTAAAGGGCTTCCCCTGAGGAAGGAACAAACAGACAGTGCAGCAGGACCAGTGAAAGTGCGCCACCGCCCCAGAGACAGGCACTGAGCATATGCAGGGCACGAAGCCATTTGGTTTGTTTAGCGGTGAGTTTTTCCATTTATCTGGTCTTGTTATAGATGTTCAATATGGTCTGCAGCAGGGTGTCCCTTTTAATGGGCTTGGACAGGAATTCGTCTGCCCCTGTAGAGATGCATTGCTCCCTATATTCAGCAGAAACATGGGCGGTAAGGGCGATCACCCCGGTTGGGCGAAGGTTGTTCGTCTTTTCATATTCCCTGAATTTTACAAGAAATTCCGGTCCGTCCATGACCGGCATTTCCATATCCAACAGGATTATATCAAAATTATCATTTGTAGCCAGTTTCAGGCCTTGTGCTCCGTCAGCAGCCATGGCCAAAGTTGTGCCGGTATCCTTGAGAAAATGGCGGATCAGGTCCCGGTTGGGAATGTTATCTTCAGTTAGCAATATTTTTATGGGCGGCAGTTCCTGAGATTTGGGGTTTGCGGTCCCCTTTTCTTCTTTGGTGGAAAGGTGAAGCAGTTCCATCATATTGTGCAGGAGCAGTCTGCGCGAAGTGGGCAGCGGCTGTCCGCTACCTGCAATGCCTTGCTCAAGGTATGTTTTGTCAAAACAGGCTCCCTGCTGAAGTATCAGTACCGGAGGAAGCTTTACTCCTTCTTTTTGTATTGCGTGGAGCAAATTTAGGCCATCAGCATCCTTTAAGGAAAGATCGTAGACCAGCAGCTTATATTTGTCGTCCTGCGGGGATGAAAGCAGGATTTTCAGGCTTTCTACCGTTGAACACGGGGTTGCGGTTCCATTGAAGTAATTAATGGTTTCGCAGATTGAGGCCAGTGTTTCCGGATTGCGGGCCGCCACCAGAATTTCAGAATATCCAAGATCAGGCTGCGCTGCTACGGGAGTTTGCAGTGCACGGGGTAGAGGCAGGGTGACCATGAAGGTGCTGCCCTTGCCGGGAGTGCTGCTGGCGGTAATGGTTCCGCCCATAAGCTCGGCCAATTTGCGGCTGATGGAAAGGCCGAGTCCGGAACCTCCGTACCTGCGGGTGGTTGAGGAGTCTGCCTGTGAGAAAGGTTCAAAGATTGATTCCAGTTTTTCCGGGGCAATCCCGATACCGGTATCAGAAATTGTGAAGGTTATGTTGTCCGGGGAATTGCTTTCCGGGGCCCGGGAAATAACAATGGAGACTTCGCCGCTGCTGGTAAACTTAACCGCGTTGGCAAGGAGATTAAGTAATATCTGGCGTATCCGGGTGGAGTCTCCAAGGACAATTTCCGGTACGTCTGGCTTGTAGCGCATGACCAGTTCCACGTGGCGTGAAGAAGCAGCCGTAGCCTGAAGTTGCATGAGTGATTCCGTCTCCTGCAGCAGGTCGACGGGGATTTTCTCAAGCTTGACATGATTGGCTTCGATTTTTGAGAAATCAAGAATGTCATTAATGATGGTCAGCAGGATTTCTCCTGATGATTCAAATATATTGACATATTCGCCCTGCTCATCGGTGAGGGGGGTATCTTTGAGCAGATCGGCAACTCCCAGAATTGAGTTGAGGGGGGTGCGTATCTCATGACTCATACTGGCGAGGAAGGCGCTTTTGGCTTCATTGGCTTCCTCTGTTTTCAGGATGGCCTGTTCGAGTCTTTTCTCTGTCTTTTTGTGCTCCTCAATTTCCTGATTAAGGTCCGCTGTTCTGCTTTCCACTTCTTCGGCCAGCAGTTCTTTTTGTTTTTCTACGGCTCGGGTGCGTTGGCGCACAATGATGATGAGTAGAATGAGAGCCAAAATTCCCAATACAGCTTTGAACCACAAAGTTTTCCAGAATGGAGGAATGATGGTCAGTTTTAAACTGGCCCCGTTTTCATTCCAGATGCCGTCGCTGTTTGAACCTCTGACCTTGAAGACATAGCAGCCTTGATCGAAGTTGGTGAATGTGGCTGTAGCATCTGGGGAATCTATCCATTCATCGTTGAAGCCTTCAAGCTTGTACTGGTAGCGGTTGAGTTTCGGGTTCTGGTAATCTAGGGCCGCGAACTGGAAGCTGAACATGGCATCTTTCCATGACAGTGTTACCTGATCTGACTCAGTGATGTTTGTTTTCAGATCGGCCGGAGCGCCCATAATGGTCAGGTCGGTGATGACCACTGGTGGAGGAGTCCTGTTGATCTTGATGTTGCGGGGATTGAACATATTCAGGCCTTTCAATCCGCCGAAATATATCTTTCCAGTTTGGCCTTTGTTGTAGGAATTAATCCAGAATTCAATGCCTTGTAGTCCGTCTGAGGGTCCGAAATTCCAGACCTTGCCGCTGACCGGATCAAGACGGGAGACACCTTTAAAAGTAGAGACCCAGACATGGCCGTTGTCGTCAAGACATAGTCCTTGGATTCCGTCATTGGCTAGGCCGTTCATTTCGCTGTAGCGGGTGAAGATGCCGGTCTGCGGATCAAATCTGTTCAGGCCGGAATCTGTGCCCAGCCAGAGTGAGCCGTCAGCAGCCTCAGCAACAGGGGTTACCCGGTTGTTGGATAGTGATTGCGGGTTGTCCGGTTCATGGCGGAAATGCTTGAAGGTTCCCTTTTGGCGGTCCATGAGGTTAAGGCCGGCATTGGTGCAGACCCAGAAGTTGTTGTTGCTGTCCTCGAAAATGTTGCGGACCCTCTTATGGCCGAGGCTGGTCGGGTCTGAATCGGAATGGCTATAGCGCTTGAAATCACCTGTCTTGCGGTCAAGACGGTTAAGTCCCTTCTTGCTGGTTCCGATCCAGATGTAGCCCATGCTTCCTTCGTATATCCACCAGATATTGTTCTGGCTCAGGGAATTTTCATTTTTCTTATCCCATTTGTATCTTTCAACGATCCCTTTGGCCTTATCGATTACAAAGACACCTTTTTTGCGGGTTCCAACCCAGATAAGACCGGAGTTGTCTTGAAAAATGCAGTTGATCCTGTCACCGGAAAGTTTCCACGGTGAAGCAGATTTAGTGCTGTATGATTTAATTTCACCTGTCCGGGGATCGTAGGTATTCAGACCGTTTTTATAGGTCCCGATCCAGAGCAGTCCTTCCCGGTCTTCAAGTATTGCGCTGACTTCAAGCCCTGAGAGGGTGTCCTTTTTCCAAGGTTGGCGGCTCAGGATACCGAAGGCCTGCATCTTGGGAGGCAGTTTGCTCAGCCCGTCGGTATAGGTTCCGACCCAGATGACCCCGGAGTTGTCTTCCATTACCTTGGTTACCTTGTTGCTGCTCAGGCTCTGGTGATCAAGCTGGTTGTTTTTTGAGAAGTCAAACATCATTTTTTCCGGAGCCGCTGATGCGCTTGCCGGATCTCTTTTGCCCAATCCTTCAAGGGTTCCGAGCCAGAGGTTGCCAGAGCGGTCCTGATAAATGTCATTTATCTCAAGTGAGCGAAACAGGGTTTTAAATTTTCCTTGGCGGGCATCAAGGATGGATATCCCTTTTTTGGTGCCGACCCAGAGCTCATTTTGATTTTGCTGGTAAAAGCAGAGTACGGTGTCGTCACAGATGCTGTTCTTGTCATCCGGGTCACTCAGGAAGGTTTTGAATGTCTTCTGTTCATTGTTAAACAGATTCAATCCTACAGCAGTGCCCACCCAGATGTTGCCTTCAAGGTCTTCATAAATAGATCTGACCTCGTCATGGCTGATACTTCCCGGAACTTCTGAGTTCTGGAAGCGGATAAAGGTGTTTGTCTCGCGGTTAAAGAGGTTTACCCCTTTATGGGTTCCAACCCATAAGCGTCCTTTTGAGTCTTCGAATATCGCACTTACATCTTTAGCTGAAAGCGAATTGGTGTTTCCGGGAATCGGCTGGTGGTTCTTAAAGCTGTCAGTGTGGCGGTCGTAGCGGTTCAAACCGCCTCCCTTTGTACCGATCCATAAAACACCGGATCTGTCTTCGTAGAGTGCGCGGATGTTCCCGTCGGAAAGCGCTCCCTTGGCTGTGCCGCCTTTGTATATTTTTATGTTCCTGCCGTCATAGCGGTTCAATCCGTCATAGGTTCCAAACCAAAGGAATCCACGTGAGTCCTGTAGCATGCACAGAATGGACGATTGCGAAAGTCCTTCGTTTAGTGAAAGACGGTCGAATCTCAATTCTTCCTGAAATGCAAATGAGGGCATTATAGAAACAAGGAAGAATATAAGTGTTCCTGTGAATATAGTCGCAAATCTGTTGCTCAGTGCCATGCGCAAGTACCTGTGCGGTTGCAATATTTTGAAAACAGGATGTTTATTGCCGTTTAAGTTGAGAGAATAGGTTTAATGCGTTCAAGGGCCCAGTCCACCTGTTCGGCGGTAATCACCAGCGGAGGTGCAAACCTGATGATATTGTCATGGGTTTCCTTGCAGAGCAGCCCGTTTTCTTTAAGCTTTTCGCAGTACTGTCTTGCTCCCCCGGCATCAAGTTTAAATTCAACAGCCAGAAGCAAACCCCGGCCGCGCACTTCACGTATTTTGCTGTTGTTGATGGATTTCAAGCCATCGAGAAATTTTTTACCCATTTCTTCGGCGTTCTGGATCAGTGCTTCATCCTGAAGCACTTTCAGGGCTTCCCTTGCCACGGCGCAAGCCAGCGGGTTGCCGCCGAAAGTTGAGCCGTGTTCACCGGGTTTGAGTACGCCGAGAACCTCGGTATTGGAAAGCACTGCCGAGACTGGATAAAAGCCTCCGGAAAGGGCTTTACCGATGAGGGTTATATCTGCTTCAATTCCTTCATGTTCTTCGGCCAGCAGTTTCCCGGTTCGGCCAAGTCCGGTCTGGATTTCATCAAGAATCAGGTTAACGTTGTTGGCTGTGCATATCTCGCGGACTTTTTTCAGATAGCCTTCAGGGGGGATGATTACTCCGGCTTCGCCTTGAATTGGTTCAACAAGAAAACCCACAGTATCCGGGGTGATGGCGTTTTCAAGGGCCTTATGATCACCAAAGGGGATAACTTTAAATCCCGGGGTGAAAGGACCGAAACCCCGTCGGGACACCGGGTCGGTGGAAAAACCTACAATGGAGATGGTCCGGCCATGGAAATTATCAGCGCAGACAATGATTTCGGCACGGTCCTCGGGTACTCCTTTGACCATATAACCCCATTTGCGCACTGCTTTAATGGCGGTTTCTACTGCTTCGGCACCGCTGTTCATGGGCAGTACCTTATGAGAGTTCGTTAAGGAGCAGAGTTCTTCGTAGAAAAGTCCCAGCTGGTCGTTGCGGAAGGCCCGGGAAGTAAGAGTCAGTTTATCAAGCTGGTCCTGCATGGCCTGTTTGATACGTGGATGGCAATGGCCTTGATTAACAGCGGAGTATGCGGAAAGGCAGTCCATGTATTTGTTACCTTCTACATCCCAGACCCAGACTCCTTCGCCTTTTTCTATTACGACATCGAGAGGTTTATAGTTCTGTGCGCCAAATCTGTCTTCAAGTTCAATGTAGTCGGACTGTTTCATCGTGTGCCCTCCATTTTTGGCTTTACCTTTCTATATAAGACCCTCCTGTTTTTGTCAGCCTTCTTTTTGATTTATAATATATTTTAGCCAGTTTGAAGGTCTTATATTTGTAACTACGGGTAAATTAATAATAAAAAAGTAGTTATTTTCTTTTTGAAAAGGGTTATTTTATATTCAAAGAAGTATTATGCTGGAGATATTAATGACTGCCGTTTGTCAAAATCGGTCTGGAGGCAATAATGTATAAAATTCTTTTTGTTGATGACGATGTAGCTATCCACTTGCTATTTTCAAAAATATCGACCGAAAGACTTCATATCTCCTGCTGTCCTTCCGGAGCTGCAGCTCTTGAAACTTTAAAGACAGATGGTTCCTTCCATGTGATTGTTTCTGATTATCAGATGCCTGAGATGGACGGGGTGGAATTCTTGACCAAAGCTAAGGATGTTTCCCCTGCGTCTGTACGAATTCTGCTCAGTGGCAATGCCGATCTTGCAATGGCAATCAATGCTGTAAATGAGTGTGGTGTTTTCAGGATTTTAACCAAACCCTGTTCACTTAAAATATTAAAGAAGGCCTTGCGGGATGCTTTAGAGTTTCACCGCCTGTCAAACGTTGAATCTCATATGTCCAGTAAAATGACCCGTGCTGTAATCAGGATGGTCAGTGATATCGCAGCCATGCATAACCCCGGGCTAAACAGCAGGACTGCGCGTATTTTGCCGCTGGTGAAGGGCTTGAGCAGAAAATTGGGAGATCCTGATCCATGGAGTACGGAGGTTGCTGCCGTGTTGTCTTCCATTGGATTCGTTTTTCTTCCAGATCGGTTGTTGGATATGATTGAGACAGGAGACGCTTTCGGAAGTGTTGATTACAGCATCTTTACCCGTCACACTGAGTATTCGGCCAAATTGCTATCAAGGCTGCCGTATTTTGAAGATGTTTGTACAAAACTTTCTCTGCAGGAAGCTCATTACATGGATGCTGGCAGTGATGGAGGCTTTTCCAGAGATGAAATTCCTGTGGGTGCGAGAATTTTAAAGGTTGTTTCCGATTTCGACAGACTAAAGGCTGGCGGCCGGGGGCCGGGTGAAGCGCTTGCCATGATGAAGTTACGGAGCAATAGGTATGACCCGAAAGTAATCAAAGAACTTGGTGGGCTTTTGGGGGCAGAAGCGCAGTATCATATACGTGAAGTTTATCCGTTGGGGCTTGTCGAGGGAATGGAGCTGGCCGAAGATGTTTATGGGGTAGTTAAAGGCAAGAGAATGAAATTTTTAGCGAGGGCGCAGGTGCTGGACTCCAAAATGATCGATTACATTCATAGGAATGCGGAAAACATAATAGATATAACGAAGAAGATAACCATTAAGGAAAAAAATATATTTTAAAGCTAGTCGCGTGGTGAGTTCATATGGGTAGACTCAAAAATGGTGAACATATGGTCGATGTGGATCGGCTGAGGCCCGGAGTTTATATCAAACTCGTGGGTGTGCCGTGGTATCGACATCCGTTTTTGACCAGTAGTTTCCGCATTAAGGATTTCAAGACGATTGAAACCTTGCGCTCTTTGGGGGTTGGTAAGGTTATTTGCATTCCGGACAAAAGTTTGGTCACGCCTTTGGAAGCCACGAAGCAGAAGTCAAGTCTACGTCCTTCGAAGCTTCAATTTGATACGATTCCAGATGATCTGTTCAAAGAGAAGAAAGAGCGGATGGAAAAGCTAAAGGAGAAGAAAGAATCTGTTGCCCGCGCGGAGCAGAAGTATTCTATATCCGTGAAGCAGGTTGAAGACCTCATGTTTTCAATCACCAGAGGGAATATGCAGTTCTTTGAGGAGGCAAATACTCTTTCGAAAACTTTGAGTAAATATTTCTTAAGTGATTGCGAAGCTCTTATGCATGTCCTGAATTTGCAGGTGGATAAGAACGATACAGTATACTACCACTCCATGAACGTTACGGTTCTATCTTTGATTTTGGGCCGAACCATGGAGTTGGATGAAGAGGAGATGCGCATACTCGCAATGGGAGGTCTTTTTCACGACATAGGCAAGGCAAAGATAGAAAAGAAAATTTTGCATAAAAAAGGAAAGCTTACAAAGTTTGAAGCGGAAGTGGGGCGTAAACATCCTTTTTATGGTGTGAATATTCTATCCGGTTGTGAGGATTATCCTCCTGAGGCAATGGAGATTGTGTATGAGCATCATGAACGTTGCTGCGGCGGAGGATATCCTAGAGGATTGCAAAGAGCAGACTTGGGCAAGCTGACCAAAATTGTGGCCATTGCCGATTTCTACGATTTACTCATTAACAAACATGATCCGGCGTTATCGCTGACCCCTTATCAGGCTTTGTCGTATATGTTTTCCAAAACGGCCGGTTATTTTGAGCCGGATTACTTGTCTGCATTTATACAATGTATGGGTATTTACCCTCCGGGAACAGTAGTTGTTCTCAATGATGAAAAGGTAGGGATGGTTATTTCCGTAAATCTTGCAAAACCCTTACTGCCCAGCGTTGTTATATATGATCCGGAAGTCCCGAAGAAAGAAGCCCTGATTTTAGATTTGGAAGAAGAGTCTGAATATACAATAACCAACTCGATTAATCCCGCCAAGCTGGCGCGCGAAGTCTTTGATTACCTTTCGCCGCGCAGCAGGATGATTTATTTTGTAGATCCTGAGTTTTCGGAACGGAGCAAGAAATAAGAATCCCCCTGCCATTAGTAGGGGGATTCTTTTTTACTGTCTTTTGCCTTGGGTGACGTCCACTTTCTCCACCCATTTTGATCCGCTGGGCGGTTCGTAGGTGGCGAATGATTCAATGAGCAGGTCCGGGGTTTCGGCAGTAAGCAGTTTTTCCCGGTGCATATCTTTTAGAAAGCCTTCCTCAACCACACCGTCCAGAAAACTGAGCAGCTTGTCGTAGTAGCCGTCAACATTCAGCAGACCACATGGCTTGGAGTGGAAGCCGAGCTGTGCCCAGGTGAATATTTCGAATATTTCATCCATGGTTCCGATTCCTCCGGGCATGGCAATGAAGCCGTCGGAAAGTTCGGCCATGAGGGCTTTGCGTTCGTGCATGGAATCGGAAACATGCAATTCTGTAAGGTCTGTGTGGGCGATTTCAATCTTATAGAGGCTTTCCGGGATAACTCCGATGACCTTGCCTCCTGCTTCCAGAGCACTTTCAGCAAGAATGCCCATGAGTCCGGTGCGTGAACCGCCGTAAACTGTGGTCAGGCCGCGTTGGGCCAGTTCCCGGCCCATGTTGCGGGCCGCTTGTGCGTATTTAGGATCGTTGCCGGGATTGGCACCGAGGAAGATGCAGATGCTTTTCACTTCAGGATTCCTTTTTGTTTATATAAAATGTGTTATATGCAAGGGTTAAGAGGACCGCAAAGCCGGCCGAGGCAACCCCGAGAGCTGCATTGTAGAAGGGCGGGGCCGCAAGTGCAAGCCTGATCAACAGGGTGACCAGCGCGAATCCTGAATTTCTGAAAACAGCGTGAAATGCCGGAAGAAAACGTTGGGAAATGAGCACCAGCAGGATGTCGCTGAAAATCAGGATGGTGTAGAACGTACTGAAAAAGTCAAAGCTGGGCAGCCCCTTGGCTGAACAATAGAATACGTATGCTCCCAGACCCATGAAAAGGCCCAACAGCATGAGGGCGACCAGTTTTTTGCTGGCAACGTAACTGAATTTAAATGCCGGTTTCAAGGTTGGTCCGGATTTCTGGACCTTGTAGTATATTCCCAGCAATACAAAGACGACAAAGGCTCCGGCTCCGTCTGAAAGAATCTGGTAAATGGGTGTCATGTTGCCGGTGAAGGTGATCGGTTCTGGAAAATTGACCAGTTCCTTGAAAGAATTGCGCATGAGGATCAGGCAGAGAATTTCAAGCTGCTTGCCCACGGATTTGGAAAAGGAGCAGGGCAGTACAAAGATGAAACTGATTACCTCCAGCACCAGAACAAGGGTGAAGGCAATGCCTACAGCGGCATAGTGACTGGTCGGGGTCTTGGCGGCAATTGCTGCGGGCAGCAACCCCTGCCTGCCCAATTCAATGCCCAGCAGAGCCGCCAGAAAACAGCCGATCAGGATTCCGGCGACCGCTCTTTCGGTCCTTTCATTCTGCCAGAAGGCGTGGAGGGGATCGAATGCGTATGTTGCAAGTTCGTATATTGAGTATTTCATAAGAATTTTACCACGATAATTGTGCAGTCATCCTCAAGCGGAAGACCTTTTCGATGGGCCGCTACTTCAATAAGCAGGATGTCGGCCAGTTCCTGTGATGATTTATGGCAATTGTCCCGAATGACCTGTTGCATCTTGTCCTTGCCGAATTGATTGCCTGCGGGACTGTGTGCTTCCCAGATTCCGTCAGTGTAGAGTACCAGAATCTGCCCCTGATTCATTTGGGTCAGGTACTCGCGGTAGGGATAGTTTTCATCCACGCCAAGAGCCAGTCCGTCTCCTAGAAGCTGGTCAAAGGTATCGGTTTCCGGGGTGTAGATCATTCCGGGGTCATGTCCGGCCCTGATCCAGTTCACGGTCCGTTCTTGAGCATTGCAGACGGCCATGAACATGGTCATGAAATGCCCGGTTTGGGCACAATCTTTGGTTATGAGCCGGTTTACTTCCGTTGCTGCTTCCACAAGTGTTTTACCGCGTCCGGAAAGAGCCCGCATGTAGGCACGGGCGCTGGTCATAAGCAGGGCCGCGCTGACACCGTGCCCGGAAACGTCACCGATAACGGTGGCGAATGTGTGCGGTCCGCAGGTGGCGCAGCCCACAAAGTCGTAGTAGTCGCCACCGGTCTGTTCGGAGAAGGTGCAGCGTGCACCGATATCAACTCCATCTACTTCCGGTGGGGCTTTCGGGAAAAGTGATTGCTGGGCTTCATCGGCCAGACTCAGGGCCTGCCGGATTTTAGAATGCTCACGCAGTTGCGGAACCATATAGTTGAAGTTCTGGGCAAGATCACCCAGTTCGTCCTTGGAGTGGAAGTCCGCCCGGGCATCCCAGTCGCCTTCTCCGACCTTGATCATTGCTTCCGAAAGCCTGCGGATGGGGGTGGAGAGGCTTTGGGAAACAAAATAGGCCACGATGGCGATGGAAATGATGACCGCTAATGCGATCAGGGATGTTCCTTCGTATTGGTTGGCTATACTCTCCCGGACATATTGTTCCGCTTCGTCCGCTTCGGCGGTGAATTCATGGACCGGGGTGATGATCAGAATTGCCAGATGGGTATTGACCGGGCTGTAAGTCCACAGGGATGGGATTCCCTTGTAATTCATGTGCAGAACACCGGAGTTTTCTTCGTTTATGTCCCGAATGAGAGTTTTGAATTCCGGGGTGTCTTCTGTCAGCCATTCCGGTTCTGGCGGGCGCAGCCAGAATCTTCCCATCGGCCCATGGGGTACTTTAATCTCAGCGTTGTCCCCGATTTTACCCACCACAAGAAGTGAGTTCTCCCGGTAAATTTCATCGCTGCCGGTTGAAACCATCATGATCTCGGCGGCCTTGGTTTCAGTTCCCGTAAAAGAGCCTTCTATGATTGTATTTACCGGGATGACAATGGAAGTGGCACCAATGAATTTGTTGTTTTCCATTATCGGTGCTGAATATCTGTAGCAGAGGGTACGTGTTGCCGGGTCCGGGGTGGGCAGGGTCCAGTCCATGGCTGGGTCATTCTTAATGTTTTTGTACCAGATGTGCTTCCGGGGGTCGTACTTGCGGGGAAAGGAATTATGGCCCGGGTAGGTGGCAACCAAGCCGTCTTCAAGAACAATTTCCTGCCAGAGAACAAGGCTCTGTAATGCTGCGGCGCAGGATATAAAATCATCCAGCAGCGGAGCAATTCTATTGATTTCAGTATCAGTTTCTTTGCGGGACACGCCTTCAGGCAGCCAGAAAGAAATATGGTTGAGGGTTATGGGCAGGTCAATGAGATCACCGCGCTGCACGGCAGCCATGGTGGTATGTTGTCCCATTTGGGACATACCTTTGCCCATCATAGCTCTTTTTTTGTATTCCGGTTTGTGAATGAGTTCCGGTTGGTTGAAGCTTCTGTTGGGCGTTGTGATGTATGGTTCTTTGACTACAGGCGCAGTGTCGTTATCGGTCAGGCGTAGTTCAGCTTCGCCTTGAATGCTTTTCAGGGTGGTTCGGTAGAGCCGTTCCTCAAGGTCGACCATGACCGCTGCCCCCTCAGCCTGATCAGCAAGGGTCTGGGTGGCCCGTTCAAGCAGGGTCACGCGGGTTTGGGTCTGCAGATCAGCCCCCAGATCCTTAAGTGAATTCAGCCCGTGGGTTTTGAGCACGAACAAAGGAGTCAGGGAAAAGGTCAACAGAATGATGAGCATTTTCCAGCGGATTTTCATAATAGTATTAGAACCTATCCAATCTTAATATTCAATGATGAAAACGTTTAAAACATCCGCTTATTGTGAATTTAGTTGAACATGGCGGTGAGCGCGATGACCACTCCCAAAGAGGGCAGCAGATTGGCGAGGTTGATGCGCTTGATATCGAGCAGGGTCAGGCTGATACCAATGATGAGCAGCCCTCCGGTGGCGGTGAGCTGGGCAATGATCAGCGGTGAGAACCATTCCTGAAAAGATCCTGCAAAAAAGGTTAGAGCACTTTGGTAGATGACGACCGGAATGAAGGAAAAGAGCACCCCGACTCCATAAGAGGAGGCAAGGGCGATGGCGGCGAATCCGTCGAGCATGGCTTTGGTGAAAAGGATGGTGGTGTCTCCGTTGATGCCTTCTTCAAATGAACCGATAATGGCCATGGCCCCGATGCAGAAGATCAGGGAAGCGGTGATCATGCCGTCGATAAATCCGGTGTCCTTTGAGCCGACTTTTTTCTTGAGCCACCCGGCTCCGCGTTCAAAAAGGGTGTCCAGTCTCATCAGTTCTCCGGCAATACCGCCGATGATCAGGCTGAAAATAACCACAAGAATATCTTCGACTTTCAGTGACATCTGAATACCGATCAGCAGGACGCCGAGGCCCAGTGCCTGGAAGATTATTTCCCTGATGCGTTCAGGAAATCTGCTGTGCAGGAGAATACCGATGATGGAACCGCCGATGATGGCGGCACCGTTGACCAGTGAGCCGATTGGGATCATGGGAAACTCTTTTTGTAGAAAATTAATGAAAGGAAGTTAGAAATAGCATTGAGTTAGCCGCTTTACAATAGAGCAAAGTATGATCAGCGCTGAATAGTCAGGAGATTGAGTTGCGGATAGCAGATATGTAATCCTGCCCATATCTTGCTAAATGCTCTTGACAGTCGTAAGGTCATCTAATATTAACAATCCCTCACGCATGCCGGGATGGCGGAATTGGTAGACGCAGCGGACTCAAAATCCGCCGGGTTCACGCCCTTGCGAGTTCGAGTCTCGCTCCCGGTACCAGATAATACAAGGGCTTACAGCATTATGGCTGTAAGTCCTTTTTTGTGTCTTGTGTTTTGTACAACTCCTGTACAACTTTTTTGAGGTGTGGAGGGGGATAAAAAGTCTTTTGAGTGGGAAAGTTTTTAAGTGCTTTTGTGAATAAATCAGTTCAGATTGTGCTTTTGCTTAAGGGACTTGTTGAGTAACTCCGCATTGTAGGCAAATCCAGCAGGTTTATTTTTAAAGCATACGATTGTATTCTTTATTCTTGGTTTTGAGGTTGTAAAAGTTTGCCCTCCAGACTCCATTGTGGTGGCAGTTCCGTATGTGTATGCCGATGTCCCATATCCGTAGTTGTTAATATTTGTACGTGAATTGAAATCTGTGCGATACGTCTTTGGTGTCGTGTATGAGCTGGTTTTGTTGTCTTGACTACTATCAATAATCACAAAATATTTATACCCATTCTCCAATGTAAGTTCGGAACATCTTAGCAGAGTATAATCAACTGCTGTGTCTGATTTAGTGAATCCGTTACCTTTGAAACTGACGACAAACACATTCTGATCGAGCTGTGTTGATGTATATCCGCCGTTAATCCAATCGCTTTGGTATGGGGTTGCACACCCTGCCAAAATTAAAAATAATGCTAATATGTAAACGAAGCGCAATTTCATCAAAGTTACCTCCTGCTTGACATGTACAGTAATTTTATAAATATAAAAAGCAGCGCTGTGAGATGTTTTATAACGCGTCTTTGTCAGCGATTGGAGGAAAAGTGTTTGGAATGCTTGATTATAGGGCTAGAAAACTGTTTGTACTTCTTGGCTTCCCTATTTATTTGTTTTTTTTCGTTTTGCAATGGTTTTGTGTTCTAATTCCTATTGGTGTCTTATCCGACTACTCATGGCACCCACTCTTAAAAGTTCTAGCTGCGGTTGTCTTTCTACAAATTTTGTGGGCTTTTTTGGCTTTGATTGGCAAGGGCGTAGACAAGTTTTTTTCTTCTGCTTTTTTTTGGGTAGTTGATGTTGAACCAAGCCTTGCTGAAACAAAAGAAGAGGCTGCGTATTATGTGCAATATCCAAGGTTTTTGCTTAACAAAAAGTTTGCTTTAACGCCTCTTGAATGGACAAATGAGGATACATTGCATTATGCAAAATTTTATAGCTGGCAGGTTAAGGCGTTTGTAGATATAAAATCTAAAATTAACGAAGCCATAGAACAGCGGAGAGTTCAATTTCAAGAGTGCCCTGATATGTATGATTACGACCAGAAATATTATGTTCAGGACGGTTTAGTTCTTGATTGGTCTGGCAGGGATGCTTTTTTGATGATTTTGTTTTCAAAGGATTGTCTGGCTTTGGTCTTTTTTATCTACGCCTTTGTCTACTGGCCGAAATAAAAATTTCCCGCAACATTTGACCAAGAGTGTTTTTCAAAAAAGGTCTACGCCTCAAATATAGTTTCAATGTCTTCAGAAATTGAGGACGTTGATTTTTAAGGGGTTAAATCTTTGTTTGATTAATGGGGTTGGGATTTTGTAAATATTCATTGGGGTGTTTTTGTTGTTGGTAGAAAAAATGATTATTCTTATTTGTGGTGGGTATCTTGACTCTTACACCTGAATACCACTGGCACAAAAGGCCAACCCATCTGACCATATACGCAGAAGACATGCTCAACCACGTAAGATCCTTCTCGCGTGAACAAAGGCATTTGAAATTATCCCTATCCCTGCTCGAAGATAGAGCACACGGAAGCCTTTTTCTGTTCCCTATGAAGATTGTTGAGCAGATGCTTAAAGCTTCTCCAATCGTTGTTTATACAAATCTTGCTGATATCGATTTAAGCCATGTCTCTGTCCCATCTCCGGGCATTCTTAAAGAAGATGAAAATTACTTACCAATCCAACAACTTCTCAAAATCATAGCCATCTCGAATGATCTGCTGGACGACTTCAACGAAGACAAAAGGATTTCAAGATCATCCCTGCATGAGTTGGCAGTTACCGTTGAAGATTTTTATGACTGGGCGGTTGAAACTTTTCCCCGTTTTGAGGAAGAAGCTGAGGGCGAGGCTCCTGTAAAAACGGCCGAGAAGAATATTGAATGGTTCGCTATGCTTTGCGACCATCTCGGAGTTGAACGCAAAATGTCTGCTCGTAGCCTTTGGAATATTATTAAAGATAAATCCTCACCCGAAAAACCAGTGTGTTTTGATGATTTTCAAGTTGTCCTTCATGAGGAGAAACTTTTCTATTCCAGTGGTCCCCTGACTCCCAGACTTTGGCGTGAGTATTTGGAGCATGATGAGGCTGTAAGGATTATGTATAAATCATTTGAAAACTACCTATCCAGATACAAGAAGAATCTCCCAAATAATCCCAACGGCGTGAATAGCGTTGATTAACGGCATTTAGCGCAGGGTAAAAAACTCTCCCAATTTTCCGCACAGCCATCCCGACAGTGTTAACCTTCACTCATCTTAACAAATGTTTGGAGGTTAACACTTATGCCAATCAAAGAATCAAATGAGTCTTCCGGTGCTGATCTGACAATCCTGCACAAAACCCTTCCCCCGATTATTGCCCGTAAGGATGTAAAACTTTACCTCGGCGGTCTGATCTCAAGCGGTTACCTTGCTAATCTGGATTCCCAAGGGCGAGGTCCGAAAAGCATCAAAAGCGGCAGACGAGTCGCATATCTGCGTGAAGATCTGATTTCATGGCTTGAAAACTGGTTGCAGGGGTAGGCTTAATGATCTCCCTTTCATCCGTATCAACTATGACGCTTGCCGATGCTGCTTTGTTCTATGCAAAGCAGGGGCTCCCCGTCTTCCCATGTTCAGGAAAGCGGCCTTGCGTTTCCGGTGGATTCAAGAGCGCGACTAACGACCTTAATCAAATCACCCAATGGTGGCAGCAATTTCCACAGGCAAATATAGGCAGCCCGACCGGAGCGAACAGTTTTGTTCTGGATATTGATCCACCGCACGGGGAAGAGTCGCTTGCTTTGCTTGAAAGTCAGAACTCACCACTACCCGAAACATTAACCCAGCGAACCGGGAGTGGGGGACGGCATCTATTCTTCATACAGCCTGCTGATATTGAGATCCGCAACTCTGCCAGCAAGATCGGCAAGGGGCTCGATATCCGGGGAACTGGCGGTTACATTATCCTACCGCCATCGGTTCATGTTTCGGGTGATTCTTACCAATGGTTAACCGAATGTTCTCCCGCTGAAGCTCCTGCTTGGCTGGTAGAGCTTATTCTTAATGGCTCAGGGTCCAACTCACAGACAAAACAACCTGCATATGTTCAATCCCTACTGCAGGTAGAGAAAGGAACCCGAAACGATTCTTTAAACAAGGTCGCTTTTCAGGTCGGGAAGGACATTGCTTCAGGGAAGGCGGATGGCGGGAATGTTGAAGCTATTGCCAAAGCAGCGTTACAAACAGGTCTGGGACCGAAGGAAGTTCAACGGACTCTTCAGAGCGGAGTACAGGCCGGAAAGAAGGTTGTGGAAGAAAGCAATCCATATTCAGGGCTAACCACCTCAGCGTGGCCGATCCCGGACAAAGCGGTTTTTTACGGCTTTGCTGGAGAATTTGCAGAATTTGCGGTGGAGAAGTCTGAAGCTGATCCTATTGCCGTCCTCGCGACTTTTCTCTGTCGGTTCGGGGTTGAGGTCGGGCAGTCTCCGCACATGTTTGCCGGAGAAAAGCAGTACAGCCGGATAAATGCCGTGCTGGTTGGGCAGAGTTCGAAAGCGCGTAAAGGCACCTCATCCATTCCTATTCGGGAACTGTTCGCCTTCAATGAAAAGGAATGGGTTTCGGCACAAACTTCTCAAGGACCGCTGTCCAGTGGTGAGGGCCTGATCCATGCCATACGTGACCCGGAACTTAAATATCATGTGGATAAAAGCACCGGAGTTGGCGAACAGATTACGATGGACCCCGGAGTTGATGACAAACGTCTTTTTATCCTTGATCAGGAATTTGCCGGGGCTCTGGCCTGTACAAAGCGGGAAGGCAACACGCTTTCAACTATTGTCCGTACCCTGTTTGATGGCGGAACCATCGAGCCGCTGACCAAAACAAGTAAGCTGGTGGCAACAAATCCGCATGTTGCCATTACCACCCATATTACTTTGCAAGAGCTGCACGCTCGACTTGATCGGGTTGAGATCTTCAATGGCTTTGCAAACCGTTTCCTATGGCTCTGCGTCCGCAGAACGAAATTGATTCCTTTTCCTGAACCTTTGGACAGCCAACATGTGAGGTCGTTTCAAAAGAAGCTTCATTCATTGCTGGAGTCCTCGAAAGTATGTTCTCAGATGGATTTTGATCCTGAAGCTAAGGCAGAATGGGGAAACATATATCCATTGCTGGCGAAAGAGCGTGCAGATCTGCTTGGTTCGGTGCTTAACCGCTCCGAAGCTTATGTCCGGCGCATTGCACTGATTTACGCCTTGCTTGATGGAAGTGACAGCGTTCGGCTCCCTCATTTGAAAGCGGCCCTTGCTCTTTGGGATTATTGCGAACAGTCAGCGCGGTTCATCTTTGCAGGACTGGAAAGTGATTCGACTTGTCAGAAAATTATGGAAGCTTTGGAGGAGTCTAGCGGAAAGCTGGATACTTCCGGTCTATATAAATTTTTCGGGAACCACATTTCAAAGCGAAAGATGACCGTGGCCCTGAACAACCTCCTTGCCAGTAAAAATATCCGAATCGAAGAAGTGAAGCCGCAAGGAGGAGGAAGACCACGAAAAATATTTTATTTATGCGAAAAAAGCTAATTTTGCGAATTTACTCAAAGTGCGTTGCGAGTAAGTTAGCAAAATTCGCACACTTCATATTGAATTAGTAAATTCGCAAAGTTCGCGAAATTCGCGCTGAAAAAGAATAAGTAATGAGTCGGTAAATGGCGATTCATCGGCCATCCAAATCGCCGTCCCCAATCATTGCTAATTGGTTTAAATATGTCAGGCAGATGACAGTATTTGTCTATTGGATAACGTAAGGAGTAATTAAAAATGGGCGAACAACACGCTCAGACGATACATGAAGCTTTAGAGTTTCATATCTAACAAAAATTTTCTTACTTCGTTTTGTTAAGGAACCTTTTATGGTATATAAGCTTAATTCCCAATACCATATGGTCCTAGAGGCAATCCAAGAGATACAAAGCGTCACATCAGAACCTCAGCCTAAAGGAGGCACAATGCAGTCCAAAATGAAACTTTCCAGCATTGACCTGATTGAGGTTCTTGAAGCTCCAGAACATGCCGATATAATGAAGGCTTTCCGCATTCGCAAATTTCGTAAAGGTGAAATTCTAAACTCTCCTGACACGGAAGAGAATTACGTCTTTATTCTGAAAGAAGGCAGAGTGCGGATTTTTTTGTCTTCGCCATCAAGAGAATTCTTACTTTCTATTCTAAGTCCTGGAGATGTTTATAGTAGTCACACCAGAGCGAGCTGCGAAGCCTTGGAAGATGGAAGTATGTTCGTATGTCCTGTTAATGAATTTCATAGAATAGCCGTATCCCATAGTGAATTCACCATGACAATGGTCAAAGTGCTTGGAGAGCTTTTATCCAGTTCATTCTCAATCATAGACGGTTTTGCATTCCGCAATACTGAATTGAGGCTGGCTTTATTTCTATATGAAGAAGCACTTTCCAACGGCAAGGAAGGTGATGGGGGAGTGATCCTTGAAACCAGCTTGACGGTAGAACAAATTGCTCAAATGTTAGGGGCATCGCGCCAAATGGTTTCAACACTTCTTAATGGGATGTATAAATCTGGTCTTATTGAAAAGGTGCGCCGAGGCACTTTCTTCATCCCCGACATGGAAAAGCTAAATAAGGCAGCTCAACTTCCTTTCTGATTTAAAATTCTAATTTGTCAAAACCCGGACAGAAAGATCTCCTGCTTTAGTTTTATCACACTGGCAGGAGGTTTTTATAGATGTTCTCTACTTCTCAGACTGCCTTGGTCGCCGGGGCTATCTTATTGGTCCTGGGTGAAGTGCTGGCTCTCAGTTCAGCAAAGAATCTTAAGCGGCTGCTTCTCTTTTCAACCTTGGCTGAATGCGGATATTTATTAATCGGTTTCGGAACCGCTTCAGTATCAGGTGCGGCAGGAGCTTTGCTCCACCTCACCTACCAGTCTGTCATACGCGGACTGTGCTTTTTAGCAGCTTATCGGCTGGCTATGCACGCCGGTTCATGGAATGTCGATAACCTCCGAGGTATTCATAGGGCCATGCCCTATACCTCGGTCTTATTCGGATTCGCTATGTTCTCTTTCATGGGCCTATCCCCGTTCAAAGGTGCTATCAGCAAATTCGTGATTATGTATGCGGCCATTGAAAATGGAAACTATATAGTTGCTGCCGCTTGCACACTGGGAACCATCATTGCGGCGATGTATATCATTAAGGTTATACAAGCTGTATGCTTTGAAAAAATATCCGTAGATGAGTCGGCTACTGAATATGCTGACGCCTGCTCGTTTACAGGAATTATTTGCGTAGCTCTTGCTGCAACAACAGCTCTGCTGACAATTTCTCCGGAACCGCTTATCCATGCCTGTGAAGAACTGGCACTGGACCTTTTAGGCACACACCAAACCTCCGGACTTCCTCATTTTGAACAGCCGTGGCCCACAATTGTCCTTGTTCCCTATCTGGGAGCATTCGCAGTTTTTCTAGTGGGTAGATATTCATATAAATTACGAAATATATTAATATCGCTGACGACTTTAGCCTCAATCTGCACTTTATGGCTGCATTCCGGGCTAGATGAACTATCTGCCTTAATCGCGCTCCTCTATACATTCATCTGTTCCATCGTGGTCCTGTATTCCATCGGGTATGTCGGAAACCGTCCTCACTCAAACCGCTACTTCTTCTTTCTTTTTCTGATGTTCGGCTCTCTAATCGGGGTTGCGACGGCTTCTGATCTAGGGACTTTCTACCTTTTCTGGGAACTTATGACCTGGACGTCCTACCTTCTGGTCATTCACAAGCAAACAGAAAAAGCCCTCAGAGCGGGGTATAAATATTTCATAATGTGTGTCTCTGGGGCTTGTATCATGCATTATGGCATACTCTTGTGGCATTCATACTCAGGAAGTTTCGAGATCGCATCTTTATATATGCCGGTCGAATCGATGCCTCTTGTAGTAATGGCGTGTATCGCAGTAATGTTTTTTGTCGGTCTGGGTGTAAAGGCAGGGCTATTCCCCTTTCATTCATGGCTACCGGATGCTCACCCTGTAGCACCTTCATCAATTTCCGCCCCAATGTCAGGAATCCTGACCAAGGCGGGTATTGTCGGACTGCTGAAGTTCATACCGCTGTTTGCAAGCGGGGCCGTTCCGATCTGGATAGCAACCGAAGCGTCAATACTGCCACAACTGACAATGATGGCCGGAGCATGCACCCTGCTGATTGGAGAGGTTAAGGCTCTCCGTCAGAACGACATTAAACGAATGCTCGCCTATTCCACTCTGGCACAAGTCGGCGAGATTGCCCTTATTCTCGGAATTGACTCTGGGCTGACAACGACTGCGGCTCTGGGACATATAATTAACCATGCCGTCATTAAAAGTCTGCTCTTTCTTTCCGCCGGTGCCTTTATCCTGCGAGCGGGAACTCAGAGCATAGACCAGTTATCGGGACTGGGTAAAAAAATGCCCCTTACTGGCGCATGGTTTGCCATCGGCACACTATCCATTATGGGGTTGCCCCCGTTCAACGGATTCATCAGCAAATTCCTGATGCTCCACGCCGCAGTTCAGACTGATTCATATATCATCGCCGGTTTGATCCTTACCGGTAGCCTGATCGGAATCATGTACTATGCTCGGTTGCTTAAAGTTCTATTTTTTCAGTCGTGTGTGCACTCGGAGGTCAAAGAAGCCCCCATGACCATGCAACTGGGCATGATGGCTCTGGCTGCCGTGTGTATAATATTCGGTCTCCAACCGAAACTGTGGATGAATAAAGCCTCACTCGCGGCGGAAGCGACATGGCGAACTGTCGACCTCCTCCCTGACCTTACATTGAATTGGCCTGTTGCTACGCTGCTTCCCCTTGCCGGGGCGGCAGTCATAGCGCTCCTGCGTAGCAACCGTTCTCAAGGTATTGCAGCTGCCGTGTTAACCGCCATGACAGGCGTGCTTTTATTGCTGACTACTCCTGAAACGGAACCCTACGCACTGGCCTTTTCTTTACTCGTCGTCGCTTCCGCCACCCTTTGCTTTATTTACTCGGCCGGCTACATGGACCACAGCCACACCCAATGGCGCTTTTATGGAAGCAGCCTCTTTATGATCAGTGGCCTGATTGGACTCTCTTTATCCACCAACCTGTTCAATTTTTTTGCCTTTTGGGAAATAATGAGCAGCTGGCCACTTTTCTTCGTAATCATTCATGAAGAAAGTCAGGATGCTCTCGCTGAAGGAAGCAAGTACTTCCTGTTTAATATGGCTGGAGCTTCAGTTTTGCTTATTGGTATTCTCCTGCTCGGTAATATATCAAACAGTTACGATCTTCAGCAGATTGCACAAGCCTTACCGGATATCCCCGCTACCACCTGGTTGCTCCCTATAGGCCTAATCGGAATAGGGTTGCTGATGAAAGCGGCCATGCTTCCGCTGCGTATTGATTGGCAGATGCACCCGTCAACGGCTCCCACGCCCATCAGCGGATACATTTCAGCAGTACTACTGAAAAGTGCTCCCATCGGATTTATCCTGCTTTGTTTTGTCCTTGGTCACGGCATTCTACCAAGCCCTGAAATGCAGGGGTTAATGTATATATCCGCGTGGATTGCCGGAGTGACAATCTTCTATGCCGCCTACAAAGCCGTAACCCATTCAAGCATAAAGCTTGTACTCATATACTCCACTGTCAGTCAGATGGGGTACATCCTGCTGGGAATATGCCTTGGCACCTCATTGGGAATAGCTGGGGGAATGCTGCATCTGGTTAACCATATGGTCTTTAAAAACCTCGCCTTCCTGTGTGCAGGAGCCTTGATGTACAGAACTCATGCCCACTCACTGGATGAACTGGGCGGCATCGGGCAGCGCATGCCACTGACAACCCTTGCTTTCGGAATCAGCGCTCTTTCTGCAGCCGGAGTTCCTCCTTTTAGTGGCTTCACTTCCAAATGGATTCTTTACACAGCTCTGATTGAACAAAATGAAATTCTGCTCGCACTCCTCGCACTTTCCGGGAGCGTGCTTACTCTGGCTTATTTTGCCAAGTTTTTGCATTCAGCATTCTTTGGTCATCTCTCTCCGAAATATGCACATATACGAGAAGCAAAACTCACGATGCTTATACCAATGTGCATACTCTCTGCTATCAGTATTGTGACAGGAATCTTCCCTGGCCTGCTGCTTAAGCCCATTGCAACAATCGAGTCATCTCTGGGAATCACCCCTATTGCGACCAGTTTGGGTGGAATAACCGGAGGTTCTGGAGAATGGAACGCCTCTCTCATGGCTTTCATGTTGTTAATTCCCCTCTGCCTTTCAATACTTTTACTCCGGATCTTATCCCGAAAAGTCAGACGGACAGGAATCCATTTATGTGGAGTTACCGAACTTCCCCCAAAGGAAACCAATGTTTCGGCCTCAAACTTATATGAAGCCCCTTTACAATTTGTAGAGCGCTTACGAGGCCTCATCCAAATTCCGTTCTTCAAGGAGAAAGCATAATGCTGGAAGGATACATCAGCGCCGGAACGGCAATGCTCATATTTCCAGGCGGTATTTTCGCCCTCATAACCGGGTTGCTGCTCAAGGGAGCCGACAGAAAAACCGTTGCCCGACTGCAACGCAGGGTCGGCCCCCCTCTTTTGCAGCCTATCTACGACATCGTGAAGCTGTGCACTAAGGAAACCCTGATTCCTCAAACAGCCAATTCCGCAACATTCCTGCTTGCCCCGATTCTCGGACTGGCTGGGGCCATGACCTGTGCCGCCATTGTTCCCATAAGCGGCGCATGGTCGGGAATTCCCGGAGCGTCAGACATATTTGTCCTGCTTTACCTGCTTGCCCTTCCGGCAATAGCTTTTATGCTGGGAGGTTCAGCCTCAAGCTCCCCCTACGGAGCTCTCGGCTTCTCCCGTGAAATGATCATTATGTTTGCTTACGAGATTCCGCTTCTGGTTACCCTTCTTGCGACCGCTCTCCGGGCCGGAGGAGACTTCTCACTAAACGGGATCATCAACTATCAGCTTTCACATGGTCCGTTCATTCTAGACCCCTTAATGCTCCCTGCATTTTTGGCATACCTTGTCTTTATTTCGGGAACAATGGGAGTTGGACTATTTGATATTCCTGAAGCGGAGACAGAGGTCATTGAAGGCCCTATCCTTGAGTACTCCGGCCCCCTTTTAGCCCTTTTCAACCTGATGTCTGCCGTAAAACTGTTTGTAGTGCTCAGTCTAGGTGTTGCCCTGTTCTTACCTAGCTCCCTGCCTGGCGGGGCGGCAGTCAATGTTGTTTTCCACTTATTAAAATGTCTTGTACTGATGATCGTTTCAGTCTCCCTCTTCAGGGCTTCCACCGGACGACTCAGAGTGGAGCAAGGCTTTATCTTTTTCTTAAAGTATCCTTCCTCACTGGCTTACCTTAGTCTGGGGTTGGTATATTTTCTTAATTAAGCGAGGTTATCATGCTTAAAATGATCCAACGTATGGTTCCACGTTCGCCGTGGCTGTACAGAATCAATGCCGGTTCGTGTAACGGTTGTGATGTGGAACTGGCCACCACAGCCCTGATACCGCGTTTTGATGTGGAACGTCTGGGCTGTAAATATTGCGGCAGTCCACGTCATGCCGACATTGTACTCATCACCGGTCCGCTGACCACGAGAGTCAAGGAGCGCGTCCTGAGCGTCTATGAAGAAATCCCTCATCCAAAGATCACGGTTGCAGTCGGAATTTGTCCCATCTCCGGAGGAGTCTTCAGGGACAGTTACTCAATTGAAGGGCCCATGGACCAATACATCCCGATCGATATAAATGTTCCCGGCTGTCCTCCCAGACCACAAGCGATTATCGAAGGCATTATGAAAGCCTGCGAACTCTGGAAGAACCGGCTTGCGGAGGTGAAATAATGTTTCCCTTTCTAAAAGTAATTATTTCAAACGTTCTTAAAGGACCATCAACAGAACCGTTCCCTCTGGGAAAGGCACACACTCCTAAACGGTTTCGCGGCAGTGCGGTGCTGGATCCATCTCTTTGCATTACCTGCGGTATATGCAGCCACGTTTGTGCCGGAGGCGCTATCTCAATGACAGATACTCCCATTGGAGATGGTGTAGAGTTTAGAATCTGGCACAACACCTGTACATTCTGCGGCCTTTGCGAACACTACTGTCCCACAAAGGCTATTCACATGAGCCAAAATTGGCATCTGGCCCACGCGCAGGATGAAAAGTACCGCTGCTGCGAAACCAAATTCGTTCAATACCCCAAGTGTCTTGCTTGTGGAAAACGCATGCTTCCATTGCGACGAGACAAACTCGGCACCAAAGCCATAGGATCAAATGAAGCTGAATATATTATGAAGATATGCCCTGAATGCAGGCGCCGCCATACAGCTCGTAACCAATTACAAATAATCAAGCCTGATGCTGAAAGGAGATAGTATGTCCCACCACCTAAATGCATCTCTCGATTCTTTTGACGCACTGTTACAGTATACCGATCTGGAATACACATGTGATGCAAACAAAAACACATTTGTCTGGTGTCAGCTATCCAGACCTGAAGTGTTAACCGAAGTGGTTGAAAAGCTGACAGAATACGGAGCCAGACTGTGTACCATCACCGCTTACAATAAAGATAAATTCACAGCGGATGGAGAAATGGAAATTGTCTACAGCTTCGACATAAACGGAGTTATATTCACTTTGAACCTGAAGCTTCCCCCGGAAGTCCGGACTGTCCCCTCTATAGTCGGATTGTTCGCCAATGCCGACTGGCATGAACGTGAATTTGCAGAGCTCTATGACCTCAAATTAACGGGGAGACCGAAGCCCCGACGACTCTTTCTTGATCCGACCCTTGATAGCGGAGTCATGAACCGTCTGGTCCCACTCTCATCAATGATGAACGGTGCTTCCAGCAGTATGCTGTGGGAAAAAATTTTCTCCGAAACCACCACTCCCGACTGGGCAAAGGAGGTCGAATAATGGCTGAATATACAATGCCCATAGGCCCGTTACATGTAGCTCTTGAAGAACCGATGTATTTCCGGGTGGATGTTGAAGGAGAGACGGTAAAAAATCTTGAAATAACTGCCGGTCATGTTCACCGGGGAATGGAATCGCTGGCCATGCAACGCAACTATTTCCAGAATATAACCCTCACTGAACGCCTATGTTCTCTCTGCTCCAACAGCCATCCCTGCACCTACTGCATGGCAATCGAAAATCTCGCCGGGATAGTTGTTCCGCCTCGAGCCACATACTTAAGGGTCATTGCAGATGAGATTAAACGCATAGCATCCAATTTATTTAACGTCGGTATCTTGGCCCATATCATAGGTTTCGAATCCATGTTTATGCATGTCATGGAAATCCGGGAGTTAATACAGGATGCCAAGGAAGGGGTATACGGCAACCGCATGGACCTTGCAGCCAACTGTATCGGCGGCGTCAAATATGACTTAGAAGAAGAAACTGAACAATTCTTGCGCGGACAGCTCGAAAAATTAAAAAAGTCACTCGATAGAATATACCGCCTCTACGAAAATGAACCGCTGATCAAAACCAGAACACAGGGTGTCGGCATCCTGCCAGAAAAAGATGCAATTCATATGGGGGTTGTCGGGCCCGTAGCCCGAGGCTCCGGGATAGCATATGATATCCGCGACAAGGCACCGTACGCCGCTTATGACCAACTTAGCTTTAGCGTTCAAACCGAAACAAGAGGAGACGTACAGAGCAGGGCGCTGGTCCGTCTACGGGAAGCTGTAGATGCTGTATCGCTCATAGAACAAAGTCTTGATCAAATGCCCATTGGACCAACTGTTCCTGACCGTTTACCCAATATTCCCGAAGGCCAATCCGTGGCCCGTTCGGAAGCTCCGCGTGGAGAACTTATTTATTATCTGAAATCAGATGGAACAGACAGACCGCAACGTCTGAAGTGGCGGGTTCCTACCTATATGAACTGGGACGCATTGCAGATAATGATGAAAGATTGCAAAGTCTCCGATATTCCCCTTATTGTAAACAGCATCGACCCATGTATCTCATGTACCGAGCGATAGACTTCTGACAAAGTGATCCAATATATTGCCGGATGATTAAACCGCCCCCCTGCCTATGCAGGGCGGCGGTTTTTTTCTGCAATTTTTTAGCTCTGTCAACTATTGGACAGAACTTGTTCCGGAACTGCGCTTTATTAAAGAAACAACTTTAATCCATTGCATGGCCCTGCATGCATGGGGTGTGGAGTGAAATAATGCACGAAGCTTCCATTGTACTAGGAATAATGAGCATCGTTGAAGAAGAAGTCAAAAGGCTACATCTCAACAAAGTCAACAAAATCACCATGTGCTTGGGAGAATTTACCTGTGCAGAAGTCCAGACACTGCGAGATTGTTTTGAACTAGTAGCAGAACCAACATTGGCCGCTGAAGCTGAACTGATCATTGAGTCGGTTAAAGCAACTGCAGAGTGCAACAGATGCAGGAAGGTGTTCCCCGTAAAAAAACAAGAGATGGAATGCCCGTACTGTGGAAGCAAAACAATGCGCCTGAAAAGCGGGCGTGAGCTTTATGTGAAAAGTTTCGAAGCGGACTAAATACAAAAAGAGGTAAAACGTGCCTGAATATCACGACAATTCAATCATTTATGGAGACCAGAAAAAATGCATCGGGTGCAAGCAATGCGAAATATCATGTGCCGAAAGCCATAGTGGATGCAACCTGATTGAGGCCCAGATGAACGGATACAAGCTTGTTTCCAGAATTCACATTATCCAGATTGATGGAATTAATGTCCCCATGCAATGCCGTCAATGCGAAGATGCTCCCTGTGCATACGCATGTCCGACCGGGGCTATTTATCAAGACAGCGGTATTGTCAAAATTAATGAAAAACAATGCATCGGGTGCAAGGCTTGTGTAATCGCCTGCCCCTTCGGTGCCATCGAAGTCTGCCGGGAAGGATTTGCCGTAGAACCGGGCAGAACCAATCTGGGAATAGCCAAAAAATGCAACCTGTGTGAGCACCGCAGTACTGCTGGCAGCAAACCTTTATGCAGCTGTGTGAACGCGTGTCCTACGGGTGCATTGAAACTGATTAAACTTTCTGAATACCGGAAAATGATGATGCGCTCCCGAGCCCGGGAAATGGCCCACATCCACTCTAACAATCAAGGATAATAATATGAGCCAAGACAAATCCATAGACAAATCCATGGCAACCCTTATCCCCATTGCTGAGGCTGAGGGTATTGATACTCCCTGGGACCGCTATGAGAAGATGCAGCCCCAATGCGGATTCGGCGAACTGGGTATCTGCTGCCGTATCTGTTGGAAGGGCCCCTGCAGGATTGATCCCTTCGGTAACGGACCCGACCGAGGAATATGCGGTGCAACAGCTGACGTTATCGTCGCCCGTAACCTGATCCGTATGCAGGCTGCCGGGGCTGCCGCACATTCCGAACACGGCAGACACATAGCCCTTGCCATGAAACATGTTGGAGATGAAGGGCTTGAGGCATACCGCATTAAGGATGAAGCTAAGCTCCTTAAAGTTGCTGAAACCTTGGACATAGATGTTGAAGAAAAATCTTCACAAGAGATAGCTTCAGAAGTGGCCCGGATTTCACTGGATGACTTCAGAAATCAGGACCACAAAAAAGGTTGCACCTGGATAACCAAAACTCTCCCTTCAGAGCGAATTGAACGGCTTAAAAAGGCCGGGGTACTCCCGCACAACATTGATGCCGCAATTGCTAATATTATGGCTCGAACTCATGTCGGATGTGACAGCGATCATATAAATTTACTCATGGGCGGTATTCGTGGAGCTCTAGCTGACTATAACGGTATGGTGCTGGCAACAGAACTTTCAGATGTGCTCTTCGGAACACCTGCACCAACTATTAGCAAAGCCAACCTGGGAGTTCTCAAAGAAGGTGCTGTTAACATTGCACTGCATGGCCATAACCCGTTATTAAGCGAAGTTATCTGTGACATGGCCATGCTTATGAACGACTCAGCCATTGATGCCGGGGCACCGGAAGGGATTAATGTTGTCGGCATTTGCTGTACAGGTAACGAAGTGATGATGCGCCACGGAATCCCCCTTGCCACCAACTATCTCTCACAGGAATTGGCGATACTGACCGGAGCTGTCGATTCGATGGTTGTAGATGTACAATGTATTATGCCTTCCATTGCAACTGCCGGTAAATGTTATCACACTGAAGTAATAACAACTATGCCCGACAACAAGATAACAGGTGCGCGTCATGTCGAATTCAGCGAAGAAGACGCTCTTGAGCGGGCCCGGGAAATTGTCACCCTTTCCATTGAGGCATTTAAGAAACGCGATCCTAAGCGGATTAATATTCCCAAGGTTAAAGAAACAGCCATCGTGGGTTTCAGTGTTGAGGCAATCATCGGTGCACTTACCCACGTCAATGCAAAAGATCCTCTCAAACCTCTGATTGATGCAATTGTAAGTGGAGAGATCAAGGGTGTAGCCCTTTTTGCAGGATGTAATAACGTCAAGGTCAAACAGGACCATGCATACAGGACTATGGTTAAGGAACTGCTCAAACGAGATGTTCTGGTACTCGCTACCGGTTGCGGAGCCGGAGCATATGCCAAAGATGGTATGATGACGCAAAACGCTGCAGAAGAATATGCAGGCAAATCGCTGCTCGGAGTGCTGACTGCAGTCGGGACAGCTGCAGGACTCGGTGGTCCTCTCCCTCCTGTCCTGCATATGGGGTCATGTGTAGACAATTCCAGAGCGGTTCAGTTGGCTTCAGCACTGGCCAATGCTCTCGACAAAGATCTTAGTGATCTACCTGTGGTTGCTTCTGCCCCGGAGCTGATGTCTGAAAAGGCAGTTGCCATCGGAAGCTGGGCAGTAGCACTGGGCTTACCGACCCATGTGGGTGTCATGCCGCAAATAACAGGCGCTCCCGGAGTAGTAAAAGCATTGACCGAAGACGTAAAAGATATCTTTGGTGGCTTTTTCATACCCGAAACCGACCCTGTAAAAGCGGCTGACAAGCTCTATGATGAAATTCTGGAGCGTCGTAAAAGCTTAGGGTTGTTCACATAAAATCAAAAGGAGTACCCCTGCACGGGGTACTCCTTCCATGGAGATATATAATGAAAATTGCGATCACAGGAAAGGGTGGGGTAGGCAAGACTACTCTTGCGGGAATTTTAGCCAGACTTCTTGCTGAGCAAGGGCTTCCTGTACTGGCAATAGATGCTGATCCTGACGCTAATCTGGGTTCAGCTATCGGTATCCCCGAAGAAAGCCTGCGGAATGTCACGCCTATTTCGCAGTTGAAAGAACTTGCAGAAGAACGCACAGGCGCAGAAGGCAGCGGCGGTTTCTTCTCACTCAACCCTAAAGTTTCAGACATTCCGGATCAATTTGCAGTTGACTATAAAAACATACGCATGTTGCTCCTTGGAACCATAGAGCAGGGCGGGGGCGGCTGTATCTGCCCGGAACATGCCTTGGTCAAAACGCTTATGAAGCATCTTCTTTTCCAAAAGAATGATTGTGTCGTGATGGATATGGAAGCAGGGATTGAACACTTCGGACGCGGAACGGCAGAATCTGTTGACGCCTTGATTATAGTTGTAGAGCCGGGAAGCCGCAGCTTGCAAACTGCCGCGCAGATAAGAACTCTTGCTTCAGATATTGGAATTAAAAATATTTTTACCGTCGGCAGTAAGGTACGAAATGAAGCTGAAACGGACTTCTTAAAAAGTAACATTCATGAACAGGAATTGCTCGGTATACTGCCTATGGATGAAAGCATTCGTCAGGCAGACATTGCCGGGGTATCGCCTTTTTCCCAAGGTGGAAAGGTAGTAAAAGCCGCACAAAGCATCCTTGATCAACTTACACAGCGAAGCGGCAAGAAGACTCAAATCTAAACTATTTTTTTAGTTCATCTACAGGTAGCCATAAGCACTCGTAGACATTAGCCAGTATGGCAGGGAAGCATCAGCTCTGCCATACTGGCTAAAATGCTATCCTCTAGTAAAGTAATCTTATGGATGGGACTAACTTAGTGACGTTTACAATATCGCCGACTTAGATCCAGGAAACAGACTTTTGCCCATGAGCGAATCCACTCTCTTCTCAACTCTATCATTTAAACTTCGTTTTTCTTTCTTACACAGTATTTTGTGAGACAATACCTTATTATGCGAGAATATAGTTTATTATCCGTGATTTTTCATTATTCTGCTTGAATCGCCCAATGCTCTCGTAAAATAAAGCATGATCAAGTGGTGTCCGAAGGCAGGACAGGTAAGGTAGGCCCACTTTTTCAAAGTGGTCGACCTTACGTCCAGCTCAGCCTTGGGGCTAAGGTTAGTTTATTCGCCGTCGGCTCAACACAAGAGGCAAAGAAAGATGGCTGGAAATGGCGTTTGTGCTTAGTCAAAAGAAGAGCAACACAAAGCTAGCTTTTTTGAAGAAAGGGAATCGTAGAGGAGGCAGTTTTCTAGGTTGCCGAAAGAAGCTGAGCGGATTGGAAGGTGTTTTGAATAAGTTGGAGGTATTGTCGGGGGGGCAGCTATACCATCGACCCACGCCCCACAGGAGTAACCCCAGATAAATCAATCTGACTCCGAACCTTTCCAAGGTCGTAATTGGCTTGCATAGCCAGCCAGCTTTCGGGGGTACGTCCGAGAACCTTTGAGAGGCGCAGGGCCATTTCTGGGGAAACCGCGCTTTTGGCGTTCAGAACACGGGCGAGAGTGGACGGAGCCACACCGAGCATCATCGCCAGCTTGCGACAGCTGAGATTGTATTCTTCCATGTATACAGAGCTGATAAGCTCACCGGGATGTGGGGGATTGTACATAGTCATTAATGATAATCCTCGTAATTTAAAATGTAGGCATTCCCGTCTCGAAATTCAAAGGTCAGCCGCCAATTACCGTTAACGGTTATGGACCAGAGGTCTGCACGGCTTCCTTTGAGCTTATGCAGTCTGAATCCGGGAAGGTTAACGTCCTCCACTTCCTGAGCCGTATCAATGACTGAAAGTTGGATTCTGAGCCGCTTGGAATGCTTGGCCTGTATCCCGGCTGTTGAACCGGATCGATAAAATTTTTCCAGACCTTTGTGCTTAAATGTTTTGATCATTGTTCTTCATTAGTATGTTGCGCACTGCGCAACGTTTTGTCAAGAAGTGTTGAGGACACTAGTTTTCTAAAACAGCAACCGCAGCTTTTAAATTGTCCGGTGCAAGATGGGCATACCGTTCAGTCATAGCCAGAGTGGAATGGCCCATGAGCTTTGCCACGGTGTAGAGCGGAGTTCCCCGTTGAACCAACCAGCTTGCGAAAGTGTGGCGTAGGGTATGGAAAACAACCTTCTGCCTGCGGTCGTCAATACCAACATTTAATCCAAGCTCGTCGACAGCCTCATTGAAAAGTCTGGAGACCTCATTGATTTTCTTACCGCGTTGTGCGCTAAAGACTGGCTTTTGGTCAGGGTCAACTTGCTTGCGCAGTTCGCGGAGTTCTTGCTTGACCTGTTTGGTCATGAAAGCGTGACGTGAGAAACCATTCTTGGCGTCACGTATCAGGATCATGTCTTCTGCGAAGTTCAGATCCTTCCATTCAAGCTCGATGATTTCGCCAGCTCTAAGGCCGCAATACAGGGAAACCAAAGACACGCTATGCAGCAGGGGATTTCTTTCCAGCAACACATCAAGGAGCTGATCAGCTTCATCTTCAGACAGGAAACGCGTCCGACGGTTATCCATCTTGGGCATCTTGATTTTTTTGACCGGATTATCGCCTTTGAAAATATCCAGATTCTTGGCGACATTGTATACTTGGCGCACGGTCGCAAGGGCATACTGTATGGAGCGGGGACTGCGTCCCTTTTCAGACATATTGGTTTTGATCTTTTCAAGGTCGGTCGCTGACACGCTGGCAAAAGGACAGTCGCCAATTGCTGGTGAAATCCAGATACGGTGTAGGCTTTCTTCCCGCTTCCATGATTTGGCCGCTTTGTTGGCTTCCGCCTGCGGTCGATAGAATTGAGCCCAGATTTCATCAAAGGTGATACCTTTGTCTTTCTCGGCTCTCTCGCGTGCTTCCTGTTCTTCGAGTTCAGCAGCAGCCATTTCCTTTTTCTGCTTTAGTGTCTGGGGAAATTTGCCCTGTGTTTGGTTGACCTTAAGTTCACTAAGAACGTTTGCAGCATCTTGGGCCTTAACGCCCTGACTGGCCCAGCCTATGGACTCCGTTTTGGTCTTCCCTTTATACTTGTAGGTGATGGTAAAATACTTGTCCGGCTGAATGCCGTGCTTGCGTGTTTCGTGTTCCCGGTAACGCACTCCGGGATACTTTGTTTTGTTCCACTTGGGTCTCGTTGCCATCATTACCTCCAAATTCTGTACAACTCCTGTACAACTTTTTTTGAGTATGGACAATGATCCTAAGTGATAATTTGTGAAGCTTAATTGGCTAAAAGTTTAATTAAAACAAATATTAAGTGAATTTAAATGAGATTGTGTGATTTGTTGTGAAACACCAAAAAACGGACTCAAAATTCGCCGGGTTCACGCCCTTGCGAGTTCGAGTCTCGCTCCCGGTACCAGATAATACAAGGACTTACAGCTTTATGGTTGTAAGTCCTTTTTTTGTGTCTGGATTATCTACTGGTATTCTCCCGGTTGTGACTATGAAATTGGGATTTATTGATCGTTCTTAGGGGGGCTTAGACTGCGAATCTAAGTTGTTTTATAGTTGGTGTTTTGACCGATACAGAATAGGGGAATACATCAAATCATGTATCAAAATAAAAGATGTTGACCAAGTTGGCACACACCCACATAAATACTGCATAATGAAAATTATTCATTAATACAGAGCGTGCAGATACACGATAGCGGCTACAAAGCACAAGACCTACTCCTGAGAGCGGACTGCTGCCTGTTGAGATTGCCCAGCAAGTGAGAAATAGAAAAGCAATTTGGGAGTGATCAGGATTCAAAGGCAGCAATAGAGGACTGATCACGGAAATTCCTACCAGAGGATGCAAGCCGATGAGTCCCAAAAAGATGAGCAATGCAGAAATTATGGCAAATAACGAATTGGTGAATGTACTGCCTTCGAAATTGAATATTTGCGGGTAAACCTGAATAATTGAAGTAATACCACTAGAGAACAAGCCTGCCGTCAGAAATAGAACAAACTGGCTGACGGTAGAAGTGATCCGGTTGTTAATAAAGTCGTGAAGAAGAGGCCGTCTTGGCCTGTTACGCATAAGTATTATGGCTGCAGGTGGAGCTACAAGACAAATCAACATGATCATACCCAGATCAGGAAAGAAGTAGTGTCCGACAAAGACTCCCGCGGCGAGTAGAAAAGGTACCGTCATGCTTTCCATTCGTACGGGATAACCTGAAAAATCAAGTTTACGCACGACCCCGACCTCAATAATTGAGTAACAAATCGCCACAAAGCAAAGAAACACTCCTGGAATGACAGTTCGGTGATAAAGCATATCCGGCGCATAGGTCAGAGCAACCCCAGCTGCAAGGAAAAATGGAGACCACCATGCTGCCGCACAGAAAGAACGTCCAAGAATAATGGATTGAGCTTTAGTTAAGGTGCCATTACGCGCCAATCTATCTCCGAAGACAAGCAAAATAGAAAGATTAATGACTGCACCAAGTAAGTTGGTGCCGAACGAAGTTATCGCTATGGCCCATTTCCCTTTAGGTAAATCATCAGCTTGAGTGTCTGGATTCGTCAGCCCTAAAAAAGAAACTGCAATAAACATTGGCAGTAATTGTAAGTTCTGGGTGATTATTCTTTTCCAGCCAAGAAAAACGCCTTGCTGATAAGAAAATAATAGCGCTGTAATTCCGGCTGCAAACAAAAATTTAGCTTGCCTGCGAGGCCCTACATGCAGCTTGTTCCATTCAATAATAACGACCAGCCAAGCCAATATAGCAACAGAGACAATGAGAGCAGGGCAAAGGCTGCTGAAGATAAATAGAAGTAAGGTGGCAAGGATCATCCACCCTGTGTAGCGTTGCAAATAATTAGTCATGGACATTCTGTGTAATCATTTTTCCGGATTAAACAACAAAACTGGCCCGGAAAACAACTTTCCGGGCCAGAGTGTTATTGCTCACAGCATTAACAAGCTGTAAGCAGGGGATGACTTATTTTATCAGGCGATTAAGAACGGACTGTCCCCATTCCACGCCCACGTCATTAAGGATCTCAGGCCAAACCACTTTACGGATTTTATCAGCAGTCTTTGCGACATCTGCGTCTGAAAATTCGACGAGAGTTGCACCGTAGTCAACCAGCTTCTGTTCGTTGGCTTTCTGGTCTGCCTCAGCAGTTTCCCAGCGACGGTTCTCGAATTCAGCTGCAGTTTTGTCGAGAGCCTGCCTTTTCTCATCAGACAAATTATCGTAAGTATTCTGGTTCATGATAAGGTACCAGACTTCAAAATGGGTGTTAGCAGGGATGTAGTATTTGGTCACATCTCTGAAGGATGAGTAGTATCCTTCAGCTCCGGAACCGATAACACCGTCAACAACACCGGTCTGAACTGCGGTGAAAGCATCAGAGAAAGGAATCGGAGTACCGAGGTAGCCAATGTTATCAGCCATCATCTGGAAGGTTTTCATTGGGGGAACTCTCAGTTTGATACCTTTAGCTGCATCAGGATCACCAGGATTAACTGGTTTGGTGTTCAAGGAGATACCGCCAAAGTATACAGGCCACACCGCCAGCAGGTGGATACCCTGTTCTTTATAAAGACCGGCAACGGTTTCACGCATGGGAGCACCGGCGCTGTAGTTCTTACGAGCGTGGTCCCAGTTTTTAATCATGTAGGGGAAGTAAGGAAGCTGGAATCTTTTGTCCGCAGAGGAAGACGGCGGCTGACAAGCCATATCGACAGCACCGAGGCTTACTCTTTCCTGAACAACGGTGTAATCGCCAAGAGCAGATGCAGGGTAAACCTTGGTTTTTAATTTTCCACCGGATGCTTCTTTAAGATTTGTTGAAAACCAGCGAAGGTCTTCATCAATGGCTGTTCCTTGAGGACGAACATGGGAGATTTTCCAAGTCCTTGCTTGAGCAGTTCCGGCAAGAAAAACCATACAGACTAAAAGTACCATCATCCCATAAACGCTACGCATTTTCATGTGTATACTCCTTAGTAAGAAATTAGTCGTCTCTAATTTTGTGAAGAATATATCGACAAAAGACCGATCCGCATCTGGTCTTGATATTGAATAAATTCAGCGACTAGCCCTTCACATCCTTTGTTCCATTTCCTGATTTTAATAGCCAAACAGTCCCGGGAAAAACAGGGAGAGGCTTGGCCATAGAGAAGTTAAGAAGACCACGGGCACATATCCGAAGATGATGAGAATCATGGCCGGTTTGATGACTTCGGAAAACTCTGCCTTCCCGATTCGCATACTTAAATAAAGAATACTTGCATAAGGAGGAGTTACCCCGCCCATAGCAGTGTTAACACCCATGATTGCGGCAAACTGCACCGGAGAAATTCCGATGGCCTGCATCAGGGGTAGAAGCAGAGGTGCAAGCAGAATAATCGAGGTGATATCGTTAACGATCATACCCACAAAGAAGAGCAGGAAATTGATCAGGATCAGCAGGATTACTTTGTTCTGAGTGATGGTAAATACACCCTCAACCAGAGCCTGAGGAACATCTTCCATAACGAATATCTGGCTTAGCATCAGGCTGAAAACAATCATGACCATAATGGCACCGACCGCAGTGGCGGAAGATTTCGCAGCCGAAATGAAGGTCTTGAAAGTCAGTCCCTTGTAGACCATAAGGCCAACCGGAATTGCGTAGATAACAGCAACAGCAGCAGCTTCGGTCGGGGTCATGATACCGCCGTAAATACCACCAAGGATAATCAGAGGCATGATCAGCGCAGGAAGTGCCCGCGAGGTCATGGAAACGGCTTCCTGAGCGGTCTCTTTTACAGGTTGAGGAGGGTCAAGCACTAAGGGAAACTTACGGGCCAGTACCATATTGACTACGCAAAACAGACAAGTGATAAGTATCCCCGGTCCCATAGTTGCGAGAAAACAGGCCAGAATGGAGGTGTCTGTTACCCAGCCGTAAATGATCATTGTTACACTTGGCGGAATAAGCAGGCCAAGGATTGATGAGTTTGCAACAAGTGCTGTTGCGTACCCGCGAGGATAACCTTTGGAGGCCATTTCCGGGATAAGGATAGGGCCGGTAGCAGCTACGCCGGTAAGACCGCTGCCGGAGATGGCACCGATTAATGCACAGCTGACACTTGCAACTACCCCCAGTCCACCGCGGATACGCCCAACGAATACGTTAACAAAACGTAGTAGACTTTCAGCGATTCCGCTTTCACTCATTAGTGTGCCTGCAAAGACAAAGAGCGGAATACACAATAATACCGGGTTAGCAAGCTGGCTGTAGCCCCAGACCATGGTGCCGTTCATTGTGGCATCACCGACAAAAACCATAACCATGAGAGCGCCGCCAAAACAGAAAGGCAGTGGAACACCGAAGCTGAGCATCAGCACCAGTACGCCCAGGGCTATAAAAGAAACGGTAACAATATCCATGTTATACTCCTACCTTAGCGGCAACTGCCGGCTGATCCGCAATCAACATGAGACGGCGGATATTTCTAATAAGGTGCCAGAGTACAAACATGGTCATCAGCATCATGCCGATGAAAAATGCACATTCGGCCCAGAATGTTGGGATATAAAGAGTCGGGCTTTCTTTCCAGATTCTCAATGCGTAGAGGAAATAGTCCCATGCCCACCATGTCAACCAAGATGAAACGACCAAGGACATTATGTCGGCCACGACTCTCACACGCAGTTTACCGAGGTCGGTTTTCATAAAAATGTCCAAAACATTAGCCTTGATCTGGGTGTCTTCCCGACAAGCATTTACGCTGCCGAAGAAGTACAACCACAGTGTGGGATATACCAAAAGTTCATCCAACCCCATCACCGGCAGCTCGAAGATGTAACGCATTATTACTTGGTAGAACTCAAGAGCGGCAACAGTGCTCATGAGAGCTGCTAATGCGTATTTAAAGAATTTTTCCATGAAGATCCCTCCTAAATGGAAATAATTTACTACTTAAGCGCCGCTACAACTGAAACCTCCACTAAAAGATCGGGTCGGGCCATCCGTGCTTCAACACAGGCTCTTGCGGGGGCATGTCCCTCGGGAACCCAATTATCCCAAACTTCGTTCATTCCGGCAAAGTCCTTCATATCGCGAACATAAACTGTAGCAGAAAGAATATGTTCCCTGCTGCTGCCTGCCTTTTCCAAAAGTTCATCCACCTTGCCAAGCATGCTTTCTGTCTGAGGGCCGATAGGTTCATCAGTGTTGTCCGCTACCTGCCCGCAAAGGTAAACGGTATTATTGTGAATCACGATCCTGCTCATGCGCTTCGCTGTTTCCATCCTTGTGATACTCATCTTAGCTCCTTAAAATGCTATAATTTACAACGGGAGGAAGCTCCCCCTCGTTTTGTTACTTCTTGTCCAGCAACCAGTTGCCGCCATCTGTTCCTTCGTCACCAAGATCCATGGAAGCTATTTCACTCAGCGGAATTGGTTTCAAGGGAGGGCGTACAACCAGAAGTCCGGCCTGGTCCGGTTCAACTGAAAGATACTCTCCGACAATTTCAGCCAAAGCCGGACCGCACATCCGTCCCTGACAGGGCCCCATACCGCAGCGGGTGATGGTTTTCACCTCGTTTAGATCACGAACGCCCTCATCCAGAACTTTGCGGACGTCTCCAACGGTGACATTCTCGCACCGGCAAAGTACGGTTTCATTTTCAAACTCGAAATGTGTGGGGTTGTGTGCATAGATGGCATCAATGAAAGGTCGGGGCAGATTGTCATGCCTCAAATCCTTAAGAACGGGTCTAGCCAGATCATCTCTTTCGGATTCGGGGATCATACCAAGGCAGCAGGCAATTTCCAGAGCAGCCAATGTGCCTTTATGGCGTGCCGCAATAGCTCCATGAACCTGACATCCGTCGCCGGCTGCAAATATTTTTTCAAAATTGGTACGGCCCCAGCTGTCGCAGGATGGGTACCAATATCTAAGTTTCTTGTCCCAAGCCATTTGGCAGCCAGCCTGCCTGAAAATATGGGTGTTAGGAATGACTCCGAAATGCAGCAGCAGCAGATCAGCATCTAAGTTCAGTGTTTCTCCTTTGACCGTGGCTTCAACTCCGCTCAACGCATCGGTTCCCAGTGCACGGATATTGCGGACACCCCGATAATGAGGAATGCCTGCTTTTTGAAGTTCCCAAAGCATGGTTGTGCCTTTGTAGAGGAGCTTCCAGCCCATGAGAGCCTGAGGAAGTTTGGTTGCAGAATCTGCTGGCGGAATAAGGTCTGTAGTTTCCAGAATGGCGGCGATTTCCACACCCTTTTTCAGCAGAATAGAGGCTTCGAGAAGCAACAGGGGCCCGCTACCGGCCAGAACTACTTTTCCCTTAGGTGTGAGTCCGGCTTCTTTGGCCAGATTGTTCGCTGCACCGGCACCCATTACACCCGGAAGTGTCCAGCCTTCGATTGGCACAGGGCGTTCCATAGCTCCGGTGGCAGCGATGATATAGTTAGCTGATATTCTGCTTGATTTTCCGTTTTTTGAGTAGCAAATGCGACCATCGGACTCGACCTGCCAGACAGAGGACCCGCCTTCATAATTAACATTGGCTGCCCTGAATTCATTAACTAAATCAAGGCCGACACTATAGTCCGTACCAAAAAGATTCAGGCGGTTTTTTCCTGCTCCTTCCACATTGCGGTAAATCTGACCTCCGGGGCGCTGCTGCTCGTCCAGAGCCAGAACATCAAGCCCCATTTTGGTAAGCAAAGTTGCAGCACTCAGTCCGGCAGGTCCGGTACCGATCACAATTACATCGTAATGGCGACTCATGCGTCTTCTCCTTTGGAATCTAAATGGCGGTTGATTACCATTCCTTCTTTAGGATCTGTCATGCATGCTTGTCGCTCAACACCGTCAATTTCCATCAGGCATTCATAACAAACGCCCATCAGACAGTGAGGAGAACGCGGTTTATGTGCTGATGGCGAAATACGGGAAATGATTTCACCAATGCTGAGAAGACCTGCAGCAATACTGACATTTTTTGGAAGTTCAACTTTCTTTCCGTCCAGAAGGACTGAAACTGTCTCAGTCGGAACCTGATCCTGTTTAAATTCAGCAGTGGGTGTTGTGGAATGTTTAAGCATTGAACCGTCCGTTTGAAAAATCTGATACTTGGTTGTCTGTTGTTTCACCTAATATCCACGGAGCTATGACTTCAGTGTGCAGAGGTGCTAATGAAACACCGGAGTGCAGGGCAAGAACACTGATATTGTCATGGCCCGGAATTTTGCTGTAGATGGGCCCGCCGTCCGGAGTCATAACGCGGATAGCTCCCCAAGCCCTGACCCAATTCAAATTTGCAAGCTCAGGGAAAATGCGTACTGCATTGGCTGCTTGAGATTTCATCGCTTCTGCTGTTACCCGCGCATCCAGAGCTGTATTTTCTGTTGAAAGGCCGATCATGTAAGTGCCGTCCTGAGTCTGACGGACGCTAAGCAGGGGGAAATCAAGTTTGCGTTCACAGCGGGCTGTTACCATCAGCTGCCCACGCTGGGGATAAATATTGAGTTTTTCGCCAAGAGCAGCTGTTAGTCTTGCAGAACCGTGTCCGGCAGCAATTACGAGTTTCTTACATTCATATGTTTCAGTAGTTGTCTTAACTAGAACGGTTCCATTGGACTGTGGAATGATTTCCTTTGCCCCCTGAGCACCATGGTAAACTCCGCCCAACTTTTGAAACCAGTTTCTGACAGCGCCCAGAAGTTTCAAAGGGTTAACGTGCCCCTGCTCCTTGGTAAACATAGCGCCCGCAACATCTTCACCAAGAGTCATCTTAGGCATTAAATCAGCAAATTGCTGTCTATCCAAAATATCAACAGGATAATCAATCCCTTTACTTTCACAGCCTTCACGGATGGTCTTTATAGACTGCGCAAATCCGTCCAATTCATCCTGCCCAAAAGCATGTACTGCGCCACCAGTCCAGTCCAATTCAATATTGTATTTGCTCTCAGTTTCGAGTCTATTCGCAAACTCAGGCCATGCCTTAGCTGCTTTCCGGCACCAAAGAGAATAGCCGGGATATCCAGCTCCCTTGCACATAAACCAGGTCAGCCCGAAGTTACCTCGGGATAATCGCTGGCTCTTGAGCTGCTCGTCCAAGAGCACTACATTGCCAGCCCCCTTGAGTACGAGCCCTAGAGCTGTAGAAGATCCGGTGATACCACCGCCGATGACTAAAACATCCGCTGTCTGCACTAGCACTCTCCTTGCCGAATTTCCGGCGGTTGAAATATTCATCAAACATTCCCTGGTAGGGAACGTGCAATTTTTCAACATCAATAAGCAAAGGTGGTGCCAGCATTATTCGATAAATCCTAAAGTGTTTTGTATAGCACTGAAATTAAAAATCTTTTTATTTTAAAGAATAGTTGTTTCGTCTGTTAGTTCATTGGAAGAAAGCGGTTGTTTGCCTGCAATGCTGTCTCTATTTGAGACATAGGTGAAATCATAATTTCTAAAACTACGTACTGGTAATGCTCTAAATACACTATGTCTCATAATGAGACGCGTTTCATAATGAGACATAATAGATATTTTCATGACATTTTAATTTATATCATCTTAGTTCTTCCCCTCCTCATGATGAGGTGGTATACAATCTTGTTACATAATGTCTTTTGGGTATAAGTGTTTAAATATTAGATGTTTACATGCTATAAAAAAGGACTGAATTACAGCAGGGTTGGGAATATGTATAAAAAAGAGACAGCTCCAGTCATAAAAGAAGGGCAAATTATCAGTCCCAAGGCAATGAAGAGAGAAATTGCTTTATCCTGCCAGCGGTCACAGGAATATGGGATTGATCCTGTCCGTAGAAATAAACACCAAAAGATGCTCTCCCCGGCGGAACTATCCGAACGGCGATGGCAGAACAGAAAACTGCTGGATATTCTACGTCCTCAGTTCGAAGAATTTTACAAGCTCTTGCTTCCAAATGATTTTATCATCGCTGCAGTAGATTCAGACGGCTATATTCTTTACATACGAGGAAAAGAGGAACTGATTGAGGATTCTGCAGCAAGGAATTGTGTGCCGGGATACAGATGGACAGAAAAAGATGTCGGAACAACAGCCATATCACTGACCCATAAGCTCAAAATACCCATTCAACTTGTTGATGACGAGCATTATTGCCGGCAAGCCCATGGTCAAACCAGTTCCACAGCTCCAATATTCGGTAAGGACAAAAAACTTATCGGCATTATTGCCGTGTTTGGTTCTTCCGAACAAGCGCATGCCCATACTCTTTATATGGTCACAACAGCAGCCCGAGCCGCAGAGCAACAATTAAGGGTTTTGCGTCGAAACCGGGAACTAGCTGCCAACCTAAACTTTTTAGACCAAACCATTTCTTTTTTCCGTATCGGCCTGATTATTATCAACAGCGAAAAACACATCTGGCGTGTTAATCGCGCAGGGGCACAAATATTAAAAAGAGACGATCTGGAAAACAGCCCTCTATCTGAAATCCAAGGCTTGAATGTTGACTTAGACCGAGTGGAAAAATCCCCGGAATCATGGATAAATAAAGAAGTTCGTATTAAGGTTAGAAACAATCATATCAGCCTAATTCATACGATCCAGTTGGTTGCATCAGAAAAAGGGGAACGACTTGGAGCTGTCATCACCTTTAATGAAGTCAAAGATATATACAAGCTAGCACAAAACATTGCAGGAACTCGTGCGCACTTTACTTTTGATAGTATCGTAGGTTCTTCTCCGGCATTAATGACGGCGGTAAAATTAGCAAGAGGGGCTGCTTCGTCAGACAGCACGGTATTATTGCAAGGAGAAACAGGTACCGGGAAGGAACTTTTTGCTCAATCCATTCATAACCAAAGCAGCCGATGTAATAATCCATTCATTCCAATTAACTGCGGTGCTATACCTTCCAACCTTCTTGAAAGCGAACTCTTCGGTTATGTGGACGGAACTTTTACCGGTGCAGCAAAAGGCGGAAAGCCGGGTAAATTTGAGCTCGCCAATACCGGAACAATTCTTTTGGATGAAATAGGCGACATGCCTCACCCGATGCAGGTTAAATTACTACGTGTTCTTGAAACCGGGGAAGTCTACCGCATCGGGGCGGACAAACCCGTAAAAGTTGATACAAGGATAATTGCCGCCACGCATGTGAATTTACCTGCAGCAATCCGCGACGGACGATTCAGAGAAGATCTTTTTTACCGATTGAATGTCTTCCCCATCCATATTCCCCCTCTCAAAGAAAGAGGCCGGGATGATATTTTATTATTAGTATCTCTTTTTCTGAAAGAAGGAGCAGCAAATCCTCCATCACTTAGCTCGGAGGCTCAAAACCTGCTTATCAGCTATCATTGGCCAGGAAATGTCAGGGAATTAGAGAATTGCATACAAAGGGCCCTCCATCTCTGCGACGGGAAAACTATTGAGGTCAAACATTTGGGAATGCCGCATGTTGTCCCGGAAGTATCCCCTCATTCCAGTGGGACTTTAGATGACGTGGTACGCAAAGCTATTGAGGATACCCTGAAAAAGACAAATAATAGCCGGGTGCTAACAGCTAAGCTCTTGGGGATATCTCGCGCCACTTTGTATAGGAAGATGGACAAATACGGGATATAATCACTGATAAAAGGTTTTAAATCCCTAATATATTAAGATATCATGTCGAGTTTAATTTATGTGTAAGGATTAAGATTTGTCTCATAATTGTATTGTTGAGGTTATTTGTTTTTAAAAAAGATGTTTCGATCAAAAAAATAAAAAAGGGCCAGCTACTAAAAGCTGACCCTTTTTTATTTCTATTCAGATAATCCCGAAACCTACAGAGCTTCAAATTCCAGATTATCAATGTATTGCTGATAGTTGTCGATGCCGACGAAATAGCTGGGGTCTTTCAGGATGTTGACTACGCAAATTTTTTCGGCGCGTTTGATCAGGCGTACGCAATCCTGACTGAGATGGACGAGGTAAACTTTCTTTCCGGCCTTTTCGTACATTGAGGCTATTTTGTTGATTGCCTCGATGGCGGACTGGTCCATGATCCGGGAGTCTTTGAAATCAATAAGCACTTTGTCCGGGTCTCCCTGCACGTCGAATTTGCTCAGGAAGAGGGTGGTTGAGGCAAAGAAGAGCGGGCCGTAGATCTGGTAATGCTTGATTCCCTGCTCATCGACCATCTTGCGGGCGCGGATGCGCAGGGCGTTTTCCCATGCGAAGATCAGGGCTGAGATGATGACGCCGCAGATTACCGCAATGGCAAGGTCATACTTAACGGTCAGGACTGTTACCAGCACGATCACGATGACATCCCATTTGGGAACCTTGTTCATGATGTTGAAGGTGCTCCATGCAAAGGTCTTTATGACCACGATGAGCATAACCCCGACAAGTGCGGCAATGGGAATCTGTTCAATATATTGTGAAGTGAACATGATGAAAAAGAGCAGGGCTCCGGCAGCAACAATACCGGAAAGGCGTCCGCGGCCACCGGAGGAAATGTTGATCATGCTCTGCCCGATCATGGCACAGCCACCCATGCCACCGAACAAACCGTTGACGAAATTGCCGATTCCCTGAGCCAGACATTCGCGGTTACCGCTGCCGCGTGTTTCGGTGAGTTCATCTACCAGTGACAAAGTCATCAGGGTTTCGATCAGGCCGATTGCGGCTAGGATCAAGGCATAAGGGGTGACAAATGCAAGTGTGTCCCATGTCAGCGGCACTTGGGGAATGGCAAAGGAAGGCAGGCCGCCTTTAATGCCTGTTCCGCCGTTGGACTGGATGAAAGAGAGCACGGTTTGGGTGTCGATCTGCATTGCTGCGACAAAGACGGAAACTGAAATAATGGCGATCAGTGCACCCGGTGCCTTTTTATGCAGTTTGGGCACGATAGTCAGGATTGCCATGGTTAAACCGACCAGCCCGATCATGAGCCAGAGCGGTTGCCCTTGCATCCATGTCCCTTCTGATTTGAACATGTTCAGCTGGGAAAGGAAGATTACAATTGCCAGCCCGTTAACGAATCCCATCATTACCGAACGGGGCACCATGCGTATGAATTTCCCGAGGCGGAAGAAACCGGCCAGCATCTGGAATACTCCGACCAAAAGCAGGGTGAAGAACAGGTATTGCAGCCCTGCAAATGAGCCGGGACCGCCCAGTGCGTTGCCTTCCATAACCAGATTGACCATGACTACGGCCATGGCCCCGGTTGCGCCGGAGATCATGCCGGGTCTTCCGCCCAGTACCGCGGTGATAATGCACATGAGAAATGCACCGTAAAGCCCGACCATGGGCGGGACACCTGCGACAAAGGAGAAGGCGACAGCTTCAGGGACAAGGGCGAGGGCAACGGTTAATCCGGAAAAGATATCAGCCCGGACACTGCCGTTGGAGGGGGAAACAATGGGATTGTTTGAATTCACGAAAAATCCTTTTAAAGCGGGTTGGAATTGTCAAAAACAAAGAAGTAGAGACCGCAGGCGGTCCCTACTGCAAATATGAAGTCCAGCCGACGTTTGGTCAGCCTACTGAGTGTTTATGGTGTTTTTTATTGCGATTACGACAAGATATGGAAAACGAAAATGAATACTTGTCTTGTGTCTATGGCGTTTTACTTTGCAAAAGCTGACTCTTATTTACGAGAATTGCTGTGTAGTCAACAATTATTGTGATTATTTTGAAATGCACAGCAAAGCCCCTCGCGGGACTGCACATTGAGTGCAATCCCGCAGGTACTAAAATTTGAAGCGTTTGTTTTAGAGATGGTTAGAGCGTCTTCAGCTGCGAATGCAGTGTCCGCGTCTGATAGATTAAAATTTCAGTTTCCTGCTTAATCTTTTCGGTTGTCCCGGTAGATATGGCTGATTCTATATCGGCTATTCTTGTGCTGAACTGTGTAAGCTTCAGCAGTGCTGCTGTTCCGCGTATGGAGTGGAGTAATCGTTTCATCCGCTGGATGTCAGAGTTAGCACAGGCTTCAGAGAAGTTGTTCAGGAATTTTTCAATATTGTTTGAAAATTCCTTAAGCTGGTTTTTATAGAATTCAATGTCTCCAAGGTAGTCCTCCATGGCAGCCTCAAAATCAATGCCCGGGAGATTCAGTTCGTTTTCTGCGCGGAGTGGTTTTATGTTTCGTACTGGAATATTGCTGGCAATCTCATGCAAAAGCACTTCTTTGCTGATCGGCTTGGTCAGGTATGCTGCAAAACCCTGCTCTACCGCTCGGGTGGCGTTTTTGCGTGAAGCACTGGCTGAAAGGGCGATGATTTTCGGGCATTGTCCACCAAGTTGTTCTTTGATTAGTTCTGCTGCCTGAAATCCGTCCATTTCGGGCATTTGGATGTCCATAATGATTATGTCGTAGGCTTTTTCCGTGGCTTTGCGGACGGCTTCGTGCCCATTGGGGGCCATATCAACGTGTATTCCTGCAGAGCTGAGCATCCTGCCGATTACTTCCCGGTTAATGGCTGTATCCTCCACAAGAAGAATTTTTGGTTCATTTGAAAAGGAGGTACCGTCGTGACTTTTCTCATGAAACCGCTCGGGGATCAGGGCTTCGGCAAGGTTCAGCCCGTGTGCTATTTCCATAAATAAACGTTTGGTGCGAACTGGAGTCTGGGTTATTGTAAAACCATTAAAATCATATATTTTTTTATTTTTCTGCGAAGAAAAGCAGAGCATGTGTGGAGGGCGCCCTTCGGGGATAGCTTTCACTACTTCCTTACGTATCCGGGGAAGTTCTTCCAGATAATCAGCTGCAGTAATAACAACCAGAGCCGGTAAATTTTCTAAATCTGCATATAGTGTGGCTGTGCTGCTGTGAAATCTTACATTAAAGCCAAATGCTTGCAGCAAGGATTGCGTTTGTCCGGCTAAGTTGTTTCCGTTGCCCAGCAATATTGCATCAAGCCCTTCCCAACAGAGTAAACTTTCCTCCTGTTCAATCTCGACTGGTTTCAAGGGAATAGTGAAGCTGAATTGGCTTCCTATGCCGGGGGTGCTTTCCAGCTTCAGTTCTCCTCCCATCAACTCGACAAGGCTGGCGCTGATCGCCAGTCCCAATCCGGTCCCACCGTATTTTCGTGTTGTAGAACTGTCTGCCTGAGCAAATGCGGAAAAAATAGCAGGTTGTTTTTCCGGGGGGATGCCAATTCCAGTATCGGTAATAGAAAAGGTCAGCAGAGCCTTTTCTTCATGTTCTGCTTGTGTAGATACCTGTATGGAGATTGATCCCTTGGTGGTGAACTTTACGGCATTGCTCACAAGATTCAGGAGGACCTGCTGTAACCGCAGGGGATCGCCTTCAATCCGCTGCGGTGTTGATGGATCAATTTGTACATCGATATCTATATCTTTGGTGGTTGTTGAAAATGCAGTTACATCGACAATATTGTCGATGATAGGGTCAAGGTAGAAGGGGGCAGATTCAATTACCATCTCATGGGATTCAATTTTAGAATAATCAAGTATGTCGGTCAGCAGATTGAGCAGTGAGCGAGAAGTCGTGTTTATGCTTTGCAGGTCATGGGCCCGGCTGGGTTCTTTTTCCGCCTTTAAGAGCATTTCGGAGAGGCCGATAATGGCGTTCATGGGGGTCCGGATTTCATGGCTCATGTTGGCGAGGAAGTCGCTTTTAGCCCGGTTGGCTGATTCAGCTTCCTCTTTGGCGCGTAATAAAATTTCACTGCTCCTGTCGCTCAGCAGCAGGATCATTGTTGCAATCTGCATAACTTGAAACACAATTGCAGCGACGTATAACGCAACCATTAAAAAATATGCTTCAAGCATTGTATTCGTTTGCAGGTACAGTCGCATAAAGAGCATCCAGACAAGGTAGTAGAGGCTGAAGCCCATATAAACAATGGCCACTTTTTTATGTACCGGGCGGTTGCTTCTGAATAGTTCCTGCGCTGAAAGGAATTGGCAAAAACTCATCACACAGACGGCAAGGGTAAACCTGAATTCTAAGTCCGGGGCGGTCAAGAAATTGTGATAGAGAGTTATACTCGGAACTAACGATATCAGAATTGAAGCCAGCCATTTCGGACGTTTGTTCAGGAAGATTCTATTTCCGTTCCATATGGTCAAAGCTCCTGCAAAGGAAAGTGTGTTTCCGATGAAGAGCGAAATGAAAATGGGTAGCTCGTTGCGCAGAGCCATACAGGCAACCGCAAGGCCCATGAACATAAGCCCCACCCCCCACCAGCGTACGGATTTGTGCTTATTGATGTCCTTACCGAGCCAGAAAAGTGCTGCTCCGCTGACGAGGGCTACCAGCGTGTGGCTGAGTAATAGCGTTTTTAAATCCAGAGTATTCACAATAGCTCCTTGGCGCTTTTGGTTTCACCTGTCATGCGCATCTAATATATATTCTTCCGTTTGTCTTTTTTTCCATCTTTTGAAAAGACTGGGGAAAGATCAAAATTTGTTGATTTTTAGGATGCTTTTCTGAGAATATATTAAAATGAGGAAATAATTTTAATATATATAGCTAAAAATCAGGCTGAAATGGCGCAAATTGTAAAAAATAGCATTCCTGCAGTTGACCGCAGTAGTTATCTGGATTATTAAACCGCCCCAAAGGGCTATCAGCTCCCATCAGCCTGTCTAAAACATTCCTTTTCCCCGTTAAAAACGTTGAAACGTCTGTGCCGCAGTGTCCGTCTCTCCGGGAGGATCGGTTGAAAGCTCACTTATAATTTCCTTAGCCCTGTCTTCTATAGGAAGGGTTGCCCGTCCGGGTGGCTCATGTTCATTTTTTTATTTATGCCGGTTCCGCGTAGCTGTTGCGGAACTGGAATTGTTTCAAGGAGTTACAGCAACATGCAGAAAAGAGAAACATGGGGCTCACGTACCGGCTTCATCATGGCCGCAGTGGGGTCCGCAATTGGATTGGGAAACATTTGGCGTTTTCCGTACATGGTTTATGAAAACGGCGGCGGCGCATTCCTTATTCCTTATTTTGTGGCCATGCTTGCCGCAGGTATGCCTTTCATGATTCTTGAGTTTGGTCTGGGCCAGAAATTCAAGGGCTCCGCTCCCAAGGTTTTTTCCTCCATTTCCAAAAAATGGGAATGGCTTGGCTGGTGGCAGGTTATGGTCTCTTTTATCATTACCACTTATTATGTTGTGGTTGTGGCTTGGGCCATCAACTATTTCCTGCTTGCCTTTAATCAGGGCTGGACTGCCTCGCCCAAGGATTTCTTTTTCGGTGAATTCCTCGGCCTGACTGATTCCCCCATGAATATGGGCGGTGTGCAGACTTCAATTCTTTATGCCACAGCTGCTGCATGGTTGATGACTTTCGTGGCTGTTTTTACCGGGGTTAAGAGCGGTATTGAACGGATCAGTAAGATCTTCATGCCTCTGCTTTTCCTGCTCGTGTTTATTTTTATCGGCAGGGGGCTGATGCTGCCCGGTGCTGTTGATGGCCTTGAGTGGTTGTTCAGGCCCGATTTCAATGCCATTCTGGACGGAAAAGTCTGGGCTGATGCTTTCGGTCAGATCTTTTATAGTCTGTCCATCGGGTTTGCGATCATGATTTCTTACTCCAGCTACCTTTCCAAGGATTCCGACATCACCAACAACGCTTGTATGACCGTTTTTATCAACTGCGGTTTCAGCGTCATTTCCGGGATTATGATTTTCAGCGTGCTCGGTTACATGGCCCATCAGCAGGGCGTTCCAGTTAGTGAAGTAGCCGGTTCCGGTGTAGGGCTTGCCTTTATCACCCTTCCCACAGCCATTAACCTTATGCCCGCTCCGGCATTTTTCGGAACACTGTTCTTCCTCGCACTGACTGTTGCAGGGCTGTCTTCCATGATCTCCCTTTCCGAGGTTGTTGTTTCTGCACTTATCGATAAGATGAATGTTTCCCGTAAGGTTGCAGCCACCATTTTATGCGTGCTTGGTTTTCTGGTCAGCATCGCCTTCACCACCGGCGGCGGCCTGCTCCTGCTTGATATCGTGGACCACTTTATCAACAACTTCGGCATCCTCATGGGTGGCTTCATTGAGATCATTTTTGTGGCTTGGTTTTGCAAGCTTGATGATTTGCGCAACCACGTGAACCTGACTTCCGAGATCAAAGTAGGCGCACTCTGGATGAACAGCCTGCGTTTTGTGATCCCCGCAATGCTCGGTTTCATGCTGGTTTCAAACTTCGTGGGTGACATTTCTAATAACTATGGCGGTTATTCCACTCCGGCCACTATTGCATTCGGTTGGTCTACACTTGTTATCTGCCTGATTTTCGGTCTGGCTTGTGCCCGTAGCGAAGGCGGATTTGTCAATGTTACTGGTATCAACAGAAACTTCCTGAAAAGGAGTTAGATATGGAATTCTCAGCAATCATCATGATGCTTTTTGGACTGGGGATCACTTGGGGCGGGGCTTATGCCTGTTTCCGCATTGCCTTCAAGAACCAGTAAGAACTAGCTGAATAGAATTAAATTAATCGAAGCCCTCCTGCGCTTGTGCGTGGGAGGGCTTCGATTATGTAATGGAATATTTTCGGAATCGTACAAATTGTTTTCGCTTTGGGGAAAAAACCAAAATTCTTGCCTTGAATCCAAATATAACTGTAACGTGACCTTTGCTGTTTTGTTACGAGTTGGTGGTGTGCATCTTTGTATGTCTCTGTAACAACAAGCGGAATTAATCGCTTGTTTGTTACATAAATATGGAGTTTGTCATGAAAAGGATTCTAGTATTTGCTTTGCTGACTGTGTTTGCTCTGGCCGGAACTGCTCAGGCGGAGACTCTGAAACTGTTAACCTGGAAAGGGTACGCTCCCCAGAAACTGATTGATACCTTTGAGAAGGAAACCGGAATCAAGGTTGAGGTCACTTTTTCCAACAACGAAGAAATGATTGCCAAGCTGCGGGCCACCCGCGGTGCAGGTTTTGACCTTGCCCAGCCTTCTCAGGACCGCATTTCTTCCGTACAGGCCAAATATAAATTGTATCAGGCCATGGATTATTCCAAGCTTGACTCCAGCCTGTTCATTCCCTCTATGCTCACCGCGGTTAAAGCCAACACTCTTGTTAAAGATAAGTCCTACGCTGCGCCTTTCTGCTGGGGAACTTCCGGTTTGATCGTGAACAGCGACAAGGCACCGAAAGCTGATTCTTTTAAAGCTCTCATTGATCCCAAGTACAAAGGTCGCGTGAGCTACCGTCTTAAGAGACCTACTCTTATCGCCATGGGCTTTGCTCTCGGCTATGATCCTTTCGCACTCTATGATGATCCCAAAGCATACAAAGCCATGCTCGACAAAATTGCCGAGACCATGATCGAAGCTAAACCTATTGTGAAAAACTACTGGGCCAACGGCGATTCCCTGCTGGAGTCCATGCGTTCCGGTGAAGTCTTTGTTGCCATGGCTTGGGATGCAGGTGGATGGAAGCTGCATGCTGATAACAAAGCCATCGATTTCAAGGCTCCCAAAGAGGGCGCTCTTGGCTGGATCGATACTTTCGCTATCCCTGCCAAGGCTAAAAACGTTGAAGCTGCCTACAAGTGGATCAACTTTATGATGAAGCCTGAAAACGCAGGCTACTTTTCCTCCAAGGAAAAATACGCCACTGCATCTGCAGATGCCCTGAAGTACACAGATAAGGCTGTTGCAGATAACTTTGCACGCTCTTTCCCGCAGGCAGTTATCGACAATATTAAGTGGTATCCTCCGGTGCCTGCCAAGCTGGAAAGCATGGAAGGTAAGATTCTCGATAAAATCAAGGCTGCAAACTAGGCAGCGCTGTTGAAATAACATTCTCTGCGGCGGAGGGTCTTCGGACTCTCCGCCTTTGTTCAATTTTCTACCCCGGACGATGCTCCATGATTAACGATCTTTCTGTTTCTGATATGGTGAAGAAATTCGGCGATTTTACCGCTGTTGACGGTGTCTCATTTGATGTTCCCGCCGGATCTTTTTTTTCTATTCTCGGTCCTTCCGGCTGCGGCAAGACCACTTTACTGCGTATGATTGCCGGATTTGAAGAACCCACTTCCGGTGACATAGTAATACGGGGCGGGAGCATGCTCGGGGTGCCGCCCAACAAACGTCCGGTTAATCTGGTTTTCCAGCATCTGGCTCTATTTCCCATGATGAATGTTGCTGAAAACATAGCTTTCGGGCTGAAGAGGCGCGGGGTTGGGGCTGCTGAGATCAAGAAGAAGATCGAAACTATTCTTGAGCGGGTTGGGCTGCCCGGTTATGGCGGGAAACAGATCAATCAGCTTTCCGGGGGCCAGAAACAGCGGGTGGCAATTGCACGTTGTTTAGTGCTGGAACCTTCAGTGCTGCTCCTTGATGAACCGTTGGGTGCGTTGGACTTGAAGCTGCGCGAGCAGATGAAGGTGGAACTGAAGAAGTTGCAGGCCAAGGTAGGCACGACATTCATTTACATAACCCACGATCAGTCAGAGGCCTTGGTTATGTCCGACCGGGTGGCGGTTATGAATAATGGCCGCTTCGAGCAGGTTGGCAGCCCGCAGGAACTTTACGGAAAACCCGCAACTCCTTTTGTGGCTCAGTTTGTGGGCGACAACAACAAGTGGAGTGGTAAGGTCGTTGAGAGTGACGCGGAAAAAGTCAGTATTCTTACAGATGAAGGCTATACCTTCCAGACCAAGCCCCACAGTGCTTGTGCTTGCGGCGGGCGGGCTGATTTATTTCTGCGTCCTGAGGCCATGCTCATTGAACCCAAGGACCGCACTGGCTTGAATGTTTTTGAAGTGACGGTAAAGAGTATCCTTTTTGACGGGGCTAACAGCCGCTTGCTGACCGTGACCAAAGAGGAGCATGAGTTGATCGTCAGCCTGCCCCAGAACCGCCGCTTTGATCACATCGAACCGGGCAATGAGATTTCCGTGGGCTGGCATCCTGATTCCGGTATCTGTTTCGGAGCGGAGGAGTAGCTATGCCCCGTTCACGAATGGTTTTCTGGATATTTTTCGCTCCGGTAATTATGTGGCTGCTGCTTTTAATAGTGCTGCCGCTCTGTGATCTGTTGACCATGAGTTTCAGGGGGGAGAATGATTACGGCGACATGGTTTGGACCCTGCAGAATTACATCAATTTTTTTGATGAACCAGTCTACTGGCTTACCTTTGTGCGTACCTGCCTCTATGCAATTGTGACCACATTCATTGTCTTTCTGATTTCAATGCCCGTCTCTTTCTATATTGCCAAGTTGGCCCGCTCGCGGGTTCAGGGGGCGTTGATGATTATGCTACTGCTGCCCTTCTGGGTGAGTGAGCTGGTCCGTATCTACGGCTGGATGATCCTGCTGCGCGAGTCCGGGGTGCTTAATTTCTTCATGCTCAAGATCGGGCTGATCGATAAGCCCATCGAAATGCTTTACAATGACGCAACCATGATCATGGGCTTGGTTTATACTTCCATGCTGTTTATGGTTGTGCCGCTGGTTTCGGTCATTGAGAGCCTTGACGACAGCCTTATCGAAGCGGCCCACGATCTGGGAGCCGGGCAATGGACCATCTGGCGGACCATAATCATCCCCCATTGTAAACCGGGCATAACTTCCGGCTCTATTGTGGTCTTCATGCTTGTGCTCGGTAACTACCTTACCCCGAACCTCATGGGCGGTAAGAACTCCCTCTGGTTCACGGAGCAGATTTACAATCAGTTCATTGCCAGCTTCAACTGGAATCAGGGCTCAGCCTTTGGCTTCCTACTGCTGATCTTGAGTTCACTGATCATCTGGGCCGGGCTTAAACTTACTCGCCAGAAACTCGGGGAGGTGGCATCATGATTCGTTCCCTGCCGCGCAGTAAAACATACAATTGGTCCTTCAATTGTTTCATTGTTTTGTATTTTCTTTTTTTGTTTGCCCCGCTGGTGGTTACCTGTGTGCTGGCCTTCAACAATTCAGATTTTCCCTCTTTGCCGTGGAAGGGTTTTACCTTGGACTGGTTTCTTTCCAGCGGTCCGGATCGAATAGGGTTGTTCCATGATGACCAGAACCTGCGTTCCATTGTGACCAGCTTTCAGACTGCGTTCTTTGTCTCCATCTTGAGCGTTATCGTGGGTACATGCGCCAGTTTCCTATTTGAGAAGGAAGAGTTTCCCTTTAAAGGATTGCTCTATTTTCTGATGTTGGCCCCGCTGGTTATCCCCGGAGTTATCCTCGGTATTTCTCTGCTTTTGGCTTCCAACACTGCGGGGACATATTTTGATGAGACTTTCGGGCTTGATTTTGAAGTCTTTCGGCCTAGCTTCTGGCTGGTGGTTCTGGGGCAGTTCTCCTTCATCACCACTTTTGTCACCCTTGTGGTTTCGGCAAGGCTGCGCAAGTTTGACCATTCCCTTGAGGAGGCAGCCCTGAATCTAGGGGCAACACAGCTGGAGGTGATCTGGCACATCACCCTGAAGTTCCTGCGTCCGGCCATCATTGGTGCCGGGGCGGTGGCCTTTTTGATGAGTTTTGAGAACTTCAACACCACTCTCTTTCTGGTCGGTTCCGAACCGACCCTGCCCATCAACCTTTACTTGCAGGTCCGTGACGGAAGCACCCCGGTGATCAATGCGGTCTCGCTGATGCTTATTGTGGGTACTTCGCTTTTGGCGCTTTGCAATCTCTATTTCTCCAAGCGGGAGGAGTAGCTCTTGAACAAAAATAGCCCAGCCCCGCTAATCCGGGACTGGGCTTTAATAATACACGCCTTAGCCATGACCCCAAACGGCAGTGTTTGGGTAAGAATCCATTAACTCTGTCTGTACTTTCAGCTTAAGAATTCGTTTGCCGCCAGAGTTGCACGGCGTCTTTCCGGTTATACAGCCTTGTCTAGCCATGGGGCTGTCCGGAGTTTTGTGGTTTCTGAGTATATACTTTTCGGTTGATAAGTACCTCCATTCGCCGTTGCCATGCATGGAGTTCTTCCATGTTCTTTCCAGCTGGGTCTTAGGTCGTGTCCGACAGAAGGAATCGGGGATTCCCCTGCCTTCGGCCAATGTCCATTTGCATGAACTTCCAGACAGCTTCCGTGGTTATCGGCGTTGTTCCGTGATGCGGATTGGAAGAACGCTTTTTGTGCGGATAGCTGTTCCCTGATTGAAGCCTTTGTTCCGGCAGTGGTGTCCGGAAGCGGAGTGCACTGAGTTTGAGGGAATGCGCATTTAAGGCTTCAGTCAGAAAATTTTGTATAAATTTATGAGTCGTTGTAAATTCTTGGAACTCTGGCCATGAGCGTGGACACAATCTCGTAATTGATAGTCCCAAGCTCGCAGGCCATCCTTTCTGCTGGAATTTCAGCGTGTTCCTGCCTGCCGATGATGACCACTTCATCCCCGGCCTTAACATTCTTGATTTTTCCTACATCAATGACGCTCTGGTCCATACATACCCTGCCTACTATGGGGGCCTGCTGTCCGTGGACCAGTACTTTTCCGGCTGAGGAGAGTTGTCGCCTGTATCCGTCCGCATAGCCGAGCGGGATTGTTGCCAGCTTTGTTGCGCTTGGGGTGGTGTAGGTATGCCCGTAGCTGATCCTGAATCCAGCGGGAACTTCCTTGATCTGTGCTATGCGGGCCTTAATCTGCATGGCCGGTTTGAGGTCGGCATTCTGCTGATGAACTCCGTTTGAAGGATAGAGCCCGTAAAGCATGATCCCGGGACGGACCATGTCCAGATATGATTCCGGAAGATCGATTATTGCAGCACTGTTGGCAGCATGTTTGAGGGGGATATTGATTCCTCTTCTTTCAATGTCCGTTATAATACTTTTAAAAAGTCTCAGCTGCTCAAGCGCACTTGTTTTGTCCGCCTCATCGCTTGCAGCGAAATGGGTGAAAAGGCCTTCTACTTCCAGATTTGGGAGCCAATTGATTGCGCTGACTGATTCCAGCAGTGCCTCGTGATTGGATTCGTCCACGATTCCCAATCGGCCCATTCCGGTGTCTACCTTTATATGTATTTTTAGCTTCTTCCCTGCCTGACTGGCCGCTTTGTTAAGCTCAGAGGCATAGTCGTTTGAAAATACGGTCTGGGTGATATTGTAATTAAGCAGTTCTTCTGTCGCCTCAGGAGGAGTGTAGCCGAGAATCAGGATCGGTTTTTCAATACCGTGATTGCGTAGCGCGATTGCTTCATCCAAGCGTGCTATGGCGAAATAGTCTGCGCCGGCTTTATTTAAGCAGTCTGCTGTTTTGGTAAGGCCGTGTCCATAGGCATCAGCCTTCACTACAGCCATTATTCTGGGCTGATTTTTAACAAGGCGTTGAACTTCTTCAAAATTATGTCTGATTGAGGATAGGTCTACTTCTGCCCAGATGGGGGCGAAAGCTTTAGGGTTATTCATGGTGCACCTCGTTTTCCTGCAAGCCTGATGAAATTTTCAGCAACTCCTTCCGGGCGGTGGCATTCGCCCGGAAGGAGTGCGATGTGGGGTCCGTATGTTCTTATGCTTTTACGAAACTATTTTTTGGTTTCGGTAGCAGTGGAGGGTTCCATGCTTGCGGATTTTTCTTCCTGCTTTGCGAAGTACTTCTTGGTTTCGGAGACTACAACCGGGGTCAGCAGCAGAAGGCCGACAAGGTTGGGGATAGCCATGAGTCCGTTGAAGGTGTCGGAAAGGTTCCAAACAAAGCTGAGTTTTGCAATGGCTCCGATGCCTACGAAGCAGATGAATACGAGGCGGTAGGGCAGTACTGCTTTTACGCCGAACAGGTATTCTATGGATTTTTCACCGTAGTAGCACCAGCCGAGGATGGTGGAGTAGGCGAAAAGGATCAGACCGATGGTTACAATGTGTTCACCGCCGGAAAAACCTGCACCGAAACCGATGGTGGTAAGTTCAGCACCGGTAGCACCGCTGGACCAGGTTCCGGTGAGGATCAGAACAAGGCCGGTCATGGTACAGACGATGATGGTATCGATGAAGGTCTGAGTCATGGAGACCAGAGCCTGAGTTACGGGCTGCTTGGTCTGGGCTGCGGCTGCTGCAATAGGAGCACTACCAAGACCGGATTCATTGGAGAATACACCGCGGGCAACACCCATGCGGACAGCCAGCATAATGGTGGAACCAGCGAATCCGCCTACTGCTGCGGTGGGGTTGAAAGCCTGTTCTACGATGAATCCAATTGCTGCGGGAACTTCAGCGATGTTGATCAGAATGATGTAGGATGCGCCGGCCATGTAGAAAACGATCATGACGGGCACGAGCAGTCCGGTAACTTTACCGATCTTTTTGATACCGCCGAGGATAACGGCAGCGGTCAGGATTGTCAGCAGTCCACCGGTAACGTAGGGGGAGATGCCGTAAGTGGCTTCAACTGCATCGGCAACGGAGTTGGACTGAACCATGTTACCGATACCGAAAGCGGCGATGGATGCGAAGATTGCAAAGAGGGTACCCAGCCAAGGCATTTTGAGGCCTTTGGATATGTAGTACATGGGGCCACCACTCATTTCGCCGTTTTCATCAACGATGCGGTATTTAACAGCCAGAACAGCTTCCGCGTATTTGGTGGCCATACCCACGAGGCCGGTCATCCACATCCAGAACAGTGCGCCGGGGCCACCTACTGCGATGGCTGTTGCAACACCGGCAATGTTACCGGTTCCCACTGTTGCGGAGAGGGCGGTCATCAGGGCCTGGAAGTGGGTGATGTCGCCGGGTTCGTCAGTGTCTTCCTTGCGTTTGATGAGGGCAAGGTAAAGGGCGTACCACAGTTTTCTGAACTGCAGTCCGCGCAGAGAGAAAGTTAACCATATCCCGGTTCCGACGAGCAGAACCAACATGGGCGGGCCCCAAGCAAAGGCCCCTACTTTTCCAACCAGTCCGTCCAGTAAAGTCAAGAATTCCATATCATCCCCTTGTAAGTTTTTCAGGTTACATCCAAGACTGCCGAGAAAACTCCAGCTGTGGTGTAAAGAGTCCCGGTGAGCAGACCGGCCCTCTCTTTCCTGTGGGGTTATAGGAAAACACTGGGGCATGCGCAGAACAGCCTGCGCATTGCCCCAGTGTATTTTGCGATTATTTCTAACTCATTCTCAACAGTCTTCCTGATTTGACTTATTTGTCTGAATTGTCAGCAGATTTTATATTTTTTAGTTGTCGTAGAGAACGCCTTCAACGGGAGTGAATTCGAGGTTGAATGCGTCGGCAACGCCCTTGTAGGTAACCTTGCCGCCGACCATGTTCAGGCCGGTTCTGATTGCGCGGCTGTCCTGAGCTGCCTGTTTCCAACCCTTGTTTGCGATCTCGAGAGCGTAGGGCAGGGTAGCGTTGGTCAGGGCCATGGTGGAAGTCATGGGCACTGCACCGGGCATGTTGGCAACGCAGTAGTGGATAACTCCTTCTACGTCGTAGACGGGATCACCGTGGGTGGTGGGCTTGGAGGTTTCAAAGCAACCGCCCTGGTCGATGGCAACGTCGACGATAACGGAGCCGTCTTTCATGGTTTTAAGCATTTCGCGGGTAACCAGTTTGGGTGCTTTAGCACCGGCAACCAGAACTGCGCCGACAACAACGTCAGCTTCCTGGACCAGCTCACGAAGGAGTGCGGGGCTGCTCATCATGGGGAAGCAGTTCTTGGGCATGATTTCGGAGAGGTAACGCAGTCTTTCGAGGTTCATGTCGAGGATAGTTACTTTAGCGCCCAGACCGCAGGCCATCATGGCTGCGTTGGTACCAACTACACCGCCGCCGATAACAACAACGTTTGCGGGAGTAACACCGGTTACGCCGCCCATGAGCATGCCGCGTCCGCCGAAGTAGCGTTCGAGGTACTTGGCGCCTTCCTGAACTGACATGCGTCCAGCTACTTCAGACATGGGGGTCAGCAGGGGCAGATCGCCTTTATCGCCTTCTACAGTTTCATAAGCGATGGCCACAGACTTGTTCTTAACGAATGCACGGGTCAGGGGCTCATCAGGAGCAAAGTGGAAGTAGGTGAAAACGATCTGGTCTTCGCGAACCATGTCGTATTCAGAAGCCTGGGGTTCTTTAACGTGCATGACCATTTCACATTCTGCATAAATCTCAGCAGGGGTGTCGATGATCTTTGCTCCGGCTGCAACGTAGTCTTCATCGGAAAAACCGCTGCCTACACCGGCGGATTTTTCAACCCACAACTCGTGGCCGTTGGCAACCATAACTTCAACACCGGATGGTGTCATGGAAACTCTGTTCTCTTCCGCTTTGATTTCTTTCAAGATACCAACTTTCATTTCCACTTCTCCTGATTTGTTTGTTTACGCCCCGCAATCACGACGGGACAGCTGTTGAAAAATAGAGTCTGAGCTCTTGGTTGGTTTCTCTTATGGCAATCCGCATGCCAAAAAATGTTAAGAGCGTGAAATTGAATATTGGTGTGAAGTTAAAGATTTATGAAAACGGAAGTTTATGAGAAAAAATTAAATATTGTGCGAATATTCACAAAATAATCACGCATTATGGAGCGGTTCAAAAGAGGGCAGTTCGGTATGAAAAGTTTCCAGAGTGGGCTGTTGTATTGAGTTAAACGTCTTTAATTTAAGGAATTATATGAAATGGTAGTAAATGTTTCCATTGTAGATATGTCTGGTGAAATCTGCGTTGATCGGTGAAAACAAAAGGAGGGATAGCTGGTATAAAAAGTTACCATAAAAGATCCCCGTGACTTGTTTCAGAGTCACGGGGATGGGTTTGGGGTAGTCTTTTTGAGTTGGATTAGCTGGTGGATTTTGCAGGTTCCCATGGAAGGATCTTGCTTTCATTACGCAATCTGTGCTTTTCAATTTTCTTTAGTAGTGCAGTATGGGAAATGCCCAACTTTTTAGATGCCTTGCGGATGCTCGAAGTAGAATTAAGGACCTCAAGGAGTATTTGCACCTCATATTTGCCGACCATATCTTTCAGGGATGTGCCTACTTCTACAGTGGTGGGTATGGCCCTGCATTGCTGCCCGCAACTTGATTGCTGTTTTGAGTTCAGGTGGATTGAGTCTGCGGAAATTTCATTTGAGTTGCTGAAGATTGAGGCCCGTTCAATCACGTTCTGTAATTCACGGACATTGCCCGGCCAACTGTAATGCAACAGCTTTTGCTGCCCGGCTACACTGATAGTTTGCTCTTTCTTTTCCAGCTTGCGGTTGAAGCGGTTCAGGAATCTGCCAGCCATAAGTGTTATGTCTAAGTGCCGTTCGCGTAAGGGGGGAATCTGGATGTTCAAGACGTTGATGCGGTAGAAAAGGTCTTCACGGAAATCCCCGGCAGCAACCATATCATTCAGGTTCTTGTTGGTTGCGGTGATAACCCGGGCATTGACTGGAATCTCTTCCACCCCGCCGATGCGGCGTACGCAGCCTTCCTGCAGGACGCGCAATATCTTGGCCTGCGGTCCGGGGGGCATGTCACCGATCTCATCAAGGAATATAGTCCCGTTCTGGGCTGCTTCAAAGAGTCCGGGTTTGCCCTTTTTCTTTGCTCCGGTGAAGGCTCCGTCAATGTATCCGAAAAGTTCGCTTTCAATGAGTTGTTCGGGCAGCGCTGCGCAGTTGATGGGGATGAAGGGACCGGTTCTGCCACTTTCAAAGTGGATGGCCCGGGCGAAAAGTTCTTTACCTGTGCCGCTTTCTCCGGTGATGGAGACAATTGTATCCAGCTCGGCAATACGCTTGGCAAAGGTGATCAGGTTTTTGATAGCCGGACTCTCGCCGATGAAGTCGTCGAATTTGAAGTCGATGGGGGTCATGACCGCATCAACCATGGCTTTGACTTCCTGCAGGTCCTTCATGAGCAGGACTGCGCCAACGAAATCTCCTTGTGAATCGTGGATGGGCTTTGCTGATCCGTAAAAATCAACCCGGCCTGTGCTGGTGACCGCGGATTTCCTTCTATTGACCGGAATCCGTTTTTCCATGCACTCCATGAGTAGATTGTTTTTAGGAGTTATTTCACCTACATAGGTATTGACAATGCTTTCGTAAGGGGTGTTCAGGATGTGGCAGGCTACACTGTTTGCGGTATTGATGATGCCTTTGGAATTAACTGAGACAATGCCTTCACTCATGCCGTCAAAAAGGGTACGGAACCATTTCTCTCTTTTTTCCTGTGGAAGCCTTTTGAGTTCAGTCTGGCTGTCAATTCCGGGCAGGGTGGCAAATAGAGTGAGCATTTCTTCGGTATCAAGGGTGTGCCCTCCCTCAATTTCCACTGAAATTTGAGCGAAGCCCTCTTTCTGCTCAACTTCCATACTGATGATGTTCAGCTTGTGTTCCATCATGAGTTTGGTGATGTCAAAAACGATCCCGATGCGGTCCCTAAACAGAAGTTTATACTTTTTGTTTTCAACCATTCTTTCCCCGTTTTGTACGTTGTCTGGATATGACCGTATCTTTTTGTGAGTGGAAAGAAAAGAGGTAAGTGGTAACTTTTGAGACCGATAAGTTTTAAGCGTTGTTAATTACGGGTTAAAACAAGCATGTCTGTATGTTTTGGTAATATAAGTTTCCATTATCTTGGTTGCGGGTAAAATGAATTACGGCTCTCAGGAATAAACCCCGCCTTGTTCATTGTACTTACTGATGCTATTTTCGTTAAGACCGTAATAGTTTCTTACAAGGGGACAGTGACATTGATTTTTAAGACTCCGGACAATGACCTTTCTTTTCGCTCTCAATTTTCATGTGTTCTTTTCTTTTTTTTCTGTCTCGTCGTTCCGATCTCTTGCATTCCCTCCGGGGCTGTCTTTGCTGATCCTGTCCTGCAGGATAGCTCTTCTTTTCCGTTGAAATTAACTCCTGAAGAAGAGCAGTTCATCCGCAGCGGTTTGCCACTCAGAATCAGTGAGGTGGACTGGGAACCTTTGTCTATAATTGATGAAGAAGGACAGTTCCGGGGAATCATAGCGGACTATATGCAGATGATTTCTGAAATGTCCGGCTTGAAATTTGAGTTTGTTGCCAGTGAATCATGGGCTGATGTTCTCCGGAAATATACTGAAGGTGAGCTGGATGTTATTCCGGCTCTTAGCAGCGAGGATATGGTCGGAAGGGAAGTCCTTTTCTCTGATGTTTATGTCTCATTTCCCTTGGTCATCGTTACCGGAAATAAACATGGCGCAGTAAGGGATTTATCGCAGTTGAACGGTAAGAGGGTCGCTGCAGGACAATCGTACACTAGTTATCATTACGTGGAAGATAATTTTCCTGAGATCGAACTGGTCGGCACTTCCGATGTGGAAGATGGGCTGCTGCTTTTGACCAAGGGGCAGGTTGATGCTTTTGTGGGCCACCTTGCAGTGGTGGTCGATAATATGCACAGGCTTGGAGTGGAAAACCTTAAAATTGCGGGAACTACCAAGTTTGAGTTTGAGCACCGTATCGGCGTAGCTCCAGAGTACCCCCAAGTCTTGTCTATCATCAATAAAGCGCTTGCTGCCATCAGTGATAATTCCCACCGTGAAATTCGTAAGAAATGGTTTGATGTCCGTTACGAACAGTCTGTGGACTATACTGAGATACTGCTTCTTTTTGCGTTCATGGTTCTTGCTCTGACCACAATCATTTTTTGGAACCGCAAGCTTTTCAGACTCAATGAATCTTTGAATACTGAGGTTGCGCAGCGTCGCCGCATGGAGAAAGCCCATAATATCCTTTATGAGATTGCTCTGTCCGTGTCGCGGGTTTCAGGCATTGATGAGTTTTATTCAATTGTGCAGGGGCAGGTTAATAAACTGATGCATGCGCGAAATTTTTATATTGCTGCCTATGACCGGGAAACAGGCACTATTAGTTTTCCATATTTTTCAGATGAAAGAGAGAATGCTCCGGCACCGCGGAAAATGGGGATCGGTTTAACTGATTATGTTGTCAAAACCGGTGAACCCTTATTTGGTGATCTGGCTACCCGCATGCAACTCCGCGGAGAAGGGGAGTACGGGCTTATCGGTCCGGAATGCAACATCTGGCTTGGTGTCCCTTTGAAGCTTCATGGTGATGTTGTGGGGGTTATGGCTGTTCAGACTTATAGTGACAGTGAGCCCCTTGATAAAAAAGACTTTGAGGTTCTGCTGTTTCTTTCCACCTATGTGGGGCTTGCGCTTGAGAGGCTGTCTCTCATGGAGCAGGGCCGGGAGCAGAATGAGGCCCTGAAAGAAAGGGAGATCAAGTATCGGTCCATTTTTGACAATGCCAGTGATGCGATATTGCTTATGGATCTGGACTATAATTTTTTCAGTGCCAATCCTGAAGCTGTCTCAATGTTTCGCTGCGGATCAGAGGAAGAATTACTTTCATACCGACCGGAAAATCTTATTTCCCCTAATCAGTTTGAAGGTGAATCTTTGGATGCTTTGCTGGGCGAATGGGTTAAGACTACAATGGATTCTGGCGGGTTGGATTTTGACCTTATCTGCAGGCGTTCGGATGGGGAGGAATTTTTCGCCAGTGTCCGTGCCCGTAAGATGATTATCAGCGGAACTCCCCTGATTCAGGCTACTTTGAGTGATGTAACGGAGAAGCGCCGGAGCAAGGAAGAGATCGAGCGTTCTGTTTCCCTTCTGACCGCTACCATTGAATCTTCTGCTGACGGTATCCTTGCCGTGGACGGTTACGGACAGGTGGTGGCATGGAACTCACGCTTTTCAAGTATGTGGAATATATCGGAACATGTTCTGCAATCCGGAGTTGTTTCTGATGTGTTCGGATATATTGCGGAGCAGGTGAGTAATGATCATTCTGCCCACGGGCTTTGGGATTATTCTCTGGAGTCAGAGTCTGGACAGGTCGAGGAACTTATACTCAGTGACGGTAGAATTGTAGAAAAATACTCCAATCCTCAGCGTATCGGAGCTGATATTGTAGGCAGGGTTTGGAGCTTCCGGGATGTGACCAGAAAACGTTTAAGTGAAAATGAGTTGCGGGATTCCTATCAGCGGTTGAACGATATTATCGAATTTCTGCCAGACCCGACGATTGTTATCGATAGTGAAGGGGGGGTGGTCGCTTGGAACAAGGCCGTTGAAGAGGTTACCGGGGTTAGCAAGGAAGATATGATCGGCAAAGTCGATTATGAATATGCATTGCCTTTTTATGGAGAACGTAGACCGATCCTTATTGATTTCGCCCTTAGGGATGATCTTGAGCCTTTGACTGACCGCTATGAGTCTTTAGAGCGCCGTTCCGGAATGCTTTACGGTGAAGTATATACTCCCAGGGCTTTCAATGGGCAGGGAGCCTATTTCTGGGGTGTTGCTGGGCCATTGCGTGATCATTCCGGGAAGATTGTCGGTGCTGTTGAGTGTATGCGTAATGTGACCGAGCGTAGGAGGGTGGAAAAGGAACTTAACCGGGCAAGGTTGGCTGCGGAGGCAGCTACCCGCGCTAAGTCGGAATTTCTGGCTAATATGAGTCATGAAATACGTACGCCCATGAACAGCATTATTGGATTCGGGCATTTGATGCAAAGTGCCGACCTTGATCCGGCGCACCGTGAATATTTAAACAAAATGATGTCCTCGGCTGATTCCCTGCTGTCAATTATCGGTGATATTCTTGATTTTTCAAAGATTGAAGCTGGTAAGTTCGTGTTGGAGGATGTTGAGTTCCAGTTGGATCATGTTTTGGAAAAAATATGCAACATGGTCGCGGTCAAGGCAGAGCTTAAAGGTATTGATTTTGTCCTTTCTGTTGAACCTGAAGTTCCTTTGTTCCTGCGCGGTGATCCCTTACGGCTTGAGCAGGTGCTGACCAATCTTGCAAACAATGCGGTCAAGTTTACTGATAAGGGTGAAGTCAACCTGATTGTTTCCTGTGAAGAGAACTGCACCGATAAAGCGCAGATTAAATTTATTGTCCGGGACAGTGGCATTGGTTTGAGCAGTGAGGAAATAACCATGCTGTTCAACTCCTTCACGCAGGCAGACGCTTCCACCACCCGCAAATACGGCGGGACCGGGCTGGGATTGGCTATTGCTCGGTCTCTTGTGGAATTAATGGGTGGGACCGTCAATGTTGAAAGTCAGCCCGGAGTGGGGAGCTCTTTCTATTTTACCGTGCAACTGACTGCTATGGACAAGGGCAGCAGCATGGCCTTACCCGCAGGCAAAGAGGGCTTGAAAGCTCTTGTTATTGATAGCAACAGGTTGGCCTGTGAATTTATCCGTTCCACATTGGAAAAAGCCGGTTTTATGGTTGCTGTGGATAGATCAGCTTCCAGTGCACTTGAACGACTTGAAAGGCAGGTGGATAAGGATGGCTTCGGTTTGATTCTGGTCTCCGCAAAATTGCAAGACATGCATGTGTTTGAGGTCGTTGATCAGATCAGGGATATTTCTTCGCTGGAGCATGTTCCGATTGTTTTAATGGCTCCTGTAAATTCAGATGAATCCTTCCGTAAGGAAGCCGCCCTTGCTGGTGTCGATGGGTTTGTTACCAGGCCGGTTTCACGTATTTCATTGTATTCTGCTTTGCTGGGTGAATTCAATGAGGAAAAACATGCTGATCCTCCTGCTGCAGAGTTGCAGGATGCTGTTGAGCTGGAATTAACCGGGCAGAAACCGAAGATTCTACTCGTTGAAGATAACGAGCTTAACCAGCAGGTTGCCCGGAGAATGCTGGAAGGTATGGGGCTTGAAGTTGATGTGGCCGGTAATGGTCGCAAGGCTTTGGAGGCCTTAGAGGAAGAAGCGTACAATCTGGTCATTATGGATATCCAGATGCCGGAAATGGACGGGCTGACTGCGGCTAAGATAATCCGATCCTATGATCGCTACAGTAATCTGCCTATTTTGGCTATGACCGCTCATGCCATGCCGGGTGATAAGGAGAAAAGCCTCGAAGCCGGTATGAATGAACATTTGACCAAGCCTATTGATCCTGAAGAGTTGAAAAAGGCTTTGGATAAATATCTGGACGCAGGTGATATTACTTATGTCCTTGATTCCAGAGACCTTTCAGAGGCTGATGAAGATCTGCCTGACTTCCCCGGTATAGACAGCGCAATGGGATTACGTAATATCGGAGGTAAGAAGGATAGTTATCTGAAGGTATTGCAGGGATTCAAGGAACGATATGCAGGTTTTAAAGATGAATTGAAAGCAGTTATGGCTGAGTCAGGACCGGAACAGGCCTTGATTAAAATTCATTCCTTGAAAGGAATTTCCGGAAATATCGGAGCTGTAAAGCTTTATGAATTCTGCCGTATTCTGGAAGGTGATCTTCGAGAGGAGGACCGTAGTGGATATGAAGGTGACCTACAGCTTTTTGTTTCTGAGCTTGATCTGGTAATCGAGGGTTTGCAAGGACTTAAGGTTGTAAGTGAGGATAACTTCCGGGAATATGTGTACGATAAAGAAAAAAGTTTTAATCTTATTAATAAGCTGTATATAATGCTTGGTGAAGGTGACGCTGAATGTGGCGATGTGCTTGATGAATTGCGAACCCATTTTAATCTGGAACGTTTTGAAGAGCAGCTTGCAGAGTTAACCCGCTATATTGAAAATTTTGATTTTGATGATGGACGTTCCCTGTTGAAACGAATTGCCGGTGAACTGAATATCACGCTGGATAAAGGATGGGATTGATGGAAGAGAGATCTAAAATTCTGATTGTCGATGATGAGCGTTTGAATCTAAATGTTCTTTCGGATCTGCTGCGGCAGGATTATAAGGTTGTTTTGGCCAAGAACGGCAATCAGGCTCTTGATCGGGTGAATTCTGAGAATCCTCCGGATCTGGTACTTTTGGATGTGCTTATGCCGGAAATGGACGGGTATGAAGTCCTGCGTAAAATCAAATCTTCAGATAAGAGCAAGGATATCCCGGTTGTTTTTATCACCGCTCTTGATTCCGAGCATGATGAGGCCCGAGGTCTCGAAATGGGGGCCGTGGATTATATCCGCAAGCCTTTCCATCCTCCAATTGTCAAGGCAAGGATCAAGAATCATCTGACCATAGCCAGACAGCGTAAGCTTCTGGAAGGCCTTGCTAATCTGGATGGTCTTACTGAAATGCCCAACCGTAGAAGTTTTGAGCTTGCGCTGGAAAGGGAGTGGCGTCGGTGCAGCCGTTCCGGGGATAAAATGTCACTTGCCATGCTCGATGTGGACTGTTTTAAGCAGTATAACGACAACTACGGCCATACCGCCGGGGATGAGGTCCTGAAAAAAGTTGCTGAGGTCCTTCAGTCCGAGGTCCAGCGTCCGGCTGATGTTGCCGCACGGTACGGCGGAGAAGAATTTGTTCTCTTGCTGCCGGACACTGATTCCGATGGCGGAAGGTATATTGCTGAAAAGATCAGGGTCTTGATTTCTGAGCTGGGTATCAAGCATGGGTTTTCTTCAGTAAGCAATGTGCTGACGGTAAGTCTTGGCGGAGTGACCGTGGTTCCGTCTACCTTTTCAAAAGCACAGGATTTGACAGTAGGTGCAGATTCAATGCTTTATGAGGCCAAGCGCAGGGGAAGAAATATGGTCCTCTGGACTGACCTGACCTGATTTATTCTCCCTCGGGGAACCAGATCTCGTATGATGTCCCTTCTCCCGGAGAGCTCTGGCATTTAATCGTCCCGTTCAATGCTCTGGTCACAAGGTTGTACACCAGATGCATGCCCAGTCCTGTATTTCCCGCACTTCTGGCCGTGGTGTAAAACGGTTCAAATACTTTCAGTACCTGCTCATTCCCCATTCCTATACCGTTGTCGGAGAAGATAAGCTTTACTCCTCTTTCGCTACGCTCGGCAGTGATGGATATTTTGCCCTTATCCGTGTCCGGGAAGGCATGGGTCAGTGAGTTGGTCACAATATTGGTTATGACCTGCATTAAAGAGCCCGGTGAAATATTGATTTCCATCCCCTTGGGGCAGTCCACGGTAAGCTCGTGTTTATATTCCTTGAATTTAGGTTTCAGTGAAAGCAGTATCCCCTGAATGTATTCGTGCAGGTTGACCTGCCTGACATCGTCTGAGGCCTGGTCCACCGCCAGTTGCTTGAAGTTACTGATCAGTGTTGCTGAGCGTTCAAGATTTTTCATTATGTTGTCGAGGGCCTCGCTGCCTGTCTTCAGGAATTTTTCAAGGTCCGACTTTTTCATAGTTCCGTCTTCAAAGTTGTGCTGCAGAGTTTCAGTCAGTTCTTTAATAAAAGAAGCACTGGTCACACTGATACCCAGCGGGGTGTTGATTTCATGGGCTACTCCAGCAACAAGTTCCCCGAGGGAAGCCATCTTTTCCGTTTCCACCAGCTTGTCCTGCGTCTGGCGCAGCTCATCCATTGATTTCAGCAGGGCGGAGTTGGCGTTTTCCAGTTCTGTGGTTCGCATGGCAACCCTTTCCACCAGCTCCTTGTTCAAGGATTTCATTTCCTGCTCAACTTCCTTGATACGGGAGATATCCGTGGAAATGGTCAGGATGGCCGGGGTGTTGTTCTCGGCTGAAATATAGGGAACCCGTGTAGTCTCAATCCAATGGGTAATCCGGTCTTCGTCCCTGAAGCTTTCTTCGGTGAGCAGCTTTTCATTTCTTTCAATGACCATGCGGTCATCTTCAAGAATGCGGGTTACTTCCACTGGGTCTTTTATGATTTCGGGCAGCATTTTTCCGGTGATAGAATCAGCTGGAGTACCCATTTTTTCTGCTTTGATGCTGTTGACCAGCAGGAATTTTCCCTCTAGGTCGTTGGCGAAAATTTCCTGTGGCAGGAGGTCGATAATCTGGCGCAGCCGTGCTTCACTTTCCTGCGCTTTTTGGGTTGCCCTTCTGCTCTCAGTTACATCAAGTCCCTGCAGCAGGATAAAATCAGCATCATCCGTGGCTGTTCCCATGCGTACCGGAGAGAAAGTCCAGATGAAATATTTCTCATCTCCGTCCTCTGAGTGGACCGGAAGTTCCAAGACCGGGGTAAAATCACCTTTAACTGCCTGATGCAGGGCTTCATCAATGGATTCGTGAAAATCCTTGGAGAAGAAAGAAGTCAGTGATTTGTCATGGATCTCGTTTTCTGCAAAACCTGCAAGGTTGGCTGCTGCCGGGTTCATAGCCAGTACGGAACCGTTTATGTCGCAGTTGATGATGGGAGCCTTTGCTGAGGAGAATAGTTTGGAAATATAGGCGCTGTTTTCATCAAGCTTTGCAACCATGTTTTCCAGCATTGAACCCAACTGGTTGAATTCCCTTACCTGACCGGGCATAAAGTTTGTTTCCCGCTCTCCCGATGCCACATTCTGGGCATAATCGGTCAGCATCCTCAGGGCCCTCAGGATTCTCTTCTGCAATCCCCAGGCAGTAAATATGGCCAAAATGGCTGCCAGCGAAAGAAGAATGCCCAGATTCTGCATGTAATTCTTTTTCAGGGATTGGAAGGCGGGGTTTTTCCTTACAAAACTGAACAGCAGGGGGCTGTCTGCCTGTTGCGGAAGCAATTGGATGGTGGAGTAGATCTGTTCCTCATCAATCTTGAATTCACCCGGCTGAATGCCAAGGGTCCAGTCGATGAGTTTTTTCATTTCCGTTTTGGATGGATTGGATGTGCTTATGATCAGCCTGTGCCTGCTGACAAGGGCTGCATTGATTGCTGTGGATACCTTTTTCAGCCGGTCGATAAAAGATACGTTGGCGTTCAGATCAATCCCGCCGTAAAGAATGCCGGCAACTTCACCTGTATGTTCGTTGAAGACCGGTACAGCGCAGACCAGCATGGTTCTGATAGTATTCAATGATCTGAACGAGAGATACCCCCATGCCGGGGACGTGGTCATTGTATTTTTGAATTTATTGCGCAGTTGTATGATGGGCAGCTCTATCACTCCGGCTTCAACCCAGTTCCGGCCTTCCCGGTAAATGGTCAGGACATCCAGCAGGTAGCCTTGGCGGGAGTTCATGAATTCGTACAGTTTCTGGTCAAGGGATTCGCTGTCCCCGGAAATGATTGCGCCCCGGAAACTTGGATCAAGGGTCATCTCAATGAGGTCGTCCTTGATGTCTTCCAGAGTGTTGTTCAGAGAAAGTGCAACAATGCTTTCGGTCTTTTCAATATCAATGGCTATTTCGTTTTCAAGGGTGGTTTTGGATAAATAGAAAGACCATGCGAATATGAATATTCCCATGACAACCACCAGTGCCAGCATAGGGGTTAGCAGTTGTATTGTCAGCCCGAGGGCCTTCCCTGAAAAACGCTTCATTAATGAATCCTTTTAGTTTCCGGAGTAGCGAAAGCTTTCCTGTTGCAGTTGGTGCAGTCTTTTCGCACTTACACCTTTTTCCAATATTTCAAACCTGCCGGAAAATACAAGGGGGATTTGTGATTTTTTCCCAAGCATATCAAGAACCACTGCATCGGCCATGGCAACTCCGTTGTCATCATTGATGCGCATTACCGTGACATCCAGTTCTCCTTTTTCAAGGGCTTTTATCTCCGGTGTTCCTCCGCCCCAGCCGTTTACCATGATCCGGTCGAGCATCTTTTTCTCCTGCAGTCCTTCTACTGCACCGAGGGCAATATCTGTGGAACAGGCGTAAATAAATTTAACATCCGGGTGTTGTTCGGCAATATTTAAAGCTGCCACCCGGGCTTTGTCTTTATTGATTCCGGTGCGGAAAGCTGTGGCCAGTTTGAGGGAGGTCTTGTTGTCCATATATGAAATGAAAGTTTTACCTCTTTCTTCATTTAAATAACCGGGGTTCGGCAGGAGAATCGCATACTTGCCGCGTCCACCTGTCTTGCGGGCAAAATATTCTGCGAGCATCCTTGTGCCCCTTGCATGGTCGAACCCCACATACATAAAGGGTTGCTTATCTTCCCATGCCTTGAGCGGGGTGGTTATGTTCTGGAGTATGATTTTCGGTTTTCCAGTAATGAGGATCGGTTCAATCATTCTTTGATGACGCAAGGCATCAAGGGTGAAAAAGAGGTAGTCCGGGTTGGTTTCCAAAGCCTTATGGAAAGCTGCGGCCTGCTTGCCCATTGAATCTGAGGAATTGATATAAAATCTGAAAATGCGGGGGCTAGCACCGTATTGCTTCATCCTGTTTTCAAAGGATTTGCTGCTCCTGCGCCAGTAGTCTGAGACTTGTCCGCCAGGATATACAATGGCTATTTTGGGGCTTAATTGCTTATTCAGCTGTTTAACGTCATTTCTGTTTACGAGTCTGTTGAAGTTGTCTTCCAGAACTTTTTCGTTGGGATGACGTTCTATATATTGGTCGAGAGTATAGTATTTCCCGGCTTTAGCAGGGATGGCGGGAAGCAGAATTGAAACGAGGGCCATGACGGCCAGAAATCGTCTTAGATTCATTACTGTCTCCATATTTCAGTATTTTCACGGGAAATATGGAGACAGTATATCAGAATAACAGCTAAATGTAACTGCGCAGGCTCAGCCCGCGAAGGACATATTTAGAGCGGGGAGGAGGTGACGGCCAGCGGAGTACGCTGCCTGAGCAGGCTGACTCCGGCATAGACCAGCGGTGTGTCCAGAAAGGCAATGCAGACTTTGGCGACCCATTGTCCGATGATAATATCGGTTACGGGCATGACCCCGTAGAAAGCAACAGTGACAAAGATGGTTGAGTCAATGAGCTGGGAAATGATGGTCGAGAGGTTGTTGCGCAGCCAGAGGTGTTTTCCGTTGGTCAGCTTGCGCAGGAAGTGGAAGAGCCAGACATCGTTGGTCTGGCTGACCAGATAAGCAAGCAGGGAGGCCAGCACGATACGCGGGGTGTTGCCGAGTACGCTGGCAAAGCCTTCCTGTCCGTGCCAGAAGGGGGCGGCTGTCCAGTGCAGGGCGGCCCATGAAAGGGCGATGGCGGTCAGCAGGGCGAAGAATCCGCAGTGGATAACTTCGTTTGCCCGTTCCTTTCCCCAGATTTCGCTGATAATATCAGAGACAATAAAGGTGACGGAGTAAGCCAGTACTCCTGCGGGGGCGTAAAAGCCGAAGATGTTGATGATCTTGGTTGATACAACCGCGGCCATGACCAGCGAGCCGATGAAAAGGCTCGTCAGAAGAGTGAACGCTTTGCGTTCAAATGTTGAAGAGAGCATTGGGTTCCCTTGTGTTGGAAGTTCTTGTTTTGAAACGGATTCCGCCCGACACGAGCAAAAGGGAGAAAGTCCCGCGCCTCGACAGTTCCGTTTCGGGGCAAATATTCAAGGTGAGGGTTGCCAGCATTTGAGTGAAAAGTCAAAATGGAAATAAGGCTTCGTGGAGGTTTTCTTTTGGCGTCCAAGCTGCTAACAGCCGTGACTCGATTAAGGCACTTTTCAGATTAGACTGTTTATCTATGGAGAAGATCACTGTGAAAACAACAAAAAGTCAGGATAAGACCGAAGCTCTTGTTTCTCTCGGTCAGGCCGGGGCAACAGAGTACAACTACAACACTCCCGGTCCCGAAATTCTTGAGACCTTCCCGAATAATTTTCCGGGCAGGCCTTATATCATCAGCATTGAATTCCCGGAGTATACCTCTCTTTGCCCGGTTACCGGGCAGCCGGACTTCGCGACGATCATTGTGGAATACATCCCCGATGAACTCTGCGTTGAGTCCAAGAGTTTCAAGCTGTACATGGGAGCTTACCGCAACCATCAGTCCTTTATGGAAACCATCACCAATAATATGCTTGACCATTTCGTGGGTCGGCTTTCTCCACTGTGGATGCGGGTAAAAGGCATATTCTCTCCCCGCGGTGGAACAGCCTTGCACGTCTTTGCTGAGCACTATAAAAAAGATAGCGCGCAGTATGAAGATGTCCGCGAGACAGTTCGTGAATGGAAAATGGAATCAGCTAGACATTCCGCTTAATTTTATTTACGCGCTATATTCAGTAGTTATCTGTTTCCAGTCTGTTGTTCATAGATAATTTTGATTGCTGGAACTTGACAGACTTGGATTAATTTTTATATTTTGCCAAACAGGAAAGTTTGGAGAAGTTATCATGACAGCAAATATCGAGACAAAATCAAAAGTGTTCAAGGCACTGGGGCATCCCAGCAGGCTTGCTATTGTGGAGGCCTTGTGTGATGGCGAACTTTGCGTCTGCGATATTGTTCCCATCGTGGGACGGGATATATCCACCGTGTCCAAGCACCTTTCCCTGCTCAAGGACGCAGGGGTGCTCAAGGACAGCAAGCGGGGGACCAACGTGTACTACCGTCTGGATATGGACTGTGTGCCGGGATTCCTGAATTGTCTTGAAAATTTTTTCGCGAAGAAATTTGAGGAGCAGGCCAAGGCCTACGCTTCAAGTTCCATTAAAAAATTGTAAGCAGGAACAGCTGCAGTTTAATTGTAGCTGTTCTTTTTTGAGTAAATAGTTTCGTATTTGGCAAAATATAAAGACGGGAGAAAACAATGGAAGAACTAAATATCAAACCATGTGCGTGTTCATCTGAGCCCAAGGGCTTGGAGCCTCTGGGTATGAAATCTGAACCTGAAGCTGCTGTTGAAGAGCATCAAGAATCAACTCTTCCTATAAGTGGAAATGCGCTCTGGGCGGCAATGGCCTGTGGGCTGCTTCTCTGGTACGCAATTTACTCGCAGTTGCTTCCATTCTCCAAGTACGCGGCTTTTGAGCTTTTCGGTCTAGTTCCGGGCAGCCATCTTGGTGAAGCGGTACAATTCTTCATTTATGACACCCCCAAGGTGTTGATGCTTCTGGTACTGGTTGTTTTCGGTATCGGCATTGTCCGTTCCTACGTAACTGTGGAGTGGACAAGAAAAGTGCTGGCCGGGAAACGAGAATCTTACGGTAATGTCCTCGCCGCCCTGCTCGGTGTTGTCACCCCGTTCTGTTCCTGTTCAGCAGTACCGCTGTTCATCGGTTTTGTGGCCGGGGAAGTCCCGTTGGGCGTGACATTCTCTTTCCTGATTTCCGCACCCATGGTTAACGAAGTAGCTCTGGTCCTGCTCTATGGGCTAATGGGCTGGAAGGTCGCTGCATTATATTTCATTACCGGTATTTCCATTGCTATTGTGGCCGGCTGGGTTATCGGCCGACTGGGCATGGAAAAGCATGTGGAAGGCTGGGTCAAGCTGGCTAATGCCCAGAACAATGGTCCGCAGAACGGAATGAGCGTTGAGGACCGTGTTGTTTTCGGTATTGATTCCGTAAAGGATATTGTAGGTAAGGTTTGGCTGTATGTTGTTATCGGTATTGGCGCCGGTGCAGCCATCCACGGCTATGTTCCCGAAGACATGATGGCTTCCATTATGGGTAAGGGCGTTTGGTGGGCTGTTCCTGTTTCTGTCCTGCTGGGTATTCCTATGTATACCAATGCCGCCGGGGTTATTCCCATTGTTGATGCCTTGCTGGGCAAGGGGGCTGCTCTTGGAACAGTTCTGGCCTTCATGATGAGTGTTATCGCCCTTTCATTCCCGGAAATGGTCATTCTGCGTAAGGTCCTCAAGCCTAAGCTTATTGCTGTCTTTGTCGGGGTTGTGGCTTGTGGAATTCTTATTGTCGGCTATCTTTTTAACATGATTATTTAGTTTAGCCTGAATTGGTTCTTGTCAGCCGCATTGTCCATAGGACAGTGCGGCTGTTTTTCTTTTGGGCTTTTTCCTCAGGCATGAGTTGTGTTATCCTATACACGGAACAATCTTTTCGGGAGGTACTGTATGATTGATGAAGAATATGAAACCGGGTTTATGGTTATAAGTTGTTCCGGTGGATCGGGGTCAGGTCAGGCTGCCAACAGTCTTGCTGTGGAACTTAACAGAAGCGGATTTGCCAAGATGGTCTGCCTTGCGGGGATCGGTGCCGGAATTGACGAGTGCGTTGAAGAGGCTGGCAAGGTCAGGGATCTCATCGTTATTGACGGCTGTGAAAAGGGGTGTTCACAGATTATGTTGAACAAGATGGGTATTAAGCCTGTGCACACCTTTTGTTTGACCAAGATGGGGGTGGAGTGTCCCGTTTCTGAAGTTGACCCTGCAATGTTGGAAGAGCTGCGCAAGAAGATAAAGTTATTGTTCGGGCAGCAGCGGGCGGATTCAAAGTATGCTGTGTGTGGGTGCGATACATGTGTCAGAGAATAAAAGCATTGTTTCACAAATTAATAATGGTTTGTTGATAGTTGTTGGTTCATTGTAAGGTTAAGTTCAGGCTTAACCTTTTTTGTTTCTATATTGGGGTCGGTTTTTTAGTGAGTAAAGTAATTATTATAGAACCAAGCAAGGCTACAGCATCGTTTATCGCATCGACGTTACAACGTGCCGGGTTTGTTTGCGACCATGCCAGCACTTACGAGAGTGCAGAAAGATTGATTGCTGCAAATGATTATTTTGCCGGATTGAGCAGTATGGTGCTTGATGAGGTGGAGTATGGCAGCGGTATTAACCTGCTTCTTGAGCATAGGATACCTGCTATCGCAGTTACTGCCTCACTTGATGAACATGTACTTAATACCCTTTCCCAAAAGAATATTGTTGATTACGTGCTCAAGAAGCCCGATCAAGCTGAGTACATTGCCCGCATTGTCAGCCGTGTTTACAAGAATCAAGGTATCAAGGTCTTGGTGGTAGATGATTCCGCTTCAGTGAGAGATTGGATTTCCAGAATTCTCAAGCGTCAGGGATTGACCGTGCTGCAGGCTGATGACGGTCATTCTGCTACAAAGGTTTTTTATAAAAACAGTGACATCAAACTGGTCCTGACTGATTACAATATGCCTGGTATGGATGGGCTGAGATTAACGGCCCATTTGCGAACCATCAGGCCTATGGATGAATTGAGCATAGTTGTCCTCTCTTCAGACACCAAGTCCCGGACAGCCCCGCTTTTCCTTAAACAAGGGGCCAATGATTTTATCCAGAAGACCGCTTCTGTTGAGGAGATTCTCTGCCGGGTTAACTCCAACCTGGAATTCCTTGAACTGATCCAAGCTTCCCGCGAACAGGCCAATAAAGATTTTCTTACCGGGCTTTGGAACAGGAGATATTTTTTCGAGCATGGCACAGCTTTGTATGAGCAGGCTATCGTTGGTGGGAGTGAGCTTTGTGTGGTCATGCTTGATATCGATCATTTTAAAATGGTTAACGATACCTACGGTCATGATGCCGGAGATGAGGTCTTAAAGGAATTCTCCGCTCTGCTGGTGGATTATGTAGGGGATGCCGGCTTGGTTTTCAGGTTTGGGGGAGAGGAATTTTCAATTCTCCTTGAGGAGGTACAAGCGGATGAGCTTGTTGAGTTCCTTGAAGATTTCCGGGTGCTGGCAGAGGGCTTTTCTGTGGAGTACAAGGGGCAGGGCATTAAATTTACTGTCTCCATCGGGGCTACGGCAAATATGGATGAATCCCTTACTGCAATGGTAAGCCGTGCTGATGGCAAGCTTTATGAAGCCAAAAGAACAGGAAGGAATAAGGTTCTTTGTGATTGGTAATGGAACATTTACTTTGTATTAAATGATCCGGCGTGTTTTTTTCGTGTCGGATTTTTTTGTTCATGGTTTTTTAAAATGGCTTTGAATACCTGTTGTTGTGCGCTATACTTTGTATAATAAGTGTTAACGCCTTAATGGTTCAAGCAAAGGGGGAGACCATGTTGTCGATGAAGGAATTCTTTAAGAGTGATGAAATCGTCAATCTTGCTGAAGAGATAGTATATGATGAATTGCAAGCTCTTATTGGGCGGGCGGAAATTGAATTTTGTCAGTGTGATAAGTGCTTGTTTGATATTGCCTGTGTGGTTTTGAATAAGATTCCGAGCCTGTACTCTTCCAGTATTGCTGACCGCACTTATCCCAGCGCTGAATTCAAAGCAGAATATGATAATTTGAAGTTGCTGGCTGCAGAAGAAATCCCGCGGGCAATTGAGCAGATAAAGGACAGGCTGCATCATTAGCTTCTATGGTGCGATACATAATAATTTACTTTTTTTTGAAATAGTAATCGGTTAATGTCTCCTTGCTTTTTATTATAAATGTGATTGGGAGTGGATTACTGTTTCAAGCGTGGTCCCTTTCTTTGAAATATTACTTAGGGGGAATTTGTGAAACCATTTTTTCGTGCGGCTGCTGAATTGAAGGCATCCGTTGTTTTTCTTTTTGTCCTGCTGACCATGTTGGTTGTACTGGGCGGATGTTTGGGTGATGATAAAAAAGAACAAGCTGCAGCTCAAGCTATGCCTGTTAAAGTTATCAAGGTTACAGAACACCGGTTTCCTGTAATGGGCGAATATGTTGCCCAGATTGAAGCTTTGAAGACCGTAGATATCAAAGCCCGGGTGCAGGGGCACATTAAGGAAAGGCTGTTCACTGAAGGGCAGCGCGTTAAGGAAGGTCAGCCCCTTTTCGTTATTGACCCCCGTCCTTACACAGAAGCCTTGAAAAAAGCAGAAGCGGAACTTGCCAGCACCAGAGCGACTCTTGCCAAGGCTAGTAAGGATTACAAGCGGTTCAAGGCTCTTTTTGATCAAGGTGCAGTCAGCCGTGAAGAATTCGATTCCAAGATTACCGACAAGCAGGTGCTTGAGGCTAACGTAAGTAATGCCAAGGCACAGGTGGAGCAGGCGAATCTGGATTTGGGTTTTACCCGGATTAATTCTCCCATGGATGGCATTATCGGTAGAACTCAGGTGGAGCCGGGAACTCTGGTTGCTGCTGAATCAACCGTGCTGGTCACTGTTTCTGCTGTGGACCCTGTTTATGTGAATTTCAGTATCCCTGAGAAAGAATACCTTGTTGCTATCCGGGAGATGGAAGCACGCAGAAAACAAGGTAAGCCTGATAGACCAAGTGATCTTCAAATCATTCTGGCCGACGGCGGTTACTATAACCATAACGGTACCTTTAATATGGCAGACCGTGCTGTTGACCCTTCCACCGGAACCCTCGGTATCCGGGCTGAATTTCCCAACCCGGAAAGAATCTTGCGTGATGGACAGTACGCCAAGGTTGTGGTTTGCCTTAAGGAGTACCCCAATGCGCTGGTTGTGCCTACAAGGTCACTGCTCGACGTTCAGGGACGTAAATCCTTGTTGACCGTTGCCAACGGTACTGTTGTTGAGAAGCCGATAATCGTTGATTATAGCGATGACCGCAACACAGTTATCAAATCCGGAATTGAGTCCGGGACCCTGATTATTGCTGACGGCGTGAACAAGATTCGCCCCGGAACTCCGGTCAGCCCTGAGATTTCAGACGAAAGTTCCAAAATGAAGAAACAATAATCCCATTTAATATAGTAAATCTCCCCGCATAAGCGGGGAGATAATTTTTTTTCGCAGGAAGAACCATGGTCAATTTCTTTATCGACAGACCCATTTTCTCGTCCGTTATCTCCATTATTATTACAATGGTGGGCTTGCTGAGTATTTTTACCCTGCCCATTGCCCAGTATCCTGAAATCGCACCGCCCACAGTGCAGATTGCGGCCCAGTATACCGGAGCCAGCGCGGATGTTGTGGAGCAGACTGTTGCGGCCCCCATTGAGGAACAGGTCAACGGTGCGCAGGATATGCTTTACATGAACTCCATCAGTTCCAATGACGGACGTATGGTGCTCAACGTGACCTTTGATCTGGGCCGTGACCTTGAATTGGCTACCGTTGATGTCCAGAACAGGGTCAGCCTTGCCACTCCCCAGCTTCCTGCTGAGGTTACTAAATCAGGGGTAAGTGTTAAGAAACAATCTTCAAGTATGATCTGTGTAATCAGCTTGATATCCCCTGAAGGCACCTACGATTCTCTTTTCCTTAACAACTATGCCAAGATCAACCTGTTTGATGCCATCTCCCGTATTCCTGGAGTTGGTAGTGTTACCCTTTTCGGTGATCAGGATTACGGCATGCGTATCTGGCTGGATCCTGATAAAATGGCCCGGCTGGCGATTACCGCTGATGACATCATTGCTGCCGTGCAGGAGCAGAACTTACAGGCTCCGGCAGGACAGGTTGGGCAGCCCCCGGCTTCCTCCGGACAGCAGTTTCAGCTTAACGTGAGGGTCAAAGGCCGTTTGAGCGAGCCTGAAGAATTCGGCAGTATTATTGTCAAAGCCAACCCTGACGGCAGCACTGTCCATATCCGTGATGTGGCCCGTGTTGAAATGGGGTCTAAATCCTATTCTGCATTCGGTAGACAGGATGAGCTTGAGTCTGCAATGCTGCTTGTTTATCAGCTGCCCGGTGCGAATGCTCTTGATATTGTGGAAAACGTTCGCTCCACCATGAAGGAACTTTCCGGCTATTTCCCGGCCGGGATGAAATATGACATCCCTTACGACACAACTTTGTTCGTAACCGCATCTATTGATGAAGTCATGCAGACTCTCTATGAGGCCATGGCCCTTGTCTTTATCGTTGTTTTTATCTTCCTCCAGAACCTGCGGGCCACTATTGTACCTATGATTGCGGTCCCGGTTTCTTTGGTCGGTACCTTTGCGTTCTTTCAGGTACTGGGATTCTCCATCAACACCCTGACTCTGTTCGGTATGGTTTTGGCCATCGGTATTGTTGTTGACGATGCCATTGTTGTGGTCGAGGCCGTACAGGCCAAGATTGATGAAGATGGGATGGATGCCAAGACCGCCACCAAAGAGGCTATGAAAGAGGTCTCCGGCCCAATTGTCGCAACTACGGCGGTCCTGATTGCCGTATTCGTCCCCGTTGCATTTATGGGCGGGATTACCGGTCAGCTTTATAAGCAGTTTGCACTGACTCTTGCGGTTTCGGTGGCAATTTCGTCTGTTAACGCACTGACTTTCTCTCCGGCAATGTCTGCATTGCTGCTGCGACCGCAGCAGGAGATGCGCGGTCCGTTAGGCTGGTTCTTCAAGTACTTCAATAAGTATTTCAGCAAAGTCACAGCCGGATATACTTCCGGGGTCAGGATCATTATCCGCAAATCTGTGATTGCATTGGGAATTTTCGGGGTCTTGATGTTCGGGGCTTACACTCTTTTCCAGACTGTGCCCACCGGCTTTGTGCCTAACGAGGATCAGGGTTACTTCATGATCAATGTGCAGCTGCCTGAAGGTGCTTCTTTGGAACGTTCGGATGCAGTGGCTAAACAGGTAGAAGAAATCCTCAAGAATGAACCCGGTGTGAAAACTTATTTTGCATTGGGCGGGTTCAACCTGATCACCGGTGCATATTCATCCTACACCTCAACATTGTTTGCCTCTCTTGATCCTTGGGATGAGCGAACTGATCCGCAACTGCATGTCAATGCCATACTCGGCAAGGTGCAGCAGAAAGTTATGGCTATTCAGGAAGCTGTGATCATTTGCTTTAACCCGCCGCCAATTAACGGCATCGGTTCCACAGGCGGTTTGCAGTTTGAATTGCAGGACCGTTCCGGTGGAACTGTTGAAGAGCTTGCGCAGGCAGCTCAGGATTACATGGCTGAGCTCAGAAAGCGTCCGGAGCTGACCGGGATATTCTCCACTTTCAGCGCCAATGTACCGCAGCTGTTTGTAGATGTGGACCGTGATAAAGTCCGCAAATTGGGTATTCCGCTCAACGAAATCTTTACCGCCATGCAGACTTTTCTCGGTGGTTATTACATCAACGATTTCAATAAGTACGGCAGGACTTTTCGGGTTATGGCTCAGGCTGACTCCCAGTTCAGGACCAGTCCGGAAGATGTTTCCAAGTTTCATGTGCGTGGAGATACCGGGAAGATGATTCCCCTTTCAACACTGCTTAACCAGAAGAAGATCTTTGGGCCGGAATATATCAGGCGCTATAACCTGTTTAGGGCTATTGAGATTACTGCCGCCAACGCTCCGGGCTACAGTACCGGGCAGGCTATGGCTATTATGGAAAAGATTGCTCATGATACCCTTCCCAGAGGCTATGGCTTTGACTGGACCAACATTGCTTATCAGGAGAAAAAATCAGGTGGCGAGATTATCGTAATCTTTGCCTTGGCGGTTCTGATGGTCTTCCTCGTGCTTGCTGCACAGTATGAAAGCTGGATTATTCCGCTGGCAATTGTTTTTGCGGTACCATTGGGTGTGTTCGGGGCTATCTCCGGGCAGTTCCTGCGAGGGCTGGATAACAACGTCTATGCCCAGATCGGTTTAATCATGCTGGTCGGACTTGCGGCCAAGAACGCAATTCTGATTGTTGAGTTTGCCAAAGCCAAGTATGAGGAAGGAGTTCCGCTTATTGATGCTGCCATTCAGGCTGCGCAACTCCGCTTCCGTCCCATTCTTATGACATCCTTTGCCTTTATCCTCGGCGTTGTGCCGCTGGTAATTGCGCAGGGGGCCGGCTCTGCCAGCCGTCACGCACTCGGTACTTCTGTCTTTGCGGGTATGATCGCAGCGACTGTTCTCGGGGTATTGTTCGTGCCGCTCTTCTATGTTGTCCTGATCAAGATTCGGAACAGGACGGGCGTTGTTGACAAGACTGCCCCTTCTGATGAGTAACCGATAATTCAAGTTCAAAATAAAAGCCCCCGCCGGAGAGTTCCGATGGGGGCTTTTTCTATTTTTACTATCTGTTTCGCAGGTACAAAAAGTAATGCGTCCATAATGCGCAGGTAATGCCTATGAAACAGCCAAAGATCACATCTGCGGGATAATGCTTACCAACCACAACCCGGCTGATTCCAACCAGTGCGGCCAGAATAAACGGGATATATTTTTTGCGTGGCAGTATTAGGGCTATTGCTGTGGCTAACGAAAAAATGCGCAGGGTGTGCCCGGAAGGAAATGAGTTCTGCAGGTATTTTCCGGAAAACCAAGTAAAGCCGTAGGAGCCGTCTTCAAAGAATAAAGGCGGGCGACAGCGTCCAAAGAACCATTTCAGTTCGTCGCCGATAAGCATGGCTGTCATGGTTGAAAATGCCAGCAGTAGCAGGGCCCGGGATCTGGTTCGTAGTCCACCCAGCATGGCATCTATGCTTCCGCCAAGCAGAGCCAGAAATGAGATGGTTTGGATGACATGCTTGGAGGCAAGGTCGCTAAGCAGCTTGCCTAGTGTGATCGCAAATGTCCCCTTGAGGGTATGGGCCGCTTTGGCTATGGGCAGATCATAAGATTGGTAAAAGAGGACAATGAGCAGCAGTGCAGCAAGCGCGCCTGCTGTTGTGTAGAGGGACAACCGTTTGGGATTGTCAGTCATGAATGCTCCTTCCTGGTTAGTTCTGCAGACGTCGGGGACAGGGATCAACTTCCAGCGGGTCAGCTGAAGGGGAAAGGGGAATCTCCACATAAAAATTGGTGCCGTCATCTTGTGATGAATCAAACCAGACTCTTCCCCGGAGGTAATTTTCAGTGAACATTTTTACACTGTAGGTACCAAGTCCCCGGCCTTTCCCTTTGGTTGAGAAGGATTTTTTGAATATCTGGTGGGCAATGGTCATGGGGATAGTTCCCTGATTGGAAACAGTGAATAGAGCGTGGCCGTTTTTACTTTCAGCTTTAATAGTCACAGTGCTGTTTGCCGGAGAGGCTTCAATGGCGTTTTTAACCAGATTTTCAACTATGCGGTAAAGAATTCTCTTGTCAGTAGTTAAGGCGAATTCTTCTATCTTAGATTCAAGGGAGATATTTTTGTCTTTTGCTATTTGGCTGCCGGAATAAAAGGCGCTGACAGATTCGAGCACCTGTTTTACGATTACCGGTTCATTATTAATTTCAAGCTGTCTGGTCTCGGCGGAGATGAACATCCTGTGGGCATCAATTTCGTTTGCCATGAATTTGGCCCGGTCAACGATCATTCCGGCAAGCTCGCGGTGTTCGCTTTTTACTGCGTCCTCTTTGATCAGTGTTCCGGCATTAGTGATGCCGTTTACAGCATTAAGCAGATCATGGAGGAAGACCCGCTCCATCATTTCCTTATGCTTGCTGTCTGAAATATCAGTCAGATGGATTATGAAATATTGCTCTTCCTTGATTTTTATGGGTGATGCGTTGACTTTGAATGTGTACGCCTTGACCTGACCATCCACATTGGACAGCAGCATGCATTCCTCCTCAGCCCTGTTGCCGGTCATGGCAGTCTGGATAGCTCTCAATGCTCCGCATTGGACGCAAGGAACAGCTTCACCGCACCAATTCTTTCGCGAATTGCAGCAGCGGAGCAGTTCTCCGGGGCGGCGCCCCAGAATCATATTTTCCCGTATTTCTCCGACAGCAGCGGAAAGTGTTTCGTTATACAGGATGATTCTTCTGTCGCTGTTGAGAATAAAGGCCGGGTTAGGTACGGAATTGATTAATTCCGCAGCAACGTCTTTTTTTATCCTCTCGTGCTGATCCAGAATGTCCGGGCTGCAAGGATTGAACTCCTCGGCCGGACAACTCTGGGAGTATACATCTTCGCTCATGCAATATCCCATTTGGATTAATGGCCTTTATAGAAAAGCAGGGAGTTGCCATCACCTTCCATATAAAGCATGCCGTTTCGTTCCTGCATGGTGCTGACATTGTCCAAAGCCTGCATGAATTTGAATTCCTGCAGATTCATATTTTTGGGGCAGCTTTTGCGGGTCATAGCCAGTGGGCCGGTACTGAATTGTCCGTTTACATAAGTGTAGTCGCCGCGAAAGCTGTTGCAGCCGCCGGAACCGTAGATTTTACCGTTGCTGTCAAGGCGCATCCAGATATGGGCGAATCCTCCGATGGGCTTGCCGTCGATGTCTTCTGCAATCCACTTGGTGTTAGTGGGATCTTCATAAACAGGATAGTAGGTCTGTTTTGGTGCGCAGCCGGAAATGAGTATAAATGCGCAAACAGTTAAAAGAGGCAGAATAATTTTTTTCAAATAGAACATTTTCATAAAAAGATTCCTCCGTAGATTGGATTGTACTTTGAAAGATCTCTTTTTGACAGAAAAATATCAAATAAATTGCTGGAGAACGTTTCTAGAGGCCGCAGAGCATATAGCCTAGGATCAGGCTGCATTTTTCAGTGCAGGAGGGGTAGAATTGCTTGTGTTGTTTTGTGCGGGAACGGTTTTCCTTGCCGTAATAAAATTCTGCAATTCCCAGCGGGGTATAACCGTTGCGGGCTGCAAAGTTCAGCAGTTTCGGGGCGCAGCAATCTCCAGTCCCGGTGGGGATTCCTTTCGATCCGTGTATTATCTCCGGCATGGGCCGGGTTTCGTCCCTGAAATTATGGACTCTGTATATGGCGTGAATTTCGCGCATCAAATTTTGTGAAAGTTTTTTGCGCCGGGAAGAAAGAACCTTGTATTCAGCATTCCCGGTATTCAGTTCAGCCATCTCCCTGCCGATTCTCTTAATTTCCTTTTCTGTTGATTCAGTCAGGTTTTGGAATTCGTGCGGGTTGATGATCGGGCTTACCCAGCCGGGAATTTCCCAATGTCCGTTGTACTGTCCGGAAAATGCCTTGGCTGATCGTTCACAACCATCATTATCCAGATAGGTCATGATCCCGAACATCTGTCCACGGGCTTTCCCGAAAAGATAGTCGGTTGAAAAATCAGGATGGCGCTGCTCCGGGGGCAGATCAAAGTCTGTACATTTCTCATTGTTCAGCTTCTGCATCAGTTCAAGGCAGAACTGTACAGTGTTGCCCGGACTCAAAGTGTGGGTGGTTTCGCACCGGGAGCAGTACCCGGAGCAGTACCCGGAGCAGGATATGTTGTCTGTAAATATTTCCGTGCCGTGCATGTGAACGCCCGCTGTTGATTATAAAAACGGGGATGCGCCTAGGCACACCCCCGTTTAATTGCATTAATCCAGAACCTGCGGCCCTGTTATTGGCTGACGGAAAACCTGTTTTATTGGGAAATAGGTCCGTTAAAGATTACAGAGACAATGCCGTATTCGATTTTGCCTTTGGGTGCGTTAACCACAACTTCGTCGCCTTCAATCTTACCGAGCAGAGCCTTGCCCACCGGGGATTCAATGGAGATGATTCCTTTTTTGAAATCACTCTCATCCGGTCCCATGATGGTATAGGTTTTTTCGTCGCCGGTATCGATATCTTCAAGAGTAACGGTCGCGCCGAAGGTGATTTTTTCACCACCGAGGGTGGTCATGTCTACAACATTGAACTGGGGGATGCGGGATTCAATGTAATTGATCTTCGCTTCAAGCATTCCCTGTCTTTCGCGAGCTGCGTGATAGCCACCATTTTCTTTCAGGTCGCCTTCTTCACGTGCTTCCGCAATAGCTTTGATTACTTCAGGGCGCTCTTTTTTAAGAGATGCCAGTTCTGCTTTGATTTTTGCAAATCCTTCTTTTGAAATGGGTATATTGCTCATTCCATAAACCTCTAATTATTCCGTCGTTGTCAATAAAAATGCAGCCACTGCCGAAAAGGTCTTTCCGGAAGTGAAGCTGCTATGGGTACAGGTTACAGGGCAACCAGTCAGTTGCTGAAAGTTCTGGGTAGAACATCCTTTGAACTAGGTCAAGTCGCATTTGGTAAAAGATAAATAGTTTTGCTGTTTTTTTAATATTACTGAAGTGTTGGCGGGTGCGAAATAACATTTAGGAGCTATGGAGAAGGTGGGTTGCAGTTAATTTTAATTTATAATTGTAACGGTAATAAACTGGTTTTATTGAAGTAATATTTTAAGGGAAAGAGCCTTTTTAAAATATATTTTTAAGGATAAGGTCTTTGTCCTAGCGGGAATTTTTGTTTTTATGATTGCGAGGGTGCTCTGGTGGCTGATGAAGTAAAAATTATTGATAAAAAAGACGTTAAACCGGGAATGTATGTCCAGAGCTATGGAGCCGGGACTTTTCACGATCCTTTGGTTGAGGTCGGCAAATATATTGAATCATACGAAGATATAGCCAAATATCTTCCTGATGACACAGAAAAAGTCGAGATAATAACCGGTAAGGTCCTGCCGAATATGGGCTTCACCTGCGATAAAGGGGCGATGACTGCTGAGGATGCAGCACGTAATATGGCTGACGCCCTGCCTGAAGCACGCCGGGTTCACGAGGAAGCCCTCGATTATGCCCGTAAATTTATTGAGGACGTGCGCAAGGGTAAGACTGTGGCTGTTGAGGAGGCCGCTCCCATTGTCGGTGAGGTTATTGACAGCCTGACCACCAATGAGCCTGCCGCTCTGACTCTCGCTTTTCTTAAAAGGTATGACGAGTACACATATACTCATAGCATCAATGTGAATCTTTATTCCTTGCTGCTGGGCAAGGCTCTCGGCTTACAGCGTGAAGAGCTTGAGATGCTTGGTATTGCGGCTTTATTTCATGATGTGGGTAAGGGCCGTATCCCGAACAAGGTACTTAATAAACCCGGTAAGCTTACTGATTCTGAATATGAAGTAATGAAAAGTCATTCGCAGAAGGGCTTGGAAGTCCTGAAAGGAGTTGAAGGGCTTGACCGGGCTGTCCTGCGTGGTGTTGTTGAACACCACGAACGGTTCGACGGAAACGGTTACCCCAGTGGTGTTAAAGGGGATGAAATTCATCCTTTTGGTCGCATTATTGCCATTAGCGATGTCTATGATGCGCTGACCAGTGTCCGGGTTTATAAGAAAGCCATTACCCCGGCCAAGACCTTGAGCCAGATGTATAAATGGAAGGGAACTGATTTTGATCCCGCCTACTTGAACCGCTTTATCCGGGTAATGGGTATTTATCCTCCGGGAACTATGGTCCAGTTGGATGATCTCCGTTTTGCACTTGTGCTGGAAACCAATGAAACCAAGCCGCGACACCCCAAGGTCAAGGTTTTGTTTAATAGTAAGATGCAGCCTGTGCATTCAGAGTGTCTTGATCTTGCCACTTATAGGAAAGATGGGCAGGAAGTTCAGGTTCTGCGTCAGCCGGACCCGCGTTCTCTGGGTGTTGATATGCAACAGCTTTCGCGTTTCTTAATCTAGATCATTAAGATATCAGTGCGGCCGGATTCAAATTTGTTATGAATCCGGCTTTTTTTGTCCTATATTTTAAGGAGATAGGTAAGTTTTGCCTTAAAAATGAACTTTAGTTCGACTTTTTATCTTGACTTAAGGTGAACCAAGGTTCATTTTATAAAAAACGAGGAGGAAAATAGTTATGGCAAAAGCAGAGCAAAGCAATGATAGCATGCACGTCTGCCCGTGGTGGGTGGCATATACTTTTGACAACAAGTTGCGCCGGATGATTGATCCGGCAGATAAGGCTCTCAAGCAATGGGTGCGTCCCGGGATGAGGGTGCTGGATTTCGGCTGCGGTTTGGGGCATTATTCCATCGGCGCGGCAAAGCTGGTGGGTAGTGAAGGCGAAGTGGTTGCTGTAGATTTGCAGGATAAGATGCTTGAAATCGCCATCAAGAGAGCCGGCAAAGCCGGTGTAGCCGGGATTGTTACTCTGCATCAGTGCACTGCGGATAGTATCGGTTATCCCAGTAAGGTTGATTTTGTGATTGCCGGGAATGTCATTCATGAAACACCGGATCAGCGTAGAACCTTGCAGGAAATTTTTGCTCTGCTGGTACCGGGAGGTGGTTTTCTGCTTACTGAGCCGCGCAATCATGTCAGGGCAGATTTTTTTGAGCAGGAATTGAAAATAGCCCTTGAAATCGGTTTTAAAGTGGACAATCTGCCACCGTCTTTTATGGCTCGGAAGGCTTATCTGCGGAAACCGGAAACTCATTAAGCTTTAAAGGATCAAGATGATACGTAAGCATGGAAACTTCGAACCTGTGCAGGACAGGGCGGATGTGACCAGAAATGATATTTTGGAAGCGGCTCTGGATGTATTTTCTGAAAAGGGATACGCCGGAGCCAATACCAAAAATATTGCCGCCGCTGCCGGGGTTGCTACCGGATCGGTATACCGCTACTTCAAGAACAAGAAGGTGATCTTCATTGAAGTAATGAACATGCTCCAAGGGCAGATGAGTTATGATATTTTTGCCAAGGCCCGGACCATGCTTAGTGAAGGTAAGTCCATTCGTGAGGCCTTTCGCATGCTGGGAGTTTATTCTGTGGAGTCACATCGCAGCAACCGAATGTTTTTTCGCGAAGTGATGGCCCTTGAAGCGACAGATGATGAAATCTCGGCGATTGGCCGGGAGCGGGACCGCAGGATTCGGGGAAAGTTGTTGGAGTTTTTGGAATCCCAGAAGCATCATTTGAAAGTGGACGATCTTGAGGCTGCAGCCGAACTGGTTCATCTTGTGGTGGAAGAGGTATCGCATAAGGCTGTGATATTTGATTCAGATGTGGGGGAAGACCGTCTTGTCTTTCAGATGGTGATGATGCTTGAAAGTTACTTGCTCGTCCCTCAGCCCTGATTGCATCAAATAACAAATTCCATTTCAGCGAAGAGTTTTTCTTCATTGTAGAGGCCTGGAAATCTGGCTGATATTTCGTCCATGGTTGCGAAATACGCATCCCAGTCCAGAATCTGCGCCTCTTTTTTCTTGTTCACGAAAATTTTGAACGTGGTCCCCTTGGGGCACTTAGTCATGTTCAGTTCCAGTACCCCCGCCCCGGTTGTTTCCAGCCAGACCGCTGACCACGCTGTTCGGTCCCCTTCAGTCTTTTTGTATTTCTCAAAGTAAGCTTCAAATATTCTTTGGATCTCTTCGCGATTCATCTGTGCTCTCCTTAATATTGATTGCGTTTTGAGCATAACTTTTTTGTACGAAAATGGGCAAGCCGTATAAGATGATATGTTTGTTTGATTCGTTATGCCGTTGTCGTTTCTAACAACATAGCAACCTACAGATTTGTAGGGTAGAATTGGTGTGTGTTGTAAATTTTATCAAAATTGTAATTTTTTGAGTTGTCGTGAGGTTGAGGTGGTTGCTTTGAGTGACTGCTTGTTTTGCTTAGCTATCCACAAGCCTGATTTATGGCTGCATAATTACGCGATCAATAATCCGTGAAGTGCGTTTTTGGGAGTGGTTTGTCACTTTTTGCCAAAAGTTGAATGGTGTGCCTTTCGGATTTGTCACTTTGGTATAATTATCCTGTTGCGCGAATTTTAATTTGATTTAAATGCAATTAAATTAGTATTTTGTGTTGTTTGTGTTCGATTGGATTGTAGACCGGAAATGTTGCCTTTTGGGGGGTGTTTGACTTGTTCTGTGTCTTGGGAAAGGTCCTTTTTAGATTTAAAAACTTCATTTTCGTATTTTTGTTTGCCAAAATTGTTTTTTTCTGACATTGTCAAATCTCTGAATCGCTCTAGTCTTCAAAAAGACGATTTTTATAACCTGATTTCGATTCAATTTCAGATCCCTGAAAAAAACGTTTGTGTCAATTTTGAGAGCTGGAAACTCAAAACGTCAAAATAGAGCTGGCACATATTACTCATTTCGAAATATTTATAGATTAGAGCCGCATTGGCTGATACATTTTTCAATAAAAACATGTCAGCTGCCTGCCGGAAACCTTCCAGAGTCTCGGAACCGTCCGATTTCTGCCTCCCGGGCCGCTGCACCTGTTGAACCTTATAATCATGGAGTGAGCTGACAATATGTGCCGTTTATTTGCGCTTACAAGTCGCGATCCGATTTCACCCATGCTGGCCATCAATGCCCTTAATACAATGAAAGAAGGTCATGACGGCTCCGGCGTTGGTCTCTGCCTCAGGGGACTGGGTGGTCGTTTTGAAGAAGAATTGCAGGGCTGTCCCATCCTTTCCGGTATTTTTACCGAAGCCGGTCTGCGTAGACTGGAACAATATACCATGGATCATGGTTTCAAGTCCCAGTACAGCATCCTTTACACCCCTGAGACCGAACCGCCGGAAGGTACTCCTGTCCGCGGAACATATGCAGCAATCGCTTATAAGGTTCCCAGAGGCTGGAACCAGCTTACCCCTGAGCAGCAGGGTCAGAAACTGGTGGAAATGCGCCTTGAACTGCGCAAAATGGGCGAAGAAGACGGCGATATCATGGTTTTCTCTTTCTGGCCTGATACTATCATTGTAAAAGAAGTCGGTGATCCCCTTGAAATCGGTGAATGGCTCCAGCTTGGTGCTAACCGCAACCTCTATGCCCGCCGCATTCTGGCGCAGGGCAGGCAGAACACCAACTACGCCATCAACCTTTACGCCTGTCACCCATTCTTTATAGAAGGCGTTGCCTCCATGACTAATGGCGAAAACACCGCATTTATCCCCATCAAGGAATATCTGCAGTCCAGAAACGTACCCGGCTACGAGGGCTACCAGTCCGATTCCGAGGTCTTCACCCATATCGCCCATTACACCACCAAGCGTCTGGGACTTGATATCAGTGCCTACAAGCACGTCATCACCCCGCTCATGGACCATGAAATGGCCGACCATCCGGATCGTGAATTCCTTGCGACCCTGAAGCGTTCCTGCCGCAAGATGATCATTGACGGCCCCAACTGTGTAATCGGAACCCTTGATGACGGTTCCATGTTCATGGTTCAGGATCGCAAGAAGCTTCGTCCCGGCATTGTGGGCGGTAAAGACGGCATTTACGCCTTCTCTTCCGAAGTCTGCGGCATCGACGCTGTCATCCCTGACCGCGACAAGTCCAAAGACTTTCAGCCCATGCACCTCGATACAGTAATCGTCGGACCCGACTGCAAGGAGATACAGACATGCTCACAGAAAGACCAATTACCCCGTCAACTTTAGGCGTTAAAGACCTGAACTGGCAGATCGAGTGGGACAAGGATCTCTGTACCCAGTGCGGTCGCTGCACCACAGTCTGTCCGGTCAACGCTATTGAACTCGGCGTATTCCGCAAGCGCGAGATAATTACCCCCGCAGGCCTGATGAAAAAGGCCGAAAATAAACATACCGTTTTTTACGGCATCCGTCAGAAGACCGACCCTGCTTACGCTTGTATCGGCTGTTCCATGTGCAACATGGTCTGTCCCAATAATGCCATCGGTCCCAAGCGCGAAGAAGGTTCCACCACCCAGAAATTCCACAATGACCGCGGCGGTAACCCCCGCACCCGTGGTGGACGCCGCAACTCCGGTGAATCCCTGCTGGACCAGATCAAGTTCATGCGTATATCCATGCTCACCGACCCCGCGCTTGATGCCGGTCGCCATGAGTTCCGCCTGAATACTCTTCTTGGTCGTGTGCAGTCTCCCGAAGAGAGCCTGAAGACTTATCAGGAACACGGCTGGAAGCCCCCGGTTCGCGAAATCTACCCGCTGGTCATCGGCGGCATGTCCTTCGGGGCTATGTCTCCCAACATGTGGGAAGGTCTGCAGATGGGTGTGGCTTACCTGAACGAAGAGCTGAACATGCCTGTGCGTATTTCCACAGGTGAGGGTGGTTGTCCTCCCAGACTGCTCCGTTCCCGCTTCCTCAAATATGTAATTCTCCAGATCGCATCCGGTTACTTCGGCTGGGATGAAATCATCCACGCCATTCCCGAGATGAAGGTCGACCCCTGCGCAATTGAGATTAAATACGGTCAGGGTGCAAAGCCCGGTGATGGCGGACTGCTCATGTGGTACAAGGTCAACAAGCTCATCGCTGCGATTCGCGGTGTTCCCGAGCGCGTCAGCCTGCCCAGTCCTCCGACCCACCAGACCCAGTATTCCATTGAGGAATCAGTTGCGAAGATGATTCAGTCCATGAGTATGGCCTGGGGATTCAGGGTCCCGGTATATCCCAAGATTTCCGCCTCTTCCACATCGCTGGCGGTTCTCAACAACCTGACCCGTAACCCCTACGCTGCCGGTCTTGCCATTGACGGTGAAGACGGTGGTACCGGGGCGGCATACAACGTCTCCATGAACCATATGGGACACCCCATCGCCAGTAACCTGCGCGACTGTTACAACGCTCTGGTTGTTACCGGTAAGCAGAACGAACTGCCTCTCATCGCAGGTGGCGGTATCGGTAAATCCGGCAATCTCGCAGCCAACGCTGCGGCACTGATCATGCTCGGCGCAAGTGCCGTTCAGGTCGGTAAATACGTTATGCAGGCCGGTGCAGGCTGCCTCGGTTCTGAAAAAGACCGCTGCAACGTATGTAACATCGGCGTATGTCCCAAGGGTATTACTTCTCAGGACCCCAGACTTTACCGTCGCCTTGATCCTGAAAAGGTCGCCGAAAGGGTTGTTGACTTCTATCTGAGCTTTGACACTGAAATCAAAAAGATTATCGCCCCTCTGGGCCGCTCCACATCATTGCCTATCGGTATGTCGGATGCGCTTGGTATCAGTGACCGTGATGCTGCTGACAGACTCGGCATCAAGTACGTGGTTTAACAACAGCTCACGATTTACGGAGATTTAAAATGGCAACAGAAAAAATATGCATCAGCGGTCTTGAAGAAGGCGCCCGTATTGAATCCCGCATCCTTGAAGAGCGGATTCAGAAAGCGGTTGCCGATGGAGCCCGCAAGCTTGAAATAGACGCCATGGGCCAGCACGGCATTGGCGGAAGGCTCTGGATTTCCAAGGAAGAACCCATTGAGATTGACGTTATCGGTACTTCCGGTCAGCGTCTCGGTTCCAAAGGTTTTCCCGGCACTGTAATCAACGTTCACGGTTCAGTATCCGATGACGTTGGCTGGCTCAACGCCGGTGCTGAAATCATCGTCCACGGCAATGCTTCTAACGGCGCATGTAACGCCATGGCACAGGGTAAAGTTATCGTTAACGGCGATATCGGTGCCCGTGGCATGACCATGACCAAAACCAACCCCCGCTTTGATGAACCCGAACTCTGGATTCTCGGCGGCGTTGGTGACTACTTTGCCGAATTCATGGCCGGTGGTACCGCTGTAGTCTGTGGTTACGAACCCCAGAACCCTGAAAACGTACTCGCCTTCCGTCCCTGTGTCGGTATGGTTGGCGGTCGCATTTTCGTACGCGGACCCCACGGCGAATTTTCCACTGCTGACGCTATTCTTGAGCCCATCACCGATGCGGATTGGGAATGGCTGACCAGTAACCTCAAAGAGAACCTCGCCAAAATCGGCCGTGAAGAAGTTTATGAAACCCTGACCGAACGCAAGGAATGGCAGCTGATCCGTGCCAAGTCTCCTTTTGAGAAGACCGGGCGTAAGCGTCGCTCCATGTCTGAGTTCCGTTCCGAAGTATGGGATGGCGAGCTTGGACAGGGTGGGCTTATCGGTGACCTGACGGACCTTGACCGTTCTCCCATTCCGCTTATCACCCACGGTGATCTGCGCAGATTCGTTCCGGTCTGGGAAAACCGCAAGTATCAGGCTCCCTGTCAGTCTGCATGTCCTACCGGTATGCCGGTACAGAAGCGTTGGCAGCTTGTCCGTGACGGTCTTGTTGATGAAGCCGTGGACCTTGCCCTTGCATATACTCCTTTTCCCGCAACTGTTTGCGGTTACCTCTGCCCCAACCTCTGTATGGAAGGTTGTACCCGCGGCGTGAAAGACATGCTTTCCGTTGATATCACCAAGCTTGGTCGTGACGGCGTGAAGAGTCCCGCACCTGAACTGCCGCCTCTTTCCGGTAAGAAAGTAGCGGTAATCGGTGGTGGCCCCGCAGGTATTTCTGTTGCATGGCAGATTCGCCGTAAAGGTCACGAAGCAGTTGTCTATGACATGGCCGACAAGCTCGGCGGTAAGATTACTTCCGCTATTCCTTCCAGCCGTATTCCCAAGGAAGTGTTGGACAGCGAACTTGAGCGTGTTGCCAAGGTCATCCCGCATGTACACATGCAGAAGAAGCTCACTGCTGACGACTTCGCCGAACTGCGTCAGAACAGCGATGCTGTTGTTCTCGCTATCGGTGCCCAGAAGCCGCGCATCATCCCCATTCCCGGGCATGAGCGCATCACCCCGGCTCTTGATTTCCTCAAGGGTGCCATGAAGGATAAGGCTGAAGTGGGCGAGAAAGTTGTCATCATCGGTGCGGGTAACGTAGGTTGTGACGTTGCCACCGAATGTGCTCGTCTTGGCGCGAAAGATATTCTTCTCATTGATATCCAGAAGCCTGCCGCTTTCGGTAAGGAGCGCGAAGAAGCTGAGCATGTAGGTGCTAAGTTCCGCTACCCCTGCTTCACTCAGGAAGTTACCGAGGAAGGCGTAGTGCTCAAGTCTGGCGAAATTCTTCCGGCTGATACCGTGATCATGTCCATCGGTGATACCCCGGATATCGACTTCCTGCCCGATACCATCGCTCTTGATCGCGGTCACATCGTGGTCAACGAAGATTACCAGACCACCGAGCCCGGTGTTTACGCTATTGGTGATGCTGTCCGTCCCGGCCTGCTGACCCACGCCATCGGTCACGGTCGCGAAACTGCCGAGACCCTTGATGAAGTCTTCACTGGTAAGCGTCCTCACGCTGAGCCCAAAGACGTTATCGATTACAAGCGTATGACCCTCGAATACTTTGATCCGCGCATTACCCACTTTAAGGATGTTCAGGAATGTGCTCAGGAATGTTCTTCCTGCGGTTCCTGCCGTGATTGTGGCCTTTGCGAAACCGTCTGCCCGCAGGCTGCCATCTCCCGCAAGAGCGGTGAAGGCAAGGATTTCGAGATGGTCTGTGATCCTGAAAAATGTATTGGTTGCGGTTTCTGCGCCAATGTCTGCCCCTGCGGTATCTGGAATCTCGTAGAGAACAGTCCGCTTGGCTAATATAAAGTCTTAAAGAATAGGAGAGCCGGGTGGTCCGGTGATCCTGTATGGATTCTAAGATGAAAGCCCTGCTGAATTACTTCAGCAGGGCTTTTATACTGTTGAGAAAGTACCATCTGCGTCGTTGCTGCAAAAAAGGCTGAAACTCGCGTATGTTTATACGCGTCGTTCCAGCCTTTTTTTGAGCCTAGCATCTGGCACTTTCTTAACAGTATTAATTACCTAGAATAAAGGATCAATATCAAATTCCATGACCTCTTTGGTCTTGGGGTGGGTGAAGCACAGGTAGCGGGCATGCAGTTTGAGCTGGCCTGGAGCTGTGCCGGAGCCGTAAAGCCTGTCTCCTACGATGGGGCAGCCCAGCCCCTGCGGATGCGCAGAATGTACTCTTAATTGATGGGTACGTCCGGTATGGGGGGTGAATTCGACACGGGTCATGCCATTTTCAATACTCAGCTTGCGCCAGTGGGTGATGCCCAGTTTACCGTGAATCGGGTCAAATACCTGGTAGGGGCGGTTGTATGGATCAAGCCGGAAAGCCATCTCTATGACTCCGCTGTCTTCTTTAACTATCCCCTCCAGCAAGGCTTCGTATTTCTTTTTTACCTGCCTTTTTTGGAATTGTTCCACCAGTTCGCGTACGGCCCGTGCTGTCAGGCCCAATACCAGTAAACCGGATGTATCCATATCCAGACGGTGTACGGTGGGAAACTTACGGCATTCAGGGAACATTTTCTGGACCCGGGTAACAACGCAATCCTGATTTTCTGGTCCGCGGCCGGGTACTGAGAGTAGGCCGCTGGGTTTGTTGACCACCACAATTTTTCGATCCGCATATACAATGTCGAGAAGTTTTTCGTTACTCATCAGCTTTAAGTCCATTTTTTTTAGACAAAGTTTAGTTATCAGTATTTATAATGGAAGTGTGTGAATACAGCAAATGGATTCAAATGTGAAGAAATAAGTTTTTTGTTCTTGTTTCAGAATTGTCACCTGTGTTTAGTCTTTAAAGCTGATGTTTATTCGGAGAATAAGTTGTTTTAAAGAATTAATGCGCTGTTTTTGTGCTGTTTCGGGGAACATCTGAAAATATCATACTGAGGCGAAGGGAAATAGGGGTTGTTGAACCCGGATTCAGTGTTGAATTAGGGGTGAAAAATAGTGCTACGAAAAGTAAAATGTTATCCACATGTCAAAAAAGTGGTTGTGAAAAAAATATCTATAAGCAATATGAGGGGTTAAGGGGTGTTTTGTACAAAATTTCACAAATAGCTTATTTTTTTGATTGCATAATCAAATTGAGAGGGCTATTACTTGATCAACGGATCAAGAACAGGTCCTCTTAGAAAAAATGGCCGGACAAATTGCCGGACGTTTTCATAAAGGTAAAAATAAAATTTTCATAAATAAGGTTTCAAATCTTTAACTTCCACCTCAAAGGTGGGACGGGTAATAAGAGATGAAAAAAATGAGCGTACTTTTTCTTTTACTCCTGGTGATTGTGGCTGCTGCAGCAACTTCTGAAACTCTGGATTTCAAATCCAAAGACGTAACCACCGTTGCTGAAGCGCGTGTGTCCGGTGCTGACACCAAAGCTGTTGTAAAAGGACACATTGTAAGAAAGATCAACGACAATAAATACGTATTTCAGGACAAGACCGGTGAAATCATCATCGACCTCAGCCCGAAAGCGGGATCCCTCCCCGTAGACGCTAATGCTGAGATCGAGATTGAAGGCAGGGTCGAGCAGGACCTCGTCTTCGCCGGAATCGAAGCCCAGAAAATATCCGTTATCAACTAAACGGACCTCACAGGAATAATAATTCCGAACCAGAAAGGTCGCTAATCCGACTCTCTTGAATCTGAATTGTCAGCAGTTTTCAAAGCCGCGTCTGAGGACGCGGCCTTTCTGTTTTTAGAGCCCCGGAGCTGAGTTTGTTACTTGGCTTCGGGGTCTTTTGTATGGGGGCAGGTGTACTTCGTGGCGGCGTTTGTTGAGTCCTGTTTAACTGCTTAGTTCATATGAATATCGTGTGTCGTGCAGGGGGGGCTTTGTGGGCAAGTATGAATGGTGAGTGTCTTTCTTATCTGAAATATGGACTGCACAGCTCGTTGATGGTGCTGATAATTTTATCCTTTGATACAGGCTTGGTCAGGAATGAGTCGCACCCTGCTTCAAGAATCTTTTGCTTTGCCTCAGTCAGGGCGTGGGCGGTAAGGGCTACAATAATGCTTGGCTTTCTTTCGGATTGGTTTTCCCAGTCCCGGATTTTGCGGGTGCATTCATACCCATCCATGATCGGCATTTCAATATCCATGAATATCAGGTCAAAGTTATGCGTACTGGCCTGCCCAAAACCTTCTTCTCCGTTGTGAGCTATTCTTAAGGTATGAGGCATGTCTTTGAAAAAAAGCTGGATCAACATGCAGTTGGCCTTGTTGTCTTCTACCAGCAGGATGTCGAGGGGCCTTATTGCTCCCGGTGGCTGGACCGTTACAGGCTGCTGTTGCTGTGGTGCCTTGCTCAGGGCTTTTTTGGCAGTCTTTTCAAGAGAGTGCATGTCAAGAGGGGCCAGCAGAACACTTCCGTGGAATTTTTCAATATAATCCTGTCCAACGGTGGTAATCAGGATGATTCTTTCTTCATCTACCTTCATGTCCCGTAACTTGTCCAAAGTCCGTTGCCGTTTCCAGCCGTGGATGTTCCCGCGGACAATGATCAAGTCGTAAGGGGTGTTGGATTTGCGGCTGTTTTCAATGAAACTGCGCCCTTCTTCCATACTCTGGGCTTTGCTGATCCGCTTGGTCCGTGTGCTGATCCGGATGGCAAGTGCCTGACGGGAGTAATCCTGATCGTTGATAACCAGGATGGACTTTCCGCGCAGGGGCGAATTGGCAATTGAAACCCGGGGGTCTTTCTCAAAGGGAAGTTCCATATGGACAGAGGTCCCGAAGCCCTTGCGGCTTTCGAGCCAGATTTTACCGCCCATGGCTTCGCACAGGGATTTGCAGATGGAAAGGCCCAGTCCTGTCCCCCCGTACTTGCGTGTAGTGGAAGAATCAGCCTGAGTGAAGCGGTCAAAAATTGAATCCAGCTTCTCCTCTTCAATGCCTATGCCGCTATCTTTGACAGCGAAATGGATTTTCAGTGAGCCGTCATCGTCTGCCATATCGGGTTGGACAAGAGAAGTTTCTACAACCACGAAACCTCTTTCCGTGAATTTGATGGCATTGCCGATGAGATTGACGAAAATTTGTTGCAGTCTTGAGGGGTCGCCCATGAGTTGTTCCGGTACATCCCGGTTGATGTTGTAGGCCAGTTCCAGACCTTTGCCATGTCCTGCATGGGCGGTGACCTTGAAGGCCTTGCCGATGATGCGGTCAAGGTTGAGGTCTCTATTTTCAAAAGCGATTTCACCGGCTTCGATTTTACTCAGGTCGAGTATCTCGTTGATCAGGTGAAGCAGTGATTCCCCGGATTCCTGCAGAATTTCCACAAACCTGCGTTGCTCGTCATCCAGATTCGAGTCGGCCAGAATTTCAGCCATGCCGAGAATTGCGTTCATGGGGGTACGGATTTCGTGGCTCATGGCGGCCAGAAACTGGGATTTGGCCCGGGTTCCCTTGGCTGCTTCCACGGCCATGGCATCTGACTTGGCAATGGCTTTGACCAGTTTGCGGTTGGCGCTTTCCAGTTCGTGGGTTCGTTCCTGAACATTGACCTCCAGATTTTTATAGAGGCTTTCCAGATTTCGGCTCATGTGGTTGAAGTTAAGAGCCAGAATTCCGATCTCGTCCATGCGGGAACCAACGTTCACGGTAACAAATTTGCGCCGGGCAATCTTTCGGGTGTTATTGGCCAGCATCCGCAGCGGGGATATCAGGATTCGCTGGAAAAAAGCATCCAGCGCAATAATGGTGCAGAGCATACACGCTGTGAAGAGAATGGTCAGGCTAATCGTGTTTTCACGGATTTCATCCCTGACCTGATCCAGTTTCATGCCGATCTCAACCCTTCCAATATTGTCCTGCCCGCTGATGATCGGCTTGGAGACTATAAGTACGTCAGAGCCGTATGAAGGTTTGTTTTTAGATATATGGGATTTGGATACGATATTTCCGGATTGCAGGATGGGGTTCCCTTCACGGTTGTAAATTTCGCAGAAGGCCACTTGCGGTGATTGCTCAATGGAAAGGGCAAGGTCTTCCACAAGGAAGAAACTGAAGCGGGGCAGGTATTCCGCGCAGGAGCGTGCAGCTAGGGATGCTATCCGGTTGCCGTGTTCATAGAGACTATCCTCAAGCAGTCTCTTTTGGGAATCGACAATATAATATCCCAGCATGAAAAAGAAGAGCAGCAGGATCAGGCCGGTGCCTATAGATATCTTAAACCGTAAGCTGTCCTTCATTCCAGTACAATAGCCATGTTTTAAATTTTCCTTGGGACGGGTCGCAGTTGATTTACTTGGGGTCTTCCCGGTACTGGACCTTGATCTCGCCCTTTATGATTTTGTTCCTGATGCCGTCTACTTTTTTCAGCACATCAGCGGGTATTTTGTCTCGAGTATACTTCATTTCGCTCAATCCTACGCCGTTCTGCTTCAACCCGTAGCTGGTGGGACCGGATTTAAATTCTCCAAGCATAACGGCTTTTAGTTCATTGTAAGCCGCTACATCCAGTTTCTTGATCATACTGGTCAAGACAAAGCCTTTAGCCAGTGAATCCTGATCCGAATCAACTCCGATGGCGTATTTTCCGCTGCGCCGGGCTGCTTCAATAACACCGTTTCCGGTAAGTCCGGCAACGGTGAACACAATATCCGCTCCGTCTTTGTATTGGCCCATGGCAACATTGTACCCCTTGGCCGGGGCATTGAATCCGGAAAAGTCGCCCAGCGGAGTCAGGTAGGCCACGTCGATTTTAATATCAGGTACAGCGTATTTTGCTCCGTCAACATAGCCCTGTTCGAATTTACGGACCGGGGGCACCGGGGTGGCTCCGATGAAGCCTATCTTTCCAGTTTTGCTGGTCAGTGCGGCCAATGCACCGGCTAGAAAAGAACCTTCGCCCTGTTCAAAAAAGACTGAAGATACATTTTTCATGCCTTCCAAAGGAACTTCGCTGATGATGAATTTTTTGTTAGGAAATTTTGGGGCAGCTTCTTTAACCATTTCCGCATGCTGGGCTCCCACAAGGATGAGAATATCTGATTGCCTGATGAGATTGGTAAAGTCTTCTACTCTGGATTCTCCATCATTTTCCGGCTCAAGGATAATCAGTTTGAAATTGAATTCCTGTTGAGCCCTGCGGATTCCGCCATAAGACATGTCATTAAAGGATAGATCGCCAAGCCCTGAAGCACCGGTGACAAAACCGACTACGGGCTGGTCCGCCCAAGCGGTTCCTATTGTAAAAAATAAGAATAAAATTGCGACAAATACTCTTTTCATAATTACCCCGGATTAATGAAAGCTGTGCTGGTCGGCAATGAACATGCCTTTAAGAACTGTCTTTTTTATTAGAATTACCGTCTATAGACCGTAACTTAATATAAAAGTGTAATTTATAAAAGGTTATTTCCGCAAGGCCTGCATATGTCTTTTAAGCGAAGAAATCCCGGCAAAATGAAATTTTGCCGGGATCGGGCGAGGATTACGGATAATATGATCAGTTTTTTTGCTTTAAAGGTGATCCGGGTGGGAAAATGATAAGAGATTTCCAATTAATTTTTCCACCAATCTGGGCAAGGCCGACTCCGGCGAATATAACCGCTGAGGCCAGTAGCTGGGCAAAATTCAGTGTTTCGCCTAACAGGAACCAGCCGAAGAAAGCAGCAATAGCCGGGACGAGGTTGATGAAGGCCGAGGCTTTACCTGCCGGGAGCCTGCTTATACCCATGTTGTATAGAACAAATGCGCCGAGAGTCACAAAAGCACCGAGGTATCCGGCCATTATCAAAGCCTGAGCCGGGTCCGGCCCCAGCCCATCGCTGATAAGCAGGTAGAGACCGGGAATGAAAAAGATACATCCGGCGATATTCTGTATAGCCGTCAGGGTCCATGGGCCGTAGTTTGCGGAAAGTCTTTTGACCAGCAGCATGTATCCTGAAGCGCAGACCATGGCTATCAGCTCTAAAAGGTTGCCCAAGGCCGGATTTGTGGCATTACCGGAAGCATTTCCACTCAGGGTCAGCACTGCAACACCGAACATTGAGAGAGCCAGTCCGATCCAGCCGGAGAGGGTTGTTTTTTCTTTGAAAAAGAAGCCGGCTCCCACTGAAACCATTAGTGGCAGAGAGGCTGAAATCAATCCGGCCTGTGTGGCAGTTGTGAAAGTAAGGGCGTAAGATTCAAAGAGGAAATAAAGGCAGGGCATGAACAAAGCCATAATGGCCAGTGCGAATCTGTCCTTCCCTTTTTTGACCGGGCCGGCCAATCTCGGAATGAAAGGGCTGAGTACTAGGGTGGCTATGCCTGTGCGCATCCACATGACAGCCCATGGATTCAAGTGTCCCACAAGGTACTTCATGGCTGCAAACGAGCTGCCCCAAAGAATGACTGCACCCAGTATGGCAATCACAGGGATTATGGTTGTGTTCGGTTTGGTAGCGTTCATAATTTTCTCCTTAAATAGAAAAATAGCCGTTTGTTAAATCCGGGTCTTGGAAAATATTGCTTTTGGATAATAGTAAAACAGCCGTGGAAATGATAAACTGTACATGCAGTTGCTCAACTTCAGCGAAAAGGAGTGTGCTTATGGCTTTTGTAGAATGGAAAGATGAATACAGCCTTGGTAACGAGCTGATAGATGAACAACATAAGTCGCTTATTGCCCTGCTTAATGATCTGTCTGAAGCCGGTCCCGGCAATAAGGATGGTAAGGGGTTTACCTGTTTAAGCCGTATGACTAAATATGCTCAGGAGCATTTTCGCGATGAGGAGAATTTCATGCGCGAGAATGGCTACCCCGGTTTAGATGATCACATCATCGAACATAAGGAGTTCATCAGCCGGGTTGAAGATTATCAGGATGCTGTGTTCGCTAATTATGTGCCTTTTCAGGATATGCTTGATTTTTTAAACAACTGGTTGATTGAGCATATGATTGGCAGTGACCAGAAGTATATGGATTATATCAACAGCCGCTAGATATTGGTGTACTGCGAGGGGGTTGCGCCTGTGTAGCGGCGGAAGGTGTTTGTGAAGTGGCTCTGGTCTGAGAATCCGCTTTGCAGGGCAGTCTCGGCAAAGGACATGCCGGAGCGGAGCAGTCGTTTGGCGTGTTCTATGCGTAACTGTAAGTGATAGCTGTGGGGCGGGAGTCCGGTAGCTTTTCTGAATACCCGCAACAGATGGTAGCGGGAGAGCCCGGTGGCCTGTGAAAGTTCTTCAAGGGAAACCTTTTCCGAGAGGTTTTCGTTGAGATATTCGCGGGCCTTTTTTACTGCCGCAGGTTCTCCGGTGCGCGGAACCTTGGACTGGGCTTCGCAATGGCGGGTCAGGAGTGCCGCAGCTGCACGGGCAAGGGCTGTGTCCAGAGCCAGCCTGCTCTTTACTGTTGATGCTGCATAATTGAGTTCGGTCAGGGTTCCGGTGGTCAGCTTGTCTTCGGTGACCACAGACCTGAATTCCGGCAACCCGTCAGCTTCGTTTAAGTCTCGCAGGGCTTTTTCAAACAACTGGTTGTCAAAGCTGAAAACGCGGTAGGTGATGCGAGTGTCGGAATCGGTAATTACACCGGAGTGGACAAGGCCGGGATTGAATAGGGCGATTTCTCCGCCACGCACAAAAGAGCTGCCTGAACCGGGCTGACGGCAATAGCAGCCGCCCGCCTCCATGACTCCTACGGAATGAAATCCATGGGTATGGTTCGGGAAGGAATGGTTGGAATTGATGACTTCCTGAATTTCGAGGCCCTCGATGGATTCGGGGCGCAGGTATCTGATTGTCCCTTTGTTCATAGGTCGCACCGCTTGACCGGAAGAGTTGCATAAACGTTTATGGAATACAAGCTAATCAGAATGCGGATAGCGGTCTTGTAAAATATTGCTCTCTGTTAATTACTTCTTGTTTTTTCTTTTCACACCATGTTCTTTCAAGGCCCGGACAATGTCATCAAATTGGTCAAGGGCATTGCCCATGATCTTGATTTCCTTGCCCTTACGGGGCTGGATGCGGATTCCCCATTCTTCCTGATGGCGGAGCATAAGCCCGGTAGCAATGGCCTGCATGGTGGTTCCGAAGATCAGCAGCAGAGTGGATAGTTTTCCTCCGAGCCGGGTCCGGTAATTTCTGAAGTACTCAATATCATCCCATTTGATGAGTTCATCTTTACCCCTTTTGGTAACATGCAGTCCCTTGTCTGTGATTCTGTAGCAGAGGTCGCTGTATTTCAGTGCAGTGAGCAGGAGCACGCCCCAGATAGCAGCCATGGTCCACATGGCCCCGGTCAGCCAGATCCAGCCTTTGGAGATGCTTAAGACACTTCCTCCGGCATCCATTTCCCAGACAATGGGGAAGGGCAGCAGGAAGAATATTGGGGTTAGGATCAAGCCCATCATATCGGGGCCGATTACCGTAGCCCCGCGTGGATAATGTATTTCGTCTGTTTTATATCTGCGGCGGGGAATGAAGAAGTAAATGGCGAATCCGAGCATGATGAATCCCGGGCCATGGTAAAAATAAGGATGCTTGAACTGTGCCGGCAGGCTGTAGATGTCCCCGGCGTGACAGGCATAAATGCGCAGCCATTTTTGTCCCTTATCTATGGAGACAAAAACAGCTTGTTCAGGGTAATGGGAGATTTCACTGAAGGGTGGCTCGTCGGGTTTGAATATATATCTTTTATGCTTGAAGCCGTATGACCTGCTTTCCAGCTCCGGCGTGTCTTCGGGGGTGTCTATGGCTGCTGCCAGTTCCAACCAGCCCGGATCGGTGACGGTGATTTTCCGACCCTTGATGGTGGAGCCTTCGTACGGACTGACAATCAGCAGTTGTCCTCCGGGCCAGAGCATAAGGTAGCCGCCGAGGCAGATCAGGAAAAGTGCGGCTGCTCTTCTGAAAATTTCAATCATGGTAAACTCACAGTTTGTTAAACGGGTTCAGCTGAAAAAATATAACATGTACATCTTGCGCGGAAAATACATTTTGTATCTAATTGAAGTCTAAAGGTAGCTAACATGAGCAGGACAATTTTTACTGAAAAGGTGATCGAGGTCATCAAGGCTATTCCGGAAGGGAAGGTCTGTTCTTATGGCAAGGTGGCTGCTCTGGCGGGCAATCCCCGTGCAGCACGGCAGGTTGTGCGCATCTTGCACAGCAGCGGTAAAAAAGAAAGCCTGCCTTGGCAGCGGGTGGTAAACCGCGAAGGACGTATCTCCCTCAAAAAGGGGCAGGGCTATGAAAGACAGCGTGAATTACTGGAGCGCGAAGGTATTGAGTTCAGCCTGGACGGTCAGATTGATTTTGAAGTTTACCTCTGGGTGCCCGAGTCTTTAATTGATTGGGATGAATGATAAAAGTTGGAGAAGTTTATGAGTGATATTGTCGTACCTGAATTGAAGATGAATGACGGTAATTCGATCCCCGCACTGGGATTCGGTACATACAAGCTCAACGGTTCCGAAGGGGTAGAGACCATGGTCAATGCCATTCAGGCAGGATACCGTTTGCTCGATTCCGCTTTCAAGTATGAGAATGAGGGCGCAGTGGGTGAGGCCATCCGCCGCAGCGGGGTTCCCCGTGAAGAGTTGCTGGTTACTTCCAAGGTTCCCGGACTTCGTCATCGCTACAATGAAGCCCTTTATTCCGTTGAAGAGTCTTTATATCGGGCTGGGTTGGATTATTATGATTTCTACCTCATTCATTGGCCCAACCCCAGTCAGGATTTGTTCGTGGAAGCATGGCAGGCCTTGATTGAGGCCCGTAAAAAAGGGCTGGTCCGCTCCATAGGCTGCAGCAATTTTCTGCCTGAACACATGCAGCGGCTCATGGATGAAACCGGGGTGGCCCCGGCAGTGAACCAGGTTGAGTTGTATCCTTATTTTATTCAGCAGGAACAGCGTGACTGGCATGCCCAGCACGGGATCATTACCCAGTCATGGAGTCCGCTGGGTCGTGATAGTTCCGCCATGCAGGAAGCGGGAATCAAGGCCATTGGCGATAAGCACGGAAAGAGCGCGGCGCAGGTGATCCTGCGTTGGCACGTGCAATTGGGGGCGGTGCCCATCCCCAAAGCCACATCCCCGGCGCGGCAGCTGGAGAATATTTCTATTTTTGATTTCGAATTGAGTCCGGAAGAAATGGCAGCCATCAGTGCATTTGACCGCCCTGACGGCAGGCGCAAGGATCAGCATCCCGCTTATTATGAAGAGTATTAAATAATTAAGGCCCGAAACATTGTGTTCCGGGCCTTTGCTTTTGAGTTTGTTTGTAGTTCTTACTCTGCTTTCAAATCTTCTACGATATTCTGCATTTCAGATATCTGCACAGCAAGGGACTCAAGGGCCGTGCTGAATTCCCTTGCGCTGTCAGTTGTTTCGGTGGTGATGCGGCTTATTTCTTCAACCGATCCGTTGATTTCTTCGGAGGTGGCGGATTGTTCTTCTGCTGCTGTGGCAATGGACTGAATCTGGACCGCACTTTCCTCGGCTCCGCTTACGATTTCCTGCAATACGGAGCCGGAGCTTTCCGAGAATTCGTTGGCTTCTTCAATTCTTTGGTAAACTGTTTCCATGGAGCGGATATTCTCTCCGGCCACGCGCTGGATGGCACCAATGGAATTGGAAACCTCCCCGGTAGCGGTCATAGTCTTTTCTGCCAGTTTGCGTACTTCATCAGCAACAACCGCGAATCCGCGTCCGGCTTCACCTGCGCGGGCCGCTTCAATGGCCGCGTTCAGGGCCAGCAGGTTGGTCTGGTCGGCAATATCGGTGATTACGCCGATGATTGCTTCGGTTCCCTTGGCCTGTTTATCCAGCTCTTCCATGTTTCCTTTGAGATTATTGACCTCGGATACGGTCTGATCCAGCGCATTTTTGGATTTATCTACGACTTCAGCACCGTTTCGGGCTTTGTTCTGCGCTTCTGAACTTTCTCCTGCTGCATCTGCTGCATTGCGGGCGATTTCCAGCACGGTGGCGTTCATTTCTTCCATGGCTGTTGCCGTGGAGGTTATGCGGTCACTCTGGATTTCCGCTCCACTGAGTAACTGATTCGATTGTACGGACATCTGTTCTGAGGCGGAAACCACGCGTTCGAGAACCAGCTCAACTCGGTCTGCTGCATGGTGCAATCCTTCTGTTCTGGCCATGTCAGCTTTGGCGCGGGCTTTTTCTGCTTCCGCAGTGGCTTCACGAGCCTTGGAGGATTCGTCTTCCGCTTTTCGGGTTTCATCTTCGGCTTTGTGGATGGTCTTCTTGAGTTCTCCTACCATGGCCCGCAGTGAGTCGGCCATGCGCCCTATTTCATCTTTCTGGTCGATATCCAGAGGGGCATCAAGGTCGCCTTCAGCCACTTTGGTGGTGTAGGCTGCGGTCTTGATGATCGGTTTGCTGATCAGTCCGGCGAGCATGAACAGCACTGCCAGCAGTATAATGATCGCCACGCCGCTGATAATCAGGCCGTTCTGAGCGATGGTATTGGCCTGTGCTTCAACTTTATCCATGGGAATGACCAGCGCGATGGACCACGGCAGGGAGGTCTTTCCCACTTTGATGGGAGCATAGGTGATGTACTGCCTTTCGCCGGTTTTGGATTCTGCTACGTATGAATATGTCCTACCCTTTTTGATGGCATTCAGTATTGCTCGTCTGTTTTTGTCCTCAATTACATTGTTGAGATTCTTTGCCTGTAAGTCTGAGTTCGGGTGGGCCACAATATTACCTTTGTTGGTGACAAGGTATGCGTAGCCTGTTTCAAAGGGCTTAATTTCTAGGACAGTGTCCTGCAGGTCATTGAGATAGAAGTCGACACCAATTACGCCGATATTTCTTCCCTGTCTCTTGACCGGAATGCCTGTGGAGCAGAGCCAGAATGTTTTTCCATTCATTTCCCAAGGGTATGGCTCAGTAATGGTTTCAATACTGCCGGACATGGGGGTTTGGAACCAATTTGCGTTTGAGAGGTCTTGATCTCCCAGAAAAAGGTCCGCAATACGGCCTCCTTCCCGGTGGTACCAAGTACGGTAGGCTCCCTTGTATTTTTCCATGTAATGGTCTTCCCGATCATCATAGCTGGTTCTGGCGGGGAAGGTGCACCATGCCCCGGCAAGTCCGGGATGACTTTTGACAACGTGAATTAATATTGAGTCCAGATACTCTCTGTCCGGGATAGTTTTATAGTTAGCCCCTTCTTCAAACATAATGCCCAGAGTTCTGGTTACGGTCAGGGCTTTACCCATGGTTTCGGCAATTTCATTACCGTATCCTTTTGCTACGTGATCGGCTGCTTCGCTGGCTTGTTTTACAGCCATTATCTTGGCTTGGTTTGTCATAACCCATGTGCTGGCGGTCAGAATAAGAGCTACAATGCAGAATGTGGGTATGATGATTTTGGTTTTTAGACTCCAATCCCTAAATTTCATAAATTACTTCCCTTCTCTTTGCGACATGTTAGACGTTTAAGCGACAAGAGTGTCGTGTTTTGGCGTTGCAATGGGTTGTTTCGGTAATCTGGAGAAAAAAGTAAAGGAGAAATGTTATAAATTAGAAAAAAAATTTAATATTGCAATTCTAGTGAGCATAAAAAAGGCTGCATCCTGCGATACAGCCTTTGAAAGTGTGTTAATTGTCTATCTTTACTATGCTTTCAAATCTTCCACGATATTCTGCATTTCAGAGATCTGCACAGCTAAGGATTCAAGAGCTGTGCTGAATTCCCTTGCACTGTCAGTTGTTTCGGAAGTGATACGGCTGATCTCCTCAACCGCCCCGTTGATTTCTTCCGAGGTGGCGGACTGTTCTTCTGCTGCGGTGGCAATGGACTGAATCTGGACCGTGCTTACCTCGGAGCCGGCTACGATTTCCTGCAGCACCGTTCTGGAGTCTTCGGAGAATCCGTTGGCCTCTTCAATGTGGCGGTAAACTGTTTCCATAGACTGGATGTTTTCTCCGGCCACGCGCTGGATGGCACCAATGGAATTGGAAACTTCCCCGGTAGCGGTCATGGTCTTTTCAGCCAGTTTGCGTACTTCATCAGCAACAACCGCGAATCCGCGTCCGGCTTCACCTGCACGGGCCGCTTCAATGGCAGCATTGAGGGCCAGCAGGTTGGTCTGGTCGGCAATATCGGTGATCACACCGATGATTGCTTCTGTGCCCTTGGCCTGCTTGTCCAGCTCTTCCATGTTTCCTTTAAGGTTGTTGACCTCGGAAACTGTCTGGTCCAGTGCGTTTCTTGATTTGCCTACAACTTCGGCTCCGTCTCTGGCTATGTCGTGAGCCTCGGAACTTTTCCCGGCCACGTCGGCAGTATTGCGAGCGATTTCCAGCACGGTGGCGTTCATTTCTTCCATGGCTGTTGCCGTGGAGGTGATGCGGTCACTCTGGATTTCCGCTCCGCTGAGAAGTTGGTTGGATTGCACAGACATCTGTTCGGAAGCTGAAACCACGCGTTCAAGGACCATTTCAACCCGCTCTGCTGCCTGATGCAGACCTTCGGTGCGGGCCATATCCGCTTTGGCGCGGGCCTTTTCAGCTTCGGCGGTTGCTTCGCGGGCCTTAGCTGATTCATCTTCCGCCTTGCTGGTTTCGTCCTCGGCTTTGAGGATAGTCTTCTTGAGTTCCCCGACCATGGCTCGCAGGGAATCAGCCATGCGTCCTATTTCATCTTTCTGGTCAATATCGAGCGGGGCATCAAGGTCGCCTTCAGCTACATGTGTGGTGTATTCGGCTGTTTTGAGGATCGGTTTGCTGATTACCCCGGCCAGTATAAAGAGGATGATCAGCAGGATAAGAATGGATATTGCGCTGACAATAAGGCTCTTCTGGGCAATGGCATCTGCCTGTGCTTCAACTTTGTCCATAGGAATGACCAGTGCAATGGACCAAGGGTAGGATGTTTTACCAACCTTGATCGGGGCATAGGTGATGTATTGTCTTTCGCCGTTTTCAGCTTCAGTAACGTAGGAGTATGCCCGACCTCTTTCAATGGAATCCAGGATTTCCCTCTTGTGCTCACGGTCGATTACCTCACCGAGGTTCTTGGCCTGCAGCTCAGAGTCAGGGTGGGCAACGATGTTACCTTTGTTGGTTACAAGGTAGGCGTATCCGGTATCAAAGGGTCTGATTTCAAGGATGGTTTCCTGAAGGTCGTTCAAATAAAAATCTACACCTACGACCCCTATGTTTCGTCCGTTTTTTTTGACCGGAATTCCTGTGGAGGAGACCCAATAGGTCTTACCCTGCACTGTCCATGGATAAGGTTCGGTGATTGTTTCCACATTTCCGGACATGGGATTTTGAAACCAGCCAACATTGGAGACATCTTTATTACCTACAAAAAGTTCTGCAATACGGCCATTGTCGCGATGATACCAGTTGCGGTAGGCGCCTTTGTATTTGCCCATGTAATCGTCTTCTCGACCATCATATACATCAGGAGGGAAGGCGCACCATGAACCGGCGAGACCGGGGTGGCGCTCAAGAACTCCTACCAGCACAGAATCGAGATATTCGCGGTCCGGAATAACGCTGTAGTTGGCACCTTCTTCAAACATGATGCCCAGTGTTCTGGTAACGGTCAGGGCTTTACCCATGGTTTCGGAAATTTCATTGCCGAAACCTTTGGCAATGTGGTCCGCTGATTGGCTTGCTTGTTTTACGGCCATCTTTTTGGCCTGATTGGTCATTACCAATGTGCTTGTGGCAAGGATCAGGGCCACGATGCAGAAAGTCGGTAATATAATTTTGGTCTTCAGACTCCAGTTTCTAAAATTCATCAAAATACCCCTTGTTGTTGCGACATGGTCGGCGCGTTTAGGACAGTTTTGTCGTGTTTTTGTTTAGTTATTACAGTGTCTTAATTGGTTTTTTACAGGGGTATTTCGGCAATCTTGATGAAAAAGTAAAGAGGGGAAACTGAAAAATTGTAAAATAGATTTAATTCATGAAATCAGGAAAGAGGCAAAAAGAAAGGCCGTATCACTCGATACGGCCTTTTAAGCTAATTATTGCAGTTTATTTCTATTCGTCTTTCAGGTCTTCGACGATTTTCTGCATCTCCGAGACCTGCTCGGCAAGTGATTCAAGGGCAAGTGCGAATTCACGTGCTCCGCTGGCTGTTTCAGCTGTGATGCGGCTGATTTCTTCAATGGAGCTGTTAATTTCCTCGGAGGTCGCGGACTGCTCTTCAGCTGCGGTGGCAATGCTCTGAATTTGGACTGCACTTTCCTCGGCACCGGTTACGATTTCTTTTAAAACTCCGCCGGAACTTTCCGAGAACTCATTGGCCTCTTCAATACGGGTGTAAACTGTTTCCATGGAACGGATGTTGTCTCCGGCCACACGCTGGATAGCGTTGATGGAGTCAGAAACTTCCCCGGTTGCAGTCATGGTCTTTTCTGCCAGTTTACGTACTTCATCAGCAACAACTGCGAATCCGCGTCCGGCTTCACCTGCGCGAGCCGCTTCAATGGCTGCGTTGAGCGCCAGCAGGTTGGTCTGGTCAGCAATATCGGTAATTACACCCACAATGGCTTCGGTTCCCTTGGCCTGCTTGCCAAGTTCTTCCATGTTGCCTTTGAGGTTGTTGACCTCGGTCACTGTCTGGGTCAGGGCGTTCTTGGATTTATCTACAACAGAAGCCCCGTCTTTAGCTTTTTCCTGAGCATCGGTACTTGCTTCAGCGGCATCACTGGCGTTGCGGGCGATTTCCAGTACGGTGGCGTTCATTTCCTCCATGGCAGTTGCAGTGGAAGAAATACGGTCACTCTGGATTTCAGAGCCCTGCAGCATTTCGTTGGACTGCACGGACATCTGTTCGGAGGCGGAGACTACCCGTTCAAGGACCTGCTCAACACGGTCTGCTGCGTGGTGCAACCCTTCGGTACGGGCCATGTCTGCTTTGGCGCGGGCTTTTTCCGCTTCTGCAGTGGCTTCGCGGGCTCTGGCTGATTCTTCTTCCGCTTTGCTGGTTTCATCTTCCGCTTTAAGGATGGTCTTCTTGAGCTCTCCGACCATGGCTCGCAGGGAATCGGCCATACGTCCGATTTCGTCTTTCTGATTGATTTCAAGTGAGGCGTCGAGATCGCCTTCAGCTACCTTAGTGGTGTAGCCGGCAGTCTTGAGGATCGGCTTGCTGATTACCCCGGCCAGTACAAAGAGGATAGCCAGCAGGATAAGAATGGCTACAACACTGACTATGAGACTGTTCTGGGCAATGGCATTGGCCTGTGCCTCAACCTTGTCCATGGGGATAACCAGCGCGATGGACCAGGGATAGGAGGTTTTACCCACTTTGATCGGGGCATAAGTGATGTATTCTTTATTGCCGGATTTTGATTCTGCTACATAGGAGTAAGCCCTGCCATTGTTGATTGCGTCCAGAATTTCATTCTTGTGTTCACCGGAGAGAACATCGGCCATGTTTTTGGCCTGCAGTTCAGAATCGGGGTGGGCTACAATGGTTCCCTTGTTTGTGACGAGGAATGCGTAACCGGTTTCAAAGGGTTTGATCTTCAGGACTGTCTCAAGCAAGTCGGTGAGATAGAAGTCAACACCGACGATACCTATGTTTCGCCCTTTTTTCTTTACCGGGTAACCGGTGGAGCAGAGCCAGAAAGTCTTACCGTCTACTTCCCATGGGTATGGTTCGGAAAGGGTTTCCACGTTACCGGACATGGGGTTTTCAAACCATGCCTGTCCTTCAAGGTTTTCATCACCCACAAATGACGCGGCGATGGAACCGCCGTCGCGGTAATACCAGTTACGGTATGCACCTTTATATTTGTCGCGGTATTCATCTTCACGGTCATCGTAGCTGCTTTTACTCGGGAATGTACACCATGCACCGGAAAGACCGGGGTGCTTTTTCAGGGTGTGTACGAGTACTGAGTCGAGAAATTCGCGGTCAGGGATAACTTTGTAGTTGGCGCCCTCTTCAAACATGGCGGCAAGGGTTCTGGTTACGGTAAGGGCTTTTCCTAATGTTTCGGAAATTTCATTGCCGTAACCTTTTGCTTCTGTGTCAGCCCCATTACTTGCCTGTTCCACAGCCAGACTTCTGGCCTGATCTGTCATTACCCATGTGCTGGCGGCAAGAATAAGTGCCACAACGCAGAAAGTGGGGATGATAATCTTGTTTTTTAGGCTCCAGTCTTTGAAATTCATGTAAGTCCTCCCTTACTAGTGATGACAGTTATGTTTATTATAAAGCATTGTGTCCTGTGTTAACGGCTGAAGTGCAGCAGCCGGATGCTAAACATATCTGATTATATAACAATAAACTTGATGGAAATGTAAAGGAAAAGCGACAATTGTGGCCTGAACAAGCATTCAGTAGAGAGCAGGAGAATAAAAAAAGGGCTGCATCAATTGATGCAGCCCTTGTGTGATTGCTTAGGGAAAAAAAGCTGTAAAGCCGGTGTGGTTTATTAGCCCTTTTTCACAATGGATGTCTTGAGCATCATTGCGCCGAAGCCAGGAATTTTACAGGAGATGTCATGCACTCCGTCTTCAGGCTCGACCAGTCGGATGTTTTTGACTTTGGTTCCCTTCTTGATGGATGAAGATGCGCCTTTAACTTTCAGGTCCTGAATAACGATTACGGTGTCGCCGTCAACAAGCACGTTGCCGTTTGCGTCTTTGTATACCTTTTCTGCAACATCTTCAGGCTGAAATTCATGGCTGCACTCAGGACAGATGAGGGAGGTGCCGTCGGAATATACATATTCAGAATTACACTGCGGGCAATTAGGTAAATTTTCCATTATGTTTTAACTCTTTTTTTTATTCCCTCCTGAAGAGGGAGTTTCAGGTGCAGGCATGTTGCCAGCATTATGATTAATAGTCGCAAGGGATCAGTAGCTATTATCCCTTTATTTTTCAAGTTGCCATTCAGCTGTGGATTTTTTGCACTGAGTATTATTAGAAACTCAGGCTTATGCCAACTCCCACTTCCTGTCCTTTCTCTTTAACCGGAGTTCTATGGCGGCTTTCCATAATGTTGTCCTCACGTTCAGACATGACTCCGGCACTGATCCCATCTGATATTTTTACATCGTCATAAGGTTTTGCCAGTTTATCAAGCCTGTTTTTAACAGTTAAGTTTTCTGAGGCGGATTCATCCTCGACGGTTAAATCTTTGCCGATTTTGGGTTCGTCAGTTTGAGCTTGGATCGAGGTGGCGGACAAAAGGAAGATTGTCAGTAATATGATAATTATTTTATGCATTTTTCTGCTCTTATAAAAATGTTTGTTTCTAAGAAACTGATCATAGAAAAACTTGGTTTGCTGTTTTCATTGAAGCAGGTCCTCTTGAAACAAGAAATTATATACTGATAGTGAATAGTCAATTCCTGAGTCCGATGCACCAAAGCAGAAAAAGCCACCAGTCTTGCGATTGGTGGCTTCTCCGCGAAAAATTGTGGGTTAGCATTTCAAATGACTTTTATTCTGGTGTCCACACATAACACAGCTTTTTCCTGGCACCGCTTTTATACGCAGGGTCGTCAGGGTGGACATCTTCCATGGATCTGAAAACGGCTCCAAGTTTTTCGATGATCCTGATTGATGCTGCGTTTTCAGGGTCAACAGTAAGGATGATACTGCTGTAAAAGCAGGTAATGACTTTCCTGAGCGCTATACAAGCATGGTAGCTCAGTGAATTACCCCGGTATTCAGGAAGAATTTCATAGCCGACATGTCCTGCACATTTTAGGATATGACGGGTGTTGCCAATACGAAGATTAATATGGCCGACAATGGTTTCTTCCGTATTGAGGATTTTGAAGTGGAGAAAGGGTACAAGTTCGCCATCCGGTGGGACCGGGACGGTTTTCTCAAGGTGCAGGTGAATCGGTCCTGAGCTTAATGGGGCGTCTGAGTTAAGATGTATCATTTGCTGTGAGTTATGGAGTCTTTTTTAATTATTATCAATTGATTTAGCTGGATCGATTGGATCTACAGGCTAGTGGTCGTCATCCATACCCGCAGACAGAAAGTTTTTTCTGTCACCAATCATCGCCACTTTTGTGTCCGATACACCAAAACAGAAAAAGCCACCAATCTTGCAATTGATGCCTTTTTCAGAAAAGTGGCGGAGCCGACGAGACTCGAACTCGCGGCCTCCGGCGTGACAGGCGGGATGCTTCAGAATATTTCATGTTTTGATTTGATATGGCTACGCAGTAGTTTTTTTGCAGTTAACCGGGTACTGTTGTTGTCGGTTGGATAGTTGTCGAAAATTATGCTGCTGGAGGCCAAGTTTGTGATGGGTCGAAAGATATATTTCGTTATTATTTTTGTCTTACTAAGCCTAATGTCTGCGATCAATGTCGCTGTCGCAAAAGATAAAGTTACTGTCGCTATGGATGACACTTATCCTCCAATGTCATTCCTTGCCCCGAATGGTAAACCGGAAGGCATTCTTGTTGAACTTTGGAGGCTTTGGTCCGAGCAAACAGGTGTAGAAGTTGATTTTGTTTCAGGTACTTGGGAAAAAACACTTGAGTTTGTTAGATCCGGTCAGGCTGATATTCATTCCGGGTTGTTCGAGAATAAGGAACGGGCTGAATGGATGTTGTTTTCAGACTCCCTTTATTCCATCAAAAGTGCTTTTTATTTCAGTGCCCATGCATCTATTCCCGACTTGAATCAAATGCATGGGAAAAAGATTGGTGTAGTTGCCGGGACATATCAGCACTCATTTTTAAAACCGAAGTATCCCAGTGTTGCAATAAAAATTTTCGAAAGCCATGAAGATCTTGTTGCTGCTTTAGTTTCCCAAAAAGTCGATATTATTTTCGATGAAGTACCTACAGTTTCTCGTATCTTGGCCCAATTTGGATGGCAGGGGCTTGTCTCAAGGCTTAATGCTTCTGGGGTGTCCAATATGGTTCATGCTGCTGTTATTAAAGGTAATTCTGATCTTTTAAAGGAAGTTAATGAAGGTTTCCGTCAGCTTGATCCTTTACGTTTGTCTGCCATTGATGAGCGTTGGACAACAAATCCCAAGGATCGTTTTTATCGGGCATCGAAAACAGACGCTAAAGGCAGCTTAAGCAAAAATGAACGAGAGTATATTAAAAAGCACCCTGTGTTGTCTCTTACCTCAACTCCCAACTGGCCACCTTTTGAAATGGAAATGAAAGATGGTTCCTATGCAGGCATTGCTGCCGATTTTATAAGACTGGCAGCCAGCAAGGTTGGGATGGCCATTTCTCCTGTGTTCGACACTGACTGGAATGCCCATATGGACAAGTTGAAAAAGGGAACGCTTGATGTTGCCCCCGGATTGAATGAAACCCCTAAACGACTTCAGGATTTCATATTCACAAAACCGTATATCGAATACTACTCTGCTATTTTTACGAAGAATGACCGTGAAGACATTAGTTCACCGGATGACCTGAATGGAAAAACAGTCGCACTTGAAGACGGTTATGCTATCGCAAGGAACCTGCCAAAAGATCGCCCTGATATAAAAATATTACTTGTTAAAACAACCCATGAAGCCCTAGAGGCTGTGTCCACTGGAAAAGCTGACGCATACATTGGTAATCAGGTTGTTGCATCTTATCTCATAAAAAAATTTACTCTGTCCAATTTGAAACTTGTAAGTCTCTGGCGAACCGACCTGCCCGGAAAACTGCGGTTTGCAGTTGATAAGGATGATCCTATCTTACGGGACATTCTGCAAAAGGGGCTTAATGCAATTACCAAAAAAGAACGAGATGAGATCCTTTCGACCTATCTGGATTTATCGGGCTTTAAACAAAAAATATTTTCCTTGACCAAAGAGCAGTGGGATTGGCTCAAAGATCATCCGCGAATTATGCTCGGGGTTGATTCCCAAAGTGCACCTTTTGAGTTTGTCGATGAGGAGGGGAACTATAAGGGTATTTCTTCAGAGTATATCCGTTTTATTGAAGGAAAACTGAAGACGAAGATGGTTAGAGCTAAGGAACTCAGCTGGAACGAGATACTCGAATATGCAAAAGAAGGAAGGATTGATGTTCTTACTTCTATTGTTCGAACTCCTGTCAGAGAAGAGTTTCTGCTTTTTACCAATCCTTATATTACTTTTCCTGTTGTCATCTATTCGGGCAAGGCAGCTCCTCTTATAAGCGGTGTGAATGATATTTTGGGCGGCAAAATAGCAGTAGTGGAGGGATATGCGACCCATGAATACATGGTTTCAGACTATCCAAATTTAAAACTGCATCTTTATGAAACAGTTGAGGATGCAATTAATGCCTTGAAATTGGGAGAGGTTGATTGGTTTGTAAATGATTTGGCCACTGGCAGCTATTGTATTGAGCAACAGGGAGTGACTAATCTTAAAGTCGCTTCATCAACAGAATATTCCATGTCTTTATGCATGGCTGTCAGGAAGGATTATCCTGAACTTGTGGATATCCTAAATAAAGCTTTGAGTGTTGTTTCAGACGAACAGGCAGCTGAATTTAAAAGTAAGTGGATTGCCCTTAAGTTTGAGCATGGACTTGATATGAGCACAGTGCTCAGGTGGGTTTTACCAATCTCAGGGGTAATATTATTAATCGTCGGCATCATAATCTACTGGAACAGAAAGTTAGGCAGAGAGATTTCAGAGCGTAAAAAAGCACAGACAGAGTTGGCTAATACCTTGGAGTCACTTGATGAAAAAAATAACATGCTTGAAGGCCTTTCTGCAAAGTTGGCAAAGTACTTATCGCCTCAGGTTTATGATTCAATTTTTTCCGGAACTCGCGATGTGGCTCTCTCGACAGAGCGAAAGAAGCTCACTGTGTTTTTCTCGGACATAAAGGATTTCACGCAAACAACTGACGACATGCAGCCGGAAGATTTGACCGCATTGTTGAATCATTACTTTACGGAAATGTCCGCAATTGCAATGGAATATGGGGCAACTATCGATAAATTTATCGGTGACGCCATGCTGATGTTTTTCGGTGACCCAGAAACTAAAGGGGTCAAGGAAGATGCTCTCGCGTGCGTAGGTATGGCAATGGCAATGCAGGACCGTATGAGACAGTTGGAACGTGAATGGCACAAGATGGGGTATGATAAGCCATTTAAAATGCGGGTCGGCGTAAACACTGGATATTGCAATGTCGGTAACTTCGGGTCTGAGTCCAGAATGGATTATACTATCATTGGCGGTGAAGTTAATTTGGCGGCTCGGTTAGAAGGGCAGGCTGATCCCGGTGGTGTTCTGGTTTCCTCAGAGACATATTCACTTGTTCAAGATGTTGTGCAGGCAGAGGAGCGTGCGCCGATATCTGTCAAAGGGATAAGAAGAAGCATCCGGCCTTATGCTATATTGGATATTGATGAAAACGATCAAAGGAGTCCTGAAAATAAGGAAGCAATGCATTACACCGAAACAGGGGTAGATATTTTTGTGGATTTGAAGAGGTTAAACCCTCAAAATCGTGATGATCTTTTAGTTTATTTGAATAATTTGGCTAAAAAATTAGAAAGTTCATAGTAACGGTTATATTTATAATTTTTTTTGTGTCTGATGCACCAAAACAGAAAAAGCCACCAATCTTGCGATTGATGGCTTCTCCGCGAAAAGTGGCGGAGCCGACGAGACTCGAACTCGCGGCCTCCGGCGTGACAGGCCGGCGTTATAACCAGCTTAACTACGGCTCCGCATATATATTAAACGTGTTAAGCAACGTTTAAATTCTGAGGTGGTAGGCGGAACAGGGCTCGAACCTGTGACCCTCGGCTTGTAAGGCCGATGCTCTCCCAACTGAGCTATCCGCCCCCAGTGAGGAATCAGTTCTAAAGATACTCGCTAAAGTTGTCAACAAGTTTTTTTAAAAAAGTTTCAGAAAGTTATTCCTTTACCCATTCAAGGGCTTCATCCCTTTGTTCCGGGCTGTAATGGCGGACTTCAATTGAGGGAAACAGCTTGTCGCCGATCTTGACCAGCGACTCATGCCATTTGATATCTGAGACCACTGCCTTCTTGGAGAACCGCTTAAGGTTGGGCAGGGCAAATTTCAGGTCTTCCACCAAAGCACTGAAGGATATTCCACCCATTTCAACTACTTCCACATAGACGGCGATCCTATCGATGTTCTCCATCTTTTTCTCGCAGACGGCAATCATGTTGCTCATGTCTTCTTCTTGAATTTTGCCATCGATCTTAAGGCCCAAAACTTTAGGGGCGATTTCTATGATTTCAATCATGCTCTACTCCTCAGTTTGTTCCCTGTTTTCAGGAAGTGATATGGAAAAAACAGTCCCTTTTTCGGGGCTGGATTCAAACCATACTTCTCCGTTGAGATGTTTTTCCACCAGCAGTTTCATGCTGTAAGTACCCAATCCTCTGCCTTCTCCCTTGGTGGAGAATGAGCGTTTGAAGATCTGCCGCTGTCTTTTTTCCGGTATGAAATAGTTATTGTGGCCCCAGAAACGGACCTTCCCGTTTTCCTTTTGGCAACCTATCGTGATTGTTTCTCCCGGTTCGGAAGCTTCGAGGGCGTTTTTGACCATGTTTCCCAAAGACCTGATCAAAATTGTCGGGTCCGTACTGAAATAGAAGTCGTCGAATTCTTCTATGTGTATCCGGCGATCAGCGCAGAGCGGATGGCTGCTGTACATATCCCATACTTTTCTGAGTGTGCCTTTACAGGATGTCGGTTTGATGGAAATTCTCAGGCTTCCTGCTTCGGCCCTGCTGAGATCTCTCTGAGCTTGAATTTCTTCAGTCATCTGCGAGATAGTGTTGTCCATCTTGAGGCATTGCTCGTGTACTCGAGATGATGCGGAACTACGGCAGAGCATTTGCGATGCATACCGCAATCCTGTGGCAAGATTTAAAATGTCATGGAAAAACAGGTGCTCGAGATTCTTTCGTCTTTTTTCGTGGCTGATGTCGAGCACAGTAAAAATGATAAGGTCGTAATCTTCATATTTAAACGGCGAGGTGAAAACCTGCAGATCCAATGCTTCATTGAAGTCAGCGGATTCCCTTAAAATGCGACATTCCTCAGTGTGGGCATTTCCTTCAAGGGATTTTATGATTGAAGCTGCGGCCCCGCAGTCACGACAGAATTTGCTCGTTCCGCATCCGCCTTGATGGGCAACAGCGTGAATGCAACCTAATGCTTCTCCCGGGCGGAGTCCCACTGTTTCGTGCGAACTTTGGCTTTTGGCCATAGATTGAAATACTGAATTGCAAAATACAGTCTGGCGGTTTGTGTTTATGATCAGCAAAGGGACAGGAACTGCATGGAACGCAGTGACCATTGAATTCTTTTGTATGATGTCTGCCAGCTCCTGAAGCTCCGGCAAGGGAGTCCTTTCGGCAGGTGCAAAGTCAGTGGGCAGAGTCATGCAGAACCTCATAATTCTATCGGTTAAAGAGTGGATTGGTTGTATAAGTGTAATAGCTCATTTTCCGCTTTATGCAAACATGAACCATTTGGTTTCAACTGTGCGGTGTCTTTCCTTATTTATCAAAGGAGACTAGTTTAAAGTTGCTTTTTATTGAAATAATATAGAGACTTCAAGGAAAAGAATATATTTACGCGGAGATTCCCAAATGAGTGATAAGGCTGAGATGTTCAGCAAAAAAATGTGCGATATTTTGAATTACGGGGCACTGAATCTGGCTATGGGCATCGGCTATGAGGCTGGACTGTTTGAAGCTCTTGCCGCAATGGATGGCCCTGCTTCTTGTAAAGTCATTGCCAGTGAGGTTGGAGTAAGCGAGCGATATTTGCGTGAGTGGCTGGGAGTAATGGTTTGCGGTGGCATCGTTGAGGTTCATACCGGGGAGCAGGAACTTTTTGAGTTGCCTGAGGAATATGTTCCCTTTCTCTGTCTTTCCGGAGGGAATTCAAACCTTGGAGTTTATACGCAGGAAATCCCTCTGCTGACAGATTGCGCAAGGAAAGGTGTGCTTGACGGAATTAAGAGCGGTGTGGGCATACCTTATGAACGCTACCCTAAATTTTATTCATTCATGGAGCAGTTGGCCGATGCCAAACATCGCGATGTATTAGTGCAGACTTTTTTGCCTTCGGTCTTGGATGGAGAGATGGTCCGGCGCATGGAAAACGGTATTTCAGTGTGTGACATAGGTTGCGCCGAGGGGGTGGCCCTGGAGGTCATGGCGCAGGCTTTTCCGGCTTCGCAATTTACGGGGACTGATATTTCAGAAGAGTCTCTGGATAACGGGCGGAAGCGGGTTGCTGAATTGGGATTGAAGAATGTTGTTTTCAAGCTTGAGGATGCTGCCGGGGTTCATATTGATCCGGATCAATTTGATTACATTACCGCCTTCGATTCCATTCATGATCAGACTCGCCCTTTTGATGCTTTGAGCAATATTCATAAGATGCTCAAGCCCGGTGGTGTCTTTTCCATGATCGACATCAAAGCCAGTTCTTCGGTCAGTGGAAACATGGAGCATCCCATGGGAGCTTTTCTTTATACGGTAAGCCTGATGCACTGCATGCCTGTTGGGCTGGTGGACGGTGGAACTGGGCTGGGCATGATGTGGGGCCGGGAAAAAGCTGTTTCTATGTGCCGGGAGGCCGGGTTCAGCCGGGTAGAGGTGAATGATATTCCCGAGGATGGTTTTAACAGCCATTACCTCTGCATTAAATAGAAATAGAGGCTCGTAGTGAGCCTCTTTTGATTCATTGACACTCTGGGTGATCTTATTTATTGCTGATTTTGAATTTGAAAGTCATTCTTATTTGTTTTGACTTTTCTAAAAATCAATTCATACGGGTAAAAAGCAGTATGTGAATGTGCTTTGCCCGGGAGTATATAAATGAATCAGATGGTTACAGCACGCCAGTTTTTTCAGGAAGAAGACTTGCGTGTCATGCATTGCATACCCGGACGCATACGCCTGCGCAGCAGTTTATTCAGGAAGCTGGCTCTGAACCCGGACTATGTTGAGGCCTATCTGGCGTCTTCGCCGGGAATTGTACGGGTACGTTTCAATAGCAAAGCCGGGAGCCTGATTGTCCGTCATGATGGTATGAAAGATATCTACGGACAGATTGTTCATATCCTGAACACCCTGCCTGCTGAGGCCTTTGTTGCGGACAAAAATAGGGTAGAGCCAATTACCTGTAGTGCAGTGGGAGGGCACTTGCTGGTGGCCCTTGCTACCCCGGTTCTCCCACCGCTAATGAAGTTGCATATGGCCATGATAGTGGGGCTTCCAATTCTTTGGGACGGGATAAAAAATTTATTCAATCACGGCATAAGTGCCAAATCTCTCGATGCTTTCAGTGTGGCTCTTTGTTTTGTCTTGAAAAATTATACTGCTGTAGCGGTAATCGGTTTCATGCGTCTATTTGGGGATTTCCTGAAGCAGTGTAATGACCGCCGATCCAACGACCTGCTGGTCAGCCTGTTGCGCAGCAGGAAAAAAGAGGTCTGGGTTGAGCGGACCGGTGTTGAAGTGGAGATTCCTTTTGATGCTGTGTGCATCGGCGACATTGCGGTCTTCGGGACCGGAGAATTGGTGGCGGTTGACGGGCGAGTTGTTGGTGGTTCTGCAGTGGTTAATAAAAGTATGATCACCGGGGAGTCTCTCCCTGTCTGCTTGGAAGAAGGAAGTCTTGCTGTTTCCGGTTCAGTTGTTGAAAGTGGGCGTATCCGGGTCCGGGCGGATAAGGTCGGTTCCGAAACATCCATGTCCCGGCTTAATCATTTCCTTGAGCGAACCATTCAAGATAAGTCTCTGCCTGAACTTAAGGGCGACCAACTTGCCGATAAGCTGGTTCCGGTAACAATAGGACTCAGTGGTGCAACTTACGCTTTGACTGGAGATCTTTCCCGCACTGCATCCATGGCCTCTATAGATTATGTCTGCTCGGTGAAGTTTCCGGCTTGTTTTTCCGTGAAAAGCAGCATTTATGCTGCCGGACGTTCCGGCATGTTACTGACCGGGGGACAGGCTCTCGATGCTCTTGCGAAAGTGGATACCGTTGTTTTCGATAAAACCGGCACACTGACCAGAAACCGGATGAAGGTTACTGATGTGGTTTCGTTCGGTGACTTGAGCGCCGAGGCTGTGCTTTGCCTTGCCGCACGCATTGAGCAACATTATGAGCATCCGCTGGCCAAGGCTGTGGTGGAAGAAGCTTGCTCCTGTAACCTTGAACTTAGTCCGGTCAGTGATGTTGAATTTGTGGTTTCCCGCGGGGTTAGTGCCATGGCTGATGGTCGGAAATCGTTGGTGGGGAATAGGGGCTTTGTTCTTGAGAATATTTTAGATTGCTCTGAGCCGGACCGCCGCGCTGATATTCTGCGGGAAGAAGGTAAGATTGTTTTGTATGTAGCTCAGGATGGAGAAGTGCGGGGCCTTATCGGAATGCGTGATTCTCTGCGGCCTGAAGCGGGAGATGTCTTAGCCGATCTAAAGTGTATGGGTATACAAAAGGTGGTAGTACTGACCGGGGATCACCGCAAGACTGCCCGTCAGTTTGAGTCCCGGCTTGCAGGAATTGATGAACTCCATTGGGAACTGACTCCTGAAGACAAGGCTCGCATTGTACGTGATTTGAAAAAACAGGGCCGATCTGTGGCTGTTGTAGGGGATGGGGTAAATGATGCCCCGGCCTTTGTTGAAGCCGATCTGGGAATCTGCATGGGGCATGGTGGAGAGCTGGCCCGTTTGAGCGCACAGGGAGTGATCTTGAATAACGATTTGCGGTCGCTCTGCATTGCCCGACGTATTGCACTGCGTCAGCACAGGATTTTAGACCATTGTTATCGTCAGGGGGCGCTGGTCAATACCTGCCTGCTTGCCCTAGCTTCTGCGGGAGCTCTTGCCCCGCTGGCAGCTACCGTGCTCCATAACCTGAACACCTTCGGGCTGATGGGCTATTCTGTCCTCAGCGCAGGTAGGCTTGAGGGTAGCTAAATATAATCGTTGTCTACGTAAGGAGTTAAAATGAAAGGGTGCCGACAATTGAGTCCGGCACCCTTTTTTTATTTGTTGATCTGTCTGATCAGCTCCACAGCCTCATGGGGAGGCCGGGATTCAACACGTTTATATTCGCTTCCATCAGCAGTGCGTGAAACCAGTCCCTCATCCACCAGCCAGCGTCGTAGCATGGTGTGGTCGCAAAAAGAGTGGTTCAGAATCAATTGTTCATCCAGTTCCAGCTCTGTTAAAGCCGTGCGTGCTGGCAGACGCGACCAGAGTATCCATAAGCAGAGGATGCGCTGGTTGTATTTCTTGGGCCAGCGGTAGAGTTGTCCGTTGAGATCGAAATAGCGGACAGCTTTTTGTAACCGTTTCAGGTCGAGGTTAGGTAGCTCTTGTTTGCCAGGTGTTGTCTGCTCAGCTTTGAGGTGCTGGAAGTTTTTGTAACCTCCGGCCTTGGCCAGCAGATTGAGCATTTCCACATGGCTGGGAATGCATTCTGCCTCTTCCAGCTGTCTGCGCAGGATGCGCGACAAAGCGGATACATCGTTAATGATGAGTGGGAGTTGTGTGCGTGACATGGCTTATCCTTGTTTTCGTGCCTACCGCATAAAAATGGGATTGCCGGTGGCCGTCCTTCCGACTCGGCACGGGATAAGTGTCGAATGGAATTAATTTGTAGCAGGTTTAGCTCCCCAAAAGGGGTGACGGCGCCTTGGTGAACTGCTGACCGGGATTCAAGGTACAGTAGCGGGGAGGTGGAGGCAATAAGAAAAAGGACGGTATATATTTGTGGATAAGACAATCCTTGGAGCTATTGAAGCTTGTACTTATCTTTGATCTTCTTCCATTCTTTGTTGTTTTCAAGGGTTGAGGTAAAATCAAATATAAATTTTTTCAATCGTGGGTCAGGGTTGTTCAGCAAGATATGGCGAGTATATTTGGTCAGGGGGGCTGGGGATATATATACTCTGTCTTCATAATTATATTTGTGAAGCAGGTACCCTAAAACGGAATTGGGTATTGTTGTGAAATCCTTGCCTCGATTTTCCACTACTGTGCGCAGGTTCAAGTCCATGGATGCCGCATCCTTGCGTGTAATTTTGCCTTGGGCAATGGCTTCATCCAGTCCTTTGTATTTATGTCCGAAAACACCAGCCATAGTAAGTCCATAAACCGATTTAGGGCCTAAGTAGTCAACAGGATTATCCCTGCGTGAAACAATTTCATTGCGGTCATGAAGTATCGGCGGACTCCACACAAATTTGGCCTTACCTTGTTCTTTCATCCAGATGGGACTGACAAATAAAATAATGCCCGATTTTCCTTCTGAGAGGAAAAGGTCGAGTCTTTTTCGGGACATGGAGAGTAGTTCAAATGAGAATTCTCCTTTTGCTTCTTCATTTAATAAAGTCACAAAGTCTTGTTTCAATCCTTCGTTAGTGCCGATAGCAAACGGTGGGTCGCAATAGTAGCACCAGACATTGATCTTTTGCCCCGCAGAGGCAAAGCTTGGGAAATAGCTGCTTATGGCGCCCACAGCCAACAGGCAGAATATGATAGATGGGTACAAACGTTTGCTTAAGTACTCGGTAAACATTTTCGGTCTCCTGAGTGTAAAATGAACATTCAGTCTAGCAAATATGCGGTCGCAAAAATAGTATAATCACTAGTTGATATTTATTACATGGGTCTTTATTTTTAAGATAATAGCGTTCTGTGGTGTGAGGACAATTTTCAGTAGGAGGGTAATATGTCCGAATTTGACTTCGATCTAGGGTTGTATCGGGAGCGCCTGCATCTGCCGGATAATATCTCAAGCACGGCAAAAGGCTTACGAATCCTGCATCAGGCGCAATTATGTTCAATTCCCGTAGAGAATTTTGATATCCAGCTGGGACGCGGCATTGATCTTGATCCATCTAAACTGTTTGAAAAACTAGTGTGCCGGTCGCGTGGTGGATACTGTTTTGAATTAAATGGTTTGTTTCTCATGGCGCTCCATGCTTTAGGATTTGAAGCCCGTCCTCTTCTGGGAAGGGTGCACTTGACGGGAGTGCCTTCCGGGCGCGGGCATCAAATATCACTTGTTAAAGTTGGTGGGCGTAACTGGATTGCTGATGTGGGATTTGGAAAGGATGGTCCGCTTGGTCCTTTGCTTCTGGAGCTGGATACTGTTCAGGAGTTTCACGGACAATCATTCCGTTTGATAGACGGAGCCGAGTTCGGGACAATGGTTCAAAAGCGCGAGCAGGATTACTGGAAGAATCTTTATAGTTTCGACATGGAGTATGTATGCAAGGCGGATATCGCTTACGGTAACCATTATACCTCCACAAGCCCGAATTCGTTTTTTACAACATCACGATCCGCAGCCCTGCCGTTTGCCGATGGATGGGCCGCCTTATTCAACTACAGGCTTAAATTGATACAGGGAGATGAGGAGCAGGTCGTAGAGCTTCCAGAAGGCCAAGGATATCTGGATGCCCTGAAAAAGTATTTCGGGATAGAACTGGATGCCACTTATGAGGAGCTGAGACCTATCTCAAGAGAAAAGGAAGACGGGTAGTTTTGTAAGGGCAAAGAAAAAGCCACCAATCTTTCGATTGATGGCTTCTCCGCGAAAAGTGGCGGAGCCGACGAGACATTGGGGGGAGAATCTCATGTTTCCCCCTCAATATTAATGTCCTGCTAGCATTCTGGCTGCCGCGCGTATATACGCCGGAGCTTTAATTTCTCCATATGGAGGAACATAAGGAGCTGAAGAGAAATAGACACCCACAAAATCACGGTCCGGGTCGATATAAATACCTTGTCCTGTGTTGCCGTGCTTATACATGGCGCCATCTTCAAAGATGAAATCGAATTGGTGTGATCCTTTAATGGGTTTTTCGCCAAATAATCCTATTGACTGGTTCTCTTTTGCTCCTCCTGCAAACGCTTTAGGATCACCGCCTTCACGGATGCGTTTTAGAACTTCTGCGGTAACAACTTTTTCATGTGCAACAGCATTCCAGCTAGGCGTAAACAAAGCTCCGAACCTAGCCATGTCCTGAAGAGTTGAGGACATTATCGCCATGGTCAGAGCTCTGCCGTCCGGTGTAAGGTTAGTAAACAACGGCATACGCGCACCCATTTTCCCCCAAATTCTCTGTTCAACAACGTCGCTCCAGCGAAGCCCTGTAACATCTTCAATTACCTGCCCAAGTATTTGAGTGTTGATTGAAGAGTAGCGGAATCTTTCCCCCGGTTTTTCTTCTTTGAGGGGTTTTGCTTCACGCACAACCTGCATCCAATCTTCTAGCTCAACGTCTCGATTTGGTGTGCCAATGGATGAATAAAAAAATCTTACGATCATGGATTGACGATTCAAAATTGATGAATTCGTCTCTTCAATATCAAGTCCTGCAGTGTGATTAAGCAAGTCAATCACCCTCACTTTTTCCCAAGCAGATCCAGCGAGCTCCTTAACATATTTAGTAACAGGGGCTTTGGGATTTAATTTTTCTTCTTCAATCAGCATAGTTCCGACTAAGCCAACAATTGTCTTAGATGCAGAAGCCCACCAATGGATATCTACAGGAGACATACCGGGGTATGTTTCGTAGACAATCTTTCCCTTATGCAACAAGAGCATACCCTGAAGTCTGAATACTTCTTTTTTGGCATACTGATCGAGAGTTATTTCACCAGCACTGTCAGTTTTGACGGTGATCTTTCCAATCCTGTCATCTAGAGCGTATTTTAAAGGCATGTATGCGATATTGGGCATGGAAAGGTCAGTTGGAGTAAGTGCAGGCCAATTCAGGAGGTAATATAAGGTATGGTCCCCGCCCATCTGAGCATGAAAGCTATCAAAGCTGTCGCGAGCTTGTTTTACGAAATCTTTTGGAAAGGGATTTTTCGCTGCAGATACAGGCATAGTTACTTTTGCCCCTGCCTTCGCTAAACTTTTCTCAAGTGTAGACTCCTGAGCAAAACAATATACTACGCCTGCCGCAAGCATAGCAGACATAAGGATCACAATTCGTAATATCTTATTCATGATACCCGGTCCTCATTAGTTCGAAAGATTAGAAAAACAAAACATTTCTACACCAGATGAGTGCCGTATTACAACCGCTATTAGATTAAATAAATCTGAATGTGACTGAATTCTATTAGGGAAAAAGAAAAAGCCACCAATCTTTCGATTGATGGCTTCTCCGCGAAAAGTGGCGGAGCCGACGAGACTCGAACTCGCGGCCTCCGGCGTGACAGGCCGGCGTTATAACCAGCTTAACTACGGCTCCGCATATATATTAAGCGTGTTAAGCGACGCTTAAGTGCGCTTTCGTGAAGAAGATTCTATGTAAAACCGTGGCTGCTCGCAATTATAAAGATCAAAAAGTTTTATAATTTTACGCAATGTAGGTTTTTTCTTGTTTAACTTGCCTAGATTAAAGAGTTTTTATTTTTATGTTCTAGCCAATAATGCCTATATCGCGAGCGTGGCTCAGCAGCACATTGGCTGATTGGTGCAAAGTTTCATATTCTTCCTTATCAAGCAGGGTTTCCAGCACTGTTTCAACTCCGTTCTCACCGATGACACAAGGCATGGCAAGGCAGACCTCCGGGAGGTTGTGCAGTCCGGCTACGCAGGTTGAAACGGTAAGTACGCTTTTTTCGTCTTTGATGATGGCTTCCACAATACGGCAAAGGGCCACACCGATGGCGTTGGAGGTTGCGCCCTTGCGGTCAATGACTTCGTATGCGGCCCGACGGACCTTGTTCAGGATTTCATCACGGATTTCGCGGTTAAAAGGTACGTTGCGCTGGGCAAAGAATCTCTCCAGCGGCACGCAGGACACATTGGCCTGACTCCAGACCGCAAGCTCAGAGTCTCCGTGCTCGCCAATAATGTGGGCATGTACGCTACGTACATCTACATCAAGGCGCTCAGCCAGAATCAGGCGGAAGCGGGAGCTGTCCAGCACGGTGCCGGAACCGATGATCTTGCCCTTAGGTAGTCTAGTTGTTTTAAGCAGGTCGAGGGTTAGCACGTCCACAGGATTGGATGCCACGATGATTATCGGCTCTCCACCAAGTTTAAGTATTTTATTCGCAATATCGGAAACAATCTTGGCGTTGATTTTAAGCAGGTCCAGACGCGTCTGGCCCGGTTTCTGGTTTGCTCCGGCTGTGATGACTACGATGTCGGCATCCGCGCAATCCTCGTATCCTCCGGCTATGATCTCCATGGGACCGATCAGCGGTAATCCATGGCGCAGGTCCATGGCCTCACCCTCTGCGCGGGCCTGATCAAGATCCACCAGCACCAGTTCATTGACCAGTCGTTTCAGGCTCAAAGCATAGGCGAAAGCTGCGCCAACCATCCCGGTTCCAATCAAGGCTAATTTTGTTCTTCTTGTTTTCATATTCAAATCTCTTGTGTTGTTTTGTGAAACAAAAAACGGGTCAAAAGTTTTCAGATTAGAAAACAGTGTACTTTAATTACAGGGAAAAAGCATGCTTAAAATTGATGAGTAGGGTTAGATGGTTAAGGATATATGGCTGAATTATTGTTTAAGTCTATAGAATTTGATTATCAATTTCAGTTGTGTTAAAAGTATGACCCATCCACCTTAGAATAGAGTCTGAGGGGTATTAACCAATAAATTTAGACTATTAATAGATTTGGAGACCTGTGATGGATGTGTATCAAATTGGCAATTCTTCCGAAATAGGAGAAGAGCGCAACGTAAGTAATTCAGATAAAGGTTTTGTCCGCTTTATTCCGCTGCAATCCGGTATCACTCTGGCCACAATAGATTGCATGCTGGACGAACCAGTCTCCATTTCTTTTACCCCTCCGCCTGAAACGATAGCTATCGGATTCAGCTTATCTGGAAATATGGAACTAAATCCTGCAGGTTGGAATTCTAACGTTGGGCTTCATTCTGGACTGAGTCATTTTAGTTGGTTCCCTGCGGTGTCGGATTTTACTGAAACGATTGAAAAGGGTCGCATACGCCGGGTCTGCCTGATGGTGCCTAGGGATTTACTCTATAAATACATCGAACATTACACACAAGATTTGCCTCGTCATTTGGAAGTACGGAGCAGCAGCCCAACTCATATAATGTCTCCGCTTACTCCCGGGATGAGGGCAATTTTACCGCAGATTTTTGCATGCCCTTATCAAGGAATTAGTCGTGAGTTTTTTATTGAAAGTAAGGCAATGGAACTGCTGACCTATAAATTTGAACAGCTTGGGTTATGTTCCCTTCAGGAGCGGATCTCGCTCCCCTCTAATGACGTTGAAGGAGTTGGTTACGCAGCAGGTCTTTTGACGGAAGATCTGGAGGATCCCAAAAGCCTTGAGCAAATCGCCCGTGCAGTGGGGATGTGCCGTTCGAAGTTGCATGAAAAATTTAGAATAGTTTATGGCATGACTCCCTTTGAATACCAACGTGACTTCCGTCTCGATATTGCTAAGCAATATCTTCTTGAAAGCACCATGAGTATTACGGAGATAGCTTTTGCGGTGGGCTATTCCAGTTCAGGATATTTCACAAAGGCGTTTAAGAAACGTTATGGGGAATTGCCGGGGGAATACCGTAAAAAACTTCTCTCTTGAACTAATTTTCGGACGATAGTGCAATAAAAATAGAAGAAAGTGCCAGCCTCTTTTCTACAATCTTTCTAGCGTTCCTCCCATATTGGCCGCCCCGTATGAATCGAACTTTGTATGATCATGCGGAATTTCTCCGGCCACGATGAGGAGTACTTATGAAAGACAATGATCAGCTGCGGGCACCCAGCAGACTGAAGGTGCTTATCACTTCGGTCACCATGGCTCTGCTGTTGCTCGCAGTCCCGGCTATCGGACAGGATAAGGATGAAAAAACTGCCGCGGAAAAGGATAAGAATGAGATGGTCCTTGCACCGGTAACGGTCACCGCGAATAAGCAGGAAGAAGAGGTCCAAAAAGTCCCTATGGCTATTACTGTGTTCGATGAAATGAGCATCGAAGACAAGAAAATCGACGATCTTACAGAGCTTAGCGACTATGTGCCTAACTTGATGATTTTCAACGATGGCCCTCCTGGTGTGAGCAGTCCGAGCATGCGAGGCATTCACGCTGATGCCGAAAGTTTATCGGTATCTACTGGTTTGTTCATTGACGGTATCCCGGTATCATCAACTGTTGGTTACTCCAACAACCTTTTGGATATCGAAAGGATTGAGGTTTTGCGTGGCCCGCAGGGAACCTTGTACGGTAAGAATACAGAGGTCGGCGCCATAAACATTATTACTCGTCTTCCGGGCAACGACTACCGCGGTAAAGTATCTACAGACGTTGGTTACAGGAAAAAATCTGCCTCTTTCAATTTGAGTGGACCTATCCTGCAGGATGAGTTGTTTTTTGGCTTTGCAGGACAGTTTTTCAGGGACGACGGGTTCGTTGAGCATACCGTTTCCGGCGATCCTGTGGACGATGAGCAATACCTTTATGGAAAGGGACAATTGCGCTGGACCCCTAGAGAAGATTTGGAATTACGCCTTATCGCGTCCCATATCCAGTATGATAACGGTGCGTTCAGGATGGGGCCCAATCCCGAATGGTGGTCCGCTATGCTGCCGACCGTTCCCGGCGACCGGAAAGTTTCATCGGATCATGAGGGGTATGGTAGATCTTCAGAGTCCAATCAGGCCCTGAAAGTAACTTACGACTTCAGTGATCATCTGACATTCACATCCACAACCACGCATAGGTTTTTTAACGACAACAGGGCTGTGGACATTGATCTTACCTCCGTCGATATGCTTTGGAGGGATTTCGATAATGATTACCGTACCTTTTCTGAAGAACTGCGTTTGAACTACGAAAATTCCGGATGGAAGTGGCTCATGGGGCTGTATGCCGATAATGACAGTATCAATATCCGGGAAATAGCCAGTGGTGGCCCGCGCAATCAGGATGTGGATAAGTATTCTTATGCCGTCTTCGGGCAGGCCACTATCCCTATTACCACAAAGCTCAGTGCCATCGGCGGATTGCGTTACGAGGTGCAGCAGACCGATTTTAAAAATAGAGAGACCGGCGAAAAGCAGGATGGCTCTTGGGATAACATCGCTCCAAAATTATCTTTGGAGTATCAGTTCCAGCCAAATCTCATGGGGTATGCCTCAGCTTCGAAAGGATTCCGTTCCGGAGGTATCAACTACAACTATGTTGACCCAGGCAAGATCGAATATAAGTCCGAGGAATTATGGTCATATGAAGTAGGGGCTAAATCCCGTTGGTTGGATGACAGGCTGATTCTTAATGGTGCTGCTTACTACATGGATATCCAGAATATGCAGGTCTACGAGGGGTATCCGCCCATGCGTCTCGATATTTCCAATTCAGCTAAAGGCATCGGCTACGGATTGGAGTTGGAAATGCAGGCACTGATCACCAAGACCCTGAGTCTTGATGCCAGCTTTGGGTATTCCAACGTTGAATTCGATGATTTCACTGAAGATGGCGTGAGTTATGATGGCAATAAAAGTCCCTTTGCTCCGGAATACACCTTCAATGTCGGTGCGCAATACCGCATGGAAAATGGATTCATTTCACGAATGGATGTTGTCGGGTACGGGAAAATGTATCTGGACAAGGCTAATCGCTATTCCCGCGATGCATACCAGCTCGTAAACGCAAAGGTCGGGTATGAAGGCGAGACTATGGACATCTACCTGTATTGCAAGAACATATTTGACGTCAGACATGACGCTGAAGGTTATTACGGTGGGATGTACACTCTTTACAGTGATCCGCGCGAAGTCGGCCTGAACCTGTCATTACGTTTTTAAAAAGAACTAGAGATTAAGCTGTTATAAGGATAATTTATGAAATTTCTTCAAATATTGTTGGGCCTGTTTCTGGTGGCACAGCCGACCGGTGCTCTGGCTCATACGCTCTGGGTTAATTGCTTTGAATCAAACGTCCATTCCCCGGGACATGCCATCGTATCTCTTGGATGGGGGCACGCCCTGCCTCTTGATGACATACTCAATTCTCCCAACGGCCGAGTTAATGTCTCCGCCTTCACTATCACTGATCCTGCCGGGAAGACCGTGCAATTATACAATCCTCCTTTGAAGGAGAGTAAGCCTTTTGTTTCCAACAGAAATTATTCTGTTTTTCCGGGTGACATTGGTGTGCAGAGAATCTCCCTTGAGAAAGAAGGCACCCCCGGTGTTTATCAGCTTGCTGCTATGTCCCGTCCGGCCTTTTATACGAAGTATATAGACACGAAAGGCAGGAAACGGATGAAGCTCAAACCTAAAGATGAGCTTAAAGATATTAAAAAAGTGCTGATGTCGGTCAAATACGAGGCCTCGGCAAAGTCCTTTTTTACTGTGGGCAGTTGGCAGGAACCTGAACCGCTCGGACACGGGCTTGAAATAATACCGAAGACTGATCTTAGCAATGTCCGGATCGGCGATATGGTGGAAGTCAAGGTTCTTTATCACGGCACTCCCTTGAATAATTCTGCCAACAGCGCGGAATTTATTACCGCGTCAAGCAGCAGTTTCGGACAGGGCGAAGGTTTTTCCTTGTTTTCGGCAATTGTTAAGGGAAAAGCTCAATTCCGGGTCCAGAGCCCCGGTCAGTGGCGCGTTGTTGTGAAGCACAAGGATGAGATTACGAAAGACGGTCCGCTTAAAGCTTTGGTGGGTAAAGCCGATCAGGCTTACCATGCGGCTACTATGACATTCTCTGTGAAGTGATGTAGTCGCTTATGACGAACTAAGAGCACAGGGCAGGAGTTCTTTCTTGTCCTGTGCTTCCCCCTATCTGTTTTCCATAAAAAATTACTTGAGATGTAAAAGTACAATATCTTTGCGCCATCAATCATTCTCTCGGGCAGCTTTTTTTGATAACTAGTTCAGTAGTCGATAATAGTGTCATTGGAGGATGAGTGATGAAAAATATTCTTTTTCAAAGTCAGTGGAATTGGCAGACCAGTGGTATTGCACTGGGGATAATGTTTTTGCTGGCAGTTCTTTTTGTAAAACCCATCGGGGTTTCGACCCAGTTTGTAATTCTGGACGGGATTCTTTGGAATGCTGTTTCTGATCAAGTGGTAGTCGAAGATAATTCTGCCAAAAGCGGTTACGCCAGTCCTAATGCCTACCTGAATAAAAGTGGCGGAAAGTACGCTAAAAGCGTCGCCAATCCGATTAACTACAGCTTCATTTTTGTTCTGGCCATGGTCGCAGGCGGCCTTATAGCCCGCAGAATGCAGAGCGAGAAGGATGTTGAAGCGGATATGGTTGCACCGCCTGTCTGGCGTGAGCGTTTCGGGGATTCGGATATCAAGAGATATGTATATGCCTTTGTGGGCGGTGTCTTGGTACTATTCGGTGCGCGTCTTGCCGGGGGGTGTACCAGTGGGCATATGATGAGCGGTATGATGCAGACTTCCTTAAGCGGCTATCTGTTTGCGCTCGGTACTTTTGCGGTTGCGATGCCTGTTGCCATAATTTTCTACAAGGGGAGAGATTAGCATGAGTATTGTCATGGCTGTTATTCTCGGGATGGCCTTTGGTTTTGTGCTGCAAAAGGTAGGAGCCGCTAATCCCCAGAAGATTATCAATATGCTCAGGTTTAGGGACCTACATTTAATGAAGGCGATTCTCCTCGGCATTGGGGTGAGTAGCTTGTTGCTTTTTGTGCTTCTTGTTTTTGGAATTGCTGACAGTTCCCACCTCAGCGTTAAAGACGCTTACGTGGGAGTTGTCGTCGGTGGGTTAATATTGGGCCTTGGTTGGGCCATTTCAGGATTCTGCCCCGGTACCGGAGTTGTTGCTGCCGGAGCAGGGAGAAAAGACGCACAGGTATTCATCATTGGTGGGTTGGTCGGTGCATTTATCTACACGCTCGTATATGGATCAATTAAGGATTCGTTCTTGTTTTCCAGTCTTGGCGGCAAGGTGACTCTAGCTGTAACCGGAAGCAAATATGGAGCAATGCTGGTATCTTTTCCCGGATTAGCAATCGCTGGTGGGACAGCAGGTTTATTTATTGCTATTGCTTTGGTGCTTCCTGAGAAGGTCGTGGAGTAGAAACAGAAAAAGCCACCAATCTTTCGATTGATGGCTTCTCCGCGAAAAGTGGCGGAGCCGACGAGACTCGAACTCGCGGCCTCCGGCGTGACAGGCCGGCGTTATAACCAGCTTAACTACGGCTCCGCATATATCTAAAAGCGCGTTAAGCAGCGCTAATTGACAAGTGGTAGGCGGAACAGGGCTCGAACCTGTGACCCTCGGCTTGTAAGGCCGATGCTCTCCCAACTGAGCTATCCGCCCACTGTCGGTGTGGATTTGTAAGTGGCTTGAATGTTTGCGTTCATTCTGTTTGCCCCCCGTCCACGAAGAGGGATACTGCCGATGTCGGCCTGTTTTGTCAAACGATTTTTTGAATATATTTAAAATAAATTTTAATCGTTTGAAATGTTTGAGTTTTTATGCGCAATTTCTGCGAACTTTTCCATGCTTTCAATGGGGTTCTCAGTCTGGAAGATGTTTCTGCCGATGCAACAGCCCTTGCAACCTGATTCCAGACCCTCTTCTGTGTTGTTCAGAGCACCTTCCACATTCTGGCCCAGGGGGCCTCCGGTGACCAGAACCGGAATCGGGCTGGCGGCTACAGCTTTCATGAAGGTATCCCCGTTGTTGGGGTAGGGTACGGCTACGATATCCGGTCCCAGTTCCGCGCCGATGCGGATACAGTGCGCTACTAGGCTGGAATCATGTTCGTTTACGATCTGGCTGCCTCTGGCGAGGACAGTTGCCAGTACCGGGATACCAAGCTGGTGAGCTTCGTCGGTGATTTCACCGAGGTCCACCAGCATGCGGTCTTCCAGTTCATTGCCGATGTTCACGTGCATGGAAACAGCATCCGCCCCAAGGCGCAGGGCTTCGGAAATGGAGCAGACGATGTTTTTGTTGTAAGAAGGCGAGCCGTGCCTTGTTCCGGCATTGAGCTGGATGATCAGGTTGACGTCCGACGGCACGAGGTGGCCGTAATGCATGGCCAGACCCTTATTGAGGATGACTCCCTGCACACCGGATGCGGGCAGGGACTCAAGGATGGACTGGATGGAGCCGAGTCCTTCAATCATGCCTTCATTGGCACCGTGGTCGAGGGCCAGAATCAGGGCGTTTCCGCTTTCTTTATCAAAAAGCCTTTTCAGGCGGCGGTGAGTTCCGTTCATTATCTTATTGATCCTTATGTTCTTACTTGTCTGTCCAGATAAACCGGGTTCCTTTCTTTCCGGTGAATCCGAGCAGCATATCTTTATAATAAAGTCCGACAGGGCCTTTGCCCTTTGCCGGGGCGGGAAGGCTTTGCCCTGCCAGCAGGTTTGCTATGTCCTGCGGCTTTTCAATGACCAATGCCGAACTGTCGGGTTTTTCAGGCAGCAGGCAGCGTGCAAACGGGTCCGGTTTGAACTTATCCCGGTTGAGTTTGCCTATGTGGAAACCCTGCCAGCGCAGTTCCTTGGGCAGTCTTTCAAGGGCATGCTTGTTCAGGAACATGGCCTTGCCTTTAAATTCGTAAATTTCTCCTTCGGGCAAGGCGGAAAGGTCCACTGATCCGGGGATTTCGGTTTTTTTGAGATTGACCTTCTTGCCCGGGGGATTGCAGGTGTCCGGGATTTGAGCTTCTTCATCGCCGGGTTTGCGCAGCCCGCAAAGATAGAATCCCTGCCCGCCACCGGAACCGTCCACCCGCAGCACCCCGTCCATGTTGGGCAGGAGCGGGTCGGCAATGGTGAAGCCTTCGGGGCGCGGGAGATCGAACATTTCAAAGCCCAGCTCTTCGGTGGCGAAACGGGTCTGCTCCTCGTTTTCCTGTACGTTAGTAGTGCAGGTGGAGTAGACCAACCTTCCGCCGGGAGCTAGCAGCTCGTATGCTTTACCTAGCAGCTTGCGTTGCAGGTTTACCAGCGGGATGGTTTTCTCACCCTTCCACACTTCCATAGCCTTGGGGTTTTTATTCAGCGTACCCCAGCCGCTGCATGGCGGGTCGAGCTGGATGGTTTTCCAACTGGACGAGGGCAAGGGTAGCTTCTGGGATTCGTAGTGCACTGTTGCGGTATTCACGGCTTGTACCTTGCGCAGATTCTGGCGCAGCAGGGCCAGACGATCACTGGAAGGTTCGCTGGCAAGGACAAATCCGTCTCTTCCTACCAAGCGGGCCAGCAAACCGGTCTTGCTTCCGGGGGCAGCGCACATATCAAGCACTACATCACCTTCTTCCGGGGCCAGCATGAGCGGAGGTAGCATGGAAGAGCGGTCCTGAATGTAAATCCGTCCGAACCTTGCAGCTACGGATTCACCCAGCGGAAAAGGTTCCTTTTCCAGAATACGGGCCATGGAATAGAAAGGTTCCGGCCTGAATTCAAAGCCCTGCGCACGGAGTAGTTCCTCCACTACTTCCACATCCTTGGGAGAGCAGACCAGTCTGAATGTTCTTAAATCTGTATTCATATAAAGTATGTTGCGGTCGAGGGTGTGAGAGTTTGAGAAGACCAGGAGTAGGGGGCCGCAAGAAAAAGTAAAATAATGTAAAATTATGGCCTGATATAACTTAAGGAAGACAGGCCAGGGTAAAAAAACTTTAAAAACCCTTATAAACAGGAGCCAGAGAGATAAAACAGCAATGGACGTTTGACAAGTGTATCGTGCGGGCCTCCATATCTTTGACTTTGCGTACCGTTGCATTAGCTGCTACAAGCGATTAACCCGTTTTTGAAAATTAGGCAGGACCGGCTGCCGCCATGATGTATTCCGGTGTGTTATTCTTAATGGATAATATTTTGTAATCACAACATATATTGACTGTAAATTTTAGTCTGGAGGATTAATGATGTCGTTTCGACGTTTGATGATTTTTTTCATTGTCGCCGTTACCATGCTGGCTGCAACTGCGGCCTTTGCCAGTGATGCCCGCACTTATGCGGTTTACCCTTTTGAAATCAACGGCCCTTCCCAGTACAAATACCTGAGCCGCGGTGTTCAGACCATGCTGACTTCCCGCTTGAACTGGACCGGGCACTTTGAGCCCATGGCTGGTTCTGCTGACTTGAAAGAAGCGGATAAACCAAAGGATAAGGTTGAAGAAGTTAAGAAAGTTCAATCTCTTGGTGTTGATTACATTGCTCTTGGGTCCGTGGTTATTGTAGGTAAGCAGGCTTCTGTTGATGTACGTATGATCAATGCTGAGGGCCACTCATGGACCAAAAGTGCCGAGACAACAATTTCCGGACTTATTCCCGCAATTGACGGTATTGCCAAAGATATCAAAGGCCAGCTTTTTGAAAAACCGGGCAGCCAGAAAAAGAGTGAAGAAGAGAAAAAACGTGAAGAATCACGTCCTGACAGCCCTGTAAACCCTGAGTTTGTTACTGCTGCAGGGGCGGGCAAAGTTCTTGAAAGTACTATCAACCCCCAGTTCAGATATCAGGGTGGAACAGAAACACCGGGCCGCTGGCGCAGCCAGACCATGAAGTTCGTCAACCTTGGCGGATTTGTAGAGGATGTAACCGGTGATGGTAAGAAAGATCTGGTTGTCCTGTCTGATAGTGACGTGAAGGTTATGGCTATCAACGGCCAGCACCTGAAGGAAGTTGTCAGCTACCCATACAATAAGCGTGCATCCGGCTTGCGGATCAGTGCGATTGATTTGGACAGGGATGGAGTCTACGAAGTCGTCCTTTGTACTGAAATGAACAGGAAACCTTATTCTTATATCCTTTCATTCAAGGATAAGACTCCGAAAGTGCTGCTTGATCGCAATAAGAACTTTCTTTCTGTAATTAAAACTCCCCCGAACTTTACTGAAACTCTTGTTGGTCAGCGTTTTGATCCGCACAGGACCTTTTACTCCAAGGATCTCGTTGAGTACTCATTCTCCAATGGTGCTCTGCTCCCGATCCGTAACCTTAAAGCTCCTGAATTCAGTAACGTATTTAACTTGACTTACCTTCCGCTCAAGGATGGCGACTATAAGGTTCTTGTCCTGAATAAACATGGACGTATCAACCTTTACGACAAGAGCCTTGAGCCTGTTTACGAAAGTACTAACAGCTACAACTCTGCTGCTGTAGCGATCGACACTGTTTCAAAAGCCCGGGGATTTAATGAAGAGAAGAAGAGCGAACGCATGGAGCATAATTACTATATCCCCATGCCTGTTGCTATTGTTTCCATCTCCGACCCCCACAAAAAGGAAGTTTTGTTGAATAAAGACCTTTCCGTAGCCGGCCAGATCTTTTCAAACTACAAAACTTTTTCTCAGGGTGAAATTCATGCTGAATTCTGGGATGGCGTTGGCCTGAACCTCGCGTGGAAGACCCGTAGAATCAAAGGAACAGTGAGCAGCTACGGTGTTGCCGATATCGACAACGACGGGGCTGATGAATTGTATTGCATTTTGAACACCTTTCCTGGAGCTCTGGGCATCAAGCACCGGAAGACTCTGGTTATGGCCTACGAACTTAATATGGGCCAATAGTTAAGACCGTCCGGGCCTCCCGCTTCTTTGCGGGGGGCCCTTTTTATGATATAAACCACCATCCTTTTTCGGCGAAGTTGCCTTGCCCTGCTTCGTTGCTCAATCAAAAAAGTAAGTCCTTACAATGGAGGAAGTGTGATGAGAACCGGAAAAACTGCCGGGTTGCTTGCAGTATTCATGTTGTGTGCGGCACTTTTTAGTGCTTCTGTTGTTTCTGCGGCTGATATCGGCCTCAGTTATGCCAACTTTCCGCCCGCTAAAACTTTTCCCTGTGTCCAGATGGAGCGTTGGAAACAGGAAGTTGAAAAGAGAACAGCCGGTAAAGTTCAGGTTCAGACTTATCCCGGTTCAACTCTTCTCGGTGCCAAGAATACCCTGCGCGGCGTAATGCAGGGACAGGCTGATATAGGTTGTGTGAGTCTTGCCTATCATCCGGGGGTTTTTCCGCTTTGTTCAGCATTTGAGCTTCCTCTTGGGTTCACCACCTCCACTTCCGCCAGTCTTGCTCTCTGGGATATTTATACCAAGTACCAGCCAAAAGAATTTAAGCGTTTCAAGGTGCTGACCATGTTTACTTCCGCACCTTCAAACATCATGACGAAGGTTCCGGTTCGTAATCTTAACGATCTTAAGGGCCTTGAAGTCCGCGCTTCCGGTATCCTCTCCAAGATCCTTGAATCCCTTGGTGCGACTCCGGTTTCCATGCCCATGTCTGCTACTCCCGAAGCATTGCAGAAGGGTGTGGTTAAAGGACTCTTTTCCTCTTTTGAGGTTCTCAAGGACTTGAATTTTGCTGAAATATGCCGTTATGAGACCGAAACCAATACTGCGGTCTACCCCTTTGCCATTATCATGAACATGAACTCTTGGAATTCACTGCCTGATGATGTCAAAAAAGTGCTCAACGACCTTGGCCGTGAACAGGCTGAATGGACCGGAAAATACATGGATGAACATGTAAAGCGTTCCCTCGCCTGGGCCAAAGACAAGTACTCCATTGAGATGATCAAGATGTCCGACGCAGACATGCAGGCCATTAAGGACAAGACCCTGCCGCTCATCGAAGATTGGAAGAAGAAAGCAGCTGACAAAGGTGTTGACGGCGCAGCAGTACTTTCCGACGTGGAAGAACTTCGCGTTAAGTATGAAGGTAAATAATTTATTGAATATATGACCATAGAGTCTTCCTGTTGTAGTAACGGGAAGACTCTTGATAAAATTATGATTGAATATCTCGAAAAAACAGCAGTTTGGATATGCCGTGGTTTGGCAGTGATTGCCGGGGCGGCATTGACCCTGATGATTTTGCTGGCCTGTGCGAATATGGTTTCGCGGGCTGTCTGGGTTCCGGTTAAGGGGACCTTTGAATTGATGGGCTTTCTCGGCGCGGTTACTGCCGGGTTCTCCCTTGGATTTTCGCAGCTGCACCGCAGCCATATTGCGGTAGGACTTTTGTTCCGCCATTTCCCCACTCAGGTGCAGGTTGTACTGGATGCTTTGTCCAGTGCGGTCTCCTGCGTGTTTTTTATTTTTTGCGCCAATGAGACCTACAAATGGGGCATGTTTCTCTATGATCTTGAGGAAGTATCCGAAACCTTAGGCATTCATTTTTATCCCTTTGTATTTGCTGTGGCCTTCGGCTGTCTGGCTATGGCTTTCGTGATCATGCTTGATATTCTTCGTATTCTGCGCGGCAAGGAACCGCTTAAACCCGCTTAATATTATGGAACCGATTACTGTTGGAATTGTGGGCGTTTTCTGCCTGCTGCTGGTTATTCTTGTCTTGCGTGTACCCGTGGGTTTTGCCATGGGCATTATCGGGTTTATCGGCTTTGCCAAGGTCTTGAATCTCAAGGCTGCTTACGGGATGCTGGGAACTGAAATCTGGAATGTCTTTTCGTCCTATGGCCTGACAGTCATCCCTTTGTTCATCCTTATGGGGCAGATTTGTTTTTATTCCGGGGTCAATGAACGTCTCTACAAGTCCGCTTATGCATGGATGGGCCATATCCGTGGCGGTATTGCTATGGCAACGGTCATGGCCTGTGCCGGGTTTGCGGCTATTTGCGGATCGAACACCGCCACTGCCGCGACCATGTCCACCGTGGCCCTGCCGGAAATGAAGAAGTTTAAGTACAACCCCATTCTTTCCACCGGTTCAGTTGCAGCCGGGGCCACACTCGGCGTTGTTATCCCCCCCAGTGTTGTGTTGATCATTATCGGCCTCCAGACCGGGGAATCCATCAGCAGGCTGTTCATGGGCGGGGTTATCCCCGGAGTACTGCTGTGCGCACTTTTCCTGTTTACTGTTTACATGATGTGTGTAGCTCATCCTGACTGGGGGCCGGCAGGAACTGAAGTTTCTTTCAAGGAAAAGCTGGCTTCGCTGCCCGGTTCCATTGAGATGATCATCCTTTTCGTGCTGGTCATGGGCGGGCTTTTCGCCGGTTGGTTCACTCCCACTGAGGCCGGTGCCGCAGGTTCGGCTTTTGCACTGCTGATCAGCATTGTTTCACGGGAGATGACTTTTAAGCGCTTTGCAGCAGCAGTCAGCGATACTCTTAAGGTTTCCTGTATGATCATGGTGGTCATGCTCGGCGCGGTTATCTTCGGGCGTTTTCTGGCTGTGACTCGTATTCCGTTCGAGGCTGCTAACTTTGTTGCCGCGCTGCCCATTCCGCCCACAGTGATCATTCTGCTGATCTGCGTGATCTATATTATCGGCGGTATGGTTATGGATGCCTTGGCCCTGCTCTTAATCACCATTCCCATCTTTTTTCCCATTGTCAGTGCCATGGGTTACGATCCGGTCTGGTTCGGGGTTCTGATCACCATCGTGACCACTCTCGGAGCCATCACACCTCCGGTCGGGGTGACTACATTTATTGTCGCCTCCATGGCCGAGGATGTTTCCATTGACCGGGTCTTTCTGGGCGTAAGTTATTTTATGATCGCTTACGTTATGCTGGTTGCGCTTATGCTTGCGGTCCCGGCAACAGTTACTTTCTTACCAAGTTTACTTTAGATGGCCGCTGAATTTGTACAGGTAACCAAAGCCGAAGCAGGACAGAAATTGGTCCGTTTTCTGGAACGGCGTGTGGATGGTGCGGTGCCACGCTCGGCTATTATGCGCTGGATTCGCAAAGGTAATGTTCGTGTGGATAAAGGGCGCTGCAAGCCTTTTGATCTGGTCAAGGAAGGGCAGACTGTGCGTATCCCTCCGTATAAGGCAGAGGAAACTCCGCAGCATAAAAAGCTCCCGGCATTGCCCGTCATTTACGAAGACGAGAATTATCTGGCTGTGTGCAAGCCTGCGGGACTGCCTACTCAGGGCGGTAGCGGGCATGATGATTCTGTGGCTGACCGTCTACTTTCCATGTTCGCGGATGCCCCTTACAAACCAGCTCCGGCTCACAGGTTGGACCGAGATACTTCAGGCGTTATTCTGTGTGGGAAATCTCATCAGGGTCAGAAGAATTTATCTGATTTCTTTGCTGAGCATGGTGAGGGCGGTAAGTTTTATCTTGCAGAGGTTGAAGGACATTGGGGTTATGGGAATTGGATCAAGTTGCGAGACAAGATGGAGAAGCGTGGTCCCAAGGGGCGTGAGAAGGTCGTTGTCGGTTCCGGTAAGGATGCTTTGAGTTCTGTCTGTCCAATAAGGGTAGGAAAAAAGTCTTCAATGCTGGTGGTTAAGTTGCATACCGGACGAACCCACCAGATCAGGGTTCAGCTTTCGTCACGAGGCTTTCCTATTCTGGGTGATGTGAAGTACGGTGGGCAGAAGGGAATGATGAAACTCCATTGCCTGCGCATCGAGACCCCGTGGTTTACGGCCTGCTGCCCGCCTGACTGGGATGGCCTACCTGACATTTCTGATCATTATTTCCGTTAAATACGGCTAAAATTATCAGGTGATTTAGCCTGCATTTTGAGACAGTTGAATTAACTTCAGCTGTCTTTTTTTGTGTCTTTTGGCTTGTTTTAATTCACGATGAAAAATAAAAAGTTATTGACAAACGATAATTCGTTGCCGTAATTCGTGAATCAGAAAACGGGTCAAATTACTCTCAAGGAGACATTGATGGATAAGATTAAGAAGATGAGCATATTTTTGAAATATGCATTTCTGCTGATGCTGATTGCAATTCCGATTTTTGAATTTGCCGGATGGATTTTGTTTGATGGTGATCCAGAGTCATTTTTTATTTCAGAATTTCTGCTGACCTTTGACCCTGATTATTTAGCGCCTTTGACTGACACTCAGAAAGCTCTGGGGCTGTTGGTATCTATTCCTTACGCTGGGCTTGGTATGTATTGCTGCTGGCAGCTGGTAAAGTTGTTCGGCTTGTATTCACAGGGGCTGATCTTCACTGCTGACAATTCAGCCTGTTATAGGAGGGCCGCATGGGCGCTGCTTATTGGCGAGATTGTCTATCCATTTACCCAGACTGCAGTTTCATACATAGCGACTATGAACAACGCAGTGGGGGATCGTCTGATTTGCGTTGGTTTTGACGACACAAATATTGGAAATATCGTTGTTGCCTGCGTGATTCTGGCCATTTCCTGGGTCATGGATGAAGGCCGTAAGCTTCAGGACGAAGCTGAGCTCACAATTTAAGGGATTGATATGGCGATACTTATTAACCTTGATGTGATGTTGGCTAAAAGGAAGGTTTCATCCAAGGAATTGGCTGAGGCCGTTGGAATTACCCCGCAGAATTTGTCTGTGCTCAAAACCGGAAAGGCTAAGGCCATCAGGTTTAGTACTCTTGATGCCATCTGCAAATTTTTGGAATGTCAGCCCGGAGATATTCTTGAATTCCGGGATGAGCAAGGAAGTGTAAATATTTAAGGACTCCCCTTATTCGGGCTGGGTTATGGTTGTCCCGGCTTGCGGCAGAACCGGGGAAATCCGGTTCTGCCTTTTTTATTCCCTGAAACCGGGAAGGAAATGAAATGTCTGCTAAGCATGAAAATAGAAAAATTGACGTAGCCTCCCTCAACGAGAACCCGAAGGGTAAATGGAAAAAACTAATTTTCCTGCTGATTCTGCTTGTTGTGGCGGGGGGAGTTTCTGCGGTTGTCCTTAGTGGCAGCGAGGAGATGGTTGAATACAAGACTACCGTTGCCCGGATCGGCAATTTTACTGTTGAAGTAGCTGCCAGTGGAACTTTGCAGCCGCGTAATAAGGTTATTGTGGGCTGTGAAATTTCAGGAACCATCGATAAAATTTTCAAAGATTACAACGATAAGGTTGTTAAGGGCGAGTTGCTGGCCCGCTTGCGTACCGATGAATTACAGGCCCGGGTCAACCAGTTGCGGGCAGCCCTTGAATCTTCGCGGGCCAATGTCCGCAAGTCGCAAGTTGACCTGAAAGATAAACAGAATGAATGTCTGCGTATGGGGAAGTTGCGCAAGAAGAATGCTGTCTCTCAGAAAAAGTTGGATAGTGCGATTACTGCCCGGGATATGGCTGATGCCCATCTTGCCGAAGCAAGGGCCATGGTGCGCAAGGCTGAAGCCAACCTTAATGAAGCTGAAGCCAATCTCAAGAAGGCTTCCATAACTTCGCCCATCGACGGTCTGGTTCTGACCCGTCATGTGGAGGCCGGACAGGCTGTTTCTTCGGGTATGAATACCCCGCAGCTTTATACATTGGCCACCAGTCTCAAGGACATGCGCCTTGAGCTCAATATTGATGAAGCTGATGTGGGAAAAATCAGATCCGGGCAAAAAGCTGTGTTCACCGTTGACGCTTATGCCGGCCGGAAGTTTCCTGCCAAATTTATCAAGCTTCGTTATGCCCCGCAGCGGGTTCAAGGAGTTGTGACTTATGTGGGCATATTTTCCGTGGATAACAGGGAGCTGCTATTGCGCCCGGGAATGACCGCCGCTGCAAAGATTGAGATTGAATATGTCCGGGACAGACTATTGATTCGAAACGGAGCATTGCGTTTTTCTCCAGCGGATGCCGTTCCTGAGAGTGCCATAAACACTCCTTCCTCAAAAAATGCCAACATATGGGTTCTCAGGGACGGCTTTCCGCAAAAAGTTGAGATTCTTAAGGGCAGCACCAACGGGCGGTTCACTGCGATTGTTGATGGTAAACTTTCCGTCGGTGATGAGGTCATTCTCTCCCGTGTAGAAGCTGTAGCTGACAATAACATAGTCCTCTCATTGGAATAGGCAGGGTCGGATAATGATTGAACTCAAGAATATCACCCGGGTTTACAATACTGGCGGGGCCGAAGTTCGGGCACTGGACGGCATAGATATGACCATTGAAAATGGTGAATTTGTGGCCGTTATGGGCAGCTCCGGGTCCGGAAAGTCGACCACAATGAATATTCTCGGTTGTCTGGATGCTCCCTCCTCGGGCAGCTACCTTTTTGAAGGGCTTGAAGTGACTTCACTAAGCCGGAGTCAGAAAGCCCGCTTGCGTCGTAGATATCTTGGTTTTGTTTTTCAGGGATTTAATCTGCTCAGTCGGACGACTGCCCTTGAAAATGTCGAGTTACCTCTTGTTTATCGTGGTTTAGGCAAGAAAGAACGGCGTAATATGGCTTACGCAGCGCTTGATAAAGTGGGGCTTGCCGACCGGGCCATGCATACCACCACGGAAATGTCCGGCGGCCAGCAGCAGCGGGTTGCCATTGCCCGGGCCATTGTCTGCAATCCTTTCCTGCTGCTGGCGGATGAACCTACCGGAAACCTTGATTCCGCCCGCAGCACTGAGATTATGCAATTGTTGACTTCATTGCAGGCCGAGCATGGCATCACCGTTGTTATGGTTACCCATGAATCGGAAATGGCCCTCTGGGCATCGCGGACCGTTGAGTTTCGTGACGGTAAGATTATCAAGGAAGGTCACTGATGTTTTTGCAAGCTGTTCTGCTTTCTTTCCGTACCCTTATGCGCAACAAGTTGCGTTCCTGCTTGACTGTGCTGGGGATTGTCATCGGCGTGGGTTCGGTCATTGCCGTGGTGGTTATCGGTCAGGGGGCCAGCCGTAAATTGACTGATGAAATTTCCAGTCTCGGCAGCAGAATGATTATGATTTACCCTGATGAAGAGAACGGGGTCGGCTTTGCCGGGGAAACATCCAATCTTATCCCTTTTAAAAACTCAGATGTTGATGCTCTAAAGCGGGAATTTCCTGATTGCGGCGGGGTCGCTCCTGTTGCCGAGTCTGCGGTGGTGGCGGTATTTGGGAACAACAATTGCCAGACTGCAATAACCGGAACTGAGGGCAGCTATTTCACTATCAGGAACTGGCAGGTTAAGTCGGGCAGGTTTTTCAACACCAGTGAAGAAAGGGTGGGTAAATCTGTCTGCATTATTGGTGAGAAAGTCAGCAAGAATCTTTTTAAAGGGATGGACCCCATCGGTTCATCCATTCGCATAGATCGCTTTGCTTATCAGGTTATCGGGGTGCTCAAGTCCAAAGGCGGTTCTCTTGCAGGTAAGGAGCAGGATGATATTGTTCTTGTACCTCTTAAGGTTTTTCAACGCAGGATTTCCGGTAACAAAGAGGTTGCCATGATTATCGTGGGCTGTGGTCCCGGTCAGGATTCTACAACCCTCAAGCGGCAACTTAAGCAGGTTATGGTTGAACGTCGTCCGGTTCCGCCCGGGCATGGGAATAATTTCGCTATTGAAGATATGAAAGAGATCATCAAGACGGTAAAAAAACAGACCGGAACCTTCACGACTTTCATCAGTGCCATTGCAGCAATCAGCCTGTTAGTGGGTGGGATCGGGATCATGAATATTATGCTTGTTTCCGTAACTGAGCGGACCCGTGAAATAGGTATCCGCATGGCCGTGGGAGCGCAGGAAAAAGACATCCTGATCCAGTTTTTGGTGGAGGCGGTGGTGCTTTCCTTGTTTGGCGGATTGCTGGGTATTTCATTAGGCTTGCTGGTTCCGCTTTTTGTGACCAGCTATATGAAAATTCCATTTGTTATTGATATGCGTATTATTATGATCAGTTTCGTGTTTTCCGGTTTGGTCGGTATTGTGTTCGGCTATTTCCCGGCGCGGCGTGCAGCAAGGATGAATCCAATTGATGCTTTGCGGCATGAATAGTCTAAGTCTTGGTTTAATATTTCATATTCAGATGCATTGCAACTTTATGCGACAAGAGAGACATATGCAGTAATATAGTGTAGTATTACAGTCTCACAGGATTGTATCTCTTTGCATGGAGTGGATATGGATAAAAAAGATCTGCAAAGTTCAGAAGTTAATGAAAGGTCAATACCGCAGAAATTGAAGACTCTGTTTCAACCGATTGTTTCTATAGATGATAAACAGGTTATAGGGTTTGAGGCTTTTTCCCGCGAAGTGAAAGATGGGGAGGAGCAGCGCGGAATGAACATTAATGACTTGTTCGATACCGAAGATCCGGCCTATTTGTACGATCTGGATAAATCTTGTTGTACTAAGGCCCTGTACCGATTCAGGAAGCTGCTGAAAAGTTGGGGAAATATTTCTATTTTCATCAATATTAATGTCCGGGCTCTTGGAGTACGGTGTTGTGAGGAGCATTTTATTTCAGATTTAGTCAAATCTGGAGGCGTGCCTTTAAAAAATATTGTCATTGAGATTGCATCAGAGTCATTGGACGAGAAAAATGGATTGGAATTTGTTGAATATTGCAGAGGGCAGGGGTTTCAAATTTCAATAGATAAAGTCGAACATGATTCCAGACTGTTAAGTATTCTTTTGCAGGTGAAGCCCGATTTTATAAAACTCCAACGTTCAATATGGAGTAATCCCCTTGATACAACTTTCAATCTTGGCAATTTGGAATATGTCGTCAGGAATTGCACTTCTGTTGATTGCGTTCCTATTGCTTTAGGGATTGAAAGCGAAGATGAGGCTATGCACCTGCTTCAGGCAAAAATTAATTGTCATCAGGGATATTTTTATACACGCAACCGCAGTACGACCAGTGGGGCTGGAGACTCCGTTCAGGGGTTTGTTCAAACTGTTGAGCTGATCAATTCAAAGTTCAAGCAATTGCAGGCTGACAGAATCAAAGATAGAAAAAAACATTTTTTGGATATCCGAACCCAGATGAAAAAGATTTCCAGTTTGTTTATCGATATTCCTGAAATCAAGTTTAAAGAATTATTGAAACGTATTTTGAGGAAATATGAAGATGTTGTTTCTATTTTTGTAATTGATGAGCATGGAATTCAAGTAACTCCAAGACTTGCACGTAATGTCTCAAAAGATGACTTAAAGCAGCGTAGGGCGGTAAATACAACAGGAGCTGATCACTCCATGCGCGATTATTATATGCACTTGCTGTTAGGTTATGATAATTTTGTTACTCCACCTCAGCTGTCTCCATTTACAAATTTTCCAACCGTAATAGTTTCATTACGTTTTTTCAGCGGATTAAAGTCTTTTCATTTGCTGTGCGTTGAGTTCCCATCAGGTTAGTCGCTTCGCTTTCATGTAAAAATCCCCGCAACCGTTAGGCTGCGGGGATTTTTGTAGTTCGAACTAAGCTTTGAATTATTTCTTGGCTTTTTTCTTGGGCGGCTTGACCTTACCGGTCTGTTCCATCATGTCGCGTTCTGCGGACGGGGCGCGGTGTACAGGTTTCATGTACAGGCTGTTGGTCGGGCAGTGGTCAACGCAGATGGAGCAGTAGACGCATGCGAAGGGATCGCAGATCCATGTTCCGGTGCCGCTATCTTTATCTTTAGTGACGGTAATGCACTGTGAAGGGCATTTAATCTGGCATTTTTTGCAGAAAATGCACTCGTCAATGTTGTTGAACAGTTCACCTCTGTAGCGTTCAAAAGGCTCGCGTTTCTCGATGGGATACATGCGAGTAGAGCTTTTTTGAAGGAGGTTCTTCAGTACAGTGGGAGTCATGTTAAGCATGTCTCGGCCTCCTAGCGTTCCGTGCAGCTGATGCACGGGTCGATTGACAGAATGATAACCGGAACATCAGCCAGTTCGCAGTTGGGGAGCATCGCCAGGAGAGGCGGAATGTTCGCAAACGTGGGTGTTCTGATGCGGACCCTGTCAAGGAACTTCTTGCCGCTACCTTTCATGTAGTAGAGGCATTCACCGCGGGGCTGTTCCACGCGGGTTATAACTTCGCCTTCGGGGTTACCTTTGCAGGGAGCTGCAATGTCGCCCTGGGGAAGTCCTGCAATAGCCTGTCTTACGAGCTCTGCGGACTGCAGGGTTTCCCGGAAACGGACTGTGGAGCGTGCCCAGCAGTCGCCGTCGGTTTCGACAATAGGTTCGAAGTCGATTTTATCAAATGCTGCGTACTTCAGGAGACGCATGTCGGAAGCAACTCCGCTACCGCGCAGGGTCGGGCCTGCTGCGCCGAGGTCGTATGCCTGTTCTTTGGTCAGAACGCCAACGCCCTTGGTACGTGCGCACACAGTGTAGTCGTTGAGGATGGTGTTCTGGATTTCCTTGATTTCCTTTTCACAGGTATCAACTTCGGAAAGGATCCAGGAGCACATCTCGGGAGTCAGGTCCTGGCGGACACCGCCAACGATGTTCACGGAAGTGATAACTCGTGAACCGGTGGTTGCTTCGTTGATGTCCATAATGCGTTCACGGATGCGCCAGAACTGCATGAACAGGGCTTCGAAACCGAAAGCATCGGCAAAGAGACCCAGCCAGAGCAGGTGGCTGTGCATACGGTGAAGTTCGGACCAGATGGTGCGGAGGTATTCGGCTCTTTCAGGAACCTCAATGCCCATCATTTCCTCAATGCCCTGACAGTAGCACATTGAGTGGATGTTGGAGCAGATACCGCAGACGCGTTCAACGACCTGGATCATCTGGTGGTAATCGCGGATTTCAGCGAGTTTTTCCAGACCCCTGTGAACGTATCCGAGTGCGGGAATGGCCTCCTGTACGATCTCGTCTTCCACGACAAGCTTCACATGCAGCGGCTCCGGGAGAACCGGATGCTGCGGACCGAAAGGTATGATGGTACGTGCCATAATTTACCCTATAGTTGTTATCGTCTTGGGTTCATCCGGGAAGACGAGTTATTTTTTAGGTTTCATCGCCTTTGTGTTGTTACACATGGGGATGATGGTCACTTCGTCGTCAAGGTACAGCTTACGGCCGAAATCGAGTACGAGGCCGTCGAACTTGATGTCGAACTGGTCCTGTATTTCGTTTTCGATGAGCAGTGCTGCGAAGTACACGCCGCTGATGGAGGGCACGGGCTTATCCATGTCCACGGTCAGGCGCAGGTTGGTGAGTACTTCATTTTTATCAAAGTGGTAGATGATATCCGCTTTTCCCTCACCAAGGTTGGTGCAGGAGTAGGTGACCATGCGCTGTCCGTCACTCTTCATCTTGGATACTTCGCCTACCAGGCTTTCCAGAGTTACATCTATCTGATTTTCAATCACGATCTTACCCCTCGTAATGTTTAGCCTTTAAGGCCTTCAAACTTGGCAAGGGCTGCGACCACGCCGTCGATGATGGCTTCGGGTTTCGCCGGACATCCGGGGACGTAAACATCAACCGGGATTACCTTGTCGACTCCGCCGAGAACGTTGTAGCACTCGCGGAAAATACCACCGGACAGGCCGCAGGCACCGATAGCGATAACACCTTTGGGATCAGGCATCTGATCATAGATGTTGCGCAGGACCTTGGCGTTTCTGTGGTTGACGGTTCCGGTTACCAGAAGCACGTCTGCGTGCTTGGGGTTACCCACGTTGACAACACCGAAACGTTCAACGTCGTACAGCGGTGTCAGGCATGCCAGAACTTCGATATCGCAGCCGTTGCAGCTTCCGCAGTCAAAATGCATGATCCACGGAGACTTGGCGCGTGAATTTCCAATGAATTTCTTGAACATAAGCTTAACCTGCGTACAGCCAGATGAGGTTGACGAAAGACATGGCCAGACCGATGCTCCATACGTACTTGAGCATCCAGCGCCAGGTCATGCGCGCCATAGTGTTATCAATGATCAGCTCTGCAAAGTAGGTGGAGGCGATCAAGAGTACGCAACCTACCAGGCTGGTGTGCCAGAAGAGGGCACAAATACCGAGAATGAAGATGGTTTCATACCAGTGGCCGATTTCAATAATGCCGAGGTAAGGACCGGAGAACTCGGTAAGCATACCTTTAACCAGCTCCTGGTGCCCGTGGTGGGAAGTGGAGAAGTCAAAGGGGGATTTTCTCAGCTTGATAGTCAGAGCATAACCGAGGACTACGAACATGAGCGGCAGCTGAACCAGCAGCGGCTGTTCGTAGGCCAGGATCTCATCAATCCTGAAGCTTCCGGTTACCATAAAGATGGATGCGAAAACGAGGATGAGGAGCGGTTCGTAGGTCAGGACCTGAATTAGTTCACGCTGGGAACCAACCTGGCTGTACGGGGACGGAGTGGAAAGGCCACCCATGACCAGGAAGACAGCGCCGATAGCCTGAACAAAGAAGATCAGGAGCAGGTCGCTTCCGGCAAAGAGCAGGCCGACGGACAGGGCTGCTGCAATGAGGTAAACCCATGAGCAGAAAACCTGCCAGAAGTTGCTGACGACTTTGTCTTTACCGAACAGTTTTGCAACATCGTAGAAGGGCTGCAGGATCGGGGGACCGAAGCGGGACTGCAGGCGCGCAGTAATGCGTCTGTCAAGACCGGCAATAAGGCCGCCCAGAATAGGAGCAATAACGATGCCGAGTATGATGAGAATTAAAGTTTTCATTACAGAGCCCCTCCCAGCATAAGAACGATGAGAGCCAGAGCAACAAAGTTGACCCAGAGGGTGAGTTTTTCTTCACCGAAGAACTCTTTCATGTAGTAGTTGCTTGCCTTCAGTTCTACCGGGCCGTTCATGGGTCCGATGAAGGACTGAACACCGGTTTCAGGAACGTTGGCACCACACATGTAAGTCTGGGAAGTCTTATCGGTTGCAGACTTCTTGGTCTCAATCCATGAGTAGATGAACGCGGCGGCAAGGATTATGAAGATGGGGTATACAGCAAAAACACCTACGGGTGATGTGAATACGCCAGCAGTAATTTCAAAGGACTTGCCGACCATAGGCTCGATGAGTTTGGTGTAGATAACTGGTGAGAAGAAAGACAGAACCACTGCGATACCGGCAAGTGCGGTCAGGGTCAGTCTTGTCAGCACACTCTGGGATTCTGCGGGAACTTTGTCGCGCAGGGGAGCGGTGAGCAGGATACCTGCCCAGCGGGCCCAGAATACCAGGGAAACCGCACTACCCAGAGCGAGCATGGTGATTACGAACATGTCGCCGGATGCGGATTCGATAGCCATCCACTTACCGAGCAGAACACCGAAGGGAGGCAGAAGCATGGTCATGACGCCCACGATGGTGATGATCGCAGTGCGGGGCATCTTGAGATACAGGCCGTGCATGTCTTCAATGTCGCGGCTGCCGATACCGTGCTCAATTGTGCCGACGCACAGGAAGAGCAGGGCCTTGGAGGCTGCGTGGAAGATAATCAGGATGATTGCTGCGGTGATGGCCCAACTGGTATTCAGGCCGGCACAACAGATAATCAAACCGAGGTTACTGATAGTAGAGTAGGCAAGGATTTTCTTGCCGTTGCTCTGGCTGACCGCAATGGCAGCACAGGCAAGGAAGGTAAATGCACCACAGAGAGCCACACCCTGGCTGAGGAAGGTTCCTGCGTAAGCGGGAGCAAGTCTCAGGACGATGTATACACCGGCTTTAACCATGGTGGAGGAGTGGAGCAGTGCGGAAACCGGAGTAGGCGCAACCATTGCTCCGAGCAGCCAGCTCTGGAAAGGAACCTGAGCGGCTTTGGTGAAACCTGCGAGACAGAGCAGACCCAGAGGAGCAAGCATAAGGCCGCCCATGGGACCGGCCTGAATGATGACCTGCAGGTCAAGGGAGCCGGTTTCAGCGTAGGCCCAGATCATACCGAAGACGAAAGCAACACCGCCGAGTGCGTTAAGCATCAGGGCGCGGGTAGCGTTCTTGACCGCAATCTGGGTCTGGTCATGCCCGATGAGCATGAAAGAACAGAAGGTGGTCACTTCGAAGAAGAAGTAGAGCCAGAGAATGTTGTTGGAAAGAACCAGCCCGTTCATTGCTCCGAGGAACAGAACGAGGAAGAAAAAGAATTGCGGCTGGCGGGATTTTACCAAGTGCATGTGTTCCTCATGCTCCTTCATGTAAGGAATCGCGAAGAAACAGATCAGCGATCCAATGACGGAGATGACGGCAACCATGATCAGGGAGAGGCTGTCCGCAAAGATAGCGGGAGTCTCGACCGCATGGTCGACGATGAACAATTCAAACGCAGCAAGCGGGATGATCTGTAAGATAACAAATATCTTGATCATCTGGTTTTTGAGTTTGAATGCGTAATAAAGCATTACGAAAAGCAGGGCAAAATCCGCCAGGGTTATGAGGGAATCCCAGCTGATTCCTACAATTGTACCTGGAGAATAGGTAAAAGACCCTTGACCGAGCAGGGCAAGGGAGACCGCGGCAAGAACTACACCTGTGCCGAGAACGATCAGGGACCTGATCGCACTTACGCGCAGAAAGTAGCAGCCGACAGCAGCCACCAAGGGCAACAAGATGGCCAGAACTAACATCATGGGCAACATACGGACCTCACTGTAACGCGATGTTGTACCAGATTTTGAAAAAAGTGCCTCAGCCGTGTTAACTTTTTAGGTTTTGTGCAACTCTTGAAAATGTTTCACAATTATCACCTAAACTGTACAAATTAGTCTTCAAAATTTGAAGAAAAGTCAACAGCTAATTGAGATGAAATGGGTTTATCTACCTATAGAAATTGCTGATAATTGAAAATTATTTTGTGAAAAATGTCACCAGCGCATAGGGTGATAGTGGTTAAATCTATTGTTAATGCCGATTTTTCAAGATAGAAACTATGTTATGAACAGATGGGGAGTTGTGAAAAATAGAATTTTGAGGCTGGCAATTTTTTGTTGTTTGCTGATTTTGATTTCCGGGTGCGGGAAGACGGTAATCGGCTATTCCGGAACAGGGAGTGGCGGCCGTATTTCGCATTCATCACTGAAGTACTCAGTAGTAAAAAGCGCGCGGTCCCAGATTGGTAAACCATATAAATGGGGCGGGGCATCCCCTAATGAGGGGTTTGATTGTTCCGGGCTTGTCTGGTGGGTGTATCAGCGCCACGGAATCAGCGTGCCACGGGTTTCATGGCAGCAGAAAGCGGTCGGGAGGTCTGTGCGCAGGAGCGATATTCAGGCCGGGGATATCGTGCTTTTCAAGATTCCCGGGCAGGGCAAGAGCCTGCATACAGGGATATATTCCGGCAATGGCTATTCGTTCATCCATAGCCCTAAGAGCGGGCACAGGGTGCGGGAAGAGTCCATGGAAAAGAATTACTGGCGCAAGTATTATGTCGGGGCGCGTAGGGTCATAAATTAAAAAAGGGAGTCAGCACTGCAGACTCCCTTTTTAATTATATATGTATTTGATCACTACTGGACAGTAGAGCAGGTCGGAGGCTGGATGTGTGCTCCGCTTCCGGCGTTGCCCAGTCTTTCAACGTAGTTTTTAACTTCGTCCTGTTCTCTCCAGCCATCATAGAGTTCCTGCCAATCCTTGAAGGTCATGACTTCGGATTCGAGGTAGGACTCGTGTCCTTTGATCCAGAGGTTGAAGAGATACATCTCCATTTTGAAATCTTTGGAGTCGAAAACCTTGGGGACAATCTTGCTGCTGTACTTGGTGCCGTCAAAGCGCGCGCCGATGAATGAGCAGACGGTGTTCATGGATTTCTGCTGGTCGATTTCCTCGTTGTTCATCAGGTCGAGCAAACCTTTCAGGTTGGGGTACTCCTTATCAATCTGGGTGCAGACTTCTTCAGGAACTTTCACTGACAGTTTCTTGCCTTCTTCAAAGATGAAGTAGAATCTCATCCAGTGGTCGAACATGAAAACTTCGGATATATCTTCGACAGCTTGGTTGAATGCTTTATTTGGCTTTGCTTTTTTCATGGTTTTCTCCTCACAGGATTTTAGCCGGGGAGTATTTACTCTGCTTCCGGCTGGGAAAGTTTTATATGTTCATGATGCGGCCTGTAGTCAAGGGGTAAAATAAGCTCTGCTGAAAAAATGTTAAAAATATTAAATGGTTAATTTGTGAAAAAAATATTTTGCTAATTGTGGGGAGGTTGGCGGCCAATTGTGTTAGCTTAAGTTCTTTACAATTGCTCCCTTTCTAGGGTAATGACACCTTCTTTGCAGCATATAATCGTGCAGCAAGTACGAAAAAAATATTCAGGAGGTCCTCCAAATGGGTAGGCACAAAAAGATCGAAAGAAAGAAAGAACTTCAGCGTAAACGTCATCGCAGAGCTAAAAGAATTAAGGCTCGCATCGCAGAAGCAAAGGCTGCAGCAGCCAGCTAAGTTATTTTACTGATCTGTTTCAGTCCCCGCGCGGGCTTTTGCCGGCATTAAGCGGGACTGATCCGGTTCAGCTCCCCTCATATTCAGGGACAGGTCCGCCAGCCTCAAGCATGAGGTGTGGCGTACCTTTTTTTATTGGAGGGTATTATGCCGATTTATGAATACCAATGTCATGAATGTCAGCAGATATTTGAAGAGTGGCAGACAAGCTTTGAAGATAAAGAGCTGGAATGTCCGGTCTGCGGTGGATTAGCCACCAAGGTCCTTTCTCATTCCTCCTTCGTCCTTAAAGGCGGAGGCTGGTATTCTTCCGGGTACTGTAAAACCGACTCGGCTGCCGGGAAAACCGGCAACTCAAGCCCGGCGGGGAGCGGTACCAGTGCATCCACTTCCTCGGATTCTTCCGCAAAGAGTTCCGACAGCGCATCAAGCTAGCTGATAAAGGCCAGACGGCCCGGTGTATTCCGGGCCGTCTGTTTTTTTGCGCTCTGAATTCTGTCCGATAAAATTTCCCTGTGTCTTGTCCCGGCCTGCCGTTTATAATATGGTTGGCCCTGGTCGTCTTAAACTTTACCTTTACTTTCAGAACAACTAACCGGAATTGGTAAAATGATTGAAAGATATACCCGTCCCGCTATGGGTGAACTGTGGACTCTGGAGAACCGCTTCAGGGTGTGGCTTGAAGTTGAAATCGCTGTCTGCGAAGCATGGCACAAGCTTGGCCGTATCCCTGCTGAAGACATGGAAATCATCCGTGAAAAGGCAGATTTCGAACTGGATCGCATCCTTGAGATCGAAGAAAAGACCAAACACGATGTAATCGCCTTCCTGACCGCAGTTGAAGAGAAGGTTGGTCCTTCCTCCCGCTTCATCCACCTCGGCTGCACTTCTTCCGATATTGTCGATACCGCCAACGGAGTTATGCTCAGCCGTGCCGGGAAGATGATTCTGGACGACCTTGATGAATTTCTGGCAGCCCTTAAGGAAATGGCGCATGCCAACAAGGGCCGCATGTGCATGGGCCGTACCCACGGTATCCACGCCGAGCCCACCAGCTTTGGTCTGAAAATGGCCGGCTTTTACGCTGAATTCTCCCGTCACCGTGAGCGCATTGCCGATGCCCTGAAAAGCGTCAGCGTGGGTAAAATTTCCGGTGCTGTGGGAACCTACGCCATGCTTGATCCCGAAGTAGAACGCATCACCTGCGAAATCCTCGGAATCGGTGTGGACCCCATTTCCACCCAGATCGTGCAGCGTGACCGCCACGCAGACTTCTTTACCGCACTGGGCCTGCTTGGCGGTGGTATCGAACGCCTCGGCGTTGAACTGCGCCATCTGCAGCGCACCGAGGTTCTCGAAGTTGAGGAAGGTTTCAGTAAGGGCCAGAAAGGTTCTTCCGCCATGCCTCATAAAAAGAACCCCATCTCCGCAGAAAACCTGTGTGGTCTTTCCCGTCTGCTGCGTACCAACGGTCTTGTTTCCATGGAAAACATGCCCCTCTGGCACGAGCGTGACATCAGCCACTCCTCCGTGGAAAGGGTTATCATGCCCGACTCCACCATCCTCGCCGACTACATTCTCGGCCGTATGACCGGAGTTATCAAAAGGTTGAAGATCAACGGCGACAACATGGACCGTAATCTTATGGCTTCCTACGGCCTGTTCTACTCCCAGCGTGTTCTTATTGCGCTGGTAGAAACCGGTCTTGAGCGTCAGAAGGCTTATGAAATGGTTCAGAAAGTTGCTATGCATTGCTGGGAAAATAAGGTTTCCTTCCCTGATGAAGTACGCAAGGATGAAACCATCAATTCCCACCTCGATAGCGGTGCTCTCGATGAAGCTTTTGATATGGGCTATTACACCCGCTATGAAGAGATGATCTTCAAAAGAGTGTTCGGTGAATAGCTTGGAAAGTTTTATTTTAAACTGATTTTTGCCCCCGGCGCAGTTGTTTCAGCTGCGCCGGGTCTTCTTTTTTGCAGTACTTTTACATTCATGTTAGGGTCTTAAAAAGCTACTTTTTAATAATGGAAAAGTGTTGTAAGGAAGCTGATTGAAAATACTTCTTTCAAGGTTTTTATTTTAACGTAAGTCATTGATTAGTGAATCAAATTTTGGGCGAAGGTTTTAGTTCTGCCTTATTTAATGTTACTGGGTTCGTCGTTTTGTTTTTTTGGGACAATGGAGTGTCGGGTCGGAATGAATTATTTTTTGAGAGTTTTTACGGCAGCTTATTTTCTGCTGGCAGGCTTTACTTCCCTTGGCTTTGCCAAGGGCTGGGAACCTGTAATTGACCCAACCCCGCTGGTTCCTGATTATATTCTTGCTGTTGACAAGGAATCCCAGAAGCTGCATCTGCTGGTTCATAAAAGTCCGTTGCACGCTGAAGCCAGTTTTACCTGCGCTACCGGGCAGGTTGCCGGTGACAAGACAGTTGAAGGAGACCTGAAAACTCCCGAAGGCGTCTACTTTACCACTGGAAAAAGAACCGGACTGAAGAATTTCAGCTTGTACGGGAAGATGGCTTTTCCTCTGGATTTTCCCAACCCGGTTGACCGCATAAAGGATAAAACCGGATACGGTATCTGGATTCATGGCCGAGGTAAGGAGCTTGTTCCCATGGACACTCAGGGGTGCGTGGCTCTGGTTAATACCGATATGGATTACCTTGATGAGAATATCAAGCCCGGTGCTCCTGTTGTTATCGGCGAGAAAGTCGGCTGGAACAATAACAGTGACGGGCAGACTGCTGAAGCTATTGAGTTGGAAAAACTCGTATATAAGTGGGCAGCAGATTGGGAAGCCCGTGATGAAGGCTTTTTTGCAGCTTATTCCCCGGAGCTGTTTGCCAAATCAGAGAGACGTTCTTTCAAGGCTTTTAAGAAACGTAAGAAAAGAATCTTCTCCCGGGCCGGATGGATCGACATTGAGCTGTACAACCTGCACGCTCTGCGCGGACCTGATTACTGGGTAACATGGTTTGACCAGTACTACCGTTCCGGCAGGCTGTCCTCTTCGTCTTCCAAGAGGCTCTACTGGCAGAAAGTGGATGGGCAATGGAAGATTGTAGGCCGTGAGTACGGTCCTTCGATCCGTTCTCTTAGAAAGGAGTATCTCGCCACCAAGCGGGATGATGTGGAAAAATTTCTCAAGATGTGGAAGGAAAGCTGGCTTTCAGCTGATATGGATAAGTATATTTCCCTGTACGATTCCCGGGCCAGACAAGGGCGTAGGAAGGGAGCAGATTCCATCAGGAAAAATAAAACTTCCATTTGGAAAGAACGTAAGCCCGCAACTGTTGAATTCGGCAAGTTGTCCCTGCGGGAACACCCTCGAGGGTTGCTGGCTGTTTTCAGGCAGGAATATTCGGATTCTTCCGGATACAGTGACAAGGGACTAAAAAAACTGGTTATCCGTCCGGAAAAAGACAGCTGGCGGATTGTTGACGAACAATGGAGAAAGCTCTGATGGGCAATACCAAGTACAATGTTCTTTTCATGCGTGACGACGACACCGTCAAACGTTACCGTCTCAGCCCTTTCTGGTTGAAGGTTCTTTTTTGGATTGTATTCATGCTTGCTGTCTGCGCCGGTGCCGGTGCTTGGGCCGGATACACCTTCTGGAGCGAGAACGCCCAGCTTAAGCAGGAAAAGATTGAGTTACAGAAGACACTTAATGACGCTTCTGTGCAACTGGAACGGTTGGAGAACGTTAACAAAATTCTTGATTCATACGATCCCAATGAGTTGCAGTCCCTGCTGGCCGCTGTTCCGGTGGAAGAGAAAAAGGTGGAAACCACTCCTGCTGTGGACCTGAATAAATTGCTTTTCTATAAGAACTTGATGCGGGCCGGTGTGGAGAATGTTAAGGTACGTAAGTCCGGTAACAGCTTGGCTTTGAGTTTCGACCTTAATAACCTGCAGACAGCTTCAGCTCTGAGCGGTCTTGCCACTGTCGAATTGATCGAAAACAACGGTAAGGGTGTCCAGATCAAGGCCAACCGCAATGATATGTCTTTCCACATTCAGCGGTTCAAGGTTGTCCGCACCCGTTTCGGTCTGCCTTCCGGAAAGTCCCTGAAAGATGTTTACGGCATCAGATTGATGATCACTACTAAAAAGGGTGAGTTGATTTTCAGTGAAGTATATCCTTTATCGCGCGTTCTTAATTAGTATTTTTACCCTGTGTCTGGCTTTTCCGGCTGCGGCACAACAGGTGAGGAACTATACCTTTTTTGAAGGTACGCAATATCCGCTGCGGGTTACCTGGGTTTTCGGTGACGAGCCGGGACCCACAATCATGGTTCAGGGTGGTATTCAGGGGGACGAACTGTCCGGCTTTTTTACTGCCCAGCTATTGACCCGCTGCAAGGTGCGCAAAGGAAATCTGATCATTGTTCCCCGGGCTAATGAACCCTCCATTTTACGCCGGACCCGGCAGATCAACGTCGACTTAAACCGTCGTTTCGACAAAGAATACAATAGCTTTTATGAAGATCGCCTTGCCCGCGCGATTCGTTTTCTTATCGGTGGAGCCGAAGGGTTTATCCACCTCCACGAGGGCAGCGGGTTTTACAACCCCAAGTATGTGAACAGTCTGCGTAACCCCAAGCGTTACGGCCAGTCCCTGATCATTGATGCCGCAGTCTACAAAGACATCCAGCTGGCTGAAATGTGCGAGCGCACCATCAAGAGTCTTAATAGTAAAATTAGTAATAAATCCTACTGGTTCACACTTTTCAATACCAAGACATTTGCAAAGGCTACTCAATACCCGGAAATGTTGAAATCCCTGACCTGCTATGCCTTGCATGAGCGGGGTATCCCGGCCATGGCCGTTGAAGTCAGTAAGGATATCAAGGATCTGGGCTGGAAGGTTCGCCAGCAGCTGCGGGCTACAGTCTACCTGCTGCACGAGTTCGGCCTTGAGCTTGACGTTCCGGAATTTTCTTTTCCCAAATCCCAGAAGGGGCAGGGCGTTGAAGTCTTGATTAACGGAAAGCCTTTGCGGGGAAAAAGCATTGAACTTGTTCGCGGCGCACCAGTTTCCACTTCCGGTAAGGCTAAGGCTGATACCGAGTTGGAACCGGCAGTGGCTGTATTTGCCAGTGACCGCCCGAATTTGAACCTGCTTACCGCTCCGCGTATGGCTTTGTCGCAGTTCCCGGCCCTTGAAGTTCGTATTGACGGCAGCAGGCAGGCCAAGGCCAAGGTCCGCTGGAAGGGCAGTAAGCCCGATCTTCCGGAAGTAAACGGTCCGGTTTTTCTCTGCTGGCTGAACGGTCAGCCCCAGTTCGTAAGTGCCGGGGGAACCCTGCAGGCGGTCGAGGGCGACCAGATTATTCTGGAAGGTATCCTCGGTAGCAGCAAAGAAGAAATCCTGAATCTTAAGGGATTCGTGGCTTCGGTCATGGTTAACAGCGGTCAGGATGTGGGCCATGAGATTATAGCCGATCCGTCCAATTTCATGGAAAAATACATGCTCAAGGGACCGGATGGGGTTTCACGGTACCGGGTAGTACGCGAAACTTTCGGCAAAAAACGTACAGAATTTTATCTGGCTATCGTACCCCGTGAAATTAAGGCCCTTGAACTGGCTGACGAAGACGGCAGATCTGATTTTGTTAACTGGACTAACGGGGATAGCAGAGATATCCTTCCAGACTCTTACGCTTTGAAAGATGTTTGGAGTAACGGTGAACGTTGCAAAATTCAGCCTTTTGTGGATAATATTCCAGTTTCATGGGGTGAATCCTTTGATGTCAGAGCCGGGAAGGAAACGGTCCTGACCATGCGTCATACCACTACCTTTGTGCCGGTGGGGCGGATGGTGCTCAAGGGTACGGATTATCTACAGACCCGGCTTGAGCAGTAAATGAAATAAGCCGGAAGGGAGAAGTGTGATGAAGCCAGAATTTGAAACCTGTTTCGTTAATCTTCCCTTGCGCTATATCTACAATTCTCCAGAGTATTTTGATTTTTTCATTGAAAATTCGATCCAGCCAGAACTGGGCTTGGATTGTCTAGGTGATGAATGTTTGAGCATGGATTGGCTCATATCCATCCGGGATCGTCTTGAAGAAGCTGAGTTGAAATGCACGGTGCATCTGCCGTTTCTGGATCTCAAGCCGTCCAGCCTGAATCCGGCCATCCGCAACGCCTCCATTGATACCTTGCTTACCGCCTTTGATCTGGCAAAATTGTTCTCTCCAGAACGGATGGTGTTGCATCCTTCATTTACTTCATGGCTTGAGCCGCCGCTGTTCGAAAGGGCTTACGCCAATTGCGTGGAAGGTGTGCGCCGCTTGAGCAATTCATGGCCTGACCATCCGCCGCTTTGTCTTGAGAATACTTACGAATTTACACCGGATGCCATTGTCCGCTTGGTGACTGATCTGGATCGGGAGAACATCGGCATCTGCTTTGATCTCGGGCATTGGTTTTCTTTTTCCAAAGGTTCGGAGCACGATGATTTTGATCTCTGGTTTGATGCCTTTGCGCCGTATATCAAGCACATGCATCTGCATGACAACAACGGCAGCAAGGATGAACATCTTGCCCTCGGGCAGGGCAAGATGGATTGGGAGCATATCCTTTCCCGGATGAGCGAACTCAATCCCTTACCGACATTCACCCTAGAGCCGCACAACCGTGATGATTTTCTTTTGACCTACGCCTATTTCAAAGAGCACGTAGCGCCTAACTTGTTTTGAGAAGTAGAATTTTAGATAAAAATCCCCGCAAAGTTAAACTTTGCGGGGATTTTTTATTTATGTCGCCTTGCCGCGCTAAATGCGAAGCTTTTCGAAAGGTTTTGAAAAGGATGGGGTCTGGGGAAGGAAAAACTTTTGCAAAAGTTTTTCCTTCCCCAGCCGCCGGAGGCAAATTTAACTCCCGATCATCTTTTCAGGCAGATAGAAGACTATTTCCGGGAACATGGTTACCAGAATTACCATCAGGACCATGATCACGAAGAAGGGGAAGGTCGCCTTGAGAATGTCTTTTACGTCGTCCCCGGTGATATATTGGATGACGAAGATAGAGAATCCAACGGGCGGTGTTACCTGAGATAGCTCGACCATGAATACCACGAAGATACCGAACCAGAGTGGATCGAATCCTGCTGCGGTTACGATAGGCAGCACGATGGGCAGGGTCATAACCACGATGGATATACCGTCGAGAATCATGCCCAGCATTACGTACATAATGCCGAGTACAAAAATGAGCATGTACGGCGAGAGGTTCAGGGTAGCGATGTATTTACTGATCGCGGTAGCAATACCGAGGAACCCGACAACCTGTGAAAGGAAAGCCGCACCGCAGATAATGAAGCAGATCATGCCGCTGGTTTTTACAGCGGAAAGCAGGGCTTCCTTGAAATTGGACAGGGTCAGGTTCTTGAACCAGCAAGCAATTCCCAGTGCGCCGAGCACACCGATTACCGCTGCTTCGGTGGGGGTGGTCAATCCGGCGTAGATGCCGCCGAGTACCACGGTGATAAGCAGGAAAACCGGGAAAAGGTCTTTCAGGGACTCAATGCGCTGGGCAGTAGTGAATTCTTCCTTCTCCTGCGGAACCAGTGTGGGGTCCATCATGCAGCGCACAATGATGTAAACGGAATATACGCCCGCAAGAGTCAGTCCGGGGATAACTCCGGCAATGAACAGCTGTCCGATGGATGTATCGGAAAGGATGCCGTAGATAATCATGATCAGGCTGGGCGGTATCAGGAAGCCCAGAGTACCGGACCCGGCAAGGGAACCGATTGCGAGGCTCTTGTGGTAGCCGCGCTCGGAAAGTTCATTGAAGGTGATCTTACCAACGGTGGCGGTGGTTGCAGCACTGGAGCCGGAAACTGCGGCGAAAAGGGAACAGGCCACAACGTTGATATGGTAGAGGCGTCCCGGAATATTGGACAGCCAAGGAACAAGACCGTTGAGCAACCGTGTGGAAATGGATGTGCGGTACAGGATCTCGCCCATGAGGATGAACAGGGGCAGGGCCGAAAGAGGCCATGAGTTCATGGTGTTCCACAGGGAGTTGGCCATGAGGTCACCAACCTTGTCCCACACGGAAATGGTCGGCGGTAGGTTCATCTTGCAGAAAAGCATGCCGCAGATAGCTGCTGCGTAGAGGGAAAATCCGATCCAGAGGCCGGAAAGCAGAAAAAGAACCATGGCCCCTACAAGGACAACGGCCAGCATCAAGGGATCACTTATCATTAATAGCTCTCCTGGCAATAAAGGCGATAATCTGGAGCAGAAGCAGGGCCAGACCGACGGGGATGGCCAGCTGGGGAATCCAGAGCGGGGTTTCGGCAATGGTGTCCGCAGTCATTTCAAGGTCCCATGTTTCATAGACCATCTGTAGGGTATAGCAGAGAGCGAATGCGGTGATTGCTGCTCCGATGATTCCGGAAATGATGTCAGCGATACGTTTGCCGTTTTCGGAAAAATGGGAAGTGAGCAGGTTGATCCTGATCAGTCCGTCTTCTTTCATCGTATAGGCCAGCCCGGTCAGGATCAGGAAAACAAGGGCGTAGCCGCCGTACTCACTGGAGACAAGGGTGGATGTGTTCAGTACTGAGCGCAGGAATATTTCAATGACCACGAGGGCCACGATAAAAAGCATCCCGGCTGCTGAAAGAAAGGCCCCTCCAACGGAGAGGCCTTCGATTAACCTGATAATTGCACGCATAGAATTCTACTTTTCGTAAGCCTTGATGGCTGCTTTAAAACCTTTTTTGGCACCTTTGAGGGTGTTTTCAAGCATAAGCTTGGCATCTTTGTGCAGCATGTCGCTGATTTCCTTGGAGGGCTCGGAAATTACGATGCCCTTTTCAGCGAGTATTTTGAGGGATTCGTCGTTGCTCTTTGCGGACTGTTCCCACTGGTAGGCTTCAATTTCAGCAGCAGCCTTGAGCACGGCTTCCTGCTGTTTGGGATTCAGGGCATCCCAGTAGTCTTGGTTGATAACCATCATGTTCAGGGGGAATGCGTAGTTGATTTTAGTGAAATACTTGAGGTTTTCCCAGAATTTACCGTCCTTTCCGGAAACTGCGGAGGTCAGCACGGAATCAACGAGTCCGGTCTGCAGTGCGGAGTAGAGTTCGCCCCAAGGCAGGGACATGGGGCTGGCACCTGCTGCGCGGAGCAGTTCTGCGCCGTTTTTATCATAGGTACGGGTCTTGAGACCTTCGAAATCAGCAACGGTTTTGAGCGGTTTCTTGGTGAAAAGTCCGCTGGGAGGCCAAGGTGCGGCGTAGAGCATTTTCTGGTTCCAACGGCGGCAGGCCTTATCATAATAAGGTTTGGCTGCTTCATAGAGCTTCTTGGCTTCAGCATAATCGTTTGCCAGCAGGGGCATGGAGCTTACACCGAAAACCTGATCGGAACCGGAAACAACGCCCATAAGGATATCAGACATGGGCAGGGTGCCGTCTTTAACTGTCTTAAGAAGTTCGGGGCCTTTGAAACCGAGGCTTCCGCCGGGGTGGACGGTGATCTGTACTGAACCGGAGGTGTATTCAGCGACTTTATCGGCAAAGAGCTTGCCGCCTTGGGAATGGAAGTTGGTGGCTCCGTAGATGGCGTTACAGTCCATCTTGAGGTCTGCGGCTTGGGCGGAAATGGCAAAGGCCAGAACCATGAGCAGGGCAGTGGTGATCCGTTTTAACATGAGTAACCTCCGTTTGGGTTTTGCTATTTTTGTTATTTTAGAAATACTATTTTTTAAGGTTGTCCGTTATTTGCGTTTTAATATTTGTGAAAAATTAAAAAACTCGAAAAAATGGAAACAGTTTTTACGGGTATTTTAAAAATAGATTGTTCGTTTTTGGGGTGTATTGAGCGAATCAAGAGTGTTTATACACATAATTTGACAAAAATAAAATCTTTTAAATGTGGACAAAATTGGTTAATGTTCGCTCGAATCGGAAAATAGACCCTAAATAAAATGACAAATCGCAATTTATGCATAGCGATTTAATATTGACCCAGCGGAGGAAATATAGTGCTGATAATTGGAGTAGACACCGGAGGAACATTTACAGATTTCATTTATAAGGACGGAGATAAATGGGGCGTACATAAGCGCCTTTCCACTCCTCATGATCCGTCCGAGGCCGTAATTAACGGCATTAAGCACATTGCAGGCGACCGTGCTGTTCAAGTTGTCCATGGTTCCACCGTCGCCACCAACGCCATCCTTGAACGTAAGGGTGTAAAGACCGCCTTGATCACAAATGAGGGTTTTGAAGACGTTATCCAGATCGGACGCCAGAATCGTTCAGACCTCTATGATTTATCTTTTTGTAAAAAGCCTCATATTGTTCCCCCGGAACTCCGCTTCGGAATTACCGGAAGAATTGATCATGAAGGGAACGAAATAGAACCTTTTTCTGAAGAAAAAGTGCAAGTTATTTTGCAAAGAATTAAAGATTCCGGTGTGGAATCCGTCGCACTTTGTCTCCTTTTTTCGTACTTAAATCCCGAACATGAGAACAGAATGCGCGAACTTTTGGACGCAGTCGGTGTTCCGGTTTCTGTTTCTCACGAAATCCTTGCTGAATTCCGCGAGTTTGAGCGTACTTCCACCACAGTTATCAACGCTTATGTTTCTCCCAAGATGACCAAGTATCTGACCAAGCTGCAGAATACTCTCGGCGACGATCCCCTGCGCATTATGCAGAGTAACGGTGGTTCCATCTCCGCGGAAACTGCCATGAACGAGTCTGTGCGGACCATCCTTTCCGGTCCTGCTGGCGGCGCAGTCGGTGCTCACGCTATCGGACAGATGGCCGGTTATGACCGTCTGATCACTTTCGATATGGGCGGAACTTCTTCCGATGTTGCATTAATTAATGAAGAGCTGCCCCTGACTCTGGAATCCGCAATTGAGGATTACCCGGTCAAGGTGCCCATGATTGATATCCATACCGTTGGTGCCGGTGGCGGTTCCATTGCCCGTCTTGATGCCGGTGGATCACTGACCGTCGGTCCTGAAAGTGCGGGTGCTGATCCTGGTCCGATCTGCTACGGCAAAGGTTCCGAGATCACCGTTACCGACGCCAACCTCTACCTTGGCCGCCTTATCCCCGAGCATTTCCTCGGCGGTGAGATGTCCCTTGAGACTGAAAAGCTGAATCAGGCCATGGAAGCAATGGCAGAAAAAGCGGGCCTGACCCCGGTGGAACTGGCTGAAGGTATCCTTGATATCGCCAACACCAACATGGAGCGCGCTATTCGCGTAATTTCCGTTGAGCGCGGCTTCGACCCCCGCGAATTCACCATGTTTTCCTTCGGCGGTGCGGGCGGTATGCATTGCGCATTTCTTGCCAAGTTGCTTTCTATTCCCAAACTGTTCATCCCCAACAACCCGGGTATTCTTTCCGCAGTGGGCATGGTCATGGCTGACGTTATCAAGGATTACTCCCTGACCGTCATGCGCGACCAGCACAACACCAATGACGTGGATCTTGAAGAGCTCTTCGCTCCGCTGGAAGCACAGGGCCGCGCTGATCTGGCTGAAGAGGGCTTTGCCTCCGACGACATCATTGTCGAACGTTTTCTCGACATGCGTTATCAGGGCCAGTCCTTTGAAATCATCGTGCCCTTCAGCGGTGACTGGATTGAGGAATTCTCACGTCTGCACAAGCAGAACTACGGCTACCGCAACGATGACAAGACTGTTGAAATCGTCAACATCCGTCTGCGTACCAAGGGCATGCCCACCAAGCCGGAATTCCCCGAAGCGGGCGAATTGGTTTCCGAAATGGACCCCGAAGCACTGCTCGGCACCACCGAGACTGTTTTCGATTCCAATAAAATGGAAACCCGTATTCTCAACCGTGAAAAGCTGCGCCCCGGCAACAAAGTCGCCGGTCCGGCAATCATCATCGAATACAGCTCCACTCTGGTTATCCCGCCCTTTGCCAAGGGTGAGGTCGATCCCTACGGCAACCTTATTTTCGACATCGAGTAGTCAGGAGGTTTATATATAATGAATGTGAATCCGATCCTCCTTGAGGTTTTCAAGAACAGGTTTGCGGCCATCTCTGAAGAAATGGGCGTAACCCTGACCCGTACCGCTTTCTCCCCCAATATCAAGGAACGGCGTGACCTTTCCTGTGCGGTCTTTGATCACAAAGGCGACATGGTTGCGCAGGCCGCGCATATCCCGGTGCACCTCGGCTCCATGCCCCTTTCCGTGAAATCCGCCATTGAAAACAGTGATTTCAAAGAAGGCGATATGGTCATGCTCAACGACCCTTTCAAGGGCGGAACCCATCTGCCGGACATCACCCTTGTGGCTCCGGTTTTCTGTGAAGGTTCCACCGAGCCTGCCTTTTACGTAGCCAACCGCGCCCACCATTCCGATGTGGGCGGCATGGCTTCCGGTTCCATGCCTCTTTCAACCTCCCTCTATCAGGAAGGGATCATTATCCCCCCGGTGAAGGTTGTGGAAAATGGTGAAATCGTGCCCGGAGTTATGGCCCTGCTGCTCAACAACGTGCGTACTCCGGTGGAGCGTGAAGGCGATTTTGCAGCCCAGATCATGGCTAACCTGACCGGAGTTACCCGACTCAAGGAACTCATTGAAAAGTACGGTCTTGCCAAGGTTGATTTTTACGCGGCCAGCCTGAACGATTACGCTGAGTCCATCACCCGCAACACCATTAAGTCTATCCCTGACGGAACTTACCAGTTCACCGACTACATGGATGGTGACGGTGTTGATTGCGAGAACGTACCCATTTCCGTGACCATGGAAGTAAAGGGTGATAGTGCCAAGCTCGATTTCACCGCATCCGGTGATCAGGTTACCGGAAGTGTCAACGCTGTTCGGTCCATCACTCTTTCCGCGGTCCTTTATGTTTTCCGGTCACTTATCGAAGGTGACGTACCCACCAACGCAGGTATCCTGCGGCCCATTGAAGTGCTGACCCGCAAAGGTTCCATTCTTGATGCGAACTTCCCCGCAGCAGTTGCAGGCGGTAACGTGGAAACTTCCCAGCGCGTGGTGGACGTGGTTCTCGGTGCGCTTGCTGAAGCTATTCCGCAGCGCATTCCGGCTGCAAGTCAGGGAACCATGAACAACATGACCATTGGCGGCATGGATGAGCGTACCGGCAAGCCTTTTGCCTACTACGAAACCCTCGCCGGGGGCATGGGCGCATCCGCCACCTGTAGTGGTGAGCATGCCACCCATTCACACATGACCAACACCCTGAATACCCCGGTGGAAGCTCTCGAATACAGCTATCCGTTTCGGGTAAAGACCTACTGCATCCGCAAGAATACCGGCGGGGCAGGCAGAATCCCCGGCGGTGACGGTCTTGTGCGTGAAATTGAGCTGCTCTCCGATTGTGAAATCACCGTGCTTTCCGAGCGTCGGGTTAACGCGCCTTACGGTCTGCAGGGCGGAAGCCCCGGAACTCCCGGCAAGAATATTTTGATCCGTGATGGTGAGGAAATAGTTCAGCCCGGTAAGTTTCATTCGCCGCTCAAGAAAGGTGATATCATCCGCATGGAAACTCCCGGAGGCGGCGGCTGGGGGAAATAGGATGCCTCCGGCAGCCAAAGAAACTTTTTGAAAAAAGTTTCTCTGGACTCTTCAAAAACTTTTAATAGGGCTTCGCCGTGTAACGCGGTAAGCTTTCCTACTAAAGAACTCAAAGCGGTCCGACATTTCTGGCAAATGTCGGACCGCTTTTTTGGGTGATTGTTCCAGCAGGGAACAAACGTTTGGAGTTCAAACAATCTAAAATATTTTAAGCTCACACAGCTTTTCCAAACGAAGCTGCGAAGCAAATTAAAAAAGTTTGGGATTCTAAAACCCTTTTCAAAGGGTTTTAGGCCCCCGGCAGGGTCGCCGAAGGCAAACTCTTTCATCCAAAAGCGCGTTAGCGCATCAAATTAATCCAATCCTACTTCAGGTGCGACTTTGGTCACGGCTTCGATGGAGATAGCGAAAAAGTCTCCCAGTTCGAGGCCGATCTTATCACATTCTTTGATGATCTCACGATCTACACTGGCGGCGAAGGCCTTAGCCTTCATTTTCTTCTTGAGGCTCTTAGGCTTCATACCGTTCATTTTTTCAGGGCGCATGAGCGCGTTGGCATGGATCAGTCCGGTCACGGTCTCACCGCAACGCAGGGCGAAATCGAAATCGGACTGCGGCGCAATTCCGGTCATATCGCCGTTATGGGCACGGATTGCCTGAATTGCTTCATCGGGCAGCTTGCCTTCGAGCATTTCTGCGGCGATAAGGCCGTGCTTTTCCGGGGTATCGGCGGTCTCGCTGTAATCGAGATCATGCAGCAGTCCGGTCATGGACCAGAGTTCCACATCCTGGCCCAGTTTTTCTGCCAGCGCGCCGAGCACGGCTTCGGATTCGAGGGAATGCTGGATCAGGTTTTCTTCTTTTACATTTGACTTGAGTAGTTCAAGTGCTTCATCACGTGAAATCATTTTGAAATCCTTTTGTTGCTGAAATTACAAGAAATATCTGGCTGCTGCCACCAGCCCCATACCGACCGCCACGGTGCCGAAGAAATTGCGGGTGAACATGGCTACCGCAAAGGTAGGCACTGCTACCCAAAAGTAAAGGTTGTTGAAAGTCAGGTCGATAACACCTTCGGGCGCAAGCAATGACGGCATCAGCAGGGCGGAAAGTACCGCTGTGGGTACGTAGGAAAGCCATTTGACCACGACGGGCGGGAGGTCTCGGGAACTCAGGGCCAGTGCCGGGAGCGCACGCGGGATGTAGGTTACCGCCATCATGCCGAACAAGGTGAAAAGTATTGTCTGCTGGTCCATTATTTGTTCCCCCATTTAACTGCTGCGCCGAGAGTTGCGCCTATAAGGGTGGCGATAATTACGTTCCACTGGCCTGCTCCGCCGAGAGCCAGTGCGGTTGATAACAGTCCGGTGATGAGTCCTACAATGACGTGGCTCTTATCCTTGATCTGGAAAATGAGCAGGGCGATAAACATGGCCGGAAGTGCGTAATCTAGGCCCATGGGTTTTACGTCATTGATAAGCGTGCTGGAGAATATACCTAGTACGGTTCCGCCAACCCAAGCTGCTTGGGCAATGGAGTTGATCAGGAATGTTTCGCCCTTGTGGTTGTCTCCGTCAGCGAAGCGGGTGGAATGCACCGCAAAGCTTTCATCAGTGAGCTGGAAGGTAAACCCGGCAATCTCAAGCTTACTCCATTTCTTAAGGTAGGGTGAAAGGGCCGCAGACATAAGCATGTGGCGCAAGTTAACAATGAAAGTTGTGATGATCACAGATAGGGCGGAGGCACCTGAAGCGATCAGTCCCACGGCGATAAACTGTGCTGATCCGGCAAAGACGATTAGGGACATGATCACTGTGTTATCAATGGAGATACCGGACTTGCGGGCCAGTACACCGTATGCGAAGCCCACAGGCAGGTAGCCCAGCACAATGGGCAAAGCCTGCTTGAAAGCTGAAATTAATACACTGTTTTGTTTTATCTTTTGGGAATTCATTACGGATTCCATATTTACCTCTCCCGTTCGTAAAATTCAAACTTGCTATTCCGATTTGCTTGCCAGTGTACATAAAATCTGACATCAGTACAGATACAGATTTGAGAAATATGAATCATAACAGTTTTAGCTTCTGAGGGTAAAATAAATGAATCTGGACAGTTCAGACAATCAGTACAGATACAAAAAAGTTGAGCAGGAACTTTCAAAACACATTGAAGCCGGGGACCTTGTACCCGGTGATAAACTGCCGTCCCTGCGCCAGATGAGTAAAACCCTCAAAGTTTCCATTTCAACTGTTTCCCACGCTTATGAAGAGCTGGAAAAGCGCGGGCTGATCGAATCCCGACCCCGTTCCGGCTATTACGTACGTAGCGAATTCCGGACCATTCCCACTCCGGAGATCAAAACAACCCAGAAGCTGGAACCGCACACTGTCACCAAAAATAAACTTATCAACACAGCCCTTGAAACCGTGGGAAACAAGGATCAGTTGCCCCTTGGCGTGGTCTGCCCCAGCAATGACTTGTTACCTACTCGCCAGCTTGCCAAGATTATGAACAGCGTAATCAGGGAAAATCCGCTCGATACTGCCGGATATGAGATGATTCCCGGCAACCTTGATTTGCGCAGGCAGATTGCCTTCCGCTCAGTTGATTGTGGTTCAAACATCACTGCCGATGAGCTGATCATCACCACCGGGGCCATGGAAGCACTTTATATTTCCCTAAGGACCCTGACCCGTCCCGGTGATCTTGTCCTGATTCAGTCTCCTTCCTATTACTGCTTTTTGCAGCTGGTGGAGAATCTCGGCTTGCGGGCCATTGAAATGCCATCCTGTCCCAAAAAGGGAATCAACCCAGAGCGGGTAGATGACATTACCCGTACTTTTGACATTAAGGCCTGCATTTTTTCGCCTAATTTCAACAATCCTGACGGTGGTCTTACCTCGGATGAGCGTAAGAAAAAGATTGTTGAAATTCTTGCTAAGCGTAAAATTCCGCTGGTTGAGGATGACGTATACGGGGAAATTTACTTCGGCGATTCCCGGCCCCGTACACTTAAATCCTATGACCGTGAGGGCGAGGTGCTGCTTTGCTCATCCTTTTCCAAGACCATCGCTCCCGGTTACCGGGTAGGCTGGCTGGCTCCGGGCCGTTATCTGGAAAAGGCTCTTGAGATTAAAGCCACCACCAATGTTTCATGCGTTGCCGCCACCCAGATGGCTATTGCCCGCTACTTGCGCGAAACCCTTTACGACCGGCATCTCAAGAAACTGCGCGCGGCCATGAAGGACCAGATGCAGAAGATGCGTACCGAGATCGGTCTGGCCTTCCCTGAAGGAACCAAGGTCACCAATCCCAAGGGCGGTTCTGTGCTTTGGGTAGAGCTGCCCGAAGGTAAAGACGGAGTGGAGCTCTTTTTCAAGGCCCGCGAAGAAGGTATCGGAATTGTGCCCGGAACAGTTTTCTCTCCGCAGGATGTGTTCTCCAATTACATCCGCCTTTCCAGCGGATCGCTCTGGAGCGACGAAATCCAAGCCGGAGTTCGCCGGTTAGGCGAACTTGCTGCGGAGTAGCCCCAGACCACATCCCTTTCAAAACCTTTTATTAAGGCTTCGCCGTGTTGCTTGGAAAATTTGTAGCAGAGGAAGAGTTCTGCGGGCTTGTACGAAATTGCTTTTTTAAGCTTTCATAGCAGTTTCTTCGATTACTTTTTCCACCATGTTGGCGGCTTCTTCGAAGGATGCTTCGGGATCAGATTCAATGAGTGCGATTTGCAGGTTGATTTCGCGCTGCAGGGTTATGTTTTCGGGATCGAAATAGAGTTTCCAGACCGGGACAGCTTTTTGTCCGGCTCCGGCGCGGCAGAGCAGTAAGCCTAGGTACAGGTAAGAAAAGTTGTCTTTGCCGAGGATACGAATGGCCCTTTCGAATTCAACTTTGGCCTGAATGTATTTTTCGGCTTTGTACAAACAATGCCCGAGTCTTTTGCGGGCGTCGGCATTTTGCGGTTCTGTTTTGATGAATTCTTTGTATTTGCCGGCAGCTTCTTCATAGCGGCCGTTTTCATAGGCTACGTTGGCTTCTGCCAGAGTGTCGAGGTTCACTTCTTTGGCAGCAATAGGCTTGGCCGCGCTCAGGACCTGTTCACGGTCTTCTTTTTTTCTGAATCCTCCGAAAAGGAAACCTCTTCTGGAAAGTTTTTGGGCCTTTTTTTTATCCGACATTTGTTCCTCCGCTTTGAAAACTGCCGGAGTGTAACGGCAAAAGAGCCAGACGCCAAGTTTAAACTCGGGCTATGGACATATGGATACTGCCGTTATAAAACAATGTATCTGTAAAAAAATATGAGGTTGCCATGAAAAAGATATTGCTGGTTCTGCTGCTGTGCCTTGTTTGCGCTTCTTGCGCTAAAGTAGAAAATTACAGTACTCCCTTTGATACCGGAGGGAAAGTTTACACGTTGGCGTTGCTCCCTTGGCGGACAACCACCATGGATTTTGATTTGAAATACCGCTGGCGCATGACTCAGTCTTTGCTGAACGCCTGCAAGCAGTCTGGGGCTTTTGATCTGAAATGGTCAGTCTATCCCGTCAACGGTGGGAATGTTGACATTCTTGAAAATATTAAAACGTCCGACTTGTGGGAACGGCGTAAGTATGGAAAGCAATATCCGGTTGTACCAGAAGTTCAGGCCGTGCTTTCCGGTGTAGATGCTGATTTGGCACTTCTTTATGATATTTCGGCAGATAACGCATTGGGTGCCCGTGATGAGATAAGTACTTACCGAGCTGACTACGTCCGCTTGTTTCTGGTAGACGTGAAGACCGGAAAAGTCGTGGTCGAGTTCGAACGTACAGAATTTACGCGCGGTGGTGCCGACTATGCGATTAAGAAGGTTACCTTGCGTGCCTTTAATAAATGGCTTACCCAGTAGAAAGCTTGATTTAAAAGGAGTTTTTGTAGTGAAGAAAAGAATTTTTCAGAGTCTTTTTATCGTCTTCTGTCTGGCTCTTTTGAGTGTCCATTCCGCTTTTGCCGGAGAAATGAACATCAAAGGCTGGGAGAAGGGCGGTGAATATGACTCCCTTTATGACAACACCGATCGTGATGTGTTCAAGGGAACGCTCCTTAAAATTAAGGATATTGAACCGCTGGACGGCATGGTCGAAGGTGTTGGCCTTCTGGTTAAAGATAAAGAAGATGGTGAGGAAGTGCTTGTCCATCTCGGTCCTAAAGACTTTGTTGAGCCGCGCATCAAAGACCTGCGCTCCGGTGTTCGTGTAAAAGTATACGGTGTTCTGGTTGAGATTGACGGCGAGTACGAATACATGTGCGCAAAGCTCAAGGCCGGGGAAGATCGTAAATACAAGTTCCGCCTGACCAAAGACGGTACTCCATTCTGGTCCCTCTCTCCTGAAGAATTGAAAAAAGAAGAATCAAGTAATTAGTGTTTTTATGAATTCAAAAAATATCTCTCGTATTTCATCTGAACTGAATATTCCCGAAAAAAATGTAAAAGCTGTGGTCGCCCTGCTTGATGAGGGGGCGACCATTCCTTTTATTTCCCGTTACCGTAAAGAAGCAACCGGAAGCCTTGATGAAGTTGCGGTTGCTAATATCAGTGACCTTTTTGAGAAGCTTAAGGAACTGGATAAACGTCGCGAGACAGTTATTAAATCCATTGATGAGCAGGGCAAGCTTGATGACGGACTGCGCAAGAAAATTGAAGCAGCCGAAACTATGCGTCAGCTTGAGGATTTGTATCTGCCCTATAAACCCAAGCGCAAAACAAAAGGGCAGGCTGCTATCCAGAAAGGTCTGGAGCCGCTGGCCTACAAGATTTTTGCCCAGAAATGCGATCCGGTTCAGGAAGCGCAGGCTTTTGTCTCAGCTGAAAAGGGTGTGGAATCCGTGGATGATGCCCTTGCCGGAGCACGCGATATTATTGCCGAGAAGATTGCCGAGAACACGGTCAGCCGTGAGGCTGTTCGTTCGCTGTTCGAGCGCAAGGCTCTGATTGAGTCCAAGTCCACCAAGGCTGCACAGGCCGATGAGAACAAGGACAAGGCTTCCAAGTTCCGGGACTGGTTTGATTGGCGCGAGCCAGCCAAAAAGGCTGCGGGCCATCGTATTCTGGCCCTGTTCCGTGGTGAGCGGGATAAATTTTTAAAGGTCTCTATCCGCCCTGAAGAGGACGAAGGTCTGGATATCCTGCACCGCAAATTGGTCCGTTCCAATTCAGCGGTCTCCAAGCAGGTGCAGCAGGCTGCAACCGATAGCTACAAGCGCTTGCTGGCTCCGCAGATGGAGACTGAGTTGCGCGGTGTGCTGCTGGAAAAGGCTGAGACCGAGGCTATTAATATTTTTGCTGCTAACCTGCGTGAAATTCTGCTTGCGCCTCCCTTGGGCGGCAAGCGGGTGCTGGCCCTTGATCCGGGTTTTCGTACTGGAGCCAAGCTGGTCTGTTTAGATGCGCAGGGAACTTTACTCCATAACGAAACCATTTATCCGGTTACTTCAGAGGGCAAGAAGAAAGAAGCCACGCGTATCGTCCGTTCCTTGGTCGATAAATTCGATATCGAAGCTGTTGCTATAGGCAATGGGACTGCCGGACGTGAGACCGAGCGGTTTGTTAAGGAGTTAGGCTTGGATAATTCCATTCAGGTGATCATGGTTAATGAATCCGGGGCTTCTGTTTATTCTGCCTCAGAGATTGCCCGTGAGGAATTCCCGGATTATGATATTACTGTGCGTGGCGCGGTATCCATCGGGCGCAGGCTCATGGACCCTCTGGCGGAGCTGGTCAAGATTGATCCCAAATCCATCGGGGTGGGCCAGTATCAGCATGATGTAGATCAGAAGGGCCTGGCGGAAAGTCTCGGCAGGGTTGTTGAATCCTGCGTTAACATGGTCGGCGTAGAGCTGAACACTGCCAGCGCAAGGCTTTTGCAATCAGTTTCCGGGCTGGGTCCGGTGCTGGCAGCCAATGTAATTAAATTTCGTGAGGAGAACGGTCCATTCGGTTCCCGCAGGGAATTGCTTAAGGTCCCCCGGCTCGGTCCCAAGGCTTTTGAGCAGTGCGCGGGATTCCTGCGTATTCGTGGGGCTAAGAATCCGCTCGATGGTACTGCGGTGCACCCGGAGCGTTACAAGGCTGTTGCCGGGATCGCCAAGGATCTCGGTGCAGATGTTGCTGATCTGATCAAGTCTGTTGAGCTGCGGGCCAAGATCAATCTGGAAGATTACGTTACCGATGATCTGGGGCTGCCTACCCTTAAAGATATCATGAAGGAACTGGAAAAACCGGGACGTGACCCGCGCAAGCAGTTCGAGGCTGTGCAGTTTGATGATTCCGTAAAGGAAGTTTCAGACCTGAGCGAAGGCATGATCCTTAACGGGATAGTGACTAACGTTACCGCTTTCGGGGCTTTCGTGGATATCGGGGTGCATCAGGACGGACTGGTTCATATCAGCCGTATGGCCGATGAATTTGTGCGTGACCCGGCAACGGTCGTTTATCCCGGGCAGGCATTGAAAGTCAAAGTCCTCGACGTAGATATACAGCGCAAGCGAATTTCGCTGAGTATGCGCCAGTCTGATATGTAAAGAATGCCTCCGGCGGCCAGAGAAACCTTTGGAAAGGTTTCTCTGGACTCTTCCAAACTTTTTTAGCGAGGCTTCGCCGTTTCGTCTGGAAGATTGCACAAAAATAAAATCGCAATAGTTTTCAAGCTATTGCGATTTTTTGTTTTTAGAAGCTGTCTAAGCGTGTTATATGCGAAGCTTATCGAAATGTTTTGGGGTTCTTAAACCCTTTTGCAAAAGGGTTTAAGCCACCGGAGGCATGCCTTTAAAGTCCGGGAAGCATGAGATGGCTCTTGGCCTGCTGCCGTTTTCTTCGCTTCTGCATTGTTCTGGGGTGCACTCCGAAGCGGAAGCGGCGGATGACGCATTCTTTCTCTTTGCAATCGCGGATAGCCTGACGGTCACCCACTGTGCAGGCAAGGCAATGCCGGCGGATGGCCCGGATGCAGGTGCGCTGGGATTCCTCAGTCTTGGGGCCGCGCAATTCATAAAGAGAGCAGTCGCTGTCCTCACATTCCCTGACAAGCTGCGGGCTGCCGCCCATGCACCACAGGCAGTAAGCCCTGATGGACTGATGAGGATTTCTTTTCCGTTCGCTCAATTTGTTCTCCGTTTATCGCGGCAGAGATTTTGTATGGCATGGTAATGCCCTTGGCCGCGAAAGCCCATCTTTACGTAAATCGGGCGTAAAAATAAAGAGCGGATCGGCTTTGATTGAAAAGTTTTTGTAAGACATTGAATAGATAAAGAAAAAGGGCGCATTCTCATTTGAGTGCGCCCTTGTTTTTTACTTTTTCTCTTTCTTTTCAAAAGTGATGGTCACTTCCCGTTTGCCCCATTCCTTGGCGGCTTTGGTGTCGAGGCCCATGTAGATATCGATTTTATCGGTCCAGCGCTTGTTCATCTTGTCTTTGACCACATATTCACCGGAAAGGCCTTCGATTTTAACCTTGGTGTTGTGGGTCAGTCCTTTCTGAATCAAATCCCGTGAGACCGCGATGGCTTTCATACCCGGTTTGAGTTCATCTCCCCATGCCCCAAGAAACGGGTGGGCGGATGTCTGGGCTACATGCGAGGTATATGCAGTGGAAGCCACTTTCATGGTTATGGTTTTGTCTTCACCAAGACATCCTGAAACCAGAAAAAGAGCGACAACAATCAGTATCAGATTTCGAAATTTACCCATGATGACTCCTGTTTGATTTTTCCATTTAAAGTTCACACCTTCCGTAGTCGTGATCGTCTTTGAAATTAGATGCTTCACGCAGGATTTTTCCTTTGCTGCATGAATATTCCACTTCAGTGACTCTTACCAGAAAATCAAGGTCGTGGGAAACCACCAGCATGGCAATGTCCAGCGAATTCAGGATGTCGATCAGTCTTTCGCGCATGGACGGGTCAAGGTCGTTGGTGGGTTCGTCCAGCACTAATGCCTGCGGCTCCATGGCCAGTACAGTAGCAAGTGAGACCAGTTTTTTTTCACCACCGGAAAGGCGATATGAAACCCGGTCTTCGTACCCGGAAAGGCCGAGAGTGCAGAGGGTGTACTCGGCGATCTTACGTGCTTCCTCCGGTGATTTTCCCAGATTGAGCGGGCCGAAGGCCACGTCTTCAAGTACGGTCGGGCAGAATAGCTGGTCATCGGCCTGCTGGAAAAGTAGCCCTACGCCTTTACGCAACTCCCGGAAATCTTTTTCGGATTTAATTTTCTGGTCCAGATAGCGGACCTGTCCTGACTGCGGCTTGAGTAAGCCCATAATGATGTGCAGCAGGGTGGTTTTACCTGATCCGTTGTGCCCGGTCAGGCCTATTTTCTGTCCTTTATTCAGTTGGAAATCTACGTTTTTAAGGACATCATTTCCGGGGTAGGAAAAATTAATATTATGCAGGGAAAATATGGGAGAACTCACAACAGAACCTCGATTTTATTGAACTCAAGAAAAATGAAAATTGCAACGCAGCCAAGGGTTGCCAGTAACAGGGCCACATCCCGTTTGCCTATGCGGTAACTGGTCAGGGTATGGAATGTTCCGTCGAAGCCTCTGCAAAGCATGGCCTGCCATACCCTTTGGGCACGGTCCAGACTGCGCACCAGCAGCATACCCATGAGCCATGCATAAGTGCGGTAGGTGGTCATGTTGGTCCGGGGACTGAATGCGCGCATGGCTGCGGCCCTCCGCATCCGGCTGTATTCAGTGCTCATTACGTGTACGTAGCGCCAGCTGAAAAGGAGCAGGCGGCAGAGTTTCTCCGGCAGTTTCAGGGACTGCATGCCTGCACCAAGGGTTTGCACTTCCATGGTGGAGATCAGCGCGGTCATGGCGAGGATTACCCCGTTTGATTTCAGGGTGATGATTGCAGTGTAGATGATCCCCTCAAGTGTGGCGGTAAAAGGACCTATGTTGAACACAGGTTCTCCGGGCCGGGAAAAGGGCAGGAATACCCAGAGGAAAAGGACAAAGAAGTTTACGATAAGCAGCCGGTTGAGCAGGGTCGCTAATGATAAGCGGGCGGCAATGGCGAATATGATACCTGCGGTCAGTACACCTGTTGCTGCGGCAAGGTTTGTAACCAGCGCCCCGGCTAGGGAAAAAAGGAAAGCGCAGGCCAGCCTGAATCCGGGATGCATGGTGTGGATGATTGAGTTGCCGTAGGCAAATGGTTCAGTTAACTGCTGCAAAATAAACTCCTTATTTCAGCTTATTGGCGTAGCATGCATCTATACTCCATGCAATCCGAAACAAATCTTGAGTAAAGGACATAATGAAGCTATATGCAATCGTATATTTTGAATATTAATACTACTCTGGAAGGTCCGCATGAGCAGAAACGCTGAATTGGAAAAGATTGTAGCTGAGGTTGGCGAAGACCTGATCTGGCGTCCACTGTATGACTTTGAAAACAACCCCCTTGCCGATGGTGTCGGACATGAAATCGATGGAATAGATCCTGAATTCAAGGAACTGGATTTCACCGGTAAAAGTGTTTGCGACCTCGGCTGTAATATGGGGCATTTTTCTTTCTATGCCCGAGAACGGGGTGCCCGTGAGGTTGTGGGCTATGACCTTGAGTCCAAAGTTATTGCCGGGGCTAAAAAGCTTGCCGGACTCTATGGTGTGGACAATGTTGATTTCTGTGTCTGCAATTTTGCTTATGATGAACCGGACCGTACTTTTAACATGGGCATGCTTATCGATATCCTTGGCAAGATAAATATTGCTAAAGGTCACATGAGTGCGATCCTTAAAGGGCTTGAAAAACGTTGCGAGTCCGAAATGTTGCTTACTTTTCGGCCCGAATACTTTGTAGGCAAGCACCTTGGCCTGGAAATGAATGAATTTTTAGAAATGTATCCTCAGGCCAAGATTGAGAACGGTATTTTTAGCCTGCTGGATTTTGCAGTGGATCTTTTTGCTGATAATTGGGAGATGACCTATCTTTCCAAGCCCCATCCTGAAGACAAGCAATACAAACGTACTGTGCATTTCAAACGCAGGTAGTCTTGCATCTGACGCGGAAGTGCTTATTTAATCTTTCTGTTTGGATTTAGGCTTTAGAAATATAAGGGATTGAAATGGCGAAAGAATTTGTAGAAATGGTCGATGTTGAATATCAGGTGGAAGAGAAGGACAAGAAAAGTGTTTATGTGCCGGGAATGGCCAAAGATATGATTATCGGCGGGCGCGATTCCGGCAACGTGTTTCTTTTTTGTTTGAATGACGAATTGCGTAAGTCCATTGCAGCCAGAGTTGCAGAAAAGCTCGGCCGCGAGTTTTTAGTGGTCAGCCGCAGTGACGGTAACCCGGTGCTGGAGAAAGTGGCGGAGGGTGATAATCAGATTGTCAGCCTGCCGCGCGGGGCCGCTAAATCTGAGAAGGTCCGTGAAAAGCTTAAGAATAACGGCAAGGTCATCTTTATCATGTGTGACTTCATGACCCTGCTGAATGCTTCAGACGGTTCGGAGGATGCTCGCGAACAGATATCACTCATGCTCAACCGCTTCGAACCGAGCTTCATGGAAGCCGCACATCACATCGTGCGTTCCGATCAAAGCGAAGAAGAAATTTTGCAGGATGTTTTAGAAAAGATAGCTATTTAATAGAATAAGAAAATGGGGTGGTGACTACAGTCACCACCCCATTTTCTTTCTACCATCTTAAAGATAAACAGGTCAGTCCACCGTCCATTTTGCGGAACTCTGACATGTCGATAAAATCCGGTTTGAATCCGTTTTTGTCCAACAGCTCGGCTGTCTTGGGGAACCCTTGCGGCGCAAGCAGCTTTTGTCCCAGATAGAGGCAGTTGGAGCAGTATTCCTCGCCTTCGGGCACGATAAGCTTCTTGAATCCTGCGAACTCTTCGCGCTCGGCAAAGCGTACACTCATGATCAGGGTTTCCTCATCAAGGGCGGACATCTCGGTCTTGAGATGGGGCATACCGTTATTAAAAGGCACGGGTACAGTCTTGTAACCGAATCTGGCAGCAGCTTTGCTGAACTGTTCGCAACCGTCGGCGTTTGTTCGGCTGTCAATGCCCACGAAAAATGTTTTGTCCATAAACAGTACGTCGCCGCCTTCCATGAGCCCGTTGCCTTCCATGCGGACGATTACGTCAGTCTGGTCTGCAATGGCGGCTTCGATTTCATCCACTTCGCCGCGTCTTGATTCTGCTCCGGGGCAGGTCAGGAAAGCTGCGGTTTCGCTGCCGTGGGGGATCATGACCGCAGTATCTTCCACAAAGACGGAATCCGGAAATTCCTCCACAGCGGGCAGTACGGTCACCTTGATTCCGGCTTGTTTAAAGTATTCAATGTAACCCTTGTGCTGGGCAAGGGTCAGTTCAATATCCGGGCAGCCGAGGCCCGCTTCAGTCAGTCCCTGACCTAGGCTTTTCGCCGGGGTCCTGACAATTGCTTTGCTGAACATTCTCAGCCTCCTTTATTGGATAGTCGCGTCTTTCTTTTTCTGCTCTTCAGCAATGAGGGTCAGCTTGGAACGGATGTAGGCACTGGCGATATTTCCGGCCTCGTCGTCCTGATTGGGGGCGAAAGCGGCGATGTCTTCAGCAACCTGTTTTTCCATGCGCTCGGATTCCATGAACATGATGTAAACCAGCACCAAGGCGGAGTCGTTGTCCGGGGTACCGCTGCAAAGTTCTTCAATCTGGTTGCGGGGCACGGTTTCAAGCAGACGCTCGACAAACATATTGGCCCATTTGTCGTAAAGATCAGTAATGGGTGGGATCATGGATTTGATGTTGCGCACTGCGCCTTCATCAATGTTGGGCATGGTCATGGCGATGAATTCCCCAAGGGCATCCTGACGGGCTTCTTCATCGGCAGTGCATTTATCCATGATGATTTTATAGATATATTTTTTGATTTCCGCTTCCTGCATTGTTTGTCTCCTGCTGCAAAATTCATAAAAAACTGATGTCTGGTTACTAAAAAGCGAGAGCGCAGGCAACAGCAGAAGCTACCTTGGCTTGATTGATGCGGAACTTTGGTGGTAAGCCCGGAACAAATCAAGAAGCAAAGCGCATATAATATTTACGGCAGTTAATTTCAGGAGAGAATCTAGAAATGGTGAATGGTAAAAAAGTAGTAATGGTAATGCCTGCCTATAATGCGGCATCCACTTTAAAAAAGACTCTGGATGAACTGCCTGCGGATGTGGTGGATGAAATTCTGCTGGTTGATGACTGCAGCCGTGATGATACGGTTTCGCAGGCGGAAAGCCTCGGAATCAAGACCGTGGTCCATACCTGTAATACCGGGTATGGCGGAAACCAGAAGACCTGTTATCGCACAGCCCTTGAAATGGGTGCTGACGTGGTGGTCATGGTCCATCCTGATTACCAGTACACCCCGTTGATTATTTCAGCCATGATTTCGCCCATTGCCAACGGGGTCTTTGACTGTATGCTCGGATCAAGAATTCTGGGCACCGGGGCACGTAAGGGGGGGATGCCATTCTATAAGTATGTTTCCAATCGGGCACTGACCTGCTTTCAAAATATGTTGGTTGGTTATCATCTTTCCGAATATCACACTGGGTACCGGGCCTTTTCCCGTGAATTGCTGGAAACCATTCCCTTTGAAAGCAACAGTGATGATTTCATTTTTGATAACCAGATGCTCTGCCAGATTATTTATTCCGGTTATGACATCGGGGAAGTTACCTGTCCGACCCGTTACATGGATGATTCTTCGTCCATCAGTTTTGCTCGTTCTGTGAAATATGGTCTGGGAGTGCTGCGTTGTTCCTGCGAGACCTTAGGGCATAGGTTGGGTTGGCTGAAAAGTGAATTCTTGAAGGATGTTCCCAGAAAAAGACAGGCGGAATAGCTATGAGTGGTGCGAAAGTTGGAAATGAAATGAAGAAAGCTTTGATTGCTGCGGCAATCCTTTCCGCGCTGGTACTTATTGTCTACGGGCAATGCGGTGGTTTTGAGCTGGTCACCTATGATGACACCAGCTACGTGACCAACAACCAGCGGGTCATGCAGGGAATTTCCGCTGAGAATATAGGCTGGGCTTTCAGTACCTTTCAGCTTTCCAACTACCATCCGCTGACCGTGGTTTCGCACATGTTCGATACCACCCTGTTCGGTGACTCCGCAGGGGCGCGCCATCTGGTCAATGTTTTCTTCCATCTATGCAACGTGCTGTTGCTATTTTCCTTTTTGCTCAAGGCAACACGAGGCTTTGATAAAGACGCGCTTATTCCGTCATTTTTTGTGGCCGCTCTTTTGGCCGTACATCCGGTGCATGTAGAATCCGTGGCTTGGGTTGCGGAACGCAAGGATGTGCTTTCCACATTTTTCTGGCTCTGTGCTATGCATAGTTGGCTGAGTTGGGTCAGAGACAGAAATATGGGGTCCTACGGGCTTACCTTTTTTTTCACCGGGTTGGGTATTCTGGCCAAGCCCATGGTGGTGACCCTGCCCGCTGCTCTGGTTCTGCTGGATATCTGGCCTCTTAACCGGGTGGATTTTTCCAAGCCCCCTCTGGCACAACTTGCCAAGCTGATTGCTGAAAAGCTGCCTTTGTTCGGGCTTTCCTTACTTTCTTCTGTTCTGACCGTCATGGCCCAGCAGGGCGGAGGGGCCATGCAGAGTGTGGAATCTTTTCCGCTGAGCCTGCGTTTGTCAAATGCTCTTGTTTCCTATGTCGCTTATCTCGGTGAATTGCTGGCTCCGGTTAATCTGGCAGTTTTTTATCCTTACCCGCATGAGATTCCGTTTTGGAAGCCAGCTCTGGCGGCATTGTTTATCATTGCCGTATCTGCGGTTGCGGTCCGCTTTATTAAAAAATTTCCTCTCGGTTCAGTGGGTTGGTTCTGGTATCTGGGAACTCTCGTGCCGGTCATCGGACTGGTGCAGGTCGGTGATCAGTCCATGGCTGACCGCTATGTCTACATTCCTTTCATGGGAATTTATATGATCATCGCTTTCGGTGTGGCGCGTCTGGTCCGTGAAGGACGTGTGCCAGCCAAAGGGGCAGTTGCGCTAGGATCAATTGTGGTGGCGGTGCTGCTGGCCGGGGCCTACACTCAAGCCGGATATTGGAAGGACAGCAAGGCCCTTTATACCCGTGCGTTGGCGGTGACCGAGAATAACCACCATATGCACTACAATTACGGTAATCTGCTGGAGCGGGAAAAGAATTTTACCGAGGCGGCAAAGCATTTTAAGGCCGCATTCAAGGCTGACCCTTCCCATTACAAAGCCATGACCAGTTTTGCTTCAATCATGAGCCGCAAGGGTGATCCCTATACCGCGCTGGAACTTTACCAGCGAGCTTTGCAGATCAACCCTAATTATGCCACTGCGCTTGGCAACCGGGGGATTGTCTTCATGCAGCAGGGCAAGTTCGAAGCCGCATTGGCCGATATTCGCAAGGCCCAGCAGCTTGAACCGCAGCAGCCCAACCATATGATCAATATGGGGCTTCTCTATTACATGCGCGGGGATAATGCTGCAGCTAAAGAATGGTTGCGTAGAGCTTTGCAGATTGATCCGGGTAATGATCTTGCCCGTAAGAATCTGGCCTTGATTCCCTGATTGAGTAATCAAGCATTTTGACGTATTCCCATTTTAGGGAGAATAATGTCTTTCCCCCTGTGCTGATGTCTTTTCTTGCGCGTTGCGGGCGTTAATCTTCTTCTGCGTTCGGGGTAATCTATGGACTTTCTGCAAAATCTCCTGCCGTTATTCAAAATCATATTTGTTTTTATGTGCATGCTGGCCGGGATCAGGTTCAGGCTCGGGGTCGGTCCATCCATTCTGGCCGGTGGCGGTGTTCTGGCCTTGCTCACATCCATGAAATTTGCTGAGGTGCTTAAGGTCAGCTCTGAAGCTCTATTGGATGATAAGACAATATTTCTGGCTTTGATCGTGGCCCTGATTATGATTTTGTCCGGTTTGCTGGAGAAAACAGGGCAGGCGGGCAGGATTATGAATTCCCTGACCGGATACTTGAAAAGCCCCCGCTTGCGGCTGGTCTTTTTTCCGGCACTTATCGGTTTGCTGCCCATGCCCGGAGGAGCTATCTTTTCCGCGCCCATGATTCAGGAAGCGGCAAACGGCCTTGATGTTTCCGGGCGGGACAAGGTGGTCATCAACTACTGGTTCCGCCATGTATGGGAACTGGCTTGGCCCCTTTATCCGGGCATGATCCTGGCCGCATCACTTTGCGGAATGACTATTTTTGAATACATCGGCTACACCTTTCCCGGGGCCTTTGCCTGCATTGCTCTGGGCTGCTTTTACTATCTGCGCCCCTCAGTCCTGCCCATGAAAAACAACGGACATGGGGCTGATGTTTCTGCCAACGGGCGGGATATCAAAATTGTGCTCAAGGAAGGCCTGCCGCTTATCGTAGCCATTGGTGGAGCTTTCCTTTTTGAGACATTGCTGAGTTTTCTTTTACCGGGCATTCCATTTGAAATAGGGATTATTCTGGCTTTGCTGGCTGCTGTTTTCTGTTCCTTGTTTGCCAACCCCGGTTCAATGTCCATTATCCGGGGATTACTGCTGGAGAAGCGGTTCCTGAACATGATCTTCATGATTGTCTGTGTGTTTGTGTTCAAGGATATTCTCGGAGCCTGCGGGGTGGTAGATGAATTGGCCCGTTTGGCCGGAGGGGAGGCCGCACTCATTGCCGCGGCAGTGTTTGTGCCGTTTCTGGTCGGTTTTATCGCCGGGATTACTCTGGCTTTTGTGGGGGCGGCCATGCCGTTGGTTGTCGGCCTTGTGCATGCTTCCGGATTGCAGGATCAGCTTCCGGCTTGGGCTGTGTTGTGCATGTTCTCCGGTTTTTCCGGGATCATGGCTTCCCCGCTGCATATTTGTTTTCTCTTGACCTGCGAATACTTCAAGGTGGATATGGTTGCTGCATGGAAAAAGGTTGTCATTCCCAGTTTGATGCTTATGTTGCTCGGAGTGGCGTACTTTTTTGTTTTATTGTAGATGAAAATCCCCACGCGGGTGATATAAAAAGTAAGATAAAAATCGGAGGAACTTAATATGTCCAATCCCATGGTACTGATGGAAACACCTGAAGGTGAAGTCCTGATTGAACTTTTTGAAAAAGAAGCCCCCAAAACCGTAGAAAACTTTCTGCGTTACGTAGACGAAGGCTTCTACGAAGGAACTCTCTTCCATAGGGTTATCAATAACTTTATGATTCAGGGCGGCGGTTTCGACTTCTCCATGAAGCAGAAAGACACCAACGAGCCTGTAGAGAACGAAGCTGATAACGGACTCAAAAACGAACTCGGCACTCTCGCCATGGCTCGCACCATGGACCCCCATTCTGCAACCTCACAGTTCTTCATCAACGTGAAGGACAACGGTTTCCTTGATCACACTGCCAAGAACCCCCAGGGTTGGGGCTACTGCGTATTCGGTAAAGTAATCGACGGCATGGAAGCTGTTGAGAAAATCAAGAAAGTAAAGACCGGTTCTTACGGTCCTATGGATGATGTTCCGGTTGATCCCATCAGCATCATCTCCATGAAGCGTTTTGAAGACTAATTGCTCAAAATGTAGATGAATGATAGTAAAACACCGAAAAGTTATTGCTTTTCGGTGTTTTTTTTATGTTTGACCCGATGTGTTATACTTTTGGAATAACAGTTTTAAATATATTGTTTTTTTGCTATGTCTGTAATCTAATGGTGGATATTGTAATTGCAGAGTAAAAATGATCAGGGGTAAGCATTGGATAATTCAGAATTAACTATCCTTGTTATTGATGATGAGGATTTTGTAAGGGAAACAATCAGCGATTACCTGAGCGACTCCGGTTTTAACATCATTGATGCCGGAGACGGTGAGGAAGGATTGGAAGTTTTCAGGCGTGAAAGTCCTGATGCAGTCCTTGTTGACCTGAATATGCCTAAGGTTGATGGTTTTGAGGTCCTTGAAAATGTTTCAGCGGAAAGTCCGGATACTCCGATTATTGTTGTTTCCGGTGCCGGTTTGATTCAGGATGCTATCAAGGCTGTCCGGCTGGGTGCGTGGGATTTTGTCACCAAACCCATTGTTGATCTGAATATTCTGGAGCATGCCTTGGGGCAGGGGCTTGAGCGGGCTACCCTCATTAAAGAGAACCGCCGCTACAAGGAACATCTTGAAGCTGAGGTGGAAAAAAGGACCGAAGCCCTACGCAACGAGATTAAGGTCCGCCGTGAGGCTCAGGACGCTCTGATGGCAATTCAGGATGAGGTTATTGAAACCCAGAAAGAAGTTATCCTGACTCTTGGTGAAGTTGTGGAGACCCGTTCCAATGAGACCGCCAACCATGTACGCAGGGTAGCTGAACTCTCATATATTCTCGCCCGCCGTTATGGTTTGAGCAAAGAAGAGGCTGATTTGCTGCGGCTTGCCTCGCCCATGCACGATGTGGGCAAGATCGGTATTCCCGATACCGTGCTCAATAAGCCCGGACGGCTTACTCCCGAAGAATTTGAACTGATCAAGACCCACACCACCATCGGCCATGAAATTTTGAAACATTCTGAACGTCCCATTATCAAGGCCGCTGCAGTCGTAGCCTATGAGCATCATGAGTGGTGGAATGGTGAAGGGTATCCCCGCAAGCTTGCCGGGGAGGATATCCATGTATACGGCAGGATTACCGGTATTGTAGACGTTTTTGATGCCTTGGGCAGCGAGCGTGTTTACAAGAAAGCATGGCCCATTGAAAAGATCAGGGATTATTTTGAAGAGGGCAAAGGTAAGCAATTTGACCCGCACCTGACTGACCTGCTTTTCGAGAATCTTGATGAAATTCTCGAATTGAGACGAACTTTTCCCGACGGTTAACCCAGACTAAGTCCACTCTTTACAGCTTATCTACCAGCAAAGGTTCGGGGTGCTTCTTGTTGCGTGCAAGATGCAGGGCATCCTTGCGGCATTTGTTGGTGCACACTCCGCAGCCCATACATTTCTTGGGATCTATGCGCATGCGCTTGTCCCGCAGATACATGGCGCCGAAGGGGCAGTACTCCATACATTGACCGCAGCCGATGCACTTTTGCGGGTCCACCACTGCGATATATCCGGAAGGGGCCAGCATGGGGATTCCGTTGCGCATGGCTTCCATGGCACCGCAGCAGCAGGTGCAGCAGTTGCAGATAGCGTAATATCTGCCCAGCATGACATCCTTGAAAAAAACATGGTGTACATGGCCGCGTGCATTTTCCGCTTCCAGAACACGCACAGCTTCGTCTTCGGTGATACGCCGTGACTTTTCCGGGTGGTTCTTGGCTACAAAGGAGGCAAAAGGCTCACCCACAATCATACATACATCAAGCGGATAACAGGGCTTTTCCCGTGAGGCTCTACATGGGCACTCAAAGAGCACAATATGATCAGGGTGTTGCAGGACAATATCGCGGGCCTTTTCATAGGGCAGAACACGTTCCGGCAGGGTGGTGCGCACTTCTCTTTTTATCTTGATCAGCTTTACAGCTTCCTCAGTAGGAATGACTTTGCCGTGATAGCTTTGGGCAAAATCGTCCTTGAGCTTTTGGCGTTTTTCCTTGTCTTTGGGAGAAGCAACCAGACTGGTGAAGAATTCCGCGATAGGGGCCAGATTGTTCTCACCCAATGCGGCTCCGATATAGGCTTTGGGCCAGCGGATGTACATATAACCGTGAAGAACATCCTTCATGGTCAGGTTCCGGTCTTCAAGGGCCTGCTTCAGGAACTCACCGGTTTCAGTGTCAGGTATGAACTTGTTTAGGATTCTTTTCATGGTTCTCCCTCTTATAGACATAATTATCAGAGCCGATAAAAATAGTACAGTTTTTCCAGAAGCAACTTCACAATCCACTATGCTTATGCCTATGTTGATTCTGAATCTGATAACATATTCCTGACGGAGTTGAACAGGAGTTGTGAATGGAAATTACAGTGCGCAGACACGGGGATACAGTTGTTATCGGCATGAGCGGAAGGATAGACGCTTTTGGGGCCGGGGAACTTGAGAAGACCCTTAAAAATATCCTTGCAGATGAGGAACTGGCCTGCATCGCTTTTGATATGGCCGATGTGCGTTATCTGAGCAGTGCCGGAATCAGGTCCATTGTGCGGACCATGAAGATTTTGCATCGCCGTAACGGTGCATTGGCTCTTTGTGCTCTCTGTTCTTATTGCCGCAATGTGCTCGATACCGCCGGAATGACCAGTTCCCTGAATATTTTTGCTACCCGCAGTGAGGCCATGACTTTTCTCCAGTCTGTGCATTGGGAGCGGCAGGCCCTTGATAACTGGGAGAGCATGGAAACAGCGGATTCCCCCATTGGTAAGTTCAGGTTTGTTCCCGGCGAGAATTCCCCTTGCGAACTGAAGGTTATCGGTTCAATTGCAGATATTTTCCATTCCCGCATAGATGAGTCGCGGATATTTTCCCGCGGTTTTTCCCAGACCGAATATTCAATCGGTGTGGGCGGGCTGGGTGAAGTCCCGGATGACTATATGAAGGTGCTCGGTTCCATGATCACCATTGGCGGGACTATGGCCTGGCTGCCCACAGACGGGCATGATCTCGCCGACTTCCTTGTGCCCCGTAATGATACCGGATCAGTGATGATCCGCACCCCGTTTAACCTGACTCTTTCCGGCGGTTTCAATGAATATATAATGTTCGAGTCCACGGAAGAAGGCGGAACAACTCTGGATCGCCTTTATCGCGGGCTTTTCCTGCTTTCCCGGCGCAGGCGCAGGGATTTCAAGGGAGTGCTCGGCGTGGCCGCGTGGATGCAGGTCAGTGAACTTATGGCCGGGACCATGATGCGTTCACCTGTGCGTGAATTTGCTCCTGAGAACAAGAAGGCCATTACCGATCCGGTCAACAGTGATGAATGGTTCAAGCGCGATGTGCTGCCCCGGCACCGGGACGTCTCCTGTCTGACCTGCGGGGTGGGTGTTGATCTTTCCTGTGATCTTTCGGTTTACGACCAGTCCGGGCTATACAATGCTTTTTATATTGATCCGGCCACAGCCGGGGATCGCGGGCATATCCTTAACAACCATGCCGCTGTATTTGAGCAGATGCATATGCCGGAAAAAATGGTCTGTCTTGATAAGATGGTCCGCGATGTTTCCGCAAAGGCTGAATTCAAGGATATGCGTAAACTGCGTGATAACAGCCGCGTGACTAGGGCCTTTCTGGGGGTGAGCTATATCCGCAAGTTGGCCCGTGATGATGCCGGGTGGCAGGGGACTGCCGAGATTCCGGTCAGCCGGACTATTGCCGAAAAACGTTACCGCGAGGAAGCTGAATTTCCTCTTGTGCCGCAAAAACGTGAGGCGGAATTAAACAAATTTCAGCGTTTTTTGGAAGCACAACAGGCCAAGCTCGGTAGTCAGGATTGATAATCTTGGGTTTGTAGGCAAAATACAGGTTGCCTGCGTCTTCCTGTTGCGGGTAAATATTAGAAAAACCAAATGTTAATATTGTGATGGATTTTAAGGAGGATATATGTGGTTTCGTTTGCTGGGCAGCCTGATTGCCGTGATGCTTTTGTGCACATCCGCTTTTGCCGGGGATAAAATTATCAAGGTCGGGGTGTTGTACAACCTTACCGGTGAAATGGCAGCCATTGACCGGCCCGGATTGCAAGGCATGGAGCTGGCTAAGGAAATAATTAATTCCGGAGGCGGAATTATGGGTCGCAAGCTGAGCCTTGTGGTTTCCGACTGCCGTTCAGACCTTGATTCTGCGGCAATGGCATCCGAGGCCTTGGCAGCTCAGGATGATATGGTGGCTGTTATCGGCTTGAATGATACTGACTATGTAATGGCTGCGGCTCCGGCCATAACCGCAAAGGATATCATTTTCATTACTGCCGGGGCGACTATGCAGAACCTGCCCTACATGTACGGGAAGAATTTTTTCATGACCGCATTCGGGGATAATATGCAGTCCCGCGCTGTTGCTAAATTTGCCAAGCGCAGGCTGGATACTTCCCGCTGTTTTGTGGGTACTGACATTTCCAACGAATTCACCAAGACCCTTTCCAAGTACTTTAAGCGCCGTTACCGCAAGTACGGTGGAACTGTAGTTGATGAGGTCTGGTATAGTTCCGGTGGAGGTAAATACCCTATACCCAAGGGCGATGAAAAGAATCCTGATCTGATCTTCATTTCCTCCATTCCTCCGGATGCACCCAAGTATGTAACCGAAGTCCGCAAGGCCGGTTTTAATCAGCCTATTGTTTCCGGCGATGGATTTGATACTCCGGGATTGCTTGATATTCCGCAGGAGTTTGCTCATTCAATCTATTTTGCCACCCATGTGGCTCTGGATAACCCTGATCCGCAGGTTCAGGAATTTGTGGACAGTTATGAGCGCATGTTCGGTATCCGTCCTGAGTCAGGATTTGCCGCTCTCGGTTATGATACGGTCATGCTTCTGGCTCAGGCCATTGAAAAGGCCGGGGTAGCCAAATCAACAGAAGTGCGTGAGGCTCTGGCAAAAACATCTGGATTTAAAGGTGTTACCGGGGAATTTTACTATCCAGAAGGGATACGGGTTCCCATGAAGAGCGTGGACATAGTTGAATATCAGAATGGAACCTTTTCCTTTGTGGAACAGGTTTCACCTAAATAATGCCGCATTTTCTGCGCAGCAATATGGAGCAGTTTATGGAATTCAATATTGTTACCGAACCGGCTTCCGCATGGTCCGCGGACGCGGTTATCTTTTTTGCTTTCAAGGAATCTGAAGAACACCTTAGCGGCTTTTCTTCATGGATGGCTTCTGATGCCGACTGGGTAGCCGGATCTCCTGCTTTGGGAGATTTTTCCGGGGAACTGGGCAGTTCAACTGTCATCTACGGTTCCGGTTCATCTGTGCAGCGCGTGCTGCTGGTAGGTCTGGGTGAGGAAGATAAATTCGGCGTCGATAAATTTCTGCAGGCGGTTAGTTCAGCTTTTCAGAAATGTCGGGAACTGAAATTCCGTACTGTGGGTGTTCCGCTCGCGGCCTTTGAAGGAATCGTCCTTGAAGATAAGCTGGAGCACTTTGTGGTTGCTGCCATTGAAGGCTTGTATTCCTTTGATGAATTCAAGAGCAAGAAGGATGAAAAGAATGAATTGCCGGAAACAGTCCGTTTCCTGAGCGAAGAAGAGCCTCCGGCCCATTTGGCAGAAATGCTCGCCAAAGGGCAGGCCGTAGGGCTGGGCATGGGCTATGCCCGTGACTTGGTCAATCTGCCGCCCAACGTAGCCACTCCGGTCTATCTTGCTGATGAGGCCAAGAAAATGGCCAAGAAGTACGGTTTCAAGTTCAAGGCTATGAAACGCAAGGAGATCATCGATAAGGGCATGGGCGCGTACGCCTCCGTGTTCCGGGGGTCCAATGATGAACCGCGTATGATCACCCTTGAATATTGTCCCAAGGACCGCGAAGGCGAGAAGCCGCTGGTGCTTGTCGGTAAGGGGGTGACCTTTGATACCGGGGGGATTTCTCTCAAGCCCACTGGATTCATCGAAGATATGAAATGCGATATGGCCGGGGCTGCTGCCATTCTCGGTTTTTTTCAGGCCATCGGCGAAATCAAGCCGGATCTGCCTATCGTGGGTATCCTGCCTTGCGCCGATAACATGCCTGATTCCAATGCTACCCGTCCGGGTGAGGTTGTAACTTCATTTTCCGGCAAGACCATTGAAATTCTAAATACCGATGCCGAGGGCCGTCTGCTGCTTTGTGACGCCCTTGCCTATTCTGTTCAATATGAGCCTGCGGCAATAGTCGACATTGCCACCCTGACCGGGGGCTGTATTGTGGCCTTTGGTTGGAACGTGGCAGCGGTAATGGATAATTCTCCTTTGATGCAGGATCTGGTCATTGAATCCGGCAAGCGGGTAGGAGAGCGGTTCTGGCCCATGCCGCTCTGGGATATTTACAAGGAAGAACTCAAGAGCGAGGTTGCCGATCTCAAGAACGTCGGCTCCCGTGAAGGCATGACCATTCATGCCGGGATGTTCCTCAAGGAATTCGTTCCCGAAGATACCCCGTGGGCGCATCTTGATATTGCCGGACCCGCATGGCGCAAGAAAAAGTCGCCTGCCGGAGCAGCCGGGGGTACCGGATTCGGTGTGAGGACGCTGGTTGAGCTGGCGGAGCGTATAGATTTGGAAGATATGTAGGCTGCATTTCATCTTGCAGTTCATGCGTATCCATGCAATCTCATCTTTTCGCGATGTATAAAAATCGCAATGGCAAGATTACATGGTTTATTAAAAAATATTTAAGCTTATAGGAGCACGAGCATGGCAAAAGCATCAGCCCGTCATCTTTTGGTTAGTGATGAACAGACCTGTCTGGACCTGAAAAAACAGATTCAGGACGGCGCAGATTTTGGTGAAGTAGCAAAAAAACACTCCAGCTGCCCCTCCGGACAGCGCGGCGGTGATCTCGGTGAATTCCGCCCCGGCCAGATGGTTCCTGAATTTGACACCGTTGTGTTCAATGAAGCCGTTGGCGAAGTTCACGGCCCGGTAAAAACACAGTTCGGTTACCACCTGCTGATCATCGATAGCCGCGAAGACTAAACAATTCTTCAACGTTGTAATAAAAAAGCCCTGACTTAGTCGGGGCTTTCTTTTTTGAGTTACACACTCTCTTCAGCAAAAATATCCTCAATCCGCTCACAGGGACATCCTGATCCAAGCAGCATCTGTAAAAGCAGGGTCGCTTTGAGGGCCGAGAGTCCCCCGGCGATGATGACCCCTTTTTGCTTCAGGTTGGCGGCTCCGCCGGGATAGGCGTAGATGGGCCAGACCCCGCCTTCAACACAGCGGGTGCATAGTACTACCGGGATTCCCGCTTCAATGCATTTCTCAATGCCCGGAACCAGTCCGGGAGGTGTGTTTCCTGCTCCGAATCCTTCGAGCACAATTCCCTTGGCTCCGCTTTCGATAAGCTTTTCCAGCATAGTTGAGTCCATGCCCGGATGACAGCCCACCAGATGGACTTTGTCAGCCATTCCTGTGACCGGGAAGGGCAGGCGCGGTCTGCGTCCCGGTTTGGCCCGGGTCAGGATGACTGATTCTCCGGCGATAAAACCGATTCTCCCGGTGTTCTGGCCGATAAATGGGTCCACGTTCAGGGAACTGGATTTAATGGCATTCTTGGCGGCAAAAAGTTTGTCTGCCATTTGGATGATGACGTCGGTACCCTCAGGCGGGGGCAGCAGGCAGGTGCGGACGGCGTCCACAAGGTTACGGATACCGTCATAACCGGATTCATTAAAATAGCGCATGGCTCCGGTAAGGATGACCGGCTTGGGTGAACGCACGGTCAGGTCCAGAACATAGGCGGTCTCGGCCATAAGGTCTGTGCCGTGCAGGATTACCGCGCCCAGCACCTGTTTTTCAGTCAGAAAATCTTCAACGTCATGGGCTAGCTGGAGCATCTTGTCCGGGGACATGTGCGGGCTGGGAATGTCCGACCAGAGCACGGGACGGATCTTGATGTCATGTCCGTCCGGGGTGACCTCATTGAGTAGCTTGGTGAAATTATCGTCCGGGACAACTCCTCCGGCATCCGGCTTTTCGCTCATGCCGATGGTGCCTCCGGTGAAGATGAGGATGACCTCTCCTGAGATATTTTTTGAACCCATTTTAATCTCCGTAAACAATATAGTCTTGTTGGATTCTGGTACCGCAGGAAACCTTGAATGGCAACAATCCCGGGTAGTACTTCTTTTTTAAAATAATTAAATTTTCTCTGTCCTTATATGCCGGGTGTGATATAGTGAAGTCAGGTTTCCATTTTTACTGCTTTGGAGGGTACTTCAAGCGTGGTGGCTTTAGAAGGATATATCATGCAGGGGATTGAGTTTCTGGCTCAGGATTATCCCGGTGTTGTTGTCGGCCTTGATGAAAACAAACGCATAGTATTTATCGGTGGCGAAAAAGCTGCTGTTATTTCAGGTCAATTGACTGCCGGGCAATATCTGGACCCGTCAGATTCTATACTATTGGTAAAAGGACTGGGCAGATTCGCTGACCGGATCATTGAAGCAGATCCTTTGCCCGCAGGAAGTTTTGAATCGGTAACTGACGCGGGAGTTATTCACTGGAAAGGTATGTTTCACGATGATTCAGGCATTGTTGTGCTTAAAGGGCGTGTGCGTGGTCACAGCAGTGAAGTTGATTCCGGACCTTATGGACAGGAGCAAATTCTTGCCACTCTGTTGGCTAATCTTCCGGGCATGGCATACCGCTGTAAAAATGATGTAAACTGGACCATGGATTTTATCAGTGAAGGATGCTTTGAACTCACTGGATACAAGGCTGAATCCATGTTGAGAAATCGCGATATTTCTTATGCAGATATAATTCTGCCCCAATATCAGGCCCACGTCTGGGAATGTGTGCAGGAGGCGGTTCAGGATCGGGAGCCTTTTGAAATAATCTACAAGATCAGGACCGCTTCCGGTGAGGAAAAATGGGTCTGGGAAAAGGGCGTTGATGTCCGGAACGAAGATGGTGACGGTTTTCTCGAAGGTTTTATTACCGATGTAACACCGCTTATGCTGGCTGAACAGGCTTTGCATCAAAGTGAAGAGCGCTATCGGCTTATGGCCGAAAAGACCGGTCAGCTGGTCTATGACCTGAATCTTGAAAATAGTGAAATAGTCTGGTCCGGGGCGGTGTTGGAGATTACCGGGGTAGAAGAACGGGAATTTCAGTCCGTGGACCTTAAGGGCTGGGAAGAAAGGGTTCATCCTGATGACCGCAAGGAGGTCATGGAGGAACTTGAAGCGTGTACCCGTGAAGGAACTCCCTTTGTTTCCGTATACAGGTTCAAGCGCAAGAACGGCACTTATCTTTATGTTGAGGATGAGGGCAGTTTCTTATTGGATTCCAATGGAATTCCGGTGCGTATGGTCGGTGTATTGCGGGACTATTCCCACAAGATGAAAGTTCAGGAATTGATGATCCAGACTGAGAAGATGACCACCGTAGCCAGTATTTCCGCAGGTATGGCCCATGAGATTAATAATCCGTTAGGGGTCATTACCCAGTCAGCACAGAATATTGAGCGTAGGCTTTCTCCGGATTTACCCGGTAATATTGAAACTGCGAAGAAGATTGGTATTTCATTGGATTCTGTGCGCAGTTATCTTGGTGAACGTAAAATCCTGACGATGGTTGAAGAAATCAAGGAGGCCGGGACCCGTGCGGCTAAGGTAATTGTGAATATGCTTAATTTCAGCCGTAAGTCCGGAGATAAGAAAGATTCCTGTTCCATTCCCGATATTGTTGAGCGGGCAATTGAAACTGCTGATGCAGAGTTATGTAATGAAGAAGGTTGCGACTTCCGCAAGATCAATTTTGTGAGAGATTTTCAGGAGGATTTGCCGCAAGTGCTTTGCTATTCCTCTGAACTGGAGAAGGTCTTGTTCAATCTGATGCGTAACTCAGCACAATCCATCATTGATGAAGGATATTCTGGAGTTAGCCCGGAAATAGCTGTCCGAGGATATTGCAATAACGCCTATCTGACTATAGAAGTGGAGGATAATGGGCCGGGCATGGATAAATTTACCCGTAAGAAGGCTTTTGAACCGTTTTTCAGCTCTCGGTCTAAAGGTGGCAGCGGACTGGGATTGTCCGTGGCATATTTCATTATTACCCGTAATCACGGCGGAACAATCAGAATTGACTCCGAACCGGGCAAGGGGACGAAATTTACCATCCAACTGCCGCGCGGGCCGGTATCGGATATATTTTCCCAAGGTCTGGTTTAAGATCTGAGGGAAGATGACGCCAAAGGGAAGTTGGCTAGAAAAGGGAAAGCCGGGGGAGTTTAAGAAAACTCCCCCGGCTTGTTTTTATTTTTGGCCTTTGGCCTTGAGCTGCTTGCCGCGCGCCATGTGGCGCTTGGATGCGGAAAGCTCCACCTTGCGCAGGCGGATGGATTCCGGGGTGATCTCAATCAGTTCATCGTCGCGGATGAAGTGCATGGCCCGCTCAAGGGTCATGGGACGGATGGGGGTCAGGATTACAGCCTCATCCTTACCGGAAGCACGCATGTTGGTGAGCTTTTTCTCTTTGGTAGGGTTGATGTTGATATCATTGTCCCTGTTGTGCTCACCTACGATCATACCTTCGTAAACCGGATCACCTGCCTCGATGAACATTTCACCGCGCGGTTCAAGGTTGAAGATGGCGTAGGGAACACCTTTACCTGCACGGTCGGACACGAGGGAACCGGTGTAACGGGAAGGGAAATCTCCGCGGTACGCTTCGTAACCGGCGAAAAGGGAGTTCATGATACCGGTACCCTTGGTATCGGTCAGGAACTCGTCACGGTAGCCGATGAGGGCGCGGGAAGGTGCGGAAAATTCCATGCGTACACGGCCTTTTCCGTTGTTGACCAGATTGGTCATCTTACCCTTGCGGGTGGAAAGCTTTTCAGTGACCACGCCGAGGAAATCTTCTTCGCAGTCGATGAAGACTTGTTCCATGGGTTCGAGTTTCTGTCCGCCTTCGTTCTTGTAGATAACTTCAGGACGGCCCACGGAAAGCTCAAAGCCTTCGCGGCGCATGGTTTCGATGAGGATAGCCAGCTGGAATTCTCCGCGGCCCTTGACGATGAAGCTGTCTTTCTCGTCGCTTTCCTCAACTTTTACAGCCACGTTGAGCAGTGTTTCCTTGTGCAGTCTTTCGCGTATTTTGGAAGACTGGACCAGCTTGCCTTCAAGACCTGCCATGGGCGAGGTGTTGATGGTGAAGCGCATGGAAACAGTAGGCTCGTCAACCGTGATGCGCGGCAGGGCCTTGGGTGCTTCCTTGGTGCAGATGGTGTCACCGATGGTGATGTCTTCAATACCGGAAACAACAACGATATCTCCGGGCTCAGCTGATTTTGTCTCAGCAAAGGAAGGGCCGTCGTAGGTCTGGATTTTGGTCAGACGCAGGGAAACGTGTTCTTCCTTTTCATTGATGCAGACCAGAGGTTCGTTCTGCTTGGCAGAGCCGTGGATTACTTTACCAATAGCAAGGCGGCCGAGGTAGTCGGAGTAACCGAGGTCGGATACCAGCATCTGGAAAGGCTCTTCTTCATTGTATGAAGGACCGGGAACCTGCTCCAGAACGAGGTCCATGAGCGGATGAAGGTTTTCACCTTTTTCCTCAAGGGTTTCCTGAGCAATACCGTCACGGCCGATGGCGTAGAGCAGGGGAAATTCGAGCTGTTCTTCGTTTGCATCCAGATCGATGAAGAGGTCGTATACCTCGTCGAGTACTTCGTCGGGGCGGGCATCGCCACGGTCAATCTTGTTGATGACAACGATGATTTTAAGACCTGCTTCAAGTGCTTTTTTAAGTACGAAACGGGTCTGGGGCAAGGGACCTTCGGATGCGTCAACCAGCAGGATGGCACCGTCGGCCATGGATAAGGAACGTTCAACTTCGCCACCGAAGTCGGCGTGACCGGGGGTGTCGATGATGTTGATCTTGACGCCTTTCCAGTCAACAGCGCAGTTTTTTGCAGCAATGGTGATGCCGCGTTCGCGTTCAAGGTCCATGCTGTCCATGAGACGGTCATCAACTTCCTGACCTTCACGGAACAGGCCGCTCTGCTTGAACATACCGTCAACCAGAGTGGTCTTGCCATGGTCAACGTGTGCTATGATAGCTATATTTCTAATTTTTTCGTTTTGGATAAGATTAGTCACGGATTCCTCCGGCGCCGGAGATTTGCCAAAAAAAATCCCCTGCACGGGGTGTGCAGTCTTAAAATAGGGGCAAAATTCTCAGCGGCTGGTTAAAGTAGAGATAAGGAGACGTTAGTTAGGGTATATTAGGGCGGCTGGCAAGAGAAAAAATGGGCTTTCAGGTGACATTCAGGCGAATAATTTTCTGCTGCAGTCCTAGGGCTTGCTTTTCAAGCGCACTCCCTATATCAAGTTGCGCCCCGGTATGAATTACTTTATGTAGGGTGCATAAATTTAAGGAGCGCATATGCCTGAGAAAGATTTACGAGTGGAATTGTTGTCCATGACCCCCAATGCACTGGAGCTGCTTTATGCTTCTTTTCGGCAATGTTATCATGCCGGATTCGTGGCAGATATGTGGCCCCGGCTCCTGAACGGTGAAATTGAAAAAGAAAAGCAGTCCGCTTTTGTTTCCAAGATTCTTGAGTCCGGCCATGACAGCCCCATTGAGCATGTCAGTTTTACTTTTGCTATTGAAGGGATTTCCCGGGCCTGCTCACACCAGATAGTGCGTCATCGCATTGCTTCTTATTCCCAGCAGAGTCAGCGTTATGTGACTGAAAATGATATGGATTACATCATTCCCCCGGCAATTGCCAAGATCCCCGCAGCCCGTGAGCGTTTTGAAAAGTTCATGGAAGAAGTAGGCAGTGCCTATAAGGATTTGCGCGAGATTCTGGTTGATGCCGGACGTGAAGCCAAGGCCAACGAAGACGCCCGTTTTGTGCTGCCGCAGGCCGCTGAGACCAAGATCGTCATCACTATGAACTGTCGGTCCCTGATGCATTTCTTCAATCTGCGCTGCTGCCAGCGTGCGCAATGGGAAGTTCGCAAGATGGCTGACAAGATGCTCAAGATATGTAAGGAAGAATTCCCGGCAATTTTCCAGCACGGTGGAGCCAGCTGTGAGCAATTGGGGTATTGTCCTGAGGCAGACAGATTTGCTTGTGGTCGTTACCCGACTCTCAAAGAGCTGACCAAGGGCGAGTGATCCCCTACATTATATAATATGTCCGCATGGAGTATGTGCTCAGCTTAGTTTTTCTATATTTATATTCAGTGATTTTTTTTATATGCCCGTCCATTGATTATGGACGGGCTTTTTTTTGTCCTGAATTTGTCTGAAATCGGGCGAAATTGGCTAAAACTGGGAATTAGGTATGAAAATTTGCTTAAAATGGCTTTTGAGACAGATTAAATGGCTTTGGGTAGATTCTAAGGAGGCAAAAATAAGCTGCCCAGATCGATTGGGGCACATAAACCAAGTTCATTATTTCACGACATACAACAGCTGGTGCCGCATAGATACTTATATTCCCAGTAACTTTAATCTGACGGAAGTACAGAAGGTGACCAGATTGATTATTTGATCAACCATTGCATTTTTTCATACGCCTCTGTCAGTAACTGGTGCGGCTGAAAAGTCTTTGTTTCCAAGGGTTGCTCAGTGTCAAGGAAATAAAAAGTGTTTTATTTTAAGTGTTTACGCTTTGTTCTAAATAGGGGTACCTCAGAACCCTTTAGTTTACTGGGTTTAGCGGGGTGTCGTCTTTGAAAGGATATTTATAAACGCTTGATGTTTTTTGGGTTATTTTTTTTAATATTCATTAAATCAGGTTGTTATGGAGTTGTTGTTGCAAATTCGTGAAGAAGTTCATATTTAAAATAATGAGTAAGAAGAAATGTAACAATGAGGGAAAAGACGAAATTTTGCGTAATATGGAGTTTTTTTTTGAATTGCTTGTGGAAAAAGTTTTCCACAGGTGTGGAAAAAGTAATTGAGAATCTTGCTCAAGCTTGTAGTTCCGGCCTTTAACGGCTTTTTCGTGTTGCCGACCGAATTGCTAGCCTTAGAAGAAAAGCTATTAAAAACAGTGTTTTGGGCTGTAGAAAACAATCCTGCTGTCATTGGTTGTCTGCCGCCTTATCACGAGTTGATGGTTACACTCTCTTTGAATTAGTTAACCCCTCATGATGAGAGACAGCTGGAATAAAATTCTAAAATTTCTTGAGAAGGGACTGAACCCCGGTCTGTACAAAGTATGGATCAAGCCCCTGAAGGCAGAAGTCAGCAGCAATACAATTAAATTGTATGCTCCCAATGACTTTGTCGCAGCCTGGGTTAGGGACCGTCTCATGGACAACATCAAAGAAGCTGGCGAGCAGGTTCTCGGCACCAGCCCCAAGGTGGAGATTGGGGTTCGGAAGTCCGTAGAAAGGCCCGCGGTCAAGGTTGATAGACCCAGACCTGCGGCAGCCCGTCCAGTACAGGCAAGCATGGGGCTTCCCATGATGTCTTCCGCGGTGGTCAATACTCGTATTCCCCGTTGGCGTTTTTCTTTTGACGATTTCGTAATTGGCGAGTCCAACAGACTTGCCTGCGCCGCGTCCAGAAGTCTCTGTGATAATTCCCTGCCCGGTGACCAGCTCTTCCTGAGCTCTGCTCCCGGTCTGGGAAAAACCCATCTGCTGCATTCCATTGGTAAGAATCTTTGCGCTTCCAGTAATAAGAAGCACATTTCCATTGCCTGCCTTACAGCGGAAGAGTTTGCGAACAGAATGGTTCTGGCTCTTAAAGCCGGTGAAATTTCCCGTTTCAAATCCGAATTCAGAGAAAATGTGGATTGCCTGCTGCTGGAAGATATTCATTTCTTCCAAGGCAAGCAGAAGATGCAGGATGAAATTCTGGAAACCCTGAAGAGCTTGCAGTTGCGCGGCTCCAAGGTGGTTATGACCAGTTCCTTCCTGCCCCGCGAACTGGAAAAGATCGACCAGCAGTTGGTTTCCCGCTTCAGTTCAGGGCTTCTCGCACTGATTTCCACTCCTGATTTCGAGACCAGAAAGAGAATCGTTGAAAGCAAGGCCATGCGACTGGGAACCCAGGTTCCGGATTCTATTTCCGAACTTCTGGCGGACCGTATTACCACAGACGTAAGACAGCTGGAAAGCTGCCTGCAGAACCTTGTACTTAAGGCAAGACTGCTCAACCGTGATGTTTCGCAGGAACTGGCATGGCAGGTACTGGAGAACTACTCCATTGCCAAAGTCGCGCCCAGCTACGATTCCATTGTGGATCATATCTGTCGTTCTTACGAGCTCACTCCCGATCAACTGCGTTCGAAAAGCCGTAAACGCCAGATTGTTCTGGCCAGAAACACCGCTTTCTTCCTCGCCCGCAAACATACCGAACTTTCCCTCAAGGATATCGGAACCAGACTGGGCCGCAGACATTCTACCGTAATCAAAGGTATCACCAATATTGAACGCGAAATTTCCCTGCAGACTCCTCTTGGAAGGCAGTTGCAGGATACAATAGACCGCCTTACTCCGTAAGTTTGGTTTTTTTGGACAACAGATTTTCTATGATTCCCATATGGGAAGTTATTCTGTTGTTTTTGTTTTTTGGCGTTTTGAATTTCCGAAAAAGAGTGACAGCATAAAGCTGTTTGCTCTTTTTCGGGTTTGGGGATATTCATTGCAACCGGTTTGTAAATGTCTTTTGGCGGTCCTTTTTTAAGGGCCTAAATTGCAGAGGTGGGAAATGAATTCCAATGTATGGAGCTCCATAAAGAAAAAGCTTCTTGTTCGCATTAATCCGGTGCTGGTCAGGGTTTGGGTGGAACCTCTTTCAGCACACTATGAAGACGGCGTGGTTCAGCTGACCGCACCCAATGAGTTTGTCATGAACTGGGTGCAGGAACATTTGCTGGATCGTATCAAGGATGCTGCGCAGGAAGTGCTTGAGACCAAGGTCGGGGTAACCATTGATTTGGAAAGCGGTAAGGCCGACACTCCTCGGGAATTCATTTCCGATGTGACTGCCTATTATGCAGCAGAGGAAATTTTGGCCAGCATTAATAGGCTGACCGGGATTGTGCGCAGTGTGAGCCCTGTTGATTTCGAAGAGGGCGATTTTGAGGCTGAAGCCACCGAGGTCATGCCTGAGCTTGAAGCGCAGACCTTTGATTCCATCCTTGATGCGGTGCTGGAGGCTTTTGCGGTCTCCTTTCGCGATCTGATGTTGCAGGCCAACGAGCATGCCGTACTGGCTCGAAGGGCTTTGTACTACCTCTGCTTCCGTTACGGTATCCCTGCCGAGGAAGTGGCTTTGAACATGGACTGCACGGTTTCCGAAGTGCGCAAGGGCGCACAGGTTCTGGAAAGCGAAATTTCCGAAGCAATTGATAACGGAGAAGACCTCGACGAACTCCTCCTGAGGATCTTCCAAAAATAACAAAATTTCATAAATAAAAATTAAAACGGCAGCCCGCAAGGACTGCCGTTTTTTTTGATTTCCAAATAGGGGCTATTCTCTTTATAGTCCTGTCTTCAGAACCATGTCGGTAATGGGGCCTCGTGAGCGTTCGCCCTTGAGAACCATGTGTGCGTATTCCTTGTTGTCGCGCAGTTTCTTAACTACCCAGTTTAACCCGTTGTTGCTCTCATTGAGGTAAGGGTTATCCACCTGCCGAGTATCGCCGAGGCAGATGCATTTTACGCCTTCACCCATGCGGGTCAGCAGTGAGCGAACTTCGGAACGGGACATGTTCTGCATTTCATCGATGATGACCACGCAGTTTTCAAGGTTCATGCCCCGGATATAGGCAATGGGCAGGATCTCGAATTTCTTCTGGTTGAAGCGGAACTTTTCGGAATCCGTATCCATGAATATGCGGTTGGCCGGACGCTGCTCATGCAGTTTCACGGTCAGGTCGCGTACGTAACGCACATAGGGCTGCATCTTTTCTTCCACTGTTCCGGGCAGGAAGCCCATTTTTGCCCCGATCTCCCAGATGGGTTTGACCAGGTAGACTTTTTCAAAGGGGTTATCCTTCTTCTCCAAGGCCAGATAGAGGGCGGAGGCCAGAGCGAGAAAGGTCTTACCGTACCCTGCTTCGGACTGTATTGAGACAAGGTTGATTTCAGGGTTCAGCATCAGCTCAAGAGCTAGGTTCTGATATACATTGCGAGGTTTTACCCCCCAGACCTCGTGGGTATAGGTTATATTTTTGTTCTCCTTGTGACCGTAAAAGACAGGATTTCCGTTCTCCCAGCGGAAGCTGTTTACGTAGGGAGTCTCGCCTTCATCAACGAATCCTGTGTACATCTGGGAGTCGGAACGAAAGGGGTCGGAATCCTTGTATTCCTCCCAAGTAAGGTTATGAATTCCGGCTTTGATTTGCAGGATACGGTCGTTGGTTACCAGAATCGGATTATCAATGGACGCGTTGAGGGTTTCTTTGAGAATGCTGTCATCCGGGCTGATATCGCCGAGTGTTTCAGCATACTCAGGGGAGAGAATAGTGATTTTATCGTCTTTAAGGATTGAACGGACGGCTTGCGAAACAATATGCCCGATGCGCGGGTCGCGCTTGAGCTTGTCCAGTTCGGTTATGACTGTGTAGGGAAGATGGACTTTGTTTTCCACCCCGTTGCGCAGGGCGGTGATGCATTTGGGGTTTTCGATGAGTACGTTGGTGTCCAGCACGAAGTTCTTTTGTCCCATAAATCCTCCTCTTTTACGGTTATCCAAAAGAGAAAAGGCGACCGCATCGGGTCGCCTTAATATGCAAAATAGATCCGTAATCCTTTAGTTCAGTAAAACTGCAGGTCTTGCCTGCTTGATTTTTTCTCATGATTTCAAGGTACAACATCATGAGCTGCAGAGGAAGGAAAATATATTCCGTTTAGGTTAAGTTTTTGCGACAGAGGCATCCCCGCCGATGAGCATGCTGAATTGTTCAACATTCATACCGTTAAAAATGTGGCTGTATTTAGCCACGGCTTCATAGGGATTTTTTTCGTAAGCCTTGGCAAATCCGAGGTATTCTTCACCTGCTTCCACCAGACTGTTTAGGCCGCTTATTCCCCGGAAATCATTGGCCAGATCGGGGTTGTCCTGAAAGAGTTGCTCAATTTTTTCCTTTTGCGGATGGTCTCCCTTTACCCGCACGTTCCCGGAATGATCGGTGGTCAGTTCCACCGGGGGATCTGTGCTGATATCGTTTTGTAAGAAAAGCACATTTACATCATCCTGAAATTTTTTCGTGCTGGTTTCCAGACCTGTTTTAAGATCATCAAGGGAGATGGATTGGCCCGGGGTGTAGGGAATGTTCATATCAGAGAAAAAACTGCCGATAGAAGCAAGCGTCTTGGCGGAATCAGAGATAGTGACTTTGTCCCCGGATTGCTGGTCCTGCTGGATGTTCTGGGCTTTGGTCCGGGATTGCTGAACTTCGTTGACTGATTGTGTTGCGTATGTTGATTGAACGGAATTGATCATGATCGGCTCCATGGATTTAGGGCAAGTTTTTCCTGAGCCGAATTTATGCAGAAATTATGCCTGAAATAATAAGCTAGAGGCGGATCACCTGAACAATACTTTTGGGGAAAGGTCACCACAGTCTGCAGGGAGAATGATAATGCCGTTGCTTAGACTCATAACCTTGCGAGGTGAAAGGGATTTGTCAAGCAGGGGGTCAGCAAATATTTTCCCGTTTTCTTCAAAAATACGGCAAGGACGCAGCTTTTCCCGGTCCCGGCCACCCTTGAGAGCCTCGGTAAGAATTGCCGGGCTGGTGGCTGAAGTTAGCGCCTTGGCCTGCAATATGTTGATGACCGGGTGGATGATGGTGTGGAAGGCCAGATTCACTGCATTGGGTGGGCCGGGCAGCCCGATGACAATGGAATCATTCAGCCTGCATGCAAAGACGGATTTTGCCGGATGCATGGCCAGTCCCTTGAAAATAGGCTTTCCTCCGGCCTGCTGGATGGAATTGAATACGAAGTCACGGTTGCCGGGTCCAGTTCCTCCGGTGGTGACAATAAGTCTGCAATCGCTGTTGGCCTGCACTGCTTCGGAGATTGCTTCCGGTGAGTTGGCGCAGGGTGCAATGCGCACATTACGAATTCCGTAACGGCAGCACAGGGACTTCATGAGGATCAGGTTGTCCGCCGGGATAAGTCCGCACTGGGTTTCCTCGGCCGGGTCACAGAGCTCGTTGCCAACGGCCAGTACAGCCACTTTGGGTAGCGGGTATGTCGGAACAGAACGGATGCCGGCATAAGCCAGCAGAGCGGCATCACAGGGCGAAATAGCAGCCCCTGATTTGACGATGGTCTCCCCTTTCATGATGTCCGATCCGGTTTTGCGGACAAAATCTCCTTTGCGTACCGGGGAGCTGATGCTGATGGAGCATTTCCCAACCTGAACATTCTCAAAAGGCACAACCGCGTCAGTGCCTTCAGGAACAATGCCTCCGGTGAGCACGCGCACTGCCTGTCCGTCGCATTTTTCCGGAACCGTGCATGAGGGTCGTACTTCACCGGAAAATTTAAGTTCCAGCGGGTGGTCATTAGAAGCCTCAGCAGTACACGCGCTGGGTACGGCAAAACCGTCCATGGCTGAGCGGTCGTGATCGGGCAGGGAAATTCCTGATTCAATCGTCGTTGCGGAGACCAGCCCGGAGCAGTCTGTAACCGGGACATATTCATTCTCCGGCATGGTGACGGCTTTGCGGATAAGTTTTAGGGCTGCGCTGCGCGGTATGGATTGCGGAAAAGAGTTTTGTCCGTCTTCTGCGTTGCCGGTAGAATCGTTCAGGTCTTGGCGAATACGGTTCAGTTCGTCGGGGGTGTTTATATTAATAAAAGTTGTCAGCTGCTGATCTTTTTGGGCCAGCAGGTCCGTGTCCACGGTTTTGACCTTCACCTGCGGAAAAAAGCGAATAATCTGGAAGATATTCTTTTTGAGGTTTTCTTCAATAAAGGGCAGGCAGCGTTTTGAGTAAACAGCACAGAGCGGTTCGTAAAATCCGTCAGGGTGCTTGGGAATGACCACATCGTCTTCCGGCTCTACCCGGCTAAGTAATTCGTTGATCAGCTCCCGGTTAAGAAAAGGTGAATCGCAGGCGGTGATGAACACATGATCAGTGCGTGAATGATAGAGGGCTGAGTGGATTCCGGTTAGGGAACTGCGGGATTCGAATATATCTCCCAGCAACCGCACATCAAGGTCCGGGTGATTTTCCGGGGTGCGGGTAATGACAAATGTTTCCGCAAAAAGACCGTCAAGTGAGCGGATGATCCTGTTGACCAGTTTTTCTCCTGAAATTTCAAGACAGGACTTATCGGTCCTGCCCATGCGGCGGCCTTCGCCACCGGCTAAGATGGCTGCGCTTATGTTCAATATGTCTGTATTGCCGCTCATTGTTTTTATATCGCACAAAAGATTCCTGTATGCCATAACCTTTTTATTATGCTGAAAAAAACCAGATGAATTGATGTGCGCCATATCAAAACTGTTTACAAGGTCCCCATTGCGCCTGTACTTAAACTTTCTGAAAGTAAAGTCACTTGGCGGATGTCTTACTTAGTAATCTGATATGGAGTTTTTTATGTCCTGTAATAAATTAAAGGTGATTTGTTTTTCCCCCACCCGGACCACCCGCCGTATTCTGGATGCCATTGCTGAAGGTGTCGGCTCCGAGCATTTAGAGATAATCGATGTCACCCGCGCAGACAGAGTTCCTGAGGCCTGCGACTGTGCTGATAATGATCTGGTGATAATCGGTGCTCCGGTCTACAGCGGCCGCATTCCGCTTACTGCTGTGGAGCGTTTCAAGGCTTTGAAGTCCAGTGGTACTCCTGTGGTTCCCGTTGTTGTTTACGGTAACCGTGCCTACGAAGATGCGCTCATTGAGCTAACCGATCTCGCCACTGAGGCCGGATTCAGCCCTGTTGCCGGAGCTGCCTTTATCGGCGAGCATTCCTTTTCTACCGATAAGACTCCTATTGCGGTCAGCCGTCCTGATGAAGATGATCTGGGCAAGGCCCGCGATTTCGGTAAGTCGATTGCTGCCAAGCTTGCAGAGGGAACCCTTTCCAGCGTGGAGGTCCCCGGTGACCGTCCGTACAAGGATCGTTCGCCCAAGGCTTCAGCTTCGCCCATCTCCAATGATAATTGTCAGCTTTGCGGAGCATGCGAAAGGGTTTGTCCCACAGCGGCTATTTCCGTAGGTTCATTGGTGGAGACTGATCCAGATAAGTGTATTTTCTGCTGTGCCTGCGTTAAGGTCTGTGCTTTTGAAGCCCGCAAGCTGGAAGTGCCCCGTTTGCTCGAAGTTTCCCAGTGGCTGTCTGATAATTTCAGCGCACGCCGTGAGCCTGAAGTCTTTATATAGATGCGCTTACGCGCTTTTAAGAATTAAACGATTTTGCCTCCGGCGGCTTAAACCCTTTTGCAAAAGGGGGTGTTCCACTGTCGCTATCTCTAAGACTCGCGGAAAACCGCTCGCCTAAGAGCTAGGGCAAGAATCCCAAAACCTTTTAGTTGGGCTTGGTTTTCGGGTTGGAGTATTGTCGTAGACTTGGAGGAGTGATTTCTTATGCGTAATTCTGTGCGAATTCTGGCTGTTGTGGTCCTGTTGTTGGCTTTTGGCTTGTCCGGCTGCGCAACAGGTAAATGGAACCGCTATGAGCTGTACATGGGCCAGACCTATCAGGATGGCGAAAAACATGTCAGTTCAGAACGTTTTCAGAATTTTCTGAGCAAGGAAGTCACTCCCAAGTTTAGTGACGGCTACACCGTCTTCGATGCTCAGGGTTTCTGGGGCAGTAAAAGTGGTTTAACCTATTCTGAAAGAAGTAAGGTGCTCATGATCGTCTCCCCGGACAAAGATGCCGAGCAGCTCGTGGATGAGATAGCTAAGGCCTACAAGGATGAGTTCAAGCAGGATTCTGTTTTGAAGATTATCAGCCCGGTTGAGGTTGGTTTTAATTAGATATTGGATTGTAACCATGAATACAAAAACTCCCCGGTGCATTTGTTTCGGGGAGTTTTTTTTGTTCTAATTGGTGAATTTGGTTTTGTTCTTTCAGTGTATTCTTTTCACAGGGTGTACTTTGTCTTAAAGGTGTGGCATTTATTTAATAGTGGAGAAATGTTTCAGTTACAGAGAAGAATAGCGAGGGTGAGTGGTCATGCGGAATGTTTTCGTGATTTTTATTGCACTTGTTTTGACTTTTTCTGTTGTAGTGATCTCAGGGTGTCCTCAAAGTGAAGAAATAAAGCAAACCAAATCGTTGCGGGTCGGCTGGTTCCCATGGACTGGGTGGTATCCGATCGTTATTGCGGAGAAAAAAGGTTTTTTTGAAAAGCATGGAGTGGATGTTGAACCTGTCCTGTACTCCGCATACACGGATATTTTTTCCGATTTTGCCGCTTCGAAAATTGATGGAGCTCATGGAGGATTGTATGAGCTTTTAAAAAGTAATGTGCCGGATATGAAAATTGTACTGGCAACTGACTATTCTGAGGGCGGTGAGGGGCTGGTTGTAACGGCTGATATTAAAAGTCCTAAAGACCTTGTTGGAAAGCGGATAGGCATTCAGGGAGCATTGTCCGGAAGTGAATTCATTATCACGACCCTTCTGCGTAAATATGGCATTTCCCGTACTGATCTCAGTCTGGTTGATGTCGGTCCTGAAATAGTCCTTGAGACTATGCCGAAAAAAATACAAGGAGGATATACGTGGGAGCCATTCCTCTCCAAGGCGGCCGATGAAGGTTACAGGGTACTTTTTACTACAGCGGATACTCCGGGAATGATTCCTGATGTTATTGCTTTTCAGGGACGTATTGTATCCGAGCGGGCGAAGGATGTTCAGGCTTTCGTGGATGCATGGTTTGAGGCTCAGGAGTACTGGCTGGCTAACCGCGAGGAGTGTGATCCTATAATAGCCGAGGCTACCGGGCAGAAACCGGAAGATATTTCACTTGAAGGCTGTCGTTTCCTTTCTCGAAAAGACAATGTTTTAGCATTTACGAAGTCTGATAAATCCATTTCCCTGTTCAATACCGGTGAAAAGCAGATAGATTTTTTTATCAGTGTCGGTGATGCATCCACAGCCCCTGATCTGGATAATATTCTGGTTCCGGATTTTGTGCGTGGTGCAGGGGAAGCACATAGATGAACAATGGATTCCGATCCCTAGCCATGTTCAGCAGTGGCTTTACTCTTTTGTTTATTATGCATTGCAATCCGGCATATGCATATGATTGGGCATCAGTATTGCCTGTCCCGGTTTTTGGATTAACAGGCTATATTCTGTTTCTTCTTGCCTTGCTGTTGCTTGGTGTCGCACTTTTTTTATTTTTCAGGCCTGCAGGGTTGCGGCGAAAATTACTGAGCGCCTTTCTGTTTGTTTCGCTCCTGCCTCTCTGTGTGCTTGCTATTCTTGACCAGAAAGTTACTTCAGATGCACTGACCGAGAATAGCCAGCAGGTTATGTTGTCTGCTGCCTCGCAGACCGCTGCTGCTGTTGATTCATTTATCCTGTCCAACCTTTCTACTGTACGAACAGAAGCTTCAATTCCGCAGTTTGCGGAATTTTTGCTTATCCCTGAGGAAATCCGGGACGGTTCCCCGGAAGAACTGGCAGTCATGGGGCTGCTGACTTCTCTTAAAAGACGCGATCAGACATATATAACTTCTATTGCCGTACTTGATTTGAGCGGAAAAGCTATTGCCGATACTTATGGTCCCGACATCGGGTCAGACAAGTCCATGCGGGATTACTTCCTAGAGCCTTTGAAAACGGGGCTTCCCTATGTTTCTTCCGTGGGGATCTCCAAAACCAATAATCAGCCTTCCCTGTATTTCAGCTGTCCCATTAGAGATACGGCAGGGACAATTCTGGGGGTTCTTCGTTTTAGGTATAATGCTGCTTCTTTACAGAGTTTGCTGATGCCGGGAGATTTTGTTGGCCAAGCTGCCTACAGTGCAATACTTTTTGACAATGTAGGATTCCGCCTGGCGGATACGCAGCATCCTGAATTGGTGCTTGTTCCTGCTTTTGAGATTAGTGAGGCAGTGTGGAAGAAGGCTGGAATAGACAGACATATTTCCCGATATGTGGAAACTGCTTATGGTCCGGGAATTGGTCAGAATGAGTTTTATAACCCTGCTAAAAAGTTCTTTTATTCATCCCTTTATGGCCCGGAAGGTGTGCCGACCCTGAATGTGAAAGTCCAGCTGCGCTACGCTCCATGGACGCTTGTTCTTGGTTATTCTGAAGCGACGAATATTGCGAAGGTTGCCACACAGACCCGTTACGCTTTTTTTACCATTGCATGCATTGTTCTCGGGGTAATGGTCACGGCTTTTATGGTGAGCCGCAGCATAACCGAACCACTCCTTTCCTTGACCGATGCTGCCCGTGAGCTGTCCAAAGGAGAAGAAGAGGTTTCCGTATCGATACAGACAAAGGATGAGATAGGAGAGTTAGCTGATACTTTTAACAAAATGAGCACAGCCCTTTATTCATCCAGAAGGAACCTTCTGGCAGCAACCGAGCGTTTGCAGACTCTTCTGGATACATTGCCCGATTCCGTTTTTATTCATAATTCTGAAGGCCGTATTATGGATGTAAACAAATCTTTTGAAAAAGTTTTTGGTTTTACAGCTGAAGAGGCTTTGTCGCTTTCAATTGAGGATATGTCCGGTAAAGGTTTTTCACAGGAAAAGGCGGAAGATCTGGTAAGACGGTGTGTTGAGGAGGGTACCCAGTCTTTTGATTGGGTTTCACGTAATAAAGATGGGCGTGAGTTTCCTGTGCACGTTAAGTTGAGCAGTTTTAAACTCCCTGAAGGAATCCACGTTATTGCGCTTGCTTCCGATATTACAGAACGTAAGCAGTTTGAGCACGATCTGATGCAGGCAAGGAATTATGTTGCCGCCATCATTGATTCCATGCCGTCAATTCTGGTCAGTGTGGATGTGAATGGTGGGGTGACGCAGTGGAATATACAGGCTGAAAAAGCTACCGGGATTTTGAAGGCGGATGCCGTGGGCAGGGATTTTGATGACGTAATGCCTTATCTTGCAGACGAAATGAAGCGGATACGCCATGCAGTCAAAACACAGGTCCCTGTTGCTGATATCAGGCGGGTCAGGATTGTAGATGGGAAGATTAGATATGAGGATGTAACTATTTATCCGCTGGTTGCTGACGGAGTGGAAGGGGCGGTCATACGAATAGATGATGTCACCGAAAGGGTTCAGCTTGAAGAAATGATGGTTCAGTCAGAGAAGATGATGTCTGTAGGCGGATTGGCAGCTGGGATGGCACATGAGATTAATAACCCCTTGGCCGCTATTATGGGTAGCGTGCAGAATATGCGCAAGCGGTTGCTTAGCGATATGCAGAAAAACAGAGATGCTGCTCGGGAATGTGATTTTGATCTCCATAAGATGCATAGCTATCTTGAGAAGCGTGATATCCCTAGAATGATAGAGGGAATCCATTCTTCCGGGGAAAGGGCCGCAAGAATTGTAAGGAATGTTCTGAATTTCAGCCGCAGGGGCGGTAAAGGTTTTTCGCATTACAGCATTTCAGATTTATTGGATAAATCTTTGGAGCTGATCGCCAGCGACTATAATTTAAAAAAGGATTATGACTTTAAAAACATATCCTTGAATAAAGAATATCAGCCGGGAATTCCTCCCATTTTTTGTGAGGGGAGCCAGTTGCAGCAGGTGTTCTTGAATTTATTCAAGAATGCTGCTGAAGCACTGTCAGATAAGGAATTTGCCGTTGAAAAACCAATGATAACCGTCCGTACGATAAAGGAAGACGGCATGGCTGTTATCCATGTGGAGGACAATGGTCCGGGCATGGATGAAGATAAATGCAGGCGTGTTTTCGAGCCCTTCTATACCACCAAGCCTACAGGTAAAGGAACGGGTTTGGGACTTTCGGTTTCCTATTTCATTATCGTCGATCAACATGGCGGGACAATGGAAGTCTTTTCGGAAAAAGGTAAGTGGACGCGTTTTGTTATCAAGCTGCCCTTGAGTAATGGGAGTTAATTTTTATGGGTCCCCTTACTTTGCCTTAATTTCAGAAAGATCAAGCTCTCGTCCGACATGGGATGCAAGTCCAATCCCCGCTTCATCATAAATATTGAATGAGGTGTTAACCCCTGCTTCCCGCAAAATTTCCACTTCATCATCATAATGAACCACTGAGGCAAATTCACCGTTGAACCCGCGTGCTTTCATTTTTTTGATCGTGTGCAACTGTATTTCCAAACTCGGTATAGTAAGGATTATCAGGCCGAGTTTTTTTCTCTTCACACAAATCTTGTCCCAAAAATCAGGGTCTGTAACATCAACCAGAGTTACATTTCGTCCCTTTCCCTGATGTAGTTTGACTTCGCCGGCATTGAAATCCAGCCCGATTACAACCGGGCCGTATTTTTCCCTGAAGTAGTCATATGCGCCAGTACCGACTCTGCCCATACCCATAATTGCTATTTGCCAATCACCCAATTCATACGGCTTTTCATCTTCATGCTTTTCGGTGCTTTCAAACTTTTTCAAGAAGTTCTTTGCTGACTCAAATAAGGCATCAGCATTCTTGTTAAAGGGAGAAGCAATCAGGAATGAAATGGACAGGGCCAGTGCTATTGTTTGCAGCCAGACATCCGGTAACCATCCCTGCGAAACTGCAAGGGCGCCGACAATAAGGCCGAATTCACTATAGTTGGACAGGTTGAGAGCCGAGATGAAGGCTGTTCGTGCTTTGAGTTTGAACTTAGTGAAGAGCAAAAAGAAAAATCCGCTCTTAATCGGCAGAACGAGAATCAGGAGCAGTGCTACCCCTAAGGTCTGTAACGTAGGCAATCCTGATAATCCGATCTCGAGAAAAAATCCGATTAACAAAAAGTCCTTGATATTCATAAGGGAGTCAGCCAGTTCTCCAGCCCGCTGGTGGGGAGCCAGCAAAATACCCATGATGAGGGCTCCAAGGTCTGCTTTGATGCCCACTATTTCGAAGGCTTCGGCTCCCGCCACAAATGCCAGAAAGAATCCGAATAAAACCTGAAGTTCCCCGTGGCCTATGTGATCTAAGATTCGCATGAAAAGCCAGCGGGCAACAGGGAGTCCTGCAAGAACCGCAATTGCCCACAGCGATGGGAGTTTTCCGGTGGAGAATGTCATGAACAGGACTGCAAAGATGTCCTGCATGATTAGCACCCCAATGGCGGTTCGACCGTTGAGTGATGCCGCACGGCCATTTTCGTCCAAAATTTTTATGGCAAAAACAGTAGATGAAAAACTCAAGGCAAAGGCTGCGAGAATTGCTGTCTGCCATTCCATTCCAGCTAAAAAGTTCAGACCGGAAGCTGCCAAAGCCATGATCCCTATGCTGAATAGAGTTATAGAGATTAATAGGTGTAAAGACGCTCCGGCCCATATCTCAGCATTAAATAAATCCTTTATTTTAAGTTTTAAGCCGATGGAAAAGAGCAGGACGGTCACCCCGATCTCGGCAACAGTGTGAATGATTGGACCTGTTTCATATCCTTGGGTCGAAAGCCAAAAGCCGGCTATCAGATAGCCGACTAGAGGTGGTTGCTTCAATTGGCTGGCAATAAAACCACAGCCGAACGCAACAAGAATAATTAATGGGTCCATCAATTACCTCCTGATTTAAGCCTCTGATTTTGAAGCATCCGGCGCGATATATCTTAAAATGACATAACCCAGTACACCTGCTGTTAACGAAGCGAACAGGATTGCAATTTTGGAAAGTTCTACCAGTCTTGCTGCATCTTCAAATGCAAGGTTGGCGATAAAAATGGACATAGTAAATCCAACACCGGAAAGGCAGCTTGCGCCCCAGAGATGAACGAGAGTTGTCCTGCTTGGGAAAGCGGAAAGCCCTAACTTGTGCGTTAACCAGCAGGCTCCGGTAACACCGATCTGCTTACCGATCACCAGACCGGAAAAAATACCAAGTGCGACCGGAGAAACTAATTCCTGGAAGATGTCTGCCTCTAAAGCTACCCCGGCATTGGCAAGGGCAAAGATCGGCATGATGCAGAAGGCCACCCATGGGTGCAGGGCGTGTTCAAGGTTCTGCAAAGGGGTAGTGCTGTCGTTATATGCTTCTTCCATTGTATGCAGGGCTATCTGCTGCTCTTTGTTGGTAAGAACTGTTTTTCCGGGAGTTATTGCCAGTTCGAAGTTGTCTGCTGCTTCACGGAGTTTTTCAATGAATCCGGTGCAGTCCATGCGAGTACTGGCCGGAATAGTAAGAGCTGCCAGAACACCTGCTATCGTGGCGTGGATGCCGGACATGAGGAACGCAAACCAGACAAGGATTCCAACTGCAAGGTAGGGGATATAGTTCCTGATTCCCCAGACAGCATTGAACATGGCCATAACAGCAATACCGGCAAGGCCAAGGCCGAGGGCTACGAGATTAAGGGAGGAAGTGTAAAAAATAGCGATAACAAGGATCGCTCCAATGTCATCCACAATAGCAACAGCTGTAAGGAATATCTTCAGCCCGATGGGAACACGCTTGCCTAAGAGAGACATGATGCCGAGAGCAAAGGCGATATCCGTTGCCATGGGGATTCCCCAACCGGCAATAGACTCTTTGCCTGCGTTGAAGAAAAAGAAGCAAAGTGCAGGAATAACCATGCCGCCTATAGCCGCAGCAACTGGCATTATCGTCTGGCTGGGAGTTGAAAGGCCACCGACGAGCAATTCTCGTTTAATTTCAAGGCCGACCACGAAGAAAAAGACAGCCATCAGGCCGTCATTGATCCACAGGATCAGCGCTTTAGAAAGAGTCCATTCACCGATGCCGAAGGTCAGCTTCGTCTGCCAGAGAGAATGGTATAAATCAGCCCAAGGGGAGTTTGCCCAGATCATTGCTACAACAGTGCAGAACATCAGAGCGATACCGCCTGCTGCTTCCATTTTAAAAAAGTAATCAAAAGGCTTGAGTAGAAAGTCCCTGGATCGTTTGTTGTTTGCTTGGCTCATTTATATTCTCCTGCATATTTACTGATATTTTTGTATGTAAACATAAATTCAATAATACAAAGAAGATGTGAAAACAACTTTTTGATCAGAAGATTGAGTTATAGATTTAAATAAAAACTCCCCTATAACCATCAGGTTACGGGGGAGTTTCTTCTTTCGTATCTATTAAAACAATCCCTACAAACTAATCCACTCATCTTTTTTCTGATCATCCTGCTTCTTAACTTCCAGATGGCAGCAAGTGCGGTGACCGGGAGCGACTTCCTTGTCCTGCGGGGCCTTTTCACGGCAGATATCCATGGCGTGGGCACAGCGGGGGTGGAAGTGACAGCCCTTGGGTGGATCGAGGGGGGAGGGGATTTCGCCTTTGAGCGGGGCAAAGTCCACGTCCCTTTTCTCCAGTCTGGGCACTTCGTTCAGCAGGGCCTGTGTGTAGGGGTGAAACGGCTCGCTGAAAAGCTTTTCAACTGTTCCGACCTCTACAACGCGACCGAGGTACATGACCGCGATTCTGTCTGAGATATGTTCGACCACGCCTAAGTCGTGGCTGATGAACAGGCAGGTCAGGTTCAGGTCTTTGCGCAGCTTCATGAACAGGTTCAGAATCTGGGCCTGAATGGATACGTCCAGTGCGGCTACGGACTCGTCACAGACCAGACATTCCGGTTGCATGGCCATGGCCCTTGCAATCCCAATCCTCTGGCGCTGACCGCCGGAGAACTGATGCGGGTAGCGGTTTTTATAGCTGGGGTCCAGACCGCAGCGGAGCATTACATCGGCGAGATATTTGTCGAATCCGGCCTTATCGGTCAGCCCGTGGTAGAGCGGTGCTTCGCCGATGATCTGTTTGACCCTTTTACGCGGGTTCAGCGAGGCAAAGGGGTCCTGAAAGATCATCTGTACGTTGCGCGCGTAGTCCATGTGTTCCTTGGAACTCATTTTCTTCACGTTCTGGCCCTTGTAAAAAATATCCCCGGCTGAGGGATTGAGAATTTCACAGAGCATGCGGCCCAGTGTGGATTTACCGCAACCGGATTCGCCAACCAAGCCCAGCACTTCACCGGGCATGATGTCGAGGTTGACGCTGTCCACAGCCTGAACCCGCTCTTCGCGCAGTTTTGAGCCCAGCTTCTGGGCAATCTTGCCCGCGAAGTCGAGCTTTTTGACGAAGACCTTGCTCAAGTCCTTGCAGCTCATGAAAGGTGTATTTTTATCTGACATATTTTTGATCCTCTACAAAGGATGATGGCAGCGTACTACGCGTCCATTTTCCCGTTCGGTCCGCTCGGGGGCGACCAGACACTGGTCGTCGGCGTAGGGGCAGCGCATCCTGAAGGAACAGCCTTCGGGAATGTTGATCAGCGACGGTGTCATGCCCGGGATCTGGAACAGCGGTTCGCCGCGTTTGTTGCGGCTGGGGACTGAACCGATCAGGCCGTGGGTGTACGGATGCATGGGATGGTCGAGGATTTCCTCAACATTACCCTGCTCGATGATCCGTCCCGCATACATTACCGCGACCTTGTGGGCCAGACCTGCGACAACTGTGAGGTCGTGGGTGATCCAGATCAGGGCCATTCCGGTCTTGCGGCAGAGAGTCTGCATTTCGGAAAGAATCTGGCTCTGGATGGTTACGTCCAGTGCGGTGGTCGGTTCGTCGGCAATGATCAGGTCCGGCTTATTGAGCAGCCCGATGGCGATGGCAACGCGCTGGCGCATACCTCCGGAGAATTCGTGCGGGTATGACTTGATCCTTTCCTCAGGGGAGGGGATACCTACCATGGCTAAGGCCTCGATGCAGCGGTTGCGCACTTCAGCTTTGGGTAATCCCTTTTCGTGAGCGGTAATTGCTTCCATCATCTGGGTGTCGACGCGCAGGACTGGGTTGAGGGTCATCATGGGGTCCTGAAAGATCATGGAGACCTTTGCGCCCCTGAATTTACGCCATTCTTCTTCAGACTGGCCGATGATTTCCTGTCCTTTGTATTTGATGGAGCCGCCGGCGATTTCACCGGGAGGGTCCACCAGACCCATGACCGAGAAACCTGTTACGGACTTACCGGAACCGGACTCACCAACAATGCCGACGATCTCGCCCTTGCCGATGTCGAGGCTTATGTCGTCAACTGCCTTGGCGACCCCGGCACGGGTGTAAAAGTAGGTCTTAAGATTTTGTATGCTGAGAATGTTTTTACTCATTTTTTCAACCTCGGGTTCAGAACATCACGTAAGCGGTCACCAACAAGGTTGATGGAAACGATGAGGATAAGCAGGGCCACACCGGGGTAGAAGCTGATCCAGTAGTAACCTGATTGCAGGTACTTGAAACCGTTTGCAATGAGCAGACCCAGAGATGGCTGAGTGATGGGCATACCCAGTCCGAGGAAGGAAAGGGTTGCCTCAAGGGCGATGGCCCCTGCTACCTTAACGGTGGAGATAACGATCAGCTCCGGGGTACAGTTGGGCAGCACGTGCCCGAACATGATCCTGTTCTGGGGCAGGGCGAGACACTTGGCCGCTTCCACGTATTCTTTTCTGCGTTCCACCAGCACGTTACTGCGGATGGCGCGGGCGTAGTAGGCCCACTGGCAAACGACCAGCGAGAGGATGATCTTATCCACCCCTTTACCTAGTATTGCCAATAGGATCAGGGCTACCAGAATTGCCGGGAAGCTTAGCTGCAGGTCGACCACACGCATGATGAATGAGTCCGTGCGCCCGCCGATGAACGAGGCCCAGAGACCGATGATGGAACCGATGACCAGCGCGATGATGGTACTGACCACACCTACGCCGAGGCTGATGCGCAGACCATAGAGGATGGCGCTGAGCATATCGCGACCCTGACTGTCTGTTCCTAGATAGTAAGTCACGGATTCGTCCATGGATTTTTCACCCGGTTCGAGCTTGGAATCCATGATGTCGATGGTCATCAGGTCGTACGGGTTCTGCGGGGAAAAGTACGGAGCCATGAGCGCGACAACCACCATCAGGGTCAGTATGATCAGCCCGATGGTTGCGGTCTTGCTTTCAAAGTATTCTTTCAGTGATTGCAGGAGCAGGGATTCGTCTTTTTCCGGGGTAGTCTCGGCTGCGGACATTTCCGGCTGCTGCGTCTGTTGTGTTTCTGCCATAGTGAAATCTCCTAATTCTGGTCGCCCAAGCGGACTCGGGGGTCCAGAATGGAGTAGATGATATCAACGATGAGGTTGATGATGATAAACATGGTCACGGTGATGAGCAGGTAAGCAACGATAACCGGACGGTCGAGGACTCCGATGGAGTCGATGACCAGCTTACCCATACCGGGCCAAGAGAAAATGGTCTCGGTAACAACCGCGAAAGCGATCAGTCCGCCGAATTCCATACCCAGAACAGTAACAACCGGGATCATGATATTTTTCATGACGTGAAGCCCGATGATGCGGGTATTGCTAAGTCCTTTGGCGCGGGCGAACTTAACGTAATCCATCTGGATATTTTCCTGTACACCGGCACGGCTGAGCCTGATGGCCAGCGAGGTTTTGAATAATGCGAGGTTCATGGCCGGGAGGATCAGGTGGCGGATACCGTCCCAAGTGAGAAAGCTGACCGGAACGCCGAGTAATTCTACTGTTTCCCCACGTCCTCCCGAGGGCAGCCAGCCCAGATAAACCGAGAAGATAATAATGAACATCAGTCCGACCCAGAAGGTTGGTAGACTGAAGCCCAGTATGGAGAAACGCATGATACTTCGCCCGAGTAGTGTATCAGACTTGATACCGGCGACCATGCCCAGCGGAATACCGAAAAATACGGCCATGAGCATGGCGGTCACGGCCAGCTCCATGGTTGCGGGCATACGCTGCATGATCAGCTTGAGCGCGGGCTCGTTGTAGACAAAGGAATTACCCAGATCGCCCTGCACTGCGTCCTTGAGGAAGCGCATGTACTGCTCGGGCAGGGGCTTATCCAGACCAAGTTCCTTGATGGCGCGGTCCCTTTCCGCCGGGGTGGCGTCAGGAGCGATGAGGATATCCACCGGGTTCCCGATACAGAATACACCGCCGAAAACCAGTACAGACATGACCAGCAGTACGACGATGGATTGTGAAATTCTTCGTATCAAAAATGCGAGCATGAAATTTTGCTCCAGTTAAAAAAGGGGCGCACTATGTACGCCCCTTTTGATTAGTTAATTATGCAGGCGTATTATTTAACAGTCTTGATGTTCCGGGGCAGAGTGTAACCGTCGGTACGGCCGTCGTACTCAAGACCCTTCTTGGAAGCCCAAACGTTTACCTGATAGTGGATGGGGATGATACCCAGATCGCCGATGCCCATTTCAGTGGCCTTGATGATCAGCTCGTTGTGCTTTGCAGGATCAACGGTGACCAGAGCCTTTTCGAGGGTAGCGTCAAGATCGGGGTTGGAGTAGCGACCACGGTTGGAAGAACCGAAGCCCTTTTCCTTATCATAGGTGTGCAGCAGGGCGCCGATGCAGTTGGACTGTTCACCGGTATCAGTTGCCCAGCCTACGAGCATGAAGCTGAACTCAAGGGCGGAAGCGCGGCCGAAGTATACACTCTTAGGCATGGTGTTAACTTCAGTTTTGATGCCGATCTTGGTCAGCATCTGGGCGATTGCCTGAGCGATGTCAGCATCGTTTACGTAACGGTCATTGGGACCGTGGATAACCAGTTTGAAACCTTCGGGGTAACCGGCGTCTGCGAGCAGAGCCTTGGCGCCTTTAGGATCGTATGCTTCAGGCTTGAGGCGTTTGCTGGTGCCTTCGTATCCGTCGGGAACCATCTGGCTCGCGGGTACTGCAAGACCGTCCATGATGCGACCGGCGATTGCGCGGCGGTTGATAGCCTTGGAGATGGCCTTACGTACACGGAAGTCTTTCAGGGGGTTCTTGATTTTTTCACCGTTGTTACCGGTAACGGTGGGGGAATCATCACGATCAGTGTCGAGGTGCAGGTAGATCAGACGGGTGGAGGGAGACTCGGAAAGAGTTACCTTTTTATTCTCAGCCAGACCGTCAACGTCTGCCGGGGGTACGAAGTTGATCATGTCAACATCGCCGGATTTCAGAGCTGCAACGCGGGTACCGTCGTTGGTGATGGGGCGAACTATGATTTCTTCCCAAGGCATTTTTTCGCCCCAGTAGTTATCGTTGCGCTTGTAGATGATTTTGTCACCGCGTTCCCACTTGACCAGTGCGTAAGGACCGGTACCGATACAGGCTTTGCCGGAGTTGAAATCTTCGGTGGAAGCGCCTTCAGCGTTCTTCTTGGAGATGATGGGGAAAGCCGCCATCTGACGGGGAAGAAGCGGAGCAGGTGCTTCGGTGGTGAAACGGATGGTCTGGGGATCAACAATATCGATCTTCTGGATGTTGGAAACAAATCCGGTGAAGGAAGAAGGACTGTTGGGTACGTTGGGGATGCGTTCAATGGTGAATTTTACGTCTTCAGCAGTGAACGGGGAACCGTCGTGAAATTTGACGCCTTCGCGGAGTTTGAACTCCCATACATTGTCGGAAACAGGTTTCCAGGAAAGAGCCAGGCCGGGCTTGAGCTTTTGTCTGGTATCCTGACGGACCAGCTTGTCGAAAACATACAGGGACTGCATGTTGTTTGCTGATACGTTGTGGAAATGAGGATCAAGAGAGGTGGGTTCACCTTTCAGGCCGAGGGTCAGTTTTTCTGCATGGGCCATGGTTGCTCCAAAGGCAAAGCAAGCCACGATAGCTAGAACAATCAATAGTTTTTGGCGCATTCAATACTCCTTTTTTCTCATTCTTATAAAACCTGATCTACCTTACATAAATCTCGTCTAAGATCAAGGTTTTGATTATTGTAGGATTAATGAATGCGTAAATATGAGTACGGGAAATTGATGTTTTTGTTATGTGCCGGGATTTCTTTTGATCATTCAATCAATATTAAACGTTTTGCTAAGCATAATAGGTAAGTTGTGATTGTTTTCACGATTGGGTGTCTGTTTCTTATGAATTGATTCACTATTTGAAAGATGCATTCAATATTAGCAGCTTTGTGACTGTAGAGTGAATGGAACAACGTTATTTTGTAGATGCAGCAAGGGCTTTATCAATGAGTTCTATGGATTTAACTGTTCGGTGAACCAAAGGCCCGCTGATGGTCTGGAAAGGGATGTTTCGGGAATTCAGTTCAGCAATGAACAGATTATGCATGTATTCCCGCTCTTCCGGCATGTCCCTCTGTCCGTCCGCCTGCCATCGAACATCGATGTCGCAGAGCAGGTAGATGCTGGGGCCAAGCTTCTTAAACTTATAGTTAAGCCAGTCGGGACATTGCCCGAAATAGTGCTTGGCGTAGACAATGGAAGATATGATGTCCGTATCACAGATAAGCGGATTATAGCCTTTGGCCGCAGTTTCTGTCTCAAGGCGAAATTGGCCCCGGGCAATGGGTATCACATCCTCCACGGTCAGGTTGCCGTTTTTAAGCTCGAAGTACTCGCGCAGGTATTCGGGCACGGATTTCACTTTGTAATGTTCGGCCAGCTTGGCGGCGAGGGTGGATTTTCCGGTGCACTCTGAGCCCGTAAGTACTACGCGGAGCATTCACACTCCCGCTCGGCGCGGTAGGACCTGAGCCAGCTGATGAATCCGAGCACGGCCATGGCTGTGTATACTGCCATGAGTCCGCTGTATCCGACCCAGCCTTTAGCGTAGTAAATACCGATATACATGACATCAGCAGTGATCCAGAGCAGCCAGTTTTCTATATATTTCTTGGCCAGCAGGTATTGGGCGATGAGGGAAAGTACAGTGGTCAAAGCGTCCCACCACGGAAAGGAGGCTTGCAGGTAGTTCTCCATGAGATATCCGGTGGGGATGAAAGCGGCCAGTCCGATAAGGGTTAGGCGAATCCCAAGTTTGCGGTCCACGCGTTGGACCTTGAGCGGGGTATTGTCTGTGCCGCCGCGCAGCCATTGATACCAGCCGTAGAATCCGAGCACCACATATACGAATTGCAGAAAGGCATCGGAATAAAGCTTGCCCTGAAAGACAATGACCATCCAGATTGCTACACTGACAATGCCGAAGGGCCAGCAGAGCGGATTTTGGCGTACACTCAATAATATATAGATGAGTCCGGTGGCGATGGAGAGTTGTTCGCCGAGGCTCATGGCGGTGATGAAATTAATGATGAAGTTGATGAGTTCCATGTGGTTCCTGCAATAGAGTGTTTGATTGTGTTGCGTTTAGTTCGGCAATGTTATCAGGTTCCAAAATAAAGTCCATTTATTGGAGATCTGTGCTGATGATATTTAAGTTTGTTGTGTGTTTTCCGGTACAGATTATTTTGCTATACGATTCTGGAAGTTTGAATCCAAGGAGGAAGTTATGAAAACTCTCGGAATTCTTGGCGGTATGAGCTGGGAATCAACAATATCATATTACAAGCTGCTCAATGAGGGCGTACGCGATAAAATGGGCGGCCTTCATTCCTGCCGCATGGTCATGCACAGTGTTGATTTTGCGCCCTTTGCAGAACAGATGGGACAGGGCGATTGGGAAAGTATCACTGCCGGATTGGTCAAGGGTGCCAAAAGTGTTGAGGCCGGAGGAGCCGATGCCCTGATCATTGCCACCAATACCATGCACAAGGCTGCCCTTGAAGTTCAGGCGGCGGTCAATATCCCCTTGCTGCATATGGCCGATGCTATTGCCGCAGGAGCGAAAAAGTGTGGAGCTTTCAAGCTCGGCCTGCTGGGGACGGCTTTTACAATGGAGCAGGATTTTTTGTCACGTCCGCTTAAAGAAAAATACGGTCTGGACGTTATTGTGCCGGATTGTGATGGGCGGTCCATGGTTCATCGCACAATCTTTGATGAGCTCTGCTGCGGAAAGATTATGGATAATACCAGAGAAGGGTATGCGAGAATCATCGAAGAAATGGCAGAGCAGGGTGCCGAGGCAATCGTACTCGGTTGCACAGAGATTGGGTTGCTGGTCAAGCCGGATGATGTGTCTGTGCCGCTAATTGATACGGTTGAGGCCCATGTTGAGTTGGCTTTGAATTATGTGTTGAAATAAAAAACGGGGTGTATCATACACCCCGTTTTTTATTGATTACTCAGTAGCAACAGCCACCCCGGAACCGATCAGGACCGACCCGGCACAGCGGTTGGCGATTTTCCATATTTTCGGGCTGCGAATGGCTGCGCGGCTACGGTCTCCCAGCCATGCGTATACCAGCAGCACTGCCAGTACTGTGGGTATTACTGAACAGGCTACGACAACCACATCACCTGAAGTGAGGGCCTGCAAATCCATGAAACCGGGTAGGAACCCACAATAGAATGCAATCAGCTTGGGGTTACCCAATGATACGCACAGCCCTGCTAGGTAGGTTTTGCCGAACCCTTTTTCTATGGGCAGGTTGGAACAGTCCGCAGCAGGCGGAGCTGCCAGCCAGCTTTTGACTCCCAGATATACCAGATAGGCCGCGCCGGCCCATTTCAAAATCATGAACCCTGTACCCAGTTTCTGGGCCACAAAGCCCATGCCGAAAATTGCCATGAGCAGGTAACAGAGATCGCCGCTGACTACGCCCAGACAGTAGAGGGCTGTGGACTTGAAGCCGCGTGAAACCGATTGGGCGATGATGGACATAACCCCCGGTCCGGGAATCAGTGCAAAAATTAAAACTGCAAATATCAGTGCTATTGTGGATGTGATGGTCATTGCTTTACTCCATTATTCATTGACCTGATTACTCCTCATCTTTTGTACGGTCCAGCAATTTATGCGTTGGCAGTAAAGGCATAGTCGTTTATCACAGGAGGATCAAAACCCTAACCGGATTTAGTGCATGCCTGAAAAGCAGTCCCTTCCTCTCCTTGAATTTGTTACCTTATGCAGTCTGGTTTTTATGGCCGTCTGCAACATCTCTGTATATTACAGCTTGAATGTTTATCTGCAGGAATTGGGGTTCACCAAGAGTCTGGCCGGCCTGCTGATCAGTGTTTATTCCCTGTCCGGTATGTTCATGTATGCCACGGTCAGCAACCGTATTACCGCTGTTAATGCCTATAGGTTTATGTTTGCGGGCATGGTGCTGGTATGTATCAGCGGCTGCGGCTATCTATATATTCATAATTTTTTACCACTCCTGTTGCTGCGCATCGGACAGGGGGTGGGAATTTTCATGGTTTTGGCCCCGTGTGTGACAATTCTAGTGTCCATGGTCAGTCAGGAAAATGTGGGGTCGGCGTTCAGTCTTTATTCCACGGCCTTGCTGTTACCCTATGCGGTCATGCCCCATGTTTCGGAGCAGGTAGGGGCCTTGGTGGAAGGTCCGGCATGGATTTATGCCGGAACGGCCGGATTCATTCCACTGGCATTTTTGCTGACCTTGTTTTTACAGTTCCGTACTTCGAAGATGGAAAAGCATGGACAGAGTTCAGAAGGAGCCATTTCCGCCCGTGAGTCCTACACCAACCTTATGCGTTTGAAGATATTTTCCGTTCTTACGGTTAATGGCGTTTACTTCATGATTTTTACCGGGCTGTTTTTTCTCTTTCAGGATTTTGCCCATTCAAGGGGAATTTCTCAGGCTGGGTATTTCTTTTCATTACAGATGGGGGTGATGATCGCCATCCGGCTGTTCGGCGGGACCTTGTTTGATCGTTTTTCCAAGCGCAGGTTGATCGTGACTGCCTTCGCGTTTACTGCCGGGGGCTTTGTGCTGCTTAACGGATTGCATGATGAATCTATGCTTCTGCCCATAGCTGTTGTATTCGGGATAGGCATGGGCTTAAGTGCTCCGGCCCTCAATTCGTTGATGTTTGTGGTCAGCGAACCCCGTTTTCGCGGTTTCAACGTTAATATGATGATGTTCACCGTGCACATGGGCTCGTTTTTAGGGCCGCTTATTGGCGGTGTTGCTGTGGATTCCATGGGTTATAGCGGATTTCTCTGGATTGCCGCTGCAGGAACTGCGGGTACGGCTCTGGTGTTTATGCTCTTGGGCAGGGTGAAATGATTTAGCACTGGCTGAAATCTCAAAAGATCTATACTCTGAAGGATAACGGTATGTTAAGTCAGGAGGAATACATGTCAGATATGCAATTTATGGAAGAGGCTTACAAGCTGGCGAAGAAAAGCTTTGATGAAGGCGGGTTGCCTATCGGGTCGGTGTTGGTCCGTGACGGGAAAATCATCGGTAGCGGACATAACCAGCGGGTTCAGAAAGGCGATCCCATTGCCCATGGTGAGATGGATTGTATCCGTAATGCCGGACGGCAGAAAACATATAAGGATACGACAATCTACACCACATTGTCGCCCTGTATGATGTGTTCAGGTACAATAGTACAGTTCGGTATCTCCCGGGTGGTTATCGGGGAAAATCGTAATTTCGGTGGTAATGAGGAATTCCTTGAGTCCAGAGGTGTACAGGTGGACATACTGAATCACCCCAAATGCATTGAGCTGATGGAACGTCTGAAAGCTGAAAAGCCTGCGCTTTGGGCGGAAGACATCGGGGAGTGAGTGGCTTTCCTTTATTGTGAAATTTATTTTTTTAAACTTTGGAATTTTTTATAAGCTTCACGAGCTGAAGTTGTTGACTCTGGAGCTAGTGAAATGACAGCTCTGCATATTGCACATGAGAAGGCTTTTCCTTGAATAAGTTCAGTCGTGTCAATGGGGATAGGGTTTCGACAAATCGGGCATTGAATGGTGGTGACCATGTTGGGAGCCGCGGTATTCGCCGGGGAATTGCTCTGAGGGGCGGTGTTCACGAGCCTGACAATGTACTTCGTGCTGAGCGCGTTTACCAGCTGCTGGCATTTGGCCGGGGTGTCAGAGCAATGGACTACGAGATTATCTTTAGCAATGGCGGTCATTGTTGTCAGTAGAAGTATGAGCGCAAAAGCCAGAGCGGATATCTTTTTCATTGTAAGCTCCATGGTTTGAGTCTGTTTTGTTTTATATCTTATTTAAAATACAAGCGCTACGGCAAATTTTTCAGATAGAATAAGAACGCAAAAAAGCCCTGCTTTATTTCTAAAGCAGGGCTTTTAATTGCTGTGGAGCTTCCGAGCAGGATTGAACTGCTGACCTCGTCCTTACCAAGGACGCGCTCTACCGACTGAGCCACGGAAGCACCTTTATATGGTGGCTTTCTTTAGCGATAATGTCTTGTAGACACGCTCAACCGCTATGCGGGAGCTTCGTCGAAAGCCTTAGGTGACTATTTTAAAGTATCCTGAGTTGTCAAAAGAAAGGGTCGCAGTCGTTTCGGCTACGACCCTTGGGGTCTCTTTTTGACGTGGTCGGGATGAGAGGATTTGAACCTCCGACCCCTTGAACCCCATTCAAGTGCGCTCCCAGGCTGCGCTACATCCCGACGTCACGAAGAGAGGTTCTATAGAAATGTATCGGACATGTCAACAAGTTGAAATCCTGATATGTAAATATTTTTTTGAATACCCTAAGTGTCTTGAACCCATGAAAAGGTTTAAAGAAGAGAATAGCGCGTTCCGAGCGGAGGATGCCGGGAAGGATTAAGGGTTTTCTGTGTAGCAAACGCAAAAAGCCCAGCTTTATTTCTAAAGCTGGGCTTTTAAATTGCTGTGGAGCTTCCGAGCAGGATTGAACTGCTGACCTCGTCCTTACCAAGGACGCGCTCTACCGACTGAGCCACGGAAGCACCTTTATATGATGGCTTTCTTTAGCGATAATGTCTTGTAGACACGCTCAACCGCTATGCGGGAGCTTCGTCGAAAGCCTTAGGTGACTATTTTAAAGTATCCTGAGTTGTCAAAAGAAAGGGTCGCAGTCGTTTCGGCTACGACCCTTGGGGTCTCTTTTTGACGTGGTCGGGATGAGAGGATTTGAACCTCCGACCCCTTGAACCCCAGAAACGTCGTTGAATTTGTATGCCTTGAAACTGTTAGATAAATTTGGACAAGGAGAATTTCTTTTGGGAAAAAGAGGATTTTGTGCTGAGGGCGGTTATCCTGTCACGGTAAAATTGTGATGATTGAATTATTTATAGATATGACTTGGGCGGAAAAATAGGTTACCCAAGTGACTAAGCCTGTTCTGGTTGCTTTTGAGAGTCAGAGTTGGAATGTTTATTTTATGCGTTAAAAAATTAATTCTTATAAGGAGTATGTATGTGGAGTGGTTTTTTTGAAACAATTCAAAACGAAATTGTATCTTGGAGTATACCGGCTTTTATTGGGTATTGTTTCGGAGAACTGGTCCAACTATTTAAAAGACGTAAAAGAAAAAATACAATTCAAATCCTGAAGACTGATTTGAAGGGATATGAAAATAAGATTCCCCCTGTAATTGATGTCTTCGATCATGCTGCCCCTGAATATGATTCTAGAGATATTACTTTAAAGAAGCATAATCTTAACTTCTTTCTTGGATTTGAAAATAAACTATCTCAACAATTAAGGGAGTATGGATTTCCATTAAAGGATGAGGTCGTTTTTAGAAGAGGATGGGATCTCAACACGCTTGAAGTTAAGCTGGGTATAAAAGGTTTGGCCAATCTTATCGAAAAGAAAAAACAAGCTGTTGCTCAGAGTATTTTAGATAAGCGTCTCTCAGGCCTCGAAAGGCATAACTCTCGAATGTATGGTTTATATTTATCAGGTGTTAACAGAAGTGAAGGGATTGAGGCTGATACATTAAAATTTGAATTTTATATAAGCGACTATTATACTCATTTAGTAATGCAGGCGGTTCAGCGTGAACTTGTTCAGACTGGATTTGAATTTGAACGTCCTAATAAAGCAGAAGATCTTGCTAAATACTATCCATTAACAGCAGCATTTGGAATTTGTTGCCATGTCCTTTTGAATAAAGGTGATGGGCCTGAGGTTGTTGTTTGTAAACGTAAGTCAGACCTCGATGTCTATGCGGATAGATGGCACACTAGTGTGGGAGAAGCTTTTTCCCTTGGTGATGCTATGGAGAAGAATGTTATGGTAGAGCCAAGTCTCGATAATGCTTTATATAAAGGTTTAAATGAAGAGCTTAGAATAAAGGATGACAGGATTTCAGGATATGGCTTTACAGAATATTGGTTTGACTCAGAAGTCTTTCAGGTCGGTGTCTTGGCGTATGCTTGTTTAGAACTTACAAGCGATTTTACTTACGAAATGTTTAAACGTGATGCAATGACCTCTAAAGATTCTACAATTGAGTTTCAAGATATTGATACAATTCTTTTGGAAAACATTGAGGAAGAAATTCATAAAAAAGAAAAAAAGTTTACTGCTACGTGTGAGGCTGGTTTGCTTTTTTTGGCAACTAGATACAGGGCAGGAGAGCTGCCGGTCGAACTTTTGTCAACGTCCCCCTAATGGCACTAACATTGAGCCTTATTTAAACATACTTCCAGGCTGCGTTACATCCCGACGTCACGAAGATAAGTTCGATGGCAATGTCTTTGACATGTCAACAGGTTGAAAGTCATAGATAAGGTTGTTTTGAAATTATACTAAGTGCCCTGAACTCTTAGCAAGATTGTAAATAAATAGGTGAACGTTTTGGGTAGATGGTTTCTTTAAGATAGAGAATATTCTGTGCAGACAAACGCAAAAAGCCCAGCTTTATTTCTAAAGCTGGGCTTTTAAATTGCTGTGGAGCTTCCGAGCAGGATTGAACTGCTGACCTCGTCCTTACCAAGGACGCGCTCTACCGACTGAGCCACGGAAGCACCTTTATATGGTGGCTTTCTTTAGCGATAATGTCTTGTAGACACGCTCAACCGCTATGCGGGAGCTTCGTCGAAAGCCTTAGGTGACTATTTTAAAGTATCCTGAGTTGTCAAAAGAAAGGGTCGCAGTCGTTTCGGCTACGACCCTTGGGGTCTCTTTTTGACGTGGTCGGGATGAGAGGATTTGAACCTCCGACCCCTTGAACCCCATTCAAGTGCGCTCCCAGGCTGCGCTACATCCCGACGTCACGAAGAGAGGTTCTATGGAAATGTGTCGGACATGTCAACAAGTTTTTTGAAAAAAATTAAAAACTTAAATTTCTTAAAAATATCAATAGTTAAAACGATTGAGAGACTCCGACTCTGATATGCCAAGATTCCTTGGAAAAAGCCCAATCCATACGCCCGAGATACTTGTTTACAAAGGCGGCAAGTCCGAATCCTGCATCATACTTCATGTCTGTATGCAATTCGCTGATGGACCACTGCGGGGCTACCCGGCCCATTTCGCCGAAGGCGATGAATTGCAGCCAGTCCACCTTTACTATCTTAAGATCCTTCAGGGGATTCCATTTGGGAATATAGCGGTATTCGGCGCTGTAATAGATGGCGGCCTTATCCCAGAAACGGTTGTCGTCGAATCCGCGCATGCGATAGCGGCCTCCTAAGGTAGCTCCTTCCCATGGTGGAGGTTGTTGGTCAGAGGCTACAGCACTGGTCCAGAAGCCGAGGGCGATAACCCGTTGTCTAGCCATGTCACTTTCGCCAAGTGAAAAGAATTTGCCATATTCAAATTCAAGTGAAGTCCATGCATCGGCGTGGGTCAGGCCGTCAAATCCTTGTGAAATTTGCAAGCGCTGCTTGCTGCCGCAGGATGGGTTCAAGGGGAAATCGGTGTTGTCGTAACGGATTCCGAGTCTTGCTCCGATACCTTTGTAGTGATGTTTGCCTTGCCCGTCTCCATCGTCAACATCCTGATGTCGATAAAAGGGGGTGAACTCAAGATAGGTTAGTCCGTTCTCAAGAGGATTCCATCCTTCCTTCCAAGCTGAGGAATCTGTTTCAACGGGGAGGCCGTCTTTTAAGTTGTAGGTGATAATCGGAGTGGTTTCGGCCTGCCCCCATGGGAGCACATATTTGAAAGTGGCTTCAAACATGTTGTCTATGCCCCGTCCCCGGTAGCGGTCGGTTTGTTTGGAATCGTTTGAGCCGCCGCGCGGATTATCCTGAGGTGCATCATAAACCCAAAGGTCGGGATATGTGCCGTCCATGGTGATGAAGTCGAGAAAGAGCCTGTCTGTATAGGGCATGCGGGCGTTGTTGATACTGGCGATGCCGGAAAGAGCTTCCTTGCCTGATACGTAAGCGGTTCCGGCAATACTCATCTGTCCATCCTGAAAACCACTAATTCCTGCGGCAACACCGCCTGCAAATCCGATTTGATCTGAGCGGAAAGCATACGGCATGATCAGCGAACGCTTTTTATTCTTCTTTTCTTCCGGCTTATCTACATCGTGCAACAAGGCCGGACCGAAGGTTGGTTTCTGGGCTGAAGCGGGGCATGCGATTGCGAATATGCTGATAATTATAACCCAGAACAGTAGGGCCGTCGGAGTGGGGTAGGTGTTTTTGCAGTGCTGCATGCTGTGTATTCCTCAAGTAATTATTTACAATAATGCCTTTTGTAAAAACAGTGCTTTTTTGAGTGTGGAATCTGTCTTTGCAAGGAAGAGTAAATAAAAAAACGGCGAAGCACAGGCTTCGCCGTTTTGGTTTTCAAGGCTGATTTTTAAGCGGAAGGTCCTTGCGGTGGTAGGGATTTTCCACATTTATCGCATTTTACCGCTTTGTCCTTGTCTTTAAGACTGACAATGGTGATTTTGCCGCATTGCGAGCATTTACGTTTGCGCTTAAAGGCTGCCAGAAGGCTCGAATATATGCCCCACATGTTGGTCCTGCATTTGCTGCCGGTTAAATGGTCTACCTGATTAATGCCATTCACACTTCCAGCCAGCGTAACCGCCTTCGGCGAATACTTGAATTTTATAAATGCCGGGGCTGACAGTGATATGTTCGGACATGCCTACAATCCTTTCTTCCACTACTTGCCCGTCTTTGGTCAAGATTTTTACGCGATAACGTTGCTGACCTCGCTTGTATGGATCAGTAAAACGCAGGGTGGTTCCGGATACGGTACTGAGTTCCCACTCACCTCTGCTGTCGGCGGTGCCTGCCTTAAGGCTGCCGTGGGCCAGACGCCAGTTAGCTGCCAGATTGCCCCTCACTTTTCTGGCGAAGTTCATTTTGGGGGTCGGCTGTTGGGGAGTCTCCACATGCTGTGCCGGGGGGGATGCAGACTGTGACGGACCGGATATCCTTGTTCCCCAGACCCGGTTGCCTATCTGGTTATGTCCGTCGACCCTGCTGCCGTCAGCGGAGATGGTCAGGATGTCCACCCACTTGCCGTTGCCCCAGACAACTTTGACCTTGCCATGTGCAGGATCGATACATTCCCAGCTGTTACCGTTTCCGGGCATGCTTCCACCTGCATAAAATTCCGCTTGTGACCCGGTAAACCATCTCCATTTACCCACAAGCTTTTCACATGCATTCCCTGAACCTCCATATGGTGAAGCTCCGTTGTGAGAGCTGCTTCCTGCGCTGTGGGGCGGAGAGAAGCGCAGGCTGTTAATACTTTGGTAAACAAGGTTCTGGTATTGGTGGGCAAGGGCCTCGGCAAAGACCCCGATAGCTACGACAGCCCCGCCGTTGGCATAGGTGAAAATTGCGTAGGCGTGCAATTGGTTACCATTGTAATATGAACTGTACTCCCGGAAGATTGCCGGATGGTTATCCTGCATCACATTGCGACTGGTGATGCGGTTTTGGAAATAGGCTCCGCCACGCTGGAGGATTCCCCGTTCCATGCCGTCGGCGATGGTTTGCAGGCCGGGATTGTTGCCTGCCGCTGCATAGACTTCAATGAAGGCGTTGCGGTCCGGGGAGATTACCTGTTTTTTCAGGTCCTCGGAAAGTCCTTGGGTGTTGTGTGTCCAGCCGGTTGGTGTCTGTATCCAAAAATCATAGTCATCATAGGCTGTGGCGGGGTGGGCATGGCAAAGCAAAATGGCCGCAGCCAACAGAATGAATACAAAGGAGTGTTTATGGATGGACATATCTTTCCTCCGGCTGAAAATGGGTTTTAGACCTTACCAGATCATAACATATGAGCAGAAGTTTTTGAAAATTTATATGCGGATGAAATAGGAGTTGTGAAAGCTCTGTTAGTTTGGAAATAAAAAAATATATCAGGTTAATATTTCTTAATAAGGTTCGGTCCTGTTGTTGCTGCATCCCCGGTCAGACAAAGGAACAGGCAAATATTGCCTCTTTGGAAAAAATGATCAGGAGGATACCATGAGCGTTTCCAGTATAGGCAGCTCATCAGTAAGTGGGCTGTTTTCAGATCAGATGAATCAGATGAAACGTCCTGAGGATTTTGATTCCTCGGAAGATTTCGTCAGTTCTATTATCGGTGATCAGGACAGTGATGGCGATGGTCAACTAAGCTCGGCTGAAGCAGGTTTCTTGGGGGAAATGTTTGCTGAGATTGATTCTGACGGTGACGGCTCGCTTTCACAGGAAGAAATGGTTGCGGATTTGGAAAGCAGGCAGCAGCAGAAAGCCATGATGGGTAAGATGTCTGTTTCCATGGGCGATAACCCCGGCCAGAATTTGATTGATTCCTTGATGGAAGAGCTTGATAGCGACGGTGACAGCATGATTAGTGCTGAAGAATCCGGGCTGAGTGATGAATTATTCAACAACCTTGATATCGATGGTGACGGCAACCTTTCAGCTGAAGAGTTGCAGGCCAGCATGACCCCGCCGGAAGGTATGGGGAATGCTGTAGCAAGCAGTAGTTCATCCAGCAGCTCTTCCGGCAGTGAAGATTCTGAAGAGGAATACGACGAATATGATTTCAATCAGGACGGCGTAGTTACTTTAGATGAGTTGCAGAAGGCATTTGCAAATGGGGACACTTCACTTGCAGGTATAGTCGGTGAAAATTCTCAAATGAACCAGCAGAACGCTGAAGAAAACGGCCAGTCCGGCCAGTCTGTTTTGCAGCGTATGGCTATGCGAGCTTACCAGCAGCAGAGCGCAACTACTTCCGCCAGTGAGTTGCTTGGCTCAAGCGCATAGATTTCAGTCTTATGCATAAGGCTGTGAACGGATTCACGGCCCGACGTATTAATTCAAAGTAAGGATATATGTCGTGAACATGGATGTAGAAAAAGGCTTGCCTGACATCAGGTAAGCCTTTTCCGTTAAAGTGCGTTTGCTAAAATTTTCAGCAATTCTTTCTCGGTAAGTTCGACGGGATTGCCTTTCATGCTGCTGGCCCGTGCGGCCTTAGTGGCAAGGGACCTGAAATCTTTCTCTTGAACCCCGATTTCCCCCAGCCCGGGAATTTTCATTTCCGTGCAGATATCTTTAACCCATTCAATTCCATCCACGGCTTGAGCTGTGCTGTTTCCGGTCAGGATTTGCGCGATTTCATCATAAGCGGCAAGGGCCGGGTGCTGTGGATCGCGTTCTTTCAGGGCACGGATATTTATTTCCATTACATAGGGCAGCAGGGCTGCACAAACAGCTCCGTGCGGGGCCTTGAATTCTCCGCCAAGCGGGGCTGCGAATCCATGCACGGCACCAAGTTTTGCATTAGCGAGAGTGATGCCGGAAAAGAGACTGGCTAGAGCCATACCCGTGCGGGCTTCTATGTCCTGCCCGTCTTGGTAGGCACGGAGTATTGAACGCGCCCCATGCTGCAAACCTTCTCGGCAGAGTGCATTGGTCATGGGCGAGGCGAATCTTGATACAAATGATTCCATGAGCTGGGTCAGGGCATCCAGTCCGGTGGCGGCAGTAACTGCCGGGGGAGCGGAAAGGGTCAGTAGAGGGTCGACCACTGCAATGTCCGGGATCATGTCCGCAGAACGCAGGCTGACTTTGACCTTGTGCTCGGCGCAGAGCAGGACCGCGTTGGTGGTTACTTCCGAACCAGTGCCCGAGGTCGTAGGTGCGGCAATCAGCGGTAATGGTTTTTCAGTCAGGGGCATGCCTTTGCCGACCACTTCCAGATAGTCCAGCACATCCCGTTTGTTGGGGATTAGTGCTGCAATGGCTTTGCCTGCATCCAGCACGCTGCCTCCGCCTACAGCCACAACAATGTCGCAACCCTGTGTACGGGCATCTGCTGCGTGTCCGGCAATCAGTTTCGTGTCCGGTTCTCCGGCAATGGAAATAGTATGCAGGGATAATCCCCTGTCCTGTAATTCATCAATGAGCCAATGAATCCTTTTTGGGGATTTCCCGGTTACAAGGCAAACATTGTTGCCCATCGTTTTGGCCTGCTCGGGAATGGAGCGGGCGCTTTCCGAGCCGAAGACGATTTTTGGTGCGGTGGAAAATTGAAAATTCATACTTAATGATACCACCTCTCATGGAGAGCGGCAATTCGTTTTCATCTTTGAAAATTTTGAATTGAAAATATGGTTTCATTAAGTTTGTTTTTCGTTAACGAAAATTGTTGAAATGAAGTTATAGTGATGTTAACGCGTTTGTAACATTCGCGAATTAATTTTGTTTTTTGAGGTGCGTACGCTTTTAAGATTGAGGATAATTTGACTGTAGTAATATGAAAAACATTCAGGAGTGAACAATGGATTTTCGTAAATTAGCCAACTATGTGCTCATGGTAGGTATGTCCGGACTTGTACTTGTCGGGTCCGGCTGTGTTGCCAAGAATAGTGGAATTCAGGTCGGGCCCCGTCCTTACTATCTTGTTAATGATTTGGACGAGGGAAAGTTGAAAAACGAGCTGAAAAAGAATGAGGACGCACCTATGCAGCGTACAGATTTCTCCATCGGCCATCGCGGGGCCTGCATGCAGTTTCCCGAACACACCAAAGAATCCTATGAAGCTGCGGCCCTTATGGGAGCCGGGATTTGTGAATGTGATGTGACCTTCACCAAGGACCGTGAGTTGGTTTGCCGCCATTCCCAGTGCGACCTTGCCACAACCACCAATATCCTGCTTATTCCCGAGTTGGCCGCCAAGTGTACCCAGCCTTTCCAGCCTGCCGAGTATGATGCGGACGGAAATATGATCAAGCCTGCTTCTGCTAAATGCTGTACCAGCGATATTACCCTCGCCGAGTTCAAGCAGCTGCAGGGTAAGATGGATGCTTCCAATTCTAAAGCCAGAACTGTTGCGGAATTTCTTGATGCTACTCCTAGTTGGAGGACTGACCGCTATTCCGGTACCGGTACAGTCATGACCCACGCTGAAAGTATCGAGCTTTTCAAAAAGCTGGGCATGAAGATGACTCCTGAGCTGAAAAGCCCCAGTGTCGCCATGCCTTTTCAGGGGGACTACACTCAGCAGCAGTATGCGCAGCAGATGATTGATGAGTACAAGGCTGCGGGAGTTGATCCGAAAAACGTTTTCGCCCAGTCCTTCAATCTTGATGACGTCAAATACTGGCTCAAAAATGATCCTGCTTTCGGTAAGCAGGCAGTTTTCCTTGATGACCGTTACGATGATAAAAGCTTCGATTACCAGAACCCTGCAACATGGTCTCCCTCCATGGAAGAGCTAGTTGCCGATGGCGTAAAGATCATCGCCCCTCCGCTGTGGATGTTGGTTACTGTTGAAAACGGCAAGATGGTTCCTTCTGTCTATGCCAAGGAAGCCAAAGCTGCCGGACTGGATATTATTGCCTGGTCCCTTGAACGTTCCGGTCTGCTCAAAAACGGCGGCGGATGGTATTACCAGTCTGTAAACGATATCGTTACCAAGGATGCTGATACTTTGGTTCTGCTGAATGTTCTTGCTGAAGATGTCGGCGTAATCGGTGTGTTCTCCGACTGGCCCGGTACTGTGACTTTCTTTGCTAACAAGAAAGGTCTGAAGTAGTTTTATCTATATAAGTGTCTAAGGGACGTCCTGCAGGGCGTCCCTTTTTTATTTAATCATCCAAAAAGCTGATTGCTATCAGGTTTGCCTCTGGTAAGTTCGATCATACAATCCATGGAGGCCTTCATGAAACCGATCAAAGTTACCATATTTTCAGATTATATTTGACCCTACTGCTATATCGGCAAAGGTATTGTCGAAAAATTGCAGCAGGAATTCGCCATCGAAGATGAATGGCTGCCCTATGAAATTCATCCTGATACCCCGGCAGGGGGCGTACGGCTGGATGAATATTTCCCGGGCATGAAGCCGGAACTGTTTTTTGAAGAGATAAATCAGCGCGGCAAGCGTTATGATGTTTTTTTCGGTCCTCAGCAGATTATGAGTAATTCCCGTCTTGCACTTATGGGCGGGGAGTTTGCCAAGGAACATGGGGGCTATCACCAATACCATGAAGCTGTGTTCAAAGCCTTTTTTACTGATTGTAAAAACATCGGCGATATGGATGTTCTGCTGGATGCAGCGCGTGAATCAGGTTTTGATGAGCAGGCTTTTAAAGAAGCACTGGAGCAGGGTGCTTATCTGGATAAGCTGAAGGAAACCACCCAGCTAGCCCGCGATAAATGGGTGAATGCCGCACCGACCTTTGTTATCGAAGGACATGGCAATGTTACCGGGGCTGCTTCCATTGAAAGTTTTCGGGAAATTTTTTCCAGGCTGAGAGACGTGCAGAAATAGAAAATTTTGATTCACGAAGAATTCACACCAGTAAAGGCAAGGTCCGTTCCTAAATGGGGCGGACTTTGTTCTTTTTTGTTTAAACAACATTAAGATTATAAATTTTGCAAATTCATCATTTACCTTTTGATAGCTTCCATTTATGGAATCGCTGCTTTGGCTGTTTTATGGTCAGATCAGCTTTGTATTTTTGCATTGGAGTTAAGTATGCTTTTCAGATCAATTATCGCATTTTTTGCGATTTTCTGCCTAGTCGGGCTGATGTTTTTCAATATCGGGTGCTCAGCAATAGCCTATTCAGATTTTGAACCAGAGAATCCTTATGAGGATCTGCCCAAGTCCAGTATTCCCGAGGTAATGGGATTCAATCTTTATTTCAGTGATTATTGCTAATATTTAGCCTTCTTTCGTATTTTTATAAATGACACAATCTTGTCATCTAAACGGGGTGTTCCCGTAATTTATTTGTCAAAAATATCGCGCATATATTCTGTGGACGGAGGGGTGGTTTAATCCTGACTAAAATGGAGTAATATTATGGAAAGACGCGAATTCTTGAAGATGAGTATTGTTGCCGGGGCCGCTGTTGCCGCCTCTACTATGCCCGCCATGGCTGAGGCTTCCTACACTGAGTTTACAATTAAAGAATGCATGAAACTGACCCCGCAGCAGATGGCTGAAAATTCCGGCGCGGTCATGGAGTCATGGAAGTATATTCAGAGACAGGCTGCGAGCATCAAGAACCCCAAGCTGCGCAAGGCAGTGCAGGATATCATTGCTAATCCTGCTCCCAAACTCATGAGTGCTGTTTCCGGTCGCAAGAAGGAAGTTTACCGGGAACTCGAAAAGAACGGTTGGCTCAAGGGTGTTTCCTACGATGCCTTTCTGCCTGAAAACGGTTCCTCCAAAAAAGCTAACCAGCCTTTCTACACCGCTCCCGGCAGCGGATATACCAGCCATCATAGCTATCCCGGCGGACTCGCCACTCACACAGCCCTTAACGTTGAGATGTCTCTGGCTCTCTACGACAACTACGATAAAATTTACGGTTTCAACCTTGATCGTGATGTGATTGTTGCTGCCCAGATCCTGCACGACCTGCATAAGCCGTGGGTTTTTCAGTGGCAGAAAGACGGCTCCAGTCGCAATGAGAATAAGCTTGCCGGTACCGGAGAACACCATGTTCTCGGAGTTGCGGAATCTATCGTGCGCGGGCTTCCCGCTGAAGTTTGTGTCGCACAGGCATGTGCCCATAATCATCCCGGTTTTTCCAAAGACGAAGAAGGTCCGGTGCGTTGGCTCAAGGCTGCTGCTATCATTGCTGATGTCGACCCGGTCAAGTTCGGCCTGCTTGCTGCCGACGGCAAGACTCTTCCTCTGCAGCGCAGCATGGAAGCTTTTGTTACCCACCTTGGCGACCACGACTGGGTGTTGACCGTACCTGCTGCCAAGTGGCTCATCCCGGCCATGGAAGAAATTGCCATGCAGGATTATGGTCTGAACAAGGCTGATATCAAGTCTGCCAAGTTCTATGCTTTCCGCAACACTGTGTTCAGTCAGGCCACGATCATGACGCTTTACCACCTGATGCAGAAAGACGGTAAGGAAGCACTGCGCAAGCAGGTTCACGCCATTGTTAAAGCTTAAATTTTAAGTCGATAGGCAAATAAAAAAGGCGGTTGTCAATGACAACCGCCTTTTTTCGTGACAATGAAAATCGTCTTAACTTTCCATGTATTCGTGCAGAGCCTTGCAAAGCTGGTCAGCACAGGAAGTGGATTTCTTGCCGCAGGTGATCCCTTCAAGAGTCTCAATGATCTTGGGAAGTTCCATTCCTTCCACAAGGGCGGAGATAGCCTTGAGGTTACCGTCACAGCCGCCGGTGAAATTTACATAGGTAAGTTTGTCACCTTCCACTTTGTAGCGGATCAGTTTAGCACAGACGCCTTTAGGGGTGAAAACATGGGTGTCCGCAGGTGCTTCAACTCCGCCGAGGGGAGTGAGCATGGTCGGTTGAAGTGTGATGTTTTCCATTTCGTCCTCTGTATTTGATTAAAGTCATATCCGCTGCAGGATGCTGCGGGTAAAGTTGAATTGATTGTGCTGAAAGTTTTTCATCATGAAAATGCGGGTCAGGTCAAGGGGCTTTTAAGCTCGTTTTGAGGCTTGCGCTTTGACTTTTTCGACTTATTATGGAATTTCGTAGCTTTGCTGTTTGGCAAAAAAAGAAAATTAATTTGAACTTAATATATAAGGATGGGTGGCATGCTGAAAAGAATTGCTGACAGTCCCTTAAAATTTTTTCCCGCAGCTTTTCGTAATTATCCTGCACGGCTTCAAGTGGAGGTGACCACCCGTTGCAATATGAATTGCTCTATGTGTGTAAAATATGCGCCGGAAAGCGATATTTCTGAATTGGATCTGAGTATTGAAGACTTTAAAAAACTCGGTCCGGCCTTGGAGCATTGCGAGAAGTTGGTCCTGAACGGTATCGGAGAGCCTTTGCTGCATCCTGATCTTGCAGCCATTGCTTCTTTTGCCCGTGAACACATGACAAAGCAAGGTTCCATCGGTTTCCAGACCAACGGATTGCTTTTTACAGAGCAGCGGGCCCGGGAGTTGGTTGAGTCCGGGGTGGATACCTTCTGTGTTTCTGTTGATTCACTGGATTCCTCAGCCACTGAAGGGGAATTGCATGGACAGTCCAGCACTGATCGCTTGGCGCACACCTTTTCACTTTTGAATCAGGCAGCACAGGAGATCGGGAAAAAGATTAGGTTGGGTGCGGAATTTGTGCTCATGGCCGATACCTATAAGCAATTGCCTGATGTGATTCGCTGGGCTGCAGGGCAGGGTGTGGAGTTCATTCTTTGTTCACATGTGCTTGCCTATCACAAATCCATGCAGGAACAGTCCCTGTTCAACCCTAACACTCCCGCAGCAGTTGAGCTTTTTGACAAGTGGAAGAACATTGCCTGCGAGCGCGGTCAGGATTTGCAGAATTATTTCGGATTTGTCTGGACTCCGGGCCGGAGTATGAAGCGCGAGCAGCTTTTTGACTTGATCCGCGAAATGCGTGCCGAAGCTGAGAGCCGCGATGTCTGGATTAACCTGCGCAGGCTTGCTGATTGGGATCTGCGCAGCCAGGCAGAAGAGTATCGGGAGTTGAAGGAAATCTATTCCCGGTCTGAAGAACTGGCCGCAGAATTGGGCGTAGAATTGCGTTTGCCGCCGCTCATGGCTGAAAACGAACTGCGCTGTTCATTTATAGAAGACGGGGCCGCATTCATCACTTCAAAAGGTGAGGTCTCGCCTTGCCCGTTTCTCTGGCACAGCTGCACCTGTTATCTGGACGGCAGTGAAAAACTGCTTCGTCAGAAGAAATTCGGAAATATTGCTGAATCTGGGATGGGTGAAATCTGGAAGTCCGAACCTTATGAGGCCTTCCGTGTCGAGGTCCTTGAATACGAATATCCGTATTGTTCCAACTGCCCCATGGTTCCCTGTGATGATATCATCGGGCGCAGTAATGAATTCGAGTATGATTGTCTGGGAGTGGAAGTTCCCTGCGGACATTGCCCATGGGCTATGGGTGGACTCAAGTGTTTAATGTGATCATTCTTTTGAAAATGAACATTCAAATGAAAAAGGCGGCTCATGTGAGCCGCCTTTTTTTTATTCTTCGTCTTCGGAATCTCGTTCAGTAACGTAGAGTTCCACTTCTTTACTCTTCATAAGGTCACAGAAGACCTGCGGCGGACGCTTATCGGTGAATATTGCATCAATTTCACCGAGGTCGGCGATGCGGACCATGGCGTTGCGGTTGAATTTAGTGTGGTCGGTGACCAGAAAAATATTGCGGGCATTGTTGATGATTTCACGGGCTACACGCACTTCGTGGTAATCGTAGTCGAGCAGGGTACCGTCTTCATCAATGCCGGAAACCCCGATAATGCCGTAATCAACCTTGAATTGCTTTATGAATTCAACAGTGGCTTCACCGGTGATCCCCTTGTCGCGCTGGCGGACCATGCCCCCGGCTACGATTACTTCGCAGTCGTTGTTACTCATGGTCTGGGCAACATTGAGGTTGTTGGTGATAATGCGCAGGGATTTGTGGTTGGAAAGGGCTTTGGCGACTTCTTCGGTGGTTGTTCCGATATTTATGAACATGGAAGCATGTTCGGGGATATGCTTGGCAACCATCTCCGCAATAAGCCGTTTTTCCTGATGCAGGATGTTCCTGCGTGCACTGTAATCAACGTTTTCAACACTGGAAGCCCTGCCTGCTCCGCCATGAAAGCGTTGCAAAAGGTTGTTTTTACAGAGTTTGTTGATATCCCGTCTGATTGTCTGGGGAGTTACTTCAAAATGTTGTGCAAGGGACTCAATTGGAGTGAAGCCTCTTTCATTTACAATGTTAAAGATTTCCCGTTGCCTTTTGGATAATGATTCGAGGTTGAACTTCATGCCTTTCTGTTTTCTTTTTTGTCTTTCAGTCAAAACGACCGCTCCTTCCTTTCGCCACCGAACAATTTTGCTTATATAATGAGAGACTTCGGTATTTTTGGTTGTTTTTCTACCCAAAGGTATTCATTTAATGTAAAATGAAAATTGATCGTTAATAACCTTTCTTTAGCAGCACTCGCGTTCACAAGCAAGGTAAACCACTTTGTTTTATTTTCCGGTGGAGTTGTTTATTGATCATACTGCTATTCTTAAATGAAAAACAAGCTAAATTAAAAGATTCTAAAAGGTTTTGGTCGCTGATAACGATAAATGGGTGCTTTTTTTGATTCGCTGATCGAAAATGTATTTTCAGTCGTAAGGTCTGGGTTTTATTTTCTTTTTATATAAAAGTCTTGCAAAATGAAAATAAATTCTTGTCATATTGTTTTCAATATGTCACATTTTGTTCAAAAGCGAAACGGAAAGAGGTGGCTTTAGAAATTTTCAGCGTTTCGTTTTGAAATATGATGCGTGGGAGGAATCCGACTCCCGGAAGGCTTTTCTTCGGTTTCGGGTTCATATGTTCATTACAATTTTTATCCACCGTTCGCGGTTGGTTTATAGAGTGGGTGTTGCATGAAACGTTCAGATTATATTCAGCAGATGGAAGACAGCTCAAAAGTCTGGGATTTCATTATTATAGGTGGTGGTGCTACCGGTCTTGGTTCCGGTCTTGATGCTGCTGCCCGTGGTTATTCCGTTCTTCTTCTTGAGCAGGGCGACTTCGCCGAAGCTACTTCCAGCCGTAGTACCAAAATGGTTCACGGTGGTGTCAGATACCTTGCGCAGGGTAATATTTCCCTGGTTATGGAAGCTCTGTACGAGCGTGGTATTCTCAAGCAGAACGCTCCGCACATGTGCTACAACCAGAAGTTCATTGTTCCCGACTATAAATGGTGGGGTCTTCCTTACTACGGTATCGGCCTGAAATGCTATGACATGCTGGCTAGAAAATACAGCTTCGGTCCTTCCCAGATCTTTACTAAAGGTAAAGTTATGCAGGAAGTTCCCGGCGTTCTTGCCAAGGGCCTTAAGGGCGGCGTGACTTACCACGACGGTCAGTTTGACGATGCTCGTCTTGCTCTGACTCTTGCCCGTACTATGGCTGACATGGGTGGTTGCCCCATGAACCACACCAAGGTTACCAACCTTGTTAAGAACTCCAACGGCTATGTCTGCGGTGTTCAGGCTGAAGACAAGCTCTCCGGCAAAAGCTATGAGCTCAAAGCCAAGGCTGTTATCAACGCCACCGGTATTTTCACCGATGACGTTATGAACATGGATAACCCCGACCACAAGAAACTCATCGCACCCAGTCAGGGTATTCACATTGTTATCGACCGTGAATTCCTCGGTGGTGAAACCGGTATTATGGTTCCCAAGACCGATGACGGTCGCGTAATTTTCTTCGTGCCCTGGCACGGCAAGGTTGTTGTAGGTACCACTGATACCGCTCTTGACGGTGTCTGCATGGAACCCAAGCCTCTTGAAGAGGAAATCAACTTCCTCGTTGAGCACTCCGCAAGATACCTTGCCAAGGCTCCGACCCGCGCTGACGTACGCAGTGTTTTCACCGGTATCCGTCCCCTTATTGCTGCAGGTGATTCCGAATCCACCTCCGCTCTTTCAAGGGACCATTACCTGACCGTGTCTCCCAATAAGCTGCTGACCATTGCCGGCGGTAAGTGGACCACTTACAGACACATGGCTGAAGACTGCATTGACAACGCAATTCAGATGGGCGGCCTGCCTTTCCGTCCCTGCGTGACCAAGAACGTTAAGCTGCACGGTTACACTGAAGAGTTCGATCACAACGATCACATGCATGTTTACGGTAGCGAAGCTGCTGAGATCATGGCTCTGGCTGAAGAATACCCCGAGCTTGATGCACGCATGCATGAAAGACTGCCTTACTCTTGGCTCGAAGTTGTCTGGGCTGCTCGTCACGAATGGGCACAGACCGTTGGTGATGCCCTGTCCCGCAGGACCAGAGCACTGATCATCGACGCTAAGGCTGCCAATGAAGTTGCACCCAAAGCTGCTGAAATCATGGCTAAAGAGCTTGGTAAAGATGAGGCTTGGATTAAAGAGCAGATTGAACAGTTCCAGGAGCTGGCTAAGAACTATATTGTAGACTAACATATAATATATTGCGATTTCCCCGGTACGGGTGTTGATGTACCCCTACTGCACCAACGCCCAACCGGACTATTGCATAAACATATTTCGCACTGTTTTTAGTGCACCATATTCTCCAAAGAACGATGGGGGGCTTCCCTACCCCCGTCACCACTTCCCTTTGCCGTCGGTCGCCTGGGCCGACGGCTTCTTTTTTTTCATTTTAGTGCAAAAAAATAGTGTGCCCATGTTGGAAATTGAGTATATTCGATTTCAATTTCTTTACACAGGTGTTCATTTAGCATGCATAAGTGTCTACATGAATCCTTTTGTGTTTACGGCTGTGTGTCGTTTTCGTTTCAGATAAAAGGACCGGAGACGTTGTTGTGTGTCATAAAACCCGCATTACTAGCGGAGAAGGAGGTGTTGGAAGAGAAAATATATTTTAGAAATAGATGTTGCAACTGTTTAATATCAAACTATTTTTGCTAAACCGAAAGCTTAAAGTGAAAATTTCTTTTCGATTTTGAACATTATGGGGTTGATTTTTTGTTTGTTACAAAATAGTGTTAACTCATAGGAAATGGAAAAGCGTGAGAGATAATCGAGCGCGAGGTGGTATTCGTTTCCGAAAAGAAACGAATTTGTGTTTTAACTGCTTTAAGAGATGTGGGAGTGATTATGAGTCCTTTCTTAGGCGAATTAATTGGTACAATGATTCTTACCCTTTTCGGTTGCGGCGTAGTTGCCAACTGCCTGCTTGAAAAATCCAAAGGCCAGAATGGTGGCTGGATTGTCATCACCATGGGTTGGGGTATGGCAGTAACATTTGCAATCTACGTAGCCGGTAAATATTCCGGTGCACACATCAACCCTGCCGTAACCATCGGTCTTGCTGCTGGCGGATATTTCCCCTGGGCAAGTGTTCCCCTCTACATTGCCGGCCAGATGATCGGCGCATTCCTCGGTGCTGTAATCTGCTACTTCACCTACAAATGCCACTGGGAGCCCACTCAGGATGCTGGCCTGAAACTGGCTGTATTCTCCACTGGCCCCGCTATCCGCTGCACCGGTGAAAACTTTCTCTGCGAATTTATCGGTACCTTCTTCCTGGTCTTCATCATTCTTGGTATCGGTGCCAACGAATTCTCTCAGGGCCTCAACCCCCTGGTAGTCGGTTTCTTCATCTTGGCCATCGGTCTTTCCCTTGGTGGTCCCACCGGTTACGCTATCAACCCTGCTCGTGACCTCGGTCCTCGTATTGCTCACGCCATCCTGCCTATTCCCGGTAAAGGCGACAGCGACTGGGGATACTCCTGGATTCCTGTTGTAGCACCCATCTGCGGTGGTGTTGCAGGTGCTCTGGTTTACAAAGCTCTCGTTGGCTAAATCTCACGATTGATAGATAGAAATTAAATGATAATACGGGGTGAAGGGTTCCTTCACCCCTAATTACCAAAAGGGGAATTTAAAATGGAAAAGAAATACGTACTTTCAATTGACCAGGGTACCACCAGCTCTCGTGCAATCATCTTCGACAAAGCTGGTCAGATCCAGAAAGTTACCCAGAAAGAATTCACTCAGATTTTTCCCAATCCGGGCTGGGTTGAGCACGATGCTATGGAAATCTGGTCTTCTGTCCAGTCCGTAGTAGCTGAAGCTCTTGCTGACGTTCCTGCTGCCGAAATCGCAGCTATCGGTATCACCAACCAGCGTGAAACCACCGTTGTTTGGGACAAGAATACCGGTAAGCCCGTATACAACGCAATCGTATGGCAGTCCCGCCAGACCATGGACATCTGCAACGAACTTAAAGAAAAAGGTCTTGATCCCATTGTTCGTGAAAAAACCGGTCTGCTCATCGACGCATACTTCTCCGGTACCAAAGTAAAATGGATTCTCGACAACGTTGAAGGCGCTCGCGAAAAAGCAGAAGCAGGCGACCTCCTCTTCGGTACCATCGACACATGGCTGGTTTGGAAGCTCACCGGCGGCGCAGTTCACGTAACTGACTACACCAACGCTTCCCGTACCCTCATGTACAACATCCACGAGCTCAAGTGGGACGAAGAAATTCTCGAAGCTCTCACCGTTCCCGCTTCCATGCTTCCCGAAGTTAAGCCTTCTTCCGAAGTATACGGTAACACCCACAAAGATAAGTTTCAGGGCCTCGAAATTCCCATCTCCGGTATGGCCGGTGACCAGCAGGCAGCTCTGTTCGGTCAGGCTTGCTTCGAAGAAGGTATGGCTAAGAACACCTACGGTACCGGTTGCTTCATGCTCATGAACACCGGTGAAAAAGCAGTTCCTTCCAAGAACGGCCTGCTGACCACCATCGCATGGGGTGTTGACGGTAAAGTTGAATACGCTCTTGAAGGTTCCATCTTCGTAGCAGGTTCCGCTGTTCAGTGGCTGCGCGACGGTATGAGAATGTTCCGTGACGCTAAAGATTCCGAACTCTACGCAACCCGCGTACAGAGCTCCGAAGGCGTTTACATGGTTCCCGCTTTCGTTGGTCTCGGCGCTCCTTACTGGAACTCCGAAGTTCGCGGTGCAGTATTCGGCCTGACCCGTGGTACCACCAAAGAACACTTTGTACGTGCTACCCTCGAGTCCCTCTGCTACCAGACCAAAGACGTTCTCTCCGCAATGGAAGCTGACTCCGGCATTGAGCTGGCAAGACTCCGCGTAGACGGCGGCGCAGTTGCTAACGACCTGATGCTCCAGATTCAGTCCGACTTCCTCGGTGTTCCCGTTGAGCGTCCCCTGTGCATTGAAACCACCGCTCTCGGTGCTGCTTACCTCGCAGGTCTGGCAGTTGGTTTCTGGTCCGACAAGAACGACATCAAAAAGAACTTCGGCATCGACCGTGAGTTCGATCCCAAAATGGAAGAAGCAGAATCTGCAAAGCTGTACGAAGGCTGGCAGAAAGCTGTTGAAGCTACCATGGCTTTCAAATAGTAGAACATACGCAGCTTAACCGCTGTATCTCACTGTATATAAGAAAGGCCCCGTTCGCGGGGCCTTTCTGCTTTTCTAAAGAGCAGCTTTATGAGGAGTGGCTGGTTATTAAAGGGGAAGCTTGATGGTGAATTTGGTCCATTCACCGGGAGCTGAGTCAACTTCCATGATCCCGCTGTGCTGGTCGGAAATGATGAAATAAGATACCGAAAGGCCCAAACCAGTGCCTTTGCCGAGCTCTTTGGTGGTGAAAAATGGATCGAAGATTCTACTTATAGGCTCTATGTAGATACCCGGGCCGTTGTCTTCTATTTCGGCTATGACCATACCGTCCTCTGTTTTTACTCTACAGATAAATTTGGGGCGCTCCTGCTCGTAATCCTTTTCGATCATAGCTTCAGCACCATTTTTGAGCAGGTTCAGGAATACTTGCTGAATTTCATTGCCATCGCAATAAACCGCAGGAGTATCTTCATCGTACTGACGGACAATGGCTATTTTTCTGAAGTCATAATGCTTTTTCAAGTTATAGTCGTTGGCTACCAGATCAATGGTTTTATCCAGCAGTTCCGCTAATTGATAGCGCCTGTTTATCTTATCGCTTTTGCGGCTGAAGCTGAGCATGTTGGAGACAATTTTGGCTGCACGGTTTCCTGATTCCATAATCCCGTCTATCATCTTTGGAATTTGGCGTTTGTCTAAGTAACGGCGTAAATTATCAAGTGAGATGTTGCATTCAGCGGCTGCAACTTTATTCTTTTCCATGTCACTGAACAAACGCTTTTCAATATTTTGGGTATGCCCGAGAATTCCGGCCAGGGGATTGTTGATTTCATGGGCCATCCCTGCAGCCAGACCGCCTACAGACATCATTTTTTCAGATTGGATCATCATTTGTTCCAGATTCATCCGTTCTGTCACATCGTCAATACGAATTACCGCTCCTTCAACTCCATTTGCTACTAAAGGATAAATAGTGATGTCGTCGTAGCGAGTAGTTCCGACATCGGTTTTAGTCTGCATTGAGTCTGTTTCGATTTCTCTGTTTCTCATTGCTGCAAGAACTCTTTGCAGTTCGTTTTGCATCTCAGGCAGCGCTTGGTCTAAAGGGAGGCCTACAGCTTCATTGGAGCTGATACTGCTAATTTTTTCCGCTTCCATATTCCAATGGGTGATCTTTCCGTCCGGATCAACTCCTACAAGAATTGATGGCATGGAGTTAATGATATTAGCCAGATAGTTTTTGGTTTTGCCCAATTCTTCTTCGGCCTTGCTGCGAGCATGTTCATATTTGATCAGGGTATTGAAAACGATGACTATGGACAGGATTCCGGCGATCCAGATGGTGATGAATGAATTATTTGTCTCAGCAACGAAAGCCTGCATGGCTTGCCGGTATCCTGACATAGGTACTGTCACGCTGATCCCGCCTCTGATTTCGCCTTCCTTATACCCCTGCTGTGCATGACATTTGAGGCAGGTCTTTTCAGTGATCATGGGGCGCATGAAATGGAGAACCGGCTTACCGTTTTCCGTTGCCAGTGCATGAAAATCAACAGGGTTGGCTTTAAATGATTTTAAGACCTCGGCTTCCCATTCAGATGGGGCGTTGCCGGGGCGGATAGGGGTGAGGCTGGTTATATGTCCATGCAATCCTGCTTCCTTATCCATCATTCCGTAAACCATACGCATCATATAAGCAGGATTGATTATGGTCATTACTTTGCCGCCGGTCGTGGTAACGTCGCGCTGCGGCACATGGAGGTGTTTGTTTGGCTTGAGCTTGGATGAAACTTCGGCGTAAAGACCACCCAGTCCAGCCACCCAGCGGCGGTAGGTCAGGTCTTTTTCAAAAGCCACCTCTGCTTCTCTAAGGGCGGATTTGTATGTGTTATCTTTTTCAGCCTGAATTATTCTATTGTAGAAGAAAAATATGGACCCAGTCCAAACAAGAACCATGATCAGGCCTAAAAGAATCAATTTGTGATAGTATTTCAATCGTTTTTCCCATATCTAGGTGTTATAATTATGACCATCATAACAAATAGCGGGGAAGGCATCCAGAGTGATCTAAATAAACATTGATGTCTCTGGCGATTGAGATTTGCAGCAGAAATTAATTATTTCACATCAAGACGTTTTATCTGGTGAGTGGTGTTGAAGAACTCAAGGGGCTTGAGACCGTCATTCTCAACAACTCCTTCTGTTTTTGAATATACGTAAAGCTTGATCCGGGTCGAAAACTTGTTGGCAAGTTTTTCCTCTATTTTTTTAATTTCTTTGCTTTGAACAAGCCGTGCTCCGGTAACGTCTGCCATGATTTTCCAGCCGTTTTTCATTTGCTGGGCTTCAACATGGATAGGGAAAATATTTCGTATTTCATCTATTAGTTTTATGGTTTGTTGCTCAATCTCTTTAGCTTGCGGGGATTCTTTTCCTGAATAATGTACTCCAAACAGGTTTCTTCCGTTGCGGGTTATGTCATAGCTTTTGTAGTAACGGATGATCAGGGAAAGGTCGTTGACCCTGGTGTTCTTGCGCAACATATTTTCCAATTTTTCAACCGACTCCGGCATAGGGCGTTCGGGGCCGCTTATCTCAATGATCAACCCCGGACCGCTTTTGAGTTTTGCATAGTTGATGCCTGAAAGGGTGTACCACGGGTATTCAGACATTATACTTCGGAGCAACAGCTCTGCCTGCTCCATGATCATGGCGCTTTGTTCCAGTTTAATATGCTGCTTTTTCGCATGTGCATTGAGAAGGGCACTTGTTGATTGCGGTGAAGATGAAATACTCTGGGTGATGCTGGTGCGGACTATTATTTTAACCGGTTTATTCAAAGTCTTGGCAGCAGTTTCCTCCATTTTTTTTATGGCATTGGCTTTAAGTGAGGCCGGGCCATTCAGAGTTATGAAGCCGTTTACAGTTCCTTCGTTTAATTCGTGGCTTATTTTTTCTATTGTTGTGTTGGGAATTGAGGTAATTGCTTGGGTTGCCACAGTTCGTAAGCTGTTATCAACCTGACGGGAGAGGGCTACTTCCACGAGGGATTTAGTCAGGAAGGCCGCAACAATGATCAACCCTATTGTGCTTATGGAAAAATGCTTTATCAGTCGCGGCAGGGGTTCATCTTCTGAGTGGGGGATAAATCCGGTAATAATAAAGAGTCCGCTGGCGACTGAGAGAATAACCAGAAAGTTGGCAAAGAAGAGCAGGAATGCTCCCCATCCGTCAGAGTATTGATGTAGAGCGAGACAAAGACCGCTGGCACAAAGCGGCGGGACAAGAGAGGTTGCAATGGCGATTCCGGGCATGACCGGACTGACCCTCTCATCAATGAGGGCAACTGTTCCGGCAATTCCGGCAAAGGCGGCAACCCCAAGGTCAAGCAGGTTCGGTTTTGTTCTTGATATTACTTCATGAGTCAGTTCAAAGAAGATCGGAAGACTTCCGATAAGTATGCCTCCCAATATCCCGATGAGAATTCCGGCAGCTACCGAAAACACAGAAGCGCGGATGAGGCTCATCTCTCCACGAACCAACCCTAGTGAAAGTCCGAATATCGGGGTCATTAACGGTGAGACCAGCATAGCTCCGATAACTACGGCGGGACTGTCTGCTGTCAGACCGATAGAACCGATGATGACAGCCACACCCATGAGCAGGTAGTACATGCCGCTTGGGACTGAATTGCGGGTAATATCGGCGATAAGGAATTCACGGCGAACATCGCTGACAAAGAGCAACGGCGGTTTTGTTGCGTTTTTACGTTTGAATATCAGTCCCATGCGGTCTCCGGATGTCAATTTCAGTGGTTATATATAATATGAAAAATACGACTAAGCTGAGAACTGGTCAACAAGGTTTGAAATTAATTGGTTCCGGAAGGTAGTCCGGGACATCTTGGAGCTCGTTTTTGATTATATAGGAACATGTTTTTTTGTTTATCATTATTGGCGTTCACTGCCCTTTCAGGTTATACTCAGAGTGACTCTTTATGTCCTTAATGCAGGAGGAGTGAATGTTGAGAGCTAGTTTTCAATTTGGTAAAAATGGCGTCTTGTTGTGGTTATTGCTCATTTGTCTGCCGTTGAGCGCATGTTCTGATAATCCTATACGTCTGGGGTTTTCAGGAACCCTTAAAGGTAAATATTCCGATCTCGGTGTTCAGGGGCGTAACGGTGCTTTGCTGGCCGTTGAGGATATCAATGGAGCTGGCGGAATTGACGGACGCAAGATTGAATTTATTGTCCGTGATGACCAGAATACTCCTGAAGGGGCTGTTAAAGCAGACAGGGAACTTGTTGCCGAAGGTGCCTCCGTTATTATTGGGCATATGACCAGTTCACAATCTATGGCGGCTGTCCAAGGTATGAAGGACAGCGGAGTCGTTTATATTGCTCCCACTACCTCAACGCCTTTGTTGCAGGGGATTAAAGACAATTTTTTCAGGGTAATCCCAACTCTTACGGATTTATCCAAAGGGCTTGCTGAATACTCAGTGGATAAGCTTGGCAAGAAGAAACTGGCAGTTGTCTGGGACACTTCAAATCAGGCATTTTCCGAATCCTATAAAAAAGTATTTATTGAAAAATTTGAAGAAAAAGGCGGAAATCTTGTTGGCGAGATAAGTATTGGCAAGCAAAAAAAAACTGTAGATTGGCAAAAAATTGTCGATGAACTGAAGAGTATGAATCCTGACGCAGTGGTAATGGTCACTTCTGCGCGTGATCTGGCAGTATTTGCCCAGTTCTGTACCCTGAATAAGACGGATTGGACAATCATGAGCAGTATGTGGGGATATACCAAAGAATTGGTCCAGACTGGCGGCAAAAGTGTGGAAGGGATACTTTTTGTGGTCCATTTCGCTGAAGATGAGCCTGAAGGAGAATATGCGGAGTTCAGAGAAAGGTTTATTAAGCGTTTTGGCTGGCCTCCCAACTTTGCAGCTGTTTTCGGTTATCAGGCAGTGCAGGTTTTTGCGGAAGCTGTAAAAAGGAATGGCGGGAGCACAAAAGGGTTGGTCGCCGTAGTTCCGGGGATCAGTTTTGATGATAGTTTGATAGGGCCTTTTGAGATTAATGAGTTCGGGGATGTAAAGCGTAACGGACATATTGTGACGGTTAAAGATGGACATTTTGTCACAGTATCAAAGAGAGAGAAATGAGCAGGGATTCGGTTGTTGAAATTTTTCAGGGCAAGCTGGTCCAATGGATACTTGTGCCCGGGTTAATCATGACTGTCATTTTGGTTTCTATTGTGGGATTGAATCAGATTAACACCATGGAACGTGAGATCGTGCAGCTTTCAAGATCCCTGTCCCGCAATGTGGAATTTTATATTGATGGTGCGGAGGATGTGCTGCGCTCTGTGGCCATAATGAGCGGAGATGGTGATGTTCATAGCCTTCGTACTTATTTTAGCGGTTTGCATGACCGTTTCGGGCAGTTTGACCGTCTTATCCTGCTGGATAAAAATGAAAACATCATAGCCGTGGCTCCGCATGGCATTAAGGGGGTCGATTTCCCAATCCGGTTTAGCGGTTCGGAAAAATCAAAACGTATATTGACCTCACCTATGATTTCTGCTCATTCAGGCAAGCTGGTAGTTTATGTCAGTATACCGGTTCAGGGGGGAGGTAAACTTGTGGCCGAACTTGATCTCGGTGCCCTGCAGAAATTTATTTACGGCTTCCTGTCTTCCAACAGGATAATAATTCTTGCAGATTCGTATGGTAATCTAATTGTCCACCCTAACCGGGAGCTGGTTAAGATACAGGCTAATGTTGGAAATCTGGATATTTTTAAAAAGAGTCTGGCACCTGAGGAGGTGGAATTCTACAGGGCAGAAAACACTCTTTCATTTGGCCGTGTTGTGAATATAACCGGAACCGGCTGGAAGCTTCTGGTCGGGTGCACGGCCTATTACCTGTTTCAGCCTGTCATCGCTCTTGGCTTGTTGATCGGTCTGTTGGTAGTCTTTTTCTTTATGGTGCTTCTTTTTGCCTTGAAGAAGGAGTTCCGTGAAGATGTGGTGACTCCGCTGGTGGGCTATGTCAGGAAGTTATCTGCTGTTGCCAAGGGTGACTATCCCACATCAGCTTCACAAGAGAGCGGATTTGTTGAACTGGATGAATTGGGCAGGGTTTTTGATTCCATGGCTGAACAGGTTCGTGATCGAGAGCATGATCTTATTGTTTCGAAAAGCTATTTCCAGAGTGTTATTGATTCCATGCCCTCAGCCCTGATCTGGGTTAATGAGGATATGGATGTCTGCCAGTGTAACAATCGTGCTTTGGAGTTGTTCGATCTGGATACAACTGAAATTGAGCCTGAAAACGTTGAGGTCTTTTTTTCCGGCCGTGAAGATATTGTTGACGTGATTGCTGAAGCAAAGCAGTTCAATTCTCCCAAAACTATTGAACGGACCGCAATCAGTGAAGATTCATCAGAGATGTTTGATATTACGGCTTTCCCCTTACGTGGTTTTGAAGTCAAAGGGGTGGTGGTCAGGATTGATGATGTTACGTCCCGGGTGCGCATGGAAGAGATTATGGTCCAGACCGAGAAGATGATGTCCGTGGGAGGCCTTGCCGCAGGAATGGCCCATGAAATCAATAATCCTCTCGGCGGAATAATGCAGGGGGCACAGAATCTGGAACGTAAGTTTTCCCCTGAAATAAAAGCCAACATAACTGCCGCAGATGAGGCCGGGTGTTCGCTTGAGGCCATGCAGGCATATCTTGAGTCCCGGAAAATTCGTTCCATTATTGGGGGGATTAAGGATTCCGGAATGCGTGCAGCCAGAATTGTTTCCAACATGCTGGAATTCAGCAAGCCCGGGAAGGATGTAGTAACAACTGTTAATGTTCATGATTTGATTGAAGAATCTTTGGAGCTTTCAGCTAAGGATTATGATCTTAAGCGGAAATATGACTTTACGCATATCAATATCGTGCGTGAGTTTTCCCCGGATGTGTCGAGTATAATTTGTTCGCAGACCGAGATTGAACAGGTCTTTTTTAATCTTTTTAAAAATTCTGCACAGGCCATGAGTGAATATGGATTTTCCGGTACAAAGCCGCATATCTATGTGCGAACACGTAGTCGTGGAGATTCTGTTATTATTGAGATTGAGGATAATGGACCCGGAATAAAGCCCGAGGTTCGGAAAAGGATTTTTGAGCCGTTTTTTACCACCAAGCCTGCCGGTGTTGGAACCGGTTTGGGACTTTCGGTTTCGTATTTCATCATCACTCAGAATCATGGCGGAACATTTACGGTCAGTTCTGCTCCGGGAAGAGGCGCGCGGTTCACTATTACCCTTCCTGTGCAGAAGGATAGGTTTTGATCAATAGGCTTTACCGCTTGTATGCCTGTGAGCTTATTTAAACGGAATTCTGATAGTGAAGCGGGTCCAGTTTCCGGGACTGGAGTCCACGCTCATGCTGCCGTTGTGGTGGCTTGTTATTATGAAGTATGAAACTGAAAGACCTAGCCCGGTGCCTTTGCCCACTTCTTTGGTTGTGTAGAAAGGTTCAAAAATTCTGGAGCGGGTTTCATGTGTTATACCGGGACCGTTGTCTTCAATTTCAATAATGGCAGCTTCCCGGGTTTTACGTATCCGGCAGATGAAATGAGGAGAATCCTGTTCATACTCATAGTCCTTCTCCATCATCGCTTCCGCCCCATTTTTCAGGAGATTCATGAAGACCTGTTGTATCTCGGTTCCTTCACAATAAACCGGCGGAATTTGGGATTCATATTCGCGGATTATTTCTATCTGTCTGAAGTCATATAGCTTCTCCAGATTGTAGTCACTGGCGGAAAGATCAATGGCTTTCTCCAGAAGATTAGTAATATCATGCAGAGAGTACTCTTTTTCACTCTGCCGACTGAAACTGAGCATGTTGGAGACGATTTTGGCAGCCCGGCCACCCGCTGTTCGAATGCCTTCGAGCATCCTGGGGATATCACGGTCATTCATATAGTCCTGAATCTGCTGCAGTTTGATACCATGTTTTTCGGCTGTCCGGATATTGGCTTTTGTGTGACTGAAAAGTCTGTTGCTCATATTCTGGCTATGACCCAGAATGCCGGCAAGAGGGTTGTTTATTTCATGGGCCATGCCTGCAGCCAGACCGCCGATGGACATCATTTTTTCTGTCTGAACCATTAATTGTTCTGTTTTTTTTCGCTCCGTTATGTCCATATGGGTGCCGATCAGTCTGACCGGATTCCCTTGCTCGTCAAATTCAGGAACCCGCCCGCGCGATAATATCCATTTCCAGTCCCCGTCCTTAGTCAGCATTCTGAATTCCAGTGAAAACAGTGAGTCTTTATCACTTTCGGGAAATCCGTTTAAATAAGCGGTCACGATTTCGGAAGCCCGGTCCCTGTCGTCCGAATGCATTAAATGGAACCATGTCTTATATTCGTGAGGAAGTTCGTCCGAATCATAGCCAAGCATCTCAAAATAGCGGGGGCTATAGTAAACTTCATTGGTCTGCAAGTTCCAGTCCCAAAGTCCGTCACTCACAGCCCGTAAGGCCATGTCGTAGCGTTCTTCGCTTATTTTTAAGTCTCTCTGGATGCGGTTACGTTCATCCAGTTCTGTTCGCAGGGCTTCTGTGCGTTGAGCGATCTTCTTTTTCAGCGTCCGATTTATGGTCACAAACAGGATTATTACGATGACCAAGGTCATTAAACCGAGAAATGCATATCTCTCTGCTTCCACAGTGCTGATGCCCGGTTCATAATGAACAGAGAGCCATGTGTTATGTATTGCTGCTACATCCTTATGTGACATGGCTTGGATTGTTTTGGAGATAATGGAAGCCAGCTCCGGCCAGTCATTACGGATTCCCATAGACAGCGTGAGTGCATCGAATTTTGCAGGGGCTGCCACCTTCAGATTTGAAAGTCCATAGTGCTTGATAAAGTAGACAACTACCGGAAGAGCATTGATCGTAGCGTAGGCCTCTTTCGTTGCCACATCTTTGAGTGAATCAAGGGTGGGGGTTCTTGATTTTACTATCTTGAGTTTAAGATCCGGGTATTGCTTTTCAATTTGTTTTTGCAGGATGAAGCGGTCTTGAATTGAGACTGATTTGTTCCCTAGGTCGCTTAGTCCTCCCACGAATTCAGCGTCATCGCGGGTTATAATAACCCAAGGCAGGGTCTGGTAGGGAACACTGAAGGACATGAAAGCCTTGCGGTCCTCGGATTGCTGAATGGCCGGAACCATGTCGATTCCATCATGTGCGCGAATGGATTGTAATGCCTCAGGCCATGAGACTTCGTTCTGGGTTACGTATTTGAATTTGATCCCATGAATTGATGAGATTAGATCAAGGTAATCAATTGATATTCCGGAAATTTCGTTGTCAGTCATCATGAATGGCGGCCAGTCGCCAACCCTTACTGTGACTGTCCTATCCTGCTTGAGCCATGCAAGCTCTGCTTCATTAAGCGTAATTTTTTTCTTGATGGTTTCGGGATTGAACCCGTCTACCATGGATTGTGCTTCATTCGCTGCAAAGGAAAGAGGTATCGAACTGAGCAGCAGAAAGGCACAGAAAATAAATATGTAAGTATATGTTCTCGGGTATTGGTGCGCCATACTCGACAATTCTTGAATCTATTTGGTCTGGTTAATTGATAAGGTTGGATTTATTTTGTTTTTAAAGCATTAGCACATAGCGTTTCCAAAAGGAATTCTTAATGTATTATTAATTCAGATTGGGGAGAGGAGCGCATTGACACTAATTTACGGACGGACATATCATCAAAAGCATGATTGATAAGGCTTCAGCAATAGAAAATGTCATGCGCAAGCTCAAGAAAATTCAGGTCGGATGCGGGCTGGATTTACGGACCTACAAGCGTGACCGGTCCGTGGTCATTCTGCGCAAGGGCGAGGATTCATTTTTAGTTATCGAGGACGGATTCGATAATGAACGTTATACGGAAGATTTCAAGGGCTTGAAAAAGCTGCTTAAGAAACTTTTGAAGAAGGAATTTCCGCGCAGCAATAAGATTCGGGTTTATGATGTTGATGAGGGGTAGCTTAAGGCTGACTCTGTCCGATTATTGGGCCGATGAGGTGAATGAATTCTACCTTTCCCTGCCAGATCAATATCCTCCGTTTCTGGATCAGTTAAATAGTTTGCCGTCTACTTGGTGTAGGTGGTGAAATGATCAGAGAGAAAGTGAAAAAGGATTATATGTTGTCGTTGGGGTAAAGCGTCCGCACTGCATTCCAGAAAACGGTCTCTGCATCACCGGCAGGTGCGGTGTCGGTATTAATTACTACTGCAAAATAGTGATCTTTGTATTTGTATAAGCAAATTTTGTAGCCATCAATATCGCCGTTGTGTCCTGTGGCTCCTTTATTGTACATTATGCCGAGTCCATATCCAAAATTTTCACCATTCCAGGGAGTCCCGCCCGGAATTGCAACCAAGGTCATCATCTGATCTACTGACTCTTTGGTCAGTATTTGGTATTCGTGGATGGATTCAATCCAGCTCAGCATGTCCGATAACTTTGAAATCATATTTCCTGCGGAAAAAGCAACACTGGGGGAGTGGTCGGTGGTGTCCATCCATGAACCTCCCTGTTTTTCATAACCGTTTACATGGGGATTCAGTATTGTGTTGTCATCAGTCTCCGGGACGTATGTGTTCTGTAAATCTAAGTGGTCTAGAATTTTTTCTTGTATCAGGGTTTTAAAGTCTGCTTCTCCTGCTTTTTGGGCAATCAATCCTAGAATGACGTAGTTTGTATTTGAATAATGCCAGCCTGTACCGGGATAAAATTCGTTTGGCTTTACGCTGGTTCTTGCGTAATTAACTAGATTTTCGGGCTGAAAAGTTCCTTTCGGGGTGGCTGTGTATTGCGCAAAGTAGCTAGGTGTCTGCGTGTAATTAGTAAAACCGGAAGTCATATTCAGCAATTGCCTGATTGTTACTATGTTGCTGCGGGGGTAGTATCCGGCACCCATCCAATCTTCCACTTTATCGTCAAGGTTCAATTTGCCTTCTTCAGCAAGCTTCATGATAAGTGCAGCCGTAAAAGTTTTTGTAACGCTCCCTATACGTGTATACATATTTGTATTCATTACTATAGGTGTGCTGCTGGCATATGCTGGGCATACGAACAAGTTTAGAATTTTAAATAATATATTGTTGTCTTCGATGTAAGCAACATTGCCACTTAGATTTGCGTTTCCACTGGTGCCCATCCATATTGCACCTTGTACTTGCTTTACGCCGAGCATTCCACCCGGAAATCCAAGGGTAATTCTGGATTTATCAAGAGAAGACTGTAAGGCTTTGGCTTGTTCTTCAGGAAAGATCTGCCCATTTCCACATCCTGTATTCCCAAACATAAGAGGGCAGGATAAAAGTAGTAAAATAGATATTAACTTAAGCAATGTTTTGTTTTTATATTGCATTTAATGAAAGGACTTGATTTATTCAGCAAAGTCAAGTGAGGTGCAAAATCAAAAGCTTTACCATGTGCTTAAACAAAACCTTATCAAAACATAGCTAATAATCATTGTAATCAAAACTGGTTATCTCAGGAGTTACTATGGGAGAACTTGTCCTTGCCGGTGCCGGCCACGCGCATATGATGCTCATGGAAGCCATTCCGGACATCAGTGCGGATGGACACCGGGTTACGGTCATTGGCCCGGATGAGCGTCATTACTATTCGGGGATGGGCCCGGGGCTGCTTGGAGGTGTTTACAGTTCCGACAAAATCAGTTTTCCCGTTAAGTCTATGGTGGAAAGCCGGGGCGGTACTTTTGTTCTCGGTAAGGTTGCACGTATAGATCCGCATAAGCGGCAGGTGCTTCTTGAATCGGGGCAGGCAGTTCCCTACGACGTGCTCTCCTGCAATCTTGGAAGTTACGTATCCAGTAGTCTCGCGGATAAGGACAGCACTGATATCTATACCGTAAAACCCATACAAAATCTTTTGCAGGCCCGCTTGCGGATTCAGGAAATCGCGTCGGAACGGGCGGTGCGCATCGGTATATGCGGTGGTGGTCCTGCGGCCCTTGAAGTTGCTGGCAACGCTTTGGCTGCGGTCAAAGAGCAGGGCCGCTTCGGTGCGAAAATCCAGATTTTCACGGGCAGTTCATTTTTGCGCAACCTGCCGGACAGGGTGCGTAACCTTGCAGTTAAAAGTCTGAACAAACGCGGAATCGACATTGTTCAGGGTAGTTACGTGGAGTGTGTGGCAACTGGCAGCGTCATATTGCAAAACGGGCAACACTATGAACAAGACATTATTTTTCTAGCCTTAGGTGTGAATCCTTCCAAGGTTTTCGCTGCTTCAAACATGCCCGTTGGAAAGGATGGCGGGCTAATGGTCAACCGCTACCTGCAATCCATTTCCCATCCGGAAATTTTCGGTGGAGGCGATTGTATCTGCTTCGAACCGACCCCACTGGATAAAGTGGGCGTTTATGCCGTACGCCAGAACCCTGTGCTCCTCCATAATGTGCGGGCCCAACTCGAAGGCCGCAGTCTGAACCCGTTCGCCCCGGGCGGTTCCTATCTTCTCATATTCAATACCGGGGGCGGGAAAGGCATATTGCACAAAAACGGGTTGAGCTTTGGAGGCCCGCTCGCTTTCTGGGTCAAAGACTATATCGACAGGAAATTTATTAAGCGATTCAAGCCGAACGGAAGTTGAACTGAAACGGCTCTATTTTGGCATTTCTATATGTAGCAGGAGTCTTTGTCTGAGCGAAGTGATTGTCTGTGCGTCCAAATACATGGTATGGACTATTAAAGTTCAAATTTTTAACAAGGAGAATCACTGTGTTGCATAAAACCATTTCCGGCATATCCGTTCTAACATTTCTGATTCTGCTGCCCGTATTGGCATCAGCCCATTGTCAGGTACCCTGCGGCATTTATGACGACCATGCCCGTGTTGAGGCAATGCTTGAAGATGTGAAGACCGTGAAGAAGGCTGTAAATATGCTTCAGGAGTTGGCTGACAAGACTGATGTTCAGTCCCGGCAGCAGTTCATCCGTTGGGTGATGAACAAGGAGCATCATGCTCAAAACATTATCTCCACCATCTCAAACTACTTTCTCACGCAGCGAGTCAAGGCTTCCCAAAAGGATTATGTGGAACGGTTAAAGCGCCATCATGCTGTTATTGTCAACGCTATGAAGGCTAAGCAAAAGGCCGATATGGCAACAGTGAAGAAACTGAAAGCAAGTGTTAAGGCGCTGGAAGAGTATTATCCTGAGCACAAGCATTAAGGTTATAGGTGGGTGTCAGCCCGTACCCTCACACCACAACGCCATTCTAAGTTTTTAAAAAGTCCCCAAAAATAGCCCTTACGTCATAAAACGTGAGGGCTTCCTAATTATTGTGTCCCCGAAGGCTAATTAATTTATATTGCCAGTTCGCTATGGCAGCGGTGGTTTGTCAGATGATGCTGAAACTTTACGTGATGTCTCTGATCATTTGTGTCCTGTGCTTTAGGGACGCTATACAACAACCTGTTCAGGAAAGGGCTTTTGTAGCATGGATTGGAAAGGCTCTTATCTAATTCTGACTGAATCATACCATAGCCGTCTAGGTTGAAATGGCACAAGGTGCGATTGATCTCAGTCCACTCTGTTAAGGGCACCTCTTCATCATATGGAAAATTAGCGAAATTTTTCCTTCCCATGTTTACATAGGCTAGGGAGTTATGTGCCTTTTCAAATTTTTGATTAATTGTTGTCAGGTAGTCAGCTGACATGACCTCACGTAACACATTCATAAGATCGGTTTTTAAGGTGTTTTTAACTATATTCAATACTGTGTTGCGGGCAAGCCATGGTGCAACATCGAGGCCTTTGCCTATCCTGTCGTCGAGATCAAGCTCTTTTACCGGGTTGTGTGCGGCTGGGATAAATTCCGCGATTTCTTTTGAAAAAGCGGACTGAGCATCATATGGAATGCAATCCCGGAACTGATCACTTAATCTTGTATGCCTTTCTTTTTTTACTATTCTCAGCAGTAGGCCTCTTTCAAGAAAATGGGATAGCAAAGATGGGTCAACGACCATTCTTCCCAGGTCTTCAGAGTATTGGCTACCAGTACACTCATGTACTTGTGTCTTGAACCAGCGTGGAATACTTTCAGCAATGCCGTAATCTTCTGTTATCAATCTGGTATTTAAGATGCACACGTCTATGTGTCTGGGGTTTACCACAAGATCCCCAAAATCCGTGGTTCGGCAATTGTCGGCATACTTTCCCGCTAATAAAACGGTCAGTTCCATTAATTTCGCATAGCTTAAGGCAATCAGAGGAAAATGTTTAACATCGGAATTCTTTGATATGCCCTCTAGTTCGACTTGTCTTAAGGTAATGAATTCCTCATCTAAATTTTTGGGGTCTATTGTCGAATCTAGGAACTCATTAAATCTTATTAAGTCACCAATAGTCACATCCATCTCTCACTCCGTATGCCAAGTGGGAAAAAAATTGCCTTACTCTTCTTCCATAGTTAGTTGTTCTAGTTAATGTTAAGTTGAAGAACGATTCTAAGTATAGTTAGCGTGATATGTGTCCAAGTTGACACAATATCCTTCGCAAACAAAAAAGGCCTTACGTTATAAACGTAAGGCCTTTGAATTTTAGGTGGTCGGAGCAGGAGGATTTGAACCCCCGGCATCTTGCTCCCAAAGCCGTTATCGAATGTTGCAACCATTGAATTAATTAAATAAATTTTCGCATTGGGGACATTCTTTCCGGTATTTTTAGGGATTTTTGGGGGTGAATGGTTCCCCGTGCTTTAGTCCGGCCCTGCTGGTTTGGGGTGCTGAAAATTTTGGTGTGATTCTTAGGTTTGCGGGTGCTGGTTTAGGTAAGTTTCAGGGACTCCCCCTCGGTATTCCATATTTTCTTTTAAATCGGTATGGGTGTATGTGTGATGCATTCAAAAAGAGTCTTGAGGTTGCGATACGAAGTAAACCGAAATATTCTTTTTAGTTTAGTAGGACTAGCTTAATAAATATTAAAACCTAACCGTTTAATTTAGATAAAGATCATTTATGATGAATAAAATTTTGGGTGCAGTTATTACTCTGATTGTTAGTGTTGTTGCTGGGATAGTGATTTATGACTATCAAAAAGAAGAGCCTGAGTTAAGATTTACTTTATCTGATAGCATTCCAACAAGTTTTTTTACATCGGGGAAGACTGCAAATATTCAACAGCTTGAAGTTGTGAACGTCGGAAATAAGCATGCCGAAAAGATTATTATAAAGGTAAATGGTAAGATTCAGCATTTTCAATTAAACAAGCATTCTTCGTCGGATGTTGAGAAGACGTTTGAAAATTCTAATGGAATCGAGATCGTGTATCCTGAGTTACCTCCAGAAGGTAAAATTTCCATAGTTTTAAGTTCAGATTCACCTTTAAATGATTCAAGTCTTCATATTGCGTACCGAAATGGGCAAGCGATTAAGGCTTTTGGGCAGGATGGTGGGCCTAGTCTAGCTGAATTTATTCTTTTTTGGTCTCCGTTTGGATTTTATCTACTTCTCATCCTTTGGCAAAGTTTTTCTATGTATATTGATTGGTATTGTAAGCAATATAGAGATCTTCAAAAAAACAAAAAACCATGGTTTATAACTACTGAGAAGTGGATTGAATTACGTGAGAAAGCAGTTGAGGAGTATTTTAATTATGAATCAATATATGATGTGTCTTCAGCTGAAAGATCAAAAGTATATTTGGCATTAAATTCTGGAAAATTTGAGTTTCTCAGTGAAAATGAATGGAATAACCTTTCCAATGCGGCAGTAAAAGAATTTAGTAGTATTCTTGAACTCTTAATTATGAAGTCTGGACTTTCTGTTTGGCAATTAGAAAGGTTGTATAAATTGGATAAACCAGAAAATTATAGCTCTACAAAATGGAGTGAATTTAAAGATAAACTTGATGGTCAATATGTAGATGCCTTAATAAGTGAAGCATCTCAATCCTTTCTCAATACTATGAATCTTAGAGAAAAAACAAGTATTCAAACTTCCTTGGTATCTTCAGAACGCGATAGACGTAGGCTTGTTTCTTCGTTGAGTGACTTATATGCCGCTAGACTAGCAAGAGATTTACTTGTTGAATATAATAGCGTGTCTTTTTTAGATAGTCATGATTTAAAAGGTGTTGAAGAGCATGCGAAGAATCGTTTGCAAAACTTAGCTTACAGATTGCAGCTTTCGAGTAAGTTTGGTGTGTATTTTTCTAATGACAAAGCAAAGAAGTTTTTACAAGAAGAGAAAGAAGAATGGGTAAAGGACAGCGATCATAAATTGATGGTGGAACATGCAAATTCAATAGTTGAAGCTAGTTCAAAATCTACTAAGTATAATAAGATGCTTGGTTTGTTTGATGCCATATTATATAAAATTACATTCCCAAGTTCTAAGCCAGAAGAATTGTCAGAAAGAGAGTGGAAAGAGATTCAAACTATCGAAGATAGAATTGTAAAAGATTTGAGCGATAATGAAAAAATATTAGCCGAAATACATGAGAAGGAATTGATTATACCACATTTAAAAGACAAGCTTGACAAACAATTACGGCTAATCAATGAAGTTTTAAATGATCCTACAGCCATAGATCGAATAGAAGAGTACGATGAAACCTTTGCAAAAGGTAATTTTGATAACTTGCGTAAGGTTTCTGAAATATTGTCAGGTAAATAATTGGGTTAGTTACATCTCAGACAACGGAAGCCAGCCTCCCCGAGGCTGGCTTTTTCCTTTATGCGGCATATTGCTCTTCAGCCAAGTCTACTGATGGCAAGAATGTATTTAGATAGAAAATGCAGTTTTAGTCTATCTGTCTGAAAATATGTATTAAAATTGTGGTGTGGCCTGCGTCGATACTTAGGCAATCTCATCACGTTTTGTTTCACATTTTCAAAAAAGTCCCCAATTGAGTCCCCAACAACGAAAAAGCCCTTACGTAAAGTATAACGTAAGGGCTTGAATTTACTGGTCGGAGCAGGAGGATTTGAACCCCCGGCATCTTGCTCCCAAAGCAAGCGCGCTACCAGACTGCGCCATGCTCCGACTTGTTTCGTGCAGAAAGGGAACTACGTGAATTGTATTTGCTTGGCAAGAACTAAATTTATTTTTTTGAAATTTAATTCATTATCTGCACTGCTTATATATATAACTACTTAAAATACACCGTTAATTTTGCACCCGCAATACTTGCACATGCCGTCAGCAAGTCCCACATTGGTCATTTCAAAGCCGAACCTCTTGACTAGTTCTTTTTTACAGTCCGGGCAGAGGGTGGCTGAATTGTCATTGCCCGGAACATTGCCGATGTAGACGTATTCAAGGCCGGCATTGGTCCCGGTTTTTCTTGCTTTTTGCAGGGCTTCCATGGGCGTGACCGGGCAATCCTGCATTTTGTAATCCGGGTGGAAACGGGAGATGTGCCACGGCACTTCCCTGCCCAGTTCATCGGCTATGAAAGCGGCCAGTTGTTTCAGCTCGTCCGGGGAATCGTTCTTTCCGGGGATGAGCAGGGTGGTTACCTCCACCCACCAGCCGTTTTTCTTCATATGCTTGAGATTGTCGAGGACCGGATTTAAACGGCCTCCGCAGGTGTTTCGGTAGAAATCATCATTGAAGGCTTTGAGATCAATGTTGGCAGCATCAATCAGTCCGGTCAGTTCTTCAATGCAGTCCGGGCTTTGGAAGCCGTTGGAGACCATGATGTTCTTCAGTCCCTTGCTGTGGGCAAGACGGGCGGTATCCTGCATTAGCTCGAAAAATATGGTCGGTTCGGAGTAGGTGTAAGAGATGGATTCGCATTTGTGGGCAATGGTCGCTTCCACCAGAATTTCCGGGGTTACTCTCTGCCCGGTGATTTCGCGTCCTGTTTTGGGGTGCTGGGAAAGAGAGGCGTTCTGGCAGAAGGTGCAGCCGAAATTGCATCCCTGTGTGCCCAGCGAAAATGTGTCGGTCCCGGGCAGGAAGTGATAGAGCGGCTTTTTCTCCACCGGGTCCACATTGAGTGCAGCCACCAGCTCATAGGTTCGGGTCATGAGCTGGCCGTCAACATTTTGCCGTACCCCGCACTTACCGTGTGCCTGTTCGTCAATTATGCAGAAGTGGCTGCATAGACGGCATTGGACCTTGCCGTCCTTGAGTGGTTTCCAGAGTCTTGCGGGATGGAGCATGATTTTCCTTATGTTTTAGCTACGGTTTGATCTCAGGGACCACGAAGATGGGGCCGATCTGTGTGTCTTCTTTGTCTTCGTCATCTTTTTTAGGTGAAACACGTATTGTGTTGGAATTATTATCTGATTCAATGGTGATCTGGCTTTTGTTGCCGCCCCCGGTGCCCATGCGGATGGGCTTGCGATCCTTGGCGGTGTCCTTGTTAATGAATTTGGTTCCCGCTATGGCGTCGCCGCACAGGAACACACCCAGAATAATAAAAGCGGTGAGCAAAGTTTTCTTGTACATGGTATTTCTCCGTGGCATAGTATAAACTCTTATTTGGTCCTGTGCAAACAATGGACCTTTTTCTTTTCCCGGCAGCGGGAAATGGGTGATGTTGTTCCTTGAACTTATGCGGGATTCAGCATATACATCCGTTCTTATCCGCAAGACTGTTAGGAGATATTAATATGGCAAGTCGTTCTGATGCATACAAGGCTGCAGGTGTAGACATTGATGCGGCCAATGATTTTATCGGTCGCATTAAAGGTATGGTGGGTTCCACCTTCACCAAGGGTGTCGTCACCGATATCGGCGGGTTCGGCGGGCTGTTCAAGCTTGACCTTACTCAGATGGACGAGCCTGTACTGGTTTCCGGTGCAGACGGTGTAGGAACCAAACTAAAATTGGCTTTTGCCTTAGACAAGCACGATACTATCGGTATCGACCTTGTGGCTATGAGCGTAAACGATATTCTCGTTCAGGGTGCAAAGCCCCTGTTCTTCCTCGACTACTTTGCTACTGGCAAGCTTGAGTCCGGTGTGGCTGAAGAAGTCATCGCAGGTGTCTGTGAAGGCTGTAAGCAGTCCGGCTGTGCGCTGCTCGGCGGTGAAACCGCTGAAATGCCCGGCTTCTACGCTGACGGTGAGTATGACCTTTCCGGTTTTTGTGTAGGTATGGTGGACAACGCCAAGATCGTAGACGGCTCCTCCATCACCATTGGGGATTCCATTATTGGTCTGGAGTCTTCCGGTATCCATTCCAATGGTTACTCTCTGGTGCGCAAGATTTTTGATGAGTCCGGCCTGAAAGCAGATGACTTGCTGCCCGGTACTGACCAGAAAATTGGCGAAGCACTGCTGACCCCCACCAGAATCTACGTTGATGCGGTTCACAACCTTTCCCGCGATATTGAGATCAAGGGGATGGTTCACGTGACTGGTGGCGGTTTCTATGACAACCTGCCCCGCATCCTGCCCAAGCAGGTTACCGCTGAAATCGACTTTAATTCATGGGAAGTTTCTCCCGTGTTCAACTGGCTCAAGGAACAGGGCGATCTCAGCTGGCCTGAAATGCTGCAGATTTTCAACACTGGTATCGGTTACATCCTCGTTGTATCCAAAGACCATGAAGAAGATGTGCTCAACAGACTGGCCGGAATGAAGCTCAATTCATGGAAGATCGGTGAAATCACCGCCCGTGACGGAGATTCCGAGCAGGTTAAAGTTAATTTCTAGTTTTCGTTTTTGGTAAGTTTAAAGCCCCGCAAACTTCAGTTTGCGGGGCTTTTTCGTTTCATCTTTTTCTAGAAATCATTGGTTGTGGGACGGTTGCCATTTAGCAGTCAGTTCCAATGCTTTTTGTATTTCAGATTGAGTCATTCTCTTTTCGAGCATGTCTCGTTTGTTTGCAGCCTGTTTAATTCCTTGCGCGGCTGACAGGCTGAACCACATGTATGCCTGAATGTTGTCCTGCGTAATTCCCTGCCCGCTTTCATACATTGCGGCGATGTTATACTGAGCTTCGGGGATTCCCTGCTGCGCAGCCTTTAAATACCATTGGGCAGCTCTGGCGTAGTCCTGTTTAACTCCCAGTCCGTTGTCGAACATAAGTCCCAGATTGTACTGGGAAAGTGCATACCCCTGCTCTGCGGCGGTTAAGTACCACAGGATCGCATGTGAGTGGTTCTGAGGAACTCCCAAGCCCTCTGCGTACATAATGGCTAGATCGTGCTGGGCTTTTGACAGTCCTTGTTCCGCAGCTTTCGTATACCATTGGGAAGCCTGAGCGTAATCTTGCGCCAGCCCCAGACCGTTTTCGTAAAGCCTGCCTAGATTAAGCTGTGCTCCTGCAAAACCCTGTTCTGCTGCCCGGCGGTACCAATAGGCTGCTATGGAGTAGTCCTGGTCAACTCCCTTGCCGTTGTTATACATAGACCCAAGGTTGTTTTGCGCCATGACATTGTCTTGCTCCGCAGCCTTGCGGTACCACTGCACAGCCTGATTAAAATCCTGATCTATGCCCATGCCGTGGGCATACATTATGCCTAGATTATATTGGGCTATTGGCAGTCCCTGTTCTGCTGCTTTGCGATACCAGGACAGGGCAGTTTCTAAATTTTGAGTTACTCCCAGTCCGTTTTCATACATTGATGCTAGGTTGTTCTGCGCTTCAGCGAAGCCTTGCTCGGCAATGGGGAGATACAGTTGTGCGGCTTGGACATAATCCTGCTTAACACCGATGCCGTTAGCGTACATCATTGCCAGATTGTATTGTGCACCTACCGAACCTTGATCTGCTGCTTTTCTGAACCACATTGCCGCTTTAGAAAAGTCCCGTTGCATACCGGAGCCGCTGCTGAACATTATGCCCAGATTATACATAGCCTTAGCGTGGTCCTGTTCCGCCGCTTTTAAAAAAAGACGGCCTGCAAGTTCGTAATCTCCCTGCTGGTAGGCTGCAAACCCGTCTTCAAAGTCATCGGCATTTGAGAGTGTGGGAAAAACGGCAGATAGCCCCATAAACAATAAGGCTGCGCAAGAGATTAAATGTATGAAACGTTTCATATATACTCCGGTCTGGTTTTGCTTAAGTTCCGCAGAATGTCTGGTAAACACGTTCTGTCGGTTCCGGAGGCTGCATGTACTCATCGTATTCCGGTTGGTCATCGTATGGACAGCTTAGAATTTTGATTAGTTTTTTGGTCGGTTCGAAATCGTCATTCTCTATTGCTGCACTGATGGCCTGTTCAACGCGGTGGTTGCGGGGGATGAATGCCGGATTGTTGCGGTCCATAGTTCGGGCCGCATCCGCACTATTTATGTTTTGTCGGGCCAGCTCTGCTTCCCATTTTTCAATCCAGTCGATGATCTTCTCTTTGTCGCTGAAAAGTTCAAACAGTGGTTCTGTATTATCTAAAACGGCTTTGCTTAGCCTGCGGAAGCTGAGGCTGAAATCTGTCTTGGCTTCATGCATGATCTGCAAGAGTTCATTGAGCAGTTCCTGAGCAGGTTCATCAGGGCGAAGGCCGATCTTGCTGCACATCTCTGCGAAATAATGCGTCCTGAATTCGGGTCCGAATCCCTGCACAATTTCTTCCGCACGGGATTTGGCCTGTTCTGTATCCTTATGGATAAGGGGCAGCAGACACCCTGCAAGTCCGGCAAGATTCCATTGGGCAATGGAAGGCTGGCGGGCGTATGCATATCTTCCGTAATGGTCGATGGAACTGAAAACTGTTGCCGGATCATAACCATCCATGAAAGCGCAGGGACCGTAATCAATGGTTTCACCGGAAATGGTGGTGTTGTCGGTATTCATGACCCCGTGGATAAATCCGATTCGCATCCATTTGGCTATCAGCCGCGCCTGAACCGAGCAGATCTTTCCTAGGAATGCAGCATAGGGATTTCCGGCCTCTTTAAGATGCGGATAGTGACGGTCAATGGCGTAATCTGCCAAAGTTTTTACTCCCTCATAATCATTGCGGGAAGCAAAGTATTCAAAGGTTCCGATTCTGATATGGCTGGATGCAACACGAGTGAAGACTGCGCCGGGAAGAGCTTGTTCCCGGAAAACATCTTCTCCGCTGCAAACCATGGCAAGGGCGCGGGTAGTGGGGACTCCCAGCCGGAACATGGCTTCACTGACAATGTATTCGCGGATTACCGGACCAAGGGGCGAACGACCGTCCCCGTTGCGGGAATACATGGTTTGTCCGGCTCCCTTGAGCTGGATGTCGTAGCGCTGTCCGCTGCTGTTGACGAACTCTCCAAGCAGGACGGCCCGTCCGTCACCCAAGCGGGGCACGAAGTTACCGAATTGGTGTCCGGCATAAACTTGGGCCAGTGGCTCCGAGCCTTGGGGCGGTTTGTTGCCGGAGAACAGTTGCGCGAGTTCGGAATTCGTTTTCGGCAAGGGAAATTCCATTTCCCCGGCAAGTTTCCGGTTCACGAGTATGATCCGGGGTTCCTTTACCGGGGTTGGATTTATGCGCTGGTAGAATTTTTCATCCAGCCGGGAGTAGCTGTTATCAAAGGGCATGGTGCTGCTATTTTTGGACCCACTTGCCGTTCGCGGTCTGGATATACCAGCCGGACGGAGCACGTTCCTGCCATTCCTGAGCAAAGATGGCTTTGACCTTTTTAAGCTCACTTCCGGGGATGTTCATGGATGCTGCCACTTCGGAATAAAGCTGGTCTCGGGTGTCGTTGTCCTGTGAGACAAGGCGGCGCAGGGCAGCGGTCTGTTTGATGTTCAGGCCATCCTTGCTGATTATTTTCAAGTAGCCGTCTTTGGTGATGCCGATGTTGCCGGCATTGTAATAGGGGACCAGCTTTTTGTGGTCGGCGGCTATGGATTGCTTCAGGCCGCGGATGGCGGAGTTGGATTTCTTGTCGATTTCTGCCTTGCTGACCTGAGCATGGGCGGCTTGCGGAGTGAGTAGGGTGAGGAAGCTTTCAAGGGCGGATTGGTCATCCTTGTTTTCCTGCTTGGGATCGGTTCCGTAGACGTCTTCCACAATATCTTCTGCGGCACGTTCAACCTTAGCGGCTGGGAAATATATGTTCACTGTCACACAGGCGACAAAGGAAAGAAGGCTGAGGAAGGTTAAAACCTGTGCGGTTTTTTTGAGCATGGTAAACTCCTGTGCTGTTAATTTCCGATGACCCGCTTCAGCCTTTTGAGCATGTCGGAAAAGCTGATCAGGTTTTCGGGGTTGCTGTTGATTACGTTGATGCCGAACAAGGGCGGCCTTTTAATAATGTACTCGATTCCGTCGTCTCTGATCAAGCCTCGAATCTTGAAGATGTCGTCATCAAGAGTACATTCAAGGCCCAGTCCGGCATAACCGAATTCTTTGAAGAATTGCGAGAATACGCCCACTCCAGCCCCGGTAAGCCCGGAACCTGTCCCGATAACCGAGAGGGTGTTTACCGCTTTGAGACTGATATCCCCGGATTTTCCGGAACCGGGAGTTGTCCGGGCCAGCAGATGAAATGCTGCCGGCTGTTCGTAGGCAATGACCAGCCCGGTCAGGTCGAGGTCCATGCGGCCGGTAATACGTCCGATGTCCAGAGCCTGACTGAGAGGTTCAAGATCGAGATGTTTTACACTGAAGTCCGCTCCGTACTGCCGGGAATCTTCAAAGGGATTCTCCGCAAAAATTTCATCAATGGTCATCTCCCCATCGTAGACATTGCCGAAGAGTTTTCCGCTGGTGGAAAAGTGATCCTTGAGCAGCCAGAATTTCAAGTCCCCGCTTAGCTGTCCGTCGATGGGCAGTGATTTTGGGGAGAGCGGCAGCAGATTTATGTCCTTGGCGGTGACTTCACCACTCAGCACAAAGTCGTCATCAAAAGGATGACGCATCTTCAAGTCAGAAAGATTGAGGGTGCCTCCTTCCAGATTAATTGTCGGGACGGTCCCGAATTCAATGGAATTGGAGGATACGCTAATTGGAAAGTTGAAATTTTTTATATCGATTTTTCCGGCTTTTATTTCCTTGAAACTGACCATCCCTGCCGGGGAGTAGGGAAGGCTTTCATCTGTTTGAGGTAGGAACTTCTTATTCAGTGAAAGTACAAAAGGGAGATCGGCATTAATTCCGTTGAATATGGTCGTATCTTTACTGACTGTGCAGTTTTGAAAATTCATTTCTCCGCGCAGATGGGTTCTAGTTCTTGTTCCGTTAAATGTGCAGTGCATGGCTAATTTCCCGTTGCCGTCCAGTCCTTCCAAGGAAAAAGGATCAATGGCAAAGGTCCTGAATGGGGCAGCCAGTTCTTTGGTTCTGTATTCCGCATTGCCGGAAAAAGAGATTGCGCTGAATAAATCTTTCAGCCTTGCGTTCATTTTAAAATTACCCATGCCTTGCCAATCAAGAAGCGTATCAAGCTCAAGATTTCCAGCTTTGTCTGGCAGGGATGATTTGATCTCAGCATGCACGGGGTAATCTGCCAGGTTAACATAGAAGCGGTCATAAAGGGCTTCCCCTGATCTAAAATCAATACTTAGGACGGGGTGGGGATTGTCTAGCTTGCTGCTGACTTCGATGTGCCCGGTCATGCTGTCCACAAGTATCATCCCGTTGGCAGAAGCTGCTGAAAGCCCTTTGAAATCAAGACGCAGGTCTGCTTCAGGGGAATGCTCTATTTTACTCAGCGAGACCTTGAGGGTGAATTTTCCCTCCTTGTCCCATTTTTGAAAGTCCGGGAAATTGATTTCCACTAGCCGTTCCAGCAAGGGGAGAGGATTCTTTATTTCCAGCAGGCAGCTTCCATTATCAGCCGGGGAGTAGCTCAGTCGGGTTGTGAGTTCGGGCAGGTTCCCGGCTTTTATGTGTAGATTATTGAAGTCCGCTGCTCCGGAGGTAGGGTCGAGAATACCGCTTCCGGTAACGGTAAGGTCGGGGGTGCTTAAACCCAGCTGAGGCAGGTCTGCTTCAACTCTAGAAATTTTCAGGGTAAAACTATCTAATTTCAGCAAGCCAGAATTAATATCAAATCTGCTGCTGACGCTGATGGGACCGGATTTAAGCGGTCCTTTTTTGTTCAGATATTCGCCGTTGAACCTGAATTCCGTACCTTGAAGATGCTCGATGTATCCCTTGAGAATCCCGGCTATCCCTGCCTGCGGCAAGTCAACGGAGAACTGCCAGTTCAGCCCGAAACCATCATCTTTTGGAAAAGAAGATTGCGGGATGGTGAAGATCAGCAGCAGAAGCATGAATGTGCTGAATAAAAGGGATCGCCTGCTCATCAGTAGATTATACACGGGTGAGAGGTGGCTGGGAAGTTGGTTGAGCCAAAAGAAAAGGGAGATTTGGCCAGATTAGCCAAATCTCCTTATAAAAAACAACTAGGGATTCCAAAGGGGCTTAGCTGTTACACTCTCTATATCCGTAAGATTCGAGCAAGAAGCTCTCATCTAACGGCTATAAGCCTTTGGCCGCCGGAGGGAGATCTTTTTATCAAAAGCGCGCAGCGCCTCTAATCTTTCTTCTTACCATCCCCAAGATAGGGGTTAAAGTATCCGAAGTTAACCCATGGACATTCGGTCTTGATCCGTTTGCGGAAGTTGATGAATCCCATGCCCGGACCGAATTCGTAGGGCTCCATGAGCTCCATGTACAGGTCGGGGTCAATGTTCAGGTTGCGCAGCTGGATGAAATCGAACTTGGTCTGCTTGGCGATCTCAACGAGCGCACCGACTTCAAATTCAGTATCACTGATACCGGGGAAATAGAGATAGTTCAGGGATACATGCAATCCCAGCTTCTTGGCCTTAGCAATGGTCGCAACCACATCTTCGAACTTGTAGCCATTGGGACGGTAGTAGGTGTTGTAAACAGGCTCGCGCAGGCTGTTCAGGCTGACCCTGATGGAGTTTAGACCTGCGGCTGCCAGCGGTTCCATAGCCTCGGTAATGGAGCCGTTAGTGTTGATGTTTACGGTACCGATACCGCCTTCGGAGCGGTATTTCTTGATAGCTTCGGTAAGTAAGACGTGCTCGGTGAGCGGTTCACCTTCGCAGCCCTGCCCGAAGGAAAAAATGGGCTTGCGTTCACGCTTGGCGTGGAAATGCATGACCTGAGTGATTTCCTCTGCTGTAGGAGTAAATTTGATGCGGTCCTGCGGAGAAGGAAAACCGGAATCCTCAGGCTGTTCAGAAATACAACCGATACAGCGGGCGTTGCAGGTCCGGGAAGTAGGCAGCGGACATTCAAAACGCCCCAGAGCGAGGTTCTTGGCTGCCGGACAGCAATAAGTCAAGGCGCAGCCGCCAAGGTGCTGGACAAGTCTGTTGTCGGGCATTTCCTTGAACATGCGGTGAGCACCGGCATCGATTTTCTTGTTCGGAATTTTGGTGAAAACCTGACGTTTATCTTCATCCACCTTTTTGGCGGTAACCCAGAATTTGCCGTTGGCGTAGCCTACTGCTCCGTATGAGAACATGGGCAGTACCGGGGCATCATCGGTGTTACCGTAGGCGGCAAGTCCGGTCAGGGTGTGTCCGGGGCAGGGGAATGCGGTGACCGCAGTCCCTTCCACTTCGACAACTTCCCCGGTTTCCGGGTCAAGGCCGAGAGGGAATCTGCCCGGAAGCAGGAAAAATTCACTGTCCGGGGGCAGGGGGATGTATTCTTCGGGCTTGGGCTGGAACAGCTCGTCGCCGCGGCGGCACATCATTTCAAGTTCGGGATGGTCATATATCTGGCCGTCTTCGTCAGCAAATACGAGTAACGGGCGAGGTTTTTTTTTAGCAGCCATTAATCTGGTCCTGTTTATTTAATTGGTGGTTTTGGAATTGTTGTGATCAGGGTCGTACCCTTTTCTTCTGAAGTTGTGAATGAAATATCTCCACCTGAGGCACTGGCAATGAGCCGTGCGCTGTAGGTTCCCAGTCCGGTTCCGTTTTTCTTGCCGTAAGTAGCGTAACGGTCAAAGAATGTTTCGCGGATGCTGACCGGAATTTCGCCCATGTTGTGGATCTTTGTGGTGATGAAGCGGCTGTCTTCGCTGATATTGATGGTGATAGTGGTGTTTTCCGGGGCCGCTTCTGCTGCGTTCTTGAGCAGGTTGGAGAACATGGTGATGATCAGCGATGCCTCGCCGTAGCAGACAATGAAGCATTCCTCGGTAATTGGCTCACCATCCTGCAGGCTGACGATTTCGAGGTTCTTATCCTCCACCAACTGACTCAGGTCGCCGATGGCGGCACTTATGGCAGTGTAGAGGTTAAATGGATGAGCGTCCGCCTTGAGTGACCCTGTTTCCAGACGAATCAGGGTCAGGGAGGTATCGATCTGGCGGATCATGCGTTCGCTGGTCTTACGTACGATTTCAGCCAGGGGCTGGAATTCCTCATCAAGGCCGGCTTCAGTTTCGAGGATGCGTGACATCCCCACGATATTGGCTGTGGGGGAGCGCAGATCGTGCCGTGCAATTCGTTCCATTTCCTCACGCAATTGCATCTGCTGGCGCTGTTCGGTTACATCGACAGCCAATAGCATAAAGACGGAAGGGGCCACCTGATCCACAGTGAGATCCCAGAACCGTTCATAAGCATTAACAGATTTCAGGTAGTGCAAATGGTATGATTCAAGGTCGGAAAAAATGTTTTGGCGCACCTCATCGGAAAGTGCGGACATGAATGGAGGTGCCTGCTCGTATTCAAAAGCCGGAAGCTGGTCATGGGCAGCCTTATTGGCAAGTATAGTTTCTTCAGTTCTGGTGCTGATCAGCAGGGCCGGAAAGGGCAGGCTTTGCATGATCAGGCCATAGAGATTGGCATCCTCTTCATGTTTCTTTTTGCGCACATGCTGGGCCTGAAAATTTTTAATGAAAGTGAGCAGCTTCTCTTTGGATACAGTGGAGGGCAGAAAAGAAATGTTGTGAAAATCAAAGAGCGGTTCAAAGGATTCCGGCTTTGAGGTGTCTATGATGAAGAGCGCTTCCGCGCCCTCGTTAACTTCGCGGATGTTGGAGAATGTCTGGCAGGTGTCATCCTGTTGGGCCATGATGACCAGATCCGGCTGCTGACTGGCGTAGGTGAAAAGAGTTTCCCTTGGCGATCTGGTTACAGATACCGCATGCCCCAGATCATGGAGTATAGGCATGAGGGTATGGATTACCGGACTTTTACCGGTAATCAGGATGTTCAGCTTCGCATATTCATCACTGTGGCATGAGTGCGGCATGTTGGCTCCTGTTTAGGGCAGCGTTAGGATGTGCCGGGGATCTGGAAAAAGCTGTTGGCCCAGCGGGTGGATTCGTAATAGCTTTTAGAAACCATGACCGGATCCAGCTCCAATTCACCGAGCAGAAAGTCAAGATTGTCCCAGTCACCTGATTCAAAGAAGGTGGTCAGGTCCAGATACCTGCTGTATGAGTTTTCCGCACCGCACAGGGCCTGATTGATCTCATCTTCAAGGGGCAGGTAACTGGTCAGCTCCTTCATGGGCAGGTCGAACATAGCACTGAGCAGGGAAAAAAGTCCAAGTAGAAACATGGAATCAGCCGGCAGTCCCTTGTTGGAATTTTGGGCCAGCAATTGCAGAAATTTTGCTCTTTGGGTGGCTAGCTGCGGAAGTTCGCGACTTTTTTCTTTGGGGGTAAGGTCGGTGAGCAGGATGACCCGTAGCCAGTTCTTGACCATTTTCCATCCGGCCAGCACAAGGGCCTGCTTGATGGAGGTAATCTTCTGGGAAAAACCGAAAGTCGGAGAGTTGAGCAGGGTCAGCAACCGGAAGCTGATGGAAACATCATTCTGCAGTGCTTCGGCCATGGCCTCAAAGTCAGGTGAAGGGTCTTCAATGAGCTTGAGCAGCTTGAGTTTGACAATTTCTCCGGAGCGGAGTTTGCGGCCTTTTACATTTTCCGGGCGCTTGAAATAAAATCCCTGAAAAAAATTGAAACCCAGTTCCTGAGCCATATTGAACTGGTCTGTGTTTTCCACCCGTTTGGCGATGAGTTTGGTGTCGTATTCCTTGCACAGGTCGCAGATGCGTTTCAGCTTTTCTTTATCTGCAGAAAGGAAATCAACGATAATGGCATCGGCATAACCGATGAGAAATTCCCCTTGAGGGCGTCCTTCAAAGTCATCGATAGCAATGAAAAATCCGTCCTTGGATAGTTCTTGTAAGGCTTTTATGAGATTGGGGGTGGGGGGAGTTGTCTCAGGGATCTGAACAACTGTCTTTCCCGCAGGAAGTGAGTAAGGCACCTTGTCCATGATCGCTTTGTGCGAAAAATTTACCACCAGCTTTACGTTGTCCGGGAGATTCTCACCCGGAGCCGCACAGAGGTCGGCAGCAACTCGCAGGGTTGCCTTGTAGCTATCGGAAATATCCGCGCTGGTGGCCTCGCTGCTGTTGCGGAAAAGCAATTCATATCCCCAGAGGGACTGATCCGGCATGAGGATGGGCTGCCGTGCAAAAAAAGTTTTGTCGTAAAGCGGTTTTCTACGGGACATAGGTTCAATATTTCCTGCTAGCTGTTTCGCTAAGGAATATATTTTTTTTTATTTAATATCCAGAGCTTCTGTTTAGTGAGAATATATATCATTTCATAAAGTTAAGGCATTATAAAAATGTCTAACTTTTAAATATTTCCTATCCTTTAACTATTGTCGAATATCTTCGCTTTACTTTCAGTTTAGCACAAAAAAACATTTGAGCAGTTAGAAATGAAAAGTTTATCCTGCACATAATAAGAAAAGGCGGAACTGCAAAAGCAGTTCCGCCTGAATGGTCTTGCGAATATATTCGCAGTACTTCTTAACGTTTGGAGTACTGGAATTTTGCGCGAGCACCGGGCTGACCGTATTTCTTACGCTCTTTCTTACGAGCGTCACGAGTCAGGAGACCAGCGCGTTTGAGGATAGAACGCAGTTCAGGATCTATCTCGATGAGTGCGCGGGAGATACCGTGTCTTACAGCCTGTGCCTGACCTGCAACTCCACCGCCGTCAGCGTTGACTTTGATGTCGAACTTGCCGAGGGTCTTGGTCAGTTTCAGGGGCTGCTGAACGATCATCTGCAGGGTTTTACGAGGAAAGTAATCTTCGTAAGGTTTACCGTTAACGGTGATTGCACCGGTTCCCTCATAAAGGCGGGTACGGGCAACAGCGTTTTTCCTTCTGCCAGTAGCGTAATTGAAATCTTTACTCATTTTATTGCTCCACCCTTAATTAGAATTCCAGTACTTTGGGCTGCTGTGCGGTATGCGGATGGTCAGTGCCAGCGTATACTTTCAGCTTTTTGATCATCTGCTTGCCAAGGCGGTTCTTAGGAAGCATGCCGCGGACTGCAGTTTCGATGACTACTTCAGGCTTCTTCTCAAGCATAACCTTGAGAGTTCTTTCTTTCAGACCACCGGGGTGGTTGGTGTGCTTGTAGTAAGTCTTCTGATCCATTTTGTTACCGGTAACCTTGATTTTGTCAGCGTTCAGAACGACGACGAAATCACCAGTGTCAACATGAGGAGTGAACATTGCTTTGTCTTTTCCTCTGAGTTTGTTGGCAATCTGGGTTGCGAGGCGACCGAGAACCATATCTTTAGCATCAACTACGAACCACTCGCGGCTGATGTCTTCATCTTTAGGAATATATGTTTTCATTAGAAATGCTCCTTGCATAAAATCTGGGAAGGGGATGTATACAAAGTTTGACCGTTGGCTGTCAAGCTTAAAAATCCCTTTTTCTCAGACTATGAATCTGCAACCAGTTTCTTAAGGGTTGCGAATGCTTTTTCAATACCAGCGGGGTTGGTGCCACCGGCCTGCGCCATATCGGGCCTGCCGCCACCACCGCCGCCTACCTCAGCCGCAACGGGTTTGATTAATGCGCCTGCCTGGAATCTATCGTGCAAGTCCTTGGTCACGGCGATAATCAGGGAAACTTTATTGTCATCAACCTGTGCTACGAGGCAGAAGATACCGGAATCCATTTTGGATCTCAGGGCATCAGCCTGATCGCGCAGGGCTTTGACATTTGTAACTTCGAGCTTGGCTGCGAGAACTTTCACACCGCCAATCTCTTCAATGGAACTCATCAGGTCTGCACCTGCACCGGAAGCCAGTTTTGACTGAAGCTTGTCGTTGGCTTTGGTAAGTTCCTTCACCTGAGACTGCAGGGCCGCAATTCTGTCGACCAGCTGTCCGGGTGCTGCTTTGAGCATTGCAGAAGATGTAACGACTTCGGCGCGCTGCTCTTGCAGAAATTTGAGTGAATTCCAGCCGGTTGAGGCTTCGATGCGGCGGATACCCGCAGCAACGCCGGATTCGGACTGGATCACAAAGGTTCCGGCTTCACCGGTTGCCTTGAGGTGGGTACCACCGCAAAGCTCCATGGATTCACCAGGAATTTCAACCACTCTGACTACATCACCGTACTTTTCGCCGAACAATGCAGTGGCGCCTTTTGCGGCAGCTTCGTCATTGCTCATTTCCTGTACGACTACGGGAGTGTCACCCAGTATAGCACGGTTAACCTCTTTTTCAACCTCTCCGATTTCTTCGGGAGTCATGGCTGCAATGTGGGTGAAGTCAAAACGTAAACGGTCAGGTCCCACCAGTGACCCGGACTGTTTGACGTGGTCGCCCAGAATTTTCTTGAGGGCAGCGTGGAGCAGGTGTGTAACTGTGTGGTTACGCTCTGTTGCTGTCCTTGTTTCAGGGGCTACCTCAAGCTTGGCTTCCTGCTCAAGCAGCAGTTCGCCTTCGCTCACGAAAACTTTGGACGCGGTAAGATTAGCGGAAGCCTTTACGGTTTCCAGCACTTCTGCGTTACCGGTCATGGTGCCTACAGCACCGGTATCGCCCATCTGACCGCCGGATTCGCCATAGAAGGGTGTTGCAGCAGTGATGATCCAGCCGCCGTTGCCCTGAGTGATGCGTTCGAGATGTTCACCTTCTTCTGAAAGCAGGTTGACGATGCGGGATTCAGTGGTCAGTTCGGAGTAGCCGGTGAAGCTGTTCTGCAGACCCGCTTCCAGTACCTGACGGAAAATAGCACCGGAGTTCTTTTCACCGGAACCTTTCCAAGCGGCCTTGGCGCGGTCTTTCTGTTCCTTCATGGCTGCGTTGAAGCCTACTTCATCAACTTCGAAACCCTGCTTCTCTGCAACATCGTTGATGATATCCAGCGGGAAGCCGTAGGTATCGTAGAGTTTAAAAGCGGTCTCACCGGAAATGAGGTTCTTACCGTCTTTTTTCAGCTCTTCCATTTCCTCTTCGAGGATGATCAGACCCTTGTCCAGAGTCTGGCTGAAACGCTCTTCCTCTTCCTTGACCATGCGGGCCATGAAGTCCTTGTTGTCCAGCAGTTCGGGGAACTGTCCGCTCATCTGCTCAACAACCATAGCGGTTGTTTCATGCAGGAAAGGATCAGTCAGGCCGAGCAGGCGGCCGAAACGGAATGCGCGGCGGATCAGGCGACGCAAGACGTATCCACGACCTTCGTTGGAAGGCAGGATCTGGTCGGTGATCAGGAAAGCGATTGAGCGGGAATGGTCGGCGATAACCTGCAGGGCAGTATCGATCTCGCCGTCTTCCTTGTATTTAACGCCGGCTTTCTTGGCTACAGCCTGAATCATAGGCTGGAAAATATCGGTCTCGAAGTTGGACTGTACGCCCTGACAAACCGCAGTGATGCGCTCAAGCCCCATTCCGGTATCAATGGAGGGGCGGGGCAGGGGAGTGCGGTTGCCGTCCTCGTCCTGATCGTACTGCATGAAAACGAGGTTCCAGATTTCGAGATAACGGTCACAGTCACATTTGCCGATACCGCAGTTAGGGCCACAACTCATGTCCTCGCCCTGATCAATATGGACCTCGGTGCATGGACCGCAGGGGCCGGTGTCGCCCATGGACCAGAAGTTGTCCTTCTCGCCGAGGCGGTAAATGCGCTCAGCCGGGAAGTTTACAACTTTCTGCCACAGTTCATCGGCTTCATCGTCGTCAGTGTAAATAGTGACGTAAAGTTTGTCTTTGGGCAGTCCCAGTTCTCCGGTCAGGAATTCCCAGCAAAATTTAATGGCGTCTTCTTTAAAGTAGTCGCCGAAAGAGAAGTTACCCAGCATTTCAAAGAAGGTGTGGTGGCGTGCAGTACGGCCTACGTTTTCGAGGTCGTTGTGCTTTCCGCCCACGCGCAGACACTTCTGGGAAGTGGTTGCTCTTACGTAATCCCTTTTTTCCTGACCGATGAAGGTGTTCTTGAACTGAACCATACCCGCGTTGGTAAAGAGCAGGGTCGGGTCATCTTTCGGAATGAGGGAAGAGCTGTCTACTATTGTGTGACCGTTCTTTTCGAAATACTTAAGGAATCTTTCTCTGATTTCACTGGCCTTCATGGGCTGTCTCCGTAATAACTATATCACCGAAAAGAGGTATTTCCTGTCGGTTTTATTCCAGAACCCCGCCGGAACGGGGTTCATTAAATCTATGCTGGGCCAACAGGCTTTACTCTGCCGGAGCCTGTTCGTCAACCTTCTCGTCAGGGTCTTCTTTCATGCCGAGATGGATGAGCAGTTTGTCTTCAATCTGCTGGCGCAGTTCCGGGGTTTCCGCGAGGAACTGGCGAACATTTTCCTTACCCTGTCCCAGACGTTCAGAACCGAAGGCGTACCATGCACCGGATTTGTCCACGATGCCGTGCTCTACGCCAAGGTCGAGCAGTTCACCTTCGCGGGACATACCTGTTCCATAAAGGATATCAACCAGGGCTTCACGGAAGGGCGGCGCAACCTTGTTCTTAATGATCTTGATACGGGTGCGTGAACCGAAGACTTCTTCCTTGTCTTTCAGGGTCTGGATCTTGCGGATGTCCAGACGGACAGAGGAGTAGAATTTGAGTGCGTTACCACCTGAAGTTGTTTCAGGACTGCCGTATCCGGTCATGCCGATCTTCATACGGATCTGGTTGATGAACAGAACAACGGCTTTGGATTTATGGATGGTACCGGTCAGTTTTCTCAAGGCATGAGACATGAGTCGTGCCTGTCCTCCGACCTGAGTTTCGCCCATGTTCCCTTCAAGTTCTGCCTGAGGGATAAGCGCTGCAACGGAGTCGATAATAACGATATCAACTGCTCCGGAGCGAACCAGCAGGTCAGTAATTTCAAGAGCCTGCTCACCGTAGTCCGGCTGGGAAATGAGCAGTTCGTCAGTGTTAACGCCCAGTCTTTTGGCGTATTTCACATCAAGGGCATGTTCCGCATCAACAAATGCTGCGGTTCCGCCCGCTCTCTGGCATTCGGCAATAACATGCAGGGCCAGAGTTGTTTTACCGGAAGATTCCGGGCCGTATACTTCGGTGATCCTGCCCTTGGGGATACCGCCGATGCCCAGAGCCATATCAAGGCTGATGGACCCGGTGGGGATAACCGGAATATTGTGTGAGGCTTCAGAATCAAGGCGCATGATGGAGCCCTTGCCGAACTTACGTTCGATGGTGGTCAGGGCTGTACTCAGGGCCGCCTTGCGGAGTTCTTCGGGATTTGCGTTTTTCTTGCTCATTTTATCTCCATGTAATGTTGGACGTTCAACGTATCCTGTTCTTGTTTATTGTCACATGCGCAAGGCCGGTGTCGTGAACATCTAAATAAAATGCTGCAACACCTGCATCCGGGATGCGTTTTTCGTCCTCCTGCCTGTCTGCTTCGAATTTTCGACACAACGGGCAAGTGATTCCCATATCAAACCCGTCCGGATAAAGCAACGGACAATGGTGGTCGGATTTTGTTGCGGTTTCCATAAAATGAAGGTACAGCCGCCCCATGAACAAACAATATGACGCTTTGGCCCTGTTTTCCGGGGGCCTCGACAGTATACTGGCCTGCAAGGTCATTCAGGATCAGGGACTCAAGGTTCTCGGTCTGCACTTTGTTACGCCTTTTTTCGGTAATCCCGAGAAGATAGAACACTGGCAGGAAGTTTACGGGGTGGAAATCATGCCCGTGGACATCAGCGAAAAATATATTCAGATGATGATGGACGTGCCGGAACACGGCATGGGTAAGTTGGTCAATCCCTGCGTGGATTGTAAAATTATGATGATCAGCCACGCTAAAACTCTCATGGAAGAGTACGGCGCTAAATTCATCATTTCCGGTGAAGTGACCGGACAGCGTCCCATGTCCCAGCGTCCGCCGACCCTGAACGCCATCCGCAACAGCTCTGAAACAGGTGACATACTGCTCCGTCCGCTCTGTGCACAGTCTCAGCCCGAGACCGCTGTTGAAAAATCCGGTCTGGTTGATCGCGAAAAGCTGCCCAATATCTTCGGGCGTGGCCGCAAGGTCCAGCTCCAGATGGCTAAGGATTATGGCTTTTCCGAAATCCCCACACCAGCTGGAGGCTGCAAGCTTACCGAACAGGAAAATGCGGCCCGCTACTTTCCGCTCTTGCAGCGTTTGACTGAAGCGGATGTCAATTCATTCCAGCTGGCAACCACCGGACGTCAGTTTTGGGCCGGAAACAAGATGCTTGTCGTAGGCCGTAATCGCAACGACAACGAGCGCATTGAAGATCTTTATGAAGGCGAGGATTATCTCTTCGAAGTACGCGGTTTTCCCGGTCCCTTAAGTATCGGACGTGCTTTCTGCGATGAAGATTGGACCCAGCAGAACGTGCTCGACGCTGCAGCAATGACCGCTTCCTTTTCGCCCAAGGCTGTTAAGTCCGGCGAAGAAATTCACGTGGCTGTAATTGGTCCTGAAGGTGAGATGATCGTAAAGGTCATGCCTGAGCGTGAGACTTCTTTTGTCCGTCCGACTTTGGATGGATTGAAAGAGTGGAAGAAAGAACGCGGGGAAGCGAAAGATAGTTAAGAATGCCGGAAATACTTTTGCATTTAATGATGACCTGCTATCCTAATCAGGATTTACTAACCAAAACTAAAGGGTTTTAAATGCTTTCAAATACTTTCTTTTTTGTCCTGAGTATCTTTTTACTCTGGTTCGGTGCGGACTGGATTGTTGAGTCTGCCTCGAAGATCGCGAAGAAGTACAAGGTTTCCGATCTGGTGATCGGTCTGACCATTGTGGCTTTCGGTACGTCTGCGCCGGAATTTCTGGTCACAGCCACTGCTGCGTTTAAGGGACTTTCTGATATTTCCCTTTCTAACGTTGTTGGTTCTAATATTTTTAACCTGGGTTTTATCCTCGGCCTGATGGCTTTGATTAAACCTCTGCCGACCAACAGATCGCTGGCAATGCGTGATGCGCCGTTGCTCCTTTTCACCACAGCGCTCATTCTGGGGCTGGCACATTTTGATATGCTGGACCGTTCTGCCGGGATCATGCTGCTGGCAATTCTAGGCGGTTACATTGCCTACCTGCTGGTGCACAGCAAAAGGGCGGCCAATGCCATGGCCGGGATCGTACCGGAAGTTGAAGAAGATGGTACAGAATTGAGCAAAAAGGATTGGCTCAAGCTGCTAGCCGGATTCATAGGTATTGCCTTGGGCGGTGAATTCATGGTTGATTCCGCGTCTGAGATAGCTCGTCATTTCGGTGTCTCCAACTGGGTGATCGGTATGACCATCGTTGCAGCCGGGACCTCCCTGCCGGAGCTGGTGACCTGTCTTGCCGCATCCCTCAAAGGCCGTAATGAAATGTTGCTTGGTAACTTAATCGGTAGTGACTTCTTTAACTTCGCCGGAGTGCTCGGTCTTACCTGCCTGCTGCGTCCGCTGGAAGTTTCGCCCGCTGCCTTGCCCGGACTGACCGTACTGGTCGGGATGGTTGCGCTGGTACTTCTTTTCATCCGTACCGGATGGAAGGTTTCCCGTTGGGAAGGTGCCGTTCTTGTCTGCTTGAGTCTCGGACGCTGGTGGTTTGACTTTGCCAGCTAGATTTTTAAGCAGCGTAAACTGATTTGATAAGCCTCCCGCACTGTTTGGTGCGGGAGGCTTTTTTGTTAGGATACTATCAGGTTGTTTTCCGGGAGGAGATTGCGAAGTATGTAATGCCGATGGTATGAAGCTGCTTGATAGAATTGGTATACATCTTTTTCTTTGACAGATTGGGATAGTTTTTGTCCGTGCAGCCTAGACTTCTCTTTAAGCCATTCATCACCTAGATATTCAGGAATAACTTCATGTGCTCCAAGAATGTTGTCTTCAGCAACGGCTTTTTTCCATCTGTTGATGCGTGCGTCTTCTGTCGGTTCACTACCTTCTTCTTCGTACCCTTTGAATTCAATGATGCTTTTGATTTGGGATCTGATTTCATCGAAAGGAATTACCTCTGAATCTTTCACTCCTTCTTTGGCCTCGGTATAGCGAACAAACATCCCGTGCAGGGCTTCACAGGCTTCAAGGAATGTTTTGGGATTGTCTCTTAACCCGCTGCAGCCTGCATGATCGTATTCAAATTCCCATTTCAGATATGGGCGGTCCGGGAAAGTACAGGCTGCGCCATGTCCCAGTGCACCTGACAATGTTTCAGCAAACCATGACTTTATGTTGGCCAATAATCCCGCTTCTTTCGAATAATTTCTCTTAAATTTCTTTTGTCTTTTTTTTATATATTTCTCTGTGTTTTCAGGAATGTCATGGAATTTAAAGCTGTCGTTATCAATTTGGTTGAGTCTTGAGCTTACTCCGCTGAATCCATAGTGTGAAAAGGTGTCAGCATACACGTGTGCAGCGATGCCGATAAGTTCGTCCGAGAAATCTATTTTGTCAGCATGATCCAGATGATTGGCAACCATCGCTTGGGCTATTCCACTGTTTTTACGGCAAACTAGTCTTTCTGAGAATTTTTCACCTTCATTTCCAGGTAGGAAGTGAAACGGTACCCAAACATAGCGCTGATCGTCTGTGTCTATATTGCTGAGATGATACCAGTGATGTGCTGTTGCGCGGGATTGTAATGCTCCTCCGTCCTTGAACTCAATTCCCTTACTGGCTGCGTTGTCATCCACAAACTGGGCTGCGCTGGCGATAACCTGTGCTTTTCGCTGTCCGATACCTGCTGCGCGGGCCATGACGTAGGTTCCGTAATAATGCATGTCTTTTTGCAAAATAAAGTCTCCTGTAATTTGAATGGTATTTTAAAACGGTAAAGCTATATTTATGACTAAAAATTAAAGAGTGCAATATAGAATTATAAATATGACCGATGTGCAGAATTGAGGCACGGTCCAGTTAAGTCCAACATACTTTCCCTTAATCCCTCGCATTTCATTCTTATCTGTCGTATAAAGCGAAATAAAATACCAAGTTGCCCAGAATAAGGAGTTACTCATGTCGCAGAGTTCAAGCGGTGCTTTCAGCCATCCCAAGCCATTTTATCTGCTCTTCTCCGTGGAGATGTGGGAACGGTTCGGCTATTATGGAATGCAGGCCCTTTTAGTTTTGTTCATGGTCAAGAAACTCGGGTTTTCTGATAATCTGGCGGACCAAACCTTCAGTGCATTTGCGGCCCTTGTTTATGCTTTCATCTGCGCTGGCGGATATATAGGGGATAAAATTCTGGGTAACCGCAGGACCATGTTTTTGGGGGCGGTTGTTCTTGCTTCCGGATACGCTTTGCTGGGCTATGACTGCGAGAAATTTCTTTATCCGGCGCTGGGGATCATTATTGCCGGGAACGGACTGTTCAAGGCCAACCCCTCGGCATTGGTTTCAAAACTTTATGACAAGGGTGACTCCCGCGTGGACGGGGCTTTTACCCTCTATTACATGGCCATCAATATCGGCTCTTTCGCTGCCATGTCGCTCTGCCCGATCATTCAGAAACATTATGGCTGGAACGCGGGCTTCTTTGTTTGCTTCATTGGTATGCTTATAGCGATTGGTAACTATATTGTATTTCGGTCCATTCTTGATCCGGTTGGCTCAGAGGCGGATTTTGAACCGCTGGACATGAAAAAACTGTTGCTGACCCTGATTGGAACCATAGCCATTGCCGGGATTTCGGCCCTGCTTTTGACCCATCTGACCCTTGCCCATGAATTGCTTTACGCCGCCCTTGTGGTGGTGGCGGTCTTGTATGTGCGTGAGATCATGCGCGCTGAACATCATGAAAAAGCCAATCTGGTCATCTGCCTGATCCTCATGGCGGAGGCCATTGTTTTCTTTGCCCTTTATCAGCAGATGCCCACTTCACTGAACCTTTTTGCGGCCCGAAACGTGGACCCGCATATTTTCGGCATCCCTGTGGAGGCGGCTTCTTTTCAGGCTTTGAATCCGTTCTGGATTATGATCATCAGCCCGCTGCTGGCAGTTGTTTATGCTCGTCTGGATAAGGCTGGGAAGGATCTGTCCCTGCCCGGTAAATTCGCGCTGGGTATGCTTATGTGTTGCGCGGCGTTTATGACTTTAGCTTATGTTGCCAAGTATCAGGCTGATGCCAACGGTTTTGTTTCCGGTAACTGGCTGGTTGTCAGTTACGGCTTTCAGAGCCTCGGTGAACTTCTGGTCAGCGGACTTGGTTTGGCAATGGTGGCCCGTTTGACGCCGGAACGTTCCATGGGTTTTATGATGGGTGCGTGGTTCATGTTTCAGTCCGTGGCAATGGTGCTCGGCGGTGAGATTGCAACTATGGCCAGTGTGCCGGAGCACGGAGTAACCGCAGTGCAGTCCCTGCGTATTTACGATGAACTTTTCTTCAAGATCGGCACTGCCACCGGAGCCATTGGTTTGGTTATGGCTGTATTTGTTCCGGTGTTGAAGAAATATATCCGGGACTAGTGGGAGTATTTGCTCCGCAGGAAATTGACCGAAAAACCTTGCCTGTGCGGCTTAAGCTGTTTATTTATACTTTTAAAGTATACAAAAAATGCGGACGCGAGTTGTCCGCTCTTAAAAATGAATTCAAGGAGATTAATTATGAGTAGATTCGGTGCAGCCGGTTCCGTTAGCGCGAGACCGGAAGTCCTTAATGCATTTATGCGCGGCATTTACAGTTGGATGAGCGCGGGCCTTTTGGCAACCGCTGCCGTGGCATGGGTAACCCTTTCCACCCCGGCAGTGCTGAACCTCGTGCTGGCCCAGAACCCTGAAACCGGAGCGATCGGTCCGACCATGCTTTTCTGGGGCGCGCTTATCGGTGAAATCGGTTTGGTGTTCTACCTGTCCATGCGTATTTCCAAACTGTCATCCGGCGCTGCAACCGGGCTGTTTATGGCTTACAGTGCACTGAACGGTTTGACCCTGTCCACTATCCTGATCGCTTACACAGCGGCATCTATTTTCCAGACCTTTCTCGTTACTGCAGGAATGTTCGGAGCCATGTCCCTGTACGGTCTGACAACCCGTAAGGATTTGACCGGAATGGGATCATTCATGATGATGGGCTTGTTCGGCATTATCATTGCCTCGGTGGTCAACTTTTTCATGCAGAGTTCGGCCATGGAATTCGCCATTTCCGTTCTCGGCGTATTTATCTTTGCAGGCCTCACTGCTTACGATTCCCAGAAGCTCAAGGATATGGGCGAGTATATTCCCGCTGACGATGCAACCGCAGTAAGACGCGGCACCATCCTCGGTGCGTTGACCCTGTACCTCGACTTCATCAACATGTTCATCTTCCTGCTCCGCCTCATGGGTAACCGCGAGTAGTTGAGATAAGTTGTACATTTACAGGCACGTTCAAACCCCGTAGGGTTTGAGCGTGCTTTTTTTATGTATAAGTCCAAGGAGATTACCGTGTCCATGCTGTTCAAGGCTCAGAAAATTTTAAGCCCCATCTTAGCCCCCATTTCTAAAGGGTATGGTGCAGTGATGGCCCGCCGTGCAGATAAATATTCAAGCGGTGAATATGAACGGTTCCGGCCTGAATGCCCGTGTATTTCCGTGGGTAATATCGGGTCCGGAGGCAGCGGTAAGACTCCTATTGCGGATTGGCTGCTTAAGTGGGCGGAGCGTGAGGGCCTGTTGACAGTCTTGCTGACCCGTGGTTATGGGGCCAAACCCGCGCAACTGCCGTATCTGGTTAATATACTCAGCCCGGTGCATGAGGCTGGGGATGAACCGCTCATGCTGGCAAATAGTAATTCGCAGGCAAAGGTCGTGGTCGATCCGGTGAGAAAACGTTCCGGTGCTTGGGCTGAGCAGGAATTTAAGCCCGGATTGATGTTGCTTGATGACGGGTTCCAGCATATGGCGGTGGAGCGCGATCTGGATTTTGTGTTGCTCACTCCCGATGATTTCACGCATGGTTGGGATAAGGTTATTCCCCGGGGAACATGGCGGGAGAGTGTGCAGGCCCTGCAACGTGCAGATGTATTTTTCGTTAAGAGCAGTCCGGATGCTTTCCGGCGGATGCATTGGTTGATACAGGAAAAGCTGGCGCAGCTCGGAAAGCCTGTTTTTCAGTTTGAGTTGAAGGCCAAAGGCCTCAGGCTTCTTGGCGGGGGAGAGCGGCTCGATTTCGGCAGCGAAAAGTATTTGCTCTTTGCCGGGATCGGCAAACCGGAAATCCTGCGCGAGGACGCTGGAAAAGATATGGGCCGCGCACCGGAAGAATTTATAATTTTTAAGGATCACCACGCATATACAGCGCAGGACGTGGAATCGATCCGTAAGAAAGCAGCGGCAACGGGCGCAAAAAGAATTGTCTGCACCCCCAAGGACGCTGTAAAATTAACTGAACTAGGCTGTGAAGATTTTTACGTAATTGATTTGGAAGTGGAATTTAAAGAAACCATATTTTTTGACGATACAGAAGATGCTCCCTTCGATAAGTGGTGGAATAAACAACGATTAACTGACGCACTTAAGAAATAAGAATACTACGCCTCCCCAAAGTAAAAACAGCGAAGCTTATTAAAAGGTTTTGGGATTCTTAAACCCTTTTGCCACAAATCCGCAGGAAAGCGGATTTGCCCGGTGCCTAAAAGCACCGCCCCGAAGGGGTAAGCCCCAGGAAGGGGCACAATAAAAAGGGTTTAAGCCGCCGGAGGCAAAATCAAATCATAATAAAGCTCGATAGCGCATCAAATAGGAAAAGAAATGGGAAAGAAAAGAAAATCGAAGAATCCCGGCATGATCAAGCCTTTTGAGGCCATGAATGTTTTCAAGAAAAGCCGCAAACCTTTATCTGTGGGCGAGCTGGAGAAAAGGCTCGGCCTGACCAAGCGGCACCGTAAATTTGTTAAAAATATACTCAAAGACCTTGTCCGCGAAGGGAAGATTATCAAGATCGGCAGTGCTTACGGCGTTGTTGAGAAGATGAATATGGTTACCGGGAAACTACAGGTTCAGCGTTCCGGAGCAGCCTTTCTGCTTCCGGACGATAAGAAACGCAAAGATATTTATATCCACACCAAGAACCTGCGCGATGCATGGCACGGCGATAGAGTCACCGTGGCAATTACCGGCTCCCATTGGGGCGGTAAACGTGAAGAAGGGCGTGTGGTCCGGGTAATTGAGCGCGGCAAGCAGGTCTTCCCAGTTCGTGTAATCCGGCCCATGGGCGGCACAGCGCTGCTCTGCCATCCCACTGATCCGCGTTTGGATTTCGGCATTGTGGTTGAGCCTGACGAGGCGGTTGTGGATGAACCTTTGCTCGATGATAACGGCAAGGAAATTTATCCGGCTGAATCTGTTGATGCAGAAGTTGATTTCTCCCGTGTACAAAGGGGCGATATTCTGCTGGTGGCCCCCGGAGAACAGATTAACTCATCCCTCTGGGAAGGGCGTATCTTGAAAATGCTGGGCGAGGAAGATGACGTCCTTGTGCAGGAGGCTATCGTTAAGGCTAACCATGGTATTCCGACTGCTTTTCCGGGCAAGGTTCTTGCGGTGGCTGATGCGTTGCCTGATGAACCGGGAGAAGAGGATTTTGTTGACCGCGAAGACATGCGCGACATTCCTTTTGTGACCATCGACGGCGCGACTGCTAAAGACTTTGACGACGCTGTATTCGTGGAAAAGACTTCCGGCGGCTACCGTTTGCGGGTGGCAATTGCGGATGTGAGCCATTATGTGGCTATGGAATCCCCGCTGGACCGTGAAGCCTTGAAGCGTGGCAACTCCTATTATTTTCCAAAATCCGTGGAGCCAATGTTTCCGGAAGCACTCAGTAACGGCCTGTGCAGTCTGAATCCTGATGTTAACCGTCTGGCAATGACTGCGACTATTGAGTTTGATAATTCCGGCGCGCCAGTAAATTCTTCCTTTGCCCCGGCAGTGATCAAAAGTCATGCTCGGTTGACTTACGAGCAGGTTTACAAGGGAATTATCCTCGGTGAAAAGGAAGAGCAGGATAGCTTCGGCGAGCTGCTGCCCATGCTCCAGCTCTGCGAAGAGTTGGCTCGTAAGATTAATAAGAGGCGTAATGCACGGGGCAGTCTTGAATTCGACCTCCCGGAACCGGAAATCCTTTTTAACTTGCAGGGTCGTACCGTTGATATCCGCCCGCGTTGTCGCAATTTTGCCCATCAGATCATTGAGGAGTTCATGATTGCAGCTAACGAGGCTGTGGCTGAGTTCCTTACTGAAAAGGAGCTGGGCTGCCTGTATCGTATTCACCCCGGTCCGGATGAAGAGAAACTTACAAACCTGTTCAAGGTCTTGCGTAAAATCGGGGTTAGCAAACAAATGCCGGACCCGATTACCCCGGAATCTTTGCAGAAGGTTGTTCAGGATTCCGAGGGCACGGATCAGGAATACATTGTCAGCAGACTGTTGCTGCGTTCCATGAAGCAAGCCAAGTATGAGCCCATAAATGAGGGACATTTCGGTCTGGCTTCTGAATGCTATTGCCATTTTACTTCACCTATCCGCCGTTACGCTGACCTCGTGGTGCACCGGTTGCTCAAGGTGGCGCTTGGCGACGGCCATCAGGCCATTCCGGGACAGAAACAGCTGGGTCGAATCGGTAGCTCCATCAGCGGAACAGAGCGCACAGCCATGGAAGCGGAAAGGGAAATTCTCAAGCGGCTGACCATTATCTTTCTTAAAGATAAGGTCGGTGAGGAATTTACCGGAGTAATTTCGTCCATTGCTGAATTCGGATTCTGGGTGGAATTTCAGGAGGTCATGGCCGAAGGTATGGTTCGCCTTTCCTCGTTGGGCGATGACTATTACACCTTTTGGTCAGATCGGCAGATGATTGTCGGTGAACGTACCGGGCATGCTTTCCGCTTGGGCCAGAAGATCACTGTGCGGCTGGAATCAGTGAGTCTTGAATTGCTAGAAGCAAATCTTTCACTGGTTTCAGGGGCTGAAGATTATAAAAAGTTTGTATAAATAATTAAGCCCGCTAAATCGGAAGATTTAGCGGGCTTAATTATTTTATATAGAAATTTTTTAGCGGGTGGCGATCTCTTCAACCCGGCGGGCTATTTTACAGAACAGGGTCAGTTCACATACTTTCTCGTCAATTTCACACTGGTATATATCTTCAGCCTCGGCAATGGCATTGAGAGATTCATATACTTTAACCAGTGTTTCCGGGGAAATCCGTCCGCAAAGGTCGGTAATCATTTTTTTCAGTTCCATGGGGGCATCATCAAGCAATGACAATTCAACCCCGGCATCACCGAAGTCAAATTCAAAATGCTCCACGTATTCTGTAGCCAGATTTTTAACAATCAAGTCATTACTCATCAAGCTCTCCAAGGACTATATCCCCTAACTATTTGCATACGTTACTACAAACGTATTTTTTTTGAAAGCTTTCTCTGTTTATAAAAATAGTTGCAATATCGAATTGTGAATGTTAAGTATAGATGAACTTTTGAGTTAAACAGTTGTTAATTTTTGAGGTGCCGATGCAAGCTAAAGATTTCGATTCATTTTTTGAAAGGCTGAAAGAACAAACGGATATTTCAACTCAGGCCCAGCTGGCCCGCGAACTTGGCGTCGGTAGAGCGGCTGTTTCCCTTGTGAAGAAAAAAGGTGCCGTTCCCCCGCGCTGGATTCTTGAGCTTTCCGTGCGCTATAATCTCGATTCCACTTGGCTTGAATCCGGGCTGGGTTCTCCGCGTCCGGAAGTTAATGCTGTGGAGTTTGCAGACGAATTTTCCCGTATTCCTAAGGTTGCAGCCCGTCTTTCCGCTGGTGGTGGATCATTTGAAACTGGCGGCGAAATTGAAGGATTCTACGCCTTCCGTAAAGATTGGATTGGCAGCAAGGGAAATCCTTCCGACATGGTTTTAATGGAAGTTTATGGCAACAGCATGGAGCCGGAATTGAAGGAAGGTGACATTGTGCTTTTGGATCAGTCCCGCAAGGATATCCTTGCCGGGGGGATTTACGCTGTTGGTGTTGAAGACACTGTCATGGTCAAAAGGGTGGAAAAACGGCCCGGTCAGGTTGTGCTGCATAGTGACAACAAGGATTATGCTCCCATTCATCTTGGTGGTGATGAGCTTGAAAATGTGCGCGTGCTTGGTCAGGTTGTCTGGGTTTCCCGCGAATATCATTAATTTTTTATTATGATATGTTTTTCAGAAGCCTCCCTTTTGGGAGGCTTTTTTTATGGCTGAATTTGGTTCTGGGTTAGCTAAAGTTAACTCGAATTGATTAATCTGTTGTGTTATGTTTATTTTTGGTTGACGTTAGTGTTTTGTTGTGGTTAATTGGAGTCGTCACATGGCAAGGGCACGCCGGGAAGGCGGATTTCAATCCAAATGAATTCACGAAACAGGAGTCGGTCATGCAGGAAAGATTTTGCAAATGCGGTAACAGGGTTATGGTCCAGTACCACAGCAAAAAGGACGAAGCATGGTTCACCCGTTTCTGGGTTATGGGGAATACTTTCGGCAAGACTATCCGGGTCTGTCCGGTTTGCGGCTCCCCCCTTGATATAAACAGCCTCAAATAACTGTTCACCGGGCAGGGTGTTTATGCGTTCCTGTCTGCAAACATATATTTCATAAAAATTTCTGCAGGCTTCTCCCCTGTTGCCTGCCGGAAGACAGCACCGTCTCATCTACACACTTAATCCATCTCTCATCATGGCAGGTTGTCCGTCGGGGATAGCCTGCCGCACCCTTTGATTCGATTTTTCAGGAAATCGTAATTAATAAGAAAAGAACTTCTTTATGGGGGTGCATAGTGCCCGCATAGGATGCTCCTGTGCAGGCTGGACCGGAATGCAGCAGGCTGATACACACTTTGTGTTTCTTAGCATCAGGCCCGAATTTTCGGAGGTATATTATGGGTGAATGGGTAGTAGATTTTCAGGGGCGTAACCACTCCACAGCGATCAAGCTGAATTTTTTGTGGAAGCAGGACAATATTTTCATCATGGATAACCATCGGGCGGCTTTCTGGTGCTGGATGGAGAGTTTGAAAAAGGGTGAAAGCCTGAATCTGTTCCATGTGGATCGACATTTTGATGCCCTGTTTTCAGCGCAGGATTATTCCCATTTTCCGCATGCTGATTTTGAAAATTTCGGGATCAATGAGTATCTTGAATGCGGATATGATAACGACTTCTTCGCCGTTACCCCGCTTTTCCGTTGGGATAATTATCTCGGCCTGTTTATTGAAAAATACGGTGATAGAATTTCAAATTGGGCTTTTGCTACCCATGGTAAAGGTTCTGCGCCGCAGTCCATCAGCTATGCGGCCTATGAACCTTGGGAATTTCCAGCTGCTCTTGGAGAGTTGCAGGATAGCTGGATTTTTAACCTTGATCTGGATTACTTCTTCGGGCGCATGGCAGGTGGAAAGATGAACCGTCTTTTCACTGATGAGTATATTCGAGGTTGGGGTTCTGAGTTGCGCAAGGCACTAGATAACGGTGTCCTCAAGGTTCTGACCGTCAGCCTCAGTCCGGAATGTGCTGCCGGATGGGAAGGTGCTGAAGAAGCACTGGCCGTCTTGAGTGAAGGGTTAAAGGTAGATTTTTCCCTTCCTGCATAGATTTTTACTGAACAATAAATGCCCCCGCCAATTCATTCTGGATTAGCGGGGGCTTTTTAAATTTAAACAGGTCAGGCTAGTCTCTGTTCCAGACCTTGAATTTGTGGTTGGCGAAAAAGTCAGTATAAAGCTCTTCAGCTTTTTCTTTGAACTTATCATCGTGCATGATCAGCACGCTCAGGGCTTCGTATTTGAAATATGCCACGACATCGTCCCAGTCTATTTCTTCTTTATTGTCCTTGAACCGGAATCCCTGCAAACCGGGTTCTACCAGTTTCTGGGTCATGGGGTCGTCTACCCCGGCGGTTTTGAAAAAATCGCAGATTTCTTTTTTTACTTCTTCGGGCCAGTCGGTTTCACCAAGTGGGATGAGGTCCTGAAATTTATTCTCCTGACCTTTTTTAAGAATATACATATTAAACTCCGTATTTCAGTTTCCGATTATTAAATGTGATTATGGAGTAAAAGGAATTGTTTTTCAAGATCATCCGTACAGGCTAAGCCAAGGATTTGCGCAGAAACTTTAAAGACACGCAAGGGCCATAAACCTCCGGCTAAATGTAACCGCTACGTCATGATCAGGCACTCGTTTATGATATCTATGACTCATCAACACTTCATGCATCTCTGAAGAAAATGTACCAGCCTCTTCCCAGCTGTTCCCCCCGGTCCTCCCTGACACCCAGGCCGGGGGGCTTTTTTCTAAGTACTTTGTTTTATATTTAGTCTTCAATTCTCATAAATCTTCCGATTATCTGACCTGTAGCCGGGTCGCGGCTATCGTCATCAAATTCGGTCTTAAGGAATGTCAGCGCCGAGCAGTCCGGTGAAAAGACGAGAGTTCTGATCTGCGAATTTCCGCCACGCCCATATTCAATAAGATCAGTAATATATATAGTATTCCCAGAGATGGTCACAGAGCGGCGTACCTCTTTATTTTCAAATTTCCATGTTGTTACCAGATAATCCTCGTCTTTGGGCAGGATGTAACTATTATAGTGGCTGGGCAGTTTATTTTCGCCCGTAGATATGTGCAGAGTCGCTTCAGTGTTTACCATTTGTCCTTTGTAATGGACAGTAACCTTGCCTTTGAAGGCTCCGGTAAAGCGGGAGTTGTCTATAATGGCAATTTTTTCTTTTGTTTCTATTGAGGGTGTCGGCTGCTGCTTTTTTTCTTCATAGTTTGTTCTGTCTGGAAAGATCGCTTCATAGCGCGGACGTTTAGCTCTTTAAGATGTTCAATGTCCTGAGCCGCAGCAAATGCAGTTATGAGACAGAGCATGACTATCGTTGAAATTAATATCTTCATGATGAAACTCCGAGGTTTTACTGTCTGTTGTTTTACGCTATGATAGTAATGGATTAAATCGTACTTGGAGGACAAAATTATGGTTCGCTTTGCTTTTATTGCTCTGCTGCTCTGCGCAGGGATATTTGTTTTTGTACCCCATCTTCAGGCTGAAATGAAGATCACCCTTAAAAATGGAAAAGTTATAAAGGTTCCGGTTTCTGAAAATGATGTAAAGTCCATTGAATATGGTGAGCCTAAAACTGATCGGGAAGAAGTTCTTCCGGAAAAAGCCATCAGGATACAAAGTGCTAAATATGGCAATATCAGTTTTGAGCTTGAGGGTGAATTGGGCTATAAGCAATATTTTTGTGATGCAAAGGACGCGCTGGTAAAGAAATGCGATGGTAAGAAAAAGTGCCGGGTAATTGTCGGTAATACCCTGTGTGGCAATCCATACCCGGGCAAAGGAAAATATTTGTATGTGGAATATACCTGCGCCAAGAAGCTTAAAAGGGCAAAAAATTCACAGACAGAGGTTATGGTTTTAAGTTGTCCTTAGATTAAAGACCATTTTCCGGCAGGACCGATTTTTGCTTGTAAGAGTAAAGGTGAAATTTATTCCTGCTGGAGGTTTGTGTATGAGGAATACCATTGCGCTGGGCTTGATCCTGCTCAGTGGCATGCTGCTTTTGAATTCAGGGTATGATGTCTACCGATGTTTTGTTCCTAAAAAAATAGTGGAACCGCAACCGGTCAGGCTGGTTCGAATTGAAGGCAAAAATTGCCCCCTTTACTATCCAGAGGGACAATAAGGAAAATCCTTTCTTACTGAGTGTCAGTAATAGAGGATTTTTTTATGAAATCATTAAAGTCATTTAATAAGGCTGCGTGGGTACGGTGCACAATGAGATGGAGTTTGAATGAGTAGAGCGGCTCGTTAATTATCCTGAATTGATCCATGGTATGTTCTGTTTCCTTCATTAATCCGGGAAGGGTCATTTTGTTGCAGATAGCTGCGTCCACCCTTTTTTTCACCACCAACTCCAGTATTTGCTTGGTAGAATATACGGGATGTTTATTTATCAATCCTTCCTTGAAGTAGTAGTTAAGGGGACCGTAGTCGTTGCCATGCAGTACAGCAATGGTTGTGCCTGTTAAGCTTCCAAAATCCGCCTTAGTAATCGGTGAATCTTTAAGTACAAGCAGGTGGTCGGCAACAGTCCACATTGGTTTTGAGTGCAGATAATTGGATTTGGTTTCCGGTTGTAAAAACATGGGGTCGGTTAAGGCGTATCCATCTGCCCGACCATGTATTAGCTGTTTACTGATTCTTGCCCGGGGCAGGCATTTGTATTCGATTGAGTATTCAGGGTGTTTGTTTTGAAATTCATCCATCAAGTCTATGAATGTTCCATGCAGGTTTTTTGAGGGTTCCTTTTTGTTGGTTACAGTGTAAAAAGGGGGGAATCTGTAGCCGCAAAGAATTTTTATATGCTGTGGAGTTTTCTGCTCGGCGAAACACCATGAGGCGGTGAAGAGCACGGTAATAAGAACGGCGACGGTTGTTTTGTATATAGGTGTAAACATATCTTTAATTACAGGTGGATATGGCCTGTTGTTATTTTAGGAGTACCGATGAACTACATGTATACTTTTTTAAAGTTTTTTACATCTGTTTTCTTGTTCGTGCTCATTCTCGCTGCCGGGTATTTTTTGATTAAGTGGTTTACGAATCCGGTCTACCGGATAGGTGCTTTGGAAGAAGGACAGATCCTTAAGTTTAATGGTGAGGCGGATACTGAAGAATCCAATTCCGGGAAATTAAGAGTTTTAAGTTATAATCTGGGATTTGCTGCCGGTCCGGTGCAACATACTTTGGCTGATGAGCATCCTGAGGAATTTTTCACGACCAATCTTGATAAGTTCATTGATCTGGTCAGAACTGAAGATGCTAATATTGTGCTTTTACAGGAAGTTGATCTTGATTCCAAGCGTTCATGGTACATGAATCAGTTGCAATACATTATGGAAAGGTTGGGGTGGGGCTATGCCGCTCCGGTTGTGGATTGGGATATGTTTTTCCCTTTGCGTAAGGAGCGTAAGATAACCAAAGCTACAATTGTGATTTCAAAATTTCCAATTGTATCAAATGAGTATACCCAGACTTCCTGCAAGCCCAATTTTGAAAATCAAGTGTTGAATATTTTTTATTACCCCCTGCTCTGGAAATCGACCATGCAGCGAGTGGCAGTTGAAGTGGCCGGGAAGCGCGTCGATATATATAATGTTCATCTCTGTGTTTGGAATCGTGCAGCCCGGGTGGCACAGGCTGAATATCTTGCTGAATGGATCAAAAAGGAAAGCGCCGGTGTGGATTTTCTTGTCGGCGGGGATTTTAATTTCCAAGCCTATATCAGGGGAACTCCTATCCCTGAGAATGATCTCAGTAAACCTCCGTTTATTAATCAATTCCGCGAAGGTTTAGGCGGAGTAGGTGAAATTCTTAGTAAGCCGGGGCAGTCCGCTGAGGGATTGCACAAGAATTTTACTTTTGAAGAGCGTAAGCATCGTTACGATTTTCTGTTTCACTCTAAGGGGTTAATTGTAGATTCTGCTGTGGTGATCGATTCTATTGCAGCATCGGATCATTATCCGGTTTTTGGTGTATTTCAGTTTGTAAAATAGCTCGTTGATTGGGTGAATAATTGAAAAGGGAGGGATGTTTGCCTGTTTGGATCGGTGAAAAAATGGTATAGTACTACCGCAATTAATTTACCGTGATGTTTTTGTACTGGGGAGATGCGATGAAGAAAAGACTTTCCGTGTTTGTCATATTCTGTCTTTGCTTTCTGCTTTTTAGCAGCATGGCTGCGGCTGGAGAAGTAGAGACAAAGAGTGTTATGATTGTTCATAGCTACGGTCTGGATAATATTTGCGGCGAACCTCAACATCAGGGGGTGCTGGAAAGTCTTGGTAAAGCTGGATTCGTTGAAGGCGAAAATTTGATTGTTCACCAGTATGCCATGGATACTAAGAAGGTGAATAATACCCCTGAGCTTATAGCGGAGCAGGTTGAAATTGTTCTTGATAAAGTAGGGGCGATTCAGCCGGATGTCCTCGTGCTGCTGGATGACAATGCTTTCAGGGCTGTCGGCCTTAAGCTTGTGGACAGTGAGATTGATATTGTTTTTTCCGGCTTGAATGGACAGCCCGAAGATTATGACCGCAACGTGAAGTGGATGGATTCCCGATCCGCTCCGGGACATAATATTACCGGGGTATACGAGAAGCTTCATTTCATTGATGCCTGTAAGGTGCAGAAAAAGATTCTTCCTGATCTCAAAAAAATGTTGGTTGTTTCAGATGAATCTCCAACCGGTAAGGCTGTACTAAAGCAATTGGGGCTGGAGATCGACGAAGCCGGAAATAGTCTGGAAATTGAATTTGAAATCCGTATTGCAACATCTTGGGAAGAATATACCGATATTTTAGGGCACGCCTGTTCCGATTCCAGTATTGGGACAGTTTATCCGGCTGCAACCCTGCTTAAAGATAAGAATGGTAAAAGTAGATCAACTGCGGATATAATCAAATGGACGGTTGCCAATTGCCGTATCCCGGGAATCTCGATCAATTATTCCTTTGCCCGTCTGGGAATGTTTGGCGGGGCCGGAGTTGATTTTATTGCCATGGGCAGGCAGGCTGGTGGAATGGTTGCCGAAATTCTGAATGGAGTTTCGCCCGGAGATATTCCGGTAGAGGAAGCCGAGCGTTATGCCCTTGTATTTAATCTTAAGCGGGCTAAAGATTTGGGGATGGAAATTCCCGCCGATATTTTGATGGCTGCTGATGTTGTTTACAAATAGTTGAAATTCACGTTGCTGAAATGAGAAAAACATCTTCCTACAGGCTTTCAACCCTAGTGGCTGCCGCAATCTGCGGAATAGCTATTGTTACCGCCCTCGCTATGGGTGGAGTGTTCTCTTATAGTTATTTCAGTACGCTGAAAAATGAATACCATGACCGGGTGCGTGCAGAGGGGCAGGAGGTAAGCCTTGAGTTGTACAGCTTCCTGCACCGGGCAATGGCCCGTCTTGGAGAGTTGAGTAAGGATAACTCTATCCGGGTCGCTATAATGATGGGGGTGGACTACCCCCTTTCCGAAAAATTGTCTGAATATGATCAAGCCTCTCTGGGCATTGATTTCTTTGTGTTGCGCAAGGATGATGGCAGGATTTTTACCTCCTCGGCCAGACCGTTTGATGAACCTTATATTAAGAGTGCGTTGGAGAATTCGCCTCACCGTTGCTCTTTTTGCAGAGCTGAGGGCGGTGGATTCATGACCGTCTTCTCACTTCCCATCCGCAGTAGATCCGAGATAGTTGGAAGTGCCGCCTGTGTAGTTGATTTTTCCAGATCTGAGCTGGTGTCTGTCTTTCAGAATACTCATGAAAGCAGGATGGTGCTGTTTGATCAGGGCAAGACCTATGACCTGCTTTCAGGAGAGAATCTGTCTTTGTCAATTGGGGGCCACTCAGACAATGGCGCGCTTATGGAAGTCAGTATCGGAAAAGAGCAGCAGGGGGTTTTGTATCGCAGTGAATTAGTGCCGGGATTGGCCTATTTTGTCTCCGATGCAAGGTTTAATAATGCATTACGGCGTACATTCTGGCTATTACTCCCTCTGTTCGGAGTGGTCATAGGACTTTGCATAGTCGTCTCGCTTATCTTGAGCAGCAAACTCACCCGTCCGTTGTGCATAATTACTGCTTCCGCTGAGGGTATCTCTAAAGGGCAGGAAGATGATATCCCGGACCGTGACAGTGTCATTACCGAGATCAATGCACTGGGATCAGCTCTCTCTTCCATGCTGGAAAATCTGCGTCGAACCAGAGGGCTGGAACAGTATCAATTCTTTTTTGATAATGTGGATGATCTTGTCTGCATAACCGACATGGACGGGCTTTTTCTTAAAGTGAACAGCAGGGGGACTGATTTTCTCGGATATGATCATGATGAGTTTTTAAAGAAGACAGTATTCGAGCTTGTTCCCCCCTATGAGCGGGAAAGCCTTCGTGGGTTGATGAATGGTCTTTTTACGGAAGAAGGTTCCCGGCAATTCGAGTGTCCGGCTGTAACCAAAACCGGCGAGATAATTCATACTGATGTGCGTTCCCGGAGAATTACCTATCAGGGGCAGGATGTTTTGCTCAGTGTGGTCCGTGATGTGACGGATCGTAAGCGTGATGAAGAAGAGCTTCAGCACTATGCAGCTGAGTTGTTGAAAGCCAAAGAGATTGAAGAACGCAACTCCGCCCATATGGCCGAAACCCTTAAGAAGCTTGAAGAGGCTATGTCCAAAGCAGAGGTTGCCAACCGTACTAAGAGTGAATTTCTCGCTCAGATGAGTCATGAAATACGGACTCCCATGAATTCAATTCTGGGTATGGCCGATATGCTTTCTGACACCAGCCTGACCACTGAACAAAGAAGTTATGTTTCTATTTTCAGGGATTCCGGAAAGGCCTTACTTAATTTAATTAATGATATCCTTGATCTTTCCAAGATTGAATCCGGTAAACTTACCCTTGAGCGTACCAAGTTTAATATTGATGATCTCGTGGATGAAGTTTCCGGCATCATGTCTGTGAGTGCGTGGAAAAAGGATCTGGTTTTTGCCTGCCACGTCGATCCGCTTTGTCCGACTCTTTTTGAAGGTGACCCGACAAGGATAAAACAGATTCTGGTTAACCTGCTCAGCAATGCCATCAAGTTTACTGATTCCGGCTCTGTTGTCTTGGATATATCCGCGTCAGCAGGTCAGAAGGGAAAGAGTGTGCTGCATATGGTTGTGCGGGACAGCGGCATAGGAATTTCAGAAGAAAAATTTAAAGATATTTTTGAAAATTTTGTGCAGGCGGATTCTTCCACGACCCGTAAATACGGTGGAACGGGGCTCGGCTTGTCCATTACCCGCAACCTTGTCGAGTTGATGAACGGGAATATCGATGTGCGCAATATCTCTTCCGGAGGAGCTGAATTCTGTACCGATATTGAAGTCGGCAGTGTCGATGAGATTGAAGTTGATACTGGCCGAATCAGGGCGGCAATGCAGGATCGTGAGGTTATTGTCATTGATGAGCGGACTCAGGTCCGGAATTATATCTGCAAATGTCTCGGCGAGTGGGGGGCAAAGTGCATGTCCGCCGGGGATTTGAATTTTGCCTGTGTGCAAAATGAATCCTGCCGCAGTAATGCAGAGCTGGTGATTGTTTCCGATCTGCTTGGCGAAGAAGACGGCCTGAGTGAAATTGAGTCCATCAAAGCCCGGTTGAACAGTGATAATCCTGTTTTGTGTACTCTTTCCTCTTCTCCCGGAGTCAGTAGTAACAGCCCGGAAATAAATCAAATTTTTGGTGTTAAGAGCAGTGTGCACTGGCCGGTAACCCGGGGCGGATTGCTTAAGGCTATGCTCGAAATTTACGGTGAACCTTTCGCTGAGGTTGAAAAGCGTGAAGAGTTCGTCGAACTCATGCCTTTGCGTATCCTTGTGGTTGAAGACTCGGAAAATAACCGCATGTTGTTGGATTTTTTCCTTAAAGACACTCCGTTCAGGTTACGCTTTGCAACTGACGGCGATGAAGCCGTGCGCATATACCGTGAACACAATTTTGATCTGGTGCTGATGGATATCCAATTGCCCGGAAAGGATGGGCTTGAAGCTACCCGCGAAATTCGAGCCTATGAATGGGAGAACGGATATCCGGCTACACCGATTGTGGCGTTAACTGCCAATGCTCGTGATGAAGACCGGAAGGATTGTCTCAAGGCCGGATGCAGCGGTTTCTTAGCCAAGCCCATCAAAAAGATTTCCCTGATCAAGGGGATTCTCAAGCACAGTCTATAGGGGCTGTGCTTGCTATTTCTTCTGCAACCAGTTTCCCAATGCTTCCTGCAGGGCGGAGGATGCCAGATGGGCGCAATGGGTTTTGTCCTCAGGCAAACCGCCGAGTCTTTCGAGAATGTCTTCCCCGTCGATTTCTGAGGCTTCGTCAATGCTTTTACCCATGCTCAGCTCACAGGCCATGTCACTGCTGACAATGCTGGGTCCGCATCCGGTGGTGAAAAAGGATGCTTCGCGGACTGTATTGTTTTCTATCTTGAGAAATATTTTGATGATATCACCGCAGGTTCCTTCCATTTCCCCGGTAGTGTCCGGTTTTTCCATGGTCCGGGCGTAGGTGGGGTTATGCCAGCGGGAAGTTTCCTTCCCGAACATGTCGTGTGCTGCGTCATCGCATTGCTGCTGAATATCGGAAAGCAGGCTGTCCAGATTATCACTCATAAAAAAAACTCCTTTTTAAGATAAGGCGTGCAGAGGTTGGCTCAAGGCGGAAAAAAATGCAATCAAACTTTTTGCTGTTTTTTTACCTGCGGAGTTTAATGTTGTAATTATACAGGATTTATTGTTGAATAAAAGCAAGCCGGAGAATTGTTTCCGGTTGGCTTAAAACGGATTCTAATTGATGGAATTAAGGCAGCTGAGATATTTTATTGCCGTAGCCGAGGAATTGCACTTCGGCCGTGCGGCCCGCAGGGTGCATATTGCCCAGCCTCCTTTTTCGCAACAGATTAAGGGGTTGGAGGAAGAGCTTGGTGCGCGCTTGCTGGAACGCAACAGCCGGAAAGTTCGTCTGACCAATGAAGGCCGCTATTTTTACAAGCAGGCTCTGGATATCGTGGCTCAGGCGGAAGAGGCTGCGGCTACTGTAGGGCGAATGGCCAAGGGGGAATACGGCAATATCAAGGTCGGGTTCATGGAGATTGCCATGGACAGCCTTTTGCCGGAGGCGGTGCGTTCTTTCAGCCACAGGTATCCCGGGGTCTCGGTACGGCTCAGCCAGTTCGGTGCTTCCATCCAGTTGGAGAGGATTCATTCAGGTGAGTTGGATGTAGGGTTTTCAACCGTTTACCTGCGCGCCATGGAAGGATTGGCTTCAGTTAAGTTGTTTTCGAGAAAACATGTGCTTGCGGTGCCGGAAGATCATATCTTTACCGCTGAAAAAAGCGTATCATTAACAGAAATCGCGAGGGAGAACCTGTTGATGTTTCCCCGGAGCGGACAGCCAGACCTTTATGACGCCATCATGGAAGCCTTTACCTCCCGGAGACTGGTGCCGAAGGTCAAACAGGAAATTTCCGGTCTGTCCGGTGCCTCGGCTCTGATTTCATCTGGCATGGGGGTTACTTTCCTGCCGGAGAACAGCCGAGTGTCACGCAAAGGAATTGCCATGGTGCCCATTAGTGATGAATTTCCCCGTATGGACATCTATATGGTCTGGAACAGGGAAGATTACTCCAATACGGCGGGAGTTTTTATGGAATGGGTTGCGGATTATTTTTCGGTATCAAGATCATTTGCCGGGAAGGTCAGCGGTCAGTAGTTTTTTAGGGTTGGTAAATGACTGATATTCTGGACGGACTTGAAATTTCATGGATTCCTTCAATCATTGAAGTTGATCGTGATGAATGGGATCATCTTGCAAAAGGATTGAATTTTCCTTTCCTTGAATGGGACTGGCTGCGGCTTATCGAGCAGAGCAAGAGTGCCACGCCGGAAAGCGGCTGGCTCACAGCTCATTTACTTGTCCGTTCCGAAGGGCGCCTTGTGGGCGCGGCACCGCTTTTTGTTCGGGATCAGAGTGAAGGTGAATTTATTTTTGACCGGGTCTGGGTGGAAGTGGCTCAGAAGGGCGGAATGGCCTATTACCCCAAGATTGTGGGCATGAGTCCCTATACTCCTGCTTCCGGATATCGTTTCATGGTGGCGCCCGGTGTTTCCGCAAAAAGAATCACTGCATTAATCTGCCAGACCCTTGACCGTTTCTGTTCGATTAACGGACTGGGCAGCTGTGCTTTCAATTTCGTTGATCCTGATTGGGGCATTGAAATGGAGGCCTACGGATATGCTGCATGGAAGCATCAGGGATATGTCTGGAATAATGATGACTACCGGGATTTTGACCATTGGCTGGCAACCCTGAACAGCAACAGGCGCAAGACTGTCCGCCGTGAACGTAAGGCTTTGCGTGCTGATAACGTCCGGGTACAGACTTTGACCGGCTATGAAATTCCGGACCGTTATTTCGACCTCATGTACCGCTGCTACGAATCCACCAATGATAAGTTCGGTGTCTGGAGTTGCAAATACCTTACCCCTGACTTCTTTGAGGGATTGAAGCAGAACATGCGGGAAAATTTAATGTTTACCGTGGCTTTACGTGGTGACGATCCTGATCCGTTGGCTCTTTCAATGTTCGTTTTTTCCGGGGAGAGGCTTTGGGGCAGGTATTGGGGGTGTTTTGAGGAAGTCCGTTTCCTTCATTTTGAACTTTGCTATTATGCTCCCATTGAATGGGCTGTGGCCAACGGTATCAGCACTTATGATCCCGGCATGGGCGGTGAGCACAAGGCCAGACGTGGATTTTTCTCCACTCCTTCATATAGCCTGCATAAGTTTACCGATCCGTCTATGGATCTGACTTTCAAGACCTATATTCAAGAAGTAAATAATCTTGAAAATGGCTACATCAGCGAGATGAATGATTTGATGCCGCTCGGGCGCATGGGCGGAGAAGAAGATTAATCCCTCAGGGTCAGCAGGAAATCCCTTACTTTTATATCGTGGCGGCTGACTTGTTCATATCCTTCAAAGCGGTGGTCGGTATTGTAGGAAATAATATCGGCCCCGGCTTTCCTGAGTATTGATTTCATAATTTTTTGATCAAGCAGTTCGTCCTGTTCACCGATCAGGGCCAACACTTCCCCGTTGCGGACGCCTTTTTCTGCAATGCCTTTATTCAACTCCTCTTCCACTTCCGCAAAGCGGCTTACGTGATCTTCGGAAATGAGGATGCTGTTGCCGTTGGAAAATTCATATATTTCCCCCAGACGACTGCGGACCAATGCTGCCGGAGTCAGTGCCGGATTGATGAGCAGGGCCGGGACAGAGTGCCTAAAATGCATAATCAGCGAAAACAGGCCACCCATGGATGAACCCTGCAGGATCAGTGGGCGGTTAATGTTCTCCAGCACAATTGCTTCGATTATTTCAAGTGACTCCAGCGGGTCCGGGGGCAGATCCGGGCTGATGAGTTCGTGGTCGGGAAAATTTTCGCACAGTGCAGCGGCCTTGGAGTTTGCGCCTGAAGAACCGAATCCATGTATGTTGAGAAAAATGTTTTTCATATCAGTAAGATTGAGGTATGTTAGTTGCTAATTATGAAAATAGAATCTGTCGGATATATTGTTTTGAATAATAAAAAGGGTTCTGGACTGCAAGGAAAACGGGGGGTGTTTTTGAAGTTCAGATCATGGTTTTTGCGATGTGTCTGGGCTGCTTTTATGGCATTGCTTTTCTTTCTTTTTTCAATGGTTGTACAATTTCCGTATCCTGCATTCGCTGGTGGGCAGTTAGTAATTGGAATACCTATGTGGGGCGGGGAGCGAACGAATATGCCGGAGTTGGAGTGTTTTCTTAATGAGGCTTATTCCCGGATAGGTGTGGATATAAGTTTTAAGTATGCTCCCGGCTTACGGCTGAGCAGGGAACTTTCCAAAGGTAAAATTGACGGTTTAGGAGCCATGCTTGCTTCTCTGGTGGAGGAGGATGCCAATTTTGCCAAGGTGCCAGTAAAGATGGGTACCGCCCAAATCTTTGCGGTTTCCATAGATAATAATCTGCTAATTGAATCTGCAAAAGATTTGCAGAACTATAAAGTGGCTTGTATTCGGGGGAACGCAGATAGATTTGCCAAGATCCTAGGCAGTGATAACTGGTTTTATGAAGTTGCGGATCTTACACAGGCTTTTAAGATGATGAGCAAAAGGCGGGTGGATGTTGTGCTTGCCGACCAGTATACAGGTAAGATCGGAGCTGATTTCAGTAATGTTGAACATGTTTATTTTTCTCCGCCCTTGCTTTCAAGCACAGCGCATCATTATCTAAGCAGTGTACATAGTGATTTAGTCCCCCGGTTGGCCAAGGTCTTCAAGGATATGTTTAAGGATGGTTCAGGCCAGCAATGTTACGGCAAGTACAGTCATTTTATCCCCAAAAAATATCGTAAAGAATAGGCGGGAAAGTAGTGAAGAAAGAGCATCCGGCAATTGTTTTCTTCAGCGGGGGGACGGCCCTGAACGGGTTGGCCGCCGAGCTTGCGAAAGTCAATCCGACTTGTGCTTATATTATAACTACTTTTGATTCCGGGGGCAGTTCTGCTGCCCTGCGTGAAGTCTTTGATATGCCGGCTGTGGGGGATGTTCGCAACCGCCTGCTTGCCCTTGCTGACAGGGAGAATCCTGAGAAAGCTAATATTGTGGAGATGCTTGCTACCCGTTTACCACGCTATGCTGATAAGACCGCTCTTTATGGGCAGCTATCACATCTCGCCAATGGTTCACATTCCCTTATGGAAGGTTTTTCTGAGGTCGTACGCAAGATACTTTCCGACCGTTTTGCTTTGTTTATTGAGTTGGCAGGGGACAGTTTTGATCCGGTAAATGCCAGTCTTGGTAATATCTTGCTCGCCGCTGGATTCATGGCCCATCAGCGGATACTTGCACCACCCATAGCCCAGCTCTCCCGGCTCATCGGAGCACGGGGAATTGTGCGGGCTTCCACTGTTGATAACGGACATCTGGCAGTGCGTTTGGAGAATGGGGAGATTCTGGCCGGACAGCATCAATTTACAGGCAAGGAGACCGATCCCATCTCCTCACCCATTGACGGTATGTGGATTTGTTCCGGTGTGGATGACCCTTGGCCGCGTTCAGTGCACGGATCTTCTTTGGCAATAAATCTGGTTAATAATGCGGACTTGATTGTCTATCCTATGGGCAGTTTTTATTCCAGCATGCTGGCTGCAATTTCCCCGCAGGGCTTGGGACATGCTGTTTCTGTTAATCCCTGTCCGAAGGTGTTTATACCCAATATGGGGTTTGACCCGGAACTGATCGGCCATAATATCAACTTGCAGGTTGAGCGATTGCTTGAAGTTCTGCGCATGGATAATTCCGCTTATATCGGCTCGGAAGCTGTACTCAATTATGTTCTCATTGATTCTGAAAATGGAACTTATCAGGAAGAACCGGACTATGCTGGTTTGGAAAATTTTCCACTGAAAGTAATTGACCGCACTCTTGTTTCAGATGAATCTGAAGGCCTGATTGATCCTCGATTGCTGGCCCCGATACTTACGGAGTTGGCGTCAGAGCAGAGTTAAGATTCGTAAATAAGAGAAGGATATTTTTTATGTATATTGGTGCCCATATGCCCATAACCGGCGGGGTGGATAAGGCTGTGGAACGTATTATGGCTGTAGGCGGAACTGCCCTGCAGATATTTACCCGCAACCAGCGTCAGTGGAAGGTGAAACCACTGGAAGACAAGGTGGTGGAAAATTTTAAGAAGCTGCGCGAAGAATGGGGTAACTATCCGGTCAGTGTCCACGATTCTTATCTTATCAACCTTGCTTCTCCAAAACCGGACGGTGCAGCCAAGTCCGTTAAAGCTTTTGCTGAAGAACTGCGCCGTACAGAGAAGCTGGGTATTGAATATCTGGTGACGCATCCCGGTTCCCATCTGGGGTCCGGCAAGGTTGAGGCTCTTGAACGCTATGTTGCCAACCTTGATCAGGCCATTGCTCTTTCGGAAACTGAGGAAGTGAAGGTACTTATTGAGAATACTGCCGGGCAGGGAACCAACCTCGGCAGCAGGTTCGGGGAGTTGGCTACGATTCTGGAAGACTCCGGCTATACTTCACGTATGGGAGTCTGTTTCGATACCTGCCACGCTTTTGCCGCCGGGTATGACTTGCGCACATCTGAATCATGTGCAGAAGTTTTCGAACGGTTTGATAAGCTGATCGGGCTTGATTTCATCCGTTTCTTTCACCTTAATGACAGTAAACAGGAACTTGGTTCCAACAAGGACCGCCATGAGCATATCGGTCAGGGAAATATCGGACCGGAGGGTTTCAGGTATATAATCAACGACGCACACTTTGCTGCCGTACCCAAGGTTATTGAAACTCCGAAAGAAGATGATCCGGATTTCAAACTCGATAAAATGAATATTGATCTTCTGCGGTCCCTACATGAATAGCAGGGTTCAGGAACAGGTGTCCGCGGCTGGGTGAAAGACTGTCTCCAAACCGTCTTTCCCGCCGGGGTATCGCTGTTGCATGTGTTTTCTAAAGATTTTCAAGGCAGTTCTTGAGAGTGGAAACTCCGCAGGAGTGGAACATGTGCAGGGGAATCTGTTTGGCCTTGGTGTATTTTACAATGTCTTTTTTCGCTGCGTGGGAAATCTGGTTAGTAAAGATGATGACATGGTCTGCACTGCCTAGCTTGGATGAAACCTTGTTTTCTTTTCCTGTGAATACCTTAAGTTTAACGCCTTTTTTCTTGGCTGAAACAATATAGTCACGTTTGAGTCTGTCCATTCCGCCGATAAGAGCTGCACACATAGTTGCCTCCATGTTTTTTTAGTGTTGATTATTATTTAGTGAAAATGATTTTCATTGTCAAGTTAGACTTTGTTTTTTTATGAATTTGTGCGAAAAATAAGCCTAAGTGTGCTAAGATTGTCACAATATTTTCAATCGGGGTGTATGGTTTGCCTTAGGTTGAATGACTATTTTATGATTCTTGGTGAGTAATCATATTTACTGAATTGGAAAATTTTTATGACCTGCAATGGAAATGCCTGATTTGATGAGAGAAAATGAGACCAATCATAAAACCCGTTCGGGTTACAGCATTCTCCTTATCTGTACGATTTTACTCTTTGTCGGATTTGTTGGACTCATATTGTGGACGGGGTATTCCTCGCAGTTGCAGGTTCGGAAAACTGCCCGGGAATTGTTTGTCGGCGAATCCGCCAAAAGGGCTATGGCCGTCAGCTTCTATTATTCGAAACGGGTCTCTGAATTGGACCGTGTGGCTGCCAGCAATTCTGTTCGTTCCGTAATCTCTGAATTGGATGATGGCAGGGACGGTGCTGTCTTGAAATCTCCAGCTCTGGTCGAGGAGGTCTGTGCCCTGCTGAATCGTAATTTGGCGCAGCGAAGTGTGGGGGATGAGCTTGTTTTTTCGAGAATTGCCGTACTTGATGAAGACGGCAGCCTGATTTTGGATTCCGATAGCGAATGTCTTCTGAATGCAGATGATTATGAGTTTGAAAGATTCAGGGTCCGGCATGGAACTCCGGCTTTTTTTGCCGGAGAGTACGGCGGGGAGCTTTCTATTGTTGTCAGTGTCCCTATTGATGCTTCTTATGGGAGAAAGGGGACAGTTGTCGGCTGGACACGTATTGAGAGCCTGCATCGAAGTTTGGACTTTATGACCATCTCCCCCTCAGTGGGGATCGACTTTTTGCGTGTGGGAGGGACAGTTGTAGCTGTCTCCGACATTTCGGCCCGACAGAGTGGTGAACTCCTGCTCATGGATGTTCTGCATGAGTGGGACGGTCTTACTGTGCTGGAAGCTGGCAAGGCAGGGCGCAAGGTTGATTATCTGGCAATTTCATCCCCGGTCCAGGGAACTTCGCTCAGCGTGATCAGTCTGGTGGAAGAACACAAAATTTTCGGTTTCCTGAGTATCAGGATGCAGTTCATTTTGTATCTTTTTATTTTCCTTTTGATTTCAATAGGCTGTTTTTGGCTCATCCGGGGCGTTCTGAGGCACAAAATTTATGAAGCCCGTATGCAGGAAGCCTCCCGTAGAATAGATGAGGTCAACAGGCAGAAGGAGAAGGTAGAGCAGGAGATCAAGAATCGTCATCTTGCGGATGCCTTGCGTAGAAGGGCTGAAATTAAGTATCGCGATATTTTCGATAATGCTCCTATGGGAATTTTTCAGACGACTTTGGATGGGAGTTATCTGACTGCAAACAAAGCCCTTGCAGAGCTGTATGGTTATGAGAATAGTGAGGCACTGATTTCAGAAGTTTCCAGTGTGGGTGATCAGGTTTATACGAATAGTGATGATTGGAAGCGTGGTGTGCAGATGTTGCGTTTTGCCGGGCAGGTGGCTTCGTATGAAGTTGAGTGTCATCGCAAAGGCGGTGGTACGGTCTGGACCTCCAGAGATCTTAGGCTTGTCGAGTCTGAACCGGGAATGTCTGCTTATGTGGAAGGATTCGTCATTGATATAACCGCCCGGAAAAAAGCTGAAAAGGAGCAACTGAGAAGTGAGTGGCGGTTCCGGTCTCTTTTTGAGAATTCTCCGGTAGCCCTGTGGGAGCTTGATCTTAGTTCCATAAAAAATATTTTCGATTCGTATGGTTCTGATAGATTGCCGGTTATCCGCGAAGAGCTTTTGTCTGATCAGGATTCCGTATCCCGGTGTGTGGGGCATGTCCGGATAATTGATGCCAATAACCGAACTATAGAATTTTTCGGCACATCTTCCCTTGAACAGTTGATTAATGACGGATTTTCGCCATACGTGACCCAGTATTCGTGGCGGATGTTCAGGACTATTTTTCTAGATATGCTCAAGGGGGCGCAAAGACATCGCAGTGAGTTCAGTTTTATGCGTCTCGATGGGCGGGAACAGTCTTTCATTCTTAATCTGACGATTGTTCCGGGGTGTGAAAATTCCTGGGACCGGGTCCTTGTTGCGGTTGAAGATATTTCCGAATTGAAAAGGATTGAGAAAGAATTGCGCAGCAGCAGGGAAGATGCCCAGGAAGCCAATGAGGCCAAAGGACGTTTTCTGGCCAACATGACCCATGAGTTCAGGACTCCCATGAATGCGGTCAAAGGAATGGTCCAGCTGCTCCAGCGCTCGGAATTGACTTCTGAGCAGCAGGAAAATCTGCGTTTGATAAAATCATCGGTGGACAGCCTGCTGGTCATTGTTAATGACATCCTTGATTATTCAAAGCTTGATTCGGTGCACATGGAGCTGAATGAGGAGAATATCGACTTTCCCGCTTTCCTGCAGGAGATGAGGGATGTTGTCGATATCGGAGCCATGAATAAACCTTTGCAGGTAATTCTTGAAGCAGAGAATGTACCGGATTGTGTTCGGGTGGACAGCCTTAGACTGCGTCAGGTTCTGGTTAATCTGCTTGGGAATGCGGTTAAGTTTACTGATCAAGGAAATGTTACCCTTCGGTGTAGACCGGATAGTCCTGCGGGGGCCGGGGATAAGGCTCGTCTGTTTTTCGAGGTTTCGGATACAGGAATCGGTCTGCCAGAAGGTGGGGCGGAAACCTTGTTTGAATCCTTTGTTCAGGCTGACCCTAGTATCACCAGAAGGTACGGCGGGACCGGACTTGGTCTGGCAATTTGCTACAAATTGGTTAAGCATTTGGGTGGAGAGCTCTCTGCCCGTAATAATGAGCAAGGTGGGGCATTATTTTCCTTTGGCCTGCCCGTTGAGCTCTGCAAAAATCTGAATCAGCCGCAGGACGTTGTGGACAGTTCTGAAGAAGTCCCCGATTCAGTGGATTATTCCGGCTTGAAAGTCATGGTGGCCGAAGACAGCAAGATGAATCGCATTCTGCTACGCAAGGTTTTTGAGAAGAACGGTCTCAAGAATTATGTAATGGTTGAAAATGGCAAAGATGCAGTTGATATATTCAATGAATCAGACGACTTCGATATAATTTTTATGGATATCCAGATGCCTGTGCTTGACGGATTTGAAGCTGCGCGTGCGATCCGTAAAACACATTCTCCGGTCAGGATAGTGGCCCTTACCGCTAATGTGGGCGAGGATTTTCTACAGAAGTGTTTTGATAGCGGTATGGACTCACGCATCACCAAGCCTTTCAATGTGGACGACCTGCTTGCTGAATTGGCTAAGGTATTGCAATCTTAACCTATATGGATATCTTTCTACACAATGTGCTGCTGATTTTTCCTCAACCGATATTTCTTGAACGGTTTTGATTACGGTGGTAATTCCCTAGCTGTAACGTATGTTTTCATACTGCTGATTAAGCTCCGTCTGCTGGAACTTTCTCAACAGCCTGACATTTGATTGTTTTTATGGGCGAATTACGATGATAAAGGCTCTTGCACAGAAAAAATATAATTATTTACGTGTGGCCCCTTTACCTCATTTTGTTCTGGGGCTTTGTATAGGTATGGTTGTGACCTTGGCATGGCTTGCGGCTGAATTTTACCGCGATGGGCATAGTCTGGGATTTGTCACCTCAGCTGCCATTGCCATGAGCTGGGTGACAGGAGCTTTCTTTTCTGTTGCTGATATCATTAGTCGCTACCGCGAGTACCTGCGCATCCGCAAGATGCTTGTTGATAAGGGCTACAGCGATAAAATTTTTAAAGCCGTGGCAACTTCAAGGTGCCAGCGTGATGCTGCCCTTTGGGCCGCACGGCAGACCGGGTACGGATGTCTGGCCAAAAAAGTCTACCATCGTCTGGGCTACCGCTGGTATCACGTTATGCCGGACATGCTGGTACGCAACCCCTTTCGCATATTTACTCCGAAATTTTTACGCACGGCCTTTATGCCCGGTAAGCGCGTTGATGAACAAAAATAAAATTACCCCATCTCCTGCAGAAGATGGGGTAATTTTTTTAATGCGTATTAGGCTTTGCGCGGAAAATGAATTTTCCATCCTGTTCTTCGGCAACAGCTTTAAGCCGCGGCGGAATATTGCGGTACTTTACCGCGGGATATCCGAGGAAAAGCGCCCCATGGGCCATATGTCCTTCGGGGACACCGAGGTAATCCAGCACTTTTGTGCTGTAGGCCGCGGCCAGCACAACATAACCGGCCCAGCATGTTCCGTAACCTTTGGCATGGGCTGCAAGTTCAAGGGTGTTGGTGGCAATTATTGTATCCGCCTGCGGAGTAATGCCCAGCTTTGGTGCCCATGCAACAGCTATGGCCGGAGCATCGCGGCAGATTACATCCTTGCCCTTTTTCCAGGCGTTGACCAATCCGGCAAGGAACAGCTTTTCCGCCAGCTGGTTTTTCTGCTGCACCATTTCTTCCATCCATTCAACAACGACTTCTCCCAGTTCGCGGACTTTCTCCGCTGTATCAAGGACTGTCCATGAAACTGGCTGGGCATTGTGGCCGGAAGGGGCGTAGGCTGCGGTGTGGATAAGTTCACCGATCTCCTGCGCGCTGATATTTTTCTTTTTGAATCTACGCACCGAGCGGCGGGTTTTGATCAGGGTTTCAACAGCGGCAGGATCAGGTAGATTTTCTTTGTTAAAGGGAGTTGCCGATTGTCCTTCAAACGCACTCAGGGAGATGGCCCCGGCGGGGCAGACGGCCATACAGTGGCCGCAATTAATACAGTAGTTGGTTTTCTTGGGGTGGACTACGGGGACTTGCCCTTTTTCTTCCACGGTCAGGACCATGAGCGGGCATTCGTGTACACAAAGTTCGTCTCTTTTGCAGAGTTCAGCATCAATTATAACTGGTAACATTTTAGTGTCCTGTGTTTGGGTGGTGAGTTTGCTGTCCGGAAATAGATAAGCATTGTTCGAGGATTGACCAGCGTAAAAAGCCCCGGCTTTTGAGGGCCGGGGCGAAGGGGTCATGCTCTGATTCGTTTAAGCGCTGTGATAGTAACCAATCCTACTGCTGCGAGCAGCCAGGTGGTGGGAATGGGCACAGGTCCCGGAACAGACTCAAGATATCCCATTTTTCCGTTGGAGGTCATCCACTTATGTCCGGGATGTTCAAAATGCTTAAAGCGAATCCTGCGCGGTTCAAATTCAACGTAGAAAGCGTTTTCAATATCCTGCATTCCGGTAATTGAAGTGTAGTCAAAGACAGATTGGGCGGTCAGCGGGGTGTATTCGTTGAAACCGGTCATTCCTTTGCCGGCGTAGAAGCGCACGGTGACACCGCGATCAATATGTGAGTCAACATCAGCAACGGTAAAGGTGTCAGAGACTCGGAGTCTATCGAAACCTACGGAGCCGAGATAGTTACCGTTACCAAGTTCCCAAGTTCTTCCTCTGTTTTCCATTGCAAACTTGAAGCTGACGCTGCAGCCATGAGCGACGGTTGCAAAAATGAGCATTGCAGCCGCCAGTATAATGACAAATAAAGTTTTAATAGTGTTGAACTTCATTTGGCCCTCCTGCGGCTGTGCAATTAAGTTGGGCTTTGTCAATACACGGACCTTCCTATTATATAGGTAAGGGGTCGTGGGTGAAAGTCAATGAGTGCTCACTGTTGTTGGGAAATAAAAAAATTCTTCTCTGTTGCGCTAGAGAGGAGTTGAAATGATCGATTCGATTTGGTCTATTTTTCAGCTTTCTTGATAACTTTTGCTTTGTTTGGGTCAGGCTTGGTCTCCTGTACTCCTTCGGGTTCTTCCGCTTCGGGGTCAATCTTTTCTTCGTCATCGGTAATGCTGAAATTTTCAGCTTCAACCGGGACAGCCTTCCATGAAAGCTCCATACTGAGCTTGTTTTTCAGCTTTTTGGTTTTGGCCTTGATTTCCATGCTGATTTCATCAGAAGGAATCAGGGTTACAGACTCTTCTCCGTTCTGGATAACCATGTTTCCAGCCTTGAAGCTCTTGAGGATATCTTCCAGAATAGCAATTGCTTCATCCTGCCCGACTTTCTTTTTCAGGCTTACCTTGGCTTTTCCTTCTTTACCCATACGTACCTGCCTTTTTATGTGGTTCTCAGGTCAGTGAGAGCAGGGCCTGCGAAAGAAGCTCCGGGTCCAGATATGGAGTGCTTTCTTGGCTGACAAGCTCGCAGTCGATTACCCGAATACCGAGTTTATTTATCTCCTTCCTATCAACGCCGCCGGGATAAATCCCATTTACCGAGTCCACGAGAACGAAATTAAGAACATCGCTGATTTTGATGTTTTCCGGATCGTCCTTGCGCAGGTAATATAATAGCTTATGGATTTGGTCGGTCAGGGAATGTCCTTTCAGCTCCGGGTCGGTTCCGGTGTTGGGGGTGAAAATTTTAGGACACTTGCTTTCACTGACAGCCATACCGATGCCTTCGGGGAGCAGGTTTGCGACCACGCTGGAATAGAAGCTTCCCAGAGGATAGCAGATCAGTTCCGCGCTATTGATCAGCTTTTTCATTTTTTTGCGGATCTGGACTGTGCAGGGGGTTGAGTCATCAAGGTGCTCAGCCAGCCAGAGTTTTTTGATGCCGGAGCCGATGGGAGAGGCTTCTTTTCCGGTCAGTAGATGCTGGCCGACTACAAAGGTGCCGTCTTCCAGTTCTGCGGCCAGATGGACGTCCTTGTTTACTGTGGGACGAACAATGCCGCGTACCTCAACCAGCTTGGAAAAAATGTAAAGCACCGGATCGATGTGTCTGCGGTTGCTGATGTATCCGGCGGTCAGGATGATGTTGCCGATGCTGGCCCCGCGCAGGTTGAAGTCATCCATGATGTTGGCAAAATGGATGAAGTGGTTGCGGATAATTTTGCGCATGGGGGAGGGAATGTCGCGCACCAGCGGGTGCTTGCACTCCATCATTTCTTCGAATTCAGCGTGCAGTTCATCCTCCCCGGCATCCTTAGGTAATCTGTAGGCAAAAAGTTTGTAGATGGCAGGGTTGCCGAGCACGGATTGATCCGCAAGGGCCATGAGTCTGTTACGGATATCCCCAACTGCCAGCATTTTGAACTGGTTACGGATAACTGCGGAGCTGCCCCCGGAATCAAAGGGGGTAATTACGTGGATACTGTTGTGGGTATACTGGGTCAGCACGGAGGAAGTCTTTTTAAGCGCGGTACCGCCGCTGAAAAAGAGGATTTTGGGGCCGAGGTCCGGGGTCCTGCGGTAGCGTTCCAGCTTGATTGGGTCCGGCACCCTTACTTCGCGTTCGATTTTGATGCGCATCAGCTTCCCTGTAAAGTTATAGTCTGATCAGTAATAATTACTTAAATTTTGCCTTCCTTCATAAATTTCAGGCAGGCATCGGCAGCTTTATCAAAATCTACACCGCCGCTGATCTCAATGAGAGTAGTCTTTGACAACATTTCAGCGTAAGCGTCAACATCAGTATCATTTTCTTTTTCAGCTGAATCAGACAGGTAGAAGAGTCCGGTTTCCTTCATGAATGCAGGCAGCAGGTCTTTGCGTTCTTTGGGATCAACAATTTTGACTACGGTTTCGGAGGTATCGCGCTGCCAGTTGAGGATAACCAGACCGCTTAAAGGAGCTTTGAGAATGAATTTATTTTTGCCGTAGCACTCATCGATAAGGGCATCATATTTATGCTCCAGTTCCCAGAGTTCTTCCTTGGGCATGGACAGGAATGTCTTCTTGTCTTCGGGGGATACGATGCAGGAAAGGTCCGGATTATTCAGCGCGGTGCCGGGGTTGATGCGCGGCTGCTTGGCAACACCGTACATAGTCAGGGAATCCCCGTTATCTTCTGTCATAACCCGGTCGTTGCTGACGAAAGTTGTTCCGCGGCTCATGAGATGCAGGGCAAGGGTCGATTTACCCATACCGGAGAAACCGGCCATGGCAATGCCGCGTCCGTTCTCGATAACACCTGCGGCATGGCCGAGGTAGCAGCCGTTGTTGAGCTTGTATTCGATGAAACGATTATTGATGAAGTTGATGACCTGATTGGAATTTTCAATGCAGGGACCGATGGCGATGTTCTCATCTCCGCCGAAGACGAAGATCATTCCGGTCAGTCTCTTGTAGACCACGCGACCATCAGGAAGGTTGTAGAATTCTTCCTTGATCTTAGTTTTGCCCGGATCAGGTTGCTTAATGGTATATTCGAGGCCGAGGTCCGCTTTGGGGCATTCGTGGGCGGTGATCAGGATATCGCCTTTGTCAGTGTCAATCAGGAATTCTTTGAAGTAGTTGTTCAGGTTGGCCAGTAGGTCTGAGTTGTTGACCCGGGTTTCAATCACGCAGCCGCCGAAGTCGATGAACAAAGACTGAGTTGCAGGGAATTCCTGGCGGTATTTTTCAACAATTACGGATTTGGTCATTGTGGTCTGGTTCATTATCCTTCCACCTTTTTGCTTACATAGTCTACATAGTGGGCTGCAGCGTCGATGCCGCGGGCATCAAGCAGGCCGCGAAAGCCGCCGAAAGCAGATACTTCAAAGATATAGGGTCCGTCAGGGGTGATAGCCACATCCACACAGGTAAAATCAAGATTAAAGATAGCCTGTGCTTTCTGGGCGAGGTCGATAATCTCCTGAGGGGGATCAATGGGGGCATACTTGCCGCCGTTGACGGTAGTGGTGTTCCATGAGTCGGTGGTTTTGCAACGGGCGTAGGTGGTCAGATATTCACCACCGAGAAAGACAATGCCGAGGTCGCTGTCATTGAGATCGATGGTCTTTTGGATGTACATGGTGTTGTACTCTTTATGGTAATCCTCAATGATCCGGCGAGCGTCAGGCCCGGGTTTGAGCACGAACATGCCTCGCGCCTTGGTGCTGTATAGAGGCTTGAACACTGCCTCGCCGTATTCTTCCACTGCTGCAAGAGCGTGGTCTACGTCCTCGGTGATTGTGGTCGGGGGCATGGGGATATCACCCAGCTGCAGGGAGATGGTACAGGTGAGCCGGTCCAGCACACGCAGGATGGAGTATGGTGAGGAGAAGAATTTTACTCCGCGTCCTTCAAGCATGCGCAGCATTTCAAGACGGTCCAGCAGGTCCGGGGAGTACTGCCTGCCGATCTTCTTGATAATCAGCGCGTCATAAGTGGAGAGATCTTCACCTTCCACCATGGCCCGCCCGGAGGGCAGGTCCAGACGAACGTCCTGCATTTCAAATATCTTTGTTTCCCGGCCTATTTTTTCGGCCACTGCCTTGGCAAGTTGTTCGGAGGACCATGCTCCCTTAAGTCCGATTACACCTATTTTCATTGTCAGCACCTTATCTTAGCTTGTTAGTAATGAAGAATATCTTCAGGCAGAATGAAATTGTTCCATTTACCGCTGTAGCGATTCATCTTTTCCAGCAGGAACATGGAACGGTTGAACATTTCCTTGGCAAAGGCGTAGTTGAATTCGAAACGGGTGGAAGTGTAGAAAGAGCGCGCCAAGGCAAGGGTAAGTCGGGCCTGCCATGTCTCATCGTTGTTTTCCTGTGCGAATTCCTCCGCAAAGTTGTACATGCGGGATATGACTGCATTGATCTTGTTTCTGATGGGGCGCTCGAATACCGGCATGCGGAATCCGGAAACAAGGAACACCGAAAGATCCTGAATGTAGTCAAAGTCGCGGGAACGGTGCAGGTCGATGAACCTGACGCGCTCATCCTCATGACTGTAGACTACGTTGTTGCAGTTGAAGTCGCCGTGGATGAATACGGTGAACGGGGCTGGAAGGGATTCCTCAATGATTGCGCATTCGCTGAGTAATTCCTCAGAAGAAACAATTTCCGTAGAACCCATTTGCCGGGCATTGCGGTGGAATTCCGGATGGACCTGCAGGACTCCGTTCTGGCGGGCCTTGAGCTGCTCCATGAAGGTTGTCTGTATTGGCTGGTCCGTTTTAGTGCTCAGCCAGACATGACGCAGGGTCTGTTCAAGAATGAACAGTCCGTTTTCCAGATCGTTATCATCAGAAGTCAGGATCATGGTATCAAGGGTGCAACCGGGCAGGAATTCAACCAGCATGGAACCTTTGTTCTCATCCTTGCTTTCGTGAAAACCGAAGATTTCCGGAACCATGCCCGGAAAACGTTCGCTCCATTGTTCAAGGCTGCTTCGTTCCAATCTGATCTTGTCGAGATTTCCTTCCTTGTAAATGCTTCCCTGCGCCACCGGGGGATTGTCCGTGTTCTCATCCCCTTTGGCCTGCACGCGGCCGATGCGGCAGCCTGAACGCGAGCCCCAGATACCTTGAAAGTCGATGTCCGAGAAAGAACCGTCGTAACCGGACACGCTCAGGGTTTGTTGCAGTGATTCAAACTGCTCAATTTTAATGCGCTCGCCGAGGATGGAAAATATGATCGCTTCCCCGATGTTGAGCATGGCATCGCCGATTCTTTCAAGGTAACGGAAAATAAACAAACATGTTACCAGGTCGGGTATGTTCTTGCCGCTGCCCATTTCGGCCATAATGCGGTTGAAATTGTCTTTGTAGAGGGAGTCCAGACGGTTTTCCGATTTGCAGATTTCAAGGGCTATGGGCATGTCTTCAGAGCTGAAGGCTTCTGCAATTTTTACCACGGCACCTTCAATAATGTCGAATGCTTCTGCACATTCGTAGCGGTTCACGTGGCCTTTGTCCTCCAGATAGGCCATCTGTTTGACAATGTTAACGCAATGATCGCCGATACGTTCCAGATTGACCGAGGAAAGTTGAATGGCCCTGATTTTATTCAACAGCTTGGGGTCGAGGTCCATGGTGCTGTTGATGCGGGAATAAGACTTGTTCTCGATAACTGTCTTCAGGTTATCAATGTAGTCGTCGCGGGAGGTTATCTTGCGAAACAATGAACGGGAGGGCGAAGCCACGAATTCCCGGGTAGCCTTAAGTTGATTCAATACCTCGAGGATGAGAAACTTGAAGTTTTCATCCAACCCTTCAAATGTGAGCATAATTTAAGTGTCGATGTTTAGGGTTTTGTCGCTGGGATTTTCATTCCCTTCGGAATCTTTCCAACCTATTTTGATGTTGATTTTGTTACTCCCGGCTTTTCTTTTGGCTTTTACGGTAAAATTGAGCAACCCTTCAGGGTTGAGTTCGATTTCATCTCCGTTGGTAGAAAGCCTGATTGTTCCGGACTCAAAGCCATCAACAAGGGATTGCAGGAAGGTTCGGATAGTATCCGCGTCCTGCAGTGATTCAAAGACGAATTTCTTTTCGCTGGCCATCATGTTTCTCCGTTTATGTCTGCATGCTTACTAGCATGCTTCCTTAAATTTGCAGTATCATTAGCACCTCTAATATCCGGGAATGATTGCAGCAATGTAAAGATTAGATGACGAAGGTCTACTTTTACTAACCGGCCATGCGGGTTTTGTATTCCTCAATTACCGAGTGGCGGTCGATGCCGGCTACGATTAATTTCTTCCTGATGTTCAGGTCATCCCATGCGGGCTGCAGGCCGATTTCACGGGCTGCTTTAAGCGGGTCCTGAGTATCCAGCGGTTTGGTCTTTTCGCTCATGTGGCAGTCATCACCCATGAAGATGAGCAGTTCTTTGCTTCCGGCGGGGCGGGATGCGTTCTGCTCGTTGACCACGGAAATGAGGAAGTCGGTGTAGCGTTGGGATTGCGGGTTCCAGACTTCAATGCCGTCCACATCGTATTTTGCCAGTAGGATGGGCCAGAACTCTTCCGGGTGGGGAATAACCACGCAGCCGCCAAGGGAACGCGCTTCTTCGATTACCTCAGTGGCCCGGTAGAAGAATTTCAGGGAGAAGTCAGCCTTGACCAGTTTTTTGACTGCCTTAAGGTAAGCCTGAATGCGGTTGATCAGGGTGTCGCCGTATTTAGGCCGCATGGCGTCAAAGTAATTGCGCAGCAGTTTGTTCTTGATAGAATCCTTGGGCACGGTGGACCATTCCTCATCAAGCATGGTCTGAATTTTAGTTACGTAGACTCGAACCATTTCCACAAGGTCTTCATCCGCACCAGTGGATTTAGCTGCCTGTTCCACTCGTTCTTCCATGGGTTTGGTGATGGAGTCCATGTATTCAAAAAGCTGGGAAGAACGGTATTTGAAAGTATGGGCCAGCATGGATTTCAGTACATGGGCTTCTTCAACCTTTTCATTCTCAAAGTGGAGCAGGAGCTGTACTTTCTGGTTGAAGCCGCTGGCATAGCAATCCACTTCAACCCCGGTGTAATCACCATAGCTCATGAGCACGTTGTGCTGGGTGGGGATCATCAGCTTGTCCTGCACATTAGGAAACATCTTGTCCACGCGCTGGGTGATGTATTTGAAAGGCACAAATTCCGGGTGCCAGTGCAGGGCCAGCAGGTTCTCCTGTCGGGCGTAAATTTTAGAAGGTGTGACCACCTGTTCAATCTGCCAGTCTGCAAGGTCGGTGGAAATCACTTCGTGGAACCGTGCGCGGTCCTCATCAGTGATTTCAGGGGAAACTTTTACTGCCGCAGGGCAGGATGCTGCTGTATTCATTTTATCCTCTCATTTGTACCGGGAATGGCAGTGGGCGGTGATGCTGTTGATCTCATCGCAGGCTTTGTGGGCGGCTTCAACATCTGAATCATTGCAGGCCTGCTGGAATCTATCGCATGCAGCCATGTATTCATCGTAATATTCATCGCCATATCCTTCGTAGCTGACCATAAGCTGCGAATCTGCCATGAACTCTTCCACTACTTCAGTTGGGGGAAGAGTTCCCGCATGTACGGATTTAAATATAATTTTAAAGGATGCTTTCATCCTTTTTTTGAGGCTTTTGTATTTAGGTTTGGCACTGTCACTCTGCCCTGCGGTGGAAACAGGCTCTTCTTCAGAGATATTTTCCTTTTCCGTAGGCATGGGCTTGGCTGTGACTTTTACGGCGGTGTGGCCGTATTCATTGCGGATGTTGATCTTCAGTTTTTTGAAGCCCTCAATCATCACAAGGTAAGCATCTTCTTCCGATGCTCCTCCTTCAAGTGCGTCCGCTATTTTACGCAGGAATGCCGGGAGTTCTCCGGGCTGGATATATTTTTCGATTTTGCTTTTTTTTGCCATCCCTTTCTCCTGATCTACAAGATTGTCATGGGAATTTATTTAGGTGGAAACTCAGACTTATACCTAAGCTTCACTTTGTAAGTATCGCGAAACTATTACAAGTTTGCAACTTTATGATTGAATTGTAACACAGATATATTTTGAGATAAAAAATGCCCGCTGTCATGGCATATGGCAGCGGGCATAAAGGTTTGTTTGGACGGTGGTTATTCTTCGGCAATGGCCAGCTCTTCTAGATTTTTGCCGGTCTCCTGCTCAATGGCTGTCTTGATGCGCAGGGCAACTTCCTTGCTTTGTTTCAGCTTTGCAAGCAGCATCTCATCTGTGCATGATTCGATCTTATGGTCAAACATATAAACAACAGTGACCATCTGATCACCTTTGACCAGCTTGTCGGCAATAAAGACGATTTCCTTTTCCGTAACCGGAAGATCCCCGGAATATTTAATGTCATTATGGGCAGCCACAATGTCCGCAACTTCGTCATAGCCATGATCGCGCACAATGGCGGCTCCGGCAGCAGCATGGTCGGGCTGGCCCTTGGCAATGTCATGCAGCAGGGCAGCAGCAGTGATCAGGGCCAGATTCGGGCCACGGTCGCGCAGCCATTTCAGGTCGCGCCCGATGCGGCGGGCGACATCGCGTACAAGTCGGGAGTGGATAATTGCCGCTTCCGGGGTGTTGTTGGAGGCGAGGAGTTCTTCGCATTGTTCTGGGGTCGGGATGGGCATGGGGCTTCCTTATATAATGTAAATTGTAATTGTTGCGATTAAGTCTGATTTGAATACCGAAGTTATTCTAATCAAAATGTGAGTGGAATAAACTATTCATCCACCCGCCCCTTATAAAACTCAATAAAATTTCGCACCAGCGGGGTCATGCGCTCAGGATTCCAGATCATGCCGATCTCAAAGGGGTGCAGTTCTATTTCCAATGGCTTGAGCGCTATTCCGTCAGGGATGGTTCCGGCTGAGTCACTACTGATTATAGTCCATCCCAGTCCGGCGGCTACAAAAACATTACCGGTATGCTTGCGTTCGTATTGCATGCCTATTTTAAGGTCAAGGTCTCGCTCCCCGAATATGCGCTGCATTTCATTTACGCGCATGCGGCAATAGGAGTCGGTGCTGCATATATAGGGTAGTTCTGATACCTCTTTCAGAGTCAACACATCTTTCTGGGCAAGGGGATGACTGGCAGGGATTGCCGCGCACGAAGTGGCTCTGTGTACGACCATGCTTTCAAGACCCTGAAGATCAACCAGCTTCATGGTTACAAAGCCTACGTGACGGGTTCCTTCCTTTACCGCATTGACCTGAAAGTAGGTGTTTTCATCGTGCATTGTTACGTCCACATCAGGGTAATCCTTAATGAAATCGCCGACTATTTGCGGGAATGCAGATGACAATGCCAGATAAATAAAGCTTACCTTCAGCTTACCAGCTGTACCGTTGCCCATGGCTTGCAGCGTTGTTTTTGAGCGGTCCATGATGGCCAGTATTTCTTTTGCCTCCTGCAAGAAATATCTGCCCTCGTCGGTCAGCTCAACTTTGCGGTTGGTGCGTTTGAAAAGCTCGACATCAAGCTCCTCTTCAAGGTTTTGAATTTGCCTGCTGAGTGGCGGTTGCTGGATATGGAGCCTTTCCGCTGCCTTTCCGAAATGAAGTTCCTCGGCAACAGCTTGGAAATAGCGAAGTTGACGCATGCGCATATTGATACCTTTTTGATCTCAAAAAACAGTTAAATGGTATTGGATTGATATTATATGCTGGAGTAGGTTTAATCAAACACAAATTGGAGGTTTTAAAAATGTATGGATTGTATTTTTCAGGTTTTGTGAGTCGGAGTGTAATGGCAACCATGTTTGTGATGCTTTTTCTGGTTGCGATGGCAGAGGCTTCTTCAGCAGGAATGCTGGTGGCTGAGGGTAAACGCAGCCACTACATCGCCAATCAGGAAGAGGGAATTGTCTATGTGGTGTACGGTGATGGCGAGTGGGTGCGTTTTGCGGACGGATTCGGGCGTATAAGCGGTCTTTGTGCTGCTCCTGATAGTTCGGTCTATGTACTCTCAGAATCGCAGAGCAGGCTGTACCGGGTGACTGTAGATGGAAAGGTGCAGATGGTCAGGAAATTAGGGTCTTGTCCGCAGGCTATTTTTGTGGACCGGGACGGGGAGGTGAAATTTGTCCAGCGAAACGGGGTGGTCACGGGCGTTAATTAAGATTGTCCGGGCTGGAAAACAAAAAAGGATTGAATCGAAAGATTCAATCCTTTTTATTATGAAAAGTGGCGTCCCCAGGGGGATTTGAACCCCCGTCGCCGGCGTGAAAGGCCGGTGTCCTGGGCCAGGCTAGACGATGGGGACGCATCTTAAATATGCACCTGCTTCAGTGGCCTGAATCACTATTAACGAAGCCGATTTTATATAAAGACTTGGCTGGCAAGTCGTTTTTACTGAGTGGCGTCCCCAGGGGGATTTGAACCCCCGTCGCCGGCGTGAAAGGCCGGTGTCCTGGGCCAGGCTAGACGATGGGGACGCATCTCAAAATATGCACCTGCTTCACTATGGCCTATTAGCGCGAAGCCGGATTTATGGGACGACCTGTCTGGCTGAAGATCGTTTTTACTGATGGCGTCCCCAGGGGGATTTGAACCCCCGTCGCCGGCGTGAAAGGCCGGTGTCCTGGGCCAGGCTAGACGATGGGGACGCATCTGTATAAAAGACCCGCTTCAGATACCTGGTAGGTGAAGCGGGCGAAATTTGGCTGGCTGGGACACAAGGACTCGAACCTTGATTAACGGAACCAGAACCCGTCGTCCTGCCAATTGAACGATGTCCCAGCAGCGAGAAAGAGGTATATGTAGATTTGAGTTGGCTGTCAACTAGAAAATAAATCTTTTTTGGGAAAAGTGAAGAGGGGAGTGACTATGCTTCATGAATAACTTACTGTGCCCCATCTTTATCGAGAAAATCATTTTATCAGGGGAATATGATGGCCGGTAAAAAAATTAACGGAAAGAGTGTGGTTGAGTGGATTGATGGGCACCGTATCATTTCAGAACTGGTGGCACTTAAGGAGGTTAGTTGGTTCAACCCGGAGGTAAAAAAGTTTTCCGAGACTATTTTTGATATTCCTTTTGGCAGCGACGAGGTCAACGATGCTGCGGAGAGGCTGGAAAGGTTCAGGCCGTATATCGCAAAGGTGTTCCCGGAAACAGCCGAGGCAGAAGGGCTGATTGAGTCTCCGGTTCAGGAAATTCCGGTCATGAAAGGGGGATTGGAAGATTTTTATGGAGAGTCTTTGGCCGGCCGTTTGTTCGCCAAATGCGATAATCACTTGCCCATTTCCGGTTCCATAAAGGCGCGGGGCGGTATTTATGAGGTTTTGAAGCACGCTGAATCGCTGGCTGTGGAAGCGGGATTACTGAATCTTGCTGATGACTATGCTGTTCTTGATTCAGATAAATTCAGTACTTTCTTCGGTAAATATTCCATTGCCGTAGGGTCTACAGGAAATCTTGGCCTTTCCATCGGCATTATGGGGGCACAGCTGGGGTTTAAGGTAAGTGTGCACATGTCTGCTGATGCCCGGCAGTGGAAAAAGGACATGCTGCGCTCCAAAGGTGTTAATGTTCTGGAATATGAATCTGATTACAGTCTGGCTGTGGCTGAAGGGCGCAAGGAAGCGGCTGACGATCCGTCCTGCTACTTTATAGATGATGAGAATTCCATCAATCTTTTCATGGGCTATGCGGTGGCTGCCGGACGGCTGAAAGCGCAGTTTGATGAGCTGGGAGTTGTGGTTGATGATGAGCACCCGCTGTTCGCGTACCTCCCGTGCGGAGTGGGCGGAGGATCCGGCGGGGTGGCTTTTGGCCTGAAGCTGGCCTTTCAGAATAATGTGCATTGTATTTTTGCTGAGCCAACTCACTCTCCAGCCATGCTTCTCGGTTTATATACGGGACTGCATGACGGAGTCTGCGTGCAGGACTTTGGGATTGATAACCTTACTGCTGCAGATGGATTGGCAGTAGGGCGCCCTTCCGGGTTTGTTGGCCGGACCCTGCATGACCTGCTGGATGGAGTTTATACTGTCAGTGATGAAAATTTATATAAGTATCTTGCTATTATGGCTGACTGTGAACACTTGGCTCTTGAGCCATCAGCAGTGGCGGGTGTTCCTGGAATCGTAAGGACATTGGGAAATCAAGAATATCTGAACCGACATGGCCTTGCCACGAAAATAGATCGGGCAACACACCTCGTCTGGTGCACAGGTGGGAGTATGGTTCCTAAGCAGGAGATGCTTGCCTATTATGAAAAAGGCCGAGAATTGCTTGGGAAGGGTTAAAAGAATTTAGCGCTAGTTGATAAACAAAACCCTTCTCTGCCAAACAAACCGCATACTGAAAAAATCCCTTCTTACTAATCGCTTCATCAATCTTCAAAGCCTGAGTCAGTAGCGGGGAATCCTCTTCAATATTCACGAGAACATCATTTAGGGAAGTATGATAAATGGTCCCCCCGGTGGGGATAACTTTGGGATTGGGGAGCAACTCCTCGAGAGCGGGCAGGATTGAAGACGAATCCGCAGCCTCGGAAGGATCGGCGGCGATCATCTGTTTTAAAGATGGCCTTTCCACTTGGCGCGGGAATCTTCCGCCCAGTGGATTGTTGAACATTTCAGGTGGGAGATTTTTGCGGAAGTAGTTGATCTGCTCCAATTCCGTGTCCGACCACTGAAAGCGGGTGCTGCCTACAAAATCATTCATGTAGAACAGGCCGCCCGGACGCAGGCAATCGTAGGTCCTTGCAATTGCATCACGGGAATTAAACATGTGGTGCAGGGAGTTGTCCCAGTGGATGAGGTCGAATTCACGGGGCTGGTCTTCAAAGAAATCTTTGTTGATGACGGTTACTCTGTCGCCATAGCCCGTGCTTTCAAATCTATGCTTGGCGAGTTCGCAATTCTTTTCACTCAGCTCGTAGAGGTAGAAATGATCAACCAACCCCTGCTTTACGAATTCCAGTTCTTTGTGTGCACCGCCGCATCCGATGGACAAAGCTTCGCCGAATGAACCGCCATTAAGTATTTCTTTTATGATCTGGATGGGGCCTTCGCTGACTCCTTCGAGGCTTTTACCGCAAACCATCCGGTTGATGTGCCCTATGATTCTGGGTGATTTCCACCAGCGGTTGCGTTGAGGGGTGGCTTGTGCGCGGTGTTCATCCCAATGCTGCCCGATAGCCTTGTCGATCTGTTCTTTGCTCATGTGAATCTCAGTTGAAGTGATGGTTATTCTGTATGGATTGCCCAAACAAAATTGTGCTGTCAACTTGGCGGGGAGAAGGATCAATAGGTCGGATGGAAGCGAAGAGTGGAGGTTCTGTGGTTTGTTCAATGCTTTAAAAACGAAAAAGCCCGAATCTTGCGAATCGGGCTTTGAAATTTCGTGGCGTCCCCAGGGGGATTTGAACCCCCGTCGCCGGCGTGAAAGGCCGGTGTCCTGGGCCAGGCTAGACGATGGGGACGCATCTTGAATATGTACCGTACTTCACTATGGCCTATTAGCGTGAAGCCGGATTTTTGTAAGACTTGGTCTGGCAGTTCAAGTCTTTTTTTGAGTGGCGTCCCCAGGGGGATTTGAACCCCCGTCGCCGGCGTGAAAGGCCGGTGTCCTGGGCCAGGCTAGACGATGGGGACGCATCTCATAAAATTTGTTGTTGGCTGGGACACAAGGACTCGAACCTTGATTAACGGAACCAGAACCCGTCGTCCTGCCAATTGAACGATGTCCCAGCAACGAGAAGAGTGTTTATTGGAACTGCCTCTTCCTGTCAACAACTATTTTCGAATTTATGAATGTATTTCGAAAATAAAATAATTATACAGATTTAGCGAGAGCGCGAGTCTGCTTTTTCATTCTGTTGATTCTGCGGCGGAGCTGTGCACGCTCTTTGCGGCCTTCAACAGATTTTTTCTCAATGCGCATTTCTCTCATCTGTCTTTTGATGTTGAGGATGCGATCTTTGTAAGGGGAAACTGCGCCTTCTTCGTCTTCGATTCCGAGATATTCCTTGATGTTGGAAATCAGGGTTTCTTTGTCCATGCCGGAAGCACCAGCGATCAGGGGCATTTTGTCAATGCAGAGCTGACGCAGGTCTTTGGTGGTCATTTTTTCGAGGGGCTTAGTCAGTTCCAGGCTCTCGAGGGTGGGGGTTTCATCACTCATAATATCCTCCTTAAAGTGGGCTTTGTGCCCTGAAATTTATGAATTTTCAAAAAGGCGGACGTATTTCAGATAACATCTTCCGACCGCCGATTCTGGATCAAATTTGTCTTTCAACCCGCCTAATTTGCCGGGCTTTTTGATCTTGGCGTCCTTGAACTTTGTACGCTTTAATTCGTACCCGTCCAATGGAACCCTGCCGTTTAACAGTTCGAATAGCACCTTGTCAAAGACTTCTTCACCAAAAAATGAATTTATTCTTTCAAGGATCTCCGGGGCGAAATATGAGAGCTCCTGCGCGGCTACAGAATCGTCTGATGCAAGGATCAGTGTGCGCTTGCGGTGGCCCAGCGGCTTGGCAAACTCGGCCAGTTCTCCCATTAGTTCAGGCCATGCTTTCCAAAGCCTTGGAATCATGAGTTTGTACTGCCCGTCCATATCGGAGACATAATCGCCCATGGCTTCACCCACATGGCGCACTGTGCGCTGCCGGGGGTGCCAGACTCGTTTTTTGGGACCGTTATATTTTTTCTTTGCTGCCATATTATATGATATACCCGTATTATTCGTTCGGTGAAGCTTCTTTATACAACAAATCTTCAGATGGCAAAACCTTTCAGGCTGTCCATAAAGCACCAGTTGCGGCGTTGCTGCAAAAAAGGCTGAAACTCACGTATGTCTGGATACGCATCATTCCAGTCTTTTTCTTGCGCCTTGCATCTGGCACTTCCTGAACAGCCTGCTATTATATTAAGACTTGACGCTTTTGAATGTGACGGGTAGTGCTCATTGAAATTTTGTTATATAAAGATGTCGTTATGTTTTGCCGATGGGGTGTTTGATGGAAATTTTGAAATTCAGCAAAGCGTTGTCCGATGAGATTCGTATCAGGCTTTTAGCCATGCTTCGGGACAATGAACTCAATGTGGGTGAGGTTGTGCAGGTTCTGGGAATGTCCCAGCCGCGTGTCTCCCGCCATTTGAAAATCATGCATGAGAGCGGGCTTCTGGAATCCAGAAGGGAAGGGCTCTGGAATTTCTACCGTCTGGCCCGTTCCGGCAGCGGCAACCGTTTTGCGGAATCCATCAGCTGGCTCATTGAAAATGAGCCTGAGGTCGAAGAAGATCGTATCCGGGTAGCCAAGGTACTGGCCGAACGTAATCTTGAGACCCGCAAATTTTTTGATGAAATTGCCGAGGACTGGGAGCGCTTGCAGAGCGACGTATTCGGTGATTTCAATCTGGACAGCGAGCTTTTGACTCTTGTGGACCGTTGCAACGTTGGTGTTGACCTTGGTTGCGGTAACGGTTCCCTGCTGGAAAGCCTGCTTTCTAAATGTAAAACCGTTATTGGTGTGGACAGTTCTCCCAAGATGCTGGAACTGGCGGAAAAACGTCTGGGTAACCATCCTGACGTGAGCCTGCGCATCGGTGAACTTACCCATCTGCCCCTGCGCGATTGGGAAGCGGACCTAACTTTTATTTCCATGGTCCTGCACCACCTGCCGCGCCCGGACAAGGCTGTTGCTGAAGCTGCGCGGACCCTTGCCAGCGGCGGTAAGCTGGTCATTGCCGATTTTGTGTCCCACTCCAATGAGCGGATGCGCAGCGAATTCGGTGATCGCAGACTCGGTTTTACAGAAGAAGAACTTGGCGGCTGGATGAGGGATGCCGGACTTGGCTCTATGGATATCCGCCGTTATCCCGTAAATGAAGGACTGACCGTCCTTGTATGTATATCTGAAAAGAAATAAATTTGGGCCCAGTGCCCGTAAATGGAGGTTTCAATGCTTAAAGTAGATTCTAAGCTTGATTACAAAGTTGCTGACATTTCCCTCGCTGACTGGGGTAACAAAGAAATGCAGCTTTCCGAGCGCGAAATGCCCGGTCTCATGTCTATCCGTGAAAAATACGGTAAAGAGAAGCCCCTCAAGGGCCTCAAAGTCATGGGTTCCCTGCACATGACCATCCAGACCGCAATGCTCATCGAGACCCTGCACGCTCTCGGTGCTGACATCCGCTGGGCTTCCTGCAACATTTTTTCCACTCAGGACCACGCTGCCGCAGCTATCGCAGCTAACGGTACCGCTAAGGTATTCGCATGGAAGGGTGAAACCCTCGAAGAATACTGGTGGTGCACCGAGCAGGCTCTGACTTGGCCTGACGGTTCCGGTCCCGACCTCATCGTTGACGACGGTGGCGACGCAACTTTGCTCATCCACCACGGTGTTAAAGCAGAAAAAGACGCTTCCATCCTTGATGAGAAGACCGACAACAAGGAATTCCAGTGCGTTCTGGATCGCCTGAAGCTTTCCGTTGCTGAAACTCCCGGCAAATGGACTGCAATCGCAGAAAAAGTACGCGGTGTTTCTGAAGAAACCACCACCGGTGTACACCGCCTCTACCAGATGCAGGAAGCTGGCGAACTGCTCTTCCCCGCAATCAACGTTAACGACTCCGTTACCAAGTCCAAGTTCGACAACCTTTACGGTTGCCGCGAATCCCTTGCTGACGGTATCAAACGCGCTACCGACGTAATGATCGCCGGTAAAGTCGTTGTTGTTGTCGGTTACGGTGATGTTGGTAAAGGTTGTGCCCAGTCCATGCGCGGCTTCGGTGCCCGTGTACTCGTTACTGAAATCGACCCCATCTGCGCTCTTCAGGCTGCTATGGAAGGTTTCGAAGTTTGCCCCATGGACAAAGCAGTTGAACGCGGTGATGTTTTTGTTACCTGCACCGGTAACTACCACGTTGTAACTGGTGAGCACATCTCCAAGATGAAAGATGAAGCTATCATCTGCAACATCGGTCACTTCGATAACGAAATCGAAATGAGCTACCTCGAAGACAGCAAGACTGCCAAGAAGATCGAGATCAAGCCTCAGGTTGATAAATGGGTTATGGAATCCGGCAAGTCCGTTATCGTTCTCGCTGAAGGCCGCCTCGTAAACCTCGGTTGCGCTACCGGTCACCCCAGCTTCGTAATGTCCAACAGTTTCACCAACCAGGCTCTTGCACAGATCGATCTCGCTAAGAATGAGTACGAACCTAAAGTAATGATCCTCTCCAAGAAACTCGACGAAGAAGTTGCAAGACTCCACCTCGAGCGCCTCGGTGTTGAGCTTGATGTTCTCTCCAAAGAACAGGCCGACTACATCAGCGTTGATGTTGAAGGTCCTTACAAGCCTGATCACTACCGCTACTAAGAAATGTTCCCTTCGGGGGATGTTGATTTGAATATAGGATTCCGCAGTGCTTCGGTGCTGCGGAATTTTTTGTTTTAATATATTTCCCTTTACATTTGCCCCATAATAAGTCACTAACTCCCACCTCGGCGTGACTGGACGCATGCAAAGATCATATTCTTTTTATCTGGAAATCCGCTTCGCAATAAGAAGCCCTTATCCTCTACGTCCCAGAGATTATTAAGTATTCGGAACATTTATTCCGCAGCACGGGTGCCGTCACGCGCAGCCGTCGGATGTAGTCCTTTCACCACTGGATATATTGTGAGTTTTAAACAATTTTCTTTTGACCGGCGCATAATGGCCGGAATCAATGCTTGCGGCTATGAAACGCCGACCCCCATTCAGGCTAAGGCCATTCCCGAAGTTCTCAAAGGTCGCGATGTAATGGGCCTTGCCCAGACCGGAACCGGTAAAACTGCGGCCTTTGCCCTGCCCATCATGCAGCGTCTGCTGGAGAAGAAATTCTCCGGTCAGGGGCCGATCCGCGTGCTGGTGCTGGCACCTACCCGTGAACTTGCCTTGCAGATTCATGAGAATTTCATGGAGCTAGGCGTTGAAGCTGGAATCCGTAGCGCCGCTGTTTTCGGCGGAGTGGGAGCAATGCCCCAGATTCAGGCTGCTCGCCGTTCATCTGTTATCGTGGCCTGCCCCGGACGCCTTCTGGACCTGATGAATCAGGGAGTGATCAAGCTGGATAAGGTGGATACCCTTGTCTTGGATGAAGCTGACCGTATGCTGGATATGGGCTTTCTGCCGGATATCCGCAGGATCATGGCCAAACTTCCCACGCGTCGCCAGAACCTGCTTTTTTCCGCAACCATGCCCGATGATATTCGTGATCTTGCTGCAAAGATTCTCTATCGTCCGGCAACGGTGCAGGTGGCTAATACTGCCCCGGCCAAGACCGTCGAACATGTGTTTTACCCGGTCAGCCAGCATTTGAAGAACAGCCTTCTTTTCAAAGTCCTTGCTGAGACCGATTATGATAGCCTGCTGGTTTTTACCCGCACCAAGCATAAGGCCAAGAACCTTGCCCGCAGACTCGCAGCGCGCGGTCACAAGGCTACTTTCCTACAGGGTAACATGAGCCAGAACCAACGCCAGCGTGCTTTGGACGGTTTCCGGGACGGATCTTTCAAGGTTATGGTTGCGACCGATATTGCTGCGCGCGGCATTGATTGTGATCGCATTACCCATGTTCTCAACCTCGATATTCCTGATACAGCCGAGACTTACACCCACCGAATCGGCCGCACCGGACGCGCAGGGCGTAGCGGTAGCGCATTTACTTTTGTGACCCGCGATGACCTGAAGCTCATGCGTGAAATTGAAAAGGCTGTAGGCTATTCCATTGAGCACCGCACTTTGGAAGATTTCGATTACGATAAGCCGAACACCCATCCTGCCCCGGCCAAGAAAGGCAGCGGACGCAAGCCTGCCGGGGACCGCAAGCCCGCTGGCGATCGCAGACCCGCAAGGGGCCCTAAACCGGCTGAAGCGCGTGATGATGAAGGGCGCAAGTCAGGAGAAGGACGTAAGCCCGGAGGCAGACGCAAGCCAGGTGGAGGACGCAAATCGAGCGGCGGTCCTGCAAAGCATTCTGATGAAAGACGTGATTCTCGTCCGGCACCGAAGCGTAAATCCGGTAGTTCCAAAGGAAATCAAGAGGATAGCGCTAAACGTAAAACCGGAAGGCCTTCAAGAAGAAGGCGTCGTCCGTCCCGTTTTTCCAAAGTATAATCTGTTTTTTTGCTTTTACTGTATGGATTTTTCATGTGGAAATAATTTATTTTTGAAATATTTCCCTTGACTTTTATGTGGAAGTAGTAAAACAGTGTCTTTAGTTGCCAGCGGCCTCTTGGAAGGAAGTTGGTTTTAGTTTAACAGGTATATCAAGGAGCAGTGTACGCATCTTGTACGCTGCCCTTTTTTTTATGCCTGACGCATTTGCGTGAAAGTTTATACATTTTTTAGGAGAATTTTTAATGTCCAAGAACATCTATGTCGGTAACCTGCCCTGGTCTGCAACTGAAGACGAAGTCCGCGCTGCTTTCGAAGCTTTCGGTGAAGTTGTATCTGTTAAACTCATCGAAGACAGAGAAACCGGTCGTCCCCGTGGCTTCGGTTTTGTTGAAATGGAAGACGCTGGCGCAATGGAAGCTATCGACAATCTGGATGGTAAAGACTTCGGCGGACGTAACCTCAAGGTTAACGAAGCGAAGCCCCGCGCACCTCGCCCCCGCTGGTAGTCAATATATATTTGACTGTCTTTTTTGAGCAAGCAATTGCTCTTAAGCCCGTTTTTCACACGAAAGACGGGCTTTTTCTATTTTCAGTCTATCTTCATTCCGCTATAACGGCACCGTTCTCAGACTAAATAATTTTACCAGACGAATATTTCCGGAGATATTTTATATGTTGCGCAAACTTGTTTTGCTTATCTGTTTACTCGCAATTCCTTCCATTGTTTTTGCTCAGCCCTTTCATGTGCGGACATCATCTTTTGTGCCTATGGATGGTGAAACTGTTTTTGACAGTAAGTATCTTACAGACGGCAATGGTACTACCGGGTGGATTGAAAATGGCGAGGGCAGTGGGACCGGAGAATGGATTCAGTTTTTCTTCCCGGCGCAGGTTATTGTTGATTCAATCCATATTGTGAATGGGGTTGATACCGGAGCTGGGCAGGGAAAGGTCTGCCGGATTAAAGATGTGGCTATTTCATTTTCCGGCGGCCAGCGTCAGGAATTTACCCTCATAGATACAGGCAAGAAGCAGAATCCCAGAATTCGTAAATTCCCTACTACCAGCCTCGGCCTGAATGTACTTTCTATCTATAAGAGTGAGGGCGTTGAACAGGCCGGTATTTCCGAAGTGCTCATAAAGTACCACCGCATTACTCCGGATGAAGTTGCGGCTGCAGCATCTGCGGAAAAGGGAAAGCTTGATACTTCTGCTGTAGGTGAAGCTGTTGTGGTCAAACCCCGGAAGATGAGCGCTGAAGAAAAGAAAGTCCTTTATGAGAAAATGAGTGAGCTTGAAAAAAAACAGGTTGTGCTTGATGAAATGAAGGTCTTTTTTGACAAATTTTATACAAATTTCGTGACCATAAATGAAGAGTACCCACGCATGTTCACACAGGACCAGTTTCTGCTTGAAAGTGCTACTTTTGAAAGTTTTAGGTCTATGCTCGAAAAGCGCAAGGTGCTTGATAAGTATGAAAGTGCGGTTGTTTCCACCTCCGGACTGCGGTTCAGCATCCGTACTTTGACTCCCACTCAGGTGGAGCTTTGGGTTAAGGGCGAATACACGGTCATTTTCGACATGCAATCGCACCAGATGACAGAGAATGCCTTGTTCCATTTGAAGAAGGAATACGGGGAATGGAAGGTTAAGAATAAGACTGAATTTTAAAAAAGCGGGTGATGATCTCAAATCATCACCCGCTTTTTAATTACCTTGTATGGTGGGTCCAGTATTCAACATCCGGGCTGAGGTGCAGCAGTCCGAACTCCTGTCCCAGTTCAATGAGCAGAACTGCGGCGAAGCAGACTATGAGCACCATGCCTGAATATTTCCGGATAGAGCCTTCCGGTGCGTATTTCCAGACAATGAATCCGGGCAGGATGCCGAAGATGATACATTCCCCGACTCCACCCACGAGGTTGATGGCAACCAGAAAAATATCCGGGTAAAGTAGGCCGACCAGCAGCGGGGGTATGAAGGACAGGCACCAGACAACAACTTTATTATCAATGCCGAAGTTGCTGGAGGTCAGATCGCGCATAAAGCTGAGCAGGGCCGTGCCGTTAGCCATGAAGGCGGTAGACATGGCTACCACTGCGAAGATCAGGGCGACATAGGTGAATACCGGGGTCTGGAGCAGCTGTTCCAACGGAATGGTTGCCGGATCATTTTTACCGAAAGCGGTGATCAGGTCGATGTGGGTTTCGGGATTTGACAGGGGCAGTGCACCGAGAACCACCAGCAGCCATGCAATGTTCATTACCATGCCGATAGTTGTGCCGCCGATGATGGCAGTACGGATTTTTTTGCGATCATGATCCAGCGTCCGGCAGATGCTGGGAATGATATTATGAAAATGAAAGGCCATGAGCAGTACCGGGAGTCCCGCAGGAATATAGGTCCAGTCTAAAGCTTCCAGATTTGCGGCGGAAACATCTGGGACAACCATGAAGACCAGCGCACCGAAAGTAATCCACATGACGGTGACCATGTACGGAGTGCATTTTTTCATCATTTTCATGCCGAAGGCAGTCATCCCGGTAACGAGAGCGAAATACAGGGTCATGACTACAGATTCTGGTAACGTGGATTGCAGGCTCATGATAATGGCCGATATGCCGCAGAGATAGGCAACAAGAACCCCGTACAGAATGATCAGGTTAGCGACAATGGTTACCCATTTCCCCGCATTGCCTAATTCATGGTGGAAAAATGTGGGCAGGTCAGCTTTTTCATTGGTGGTCAGGCTTTTCTGCTCCGAGTATATCAGGGCGGTGTAGGTCATGAGCACCCACATGAGCAGGGTGGCGGCAATGGAGGGATAAAAGCCCGCCGCACAAAGGTTGACAGGCAGGGCGAGGATTCCTGCGCCGAGCATGTTTCCCACAACCACGAACATCATGGACATGGCGGAAACTGATTTTTCCTGCGTCATTGGTCACTCCTGTTGCAAATCTGTTTGAAAAAAGGCCGCAGAGCATAAGCTGTGCGGCCTTTGGGATTTTATTTTTTAGTGCTTTCAACAAGGTTCAGCGGATGGGTATGAACCATGGCTTCAGGTGAAAGAGCCTTGTCTAAAGCTTCTTTGGACATGTATCCCTTCTCGATAACGATGTCGTATACCGACCCCCCTGATTTTAGGGCTTCATTGGCTACTTCGGTTGATTTTTCATAGCCGATGTAGGGGTTGAGCGCGGTGACCAGTCCGATGCTGTTTTCTACATATCCACGGCAGACATCCTCGTTGGCGGTGATGCCGGAGATGCAGCGGTCGGCCAAGGTGCGGAAGCCCCGACGCATGATGGTCAGGGAATTGAGCAGGCTGGCTCCGATGGCCGGTTCCATTACGTTCAATTCCAGCTGCCCGGCTTCAGCGGCCATGCTGACGGTGACGTCACTGCCGATAACAGTGAAGGCAATCTGGTTGACCACTTCCGGGATGATCGGATTGACCTTACCGGGCATGATGGAAGACCCCGGAGCCATACGCGGCAGGTTAATCTCATTGAGTCCGCAGCGCGGTCCGGAAGAAAGCAGGCGCAGGTCATTACAAATTTTGGAAATTTTCACAGCTACGCGTTTAAGTACACCGGAAAGCTGGACATAGGCTCCGGTGTCCTGAGTCGCTTCAACGAGATCCGGGGCCAGTTCAAGATCAAAACCGCTGATTTCTTTCAGCTTGGCGGTAACCAGTTCGGCGTACTTGGGCGGTGCGTTCAGGCCGGTGCCGATGGCGGTTCCGCCCATGTTGATCTCGCAGATCAGGGCTTTCGCTTCGCGTACACGTTCAATATCTTCACCGACCATGACCGCGTAGGAGGTGAATTCCTGACCGAGAGTCATGGGCACGGCGTCCTGAAGCTGGGTACGGCCCATTTTCAGGATATGAGAAAATTCCTTTCCTTTAGCGGCAAAATTTTTCTGGAGGTATTCCATGGACTCAATGAGCTGGTCCATCTTGGCGATCAGGGTCAGCCGCAAGCAGGTGGGGTATACGTCATTGGTGGACTGGGCCATGTTGACGTGAATATTGGGGTGCAGGTTGTCATATTCTCCGCGTTTGAAGCCGAGGTGTTCAAGGCCGATATTGGCTATGACTTCGTTGGCATTCATGTTGGTGGAGGTTCCGGCTCCACCCTGAATGATATCAACCACAAACTGCTCATGATGTTTGTCGGCCAGCAGTTCGTCGCAGGCAAAGACAATGGCTTTGGTCTTGTCATCATCCAGTTTGCCCAGTTCATTGTTGGTCAGGGCGGCGGCTTTTTTGATTTGAGCCAGTGAGTAGATTATGTGCGGGTAGTGGGAGATGGGGATTCCGGTAATGCGAAAGTTTTCGGATGCCCTCATGGTCTGTGCCCCGTAAAGGGCATCTTCAGGAACTTCCTTCTGGCCTATGCAGTCATGCTCATTACGAAATTTCATTTCTTTCTCCAAAGAATTGTATTGTGGTGTATTTCAGGGGAGAAAGTACCGTTGAAGAAAATACGGCACTGTATTGCCCCGTTAATTCCGTCTTATCATATCGGCATGCGGGGTCAATACAACTATTTGAAATCTTTATTCACACGGCTTGAAGGTGAAAATGTGCCTTTTTTGTGAAAAACAACGTTGGTCTAGAATGCGTAGCCGTTTTTGCCCTGACCTTTAGCTTTGTACATGGCTTCATCAGCAATGCGGATCAGCTTTTCTTTTTCCTCGCCATTATCCGGGAAAACACTGATCCCGATGCTTACCCCGATTCTGTATACTTTTTCACCTATGTAAAAAGGGGCGCGCATGGAGTCTATAATGCGCTGGGCTACAACTTCGATTTCTGTGTTGGTCCCTATATCTTGCAAAATAAAGATGAACTCATCGCCACCGATGCGGGAAAGGGTGTCGCTGGTGCGCAGACAGTCGCTGAACCTTCCGGCAACTTCTTTGAGCACAGTGTCCCCGGCCATATGTCCAAGTTCATCGTTGACTTGTTTGAAGTTGTCGAGGTCGGCATAAAGGATAGCAACTTTCATGCGGTTGCGGCTGGCATGGGAAAGGGCCAGTTTCAAGCGGTCATCAAAGAGTACCCGGTTCGGCAATCCGGTCAGGTTGTCGAACATGGCCAGACGGCGCATGGTCTCTTCGTGTTCCTTGCGTTCGGAAATATCCATGAGAAAGCCGTCCATGCGTATGATATTTCCATCTTCGTCTTTGACGGCCATGATGGTTTCACTGGCCCAGAATGTAGAGCCGTCTTTGCGTTTTTGGCGGGCTTCGAAGTTGTTTGTGTGGCCGAATTTATTGAGGATAGTCAGGAGCCGATCCCGTTCCTCGGGCTGGACATAACAGTCCCGGGCAATATCGGAAATCTCACTCAGAAATGCTTCCGGTGAATTGTATCCGTAGTATGCAGCCATCTGGCTGTTGGAACTGATGAATCTTCCTTCAGGAGTTGTTTGGAAGATTCCAAGCGGAGCGGTTGTAACCAGTGCGCTGTAATTTTCTTCTGCCTGTTTAAGGGCTTTTTCCTCGTTTTTGCGGTCAGTAATGTCGAGGATGAACCCGACCATGCTGTTTTCTTCAGGAAGGCTGGTTCCTTTTTCATAAACCCAGCGTTCACTGCCGTCACTGCGGATGATGCGGTATTCATGCTCAAAGGGTTTGTTCTGGCTGAGTGCTTTGCTGATGATATTCTTCAACCCGGTGCGGTCATCTGGGTGCACATGGTCGTAGTACATGCTCTTGCCGCCTTTGAGAAAATCATCAGGGTCAAATCCGGTTACTTTGCGTATCTTGGAACTGATGTAATGCATCTCAAAAGGCTGGGACATTTCACATTTGTAAATAATGCCTGGAGCGTTTCCGGCGATTGCCTCGAAAACATTGTCTTTGCTTTTCAGTTCCTTATTCTGGCGGAGCAGAAGTTGTTGGGACCTGTGATAGTAAAAGAAAAATATGACAGCGAAGAAGAGCAGTGAAAGAAATACAAGCATTGCTACCCGCACAGCCTGTATGGAAGCCATTGAGTTGGTGGCATCGGTTTCTGGGGCGGAGATGGCAACAACAAGCTTCATTTCTCCGAAGCGCACAGAGTGCCATGCGACCAGTTTGCGTTCCACGTGTTTATCTCGCTTTACAGTAAAGGAATACTCACCGGTTCCATATGGTTCGTGAAGCATGCGGGAGTCTATCTTAATCAGATCCTGATAACCTTTGTGCAGGGAGAATACATTTTGTCCGAGGATTTCGGTTTCCTGATCAAATATGACAGTTCCTGAACCGTCGATAATGTAACCTGAGCCGAATTTACCGATCTGCAGGGGACTGATGTACTTGTCAGTAAGTTTATCCAGATCAATAGCAATTGTGAGTATTCCCGAAAAATCATTACCGTTCCAGACAGGCATGAGCATCCCGGCTAAGTGGATTTTTTCATTAACTACGGGTTTCGGGGTAATGAACCCGGAACGCATGCCGGATACTGCGGAATAGTATTTTTCAGTCCATTCCCGTGCGATGCGATGCGCTTGTATCAATTTTGATGAATTAATTTCAGATGTGAGCTCTGCTCCATGTGCAGAGTTGAAGCTGATCAAGGTCAGAGAGGTCTGGTCTGTCTGTTTTATTTTGAATAATTTTTTTATTGATTCTGCGGAACGGTTCCCGGCAATGAAATCCACCAGAGAGTATTTTGACAGAGTAGAGGCAGATTCAACAATATTTCCAAGCTGATCTTCAAGCGCAGTTGCTACCAGTTTTGCCTGCAGGGCTTGTTGTTCATTGAAAAGCCTTTCCTGATCATGGATGGACATGGTGTCCAGTTTTACGCAAATGTAGCTGGCTACAGTCAGAATTATAATCAGGGGGATTATCAGCCTGAGCGGAATCCATTTCTTGAAAAAGTTGCTTTTCTTTGGTGCTAGAATCAATTTTTGCTCCGGCCCTGCTGTTCTGATTAGTTATTTGTTGTTGAAATTACTTTTAAGTTTTTGTTTAGCCCGTCTGCAACATATACTGCAATTCCGCTCCAGATAAAGGCGAAAGTAACCAGCCTTGCAGAGTTGAATGGCTCTTCATATACAAATACACCGAGCATTAGTGCCAGTGTGGGGGCGATGTATTGCATCATTCCCAATGTAACCAACCGCAGCCTGCGCGCTCCGTGGGCAAAAAATATAAGCGGCAAAGATGTGGCGGCACCTGCTCCCAGCAGCAGGAGATTATCCATTAAGCTGATTTTATATATACTTATTTCGCCTGAAAAAGCCAGCCACAGAAGATAAGCTGCAGATAAGGGAGCGAGCACTGCGGTCTCCACAAAGAGTCCCGGCAGGGATTCCACCTTCATTACCTTGCGAACCAGTCCGTAAAAGGCGAACGATACTGCCAGAGTCAATGCTATATAAGGAATGTGTCCGTAATCAATTATAGAATAGGCTACCCCGCAGGCAGCGAGGGCAATGGCGATAACCTGAAGACGGTTCAGTCTTTCTTTCATGAAGATGAAACCGAGCAGCGCATTCATCAGCGGAGTCATATAATAACCCATGCTGGTGTCCACCACATGGTCATGGTTGACTGCCCATATATAAATGAACCAGTTGGTACCGATGAGGCAACTGCTTATGGTCAGCAGAAGTTTTCCTTTTTTGTCCGCAAGGGCAGTCTTTACTTCTCGCCAGCGTTTTTTGCAGGAAAGTAAGATAGCTACAAAAAAAAGTGACCAGACAATTCTGTTGCAGAGAAGTTCAAGTGCGGGGACTTCTTCCAGTGCTTTCCAGTAAACGGGGAGCAGGCCCCAGAGGATAAATGCCGCCCCGGCATAGAAGAGTCCGTCGTGAGTGTCTTTGTTCATTTTCACGGTCCATTAATAATTTATTGAGGCGGGAAAGATATTCCAATCCCCGTGCGGTTGCAACAAACATTATAGTTACAGCTGAACGGAGAGCTGGATTAAATACTGATGTCGATGCAAAGTATGGGTGATTTGGGTGTGTCGTACCTTTTTGTGGAAACAGTGACGCAATTGTTGCCTGAAGCAAGCGAAATGTATGGCGCTGTGGTAATTAGAGGCTTAGAGCAGCTTTTGTCTAAGCCTCTAATTAAAAGGGCTAAAATTAAGCAGGAGGGTTAATTTTTTGCTTGTCTATTTTAACCCCATTGCAGATATAACATCATCTGAAATATCTTCCGATAATTTGGACTTGAATTTTAATTCCAGTTCATCGGTTTCTTCTTTCGATATTTCGGGGTGATATGATTCTTGAAGATCAATGGCATGCTTGATAAATGCTTTACGGTCCGACGGGGCATACCTGATTAAGTCATCGTACATCGCTGAGTCTTCGCTAGGCGGTGGTGGAAAGCCTGCGTGCTTGCACCAATCGGCGAAACTCATTTCTCGTCCATGGAATTTGCTCCCCCATGAAGCTCCAAATACACCTGTCCATGCGACGGTGATTTCATAGCCCCGTATTGGGGGATCAGCATGCCCCAGTGTGACTGCCCTATTCGGCCAGACTGCTGAATAAAGCAAGCGGTTGGATATTTGATGGCAAAATCCGTTGCGGTTTATTTTGCCGCTAGCGTTAATGCCCGCTGTTCCTTGGCCCCATTCACTGCCACTGCCATAAATTCGTTTTTCCGGGTCAATAACGTTACTTCCGGTAGCCATCCGGATGAGATCGTTGGGACGCCCTCGTACAGTTAATGTTCCCATGGTGACAGGCACTTTATGTCCAGCTTCGTCTCCATGTCCCCCAGCGCAATCAAAAAAGTACTCGACGTTGTTAGGGTATTGTGTTTCAGACCATGGCTTTTTCATGATGCCTAAGAACGTGTGTTCTCCTACCCACTCGTATCCTCCTGCGGCATTTCTGCCTAACTGAATTTCCCAGAGTTCATTACCAGGCTGTGACACATAGTCGGTAGAACCTTTTAGGGTTCCGTCGTTTTTGGTTATGGATTGATCTTGTGAAGATTTGTTTATGAATGGCCAATAACCTACAAGGTGTTGGTTGTCTTGTGGAATACATAAGTCCATGTAATATTTTATTTCTTTTCTGGTTCTGGCTATGTTCCAAAGGCGAGCCTCAGATATCGTTCCCTGAAAAAAACGATAGGGTTGTTGTTGTTGCTGTACTGAACCTATTAATAAAGGGATATTACTGCTAACGGTTAAAGGTGGTTCCTTAGACTTGGCGATTTCTCCCCCCAAAGGCTGTCCGTCTAGAAAAACTTGCATGTCACTGCCCTTGCGGACTCCGGCGATATGATGCCAGCGTCCGTCAAATACGTTGGTAGATGGAGAGTTGAGTAGGCAATAGCCAGCTCCGTTGTCCGTGACCAAAGAAATAACTCCATCTGGATTGACCTGAAATATAAAGCCAGGTTTTCCCTCTGTACTCTTGCGTCCAAAAAGTGGGCCTTGCTTGCTTGGTTTTACCCACGCCTCGCAGGAAAAATCCCCTTGACCGAAATTGTAAGCTGCATGGTTAGCGCACTCTACGTAACCACCCGTCAGATTAATCCCTTCGTCAAGAATCGGAGTAGGTTCGAAACCAATCAATTTTGAAATTTGACGCCCTGCATCAGAAAGAGAGTCGGGGGTCGTCAGTAGTTTGATTTGGCCGGACATTTCTGCGATGCCTAAACCTGCTAAAGTAGCTAGCCCTGCGGCGGTTAATGAAAGAGGTACAGCGGCAGGTGCAAGTAAAGCGGCTATTCCGATTCCAGCGATGGCGGTTCCGATTATCAATCCCACGTCAGCGAATGACCACCCCATAGCAGCCGCCAAAGCCCGGTTACGGCTGTTGAGAACTATCTGGGAACTGGGGTGTGGATATATTGGGTCCAAGGCGTTCTTTATGGTTTGGACTACGTTTATAGTCGGGGTGGTCCCTACGGTTAGGGTAAAGGGTACGTTTTGCTGCGCGGTCACACTGATTACCCAGATTCCGGGAGTTGGATTTTTGATCATAAATTGCCAAACAGATGCTCCATTCATATACACGAACTGATCGTCCCCATTATTCTGGTCTGTCAATGGAGTTCCATCCGGTTTTGTTATTTTGAGGATCGCACCTGTTGGGAAAGACAATTCATCTTTGTTTTTGTCTATAATTCCTCCATAAATAAAGGGGGTGTTGGCTGGAACATCCAACTCCTGGAGTCGTGTTACACTTTCATTCGAAGCCCGTGCAACGAACTGGTAATCGGATACGTAGTTGTTATCGATTCCACAAAATGAAAAATGATTGTCAGCTTCTGCCCATGTGCAATGGAACACCGGTACGAATGTAATCTGTCCTTCGGCTGTAGCTATATTGTGATGGGTGGATTCATCTGTCAGGTCGTTGTTCATAGCCCAATAGCCGACCAACCCAGGTTCGGTGCCTTGCACTAAATTGAACATAGTGGGGATGATTTCATCTTGAGTTAACGCTCTGTTCCATAGGATAACATCCTCAATAATACCTGTGAATTGCCGATGAGGTTCCTGTTTTTGGTCACAGCCACCGATGACTATACGTCGATTATTAGAAATATTTAAGGGGGAGGCCAAACTGCCTTTGGCAGTGCTTTTGATTGGTTTACCGTCAAAAAATATTGTGATTATACCTTTTTTGCGCACCGCTGCCACATGATGCCAAAGACCATCTAATGCTTGTGTTTTTTCAGAGTTCACCTCATAGAAGCCGAAGCCGTTGTCCGTAGCCATTTTGATTATGCCGTCTGGTTTGATAACCAACAGCCACCCCGCGCAGGCTTCTGAGCCTCCTTCGGTTGATTTTCGGCTTAGTAAAGTACCCGGTTGCTCAGTCTGAAATAACGCTCCAATAGTAAAGTCCCCTTTCCCAAACGAATAAGCTGTATTGCTGGGGATTACTACCTTGGCTCCAGATCTTATTTGCACACCATAATCTGCTTCCATTGTCTTTTCCTCTGTTGGTATGTTTATGTGTGCTTTTTATTATAATCATATTGCTATTATTTAGTAAATGACCTTTCTGGGTTTGCTGCTTCTTTTAAAAGAACATGGGATGAAATCAGCTCTATTTATCGGCATGAAAAGGGCTTAAGTGCTGATGTCTATGCAGAGGATGGGTGATTTGGGTGTGTCGTACATTTTTGTGGAAACAGTGACGCAATTGTTGCCTGAAGCAAGCGAAATGTATGGATCAGTGGTGTGCCACTGGTTGCCTGTTTTTATGGTCAGGTAATATTCTTTCAGTGAATGGTCTGCCCCCACAGGGGCAGGCTGATAGATGAGACGCCTGTTTTCTTTAAGCTTGTAAGGGTTGCAGATTGTTTCTGAAACCTGAATTCCGTTGGTGTCCAGAATGTAGGCGCACTCAATATTTGTGTTTTCCGTGATGAATGCTGAAAGAGCAGAGTCGGTTGTTCCGGGAGTGCCGTCCATAAGGGCTTCACGTAATTTACCGGCCATCCTTTTATAGCTGTTCTCCATTATTTTCTGGCGGTTTAATTTCTCCAGAACATGGGTTTTAAAGCGTGAGGCCAGAAATTTTACCGGAGTCATGTCTGTATTGATGGCTACTGCTGCCGGAGCCGGTTTGCTGAAGAAAAATCCTTGAAAAACATCAATTCCAAGACTCATCAGGGTCAGGGCTTCCTCAATAGTTTCAATTCCCTCGGCTAATGGTAGGCAGCCCGTCCTTTCAGCGAGGCAGATCAGGGAGCGGGTTACTTCCATGTTGTGAAATTTTCTATTGATATCAGCAATGAGAGAACGATCGATTTTAATTATATCCGGTTTGAGGGAGGGGATGCGATCAAGATTGGAATGACCGGTCCCAACATCATCAAGGGCGATGAGAAATCCGCATTCGCGGGAATTTTCTACAAAAGATGAGAGGGCTGCGTCGTTTCCGGCTTTGGATTCAATTATCTCGAGAACGACATTCCCGGCCGGGATGGAACACTCTTCAACCATTTTTCCGGTCAGGCCGTAGTTGAAAGTCTTTTCGTTGATGATAGCTGCATCAATGTTCACAGAAAGAAGCAGTGAACGGTCGGTTTTTGAGATGGGTGCAAAAGTTTCAAAGGCTTTTTTCCGGCAGGCCCGGTCCAGCCGGGTTAGGGTTTCAAGGTCCTCGCACATGTTGAAAAGTGTGAACGGCGGAATATTTTCCCCGGTACGGGGATTGATGGCCCGGGTCAGGGCCTCGAAACCGAGCAGGCCCTTGCGGTTCATGGAGATAAGCGGCTGCAGTACTGTGGTCAAACCGTCGTTTTCAATAAGTTCGGAAATGGAAAAATCAGGGGTAGTATTCATAGTAGCAGTCGCTTTGTTTTCTCAAAAAGCGGCCGAAAGGGTGGGAAGTCCCTTTCGGCCGGTGGGGTCCGATGGAGGTGGGCATCGGACCGGGCCGGGTTTAACTGCCGATGATAAACCCGGCCTGCTGTACACTAATTGGGGTTAGAGTGATATATGCCTAAGTTTTGTGTGGTTAGAGTGATTCTTCACCTGTTCTGATCCTGATGGTCCGGTTCAGGTCCTGCACGAAGATGACGCCGTCACCTTCTTTGCCTGTCTGTGCACCGGTCTTGATGGCTTCCAGTGCTCCTTCGAGTTTTTCTTCATCCAGACCGATCTCGATACGGATTTTTTTGAGCAGGTTAACTTCCATTACTACCCCGCGGTATGTTTCGGTGAATCCCGCCCCCCGGCCGGAACCGAGGATGTTGGTTACCGACATGGAGTAGATGCCTTTGGCGTAGAGGGCCTGCTTTACCGGGGTAAGGCATTCGGGCCTGATATATGTGATGATGAGTTTCATTGTATTATTCCTCTCTGTGTGATGGTTGGACTATTCGTTGGAGAAGATCTGGAAACCGTTGTAGGACTCCATGCCGTGTTCTGCGATGTCGAGGCCCTTCATTTCTTCTTCAGCAGAAACCCTGATACCCATTACAGCCTTGGCGATGGTGAAGGCGAGGTAGCCCATACCGAATGCCCAGACGAAGCAGACTGCGACACCGATGATCTGGGTGGTGAGAATTCCGATTCCGCCGCCGTAGAAGAGGCCGCCTGTGCCGTCGTTGAGGGCAGGAGCGGTGAACAGGCCGCAGGCCAGAGTTCCCCAGGCACCGCATACACCGTGAACGGAAACAGCACCTACCGGGTCGTCGATTTTGAGCACTTTATCAATGAATTCGATGGAGAGTACTACCAGCACACCTGCGATGAGGCCGATGATAAGGGATGCTGCGGGAGTTACAGTTGCACAGGGAGCAGTGATGCCAACCAGTCCTGCCAGCGCGCCGTTACAGGTCATGGAGATATCAGGCTTGCCGAATCTGAACCATGAGGTGAACATTGCACCGAGAGTACCCGCACAGGCGGAGAGACTTGTGGTTACAGCGATGAGACCGATGGAGCCGTCAGCAGTGGTGGTGGAACCGGGGTTGAATCCGAACCAGCCGAACCAGAGGATGAATACACCGAGAGCCGCCAGGGGAATGTTGTGGCCGGGGATAGCTTTTGCTTTGCCGTCCGCAGTGTATTTGCCGATACGGGGGCCGAGGACCATGGCGCCTGCCAGTGCGATCCAACCACCTACGGAGTGAACTACGGTAGAGCCTGCGAAGTCCATGAATCCCATGCCTTCAAGCCAGCCTGCGCCTGCATCGCCGAGCCAGAGGGAGCCCCATGCCCAGTGTCCTGATATAGGATAGATAAGCCCGGTCACAATGGCGGTTACGAGTATATAGCTGCTGAACTTAGTACGTTCTGCAATACCACCGGATACGATAGTTGCTGCGGTGGCTGCGAATACAGACTGGAAGAACCAGAAAGTAATGGTCCACTGTGAGTCCGGATCGGTGAGTCCGGTTCCGGAGAGACCGAAGCCGGATGAGCCTACAAAACCGCCTGCATCAAGGCCGAACATGAGTCCGAAGCCGAATAGGAAGAAGATGACCGAACCGGCGGAAAAGTCGAGAAAGTTTTTCATCAGGATGTTGCCGGCGCTCTTTGCGCGGGTGAATCCTGCCTCGACACATGCGAAGCCTGCCTGCATGAAAAATACGAGGATCGCCGCGAGAAGGGTCCAGAGAATGTTACCGTGGGTCTGGGACATGGCTTCTTCAGCTGCGAATGCCGCGGAAGGTGCTGCCAGGAGCATGAGAGTTGCGAGGGCCGGAATTTTGCGGCCTACCATTGAACGTTTAATAGTCATACAGTCCTCCTTAGGGATGTTGATTGCTTCAAGGATGTTTTTCTTAAAGCAGGGACTGTGCCAAAAATATAAATACTTGAAATAAAAGGTTTTTTTAAAGATAGCTCAAAAATGTCGATTACAAAAATGTATTTTTGTACTTTTTTGTCGTGTTCGAAGTGGGGGTAAATTACAAAAAGGTAAACAATTTAAAATGTGACACTCCGTAACATAAGAAAAATTAACAAACAGCGTTTATTATATTAATGATGGTAAAAAAATAAATAAAGTTGTTGACAATTTTTTCAGGACCCGGTTAAGTAATCCTCATGCAGACTTTCAACACCCTAGGCACTGGCCTCTCTTACTTTTTTTACTTTTTTTATTTTTGGTGCACCCACGCTTGTGGTCGGGTGGAGGTTTGCTTGTACAAAAAGTAAAAAGAGAAACATAGCAAACGACCTCTACGAAAGGGCCGCAGGCGAAGAATCGCCGGCGGCCCTTTTTTTTTGCACGGGTCGCCGAAAAGGGAAGCGGATCTTGGAGAATCTAGAGGCAAACTTCAGGAGAAATTAAAATGCAGATTGGTAAAAGCGTAAGAATGGAGCGGATAGTAAACCGCAATACAGGCCGGACCATTGTTGTTCCCATGGACCATGGTATCAGCGTTGGGCCGCTCAAGGGACTTCGTTCCATGCGCAGGGCGGTTAACGATATGGTCAGGGGCGGAGCCAATGCCGTGCTGATGCACAAAGGTCTGGTCCGTTGCTCCCACCGTGAAGAAGGCGGCGACGTCGGCCTTATCGTTCACCTTTCCGCTTCCACTTGTCTTTCCCCTCTACCCAATAAAAAAACTCTCGTCGGTACTGTTGAAGACGCACTTCGTCTGGGCGCGGATGCCGTTTCCGTGCACGTGAACCTCGGTGATGAAGCTGAAGCGCAGATGCTTTCCGGTCTCGGCGAAGTTGCTTCCGCTGCCACCAGCTGGGGCGTTCCGGTTCTGGCTATGGTTTACGCCCGCGGCCCCAAAATCAAAGATGAATTCGATCCCGAAGTTGTTGCCCACTGCGCCCGCGCTGGTGAAGAACTCGGTGCCGACATCGTAAAAGTACCCTACACAGGAGACATTGAAACTTTCAAAAACGTGGTCGAAGGCTGTTGTATCCCGGTCGTTATCGCTGGCGGTCCCAAGCTCGATTCCACCCGCGACTTCCTGCAGATGGTTGCTGATTCCATCGAAGCTGGCGGTGCCGGACTCTCTGTTGGCCGCAATGTCTTCCAGCATGAAAACCGCGTTAAACTGGTAGAAGCCCTGCACATGATTGTTCACGAAGATGAAACTGTAGATAACGCTCTCGCGCACATTGGCGAATAAGTCAGGAACAGGAAAATGAAAAAGATTATATTCAAAGCGATCCCCTTCGACAAAAAGTTACTCAGCCTTGCTTTGGAGTCCGGTGTCGATGCGATCCTCACTTCCCCGGAAGACAAGGAAACCGTTGAATCTCTCGGCCGGGTAACTGTCATCACTCCCGAAGACATGCCCTGTGTTGCTATCAACGAAAAGGCTGATGAGGCTGTTGCGGTTAATCTTGACAAAAAAGGCAAAGACGTCTGTCTTGCCGCAGGCTGGGAGATTATCCCGGTTGAAAACCTGCTCGCCCAAATTGATGCCCTCGCCCTTGAAGCCGAGTCCCTTGACCGGGCAAGGCTGGCTGCATCCGTCATGGAGCGCGGTGCCGATTCAATCGTGGTTACTCCCGAAGGTGCTGCCGATCTCAAGCAGATCGTGGCCGAACTGAAACTCTCGCAGGGTAAAATGGAACTCCAGAAAGCTACCGTTACCAAAATCGAATCCGCCGGACTTGCTCATCGGGTCTGCGTCGATACCACTTCCAAGCTCAAGAAAGGACAGGGCATCCTGACCGGAAATTCTTCCGCCTTCACCTTTCTCGTGCATGCTGAAACCGAATCCAACCCGTACGTTGCCGCGCGTCCCTTCAGAGTGAACGCCGGAGCTGTTCATGCCTACGCCCTCCTGCCCGGTGACAAGACTACTTATCTCGAAGAACTTCGTTCCGGTTCCGAGGTGCTGGTTGTGGATAAGAGCGGTGAGACTTCCGTAGCCGTTGTCGGACGCAGCAAGCTTGAAGTTCGTCCCATGCTGCTTATCACCGCCGAGGTCCAGACCCCCGAAGGTCCGGTTTCCGGCAAGGTTTTCCTCCAGAATGCTGAGACCATCAGAGTCGTTAGCGGTGACGGTGAACCTGTAAGTGTGGTAACATTGAAAGAAGGCGACGAAGTTCTTTGCCGTATTGATGAAGCGGGCCGCCACTTCGGCATGCGCATCAAAGAAGAAATTTCAGAGGATTAATAATAAAATGTCACAGTCCAGCAAAAAAAATCTTGGCGACCTGCGGGTGGAAATCGATTCCCTCGACAGTGAAATTCTTGAGCTTCTCAACAAGCGTGCCGCTGCTTCTCTTGCAGTTGGAGCTATCAAGGCCGGATCATCTGACCAGATTTTCAAGCCTTTCCGGGAGCAGGAAGTCCTGCGCGGTCTCATCGAGCGTAATCCCGGAACTCTCCCCCCTGAGCACCTTGAAGCAATTTATCGCGAAATTATTTCTTCTTCCCGCAGGCTGCAAAGGCCTGAGCGTGTGGTCTATCTAGGCCCCGAAGGGACATTTTCATATTTTGCCGGACTACAGCACATGGGACGTCAGGCTGACCTGCTCCCTAAAAATAATTTTGAAGATATTTTTGTGGCCGTTTCCAAGGGCGAAGCCGACTTAGGCATCATCCCCCTTGAAAATTCGCTCAAGGGAACGGTCGGGCAGAACGTTGATCTGTTCATGCGCTACCCGGTTTTCATTCAGGCCGAGCTGTATCATCGTATCAGCCACGGACTCATGACCAAGGGTGCCGACATCAGCGAGATCAAAACGGTCTACTCACACTCCAAGGCACTCGAGCAATGCACTGGATGGCTTCGGGCCAATATGCCCGGTGCAGAGCTCGTGTCTGTGGAATCCACTGCCAAGGCCGCCCAGATGGTTGCCGAAAGTGACAAACCGGTAGCCGCAGTGGGGCATGTAAAGCTGGCAAATCTTTTCGGTCTGCATGTTACAGCCGAAGCCATTGAAGATCTGCCGGACAACTGGACCCGCTTCCTGATTATCGGTCCTAAGCCCGGTCAGGAGGGCAAGCGCGATAAGACTTCACTTCTCTTTACCACCCCGGATCGTCCCGGCGCGCTGGTAGAAGTCCTCAACGAGCTTTCCGGTCATGACATCAACATGACCAAGCTTGAATCGCGCCCCGCCCTTGGCGAGAAGTGGAAGTACATGTTTTTCGTCGACCTGCAAGGTGATCTCGGGGCCGATGAGCACGCATCGCTCATCGAAGATCTCAAAGCCCGCTGCCTGACTTTTAAAATACTCGGCAGTTACCCCGCTGGTTCTCAAGACGGCAGTAAAATTTAAATATAAATTTCTAAAGACTGGAAATAGTCAGGATATACAAAAATGACTTCTGAAAACGTAATCGTAATTAAGGCTCCTTCGTCCAAGTCTCTTTCGCATAGAGCACTCATCGCCGGGGCATTGTCTGACGGCAATACTGTTGTTCTTGATCCTCTGGACAGCAACGACATCAACCGGACCATGGATTGCCTGACCACCATGGGCGCGCAGTTCAATATTGATGGGACTGCAACAACCGTGACCGGTATGGACGGCGGTCCCAAGGGCGGAGCCAAGGAACCTGCGGTTCTGGAAATGCGTGACTCGGGCACCACCTGCCGTTTGATCACAGCTCTGGCTGGTGCAGGTAAAGGTCTTTTTCGGGTGCAGGGTACTCCGCGCATGCATGACCGTCCCATCGGGGCTTTGACCAGCGCGCTGGAATCTCAGGGTACCAAGGTTACTTTTTCCGATAAGCAGGGTTACCCTCCGGTGACTCTTGAAGCTTCCGGTTTTAAAGGTAAGGAAATGGATATTTCCCTCGAGGAATCCAGCCAGTACCTTTCCGGCCTGCTGCTCGGCGCACCGCTGGCAGATGAAGCCACCATCATCAATATTATTGGTGAGAAAGCGGTCTCATGGCCTTACGTTGCCCTGACCCTCAATGTAATGGAAGATTTCAGAGTAAAGTTTGAAGTTCAGCTTAAAGAAAATGGTGTATGGACCAAGACCGACTGGAGGAAAGTTGAGAAGGTTGTTCCCGGCGAAATCCGTTTCGTTGTAGAGCCTTCCAAGTTTGAGCGTGACGAATACCGCGTGGAAGGTGACTGGTCCAATGCTTCCTACTTTCTCGCTGCCGGGGCTGTAGGTGACAATCCTGTGAAGATTGAAGGAATGAACGTAAATTCCCTTCAAGGCGACAAGGCAATCATGTACATCCTTCAGTCCATGGGCGCCAAGATCGAAAGTGACGATCACAGCGTGACAGTCTACCCCTCCAAGCTGCACGGCGTGGAAGTGGACATGGGCAAATGCCCGGATCTGGTGCCTACCGTGGCTGTTGTTGCCGCTTTTGCGGACAGCCCGACCACCATCACCAATGTGGCCCACCTGCGCATCAAGGAATGCGACCGCCTCGAAGCAAGTGCTGCCGAGGTCATGCGTGCCGGCGGTAAAGCTGAGATTACTGATGATTCCATCACCATTATCCCGGCACCGCTCAAGAAGGGTGAGCGTATTGTTTTCACCACCTATGATGATCACCGCTTAGCCATGTGTACCGCGATTTTCGCCATGGCAGGCATCGAATCAATTCCCGAAGAACCTGGCTGTGTAGCCAAATCTTTCCCCGGTTTCTGGGATGAATGGGAAAAAGTTAAAAAAGGAAACGGTTGTTAGTCATGGAGTGCGAGTTTGAAAAAATACATAGCGTAGCCATCATCGGGTCTCGGGGCCAGATGGGGGGCTTCCTCGCGCTCACTGCCGAACGGGCCGGACTGATGGTCTACCGTTTCGATACTCCTTTGGACGAGGAAAAGATGGCTCGCCGTCTGCCGGATACTGATCTGGTGATCCTGTGTATTCCGGTAACAGTCATGGATGAAGTGCTGCCCATCGTGATTCCGCATCTGAAAGAAGGCGCGATTCTTTCCGATGTCGGTTCGGTCAAAGGCCGTCCGGTGCAGCAGATGCTCCGCGCTTATGACGGACCTGTGGTCGGAACTCACCCGCTGTTCGGGCCGGTGATTCCCACTGATTTTGAACCTACCGTGGCCCTTGTTGCCGAGCGTGAAGAAGATCGTTCCGCCATGCTGGCAGTGAAAGACTTTTTTGAACGCCTCAACTTCGGGGCTTTTGAATCCTCCGTTGAAGAGCACGATAAAGCCATGGCTATGATTCAGGCCTTGAACTTCAGTTCCACAATTGCATTTCTGGCCTGTTCCCGGGAAATTCCCAATATCAAAAAATTCGTAACCCCGTCTTTCAAGCGCAGACTCGAATCCGCGCGTAAGATGGTTACTCAGGACAGCGATCTATTCGGGACTATTACTGATGCCAACCAGTACAGTCAGGAAGCTACTCGTCTGTTCCGTTCTTTTCTTTCCCTAGCAGCAGCAGGTGATATGGACCTGCTTGCAGACCGTGCTTCTTGGTGGTGGCGTGACAACAATACCTAGGGAGAAGTGCATCTAAAAAAGGTGATTAGCCGCATTCTCCCTGAGGATGCGGCTTTTTTTATATTAAAAATTGGTGTGAGTAGTTACAGTAGAACTTATTAATACTTACGGTGGCGAAGCCTTACTAAAAGGTTTTGGGATTCTTACCCCCTTTTGCAAAAGGGGGTAAGCCGCCGGAGGCAAATGGAGCTGATATGAAAATTGAACTTACCCAGTACGGCAAATGGTTGCCTGCTGATACGCAGACCCCGATCAGCCTATATCTGGGCTTGGTGGGTGATGCGCCGGGGATTCTATTGGAAAGTGCCGAGGTTGACGGACGACTTGGACGTTACAGCCTTATCGCTTGGGATTTCAGACTCAAGCTTTCGCCTGTGCGCGGCAAGTTGTCCGTTGAATGTGCTGATTCAAGGCTTGCCGGACTGGCTACATATTCGGGCATGGACTTTCTTGATGGTATGCGCGCGGTCATGAAGGCCCTGCACCTGAAAGCTCAGCCGGAAGTGGGCGAACTGCCTGCCTTGACCCGTGGCCTTTACGGTACATTGGGTTATGGAATCGCCGGAATGCTGGAGCCGAAACTCAAAGACAAGTTGCCCGCAGACGATGCCGAGGTCCGCTTGGCCCTGCCCGGACGGGTAGTTCTTTTCGATCACCTCAAGCACAGTTGTTGTTTCCTTTCTCTTGATAAGGACGATGCTCCGGATTTTACACCGCCTGTTTTCGGTGCCGAGTGTGAACCGACCAAGGTTGGTGATCCGGTGGCTGTCCCGGGTAAGGAAAAATACATGGAAGGGGTCAATAAGGTTAAAGAACTCATTGCCGAGGGCGAGTGTATTCAGGTGGTTCTTTCCACCCGTTTTTCCGCTCCTTTCAGCGGTGATTCTTTTGATCTTTACCGCCGCTTACGTCAGGCCAACCCTTCACCATTCATGTTTTACATGAAGTTCAGTCGTGAAGAAATTTTGCTTGGCTCCTCCCCGGAACTGATGGCCCGTTGTGACAAAGGCAGGCTGGAAGTTCGGCCCATCGCCGGAACCCGCCCACGCGGTAAGGATGTTGCCGGGGATCGCAAGTTTGCCGAAGAGTTACTCGCCGACCCCAAGGAAATCGCCGAACATGTCATGCTGGTTGACCTCGGGCGTAACGACCTTGGACGCATTGCCAAGCCCGGTTCGGTTACTGTGGAGAAGTTTAAGCAGATCGAATACTTCAGCCACGTCATGCATATCACTTCCTATGTGGAAGCCGATCTTCGTGATGACCACGATGCCATTGATGTGCTGCAGGCCACCTTTCCGGCAGGGACTCTTTCCGGCGCTCCGAAAATCCGGGCCATGGAAATCATTTCCGAGATCGAGGATGTTCCGCGCGGGCCTTACGGCGGCTGCATCGGTTTTATCGGTCTGGATAAGGATTCCGTGAACCTTGATACCGGAATTACTATTCGTTCCATGTGGATTCGCGACGGCAAGTGCCATTGGCAGGCCGGGGCCGGAATCGTCTATGATTCCGATCCTGAAATGGAATGGAAGGAATGCAACAACAAGGCACGGGTTCTCAAGGAAATTCTGCAGTCGGAGGGCGGTGATGTTTTTACTCGTAGATAATTTTGATTCATTTACCTTCAATCTGGTGCAGGCTTTCCAGCAGCTGGGTGCCGATCCGCTGGTGCTGCGCAACGACCGTGAGGAAATACTTGAGCTGGCCGAGTCCGGCAAACTGGAACGGGTCTGCCTTTCCCCCGGACCGAGCAACCCGGAAAACGCAGGGCTGTCCCTTGAATTTCTTTCCCGGTTGCCTAAGGAAATTCCGGTTCTCGGAGTTTGCCTCGGTCACCAGACCCTCGGTCATTTCGCAGGCGCTTCGGTAGTTCGCGCCGGACGTATCATGCACGGCAAGACTTCCGATGTGCACCACAAGAATGAGGGCATCTTCACTGGGCTGGACAATCCTTTCAATGTCTGCCGTTACCATTCGCTGGTGGTCAACGTGGATGAAGCTCCGGATAAATTGGAGCTGACCGCATGGACTGATCAGGATGAGGTTATGGGGCTTAGATATAAGGACCGCCCGTGGACCGGACTCCAGTTCCACCCGGAATCAATTTTGACCCCGGATGGACCGAAGCTTTTGAAGAACTTCTTGGACGGAAATATTTAGCTCTATCATTATATATAGAAGGAAATAAAAATGTCACAGATAATTAGCGAAGCTCTGACCGCTCTTTCTTCCAGTCAGGATCTGACTACTGAACAGGCTGATGCGGTTTTCGAGGAACTCTTTTCCGGTGAAATGACTCAGGCACAGGCGGGCGCTCTGCTTATGGGCTTGCGTATCAAAGGCGAAAAAGCTGTTGAAGTTGCAGCGGGTGTTCGCGCTGCTCTGCGTGAAGCCAAGTTGATCAAGGGCATTAACAGCAAATGCATTGATACAGTAGGTACCGGAGGTGACGGTTCTAACAGTTTTAACTGCTCAACAGCGGTATCTCTTTACCTTGCCGACATGGGGTACCTTGTTACTAAACACGGTAACAGGGCGGTTTCTTCCACCTGTGGCAGCGCAGATGTGCTGGAAGCCATGGGAATTTCGCTGGATGTGGATGTAAATGATGCGCGCGATGTGCTGCTGCGGGACAAGTTTGTGTTTCTGTTTGCCCCCAATTACCACCCGGCCTTCGCAAAAATCGCTCCTATCCGCAAAGAACTGGGGATTCCGACTTTGTTTAACCTCATGGGCCCCCTGCTGAACCCCGTTCGTCCCACCCACCAGATTGTAGGTGTGGGCAGACCGGAAATTTTGCGGTTGATGGCGGAAGTCTTGGCCTTGAGCAATGTAGAGAAGGCTTACGTTGTACATGGAGCCGCTAATTTTGATGAACTTACCCCCTTTGGTGTGAATGATGCCATTCTGGTGGAAAACGGTGAACTCACTGAAGTTAAGATTGATCCGGCGGATTACGGATTTGCCCTGACTAAATCAGAAGATGTTGCGGTTGCTAATCGTGAGCAAGCACTGGCAGCCATGCGTAAGGTGCTGGCAGGTACCGCACCGCAGGCCATGCTTGATATGGTCGCCATCAACCTCGGCGCAGCAATTTCTATTTTGGACAACGTATCTTTGGAAGAGGCTATGGAAAAAGCTAAGGCCAAGGTCGCTAAAGGCGTTGATAAGGAATATTAGGCCATGCTTGATAAATTCAGAACAGCAAAACAGGCCGAGCTGGATATGCTGGCGAAGATGCAGGTTGAAGGTAAAAAGTTTGCTCCTTATGCGGGTGAGCGTGCTTCCTTTGCCGATGCAATCCGCCGTGATGAATCCGGGCTGAAGGTCATTGCCGAGTACAAGCGCGCTTCCCCCTCCAAGGGTGATATCAATCTTGGGCTGAGCGCTGCGGATGTTGCCAAGATGTACGCGGCTGGCGGGGCTTCGGCCATATCCGTGCTCACTGAGGAAGAGTACTTTAAAGGTAATATCAGCTACCTTGATGAAATTAAAGACAGCGGACTGCCCATGCTGCGTAAGGATTTCCTGACCGATCTGATGCAGATTGAGCAAACTTTGGCGACGCCGGCTTCAGCGCTTTTGGTCATCGTGCGTATGTTTGAGGATGACGGTTATCTGAAAGAGATGATTGAGCGTACTCATGCTGCAGGTCTTGATGCAGTGGTCGAAGCATTTGATGATCTTGATCTCAAGCGGGCCAAGCAGGCCGGGGCGCGGATTATCCAGATTAACAACCGCGACCTTGATACGCTGGGCATCGACATGAACCGCTCCATCGAATTTATCAAGCTCAAGGAAGATGGTGAAATCTGGATCTGCGCCAGCGGAATCAGTGAACCGGAAGATTGCGCACAGATGAACGAACTGGGCTACGATACCGTGCTTATCGGTACTTCAATCATGGCCAGCCCAGATCCGCAGGCCAAGCTGGCCGCGCTTGTGGCAGGAGGCAGGTCATGAGCCTGTTGGTTAAGGTCTGCGGAATGACTTCCAAAGAAGACGCGGCTATGTGTGAAGAGCAGGGCGCGGATTTTTTGGGATTCATTTTCCACCCTTCCAGCCCGCGCAATGTGGATGCTGATTTTGCCCGTTCCATCAAAGCTGACGGAGCTAAAAAAGTTGGCGTCTTCGTGAAACAGAGCGCAACGGAAGTGATTGAAACTCTGAAGGACGGCCAGCTCGACTTCGCGCAACTGCACGGTGGACAGAATGAAGAATTCTGCAAGGCCGTAGGCAAAGAGCGGGTCATCAAAGTGCTCTGGCCTCAGAAGTATGATTCTGTAAAAGAGTTTCAGGCCGACATTGACCGTTTCGCTCCCCATTGTAGCTACTTACTCTTCGATGCCGGGAAGTCCGGCGGAGGGCACGGGGCAGCAATGGAATTTGATGTCTTTAAAGATGTAACCATTCCGGGTCTATGGCTTTTGGCGGGTGGCCTCTCCGCCGATAATTTAAAAGAGGCATTGTCCGAAGCCAAACCTAGCGGAGTTGATTTAAACTCCGGTGTGGAATCGGCTCCCGGTAAAAAAGACAAAATTAAACTAATTGCGGCTTTTGTGGTCATAAATCAATAACAATTTGTCACTCAAAGCGGCGAAGCCCTATTAAAAGTTTTTGGGATTCTTAAACCCTTTTTTCAAAAAGGGTTTAAGGCCCCCGGCAGGGTCGCCGAAGGCAAATAATCAAAAGGATATAAAAATGAAACGAGGATATTTTGGAGATTACGGCGGACAGTTTGTACCTGAACTGCTCATGCCGCCGCTGCTCGAGCTTGAAGAGGCCATGGAAAAGATCATGAAATCCGATGAATTCCAGCAGGAATTTGCCAGACTTCTGCAGGATTTCGTTGGTCGTCCCACCGCACTGACCCATTGCGCGAACATCTCCCGCGAACTGGGCTTCAACCTCTGGCTCAAGCGTGAAGACCTTGCCCATACCGGAGCGCATAAGGTCAACAACACTGTCGGTCAGGCTCTGCTGACCAAGATGATGGGTAAACCCATGCTGTTGGCTGAAACCGGGGCCGGGCAGCACGGCGTAGCCACCGCAACCGCTGCGGCCCTGCTTGACCTTGAATGTGAAATTTACATGGGCGCGATCGATGTGAAACGTCAGGCCCATAACGTGCGTCGTATGGAACTTCTGGGCGCTAAATGTGTACCTGTTGAGTCCGGCACACAGACCCTGAAAGACGCAATTAACGCTGCTCTCCGTAAATGGATCGCTGATCAGCGGACCACCCATTACTGCTTCGGTACTGCAGCCGGACCGCACCCCTTCCCGTTGCTGGTTCGTGAATTTCAGGCTGTTATCGGTCGTGAAGCCAAGGCCCAGTTCAAGGAAAAAACAGGCGAACTGCCTTACATGGTAGTTGCCTGCGTGGGCGGCGGTTCCAATGCCATCGGCATGTTCCATGAATTTGTGGAAGAAGAATCCGTGAAGATTGTCGGTGTTGAGGCTGCGGGAACCGGTGAACCGGGCTGCACCAACTCCGCGCCTATCAATCTTGGTACTCCCGGCGTGCTGCACGGCATGAACACTCTGCTGCTGCAGACCGAGGAAGGGCAGATACTGCCTTCCCATTCCATTGCTCCCGGTCTGGATTATCCCGGTGTAGGTCCTGAACACGTGCATCTGCATGCTTCCGGTCGTGCTCAGTACGGCACCGTGAATGACCATCAGGCTCTGAATGCATTCCAGATGCTCTGCCGTAAGGAAGGCATTTTGCCTGCGCTGGAAAGTTCCCATGCTGTGGCTTGGGTTCTGGAGAACCGGGATTCCATCCCCAAAGACGCCAACGTTATCGTCAACCTGTCCGGTCGTGGCGACAAGGACATGGGCATTCTTGAAGACTACCTCGCCGAACATGGAAAATAAGGGGGACGATGATATGAGTATTACCAAACTTGCAGATAAAATTAATGAAGCTAAGGCTCAGGGGCGTATCGGACTTATCCCGTTCCTGCCCGGTGGATATCCCAACCGGGATCAGTTTTGGAAAGAAATTCTTGAACTGGACGAAAACGGTGCGGATGTAATTGAAATCGGTATGCCTTTTTCCGATCCCGTGGCTGACGGCCCGGTTGTTGAGGCTGCATCACTGAAATGCCTTGAGGATGGCATCAACCTGAAGTGGATTCTGGCCGGACTTTCCGAGCACCGCGCAAAGATTAGTGCCGGGGTGCTGCTCATGGGCTACTATAATCCAGTGTTACAGTACGGACTGGAAAAGTTTGCCAAGGACGCCTGTGCTGCCGGGGTAAACGGCTTGATTATTGCGGACCTGCCTTATGAGGAAGGCGTTGAGTTCCGCGATTTGCTCGCTAAGTATGAGATTGCGCTCATTCCGCTGGTCGGTCTGAACACCGAGCCTGAACGCATGGCTCTTTATTCCAAGGGCGGCAACGGATTCTGCTATTATGTTTCCGTTCTCGGTACTACTGGGGGAACAGCATCCCTGCCGGAAGAAGTTAAAAATGGCCTTGCCAAGGCACAGGAGGTCTTCGACATCCCGGTGGCTCTTGGCTTTGGTCTCAAAGAACCTTCCCAGCTTAAGGAATTAGATGGCGTTGTTGATGCAGCTGTTTTCGGCTCCGCACTAATTAAGCACATTGATTCTGGAAAAAGTAGTGCAGAGTTTATGAAGGTCTGGAAATAAGTTATATAAAATCCCGGTAGATTCAATCTACCGGGATTTTATTATGGAGGACATTTATGTCACAGGATGAATTTACTCGTAAGGCTAAGGAATGGGACAGCAATCCGGAACGCAAACGCATAGCTGATGAATTCGCTGCTGCAGTGGAAAAGGCTGTCGATTTTACGGCGAAAAGTGAAGTCCTTGATTTCGGTTGCGGAACCGGACTTGTCGGGTTGCGCTTTGCTAAAAGGGTTAAGACCCTTTATGCACTTGATACTTCTGCCGCCATGCTGGATATGCTCAATGCTAAATTAGCGAGTAATGATTTCGACAATGTGCGGGTTATTCCGGTAGCTCTCCACGAATCGGGACTTCGGGAAGATTCACTTGATGCGATCTTCACTTCCATGGCTATGCACCATGTTGAGGATCTGCCGGAAGTGCTGGAGCTGATGGCTAAATTATTAAAGAAGGGCGGCAAGTTGGTAATCGGGGAACTCCTGCCCGAAGACGGCAGTTTCCACGGCGACAATGTTGTGCCATACAATGGTTTTGAGCCGGATGAATTCGCCGCAAAGGTCACAAATGCAGAATTCTCTTCTGTGCAGCATCATGAACACGGCATCTACAACAAGCCGGATAAAGAAGGTGTTGTCCGTCAGTACGGGACTTTTGTTTTGGTGGGGGAGAAGATTTAATATTTTATGAGTTGGCTTTGTTGTTTATCGAGAGTAGATTTTCGTCAGTATAACTGGTTGGGTGAATTGGTCTTTTGAACGTAAATCACCGAGGCAAATTGTGGCAGAATTTGTTAGCTTATTATCATCCTTGGCTCTCGTTTTTTTAACTGCAATTCTCGCTTGGTATACACGCACACTGGCTAATGAAGCCCGTGCAACGCGATTGCAACAGATTCAACCTCAAGTTGTTGTGACAATAGAACCAAGTAAAATTACAAATTATATGGATCTTGTTATTGTTAATGTTGGGTCTGGAGTTGCGAGGAACGTTCAAATAAAAGCTGATCCTGATTTTAAGCTTGAGAAGAATAAAGGGGGGCACATGTTTAATGAATACTCCTTTCTTGAGATAGATGTGTTGAAACCTGGACAGGAAATGATCCATTTCATTGGTTCTTTTAAGCATCTTTCTGAAATAACGACTAAAATTACATCCACTTGTACAGATTGTTTAGGAGGAGAGCAGACTTTTACATCAGTAATTGATGTTTCTTTATTTAGTGGTCTTTCTAAGTTAGGCGAAGACCCCGCTGAACGGACCGCTAAGCATATCGAAAAAATTGCTACTTCATTTTCGAGGATTACAGATTTCAGGCGATTGCGTGTTAATTGCTATTCTTCAGATGATCGTCAAAAAGAGCGTGAAGAAGCTGAAAGGTATCATGAGCAACTTAGGGGTGAGAGTAGTAAGAATAATTCTGAGTAGTGTGGTAAAAAGTAAATGTGAATATCTCTACCCCTCCAAATATCCCCGCTCAATCATCCCGGCTTCATCCTTGAAACAGCCCATGGCGGTAAGCATGGGTTTGAAGCCAAGCTTTTCGTAGAAGCCTTCTTTGCCCGGTACGGCATAGAGGATGATGCTGACTGATTCGAGTTTTTCCATCATGGCAGTCATCATTTTCTTGCCGAGCCCGTGGGATTGGTATTCCGGGAGGATGCATAGGTCGTAGATTGCGGCCTGAAATTCTCCGTCGCTGATGGCGCGGGCGAAACCAATGAATTCGTCTCCGTCCTTGGCAAAGCAGACCAGTTTACTGTTTGCTGCTGCGCGGGACAGTTTTTCCGGTTCGCGGGTTCCGAGGGGGGCTTTTTCAAAAATTTCTGCGATCTTGGGCCAGTCGATATTTTCCAGTTCGAAGCTCAGGGTGATGTTCATGGAGTTGTCTCTCGTTTCTTTTGTCTAGCTATTCCTTACAGGAATACTGACCACAATTTTGAATCCGGCTTCGCTGTTTTCTGCCCGAATTTCTCCATTATGAATACGTAATATCCTGCGGGTAGCAGCAAGTCCCAGACCGGATCCGGGGATTTCCTGTCCTTTCAAGCGGTGGAAGGGGTTGAAAATTTCTTCCAGATCCTCTTCGGGAAGTGGGGCATGGGTATTGGTTACTGAAATACGCACGCCACTTTCATCTTTGCTTAAGTCTATTTCAACATTTCCTTGGGGATCGGTATACTTGAAGGCATTGCCGAGGATGTTGTCCATAACAACGCCGATGCCGTTGCGGTTGCAGTTGGAAAGTTTGATTTCATCAAGGTCCGCATGCACGTTCAGGTTGCTGCGCTCGGCAACGCATTGGTACTGCCCCAGAAGGTCGGATATGAGCTCCTTTAAATTAACCGTCTCGGTCATGGCCGGGCTTTCATGCATTTCCAGCTTGGAAAATTCAATGATCTTACCGATCAGTTCGTCCATGTGAGTTATTTCCGCCTGCATGCCGTTGATGAATGTGTCACAGCCAGAAGTGTTTCCGGTTTCAATGCGTTCTTTCAGCATTTCCAGTGAGATACGCATTCGGGCTAACGGGCTGCGCAGCTCGTGGGAAACATTGGCGGTCAGTTCGCGGCTGGATTTGACCATTTTTTCCAGCCCCTCGGCCATGTGGTTAAAGGCTTTGCCCAACTCGGCCACTTCGTCTTTACCTTTGATTTCGACCCGTTGTTTAAGGTCGCCGCGGCCCATTTTAGCAGCCGAAGTAGTCAGCTCTTTCAAAGGACGAATCACGCGTCTTGAAACCGGGATAAGGAAAATCGCAGCGATAATGGTCAAAATTATCTGCGCCCGAATGAACCAGCTTTCCTCGTCGAATTTCGGAAAGGAGTGGTACATATGATAGGTGAAAGGGTAACCTACAGGAAGCTTGCCGGTGTAGACGCAGTACACGCTCTTCATGCGGTTATTACGTTTCTTGTATACGTATATTCCATCAACTGATCTTGCAGCGTACCCGTTTGTGAATTCGGTCATGTCCGGAATTTCCAGGGTGGAGGAAGCAACAATCTCTCCATACGGTCCGGTTATCCAGATATCAGCCTGTAGTGATTTACTCAGGGTTTTCAACAGGGGAGTGAGGACCCTTCTTTCATTTTCCGGTGAAGTATGAATATCGCCCAGTTCCATTTCCACAAGGTCTTTTACTGTGAAAAGACGTCGCTCCATGTGATGAATGCGGGGGCTCTTATCCCATGACATGTGCAGCAGACCGAAGATGATAAGTTCAGACACTACCAGCACCAGCAGGAAAGAAATAAATATTTTAAGATAGGTACGGCTTATTCTCATTATTCGCTCACGAACATGTATCCGGTTCCCCAGACGGTTTTGATGCGCGATTCATGATCCGGGTAGGGTTTTAAGAGGGCACGCAGCTTACTGATATGCACGTCAATACTACGGTCGAAGGCGTTGAAATCTTTGCCCCAGACAGAGGTCATCAGGTCATCGCGGGTCATGGGCAGGCCCGGATTTTCCATCAATGCCTTGAGTAACTTGAATTCAGTGGAGGAAAGTTCAAGAGAGTCCCCCTCAATTTCCAGTTTCTGATGCGCCAGATGGAGAACAACCCCGGCCACATTGATCTGCCCGGAATTTGGGGAATTCTGCTTGTCCGGTGCTTGGGCCCGTCGCAGCACCGCCTTGATGCGGGCCAGCAGTTCGCGGGGGTTGAATGGTTTGGAAATATAGTCGTCAGCACCCAGCTCAAGGCCGACAATGCGGTCGGTATCTTCCCCCTTGGCGGTGAGCATGATCACCGGGACATTTGAATGGGGACGCAGGTCGCGCAGTACTTCAAGGCCGTCCTTACCGGGCATCATGATGTCGAGGATTACGATGGCAGGTGATGAATTTTTTACTTCTTCAATGATACCTTCCCCGGAAGGAAGGGTGCTGACCTCGTAACCGTATCCTTCAAGGTACTGGGTCAGCAGTTCCCTGAGTTTGGCATCATCATCAACTATGAGTACGGGATATTGTTGTTCCATGTTTTCAGGGTACCCATGTCCGCCCGCGGGTGGAAGGGGTTGGGGCCGTATTTTTACATTTGTTTACAACTTTTAGCATCATCCTAATACTCTTTTGCCGCTTTGTGGGTATTAAAATGAAAAATGGAACGTACTGGAGAATAAAAATATGTCCTCATTCAAGTTGAAATTAACCGCGATCTGCATGCTGGCCCTGTTCGGGCTTTCAGCATGTTCTCCGTTCAGGCCGGACCCGCGTCCTAATCTTACTCTGGGTGTGCCTCCGCAATATGAACTCTATTCCAGTGAACCGCGTGAATTGGGTAAATGGTGGGAAAGCTTTCATAATGAAGAACTCAACCGTCTGGTGGAAGAAGGTATCAACGCGAACTTTGATGTTCGGATAGCTTGGGCCAAGCTTCGCCAACTGCGGGCCACAGCAGTCAAATCCCGGGCCGATCTTTATCCTCAGTTGGATGGTAAAGGAACCTACTCTAACTCCCGCACCGGTAATGACGGTACCGAAGGTTCCAAAGGTTCAACATCCACCGATTCTCATAAATTGGGGCTGGCTGCATCATATGAAATAGACCTCTGGGGGAAAATCGAAGCCAATGCCGCTTCCGGTGAGCTTGATTATCTTTCCTCCCGTGAAGATGTGAATTCCGCAGCCATGACTGTGGCTTCCGAGGTTGTTAAACGCTGGCTGGAAATCCAGTTGCAGCGTAAGAAAAAAGCTATTTACCAGAAACAGCTTGAAACCAACGAAACCTACCTTGAACTGATCGAACTTCGCTTCCGTAACTCCCTTTCCACAGCCCTTGATGTTTTTCAGCAGCGTGAAACCGTGGCCCGGACCAAGGCTTTGATTCCCCCGGTGGAATCGCAGGAACAGCTTAAGCTGCATGAACTCGCCTATCTGCTGGGACGTCCTGCCGGATCTATTGATGTTGCTACAGCTGATTTTCCTGATCTTCCTAATCTTCCGGGGCTGGGAATTCCTTTGGACCTGCTCTCCATGCGCCCGGATGTGCGGGCCTCTGGCTTGAATCTGCAATCCGCAGATTGGGCGGTAAGTGCCGCAAGGGCTGACCGTTTGCCTTCCATGACTCTTTCAGCTGAAGCCATGTTTTCCAGTGCCCAGCTTGCAAATATTTTTTCCGGCTGGCTGACCACCCTGACTTCATCCATAACCGGACCGATTTTTGACGGCTACAAGCGTAAGGCTGAAGTTGAGCGTACCCGGGCTGTGGTTGATGAGCGTCTGCTTAACTATAAGGACACAGTATATACAGCATTCAAGGAAGTGCAGGATTCGCTGGTGCAGGAAAAGTGGCAGCATGAATATATCTCAGCCCGCAAGAATCAGCTTGAAGCTGCAAAGCTCAACCTTGAGGAAGCCGGTTCCCGTTATTTGCAGGGGCTGGAAGATTACCTGCCGGTGCTCAGTGCCCTGGTCAGCGTGCATGATCTTGAAATTAACATAGCTCAGGATGAGGCTGATCTGCTTAGCTACCGGGTCGGTCTGTATCGCGCTCTTGGCGGCACATGGACCAATTCCCTTGAAGACGGGGCCGAGCTTAAGCCGGAAGCTGACGATGAAACCGCAGTTGTTGCTGAAAAACATGGAAAACAATCCGTTCCTGCACAGGAGGGAATTTAGATATGGCTAAGAAAATATTATACTACATCAAGCAGATCGGCCTTAAAGGGCTTCTTCCCTTAATTATAGTTGTCGGGGCTGTGATCGGAGCTAAGGCCCTTATCGCCACCAAGCCTGTGGCCAAGAAAAAAGCTCCGGTGGTATCTGCTCCTCTAGTCAACGTCAGCGTGCTGGAGGTCAAGGATTTTCAGGTCTCGACCCCGGTTATGGGAACTGTTGAAGCTGCCCGGGAAATCAATCTTGAACCGCAGGTTTCCGGTAAGGTTATTTCGGTTAGTGATTCTTTTATTCCCGGCGGATATTTTGAAAAAGGAGCAGAAGTCCTGCGCATAGATCCCCTTGATTATGAACTGGCAGTCAAGCAGCAGGAAGCAGTGGTCACTGAGGCCGAGTACAACCTCAAGCTTGAAAGCGGACAGCAGCGTGTAGCCGGACGTGAATGGAAACTGCTTAAGAAATCTTCCGGCGGTACCATGCAGGAGGCAGAATTGGCCCTGCGTAAACCCCATCTGCAAAAGGCTCAGGCAGACCTTTCCTCAGCCAAGGCTAAACTCAAGCAGGCCCGTATTGACCTTGCCCGTACCCGCGTAAAAGCTCCTTTTGCCTGTATGATTGTCAGCAAGAGTGCTGACCTCGGAGCGCATCTCAGTCTTAATGAAACCATTGCTTCGCTGGTGGGAACTGATGAATTCTGGGTTCTTGTCTCCGTCCCCGTGGACCGTTTGGAAAGTATTGATATCCCTTCTGCGGAAAACAGTTTCAAGGGCTCCAAAGCCTTGGTCCGTATGGGCAGTGGTAAGACTGCTGTGGAGCGGGAAGGGCAAGTGCTCCGTCTCCTGCCTTCACTGGAATCCAAGGGACGCATGGCCCGGATCATTGTTTCGGTGAAAGATCCTTTAAATTTAAAGGGCGGTGAAGTTCGGCCTTTGCTGCTGGGCAGTTACGTAAATGTCTACATAGATTCCGGCATGCTGGAAAAAGTAATAGCCATTCCAAGGACCGCTTTCCGCGACAACAACACCATTTGGATAATGAAAGAAGGTAGTCTGCTGGACATCAGGACTGTTGACCCCATCTGGCGTGATCAGGGTTACGTTTACCTTAATACTGGCGTGGCTGATGGTGAAAAATTGGTTGTTACCGATATCTCCGCACCGTTGCAGAATATGAAACTGCGTGAGAATGGTTCCGGTTCCATGAAAAAGAAGGTGAACAGCAATGGCTGATCAGAATAAAAAATCGGGTCCTATTGCATGGATGGCCGGTAACCCGGTTGCCTCCAACCTGCTGATGATTATCCTGTTGGTCGGCGGTTTGGTTATGGGGTTCAATATCAAGCAGGAGATTTTCCCCGAATTCACTACCGATACGGTTACGGTGCAGGTTACCTATAGCGGAGCCAGCCCCGAAGAAGTGGAGCAGGGTATTGTTCTGGCCGTTGAGGAGTCCATTATCGGTCTTGATGGGGTTAAGGAAGTTGCCTGTACTGCGGCGGAAGGCAGTGCAACTGTCGTTGCTGAAGCCATTGAAGGTTACGATCTGCAAAAACTCAGTCAGGATATCAAGAGTGAAGTGGACCGGATTACCTCCTTTCCCGAAGAAGCCGAGGACCCGGTAATCAGTGTTGCCTCGCATCAGCGCGGGGTGCTTTCGCTCATGGTTTATGGGGACACGGATGCCCTTTCCCTGCGCAAGGTGGCCGAGCAGCTTCGTGAAGAATTGATTGGTGATCCTGAGATTACTCAGGTGGAGCTTGCTGAAGTCAGTGGATTGCAGATTACCATTGAAATTCCGCAGGAGAAGCTTCGGGCCTATGGCCTGACCCTTTCTGATGTGGCGGATTCCCTTGCCAAGACATCTGTAGAACTTCCCGGCGGCGGCATTAAAACCGAGGGCGGTGAGATTCTGGTCCGTTTCAAGGAACGCCGCGATTATGCCCGTGAATTCGCGCGGGTCCCCATTGTTACCGGTGATGACGGGACACAGGTTCTGCTGGAAGATATTGCCGAGGTTAAAGAAGACTTCCAGAACGATGATATCGTAACCACCTTTGACGGTAAGCCTGCAGTGCGTGTTGAGGTTTATCGTATCGGCGATCAGACCCCTATCGGGGTTTCAGATGCCGTGCACGCACAACTTGAAGTTTTTAATAAAAGCCTGCCTATCGGTGTGCATGTGGCTGTGCGTAACGACAGCTCTGACGTTTACCGCCAGCGCATGGATTTGCTTCTGCGCAACGCTTACATGGGCCTTGGGCTGGTTTTTGTATTTCTGGCTCTTTTTCTTGAACCGCGTTTGGCTTTTTGGGTCTCCATGGGGATTCCCATTTCCTTTCTGGGCGGCATGCTTATCCTTGCACCGGCTGGAGCGAGTATCAACATGATTTCCATGTTCGCTTTTATTATCTCGCTGGGTATTGTTGTGGACGATGCCATTGTGGTCGGTGAAAATGTCTATACCATGCGCCAGCAGGGCATGAGTTGGATCGAAGCTGCCTGTGAAGGAGCCAAGCGCATTGCCATGCCGGTTACCTTCAGTGTTTTGACCAACATTGTGGCCTTTATGCCCATGTTCTTCGTGCCCGGAGTCATGGGTAAGATTTTCAAGGTCATCCCGATGGTCGTTTGCAGTGTCTTTTTCATTTCACTGGTGGAGTCTCTTTTTGTACTTCCAGCTCACCTCGGTCACGGCAGTGAACGCAAGCCGGGAAAGATCATGGGGTTTATTCTCCATTACCAACAGAATATATCCCACGGTCTGCTGCGTTTTGTTCATAAGTTTTACCGTCCTTTTCTGGATCGAGCGGTAACCCTGCGCTACCTCACCGTAGCCTGTGGGGCAGCATGTTTGATCCTTTCTTTTGCCTACATTCAAAGCGGCAGACTCGGTTTTACCATGTTTCCGAAGATTGAGTCTGACTATGCCTATCTGACTGTTGACCTTCCCTACGGAACAGCCAAGGAAGTTACCCAGAAGGTTTTGGATAAGACTGTTGCTGCAGCGGAAAAGGTTGCTGAGGAAAATGGCGGGGATCAACTGGTTGAAGGTATTTATGCCAAGATCGGCGGTTCCGGCAGACGTAAGACCAGCGGCAGCCACGTGCTTAAGGTGCAGGTATTCCTCACCGATGCTGATACAAGACCCATCCATACTGATGAATTTGTGCGCCAGTGGAGGCGGAATCTTGGTCCTATCCCCGGAGCCGAGTCGATCCTATTTGAATCGGACCGAGGTGGTCCCGGTTCCGGTAGCTCCCTTGAAATTGAGCTGAGCCATAGTGATATTGAAGTGCTCAAAAAGGCCTCTTCCGATTTGGCGCAGGCTTTGAGCGTGTATCCCAAAGTTAAGGATATTGATTCCGGTTTTTCGCCGGGTAAAAGGCAGCTGGACTTTGAACTCCTGCCCGCAGGACGTAGTTTAGGCTTGACCTCCCGCAATGTTGCCAACCAGATTCGTGCCTCATATTATGGGGCCGAGGTTCTTCGTCAGCAGCGCGGTCGAAATGAAATCAAGGTCATGGTTCGTCTTCCGGAAAAGGAACGCGCATCCAAGTATGATTTTGAAGAATTAATGATTCGTACCCCTGACGGAACAGATGTTCCTCTGCGTGAGGTCGTAAAGGTTAAGGACGGCAGGGCCTACACCTCAATTGATCGCCGTAACGGACGGAGGGTCATTTCCGTTGAAGCTGATGTTAATCCGCGGAAGGAAACATCGCAGATTCTGGCGGATGTTGTTGCCAATGTAATCCCGCAACTCAAGGCTGATTATCCCGGATTGGGCTACTCCCTCGAAGGTAAGCAGGCCGATATGCAGGAAAGTACTGAAAGCCTGATTTCCGGGCTGCTCATGGCCATGATGGTGATTTATGCCTTGCTGGCTATTCCTTTCCGCAGCTACTTCCAGCCGTTGATCGTCATGCTTTGTATTCCTTTCGGCATTGTCGGTGCGGTTATCGGTCATGCTTTGCTGGGCTACAGTCTAAGTCTGATGAGTTTGTTCGGTATAGTCGCTTTGAGCGGGGTTGTGGTTAACGATTCACTGGTTTTTATTGATTACGTGAACATTCAGCGGCGCAAAGGGCATTGTGCCTATGATGCCGTGCTGGAGGCGGGGACGGCCCGTTTCAGACCCATCCTGCTGACCACGCTAACGACCTTCGGCGGACTGGCGCCCATGATTCTTGAAACGTCAAGGCAGGCCAAGTTTCTGATCCCCATGGCTGTATCACTGGGCTTCGGTATTCTTTTCGCTACCGGTATTACCTTGTTGCTGGTTCCGGCATTTTATCTCATCTTTGAGGATATCCGTTTGCTGCTGCGCAAGCTTTTCCGGCGCACGGATGAAGATTTACGGGCTAATGGAATTACCGAGCATGCCCCGGTAACTCAATGCAAGCACAAACCGGAAGATTACTAATTAAAGAATCCCGCTTAGATAATTCTATGCGGGATTTTTTTGGGGGACTATGAATTAAAATTATTCATCCGGTCTTAATTTATGGATGACCAGTGCAGAGCAGAGGGCAAAAGTTTTGGCAATTACAAGCACGGTCAGGCTGTAGCGGAATTCGATAATGCTTAAATCTTTAATGCTACTTGAGCCGTGTTCCAGCAGCCAGCCGATAAGCGGCTGGGCAATGGCGCTTCCGCCAATGAGGAAGGTATTTACAAATCCGAGGGATATTCCGTCCGCGCCTTTGGGGCTGATGTCGTTGCCGAACGCATAAGCCACAACGTTTCCGGAGCAGCAGAATCCAAGAAGGAGCATGAGGCCGAACATCAAAGTGTATGGAATATGGGGCACATATACCACGGAAGCCATACAAATTAATCCACCTGCGGAGGCAATGATCATGGGGATTCCCCGCTTGCCGATGCGGTCAGAAAACCAGCCGAAAAAGAAGCTGCCCGGAATTGCACCGACGAAGATCATTGAGACCATGAATGCTGCATCCGTGGTGGATATACCGTAGAGTTTGGAGATGAAAACCGTACCCCAGAGTGCTCCGAAGCCGGTGTAGACCATATTGATGGTAGCGGCATATCCGGCATTCAGCCATGCCGAAGGTGTCTTGAATATTTGGATCAGGACTGGAATGGTTGCCGGAGGTTTTTCCAAGGAATCCGGTTGGTGTTTGGTGTTCTCTGGTCGGTCTTTAATCTTGAAAATTATCAGCAAGAAGATCAGCCCGCCGAATGCGGCAATGCCGAGTAGGGTGTTTTCCCAGCCGAAACGGGTGACTGATTCGGTCAGGGGGGCTTCACCCATCACCGCACCGGACATGCCGATGATATTGGTCAGGCCGACCATGGTGGCGAATTTCTCAGGCGGAAACCAGTTGTCCACCAGTTTGAGGCAGGAAACAAAGGAAAAACCTGTTGCGGCCCCGAGGATGATTCTGACTCCTATGGCTTCTGCCGGGGTGGATGTGAAGGTGAATAAGGCTCCGGCTGTGCATGATATCAGGGCGGCTGCGGCCAGCGGACGGTGAGGACCGAACCTATCGGCCATCATTCCGATGGGAATCTGCATTAATGCATAGGAATAAAAGTATACCGAGGCGATGAAGCCCATGGAGGCGGCGCCTACATTGAAATGGGTGGAAAGGTCCTTGACCATTGCGCCGGGGGCAACCTGTTGTACGTAGTCGTAAAAAAAATAGAGGGTGGCAATACCCCATACAATCCAAGGCCTAAATGTTTTCCGACTAGCTGATTTGTTGCTCATTGTTTAATCGCGGTAGGTTACTTTTTCCAGTGCATAAATAATATTCGGGTCGTATTGCGTGGATTCACTGTACAGGATTTTCAAAGCTTTGACCGTGTCCATGCTTTTCTTGCCCGGACGTCCCATGGTCATTGCCACGTATGAATCCACAGCACCGCAAAGTTTGCCGAGCCATGACAGGCTTTCGTTGGTTACGCCTCTTGGATAACCCGAACCGTCCATCCTTTCGTGATGTTCCAGAATTGCCCGCAGTGAAGTCTTGCTAAGGGTGCTGGTCATACTCAGAACCTCCACTGATCCGATTGGGTGCTGGCGGATACGTTTCTGCTCATCCAATGAAAGGCAGAATTCCTTACCGAGTACGAATTCCGGCAAGCTGGACATGCCGATGTCGCAGAGGAAAAGAGCGAAAAGAGCATCAACAAAAATTTTAACGTCCGGTTTTACTTCCCGGGCATGCAGTAAGACTGCCGCTCCGATTACACCGTTGGAAAGGGCTTTGTTGACCAGTGAATGCTGCGCATCAAGCATGGGGATCATCAGCCAGAGCAGGTCAGGTTTTTCATGGAGTAATTCACCGACGCAGGTCAGTGTGTTGTGGAAATCTTTGAAATGCAGTTTTATGGAATCAGTATAAATTTTTTCAGCACTTTCTTTCAATCCTTCCAAAAGCAGGCTTGCCAGTTCCTGCTCCGGGATGGAATGTGAAATATCACAAATGACCGTAGGCAGGTGGTGCATGAAAAAAGGTTTACATGCACCTATGTCGGTGAACTTAATAAAGATAAGTCCCCGTTCGCAGTCCTCGGAAATAGCTTGTTTATCAGCAGAGACAATGGGTTTTCCGGGGATAGTGATGGGCGAGAATCTTCCATTGGACGAATTCATCCTATATAGACTGAATGGAAGCTTATTTTTGGGAAGTATTTTGAATATGGCTTCGGTAATAGAGCAGAAGCTTTCTTCAATTAACTTGGAGTCATTAATTGCATTCATAGCTGACCCACCTCAAAATGACAGCATTGATCAAATCGTTAATGCGACACAATTTTTTTTAAATTCCGACCTTAGGAAACGTTTACCATTAAATGTGACAAAAGCGCAATATCTCAGCTTGTTAAGAACTTTATGCGTAAATGAATAGTGTGTTGATAAAAATTATCATATAAATGAGACGTTTATAGCTGGAATACTTTGACCGATGACTTTCTTTGCGGATAATTACCGTATTGAAAATATATTTTTCATTGCTGTATAGCTGCTTGCCATCATTGCCGTACTAGGACTATGTTTAACATTTGTGAAGCTGATAACAGAAAAACTCTGTTGGCAGCATGTTTTTATGTTACATTTTTTTTACAAATTTAATTGCTTGTGAACTTATTGTTTTCCCAGACAAGTTTGGGGAAAAGTCGGGAGATAGTTTGGATAGTCTGTTCACTCCGTCATCAATCGCCGTTGTAGGCGCTTCATCTGTTTCCGGAAAAATAGGAAATACCATTCTGTCTAACCTGCTCAGTGCCGGTTATGGCGGGCAGCTTTATCCGGTGAACCCGCGCGGCGGGGAGATTCACGGTATTCCCGCATATAAAAATATTTCTGATATCGGTACTCCGGTTGATTTAGCCGTTGTGGCGGTGCCTCGTAATCTTGTTCTCGGGGTGTTCAAGGAATTGCTTGAACTGGGAGTCAGTTCTGTGGTGGTCATTACCGCAGGGTTCAAGGAAGTTGATCATGGTGGCTGGCTCCTTGAAGTGCAGCTTGCTGAGTTGGCGAAAGAGCATGATGTGAACCTGCTCGGCCCCAACTGTCTTGGGGTGATTAATTCCAGAGGCGGGGGCAATGCTTCTTTCGCTACCGGTAATCCGCTTCCCGGGAGTATGGGGTTTTTCTCGCAGTCCGGAGCTCTTTGCGTCGCTGTTCTTGATTGGGCGCTTGGCGAAAAGGTCGGCTTTTCCAAATTTATCAGCCTTGGTAATAAGGCTGCGATCAATGAAGCTTCCATGCTCGAATATCTCGGTAATGATCCTGAAACAAAGGTCATTCTCGGATATGTGGAGAACATCGAGAATGGTCGGGAATTCATGGAACAGGCCGCTAAGGTATCCATGAAAAAACCTATATTGATGATGAAGGCCGGGACCACCCCTGCCGGGGCAAGGGCTGCGTCCTCGCACACCGGGGCCATGGCCGGTTCTGATCAGGCTTGTGATGCGGCTTTCCGTCAGTCCGGTGTCATCCGGGTCGAAAAACTCGATGAACTTTTCAACCTTGCCAAGGCTTTTTCCGTTCAGGAATTGCCCTTAGGCCCGAACCTCGGCATCGTGACCAATGCCGGCGGTCCCGGTATCCTTGCTGCTGATGCCTGCGGTGAATCGGTCATGCGTATGCCTACTTTTTCGCCGTCAACAATCGGTGAGCTGCAGCGCATGCTTCCGGGATATGCATCACTGTACAACCCGGTGGATCTTCTCGGGGATGCCGATGCTGAAAGTTATGGTCGCGCTGTGCGCATTGTGGGCCATGACCCGGCGGTAAACAGTCTGCTGGTAATTATCGCTCCCACGGTTAATCTCGATTTTACAGAGGTTGCCAAGGCTATTGTTGAGGGTATGGGGGAAGTTAGCAAGCCTGTTTTCTGTTGTCTTATGGGACGCAAGAACAGTGCTGAGGCCCGTGAAATTTTTGCAGAAGCCGGAGTTCCGGTATATGACTTTCCCAAGCAGGCTGTGCGGGCAATGGACTGCATGCATAAATATGCTGTCTGGAAAGGACGCCCCCCGCGTACCTATTTCACCCCGGAACATGATGTTGAAGCTGCCCGCGTTGTCGTGGATAATGCCTTGCGTTCCGGCCGTTCTGAACTGGTGGAATTTCAGGCCCGGGACATTGTTACCGCTTACGGGTTGCCGACCCCGGAATCAGATCTTGCCCGTTCCGGTGATGAAGCTGCGGCAATTGCCGAGCAGCTAGGTTATCCGGTCGTGCTCAAGATCGCTTCCCCGGAGATTTCACATAAGTCCGATGTGGACGGAGTCCGTGTAGGGCTTAATTCCGCAGAGGAAGTCAAGACCGCTTTCTGGGATATCACCGCCCGGACCCAGCGTTTGCGTCCGGATGTTTATATTGCAGGTTGTCTTGTACAGCAGATGGCTTCTCCCCAGTCCCGCGAGGTTATTGTGGGGTTCCGTCGGGACAAGCAGTTCGGCCCCTTGCTCATGTTTGGGCTGGGCGGGGTTTATGTTGAGATTTTGAAGGATATTTCGTTCCGTCTCGCTCCTCTCTCTGTAGAGGATGCCGGGGATATGGTCCGTGAAATCCGTTCCTATATGTTATTGAAAGGAGTCAAGGGGGGCGAGCCTGTTGACTTCGAGGCGATTACTGATGTTTTGATCAGGATGTCGTGTCTTGCGAATGATTTTCCTGAAATTTATGAAGCAGAATTCAATCCTGTGCTTGTCAGCTCGGACGAGGCTCTGGTTGCCGATGCCCGGATGACTGTTGTCGATATCTCCGCAGATGCGGGCAACCGGCCGGATGGGCGCGAATAAGGAGGCATAGATGGTAAGTATATATATAGGTTCCACTACCGGGTACTCCGGCAAGAACCTTTTGGCCATGTCATTGGGACTTAAGTTTCGCAACAGCGGATTTAATGTGGGCTACATGAAGCCCGTGGGTGCTGTTCCTCATATGGACGGCGATACTCCCGGAGACGCAGATGCGGCTTTTATCCAGCAGGTACTGGGATTGGAACAGGACCCGGCCAAGGTCACCCCTGTGCTGGTTACCCGTGATTTTACCATCAAGGCTTTTTCAGAAGATATGGGCGATCTCATGCCTTCCATTGTAGAGTCTTACGAAGAACTCAGCAGCGATAAGGATGTCATGATTCTCGGTGGTTCCGGCAGCTATTTAAGTTCCGGTACCTATTGCGGGGTGAGCGGTCCGGATGTCTCCCGTGCCCTTGGAGCCAAAACCATTCTGGTGGACCGCTACAGCAGTGAGCTTCATTACGATTATGTGCTCCGGGTTCAGAAGGAACTTGGTGACGATTTTCTCGGTGTGGTTTTCAATGATGTCCCCGAACACTACATGGATGAACTGACCTCGCTGATCGTTCCTTTTCTGGAAAAGAAGGGCGTGAAGGTACTGGGTATTATTCCCCGTGACCCGCTCATGGGAGCCATTAAGGTCAGCGATCTCGCGGAGCGTCTCTTCGGTAAGATTATCTCCGCTCATACCAAGGCGGACCGGGTGGTTGAGAACTTCCTTATCGGTACCATGCAGGTTGAGAACTTCATCACTCATTTCAGGCGGCATAAGAACTCTGCTGTCATTGTCGGTGGTGACAGGGCTGATGTTCAGCTGGTGGCCCTTGAAGGTAACTGCCCCTGCCTTATCCTGACCGGTAATCTTTATCCCAATGATATTATTCTGACTCGGTCGGAAGTTCTTGAAATTCCTGTTATTGTTGTGCGTGACGATACTTATGCCGTAGCCAAGAAAATGGAAGCAATTCAGGAAAGCTATAAGCTCAGGGATATGATCAAGATTAATCATGGAGCTGGTTTGGTAAATTCAGAGTTAGATTACGATTACATTTTTGATGAACTGGACCTATGATTACCTCTTGCTTTGGTAGGTAATATGTCCTACTGTTAAAGTAGGAATAACTAAAACCTTAATTAAAAGTTTTTTTTTGATTTATGCTTTTTTTATAATCTAAATGTCTTTATAAAGTCCTTATATAAAAGAATATTTTTGCAGGGCGACTTCCTCATGTGGAGGAGGTTGCCCTTTTTATTTTGAAAAAAATTCATACCCAAACCCCCCGGATGCTATTGTCCTACTTTGCAAAATGTGCCAATTAACTTGCAGATATAAGGCCGGACGGGTCTCCGGCCTTGGTGTGACGAGGTTTGTTTCGACCAAAGACGGGACTATTGTTGGTTAGAAAACTAGGGTGCGCAGCACCCGGAAAACCGAGTTGATTCGGAATGTTGGCGGATAGACCGAATCTTCGGAATGAGGAGGCGTGAGATGCCTGATGCGTCCACGTGGGATTGGAATCCCGGTAGGCGAGAGGTCCAGGATACTGGATCCTGGTCTGATAAATTTGAGTGGGTGGAAGAATTCCATGCCAGCCCCGACGGAGAAAAAGTCGGCGCTGTTGTTCATAAAGGCGATCTGGAATTCACTGCTTGCGTCAACGGTGAGATTTGGGAAGAAGCATACGACAGGATTTTCTACCCCAAATTTGCACCTGACGGCAGATTCACTGGTGTAGCCCAGCAGATGGGCGAGTGGACTCTGGCTGTTGACGGCAAGCATTGGCCGGAAAATTACGGCTACATCTGGAAGACTACCTTCGGCCCTGAAGGAACCATTGTCTGCGCTGTGCAGCAGGATATGGAATACGGTATGGGCGTGGACGGTGTCCTCTGGGAAAACTTTTTTGAAAACGCAAACAACTTCACCGTAGGCAGAGATGGTAAATCCACTGCTGCTGTCGTTCAGGTTAAGTCTATGCCGCAGGCTGACATAGAAACCTTTCAGAAAGGTATCTATACAATTGCTGTTAACGGCACCGCCTGGGATAACGTTTTCATGAACTGCTACACCCCGGTGTTCGACGCCAAGTGTGAAAAAGTTGCCTGTCAGGTTAGAAAGACCCTCTACGATTACACCATCGCAGTCGATGGCAAAATCTGGCAGCGCGAATACCAGTGTGTCTGGGCTCCCACCTTCAACCCCGCAACCGGTGCTCTCGTTGCTCCTGTTCGTCTGGGTGGAAAGTGGGGTATGGCTCAGGATGGCGAACTGATCTGGAAGAACAATATGGCTAACTGCTGGCACCAGCAGTTCAGCGCAGACGGTTCCAAGCTTTGGGCTATAGTTGCTCCCATCTTCGGCAGCTTCACCGTTGCAGTTGATGGTAAGCCTTGGTCCATTACTGCTCCTGTTGTTATCGATCTGGCAGTCAGCCCCGACGGTAACCGCGCAGCTGCACTCGGCAAAGACGGCTACGATTACACAGTTCTGTGTGACGGCAAAGTCTGGCCCGGTGTTTACGAAATGGCTTGGCAGCCTGTTTTCAGCCCTGATAGCAGCAAGGTTGCTGCCAAGGTTGAAAAGAACGGTCGCTACACCGTTGTTCTCGACGGCAAGCCTTATGCTCAGGATTTTGATCAGTGCTGGGAACCCATTTTCAGCCCTGACAGCTCCAAAGTCCTTATTCGTGCAATAGACGGCGGCAAGTTTGTACGCATCGTTGCTGAAGTAAGCGAATTCTAAAAAACCGGAGGAATTACACATGAACAGTGTTTATGCATTCGTTGTTGGTCCTCTGGCATGGTTCGCCTGGGGCGTATTTATTCTCGGTTCCGCTTACAGACTGGTTTCCATGTACCAGCTTGCTAAGGCAAAAGACGGTTCGTCTTTGCATTACATGAGCTTCAAGTATGGTTTCCGTTCTATCATGGCATGGTTGAATCCTACCGGAACCCTCGGTTGGCAGCGCAATCCTTGGACTGCGATGGTAACCTTCGTCTTTCACATCTGTCTTGTCATTGTGCCCATCTTCCTGCTGGGACACGTGGTTCTCTGGGATCAGTTTTTCGGCATCAGCTGGCCGACTCTTCCGGACACAGTTGCTGACATCATGTCCATTCTGGTTGTAGTCTGCTGCATCTACTTCGGCGCACGCCGTTTTCTGCAGAAAGACGTTGCCTACCTGACCACCGCTAAGGACTGGATCGCACTTGCTGTGCCTTCTCTCGTTTTCCTGACCGGTGTCATGGCTTACCATGAAATCGGCGATGCCAAGGTTATGCTCATTCTGCATATCCTCTGTGGTGAACTCATGCTTATCAGCATTCCCTTCACCCGTTTGAGCCACGCAGTGTTCGGCCTGTTCACCAGAGCCTACATGGGTTCCGAGTTCGGCGGTGTTCGTCGCTGCAAGGACTGGTAACCAATTCCCGCAAGGAGTACTGAAAAATGACATTCGACAGGAAAATCGAAGACGTAGGACTCGAGCGGGGTGTTTCTCGCCTGACTCCGGAACGTATCGAAAATACTCTCAAGCAGGTTATTGAAGGAGAAGCCGGCGCAAAACTCAAGCTTTATGCTGAGACTTGTATGCGTTGCGGCATGTGCTCCGAAGCCTGCCATTACTATATGTCCCACGAAGGTGACCCCAGCTATTCTCCCGCTGGTAAAGTTCACCAGACTCTGGGCAAGATTCTGCGTAAGAATTACAAACTCACTGCTGATGAAGTGTACGAAATGGCACAGATTGCTTACACCGAGTGTAACCTCTGCCGCCGCTGTGTACATTTCTGTCCGCTCGGTATTGATACTGGTTACATCATGAGCATGGTGCGCCGCATGTGCCACAAGCTCGGTGTAACTCCCCAGTACATTCAGGATACCGCTCATTCCCATTCCGCGACCATGAACCAGATGTGGCTCAAGGATGACGAATGGCCGGATACCCTGCAGTGGCAGGAAGATGAGGCCCGCGATGAAATGCCTAACCTGCGCATTCCGCTGGATAAAGAAGGTGCGGAGATCTACTACTCCGTTATCGCACCGGAACCCAAGTTCCGTACCCAGCTCATCTATCAGGCTGCATACATCTTCAACGAAGCCGGTGTAGACTTCACCATGCCCACTGAACCGGGCTGGGATAACTCCGACATGTGCATGTTCACCGGTGACTTCGAAATGATGGGTCGCCTTAAAAAGCGCCATTTCGAATCCGCTCTCGACCTCAAGGTCAAGCGCATTGTAATGGGTGAGTGCGGTCACGCATTCCGCTCCATCTACGATCAGGGTAACCGCTGGGACGCATGGGAAATGTACCCCATTGAAGTTGTCCACTCCGTTGAGTTCTTCTGGGAACTCTTCGAAGCAGGCAAGATCAAGCTGCGTGAGAAGTTCAAAGAGCCCATCACTGTGCATGACCCCTGTAACATTATCCGTGGTCGTGGCCTGATGGAACAGTCCCGCAAGCTTGCACACGCTCTGTGTGAAAACGTTGTTGAAATGACCCCCAACCTTGAGCACAACTACTGCTGTGCTGCTGGTGGTGGTGTTATCAACTGCGGTCCTCCGTTCAAGAACGTCCGTATGAAGGGTAACAAGATCAAGGCTGAGCAGCTTAAGGCGACTGGCGTGAACACCATTCTCGCTCCCTGCCATAACTGCCACGGCGGACTTGAAGACCTCGTTCATTACTATGAGCTCGGTATGGACATTAAGTTCTTCGGCGATCTTATCTATGATCTCATGGAAAAGCCGGAAGAGTAGGAGGAAGATTACAATGATTAAAAGAGTATTCTCTATTGCGGTCATTGCCGCCTGTGTCTTGCTCTACATGGTTCCCGCGTTCTGTCAGGAAGACATTACCTCCCTGCTGGACCCGGCTTTCCCTAAGCATCAAAGACCTGCTGCTGTGTTCGCACATGATGCACACAATGAAATGGCCGGTATCGACGATTGCGCTGTTTGTCACCACGTATGGGAAGATGGCAAAATCGTTGAAGACGAGTCTTCCGAAGATCAGAAGTGCGCTGACTGCCACGCAGTTAAGCCTGAATCCGGTAAGACCGGTCTGCGCAATGCTTATCATCAGCTTTGCACCGACTGCCACGTAAAAGAAGATAAGGGTCCCGTATCCTGCGCTGGTTGCCACCCCAAAGGCGGTGCCGCTCCCGCAGCACACTAGGATCTAGTCGCATATTAGTAAAAAGGCCGTCCCTTGGGGCGGCCTTTTTTTTTTTGTATTGGTACCTTTCGAATTCCATTAAATGAGTATCAGCATAAAAATGCCATTTACCTTGAAGAGGGGCTTGTTGTATAAAATGTTGACTATGAAAAAACTAATCATCCTTTTGCTGTTTTTTATTTCAGCCTGTGTTCCCAAGAATTCTGAGAGGTCGATGCTTCTCAGGCAGGTCGATCCTGTTGCCCTGCGCATTGTTCTGGCTGAGATGCCGAAAGGGGCAGAGCTTCATACCCATCTGTCAGGAATTCCTTATGCTGAAGATTATTTGAAATGGGCGGCAGAAGATGGTGCCTGTATAGAGGAGTCGAGCGGACTTATTGTGGATGGTCCGTGTGTAAACGGGACTACTGCGGTGAGGGATGCATATAAGTGCCTTGATGTCTGGGGTAGGGCGGTTAATGCCCTTTCTGTCAGGGAAGGGGTGCGCGACAACCGTATGTGGGGGCATGACCGTTTCTTTTCAACGTTCAGCCGATTCGGAGTTGCCAAAC
>NZ_OZ245945.1:3032500-3422500 GCF_965230075.1 Maridesulfovibrio sp. | reverse complement strand
ATCAAACTCCGAATGCCGTAAGATATATCCTGGGAGTCAGACTGCGGGTGCGAAGGTCCGTAGTCGAAAGGGAAACAGCCCAGACCGTCAGCTAAGGTCCCCAAATCCATACTCAGTGGAAAAGGTGGTGGAGTTGTATAGACAGCCAGGAGGTTGGCTTAGAAGCAGCCATCCTTTAAAGAAAGCGTAATAGCTCACTGGTCTAACGATTCTGCGCCGAAAATGTAACGGGGCTAAGTATGGTACCGAAGCTACGGGATGCGTCTTTGACGCATCGGTAGGAGAGCGTTCTCAGATGGGATGAAGGTGAATCGGAAGGTTTGCTGGACTAATGAGAAGTGATTATGCTGGCATGAGTAACGATAAAACAAGTGAGAAACTTGTTCGCCGTAAGACTAAGGTTTCCTGGGTAAAGCTAATCTTCCCAGGGTTAGTCGGTCCCTAAGGCGAGGCCGAAAGGCGTAGTCGATGGAAAACGGGTTAATATTCCCGTACCAGCAAATGTGTGCGATGGAGGGACGCAGTAGGATAGCTCAGCCGGCTGTTGGATATGCCGGTGTAAGTGCGTAGGCTTGGAAAATAGGCAAATCCGTTTTCCTTTAAGGCCGAGACACGATGCCGTAACTTTACGTTTGAAGTGAGTAATTCCAGACTGCCTAGAAAATCTTCTAAGTTTAGCATTTGTTGACCGTACCGCAAACCAACACAGGTAGTCGGGTCGAGTAGACCAAGGCGCTTGAGAGAACTCTGGTTAAGGAACTCGGCAAAATGATCCCGTAAGTTAGCGAGAAGGGATGCTCCAGACGGTGACTTGATTCACTTAATGAGCTGTTTGGAGCCGCAGAGAATCGGGGGGGGCGACTGTTTACTAAAAACATAGGTCTATGCTAAGTCGTAAGACGATGTATATGGACTGACGCCTGCCCGGTGCTGGAAGGTTAAAAGGAGGTGTTAGCTTCGGCGAAGCTCCGAATTGAAGCCCCAGTAAACGGCGGCCGTAACTATAACGGTCCTAAGGTAGCGAAATTCCTTGTCGGGTAAGTTCCGACCTGCACGAATGGCGTAACGATCTCCCCACTGTCTCAACCAGAGACTCAGTGAAATTGAATTACCGGTGAAAATGCCGGTTACCCGCGGTAAGACGGAAAGACCCTGTGCACCTTTACTATAGCTTGACATTGGGTTTAGGGCTATCATGTGTAGGATAGGTGGGAGGCTTTGAAGTCGGCACGCTAGTGTCGGTGGAGCCAACCTTGAAATACCACCCTTGATAGTCTTGAATTCTAATCTAGTGCCGTTATCCGGCCTAGAGACAGTGTCTGGTGGGTAGTTTGACTGGGGCGGTCGCCTCCCAAAAAGTAACGGAGGCTTGCAAAGGTTCCCTCAGGCTGATTGGAAACCAGCCGTCGAGTGCAAAGGCATAAGGGAGCTTGACTGTAAGACAGACATGTCGAGCAGGAACGAAAGTTGGTCTTAGTGATCCGGTGGTTCCGCATGGAAGGGCCATCGCTCATAGGATAAAAGGTACGCCGGGGATAACAGGCTGATCGCGCCCAAGAGTTCACATCGACGGCGCGGTTTGGCACCTCGATGTCGGCTCATCACATCCTGGGGCTGAAGCAGGTCCCAAGGGTTCGGCTGTTCGCCGATTAAAGTGGTACGCGAGCTGGGTTTAAAACGTCGTGAGACAGTTTGGTCCCTATCTACCGTGGGCGTAGGATAATTGAAGAGGGTCTGCCCCTAGTACGAGAGGACCGGGGTGGACGAACCTATGGTGTTCCTGTTGTCGCGCCAGCGGCATTGCAGGGTAGCTAAGTTCGGAAGGGATAACCGCTGAAAGCATCTAAGCGGGAAGCCTGCCTCAAGATTAGTTATCCCTATGCTTTAGCATCTAAAGATTCCAGGTAGACCACCTGGTTGATAGGCTGGAGGTGTAAGTGCAGCGATGCATTCAGCTGACCAGTACTAATAAATCGTGCGACTTATTTTTCTTCTCTTCCCTTAACTTTAACTTCTACTAGTTAAAGTAAGGGGTAAATTCTTCTCTATTAAACAATATATTTTGCTCAAAAAGAGCAAGCAAATTTGCTTGCGGCCATTGAGGAGAGGTCACACCCGACCCCATTCCGAACTCGGAAGTTAAGCTCTCCATCGCCGATGATACTGCTGGGTAGCCAGTGGGAAAGTAGGTCGCCGCAAGCTTTTTATTTCAAAGCCCCCTTGTTAATTCAAGGGGGCTTTATTGCGTTTGGGGAAGATGAGTTTTTTAGCCCCGGACTCTTGATGAGTGCGGGGTGTGTTTTTTTACATTAGGTGGATTCAGTAAAAAGCGTATTTAAACGCATGATATTCTGTTGATGGTTTTTTAATTATATAAAATTCCGATAAATATGTATAGCTGTGAGTAATGTAATATGTCTGGTCTTTTTTTTGCGCGGTGCTTAAGTGGGTATTGTCTTCCAAATTACTTTCAAGCTGTTCCACCATTAATTGACTGTTCTGATCCAGGTCATTAAGAAATGTCCTAGAATGGAATTCCCAGTTTGTGTTATTATTAAGGTATTCCTTTACGGAGTCGTAGGTTGGAGCATCACAGCACAATTGGTTTTAAAAAAGAGATTGAGGCACATATGTCACCAGAGAATAGGTCTTCCGGAGCTACTCGGCCGAGTAAAGTTTTAATTGTCGAAGATAGTATTACTTTTGCAGGTATTTTGAAGAGAAGCATACTTGCGAAACTAGATGTCGAGATAATGCTATTTAGCGACTATGCCAGTGCCGCTGAATATCTAAAAAACACTACTGATGATTTTTTTGTGGCTCTTCTCGATATTGTCCTCCCTGACGCTCCAAACGGAGAAGTCATCGATTTAGTTGTTTCATATAATATCCCATCAATTGTGTTCACTGGAGAAATTAGTGAAGAGTTGCGCGCCACCATGTGGTCCAAGCGGATCGTTGATTATGTGCAGAAGGTAAATTTTGATGACATTCAGCATGTAGTAAACCTTGTGGATCGGCTGAGGAAAAATATTTCAAGGAAAGCGGTTGTTGTTGATGAATCAAGTACTACCCGTGAACTCTGCCGTGATTTATTGCTTGTAAACAATTTTCAGGTTCTAGAAGCTTCCGATGGAAATGAAGCACTAGAACTAATTAACAGCGAAGATGTTCATCTTGTGATAACTGGTGATCAAATGTCTGTTATGGATGGGCCGACTACGATTAAGGAAATTCGAAAGAATCATTCAAAGGTAAATTTGCCCATAATTGGCTTCGCTTGTGAGGGGGCTCTGGATCATCGGCAGAATTTTTAAAAAGTGGAGCGAATGATTATATTAGACAGCCATTTGAACCGGAGGAGTTTTACTGCCGGGTGAACAATACTCTAGACAGTGCTGAGTATGTTAAGACTATCAAACGTATTTCAGATAATGACGTTCTGACTGATGTCTTCAGCCGTAGAGCTCTCTTTAAATACGGAGAGAAGCTGTTTGCCCAGCAGAAACGTTCTGAAGCTTCATTGGTCGCTGTGATGATCGATATCGATAATATTAAAGCCTGCAATGAAACTTATGGGCAGTTGGTCGGTGATGAGGTTATCAGGTTCGTTGCTGAAATTATCCGCAACCGGTTTAGAAAAGGTGATGTAGTCAGCCGCTATGGCGGTGATGCCTTTTGTGTCTTATGTGCAGATATGAAGCTTGATTATGTGGAATCTGTTTTCAAGGAGTTATCCGCTAATATAGCAAAGGATGCTTTTGCTATTGGAGAGTATAAGATTAAGGTGACCGTTTCCATCGGAGTTAATACAAGTTCTGCTGATTCATTAGAAGAAATGATCTCGGGTGCTGAGCGCTTATTACAGGCTGCCAAAATGAAAGGCGCAGGAAGCATTGCTTGCACATAAGTTGTGATTATCAGGCTGCAGTTTTCATCTGGAAACTGCGGCCGTTTCTTAGGATAAATTTTTGCTTGAGATTATTACTATGTTGCTGTATTGATTTTGATATTCATTATCTTTGTTTAGAGTTCAATCAAAACCAGGGGGTACTCAGGCCTGATTTATCTTTTCAAGATGCACATGCTTAGCGTATATCTTCCACATGCATAAACTTTTTTTGATTAATTGCACTCCGCCACTTGTAAAAGCATTTGTTGAAATGGGTTTTGAGGTTGAGCAGATTCATGGTCAGGAAGGAAAACTTGATCTTCCTGCCAAGCTTGATGAGATGAAGTTTGAGCCGGATTTAATTCTACAGCAGGAATCCTTGGGGCGTCGTTTATTTTTGACCGGTCTTCATGCGTTGGATTGCGTCAAGGTTTTCTGGTCTGTGGATACGCATATGAATATGTTCTGGCATATTTTCTATGCTGATCTTTTTGATTGCCTTTTGACAACTCAGAAAAAGTATGTCCCGGAGCTTCGGAAAGTTTGTAAGGCAAAAGTTGAGTGGTTGCCTTGGATGGGAAGTATTTCAGGAGCCGGGACTGGCGGCGGCATAATCCCCCATAGCAGACGGGAACACGATTTGAGTTTTGTCGGTAGGGTAACTTCGCATAGACGTTCCCGGCTTTGGTTCGTTGAGTTCTTAAAGTCTCAGTACAATCTCAATTTTCAAGATAATTTAAATTATCGGCAAATGATGGAGCTATACAGAAATACTAGGATTGCTCCTAATGAAGCCCTTTTTGGGGAAGTTAACTTTCGTTTGTTTGAGGCTGCATCGTGCGGATGCGCTGTTGTTACTCCTGAAGTTGGCGGCGGGCTTGAGGAACTGTTTGAGATCGGAAAAGAGATTGAGGTCTATAATGACGTCCTTGAATTGAAGGAAATCATAGATCGCTTTGAAAAAGATCCTTCACGTAGTGGTTCGTTTGGTATGGCTGCTTACGCCCGAGTGTTGAAAGACCATCTCCCTGAATCCAGAGCCGCTGCAATTTATGAAATTGTCAAAAATACACCTGTTCGCAATGCTCCTGAAGAGCGGGCTGAACTCCTGTTGTGTATGAGTGAATTTTTACTGGGAGAATCAGGAGGCTATAATGTTGATTGGGATCATCTGCTGAAGAGCCTGCTTGCATTTGATAGAAGTGAGCTGCGCGATGTTGCGTTGCTTAGAACTTTTGCCCGATCACGGTTGAGTGATCTTTTTATGGGTGTTGCCCGTCCTTATTTGGATAAAAGCCTTAGCTCGGCAGATTGTTATTTCAATATGAGCGCTTCTCTCAGTGCTATGAAACTCGGTTTATGGGAGGTTGCAAAGCATTTCTGGTATTCCTTTAACGCTTCCAGCAGGCCTGAGGCTGTGGTTAAACCGGAAGATGAGGTGCATCTGTTGAAACTTTGGGGGGATGCTTCATTAAGGAATGGGCTGCGCATTCGTTCCGGAGTTGCTTTTAATGAAGTTAAGGATATCCCATCGTGTGCTTCTGATTGCTATTTTGCCGCTCTTTACAGGGATTCATCTGACAAAGAAATCTACAGGAGGCTCGATTCCATTTTCAATGGAGTTAAAGGCGGGGAGCCCAGCAGGCTCGGTTTTCTATCGCATCTATCCCTTCATTATCCTGAAGATTGGAGAATCAGCGCAGAAGTGGCTGTCACCAGTTTAAAGGTTTTTAGAATGCAGGAAGGGCTTAAGGAATTGGAAAATGCAAATGCGCTTGCTGCAAAGACCGGTCAGACCCGTTTTTTCAAACGCAAAGTTGAGCTGGAAATTCCCCTGTTTTATAAATTGGTTAATTGGTCTTGATTATGCTAGAAGCAAGTCTGGAATTATTACATTAGCGGAGGGCAACCATGTCTGAAGTAGTATTTAATGAGCAGGCTTTCTACAGTCATCTTGGTGGAGATCGTGAACTAGGGAGCGAGATATTAAAAGTATATATGGTAGACGCACCTGCGAGGACTGAATCCTTAGCTGAAGCTGTTAGAAACGGCGATCAAGCTCTTGTTGTGAAATATTCGCATGCATTGAAAGGAATTTCCGCAACGATAAGGGCTAATGCTATTGCTCTGCTGGCTGAAAGAATAGAGATGGCTTCACGGAAAGGTGATTTGGACAGGGCCAGACAATTAATGCCTAAAGTTTACATGGAACTTGAAGCGGTTTTAGGAGCTGTTAAGGAACATCTTGGAAAGTAGTGCTTGAGCTGAATGTTGTTTCGTGAATATAATGCAAATTGTATCTTAAATGTCAAATTTGTGCTGTAAACAGAATGTAATGTGGAACATGCGGCTGTTTGTAGAATGTTGGTAGTGTTGTTATTTTGTTAATCGCAATTGAGTTGTAGTTGTGTCTGGCAAATAGGAGACATCAGATGTTCAAGAATTTGAAACTTGGATGGAAGATTGGCGGGGGTTTTGTTGTAGTTCTGTTGCTGACAGCAGTTGTTGGAGTTGTTGGCTGGTACGGACTGTCTAAGGTTGCAGACGAAGCCAAGCGAACCGATGTTGTTAGCAAAGCAGTCACTGACATGTATAATTCCAGATTGATGGTTCTCTATTATACCTTGCGGGGAACTGCTGAGTTTGAAGATAAGTTTCACAGTTCTATTGGTGAGATTGGGAAAAATATATCTGCCAATAAAGCCATTTTTTCCGGTAAAGGTCTTAATGACGTAACCGGAGTTGCGGCTAAGGCCGCAAAGTATGGTGAAATCTTTGATCGATATGCTCAGTATGAGCATGAAAAGACGGAAGCGATAAGCAATTGTGTTGCAGCTGTTGGCAAGCTAGATTCAGCAGTCTCCAGAATTGAGGAGCGTGCAAGGAAAGCCATGGAAGTGGGAATGGACGGAACCTCTGTCGGTCTCGATATGGCGAATGTTTTTGAAGCCTACTCTACTATTTCAGACCTTGAGAAGAAATTTATAACCAGCCGATTTACTTTTTCAAATTACCTGCGCACAGGTAAGGATGAGTATGTAAGCCAGACTCGCTCCTTGCTCAATTCAGTAATTAATGAATGCGATGCCTTTCGTGGAAATAGCTGGGTTGCTTCCAATTCTGATCTGAATGTAGGCGAGCTTGAAAGTGCAGCCCGTGACTATCTTGACGGGTTCAATTCTATTGTTAAGAAAGTTGATCTTCAAGGAACAGAGTTGAAGGGTATGGCTGAAGTTGGAGCAGATGCCTTGAATCTCAGTCAGGTCCTGATGGATGAACAGCAGGTCTCGGCACAGGATGTCATTACCTCTTCCTTCTCCATGATTCTGGGGGGGCTTGCACTTGCCCTTGTCATGGGCGCTGTAATTTCGATTACTGTGACCCGTATAATTACCGGGCCTATTCGCGAAGGTGTTTCTTTTGCTGAGCATATGGCTCAGGGTGATTTTACCAGAACTTTGGACATTAAGCAGCGTGACGAGATCGGAATTCTGGCAGCATCATTGAACGATATGGTGGTCAAGTTATCCGCAGTTGTGGGTGAAGTTGGTATTTCATCAGAGAATGTCGCATCCGGCAGTGAAGAACTTTCCGCTACTGCGGAGAACCTGTCACAGGCTTCCACAGAGCAGGCAGCCAGTGTTGAAGAGGTTTCCGCTTCCATGGAAGAGATGACTGCCAACATCAGGCAGAATGCAGAGAATGCGCATGAGACTGAGCAGATAGCCCTGCAATCATCTCAGCAGGCAGAAGAGGGTGGAGATGCGGTCACCAAGGCTGTCGATGCAATGAAAAATATTGCTGAGAAGATTTCCATTATTGAGGAAATTGCCCGTCAGACCAATCTTCTTGCCCTGAACGCAGCAATTGAAGCTGCCCGTGCCGGAGAACACGGTAAGGGGTTTGCGGTTGTTGCTGCTGAAGTCCGTAAACTTGCTGAACGAAGCGGTGCTGCTGCTGGAGAGATAGGTGAACTTTCTTCAAGTACTGTCAGTGTAGCTGAAAAGGCCGGTGAAATGCTGACCCAGCTTGTTCCGGATATTAAGAAGACCGCTGAGCTTGTACAGGAAATTGCTGCTGGAAGTAGTGAACAGCTTTCCGGTGCGGAGCAGATCAATAAGGCTGTGCAGCAGCTTGATCAGGTTACACAGCAGAATGCTTCAGCTTCAGAGGAAATGGCCTCCACTTCGGAAGAATTGTCCAGTCAGGCTGAACAATTGCAGCAGGTTATGAGCTTCTTCAGGGTTAGAAACCAGCCTAGATCCAGAGTGCAGGCTCTACCCGCAGCGAGGACTATGGTAAAGTCTAATCCCGCTCCTAAGGTCTCTGCTCCAGTGGCCCGGGTTAAGGAAGTTTCTGCCCCGAAGGTTCAGCCCCAGTCTGAGCCTGAGAATGTCAGCGGTGTTTCTCTGGACATGGGCAGTGATTTTTCAGACAATGACTTTGAAAAATTCTGATAAGCACTGGTTGTTTTTGCTAGCTTGATATATACTTGTAGCAATTAGGTAGTGTTTTTATGTACAGGGATGATCAAATTTGAGGCAGGTGGAATAATGAACGCTGAGATAAATAGTACGACTAACCAGTATCTGACGTTTACCTTGAACAAGGATATTTATGCGTTGGATATAGCCAGTGTACGGGAAGTCTTGGAACTTACCCCCATAACCAGAATCCCCAGAACGCCCAAGTTTATGCGGGGGGTTATCAACTTGAGGGGGCACGCGGTTCCTGTTGTTGATATGCGCCTTAAATTTGGAATGAGCCGGACAGAGGATACCATTAACACATGCATCATTATTGTTGAGGTCTCTTTTGACGGCGAAAGTACGGTAATGGGGGCGCTGGCAGATTCAGTCCGGGAAGTAATTGAGCTGACCGAAAATATGATTGAAGAGCCGCCCAGAATGGGTACTACAATCAAGACTGAATTCATCCGGGGTATGGGTAAGCAGGATGATGAATTTGTTATCATTCTTGATATTAACAAAATTTTATCCGTAGAAGAGCTGGCCATGCTCAAGAGTGTGCAGCAGGATTCTCCCTCCCCCGAGACAGCACCGGAAGTTAATCCCGATCAGGGGATGACTTTGAGTTTGTAAACTCTGCTGCGGGGTGGATTTGATCTGCCCGAGAATTAGGATTACGCGGAGCCCGCTTCTATTGATTGGAAGCGGGCTTTACTTTTGTTTTCTCAATAATAATGCGAAGGGGGGTGGAGCCTTGATATATTCTAGCAAATGGGAAAATTTGTTTTCTAAAATGGTGTGAAGTCACATTATTGAGACATTAGTTGTGATGTTTTGAAAATATTAGTAAGCCTATGCTTCCTATCTTAACTGTGGCCTATGTTTTGAGGCCATCTTTAACCACAATGAGGCTGATCAGGAATGGTTATGTCCAAGAATATAAGATTTATTTTATTATATGGTAGCGTAGCTGTTCTTTTTTTGGGTTCCGGAGTTTTTTTATCCGGTTCATATTGGGGGGCGAAATTAGGACTTTTCTCCTGCGGACTGGGAGTGCTGGCTCTTGCTGCCTGGAAAATCAAAACTTTTTATGTCGAAGAGCAGTTCAGGCAGATTCAACAGACTTCCCTGATATTGAGGAATAGCGGTGCTTGTTTTTATACCACTGATATAAATGGCAGGCTGATATTTAGCGATGACGGCTGCCGTGATCTTGAGAAGAGTATTTCCGGAAAAGTAGAAGATGATGAGCTCTCAAGCCTGTTGCAACATTTTCAGTCTGAGCAAGGGGTGGAGAATAATCTCACGGGAATATCTTCCGGTGATGGTGTTTATAGATTTGAAGTGGACCTGACGGCTGCTGATGGGAAGCAAGTAAGGCTAAGTCATGTCCTGCAGAATACTTATAGTGCTGATGGCAATGTCAGCGGATTTGCCGGTACTGTCCGTGACATTTCCGTACAGGAGCGAGTTCAGGAAGAAGCGGCTAGGGGACAGCGTTATCTGGAGGCAACTTTGGATAGTGCCCCTGAGACCATGTTCATCCATGATCTTGAAGGCAATTTTCTCAAAGTAAGTAAAAAGTTTGCTGAATTTGCCGGAATTGCCCCGGAATTGTGCATTGGGACAAGTATTTACGATTATCTGGCACCTCAGATTGCAGATCAATTTTTAGAAAGACTTAAAGATATTGCAGCCGGTGGAAGTGAGCTTGTCATGAAGGTTCCTGCCATTAATTCGCGTGGTGAGAGACTGCATCTTGATGTGCGCCATTTTCTTGTCCGAAATGAGCAGGATGAGCCGGAAGCCATAGTTGGTTGTGCCCGAAGAATTGACAAAGAAACCGTTGCTATTGAACCTGCAAGTAGTGAAGGGGACGAAGCTTTGATGCAGGCCCTTTGTCATGAGATGAGAACCCCCTTAGCCGGAATTATCGGCAGTCTCCATGTCCTTGATCATATGGAACTTGCTCCTGAAGCCAGGGAGTATGTACATAAATGTGTGGTTTCAGCTGAACGCTTCAAAGAAGTTGTCAATAATTCACTGAACGGGCTGGCCGGTAATTTTGATCCACAAAAGTTTGAATCACTAGACCCTGTTGCTTGTCTTAAAAGGTCCGTGGAGCTTTTTCTGCCGGCCGCAGCTATTCAGAACAGGAAAATTAATCTGACCATAGGTTCGGGGCTGCCTGATGCCATTATCTGCAACCGTAAGATTCTTAATCAGACACTGTTTTGCTTGATAAATAGCGGTCTGGAGGTTTTTCCTGAATCAGATATCACCGCCGGAATAAAGTGCTCTTTAGCTGGCGATTACGCGTTGATTTCTTTTTATGTTGCCGGAAATGATTGTGCTCCGCCATTAAGCGGAGGTTCTTATTCCGGTTGCCTTGAGCAGAATGCAAAAATTATTAATGGTGAGCTGTATTTTGAAGAAGGGGCCACTACTGAGTTAGGCTTCAGGATTAAAGTCCCTGCGGGCAAAGGGCCTGCTGCCCAGGAATCTGCGCCCATGCAGAGTTTGCGAATCATACTTGCAGAAGACGATATAAGCAGTCAGGTTTTCATGCGTAAAAAGCTTGAGGGCTGGGGACATTTAGTTCGGACTGCGAGTACCGGGGTCGAAGTTTTGAATCATATGGAAAATGAAGAATTCGATCTGGTGCTTATGGATTTGCAGATGCCTGAGATGAACGGTTTTGACGCTATCGCTTCAATTAGAAAGGGGACTTCCCAGATACGGGAAATCCCCATCATAGTTATGAGTGCATATGGTCAGGAAAGCGATTTTAAGCGGATGTCCGATTTGGGCGTAGATGATTATATTGCAAAGCCAGTCAGCTCCGGGGAGCTGGAAAAAGCCCTTGAACGTCTTAGCGCTCTGGGACGGCTATAGTTACCGTCCGCTTAGTTGGTAAGGACATTGGTAATGTAATAGGCTATCCCGTCTTCCAGCATCTGTACTGATAAAAGAATAAGAATTAAGCCCATAAGCCTTTCGCAGGCCCTGAGTCCTCTTTTGCCCAGTATCCGGGCCATAGTCGGTCCGGTCATCATAATTATGAAACTCATGGCCCATGCAATCAGCACCCCGGAAAGTACATTTACCCCGGCATCTCCTTTTGAACCATAGACCATTACAGCCGCCAGCAGGGATGGTCCGGCAAAGAGCGGTACCGCAATGGGCACGATGAACGGATCTTTTTCTGTGTCATCGGCAGCGCTTTCAGGTTTTGGGAAAATCATCTTCATGGAAATGATGAACAGGATCACCCCGCCAGCAATGCGTAGGGTGGACTGGTGGATGTTGAGCATTTTCATCAGTCCGGCACCCAAGTACATGAACAGGATAATGATCCCCAGCGCAAAGAAGAGTTCCCGGAGCAAAATCCGTCGCTGACGGGCAGGAGAGTATTCTCGGAGCATGGACAGGCATACCGGCAGGTTACCCAGAGGGTCCATGATCAGGAAAAGAGGAAATGCGATCTCGAAAATTGTGCTGAGCTGTCCTGTTTCCATAGTTAGTCCTTGCCTCCGGCTTGTCCGTAAGTGGAAAATTTATCGATAACTTTGTCCATCTCATCGTCAGGGACAATAACGGGTTTACCAACCGAAAGTGCTTGAATGTAGATTCTGGCAACCAGTTCCAGTTCCTCAGCAGCATCAAAGGCATTACCCATGGCTCTGCCTACTGTAATCAGTCCGTGGTTGGCGAGCAGCACGGCATTGTAATTGCCGATGGTCTTGATCACATTCTCTGCCAGTTCCGGAGTGCCGAAAGTGGCGTAAGGGGCGAGGGGAACTTTTTTGCCCGCAAAACCTACCAGATAGTGCACAGCAGGGAGTTCCATGTTCAGGCAGGCCACAGTTGTGGCATAGACTGAATGGGTGTGAACCACTGCGTTTACGTCCGCTCTTTCCTTGTACAGGATAGTATGGAAACCGTATTCACTGGAAGGTTTGCGCTCGGAATCCTTAATATTGCCGTCCAGATCGATAACCACAATATCTTCCGGGGTGGAAAGACGGTAATCCAATCCGCTGGGGCTGATAGCCACCAAGCCCTGTTCACGGTTAAATACACTCAGGTTGCCGCCAGTCCCGGTTGTCAGACCTGATTCAAGGAGCTTTTTTCCATACTCAACTACTAATTCTTTTTCTTTTCTGAGCAGCATATCAATTTTCCATACGAAGAGGCGAAGCCAAACTAAAAGTTTTTGAAGTGTCCAGAGAAACTTTTTTCAAAAAGTTTCTCTGGACCTCGGAGAGCCGCTGGAGGCAAAATCTTATTTTCCAAAAGCGCGTAGCGCATCAAATCTAATTACGAAGTGCCTCAATCCTCTTTAACACAGGAGGATGGCTGTATTCCAGCCAGACGTAAAAGGGATGCGGAGTGAGGTTGGCAAGGTTGCTTACCGATAGCTTCTTGAGTGCTTCGACCAGTGCTTCCGGGGTTCGGGTGGTTTCCGCTGCAAAAGCGTCCGCTTCAAATTCGTGTTTCCGGGAGCGGATGTTGCTGAAGATGGAGAGTACGATTGATACCGGAGTGTAGAGCAGGGCAAAGAAGATCAGGCCGGCATGTACGGAAATATTCTGCATGCCGAAGGCGGCGAAGAGCTCCTTATTGCCGAGGAAAAAAGACATGAGCAGGAATATTACCCCGGTATTGATAATGCTCATGGTCATCATTTTGCGGATATGTCCGAGCTTGCTGTGCCCGATTTCATGAGCCAGCACGGCCACGATTTCATCGGTTGAGAGATTGTTGATCAGTGTGTCGAAAAGGGCGATGCGTTTCTTCTTGCCGAACCCGGTAAAATAGGCGTTGGCCTTGGTGGAGCGCTTGGAACCGTCAATCATGAAAATGCCGGAAAGTTCGAAACCGTTTTCTGCGGCAAATTGTTCGATCTTTTCTTTCAGTTCGCCATCCTCAAGGGGGGTGAACTTATTAAACAGAGGCAGAATCCATGTAGGGGCAATGTATTGCACGCCGAGGGTAATCAGCACGGTGAACAGCCAGCACCAGAGCCAAGCCAGCGATCCGGCAGCATTGAAGAAAAGAAGAACTCCGCTGAGAATTGCTCCGCCGATGATACCGCCCAGCAGGTAGCCTTTGAGTTTGTCCATGAAAAAAGTCTTGAGGGTTGTTTTATTGAACCCGAATTTTTCTTCTATGACAAATGTGCTGTAGAGGGAGAACGGCAGGGAGACGAGGTCGCTGAGGATAGCCAGTCCGGCATAAAAAATCAGCCCGGTTACAATACTTCCATAGCCGAAACCATTTGCCCAGAGGTCAACGGCGTTGAAGCCGCCTAAAAGGATGAATAGGATGGTGATCAGGGTGTTGAATGAGCTTGAGATGTTCTCAAAGCCGATTCCTGCTTTGGTATAATCCTGAGACTTACGGTATTCGTTTGCATCAAAGGTGGTGCTGAATTCAGCGGGAAGTTCGGGGGAGAGAGCCTTGCGATTGAGCTGGCGGGCAAAAATACCCAGCAGGCATGCCCCGGCAAGGGAAAATATGATAATGAATAGGTATATGTTCATTTAAGTGTCGCGCTTTTGGAGTGTTAAAATCTGGTAATGCTGAGATAGCGGGCCTTAACATGTTACGGCGTATAACTACCTCTTGGGCTTGACCTCGTCAATGCAGCCTGTCGGGGATATAATTTATTATTAAATTCAAAAAAAGCTCTGTGCTTGACAATAAACGGTATAGAGTCAACAATTATATATTAAAATTAAGAAATTAGTTTTTTATGTTTGTCGGATCTGTACTGTTTTTTGCAGATGATGGTTTGAGAGGGAGTTTTACTGAATGAGTTCGCCAAAGAGCATTAAAGAAAATATTGCCCGCGCTAAGTCTTACGGACAGCGGAAGGATTACATGCGCTGTCTGCATGCGTTGAGCCTGTCTCTTGATGAGCTTGCATCAAGTCAGGTTTTCGGGCGTGAGAAATTTGAAATCGGCATTCTCATTGATGAAGTGTTTCGGCAGCTTCTGGCTATGGAAGAACTCAAACGCGTACTTCCCCGGGGTATGAAATATGTCAAAGGGCAGGAGAAAAAACTGGCTGCCATGTTGATGAAGATTCATGACACCATCAAAAATGCTCTTGAAAAGGCTGCAGTTGAGAAGGTCCGCAAACAGAAAAATCAGATCGATAAATTTGTTTTGGCCGGGCAGAAGTTCTTGATGGAAAAGAACGTCAAGGAAGCCAAGAAATATTTCCGTAAAATTACCGAGGCCTTTCCGGAGGAAAGGGGACTGTTGCAGGACGTTGGCGGCAGGCTTGTTAAATCCGGTTTTCCGGCTGACGGTGTAGAGTATCTTGAGCGGGCAATTGAGAAGACTCCTTCTGACAGCAGACCCTATATTTCACTTCTTTTGGCCTACGAAATGATGACTGAACAGGACAAGGCTCTTGCTGTGATTAAGGATATTGTGCGCCGTTTCGGAGCTAACGAGAGTATTTATATCCGTCAGGCCAAACTGTTCCTTGCCAAGCGCATGTACACAGAAGCATACGATGCCGCAGCCGCAGCACTTAAAGCGAATCCCCTCAACCGTGAGGCCAAGAAGATATCAGACAAATTGGGTCCCAAGATTTTCGGGCGCGGATACACACCCGGAGCAACAGCTAGTGATATGAAAGGGAAGTCTTCAGCCGGTGGAGCTAAAGGGAAAAAGGATAGCATGTCCTTTAACCTCGACGGCGGTTCATCTGGTGGAAAGAAAGAGAAAGCTGCCAAGAAAAAAGCTCCTGCTAAAAAGCCTGCAGCTTCCAAAGCAATCAAGCTGGATTTTTAAGATCAACTTATCTTTTACCTTACTCCATTTTTTTTATGAGGCCGCTTATGCGGCCTTTTTTATTTACAGCAGGTAATTCAGTTTTGTGCGCGACAAATGTGTCGTTGTGTTAAGAAAGTATACTTTTCGGGTATAGATTGCGGTTTTACAGGGAGAATGGGAGTACTGCAGAATTTATACGTTGACGCACGACATAGTTGTCGTTTTTAGGATGTCGTTGAGTTTAAGGGAATACCTAGATTGTTTGCTGAATCAATGCGACATCCTTGTCGTAAAATTCATGAATATAACTGTCTATTCTGTCGTCCGGGGTATATTTTTGTTAGTAAGTATTCGAAAATATGTATTTTATTTGTGTTGGCACGAATAGAGCTTTGGGGCGACACATAAGTTTGTCTGAAAAATCACAAAGGAGAATATAAATGGCTGAACTTTCCGTTTCATATGAGCGTGCAGGTGGTAAGCAGGTTATCGATACAAATTCACAGGTTCTTGGCGAAATCTCAATTGATTATGCCCAGATTCCTGAAGACCAGCGTGGCGGTACTGCCAAGCAGCTTCTCGCAGCTTCCACCCTGCATTGTTTCTGTGGCGCTCTTGCCAAGGCTCTGGAGACCCGCGGCGCTGAGTACGAACGCATCACCGCAACTGCCACCCTTGAAACCGGTATGGATGAAAAGAAGCGTGCCCGTGTAACCGGCATCACTCTTGATGTGACCGTACACATGGATGAAGATTACGGTTTTATCTTTGATCGTGTGGAAAAAATCATGCGCAAGGGTTGCCTGATTACTGCTTCCCTGCATGAAGCTTTTCCCATGACCTACAACCTTCAGCTCGAAGAATTGTAATAATTTTCACAACAGGAGAAAGCATGCCATCCATCACTATTATCGGATCAGGTCCTGGCGGTCATATTGCTGCTTTTGAAGCCGCTCGCCGGGGAGCTGATGTTACTCTGATTGAAAAAGCGGAGATTGGCGGAACCTGCCTGAACTGGGGTTGCATTCCGACCAAGACTCTCAAATCTTCTGCTGAAGCCTTTGAGACTGCCGGAAAGCTCAACACCTTCGGCATCGCAGTTGAAGGCGGAGAAGAGGCTGTAAGCTTTAAGGCAGACATGGAAGCTGTGGTTGCACGTAAAGAAAGGGTCCGTAAGGTGCTTTGCGGCGGTCTGGAAAAGACCTGTGCATCCTTGAAGATCCGTGTTGTGCGCGGCACTGCAGAACTTGGCTCCGATAAGACTGTGCTCGTCCACACTGAAGAAGGTACCGAGGAAATCAAAAGCGATAACGTGATCATCGCCACCGGTTCATCCATTCTCGACCTGCCTTCCCTGCCCGTGGATCACAAGCACATCATTAATAGTGATGATGCCCTTAATCTGGATCATGTTCCCGCGAAAATGGTTATCGTCGGTGGTGGAGTAATCGGCTGTGAACTGGCCTTTATCTACCGTGCTTTCGGTTCTGAGGTGACCATCGTGGAAGGCATGGACCGCCTGCTGCCCGTTCCTTCTGTTGACAAGGATATTAGCAAGCTCCTGCAGCGTGAGGCCAAGAAACATCGCATCAAGGTGCAGGTTGCCAAGACCGTTAAGAGCGCTGAAGTTGTGGATGGCAAAGTTCAGTGTGTTCTCGGACCTTCTCCTTTTGTTGAAAATGCAAAAGGTGGCGAGACCACCATTGAAGTTGATGTAGTGCTGGTAGCTGTTGGCCGAATCCCCAACACCGACGGTCTTAAGTTGGCTGAAGCCGGTGTTGAAACCGACGAGCGCGGCTGGATCAAGGCTGACCAGAACATGCGCACTTCCGCTGAGGGTATTTATGCCATCGGTGATATTCTCGGACCTTCCCGGGTGATGTTGGCCCATGTTGCATCACACGAAGGCCTTTGCGCGGTGGATAACTGTTTCGGTAAAGAACGCGCCCTTGATTATTCCGTGATTCCTTCCGGTATTTTTACCTCCCCCGAGATCGGTACTGTCGGTCTTTCTGAGGAAGAAGCCATTGAGAAGGGCATTGAAGTCCGCTCACAGGTTTTCCAGTTCCGTGAACTGGGTAAGGCGCAGGCCATGGGCGAACTCGCAGGCATGTTCAAGATCATCTGCGAGAAAGAAAGCGGAAAGATTCTTGGTGCCCACATTGCCGGGGCACACGCCACCGACCTCATTGCTGAAGCAGGTCTTGCCATTGAAAAAGGGCTTACCGCTGCTGATGTGGCTCACACTATCCATGCCCACCCGACCCTCGCCGAAGGCCTTTACGAGTGTTGTGAAGCGTGGCTTCGCGGTTGCTAATCATTACCTTAACTTTTCAGAATAAAAAACTTTTTGGAGATAATCATGAGTGAACTTACCTATCCCGCAGACGTCCTTTACCATCCCGAGCACACTTGGGTTCTCATCAACGATGACAACACCGCAGTTGTCGGCATCACCGACTTTGCTCAGGACCAGCTCGGTGAAGTTGCATTTGTTGACCTGCCCTCCGCAGGTGACCATTTCGACGCAGGTGAAGAGTTCGGTACAGTTGAATCCATTAAAGCTGTCAGCAGCTTGTACATGCCCATTTCCGGCACTGTTGAGGAAATCAACGAAGGTCTTGAAGACGCTCCTGAAGATGTGAACACTTCACCCTATAAAGACGGCTGGATGCTGCGCATCTCCCTTGATGCTGACGCAGATAAAAGCCAGCTGCTGAATCACGAAGATTACGCAGCAAAAATCAAGTAAGCCACCTGTTCCGGACCCCATATCCGGGACGTCCACTCCTTTGACGGAGCTTATACCTAAGAGCGGTCTGCAATTGTGCGGGCCGCTCTACAAATATCAGGAGGCCTGCTATGTGCTCCAAAGATCCTTCTAAACCGTATCTGCGCATTCCACCGTGGCTTAGGGTCAAAATCCCCTGCAACAAGACTTACAGTGCTACCCGGGAACTGGTTAAAGACCTAAGCCTGAACACTGTCTGCCAGAGTGCCAAGTGTCCAAATATGTTTGAATGTTTTTCCGAGCATACGGCAACTTTCCTGATTATGGGCAATACCTGTACCCGCAACTGCGCCTTTTGCAATATAGAAAGTGGCGACATTCCGCCTCTCGATCCTACTGAGCCTGCGCGGGTTGCTGAAGCCTCCAAGCGGTTGGGACTTAAGCATGTGGTCATTACCTCGGTGACCCGTGATGATCTTGCCGACGGCGGGGCAGCGCATTTTGCAGCCACCATCCGTGCGGTCAGGACAGAGTTGCTCGAATCCTCTATTGAGGTGCTCATCCCGGATTTTCAAGGGGATGAAGATGCTTTGAATTTTGTCATTGAAGCCCAGCCGGATATCATCAACCACAATGTGGAAACTCCTCCTATGCATTATAAGGATATCCGTCCGCAGGCCGACTACAAGCAGAGTCTTGAACTCATTGAGCGAGTCAAGTCTGCCGGGGCCATCGCCAAGTCCGGGCTGATGGTGGGCTTAGGTGAAAATGATGAGGAAGTGCAAGGGGTGATTGACGACCTTGCAGACATCGGTTGTGACATTGTAACTATCGGGCAGTATATGCGACCTTCACTTAAGCATCCCGAAGTGCTGCGCTATGTCCATCCTGATGTTTTTGAAGAATATGCCCGCTACGGCAAAGGCAAGGGTGTCCCGCACATGTACAGCGCTCCTCTTGTTCGTTCTTCATACAATGCGGCCCTTTTTGCAGGGCTGAAAAAATAAGTTCTCATATCCTCCTAAATAGAGAGCAAAACGAAAATCCCCGGCAACCGTTGTGGCTGCCGGGGATTTTTAATTGGCTTTGTGAGCCGGATGGAAAGGCTGGCTTAGTACATGCCGCCCATGCCACCCATACCGCCCATGCCACCCATGCCGGGCATACCGCCGCCCATGCCGCCGGGCATGCCTGCGGGCATGTCAGCTGCTTTCTCGGGCTTTTCAGCGATAGCGCATTCGGTGGTCAGCAGGAGGCCTGCAACGGAAGCTGCGTTCTGGATAGCGATACGGGTAACCTTTTTGGGGTCGATAACACCGGCCTTGATCAGGTCTTCGTATTCGCCGATAGCAGCGTTGAAGCCGTTACCGTCTTTTGCTTCTTTTACTTTCTCAACAACGATGGAACCTTCGAGGCCGGCGTTGCCAGCGATCTGGCGGAGGGGCTCTTCGATGGCGCGACGGATGATGTCGATACCTGCGGATTCGTCATCGTCGGAGGAGGTTACGTTTTCCAGTGCAGCGATGCAGCGGATGAGTGCAGTACCACCGCCGGGAACGATACCTTCTTCAACAGCAGCGCGGGTAGCGTTGAGAGCATCTTCCACGCGTGCTTTCTTTTCTTTCATTTCAGTTTCAGTTGCAGCACCAACGTTGATTACTGCTACACCGCCAACGATCTTGGCGAGGCGTTCCTGAAGCTTTTCACGGTCGTAGTCGGAAGTGGAGAGTTCGATTTCGTTGCGGATCTGGCCGATACGGGCTTTGATCAGTTCGCCTTCTCCGGCGCCGTCTACGAGAGTGGTGTTTTCTTTGTCGATTACAACGCGTTTTGCGGAACCGAGGTGCTCGAGGGAAACTGCTTCGAGGTTGAGACCGATGTCATCGGAGACAACTGCACCGCCGGTGAGGGCTGCGATGTCAGCGAGCATTGCCTTGCGGCGGTCACCGAAACCGGGAGCCTTAACAGCAACAACATTGAGGGTACCGCGCAGTTTGTTAACTACGAGGGTAGCCAGAGCTTCACCTTCGATGTCTTCAGCGATGATAACCAGAGGCTTGCTCATTTTAGCAACCTGCTCGAGAACGGGCAGGAGTTCTTTCATGCTGGTTACTTTCTTTTCGCTGATGAGGATCAGGGGCTCATCCATTTCGCAGATCATTTTTTCTGCGTTGGATACGAAATAGGGGGAGAGGTAACCGCGGTCGAACTGCATACCTTCAACAACATCGAGGGTGGTGTCGAGGCCTTTTGCTTCTTCAACAGTGATAACGCCTTCTTTACCGACCTTGTTCATGGCTTCGGCAATGATGTTACCAATGGTTACGTCGTTGTTAGCGGAGATGGTACCAACCTGAGCGATTTCTTTCTGGTCGCGGGTGGGCTTGGCAAGAGTTTCGAGGTGGTCGATGATTGCTTCAACAGCTTTGTCGATACCGCGTTTGATAGCCATGGGGTTACGGCCAGCTGCAACGAGTTTTACACCTTCGGTGAAAACAGCCTGAGCAAGGATGGTAGCGGTGGTGGTACCGTCACCAGCGATGTCGGAGGTTTTGGAAGCAACTTCCTTAACCATCTGTGCGCCCATGTTTTCGAACTTGTCTTCCAGTTCGATTTCCTTGGCTACGGAAACACCGTCCTTGGTGATGACCGGGGAACCGAAGGATTTATCCATAACAACGTTACGGCCTTTGGGGCCGAGGGTTACTTTTACAGCGTTGGCGAGCTTGTCTACGCCGAGTTTCAGTTTTTCACGAGCTTTGGCGTCGAAAAGAATCTGTTTAGCCATTTGGTGTTATCTCCTTAAAATAAAGAAATGTATTCAATTATGCAGCCCTTGGGCTGTTCGTATGTGCGATTGCTGGAGCAGTCTGACTATTCGACAACAGCGAGGATGTCGTCTTCACGCATGATCAGGTGATCTACACCTTCGATGCTGATTTCAGTGCCTGCGTATTTAGCGAAAAGAACAGCGTCGCCTTCTTTTACGCCCAAAGCGACCCTGGAGCCATTGTCATCCACCTTGCCGGGGCCGGCTGCGATAACTTCACCTTTGAGGGGCTTTTCTTTTGCGGAGTCGGGGATAATGATTCCGCCAACGGTTTTTTCTTCCACTTCAAGGCGTCTGACCAGAATACGGTCTGCTAACGGCTTAAGTTTCATCAGTTTTCCTCCAATATTTCGATACTATTTTTTGCTTTCAGGCTCTTGGCCTGTGACTCACTGCGACCTTTCATGAGCTAGTAGGAAAAAGAATCCTGCCGCAGGGATTGAATGAAAGTAAGTCATTATTAAAAACTGTCAACAGCGTGATAGCTTTTTTTTTGAAAATCATGAAATTGTGACTTTTAGAGAAGGTCCTTGGCTACAAAAACTACCCTGCCTATGGGGGCCCAGTTGTGTGCCGGATTGTTGCTTTCAAGCACTATCGGCCCGGGGGAGATTTCCTGATTTTCGGAAAGAAGCAGGATTTTGCCCGGTTCTCTTGCCACTCTTCGCACCAGAATTTCTTCGTCAATGCGCACTGCGTAGATACGTCCTTCAAAGAAATCTTTTTGTGATTCGTCCACCAGCACATGGTTGCCGTCTTCAATGCGCGGGGCCATGGCATTGCCGGTAACAGTGAGCAGTTTCATGGAGTCCGGGTTCCCTTTTTCTGCCATCCAATTGATGCTGAATGCCAGCAGCCCCTGAGCCTCTTCGTCAATATTTAACTTCTCGCCATCCCGGTCAGCGCGGGCAAGAGCCTTCGGGGGATTACAGAAATCGTTCCCGCTTGAAGCGTTGTCTTCAGGAAAAATAATTCGGGCGCCAATTTCATCAAGGACCCGGGCCAGTACCTGAATATGCTTGCCCCGCTCCTGTTTAATGTAGCGGATTATCTGGTTGGGAGCTACGCCACACGCCTTGGCCATTTGTGTCGGGTTGGCGTACTTGCGATTCTGACCAATCATGTTCCGCAACCCTTCTACTAAATCATTATAGAAACCCATGTGTCCTCCTTGGTAATGATATGTATCTTTTTTTAATAAAAATGTCCTTAATAAGTTTCTGTATTTTGCTAAGTTTTACCATTTGGTATTATAAATTTATAAAATGGCTTGCAAATGATGTTTTTTGGTAATAGTAAGTGTCCCGTCATTGTTTCTTTTGTCGTGAATTTAAAAACGTAAAGGAGTATGCAGATGGGGGGGGAGACTGTTTCTGGTTCTGGAATTTTTCCTGATATGGATGGGCGGCGGGCAATGTCTGCCGAAGGTTTGATCAGTGTGCTGGGCAGGGAGGCTGCAGAGAGGTTGATGTATTGTTGGGGCGGTACGAGAGTTTCTGTGCCGGATCTGGATGAGTTGCAGAAGCTTAGATTGCGGGAACGTATTCTCAAGGCATATGATCGGGGAGCTACTCCGGCGCAAGTGGCTGAGCGGTTCGGTATTTCAGTGCGTACAGCCCAGAGGATTCGTAGTTTTGCCAATTACGTTGAACGTGATTCCGAAATAATGTAATATTTTATTGTGGCAGTGTATTTCCAATTGAGAAATATTTGATCGGTTTGTGTTATGCTCGCAATGAACTTCCGTCCGGGATACCTATTTTTATGAAAACAAAAAAATCAAGCAGTGTATTCTTCTATTTTATCAAGCGGTTTTCCTTGGTAGCTGTTCTTATTCTTGCAGTTTCAGCATGGGCCCTGCTTACTCAGCGGACCCAGTATCTCAATATTGTTGAGAATCATGAGGTTGATCTGGTTAAGAGTAATATTTCTGCATTTAATTCATGGCTTGAATCGGACATAGAATATACTGCTATCCTTGGCGGGCTTGTCGAGGAAATATTGGCAGGTCCGGGCGATTTTTATGTGAAACGTGAACGCATAGCAGAGCTGTTTTCCGTATTCGGCTCGCAGTGCAAGGGGTGTGTTCAGCTTCGCTACCTTTCTTCGCAGGGGATGGAGTTGGTCAGGGTTAATATCGATGCCGGGAGACCGCTTCGCGTTTCAGGAAATTATCTTCAAGACAAAAGTGACCGTCCATACTTAAAGGAAGCAGCAAAGCTGAAAGATGAAGTCTATATCTCCCGTTTTGACTTGAATATGGAATTCGGGAAGGTAGTCATTCCTTACACCCCGGTAATCAGAATGATAAAAAAGGTTCATACAGACGGTATGAAGCCGGGGTATCTTGTTCTCAATTTTTCCGGGGATATGCTTTTTAAGATTTTTAATGAAGCTGGTGCTGAGTCATTCGGCGGTTTATTTCTGGTCAATGATGATGGCGGGTGGATTGTCGGCCCGGATGAAACATATAGTTGGAGATTTCTTTTCAAACCTAAAGAAGGGCTGCTTGAGCAAGAATTTCCTGAAGTTTGGAGCAATATCAAAGGGCAGAACGATGGACAGTTTGCAGGTCCTGACGGTGTCTATACCTTTGATTCTTTGAGCAGCAAATCTTTCCATTATGTTTTGCGGCAGGATGTTGTGTTCAGCGAGGGGTGGAAAGTTATTTCCCGGGTCCCTGATGAAGCTTTAGTGGTACCGCGTCGCAATATCATGCTTGTTCTGTTGGCTTTTCTCATTTTTATGCTTGGTTACCTGTTCTGGAGGCAGACTTCCATGACTGTTGCCAGTGAAGATATTCGCATGGCTCTGGAGGATAGCGAGAAAAGATTCATGGACGTTGCTGATGCTGCCGGGGAATTTATCTGGGAGACCGGACCTGACGGGAGCTTTGTTTTTGTCACCGGCAGGGCCGAAGATGTCCTTGGATATAGTGCTGAAGAGCTTATCGGGCGTTCGCCTTTTGATTTTGTGGATGAGGAATCTTCATGGGATGTGCGCAAGGAATTTCTCGACGCGGCCCAGTTCGGGCATAGCTTTAATGGGCTGGTTTTTAAGTTTGTCAATCGTGACGGACGTAAGATCTGGCTTGAATTCAACGGAGTTCCGGTTTTTGATGCTGCAGGTGTTGTAACCGGTTTCCGCGGGGCGACTTCCGATATCAGTACTCAGAAAAAAGCCCTGCAGGACTTGCAGGACCGTGAAGATATGCTTCAGAGTATAAGTGATTCAGTGCAGGATGCTTTGGTGCTGATGGATGAAAAAGGATTGGTTCATTTCTGGAATCCGGCAGCGGAGAAAATTTTCGGATACAGGGCTGATGAAATGCTCGGAGAAAGTTTGCAATGCTGTTTCTTTGCAGAGGATAATCTTTCGCCGGATACTTCCGGAGATGGTGATAATTATATTGACGGCCTGCTCTCAAGTTACGGTTCTTTCACCGTGAACGTGCGCCGTAAGGGAGGTGATGTCTTTCCGGCTGAAGTCCTTCTTTCTCCTTTGCGTAAGGATGAGCAGTGGTGGGTGGTAGGAACCTTCAGGGATGTTACCGAGCGCAAGGAAGCAGAGGACAAGCTGCGTAAGTTAGCTACCACTGATTCCCTGACCGGGCTTAGTAATCGTCGCTTCTTCATGGAGAGTGCGGAAGATGCCCTTGAGAGAACCCGCAGGTACGGGCGTGAGTTGTCTCTATTAATGATGGATATTGATTATTTCAAGACGGTCAATGATATGTACGGCCATGATGCGGGTGATGATGTGTTGAAAGGCCTTTCAAAAACAGGGCTTAAAATACTGCGTAATATTGATGTCTTCGGAAGGATTGGTGGAGAGGAATTTTCTATTTTGCTCCCCGATACCGGACTTGAAGGGGCGACTCTGGTCGCAGAGAGATTGCGTTCGGAAATTGAAGCCACGAAAATGAATACCCGTTCCGGGGGATTGAATATTACTGTAAGTATTGGTGTGGCAACATATAGTGAACAGACAAAGACTCTGGAACACTTACTTAAAGCTGCGGATATCGGTTTATATGCGGCTAAGGAGGCTGGACGTAATCAGGTTAAGGTGCAGTTGACTTTGGATGGTTCGTCAGAGGGATGATATAATTAAGAAGCCCGGAAGCTTTCGCTTCCGGGCTGAATTTTTAATCGAAGCCGAATTCGATGGTAAAATTGCCGTGGTCTGTGGTGAATGGAATTGCCATGACCGGTCCGGCTGTTACGTGGGCAATGGTATGATTGTCGCCCATGATGACTGTGGGGGTAGAGCCTTGAAGTTTGTACCCCATTTCAGTGAGTCCTGCTCTTGCCTGTCCGGAAACCATGTTGGTGATTTCACCAACAGCGTCTTTTACATCCTGAATGATGTCCTGAATGTCGTCGCCGAGCATATTCTTAACTATTTGAGCGGCGCAGGCCTTTTCAAAAGTGATTGAAATACTTCCGTTTACTGACCCTGTAAAGCCGACTATACCCGTTACATCTCCGTTGGCGACATTACCTTTCTTCACAAACGGTTTACCCGCTGTAGGCGTAATCATGGCCATCATCGTAAGGATGTCCGAGGTTGCCTTGATAAAAGGTTTGGCCAATTCTACATTCATTATAGCGACTCCTTAAAAAAAGTTGGCATATATGTTTGCGCGGTAGGCCGGAAGAAAATTTTCCCCTATGGTTCCGGGCTTACCCTTTGTTTCATGTCTTTGATCATGAATTAATCCGATGCGGTTGCGCTTTCAGCACCTTAACAGAAAAAAAGATCATGAACAATTTTTTTAAGAGTGCTTTCAGTATTTTGACATTATTTTTTAAATTGTTTCACTCAGCACTTGCAAACATTGCCGCATAGGACAAAATGAGGTCTGTTGTATGCTCTATGATATTTGACCATAGGCATAAATTCTCGTATTTAGATAAGATTCTTAGTGAATGATGCTTGCCTGCAGAAACTTGATCCGGGCAGCTGAAAGATAAAAAATCAAGGAATATAGATAAATGTCAGAGAATAAAACCGAGTCCAATGTAGGTAAAAATTTTATTACCGCGATTATTGATAAAGATAATGAAACAGGAAAATACGAAGGAAGAGTGGCTACCCGTTTTCCTCCCGAACCTAACGGTTACCTGCATATCGGCCACGCAAAATCCATCTGCCTGAATTTCGGTCTTGCCAGAGATTACAGCGGTACCTGCAACCTGCGTTTCGACGACACCAACCCGGTCAAGGAAGATACCGAATATGTGGAGTCCATTGAGAAGGATGTCCGTTGGCTCGGCTTCGACTGGGAAGAAAGATTGCACTATTCCTCTGACTATTTTGACAAGCTTTATGCTTTTGCCGTCCAGCTGATCAATGATGGCAAGGCTTACGTGGACAGTCTCAGCGCTGAGGAAATCCGTGAATACCGTGGTTCACTTACTGAGCCGGGCAAGAACAGCCCTTATCGTGACCGCTCTATTGAAGAGAACCTTGATCTTTTCGAGCGCATGAAAAACGGTGAATTTGAAGATGGTGAGCACGTTCTCCGCGCCAAGATCGACATGGCTTCTCCCAATGTGATCCTGCGCGATCCCACCATCTACCGTATCAGGAAGGCCCACCACCACCGTACCGGTGATAAGTGGTGCATTTATCCCATGTACGATTTCACCCATTGTATTTCCGATTCATTGGAGAAGATTACCCACTCCATCTGCACCCTTGAATTTGAAAATAACCGTGCCCTTTACGATTGGACCCTTGAAACCCTCGGGGTTTACCGTCCGCAGCAGATTGAATTTGCAAGGCTCAACCTGAGCTATACTGTAATGAGTAAGCGTCGTCTGATTCAGCTGGTTGAAGAGGGACATGTCTCCGGCTGGGATGATCCGCGTATGCCCACAATTTCCGGTATGAGAAGACGTGGTTATTCTCCGGCTTCCATACGTAATTTCTGCGAACGCATCGGAGTGGCAAAGGCTGCCAACATGGTTGACTTCGCTCTGCTTGAGTTCTCCGTACGTGAAGACCTCAATGCCCATTCCAACCGGGTTATGGGTGTAGTCAATCCCATCAAGCTGGTTATTGACAACTATCCTGAAGGTCAGGTTGAGGAATTCGAAGTACAGAACAATCCTGAAGATGAATCCGCCGGAAGCCGCAAGATTCCCTTCTCCAAGACCCTGTACATTGAACGTGACGACTTCATGGAAGATGCTCCCAAGAAATTCTTCAGGCTTTCCGTTGGTCGCGAAGTCCGTCTGCGTGCGGCTTACTACGTTACCTGTACTGATGTGATTAAAGATGAGAACGGCGAAGTTGTGGAACTCCGCTGCACTTACGATCCTAAAACCCGTGGCGGCTGGTCCGATGACGGCCGTAAGGTCAAAGGTACTATCCATTGGGTTTCTGCAGAACATGCAGTCGAGGCTGAGGTCCGTCTCTATAACCATCTCTTCACCAAAGAGAATCCCATGAGTAACAAGGACGGCTCTGATTTCAAGGACCATATCAACCCTGATTCCCTTGAGGTACGTACCGCTTACGTAGAGCCTTCCCTTATAGATGTGGAGCCCGGTTTCCGCTGCCAGTTTGAAAGGATCGGCTATTTTTGCGCTGATCCGGATTCCAAACCGAACAAGCCTGTTTTCAACAGAACAGTCACTCTGCGTGACTCCTGGAAGAAAATTGCCAAGAATCAGAAAAAGTAATACCGTACCCTCGCGGGTGTGGGTAATATTTTGCGGGGTCCTTAAGGGGGTCCCGCATTTTTTTTGCATCGGCACAATTATTTCGGCATAAATTAGGTGCGGGATAATTGGGGTGAAATGTTTTGCATAAAGTGCTATTTCTTGAGTAATTAATAATACTGAATTTCGAACTGTTGTTTAGATTGATAGAGATATGAACCGGAGGTTGAAGAATGACTGCTGAAATTGAAAGCGGTTCCAAGCTTGCCATAGCCATTGCCGGAAGAAGTAATGTTGGTAAATCTTCGATAATACGTGCCCTTTCTGGGATTGAGAGTGATGAAGTCAGCCCTGTGGCCAGTGAAGATGAAATGTATCCCCTGACAAGGGCGGAGATTCATCCGCTGGGGCCGGTGACCATTTATGATACTGATGCCCATCTCCCCGGCGATGACCGAGCCCGGGCTATCAAAGATGCCCTGTATAGTGTTGATGTGGCGGTTATTGTTACCGATGATTCCGGTATTCTTGATGAAGAGCGGGAATTAACCAATCTGTTACGGGATCGCGGCATTCCCTGTGTGATGGTTTTCAATAAGGCGGATATCAGGAGGCCCAGCCTTGCTGATATGGAATTCTGCGGTTCGCGCGGAGTCCGCTTTGTGGCTACCTCCACCGTTGACGGCCGAGGCATTGAGCGGCTCAAGAAGTCTATCATGGCCCTTGCACCGGAAGAAAATATGCTTGATCCCGTGTTGGCTCGTGACCTCATGGGCCGGGGGGATTTCGTAGTCTGTGTGGTTTCCGAAGACCCGGTTTCCCCCAAAGGCAGGTTGGGGCTTCCCAAGTCGCAGGTGCTGCGTGAAATCCTTGATGCCGGGGGAATCGCAGTTATTGTGAAGGAAGGAGAGCTTTACCAGACCATTTCCGGGCATAAGCGGCGTCCGGCTCTTGTGATTGCTGATTCCGAACCGATCAAGAAGGTCATGGATATTATTCCGCGTGATGTCTCTTTGACCACATTTCCCATTCTTTTTGCCCGTCATAAGGGTAATCTGGAGCAGCTTGTTCAGGGTGCTAACGCCATTGATAATCTTCAGGACGGGGATAAGGTGCTTATTGTCGAGGCCTGCCCTCACCATCCTAAAGCTGAGGACCTTGGTAAAGAGATGATTCCTGCAAGGATTGCCGGATATACAAACCGCAATATTATTTTTGAATCCAAAACCGGGTGCGGTTTGCCTCTCGACCTTTCTGAGTACCAGCTTGTGGTCCATTGCGGGGCCTGCATGGCTGAGCGGGCTGATATGCTCAGGCGGATCAGGGATTGTGACCGTCAGCAGGTTCCCATCACCAACTACGGCCTTGCCGTTGCGAAAGTGGATGGAACCCTAAAGCGTTTGATTGAGCCTTTCTTCAAAGATGAGGTTGAAGAACGTAAGGAATTGACCGGGAAGATTAATGTATTCCGGGGAAGCAACTCACAGGCTATGCATCTGGTTGTTCCAGCCGAGATACATCCTGAAAAAGCGGTCCCGTTCAATCTGATGTATCTGTTCGGGGATATTGAGGTGACCAAGGAACATATCGGTTTTGCCTCATTGCCCTTCGCCCGTGGTGGGCAGCAGAAGATCAGGAAGTTTGTAGAAGAACACGGATATTGTTTTTACAAATGGCCCGGCCGGGTTCTGGGAGCCGATCTTGGCGGTTTGCTTGATCCGGACGAAACTGAAGAAGCTTGATTCTCTTAGGTGAATTCCATGATCAGGGCAAAAGTATATATTGGGATGATGGTCTTCCTGTTTATATTGGTTTCCATTTTTGGGAACAATTCTATTTGCCGTGCTGAGGTTGTGAGAATTGGCTTTGTCACTGCCGGGAATGCTGTAAACGATAATTCTTTTAACGGCATGACCATTGCCGGTTTGCGCAGGTTGCAGAGGGATTTTCAGGTTGAAGTGTTGGTTCGCAGCGGTGGGTACGTTGTTGAGTCGGTTAGGCAGGCTATCCTTTCTCTTCTAAAAGAGAATGTCAGAATAATCGTCACCAACAGCGCCACAGTCGAGGGGCGGTTCGCAGAAATAGCACTTGATTATCCCAATGTAGTTTTTGTTCTTAATGATTGTAATATTGAAGGATATCCAAACGTTGTTTCAATCGACTACGCTCAGGAGATGGGGTCATACTTGGTTGGAGCTCTTTGCGCATGGCAGACCAAAACAGGCAAGGTCGGTTTTATCGGCGGCAACGAGATGCCTGTCATCAAGGGGTTTTTGAATGGTTTCCTTCAGGGAGTAAGGTTCTCCGGAAGGGATATTGAAGTTGATGTAAAGTTCGTGCGCAGGGGAAATTCCGAAAAAGGTTTTGAGGACCCGAAACAGGCTAATGCCTTGGCCATGGGGATGTACAATTCAGGGGTGGATATCATTTATGCCGTGGCAGGACTCGCCGGAAACGGTGTAATTCAGGCCGCCCGCAAAACAGGTAATCAGGTTGTCGGGGTCGATTCAAATCAGGATCACATGGCCAAAGGGGTTGTTCTGACCAGTATGATGAAAAGACTTGATGTGGCTGTTTATAAAGAAGTGCGTTCTATCCTGACAGGAACTTTTGCGCCGGGGTGCAAAGTTTATAATCTGGGCAACGAGGGTGTCGGGTTGACTGAAATGAAATATAGTAAGCATCTGGTTGCTCCTGAAGTTCTTGATAAGCTCGAAAAATTGAGGAACGATCTGATTTCGGGGAACGTCAAAGTGGAACCTTCAGCTGAGTAAAACGGGATTTTTTTGATGGCTAATTTTTTCAGGATAAAGCGCAGGATTACCTTGGGGCTTGTGGGGATACTGGCGGCAATTCTATTGTCGCTTGGGTATGCTTTCAGCGAATTCCACCAGGCAAAAATGAAAAGCTCCATTGAGTCCAAGGGGCGTTCTGTAGCTAATTTGCTGGCTTTTTCAAGCAGTGAGGCAATTCTCAATTTTCAGAATTACAAACTGGAAGAGTTGGTCAAAAATGCCTGCGCAGATAAGGGCATTGTCTCTTGTGCCGTATTTAATCAGGATGGGGCTGTTTTCAGCCGATTTCAGGAGGTTGAAGAAGGGCAGGGAGTTGAAAATGTCCTTTATGTTGAAAGACGAATTCTCAAGGATGGAGAATATTTGGGGTATGTCCGTGTTGGAATTCTGAATGATGACCATGCCAACAATGTTTCTTTTGTCTTGACCTGTATTTTGCCTTTGCTTTTTGGTGCGGCATTGTTGGGAGGCTTAGGACTGCGTTTGTTCATCGGCAGGACTGTTGTCTCTCCTGTGGTAAGACTTGCGGAGCAGGCAAAGCGCGCTGAGCAGGGAGAAGTGGTTGTTTTTGAAGGGCTGGACAGGGATGATGAAATCGGAAGCCTTGGTGGTTCCCTTGAGCGTCTTGCTGCCAAGCTTGCACAAATTCAATTTGAACTTGATCAAAAAGTTGTTGAACGTACTGAAACTCTTAGCGAAATTAACCATAAGCTTCGTGATGAGGTTGAAGTCCGCCGCAGGGCTGAAAAGGATTTGAGTGCTGCTCTGGAGGAGCTTTCCTTTACTGTTCGCGAGCTTGAGAAATCGAAGGATAAATCAGAAAAAGCCAGCCAGTTCAAGAGTCAGTTTTTAGCCATGATCAGTCATGAGATCAGAACTCCCATGAATGCCATACTTGGTATGGGAGATTTGTTGCTTGAGACTGAACTTGATCCTGAACAGTTGGGATATGTTGAAATTTTCAGAGGGTCCGGAGAACTGTTGCTCAAGATTATCAATGATATTCTTGATTTTGTGCAGATTGAATCCGGCCAGATAGAGCTGGTTCCGGTTCCGTTTGACCCTTCCCGGGATGTGCAGAGTGTATGTAAGAGTGTGGCCCATTCCGCAAATGCTAGAGATATTGAAGTTATTTGTGATGTTGATCAGGGGGTCCCGGCACAGGTTGTGGGTGACCCGGTTCGTGTTCGTCAAATTCTGCTGAATATTGTTTCCAATGCCGTAAAGTTTACCTCCAGCGGTGAGGTTGAAGTTCGCCTGAGTATTGAAGAGTCCGGTGATGATTTTGAACGTTTGCTTTTCACAGTCCGTGATACCGGGATCGGTATTCCCGAAGGCCGGCGGGAAAGTATTTTCGACAGTTTCGTTCAAGCGGACGGTTCAACTTCCCGAGAGTACGGTGGAGTCGGATTGGGGCTGGCCGCAGCTTCACGTCTGGCAGTCCTCATGGATGGTGAAATCCGTTTTGAGAGTGAAAGCGGTAAGGGCAGCATTTTTTATTTTTCCATCCCTTTTAAAAAATCCGTGTATGAACCGTTGCGTAGCGTGGCGGATTTTTCCGGCACGCGGGTACTGCTTGTTGACGACAATTATACTGTGCGTGAGGTGCTGGCCCGGAGGATGCAATCATTCGGAATTGATGCGGTTATGGCCTCCAGTGGGCCGGAGGGGCTTGATTATCTCGCGGCTGCGGCAGACCCTGATAAAGCTTATGATCTGCTGCTCGTTGATAGCGAGATGCCTGATATGCCGGGGGTTGACTTCCTTTCAAAAGCGCAGCAGAAAGGTTTGCTTCCCGGACGCGTAGCAATGATGTTCTCGGCTGGGTGTACAGAAGAAGACAGGCAGAATGCTCGGCTTGTCGGAGCTGATTATACATTGATCAAGCCTGTTTTTGATGCGGACCTGATCCGTTGTCTGGCTTCTGTGGGTGATTCTTCCAAGGACAGGCATAGGGCCGGGCATGGACTCAATGTTCTGCTGGTGGAAGACAATGAAGACCACCGTAAGATTCTTGAACTTTTCATCCTTGATACCGGAGCGGACATTACTGTTGCGGTGGATGGCTTGCAGGCTGTGCAGCTTTTTACCGATAACAGTTATGACCTTGTGTTCATGGATCTGGAACTGCCGGTAATGGACGGGATCTCTGCTGTGAAGCAGATGCGCGAGTTCGAATCAGGTAGCGAAAGGAAAAAAACTATAATTGTAGCTCTTGCCGCCAGAGCGTACAGTTCTAACCGGAAGGATTCGGCACAAGCAGGATGTGACGGATTTATATCCAAACCGGTTAAATGGGATACTATAAGATCCACTGTTTCGGCAGTCGCCGCAAAAGGTGGTCTTCCCGAAGATATTACTATTCTGGAGTAAGAAATGATTTCTGGAGAGAACGCAGGACAAGACTTGTTTATCATCAATGATGATCTCAGGGAATTGATCCCGCATTTTGTGGTCCATCAGTTTGACGAATTACATCAGATGGAAACCAGCCTTGAGCAAGGAGACCTGAAAGAAGTTGGACGGTTGGGGCACAGCCTTAAAGGTGCAGCCGCCAATTTTTGTCTTGATCCCCTTTCCCGTCTTGGTATGGCTATTCAGGACGTTTCCAAGCTTGGGCTGGAAGATGCCCTCAAGCCTTTAGTAAAAAAATACCGTTATTATCTTGATGAGTTGAAAGTTCAGGTCAGCTGACCAGATTTCTGTTTCGTTCACACTACTTCCAGTCCACACGCTGTCGCTGCCGCCATCATTGTCCTGAACCAGCTTGCATTGCTCGCGATATATACTTTTTGTCTTCTACCGCAGAATTTAGATTTGTGTCTGTCGTTTCCTTTGAACGGATATACTTTTTCTCCGAATTCATAGAAGAGTCGGGCAAGCCTTTGTAACGGCCCGGAAAGGCTGTAGCCCTGCTCCATACCGGATAACGGGGAGAGGCCCAAGCTTAGGATTTCCCTGCCTTCGGAGCGGAATTTTTCCATAGCCTGTAAAAGTGTGAATGCAGAAATTCCGTTTACCGCTCCTGAACATATCCGGTCAAAGTTATGGTAATAGCCCACGGTTTTGCCTTGGGAATATATGGGGTCAAACCCGGCAAGAGCCTGCAGTTCTCCGTTTTTTCTGGTCCAGAAAAAACGGACTCCCTCTTCATTGATTTTAGGCATGGGGCGGGTCAGAAATGAATACTCCTTGCCTCCCCTGTTACTGAGCCACTCCTGACAGAGTTTGGCTACTTCCTGCTGGTCCATTCCTGCAAGTTTCTTTTCTTCAACGACAAGTCCTGATTTTTGTCCTTTGTTGTGCCATCGGCGAAGTGAACTTTTATGTTTTCCGCTTAAGGAATATGTTTGGATGTCCAGTTCGGTTTCTATCCCGATTTGATAAACGCTGTATCCTTCATTAAAAAGTGTCTTCGCTAAATCTTCCCCGATCTGGATAAGAGTAATTTTGCCCAAATGCTGCTCAAGTTTTTTTATAAGGGATAATTGTTGGGCTGGAGCTGCGACCGGTTCGGTAAGAACTACCGCGTTTTTTCCGTGTAGGAGGGTGTTGACCTCCAACCATGAAATGTAACCGTTGGATCCCAGCAGAGCATGATTCAATCCCGGTTGTGTTGTCGAATAGGACATGCATCTGTTGCCGTGAATTTTCAGATAAGGCAGCAGTGTCGGTGCACATTCCGGATCATTACTGTGCAAAAAACGAAATTGTGTTGATTTGTGTAAATTCATAGCTAACCGGTTAATGCTAAAAGTGTACACCTTATTATATATCAAAATCATATTCATGTTCAAGATGTATGCATGTACTTGCTTGCAGGGTGGAGGATTATGCTCTACAGCAACTAAAAGTTTGCAATTAGGTTTCCGCAGGAGTGAAGATGATTAGTACTTTATGTCGTGCTGTAGAAAAACATTTTCTTTTGCTGGCAGTGGTTTTGAGCTGCATTGCTTTTCTGGAGCCGGCTCTGTTTACTTGGATGAAGCCGCATATTGCCCTCAGTCTGGGCATTATCATGTTTGGTATGGGACTGACTCTTGAGTTCAGTGATTTTGCGGCGGCGGTACGAAATTATAAAGCGGTTGGGCTGGGTGTGCTGTTACAGTATACGGTCATGCCTGCCTTAGCAGTGGGGCTTTCTTCTCTATGCGGATTGCCTAAGGAAGCTTTGATCGGAATGGTGGTGGTCGGGGCCTGCCCCGGTGGGACGGCTTCAAATGTAATTGCTCATCTGGCAAAGGCCAATGTGGCTCTCTCGGTGACCATGACTCTCGTCTCCACCTGCCTTGCTCCGCTGCTGACCCCACTGATTATCTATGCCATTTTTAACCAGCAGATTGAAATCCCATTCCTGCCCATGGTAAAATCCGTATTTTGGATTGTCATCTTTCCGTTGGTGGACGGTCTGGTCCTGCGCAGGGTTTTACGGAGCAGACTGGACCCCTTGCTGCATATTTTTCCTTCTATATCCATCATTGTGATCTCTATGTTGATTGCCTGCATTATCGGTTTGAACCATGATATGCTGGCTTCTTTTCCGCTTCTTGTTTTCGTCGCAGTTATCCTGCACAATGCTGGTGGACTGGGGGCCGGGTACGGGGTCGGCAGGCTGGCCGGATTCACTCATCGTGACAGCGTTACTCTCGCTATCGAGGTGGGGATGCAGAATTCCGGTCTTGGCGTGGCTCTGGCGACTAAATATTTTGGTATTGCGAGCGCATTGCCCGGGGCTTTGTTCAGCCTCTGGCATAATATTTCGGGGATATTGCTCGCTAACCGTAACCGAGTAATTTCTTCTGGAGAGAGTGATGAAAAACAGTCTTGATGAAATCATCGACAGCGGCCTTGCTCATGCTTTTCCTTTTTTTGAAGATCACCCGGAAATGATCAAGCTGTTGCGGGATATGAGCATGGCAGTGTGTGCTGATTGCGCAAGTATTACTCCCGAAATGCCGCAATTCCCTGTTTTACTGGCTGAAAAGGCGTTTGCCCTGTTTGGTGCTAATTTCAGTGCCATGCTGGGACAGGTGGAGAGTTTGGACCCTGAATTCAAGGTCGCTTGTTCAGACGGATGCTCTTATTGCTGTTCCTCCCACATCACACTCACCCCGCAAGAAGCTTTCCGTATTGCGCTGCATCTGGCGGCGAATTGTTCTGAAGATGAATTTGTGCGGTTGACCGAGGAATGTATGGCCGCTGCCGGGGATTTTGTTCCCGGCCAGCTTAAGGAGTTTGCACAAAACTATTTTCAGCCCTGTCCATTTTTAAAGGACAACCGCTGCTCTATCTATGAAGTACGGCCCATTCTCTGTCGTAACTGGATTTCAACTGATCTTGAGGCTTGTAAAAAAAGTTTCAATATGAAAAATAAAGTCACGGTTCCGCAGAATGCGTTGATCATGGTCCAGAAGGATCTGGTCTTTACCGGACAGCAAGCCTACCTTGCTGGATTTAGTATTGAGGGCGGCATTGGATCATTCATGCCTATGATAGCTCAGATCCTGACCGATTTTGAATCTACGTATACTAAGTGGCTCTTAGGCGAAAAATTAAACGGCCAAATGTAAGCCCTTCGGGGACCCTGCCGGGGGCCTTAAACCCTTTTTCAAAAGGGTTTGTTCCACTGTCGCTATCCCTAAGACTCGAAGCAAAGCTTCTTGCCTAAGGGCTAGTGCAAGAATCCCAAAACGTTTTAATAAGCTTCGCATGTAATGCGTTAAAATTATTTCAAATAAGAAGGCCGTAATATCTCGGAAGATATTACGGCCTTTATCTATGGCAAATTTAAAATGCGGAGCGGCGAAACCTTACTAAAAGTTTTTGAAGAGTCCAGAGAAACTTTTTTCAAAAAGTTTCTTTGGCCATCGAAGAGCCGCCGGAGGCCTGCCTTTTAAGGTAAAGTAAGTTCGCCTTTGCTGATCATGTCTTCGATCTGGGCAACGTCTTTGTCGCCGCGACCGGAGAGGTTGACGATGATGATTTTGTCCTTGTCGAGCTGCGGTGCCAGCTTGAGGGCGTGGGCCAGTGCGTGGGAGGACTCAAGTGCTGGGATGATACCTTCGGTCTGTGAAAGCTTGAAGAATGCGTCGGTGGCTTCCTTGTCGGATGCATGGACGTATTCAGCACGGCCGAGGTCCTTGAGATGGGAATGCTCGGGACCTACGCTAGGGTAGTCCAGACCTGCGGAGATAGAGTAGACCGGAGCAGGCTCGCCTTTCTCATCCTTGAGCATGTAGGAGTTGAAGCCGTGCATTACGCCAGGTTCACCAAGGCAGAGGGTGGCTGCGTGCTCACCCGGTTCAAGGCCGCGTCCGGAAGGTTCAACACCGATGAGCTTGACGGATTCATCTGCGATGAAATCTGCGAACATGCCGATGGCGTTGGAACCGCCGCCCACGCAGGCGATGCAGTAATCAGGCAGGCGTCCTTCGTCTTCAAGGCACTGCTGCTTGGCTTCTTTACTGATCACGGACTGGAAGTCGCGGACCATCATCGGGTAGGGGTGGGGACCTACAGCGGAACCGAGCAGGTAGAAGGTGTTCTCTGCATCACCGATCCATGCGGCAAGGGCTTCGTCAACAGCCTCTTTAAGGGTTTTCTGACCGGATTTTGCAGCAACAACATCCGCACCCATCATGCGCATACGGAAAACGTTCAGTTTTTGCCGTTCCATGTCCACTTCGCCCATGACGATGGTGCATTTTATACCCATGAGTGCGCAGGTAGCGGCAGTGGCTACACCATGCTGTCCGGCACCTGTCTCAGCGATGATTTTTTTCTTGCCCATGCGCTTTGCAAGCAGAATCTGGCCGATGGTGTTGTTTACTTTATGCGCGCCGAGATGGTTGAGATCTTCGCGCTTGAGGTAGATTTTAGCACCGCCGAGCTCTTCGGTGAGGTTAGAGCAGAGGTAGAGAGGAGTGGGGCGTCCGGAATATTTTGCCAGATAATACTGGAATTCTTTGATGAATTCAGGTTCTTTTCTAAATTTTTCGTATGTTGCCGCCAGCTCGTTCAGGATAGGAAGAAGCTGTTCGGGAACGTACTGTCCGCCGTATTCACCAAAAAAGCCATCTGCATTGATAGTTGTGTTGTCAGTCATTTTTCTCTCCTGAATTTTTTCTACGACAGTGCTGTGCAGGCATAAAAAAACCGCGATCAGTTTGCACTGTCGCGGTTCTATAAAACTTTTATTTGTTACCTGTTTTTTGAACGTAACCTACCGCGACGCATTAGCTGCGCCACCACCAAAAATAAAGGGTAAAGTTGGAGTAAGAAACGTTCATAGTGAGAAAGTGTTTACCCCGCTCCTCAAGAGTTGTCAACAGGGAGTATTTTGCGAAGCTTATTTTATATTTATCCCGGTTAAGTCTTGGTTATTTTTAAATATAGCTCTTTTTATCAAATGAAAAATGGGCTATGCTGGAGACAATATCTACTGTGAAAAGATGCAGTTTCGATGGGTAAGTATTAATAATGTTTGAAGTTAATTGTGAGGTGTGTGCATGGAATTCTTTCTGGATACTGCGAATCTTGAGGAAATCATGAAGGCTAAGGCTCAGGGGCTGATGGATGGTGTAACCACCAATCCTACCTTGCTTTCCCGCGAGGGTGGGGACTGGCGTAAGCAGGCCGAAGCCATCTGTGCGGAAGTGGAAGGACCGGTTAGTCTTGAAGTTGTGGGCGAGAGTGCCGAGGAAATGATTCGTGAGGCCGAAGATCTTGCTTCATTCGGTGATAACGTGGTTATCAAGGTACCCATGACCAATGAAGGTCTGGTGGTTACTGAAAGCCTTTACCGTAAGGGTGTGAAGACCAACGTGACCCTTGTTTTCTCTCCTTTGCAGGCCCTGCTGGCTGCCAAGGCCGGGGCTACTTATGTAAGTCCTTTTGTGGGCCGTCTGGATGGAATTGCCCACGACGGAATGGAACTTATCCGGCAGATCCGTACTATCTTTGATAATTATGATTTTCCTACCAAGATTCTGGTGGCTTCAATCCGGCATCCCATGCACGTGCTTGATTCTGCTCTTATCGGCGCGGACGTAGCTACCATTCCATATAGTGTAATCAGCCAGCTTGCCGCACACCCCCTGACTGATAAGGGGCTTGCTGCATTTAATGCGGACTGGGCAAAGCTGACCAAGTAGTTTTCGGGAATTGTTTTTGATTTAAAAACCCGGAACTCAGTATGGAGTTCCGGGTTTTCTGCTGTGTGTCTGCCCATAGAATTTTATAAAATATTACTGTAAGCTGCGCCCATGTCCAAACGTCCGATACTTGTTCTTCAGATGCAGCGCATGGGGGATTTGATTCTCTCATTTCCGCTCTTTCTCTGGTTGGAGAGAACCTATCCCGGCCATCCTATATGGGTGGTGGCCGAGGAAAAATTTTTCCGTCCACTTATGCCAATCAGTCCCAGAGTCACCTATTTCCCTTGGGAAGGTGTACAGGTTCTGCGTCAGAACAAGTATGAGATGATTGTTAACCTGAGTATTCGCAGTCAGGCCGCAGATCTTGCCGGGGAGCTACAGGCTGAAGTCAAACTCGGTCCGGTGGCATCCAAGGAAGGGGTAACCCATATTTTGGGTAATTGGCAGCTTTACCGGGCCAGTGTTGTTGAGAATAACCGCCATAACCTTTTTCATTGGGCGGATTTGAATGCCTTGGATTGTGTTCCCCTGAGCAACCTTGCCAGTACTCGATGGCCTCTGCCGCGCACCCTGCATAAGGATTCCAATCGTATCGGTCTTTTTTTGGGGGCAAGTGAAGAGGTCAAGCGTCCTTCGGTTCGATTTTGGGCAGATTTGTGCTCAGAACTACTGGCTAAGGGGCTGCGACCGGTACTGTTCGGCGGCCCCATGGAGCAGGGAATGGGGCAGGAGGTAGCCCGTCTGTGCAAAGGGCCTATTCTGGATATGTCCGGCAAACTGAAGCTTGGGGAATTGATTGCCGTGGGGCAGTCCCTGCAACTTTTTATCACCCCGGATACCGGGCCAATGCATCTGGCTGCATGGTCGGGGTTGAAAGTACTCAATCTTTCTATGGGTAATGTGAATCCTTGGGAAACCGGGCCTTATCAGAACGACCATTTTGTTTTGCGTTCCACCATGAGTTGCGCTCTGGGGTGTTGGTCATGCACCCGCGATGAACTGTATTGCCATTCTCCTTTTACTCCTTCCCGTATAGCCGTGGCCGCAAAGCGTATGATTGTTGAAGATCGGGCCAGTTTGCAGAAAATCAATATGCCCGGATTGCGTATGTTTCTAACTGCGCGAAATATTAATGGTTTATATGATTTAAAACAGTTGAGCGGCAGCAGGGCGCAGGCAGGGGATTCATTGGGACAGTTCTGGCAGCAGTATTTTGGTGCGGTGTTCGGCTTGTGGGCCACTGATGGTCCTGAGCAGGCATGGGCAGAATTTGCTGCTCAGAAACCGGGGCTTGCAGCTAAAATGGGGGCACATCTGCCGCGTCTGGGTAAAGAGTTCAGTCGTGGGTTGGCCCGGAGTGCTCCGCTGGATGATTCATTTTGGAATTCCTGCCCTCTAATCTTGCGACAATTTACCGGTTTTATACAACTTTTTCTGCAAAATAACGATTACAGTCGCGAATCGTGGATCAGAGTCCTTTCCTACTATGAACAGCTTGCTACGATTATCAGCAAAAGCTGAACAGCACTGAATTATTTTCCTTAAAAGGGAAGAATGTTCCATCTTAGCTGGACGTCTTTTTCTTTTAAATAGCTGAAATAAAGTGTTTTTATTTTTGGCACGCCTCGTGAATACAACTAAGTCGAGGAGTCAGAATATGAAAATACTTCCACATCACGAACAAACTAATCAGGGCTTGAGCAGTCTTCTGGACAGAACATCACTGTCTGAGGAGTCTTTTCGCTCATCTATGTTCGACAATTTCCTTTATTCCAGCCAGTCCGAGGCTCAGGCAGCGTACCAGCCGGTTCAGAATCTCGTGAATGAGGCCGCTTCTGTATATGAAGAAGCAACTTCCCACGCCGAGCCTGAAGCCGCAGCTGAATATATTGATGAAGCTGCCGAAAATGTAGCTATGCAGTCTGTTGAAGAGCAGCCTCAGGATCTTACGGTAAGCCGGGAAGACTGGAATGAAATCAAGGAAGAGCTCGAAGAGTACGGCCTCGATAAGAAAGATATCGCCGACCTTGAAGAGAAGGTAATGAGCGAAAACGGCATTACTTACGGTCAGCTGGTTTCCGAGCTCTCCGGCATGATGAAGGGCATGAAGGGGATCTCGCTCAGTCCTGTTCAGGAACAGAATCTGAATTCCATATTTTCACAGCTTGGTTTTACCCCGGATGAATCCAAGGGGCTCTTGGCCTCTATTCGTCAGGGCAAGCTTGGTAATGTAGTCGAGAAAATGCAGGCTAAGCTGGCATCCATGTCTGACTCCGAAAAGCTTCAGCTTTCTGAAGATGAAACCAAGACTCTGACCGATCTGTTCAAGCTCAGCGGCGATGCGGGTAAAAAGGTTACCCAGTTGCTCACCACAGAAGGTGCTACCGTCGGTGATTTTAAGAAAGGTTTTTCTGTTCTCAAGTCGGCTCTTGCCCAGCAGCAGGCTGAGCAGGATGGAAAGGATCTCAAGCTGGTCAAGACTGTAGCCGATTCCCTGCACTCTGCCATGGAAAAAGCTTCTGACCAGTCTCCCAGTGCTGTGCGCATGGCCTCTGCTGAAGTTATCAGTGATTCCATGGGGGCAGCTAAAGAGGTTAGCGAGAGCGTTAAGCAGGACGGGCAGAATGGAGAAAATCCTGCCCAGAAGGATAACAATCCCTCAAAAAATGGCGCTGACCTTAAAGGCGATACCAATGCCGGAAAGCAGAATGCCGGACAGGCTGATGATAAGAATTCCAACCGTCACTGGCTGGAACAGCTTCTTTCCGATTCTGATGATCAGGACAGTTGGAACGATTTTTTCGGCAAGCTTTCCGATGAATCCCTTGTGAAGGGTGAGGGAACTCTTACCGGAAATCTTTTCGGTAACGGAGTCGGTACTCTGCAGAATGCAGTTAAGTCTGCTCAGGCCGGTAAGACCGATACTATGTGGGAAAAAACTGCCCGTTCAAACATCTTGGAGCAGATTCAGGAAGGTGTTTTCAAGAATCTCGGTCAGGGACGCAAGCAGCTGACGTTGCAGCTTAATCCCCATGATCTCGGCACCGTCAACGTAATGCTGCAGGTCAAGAACAAGGATGTTCAGGCTACAATCAGGGCGGAAAATCCAGACACAGCGAAAGTTATTGCCGAGCAGCTGGAAGTTGTGAAGCAGGCTTTGGAAGAGCAGGGCCTCAAGGTGGAAAAACTTGAAGTCCAGACTGGTATTTCAGACGGTCAGACAGATTCTTCCTGGAAAAATGCTGAGGATCATAACGCCGCGCAATATCAGGAAATGATGTCTGAAATGCGTAAGCGTTGGCAGACTTTAAGACAAGAAGGAACCTCTTTGGCCCAGGAAATGCAAACTGTACAACAGAAGGCACAAATTTCCCAGAGCGGGCTTTACATAGTGGCTTAATATAAATTTAGGCCCGCTTAGTAAAAATTAAGAGGTGTAGTCATGGGATACGTAGGGTTCAGTAACATACTTGGCAGAGCAGAAGCCGACATGGCAGCAAGCAATCAGCCAACACATAAAAGTCAGCTGGGACAGGATGACTTCCTGAAGCTTCTCCTTACCCAGATGCAGAACCAGGACCCGGCCAACCCCATGGAAGATAAAGAATACATGGCGCAGATGGCACAGTTCTCCAGTCTTGAACAGCTCACTCAGGTGAACAGCAACATCAAGACTATGATCGATAACAACACTCAGGACCAGATGGTCTCCGCAGTTGGCTTCATCGGCAAAGAAGTAAAAGCGGAAGGTTATTCCATCAGCCGTGACAACGGCAAGATAAGTAAGGTCTTCTACGGTCTCGGCGAGCCTGTGGCAAATGCGTTCATCAATATTTACGATAACAATAAAAACCTTGTCCGCACTGTTCAACTCGGTTCAAAGGCTGAAGGGACCTTTGAGTTCGAATGGGATGGAAAGAACTGGGCAGGCAAGGATGTTCCGGACGGAGTTTATTCCATCGCCATGGCAGCGGAAGACGCTGAAGGCAGTCCGGTAATGGTTAAGACGGAAGTCAGTGGCGAAGTCTCCGGAGTTGTTTCCGAAGGCGGGCAGCAATATCTGCACCTTAAAGACGGTCGCTACATCAACTTCCTCAACATCAGAGAAGTAGTAAGTCCGACGGATGTGTCCGATTCATCTGGTGAGTCAGGTGAATCTTCCGAATCATCTTCAAGCTAATCAGGCCAACGGCATGGCCCGGCTTAAGAGATAGGAAAGCATTCGCGAGTCAACAGGACTTTAGGAGGTTCTAATGGGTTTATCAGCATCATTATTCTCAGGAATCACAGGTTTACAGGCACACGGTGACAAGATGTCCGTGCTTGGTAACAACATCGCAAACGTAAACACAGTCGGTTTTAAAAGTGCCAAAATGCACTTTGAAGATGCCATCAGTCAGGACATGTCCACTGCTACCGGTATTGCACAGGTAGGTCGAGGCGTTCAGGTTGGGGCAATTTATGCCGACTTCGCTCAGGGGTCTTTTGAAACTACCTCTGAGTCCACCGACCTCGCTATCGGTGGTGACGGATTTTTCATAGTCTCTCCCAAGGAGGAAGAGACTTCCTACTACACCAGAGCGGGTAACTTCCGTTTTGACAAAGACGGTTACCTTACCGACCCGCACGGTTATGTGCTGCAGGGCTGGCAGGTACAGGATGAAAGTAATTCACAGGTTGCCACTGGTACCAGCGTGAATACCAGTAATGCTGTACGTACCATCGGTGTTCCTACTGACATCAGGTTGGAGAACTTCCAGTCCGCACCTAAGGCCACAACTACTATTAATATGATCACCAACCTTGATTCACAGGAAGCCAGCCGCTCAACTGACAGCACTGCTCCTTACCTCTCTCTTTTCAACGCATGGGATGGCTCTGCTGAACCGCCCTTGGGTGATTCTCTCTACGGCTACCAGTCTACTATCAAGGTTTATGATGCCAACGGTTCTGCACATAACGTGACCACTTATTTTGACCAGGTTACCCTCAGTAACGCTGGTGGTAAGAAGGTCTGGGAATTCATCGTAACCTGCAACCCGGATGAAGACGGCCGTATCTCCGATGACGGTGTTAACTTCGCCGGAACTTCTGCAGCAGGTCTGCTCATGACCGGTACTATGACTTTCAACGCAGCCGGTGACCTGACCGGTGTCTCTGCATTTACCCTCAAAAGTAATGCCGGTACCGCTGCTGCTGACCTTAGAAATTCTGATGAATGGACTCTGGCTGAGTTCTCACAGGACGGCCTGCCTGTTCTGACTGCCAACTTCCTGTCAAGGTCCAACGCAAGTTTTACTGATGCCAGCAATGATCCGGTAACAGTTGAGATGAACTTCGGATTAAACAACAAGGATCTTTCGGGAGCCGGAACCACTAAAGGTTGGGGAACCACAACCGTTTCAAACGCCAGTCTGCTTGGTACGAATATTACTGACATAAGTAATATCCCTAACTTCGGTGATGCTGAGAAGAGCGCACTCTCTACAACCAGTTACAGCTCAGGTTCCACCACTCTGTTCCAGTCTCAGGACGGTTACACCGCAGGATTCTTGCAGAGTACTTCTGTCAGCAGGGACGGAGTTCTGACCGGACGTTACTCAAATGGTCAGATTCAGGAACTTTACGTTCTGACCATTGCCTCGTTCAATAATGACTGGGGGCTGCGCCGTGAAGGCGGTAACCTCTTCACTCAGACAAGGGAATCAGGTGATGCTTTGACCGGGTTGCCCAATAGCAGTGGTAAAGGTTCCATCGCCTCCAACTCTCTTGAAATGTCTAACGTGGACCTTGCGGTTGAGTTTGTAAACATGATCACCACCCAGCGTGGTTTTCAGGCGAACTCCAAGGTAATTACCACCACAGACTCGATGATGGGCGAGCTTATCCAGCTCAAGCGCTAAAGTGAATAAGGTATCCTGATGATGCTGAATATATAGGAAACTCCTTCTACAACCTCCGCAGACGGGACTGACTCCCCCGACTGCACAGGTACCCGGAAACCCCGCTGCCGAATATGCCGTTTCGGAAGCGGGGTTTCCATTTTTTTATTCCATTTCTCCTTATCTAAAGAAATATTTCCGTCATATTAATCCATTTGTGTTTCTTGATGTTCCTCTTTGTCTTCGTAGGTGCCTGCAACGGCAGTAAATGCCTAGTCGTTGTGAACTCTGGTGGGTAAAGGTTATAAATAACAGTTGATTAGGCGGTGGTGGGGACGGCTTTTCCCGTTGTTCTAAAAAATGACAGTCAAAAGCCCGAAGGGGCGGGAAAAAATTGACTATTCAACTGAATATAAAGAAGTCTAGACTTTATTTATATGTTTAAGTTATTGAATTTTATGCAAAAAATGTTTTTGGCACACGCTCTGCTTAAGGTTGGTTAACAAAAACGGAATTTTGTGAACTACAAGGAGGTTCAGATATGTCCTTAGTCATTAACCACAACCTTATGGCAATGCATGCCTCGCGCAACCTGCAGGAAGCGTATGGCAACCTCGGCACTTCAACCCGTCGCCTCTCCTCAGGTTTGAGAGTCGGCACCGCAGCTGACGATGCTGCTGGTCTCGCAATTCGTGAACTTATGCGCGCTGACGTTAAATCCCTTAACCAGGGTATGAGAAACGCCAACGACGCGATTTCCATGATTCAGACCGCAGACGGAGCGCTGCAGGTAATCGATGAAAAGCTCATCCGCATGAAAGAGCTGGCAACCCAGGCATCCACCGGTACCTACAACTCCGACCAGCGTCTTATCATCGATTCTGAATTCCAGGCCATGGCCTCGGAAATTACCCGTATCGCAAATGCTACCGACTTCAACGGTATCCACCTGCTCAACGGTAACCTTTCTGGTGGTACCGGTACCCATAACGGTAACGGACTCCATTCCACCGGCCCGCTTAAGGTTCACTTCGGAACAGGTAACGATTCCGCAGAAGACTACTATTACATCGCAATTGGTACTTCTACAGCTTCAGCCCTTGGTGTGCAGACTTCCATCTCCACACAGGCTCTGGCGCAGCAGGCTCTGGATAAGCTCCAGCAGGCAATTATTTCAAAAGATAAGATTCGTGCGAACCTTGGTGCCATGCAGAACAGGTTGGAAAACACCATTACCAACCTTTCCATTCAGGCAGAAAATGTTCAGGCTGCTGAATCCCGTATCTCCGACGTGGACGTAGCAACTGAAATGACCGAATTCGTACGTAACCAGATTCTCACTCAGTCCGCGGTAGCGATGCTCTCGCAGGCTAACTCACTGCCGAAGATGGCAATGCAGCTCATTGGCGGTTAAAACCGCTTGAGATAATCGGGTGAAGATTAAGGACTGTGGAGGCGATTGATCACCGCCTCCCAGTCCTTGAACATTTTAGAGGAAAGAATAGCTTGAAGAGAATGAGTTTTTTAAGATGGGCTTTCGTTTTCAGCGAGATAGTCCAGAGCCTTGGCCGCAGCGGTTTGCTCGGCTTTTTTCAAGCTGGAACCTTCCGAATCAAATGATTTCCCGTCCGGGAGATTCAGATTCACCATAAATACTTTTTCATGTTCCGGGCCCTTGGTTCCGGTCAGCACGTAGGTCGGGCGTTCTTTGAATCTGGCCTGGGTTACTTCCTGCAATTTGCTCTTGAAGTCCTTGGAACTTTCTATCTTGAAAGTTTCAGGCCATTTATCTTCAAATATGCGCATTATGAATTTCTGTGCTTCGGCATAACCTCCATCCAGAAATACGGCCCCGATAACTGCTTCCATGGCATCGGCCAGCAGGGAAGAGCGGTTGCGCCCACCCTGTGCTTCTTCTCCCCTTCCCAGTTTCAAAAATAAGTTGATGTCCAGCTCACGGGCAATGGTGGCCAGACTTTTTTCTTTGACCAGCTTGGATCTGATCTTGGTCAGCTGGCCCTCATGAGCGTCTTTAAAGCGCTTAAACAGCTCTTCTGTAACGCAGAGTTCCAGTACTGCGTCGCCTAAAAATTCCAGTCTTTCGTTGTCTTCAACAGGCTCAGGTTGTTCATTTGCCCAGGAACTGTGGGTAAGTGCCGTGGCTAAATGCTTGACTTGAGAAAATCGATAGTGGATACCTTGCTGGAGGCGAGAAAAATCTTCTACCATACAAACCTGCTTGAATTTATATTAACGAATGTACTCATATTCATGTTTAAAGGCCTTGTTTGAGCCAAAAGCGATAGCCGTAATCGGAGTTACTGCCGATCCTCAGGATAAGGCCAGCATTATTACTGCCAACCTTCTTGCTTCTGGATATAAGGGAAAAATATTCCTCGTCAATGGGGAAGGAGCTGAAGTTCACGGACTTAGCTCATTTTCTTCTGTTTCCCAATTACCCCGCGGAATCGATCTGGCCTTGATATGCCTGCCTCCGGCGGATGCCATTCAGGCTGTGGACGAACTTTCAGAAATTTTAGTCCGGGCTGCAGTTGTCACCAGTGGAGGCTACGGCGAGACCGGACGGGAAGGTTATCGTCTGGAACGCCAATTGGCAAGAACAGCCAAGAACCATGATATGATTATTCTGGGGCCCAATTGTATGGGGCTCATGAATTCCGCTCTTGGTATGAATGCCAGCCTTGATCCGGATTTTACCCTTAAGGGGAATATTGCTTTTCTTTCCCAGTCCGGTGCCATGTGCAGCACTGCTCTTGACTGGGCCAACAGCGAAGGGGTCGGTTTTTCAAAGTTCATCAGTCTTGGTAACAAGGCCGTTCTTGGCGAAGCAACCATGTTCAACTATCTCGCCAACGATGAAGATACCAAGGTAATTGTCGGCTATTGTGAAACTCTTAAAGATGGACAGGATTTTCTGCGTACAGCCTACGACACCACTTTCAAAAAACCGCTCATCCTGCTGCGGGCTGGGGAAACTCCTTCCGGGGCGCGGGCAGCATCTGCCCATGCCGGACATTTGACCGGAGCCACCACCGCATACAATGCAGCGTTCAACCAGACCGGGGTTATGCAGGCCGTGGACATTGAAGATATGTTCAACCTTGCCCATGCATTCTCCTGTCAGCCTTTGCCCAGCGGTTCCAATGTGGCGATTGTCACCAATTCCGGCGGTCCCGGGATTCTTGCCACGGATATGGCAGAGAAGGGCACTTTAAATATTTCCCGTCCGTCTTCGGCTACTCTTGATAAAATGAAGGAAATCCTTCCCCGTTATGCTTCGTTGTACAACCCCATCGATATGCTTGGGGATGCAAATGCGGATACATATCACAAAGTACTTCGGGCTGTAGCTGAAGATGATGTTTTTCATTCCATTCTGGTTATCCTGACTCCGGCTGCCAATATTCTTGAAGACGTGGAAAAAGCTGCCGCAGATATTATTGAGTTGGAAAAAGAATGTGACAAGCCCATCATCACCTGTTTTATGGGGGATCATTCGACCAGAAAGGCACGCCGGATGCTTCGAGCTGCCGGAATTCCCTGCTATGAATTTCCTGAAGCTGCGGTCCGTTCTCTTGACGCCATGACCCGGTGTTACCGCTGGCAGAAAAAAGACTGGCCCATTGATGTCTGCTTCAGGCGCGATTACTCCAAGGCCAAGTCCATTGTAGAAAACTGCCGCAAGACCGGACTTACCGAACTTGTAGAATTGGATGCCCAGCAGTTGGCTTCCGCTTATGAACTTCCGGTTCCAGAGACCGTTTTGGCCCGCACTTCCAATCAGGCTGCCAAGGCCGCCAAGAGGATTGGGTATCCTGTGGCGCTTAAGGTGGCTTCGCCCCAGATTTCCCGCAAGCAGGAGCTTGGCCTGGTTATCACCGATATCCAGACTCCGCAGGCTTTGCGCAAGGCGTTTATGGAAATTACCACCCGGGCGACCAGAAGGTGCAAGGATGCCTATATTACCGGGTGTCTGGTGCAGGCCATGGGACCGAAGGATTCCCATGAAATTGTGGTCAGTTTCAAGCGTGATCCGCAGTTCGGGCCGCTCATAAATTTTTCCCTTGCAGGCCTTCACGTGGACCTGCTTGGTGATGTATCATCACGACTGGCTCCGTTGGCTCTTAATGATGCGCAGGAAATGATCCGTGAGATTAAGGCGTATCCCATTTTACGGGGGGTACGCTCCGGTGCGGCGGTAAATCTCGGTGCGCTGGAGGATGTGCTGCTCATGGTTTCCCAGATGGCCTCGGATCTTCCGGAGATTCAGGAAGCTGAGTTTAATCCGGTAATAGCAGGCCCGGACGGGGCAGTTGTCGCCAATATGCGGATGACAGTAAGTTAGTTACAAGGAGGACATTATGTCCGGTTTATATATTGGTTCTACAAGCGGATATTCCGGTAAGAACATGATTGTCATGGGGTTGGGATTGCATTTTCAAAAGCAGGGCGTCAGCCTTGGTTATATGAAACCTGTGGGTGCTATTCCTACTGAGGTGGATGGCAGGCTGGGTGATGAGGATGCTTATTTCATTCAGGATGTGCTCGGCGTTTCCAATCCTCCGAATGTTGTTACCCCGGTGGTTGTTACCCACGATTTTAAGGTGCAGGCTTTTAACGGTAAGGTTGAGGACCATGTGCAGCCCATTGTTGACGGCTATGCCAAGATCAGTGCAGGAAAGGACTTGACCCTCGTTGCCGGGTCCGGTTCCATGTATTCCGGTAAATATTGCGGGGTGGATGGTATCCATCTGGTCAAGAAACTGGGCATTAAATGTGTAGTCATCGACCGTTTTCAGAAGGAACTCAATTATGATTATCTGGTGGTCCTCAAAGAAGCCCTTGGCGATAATCTGGCCGGGGTTGTGCTCAACGACATCCCGCCGACCTTCATGGATGAGATCACCACCCTGATTAAGCCGTTCCTTGAACGTAAAGGCGTCAAAGTCCTCGGCGTGATTCCCAAGGACCCACTCATGGGCACAATTAAAGTAGGCGATCTTGCCGACCGTCTCGGCGGAAAGATTATTACCGCTCATAACCGCACCGACCAGCCCGTGGAAAGTTTTCTTATCGGTACCATGCAGGTGGAAAACTTCATGACCCACTTCCGCAGGCACCGTAATTCTGCAGTTATTGTTGGTGGTGACCGTTCCGATGTCCAACTGGTGGCCCTTGAAGGGGAGTGTCCCTGTCTGGTGCTGACCGGTAACCTCTACCCCAATGACATCATTCTGACCCGTTCAGAGGTGCTGGAAACGCCCATCATCGTGGTCCGTGACGACACATTTACCGTGGCCAAGAAGATGGAAGATATCCTTTCCCGTCACAAGCTGCGTGAATCAGCCAAGATCAAACATGGCGTTGATCTGGTGGAAAAGCATATCGATTTCACCTACCTGAAAAAGCAGCTGGGTTTGAAGTATTAGATTTTTACTTAGGAATTAATTTAAATGAAAAGGAGAAACGACCTGAGGGTTGTTTCTCTTTTTTTTATAGCTGGTAATTTTGTGAGGTTAAGGCAGCGAAGCTTACTAAAAGTTTTTGGGATTCTTGCACTAGCCCTTAGGCAAGAAGTTTTGCTTCGAGTCTTAGGGATAGCGACAGTGGAACAAACCCTTTTTCAAAAGGGTTTAAGCCGCCGGAGGCGAAATCTTTTAGTCAAAAAGCGCGCAGCGCATCAAAATCCTAAACAAATAAAGGATTGTTGCGCATTTCGTGTTTGACGGTGGTCATGGGGCCGTGCCCTGAGAAAACTTTGGTTTCACCAGGCAGGATGAAAATTCTATTGCTGATGGAACTGAGCAGTTCGTCGCTGTTGCCTCCGGGCAGATCGGTGCGCCCGACAGAAATCATGAAAAGTAGATCGCCCACGAAGATGCAGCCTTGTGCGGGAAAGAAGTAGGACAGGCTGCCGGGGGTGTGCCCCGGGGTTTCAAAGATCATTACCGGATTATCAAGGATGGTCTTGCGTCCCTGTTTCAAGTCAGTGACTTCAAAATCAAGCAGATCCTTATATTCGAGAGAGCCGCCTTTATTGACCGGAATGTCGTTTAGAAAGAAATCCTTGTGGTTGCCGTAGATTGCGGCTCCGGTCTGTTTTTGCAATTCCAATACTCCCCCTACATGATCGAGATGCATATGGGTCAGATAAATGGAATGAACATTGAGTTGCCGTTCGCGGATGGCCTGCAGCATAGGAGCGGGCTCCATCCCGCAGTCAATGACTACGGCATCAGACCCGGCGGTGAGCAGGTAGGAATTGGTCTCAAGGGGACCGAGTACAAATGTTTCGATCTTTATTTCTTTCATTCTTCAGGGGCTTGACTGAAAGTCTGCAATAGAGTGAAATCCTGATAGTCAACCAACAATCATCAAGGAATCAGAATGCTTTACTTTTTGGGAAACTGTCAAATGGATTTCCTCGGCAGGGAGCTGAAACAGTCAGGTTATCCCTGCACCTACCGGGTTCTGGCTTCTCCGTTTACGTATAACAGTTCTCCGGGGATCATTCCCGAAGAATTGGCAGCTATGGATAAAAAATTCGGTCTGGAAAAATATTACCATGACCGCAAACTGCTGCACCAGTTCCAGATGATCACGCCTGAAGATCCCCAGCCGCAGCTTATCGTGATTAATCTTTTTCACGAAAACAGCCCGCTTTTTGTGCATGGGGAATCCAAATATATCTTTTTCGTCAATCCCGCCGCATGGCAGAATCATCCCGAATTCGAAGCATGGATGAAGGATAATTGCGGGGTGGTTCAGGCCAAACCGGGCAGTTATCTGAAACGTTACCGGGAAATGCTCGGTAATGTGCGTGAACGTTTTCCGCAGGTTCCCATCATAGTTGTTTCCCGTCTTTCGCACTATCCGGCTTTCGGTCCTGATCCTTATTCCTATCTTGATGGTTGGGCTGATCTTTGGCGTACTGCCAGACCTGTTCTTAGAAGCTGGGAAAGTGAAATCGATAATCTGACTGTGGTTGAGTTGGATCGTATTTTTGCCGGAATCTGGGCTGGATCAGAAAAAAAGATTGAAGCTCACTGCCCGTTTCTTAAATTCGAACTTACCGAGGAAAACAATACCATAACCGGGCTGCATGCCAGTCGTGATGTGGAACATATCGGTTCCATGTGGTCGGTGCTGGCCGGAAAAGTGGAGCAGTTCCTGAAAGAAGGGTGTATCGATTACTCGGAAGAAGAGGTTGTTCCGGATGAGTGGCTGCGCCCGTGGCAACCTGAGAAATTTGATGAAAGTAAGTTGCTGGAAATGCTTTCATCCGGCGCAAACTATCAATGCGCACGAGCAATCGGATCTTTTTTTCTCGATCTCGGTAAGGATTATACCGAGCTTCTGGCCCGGACAGCAGAATTTACCCCGGTCTGCCATAATACCCTGCATATGATCAAAACATATTCCCGAATCTGGCCCAATCCGGTTTTAGCTCATTGGTGTCAGGTTCACCGCAATGCCGCCGCCGCTTTCACTGCCAACGGCCCGATCTATACGCAGGAATATCTGGAGCGCATTGATGAAATTGAGCGATTTGTGCTGGGAGGCTGATTTTAATTAATCGGCCATCTGCATATGATATTTGTCCAGAATTTTTTTGAGTTCGCCGGATTCTTTCATGCGTTTGATTTCCCGGCTGAATTTTTTTACGAATCCAGTCGATACATATTTTTTGGGAAAAGCTATGTAGTAATTCAGTTTCTTCTGGCTGTTGTACTTAATGTTTTTAGCTTTGATCTCCCTGATGAGAGCCTGTCCGACTTCACGGTTGGAATAGACTGCGTCAACCCGGCAGCGGGAAAGCCTTTTGAATTGGGTGAGGGCATCCGGGGTCAGGGTTATACGCACATGTCCGCCTGCCTCTTTTGCCAGTTGCTCAAGTTGGTGTGAGGTGTTGGAAGGGCCGTAGACCCCGATTGTTTTTCCGATCAGGCTCTTGGGGCCAGTATAAGTTAATGGAACGTCGCTGCATTCAAAAAAGCCATATTCCGTTTTTATTATCGCTGGAGAGAAAGTCAGCCATTCTGTTCGTTCTTTATTCCAGCCGACCATGAATATGGCATGGGTCAGCCCTTTTTGGGCCATTGCCACAGATCTGCGCCATGGTTGGATGCAAAGAGTGCAATCAGTGTTTATGTTTTTGCAAGTGGTACGAATTATTTCTGCTCCGGGACCGACAATTTTACCATCCTTTTTATATGAAAAGGGGTAAAAGTCTTGAGTTGCAAAGCTTACTACTGACCCGGCTTTTGCAGGTCCGCAGGAAAGTAAGAGCATCAAGCATGCAGCAATTATGATGAAAATTTTTTGTTTGAGGTTCATTTTGCAGCCCGTAGATTATACTTCAGCAATATCTGCTGCAACCGACCTGATTGTTTCATTAGAGATAGGGAAAGATTAAATTTTCTTATGAGTACAGACGGTGTGTTGTTTGTGGAAAAGGCTATGTAGTAATTCAGTTTTTTTTCAGTTCCCGCATAGGCAATGTTTCTGAGTTTCAGCCTCTCAATAGCTGCCATTCCGACATCTTTGTTCGAGTAAACTGCATCTATTCTGCCTCTGGCCAGCTTTTTAAACTGGGTCAGGTCATCCGGGGTTATATCGATATTTATGTTACTAGCGGGACATATTACTAATTTTTCAAGGTTGTAGGATGTGTTTGATGGGCCGTAAGTTCCAATGGTCATGTTATTAAGGCTGTCAATTCCTTCATATTTTATTGGCCTATCTGTACGTTCGAAAAATCCGTATTCAGTTGCAATCAAAGGCGGGCTGAAGTCGAAGTCTTGATCTCGTTCTCTATTTTTTCCAACCATGAACAGTGCTTGGACTTGTCCCTTATTGGCCATGGAAATTGCTCTGCGCCACGGAAAGAGTTCTATGGTATAATCTACACCAATCTCATTGCATACCTCCCTAACTATGTCAGCTCCTGGACCTTTGATTTCTCCGTTCTCTTGGTATGAGAATGGATAGAAGTCTTGGGTGGCGAAGGTAATAGCTAAGCGTGCCGCAGAACTGGTTGGGAATGCTGCGATAAGCAGTAACGCCAAAATGGAAAATAGTCTGGTCATTGTCCCTCCATAGCTAGAGAAGAGGATTACTAGTAACCATATTAGCATGTGCAAATAGTAGTAGCAAATGAAGCATAAAAAAGACCTCTACTCAAAATGAGCAGAGGTCTTTCTTTTGTCTCTGTGGCGGTTGATTTATTTGGGATCAACCTGATCTGCTTTAAGTGCGCCGAGCAGTGCTTCGTCCAGAGATGGATGTGGGAAGACAACCTTGTGGATGTCATCCTTGGTCCAAGCTTCCTGCACGATCATGGCTGCTGCGGTGGTAAATCCCGAGACATGGTGTCCCACCGCGGTGATTCCGGCAACTTTGCCGTCCAGCCAGACCACTTTTACAAAGCCCTGCGTTGAGGCATAGGCCTGTGCAATGGGGTTGGCTACCAGCGGGAAGGATGAAGCTTTGACTTCGCCCTTGCCTTCAAGATCGGCGGGCATGAGGCCAACACGCATGGTCTCAGGGGAACCGTAGAGAATGGACGGGATAGGTCCGTGCTCGTAGGGGCCTTCTGCTTTTCCGGAAATGCGGCGGACCACGTACCCTGCCTGATGGCTTGCGGCGTGGGCGAGCAGGACTTTACCGTTCAGGTCACCGATGGCGTAGACGTTGTCTGCGGCTTCAAGGTTCTCGTTGACCTTGACGAAACCGGGACCGGCGGTTTCCACACCCAGCTCTTCAAGTCCGATTCCGGCGGAATTGGGCCGGCGTCCGATGGCAATGAGCGCCTTGTCGGCAGTGAATTCTTCTCCATCTTCAGTGCGCAATACGGCCTGTCCGTTTTCAGCAGTAACGGATTTAACCTTTACGCCGAGATTGAATTTCCACTTGTGGCGCTTGAATACCCCTTGCAATGCTTTGGATACTTCCGGGTCCTCATAGACAGCAATGCGGTCAAGGGCATCCACCACGGTGATCTTGCAGCCGGTGCGGTGCGCGATCTGAGCCATTTCAAGGCCGATGAAGCCCGCTCCGATGACCAGCAGCGAGGTGGGCATTTCTTCAAGGGCGAGGAATCCGGTGTTATCGAGAATGGTCTCGTTGTCCGGCTCCAGTCCGGGAAATACAGTGGGGTGGGAACCGGTGGCGAGGATCAGGTTTTTATACTCAAGTACAGCCTTTTCTTCGGGGTGGTAAACTTCCACTTTACCCGGTTCAATTACCTTGGCTACTGCAGGATAGATATCGATACCCAGCTTTTTGGCTTTCTGGGCCATGGCCTTGCGTGTAGCTGCGATAAAGCGGTCCTTCTTGGTGCACAGGGCCTTGAAATCTATTTCAATTTCACCTTTTGCAACACGGGCCTTGGACTGGGCCGCAAGCTCTTCCACCGGAGAGGTTGCACCGAGGTACATTTTGGTGGGAATACAGCCCACATTGAGGCAGGTTCCGCCGAGCAGGTCTTTTTCAACCAGCGCGACTTTGATGCCTTCTTCCGCAGCTTCGAGGGCTGCGTCAAAACCGCCCGGACCGGCTCCTACGACCACGAGGTCGTAGGAGCGTGTTTCGGTGGGGAAACTATTTGACGTCATCAGTAATCACCATGGAGCGTGCAGCCTTGGTTTCGTCCAGTCTCTTTACAGAGGTGGTCAGAGGAGCTGCCTGCAGCGCTTTGGGGTTCTTTTCCGCCATTTCAGCGATCTCGATGAGATCGTCTACAAAGCGATCGATGGTTTCTTTATTTTCAGTCTCTGTGGGTTCGATCATCAAACATTCCTTAACGATGAGCGGGAAGTAGATGGTCGGCGCGTGATGCCCCTTATCCAGCAGGGCCTTGGCTACGTCGAGAGCGCGTACGCCGTTCTTGGCCTGCTCAACTGCGGATGCAACAAATTCGTGCATGCAGATGCGGTTGTAGGGAATCTCGTAATGGTTTTCGAGACGTTTGCGCATGTAGTTTGCGCTGAGGACCGCACCTTCGGTGGCGCGGGTCAGACCTTCACCGCCAAGGCGGAGCATGTATGCGTATGCCTTCAGGTATACGCCGAAGTTGCCGTAGAAGGGGGCAACGTAGCCGATGGATTTGGGCTCATCGTAGGAAAGGTAGTACTGGCCGTCTTCCAGTTTTTCCACTCGGGAAATGGGCAGGAAGGGCTTAACTCTTTCGCTTACACCAACTGGACCGGAACCGGGGCCACCGCCGCCGTGCGGGGTACCAAGGGTCTTGTGCAGGTTGAGGTGTACGATGTCGAATCCGGCATCACCGACACGCAGTTTACCCATGATGGCGTTCATGTTTGCGCCGTCATAGTAGAGCAGGGCGTCTTTCTCGTGGATCATTTCCACCAGTTCCTGCAGGTGGGTTTCGAAAAGACCGAGGGTGTTGGGGCAGGTCATCATTACGCCAGCAACTTCATCATCAAGCACTTCAGCCAGAGCTTCAGGAGTGATGATGCCGTCCTTGGATTCAACAGAAACAACATCGTATCCGGCTACAGCTGCGGATGCGGGGTTGGTTCCGTGAGCGGAGTCGGGGCAGACGATCTTGGTCTTCTTGTTGCCCTTGTCGCGGTGGTAGGCGGCCATGAGCATAACCCCGGTCAGCTCACCGTGGGCACCGGCCATGGGGTGCATGGTGAATGCGGCCATACCGGTCAGTTCGCTGAGCAGGGATTCGGTTTCGTGGATAACCTCAAGTGCACCCTGACAATGGTGGCCTGCTCCCTTGAGCTGGGGAATGACCGGGTGCAGCTTGGCGAATCCGGGCATGGCAGCCACCTGTTCGGTGAACTTGGGGTTGTATTTCATGGTGCAGGAACCAAGAGGGTAAAAGTTGGAATCCACACCGAAGTTTTTCTGGGAAAGCTGGGTGAAGTGGCGGACCACGTCCAGCTCGGAAAGGGAAGGCATACCCGCTTCTTCGCGCAGGAGTTCTGCGGGAATGAAGTCCTCAATTTTGGACTTGGGTTCTTCAGGCCAGCAGCCTTCGCGACCGGGAACGGATTTTTCAAATACTGTCTTCATTAGATTGTCCCCCGCAGAATTTCAGCAAAGATGCCGATCTGTTCTTCAGTGGTCTTTTCAGTGCAGGCCACCAGCAGTACGTTTTCCATTCCTTCGTAGTAACGTCCCACAGGGAAGCCGGGGATGATGCCGCGCTCGGTTAGCTTGTCGATTACTTCGAAAGCGTTGACCGGGAGGGATACTGCGAATTCGTTGCCGAAGGGGCCTTTGGTGAACATTTCCACACCGTCGATGGCGGTGAGGCGTTCAGCTGCATAGTGGGCACGTTCAACAGACAGAACTGCGGTGCGGCGCAGACCTTCCTCGCCCAGCAGGCAGAGGTGGATCAATGTACGCAGGGCGCAGAGGGCCTGGTTGGAGCAGATATTTGAGGTCGCCTTCTGGCGGCGGATGTGCTGCTCACGGGCCTGAATGGTCAGAACGTAACCGGTCTTACCGTCTTCATCTTCGGTGCGTCCGGCAATACGTCCGGGCATCTGGCGGACCAGCGCTTTGGTGCAAGTCATGATCCCGAGGTAGGGACCGCCGAAGGAAAGGGGCTGGCCGATGGACTGTCCGTCTGCGACGGCAATGTCCGCACCCATCTGGCCGGGAGTCTTCAGCACGGACTGCATGACCGGGTAGGTGGACATGATTGCCAGAGCCTTGTGCTCATGCACTTTTTCAAACATTTCAGTGAAATCGTTCACCGAACCGAAAAAGTTGGGGTTCTGAACGATAACCGCTGCGGTGTCTTTGTCTACTGCTGCGATAATGGACTTGACGTTGGTGCGGCCATGGTTGTGGGGCACTGTGACAAGTTCAAGGTTCAGGTTGGTGGTGTATGAGTCAAGCATAACCCGGTAAATAGGATTCAGTGCTTCACTGACGATGATTTTCCTGCGTCTGGTCTTGCGCACTGCCATGAGGGTCGCTTCGTAGAGTGCGGAACCGCCGTCGTAAACAGAGGCGTTGGCGTAGTCCATATCCATGAGACGGGCCATGGCAGTCTGGTATTCGAAGATCGCCTGCAGGGTACCCTGAGAAGATTCAGGCTGGTAAGGGGTGTAGGCGGTGTAGAATTCGCTGCGGGAGGAAAGGGCATCAACCGCTGCGGGGATGAAGTGGTCGTAGAAACCTGCTCCGAGGAAGCTGGTCAGGTCCGTGGTGTTCTTTGCAGCCATCTTTTCCAGCTGCTGCAGAACTGCCATTTCGCTTTTTCCTTTAGGCAGGTCAAAGCTTTTGGGGCGCAGTTCAGCCGGGATTTCGGCAAAGAGGTCATCCACGGAGTTCACGCCGATAATATCGAGCATTTCCCGGATTTCTTCCGGGGAATGGGGTACGTAAGGCATTATGTCCTCCGGTATAAAAAATAAATCCCCGCTGACGTGAGCGGTCGGCGGGGAATTTTGTGTACTAATATAAAGAGCGGCTCCAGATTAGTGAGCTTCTTCTTCAGTTACCTTTTCATAAGCTGCGGCATCGAGAAGAGCGTCAGTGGGGCCGGTGATTTTTATTTTGACGAGCCAGCCTTCACCGTAAGGATCTTCGTTGACTTTTTCGGGAGCGTCTTCCAGTGCTTCGTTAACTGCGACTACTTCGCAATCAACCGGAGCGTACATTTCGCTGGCTGCTTTTACGGATTCAATGGAACCGAATTCGTCGCCTGCTGCGAAAGTATCGCCTTCCTGCGGGAGTTCGACGAAAGTAAGGTCGCCGAGTTGTTCCTGAGCAAAGTGGGTGATACCGATAACACCGTTTTCACCGTCAACCTTGAGCCATTCGTGAGATTTGGCGTAAAGAAGTTCCTGCGGAATCATGGGGCCTCCTTCTATGAATACTGAATTTTTATGTTTCCTGACCGTGTCTATATGGATAACTCGCCCCTGATAGCATTCCTGCTTAAGAAATAAAAGGCTTCTACAGGGCTAATTTGCAGAAAAATATTCTGTAAAATTATCCATAAATTAAAATTGAATGATTTTATAATTTTGCGGGGTAATAATTCGTGTTACCGAAGGTTGTCTTTTGGCGAAAAAAAGCATACGCAGACGGTTGATAAAGCACCATCTGCGGCGTAATTAAGGAGACTACCTGTTGAAAGATTATGTTTCCGGTGAACGGGAATTAATAGAAGTAGAGACCGCCGGAAGGGTCTGGAAGATAGAGCGTACAGCCGATCTGGAAACCCTTTGGGACGAAATCGGTGAAGATGAATTTGGTGATGATGAACGGCTTCCGTACTGGGCGGAACTCTGGCCGGCCAGTGTTTTACTCGGAGAATGGCTCTTCCGCAATGTGGATTTGATCAAAGGGCGCAAGTGCCTTGATCTCGGCTGCGGACTGGGACTGACCGCCGTTATCGGGCAATCTCTCGGGGCGGATGTTGTGGCTTTTGATTATGAATTGCCGCCGCTCTATTTTGCCAAAGACAATGCGATTATCAACAGCAGTGAGGACAGTGAAACTGTCCAGCCACTCTGGCTGCAGATGGATTGGCGGGAACCATCCCTTGCCGAAAATTCATTTGATTTTATCTGGGGCGGGGATATCCTCTACGAAAAAAGATTTTTTGATCCGTTGGAAAAGCTTTTCCGGCGGGTGCTTAAACCGGGCGGTACCATCTGGATGGCTGAGCCGGTGCGTGATGTTTCAGTTCCGGTCTGGGAAAAACTTGAATCTTTAGGCTGGAAAACAGCGCTGCCGCTGACCGAGAAGGCTGCCTGCTGCAATGCGGAAATGACAGTTAATATCCGGGAAGTTGTTCCCGGCAAATCCATATGATTTTTACGGAGGTTTGAAATGGGTAAAACTATACGTTTCGGGGTTTCCCTTGATTCCGATCTTCTTGAGAAATTTGACAAGCTTTGTGACGAGAAAAGTTACCAGACCCGTTCCGAGGCTATTCGTGACCTGATCCGCAATATGCTGGTGGAAAAAGAATGGGATGAGGCTGAAGGTCAGATGGCCGGAACCCTTTCTCTCGTCTATGACCATCACCAGAGCGGTCTTTCCCAGCGTTTGACCGAGCTGCAGCACGACAGCCATGATCTGATCATGTCCACTCTGCATGTGCATCTTGACCATGACAACTGTCTTGAAGTCATGGTCCTGAAAGGTGATGGTAAGCAGATCAAGGAACTGGCTCACCGCCTTATCTCTACCAAAGGTGTGAAGCACGGCAAGCTTGGCCTGACCACTACCGGCGAGGAACTCGTTTAAAATGGAAGATGTACAGAACAGTCCCGCGAAAGTAGCCATGTCCATTGACAGGGTCGGCGTGCGGGATTTGACCCTCCCCCTTGTGGTGCGAGACCGGGAGTCCGGCAGCCAGAGCACCATGGCTAAAGTTGCTTTGTCCGTAGACCTGCCCGCGCATTTTAAGGGCACCCACATGAGCCGTTTTGTGGAAGCTTTGGAAGATTGGTCAGAAGAATTGGATTACCAGAGCTTTTACAATCTGCTCAGCGATATCCTGCGCCGTCTTGAGGCTGAGCGCGCCCACGCAGAACTCAGCTTTCCTTATTGCCTGCAAAAGAAATCCCCGGTCAGTGGACGTAAAGGGATCATGAGCTATGAGTGCACAGTGGAAGGTGAGATGGTCGGTGATAATCTGGAGTTTACCCTCGGGGTGAAAGTTCCGGTTATGACTGTTTGCCCCTGCTCTAAGGCCATCAGTGATGAGGGTGCTCACAGCCAGAGGGCCGTGGTGCACATCAAGACCAAGTCCAAGGGTTTTGTCTGGATTGAGGATCTGGTAGAGATTGCTGAAGCTTCAGGTTCCTGTGAAGTGTTTTCACTGCTCAAAAGGGAAGACGAAAAACACGTAACGGAAAAAAGTTTTGCAAATCCTACTTTTGTTGAGGATGTGGTTCGCAATGCGGCTATGGGTCTGGAAAAACACCCTAAAATTCTCTGGTACCAAGTTGATGTGGAAAGTTTTGAATCAATCCACAATCATTGTGCCTTTGCAAGTATTGCCAAGCCGGAATAAGTGCTTACTTTGTTTGTAAGGAGGCAGAGGGGATTATCCCCACCTGATCTCCGCCGACAGCCGCAGTTGCTTACCGAATGGATAGAGCGATTGCGGCGACACTTTGGATAATAGAAAACTCCTGCCGAAACTTTCGGTGGGAGTTTTTTTATTTTTGATGCGGAATGCAAAGTTTTTATTGTGTTGAAAATATTATTTAAAATTATAAATTTTGAAGTGTTTTATGAAAAACATGCAGTAATTAGCAATAAGTTGCTTTTCAGGTGTTGCCAAGTCGGAATAAGTGCTTACTATTATATGTAAGGAGGCAGAGGGGAATCTTCCCCACCTGATCTCCGCCGACAGCCGCAGTTGCTTACCGAAAGGATAGAGCGATTGCGGCGACACTTTGGATAACAAAAAACTCCCCTCGGGTAATCCCGAGGGGAGTTTTTTTGTTATTTACCCGTATACGGTTCCTGTTGCGTTGAGCAGTGAATGCCGCCGCCCCCGAAGTTGATTCCAAGGGTGTTGATGGACACCACTTTGTGTTTGGGAAAGGCTGTCTTCAGGACCGCCAGTGCTTCGGCATCGCGCTCTTTTACTTTTTCAGGCAGGCCTTTATGCCAGTATTTCTGTGCCAGAACCACGCCGTTGGAAATCAGGAAATTGCAATAGCTCTGTGCCGGAACAACCTGTACTGACTGTCCTACGGGGAAAGCTGTGCCGTCTGAAAAACGGGGATATGACACCAGTCCGAAATATGCTTCATCCTGAGGTGTTACTTCGAAGTAGAGGGTTTCCGGCATGGGGATGCGGATGATGTTGAAAGGTTTACCGTCCTGATCAACAGCGTTTTGCAGGATGCGAAGGTTTTCTTCCATGCGGCGGTGGTTTTCCGCTTCAACAGGACCTTGGGCTGCTTCTTCTTTACTCACTTCAGCCAGCAGGATTGTGTCCGGGGATACAAAGCGGCAGTACTCGTCCATGTGGTTGTTGGCTGCGGCACTGCGGTAGGCTACTCCCTTGCCGTTCGGGCCGGGCAGGGTGCTTACATTGTATGCATCGTCATCAACGGTTCCTTGTTTCAGCCAGATAACGTTGGTGACGCCCAGTATTTCTTTTAGTTCCGCTTCAATGTCTGCGCGTGAAAGGTTGGGGTTACGTTGGAATTCACAGGCTTCAGTGACCAGTATGGTTCCTTTTCCGTTCAGCTCCCGGTCACCGCCTTCACTGACCAGACGGGTCATTCTGGAAGGGATTCTGCGTTGCTTGGCAATGTCGCGGTCAACGCGTTCCATTATCCGGGACTGAGTGTCCGATTGCGGGAAGTAGCCCCAGCAATTGAAACCGAAGTCGGCAATGCTTTTGCGGCCTTGCTTATCTGTTGTGAAGATAGGACCGAAATCCCGCCAGTAAAGCATGGTGAAGGGGATGGTCTGGAATGAAATTTTGTTCATGGGCAGCTTAGTTTTTTCCAGCAGGGACTGCACGTGTTTGCGTTGGCTCTCTTCAGGGATGCAGATGGTTATGTCGGTATATGGAGCGAGATTTTCAGCTATTTCCAGTAGGACATCGTCGGTGTGGTACCCTTTTACGTACTCTTTGCTCAGCCAACCGAGGTAAACCCTTTCCTGTTTTTCAAATTCTCCGGGGAATCTCCATTCAGCAGCAGTTGCTGCCGTTGTTGCTGATGCAAGGAGAAAGGCTATTGCCATTAGGTAGGTTGTGCCGAGTTTTATCATACTGTTTTCCTCGTTAATTAGAGTTGTCTTATTACGGTGCTAATACACAATAGTTCTCCGGTGTAGTCAACAATTTATCCGATATTCGGAATACAGCTTCGCTTGTTCATTACAAAATAAAATCCCCTCCTGCCGGAATGTTGGCAGAAGGGGATTTTGTAAGTCTTTATGATTTGTTCTTAATTAGATTTAACCGCGTAAGGCCAGCCGTCCTGACCGTTGGTGAGGATGAATAAACGGTAGGGAGCGATTCCCTGTTTGGCGAAGTAGTTGACGGTTCTTTCTGCGCCGCCTTTTCCGCGCGGGCAGATGATTACAATGGGCTGGGTTGAGCTTTTAAGATCGTTCAGAGCAGGGTTGAGTTTTTCAGTGTCGGCAACTGTTTTTACCGGATAAGCGCAGGTCTCGATTGCACCCTTGATGTGATGTGATTTAAATTCGTCGGCAACCTGAATGTCTACAATGGCAACATCTGCCTTGGTGTCGATGGCGTTCTGTAAAGCAGCAGGGCTCATGTAATTGTAGCTGTCTTTCATGGCAAAGGCATTGCCTGCGATGCACATAAGCAGAGCTGCCAACCCGAGCATTACCATCATCTTCTTGTTGAAATTCATTTGTTTCTCCTCCTGATAGTGGTTTAGCCTCAATTTTTAAACTCAGGCAGGAGAATTCGTCGAATATTTAAAACTGATAGTTGGTGATAGATGGTATTCTGACTCTCGATAATAGCTTTTGCAGCAAAATTTTATTCTTTCTCAAAAATCATGCGCAATTCTGCTATCCGTTTTTTGTTTACTCCGAAATCGGAATAGCCGAGGCGTGATGCGGAGCGAACATTAATTTTACCTTCCGCCTCGTCATATATGCATTCAAGGTCATCTACAAAACGAAACCATTTGCTCCTGAATTCTGCATGCAGGTATGGGCCGCTGCGGGTAATGATTTTACCGCCCATCTTTTTGATGCAGGACCTAAGTTTTTTCATGACTTCTTTATTGGTACCGTCGGCTTTGAATGCTTGAGTAGTGTGGCTCGCATCTGTTTCCTGTGAGGAAACGCAATTAGGACTGTTCGGGCACGGCGAGAGATTGCCTCCGTTCATTCCCAGATTTTCCGGTGGGGAGGAAAAGTGGGCAGCAGTAAAAAGACCGGCAGCGCAGATAATGCCAATGAGTGCGGTTAGTTTGTAAATCATAAAATTGAGAGTAGGATATTGTTTGGCTTATTTGCAAGGGAAATTAAAGATGTATAGTGAAATTCGGTGGGGGCTGAATCGTTTGGACGTAAAAAAGAAAGAACCCCTGAAGCGCGGATGCGGATCAGGGGTAGAAATCTTATGTTTTAGTTATTTAGTATGGATTGGTTTTGATACAGAAGGAGCCTTCTTTCAGCAGGTCGGCAATTGAGATTTCATCCAAGGCTGCATACATGGCCTTGCTGGCTTTCACCCATACTTCTCGGGTAGGGCAATTGTCGATCCGTTTGCAAAGGTCGTCATTATCGAGGCATTCAACCAGTCCGGCATCGCCCTCAAGGCTTCTAACTACTGCGCCGACTGTGATGTCTTCGGGGGCCATTGCAAGTGTGTGTCCTCCGCCGGGGCCGCGTTTACTGGCGATAAATCCGGCTTTCTTCAGTTCGCGGATGAGCTTTTCAAGGTATTTTGTTGAAAGTCCCTGACGGCTGGCAATGTCACTAATACGGACCGGGCCTGCTGTGCAGTGTGTGGCGATGTCCAGTATCATTCGGGTTCCGTATCTGCTTCTTGTTGTCAGTCTCATGAATTTTCCTTTTGGGTTTACTAATCCATGTAGAAAAGTAATTGCTCCGGGTCAAGAGGGATTGCTTTGACAGTAACCGATTATTTGGGTTGTCTGTGGTAAGTAGTTGATTCCATATGGTTTTTGTTGTGTTTGAAAAATAATAATAAAAGGTTGCAATTTTGAAATTCTCTGGGTAAAAGCGTATATTGGCATGCCTGCGCGGGTTGCGCAAAGCAGGCGAAAAAGACCAATACTGGAGAATATTATGAGCCCGAAAGATAACGGGAAGAAAGAGTTTGATGTAATTATTGTCGGCGGCGGTCCTGCGGGACTTTTCGCAGCCTATTACCTTGGCGAGAATACCGACCTTGATGTTCTGGTCATCGAAAAGGGAAAGGCGTCCCTTAAACGACATTGTCCCATAACCGGGGATCAGGAATGCATTAAATGCAAACCCTGCAACATCCTTTCCGGTGTGGGCGGGGCTGGCCTTTTTTCCGACGGCAAGCTCAACTATATTCACAAGCTCGGCAAGACTGACCTTACCCAGTTTATGTCTGTTTCCGAGGCAAAAAAACTCATCGACGAAACAGAAAATATTTTCAACCGTTTCAACATGGACGGTCAGGTTTACCCCACCAACATGGATGAAGCCAAGAACATCCGCAAAGATGCCCTTAAAAACGGTATCGACCTGCTGCTGATCAAACAGAAGCACCTAGGCAGTGACAACCTGCCCGGACATATTGCCGGAATGGCTGATTATTGCATGGAAAGAGGTGTAACTTTCCGCACTGGTGAGCATGTTGAAGACATTCTTATCGAGAACGGCGAGTTGGCCGGTGTTGTTACCAAGAAGAATGAGTACAGAGCCAAGAATGTTATCCTTGCTCCGGGCCGTGTCGGTTCCGAGTGGATGGGTAATGTTGCCAAGAAACACGATCTCGCTATCACTCAGCGTGGTATTGAGGTTGGTGTGCGTGTTGAAGTGCACGGCGACATCATGCGTGACCTTTGTTCCGTGATCTACGACCCCACTTTCTTCATCCGCACCAACACCTACGATGATCAGGTCCGTACTTTCTGTACCAACCAGGGCGGATTCGTAGCTCTTGAAAACTATCAGGATTTTGTCTGCGTAAACGGCCACGCATACATGGATAAGAAATCCGAGAACACCAACTTCGCTTTCCTTTCCAAGGTTGTGCTTGAAGAGCCTGTTACCGATAACCAGGCTTATGGTGAATCCATCGGTAAGCTCGCCACCATCATCGGCGGCGGCAAGCCCATCCTTCAGCGTTTCGGTGACCTCAAGCGCGGTCGCCGTTCCACATGGAACCGCGTACGCAACAGCTTTGTTGAGCCGACCATGAAGAACGTTACCTGCGGTGATATCGCTATGGCTCTCCCTGAGCGTATCGTGCGTAACCTCATCGAAGGTCTTGAAAAACTTAACGACGTAGTGCCCGGTGTAGCCAACGAGGAAACCCTGCTCTACGCACCGGAAATCAAGTTCTTCTCCACTCAGGTGGAAACCAGTGATCAGCTTGAAACCGCGTTGGAAGGTCTCTTTGTGGCCGGTGACGGTCCCGGTGTTGCAGGAAACATTGTTTCCGCAGCTGCTACCGGAATTCTTCCCGCTAAAGAGATTGCCAAGAGAACACAGAAATAAAGATACGCTATCGCGTTTTAGATGAAAGAATGGGAGACACTGGCTTCAGTCGGTGTCTCCCTTTTTTGTTTTCATGTCGGTTGCCTTGAAGTTGTGATGACATTGCTATGGAGAGTGTGGTAACAGCTTGTATTGTTTGTTACTGTTGTTCAACTGTAATTTACCCAACTTCAAGAAGGTGAGCATGTCTGCAAGTTCCCCCCCTGAGTCCAAGCAATCTGCTTCTGTCATTTTTGTTCTGCTCATTTCCGCTGCCGCAGCCCTTGGCGGTTTTCTTTTCGGTTTTGATACTGCGGTTATTAACGGCGCGGTGGTTGCGCTGGGCGATTATTTCAAGGTCGGCCCGGTCTTGGTGGGAATGTCCGTTTCCCTTGCGCTGATTGGTTCTGCGGTCGGGGCCCTGCTTTCCGGTCCGGTTTCTGATCGTTATGGGCGCATCAAGCCCATGCTTCTTTCGGCTTTTCTGTTTACCATCAGTGGAATTGGTGCCGGACTTCCGGTTACTGTCTGGGATTTTATTTTCTGGCGATTTCTCGGAGGAGTGGGCATCGGCCTTGCCAGCGCTATTACTCCCGCTTACATCGCGGAGATTTCTCCGGCCAACCTGCGCGGCAGCTTCGGTTCTTTGCAGCAGTTGGCTATTGTGGTCGGTATTTTCGTGGCTATGCTCAGTAATTATATGCTGGTGGGTTTTGCCGGAGGATCTGCGGATAATGAACTTTGGTTCGGTTTTGAGACTTGGCGCTGGATGTTCTGGGCTGAGGTACCGCCTGCATTGCTCTATGGATTCGCCGCCTTGATGATCCCTGAGTCTCCCCGTTACCTAATAGCCTCCAGAAGAGAGAAAGAGGCTGAGGGGATTCTGGCAAAGGTTCTTGGTGATAAGACTCTGGAGAAAATTGAGGAAATCAAGGACAGCCTTAAGATAGAATGCGCTCCCTCATTTGCTGTTCTAAGGTGTGAAGGGGGGCTTCATCCTGTGGTCTGGATTGGGCTTGGGCTTTCTGTTCTGCAGCAGTTTGTGGGTATTAACGTAATTTTTTATTACGGCTCGATGCTCTGGCGCAGTGTTGGTTTTTCCGAGGAAAGTTCTCTATGGATTACGGTGATCACCGGAGTAGTGAACATCGTGACCACGCTGGTCGCTATCATGCTCATTGACCGGGTGGGGCGTAAGCCTTTGCTCTTGGTAGGATCTGCGGGGATGCTGATCACCCTTGGCGTCTTGGCCTACCTGTTCGGTCATGCACCCATTGATGTTACCGGAAATCCGGTTTTGCAGGGAGCATCTGCCACAATCGCTCTTTATTCGGCCAATCTTTATGTCTTCTGTTTTGGATTCTCGTGGGGGCCTGTGGTCTGGGTGTTGCTTGGTGAGATGTTCAATAACCGCATCCGTGCCTCTGCACTTGCGTTGGGGGCCGGGGCACAGTGGGTGGCTAACTTCATTGTTTCCGCATCCTTTCCTTCACTTGTACATTGGGCCGGGCTGGGCGTTACTTATTCCATTTATGCCTTTTTTGCGGCCATCTCATTTTTCTTTGTTCTCTTTATGGTTCGGGAGACCAAGGGCAGGGAACTTGAGGATATGGAGTGATTATCCTTTAGCGGAGCTTAAAATTGGGATATTCGACTGTTTTTTATTTGATTTTTACAAGAAAAATTCAATTGCATATTGACTTTGCGTCATTTCATTGACAGTGAATGTGTAGGGTTAGCCATTTTATATGATGGAGTAATCCGCACAAGGCGGAACAGAGCTAAAAAGTTCCCCGGACTAGAATAATTTTGGAGGCCGAATGGCTCTTAATTTGGGTGGAATAATTGGAAACAGTCCTGCGCTTAAGGAGGTCTTTGCGATTCTCGCAAAGGTAGCGCCCACAGACAGTACCGTGTTGGTTACCGGGGAGTCCGGCACGGGGAAGGAACTGCTTGTGCGTGCTTTGCACCGCAACAGTAAACGAAAGGAAAAGCCTTTTGTTCCGGTAAACTGCGGGGCTATCCCCAAAGAGTTGCTGGAATCGGAGCTTTTCGGGCACGAAAAGGGGGCTTTTACCCATGCCGTGCGTTCCCGTCCGGGCCGTTTTGAGCTGGCTGACGGCGGAACTATTTTTCTTGATGAAATCGGTGAGATGGATTTGAGCCTGCAGGTTAAGATCCTGAGGGTCTTGCAGGAAAAGGAAATTGAGCGGGTCGGCGGTACTTCTATTAAGAAAGTCGATGTACGTATCGTTGCTGCAACCAACCGCGATCTTGAAGCTGAGGTTGCCGCAGGAAGATTTCGTGAGGACCTTTTTTACCGTCTCAATGTAATTCCCATGCATCTGCCTCCGCTCCGCGAGCGTGGCGGCGATGTGCTTTTGCTGGCAAAACATTTTCTTGGCCGTTTCTGCGAAGACAAGGACATGGAGCAGCTCGGTATTCAGCCTGATGCTGCGGATATGCTTGTTTCCTATACTTGGCCCGGTAATGTCCGTGAACTTGAAAACTTCATGGAACGCATGTGCATTCTCTGCGATGAGAACGAAATCGTTCCCGATGACCTGCCGGAAAAAATCTGGAAGGATGTGGGCAAGGAACCCAAGAAAAAGGTTGCCGAGCTTATGCAGCCTGTTGGATTCAACTGGCCTACTCTGACGGATATGGAAGAGCAGGGAGCCAAAGGGCTTAAGGACTTTCTGGAGAAGGTCGAAGACCGCCTCATGATTGAGGCTCTTGAAAAAGCCGGGGGCGTTAAAAATAAGGCCGCAGAGCTGCTCGGGGTAAAACGCACGACGCTCATTGAAAAGATCAAGAAGAGGAATCTGGAAATTTAGTAATTTTAAAAAAAGTGTGGATTTTGTGAGGGGTAGGCAGGAATATTGCAAAGATAGTTGATTGTGACGCTTAGCCGACTTACCGGAGTTTTCCGGACCCTTTTTATGGCGGCCGTTTTTTGGCTCGCCTGCCCTAATCCGGGTCATGCCTTGGAGTATTTTATTGATACGAAGGCTGACATGGATGCCATACGTCTTGTCTTTGACCAAAAAAATCTTTCTGGAAAAGTTGCCCGTACCGGGCGGCAGCAGATTACCATTTCCTTCCCTAAAAATGCTCTTAAGGGCGAAAAACAGCCGACTCCGGCTCCGCTTTCTTCCCTGCGTATTGTAAAATCCCTGGATGTGGGATCGAGTTCCATTACCATCGGAACCCGGACCAGTGCTTTTGGTTTTATCCGCATGCCTGCGGGTAACGGCCAGATGTTGATTCAGTTTTTCCGTGACCCCATTGGCTCCAAATGGCGTTCGCCTAAAGAAAAGGCTCGCCGTGATGCCGAGCGTAAAAAAGCTGCTCGAAAGAAGGCTGCTGCCCAAAAAAAGGCCGCAGCAGATAAAAAGGCAAAAGCCGAAGCTGCCCGCAAGGCCGCGGCCCAAAAAGCTGCTGCAAAGGCAGAGTCAAAGCCTCCTCAACCTCCAGTTATCGACGAGATCGACCTGCCTGATGACGAAGAGTCTCCGCAACTCAAACAGGAACTGGAGCAGGCGGCAGAAGATACTTCGGTAGAGCAGGTTCCGCCACAGCCTGTAAAACGTCCATTTTATTCCGTCCCCTACACTTATCGTGCGCTTGTAGCCAAGGTTGGTCCGGGGCAGGCCACGCCTGTTGATACTTCCGTGCTTCCTGCAAGGGCCGGGGGCAGTGCCCGTCGTGTTTCTGATAATGGAGAAGCTGGGGGACAGGTTGCCGGACGTATAGAGCCGGACAGTTCCGGAGGTTCGGCAGGTGGTTCTATTGTTCCGCCTCCTTCTGATGAACCTGTCGACGAAGGTTTTGACGAAGCAGTTGATGAAGGTGCAGCTGTTGAGGATGTTGCGTACGAAGAAGATTTTCCCGAAGGTGAAGGTGCATCCGGTTCAGTCACCCCGCCGCAGAAATCCGGAAGCAGTGCGTCCGGCAGGATTGCCCCGCCTCCTTCGCAGGATGAAGGACAGACTTCCGGTCAGGTTTCAGGCAGGATTGCACCGCCCGATTCCTCTGCATCCGGTCAAGTGACTCCTCCCCCGCAAGATGAAGATTCTTTCGAGGCCACAGAGTATCCTCCTCTTGAAGATGAGGGAGCTGTGGAAACTGTGGAAGATGTGCCTGAGACCGGTAATGTAACAGATGGTCGTGATGAAGCGGTTGAGGGTGAACAGGATGTATCTGATTCTGATGCCTATCCCGTGGAGGACTCTGAGCAGCTTGATGAAGGCGGAGAAGATGGGGAAGCAGTTGAAGGCGAGAAGGAGCTGAGTCCTGAGGACCGGATCAAGATTGCCAAAGGCGTTCTTCTTGCCGCGGAAGGTGCTTTGGATGAGGGTGAGATTGAAGCCGCTATTGCCGGTTTTACCGAAGTTTCCCTGATGAAAGAATTGCCGCAGGACTTGCGCTTACGTGCCCTTTACGGAAAAGCCGAAGCCCTGACTGAGCTGCACCGCGAAGCCATGGCTGACAATTTCGGAGAAATATCCAGTGCGTGGATGGAAGCCATGAACGCGGACACCAAGTCACCGAATGTTCCTATGGCTCTGCTTAATCTGGGTTTGCTTAACCTTAAAGTAGGCAATATGCCCGAGGCCAAGGCCTATTTTAATCTGCTTAAGTCCCAGTATCCCAACGATCCTAACATTCCTTATATCAGTTACTATTGGGGTGAGTATTACCTCGGTATGAAAGAATATGAAAAGGCTGCGGATCAGTTCCAGTATCTGGTTCAGATGTATCCGGACAGCAAGATTGTCCGCGATGCTGCACTTGGTCTTGCCCAGGCTCTTGATGCCCTCGGCTATGACGAACAGGCCTTTCAAATTATTGACTATATTGATAAACGCTGGCCCCGTTTTTATATTGAAGATCTGCGATTCCTACTCATGTCGGCCAATACCCAGAACAGGCTGGGCAAGATTGAGCAAGCCCGAGAAAATTATTGGGCTTACTACAACCTTGCCCCGGAAGCCCCGGAAGCGGATATTGTTTTGGCCCGTATCGGTGATATTTATTTAAAGACCGGGCAGAAAACTGCAGCCAAGGAAATTTACGAAAAGGCCGCCAAAGATTTTCCTGACAAAGAAGGCGGATTGGTCTCCATGATGCGTCTTGCTGAGGAAGGTATTTATGATGATCCCAGCATGAGCCAGATGGATAAGGTTTTTGACCGCCCTTACAACCTTAGACCGCAGAAAATTTATACCCATATTATTGAGAAGTTCCCGGACAGCCCCCTTGCTCCGCTGGCCCAGCTCAAGCTGGGCATGTGGTACTACTGGAACAAGAAGTACGGGGATTGCCTTGGGGCTGTTCAGGCCTTTTTGGATAAGTATCCGCGTAGCGGGTTACGGGAACGGGCCAGTGAACTTGGTACAAGGGTTTTTGATAAAGCTGTGCCGGAACTGGTCAAGGACGAGAACTATGGCCGGGTAGTCAGTTATTGGAACAAGTACGCCAAGAAGAATAATGAAGGTAAAGATGTCAATGATGAAACCAGACTTGGTGTGGCACTCAGCTTCTGGAAAAAAGAGCAGCCTGCAAGGGCTCTGGAATTAATCGAGCGTTATTTGCAGGGCGATGAAATTCCCAAGTATTCAGCCATGGCCCTTGATATGGCTCTTGGCATCTATGTGGATGAACAGGCTTGGAGCAAGGTCACCGAGCTGGTCAATCTTGCCAAGGATAAGTGGAAACTTGATCCAAAGCAGAAGGTTCATATAGAATACGCACAGGCTATGGCTTACGAAAATCTTGGCGAGACTGAACGCAGTACTCCGCTCTGGGCCGGTCTGGCTTCTAATTTGCTTCTGCCTGAATCTTCAAGGGCTTATGCTATGTACTATATGGCTAAGTCTTCCATGAAGAAGAAGGATTTGAAGAAGGTTTTTGTCTATGCGCAGGAAGCCCTTTCCATGCTTCTTGAAACCGGGGGAGACCGGGAAAAGATCAAGGATTGCATCCTGATGACAATTTTTGCGGCGGAGAGTTCCGGACGTTACCGGGAAGCTCTTAAGTGGGCAGCGGAGTACGACAAGTATATTCCGCTTTCCGACCCGGAATGGGCATCATCCCGTTTCCGTCTGGCCCAGCTTTACGAAAAGGCCGGGGCTACTGCTGAATGGAAGAAGCTGATGGAAGAAGTGGCAAAGAAGAAGCCGGGTGATCTCTATGGACGTCTGGCAACTTCCGCGCTGGCGACCCATAAGATTGAACAGGATGCATCCAAGTTTCAACCGGACCCGGTATTTCAATAATTTTTAAGGCAGGTAAACATGAACAGACAGCCCGTAGTTGCCGGACGTTTTTATCCGGACAGTCCTGATCAGCTTCGTAAGGAACTTGAGATGTATTCGGGAACCCCGGATGTGGATGGGGACCGTCCGGTTGACCGTCTGATCATGGTTCCCCATGCCGGGTATATGTTTTCCGGTGAACCCTGTGGCAAAACACTTGCCCAGAGCAAACTGGCTGATACTGTTTTCCTGCTCGGTCCCAACCATACCGGGCTGGGGTCTCCTTTATCTGTCTGGGATACGGGCAGTTGGGAATTCCCCGGTGGCAATCTGGATGTAGATGAGGAGCTGGCTGCAAAGCTTATTGAAAGTGGAGCAGGGTTTGTTTCAAATGAAAAGGCCCATTCGCGGGAGCATTCCCTTGAAGTTATTGTACCTTTTCTGCATCACCTCAATCCGGCGATCAAGATTGTTCCGGTCTGCGTTTCCGAAGCTTCTCCGTCAAATTTGCGTAAGGCGGGCGAAGCCATTGCGGATATTATGGAGAATCACCCGGAGCCCATTTCAATCGTTGTCAGTTCCGATATGAGTCATTTTATTTCCGCAGATCAGGCTAAGAAACTCGATTCCATGGCACTTGAAGCGATCATTCGCATGGACCCTTCCGATCTTTATTCCATTGTTTCATCCAACCAGATCAGCATGTGCGGGGTCCTGCCCATGACTATGGGTATGTTTGCTGTTAAAAAGCTGGGTGCCACTTCCGGCAAGCTTGTGCAGTATACAAATTCAGGTCAGGCAACCGGGGATTATGAAAGAGTGGTAGCCTATGCCGGAGTAATTATATCCTAACCCTTGCCAATCGGCAAAAGCGGCATTATTTGTACTGGTCAGGCCTGCTATGGGCGGCCTGTGAGCAAATAATAATGCCTCCTGCGGGCGAAGGATATATGTGCAATGAGTTTTGAGAGCGGTTATGCAATTGGTATTGATACAGGCGGAACCTACACTGACACTGTTGTTGTAAAATGCGAAGACTCAAGCGTGGTGGCTACGGCCAAGTCTCCCACCACCCATCATGACCTGAGCCTCGGTCTGGCATCCTCTCTGGATAAGGCTATGGCGGAGAGCGGGATCAGCCCTGATGAGGTCAAGCTTGTTTCTGTTTCCACCACTCTGGCCACCAACGCCGTTGTTGAGAATAAGGGCGCCCGGGTCGGTCTGTTCATGATTGGCACCACCAAGGCGCTCAAGCTGCCTGTGGTGACCCTGCGTTACGTCAAGGGCGGTCACAAGATCACCGGGGCGGAAGAAGATCCGCTTGATATTGAATCCCTTGTGGACGGTATTCAGGATATGGCCGGACATGTGGACGTTTATGCTGTCTGCTCAGCCATGAGTATCAAGAATCCCGCTCACGAACTCATTGCAGAAAAAGCTATTTCACTTACTGATCCTCAACCTGTTTTTTGCTCCCATACCATCAGTACTCGCGCCGGACAGGCCGAACGTGCCGCCACAGCGGTACTCAATGCCCGTCTCATGCCGGTAATGAAAGAATTTCTCTCCGGAGTAGGCAAGGCCCTTGATGAGCGCGGTCTCGGATCTTCTGTCGTTGTTGTGCGTGGTAACGCTACTCCCATGAGCATGGAAGATGCTGTGCAGCGCGCTGCTGAAACTTTTGCCAGCGGTCCGGCATCAACCGCATATTACGGTTCTATTTATTCCCCAGCAAAAGACGCCCTCATCGTTGACGTGGGCGGTACCACAACCGACGTTACCCTGATCCGTAATTCCCAGCCTACAATTCAGGAATCCGGCTCCATTATCGGCGATTGGGAAACCCATGTCGAAGCGGTGGAAATGTTCACCGTGGGTGTTGGCGGAGACAGTTTTGCCCGCATCAATCGCTCCGGTAATTTTGAAGTCGGTCCGGGCAGGGTTGTGCCTCTGTGCATGGCTGGGGATATCCCCGCACCGGAAAAATGGATCGGCAAAGGGCACGAATCCCACTTGCTTAAGGTCGGCCCTTCTGCGGAGCAAGGTTCTGATGACGTTGTCCTGAAATATCTTTTTGAAAACGGTCCCTCCACCTTCGGGCAGATCATGTCCGGAACCGGCCTCGGTGAAATCGGCCTTGGCGGCAAGGTCCAGAAACTTGTGCGCGAACAGCTGGTGGAAGAAGTGGGCTTTACTCCCACTGATGCTCTACATGTACAAGGACAGCTGGACATCGGCGACAAGTCTGTTTCCGAAGCCGCTGCAGTTCTTCTGGGCAAAGAATTTGATCTCGATGGAGCAGGCTTTGCAGCCATGGTTCTTTCCGAGACAAGGGTCAAGATTGAAAATGCCATGCTTGAACATATTGTGCGCAAGGAGATCGGCGGTAACATGGCCGGATTCATTGCCGGGCGCGCTGCAAGTTCGCTGGTCAGCTTCGACGCTTCATTAAATCTGCCCATCGTGGGTATTGGTGCTGCCGCGCATAAACTGCTGCCGGAAGTTGCCGAAAAGCTGCATACCGAAGCTGTTTTCCCCTCTCACCATGAAGTTGGTAACGCACTGGGCGCGATTAAAATGGCTCTTGATACCAAGAAAAAGGATAGCTGTAATGAGTAGAAATCAACCTTCCGCATATGAATATTGCCTTGAACCTGCCAGTGAGAATAATGAAGTCGAAGTTGTCCACGGCTGGATTTTTAAAGATGATAAGTGGGTGGCCCATGCGTGGTGTGAGTTCGCAGACCGGGTAATCGATCTGGGACAGTCCACCCATTCCATGGATAAATTCAATTACTACGTAAGCAACCGGGTCAGCGAGGAGCGTTGCCGCCGCTATTCACGTATTGAATTTTTCACTCTCGTGGGTGACGAAGGCCATTTCGGTCCTTACGACAAGGAGCTTTTTTTTGCCGAAACAAGTGATCGCGATCCGCTGGAAGTAATCGAATCCGGCGAGGTGGAATAAATTGTCTGCCGGCTTTTTTATTACCGGAACAGGTACGGACGTTGGCAAGACTGTGGTAACCGCAGCCCTTGCCCGGTTCTTCATGAAATCAGGACGGTCCATACTTCCAGTCAAGCCTGTGCAGTCCGGAGCTATAATCCTGCCTGACGGTTCCATGGATTCTCCGGACGGAGATGTCTATAAGGCTGCCGGAGCGGTCTGGGATATCAAGAGGCAGTGCCCGTATATTTTTGAGCCGCCCACCTCTCCGCATCTGGCCGCAAAACTGGCCGGGGTGGAGCTTGATTATGTCGAGATTGCTGCGAAAGTCCGTGAACTTGAAGGAGACGATTTTCTTCTTGTGGAAGGGGCCGGGGGCATAATGGTTCCCCTGAGCGATGAATCTTCTATGCTTAATCTTATGAAAGAGCTTGGTTATCCGGTAATTCTGGTCATCGAAAATAAGCTTGGCTGTATCAATGAAGCCCTGCTTTCCATTGCTGCCCTGCAGCAGTCCGGACTTGAAATTTCCGGACTGGTTATGACCTCGCCTAACCAGCCTGCGCCCGAAGAGTACGGCATGGCTGAGGAAAACATCCGTTTCATCGAAAAAATCTCCGAAGTAAAAGTAATCGCTTCCATTCCATATATCGAAAATTGGGATTACAATGATCCCAAATGTTGGGAGCAAGTTGATAAGGCGCTTGATTCCTGATTTTTTATAAATAACACGGCGAAGCCCTAATAAAAGTTTTTGGGATTCTTAAACCCTTTTTACAAAAAGGGTTTAAGGCCCCCGGCAGGGCCGCCGGAGGCTCACATGTCCATACTCGAATTCGATAGAGAACATCTTTGGCATCCTTATACATCTGCTACTAATCCTCTGACTGCATTTCAGGCCAAGCGTACCGAGGGCGTTAAGATCATCCTTGAGGATGATACCGAACTCATCGACGGCATGGCTTCTTGGTGGTGCGCCATCCATGGCTATAATAATCCGGTTTTGGTTAAGGCCTTGTGCGATCAGGCTGAGACCATGCCCCATGTGATGTTTGGCGGACTGACCCATGAGCCTGCTGTTGAACTGGCTCGCAAGCTGGTGCAGATTTCTCCTGAGCCTTTGCAGCAGGTCTTTCTGGCTGATTCCGGTTCGGTTTCAGTTGAGGTGGCCATCAAAATGGCTATCCAATACTGGTATGCCATGGATAAGCCTGAGAAAAACAGGCTGATGACCATTCGCAACGGCTATCATGGCGACACCATCGGCTGCATGTCGGTCTGTGATCCGGTCAACGGCATGCATTCCATGTTTACCTCAGTACTGCCGGAACATGTTTTTGCCGAGGCCCCGCAGTGCGGATTTGACGCCAGATGCACGGATGAAGATTTTGCTGATTTTAAAGCGAAAATTGAAAAGCACGCCCACGAACTGGCGGCGGTAATCCTTGAGCCTGTGGTTCAGGGGGCCGGGGGTATGCGTTTTTATTCCCCGGAATACCTGAAACGGGTCCGCGAGGCTTGCGACGAACATGGTGTGCTGCTCATCTGCGATGAGATCGCCACCGGATTCGGTCGCGCCGGAACCATGTTTGCCAGTGAAATGGCCGGGATCAGCCCGGACATCATGTGCGTGGGTAAGGCCATTACCGGTGGAATGATGACTCTGGCCGCAACCCTTGCCACCAAGGAAGTTGCCGAGGGTATTTCTTCTAAGGGCGGGGTCTTCATGCACGGTCCGACCTTTATGGGCAATCCGTTGGCTTGTGCTGTGGCTAATGCCTCTATAGATCTTTTGCTGAATAGCAACTGGAGGGAACGGGTAGCGGAAATCACCGGGCTGCTGTGTTCCGGGCTTGCTCCCTGTGCTAAGTCCAATGCGGTGGCGGATGTGCGTTGCCTTGGAGCTATTGGGGTTGTTGAGCTGAAAGTACCCGTGGATATGGATTCCATCCAGCGGGAATTTGTTAAACGCGGCGTCTGGGTTCGTCCTTTCGGAAAACTGGTTTATGTGATGCCACCCTATGTAATTTCAAATCTTGAACTTGAGGCTCTGACTTCCGCTATTTGTGAAGTCGTCGGCCTTCAGGGGTAATATTTTGGATAGAAACGAGAAACAGGCTTTGTGGAATGCCGTTCACGGCGGCGGTGCCATTGATGAACATACTGCGGTTTCGGTGCTCGGTGCTTCCCACGGAGAACTGGCGGAAATCCTTCACGCCGCACATACCATGACCACTCGCCGTTTCGGCCGTGAGGTCAGCCTTTGTTCCATTGCCAATGTGCGTAGTGGAAACTGTTCCGAAGACTGTACTTTTTGTGCCCAGTCCAGCCATTTTAAAGGCACCCCGGCTCCGGCCTATCCGCTTATGTCAGTGGAGGAAATCCGGGACTGTGCTGATAAAGCAGGGCAGTCACCTCTTGAATTTTTTAGCTACGTGACCAGCGGCAGGGCGCTTAAGGGTAAATCCCTTGATCATGTCTGCGAAGCTGTTGACGGTATGCGCGAAAAGAGTTTCAACCATTGCGCTTCGCTGGGCTGCCTTGATTTTGAGTCCTTGAAAAAATTGCATGAATCCGGTGTAGTCCGTTACCATCATAACCTTGAGGCGGCGGAGAGCTATTTCCCTAATGTCTGCACTACCCACAGTTATGATGAGCGGGTGCGTACGGTACGCGATGCCAAAAAGGCAGGGCTTGAAGTCTGTTGCGGCGGTCTGCTGGGCCTTGGCGAAAGTCATCAGCAGCGGGTGGAGCTGGCTCTTGCTCTTGCGGAGCTGGAAGTGGATTCTATCCCTCTTAATTTTCTGATTCCCATACCGGGAACTCCGCTGGAAGATGTAGAGCCGTTGCAGCCTCTGGAAATTCTGCTGACTATTGCCATGTTCCGTTTGGTCAACCCTCATGCGGAAGTGCGCATGGCTGCTGGTAGGGCCGCTCTGCGTTCCCTGCAATCATTTATTTTCCATGCCGGATGTAACGGGCTGATGGTCGGTGATTTCCTGACCGTATCCGGTCAGGGCATTGATCATGACCTGACCATGCTTGAAGATTTGGGACTGATGGTCCGGACTAAAAAGTAATTATCTGTTCATACAAATAAAAAAAGCCCTGCTGAAGTTGATCTGCAGGGCTTTTTTTTATGAAATTTTTAGGAGTGGTAAAGGATGGTGGCTACGTAATCCTGTATCTTGATGAGGATTTCCGGGGAGGGCTTTTCAAAGGTCATGCCCAGAATTGTTTTCCGTGAATCCTTGGTGCAGCGTTGCACTTTGCAGGGAATGAAGGTGGTTCCGTTTTCCGTGAAATAAGGACAGTAGATCTTCATTTCATCCCCGATTTCAGGGTCAGAGTAGTTTTTGTCTGTTATGTAGCTGATGCAGCAACCGCTAGTGCTCAGGTCTTCCAGCACGGCCACATTCTTTTTTTCACCGAGTTCAATCTGTGCTTCCATGAAGCAGGAAACCCTTTTGTGTCTCCTGAGATTGTATGATTCGATTCGCTTTGGGTATTTCAGGAAAAGGAGCCTGTCCGGAGAGCTGATCATTCTGATCACTTCGGTTTTGTACCCGGAGGCTATGCCTTCATGAATATAGCGGACAGTTGCTTCGTTGCCGGGGTACATATATTCGGCCCACAGGGATTTATCCGCATGGTGGACCATCGGCTCTTTAACAATAAGGGATTTTATGAAATCCCCTCCGACCACTATTGTCGGTGCTTTGTCGCTCAGGCCGCCTAACTCGATGGTGATTTTTAGCCCGGGAGTGCAGGCAGCCTTAAGTTTTTCCTTTTGCGAGATCATTTCTTTTTCCGTTTGACGATGTACTTCTTGAACATGGAGGCTACTTCAAGTGTAGGTGCAATTTCAAGTGCTTTGTCCAGATGATTTAACGCCATATCATTGTTTCCGGCGTCGAAATGAGCTCTGGCAGTATTGAAGTGCAGGTTTTCGTCATTGGGATTGATCTGTATGGCCCGGTCATAAAATGTGATGGCCTCATCAAAAAGAGATTGTTTGCGCAGGCTGATGGCAAAGAGGTTGAATTCCTGCCTCTGGCTCTCCATGAAAATTTCGTCTTTATTTAAAAGTCTATCTATGATTCCGGAGAGCTTTTTGAAATTTTTCTTGGTGCATTGCACAGACCCCATTCCCAGATTGGCTTTGGGGTGCTCTGGGTCCAGAAAAAGAGCTTTGGCAAAGGATTGCTCTGCTTCATCAAGGTTGCCGTTTAGAAAATTCTGTTCACCTTTTTCGATTTTGGCCCTGAGGGATTTCAGAGCAGGGAGTGTCTTTTTTTCGTAGTATTTTATCTCTGGCGCGTACTGGGTGATGAATTCTTTTTTGTTTAAGGTGGTGACCACACCTGAGGGAATGTTTTGATCATTGAGGGGCTGAACCTGAAACTTATCCACACCTGACCGCGTGACATAATAATATGTCTTGCTTTCGGCCCGCTGCATTGTCGTTCCGGCTCCGGTGTAATCTTTGATGTTTTTGGAATAAACACCAAGTACCTGAAAAATATCTCCCATCAACAGTCTCCCCAAATAGACGCATATCAAGTAAGCTGAGTGCTTTTTTTAAATATATTCTTCTCTGTTTTAAACTAAAAGCCTGCTGTTTATAAGCAGGCTTTTAAAAAATGTCGATTAGAACTTTGTTTAGCAATGGTTTCACATTTAGGAATGACGGCTTCTCATTGTTCTGCTGAGTCATAATTGGTGGGCTTCTGCTTTGAAGTTGGTGGCTTAGTCTTTTTTTTCTTTTTTTTGAGCAAGTATTTTTTGAAAAGCATGGCTGATTCAAGCTCAGGATTTATTTCGAGTGCTTTTTCTATGTGAGAAAGGGCCTTGTCTTTGTCTTCTGTATCAAAATATGCACGGGCAATGTTGAAATGGAGGTTCTCGTCTTCAGGATAAATTTCGAGCGCTTTTTTATAGAAAGTCAGGGCTTCATTATACCGTTTGCTTTTGCGCAGTACTATGGCGAAGAGGTTGAATTCCTGACGTTGTTCCTCAAGAAAAACAGCATCCAGATTCAGCAAGACTTGGATGATTTCTGTGAGTTTGTCGAAATTCTCTTTTGTGCACTGGACTGTTCCCATGCCCAGATTCGCTTTAGGGTTTTCCGGGGCAAGGATCAGAGCCCCGGCAAAGGCATGTTCAGCATCATCAAGATTGCCGTTTTCAAAAGCCTCTTCCCCTTTCGCAATTTTGGCTTGCAGTGTTTTCAGGGCAGGCAGAGTTTTGCGCTGATAGTAATATAATTCAGGGCTGAACTGAGCTATGAAATCTTTTTCCGAGATAACCGTAACCATACCTGAAGGAATATCCTGTTCATTCAATGGCTGCACATGGTATTTACTGTAGCCTACACGAATTACGTAATGGTAAGTTTTATGCTCGGATTTTTGTGAAGTCGTGCCGGCTCCGATTCTGGTCTTGATATTTTGAGAGTAGACCCCCAGCACTTTCATTTCTTGGCTCATACTGTTGTCCTGCAGGAATTTGAATCTAAACTTGTACAGGCAGTATAGCATATAATGAAAAAGCCCGTCTTTTATTAACGGGCTTTTCTTTTGTAAGTATAGGTCAGCTGTGAAGGCGGATTAGTGGGCTACAGCCTTCCTTCTTCCACAGCGTGACAGGCGCAGAGAGTGCCGTTTTCCAGATTGCGTGCGCGGGGAACTTCCTCCCGGCAGCGATCATTTGCAAAGGTGCAGCGACCATGGAAGACACAGCCTGTGGGCAGGTTGATGGGAGTGGGCACGTCACCGGAAAGGTGGATGTGCTTTTTCTTCTCACCGCCAAGAGTCGGAATGGCCGAGAGCAGTGCCCTTGTGTAAGGGTGTTGCGGATTGGCAAAGATTTCCTTGGCTGTACCCAGTTCGCAAAGGCTGCCCAGATACATAACCGCCACGCGGGTGGAGATGTGTTCAACAACGGAAAGGTCGTGGCTGATGAACAGGTAGGTCAGGTTGCGTTCTTCCTGTGCATCCATGAGCAGGTTCAGAATTTGGGCCTGAATGGAAACGTCCAGTGCGGCGATGGGTTCATCGGCCACAATGAATTCAGGTTCGACAGCCAGAGCGCGCGCAATGCTGATGCGCTGGCGCTGTCCACCGGAGAATTCATGGGGGTAGTTTCCGGCCCATTCAGGATCAAGACCTACATTGCGCATTACTCTATGCAGCTTGTCCTTTGCTTCGCCCCTTGAGATGCCCTTGTTGTGAAAATAGATGGGCTCCTCAATGATCTGGCGTACGGTCATACGCGGGTTAAGCGAGGCATAGGGGTCCTGAAAGACCATTTGCATTTTTGTGCGGTAGGGCAGCATCTGCGCGTGAGGCAGGTTGTCGATGCGCTCACCGCCATAGTGCACTTCACCGGAGTTGGGCGGATAGAGGCCCATCACGGTTCTTGCAAGGGTTGATTTACCACAACCGGATTCGCCGACCACGCTTAAGGTTTCACCTTTTTTAATCTCAAAGCTGACATTGTTGACCGCTTTGACGACGGTTTGTTTGCGTGTGATGCGTCCGTTTTCCATTTGCAGCTGGTCGAGCAGCCCGCCGGAAATGTCGAAGTGCTTGACCAGATTTTTGATTTTTACGAGGGAATCGGTTGGCATGACGAATCTCTATACTTTGTCGGCATGGTGACAGGCCACCAAAATACCGGATTTATTTTCTTTAAGTGTAGGCAGTTCCTGCTTACAGATGTCAGTACAGTGTGGGCATCTGGGGTTGAAGGGACAGCCTGCGGGCATATTCATGAGCGAGGGCATGGCACCGGGAATCTGGGTCAGGCGGTCGCCTGCTGCACCGGACTGGGGCAGTGCGGCGATCAGTCCCTGAGTGTATGGATGGCCCGGGGTCTCGGTAACCTGACGGGTGGAACCAGTTTCCACTATACCGCCAGCATACATGACCGCGATGCGCTGGGTGACTTCCGATACAACAGCTAAGTCATGGGTGATCAGGATCAGGCCCATGTTGTCAGTTTCACAGAGTTCCAGCAGCAGGTCCATGATCTCGGCCTGAATGGTGACGTCCAGAGCGGTGGTCGGTTCGTCGGCGATGATCAGTGACGGATCGGTCAAAAGTGAAATAGCGATGACGATGCGCTGACGCATACCGCCGGAGAATTCATGCGGGTACTGATCCAAACGTTTGCGCGGGGAAGGAATGTAGACCTTGCGCAGTTTTTCCAGCGCAATCTCTTCAGCTTCCTTGCGGGTGACATCCATGTGGGCCAGCACGGTTTCGATCATCTGGGTACCGATGGTCAGAACCGGGTTCAGGGTCATCATGGGGTCCTGAAAGATCATGGAAATGCGGTTGCCGCGAACTCCGCGCATTTTATCAAAAGGCATTTTCGCAAGATCCTGCCCTTCAAACATGATCGACCCGTTGGAGATATATCCGGGCTTGGAAATGAGGTTGATGATGGAGAAACCGGTCACAGATTTACCGGCTCCGGATTCACCAACCAGTCCGAGTCTTTCACCCTTATTAAGGGAGAAGCTGACGTTCTTCACTGCTTCAAGGGGGCCTTGGCGCAATGCGAACTCGACACTTAAATTCTTAACATCAAGAAGCGGTTGCATTGTTTACCCCTTGTAGAGTTTCGGGTTGAGGAAGTCGCGCACCCAGTCACCGAGCAGGTTGATGACCAGAATGAGCAAAACAAGGACGATACCGGGGAACATGGTGATCCACCATGACCCACTGAAGATATACTCAAATCCTACGTTGATCAGTGAGCCCAGTGAAGGCTGGGTCACGGGCATACCCAGTCCGACGAAGGAAAGGGCGGCTTCACTCATAATAGCGTTTGCAACCTGGATAGTGGAGATAACGAAGACAGGAGAAAGGGTGTTGGGCAGCACGTGGCGCCACATAATCCTCTTTTGGGAAAGGCCGATGACCTTTGCCGCTTCTACGTATTCCTTTTTCTTCTCTGCCAGTACGGAGGCACGTACGGTACGCGCATACTGCGGCCATTCAGCAAAGCCGATGACCAGAATCAGCAAGGGAACTGCGATTTCTTCGTACTTGGCGACCCCGAATACAGCCTGAAAGATGGCTGAAATGAAGATAGCTACCATGTAGGTGGAGAAGGATAGCTGTACGTCGGCAACACGCATGAGGATGGATTCCACCCTTTTGCCCATGAAACCGGCAACCAGTCCGACCATAATACCTAAGAATGCCTGAAGGCAAACGGCACCAATACCGATGATCAGGGAAACGCGCATGCCGTAAAGCATGGTGGAATAAAGGTCGCGGCCCTGTGCATCGGTTCCGAGCAGGAAGGTTGTATCCCCGCCGGGAAGCCATGAAGGCGGAATTTCCGCGTTCATAATGTTGATGTTGTTAGCATCATAAGGGTTGAAAGGTGCGACAAGGGGAGCCGCAAAACCCATAAACAGGAGCACGACCAAAATACAGAAGCTCGTCAGGGCAACTTTGTCGTGCAGAAAATCGTGCAGAAAATATGATTCTTTGAATCTCTGCCAGCGTGATCTGGTTTTCATTTATTTTTGCCCCGTGATTCTGACCTGCGGGTTGACCAGTCCATAAATGACGTCAACCACGGTGTTAACAACTACGAAGATAAGACCAACTACCATAAGGTAGGCCACCATGAGTGGAGCATCGCCACGCTCAACAGCTTCGATGAACATGAAGCCCATGCCCTGCCACTGGAATACTGTTTCTGTGAGGATTGTGAAGGCGATCATTGTTCCCAGCTGAACACCACCCACGGTGATAACCGGGAGCAGGGTGTTTTTGAAAGCGTGGACAATCCAGACACGTCTGGGCATCAAGCCCTTGGCCCATGCGTATTTGATATAGTCGTTTTCAAGAACTTCCATCATTTCGGAACGAATGAGTCGAATGAAGAGCGGAAGCATGATGGAAGAAAGGGCGATGGAAGGCATAACCAGGTGCAGCCATCCGTCTGCTGTCAGAAAACCGGTGCGCCAGCCGCCTAAGTCTACTGTTTCGCCACGTCCGTAGGATGGCAGCCAGTGTAGTTCCACTGAAAAAACATAAATCATGAGGATCGCGGTCAGAAATACCGGGATTGATACCCCGACAATAGACCCGCCCATGACAAACCGCGAGAACAGGGCCTTGGGCCTGATAGCCGAATAGATACCCAGCGGTACGGAGAAAATTACAATGATCAGGGCGGAACAGATAACCAGTTCCAGGGTCGCTGGAGCCTTGCTTAAAATTACATCAAGAGCAGATTTTTTGTAGAAGAAAGATCTACCGATATCACCCTTGACCGCCCCCTGCATGAAGCGGCCGAACTGGACCATGAACGGATCATTAAGGCCGAGTTCGTCCCTGATTTTTTCCCTTTCAGCAGCAGATACGGAAACACCCGTAATCTCCCTGACCGGGTCACCGAAACTCTGCTTGATGGCAAAGCCGATGAAGCTGATGATCAGCATTACAATGATCGCCTGCGCGATCCTTCGGACTATAAAAGCAAACATTTTTTATTTAACTCCAGACGGAAAACAGTTGAGGCGCTTTACGCTTTGGGCGAGTGATTTCGCCTCCGGCGGCCAAAGGAGCAACTACCTTTGGAATCCCGATCACGGGATTGATTTTTTGAAAATTACTTGTGTTTCAGACGCATCAAAGGGAACCCCGGATCGGAGTTCCCTTTGAATGTAGTTTTATGCAGTGATCTCCACTACTTGATGACGAGGTCGCCGAAGTAGGGGAAGTTCTGTACGTTTACGATTTCTTCGGTGTTCATACCGTCCTTGGAAGCCCAGGACAGGTTCTGCCAGTGCAGGGGGACGAATGCTGCTTCGTCGTAGAGGATTTTTTCTACTTTCTGGAGCATTGCGTTGCGCTTGGCAAGGTCGGTTTCGGTCTGGGAGCCGATTACGAGGGAATCAACTTCCTGGTTGCAGTAGTTACCGCTGTTGTACTGACCGTAACCGGTTTCCTTGTTGATGCACATGAGCAGGAATTCAGTGTAGTTAGCGGAGTCTTCGGTGTCAGGGTGCCAGCCGATCATCTGGATGTCAGCAACCTGTGCGTCGAACTGATCCCAGTACTGGGCTTTAGGCATGGTCTTCAGGTTAACCTTGATGCCGATTTTGCCGAGCATAGAAACGAAAGCTTCCGCGATTTTTTCATCGTTAACGTAACGGTTGTTAGGTGCGATCATGGTGCACTCGAAACCGTTTTCGTAACCAGCTTCTTTCATGAGCTGCTTTGCTTTTTCAAGGTCGTAGCGAGGCTTGAGTTCAGCATTGTAGCCTGCAAAGCCTTCGGGACCCTGCTGGCAGGCAACAGTAGCGAAGCCCTTCATTACTTTGTTTACGATACCGGTGTTGTCGGTTGCATATACGATAGCCTGACGAACTTTGGGGTTCTGGAAAGGCTTCTGGCGTTTCTGGTTCAGCTGGAAGGTGATGATGCGGGAACCGGACATGGTGACCAGCTGCAGGCCTTCAGTGGACTCAACGCGCTTCAGATCCTGCGGGGGAACGGGCATGATGAAATCAACATCGCCGGAAAGCAGGGCTGCTACACGGGTAGCGTCATTTTTAATGGGGGTCAGGATGATGGTGTCAACGTTACCTGATTTGTCCCAGTATTCGGGGAAGGCTTTGAAGACTACACGTACGCCCTGTTCGCGTTCGGCAACCATGTATTTACCGGTACCGGACTCGTTTACGTTTGCAAAGGAGGGTCCGGTTTTAACAATAGCGTCTTTGGGCTGGCCGGATTCATCTTTACCTGCATAGAATTTTTTATCCATGGGGAAGATGTAGGTAGCCATGTTCAGGAGCAGGCCGTAAGGCTCCTTGGTGATAATATCAACGGTGTTGGCATCAACAACTTTTGCGGGAGCGAAAGGTTCGAACAGACCTTTGTAGTCGACGCTCTTCTTGAGGCGTTCGATGGTCCAGACAACATCTTCAGCGGTGAAGGGGTTGCCGGAGTGAAATTTTACACCTTTGCGCAGGTGAAAGCGCATGGTTTTGTCATCAATGCGTTCCCATTTTTCAGCAAGGCGGGGTTCGAAAGAACCGTCTTTGGCCCAGCGTACGAGAGGGTCGAAAACCATGTGGGAGTACTGAAGCATACCACCGGAAAGCTGTACATGAGGGTCAAGGGAGACAGGGTCGGCATCCATGGCCAGTTTCAGGGTTTTACCGGCTGCGGCAGCGGGAGCTGCTTCAGTGGTTTCTTTTTTGGCTGGGGCCTCTTCTTTTTTTTCCGCGCTGCATCCGGCGAGGCCGAGACTCAGAATAGCAACTAGCGCAAGAAACAGTAATGAACGTTTCATCCTCACACTCCTTAAAAAAGGTAAAAACAGTAATAAAAGCACCAAGCGCCCGAAAAAACAGGAACATTCCTGGATTAGGCACACATCGAAATGAGAATTATAACTGGAAAAACAGTTATGCTCTACGGCTTACCCTTGCCGTAGACGGTTAATATTATTACACTTGAATCGGTTTTTTCTCAAATTTTTAACTTGCTGAAATTGTTTACAAAAAATATTTTATTAACACTAGTGTCAAAATGAACACATTAAATACACATCAAAAAAGCAGAAAATATGAGAATAATGAAATTTAATTCGGTTAAAAGGCTGATTCCGATACTGTTTTTGACTTTTATTGTTTCCGGATGCTCATCGCTGAACCCTTTTGCTGACTCAGTTGCCGAATACGATATGGATGGAAAGCATGAGATTAATCTCGAATTAATGCCCGGTGAACAGCTTGCTTTCGAAATGCGTAATCCCGGCTCAGGGGGCTATCAATTTGATGGGGTTTCCTTTGATCCCGAACTGGTCAGTCTGGACAAATTTAAGATAATCAAACCTGATTCCGGTCTGCTGGGAGACTTCGGGCGTTGGCGGTTCGAGTTCACCACCGTGGGGCTGGGAGCTGCACCGGTCATCATTAATATTAAAAGGCCGGGTGAAGAGACCCGTGATGCCTACAAGGTTATCAATATGGATATAACCAAGAATGGGCCGCCGTTTATCAAATGGTAGTATGTTAAAATAGATATGTGGTTATTCGGAAAAGTGATCAAATTAATTTTTTTTCCCCTGTTATAGAATCATTACAGTATGGACTTTTCGTTGAATTCAGCTAGATGGTATTGCTTATCTTCATATTTTATATTGAAACTTGGATGGATAAGCAGATCTGTAACATCAAAAGGCCCGGTGAAAGAAGTATCGACCCAACGTTTTGATGAGTACGGATATTCAAATCCTTCTCTATCTGTTTTGTATAATTGGTGTTTGGTTAATTCAAAATTCCAAAAAGTGGAGGAGATTGGCTCATATAGCCATGCTGTAGGGCGCACAACATCAAGCCACCGCATGAGTGGGGTGGGGGATAGTTTACTTACAAAACAATTTTTTTGTCTAGATTCTAGCTTGTCAGTGATTCTTTTAGGAGCAATTTGAACCCATAGCACACATGTGTTTGCATTTTTGTAGGCAATAGTTCTTTTAAGAATATTACCTTCTGTGATGTTAGAGTATTGGAGCTCAATCGCTACTTTTACACCTGTAGGGCTTTTAACATATATATCTGCATATCTATTACCTTCAGGGCATAGTGTCTGTACAAATTTTTCCATTTCAACATTAAGTCCTCTTTGCTTTAGTGCGTCGTAGACAGCGTACTTAGCTTGCATGTGTTCACGCTTTTCTCCCTGATATTGACAACTACATCCTGGTTTATGTTTGTAGTGGTGAACGACCTTGCGTCCTAAATGCGGGATGACTCTTTCTTTGCAGTTTGGACAGTAATATGTGTTTGAAGCTGAAGCGTTAGTCGCATATATTTTCTTTTTGTCATTTCTGTCTGCTAATGCTGCCAGCATAATTTGCTCCTGATTCTTAGTTGTTATACTTCCTTTTTTATTGTTTTAATAAAGAAAAAGCTGCCATGTAAATACATAACAGCTTATGAATTATAGTTGTGCTATTTTAGGTTATTAGCTTGTTTGTAGGAATAGTTAGTTCATATAATGCTTGTAACAAGCGATAGCATTCATGGCGAAGAGCGATGTTGTTACTTCGCTGCCGACGATGATCCTTGTGGGGTGGCGGACCATGGTCCATTCGTAGGCTTTGTAGGGATGCCTGAAGCAGCCCTCGCCGAGGTGATCGTGTAAAACTTTTATGCCCCGCTCGATAAGTCCGTCACCGCGATTGGGGTAGCGCAGCAGGCTGAGTGTTGCCACTGCCAGTGAGGCGTCAAAGGGATTGAGGGTTGCACCGAGCATGTAGTACTTGCAGTAATCCATGGCAGCGGCCCGGATTTGATCAACCTTACCGTCAGGATCGATAAGTTGTCGTTCATCTTTGGGAATGGTCAGCCATGTGTCGTAAAGGCGTCCGGCATAGCTGACGTATATTTCCGGCAGGTAGAAGCGCACTGCGCTGTCTTCCTTGAAATTACCGCTTATGAATGCATTGTGATGGAAGGTCAGGAACCGTTGCAGGGTGGCAAGGTTTTCTCCTTCTAGAGCTTTCCACTGGTAGCGGTTGGCGAGGATGGATTCGAAAATATCCATGTTGTGACCGGGGCATATTTCATTACCCAAGGTCTCGCGCACAATGCGCCCGTCCTCCTTGTCTTTCTTGAACGGTTTGTCGAACCAGAGCGGCACGGAGCCGAAGTAATCCAGCGGACGGGTCATGGTGATAGTCGGCAGGTTGGTCTTATTGCCGCCGCCGATTTGGTAATCGTTGATGATTTCCACCCATGGGAAATCAAGGAATACTTCGGCTGCTCGCAGAAGTTCCTGATTTGCGTTCAGGTTCTTTTCTTCCACTAGATCCAGCCATTTGCGGGACATTGCCAGCGCTAGAAAAGTAGTGTCCACATCGGGGACGTAATCGTCAAACCCAAGCTCTTTTTTGGCTTTCCAGTCACGGGGTTTGAGGTTGCAGAGCGGCTGTCCGTTGCCGTCTTTGGGCAGGCAGGTGATGGCCGGATGTTTGATGCCGGAAGAGGGTGCAACTAGCCATTCCATGCTGGTTACGATCAGGAAATGAAGCAGGGATTCGAGCATCTCCTTGAGTTTATTCTGTTCGGCCTGCGGAAGTTCTTCCAATATATAAAGGTTGTATATCTGTTCCCAGAAAATATCGTCGTAAAATCCGGTGCGGTGGGTGATCCATGAAACTCGCATGGAGAGCGGTTCGGCAATACCTTTCCATGGACGGCGGAAGATTTTCAGGGCTAGCGGATTGGAATGCAAGAAGCAGCGCATCAGCCCGAAGAGCAGGTTGATGTTCTGGAATTCATACGAACCCAGCCCGGTCATGATGTTCATGAAATTCTCACCGTTGCAGATGGAATCACCGGGCATGATCACCTGTGCGGAAACCGGGAAAAACGGGTCCTTGGGATTCTTGTCCCAGACTCTGATAATGTCCGAAAGTACCGCATCCAGCACTTCATTTACTTCTTTCTCTCGCATGCGTGGGGGCCTGGTGTCGGCCTTCTCACGGATACGCCACTGCGGGTCCTGAATGCGGTCCAGCAGTTTTGCCAGCGGGGCGAAGGTGGTTTTAATCCATTCCTTATCCTGCCAGTTTTCATAAGTGGCCTGCATGGCGGCTTCCATCATCTCCTGATAAGGCCTGATTTGGCTTTGAAAAATGGCCGGGTGTGAGCACCAGCGCAGGATGAAATGTTTGAAAAGCGGATTACCGAAAAGTTTTTTATAAAGTTTACGCAGGTTCTGGCCCGGAACAGTGGGATTCTGGCATTTAAGGATTGGACCATCACAAATATCATATATGGTAGCGTTTCTCACATGAACTCCATTGTGCGTTTTACCAAGGCTTCGCCTGTTCTTTATTCGAGGATCGTCTTAGTGCGCTAAGTGCGAAGCATATCAAAAGGTTTTGAAAGGGATGGGGTCTGGGGAAGGGAAAATTTTGCAAAAGTTTTCCCTTCCCCAGCCGCCGGAGGCATTTAAGTTAAAAATTCCCTATCAAAGTGGAGGGTGCCTTGCAATCTTTTGGGGCTGCATGTAGTGTCCCCTGTAAGCCTTCAAAGGGTTGTGATGATTCGATGATGATATGATAATGTGTAGTTATGACAGGATGTTGTGCTGCTCAGATAGATAAGTTGATCAATAAATGATCAAGACGGGGAAGAACGGTAGACCATGGAAAGATTTATAGCCGACCTGCATATCCACTCCAGATTTTCACGTGCCACCAGCAAAGCCTTGAACCCACGCCTTCTGGCTGCGTGGGCGAGAGTAAAGGGCATTGACGTTATCGGTACGGGGGACTTTACCCACCCCGAATGGGTGGCCGAGATCGAAGAGCAATTGGTGGAGGACGGCTCCGGGCTGCTCTCCCTGCGTGAGCCGCAGGGGCTGGAGGAATCAATCGACTGGGTGGATGGTCCATTTGCCGGACAGACCCGCTTTATGCTCCAGACCGAAATCAGCTCCATCTATAAAAAATACGGCAAAACCCGCAAAGTTCACAATCTTGTCTACATGCCCGACCTGGAATCGGTTAAGAAATTCAACGCCAAGCTGGACACCATCGGCAACCTCAATTCAGACGGCAGACCAATCCTCGGTCTGGACAGTAAAGACCTTCTCGAAATCGTTCTCGAAACCCACGACAAAGCTTTTCTTATTCCCGCACATATCTGGACCCCGTGGTTCTCGCTTTTCGGCGCCAAATCCGGCTTTGATACCGTGGAAGAATGTTACGGTGATCTTGCTTCAGAAATTTTTGCTATGGAAACCGGGCTTTCCTCAGACCCGGAAATGAACTGGTTTATTTCCGCACTGGATAAATACCGCATGGTCTCCAACTCAGATGCCCATTCCGGTGAGAATTTGGGTCGCGAAGCAAATATTTTCAGCGGTAACATGTCTTATGAAGGCATTTACCGTGCCCTGCGCGGCGAAGGGCTGGGCCATAAATTCATGGGTACCATTGAATTTTTCCCCGAAGAGGGCAAATACCACATGGACGGGCACCGTAAGTGCGGAATCATGCTCGATCCCCATGAATCGAAGATGCGCGGCGGCATCTGCCCGGTCTGCGGCAAACCATTGACCATGGGAGTTTACTCAAGGGTCATGGAACTGGCTGACCGTGAGGAGGCACAGCAGCCCAAGGGACAGCCCGGATTTGATTCTCTGGTGCCGCTCAAGGAAATTCTTTCCGAGATTGTGGGAACAGGACCTAAGACCAAGAGGGTTCTCGGGGTCTATGCTCCGCTGATCAAGGAATTCGGCTCAGAATTTTCTATCCTGCAGCAGGTCCCGGTTGAAGATCTGCGCAAACATAATGTGCACCTTGCCGAGGGCATCCGTCGCATGCGCGAGGGACAGGTTATCCGTAATCCCGGCTTTGACGGGCAGTACGGAACTATTTCTGTTTTTTCCGCTCAGGAACGGGATGAGATTGTCAACGGCGTGAAGCTGGTTGTGGTCCGCAAACCCAAGGGTGATCTTGATGATCCCAAACCTGAGGCAGAGGTCCGCAAAACAAGTAAACCGGAACAGGAAAGCGGGGTGGTCCGTTTTAACGAGGCCCAGAAAAAGGCGGTGGAAGCCGGACCTGAACCTGTGTTGGTCATTGCCGGACCGGGAACAGGCAAAACCCAGACCCTCATGGGGCGCATCAAACATTTGTTGGAAAGGGGAACCCGGGCGAGGCGTATCCTTTCACTGACTTTCACCCGCAAGGCTGCCGAGGAAATGAATGAGCGCATGCGTAACATGCTCGGCGATGATGAAGTTCTGCCCCGCGCCGACACGTTGCACGCTCTGGCTCTTGAATACTGGGCTTCGGCTTTTGATCATGACCCGATCATACTTAATGAAGAGACTGCGCGCAGGGTCTTTGGGCGAGCCAATCTTGAGCTGACCGGTGCAAAGCTTAAGTCTGCATGGGAATCCATCGGCCTTGCCCGTGAGACCATGGAGCCTTTGAGTGAAGGACCTGCCGAAATTTTAGCTAATTATACCCGCCAGAAAGACCAGTACAATCTGGTCGATTATACCGATCTGCTGGAATTCTGGCTTTCCGAGCTGAAGTCCGACAAGTATGTGCGTACCTTTACCCACGTACTGGTGGATGAGGTGCAGGACCTTTCGCCCTTGCAGCTGGCAATTGTCCAGCGTCTGGCCGGGGATGACGGGGAAGGGCTCTTTGCCATCGGTGACCCGGATCAGTCTATTTATGGCTTCCGTGGCGCTGCCGGGGATGTGGCAAACCGTTTCCGCGCATTCTGGGAAAATCTGATCCAGATAACTCTTGAGGATAACTATCGTTCAGCACAGGGAGTGCTGGATGCCTCTGCTTCGGTCTTGGATAATCCGTCGCACCTTAAGGCGCATCGTGATTATGACGCTGAAATCCATCTTTTTTCCGCTCCTGATAGCGGACGCGAGGCCTCGTGGATCGGAGAGCGCATCAAGCAGCTTATCGGGGCCACCAGTCACAGCCTTGTGGATGCAGGTGAACACGGAACTTTAAGTCCCGGTGATATTGCCGTGCTGGTCCGCTTCAAAGCATTGATCGGTCCCATTGAGGCTATGCTCAAACGGCAGGGTATCCCCTGTAGTGTGCCGGAAGCAGAATCTTTCTGGCATGACCCGCGGGTGGAAGTGCTGCTGGGTGCTGCGCGCAGGATGCTCGGTTTTGCCGAGGACGCCGATGATGAAGTGCCGGAAGTTCCGGAGAAAGTCATTGCCCGCGGACCGTTGGGGCTTTCCGCTTATCTGAGCGACATGCCGCCCTTTGACCAGCTTTTCTGGGAGAGCAAGCCTTTTCGGGATATGGTTAAAGGATATAAGGAGCACGGCGGCTGGTCCGGCCTATTGAATTGGATACATATGCAGAACGATCTGGATCAGGTGCGCAACAAGGCTGAAAAAGTGCGCATCATGTCCATGCACGCAGCAAAGGGGCTGGAGTTTGAAGCCGTATTTCTGGCTGGGCTTGATGACGGCATTGTGCCTTTTGCCGGACCGGATATCCTGACCGGGAAGATTTCCGGGGACGGGCCGCTGGTGCAGGAAGACACCGAAGAGGAGCGCAGGCTTCTTTACGTGGGGATGACCCGGGCCAAGAAAAATCTTTATATGTCCCATGCAGTCAGGAGACCCTTGTATGGAAGGACTTTGATGTTGCCCGTGTCCCGGTTTTTGAAAAATCTTCCTGAGGAAGTGAAGAAGTCGGCGATGGTTGCACGAAAGGTTCAGAAGGAGAAGAAAATCAGCCTGTTGGATATGTAGGCGTTTCTTTTCGTTCCGTGCTGATGAATAAGAGTGGGTAAGGTTTCTGAGCTACAACAGAAAAACCTTGTAAACCACCTTTTCATAAACCATTGACATTCTTCTTGCGGCCATAGCGCTTAAACCTGCGCCTCTAAGCCTACAGAAGATGTGCAACGGGTTGAAGTGATGCTGGAAAAAGTTCCTGACCCGTTTCATTTTTATTTCTCCCGACATAATTGAATCTACTCATTTTCTAGCAATACTTATGCCGTATATAAAAAGGAATTGCTGTCCGGTGTGTTGGGATAATCAGTAAGATGCATATTATAGATTTAATGAATGAAAGGCGGCAAAAATGGCCAATTTTTTGAATAATACTGATTTTCATTTTCAAATATCTGCGCCTTCATGGGTAATTCCTGGTACAATAGCTGAAAATTGCCGATTTCTGGCCGGGAAAGTGGATGAGGTGGCATTACTCTTTTTTGAAACAGAGTCCTGCCTCGCCTATACGGATGCTGATTTGCCGCAAGAGCTGGCTTATACCGGGCTGGCTTTTCATATTCATCATCCTCTTGACCTGCCTTGGGAAAAAGGCGGGGGCAGGGTGGCAGAAATAGTGCTTGCGCTCAATGAAAAGGCTGAGCATCTGAATCCTTCCGCTCATGTTGTCCATCCTCCGCCAGCAGGGCCTGAAGCTGCCGGGGTGATTCAGGAATTTGCGGCAGTTATTTCCCGCAGCGGGATAGATCCTGAGACAGTCCTTTTTGAGAATATAAAAGAAAATTCTCTGTTTGGGCTCACTGGGAACATTGCTGATTGCGGGATGAAAATATGCCTTGATCTAGGTCACATACTGGCTTACGCACAACATGATCTTTTGCGCGAATCCGGTCTTGATGGTCAGGTTCGTATGCTGCACCTGAATGCTCCAGGGCCGAAAGGCCGTCATCTGGGGTTGGAGCATCTTGATCGGGACGGGTTTGAAACCCTCGATATTTTATTTGAAAAGCTAAGCAAGGGCGGCACGGTAACTGTAGAGGTGTTTGAGGAAAAATCCTTTTTTAAATCTCTGCAATTATTGAGTGATTATTGTACTTCAAGAAAAATAAAGTAAAACCTTGTGAAATTTTTCTTGTGGTTGCAGTCTTTGCTGGAAATAGAGTACGTAAAGATAGTTTTCCCGTTCTTTTGTACTCATGTACCTAGGAGAAATCTTGATTACATTTGTGCTGGGGGGCAATAAGTCGGGAAAATCAGACTACGCCCTCGACCTGTTTGCAGAATATTTCGGCCGAAAATGCTTTATTGCTACCGGAAAAGCCCGTGACATGGCTTTCCGGCAGCAGATTATGGATCATCGACTGGAGCGCGATCCGTCTATCCCGGTTCTTGAAGCCGGTGCGGACTTGCGTCAGGTGCTGAACAGGGCTAGAGAAGAATACGACCACCTGCTGGTGGACAGTCTGGATTTTTGGCTGTTTTCCTGTTCCGAAGTTGCGGACGGGGAGCAGCAGATCGGGGAGGTTGTCCGGCTTTTATCTGAATGGAGAGGGCCGGATGTTGTTTTAGTGTCATGTGAGGTGGGACTCGGCCCGTTGGCAATGACACGCGAAGTCCGCAGTTTTGTTCGCAGGCTCGGATCACTCAACCGTACAATGGCCGCAATCGCAGATGAAGTATATCTTGTGGCCGCAGGGTTGCCCCTGACCCTGAAGAAGTAACTATGGCTTATTTTAAACAGCTTGAAGATCAGCTTCAGGATTTGCTCGCCCTTTGCAATAAGGAAGAGCGTTGGCTGGTAGTGGTTAATGCCGACCCGGATTCATTGGCTTCGGCAATGGCATTCAAACGCATTATCGGACGCAGGGTTGCTGAGGTGGGCATCGCCCATATCAACGAGGTTAAGCGTCTCGATAACCTCGCTATGATGCATTACCTGCGTATTCCGGCTCAACGGATGATTCCCACCCTTGTGGCCCAGTACGACAGGTTTGCGATTCTCGATTCCCAGCCGCATCACCATCCCGATTTCGAGGATTTGAAATTTTCCGTGATAATCGACCATCATCCCCTGCCGGAAGAGCCATACCCCCATGCGGAGTATGTGGATATCCGGCCCAAGTATGCAGCCAACTGCACCATGATGACCGAGTATCTCTACAACCTGAATATCCGTCCGGCCAAACTGCTGGCCACTGCACTTCTCTACGGTATCAAGACCGATACCCAGAGCTTTGAGCGTCCCTTTATTGATGATGACGTCAAGGCTTTCAGATATCTGACAAAATATGCGGATATGGATCTCATCAAGCGTATTACTCGTAGTGAAATTCATCCTGACTGGCTGCGCTACTTCTCCCGCGCTTTTTACAATTTGCGCCGTATCGGTCCCGGCCTTTTTTCTCATATCGGCAAGGTGGAGAACCCGGATACACTGGTTATCCTTGCTGATTTTCTTATGCGCGTTCACGGTGTTTCGTGGGATGTTGTTTCCGGTATCTACGAAGATACCCTCGTGGTTATTTTCCGTGGGGACGGCATGCGCAAGGATATGGGCAAATTTGCGTCCAAGCTTTTCAATGAAATCGGTTCCGCTGGTGGTCATAAGGCTGCTGCGCGGGCTGAGATCAAGCTGGAAGCTCTTGAAGGTGCCGACCCGGAATCCTTTGTGCTCAAGAAGCTGACCAAGGGCAAAAAGTCCGTAAAGCGCATCTGATCCTTTCCCAATCACATAATTGCAGGGTTTGAACCCGAAGGCATATAATGGCACTCAGAGATAAATTGAATTTTGATGGCGATCCCCTGTACCTGATTGACGGCTCAGCATTTTTTTATCGTGGTTTTCACGCCTACCCGGACCTAAAGCGTTCTGACGGTGTGCCCACCAACGCCATGTTTTTTGTGTTGCGGACCTTGCTCAAGGTTATCAAAGAGGAAAAGCCGAAATATCTGGTCTTCATCCTTGACGGTAAGGGTAAGAACTTCCGCCACGAACTTTACGACCAGTACAAGGCCCAGCGTCCGCCCATGCCCGACGACCTGCGTTCCCAGATTGAGCCGCTCAAAGAAGCACTCAATGTTCTCGGTGTGCCGCTTATAGTCTCCGAAGGCGAAGAGGCGGATGATTGTATTGCCTCGCTGGCTGCCCGCTATAAAGCAGATCGTCCGGTGGTAATTCTCGGTGCGGATAAGGACCTCAAACAGTGCCTTGATAATAATGTTTTCATGTGGGACCCGGCAGGGAAGAAAGAAAAGATCACCTCGCTGGCTGATTTCCGTGAAGATACCAAGCTGGAGCCGGAACAATGGGCTGATTTTCAGGCCCTTGTAGGCGACTCCGCTGATAATATTCCCGGTGTACCGGGAGTGGGCAAGGTTACCGCCACCAAGATAATGGCTGAATACCCGACTCTGGAAGAAATCCGCGACAACTACGACAAGCTCAAGCCGGCAATCCAGAAGAAGATGAAGGATGAGCTGGAAAATATTTTTGTATATCGTGAGCTGACCCGCATGCGGTTGGGTAGCTGCCTCGATTGCGACCTCAAGCAGTGCGAGCTTCGTTCTGTGGATGGTGACCGGGCCGCGGAATTCATGGCCACTTACGAATTTCGTTCACTTGTGCGTGATGTGAAATCTCTGTTTTCTGCATCCTCCGGTTCTGCGGTTCCTGCCGGTAATTCCAAGAAGTCGGCTTCCGGTCAGGCTTCTCTGTTCGGTGCAGAAGCTTCAGCTCCTGCTGCCAAGTCCAAGAAATCAGCATCCGGGGGCGGACAGTTTTCCCTGTTCGGCGAAGATACTCCGGCTCCTGCTGCACCTGAAAATCGTCTTGAACTAAAGAAAGTTACTTCCGCAGACGAACTGCCTGACTTCACAGGCAAGGAAGTCGGTTTGGTCCGTGAAGGCAATATATTCTTCATCGGGCTGGATGGTGACGAATGGATGTGTAAAGTCACTGCTGCTGAGCTTGTTGCCGGACTGCAATCAGCAAAGACAATTGTGGTGGCAGATGTAAAATCTTTTCTGCGCGCTGATGAGGCATGGGGGCAGATTCCGCTCTCCCGCTGGTTTGATATAAGCCTCGCTGCTTATCTGCTCAATCCCGAAGAGCGCAATTACGCGTGGGATCGTCTGCGGGCCATGCTTTTTGCCGGGGAGGAATTGCCTGATGCAGTGGATGAGGTCCATCCCGATGCACAGGGGCTGGCCGCGCTGGCTCTTATGCATGTGCTTGGTCCGCGTATTAAATCCGCAGGCCTTGATGAGTTGACCGCAAATCTTGAAATTCCGCTTATTCCGGTTCTTGCTGATATGGAAAAAGCCGGAATCACCATTGATCTGGATGCCTTTGCGGATTTCCTTTCCGAGGTAAACGAACGCATCAACGAGCTGACCCGTACAATTCATGAGCGGTCCGGGGAGCCGTTTAACATCCGTTCCAGTCAGCAGATGGCTACAGTTCTTTTTGATACGCTCGGCCTTAAGCCGGGTGGCAAGACTCCCAAGGGCGCTCTTTCCACTGCCAACTCCGTACTCGAAAAGTTGAGTGGGCAGCATGAAATTATCACCGATATTCTTGAGTATCGGAAGATGGAAAAATTGCGCTCCACCTACCTTGAACCGTTGCCCAAGCTGGTTAATGCCAATGGGCGCATTCATACAAATTTTAACCAGTTGGCAACTGCCACCGGACGTCTTTCCAGCTCCGGGCCCAACCTGCAGAATATCCCCATTCGCGGGGATCAGGGCAAGCGTATGCGGGCCTGCTTTACTGCCGGGGAGGGCTTGCGTTTAGCTGCAGCAGACTATTCACAGGTTGAGCTGCGTGTGCTGGCTCATTTCTCCGGTGATCCGGCCCTTGTTTCCGCTTTTGAGCACGATGAAGATATTCACTCCCGCACTGCGGCACTGCTTTTTGACCGTGATCCGGCGGATGTTACTTCCGATGAGCGCCGCAACGCCAAGACCATTAACTTCGGTCTGATCTACGGCATGGGACCGCAGAAGCTTTCCCGCGAGCTGGGTATCAAGATTAACGAGGCCAAGGAATTTATTGCCAAGTATTTTGAAAAACTGGATGTGCTTAAACAATTTTACGATTCCGTAGTGGAGCAGGGACGAGAGAAAGGTTACGTAACCACTCTTTCCGGGCGCCGTCGCTTGTTGCCGGAGCTCCATTCCACCAGCCCGCAGGTTCTTTCGCAGGCTCGCAGGCAGGCTATCAACACCGTTATTCAGGGCAGTGCCGCGGATATCATCAAGATGGCCATGATCAAGGTGGCAGATAATGCGGAAATTAAGCATCTCGGCGGCAGGTTGATCCTGCAGATTCATGATGAACTTTTAGTTGAAGGCCCTGAAGAGAATATCGAGGAGATCGGTAAGCTCTTGCAACGGGATATGCAGACTATTGCCACTTTGGCTGTTCCGTTGAAGGTCGATTTAGGTTTGGGACGTAATTGGGCACAAGCACATTAGTGCCTCCGGCGGCTTAAACCCTTTTGCAAAAGGGTTTAAGAATTCCAAAAACTTTTATTAGGCTTCGCGTATTTGGATAAACCTCTCAGCTTTGAGAGGTTTATTTTTTTAAAAAGCTTGAATCTTGCGGCTAATATTTTTAGAATCCGGCAGATTATTCAAGGAGTTCAATTATGTCTGATGATAAAAAGTGCGGGTGCGGCAGTGAGTATGCCAAGGATATGCCCATTCCCGAGGTTAATTTCTCTACATTTGTCATGTCCATGAGTTCTTCCGCCATGGTTCATCTTGGAGAAGTTCCTGACCCTTCAACCGGTAAGGTTGAGTTTTCTCCGGTACTTGCCAAGCAGTCCATTGATGTGCTGGCTGTGCTTGAAGACAAGATCAAGAATGGCATGACCGAAGATGAAGAACGACTCCTCTGTGAGATGCTTTACAATCTGCGCATGAAATACGTGCAGAAGACCCAGAAATAGCCGCCTTTTTCGACATTTCTTTTGTGCTTTTCAACGGGCACACCTTTATATACCGATCATTCCGGGCGCGCTCAGCCGCGCCCTTTTCTTAAATATTTATCGCAAGGATGGATAATTATGAGTGCCGTACCTGTAGGACTTGTAGGAGTAACCGGATACACCGGGATGGAACTTACCCGTATTTTGAGCAATCATGACGGCATGAAGCTTGTTAGGGTGACTTCACGTGCCGAGGCCGGGAAAAAACTGGCTGATATCTATCCTTTCCTTAACGGTATGGAGCTTGGCGGACTTGAAATTACCGCCCCTGATGTTGAGGACCTTGCTGAAGCCTGCGATCTTGTTTTTCTCGCTGTGCCGCACAAGACAGCCATGAACATCGGCGGACAGCTTTACGATAAAGGGATCAAGGTTGTGGACCTTAGTGCTGACTTCAGGATTCGTGACCGTGAGACCTATGAAGAATGGTACAAGGTCGCTCATACCCGTGAAGATTTGCTTCCAGAGGCCGTCTACGGCTTGCCCGAATTTTACCGTGATCAGGTCAAGGGCGCCAAGCTGGTTGCCAACCCCGGCTGCTATCCCACTTCCGTTATTGTCGGTCTGACTCCGGCTTTGCGGGCAGGGTTGGTGGAGACTTCTGACATTGTCATTGATGCCAAATCCGGTACCAGTGGAGCAGGGCGCAAGGCTGCTGTGGGAACCCTTTTCTGTGAAGTTGCTGATTCCTTCCGTGCTTACGGTTTGACTACCCACCGTCATACCCCGGAAATTGAGCAGGAGCTTGCTGTTGCATCCGGTGAAGATATGACCGTCTCTTTTAACACCCACCTGCTGCCCATTGACCGCGGTATTCTTTCCACCATCTACACCAAGCTGAAGCCGGGTGTGAAAGCCGCAGATATCCGCGCTGCTTATGAAAAGGCTTACGGTGATGAGAAAATGATCCGTTTCCTGCCCGAAGGCCAGCTGCCTGAAACCCGCTGGGTGCGCGGTACCATGTTCTGTGATGTGGCCGTTGTTCCTGACGAGAGGACCGGAAGGCTGATCCTTCTTGCCGCTATCGATAACCTCTGCCGTGGTGCATCCGGTCAGGCTGTTGCCAACGCCAACCTGATGCTTGGTTTTGAGGAAACGAGAGGTTTGTCACTTGCCCCGATGATGCCCTAATACCGGAATCTTTATAATTAATGCTAATTGATATTAGGGTTCCGGTGAGGTATAGTTTTAACTGCTTGACTGTATCCTTTTTTAACCGATTTTAGGGAATGTGAACATATGGTGGAATGTTGTGATGTCTTTCTGGATTCTTTCTTTGTAGCCCGACAGCCTGTTTTTGATTCGGAAAAAAATATTTGGGGCTATGAACTCCTTTTCCGTAATTCTGAAGGGACCAATGTTGCTGATGTCGGTGATGAGGATGCCGCTACATCACAGGTGATTGCTGACGGTTTCGGGTTGATTCAGGACGATATTGAAGAAGGTCAGAGATTGCTGGTCAACTTTCCCCGTAATATGCTGCTGGAAGGGGCTGCGGATTTTTTGCCACCTGAAGTTTGCGTGGTCGAGATTCTAGAGCATGTTCAACCTGAACCGGATGTCCTCGAATCCCTTGAGGGATTGAAAGACCGGGGCTATGTGCTCGCTCTTGATGACTATATCGGACAGGAAGGTTTTGAGCCTTTCATTGAGTTGGCGGATATAGTCAAAGTCGATTGTCTTGATTTATCGCCTGAAGAACTTACCAACGTTGTAGGTAATCTTAAACAACTGGGTGTGAAGCTTCTGGCTGAAAAAGTTGAAGATAATGAAATGTTTCGCCGTTGTCAGGAATTAGGTTTCGATCTTTTTCAGGGCTTTTTTTTCAGTCGTCCGGAGATTGTTCCCGGGAAGAAAGTTTCTACCAGTAATCTGAACCGCATGCAGTTACTGAGCTCCATCAGTGGTGATGATTTTGATGTTGATGATTTGACTGAGGCCATTAACTCTGATGTTTCAGTGAGTTATCGCCTGTTAAAATTCATGAATTCCCCTACCTTTGGTTTACCTAACGAAATTAATTCCATCAAGCAGGCCATTACATTGATAGGGTACCGGAAGTTGGCTGGCTGGCTGCGTATGATTCTGCTCTCTGATATGAGTTCGGGACCGACAGGTAACGAGCTTGCATTTTTGTCCATCAAAAGGGCTAAATTCCTGGAGTTGGTATGCTTGGAAGTTAAGCATTGCCCGCTCTCATCTGAATCAATGTTCATGTTGGGGCTTTTTTCCCTGCTTGATGTTCTGTTGGGTAGACCCATGGAAGAACTGATGAAAGAACTGCCCGTGGAAAAAGAGCTTATGCTGGCTTTGGTTGGTAAACAAAATAAAGTTTCGTTGTACCTTGATCTTGTTAAGTGCCTTGAGAAAGCTGAATGGGATAACTTGGGGAGTTTGATTATGGGCAATAATCTTTCCTCCCTTGCAGTAGCACGGAGTCATCTGGCTGCTATGCAATGGGCCAACGAGGTTGTCCTGATGGGACGGGAAAATTAATCTGAGCAAGAACGGATAAAGATAATATTGTGAGCCGCGAAGATCTAAAGCTGGATAAGAATGATTTTGAGTTGTTGCGTAAACAGATTTACCGCATGTGCGGTTTGACTATTTCCGAGGGTAAGGAATACCTGATCCAGCATCGTTTCAAGGCATTGTATAAGTCCCGCAATTGTCGTTCCTGGGGCGAGTTTTATAAGCTTCTTGTCTCAGGAGATACCCAATTTAAAGAAGAAGCTGTTTCGGCTATCAGCACTCACGAAACTAGTTTTTTTCGTGATAACCACCCCTTTACATCCATCAGAAATAAGGTTCTGCCTGAGCTTTTAAAGAAACGCAGACCGGGTGCAAAAATAAAAATCTGGTGTGCTGCTTCGTCCACCGGGCAGGAACCTTACTCTCTTTCCATGCTCATTCACGAGTGGACCAGGACCGTTGGGGGAGGGAAAATATCTCCGGCTGATTTTTCAATTCTGGCCACAGACATATCCGGGGCAGTAATTGAGCGGGCCAAAGAAGGGGTTTTCAGCAACCTTGAGAAATCAAGAGGATTGCCTCCCGGTTACGACAAGTATTTCGAAAAGAGTGGCAGCCGCTGGAAGGTAGAACCTTCTGTACAGTCCCTTGTTACTTTCAAGAAATTCAACCTGCTTGATTCCTTCAGGTCTCTGGGACAATTTGACTTTGTCATGTGCCGTAATGTGCTGATTTATTTTGATGATGCGACCAAGATTGATATTGTGCACCGTATTCACGATTTGTTGCCGGATAAAGGATATTTAATGCTTGGGGCTACTGAAACATTGGCCGGACATACTGATCGTTTTGCCACCGAACATATGGGCGCGGTTCTACTTTACCGTAAAATGCGTGGAATATAATAAAAAACCGCCGCCTCTTTAAAAGAAACGGCGGTTATTTTTTTAGAAATATATCTGTTAAATATCGTATTTTGTTCCGAACAGGCTTCTGATTTTCTGGATGAACATATCCATATCCGCAACAGGCTTAAGCAGCACGTTATCAGAAGAAATTCCGTAAGCCCGGACATCCGGCGGAACAGCGTAGTCCACTGATCCGGTATGGATAATGAAATCCATATCCGGGTGCAGTTCTTTTAGATGAATGATGAGATCATTACCGTGCATCACCGGAAGGCGCATGTCTACAATGGCGATATCGGCATGCTCGGTTTTCATTAGAGTCAGGGCTTCTTCGGCACTCCCTACCGAAATCACATCCAGACCTTCATCTTCAAGGTAGTCGACAAGGTTTTCCCTGACCATCTGCTCATCATCTACAACCAGAATTCGCATATATTCTCCATCTCATCTGTGCTGAAGCCTAAGGAAATTAATTTCAGACTTATCTTATTTTCATCATTAAGCATAATGCAATGTATTTTTATTGGCAACGAAAATGAGAGTAAAGTTGAGTTTGTATCAAAATAAAAAGGGAGATCGTTTTTAACGATCTCCCTTTTGCTTTTTAATTAGGTAGCAGGATGTTAGCAGCAGAAGGTGTTGTATACCTGTCTGTCTTTATATTCCGCTTTTTTACCTTCATTCCATTGTTTCACCGGGCGGTAGTAGCCGACGATGCGTGTGTATACTTCCGATTCAGAACCGCATTCGGGGCAGGTATGGTGCTCGCCCTGAATATAGCCGTGTTCTTTGCAGATAGAGAAGGTCGGGGTGATGGAGAGATATGGGATCTTGGTGTTGCGGAAGGCCTTGATGATAAAACTCTTTAAGGCATCAAGATCAGCTGTGGATTCGCCAAGGAAGGTGTGGAACACCGAGCCGCCGGTGTACAGGGGCTGCAGCTTGTTCTGGTGGGTGAGGGCCAGAACCACATCTTCGGAAACACCTACCGGAAGAGTGGTGGAGTTCGTGTAGTAGGGGGTTCCGTTACCGGAGGTCTGGATGTCCGCGTAAAGGGACTTGTCGATTTTGGCCAGGCGGTAGCTGGTTCCTTCTGCCGGGGTGGCTTCAAGGTTGTACAGGCTGCCGGTTTCTTCCTGGAATTGCGAGGTCAGGTCTCGCAGGTGGTTGAGAACCCGGGTCATGAGCCTTACTCCGGAAGGAGTCTCAATTCCCTTGCCCAGCAGGTTCAGGCAGGCTTCGTGTCCGCCCAGCAACCCGATGGTGGAGAAATGCCCCTTGTAGCCGTTCTTGAGGTAGCGGCGGGACCAGGGGAACATACCGTTATCAAGGTTGGTCTGGATCAGCTTACGCTTAAATTCAAGGGAGTTTTTGGCCTGAATGGCGTATTCCTCAATGAGGTCGAGGAAATCCTCTTCACCCTGTGCCAGATAAGCCAGTTTGGGCAGGTTGAGGGTGACTACGCCGATAGACCCGGTCAGGTCTCCGGCTCCGAAGAGTCCGCCGACTTTGTTGCGCAGTTCGCGCAGGTCCATTTGCAGGCGGCAGCACATGGAGCGCACGTCTTCGGGATTGAGGTCGGAATTGATGAAGTTCTGGAAGTAGGGAACACCGTATTTCGCGGTCAGGTCGAGCAGGGTGTGTCCGATCTTGGAATCCCAAGGAAAATCTTCGGTGACATTGTAAGTGGGGATGGGGAAGGAGAAAATGCGGTTGTGCTGATCTCCGTTGACCATAACTTCAAGGAAGGAGCGGTTGATCATTTCCATTTCCTCGGCATATTCACCGTAGGTGGAGTCTTGAAGTTCTCCGCCGATGATTACCGCTTCCTTGGCGATATGCTTGGGCGGGACAAGGTCAAATGAAAGGTTGGTAAACGGACTCTGGCCTCCCCATCTGGAGGTGGTGTTCAGGTTGAACACGAATTTCTGCATGGCCTGACGTACTTCTTCATAGCTGAGGCCGTCATGGCGGATGAATGGGGCGAGGTAGGTATCAACGTTGTTGAATGCCTGAGCGCCTGCCCATTCGTTTTGCAGGGTGCCGAGAAAGTTGACCATCTGGCCGAGCACGGCGTCAAAGTGCCGTGCCGGTCCGGCACAGGAACGACCTTCAAGGTTGAAGCCTTCTAAAAGCAGGTCGCGCAGGGACCATCCGGCGCAGTAACCGGCCAGTCCGTAGGAAAGATCATGGATGTGGAAATAGCCGTGCTCGTGAGCCTGTCTGATTTCTTCAGGGTATTTCTCAAGGGCGTAACGGGCCTGGATTGTTCCGGAGAGATGAAGCATAAGCCCCTGAAAGGAATGGGTCATGTTGGCATTTTCAGCCACGCGCCAATCACTTTTTTCAAGGTATTCGTCGATGGTTTCCTTGATGTCGAGATAGGCGTCTTTTTGGTTTCTGAGCCTGCGGCGGCTGTCGCGGTAGAGAATGAATTTTTTGGCAACGTGGTGCAGACGGGAATCCATAAGCACTTCCTCGACCATATTCTGAACATGTTCCTGTTCAGGAATGTCGACTCCTTCGAGCTTGTATTCGACTTTTCTGGCCATACGTTTGGCCATGAGCGGGTCTTTAATTCCGCTGGCGCTCAGTGCTTTGAAAATGGCCTGTGCAATACGCTCAGTCGACCAGGTCTCCAACCGGCCGTCTCGCTTCATGATCTGCGTGGGCATGCTCTCTCCTTGGAGGAATGTAGTTCTGGATGGTCAGGTCAAAGCCATCCGGAAGATAACTCTTGGCAGTTTCGACATCTTCGTCTGTAAGGATGGGTACCTTGGTCAGACGAAAATAGAAGGCTTTGGGGTTGGCTTCGGCAAGCTCGAAAATCCTTTCAAGGTTTTTCTGTGCCGCTTCAGCGGTAACGGCCTGCCCGGTCAGGGCAGGATACTTCTCATACGGTCCTTTAACGTCAACGGCGAACATGTCCGCCAATCCCTGCTGGAGAATATCTTCCAAAATGTCAGGAAGCATTCCGTTACTGTCCATTTTGATGGGCAGCTTGGATACTTGCCTGATTTCATAAAGAATTTCTCCGAGGTTAGGTACCGTTGTAGGCTCGCCACCAGTGATTGTGACCCCGTCAAGCCATTTTGCTCGGTTCCTTAGGAAAGATTTCATATCCTCTCTGGACAGGAGGGGCAGTCGCTCCATATTCCACGCCATGTCGAAGTTATGGCAGGTGGGGCAGTTCAGATTGCAGCCGCCGAGGAAGAATACACAGCTGGACCGGCCGGGCCAGTCGCACAGACTGAGCGGTTCAATACCGCGAAGATGATTCCATCCAGAAGATAGTTTGGTCATGATATTTTTTGCAGAATTATGTGTTTTTTAGAGTGGGCTTTTGCCCGTATTTTGGTTCAGGCCCCGTGGGTTATGGGCTGAATCAACTTCGGAAAGAATACTAACTCAGGGACTGAGTTTTGTACAGGGGGGTTAGAGAAAAATTGTTGTTACATTGTCGTTATTGGTGATTATATCCAAATATTACTAAATAGAGAAAAAATGGAAAAGTTTTCCACAAGTTCATAACCTTCAAAGAGTACGAAAAAACAGGACTTTTTCTAAACAAAGTTTAGAAAAAAAACTTGTTCTTAATGTCGGGAATCAGTTTTTGACAAGGTATGGGAAAATAGTAAGGAAGGTTGTGCGGTTGCACAAAATGATCAGTTCTTTTAGCATAGCAGCATGTGATTTGAAAAGAAATTTTATGGTGAAATTTGAAATCATTGCACGCTGCAGCATCACTTTAAGTCTAAAGCCGGCCTGCTTTTCGGCCGAAAAATTATATATCTGAAAACACATCCTTTTTGTGAGGTCTTATGAGAAGTCTTTTGCTCATTATTATATTAACTGTTCTTTGCCATGTCCCTTCTCAGGCACAGGCCAGAAGCATGGAAGAAGAGCGGGCCCTCTGCTTGACCAGAAATGCCCTTGCCCGGGCGCAATGCAAAGATCCGCATGAATTTAGCTACGTAGGAAAGCAAAGGGGAAATATATATATCTACAACTCCTTTTATGGGGCTAAATATAGGGACTTTTTTTGCAAAATAGATAGCGGGGAAATAACTATCGTGTCCCGGAATAAGAAGTTCCGCCGCAGTGTGAATTACTATATTGATGAGAATGAGTGCGGGATCATAGAGTATTATCCCGCTTCCTGCACCAAGCGTTCAGTTATTAAATGTTGTTTTCCTAAGTCTGAGAAAGAACTGAAGGCTGACAAGGAAGCAGAGTTCTGGGGGCGTTCTGTTCCTGATTTGCTGAAGGAAGATCAGGAAAAAGCTCTTAAGGAATTGCAGAATAAGACCTCTAAATCTTCCGAAACCAAGCCAGAAGAGCAATAGCAGGGGTCAGGGCGTACAGGGGCCAATATATTTGGTTGTAGGTGAAAAAAATTACGGCACCGAGCAGGAAAAGGGAGTAGACCCATGCTTCACCATGTTTGGAAAAGCGTTTTTCTTTTTCCAGTTTAAGGTGGAACATGTCCCGGCGTTCCTGCTGGGCAATGTCTGTCTCCTGCCGTTTGCGGCCGGATTGCAGTTTGTGGCCGCATTTAGAGCAGGCTTTTGCCGCGTTGTTGTTTTTTTGTCCGCATTTGTTGCAGGTTATCATTAAACTGTAATCCCTTAATTATGTTGCCGGTTTTGGTGTTGGATGGTTCTGGTAAATAATATAAAATGTGACAACGTCAATATTTTATTTATTTACCAGACTTAAGCAAGAAAAGTACCATTAGTTCTAGACGATTCTTATTATATTTGTTGTACAAGTAGTGTATGTTAAGGCTTATAATTCTAAACTTCTTGACTATTATAGCTGAATTGAGACATTTTCATGCAAATAATTAAGAAATTGTGGATGGAGTTTTCATGAATGACGTGTCCCAGGAAAGTGCGCAGATTCCTGATAAAGATAAGCGGATTGATTTTTACCTGAAGGTTCTGGCGCGCCTCAAGGAGCGCAGCACCCTGCGTGAAGTGCTTGAGCGTGAGGTTTTCCTCGAATTTATCAAGTACAATAATAACCGCATTAATGAATTCCCTTTGCTGGAAAAGCAGCAGAGCGGGATTATCGCACTTTTGTGTCACCGTTCCATTGATCTTCCTGCCCATGAGTATATCAAGAAGATTTTAAGTGAATTCATCCTGATGATCGGCCGTTTCAGTAAGCTTAAAGATGGCAAGGATAAGGATGCCCTGGATGGCATACGTTCCCGGCTGATCAATGCCGAAACATTGCTGATCAAGACTGTTCAGGGTGTAGTTTACGCTTCATGCCTTATTTCCGATAACTTTGAGGAAGTCACCCTGCGCCATCTGGGCGAGCCTGCTCTCAAGAAGTATAATGCTTTGCTTGAGCAGTATGAAATGGATAAAGATTTCTGGAATGCCCTGATTGAACAGTTCATAACTCAGGAAGTTGAATCTTCGCTTAACGATATAATCACCAAAGAACGCTACACCCTTACCAGGGATAAAAATTACGTTATCCTGCGGTTCCCATTTGATGATGTGACCGGGCGTTTTTCTGCCGATCTTCCTGCTATTGATAAAACCAGAATTCAAAATGCATTCGAACAGGTCGGTGCGGATGAGGAATCCGCGGAAGTCCTGAAAATGACTTATAACTCTCTGCAGGAGAGCGGGGTACTTGTTCAGGGTGAAGAGCCGGTCGGTAATGATGTTGTTGAACGGATTGCCCGCATAGTCTGTATTGATCCGGCCACTGCTAAATTCAAGCAGGATTACGATACGGCAATGGAAGCCCTGCGTGAATCTGCATACTCCGCTGACAATGCTGAAAAAGAAGCTGAAATGGCCCGTAACATGCAGTTTTCGCAGGACCAGATCGGAGCCTGTGCCATCGGGGTCAGCATTACCCTTGATATTGTGGTTCGTGAATTCCTGCTGGGCCTGAAAAATTTTACCCAGCGCGATGAAAAAGTGCTTACTCTCTACCTGCGCAGGTTCGGGGTTGATGCTCTGGACAAGCTTTTTTTCTACCTGACCGAAGTTAAATTTTCCGGCTTGCTGAAGAAGAAAATGCAGGGTGAGGAAAGCAAGATGCAACTGCGGGTGCTTAAACGCAGGCGTGCATCAACCAAGGATGTCTTGGCGCTTAATGAAATCGGAATGACCCGCATCCGTATGGCCAGACTTTGGCTTAAGGATTCTTCAAATGAGAACTGGCTGATCTTCAAGCAGAACACTGCTCAAGAATTGATCAAGGAAATGCAGTTGCTTGCCCTTGAAAAAGAGTTGGCAACCTCAATTTTGCGGATTTTTGAGAAGGGCGATCACAAGGTCGAATTTCTTGTTTTCATCAGCTTGCAGGCTGTTGCCAAAGCCACCAAGGATATTCGCGGAAAACTTAACGACCTGTTCATGCGTTTCGGTATCGGTGAGCAGAGTGATGAGCAACTTGCCAAGAAATTATCGACTCCGGCTAAATAGAATTTTATTACAAGCAATAAAAAAGCTCTCCCTGCAGCAGGCAAGGAGAGCTTTTTTTGTTTTCAGATCAATAAATATTAAATGAATACTACAGTCTTGTTGCCGTCCACCAGTACTCTTTCGGTGAGGTGCCATTTAACGGCCCTGCTGAGTACCTGACGTTCAATGTCACGGCCGAGGACTTTGAGTTCTTCGTAGTCGTGGCGGTGAGAGACACGGATAACGTCCTGTTCGATGATCGGTCCCTGATCCAGTTCTTCGGTAACATAGTGGGCGGTAGCTCCGATAAGCTTAACGCCGCGTTCACCAGCCCTGCGGTAGGGATCTGCACCTACGAATGCGGGCAGGAAGGAGTGGTGGATGTTGATGATCCTGTTAGGGTAGGCATCGATAAGTTTGGGAGTCAGGATCTGCATGTAGCGGGCGAGGATAACCAGATCGGCCTTGCCTTCCATGAGTTCAAGGATTTTGTCCTCAGATGCTTCTTTGTTGCCTTTTTCCACCGGAACGTGATGGAAGGGTACCCCGAAGGATTCAACAGCTTCACGCAGGTCGTCGTGGTTACTGATGACCATGGTGATCTCAGTGTGAAGTTCGTCGCGCTTGGCTCTCCAGAGCAGGTCCATAAGTGCGTGGTCAAATTTGGAGACGAGGATAGCTGTTTTTTTCTTTATCCATGCAGGATTGATGTTCCATTCCATGTCAAATTTATCAGCGACCTTTTCAGCAAATTCCTGTCTGAATTCTTCCAGGCCGTCTTCAATTCCGTTCATATGAAATTTCATTCTGAGGAAAAAACGCCCGCCAACGGGGTCACTGGAATGCTGGTCGGAATGGATGATGTTGGCATTCTTGGAAAACAGGAAACCGGAAACCGCAGAAACGATTCCGGGTCTGTCCTTACAGGATACAGTCAAATATGCTGTTGATTCTCTTGATGATGTCATTGTTTGTCTCGATAAAAATATAAAATTAATTCCAAAAAAGGGAATTCTTTTAACAATTCAGCCCATGGCAGGCAAGCCAAAGCAGCAAGCTTAAAAAATGAATTCTGTTTGTTGTTTTTAAAATACGAATTATATTTTTCGAAATTATTAAAAAACACCTTTACAACTATTGATCCAGTAATTATTTCAGGCTCGATTTTCGTTTTAAAGAAAAGTTAATCTTTAGAAAATAAATGCAGCCAGCCTGCTTCAGAGGTTGATATGAGTGTTTTAAACGGCGAAGTAGTTCAGTCGGCAATCCATGGATTTATGTATTTCGGGGACATTGTTTTTGCGGTCAGTGGAGCGCTGGCTGCGGGTAGGCGGAGAATGGATATTGTCGGGTACGTGCTGATCGGGACCATTACCGGCCTTGGCGGTGGTTCTTTGCGCGATGTTCTGCTGGATCATCCTGTCTGGTGGACTCATGAGCCGGTGGAGTTGTATCTGTGTATAATGGCGACTCTTTTTACATATTTCTGTCGTCTGGAGATCAAGGATCGCTACAAGGCTACCGCATGGTTTGATGCCTTAGGTTTGAGTGCCTTTGCCGTTACCGGAAGTACTGTCGCATTTCTGCAATCTCAGGTTCCGTGGACAGTTGCAGTGTTCATGGGAGTCATGACCGCGACCGGAGGCGGGGTAATTCGTGATGTCCTGACCGGGAATCGGCCCATGATCCTTTGCGGTGAGCTTTATGCAGTGGCTGCACTCGCCGGAGCGTTTGTTAACGTGGGCATGATGAAATTGCATGTGCAGCCGGAAGTCGCCATGGCATCGGGATTCATGGCTACGCTGGTTCTACGCGGAGCAGCGGTTATTTTTGACATTCGGCTCGGGCCTCCCGGTGAATTTGTCAGAGTTGGCGGTCGTAGTAGGTAATTTTTATGTCTCCGGCGGCCAAAGAAACTTTTGAAAAAGTTTCTCTGGACTCTTCAAAACTTTTTGGCGAGGCTTCGCCTATAGCTTGAACAATTTAGGAGAGTTTATGTTCAGAGAAATTCAGAATACCAAGAAGATACTGCCCGAAGGGGCGGTTGAGGAAGTTCTTAAGGCCGGAGAAGAGGGTGTTTTAGCTACCTGTGGTGAAGACGGCTATCCTTATGCCACACCGCTTAATTATGTTTACCACAACGGAGCCATCTATTTTCATTGTGCTCTGACCGGACATAAGCTTGATAATATCGCATTCAACCCGAAAGTTTCTTTTTGTGTTTACGTTGAGACAGAACTGATGCCTTCAAAGTTCAGCATCAAATTCAAATCGGTTGTGGCTTTCGGCAAGGCTGAAGATGTTTCCGGAGATGAAAAAAAAGAAGCTCTGCTCGCGCTGGTGCACAGGTTTTCCCCTGATCATATTCCCGCAGGTGAGAAGTATATTCATAATGATATAGACAAGACTCGGGTGATCAAAATCAATATCGAGCACGCCACAGCAAAAGGTCGTTTGAAATAACTTTTTCATAAATATAAATAAAAAAAGGGCTGGTTTGATGAGATGTCAAACCAGCCCTTTTTCTAGCACAATCTATAAACCAAAGCGGCGAAGCCAAACTAAAAAAGTTTGGGATTCTTAAACCCTTTTCAAAGGGTTTAAGCCGCCGGAGGCATTATCCACCCAAGTATGCCTTCTTTACTTCTGGGTCATCCATAAGCTCAGCAGACGAACCTTGAGCCACAATTTCGCCAGTATCGAGCACGTAGCCGCGATGGGCGAACTTGAGCGCGAGGTTCGCGTTCTGTTCGATTAGAAGGATTGTGAGTCCTTGTTCGTTCAATTCCTTAAGGGTGCGGAACATATCGTACATAAGCAGAGGAGCGAGACCCATGGACGGCTCATCGAGCATGATGAAGTTGCATTTGGACATGAGCGCGCGTCCCACGGCGAGCATCTGCTGCTCTCCACCGGATAGGGATTCACTGCGCTGCTTGCGGCGTTCTGCAAGGCGCGGGAAAAGGGCGAAAACGCGGTCGTAGTCCCCATGAATGTCCTTGATGGAATCCTTGCGGGCGTAGGTTGCCAGCTTGAGGTTTTCCTCCACAGTGAGGTTGCCGAAAATATGGCGTCCTTCCGGGACAAGGGCCAAGTGCAGGTCGGAAATGACCTTATGCGGGGGCATGTCGAGGATAGAGTTACCTTTCCATGAAATATCACCGGAAACGACCTTGGGGGCTTCCGGCGGGGGAAGGCGGCTGATGGATAGCAGGGTAGTGGTTTTACCTGCGCCGTTGGCTCCGATAAGGGTAACGATTTCCCCTTCACTGACGTTGAAAGAGATGCCGTGCAGGGCTTCGATATTGCCGTATTTTACGCGGAGATCTTTGATTTCAAGTAGAGTATTCATCAGATTGAATCATCTCCCAGATAAGCTTTGATAACAGTCTCGCTGGACTGGATATCTTCAGGTGTTCCTTCGGCGATGGTGGCGCCGAAATCAATGCATTTAATCCACTTGCAAAGGGTCATGACCACCTTCATCTGATGCTCGATCATGAGGATGGTTATGTCAAATTCATCGTGAATCCATTTGATGAGCTTGATCAGCCCCTCAACGTCAGATGAGTTGAGACCTGCAGCTGGTTCATCAAGGAGCAGTAGCTTGGGCTGAATGGACATGGCCCGGGCAATTTCAACTCGCCGCTGTAATCCGTAGGGCAGGTTGGTCGGCAATTCCTCTGCGTACTGCTTGAGATCCATGAATTCGAGCAATTCAGTTGAGATGCGCTCGATTTCTTTCTCCCGCAGGTAGTAGTTTTTGGTGCGCATGACGGCATCGAAAAATCCGTAGCCCATGCGATAATGCTGGGCGATGCGGATGTTGTCCATGACGCTCATGTCATGCCAGAGGCGGATGTTCTGGAATGTCCGGGCTACACCTTGGGCTGTGACCTGATGCGGTTTAAGACCGCGTGTGGGTTTCCCTGCGAGGGTTATGGTCCCTTCTGTGGGCTGGTAAAATCCGGATATGAGGTTGAAGATGGTGGTTTTACCCGCACCGTTGGGGCCGATCAGCCCGGTGAGGGAGCCTTCCTCAAGCTCGATATTGAAATCGGATACGGCCTGCAGCCCTCCGAATCTTTGGGTCAGTCCATCTATTTGTAAAAGCGACATTTTATCTCCTTTTCTCGCGGTGTTCGCCTACTTGAATTTGTAGAATTTCTTGAGCCGCGGGAACAGGTCGGGCAGTTCTTTGTTACCCATGATTCCTTCTGGCCTGAACTGCATGAGCAAAATCAGGGTCAGCGGGATGAGTACCCATTTCCAGACCTGACTGAGATGGTAGGTGTCCGGCAGCAGGTTCAGGAAATGCATTCCGGTGTCGAGGGCCGGGATGATGAAGCGCAGCAGTTCGAGCATTACCGTGAAGAATATGGCCGAAAGTATTGAGCCGCCCAGCGATCCCATGCCGCCGAGATAAACCATGACCAGACATTCGGTGGATTTCATGATGTTGAAAGACTGCGGGTTTACGTAACCCAGCACATGGGCGAATAGCGCACCCGCCACTCCGGCAAGACCGGAGGAAAGCATGAAGGCGGCCATTTTCATCTTGTTGGTATCCACACTCATGATCTCGGCGGCAACCTCATCCTGACAAATGGACATGATCCCCTTTCCGTAAGTGGAGGAAACAAAGCGGCGGATCATCCAGATGGACATGAAGGTTCCGAGGATTACCCAGATCATCATCCATGGGATATCGACTACATCCTCCATGGCGTTGACCACCCGTTTCATGCCCATGAATCCGCGAGGACCGCCGATGACATCCATGTTCTCAATGGCTGAGATAACCATGTAGTTGGCGGCGATGGTAATGATGGCCAGATAGTCGCCCCTTGTTTTGAAAGAGGGGACGGCCACGATCAATCCGGCAACAGCTGAAACCAGTCCCGAAATGAGGATCACAATGGGAAATCCCAGCGGGGCAAGTTCCGGGGGCAGGATTGGGGCACCGAAGATCTTGTCCTGCGCGAAGAACATAACGCTTAGAACTGATGAAACGTAGGCTCCGATACACATGAACCCGGCATGACCGCAGGAAAATTCACCCATGTATCCGTTAACCACATTCAGGCTGGAGGAAAGGATGATGTTGATGCCGATGAACATGATTACCGACTGGATATAGAGATCGAGCGCGCCGAACTGGGATAGGGCCACAACAATTCCGGCCATGGCCCAGATTCCGATATTAAAACTGTACTTCTGCATTCTGTATCCGCCTTAAATCTTGGTTGTCTTGGCAACGCCGAATATTCCGGTGGGCTTCATCCAGAGGATGATAAGCAGGATGGAAAAGGCGAACAGGTCCCGGAAAGTTGAGGGGAATATGGCAACAACCCCGACCTCGATGAAGCCGAGCAGGAAGCCGCCGATAAAGGCCCCGCGAATATCTCCGATTCCGCCAACAACCGCAGCGATAAAGGCTTTCCAGCCGATGAGCGCACCCATGTAAGGCTCGAGGATGGGGTAGGACATGGCAAATAGCAAACCTGCCAGTCCGGCCATGCCGGAACCGAGCACAAAGGTGAACACGATCACGTTATCAATGGGGATACCCATGAGCGGGATGGCGAACTTGTCATAGGAAATGCCACGCATGGCCATGCCGATCTTTGTCTTGGTGACAATGAACTGCAAAAGCAGGAATACGGCGATAGCCGCGAAGATTACAATGATCTTCAGGTTGGTCACCGATACATTGCCGAAGGTGTAGACAACCTTATCAAGCAGTTCGGGAAATTTTTTACGACTGGCGCCCAGCAGGGCGAGGTTGCCGTTTTCTAAGATCAAGCCGCACATAAGGGCTGTGATGACCACGTAAAGCCGGTGCGCTCCTTTTCGTCGTAAGGGGCGGTAGGCAATGCGTTCAATTGTTACCCCGACCCCGGCTGTGAGGACCATGGTCAGTGGTACGGTCAGGGCCAATACCATCCACGGGGCAAAATCAAGAAAGCCAAGCAGGGCGGTGGCAACGAAAAATGCGATGTAGGCTCCGACCATGAAAATATCGCCGTGGGCAAAGTTGATCAGGAGCAGAACACCGTAAACAAGGGTGTAGCCCAGCGCAATGAGAGCATAAAAACTGCCCCACTGCAGGGCATTGAGCAGGTTCTGGATGAGGATATCCACTTTCCGTCTTTCCTCTTTTTTAGGGCTGTTGGGGGATTCTCTCAGGCGGCGGATCAAATCCGCCGCCTGAGACTATTTCAATGAACTAGGGGCAGACGGATTCGGCGAATACAAAATTACCGTTTTCGTCAATGCGTACAACAACGGCGCATTTGATGGGGTCGCCCTGGCTGTCGAACTTCATGGAACCGGTGATACCTGCGAATTCACGAATGGAACTCAGGGAATCGCGGATTGCCTTACGTTCGGTTTTAAGGTCGGAACTATAGGAGCCGGCGTCCTGAATAGCCTGCAGTACGAGGCGGGTGGCATCCCAAGTAAGGGCTGCAACATCGTCAGGAGTTTCGCCGTATTTAGCTTCGTAACGGTCGATGAATTCCTTGGTCGCACCTTTGGCGCCAGCTGCGGCGTAGTGGGTGGAGAAGAACTGTCCTTTGCAGTCATCACCACAAAGCTTCATTAATTCAGCGGAACCCCAGGCGTCGGAACCCATGAAGGGACCTTTGTAGCCAAGGTCACGAGCCTGTTTAACAATAAGTGCAACCTGATTGTAGTTGTCGGGAACAAAGATGAAGTCGGGATTTGAGTTGATGATTTTGGTCAGCTGTGCGGAGAAGTCCTGATCCTTGGTGCCGTGTGATTCAAAGGCCACAATGGATTCTTTGCCGTTTTTCTTTTCAAATACTTCCTTGAAGATTTCAGCAAGACCTTTGGAATAGTCATTGGAAATATCAAAAAGTACCGCAGCAGTTTTTGCTTTAAACTGCTTGGTGGCGAAGTTTACAGCAACGGGACCTTGGAAGGGATCGAGGAAGGCTGCGCGGAAAACCCAAGGACGGTTTTTAGTAGTATCCGGGTTGGTGGACCATGGTGAAACCATGGGGGTTCGGTTGTCATTGCAGGTTCCGCCTGCGGGCACAGCCTGCTTGGAGGAGTTGGGGCCGATGATTGCGACGACGCCGTCCTGCTCGATGAGTTTGAGGGCAACGTTAACAGCGGATTCAGCTTTGGACTCGTTGTCTTCATAAAAGAATTCAAGAGGAATCTTTTTGCCGCCTACTTCAAGGCCGCCCTGTCCGTTAATGTCAGCAAGGAGCATTTCTGCCGCGTTCTTGGAGGCCTCACCTACTTTGGGGATATCCCCGGTGAGTGGAATGTTGAAGCCGATCTTGATTTTTTCTTCCTGTTTAGAGCAGCCGCTGACAACGATCAGAGCCAGCCCGAGTACCATGAGGGCCAGAAGTGACCTGAGAATCAATTTTTTCATTCTTTACCTCCTGAAGTGTTCATTGGAAATTCTGGATTTGTCGTTAAGTTTAAAAAAAATATCGCAAATGGAAGAAATTAAAAAGACATTTTTGCAAAAAAGCACCAATAATGAATAAAGTTCTTTTATTTCATATTGTTGTACATATGCTTTTTGTTGTGTTATTCTATATGGTTTATATATTAAATAATGCGATTTTTGTTTTGAAGACTGTAAAATTAAATAAAAACAGTTCTTTATCTGTTTTAGTGTGGTGCTGGTGTTTGAGGGTGCTCTTCTTTAAAATTGGATTTGAGTGATTGTTCGGTATAAAATTGTAAAATAGCTAAAATTTATAGCTCATATTTTTATTTCAAAAAAATAGTGGGGTAAATTTTAGAAAAAATGAAAAATTGAGGTCTAGGAAGTAGGGTTGGAATACAATTGTAGTGTTGTTATTCCATTCTTCTGAAGGTTGTAATGTGATTGTAGATTGTTTAGTTGAATGAATATATGTAGTTAGTGTGCATATACAGTTTGACAGTTTTTGAATGATTATCCAGTCAATGCTCTTCGAAAAAAGTAAAGCCCCTTAATGCTAAACATTAAGGGGCTTTATGTTCTTGATAAAGTGTAGCTTTTAAAGTTTGAATCTGTCCATCATGTCTTTGAGGGAGCGGGCCTGCTGGTCGAGGTCCTTCACTGCTTCTTCTAGCTGGCGTGAACTTTCAAGGTTCTGCTCTCCGGCCTGTTTGATAGAACCAAGAGCTACGGCTACCTGATCCAGCCCGGCCAGCTGTTCCTGACTGGAAGCTGCGATCTGGGCTGAGGACTGGGCAGACTGGTTGATGACCGTGCTCAGGTTGAGGATGGCTTCTCCGGTCTGAGAGGAGAGGGTCGCGCCTGTTTCAACCGCCTTACCGCCCTGCTCGGTGATCATGACTGCGGAACTGGTTGCCTTCTGGATGTCGGCAAGGATTGACTGGATCTGGGCCACGGACTGTTTGGACTGATCGGAAAGGTTTCTGATTTCCCGGGCCACTACGGTGAATCCGCGTCCTTCTTCTCCTGCCTTGGATGCTTCAATGGAAGCGTTCACAGCCAGAATATTGGACTGGTCCGCAAGGTCGTTCACTACATATATAATGTCACCGATATGTTGCGACTGCTCGGAGAGCTTCACTATAGATTGGGCAATGGTGTCCATTTGGGTGCGGATATCTTTCATGCCCGAAGACGCGTCTTCCGCTGCCTTCTTTCCTTGCTGGGAAGTGCTGACCGCTTTACGGGCAACATCGGCTACCTGTCTTGATTTCTCATTTGAGAGATGGGCGGTCTGCTTTACTTCTTCTACGGTGGCATTTGTTTCGGCAACTGCGCTTGCGGTCTCAGCGGCACTGGCAGTCAACTCTGCGGACGCTGCTGAAATCTGGCTTAGTGATGATGAGAGGGTGCGCACTGCTTCATGAATTCGCTGGCTGTCACCTTTAAGGGTTTCAACCATGGTTGCGAGGGCTTTGCCTATGGTGTCATTCTCAGAGCGCGGCTTTGCTTCCACTGTGAGGTCGGAGTTGGCGACCCTTTCCATGGCTCCGGCCATCTGATTGAGAGACTCGGTCATTTTGTTGAAAGCACGGGCCAGTGAGCCGAGTTCGTCCTGACGATCGGTTCCTTTGATTGCTGTACTCATGTCTCCTTCAGCAATGCGGTAGGCAGCATCAACAACCTTGCGTAAGGGTAAGGTTATGTTGCGCCCTACGATTACAACAGCGGCAACTCCAAGGACAAATGCGATGACCCCGAAGACCCATGTGTTCATGATGGCCCTGTCGTTGCGTGCCTGCAGGGAGGGGCCGAGTTTTTCCTGATCTGAAATAACAGATGATTTGGCCTGCTCGATTAGAGTTGTCATTTTGGGACCCATGACATCCAGTTCTGTGTTGAGCAGTTTATCGCGGGTTGCTGTTTGTGAAAACAGCTCGCTGAGGCTCTTGGAATATGTCTCCTTTGCCTGCTTGATTTCATTAAGCAGCAGCAGATTCTGGCCTTTTAAGAGAGAGCTTAGCTGGATAAGTTCCTCGCTTACTGAGCCCATTTCGGTCAGTGCTCTTTTTTGGTGTGATTCTGAGCTTTTTTCAATAAATTTAGTGGTATATAGTCTTGCAAGAACCAGGTGACGGACTCCCTTGGCGCAGTGGTAAAGTGCGGCGGAATTACTTTGGGATTTGCCGAGGTTGTTGATTATGTGTGCAAAATTCTGCTCCATGAGGTCGCCGGACGGGACCAGTATGGAATATGCCTGATTGTCTCTTTCGAGCTGGGCTTTTGCCACTTCGGCAAAGCTGGCATCGTAATCTGTGAGAAGCGTTTTAACTTCTTTTATGAGTCTGACCCGGCTTTCCGAGGCTAATTCTGTTTCGGCCTGGTCAAGCAGGGGGAAAATTGTTTTTGCATTTTCAAAATATTTGCGGCTGTACTTCTTATCGCCAGTGATAATGTAATCTTTTACGTGGGTACGGCCTTGCAGTATGCTGGCTTGAATCTTGCCGATCAGATTTGAATCCTTGGCAAAGTCACGGTAGTCAGTAAAGCCGGAAGATGATTTTTGCAGTGCCAGCATAGATTCCATGCTCACAATTCCAAAAAGGACGAAAACAACAATAAAACTACAGAATATTTTTTGTCCGACAGTAAACCGTTTCAGCATGGCGCAAAAAATCCTTTTGTTTGTTTAACTATTAATCATAGGCAGTGCTCCTTTTATAGAAGCACTGCCTGTATATTTGATTAGTCAATACGCCAGAGAGTTCTGACTTGCAAGGCGCGTGGGAATTGAAAGGGGCTTATTCGTAATTTGAGTCGCAGAACTCGTTGCACTTTTCTTCCACGCTCTGGAGCAGTTGCAGGCAATCCTGCTGGTCGGGGCTGGAGTTCATTTTCATCCGCACACTTTCACAGCTCTTGCGGCATTCCTCGGCTGATTTATAAGGAGCCAGTGTGATTTCTGAATATTTTGCACACATGGAATCCTGAGTTCCACACATTTCTTCCGTGGCAAGTGATCTGCAAAATGAGCTGACGTCCTGCATGGTTGTAGTGTGTCCTGAGCATCCTGCAAGAGCGAGAAGCATGATGCTGCTCAGAAAAACTTTTTTCAGCATGAAATCCTCCAAGTCTATAAAATGTTTTTCAAGGCTGCGAGAAACATACGGTTGCGGGAATTGTTGCCAATGGAAACGGTGAGCATGTCCGGGAGTCCGAAATCATTCAGTGTCCTCAGCTTGAATCCATGGGCCAACATTTCTGTAGACAGTTTTTTTGCCGGTACAGGAGCGCTGAACATGATGAAATTGCTCTGGCTGGGGTAGACTGTGCAACCCAGTTCTTCCAGTCCCTTCTGAACGCGTTCCCTGCCCCTGATGATAAGGGCTATGGTGGAGTAGTAAAATTCGTTGTGGTTGAGGGCTGCCAGTCCCGCTCCGACATTCAAGGGGCTGATGGGAGTGGGAAGTCTGGATTCTTCAAACTGTTTGGCTCTTTCGCTGTTCATAAGTGCGTATCCAAGCCGGACTCCCTTGAGTCCGAAGGACCATGAGAAGCTGCGCAGGATGACCAGATTAGGTGCCTTTTCCAGAAAATTGATCATGGAGTAGTCATCTTCAGGCCATGAAAATTCCACTGACCTTTCATCAACAATGAGCAGGGTCCGTTCCGGCAGCAGGTTAGCCATGGTTGCCAATTCTTCAGCTGGCAGGCCGTAACCGGATGGTTCATCCGGGTTGGTGATGATGACTGCGGCAGTATTTTCGTTGGCTGTTGTTACTAACTGGTCCAGGGGAGGTGAGTAGTTACGCCCTCTGGGCAGGCGCAGCAGTTCGATTCCGCATAAGGCCGCGACGCTGCTGTATTCCGGCATGCCGTATTCGTAGCTGAGTACATGGTCGACGCCCGGTATGGCGGTCAAGCGCAGGGCCAGATCAAGAATCTCAACAGCTCCTCCGGCCACGAGCACGCATTCTTCCGGAACATCATGCCGTTTTGCAAGGCCGAATTTAAGGCTGTCCGCAGAACCGTTTTCAAAGGCGGAGCAGTTGTTGGCCATGTTGACGATGGCATTTGAAACAGCTTTTGAAACTCCCAGCGGGTTGGAGTTACTGGCAAGATCTATCTCTTTTTTAATTCCGAATTTTTTGCGAAAAGCATCAGCGCTGAGTCTTTTGCCGGGTTTCGTTTCCTTTACAGGAGGGGCGGTTTCCTGAATCTCTTCGACGGGAACTTCTTTGACTTCAGCCACAGGTTCCGGCTTTGGAGTAGGTTCGGGTACAGGCGTAGTCTTGACTGGGGCGTCCTGTTCTTTTTTTTCTGCAGGTGCTGTTTCTGCTACAGGCTTGGCATACATTTCAAGTGGCAGGGTAATTATGCGTATGTCGAAATCGTCACTCAGGGTAGTGTTACTGACTATTTCATTAAGTTTGTCGAATGAATCTATGATGATGTTCAGCAGGTCATTGCTGAGCTCAATCTCATTTTTAAAGACTTGATCAAGGACTTTGCCGATTTTGTCGGCCACGCGACTGATGTTGTTCAGTTCAAGCAGTGAAGCGCTTTCTTTGAGGGAGACAAGTATTCCATATACCTGTGCAACTGAGGCAGCAGAAGGGGATGAACTTTTCTCCATCTCAATAAGTACATTTTCAATCTGGTCCAGTTTTTCCAGAGATTGTTCCACGAAATGTTGCAGGGCTACATCTTCTTGTAAATCATCAGTCATTTTTTCACCTTTGGCATATTTATTTAAGATGGTTAGGGTTACAATATTACCCGGTAACCTAGATTCAGCTTGTCGATTAAAAGATATTTGTGCAATTTTTTTTAGAAGAAATCCATTATCTTTTTATATTCTTGAATGATAAAAATGGCAAAGGTTGTTCGCTAAAAATATAACTTATTACGGTTGCGCTTTTGAGAACTCTGGTTAATATTAAAAATCAATGACCATCTGTTTGCAGAGATTTGGCGGATTTATCCAAAGATAAATCATAAAAAAATCGATTTCCACAGGAAGTTTTTAATTTACGAGGTGTACATATGGTAACCTTTTTTAGTGCTAATGAAGTGGCAGAACTTGCAATGCGTATTGAGCAGAAAGGACAGGCTTTCTACCTGTTGGCTGCAGATGAAGCAAAAGATCCCGGCGCAAAGGAATTTTTCGAATTCTTCGCTGAGGAAGAGTCCCGGCATGAACTTTTTTTCCGTGACATGCGTGACCGCATCGGTTCCATCGAGGTTCCCCCGGGAAGCGACTATGAAGAATATACCCAGTATGTGATGGCCCTTGTTGATTCCCACGATGTATTCAATTTTGACTACACTGCGGCTTTCAAGGATGAGGCTTTCAATTTTGAGCAGGCAGTGCGAGCTGCCATGCGTTTTGAAAAGGACACCATTCTTCTTTTCACTGAGTTGAAAAGGATGGTTCCCGATTCAGAACGTAAATTCGTTGAAGAATGTATCGACGAAGAACGCAAGCATCTGCGCATGCTGGCTGAGAAACTGAGCTAGTTTCAAGCTGCTAAGGTATTAAGAAGCCCCCATTGGATTTTCCAATGGGGGCTTTGTCTTTGTTATGGATATGCTGGTTATTTCTTGATTCCGAGTGCGGTGTTGATCATTGAATCCGTGGTGGTGATACCTTTGGAGTTGGCCTGAAAACCACGCTGGGTCAGGATCATGTAGGCAAATTCATCCGCCAGATCAACGTTCGAGGTTTCAAGGCTGTTGCTGACTACTGATCCGAGACCTTCCTTGCGGGCCACGCCCTGGATTGCAGCTCCTGATTCTGTTGTGGCGCTGAAGTAATTGGAGCCTTCCCTGCGCAGCCCGTACTCATTTTTAAAATTGTACAGGTTGACCTGATAAAGGTCTTGGCTCATCCCGTTGGAGAACAGGGCGCTTAAAATCCCATCGGAATTGAAGGACACGTTCTGGAGGTAGCCCTCCCCGAATCCGTCCTGCGACTGGCTGATGGTTGATGATGATCCGTAGTAGTCTGTGGTGGCAAGGGCGTTGAGCTTACCGTCATTCATTCCCGGAAGTGAGGAGGCATTGCTGCCTACGTCCGCAGCGGTAACTCCGGTTGTATCCCATGAGTCTGTTCCGGAAGTGATACCCATATCAAGTGATATGGTCTGGGCCGCTGCTGTTCCGCTTGCGCCGGAGAGAGTCACGCTGAAAGTCGGCTGTCCGTTGCTGTTCAGGGTTGCCTGTTCCCAATTGTTGAGATCCTTGCCGTCAGTTGAGCCTGCTGCAAGGGTGAAGGCACTCTGGTTGAGCAGGGCCCCGTCACCGGAGAAGGTGAGTGTCCCGGCCATGACCAGTCCTGCACCGGAAGTCCCGGTCAGTGAACCGGCATCGTTTCCGGGGGGAACGGTTACAATGTATTCCCAGTGCCGTTTGTCGGAACTGTCGCCGTCATTTACAACCTTGTCGAAATATACGACCAGATCGTGCTTGTTACCGTTCTCATCATAAATTTGTATGGAGCTGTTGTACTCATATTTGTCGGCAGTCAGCGGTGTGTCGCTGGTGCCGTCCCATTCCTGAAGCAGTGAAAAGAAGGGGGCGTCTGTACTGCTGCTGTTGTCAGGGGCACCGGAGTCAAGGTTGGTGCGCATGGTTACGGCGTCAGTACCTCTGGGGTCTGATTTTACAACCTTTACAGTGTTTCCGTATGCATCAGTCTCATCTTTCATGGGCAGTACAATATTTTGCGAGGTGGTACCAATGTTACCATTATCGTCTATCTTGTAGCCCTGCAGGATATTGTTGTGAGAATCTACGAGCTGACCGTTTTTATCAAAGTGGAAACTTCCCGCACGGGTGTAGTAGCTGGTGCTTGATGCCGGGTCGGCTACACGGAAAAAACCCTGGCCGCCAATGGCAATATCAGTGCTGGAATTAGTGGTCTCAAAAGAGCCTTCCTTGAAATTTATTCTGGTGGCCGCAACCCTTGTTCCCAGCCCGATCTGTCCCGGGGTGTGGATTCCGCCGGAAACAATACCGGAAGTTGCCTTGCCCGAACTCTGGCTGGCGAGTGTTTCAAGAAATGTGTCGCCGCTTTTGTAGGCAGTGGTATTGACGTTGGCAAGGTTGGCACCGATTTGCTGTAGCAGCACCCCGTGTGACTTCACGCCCGTCGCGGCTGTATACATTGAGCTGAAACCCATGACTTAACTCCTTGGTAGGTGCGGCACTAAAATTGTGACTCCGCCTGCACCTGTTTAACCTGTGGCCCGGAATAAAAATCCGGTCACCTGTACTTAAGCAAGGGGCGTGCCTAAAGTTTGTGTTAAGCAATATCAAGGGTTTGTTAGGTCTATTTGGAAAAAGGCGGAAAAAAAGTCCTTCTTAACAAAATATTAAGAGGGACCTTAGGAAGTGGATTAATAACGTTGGAAATTTTGGATCAGACAGCAACTTTCTTTTTCAAATACTTCTTAAGCTTCATGGCCGGAGCTGAATCGGGATTGATTTCAAGGCATTTTTCTGCATTCTTCAACGCCCCTTTGCGATCTCCTTTTTCATACAGGCAGCGCGCTATGTTGAAATAAAGGTTCTCGTCGTCATCGGTCAGCCCCAATGCTCTGGAATAAAAGTTAACGGCTTTGTCGAACATCTTGTTCTTACGCAGGGAGATGCCGAAATCATTAAAAAGGTGTTTATGCCGCCGCTCAAAGGCTGCATCCAGATCAATCAGTCTGCTGAACACATCTGTGGCTTTTTCGGCTTCATTGCGGTCAAGGTAACAGAGACCGATACCGAAATTTGCCCTGATGTTTTCTTCATCAATATTTAAAGCCTTGCCGTATTCCATTTCAGCAGTGAAGGTATTGCCCTCCTGACGCTGGCGGTCAGCCTTGGCAAGGGTCTTATTCAGCTTCTGGATGGCAGGAAATACTGTGGATGTATAAAGTTCAACTTCCGGAGTGAATGATTCCAGTAACTCTTCTTTGCTGATAATCTGTTCTTCACCGGAAGGGACATCATTGTCATTGAGCACCCGCAAGCCTACTTCTCCGTTATCTTTTTCCTCCGCAAAATACAGGAAAGACTGGATGACTTTTCTTTTAGTAGTCCCGGTCCCGATTTCCTGTATCAGTTTCGTGGAAAAGGTGCCCTTTATCTTGGGCATGGGAGTAGCGCCTGTAGTCATGTTGTTTGTTTTGTCTCTTATGTCTCAGAATATATTATTGAAATAGTTCCAGCCAGATATCCATTGAGCGTATAGCACAGATCCGTATAAGCCTCAATTTCTAAAAACAGTAAAAAAGCGGGACAATATTACAACTGTCCCGCTTTACTGTTAAATTAATATAAATATAAAGGATGCTACAGGATGTAACGTGAAAGATCCCTGTCTTCGGTTACGTCTTGCAGTTGTTCCTGTACGTATTCTTTATCAATTACAATGGAATCACCGGAACGGTCCGGGGCTTCAAAGGAAAGGTCGGAGAGAATCTTTTCCATAATGGTGTAGAGTCTGCGAGCTCCGATATTTTCAGTCTCTTCATTGAATTTCTGGGCGTTGAGGGCCACTTCCTCAAGGGCTTCGCGGCTGAAGTCAATGGTCAGGTTTTCAGTTTCCAGCAGAGCTTTGTACTGAACGGTCAGGGCATTCTGCGGCTCGGTAAGGATGCGGTAGAAGTCATCCTTGTCGAGGGAGGTCAGTTCCACACGCAGGGGAAAACGGCCTTGAAGTTCGGGGATCAGGTCAGATGGCTTGGCGTAGCTGAATGCTCCTGCGGAGATAAACAGGATGTGATCAGTTTTGACCATACCGTATTTGGTGTTGACCACGCAGCCTTCAACAACGGGAAGCAGGTCGCGCTGTACACCTTCGCGGGAAACGTTTGCAGAGCCTCCGCCTTCTTGATTTCCGGCGATCTTGTCAATCTCATCAAGGAAGAGGATACCGCCCTGCTCAACACGTTCACGGGCCAGTTCAGCCACGTTGTCCATGTCGATGAGCTTGTCGGATTCCTGCTGAATGAGGATATCGTAAGCCTCGCGGATTTTGACCTTGCGCATTTTTTTCTTGTTGGGGAACATCTTGCCGATCATGTCGTTGACCTGCATGCCCATGTCTTCCATGCCGGGCATGGACATGATTTCCACGCCGCCGCCCTGTACAGAAACTTCGATTTCGACTTCACGATCATCAAGCTTGCCTTCGCGCCACATCTTGCGGAATTTCTCTCGGGTAGAGGACTGGTCTGCTGAGGGCTGCTCTTCCTGTTCTTCCGGTGCAGCGGGATTGAAGAATCCCATGCCGGCCTGTTTGGGTTTGGAGGAGGGCAGCAGGATGTCGAGCAGTGCGTCTTCAGCGTGCTTTTCAGCCTTAACTTTGACCTTCTCCATTTCTTCCTTGCGCACAAGGTTGATGCCGATTTCCATCAGGTCGCGGACCATGGATTCAACATCGCGGCCCACGTAACCAACTTCAGTGAATTTGGTGGCTTCGACCTTGAAGAACGGGCATCCGGCAAGTTTAGCCAGACGGCGGGCGATTTCAGTTTTACCAACCCCGGTGGGGCCCATCATGATGATGTTCTTCGGTGCTATTTCGTCACGCAGTTCCGGGGGAAGCTGCTGACGGCGCCAGCGGTTACGCATGGCAATGGCGACCATCCGTTTTGCATCGGACTGGCCGATGATGAATTTATCCAGTTCAGAAACGATTTCTCTAGGTGTAAGATTGCTCATTTTTTCAGGCTCGCGAAATTTTATTTTTCAAGGGTTTTGAGAACAAAATGGTCGTTGGTGTAAACGCAGATTTCACTGGCGATTTCCATGGATTTCTGAGCGACGTCCGCGGCAGGCATCTCGGTGTTGCGCATGAGCGCACGGGCTGCGGAAAGGGCGTAGGAACCTCCGGAACCGATGGCGGCAACACCGTCGTCAGGTTCGATAACATCACCGTTACCGCTGATGATGAGGATATGCTCGGCATCAGCGACCATGATCATTGCTTCCAGCTTGCGCAGGAATTTATCTGTGCGCCAGTCAGTAGCCATTTCAACGGCAGAGCGCACAAGGTTGCCGGAGTAGGTTTTGAGTTTCTTTTCAAAGCGTTCAAAAAGGGTGAAGGCATCAGCGGTCGCCCCGGCGAATCCGGCGATGACCTGATCATTGTAAAGGGTACGGACTTTCACTGCGGAGTGTTTCATCACCACAGCCTGTCCCATAGTGACCTGACCGTCACCGATCATGGCAGTGCCTTTATCGTCCTTAACGGCCAGAATGGTTGTTCCTCTCATTTCCATGTTCATCTCCTGATTCATCTATTTCAATATGACGGATTGAGTTCAATTTGGTTATGAATTCAATAATTACGCCGAGGGGTATTTTTAAATAGCGGCGTGAAATTTTTGGTTACCAGAACATAATACCTGTGGGGGGGATGGCAAGGGGGGAGGGGAAACTTCATTTCCAACCTAAAGAAATATTAATTTAGTCCGAAAATAACATTGATACGCGATTAATCCTCTAAATAAAACCATATAAATAGTTGAGGCCAGCCATGAGAATCAATGAATCTTCGGGCTTTAAATTTAATGTTTTCAACATGAAGAAGGAAGCTGCTGAAGCTGAAGAAGAAAATTCAACTCATCAGCCAGTAGTAGAAAAAGAGCCGCAGGGACATTCTTTTTCTGCCAGAAATATGATGGCAGGGAACTTTGTTCAGCAGGACCGTGAACAGTCTCGTTACATCAACGGGCTGATGACTTCCTATGCTGTCGCGGATCAATTCCGCAGCCAGATGCAGAGTGTGCTAGAATCCGGGCAGATTGATGCTGCTATCGCCGCTGCTGCTTCGCCGGGAAATAAGGCAGAAATGTTGCTTGCGGGCATGAAGGCGGAAAGGGCAGCAGAAGAAAAGGCTGAAAATTATACTAAGGAAAAGCTCGAAGAGAAGATTGAAGCTGAGCGTAAGGAAGAAGAAAAAGAACAGGAAGAGAAGGTCGAGGAAAAGATCGAAGAGAAGCTCATGCCTGAAGGCGCCAAGCAGGTTCTGGATGCCGACCCTGACCCTGAGGAGCTTACTGAGGAAATCGCAGAGAAGGTCGAAGAGGCTACTGAAGCCAAGGGTGAGAAGATTTTAAAAGGCAACGAGCAGGATGAACCTCAGACAGTTGCCGGGAATATTCAGGCAGCTGAACAGGTGAGTGCTGTGGCGGCTGCCGGTACAGTGACTCCGGATGGTGATAAGAAAGTCGAACTGAATGGAGAATCTACCCAGACCGTGGAAGGCAGTGCTTCTGTCGGGCCTGTCCCGCCGCCGGGAACTTATGTTGATGAAGTTGTTTAGAAATTGAATTTGATCCGAAAATTGAAAACTCCCTCCTGCAAGAGCAAGAGGGAGCTTTCTTTATCTATGATAATTTATCGCTTTACACGGCGAAGCCAACTAAAAGGTTTTGGAATTTTTAAACCCTTTTGCAAAAGGTTTTAAGCCGCCGGAGGCGAAATCAGTTCATCAAAACGCGAAGCGCATCAACTACTCCGCAGCTTCCCGCAATTCCTTAACAGCTTTGGCGTAAGCTCTAAACACGTTCTCCCTGTTGATGATCCCGATGATTGAGTTGGGATCGTCAGCACTTACAACCGGAATCTGCCCGTAGTCGGTATCCACGAACTTGAGCAGGGCGGTGTAGAGATCGTCATCCTTTTTGAGGGTCGCCGGCTTGGTGGCGAGGTCCTTGGCTAGGATGAGGTCAAAGAGATCCGGGTTGAAGAGGTGGTTACGGACATTCTGAATTGTCAGGATTCCGGTAATTACCCCTTCCTCGTTCTTGACCGGAAAGTATAGCTCGTTGGTGTTGGCGATGATGTCGGTCAACGCCTTGAGCGTGGTTCCTTCTTCAAGGGTGGTTACGCGCCCCGGTTTGTAGTGGGTATCCACGTGCAGACCCTCAAGGATGTTGATGGTCTTATCCTCAATATGGGCCGGGGAATCGAATTTACTTTCCACCTGATGCTCATAGAGGGAGAAACTGCGTCCCAGCACGATGCACAGCGCAGAGGCGAGCATGAGCGGAGCCAACAGGCCGTAACCCTGTGTGAGTTCGCAGACCATGATTAGCGGGCCGATGGGGGCTTTTGCCACCCCGGCAAAGAATGCGGCCATGCCGACCAGTACGTAACCTCCGGGCTGGGTGACGATATCCGGGTAATATTTCCCGGCAATCTGGCCTACGATACCGCCGGACATGCCGCCTACGAAAAGTGCGGGTGCAAACATACCGCCGGACATTCCGGAACCGATGGTCATGGAAGTTGCGATGGTTTTTCCGATCACAATGGCGATCATCATCATGAGCGGGATTTCACCCATGATTGCCATTTCCAGCCAACCGTAGCCGCCGGTGAGAACCTGCGGGAAGAACATACCCATGATACCCATCATGAGTCCGCCGAGCGCTGTGGCCCACATGAGGCTGACCCGGTCCCTGATCTGGTTGAATACAGAGAACTTGATGAAGCGGAAAGTGCGGATGTACATCCAGCCCGCTAAGGTGCAGGCAAAGGCCAGAGCAACGTAGAATATCAGCTCTCGCGGATCGTGGAAAACAAAGCGCGGAATACCGAAGATCGGCTCTGTGCCGTAGAAAAGTGTGAACAGTGAATATGAAACTACGGAGGATATGACTGAAGGCAGGATTGCTTCGGATTCAAAGTCCTCGCGGTAGATTACCTCAATAGCGGTGAGCGCGCCGCCTAGCGGGGCACGGAATATTGCACCTAGACCGCCAGCTGCACCGGAGAGGAGCAGGATGCGGCGTTCCTTGGTGGAAAGCTTCAGTTTTTGGGCCAGCCATGAGCCTACCCCGGCTCCCATCTGGGTAATGGGACCTTCTCGACCGGCACTACCACCGCAGGAGATGGTGAAGACTGAGGTGATCCCTTTGATGATGGGCACGATGGGCTTCATGAGCCCGCCGCCTTGATGGAAACATTTAATGGTGGCGTCAGTGCCGTCAGTTCCGCCGGAGGTTGTTTCCGGGATATATTTGTTGACCAGCCATCCGGTAACCAGACCGACGATGGTCAGGCAGATGGGGATGGTCCACGTGCGCAGATGTTCTCCGGCATGCCCATGGAAAAGCTCTTCACCTTCGGGAGCGGGCAGGGAAAGACCGGCCAACTGGCTCATGAAAATGTGTTTACCGAGCTCAACAGCGCCGAAGAAAAGTACGGCCACGATACCGGAAAGGATACCGACTACAATACCGAGTACCAGCCAGCGGAAGTGACTGACGTTGCGGTAAGAGCGGACGAGGTCTTTCCATGTATGCAGACTGAGAAAAGGACTCATTATTCTGCTCCTGATTCTGATTCGCTCAGATGCAGTCCGGGACGGACCTGTGATTCAGGGTATGAAAGAATTTCTCTGGCAAGACCGATATCAATGCCGATGCGTTCCTTGAGTTCATCCAGTCCGTTGAATTTTTTCTCGGAACGGATTCGCTGAATGAAATGTACGCGGATGTCCTTGCCGTAAATATCGCCGGAAAAATCGAGGATATGAGCTTCCACGGAAAGGGCTTCATTACCGAAGGTGGGGTTCTTGCCGATGTTGGCAACACCGGGAAGCACCTTGCCTTCAATTTCCACGCGGATGGCGTAGACCCCTTTCTTGGGGAAAAGTTCATCTTCAAGCTTGATGTTGGCGGTGGGAAAACCGAGCAGCCTGCCGCCCCTGTTCATGCCGTGCACAACTTCGCCTCGGACCTGATAAAAACGTCCCAGCAGCGGGCGCACATCCCAGACGTTACCTTCGCTGACCAGGTCGCGGATACGGGAGGAACTGACCACTGCGTCTTTGAGGATGACCGGATCGAGGCGTTCAATGCCGTATCCCAGCTTGCTGCCAAGTTCCACGAGGGTTTCGTAGTTGCCACTGCGTCCCTTGCCCAATGCATAGTCATAGCCCACGACCATTTCTTTCATTCCCAGCGGATCGATTAGGTATTGCTGTATGAATTCTTGCGGAGAAAGGGCGGCCATTTCTTTGGTGAAATTCAGGGCCAGAATTATGTCCGGCTTGTGTAGAGCGATGAGTTCAAGTTTTTGTGAGGTAAGGGTGATGAAGGGCGGGGTCTTGCTGTTAACCAGTACCCGCAGCGGATGGGGATCAAAGGTTACTACAACGCTGGCAAGGCCGTTGGCCCGTGCTTTCTTGCAGGTGCTGCTGATCAGCTTCTGGTGGCCTTTGTGGACCCCGTCAAAGTTTCCGATTGTTACGCATGCGCCTTGTTCAGGCTTGATAATTTCATCTATTGATTTTGCGATGATCATATTCGCTTCACTTTTTAATTGGAGATAGAATTTTAGAAACGAAAACCGTTACCTCAAAAGCCTGCATCATTCAAGCTTTCCCTTGCCCTCTTCCTCGGGCGGTTTCGGGTTGATTGTTTCCTGCAGTTTAGTCAGCTCTTCCCGTTGTTTCTTGGTTTTTGCCAGCCCTTCAGCCTTACGGAGATGGAACTGAGCCTGTTTTATGTTGTGGCCGTACAGAGCTGCATAGGCGAGTTGGGTATGGGCTTCAAAATAATGTCCTGATTCGCCGAGCATTCGTCCTAGGTGGTAGTGTATTTCCCTGTCGTGAGGAACCATTTCAGCTACCCGGCGCATGGTCAGGATGGCCTGTTTGTAATTCTTTCTCGCGCCTTCAATGCGGGCGATGAAGAACAGAGTCATGGCATCGCGAGGTTCGCGTATGTACGCTTCGCGCAACAAGGGAGAGGCTTTATCCATTTTTCCGATGGTAAAGTAGAAGCGTCCCTGTTCGCGCAGGATCAGGGTGTCATTAGGGCAAAGCTCGTGTGCCTGATTGAACTCCAGCTCGGCTTTCTTGTATTGCTTCATGCGGGTGTAGACAATTCCAAGTCCTAGATGATCAAGGCATGTGCGTTTTTCTTCAGGAATTGCCAAGTAATAGGCAAGGGCGACGTCCGGTGAGGTTAGTCTGGCCCGGATCAGGGTCTGAACCTTGAAGAAGGCTGCATCATTGTTTTTTCGCTGGAAATATTCCGGGGGCATGCGCTTGAAACGGTCCTCAAGGTAGCCGATACGGGCATCGAGGCCGGGGTGAGTGGAAAGATAAGTCGGGATGTTGGTGTTGCTGAGATTCCACTGGCGCTGCTTCATGACCTTGAAGCCGTCAACCATGCTTTGCGGGTTGTAACCGGCAGCAACAAGATAGTTTATCCCAAGATGGTCGGCTTCCCTTTCGTTTTCCTGAGTATAGTTTAGGTATGCACTTGTGGCCCCGCCCATGGAACCCATGGCGATGGCGGTACCGAGGTTGCCCATGCTTCCTCCTCCGCCAGCAATGCCAACCAGCATCCCGGCCAGAGTCCCCAACATACTGGCGAAGTTGACCATCTTCATTTGTTCCATGCGTCGGGCCACATGGCGCAAGGATACGTGAGCAAGTTCGTGGCCGATAACTGCCGCAAGTTCAGCCTCATGCTTCATGTTCAGGATCAATCCGGTATAAACGTAGACATAACCGCCCGGAACAGCGAAGGCATTCATGGCGTTGTTACGGATAACAGTAGCAGTAATGGGAAAAGGCTGCGGCGGAATATGTTCGGCAACTCTTGCCACAAGATGCTTTACGTATCCTTCAATTTGGGGGTCGAGGATAACCGGAAGCCTGCTGCGGACCATTTTGTCGAACTCTTTACCCAGTCTGATTTCGTCCTTGATCGTGAATTCTCCGAAAAGAGAATTGGCAGTAGCCTGCGGGGTCATCCAGAAACTGAAAAAAAAGATCAGTATTAATGAGGTGATTTGGAGGAATATTTTATTTCTGATGGACATGCTAATGTTTACTGGATTTATAGATCGTGTTGGGAATTTGAATTTATATGAAGAGAGTAAGTTTAGAACTGGCAGTTGTAAAGAAAGATAGCAAAAAGAAAACCCCGCAGACAGCTTATAAAGCACCATCTGCGGCGTCACAGCAAAAAAGGCTGAAACTCACGTATGTTTTATACGCATCGTTCCAGCCTTTTTCTTGTTTCTTGCATCTGGCACTTTCTAAGCTGTCTGCCAGAGTGATGTAGATTTTTTATTTGCCCATCATATCGAAGAATTCTTCGTTGTTTTTGGTGCCTTTCATCTTGTCCAGCAGGAATTCCATGGAATCGATGGAGTTCATGGGGGCAAGAAGCTTGCGCAGGATCCAGACCTTGTTGAGAACTCCGTCCTCAAGAAGGAGTTCTTCCTTACGGGTACCGGAACGGTTGATGTCGATAGCCGGGAAGACGCGCTTTTCAGCAAGCTTGCGGTCAAGGTAGAGGTCCATGTTACCGGTACCCTTGAATTCTTCAAAAATAACTTCGTCCATGCGGGAGCCGGTATCGATGAGGGCAGTGGCGATGATAGTCAGGCTGCCGCCTTCTTCGATGTTACGGGCTGCGCCGAAGAATCTTTTGGGGCGCTGCATGGCGTTGGCGTCCAGACCACCAGATAAAACCCTTCCGGAGGAAGGAGTCACGGCGTTGTATGCACGGCCGAGACGGGTGATGGAGTCGAGCAGGATGACTACGTCACGTTTACGCTCAACAAGACGCTTGGCCTTTTCAAGGACCATTTCGGTAACCTGCACATGACGCTGCGGAGGCTCATCGAAGGTGGAGCTGACCACTTCGGCCTTAACGGTTCTGGCCATATCGGTAACTTCTTCGGGACGTTCGTCGATGAGCAGAACGATGAGATCAACGTCAGGATGGTTGGCGTTGATGGAGTTTGCGATGTTCTGCAGCATCATGGTCTTACCGGTACGGGGCGGAGCAACGAGCAGTGCGCGCTGGCCGCGACCGATGGGGGAAAGAATATCGATTACCCGGGAGCTAAAATTCTTGGGGCCGTTTTCCATTTTGAAACGGTTGTCCGGGTATACGGGGGTCAGGTTGTCGAAAAGTACCAGATTTCTGGAATGCTCCGGCGGTTCTAGACCTATTTCATTAACCCTGAGCAGTGCAAAGTAGCGTTCTCCTTCTTTGGGAGGACGAATCTGGCCGGAGATGATGTCACCCTTACGCAGGCCGAATCTTCTGATCTGGGAGGGAGAAACATAGATGTCATCCGGTCCGGGCATGTAGCTGTAAGTGGGGGAACGCAGGAAACCGAAACCGTCGGGAAGGACTTCCAGTACACCTTCACCGTAAATCTGTCCGTTCTGCGCCGCGCAACCCTGAAGCAGTGCAAAGATCAGTTCCTGCTTGCGCATGCCGCTGGGGTTTTCAACTTTGAATTTAGCTGCCAGATCCATTAGGTCTGACATCTTCTTCTGTTTTAGTTCAGTCAGGTTCAGGTTTTGTATTTTTTTGTCTTGGCCCATACTGTATAACCGGATTTAAAAAGTTTAAAAAATATTTTTAAGTTAACGGAAAACAACCGCAATGCACACATTATGTATTCATGCATTTGTCGGAATGCTTTATCCTTAACTAGATGATGGAAATGATATTGGATTTTCCTGAGTGAGGGGCTGTTTATCTGTTCGAATACAACGACTTTGAATTGTCTTTGATTCTTGCTCCACCCTAGTTGCAGTCTTTTTTTATAGAAATGCTACGTTGGTTGTTTCTGATAAAAACATGCCACATTCTAAAACGTGCAACTGATAGGGCATTAACTGAAAGAATCGTTTATGACAAGTCGTTTGAACAGGATTTTTAGGATTCCTCTTCCTGCTTTTCCAGAACGTCACTGAAAAGAGCATTGATCTCATCCTTGATTTCTTCTTGGTCAAGGTCGAGAGCAAAGGAAAGCTCCATTGAAACTAAGCCCATAGCTTGTTCAAGGAGTCTGCGTTCACCAAAAGAAAGTTCTTTGTCGCGTCCGATGAGGAACAACTCTTTAAGCACGTATGCAACATCCTGAAGATCGCCGCTCTTAAGCTTTTCAGAGTACTCACGGTAGCGTCTGTTCCAGTTCTGTCCGGTGTAACCGGTGAAGTCAGATCTGTCCTTGAGACTTTCAAAGATTTCCATGCCCGCGTCCTTATCACAGACAGCGCGAAGACCCACGTTATGCGCGTTCATGACCGGAACCATGAGCGTAACATTGTTACTTAAAATGCGGACAATATAAAATTCAGCGGTTGCTCCGCCGATTTCCTGGCTTTCAATACGTTCTACTTTGCCTACGCCCTGCGAAGGGTAGACAACCAACTGGTCTAGCTCAAACACTCATGGCTCCTTGGACTTGCTAAAGAAATGTTTGGAAAGGTCGGTGCGAATTTCGGGGATAACCCGAGATGGTGATGGCGCGGTTACGTGGAATTCAGGATTAGCTGAAAACGGGTTTACAGGCCTTTCCCATTTCTTCTACCCTCTAATTGATATTTATTTTCTTTAGAGGGAATTGCTACGAAAAATTATTATAACTGAATTGTAAAAAATAGTCTACGGTTCGGTTTCAGGAAGATCAGGCATGAAACTATTCATAAACTGGGTTGCCGTTCCTTGACCGCGCCTGAAATGCAGGTTTAGCCCTTTTATCGCTGCCTGTGACATCTGGGCTGCGATTTCAAGTTCCTGCGTATTGAATTCCTCAAGTACATAGTCTTTGACCTGAGAGGAAAATTCCGGACGGCCGATACCAACCCTTAAGCGGAAGAAATTAGGAGACCCCATTTTCTCCTGAATGGATTCAAGGCCCCGGTGGCCGTTGTTGCCACCGCCTTTTTTGAATTTCATCCTTCCGCAGGGAAGGTCCAGTTCATCATGGATGACGTAGACATCAGATACGGCAATAGAATATTTGCCGCAGATGGCCGCAACAGCCTTGCCGCTCAGGTTCATATAGGTGAGCGGTTTGGTTGCCAGCACATTGTTTCCGGCTATATTGAGGCTGAAAAGTTCGAAGTCGCCGGAAATCCCCATTTTCTTGTAGCGCATGCTTTTGCGGGATTCTGCCACTTCAGCCAAAGCATCAACAGCCATGAAACCAATATTGTGTCTGGTTTTGGCGTATTGCGGTCCGGGGTTCCCCAGTCCTACTATAAGTGCTTTGTATTCCATGATTATATCCCTGCTTTACAAACGGCAAAGGCCCCGGATAAACCGGGGCCCGAAAATGAGTCTACTTGTAAGAGCCTATTCTTCTGCTGCTTCTTCTTCGCCTTCTTCGTCGCCTTTAGCAGAACCGCGGCCAGCGGCACAACGGACGAGTGCGAAGTTGCTGTCGTACTGTACGGAAGCGCCTTCACCGAGTTCGATTTCGTTTACGAATACAGTGTCACCAACTTCCATGTTGTCGATGTTTACAACGATCTGAGCAGGGAGGGTTGCAGCGGTACAAGCAACGGTGAGTTTTTCACGGTAGATAGCCATGCGGCCACCGAGCTTAACACCGGGAGCGGTACCTTCAGTTACAACGGGAACGTCGACTTTGATGGTGCGGTCATTAGAAACACCGAGGAAGTCGATGTGGTTGGGACGGGGACGGACGGGGTCCATCTGTACTTTCCAAACCAGAGTGTCGTAGGTCTTGCCATCAACTTCGAGGCTGAAGATACGGGTGGTGCCAACCTGACGGAACATTTTAACGAAGTCGATTTCGTTAACGGACAGAATCAGGTTTTCGCCTTCCTGAGAGTAGAAGACAACGGGAACCATGCCCTGGTTACGGAGCTGACGGTTTGCGGATTTACCGGTTTTGGTACGCAGTTCAGCTTTGAAAGTTACTTTCTCAGACATTATTTTCTCCTTATGGTTAACCTGCTGCCGCTCAAAAAGACCGGCAGAGGGTGGGAATAGGCAGTTTTATACGAAGAGTACGCTTACGGAAGACTCGGAGTGCACGTTGTGGATACACTTGGCGAGGATACCGGCAACGGATTTGACTTTGATCTTACCGTTGCAGTTAGCAAGCTTTTCTTCGGGAACAGGCAGGGTATCGGTTACAATCACCTCGGAAAAAGGTGCTGCTGCCAGCCTGTCGATAGCCGGTCCGGAAAGAACCGGGTGGGTTGCGCAGGCGATTACGTCTTTTGCGCCGTGGTCCATGAGAACCTTGGCTGCCTGACACATGGTGCCTGCGGTGTCGATCATGTCGTCCATGACCACGCAGACTTTATCTTTTACTTCGCCAATGACGTGCATGGCTTTAGCCTGGTTGGGAGCGTCGCGGCGTTTGTCAACAATAGCAAGGCCAGCATTCAAGCGTTTGGCGTATGCTCTTGCGCGCTCGGTTCCGCCTGCATCAGGGGAAACCATAACCATGTCTTCTTCACGGGTGCGCAGTTCGTCCAGCAGGACGGGTGCTGCGTAAATGTTGTCTACCGGGAGGTCGAAGAAACCCTGAATCTGGCCTGCGTGCAGGTCGATGGTGACCAGACGCTGCATGCCTGCAACAGTCAGGCAGTCGGCACAGAGCTTTGCACTGATGGGAGCGCGGGGGGAAACCTTGCGGTCCTGTCTGGCGTATCCATAATAAGGAACAACAGCGGTTACTCGGCGGGCACTTGCTCTTTTAAGAGCGTCCAGCATGAGGCACAGCTCCATGAAGTGAAAGTTCACCGGATCACAGGTAGACTGAACTACGAAAACATCGCAGCCGCGTACGTTATCCTGAATCTCGATGCGGATTTCACCATCACTGAATTTTTCACGCAGGCAGGGAGTAAGTGTGCTGCCGAGATGGTCACAGATTGCTTCTGAAAGCGCCAGATTTGACGAGCCGCTGATAATCTTGAGTTCACCGTTCATGTCGGTCTCCAACTTGACCTCTCGGATGAGAAATGAATTTGGCAGGGATGGCAGGACTCGAACCCGCGAATGCGTGGACCAAAACCACGTGCCTTACCAACTTGGCGACATCCCTGCACAGATTATGTGAAATATATACTATATTAAAATTTTCAAAACGTGTGAAGAACAGAGTCGACATTAATAGCTTTCAAGCCGGTTGCAGCTTTTTCTGCTGCGTCCCTATCTTTAAAGAAAGATATTACGCTTGCCCCACTTCCGCTCATGACAGCTCCGCAGGCTCCATTTTTCAACACATATTCCTTTGTCTCCCTGATTTTGGGAAACTCGGGAAGGACAACCTCTTCAAAGTCATTGAACAAAGTCACCCTCGTTTTGGAGGCCGTTCTGTTATTACCGCTGGCTGACATTGTCAAGTCAAAGGCGTCACTTTTTTTCAAATTAGTGCTTTGGTCACGGGTGGACCACGCCTTATATGCCCATGCGGTGTTCACGTGCACATCCGGGCAGGCTAATAACGCGGTCAGGCCGGAAAGGTCAACCTCTGAAGGCGATAAAATTTCACCAATTCCTTTTGCCCATGCCGGACCGTCCAGCAAAAAGAAGGGAACATCCGCGCCAAGCCCCGCAGCCAGTGCGTTCAGCTTGCTGTGTTCCAGACCCGGACTGTCCGGGTGTTCATTCAAAAAACGGAGCATTGATGCACAATCGGAACTGCCGCCGCCGAGTCCGGCTCCAGTGGGAGTGCGCTTGGTCAGTTCAATATGCAGTCCCGGACGGAATCCGGTTGCTTCAGCATATTTATCCCAAGCCTTATAAATAAGATTATCTTCCGCCGGAAGGTCGAAATCCGCACAGTGGATGGTGCAACCCTCTCCGGTCTCAGTAACCTCAAGGGTATCGGACAAAGCCGGGAAAGGATGGAAGAGGGTATCCAGCTCATGGTAGCCGTCTTCTCTTTTGCGGACGATTTTCAGGTAAAGGTTGACCTTAGCCGGGGCGGTAAGAATTGTTTTGTTCATGGGCAGTCTAATAACGTAAAGAGTCTGAATTAGGAAGCCCCGTCCTGATGCGCATCAGGACGGGGCAATTGAGAGCTGACAACAGTCGGGAGACTATTTGTCTTTCAGTTCAATGGTGCGGAATATGTTATGTCCCTGACGTTTCAGGAGCAGCATGATCAGTCCGCGTTTTTTGCCTTCAGTGTTGATGATCTTCTGGAGATCCTTAATGGAGTTTACCTTGTGTTGGTTGGCTTCCAGAATAACGTCACCCACTGCGATGGCTGCTTCTTCTGCCGGGGTTCCCTGCATTACTTCGATGACCAGCAGGCCTTCGGGTCTGTCGAGGCCGAGAGAGTCAGCTTCCGCCTTGCGGTTAACCCTGCGGACCACCAGTCCGAGGTCGTCAAGGTTTTCTTCCGCAGCCTTGGGGGACATTTTCTCAGCTTCAGCTACGACGCTCTTGCCGTTGCGTTCGCCCAGCACGATGCGCAGGTTCTTTTCACGTCCCTTGCGCCATACTTTTACACTTACGGCCTTGCCCGGGGGCAGGGCAGCTACAGTGCGCAGCAGGTCGTTGGTGTCGTCGATCTTTTCGCCGTCAATCCTGAGGATAACGTCGCCGACCTTCATGCCGCCTTTATCCGCAGGGTCACCGGGATTGACTGAGTTGACCAGCGCACCTTTTTCTTCCTTAAGTCCGAGAGCCTTGGCGGTTTTTGCGTCAGCGTCCTGAATGGTTACGCCGAGCCAGCCGCGGCTGACCTTGTGGTCGGTCTTGAGCTGGGAGATGACGTTTTCAGCCATGTTGCTGGGGATGGCAAAGCCGATTCCCTGACCGCTGGCAATGATAGCGGTATTGATGCCGATGACCCTACCTTTCAGGTCGATGAGCGGTCCGCCGGAGTTGCCGGGGTTGATGCTGGCATCAGTCTGGATGAAATTATCAAAAGGTCCGGCGCCGATGATACGGCCCTTAGCACTGATAATTCCCTTGGTCACGGTGTGTCCAAGACCGAAGGGATTACCGATGGCCAGTACCCATTCGCCTACTTCGGCTTTTTCCGAGTTTGCGAATTCAAGGAAGGGCAGGTCTTTTTTCACTTCTATTTTTAAGAGGGCAAGGTCGGTTTCTTTATCACGGCCAATGATCTTTGCCGGGTATTCGTGTCCGTCATTCTGGAGCTTGACCGTGATTTCATCCGCAGAGGCGACAACATGGTTGTTAGTGACCACGTATCCGTCTTTGGAAATGATGAAGCCGGAGCCCAGAGAACCTGCTTTGCGTTTTTGTTTTGGCTGCTTGCCGTTACCGCGGTTATTGAACTGCTTGAAGAACTCCTCGAAAGGGTTGTTGCCGCCCTTGCCGTGGAATTTGAAAAAGTCTTCCATGGGATTGCCCACTTCGAACATTTTCACAGTATTGATGTTGACCACAGCGGGACCACACTTTTTAGCCAGTTCCACAAAGGAAGGCAGCCCGTCCGCTTGAGCGTATACGGGCAGGATGAGTACAGTAATGAGAGCAAGTAATCCAATATAGCGTTTTAATTTCATGTAACCTCCTCGTAATGCCGCCCGGAAAACGGGATAGGCGGCACTTTCTTGAGTATAGTCTTGTTTTTCTAAATGTAAATAGTGCAGGGGATATTATAAGACGGAGACAGGCGGATTGGCCGTTGTTGCTAGACATTAAACTTAAAAATTGTCTAATGTACTAATAGCATTTTTTAAATGGGTCGTGTTCGGTTAATTAATCAGAGGTGGTTGTTGCATGAGATTACCAGATGATTCCCGATCTGCTACTTCCGGCAAAAAAAAGTTTTTGCAGGTGGCGGGACTCTTTGTGCTAATTACCATGGTCGTGTGGGTCATACTTTTTTATGTTGCGCGGCAGTATGTGGTCAGTCAGGCTGAGGATAAAATCAAAGAGATTCTTTTGGTCCATAAAGGTATGCACCATTATGTGCAGGAAATCATGCACCCGGCACTTTACAAATATAAAAACGACAACGAGATAAAGAAAGATTTTTATGCTCCTGAACTTTTTTCTTCTTCGTTCATCATCAGGAATTTACACGGCTTTTATAATCAGGAAAAAAATGCCTCCGGAGAGGCTGAACTATACTATAAGATGGCGGCCAATAATCCACGCAACAAAGTAAATAAAGCGGATTTGCTTGAGCAAAACCTGATCACCATGTTCAACAAGAACAGAGAGATAAAAGAATACCGGGATGTGGTCAGTATTAATGGTACTCAATATCTGTATGTCGCCATTCCCTTTCTGGAGAATAACAAGGGCTGTCTGACCTGCCATGGTAAGTGCGAAGATGCTCCGGCCCAGTTGCGGGAAAGATATAAAGGGGCCGGGGGCTATAATGAGGAATTAGGAGTTATCAGAGCTGTAATTTCGGTCAGAGCTCCGTTAGGCGATGAGCTTTTTGACATATCCATCATCGGAGGTGCTTTGTTCTCCGGCGTGGCGGCTCTTATAGGATTGCTCTTTTTCAGTACCAGATTGAAAGGGGTGGTTAACAGGCGGACCGCCAAGTTGAAGCAGGAAATTGAAGTGCGCATTCAGGCGGAACAGGAAGTGGAGAAGCTGCGCAATTATCTGTCCAATGTTATTGATTCCATGCCGTCACAGATAGTCGGGGTCACCCCTGAGGGCATAATTACGCAATGGAATAGCGGTGCCGGAAGTGATTTTGGAATTTCAAAGGAAGATGCTTTAGGCCAAAATGTCGAACAGATAGCACCCCGGTTGGCTGATGAAATGGAAAAGGTACGTAAGGCAATTCAATCGCGTACCATTCAGGTTGAGTCCAAGCGTATACGCCGGGAGAATGGAGATGTGCATTATGAGGATGTCACAGTTTATCCTCTGATAGCCAACGGTGTTGAGGGGGCCGTTATCCGTATTGATGATGTTACTGGACGGGTGCATCTGGAACAGGTTTTAGTTCAGTCTGAAAAGATGATGTCCGTGGGAGGGCTTGCTGCGGGTATGGCCCACGAGATCAATAATCCTTTAGCCGGGATACTCGGAAGTGCTTTTAACATCAAAAAACGTGTGTTCAGTGATTTGAAATCCAACCGGAGCGTTGCGGATGAATGCGGTGTCCACCTTGAACTTGTTCAGGAATACCTGAGGAAGAGAAAGGTAGACCGGATGCTTGATTCAATTCAGGAGAGCGGCAAGCGCGCGGCTGCCATTGTTGATAATATGCTCAGTTTCAGCCGTAAGAGTGACGGGCAGATGCAATTGTTCGATCTTTCCTCTCTTATGGATAGAACCCTTGAGCTGGCCGCCAATGATTACAACCTGAAGAAATTTTATGATTTCAGGCAGATAAAAATAATTCGCGAATATCAGCCCGGAATGAAACGGGTATTTTGCGATGGTAATGAAATACAGCAGGTATTTTTGAATTTGTTTAAGAACGGTGCAGAAGCCATGACTGAAAAACAATACAGCGACACCTCTCCCACTTTTCACTGCAGGGTTTATGAGGAGAAAGGCATGGCTGTAGTTGAAATAGAAGACAACGGTCCCGGTATGGATGAAGTTACCTGCTCACGTATTTTTGAGCCCTTCTACACAACCAAAGCGGTTGGTAGGGGAACGGGGCTGGGACTTTCCGTCTCCTATTTCATCATCACCGACCAACACAATGGTAATATGGCGGTTGAATCTGATCCTGCAGAAGGAACCAAGTTTATCATTCGTTTGCCTATCCGTGTTGGTGCCGGCGGATAGTTGTTTCTAACTTTTTTGAACAACATAAGCCCGGTAAGTCCGTTTTTGCCTGCCAATGGACGATGATTTGTACTCCAGAGAGTTGAGCTGTTCAAAGCCGCAAGTTTCAAAAAGTTGGACTAGATCACTTTGTGAATGACAATGAAACTTTATTTTTGAACTTCTATTTTTCTGGCAACTGGAGGCAAAGTTTTGCGTTTCTCCGGCATCAGCATCAGCAACCACAAAGGCGAAAATTCCGTCTTTTTTCATTACCCGGTTTACTTCTGAAAAAATAATTTCAAGATTACTGAAAAGATGAGTTAGGCCCGTACATACGGCATGGTTTACGGAACAGGTTTCCAATGGATAGGGAGCTATGCTGATGTCATGTTCCTTAAGGCTGGCTGCAAAAGATTTTTCTGCGCAGACTTCCAGCATCTCACTGGAAAAATCGAGGCCGTGCACCTCAAGTCCGCTCTGGTGGAAAAGGATTGAGGACAGCCCGGTGCCGATACCAACATCCAGAATGCTTTCACCCTTGTCTACATAACGGTAGGCGAGTCCGAATACTATATCCGGGTCCAGCCAGTTGGCTTGCATAGATTTCTGGTCATACTGTTGTACATGGTCTCCGGTGAATGCTTTTCTGACTGTGGGGCGGCTTTCCATTCTCTTTTTCCTGAGTGTTGGATGTTTGGTAAATGGAAGCCATTTTAAGTATTCGATTAAATATTTCTGCCCCGAGAGCTGTTTATTTTGACCGGATTTATTTGGGGTCGTGCAGGTTGTCTGCTTCTATCTGCTTGAAGTATTTAAGCGTTTTGACTTTCAATTCCATGGTCGCGTCTTCGTCGCAAACTAGGATGCCTTTGCGATGCAGCTGCAGGGCTGAGACGGTCCAGAGGTGGTTTACCCCGTGTTCTACTGCGTGTGATACGGCCAGAGCCTTGTTCAAGCCGGAAGCAAGGATGATCATTTCTTTTGAATCCAAGAGGGTTCCCACACCTACAGTTAGTGCATATTTAGGAACATCTTCCATGTTATTATTGAAGAAGCGGGAGTTGCCCATGCGGGTTTCAATGGTCAGGGTTTTGATTCTTGTGCGCGAGGAAAGGGAGGATGCCGGTTCGTTGAAAGCTATGTGGCCGTCGGTTCCGACCCCACCTACGAAAATATGAATTCCGCCGTAATCATCAATCTTCTGTTCGTAGGAGTTGCATTCAGCTTCCGGGTCGGGGGCGTTGCCGTCCAGCAGGTTTATGTTTTCTCTTGGGATATCAACATGGTTGAAAAAGTTTTCATGCATGTAATAATGATAACTCTGAGGGTGTTCCTCCGGTAGGCCGACATATTCATCCATATTAAAGGTTACAACATGTTTAAAGCTGACCTTTCCGGCGCGATGCAGGTTTATGAGTTCCCGGTACATGCTCATGGGGGTTCCTCCGGTGGGCAGTCCCAACACAAAGGGCTTTTCTTTGCTTGGAGAAAAAATCTTTATTTTTCTCGCTATGTAACGGGCGGTCCACCAGCCCGGATCATTTTCCAGTGGAATGAGTCTCATGTTTTCCTCCATGCATTAATATTATTTCAGCTACAGTATATGTATTTTTTGGGCAAGATGAGGACGTATCTTGACCTTTGAAAGAAGCGTTAATATCTCTAGCGCTCAAATTTTAAAACAATCTTGGAGAATATATGGATCAGTCAGCAGATTTGAAAGCGGAATACGAAAAAAAGCTCAAGGAATACGAACAGAGCGGAGATTCCAAGGGTAAGGCTGAAACCCTCTATGAAATGGCGAAGCTTGAAATCAGCAAAGGCAATCAGGAACAGGCTTTGCTCATGTTGATGGAAGCTTATTCTAGGTTTCAGAAGCTGGGCGAGTCAAAAGGCCACTGCTTTGCCGGAGAATTGCTTGGGCAGCTTCTTTTTGTCTCCGGCAACCGGCAGGATGGATTGGCTGTGGTGCGCGAGGCTTTTCGGGGATTCACTGAAATGGGCATGGCTGAAGAAGCTGAAAAGACCGGACAGTTACTTGCAGTAATGGAAGAGCACGCCGCAGGGGAATAAATATTTTTATTAAAAAAAAGGCCCGCAATTTCTTGATAGAAATTGCGGGCCTTTTTGTTTTTGCAGGAAAATTAATTCTGATCCACGCGCAATTCAATGGCATCAAAGCGCCAATACTCGTGTTCCACTGTGAGTACGGTATCTTTACCGTCTGTTTTGATTCGACGCACGTAAACTCCCGGAGAGCCGTGAGTAATTCCAAGCTGAGAGGTTACGTCCCTCGGTAGCAGGAGCGGTCTGATCAGGAGGTTTCTTTGTTTCAACCTCAGTCCGTAATCTTCTTCCACAACCTGGGTCATGGCCCGTTCGGCAGTCTTGGGGACAATTCCTGTCAGCTTTTCCACATTCAGATAGTTCAGGGTGCGGGCCACTTTCTGGCCGTCGATAAAAAAGGTGTTTTCCATGGAATAAACTTTCGTCCCGGCAGCAAAACCATCTTCTGTATATGTTTCCATGTCTTCTTTTATGGAGATGATGCCGTTGTCTTCGGTGGTCCAATCTGCTTTTCGGCCCTGTGATGCGGCCAATTGAGCAAAGTTAACGTGGTTTGCCGGGTTGTATACCATGCGGATGGGATTTACATACCAGCCCTTTCTCTCAAGTCTGAAGATTTTTCCGTCCCGTTGCAGTTTGAGCAGGGCGTGGCGGATGGTGTTTCTATTTAAGGACAGCTCGGCACAGAGGGTTCGTTCAGAGGGAAGTTTGTCTCCCGGTTTTAGTTCTCCTGAAGCCAGCCGTTTCAGGATTAGGTTCTGTACTATTTGATAATATCTGGTTTTTTCCATGGAGTGTTTAGCTTGATTTTAAAAGGTTCAAGTTTTTTTTTGACACAAAATTTATACAGAGTCATCACGGATTTGTAACTTTTTTTCTGAAATCTGGGTTAAACCAGTTGAGGTGTGTTTGGCAACAGTGTAGAAGGGGCCAGCACAATGGATGATTAGGGATGACTGGCCCCGGTTGCGGAAAGGTTTTTTCCGTGTCAGGTGTTCAGGAATATCTGTGCAGCGCAAAACCGTATTGTTTGATATACGGACTGGAATTCCCTCACAAGATTGCGTTGTGAAGTTTTGAGGGTGGAGGTAGTCAGATGGCTCTTTTTCGTACTTCTTTCATTTGTCTGTTGATTGTGGCCATGGCATCAATTGCTCAGGCCAGCACCTTGGAGAACGTCAAGAAAGACGGATTCCTCAAGGCCGGTACCCACATTGAAAACCCCGGTTTTTCCGCTTTGGACAGCAATGGTAACCGTGTAGGTTTTGATGTTGATTTTATTCGCGCAGTTGCCGCTGCTGTTGATGTTCCTGAAATCAAATACACCCCGCTCACTTCCAAAGAGCGTCTGCCTGCTTTGCAGTCCGGTGAGATTGATCTTCTTTCCCGTACCACCACCCACACCATGAGCCGTGATGTAAAGCTCGGTCTCGATTTTACCGTAACTACTCTCTACGATGGTCAGGGTATGATGGTCCGCAAGGAACTCGGTATTACCGATGCCAAGGATCTGGACGGCGCAACTGTCTGTCTGCAGACCGGTTCCACCACCGAACTGAATATTTCCGATTACTTCCGCAAACACGGTATGAGCTTCACTCCCGTTGTTTTCGATAAGCAGCCTGATGTGCGTAAAGCTTACGATACTGGTCGTTGCGACGTACATACCACTGACGTGTCCGGTCTCGCAGCTCAGCGTTCCCTGATGAAGAATCCTGCTGACCACATCATTCTTTCCGAAGTTATCTCCAAGGAACCCCTTGGTCCTGTTGTACGCCACGGCGACAACCAGTGGTCCGACATTGTCCGCTGGACTATCTGGCTGACCATGGCTGCAGAAGAGAAGGGTATCACTCAGGCTAACGTTGAAGAAATGTACGCCAAGAGCAAAGATCCCGAAGTACAGCGTATGCTGGGCAAAACCGGTTCCCTGTGGACTGACCTCGGCCTTGATAAAGGTGCACCCGTACGCATCATCAAGACCGTTGGTAACTACGGTGAAATCTTTGACCGTAACCTCGGCCCCAAGACTCCCCTGCGCATGGATCGCGGACTCAACAAGCAGTGGAATGAAGGCGGCCTTATCTACGCACCGCCTTTCCGCTAGGTCTTTATATTGTAGTATTCGCGCCGGGATTTTTCCCGGCGCGTTTTTTTATTCTAATAAAAGGTTTTTTTTATGTCCGAACGTTTAGCACCGCAGGAAAAAGTCCCTTTCTGGCGCAGTCCGCAGGGAAGGGCCTGGATGTTCCAGCTTTGCATGGTCGGTGGTTTTCTCTGGCTGGCAGTTTCCATGTACCGGAATACACTGGTCAACCTGAAAACCCGTGGTATCAGTTCCGGTTTTGGCTTTTTGGGTAATGAAGCCGGATTCCGCATCGGTGAGGTAACCGGGATTCCCCTGCCGCAGGGCGGATTGCTCTGGTTTCTGCTCAGCCTTATGTCCGGGCTTGTTATATCCCAGCTTATTTCCCGTCATTTGAAAAGCAAGTCCGAGCAGCCCATGAACAGCAAGTGGCTCTCGGTCTGTCTGTTGTTCAGCATCGGCTTGCCCATGCTGACCTTGTATATCTTTCGGGACAGCGTTGAAATCGCACACTATACCGAATCTTCAAGCTATTTCATGGCCCTGCTCACCGGGCTGGGCAATACCCTGAAGGTCACGGTCATCGGCTGTGTGGCTTCGACCATTCTCGGCCTGCTGGTGGCGCTCGGACGTCTTTCTCCCAACTGGCTGCTTTCCAATATCTGTCGCTGGTATGTGGAGCTTAACCGTAACCTGCCTGTGCTGCTGCAACTCTTTTTCTGGTACTTCATTGTACTGCAGCAGTTGCCCAATGTTCGCAAATCCATTGATATCGGCGGCTGGCTGATCCTCAACAAGCGCGGACTTTATCTGCCTGCATTGGTACCCCAGCAGGGGGCATGGCTTTTTTGTGCGTCTATTGTCGTTGGATTAGCCGCCATTTGGGTAATTCGCAGGCGGGCAAAGCGTATTCTCGACGAAACAGGTGTTCCTGTTAAAATTTTATTTCCTTCCCTTGCTGTGCTGATCGGCCTTCCCGCTTTAGCATGGCTGGCTGGTGGACAACCCTTTACCCTCGATTTTCCTGTCCTTAAGGGTTTCAACTTCAAAGGCGGTACCGGGCTTACCCCGGAATTCACCGCATTGGTTGTCGGGCTGACAGTCTATGTTTCGGCTTTTAACGCCGAGATCATCCGTTCCGGCATTGAGGCAGTTTCCAAGGGACAGCGCGAGGCTGCTCGTGCTCTGGCAATGAATGAGCGTCAGGTCATGCGCATTGTTATTCTGCCGCAGGCCATGCGTATCATTGTACCGCCCATGACAAGTGAATATCTGGCTATTGCCAAGAACAGTTCACTGGCGGTGGCTATCGGTTATCCCGAGTTTGTCAGTGTCGGTGGAACAATTTTGAACCAGTCCGGTCAGGCGGTAGAGATTGTGGGTATCTGGATGGGGGTTTACCTGTGCATTTCCCTGCTGATTTCTTTTGGAATGAATATTTACAACAGCAAAGTGGCGTTGGTGGAGAGGTAGATAATGGTTCAAGATATTCCTGACAGACAGCCCCCGGCAACTCAGGTGGGGGTAATCGGCTGGGTGTGCAAGAATCTGCTCTGCCCGTGGTACAACGCCGTGCTGACCATTGTTTCCTGCTGGGCCATCTGGTCGGCGGCGGCTCCCTTCTGGGAGTGGGCGGTTACCAATGCCTCCACCACTCTCGATCCTGCTGCGGCCAAGGAACATACCGGGGCGGCATGGGGCTTTATCCGTGATATGTGGCCCGTGTTCATGACCGGGGTTTACCCGGCTGAAGAGCGTTGGCGTCCGCTCATTGCCTTATGCATTGTGGTCATTCTGGTCAGCCTCAGTCTTGTGGCTTCATTTCGTCGTAGCCGTTGGCTTAAGATTCTCTGGTTTGTATCTCCCATAGTTGTTTTCGCGCTGGTTTACGGAGGCGGAATCACCGGACTGCCCGTGGTGGGAACCCACTACTGGGGTGGGTTGATGCTGACCATCATGCTTTCCATTGTTGCCATGCTGGCGGCATTTCCCATCAGCGTATTGCTCGCATTGGGCCGAACTTCGGATATGCCAATCGCCAAGCCATTTTGCGTGGCCTATATTGAACTCATTCGTGGGGTTCCGCTGATTACCATCCTGTTCATGGCTTCTGTTGTTCTGCCTTTGTTCCTGCCTTCGGGGATGGAGCTGGATAAGGTCCTGCGTGCCTTGGTGGGGATCACCATGTTCTTTTCCGCCTACCTTGCGGAGAACATCCGCGGCGGCTTGCAGGGCATCAGCAAAGGCCAGTACGAGGCTGCGGATGCCTTGGGCATGAGCTATTGGAAGAAGACCATCGTGGTTATCCTGCCGCAGGCTCTGCGTATCGTAATCCCGCCCATGGTCAACAACTTCATCGGAATTCTGAAAGATACCTCCCTCGTGGGCATTGTGGGGCTGGTGGACCTTTTGCAGATTGCATTCGCCACCACTTCCAACCCCAAATGGTTCGGCAGGCTGGAGGAAGCTTATGTATTCATTGCCTTCTGGTACTGGATTCTTTGCTACGCCCTTTCCAGCTACAGCCAATACCTTGAACGCAAGATGCCATCCGCAAGTAAATAGAGGAGAAATATATAATGACAACCGCACATATAAATACCGCAACCCATCTGGGAAACAGCCCGGTTGTGATCGACATACAGGGCCTTAATAAATGGTACGGGCAGTTTCACGTACTTAAGGAAATCAACCTTCAAATCCGCCAGCAGGAAAAAGTGGTTATCTGTGGCCCGTCCGGTTCAGGTAAATCTACCCTCATCCGGACCATCAACAGGCTGGAGGAACACCAAGAAGGTTCCATCGTGGTCGACGGTGCGCCGCTGACCAACGATGTGAAGCAAATTGAGCGCGTCCGCCGTGAGGTGGGCATGGTTTTTCAGCAGTTCAACCTCTTTCCGCACATGACCATCCTCGATAATGTCATTTCCGGTCCTATCCACGTGCGCAACATGCCGCGTAAACAGGCTGTTGATCTAGCTCATTCCTATCTTAAAAGGGTTGGAATTGCCGAGCAGGCCAATAAGTTTCCCGGACAACTTTCCGGGGGCCAGCAGCAGCGTGTAGCCATTGCCCGTGCCCTTGCCATGCAGCCCAAGATTATGCTTTTTGACGAGCCAACCTCAGCCCTTGACCCGGAAATGATCAAAGAAGTCCTTGATGTAATGCGTGAGCTGGCTGAGCAGGGCATGACTATGATCTGTGTTACCCATGAAATGGGTTTTGCCCGTGAAGTGGCTGATACCATGGTATTCATGGATAAAGGTCAGATTGTGGAATATGCTCCGGTGAAGGACTTTTTTACCGCGCCCAAAGAAGAACGCAGCCGCATGTTTCTTGAGCAGATTTTGAATCATTAGGATTAATATATAATGTCGTTATCTTTAATAAATAGTCGTCCTTTGATCTGGGCGCACCGTGGGGGGCGTTCCCTTGCGGCTGAAAATACACTGGCAGCAGTACGCAAGGCTAAGGAAGCCGGAGCGGATGGCTGGGAACTTGATGTGCAGGTTACCAAGGACGGGGAAGTAATTATTCTTCATGACCTTAACCTGCTGCGTTCCACAAATGCGAGTGTCCATCCTTTGTTCGTCGGTAATCCTCCGGCTTTGCCGTGGAGGTTCAGCCTTGCTGAGTTGAAAGAGCTTAGCGCGGATGTTTTTCCGCGCCGCTTCTGTCCGCCTAAATATATTGAGCAGCCATGGCGGGAACTGCCGGAAAATCTCCCGGTTGATTTACGTATTCCCACGCTGGTCGAGGCCCTGAAACTCAGCAGGGAACTGGATATGTGGATCAATGTAGAGATCAAGGATCTCAGTAAAGCAGTTCCAGATTATCTTGCCGGGGATATAGTGGAAAAGGTGCTTGGAATTATCAGGGCACAGTCCATGGATGATCAGGTAGTGGTTTCTTCTTTTAAACACGATTACGTGCGCAGGAGTAAAGAAGTCGCTCCCCACATCCTCACCGGAGTGCTGACCGAGCATAAATATGCCGGAGACCCGCTAGAAGCGGCCCGCATTGCTAACGCTGACGCTTGGCATCCGGGATTCCGTTTTCTGACCGAAGAGAAGGTTCAGGCTGCACGGGAAGCTGGACTGGCTGTTACCCCCTACACCGTCAATGAAGTGGAAGACATGAAGCGGCTCACTAAGTGGGGCGTGACCGGACTGGTTACCGATTATCCGCAGAATGCATGACTGGTATTTAAGACTATTAAGCAAAAAAAGAAGGCCGATTCCAAATGGAATCGGCCTTCTTTTTTGTAATATGGGAAACAGGATTCTATTGCTGTGTTGCCTCGCGGGCTTCCCAGCATTCCTGATTAATTTCATTTTCGCTGTTGGCTACTGCGCAGGTAACAGCGAGGTCACCGGTAACGTTGGTACAGGTGCGGCCCATGTCGAGCAGGGCGTCAATACCGAAGATCATGGCATAGGCCAGTGCGGTGGGAGAACCGGCGGTGATTTCCAGACCTACGGAGTTGAGCACGATCATGAGCATGATTGCGCCTGCGCCGGGAATACCTGCGGTACCGAGGGAAGCCAGAACAGTGGTTCCGATGACGGTCATCTGCTGGCTGGCGGTCAGGGGTTCACCGATGGCGTAACCGATGAACAGGGCGCATACACCCTGATAGATTGCGGTACCGTCCATGTTGATGGTTGCACCGAGGGGCAGGGAGAAGGAGTAGATGCTTTTGTCTACGCCCAGCTCCTTATCAGCTACTTCCATGCTGATGGGCAGCACTCCGCTGCTGGAGCGGGTTACAAATGCGGCAATGGAAGCGGTCTTAACTTTTTTGAAAAAGTTGATGGGGTTGATCTTAAAGAGCAGCAGGCCACCACCGTAAATGAGGAAGATGTGGCAGGCAAAAGCAAGATAGGTAGCAATTACAACTACACCCAGAGGGCCTGCGGCTTTGGAACCCTGAGCACCGAAAACAACGGCGATAAGCGCGAAAACACCGATGGGTACATACTGAAGAACCCAGTCGATGATGATGTACATTACTTCAGCAAGACCTTCGAAGAGATAGAAGAGGGAATCCCCGGCATTCTTGATGCGTGCGTCTTCACTGTGGCGCAGCATGGAAATAGCGATACCTGTGATGATGCAGAAGAAGATGGTGGAGAGAACATCACCGGTAGTGATTGCGGCAAACGGGTTTTTGGGAATGATGTTGATCAGGATATCGAGAAAGGATGTTGCCTTGGGAGCTGCTACTTTGAGGGTAGCGCCTTCTGCTGCCAGTTCAAGACCGTTACCGGGCTGGAGGATGTTTCCGAAAAAGAGGCCGATTGCAACCGCGAATCCGGTGGTCAGCATGTAAAAGCCCATACACTTAGCGCCCACTTTACCGAGCTGGCTGGGTTTTACACTGCCTGCGCCCACGATGATAGTGGAGACGATTACAGGCATTACGATCATCTTCAGCGAACGGACCAATATATCTCCCAGCGGAGACAGTACTTTTGCTTCAGGGCCTAAAATAAGTCCTGCAATGGCCCCTAATACCAGACCGATAATGATTCGAATTAACAAGTTACTTTTGAAGTACCAAGAAAACATCTTCCCTCCTGATGTAAGTTAAGAATGTGCTCAAAAAGAATTTTCAGATAAATAAAATTACATTTATCGAAAAAATATGTGGGATTTTAAGAGAAATCCGGAAAAGAGTAGGGCTAAATAGCAGTAAACGGTAATTTTCGCAAGGTTTGGGGAGAAGGCTGGTTTTGATAGAACAGAACTGGTCCTTGCGTGTCATAATAGTACTGAATATATTTGCTTCTGATTTTGGGGCAAATTTTATCTTAAATTAACCGGAAATGGACCGATAGTTTGGCATTGAAGATAATGGAGAAAAGTAAGAAAGATTGGGCCAGATTGTGGAAGCCTGTAAAAGAAAGCAGGGTGTCACTTTACAAGGCTCAATTTAAGCAATTCTCATTTAAGAAGCACAGTCATGAAAATTATGCACTGGGTGTTATCGAAGATGGCGTTCAGCAGTTCCGCCTAGGTGGAGCCAAACGCGTTGCTCCGTCTTCAGCAATGATTGCCATCAATCCCGGTGAAGTCCATGACGGTGAATCAGCAGTCCCGGACGGATGCCGTTACCGGGTCGCTTATTTCAATGATGAGTTGCTCAGCGACATTTTTTTCGGGCTTTATGGCGACAGGCAGCGGGTTGCTTATTTTAAATCCCCGGTTCTTTTCGATAGTGATGTATCTTCAGCCTTGCTTCATGCCCATCAATTTATGGAAGGGACGCAAAAGAATATGTTGGCAGCCGAGAGCTTGATGATGCAGGTTGTTGCGGAGGTCTTTTTGCGCCATGGCGATGAACGGCGATCACCCTGTCCGGTTGTACGGAACAAAGATGCTGTTAAGAAAGCTGTACAATATATCCGGCAGAATGCGTCTGAGAACATTACTGTAAATGATATTGCTGCTGTGGCAGGGCTTTCCCCATATTATTTTCTGAGACAGTTCAAGGCCATAACCGGGCTTCCGCCTCATGCCTACCTTATGCAGTGTCGTGTTTATCTGGCCCGCAGGGCTGTGGATCAAGGGTGCTCTCTTGTCGATGCCGCCCTGCAGGCAGGTTTTGCTGATCAGGCTCATTTCTCCCGCAGCTTTAAAGCCATTCACGGATTTTCTCCCAGCCAGTATAAGAAAGACTTGCATATCTGATTCTTGCATTGACATCACTGGACTCAAATGTGATTTTTAAACATGGTAAAATATTTTTACAATCACATGGTCAGGCATTTGCTAATCACCTTGATTTTAGGTGTTTCATTTACTTTTATCCTTTCCTGTTCAGCATTTGCGGAGTCGAAGCTTCCGTTCCGTCCCGGAGAAAAAATAGAATATAATCTTTACTGGACTGTGTTTCATGCCGGATACGCGGAACTGACCACATCTACTGGCAATGGAACATCCGGCCCCATATTCAATGCTACTGCCCGCACAAATGATTTTGTAGATGTGTTTTACAAGGTGAGAAATCGTATCGAATCGATCACAACTCCGGGGATGGACTCTGCACTGTATTATTTCAAGAAACAACGCGAAGGCGACTATCATAGGGACATAACTTTGCGCTTTGACTGGAATACTTTTTCGGTCACCAGATATGGTTCTGACGGGACTTTCCGCCAGAAATTACCCATCTATCCCGGTGAGTTTGATCCTTTATCCATTCTTTTTTCATTCCGAACCCAGCCATTGGAAGAAGGGTATGAATTTGTCTGCCCGATAACAGATGGCAAAAAATCGGTTATCGGCAGGGCTATGGTTTCGGGAAGGGAAACCATCAAAGTTGGGGGTAAAGAGTACGATACTTTTGTGGTTGAGCCTGAAATCAAGGATCTTGGCGGTGTTTTTAAGAAAAGCCCGGATGCTACACTTAAGATGTGGTTTACAGCTGATGAATTGCGCATTCCCGTAAAGGTGCAAAGTGAAGTGTCAGTCGGTCATTTTTCTGTAGAACTTTCCAAATATACTCCCGGTGATCCCGAGGCAGAATATTAAAAATCAATGCTGCGTGATATGGACTTGCGAAATATTTCGACTGAATCTTCTATCTGAAAAGAATAATGATAAACCGATTGCATAAGTCCTTTTACGTTTTAGCAGTTCTCGCTCTTTTGTTGTTGTGCTGCTCCGGCCTGCCTGTCCTGGCCCAGCAGGAAATAATACAACCTGAAAAGGAATCCAATTCCACTTTGCCTTCACCGCAGTTGTCGGACGAGGAAATCGAAGAGACTCTGAAGGATAGCGATGCGGATTTGCTGGATACCGTTCAAGTACAATTGAGTAAGCCACTTATGGCTTCAGCCAAATGGATGGACGCTTTTTTGGCAGATGAGGATTATACTGAGGAGATTAATAAAACTTTTCTCCGTCTTCGTTTGGGCATGTTCACTGAGTTTGAAAATCCTGTGCCGGAGTCAAGGTCAGATTTGTCCCTGTTTTTGAATTTGCCTAATACTGAAGACCGCATGCAGCTTGTTGTCACTAGTATGCTTGATGCTGATGATGACGGCCTTACCGGAGTAGATAAAGCCGTTCGTGATTTCGAAACCCAAAATAGCGGGGAAAGTACGGTAGGGTTACGATATTTTTTGGTTCAAGGGGTTCAAAACAACCTTGGGCTTCATGCGGGGGTGTCCTTTCATGAGAATAACCTCGAGCTGATGGGGCAAATCCGCTACCGCTACAAATTCGATATTACCGATGATTGGGCGAGCAAATTTTCAGCTCGTTTCAGGCAATATACAGCCAGAGGATATGAAACAAAAGTTGGGTTGAGTTTTGAACGACAGGTTGGGCACCTTTTTTTCACTACAGACTTGGAAAATTATTACGAGGATCGAAATAGTGAATTCAACAGCAACATCAATCTGCGTTTGTTCCAGCCATTGAATGAAGATCAGGCCATTGAGTACAGGTGGGAGAATGGTTTTGAATACTCTAATGATTCCAGCAGTTTTTCTTCAATGAAATTATCTACCAAATTTCGGAGTAGATTCCTCAAGGAGTGGTTGTTCTGCGAAATTGTCCCGCAGGTAACTTGGGAAAAAGAGTATGACTGGCGTACAAATCCCGGCATCATGATTCGTTTTGAAATGAAATTCGGTCAGGAAACGATGAATGAGACTTTGAACAGACTGGTTGGTTCTAAATAACAAAAAATGTTGTTTGTAGATGTAAATCCTTTTTTATCGCCGCAGATTTGAACTCATTTAAAATGCCTGTTAATGATCATTTCCTATTGAATTAATCATTAAGCATAGGAACTCCCTCGTGAGCTCAAATACAGACGACAATTTTGAACGTCTCCCTGAACCCATTTCCGAAGTTTTTGAATCCTTTTCCGATTTTATCCTCTTTACTGACGGTGGCGGTTGTATCTGTTCGGCCAGTGCCCGGGTAGTTGATTTCTTTGGCTGCCCTCTGAAAGGGCGACAGCTTTGGGATATTCTAGGTGTAGAAGCTTCCGGTATTGATGAATTTATTTCAGCTTATCCTGTGGCTGGGGTACATGAAATTCCTTACGGTGAGAGCGGGGGGAGTTATTCTCTGCGATTGATTCCCCTTGCGGGGCCTTATTGTTCTGAAGGTTATGTTGCCGTAGTCACTAATAACGCTCCTTTTGTAGAATTGCATGAATCTTATGAGGAGCGCATTGAGGACAATATTGCTGCCCTTGATGATAGTGTTGCCCTTTTTAATGCCTTGTTTGAGGCCGCGCAGGACCCGACTATTTTGGCTGATTCAGCTTTTCGTATTCTTACTTCCAATCCCGCAGCAGAAAGGCTTTTCGGACGAAGCTGCACTCTTTCAGGTAATAGTTGCCTGAGTATTTTCAGTGCGGAATCATCCAAGATAGTCCGGGACCATTTTGAGACTTGCACCACCGATATTCCTGTCCCTTTTGATGAATTACTTACGGCACGAAATTGTTTTGGAAAAGAAATTCCTGTTGAGCTGACCATGCACAAAGTGCGTCTTCAGTCCGGCACTGTATTTCATATTGGATTACGGGATATGACTGACATCCAGCGGCTTGAAACCGGTCTGGAAGAGACCCGCGAGCAGGTTGACGGCATGAATGTGGCTTTGCGTACGGTTATTGAATCTGTTGAAGAAGAAAAAAAGGACATGCATGAGGATTTCGCCATACAGGTTCGCGAGCAGATTATGCCCGCCCTTGATCGGATGATTAAAGAACCTGTCCCGCAAATGCGCAGGAGTTTTGGAAGATTTATCAAAGAAAGGCTTTCCGCGCTGGCCGGGGAGACCGGGGATCAGTTTGAAGAATTGCTTCTGAAGCTTACCCCCCGAGAAGTGGAGATATGCCGGTATATCGAGGCCGGTAAAAGTACTGAGCGAATTGGCGAACTCCTCTCAATTACTGCCGATACTGTTCGCACCCACCGGAAAAATATTCGCCGTAAACTTGGCATTCAGGGAAAGAATATTTCATTGATTTCTTATCTCAAGCACCAACTTAGTTCTTAAAAGTATTGGGTATACTCTATACCCAATGAGTACCCAATTGATCGCCTTGTGGGTAGAAGGTAAGTCTGTATTGTCCGGAGCAACGACAGAGAACTTTAATTTACTTTTCAACCTATCTACACGCAAATGAAACCTGATGATATAGCAAATGATAACTTGCGATACGCAATCGTCGCTATTGTTTTCTCGATTGTTGCATTGTTCTTCTTTCTCTTGTTTTCGTATGTGCATCGCAGTGAGATTAAAAAAATGACTTCATCACCTTATATAATGATATATAAGAGTGCCTACCCAGAAAGATAATACGTGTATGTAGAGTGATTTTTTTCGGTTCTTTATCGCCTTATACCTTATAGAGTTCACGCTCTTAATCGTTATGGATTTCCTGATTGTGAGCGAGTCTCTCTAAACTTTTATAAAAAGATACAGGAAATTATGACTGTTTACACAGAGCGACAGGAAGCATTGGCATGTGTGATTGATGACGACTCTTCAAGGTCTGACTGGACTGATTGGAAGTGGCACATCCGCAATGCAATCAGGACTGTCTCCGGCTTTGAAAAAGTTTTAGGCATTAAATTTAGTGATACTGAGCGTAAAAAACATGAGCTGACCCTGCGAAAGTTTCCACTGGCCATTACTCCTTATTATCTTTCGCTTATTGATGTGGAAGATTACGAGAACGATCCAGTTTTTTTACAATCTTTTCCCAGTCCTGAAGAGTTGAAGATTGAACGTTGTGATATGACCGATCCGTTGCATGAGGATGAAGATAGTCCTGTTCCCGGACTTACTCATCGTTATCCGGACCGGGTACTTTTCCATATCAGTAATCTCTGCTCCATGTATTGCAGGCATTGCACCCGCAAACGTAAGGTTGGGGATCAAGATTCGATCCCCTCCCGCAGCCAGCTGGAGCAGGGAATTGAATACATCCGCAATACCCCGCAGGTGCGTGATGTGCTTCTTTCCGGCGGTGATCCGTTTATGCTTTCAGATGAGAAGTTGGATTGGATACTGACCAAACTCGGTGAAATCGAGCATGTAGAGGTTGTCCGCATTGGGACCCGTATGCCGGTTGTCTTGCCTTACCGCATCACCGACAATCTGGTGAATATGCTCAAGAAGCATCATCCACTCTGGATCAACACCCATTTCAACCATCCAAGGGAAGTGACTGATTCATCTCGCCGCGCTCTTGCCAAGCTTGCCGATGCCGGAATTCCTCTTGGTAACCAGAGTGTGCTACTGGCAGGGGTTAATGATTGCCCGCGCTTGATCAAGACTTTGAATCAGAAACTGGTCAAGAACAGGGTTCGCCCATACTACCTTTATCAGTGTGACCTGTCTGAGGGTTTGAGTCATTTTCGCACTCCTGTGGGCAAGGGGATTGAAATCCTTGAAAGCCTGCGTGGGCATACCAGTGGTTTTGCTGTGCCGACTTACGTTGTGGATGCTCCGGGTGGAGGCGGTAAGATTCCGGTCATGCCCAATTACATTGTTTCATGGGCTACCAATAAGGTCGTACTGCGAAATTATGAAGGGGTGATCACCACTTACACCGAGCCTGATTCATACGAATGCAACTCCTGTGACCGGAATTGCGCTGAATGTAATCTTCAGCTTAAGGAAGACGGAGCTGAGGAAAAAGCTATCGGTATTGAGAAGCTTATTTCCGACTGGGATGATACTCTCAGCCTGACCCCTGAAGATAACGAAAGGGCGGAGCGTAATTCGCATGTTGCATGATTCCATTCTGACTGTGGGGAACAGCACGATACAGATGGGGCCATACAATGACCGCATTTATTTGATGTCCCTATCAGCAGAAGACGGTCCGGATATTGTTGATGAAATTATCAACATGGCCGTGTCTGAGGATCTTTCGAAAATTTTTGCCAAGGTTCCTAAGTCGCAGTCTCTGGATTTTTTGTCTTGCGGTTTTGAGAAAGAGGCGCAAGTTCCGAATATGTTTGATGATGACGATGGTGTTTTTCTGAGCTTTTATCGCCATCTTTGGCGTAAGGAGCAGAGCGATAGGGAAGAGCTTGATCAGGTCCTTGCCGTTGCCGGCGGCAAAAAGGGGAAGGGTAACCCTTCGAGTCTGCCAAGTCGTTTTCTGATGCGCAGGCTAGGACCGGAAGATGCGCACACGCTTGCGCATCTTTACGGTCAGACATTTCAAACTTATCCGTTCCCCATCACTGACCCTGATTTTATCTGTCAGGAAATGGGTGATGATGTGCGTTTTATAGGCGTATATGATGGGGATATCCTCGTGGGGGCTGCTTCTGCTGAAGTGGCTGCTGACGGAAACAGTGCAGAAATGACTGATTTCGCGGTCAATCCAGAGTATCGCAAAGCCGGAATTGCAGGAGTCCTTTTGTCTTCCCTTGAAGAAGATTGTTTTAAGTCCGGAATCAGGTGCTTTTTTACCATTGCCCGGGCCTGCTCTTATGGAATTAATTCTTTGTTCTCAAAGGGGGGCTATGAGTTTTCGGGTAGACTGCTTAATAATACGAATATCAGCGGGCGCCTTGAGTCAATGAACGTCTGGTATAAGCTTGCTATGGATTAGCTTTCCATCCCTAAAACATAAAGGTAAAAAGGACTTAAGAATTTATTCTTAAGTCCTTTTATTTGGTAGTCACGAGCAGTTTTGAACTGTTGGGCTCATAAATAAATCAAACTCATGAGTGAAACCGTGATGACGGACGCAAGGCAAAGAAGCGGGAAGCCTGTTTTGATGAAGTCTGTGGGACTATAATCACCTGCTTCCATTGTTAGCAGGTTGGTCGGGGATGATATTGGCGAAACAAAAGCGCATCCTATTGCAATCGCGGAAGTCATTGCAAAAGCATGTGGAGGCATCCCTAGCTCCGTGGCAACTTCGATAGCGATGGGCAACATCAGTACGGCGGTGGCCGCACTTGGTAAGAACCAGCCAACCATGGCTGTTGAAAAGAATAGCACTCCCAACATGTTCATCGGTGCCAATTGGCCCAGTAGACTGACCCAATGCACTGCGATGTAATCAGATGCTCCTGATTTTGTCAGGGCCGTCGCCATCGGTAGCATACCGCCAACGAGCACGATTGTAGGCCAACTGATTCTTCGATAAATCGTCGTAAGCTCGACGCATTTAGCAAACACAAGGCAAAGAGCTGTCAGAAGGGCTATCGTTGGAGGTGGCAAGATTTCAAATGCCATTGCCGTCACCATGGCAATAAGTATGAGGAGGGCCAAAGGAGCCTTCCGTCTGGCAGGAAAAACCTCACAACTCTCTTCCGGAAGTGTCAAAAGCAGGAAATGTACACGCTCTTGCTTCAATTGATGGATATCTTCCCAACTTCCACAAACCAACAGGGCATCGCCGTGGCTTAACTTAATTTTTGTCAGCTCAGATGAAAGGACTTTCCCTTTGCGCCGTAGACCAAGTACGGAGACGTTGTGATTATTTCGGAACGATATTTCACTTAATGTTTGTCCTATATACCGAGAGTCTGGTGCAATCAGTATTTCGGCCATCCCCAGTTCCTGAAGCATCTCCACCTGTCCGCGTTTGGAAATAGGAGGTACTTTGTCCAGACATTGCGATAAAGCAAAAGCCTCGAGTTTTTGGGGCTCTCCGAAAACGATAATAATGTCGTCTTGTTTGAATGTGGTCTCAGGGGTGATTTTATTGAAGCTCCGCCCTCTTAGCGTCGGTCTTTCCACTACTACCAACATGATGTCATGCATCCTTCGAAAACGAGTTTGGAGCGGTGTAAGGCCGATTAGCGGGGACTCTTTGCGGATTCGATATCGCCCGCCTTTATTCTGCAACCCGTAGTTCTTTATCAGGTCAGGGATTGTCCGGCTGTCATTGGTGGAACTGACTGCTTTTCGGCTTCCAAGCATCGTTTTTCCAAAGAGCTGTATATAAATAACTGCGACAGCCAAAACGATGATTCCTATGGGGGTAAAGCTGAAAAAATCCAAGTTGGCGTATCCGGCCTGAATTAGAGTCTCATTAGCTATCAGGTTTTGTGATGAGGCCACCAGAGTCATCATTCCGCTTATGAGAGCGGCAAATCCGAGTGGCATCAAAAGCCTTTTCTTATTGAGATGGGCCTTTTTCGCCACAGCCAAGGCTATGGGAATAAATATGCCCATGGTTGCTGTGGAGTTCATGAATGAGCCCACACACCCGGCTGCCAGCATAAGCAACGCAGTTAATATCGCATCGCTTTTGCCACCAATCCGTAAAATCAGAACTCCAACGCGCTGTGCAATTCCCGTATTGGTAAGTGCTTCGCTCACAATGAACATTACAACCAGGACTATCAAAACCGGATTTGAAAAGCCTGACAAAGCTTCCTCAAGTGATAGAATACCAGTGAGTTGCAAAGAGGTAACTACGAAAACACCGATAATATCACCGCGAACTTTATTACTGAGAAAGAAAATTGCTGCACATAAAAAAATGGCAATGGCTAGGAGGGCATCTGTTCCAATTGTATTAAGCATAGCCTGTTAAAACTCCCTGTCACACAAAAAGTCAATCTATTTGGACAAAATGGAGCAGATAAAAAAGGTGCGTAAACTTGATATAGTGGCATGAAACCATGCATTCGCCTGATGCTGCAGCATTTTTCCCAAACAGGGAGACAATGCGCGTTCCGCTTGACCCAATGTAATTTAGCAGTCACACTGGCGACCCATTTAAATATAAGGATATAAGGAGGCTGGTCCGTGAGCCTGCAAGACACCCCGACCCTGAAAAACGCGCTGGCACTGAGCGCCGAGAAGTATGCTGATCGTCCTGCTGTCTGTTTTGTGGGCGAAAAGCCCATGACCTACCGCGAGTTCAAAAGGCTGGTGGATGATGTTTCCCTGCTGCTCCACAGTCGCAACATCACCAAGGGCGACAAAGTTGCCATCTTGAGCGAGAACATGCCCAATTGGGGTGCCGCCTATCTTGCCATCACCAGCATGGGGGCCATCGCCATTCCGATTCTCACCGAATTTCACGAAGGCGCAGTGCATCATATTCTGCGCCATTCAGAAGCAAATGCCATCTTTGTTTCTGAACGGTTGAAGCCAAAAGTGGACGAATACGAATCCGATAACCTCCACACCATCATCACTCTCAATGACTTTTCACTTTCCACTGATGATGGGCTGCGCCAAACTTTCAAGGAAGGCATGGCTCAAGCTCGTAAATCCTTTGAACAGGTTAAAGAGCAGTTCAAGGAACGAATCAGCAAGGAACTTGAAAAGTATACGGACATGGGCAAGGAATACGTTCGTCCATCAACAGAAATCGACGTTGATGACGTTGCCGCGATCTTATACACCTCCGGCACCACGGGAAGCTCCAAAGGCGTCATCCTCACGCATCGCAACATTGTGTTCAACGCCATAGCAAGTGCCAGTATCGTTGACGTTAACACTGAGGACCGTCTTGTTTCGGTCCTGCCGCTGGCACACACCTTCGAATGTACGCTGGGCATGGTCCTGCCGCTCATCCATGGTGCTTCCATTCATTACCTCCCCAAGCCGCCTACGCCCAAAACCTTGCTTCCAGCCATGGCCAAGGTCAAACCGACCATGCTGCTCATAGTGCCGCTGATTATTGAAAAAATATTTAAGAACCGCGTCCAGCCCAAACTCAAAGGGTCCGGCCTCATGCGTAACGTCATGAAGCTCGGTGCCGCTCGTAAAAAGCTTTATGCTGTCGCCGGTAAAAAACTCATGGAAGCCTTTGGCGGACAGCTTCGCTGCATGCCCATCGGCGGTGCGTTTCTGGCCCCAGAAGTCGAGGACTTTCTCATGCATTCCGGTCTGCCATATACTGTTGGCTACGGTATGACCGAGACCAGTCCGCTTTGTTCTGGCGAAGCACCCAGTGCTGCCCGCTTTCGTTCAGCCGGACGTATTCTAAAGGGCATGGAGGTTAAGATCGACAAACCTGATCCCGAGACCGGAGAAGGTGAGCTGCTGGTTAAAGGGCCCAACGTCATGCAGGGCTACTACAAGGCGCCTAAAGTCACGGAAGAAGTGCTCATGGAAGGCGGCTTTTTGCGCACAGGCGATCTTGGTTACATTGATGAAGATGGATATATTTTTCTGCGCGGTCGCCTGAAGAATGTAATCATCGGCCCCAGTGGCGAAAATATTTATCCCGAAGAAGTCGAGTCTATTATCGGCGAATGCGACTATGTATTGGAATCAATCGTCTATCGTGCTGAGGGCAAGCTCGTTGCCCGCGTTCATCTTGACTACGTTAAATTCGATGAGGAACGCGGTACCGGCAAAATGATTGAATCAAAGGCCCGCGAAGCCGTGCAGAAGCATCTCGATTCCATCAAGAAGACCGTCAACGGCAAGGTTTCCAGTTTCGCAAAGATCACCAAGGTAATCGAACAGGTCGAACCGTTTGAAAAAACGCCCACTAAAAAGATTAAGCGCTATCTCTACATAGATGTGGAAGAGAACCAAAAGCGGTAAGAAATATTTAAAGGGCTTAAGAATTTATTCTTAAGCCCTTTTTTCTTACAAATGAGGGTTATCAAATATGCAGGGACTACCCTTTCTTCTGGTTCTTCTTTCAGCCGTGGCCCACGGTTATTGGAATTTTCTGTTTAAACAGGCTGAGAACAAAGATGCCTTTTTGTGTTTGAGCAAAATGCTTGAGCCGCTGATATATCTTGTTCCTTTTGTGGTTACCGTGAATGTCTGGGGATTTGAACTGTCTTCGTTATGGTACGTAGTCGTCGGGATGCTGCTAGCTGTGGCCAATTACATGTGTCTATCTGGTAGTTATAAGTTGCTTGATTTGACCATTGCCTATCCGGTTTCGCGATCCAGTACGGTTTTTCTCCCCTTTCTGGCCTTCATCTTTCTCGGCGAACATATCGATGTCGTGGGGTGGGTTTCGGTAATCTTGGTTTCACTCGGGGTGGTGGTCATCCCTCTCAACGAGTTTAAATTGCCCGACTTATCGGACAGAACTTGGGTGTCGCAAAAGGGGATGGGCTTGGGCATGTTCTTTGCCGTATTGGCGGCTTTTACCGTGGCTCTGTACACTCTGTGGGGCAAACTCGCGATTCAACATATGCATCCTTTCATCTACATGTACTGCTACACTTTGGCCGCGAATGTCTATTTCTTGCCCCTGTTGAGGCGGCTGGATCGGAGTATCATCCGCCGGGAGTGGGAAATGAATAAGTGGCGCATCATTGGAGTGTCAGTGTTGAATACCATGTCCTTCGTGCTTATTCTCTTCGCTCTGGCTTTGGGCAAGGTTACTTATGTTGGAGCCTTGCGCCAATCCAGCCTCGTGGTCGGGGTAGGGCTTGGATGGTTGGTGTTGCGTGAGGTTGTAACTGTTCCACGGATTGTCGGGGTGGGGTTGGTTATCGCCGGGGGGTGTCTAACCTATCTTGCTAAATAGGCTTTACCCCAAAACGAAAAAAGGACTTAAGAATTTCTTCTTAAGTCCTTGAATCTTCTGGTAGGCACGAGCAGCTTTGAACTGCTGACCTCTTGCGTGTCAAGCAAGCGCTCTCCCCCTGAGCTACGCGCCTATTTTTGGGTGCCGACTCGCTGTCGACGAAGAAGGTTCTACGTAAGAGGGCCTCTGCTGTCAAGCAGGTTTTTTAATTTTTTGCATGATTCTATTTCTTTTTCTAAATAATTAAATGTTTGAGGGTGTTGGATGTGCTGTCGGGGGTGCAGTTTTGGTGGATATCTCAATTAAAAATTATGATTATCAGGAAGATATTTGCCTATTTAGGCTTTTCTAAGGGATAGCTCTCTGATACTAGTTTTTTCTATGAGTGGGCAGAGTGAAGAAAAAATTTATAAGATCGGGCAGGCGGCCAAGCTTGTGGGCCTTAAATCGTATGTATTGCGGTTTTGGGAGGGTGAGTTTGAGCAGCTGGAACCGATTCGAACGGAATCCGGTCAGCGTTTATATAATGAAGAACATATTGCGTTGATCAGCCGGATCAAGACTTTGTTGCATGATGAGGGCTTAACTATTGAAGGGGCTCGCAAGAGACTTGATTCCCCGGATGATGCGTCTGGCGAGGTTATACAGGACACTGCTTCCCTTGCTTCAGATGCCGTATCCCAGATGCCCTTGTTCAGCCACGAAGAGTCGCAGGAAGCGCAGGATAAGGAAATTTTGCGTGAAATAAGAGACGAGTTGCTGGAAATTAAGGATTTACTGAATTAGTCATCTTTCTGGATTTACTGAAAAAGGGGAAGAATCGAAGTTATCGATTCTTCCCCTTTTATGTTTTCTATTGCATGGGAAATTTACGGGTATCCCTTGAATGCAGGTATAGGCAGAAGGCCACAAATGCGGCCAAAAATCCGGGTAGCATTGGTTCCCAAGGGGTTCTATGAAAAACCGGAATAACCATCGATGCCCCATAGAGGGTGGCGAAGCAGGATATAAAAGCAAGATAGAAAGATCGCGAGAGTGCCCCGGCCGCTGCAATGGCGATTCCGGTCCAGAATATTTTTTCCGGCACAATGTGCGGGTTTAGCGTGTAGACCTTCCATGAGATAAGCATGGTGCCGCCGGCAATGAGAGCTTCAAGAATCGGTGAATATCTGTTTTGATTCATAAGGTGCATGATTGAGCGGGGCAGCAGGAAGCAGGAATATATACACAGGCCCAGCGATAGTGGGAATATGTAGAAAAGCGCCTCGGTCATGTAGGCCGGATCGGGATCGGGGTTGAGCATATTAGGCAGAAAACCTTGATAGTGGGCGTAAAACAGGAAAGCCCCGATGAGAACGGCAATACTTGGCCAGAGAATGGTTCCGGGAACCTTTCTGTGTGGTTTTAATCCGAATTTCTTAGCAATGATGAGCGGTATTATTGCTCCGAACACAGCCATGTGTCCAAGGCAGAAGTAGAGCAGGGGCGTATCGCTCATCTTGCGGGCGAATCTATGCCCGATCATTCTGGGCCAGTCGGAATCAATCAGGTGGTCCAGAAGGCCCGGTAGTTTAACCATTGTCACTAAGTATAATGCATAGGCGACGATGCTCGCCAGAAGTAGAGACCTCTTATTTTCCATGAGCATTGTTTGCCTCATTCTAAGGCTCTTGGCAAATCCTTCTTGGAATTTCTTTCGCGGAAATAAGCCGGGTAAACAGCTTTTTATATTAAATAGTTTGATTTTATCTCTTGAGAAGATATAATTTGCTATGCATTTAATGAGAAAAGAGTTGTTTTTTATAAACACTGTCCATAGCCGACGCTAAACGGAGAGTTTGATAATGAGTAAAGCAGTTAAAATTATTATTGCAGCAGTGGCGGGACTGGTCCTGATCGTGGGCGTGGCGATGGTTCTAGCCGTAATCCTGATTAATCCCAATGATTACAAAGGTGAAATCTCAGACGCCGTTCGGGATAAGACCGGACGTGAACTTGTTTTTGACGGTGATCTGGAGCTTTCGGTTTTCCCGTGGATCGGGGTCAAGACCGGAGGGGTTTCACTTTCCAATGCTGCCGGATTTTCGGAAAAAAATATGTTCAGCCTTAAATCAGCTGATGTGAGCATCAAGCTCCTGCCACTGATTTCCGGCAACGTAGAACTTAGGAATGTCGATGTTACTGATTTGCAGCTGTTCCTGATGCGCAACAAGGACGGGGTCACCAACTGGGCTGATCTGACCGGTGAGAAGCAGAGTAAGCCTACGGAGGAGAAGCCGTCTTCTTCCGGCAAGACTGAACTGAATCTTTCTGTGGGCGGGGTGAATATCCAGAATGCCCGTGTAGTCTGGGATGACCGTAAAGAAAATGTGCGTCAGGCAGTGGATGACTGCGATATCGTTGTTGAAGGATTTGCTCCGGGAAGTCCTTTCAACTTCAATGTCCATGTGCTTCTCAGCTCCACTAAGCCCGAAGTCGAAGCGGATATTACAACCAGCGGTGAGGCTTCCATTTCCGCCGACTTTAAGCAGCTCAGCGTAAAAGGGTTGAACGTTGTGGTGGATGCCAGTGGCAAGGCTGTTCCCGGCGGTAAGGGGCAGGTTAAGCTTTCCGGTGATGCAGCCATTGATATGCTTAAGGGTGCTGCCGGTGTGAAAGAATTAGTACTGGAAGCATACGGCATGAAGGCCGAAGGTTCAGTTGATGCCTCAGGGCTGAATTCTAAAGCCATTAGTTTTTCCGGCGATATGAATATTCCCGGTTTCAACTTGAAGGATACGCTGAATAAAATGGGCATGGGTTTGCAAACCGCAGACAGCAAGGCCCTGACTTCAGTGGGAATGAACTTTAATTACGCAGGTTCAGATAAATCTGTTGAAATAAAAGACCTGCAGGTCAATCTTGATGAGACCACAATCAAGGGATTGTTTTCATTTGCCAATCCGAAGCGTCCCAATATAGTGGCTCAACTCGGTATTGATAAGATTAATGTGGATAATTACCTGCCTCCAGCCTCTGAAAAGAAGCCCGAGAAAAAAGAAGAAAAGCCTGCCGGGAAGAAAACAGCCAAGTCCGAGGACCTTATTCCCGTGGACATGCTGCGCAAGCTGACCCTTAAGGCGGACCTGAACATAAAACAGCTTATAGCCAAGAAGGCTCAGGTAAACGATATCGTGGTTCGTGCCCGTGCCAAGGACGGAGTGCTGACTGTGAAGCCCGCTTCGTTCAATGTAGCCAAGGGTGCCTTTACTTCCTCTGCAGTGGTTGATGTGCGCGGCAAGACACCGCTTATGTCCGTAACGGCTGGAATGACCGGACTGGATGGTTCTGACTTGTCTCGGCAGATGACCGGCGAGGATAAGTTCTCCGGTATGATGAGCTTCAATACCGGACTGAAAACACGCGGTAATGAGATGAAAACCGTATATGCCAATCTTAACGGTAATCTTGGGTTTAAGGTCTTGGACGGTTATGTTTCCGGTTTTGACCTTCTCTACCTTGCTGGTGATGCTTTCGCCGTCCTGACCGGGGGAGCTTTCGGTAAGCGGGACAGTAAGCGTACTGAGTTTGGTGAGGTTTCTGCCACTGCGAACATCAAAAACGGTGTTGCCGATAACCGTGATCTGTTGCTTAAGTCGCCGTTACTGCGTGCTGCAGGGGCCGGAAAAGTTGACCTGAATACTATGAAGATAGATTACGGTCTGGATGCAAAGGTTGTAGGTACTCTTGAAGGACAGGGCGGAAAGGGTATGAAGGATCTCGTAGGCCTGACTGTACCTATGACCATCACAGGAGATGTTGCCGATCCTTCCGTTATGGTCGACCTTCCTCGCTTTGCAGCCATTCTGGCCAAGTCCGGATTTAAGGTTGTGGGTAGCGTAATCGAAGGTGTGGGGGATGTAATTGAGGGCATCGGTGAGACTTTCAGCGGTAAGAAAAAGACCGGTTCCGGAGAAGACACTAAAAAGAATCCTGTTCAGGAAATTGGTGGAGCAATTAAGAAGTTATTCTAATTCCTTAATGTCATATAGATAGTTAAACCTATTACGGGTCGGCTTTTAACAGGTCGACCCGTTTGTTTTTTGTAAACTGACAAGGTCTGGCAGAGAATGTCTTTTCTGGGGTGTAATCTATATCTAATTAAGTATAATTGTACGGAGTTAGATAAATGAGGGAGAACGTACTCTATGATGTATTGGTTCGCGAAATGAACCATGTAAAATCAGGAATGAAATGCCCGGAAAAGGCCGCTTTAAGTGTAATGAACGAATTTGCTCATGAAAGCGTCTATGTTTCAACTCGATTTTTGAAGCATGCCGGGCTGGCTGCGAAGGTGGCTCAACTTAAGGATTATGGTGTGGAAACGGCTGATATTGCCGAGCGGCTGGGAATCAGCAAGCGGCATGTGCGCAGGCTCTATGCTTCGATGAAGAATTGATGGGAGGAGAAAGAGAAGGGGCAGGTGGTTAATAACCACCTGCCCCTTTATGATTTATTTGGTCCAGTCGAGGATTACTTTCCCGGACTGTCCGCTGCGCATCACGTCAAAACCTTTCTGGAAATCATCGATTTTGAAGTGGTGGGTAATTGCGGGAGTTACATCAAGGCTGGACTGGAGCATGGAAGCCATTTTGTACCATGTCTCGAACATTTCGCGCCCATAGATGCCTTTGAGTTTCAGACCCTTGAACACAACCTGGTTCCAGTCAATGGCAGTGTTGTCCGGAAGAATTCCCAGCAGGGCGATGTTGCCGCCGTGGTTCATTTTATCCAGCATTTCGCCGAATGCTGCGGGGCTACCTGACATTTCAAGACCTACGTCAAAGCCTTCGGTCATGCCCAGTTCGTTCATGACGTCCTCAAGTTTTTCCTTGGTAACGTTGACGGTGCGGGTTGCGCCCATTTTACCGGCCAGATCAAGGCGGTAGTCGTTGATGTCGGTGATGACGATGTGTCTTGCACCGGCATGGCGGGCAACGGCTACGGCCATCATACCGATGGGGCCTGCTCCGGTGATGAGCACGTCTTCACCAACGAGATCAAAGGAAAGGGCAGTGTGGACCGCGTTTCCAAGGGGGTCGAAGATGGAAGCTTCATCATCGCTGATGTTTTCATTCAGCTTGAAAACGTTGACAGCGGGAACGCATACGTATTCGGCAAAGCAACCGGGGCGGTTAACGCCTACACCGATGGTGTTGCGGCAGAGGTGGCGTTTGCCTGCGCGACAGTTACGGCAGTGCCCGCAGGTAACGTGTCCTTCAGCGGAAACGCGGTCACCGAGGGCCAGTCCCTGAACTTCGCCGCCCATCTTTTCAATGGTACCGACAAATTCGTGGCCTACGACCATGGGCACGGGGATGGTCTGCTGTGCCCAGCTGTCCCAGTTGTATATGTGTATATCTGTTCCGCAGATGGCGGTTTTCTTTACTTTGATAAGAACATCGTTGTGGCCGCATTCCGGTACCGGAACTTCTTCCATCCAGATGCCTTCTTCGGCCTTGCTCTTAACGAGGGCTTTCATGGTGCTCATTATATTTTGCCTTATACCTTATTTGATGATCTCGAGTTCACGGCCGACTTTGATAAATGCATCAACCGCTCTGTTAACCTGTTCAGGTGTGTGAGCGGCGGACATCTGAGTCCTGATGCGGGCCTGACCGCGGGGGACTACCGGGAAGCTGAAGCCGATTACATAAATGCCTTCCTTGAGCAAGCCTGCGGCCATTTTCTGGGCCAGTACAGCATCGCCGAGCATTACCGGAATAATCGGGTGGTTGCCGGGAACGAGGTCAAATCCGGCTTCTTCCATGCGGGTGCGGAATATTTTGCTGTTTTCGTTAAGTCTTTCACGCAGTTCCGGTTTCTCTGCAATCATGTCCAGAACAGCGATGGAAGTGGAGGCAATGACCGGAGCAAGGGTGTTGGAAAAGAGATAGGGGCGGGATCTCTGGCGCAGCCATTCAATGATTTCCTTACGGCCGGAAGTGTAGCCGCCGGATGCTCCGCCGAGAGCCTTACCGAGGGTTCCGGTGATGATGTCTACGCGATCCAGCACACCACAGTATTCAGGGGTACCGCGACCGTTTTCACCGATGAAGCCGACTGCGTGGGAATCATCAACCATGACCAGTGCGCCGTACTTGTCGGCCAGATCACAGATAGATTTGAGGTCGGCAATGATGCCGTCCATGGAGAAGACGCCGTCGGTAACGATCAGTTTGTAGCGGCAGCCTTCAGCAGCCTTGAGCTGTTCCTCAAGGTCGGCCATGTCATTGTTCTTGTAACGAAAACGCTGGGCTTTGCAGAGGCGTACGCCGTCAATGATGGATGCATGGTTCAGGGCATCGCTGATAACCGCATCTTCGTTGGTGAGAATGGTCTCGAACAGACCGCCGTTTGCGTCAAAGCAGGAGCTGTAAAGAATTGTATCTTCGGTTTTGAGAAATTCGCTGATTTTTTGCTCCAGCGCTTTGTGGACATCCTGCGTTCCGCAAATGAAACGTACTGAAGAGAGTCCGAATCCGTATTTATCCAGAGCCTTTTTACCCGTTTCAATTAGATCGGGGTTATTAGCCAGTCCCAGATAGTTGTTGGCGCAGAAATTGAGTACTTCCTGCCCGCCCTTCACCGAAATAAGGGCTTGTTGCTGGGATGTTATGATTCTTTCATCTTTGTAAAGGCCGTTTGCTTTCAGCTCTTCGGTCTGGGCTGAAAGTGCCTGAAGTAAATTATTTTTCATATACGTTTCTCCCGTCCAGTAATAGTGTTGCTACGCGTTATTTAAAAAACAACATATTAAATTGTGTCAAGCAAAATTTTCAGAATAAATATTGTGCGAAAGCTAAAAATAAGTCTGTTTTGATGAAATCGCATTAATGAAATCAGATATTGACGGAATTGTTATTTTCCCCCTATGTATGTTTCATTAAATGATAAAAAGTGAATTTATTTTAAGTAAAGGAGATTTCGCGTGAAAGAGCGTCCTTTGGTACTTGATGATGTAGACCGTAAGATTATTGAAGAATTGCAGCGTAATGGGCGCGAGTCGTACAAAAATATCGCCCGTAAGCTTGGAGTTTCCGACGGAACAGTGCGCTTGCGTACAGAACGGATGATCAAAAATGACTATTTGAGAATTACTGCTTCCGTAAACCCTCTTTATTTCGAAAACAGCCTTATTGCCATGGTTGGTATTAACCTTGAAGAAAGGGCTAATCCCGAAATCATGGAAAAGATGTCCAATGTCCCCGGAGTTCAGTCTGTAATGAACGTTTCCGGAAGATTCGACCTCCTTGTTGAAGTTTTTGTTTCCTCACGAAATGCTTTTCGCCAGTTTCTGGTTGATGACCTTTCCAGTGTCGGCGGCGTAAAGTCTACTGAAACTTTCATGTTTCTTGAAGCCGTCAACAAATGGGCGGAACATAAGGAGTAGCACAGGCTGCTCCTTTTTTATGGTTTAAGAAATCTTATATTGCCGTTTTTGTAAGGATCAATTTTCAATTGCCCGTCCGGGCAGACTCCACGAAATGCAGGATCACTGCAGTCTATCCTTTGTGATGGTCTGTAGACCCGTTGCCGGATTAGCTGAATCTTACGCTTGCGGCGGAGCATGTCCTCGACGTTCTTAACGTGTTCGTCCCAACGTTTGTATGCTCTGTATGTCTTGCTGAGACTTTCGTAATCAACTGATTCATGCCGACGTCTGATTCCGAGCATGTTTAGCATTCTCTGGGCAAAAGTTTCTTTAGGTTTAATTTTGATTTTTACATTGGCTTTCTTGAGCTTTTCTCCGGGGGAGTCTGTTTCTTCGCCTTCTTTTTGCTTTTCCTTGATTTTGATAGCGGTAATGGTTTGCTGCAGGTCTTTTATCCTGCGGGATTTCAATTGCTCTGCTGTTTTGTCGTTTCTTGAAAGCTGCTGGTAGTCGAGCGATAGGAATACATCTCGACCAGTTTGCAGTACCACCAGATCATAGATGGATGTCATGTTCATTTCCGCATAGGGTTGATGGTAGAACAATTCATCTTCAACTTCTTTGATATCGCGTTGGGTGTAGTCAAGATTTCCGCTGCGGTATGCTTCAAGTACTGCCTTTAGCGCCGGTGACGGCTGAACATCTTCTGCTTTTACTGCTTTTCCGCCAGATTTTATGATGGCAAGATCTTCCTTGCTTACCGAGTAGTCAGTTTTTGCGTCGGTTTTATTGGCATAGGTTGGCAGTGTTCCGTTTTTAACCCTTGCGATGATTTCCTGTAGTTCTTTTGATGGTTTTATTTCGTCGGCCTTTTGCGGAGAAACCTCCTCTTTGCTTGGGATAGGTGTCAGTCTCGGCTGCAGAAGGTCTGCATCCATGGTTTCATTTCTCTCATCAATATTGAATTTCAGGTTGAAGCTCCCGTTTTCATTCGGGGAAGTGTTTTCCCTGTGGTGTTCAGAAGATGTTGACGCTTCCACAGCAGATATCAGCAAAAACAGTATTGCAAAGACCAATGTCGATGCCATGATTGCTTTTTGGCAAAGTGTTGTGGTTTTAGGTGCGGGGTGCCGTATGGCCATGCTTCATCCTTGGGATATGTTGCTGATCAGGCTGAACCTTAGTTTTAATTAACTGTTTTATTACAAAAGAATCTTTTATCCTTTAGCGATTTATGTCAATATACTCTAAAGAGTTCGTACCTAGAAATAATTTTCATTTATTACCTTAGCGACAATTGCTCCGGTGGAGAATATGGCCAAGTTTTTCAGAATACGAAAGGGACAGGTCCTTCCATACAAGCTTCTTGTATATATTTTAATTTGCAGTTCCTTTTTTACAATTCTCGGTACTAGCGTCCAGCTGTATATGGAGTACCGTAGCGATGTCAGTGAGATTCAAAAAGGGTTCGGACAGATTGAGCACAGCTACGTCAATACTATCGCCGCAAGCCTTTGGGATATCAATATTGACCATGTTAAAATCCAGCTTGAAGGAGCCTTGAAGCTGCCGGGGATGCGTTATCTCGAGGTGGTTGAAATGTCGTTTGGGTCGGTCGATCCGGTGGCGTTTATTGGTAAAGTCCCTGACGGGGGCAATATAATTGAGAAAAATTTTCCACTGGTCCATGTCATAGACGGAAAAAGTGTTGAAGTAGGACAGCTGCGTGCTGTGGCTGACCTTGATAATGTTTTCAAGCGGTTGCGGCTAAGGGTCTTTGTGGTCCTGCTTACGCAGGCAGTTAAGACTTTTTTAGTCGCTCTTTTTATTCTTATGATTATCCACTACATGGTCACCCGACATTTGCAGACCATGGCTGAATACGCCCAGGAAATGGATATCAGTACCCTTGACCGGGAATTGGTGCTTAAGCGGCGTAAAAAACATACCAAGCAGGATGAGATCGACCGGGTTGCTGAAGCTTTTAATGAGATGCGTCTCAACCTGATCAGGGATATTGCCGAACGTAAGAAAGCCGAAGAGGCATTGCGACAATCCAATATGATTGTTGAAAAAAGTCCTATGGTTCTCTTTAAATGGAGAAATGAATATGACTGGCCTGTGGAGCTTGTTTCGCAGAATGTCAGCCAGTTGGGTTTCAATGCAGATGATTTCATGTCCGGCAGGGTGAAGTATGGTGAGGTCATTCATCCTGATGATAAGGTTAAGGTGGAAGAAGAAGTACAAGGATACATTGATTCCGGTGTTGACCACTACCGGCACGAGTACCGGATCATAGATCCCACAGGCCGTGTTTACTGGATTGCCGACAGTACCGTGGTTGTCAGGGACGAATCCGGCGATGTTACTTCATATCTGGGCATTGCTTTTGACTTTACCGAAAAGAAGGCTGCTGAAAACGAGTTGGCCCGGTTACGTAACCTGCTTAAAAATACCATTGATTCCATGCCTACGATGCTGGTCGGTGTTGATGAGTCGCTGCGTATCAATCAGTGGAACAGGTCTGCTGAAGAAGATACCGGACTGACTTATGAACAGGTCTGGGGCACGCAATTGATGGATGTTTTCCCCCAGCTTAAAGACGAACGGGATTTGATTATGGACTCGGTTGAGAAACTTGAGGTTCGTGAGAAGAATAAGATTCCGTTTAATTCAGAAGGCCACATCCAGTATAAAAATATTAAGATCTACCCGCTGCTCGAAAATGAAGATGGGCGTGGTGCGGTTGTGCTTATCGACGATGTGACCATGAAGTCCCGTCTTGAGGACATGATGATTCAGACTGAGAAGATGATGTCCGTCGGTGGTCTTGCAGCTGGAATGGCTCATGAAATTAATAACCCGCTGGGAGCTGTGCTTTCAGGGGTGCAGGGAACTGAAAGACGTCTGTCGCCTTCCCTGAAGAAGAATGTGGAAGTTGCCTCTGAGTTGGGCTTGGATTTGAATAAAGTCCATCAATATATGGATAGGCGCGGAATTCTCGGTTATTTGCGTGGCATCAGTGATGCCGGTCGCAGGGCAGCTTCCATTGTTCGCAATATGCTTGAATTCAGTCGCAAAAGTGAATCTTCCCGTACGCAGATTCAGGTGAAAGGCATCCTTGAAAAAGCTTTGAGTCTTGCGGAAAACGATTATGACCTTAAGAAAAAGTATGATTTTAAAGTCATTGAAATCCGCAGGGATTACGAGCAAAACCTGCCCGCAGTAAATATTACTGAAACAGAAATTGAACAGGTCTTTTTGAACATATTCAAAAATGCTGCTCAGGCCATGGCCGATAAAGATTTTGCAGACGAGCGGCCTACCTTGACCCTAAGAACCCGCAAGGACGGTGAGTTTGTTCGAGTTGAAGTAGAAGATAATGGTCCGGGAATGGATGAAGATGTGCGCAAAAGGGTTTTTGAGCCATTTTATACCACCAAGCGCGTGGGGCTTGGAACCGGGCTTGGGCTTTCAGTCTCTTATTTTATCATCACCCGTAACCATGAGGGTGAATTCCTTGTAGAGTCTGAAGAGGGTAAAGGGTCAAAATTCATTATTAGGTTGCCAGCCGGGGGGCGCGCTGAAAACGCATAATATTAATTAGCAATGATTGGAAAAGGGCTTTCTGTTTTACGGAAGGCCCTTTTTTTGCGTAAGCTTAATATTTACTTATTAAAATTATAATTCATAATTGTGTGCGGTTCACTTAAGTATTGCCCGTTTGGAACGATATGTTAATATATAATGGATGGTGCTTACATTTATTTTGGAAAGAACCTGTCAGGAGGTTGCTTGAATGAGATTGGATATTAAAAATAAGCTGATACTGCTTATTCTAACAGCTGTATTGCTATGTGCAGGCGGTATGGCTTCTATTTCGTTTTTAAAAATGACCGACATGGCTGAGACTGCTTTTGAAGAGTCTTCGCTCAGTGAATTGCAGCAGGTGGACAATTTCATATCCGAGTTCATGCATGAGGCAGAGCTGAATGCCAAATTTATTGCCGGGGAACCTGCGGTTACGGGAACTCTCGGCAGCAACCTGAATCTGGCTCAGGATAAGAGTCTTGATGCTGTAAAAAGAGAATTGATGACTGAAAAAGCACAGGATGCTTTTGACCTGATGTCGAGGATGGTTAAAAGCCATGATGCCTACGACTTCGCTTTTTACGGTATGGAAGATGGTGGATTCAACATGTATCCGGAGGATAGTATGCCTTCCGGCTATGATCCACGGGCAAGACCCTGGTATACAGAAGCTCTCGCCGCTCCCAAAGATACTTCCGTAAGTAAGGCGTACAAGTCTACAACAGGTGTAGCCGTAAGCTCCGTCACCTCCAAAATAAGAGCTAATGGCCGGGTTATCGGTGTTGTCGGGTTTGATATCAATTTGTCTACCCTTACCGATGTTGTCTCGGCAATCAAGATCGGTAAGACCGGATATATCATATTAATGGAAGGGGATAACACCATCCTTTCCGACCCTGTAAATAAGGAATATGCTTTTAAGCAGGCGGATAAACTTGATGATCAGGGCATGAAAGAGCTGGCCGCAATGAAAGACGACTTTGCAATGGTCAACCTCGGAGGAGAAGAAAAGTTTGTCCGGGTATTTACCTCTCCTGCTCTTGGCTGGAAGCTGGCTCTGCTGATCGACAAGTCTGAGATCATGGAAGGCGCTTATGATACCGTTAAAGATACTCTGCTCATGGGGCTTGGTATTGCTGTAATGCTTTGCCTTTTCGGCTGGTTTGTTGCCCGGTCTATTGCCAATCCTATTCAGATGCTTGTCGGTGCGGCGCAGGCTGTTTCAAAAGGTGATTTTGAGGCCATTCCTGATGAGTCACGTTTTTCAGGTGAATTGCTTACCTTGCAGCAAGCCTTGAAATATATGGTTGTCGATCTTGGTAAGTTGCTCAAGACAACTGAAGAGAAAGGTCTCGAAGCCGAAGAGCAGACCAAGCTGGCCAAAGAAGCTTTGGCTGAAGCGGAGGAAGCGCGAAATGCCGCTGAAAATGCCAAGCGTGAAGGTATGCTGCAGGCCGCCGGACAGCTGGAACAGATTGTAGATCAGGTTACTAGTGCTTCTCAGGAGCTGTCCGCCCAGATAGAACAGTCCAGATCCGGTGCAGAGACTCAGCGTGAGCGCTCTGCGGAGGCAGCAACTGCCATGGAGCAGATGAATGCTTCTGTTTTTGAAGTTGCCCAGAATGCTTCTCAGGCAGCTGAAAGTGCTGATGATGCTCGCAAGCAGGCCGATACCGGTGGTGGGATTGTAGACAACGTAATTTCCAGTATTGGTGAAGTTGATGCTGCCGCAGGACAGATGGCTACCGGACTTGAAAACCTAGGCAAGCGAGCAGAAGGGATCGGTCAGGTTATGAATGTGATCACCGATATTGCAGACCAGACCAACCTGCTGGCTCTTAATGCTGCAATTGAAGCTGCCCGTGCCGGTGAGGCTGGGCGTGGCTTTGCTGTTGTTGCGGATGAGGTTCGCAAGCTGGCCGAAAAAACCATGGATGCCACTAAAGAAGTCGGGGACGCTGTTTCAGCTATTCAGTCCGGAACCCGCAACAGTATCAGTGATATGGAAAGAGCTTCAGGCATGGTTGAAAGAAGTACAGCTTATGCTTCAGAGGCTGGTGAATCTTTGTCATCAATTGTGAATATTGTAGAGTCTACAGCAGATCAGGTCAGGGCTATTGCAACTGCATCTGAGGAACAGTCTGCCGCCTCTGAAGAGATTAACCGTAATACTGATGAGGTTAACCGCATTGCGTCTGAAACCTCACAGGCCATGGAGCAGTCTTCGCAAGCTGTTCATGAGTTGTCGCGACTCTCGGAAGACCTCAAGAGTGTCATTGATGAATTGAAAAAAGTATAAAACCAGAGACCAAATCAGATTCAAGGGCCGCTCTCCGCATGGGGAGCGGCTTTTTTATTGTCCACTACAGCAGTGGGATATTAGTTGGATGTATTTTGATTTATGGATTGTAGAAAAAATACAACGGAACAGGTTTGTAACATGCTAAACTGATAAAAGGTGCTGCATTCTGCTTTATGATAATCAGTTTGATTGAACTGTTGTATTAAATTATATGCTGTATAAATATACGTAGTGTTTGCTTGTACTTTGTTTATTTTGTAATTAGAGGTTTAGTTTATGCTGATATTAGCATGTTTTGCTGGTGTAGATTTTATATAATATATTGTTTTGCTGTGTACTTCAGCTCTTGATATTGTTTAAAAAAGTAGTTAGGTTCCGCTCTCAAAGATATGTGCGTTTTGAGGGGGAATGCATAAATCCGGCCTTTACTTCAGGGGGAAAAATTCTATGGTATCCAGTGTTGGACTGAAAAGACGGGTTTTGCGTGATGATGTTGTTGAGCACATCGTAAGCAGCATTTTGAAAGGACACCTGAAGCCCGGTGATAAAATTATTGAGACCAGAATTTCACGGGAGCTTCAGGTCAGCCAGGGGGCTGTACGGGAGGCGATCAGGGATTTGACCGCCAGAGGTTTTGTTGAAACTGAGCCCTATAAAGGTTCCCGTGTAAAAGTCCTGTCTTCCGATGAATTGTATGATTACTTCGCTGTGCGGAGTGAGCTTGAGCCTTTGGCCTTGAGCTGGGGGTATGAGCTGGACAGAATCGACGTCGAAAGCCTCATGACCTCTGTCGAGAGTATGTTTGATGGGGTAGAGCGCAAGGATATGGCCGCCTTGGGGCAGGCCGATCTTGATTTTCACAGAACGATTGTTGAGTGTTCCGGAAACGGTTCCCTTGTGCGTTCATGGGAGGCTTTAGCTAATGATTATTGGATGTTTACTCTGGTTAAGCAGCATTTGGAAGATGGTGTAGACATGAGTGAACATGCTCAAGAACACAAAGAAATTGTTGATGCTGTTAAAGCCAGGGATCTTGAGCTCATGAAAGAGCTTTTAAGGAATCATTACTCACTTTAATTTCTGTAGTGAACTTAAACTTAACGCATGGCAGCAGCTATTCTCTGCTGTTGCCCTAGATATTTGTTCTGTCGGGTGGAGCGGATAAATGATTTTACTCCCTTCACCCCGTCAATTCCTGCGGCTATCTGCTTGGCTTTGACCGCTTCATTTATGCTGGCGACTCTGCCCATAAGTACCACATTACATTGTACTGATTTTACAGCAACGTTGGCTCCCCAAACGGAGTCGTCATTGAGAAGTGCGCTTTTTACCGCCATCTGGATCATGTAGTCATCTGTTTTGGCGCATGCATTCTCATCTTCCGCGAAAAGATAGGTGGTGAGGGAGTTAACTTTCTTGTTTTTTCTGACAATCTTGCGGATAAGCTGAAAATCTTCCTTGTTATCATATTCGCCGACCACATAAACGTGTCCGTTATAGGAATAAGTGCTTAGGTCCATAATGTTGAGCTTCTTCTCGTTGAGAATTTCAGACTGGATGCTGGTTTCCAGCATTTCGTCTTCAACGATGGTCTGGAAGCCGCGTTCGTCCGTGCTGATCGCGTAGGCATTATAGAAGGACCCGACAGATGAAGGGATCATCATCGGTCCGGGTAACGGTGGTATGAGCACTGAAGCGGAACAACCGCTCATGCAGGTCAGGGCAAATAAGGCAAGGCAAATAATTAGTTTCCGCATCTCTTCATCTTCCTTGATTAGAGTTTCTGAGTGCAGATAAAGCAAAAGCTATGCCGATTTGTTTTAAACGAATTTAGTTAATGAAACTTAATAGCTTATGAATTATTTCTTTGTACGTGTGTTTTTTTATTATAAGCTCCTGCCAATTTTTTGAAAGCTCTATTTTTAGTTTTGGATTGCTTTTTATGAAATCAATTTTAGCAGGTAATTCAGCTGGCGTTTTGAATGTACAATGGTCCAGAAGTTCTCCCGGGAAAATGGATAATCCCGGTGTGTAGTCGCTGAGCAGAAATCCTCCGGCAGCCCAGACGTCAAAATTGCGTTGGGTCAGGCCGCAGGGCAGGAGCGGGCTGGTCATGTTCAGGCTGATCCCGCCCCCGGCGTAGATTTCCGGCAGTTCGCTAAAGTAATCAACCGGGGGGCGCAGGTCTGCATCCGGCAGGTATTGCTCCCAGCCCTCGTCTCCGAAAATCGTAAGTTCACTCCCCGCGTTCTGTAATGATAATATGCGCCAAAGCAGTCCTGATTGCTCGGTCTTGAATCCGGTGTTGCGGACCTGCTGTCCGGGCCAGAATCTTTTCAGCCCGTCCATAGTTGCCCACCATTCAAAGTCCGGTTTTTCTGCGCAATTGATGGTCTGGAGGGTTTTTTGTTCGTCGCTGACGCTGAAAGAACATCCGGCAAAAAAGTTGTTTTTGGCGGGAAAGCTGGAGCGGCCTACGAATACAGTCCGCTCTTCCAAATTCGGGTAGGGCTTTACTGCGGGGTTGAATATTTGCGGGTCAGTGGCCAGAGGCAAGTGTCCGACCTGTTTGGCTCCGTGTTTTTCAAGGACGGGGATGAACCAATGGTCGGTGACCATGGTCGGTACTTCCCGCCAGTATGTAGATTTGATGCCGGACAGGATGTGGAAAGGATTGTCCACCATCCAGACCGCTACTTTTATCCCGGCTTCACGGAGCATGAAAAATGTTTCGCCTGCATTGTCCAGCCCGCTGAAATTTACGCTTAAAAAAAGTTCCGGTAGTTCGCTGTGCAGCAGGGAGAGCAGGTTCTTGCGCATTGCGTCCGGCTCGATAACCCTGTAAGAGAATCCCTCGGCTGCAAAGGCACGGCAGAGTTCCGGCACTAGTAAGGAATTCTTGTCACCGGGAATCCAGACGGTTTTGCTGCGGGTTTTGCGCATGATTCCGGCACGCCCTATGTTCAGTTTGGAAAGCAGAGGTTCCCAGAAAGATGGGAATAAACGTTTGTTGGGCGTATAGAGCATTATCCGGAAGTCAGATAAGTCCCCGGCTTGATCAATTTTCAGCTGTACGAAATTTTCCGGGATTACGTAGCCGGGCCGCATCTGTTTTAGCATGGCCGGGCATTCTATATAATGTATGTTCTCTTCTCCGGGAAAGAGGGCGGCTGCCTGAGCGGGCGTCGGACCTAGGCCGAGGAACAGGATTTTGCCCTTGCCGCCGAGGTCCTGAAAATATCTTTCACCTTCGGGCAGGGATTGCTCTAAACCGGATTCGTTTTTTATGCGGATTCTTTCGGGGCGTTGCATTCTCGGGATACTTGGCTTGCGGGCCGTAATAAGTTAATTTCCAGTCACCTTATAACGCAGTCGGTTGCAAAAGTCTTTTGCGGATCACTGCGAAACTTAATTCAGATTATGAAACAATATCGCGATCATTATTTTAAAAGGGCCAAGAAGGAAAACTATCCCGCCCGTTCCGTATACAAGCTTCAGGAACTGGACAAGCGTTTCAAGGTTTTCGCAAAAGGCCAGAATGTTATGGATCTCGGGGCTGCTCCCGGTTCATGGACTCTTTTTGCCGCCAAGAAGGTCGGAGACAACGGACGTGTGCTGGCAGTAGATATCCAGTCCACTGATACCGTCTTTCCGGAAAACGCAACTTTCCTGCAAGCCGACGTATTCGAGGATTCCCCGGAACTGCTGGCTGCAATGGACAAGCAGTTGCCCTACGACCTGATCATCAGTGACATGGCGCCCAAGACAACCGGGGTGAAGTTTGCCGATCAGGCCAACTCCCTTGAGCTTTGTGAACGCGCGCGGGACATCGTGCCCAGCAGGCTTAAAAAGGGCGGGCATTTTATCGTTAAAATTTTTGATGGACCTGATGTTAAAGAGTACATCGACTCCCTGCGCAAGATGTTTTCCAAGGTGAAAAGATTTAAGCCGAAGAGTTGCAGAGAGGAAAGCAAGGAATTTTTCATTGTCGGACTTGGCTTTCGTGGCAATGAAGAGTAAGAAGACTGGTTCTTCATACATACATATATAAATACTGTCCCATCAAAAAAATATAAGGCGGGACTTTGATATTCTCAGGAGGAAAAAATGGCCGGACATAGTAAATGGGCTAACATCCAGCACAGAAAAGGTAGGCAGGACGCCAAACGCGGTAAGATTTTCACCAAAATGGCTAAGGACATCATCCTTGCAGCCAAGGGCGGAGGCGATCCGGCAATGAACCCCTCCCTGCGCCTTGCCATCTCCAAGGCCAAGGGCGTGAACATGCCTAACGATAAGATCGATACCGCGATCAAAAAAGGTACCGGCGAACTGGCTGGTGGTGACATTTCCGAAGTCATGTACGAAGGTTACGGTCCCGGCGGTGTTGCTGTTCTCATCGAAGCAGCTACCGATAACAAGAACCGTACTGTTGCTGAAGTTCGTCACGCTCTGGGTAAAGGCGGCGGCTCCATGGGTGAAGCAGGCTGCGTTGCCTGGATGTTCGATAAAAAAGGCGTCATGGTTTTTGATGCTGAAAAGTACACCGAAGACCAGCTGCTGGAAATCGGCCTTGATGCAGGTGCCGAGGACGTAATCGCTGAAGATGAATCCCTCGAAGTACACTGCATGCCCGAAGATTTCACCGAAGTTCAGAAGGCTTTCGAAGAAGCTGAGTGCACCGCAAAAAGCTCCGACCTCGCTTTCGTGCCCAAGAACCTCGTAGAAGTAGACGTTCCCACCGCCAAAAAGCTCATGAACCTCATGGAAAAGCTGGAAGACAACGATGACGTACAGAATGTACACGTCAACGCTGACTTCCCCGATGAGCTCATGGCTGAAATGGAAGACTAGATGGGCGGATCAGGTATTGTAATCATCGGCATTGACCCCGGAACCCGCGTTACCGGATACGGTATCGTCAGAGAACTTTCCGGGCAGGTATCCCTTGTGGATGCCGGGACAATCCGGACCAATACCAAAAAGCCCATGTGCTCGCGGCTTGGGGAAATCTACTCCCGCATCGCTGAGCTTATAAAAGAACATTCACCGGATGAGGCGGCAATCGAAAATGCGTTTGTCGCCTCTAATCCGGCTTCGGCCCTTAAACTGGGACAGGCCCGTGGTGCTGCCATGGCTGCCTGTGCTGTGTCCGGACTTGTGGTTTCCGGGTATGAACCCACCAAGGTTAAAAGTAACCTAGTGGGCAGCGGACGGGCTGATAAATCGCAGGTCGCTTTCATGGTGGAGCGCATCCTTGGGGTGAAAAACACCAAGTGGGCCAACGATACCACCGATGCGCTGGGCATTGCGATCTGCCACCTCAATGAACGAAGATTCGCAAAGGTAGCTGGAAGATGATCGCCTATATCCACGGTAAGCTCTTAGAGGCCACAGACAAGTCCTGCATCATCCTCACTCCCGGCGGAGTGGGCTATGAACTTTTTCTGACCCTCACCGCTATCTCCACCCTGCCTGAATCCGGCTCGGATGTGACTTTCTACGTTCATTCCGTGATCCGTGAAGATGCCTTTGATCTTTACGGATTCCCCTGCTTTGATGACCGTGAGGTCTTCCGTACCCTTATTTCTGTTGACCGTCTCGGCCCCAAAAAAGCGCTGGCTATTCTTTCCCAGTTCGGTCCCAAGGAATTGCAGGATCTTGTTTTCCGTGAGGACACCAAGACCCTGTCCATTGTTCCCGGCATCGGACCCAAGTCCGCGCGTCAGATTCTTTGGTCCCTCAAGGACAAGATGGAGAATCTCAAGTCCGCAACTGTGCGCAGCGGTGCCTGCCCCGCGGAAGGCGAACGCAGTGAATTTCTCGATGCTCTTTCCGGCTTGCGCAACCTCGGCTACGGGGATGAGGAAGTACGAGAAATCCTCAAAGATATTTTCGAAGAAGAGCCCGATCTTGACGCTGGTGGAGCTATCCGCGTAGCTTTGAAAAAGATTTCCCAGAAAAAGTAATATTTCAGCAGGCAGTACCGGAATATGATGGAAAACAACGGCTCCGACGATCACATCAGACCGCAACGGCTGGCCGATTTTATCGGCCAGGACGATCTGCGCGACAACCTTGATGTCTTCATTCAGGCTGCACGCGGGCGCGGCAATGCCATGGATCATGCTCTTTTCTACGGCAACCCCGGTCTGGGCAAGACAACCCTTGCGCGGATTATCGCTTCCGAGTTGGGGGTAAACCTCATTTCCACCTCCGGTCCGGTCTTGGAACGCAGCGGGGACCTCGCCGCCATCCTGACCAACCTCTCCCGCAACGACATCCTTTTCATCGACGAAATCCACCGTGTTCCCGCCGCAGTAGAGGAAGTTCTCTATCCGGCCATGGAAGATTTCAACCTGGACCTGATTATCGGTCAGGGACCTGCCGCCCGCACCGTGAAGATCGATCTTGAGCCGTTCACATTGGTTGGGGCCACAACCCGCTTAGGTCTGCTGACCTCACCCCTGCGTGACCGTTTCGGCTGTATCTTCCGCTTAGAATTTTACTCTCCCGAGGAATTAGCACGTATTGTTATCCGTGCCGCCCGTATTTTCGACCTCAAGGTTACTGAAGAAGGCGCGCTCATTATCGGCAAGCGTTCCCGTGGAACACCGCGTATCGCTAACCGTCTGCTGCGCAGGGTGCGAGACTTTGCCACCGTGCATGGGGATGGGGTAGTGACTGAAGAGCTGGCTGACATGGCACTGAACAAGCTCGATGTTGATCCGTTAGGTTTGGATTACATGGACCGCAAGATTCTTTCTATCCTGATAGATCAGTTCGGTGGTGGCCCCGTAGGGGTAAAGACCATTGCCGTGGCCTGTTCCGAAGAAGTGCGCACCATTGAGGAGATTTATGAGCCTTACCTGATTCAGTGCGGTTTCATGAAGCGTACACCCCGTGGGCGTGTTGCTACTGCGCGGGCTTACCAGCATCTCCAGAAGGTTGCTTCTGGGGGGCAGGGGAGTTTGTTTTAGGGATTGGTTAGGTTTTTTGAATTGATATTTTATGGGAAAGCCCCGCACAACTTTGGTTGTGCGGGGCTTTTTGATGGAATGAGGAAGAGCTTTGTATTAAACAATTTCTTTTATGTTTGCTTGTTTTATACTGCTTAGAATGCGTTGAGCCATGGATATATGGTGTTCATTGTTGCAGTGAGTAATATAATTTTCAATACTTTGAATCATTTCATTTTTGTTTTTTCGTAAGGTGGTCGTTTGACCTCCTATGAAATCAGTAAAAAACATATATTCAATATTGTCTAACCAGAAATCAAATTCTTGTCCTTTTGCTTCAAAAATATTGATTACAAGGTGTGGAGAATTTATAAGTGCAGTTTCAAAGAAAATCGCAATTTCACTAGCAACAGTACCGTCCTTTTCTTCCCATGCTGTACTTAGTTTATCTAGTGATTCTTTACATTTTCCCAAATTACCTTCTTTAAATAAGGATATTGTTTTATCTCTATTGTACATGAGCCATGAGAATGCTTTGGCATTTGGTGTTGAATCAAGTTTTGTAATCAGTGTCTTAGAAATATTTAAGATATGTTCAGCCGTTGATTTGTCTGTTGGGTTTGCAGTGTGTACTGATTGGTTTCTGTTAATACGAATTTGGTTGAGCAAGTTAAGATCATTTGAATCGATTATATTTCTTGCAACAAATTCGTTTAAAAGGAGATTAAGGTTTCGACTAGGAGGAATGCCATATGCTTCAGCAAGTCGCTGTACTGTTAATTCTACAACTTTAAATGCTTCTATCACTGCGAAATCGTACATCTCAGATTTAAATAATTTGTGTGCTTCAGCCAGTTTCTCTAAACGTTCTTTTCTGTCTTGAGTTCTGTCTATTTTTGTTAGTCTATTGTTGAAATTGTACGTTAGCTTTAAACCTGCTATCGCTGCGGTCAATCCTGAAATAAATCCAGAGATAAGATGTAGCCATTCCGTGGGGACATGGCTTATAAAGCCACTAATCCAGTTGATTGTAATCGTTATGATCCAGAGAAAACAAAAAATTGGAGGAGTACTAAGTGCTAGGGCATAAAATTTGTTGGCTAAAGTACGTATGATTTCATATCGTTCGAGTAGAAAATGTAATGAAATGCAATAGACAGATAACGCTAGGCAAGCTGCAAAAAAATAATAAGCATATGCTAAAGTTATTTCAAAATTTAAAAAAATAAACCCGACATTGGAGTATGCGTCAACAAAAGGCTTGATTGTAAAAACTACTGCCAGCAAGCTAATTATAAATCCAACTTTGGTTTTGAAACTCTCTTCTAGCATGTGGGTCCTTCATGTTTGTTTAGTTCCAATAAATTATCTTGAAATGGTAGTCTGTTAGTTGACTTTTTACAATATGTGCAAATCATAAAAACCTCCCCCGCTTACCAAAGCAGGGGAGGTTTTCCATTTCTAACCCAAAAAAATCCCTAACCTAATCCACGTCAGGAACAATCTTGCAAATATAAGTAGTCAATAAATCAAATAAATCCTTCGAACGATTATTGAACCGAAATTCCAGTTCCTTCAGATATAAGGGAAAGCGATGCGGGGAAATTCCCTTGTAGCGCTTGAAACGCTGACGGGCGAATTGCCAGAACTCACCGCCGGAGATTTCGATGTGCGGGGTTATATCCGGGTATTTGCGGATGTAATCCAGCGGCAGGGAATCATCTCCGCAGAGGATCAGGGAATCGTACTTCTGGTAGCGGTCGGTGTGGATAATGCTTCCATGCCGGACCAGCTTGAGGTGGAAGTTGTGGTTGAAGTGGAATACCGATTCCGCAGTGATGTTCTGCATTAAGTCGATGAACACCCAACCGTTCTTTTCCATTATTCCGAATACGGGGATGGTTCCGGTGACCTTCTTGGAAGGTACCCCGGTCAGCTTCTTGTTCTTGAGATGGGTATGCAGCCCGGTTTCAGGACTGAGCAACTGCTGGGCATCGATTGCCTGCGCGAGAATGGCGAAACGCAGGGCGGTGATGGCCTTGTAGGTTGCGTTATAGGAAAGTTCCAGATCGAGCGAGATTGCATGCGCGGTGTGATCTTCGGCGAACATCTGGATCAGGCGCACCCATTCTCGGGCGGAGAGGCCGCCGTTGTTGATCCAGCGGCCGCTGAAATCCTGAAAGGTGTACTTGCAGGAAGAACAGCGGTAGCGGTCACCGTTGAGATTGTAGAGCTTGTGCTCCCGGCAGCGGGGGCAGAAGGGCTTGCGGTCTCCCAAGGCTTTGTGCAGCAGGTATTTTCTGGCTTCCTCTTCTGAGGAGGTCAGACGTTCCAGTAATTCATCTCTGCTTTCAGAAACAGTACTCATAACTGATTCTTCTACCCGCCTATTGCCGACATCTGTGTTTCGCATACACCTTCACATCCTGATCTTTTTTCTAAGAGATGGTACCCCAGTGGTTTGTCGACGGTGGCCTCTGCAATTAACTTGCGCAGATCATCATCGTTCATGTCGGGGTTCCTTAAAATTTCCCGCAGGCCGTAGGTTTTGTCGGAGAAAAGACAGGTGCGCAGCTGACCGTCGGAGGTGATGCGCAGCCTGTTGCAGGTGGCGCAGAAATGGGAGCTGACCGGGGAAATCAGACCCAGCCTTCCTTTACCTCCTTCGATGGAGTACATGCGCGCGGGGCCGTGGTTTTCGGGCCTTATCTTTTCTTTTTTGAGTACAGCAAATTGCTGGGCCTGCTCAAGGATATCGTCAGCGGACCAGAATCTGCTGTCGGACTTGGTGTCATCGCCCATGGGCATGAATTCGATAAAACGCATGTCGATGGGATTTTCTTTTGCAAAGTCGATGAAAGAACCAAGCTCCTTATCGTTAATGCCTTTCATGGCCACGGCGTTGACCTTGATCTTGATTCCGGCGGAGAGGCAGGCGGAAATGGTTGCCAGCACATCATTGAGATGGTCGCGTCCGGTAACCTCTTCGAAGCTCTGTCGATCAAGAGTATCAAGGGAAATGTTCAGCCTGTTGACCCCGATCTTTTTGAGCTCGGGCACCAGCGGTTCTATGAGAGTCCCGTTGGTGGTGATGCGCAGGTCCATTTCCGGGTGGCTGTTCATTACTTGCGAAATGAAATCCATAAATCCTTTGCGGGCAAAGGGTTCGCCCCCGGTTAAGCGCAGCTTGGAAATATTCATGGACGCAGCAAGGTCCACCAGGCGGAGCATTTCCTCGTAGCGCAGGATGTCCGGGTGGGGGATGTACTTGAAATCCTTGGTTACGCAATACATGCAACGCAGGTTGCAGCGGTCAGTAACACTCAGCCGTAGATAGCTGACTGTGCGGCCTATCTTGTCGGTGAGTACCATTCTAGAACCCCCAGACGGATAAGGTGCCCCGGTTGTAACCTTCTTCCACTGCTACGAAATCAAGCGGCAGGGATTCGAGGTCATTGAGGGCGGGCACGGAAACTTTGTCCACTTCCCGGAAGTCAGTGGTTTTCATGTAGGTCTTGCATGAATCACAGACATCCACACGGTAGCCCGGTGCTTCTTCCACGGTGAAAAATTTGAGGCTGTCCGCGTTGGTGTTGTCGCAGTAGGCACAGGCCATGCGGCGTACACGGTATTCGGTGTGGCAGAAGGAACAGTTGGCGTAACGGAAACCCTGTTTGTGATGCAGGCTGTGCATGAAAGGCACAGAACCGCAAATGGGACAGTGTCCGTGGTTGCGCGGTGCGGGCTGCTCCAGTTCGAAATCAAGTTCTTCGTTGTCAGCCCGTTCGGAGGTGTCTGCCTGCTGGTGGGGAAGCTTTTCTTCCAGTGCGGCTGCAACAGCCTTAATGGAAGGAGTCAGTGCGGACTGAACCAGAAAGCTCAGGGTGCGCGGTGCTTCGGGCATCTTTTCCGCCCAGCCCATGAAAAAGTCGTCATCGGTTTCAAGATAAGCCTTGAATGCCTGTTTCAGGTCCAGATCACCGGATTTGATGGCTACGCTGATCATTGCGGTAGCCTCGGCAATGGGACCTTCTTCCTTGCCTACCAGTTCTGCCAGTTTATCAAACAGCTTGCAGGCCTGCTCGTAATCGTATGTGAAATCTTCACGGGCAAGCAGCGGACGTCCTTGCAGATTTGCATCGTCGGGAGCGAGATCCGTCGGTATGGTCGGGGAGGAGTGCTGCTGGGCTTCCAGCTGGATTGCGGCAACATTAGAAATTAAATTTACAAGCTCTTCCGGAAGGAAAGGCTTTTCACGCAGCTCGGATACTTTTTTATCCAGCTGTTCTTTGGCACTGCTGTAATCGAAATTCATTATAAAAAACACTCCTTAAGAGAACCAGGCTGTAGGGTGGGCCGGGTTTGTTTCATTCCTGTTAAAAAAAGCATATGCCGTATCGGCAGCAGCTGCATAGGAGTGTTAATTACTTCCGTTTTGACACAAAGTCTAATCGATTATTTCAATAAAATATTATGGTTGAAATGATATAATTGTAAGTGGCTGGAAAAATTACAACCCGCAGATACGGTCCTGATCGTTGTAGACCCAGAATCCGGTTTTGCTGATGTTGCCGATTAGGGTGATGCCGATCTTGCGGGCCAGTTCCACGGAAAAACTGGTTGCCACGGCAGTGGAGGCCAGTATGGGAACACCGATGCGCACTGCTTTGAGCAGGATTTCCGAGGCCACGCGTCCGGTGGAGACGATCATTTTGCCGTCGGTGGGAACATCTTCAAGAAAGCACTGGCCGACAATCATGTCGATGGCGTTGTGCCTGCCGATATCTTCACGGAAGTAGAGCATTTCATTCGGGGTACACAGGGAGGAGTTATGGCAGCCGCGGGTTTTGTTATAAAGAGAGGAGCGCGAGTGCAGTTCATTGGCGTGGGTCAGGATCTGTTCCGGGGTCACGGTCAGTTCCGAGGTGATGGTCCGCTTTGAAATGGTGGAGACATTGCGCCCGAAGTTGGTGCCTTTACCGCAGCCGGAAGTGATGGAATATTCGAGAACCCGTCCTTCCCAAGGATCGTGGCTGGCACTGATGTCCGCGATGATGCGGTCATCATGTTCGGTGATTTTAAGGTCTGTGATCTGATCGCGTGAGGAAATATAGGCGTCTGATTTCAGGAAACCCACGGCCAGATAATCCGGGTAACGGGCTGTGGTTAGCAGGGTCACTACTTCGCGGCCGTTAAGGTTGATGGTTAAAGGGACTTCAAGGATGCTGCTGATCTCTTTTTCCTTGAACTCTCCACCGGAATACTCTTTTATTGTATAACTGAAACTTTCTTTCATCATGCTCCGCCTGATATATTTAATTCAGCATAGGGGGAACAGGCATTGCGGGCAAGTGCTTCTTTTTTGCGTCTATTTCTGCACATTTTTGGTGCAAAAATGGGTTAAGACTAAGAGTATAATTGTGCTCATATTGACATAGAGTCATGTTTCTGGTCTACCCTACACTAGCCCCGCCTACTATCTGGCGTGGTCTTAATTTGCGGATGATCTGGAATTTACTATTTTTTAAACAGAGTTCTTTTTGGAGGAAAAATGAAAAAACTTAAAGTATTACTGCTTACTCTCGCTCTCGTTTCCCTGCTCGTTGCTCCGGGACTGGTAAAAGCTGAAACACTGATGATGGCTACCACCACCAGTACAGATAACACCGGTCTGCTTGATGAACTTGCTCCCATGTTTGAAAAGGATACCGGCATTGAGCTGAAATGGACCGCTGTAGGTACCGGTAAAGCTCTCAAGATGGGCCAGAACTGCGACGTAGATGTTCTCATGGTTCACGCTCCCGCAGCTGAGAAAAAATATGTTGATATGGGCGCACTCAAAGACCGCCGCGAAGTAATGTACAACGACTTCGTAATCATTGGCCCCGCTTCCGATCCCGCAGGCATCAAAGGTCTTCCGGTTGTGCAGGCTATGAAAGCCGTTGCTGACGCAAAGGCTCCTTTTGTCAGCCGTGGCGACAACTCCGGTACCAACAAAAAAGAAATCTCCCTCTGGAAAGTAGCTGGCATGGCTGTTCCCGATAAAGCAAAATGGTACATCCAGACCGGTCAGGGCATGATCAAAAGTATCACCGTTGCTGAAGAGCGCGATGCATACATCATGACCGACCGCGGCACCTACATCAAATACACTGCCAACAAGAACGGGTCCCCCGAACTGAAAGTTCTGGTGGAAGGCGACAAGACTCTCTTCAACCAGTACAGTGTTCTGGCAGTTAACCCCGTGAACTGCAAGAATGCCAAGTACGAACTGGCTACCAAGTTCTCCGAGTGGATGGCTTCTCCCAAAACCCAGAAAGCTATTGCAGACTTCAAACTGCTCGGTAAAAAGCTCTTCATCCCTAACGCAAAATAAATTGTAATTTATGAGTGGAACTCCTCTGGGGTTCCACTCATTTGTATTCCCCCCTTTTATAATAAGTTTCGTTCTTGTTCTCTGTAAGCCCGTTTGGTATTAATAGAATTGCCGCGAAAGGGAGGGCTTAATACTTCATGGATTTTATTTTAAACGGTTTCTGGCAGGCATTCGTACTGCTCTTTTCCGCTGACCCGGAAACCTATTCCGCCATCTACACCACCATCTGCGTGACGACCATTTCCATCAGCGCGACCCTGATCATAGGTGCGCCGCTGGGCTTTCTGCTCGGCTATCACGAATTTCCCGGTAAGAGGTGTTTGCGCCTTATTGCCGATACCCTTCTTTCTTTTCCCACTGTTGTTATCGGGTTGCTGGTTTATGCCATGCTTTCCCGCAGAGGCCCCATGGGTGATATGGAGCTCCTTTTCAGTATCCCCGGTATCGCCGTGGGGCAGACTCTGCTCGGACTGCCTATCGTCATTGCCATGATGGCTACTGCGGTGGAGAATCTTGATTTGCGCCTCAAGCAGACCCTGCTTACCCTTGGTGCTTCACATGGGCAGATATTGCGCACAACTCTTTGGGAGGCCCGTTACAGTCTTATCCTTGCCGCAGCCGCAGCTTACGGGCGCATTGTTTCCGAGATAGGTATCTCGATGATGGTTGGCGGAAATATCAAGTGGCATACCCGGACCATTACCACAGCCATTGCCCTCGAAACGGGTAAAGGCGAGTTTGCCATGGGCATCGCACTTGGCCTGGTGCTCATGATGATTGCTTTTGCGGTCAACTATTCCATGTCAGGGATCAGAAAAAGGGCGGGCCAGTAATGCAGGATTTATTCAGGCTCGAAAATGTCTGTCAGCGTTATAATGGCCGGCAGGTCCTTTCTCTTAAGGATTTTTCAGTTGGCGAAGGGGCGATTGTCGGTTTAGCCGGACATAACGGCAGCGGCAAGAGTACACTTATGCGTATGCTTGCATTTTTGGAAAGCCCGGATTCAGGTAAAATTTTTTATGACGGCAGGGAAGTCGAGGAACCGGAATTGCGCCTGCGCCGTGAAGTTACCATGCTTACGCAGGAGCCATATCTGCTTAAGAGATCGGTGGAGGCAAACGTTGCCTACGGCCTTGAACTGCGCGGTGAAAAGAATATTCACGACAGGGTTTGCGATTCCCTGATTCAAGTTGGGTTGGACCCGGATAAATTTATGCACCGCAACTGGTTTGAGCTTTCCGGCGGGGAAGCGCAGAGGGTTGCCCTTGCAGCTCGTCTGGTTCTGAATCCACGGGTGCTGCTTCTTGATGAACCCACAGCCAGCTTAGACCTGGAATCTACAAAACTCATCCATGAGGCTTCGGTCTCTGCCCGTGAAGAGCAAGGCACCACCCTTGTTATCGTCAGTCACGATCATTTTTGGCTGCAAGAGGTCTCCGATACCATTTATCGGCTCGACAGCGGTCAACTGGCCGGTTGATGCTCCGGCTTCAGCAGATCGTTTACGGTTTTTACCGGAGAAAAGGTGCTTAGGGGCACCTCTACAAATATTGTCGTCCAGTCGGCCATGGCTCCGTTCCAGAGTCCGGGCAGTTCCATTGCTTTAAGCTCTTTCCCGTCTTTTGATTTCACTGAAATGAAGCCGGAATCCTTGTCTATTCTGTCAAGCAGATTGAAAGGTTTGCCTTCGTAATCCCGCAGCCCGCAGATGATATCTACCGGGTTGAAGTGTGTGGCTTTGGCCATGCATGCAGCCTGATCCGGTTTGCTCAGGTCGACTTGGCTTTTTTCCACGATTTGAGGTGCCGGGATACCGTCCGGTCCGTTTACCCAGAAAGGGCCACCTCCGGGTTCTCCCGTGTTTTCAACCATTCCACAAACCCTGATCGGGCGGTTCAGTTTTGAGAGCAGCCATTGGGATTTCTCGTTGTCTTCCAGTGTGCCGTAATCGTCAGGCAGTGAGATGGAAAGACGGTCAATCATGAAGTTTTCGGTTTGTCCCAGCTCGCTTGCGTCCTGTTTGACCTTACGGATATGCGTAAATATCTCTTCCTGTAATTGCACCAGTAGTCCGCCGAGAATCTGCTTGTTTTCGATGGTATCTTTTTTCAAATGGTCAGGTGCTACGTTGTCGATATTTTTCAGGAAGACAATGTCGCCTTCAAGGTCATTCAGATTTACCAGCAGGGCGCCATGTCCGGCTGGCCTGAAGAGTAATCTGTCATCATTCGTGCGGAATCCTTCGCCGCTGAGATCCACTGCAATGGTATTGGTCTGCTTGCGTTGTTCTGAGTATGAAATATGAAATTCTGTTTCCGGGTACCGCTCCAGTGTCTGGGAAACGTGTTCCATGATCCTTTCCCGGTGCTCAGGAGATACTGTGAAGTGGGCGCGGACTTTGTTGTTTGCGTCTCTGGCATATTCAATGGATTCAACAATATGTTCTGCAAAGGGAGTGCGGGAATGTTCAGGGTAGCTGTGGAACGGGATCAATCCCTTTGGAAGATTACCATACCCCAGGCCTTCCGGGCTGAGTACATAGTGCAGGATGGTCCTGAAATCCATGTCCCGGCAGGCGTCATCAAGATCAATTCCATTCTTGGTCATAATTATTTTCAACTCGTCATAGAAAGCGAATTTCTGCAGTGCCCCGATAAAAGTACGGCAGAATGCGACATTTTCATCGTTACCTTCAAGATTTGATATTTCGTCTTCAGCAGAGTTGTAGATTGCCAGCAGGGACTTGAACATGCGTGTTGCTGCCCCTGACGCGGGTACGAATTTTGTTATCCGACCCTTTTGAGCGGCCAGTTTATATTTTGCAAGCAGTTGCGAGCGTTCAGTACCATCAATGATAGTTATGCCGTCTCCGGGAGTGCAGGGCCTGAGCAGTGGGGTGCTTGGAAAGCCTGAACGGAATCTTTGGATCTGTTCAACGATGGTCTCCTCCGCAACTCCGCTGTCAATAATCTGCTGAATTACCTTTTCAGCTTCTTTGAGTAATATTTCTAAGCCTTCCCTGCTGTTTTTCCTGTTTGAAGATTTCATTTTTATTTTCTCCTGCACTGGAATCAGTTCAAATATAGATGTCATATATCAGGTTTTAGTTTGATTAATGTGCTTATAGCATCTTGTGGGAGCGCGCGCCATAATTGCCAGAAAAATATTTATCCATTCCTAACATGTATTGATTTCAAGTGGATTTAGCTTCTTCAAGCTGTTATCCTAGGCCTAATCCCCGTAGCCGTAGGAGGAGCCATGAAAAAAAGCAGCTTCAAGGTCCAAAAGAAGAATGATCGCAAGAGTTTGACTTCGGACATTAGGGATCATGTAATTTACTCTCTGAGTAAGGAAGTTAAGGATGCCAGCGAATGGGATGCTGGTAAGGCCCTTGCTTTAGCTTTGCGTGACAGGCTGGTGGAACGGATGATCGAGACCCGTGACCGCTATCGGAAGGTGAAAGCCAAGCGCATGTACTATTTCTCCATCGAGTATCTGTTGGGGCGCTGTCTTGGTAATTCCTTGTGTAATATGGAGCTTCTGGACCTCTGCGAGGATATTTTCAAGGATCTCGGTTACGATCTGGACGAAGTCCGGGCCAGTGAGCGTGATCCCGCCCTCGGTAACGGTGGACTAGGCAGGCTGGCGGCCTGTTTCCTAGATTCTCTGGCGACTCTCGATCTTCCCGGTTGCGGGTATGGAATCCATTACGAATATGGCTTGTTCCGGCAGTCCATCCACAACGGTTATCAAAAGGAGCTTGCTGATTACTGGATGAAGGAAGGCATGCCCTTGCAGATTGCCCGCCCGGACCAGTCGGTTATTGTCCCTCTTTACGGAAGGGTGGAAAGTGCGGTTACTCCCAGCGGTGAGTATCTGCCCATGTGGGTGGACTGGGATGATATTATCGGGGTTCCCTACGACATTCCTGTTGTTGGCTACGGTGGAAAGACCGTAAATTATTTGCGTTTGTTTGCTGCCAGAGCCTCAGAAAATTTTGACATGGCTATCTTCAACCATGGCGATTACATCAGGGCCGTGCAACGCAAGATTGAATCCGAAATGGTTTCTAAGGTCCTCTACCCAACGGAATCTGTCTCGTTCGGTAAAGAATTACGGTTGGTTCAGGAATATTTCCTCGTTGCCTGCGGATTGCGGGATATTACCCGCAGGTTCCTTGCCCAGAACAAGAATTTTGAAGAGTTTGCGGAATACGTAGCCATTCAGCTTAATGACACCCACCCGGCCCTGACTGTCGTTGAGTTGATGCGTTACCTTGTGGATGAAAGGCGGATTGAATGGGAGAAAGCTTGGGAGATCACCCGTGCGACCTGCGCTTACACCAACCATACTTTGTTACCCGAAGCTTTGGAATTGTGGTCGGTTTCATTGATTGAAAAGGTTCTGCCGCGTCATTTGCAGATCATCTATGAAATCAACAGCCGTTTCCTGAAAAAGGTGGAAGACAAATATCCCGGTGATAATGAAAAACTGCGGCGTATGTCCCTGATCTGTGAGGATGGGACCAAGAAGGTGCGCATGGCCAATCTCGCGGTGGTCGGTTCCCATTCGGTCAACGGGGTCTCTGAACTTCATTCCGACCTGGTCAAGACTCGTTTGTTCCCTGATTTTTATGAGCTTACCCCGGACAAGTTCAACAATAAGACCAACGGGGTGACTCCGCGTCGCTGGATACTCAAGGCCAATCCAGATCTTTCTGCATTGCTTACCGATACTTTAGGAAGCAGTTGGATTACTGATCTGAATGAATTGCGTAATCTGGAAGCTCACGTTAATGACAGTGAGTTCAGGTCCCGGTTTATGGAAGCCAAGCGAAATAATAAGATCAAGCTGGCTAATTTCATAAATGCCACCTTGGACGTAAATATTCCGCCGGAGGCTATTTTTGATATTCAGGCCAAGCGTATCCATGAATACAAGCGGCAATTGCTGAATATCCTGCACGTAATGCATCTCTATCTTGAGTTGGTCGACAATGAGGTGGAACCCTCCTGCGCACGGGCTTTTATTTTTGCTGGTAAAGCTGCTCCCGGTTACTGGGAGGCCAAGCAGATAATCAAGCTTATTCATTCCGTAGCCGATGTGGTCAACAATGATCCGCGAACTCAAGGTTTGATAAAGGTGGCCTTCCTGCCAGACTACCGAGTTTCTCTTGCGGAGAAGATTATTCCCGCCTGTGATGTAAGCGAGCAGATTTCAACAGCAGGAACCGAGGCTTCGGGAACCGGAAATATGAAATTTGCCATGAACGGGGCTTTGACTGTCGGTACTTACGATGGGGCCAATATTGAGATGCTGGAAGAGGTGGGAGAAGATAATTTCTATCTTTTCGGACTGAAGCAGGAAGAAGTGGAAAAAGCTTTACGGGAAGGGAGTTACCATCCCCGAGAAATCTACAACCACAGTCCTGAGATCCGGCAGGTTTTTACTGCCTTACTGGAAAACAGGTTCTCACCGAATGAGCCGGACCTGTTCCGTTGGTTGGTCGATAAGCTGCTTACCGATAACGAACAGTACATGCATCTGGCTGATTTCAAATCATACAGCGAAGCCCAGAAGCGGATCGATAAGGATTACGCTGAAAGGGAAATCTGGTCTGCTAAGGCTATTTTGAATACCGCGCGCATGGGTAAATTCTCAACAGACCGGACCATGCAGGAATATGCAAAAGATATCTGGAATATTAAGGCCGTGAAGTCATAATAAAAAAAGGACCGGATTTCCGGTCCTTTTTTTATTTAACTTTTTTAAGGCGAACGGCTGTGCCGTAGCAGGAATAGAATTTGTCTCCTTCAGGGTGGAATGAGACTGATTCCCTGTAGCCTACGATAGCATCGGCATTGGCATCAATTGCCTGGGCAATGAGGCCGTAGAATGCATTGTCAAAGTTATAGCTTCGGCAGACTATCAGGCCGAATGTTCCCAGAACTTCCCGGTTGGGAACTTCTTCGGTGGTCACAATTTTTACATTTCCGCCCAGATAAAGGTTGCGAGCCATATCAAGACGCTGGTCTTTTTTCGCATCTTCAATGGTCCTGCTCGTTTTGCGGTTGGGGCTTCCGAACATTAACGCCATATTTAAAATCCTTTTTTGCAGTCAATATTGATTGATGATTTCTGCCTCAAATATGAATTTATTTCAACTGAATGAATGTGCCGTGCTTTGGTCTTGAGGTTTTAGTCAAAATCTTTTTCAAGGAGAGAAATCTCCTTGTAAAGTAAGTTCAGGTTTTCAGTGGTTTTCTCAAGAGCAAGTTCTGCATCAACCTTCGTATCTGATTTACAGGCTTTCTCTAACTCAAGGGCGGCCATAGCCAACTCGCCTGCAGATATATTTGCTGCTGAACCTTTCAGGGTGTGTGCTTTATCTCCGGCTTCCTTTAGTTGATCTGCTTGCAGCAGCTTTTGTATATCTGTGCTGAAGTCGATGTTGTAATCTCTGAAATTGCGCAGGATACTGATCAGAATCCCCATGTCTCCACCAATGCGTTCGAGTACCTCAGGAATATTTATCTCACGGTATTGTTCATCGTCCAACCGTGGAGTGGGGGCAGGTCTCTGCGGATTTGCCAAGGCAGGTTGTTCATTCTTTTGATCCTGCTTCAGGTGATTGCGAATGATGCTGATCATCAGCTCTTTATCAATGGGTTTGGGAATATAGTCGTCCATGCCGGAAGCAATGCATTTTTCCTTGTCCCCGCGCATGGCGTGGGCTGTCATGGCGATGATCGGCAGGTCTTTCATTTTCAGGTCATTGCGGATTATGGTTGTAGCCTCGTAACCATCCATTTCCGGCATTTGAATATCCATAAGAACGATGTCATAGCCTGCTTCCTGCACCATCCTGACTGCTACCGCGCCGTTGGGGGCTGAAGCTATTTCTATTCCGGTGGGCTCCAGTATCTGTTCAGCCACCTGTTGGTTGATGGGGTTGTCTTCTACAAGAAGCATTCTGAAGGATTTGAATTCATTTTCGATCGGCTTTGAAGGTTCATATGAGTATTCTTTGGGAATATCATAACCGAAGGTTTCCATGATGGAATTGAACAGGGTGGACTGTTTGAGCGGTTTACTGATCATCCTGTTGATTTGAGCGTTTTGGGCCTTGGACAGTGCGGTGTTAAGCTCTGTGGCGGTGATCATTAATATGGGGAGCTCTTCTTTGCTGTATGTTTTGCGGATCTCAATACTGGCTTCGTCCCCGTTGATGCCGGGCAGTTTGAGGTCGATGATAAGCAGTTTGAACTGGTTGTCCTTCTTTTCTTCAATAAGCTTGATAGCTTCTTCGGCACTGGCAACGCTGGTGGGCTGGAAACCGAACTGTTTGAGATAACGTACCAGCACGCTGCGGACCGCAAAGTTGTCGTCGGCCACCAGAACCGGCTGATTCTTCAGCTCCTGCGGAATTTCAAAATCCATCAGGGACGTTTCCACCGCGACGGTAGGAGTGATGGTGAAGAAAAATGTGCTGCCGTCCTCCGGTCTGCTGCGGAACCAGATATTTCCACCCATGAGATTTACAATGCGTTTGGAGATGGAAAGCCCCAGTCCTGTGCCGCCGTATTTGCGCGTAGTGGAGCCGTCTGCCTGCTTAAAAGCTTCAAAAAGATGTGGTTGCACTTCTTCAGGGATTCCAATCCCCGTATCCTTAATGGCAAATACAATCTCTGTTTTTTTGGCGTTTATCTGGTCGGCGGAAACAGTGACGATGATTTCGCCTTTGCTGGTAAATTTAAATGCGTTGGCTGTGATGTTGACCAGAACCTGGCGCAGTCGCAGGGGGTCACCGATTATACGTTGCGGTACACCGGGCCGGATGTCGATTACCAGCTCTGTCTGTGAAGCTACCATCTGCTCAACAAAAAGATCGCTGATATCGTGGATGAGCTGGTGCAGGTTGAAGTTAACTTCTTCAAGGCTGAGTTTCCCGGCTTCGATTTTTGAGAAGTCGAGAATGTCGTTTATCAGCCGCAGCAGGACTTTACCCGAACTGATGATGATCTTTATGAATTCACGTTGCTTGGAGGAAAGGTCGGTTTCCATGGTCAGGTCAGCCATACCGATGATGGCGTTCATGGGAGTGCGTATTTCGTGACTTACGTTGGCCATGAATTCACTTTTTGACCTTGAAGCGGCTTCAGCTTCATCCTTGGCTATTTCCAGTTCGCGGTTGATTATTTTGAGTTCACGGTAACTTTTTTCAAGGTTTTTATTACTCTGGTGGATTTTTTCCTGCAGCTGTCCACTGTATTGTTTGAGCTTCAGGTCCTACTCCTCAATCTGTTGCAGCATGTTATTAAAGTTGTTGATGAGGCTTTTCATCTCACCTTTACATTCTATTTTCACCCGGGAACTGTAGTTTTTATCCAATGAAATCTGTCTGGCGGTCTGGCTTAACTTGGTAATGGGAGAAATGAGAATCCTGCGCATGGTCACAAACAGCGCGAGGTTGATCAGGATAACCAGCAGCATGGTGCGCAGTAGTGAGTTGAGCAGCGACTGATATAGCTCATCATCAATGAATTTGGGGGAAAGGAAAATTTCAACAGCCCCGATGGGTTGATTCATGATTGAAATTTCAGCTTTGCGCTTTACGAATTTACCAATGGGCCAGTTCTTAAAATTGATTATGTTCCATGTTTCGTTGCGTATTTTTCCGGCAAAAACATTGTTGCCGTTGTCTTCTGTTACCAGAATAGCCTTGATGCGTTTGTCATTCATTTCGGAAAGCAGGATACGGTTGATGGCTGCCTGGTCAACGTTCCAGAGCGGCGTAATCAGGGATTCGGAAAGTCTTTCAACAAGTCCGTCTGCTTTCTGATTGAGTTCGTCCAGCATGTTGCTGCGCATGGAACTGTAGTCGTATGCCCCTGAAACAACGAATGAAATCAGGGATATGACAACGATCAGAACTCCGATTCTGGTTTGTACCTTATCTATTTTTAACAATTTCAATCCGTTGTTTGATTAGTTGGGCTTATTTCCATAATCCTGCTATAGATATAGACAACTGTTTAGCATTCCAGCATATTCAGTGCAAGGCAAAGAGTCTGAACGGGGGGATAATTATTTGCTTCCTGACAATGGACAAGCTGTCTTTCAGGCGTTAGATACTCCCCATCCCAAAAAGATTAAGGACGGATTTGAATAAATGAAAATAGCCCTGTTACAGCTCAACCTGACAGTTGGCGATCTTGAAGGAAACGTGGAACTCATCCTTGATGGAGTTAAAAGGGCCGCTGAACGCGGTGCAAGGCTTTGCCTTACCTCCGAACTTGCCCTGACCGGATATCCTCCGAGAGACCTGTTGCTTAATGCGGATTTTGTCTGCCGTTGCCGTGAGGCAGTATCCGAGATTTCCCGGCGTATGCCCGAGGGCGTGGCTCTTCTGGCCGGGGGAGTAGACCTCAATCATGAGAGAGCCGGCAATCCATTGCGCAACGCCGCATGGTTGATTGAGCATGGAGCAGTTCCTAAAGTATTCTACAAATGGTTGCTGCCCACTTATGATGTCTTTGATGAGCAGCGCTATTTCGAACCTGCTGAAAATGTAAATTTCTTTGAATTTGACGGGCTGAAAATCGGGGTGACCATCTGTGAGGATGTCTGGAATGACCGCGAAAACCATAATGGAAGGCGTTACGGAAGCAACCCCATTCCGCAGATTATGGACATGAATCCTGATGTGCTGGTCAACCTTTCCGCCTCTCCATTCAGCATCGGCAAGCAGCGGACCCGTGAAAAGCTTCTCGGCGATATAGCTTCCAAGTACAAGGTGCCGGTTTTTTACGCCAATCAGGTGGGCGGTAATGATGATCTGGTCTTTGACGGACGCAGTTGCGCCTTCAACACCGACGGTAGCCTTGCCGCCCGCGGGCACGGCTTCGAAGAAGATGTGGTCATTATTGAATCCGACTGTTCGGCAGGCCGTATTGAGGAAGATGATTTTTGTGAGGAAGCCGAGGCATGGCAGGCCATGGTCCTAGGGCTGCGTGATTACCTCGGCAAGACCGGATTCAGTAAGGTTGTACTCGGGCTTTCCGGCGGTATTGATTCTGCTCTGACCGCTGCGGTGGCTGCTGAGGCCCTCGGTGCTGAGAATGTAACCGGGGTGCTTATGCCTTCACCGTACTCCAGCAAGGGCAGTGTAGATGACTCCCTTGATCTGGTTAAAAATATAGGCATTAACTGCACCACCATCCCCATCGACAAGCTTATGGATCAATTTGAGGAGTCCCTTGCGCCTACTTTTGAGGGGCAGCCTGCCAACGTGACTGAAGAGAATATCCAGTCCCGTATTCGCGGTAATCTTGTCATGGCTATTTCAAACAAGATGGGCGCCTTGCTGGTCACCACCGGAAACAAGAGTGAACTGGCTGTTGGATACTGCACCATATATGGTGATATGGCCGGAGGACTGGCAGTTATTTCCGACCTTTATAAGACTCTTGTTTTTCGGGTTTGCCGCTGGCTTAATGAGCAGGGCAAAGGCGAAGTAATCCCGGTTGCGATTATTGAGAAGCCGCCGTCCGCAGAGCTTCGTCCGGGGCAGAAGGATGAAGATTCATTGCCGCCTTATGATGTGTTGGACCGAATTATTGAATTGCGGGTGGAAGGCCACAAGGCGGAGAGTGAGATTATTGCTGAAACCGGATTTGATGTTGAAACAGTGCAGCATGTGTTGCGTTTGATCAGGATTTCAGAATTCAAACGCAAGCAGGCCGCACCGGGGCTTAAAATTACTTCAAGGGCCTTCGGTACCGGATGGCGTATGCCCATTGCATGCAGGTTTACCGGATAGTCTTTTCTGTTTTGAATTTACATGAACAGCCCATCAGCCCGTGTGGATTTGATGGGCTGTTCTTTTATGTTTCGTCTGTTTCTTCTTCCATGATTTCAGCGCATATTTGCAGCCATTCCGGAAGTTTGGCACTGAATTTATTTTGTTCCAGCCATTCAGCCGAGAGAAGATGCGGGGCATAATCACTGTTTTTAACCCTCAATTCATGATCAAATGAATTAGCTACATGGATGGCTACGGCGGGGCTTAAGTCCACACTGCCCAGTCGCTGCGGATCATGGTGGCAGTATATGGCTTCAATTATGTCCTCTTCGAATCCCCAGATAGCCAGTAGGTAGGCTCCCACTTCCGCATGGGTGAAGCTCAGGATATCTTTTTCCGCTTCCTGTATTGGTATATTGGAATCACGAACAATGCTCAGGATGGTCGAGTATTCTTCCGGATAGGATGTGGCGAGGACCAGCTTGCCGATGTCATGCAGAAATCCGGAAAGAAAGGTGTGTTCGGCCTGTTCATTGCTTCCGCCTTCAGCTTTAATGATGGATCGAGCCATCAAGGCTGTGTATTGGCAGTGTTTTCCCAGTTCCTCTATGGAAAAATCAATATTGACTTCTTTAGTTGAGTTGAAGAGGTGGATTCCGAGCACTAGCCCTTTGAGGTTGTCCAAACCCAACAGGGTAACAGCCTGCTCCGGGTTGGTCACTTTGGAGTAGAGGCCGAAAAACGGTGAATTTACCAGCTTGAGCAGTCCTGCGGTCATACTCATGTCTTCACCGATCATTTTGCCGATATTGCTTATCAGCACATCTTCTTTGCTCAGCTCTCTTTCAAGCTTCATAAAGAGTTCCGGCATGGTGGGGAGTTCTTCAATTGAAGCAATTCCCTTTGCCGCTCTCTCATTAAGGAATACGTTCTTTAGACGCAGGCTTTTTTTGATTTTTCCGATTAATTCCGACTGTGGATATGGTTTGGTTATGAATTGATGGGCGTATTTAACAAATTTCAGGCAGTTCTCTGAATTTACTGATTCGGAAATAATGAAACGAATACTTCCGGGCTGGCGGTACTTGATTTCATCAAGGAGTTCATCTCCTTCGAAACCGTCGACTTGAAGTTCCATGGCAATGATATCATAGGGTCTCGTCCTGAGCAGGGCCATGGTCTCATCTTTGTTTGAAGCGTAATCAACCTGCCAGCGTTTTTTCAAGGCACTTAGCTGTTTATCGAGCATTTCCAGCTGAGCTTTATCGTTGTCGATGAAAAGTATGTTTTTTGAGCGGCCCATAATCATCTCCGGAAATATGAAATGTATCGGATGTATAGTCGGTTGTACCTGTTGCTAATGGTTTGACGATAGCACGGACTGTTTGTTTTGAAAAATAAAAAACCCCGCTTCGGTGATACCAAGGCGGGGTGGTTTGCTGTTTTGGGGTAGCTGTTATTTTTTGAGCAGCAAATAAGGTCTGTCGGAGATGAACTGCTCGTTTACTACTGTGATTCCTTCGGGCTTGTTTTCCCAGCGCTCATAGTATTTTTTCTGCATGATCAGAATCACGTTATCTTTTTCCGCGATGACCTTTTCGATTTCTTCAAGGTCGCTGGTTTCGTGGATATTGGTCCCGGCATAGTAAGAGAAAATGCCGGAATAGATTTTGTGGGCCATGGGATAGCTGCCTTCTGCAACGTATTCCTTCATCATTTCACCGGTCTGGCGGGGGCTCATGAGCGGATCAAGTGAGGGCAGGGTAATCAGGGCCAGCGGTTGCAGCCAGATGACCATGGCAGCGGTCATAACCAGTAAACCTTTGTATGCGCCCGATTCTTTAAGTCTAAGCAGTGCTAGTCCGGCAAGGCCCATGATAAGGACAGTAAAGGACAACCCGTGCAGAGTGATATCAAAGGGAATCAGTACTTCGGCAAAAGGTGCAGCAACAGCGAGCAGCAGGTAGAAACCGGCGATGGCGATCCACAATCTTTTGGAGTTGATGACCGGTTCCTGTCCGTTTTCGCCGAAAAGTCCCCGTGCGGTGAGCATGGCAAGGGGAGCGAAAAGGGGCAGGATGTAAATCAGTACCTTAATGCTCAAGCAGGTCAGCATGACAAAGCCGCTGATGAACATGATCCATGCCCAGTCCCGGCCTTCGTTTTTTGACTCTTTGCGCTGGGAAGTTACCTTCACCCAATGGTCGATGGAGAATATTTTTTTCAGCGGTACTGCGAAAATAGCCAGTGTCCACGGCAGCCAAGCCAGAGGGAAGGCGATCAGGTAGTACTGGAAAGGCTCTTCATGGTGGAAGGAGCTGACCGCGCGCTGGTAAATCTGTTTGTAAAAGATATTGTGGATGAAAGATGAGCCGTCCACGATAAGCGCACCCACAACCCATGCCAGCAGTATAGCCAGCAGGATGCCAAGCCCCTTGAGCAGATTCTTGTTACGCAGCAGCTTGATTCTACCTTTCCAGATCAGGAAACAGACTGCGGTGAGTAGGGGGAAGATCAGTCCCAAGGGACCTTTGGTCAGGGTTGCAATGCCCATGAATCCGAAAGCCCAGAGGAAGTATTTTGCGGAATTTTCATTCTGGAATCCTTTGTACAGACAGATATTGGCCCAGAGGATGAAACTGCCGAAGAGCAGGTCCATACGCGAATAGTGGGCGATACCGATGAAGAAAATATTGCTTAGCAGCACCAGTCCGGTGGCAAGGGCGGTTTTGCGTCCGCAACCAAGGGTACGGGCAAGGGCCACTGTGGAAAGCAGGAAAAATGCTGCGGAAAGTGCTGAACCAAGGAAAAACACACTGATGCCGTCCGCCGGGGTCAGGGTGTCGATCAGGGACAGGAACCAGAAATATATTGGAGGCTTATCCGGGTAGGCAACTCCGTTTAAATACATGACCAGCCAGTGTCCGGCGTCCTTCATCTGAGTGTAGACGTCGGCGTAGCGGACCTCATCGGAAAACCAGAGGGAACGGTAGTCCATGGTGAATATGGACTGCAGGAAGATGATGAACAGGACACTGAGCCATGGATTGGCTTCCATTATGTCCCAGATGAACGGTCTTTTTTCATAGCGCATAGGCTAGTCCTCTTTGGAAAAAAGGTGAATGGCGAATCCGGCTACTGATCCAAGCATCCAGCCGCAGAAAACATCACTGGGGTGGTGCCATGTCAGGTAGATGCGGCTGAAGGCAACGGCTGCGGCGAAAGTCCCCAGTCCCAGAGTCAGCAGCAGGTTCCGGTAGCGTAGAATTAAGGGCAGGCTTGCCCCGTAAACTTCACATGTATGGCCCGAAGGCATGGAATGGTAGACACCCTTGGTTGACATCGGCTCGAAGAACGGGCCTTCGCCTGGACGGGGCTTGCCGATGGCGATTTTTAGAAAGCGCACGGCGATTAGGCTCACTGCCAGCTGCACCCCAAGAAAAACAAGGGCAAAACGTAATCGTGACTTATCGGTTTTGCGTTGCTTGATACCCGTGATCAGAAACCAGAGGTAAATGGGGTAAAAGCAGGTATTTCCCCAGTTGGTTACGATTTTGGCAAAAGATTTCAAGTCCGGATGGGCCTGCGCATGGGCCTCGAAAAAGGCCAGTACTTCCGCTTCGCTGCCGAAGTTGAAACAGAGAGCAGCGAAGATCAGCAGCAGGGGCAGGGAGCCCAGAAAGTAATGGCAGAGGGTCAGGTTTCTGTTAATGAACGAATTCAATTCCCTACTCCCCGCCATCCGTGGACTCTTCAGCGGATTCTTCCTTGGCAGGAATATCATCCGGGTGCTTGTCCGTGGTGAATTTATACCATGTCTCCTTGTCCGTATTCAGGTCCGCAAGCACCTCGGAAAGTTTTTTTCCTTCTTTTTTCCAGTACTTGTATTCGTGATCCGGGCAGGAGAACGGGACAACCAGTGTGCCGTCTTCCATGAGATAGGGCATGTCTTGCTTATTATCACTCATGGGCACGGTTTACACGCTGACGGGAGAGGATTCAAGGAATGTTTTCGTAAGAAAATAGATTGTGATGATTAGTACGAAAGTCCCCCGCAACAAGCAGATGCTGGGGGGGACTTTCGTTTTTTTTGAGATTTTAAAAAGGATTACCGTTGTTTACCGGGATGTATGAAGTGGTCATTACTCCATTGTTACTGTTGCGCAGGGTACAGCTTCCAATAAGTGCATTTTTTTGCAATGGATCAGATGATTTCCATTGCACTGTTGCATGAGCATAAGTGTGGTAACGAGAAGAAGGAAGATGGGCAATATAGCACCTTGTTTCATGTGGAGGAATTTCAAATGAGCCAGCTCCAGTAAGTACTGTTGTCCATTCAACTCCACCCTTTTTTACTACGGACCACGATGTTAAATCTTCACCATCAGATCCATATGTATTGACGCGGCAGCAAATAGTATTCGATGAAGTATTTGTTAAAGTTATATATGCTAGACTAAATGTGTTTGAGTTTGTGTAGTAATATAGAAAACCGGGAACGGTTGTTCCTCCTTGAGCGTTAAAGTTGCAATCGTTGCATTGCGCCAGCGCACTTCCGCAAGCAAATATTACCATAGCAGTCACCATGACCATAATCTTCATTAACCGAATCATAAATATCTCCTTAAGCTGATGATTCTTGAACTAATGTGTTCTATGTGATATAAATGTCAACGCTGTTTTTTGATATTATCCAAAATGCGAAAGTCCCTTGCAGCGGGCAGGTGCTGCAAGGGACTTTCTTATGATGGATTAACTTACTGGACGTTATTCTCAGATTGATCCTTTCAGGCCGCTTTGCGGTTGCCGGACACATTCATGGCCCGGTCCATGTGGCGGACTTTGGTCAGGATTTTTTTGATGATCTTTTTGTAGTGGGGCAGGTCCTTGGGCACGTAGTGTGACTTGGCTCTGGCCAGCCCTGCCATATCTAGGATCTCATTATACAGGTAGGGCAAGTAAAGCATGTCCTGCCTGATGAAGAAATAGACTTCGTGGAGCGCCTTGTGGATTTCTTCCTGATTCTTGCCATGCTTGCGGAAAAGTTTTTCCAGCCTCTTGGTTACGTGATTCAGCGATGAGGTCCACTTGGGGCTGCGCGGTTCGAATACAGGTATATTGCGCGGGGTGGCGGTCATGTTCATGGCTGTCCTGAAACGGTCCATGCTGCCCGGAACAGCCGAGAGCAACCCTTCCATGTTGACTTCGTTCATATCTACATTGCGGACACCGTCGATGACTGCGCAGCCGCCGTAAAGGTTGAAAAACGGTGTGTTCAATTTTTTGATGTCGGCTTCCATTTCACGTTTCGAAGTTATGTACTGGATGGTGGAGGTCAGCTTTTCACCGTCCGCGTTTTCCAGCTCCACCAGCATAGCCGGGTTGTAATTTGCGCCGGAGTTCTGGTGACCGGAAGCGTGAGAGACTTTGCCTTTCCATGCGAAGTCCTGTCCGACCATTAAAATCTGGCTGAAGCCGCACCAGTCGAGAAATCTTGCCAGGGTGATACTGACGTTACTACCTGCGTCAAAAATTTCTTCGTGGTTGGTCAGGGCAAAAGTTCCCAGTCCACCTACGGTCCACATGGGGATGGTCGGTCCGGGGTAGGCGGCAAGTACTTTGTGGTCCAGCTTGGTGGAGTAGATGAGCGGGATGTCTTTTGCCCATTCATGATCCAGCTGGTCGTATACCCGGCCCATAGAGGCGTTATAGTCAATACCAATGCAGAAGTGGGGTTTGATTCCGGTTTTCTGTACAGCGGGAAGACCCTGAAGCGAGGTTGTGAATATGGCTTGTCCGGGATTTTTTGCCAGTTCAGGGCCGAACTGAGCCAGAGAAGGGCCAGCGCCGAGAATTACCGCGCCCATGCCGCGTCCTGCTCCCTTGAGCGGGGCAATACTGCCGTCGCCGAGGATGCGTGAAAAGTTATCCAGTTCGTTGCCGACCATGACATCCTGCTTCAATCGCAGGGTGGTCATTTCCACGGTAAAGGATTCCAGCTTATTGTGGATGGTGGAGGACCAGCGGGCGTATTCCGGTCCCAACTGCTGACTGGGCATATCCAGCCGCAAATAAATTTTGCCGTATACGAATTGAAGGTCGAGTTCTTTAATGATACTCATCAGGCTGTTTTCATCGACTGGGCAAAAATGGAGCTTTCCAGCTTTCATGAAAGGGCGGTAGTCGGTCTGGCCCAGACAGGCGAGCAGCATTTCCGGATTCGGTTCGCTGACAATGACCTTGTGGGTGTCGGGAGTGTTCATCAGTACTTGATTGAGACCGTAGCCCACGTTGCAGCCTACTATGAATGTGGCACTGGTTTCGGGCTTGTCTTTGGCCTCCCAGCTCTTATAAATCATATTGGGCGGGACGGATTCGAACATTCCGCTGCCGTTTTCCATTTTCCAGTCGAGAATGTTCCACTTATTCTTGAAGAGAGATTCCTGCAGTTTCTCTTCGTCAATATCCTGACTGCTCAGCCAGGAATAAAAGGGCGGGTTGTATGTTGCAAGAGCTTCGATGTTGTCTTTAAGAAAAGGATAGGCTGACATTTGTTCCGTCCTTGGCAGACTGTTTATTAGCTGTACTTAGCCGGGTTCATTCCTTGCCCCGGATTTCAAACACTGATGATCCTCTGCCCCTTGTTTGCAAAATGACTGCCAGAAGTAAAAAGGACGCGGCCTTAAATTCATTTTCTTAAAGATAATTAGCTGAAAGGATTAGATAAAATGTTTGCTCGTGATATTCTTGAGCTGGTCGGCGGAACCCCCCTTGTTGAGATGCGGGGCCTCAATCCCAATAAAAATGTCAAGATTCTGGCTAAGCTGGAAGCCATGAACCCCGGCGGTTCCATCAAGGACCGTGCGGCCGGGGCCATGATCCGCAAGGCCGAGAAGAGCGGGGAGCTGACCCCGGATAAAATCATCATTGAAGCCACTTCCGGGAACACCGGGATCGGGCTGGCCATGGCCTGTGCGGTGCGTGGTTACAAGCTGATGCTGATCATGCCCGAGACTGCTTCCGAAGAGCGTAAGATGATCATGCGTGCTTACGGGGCCGAGATCATGCTTACACCCGGACACCTTGCCACGGACGGGGCCATTGAACAGGCTTACCGTTTCTACCGTGAGGAACCGGAGAAATACCTGCTCATGGATCAGTACAATAATGAAGCCTCCATCGAGGCTCATTATGAAGGAACCGGACAGGAAATCTGGGATCAGACCGAAGGTAAAGTAACCCACGTTGTAGCCTGTCTAGGCACTACCGGAACGGTCATGGGTATCACCAAGCGGCTTAAGGAGCTGAACAAGGATATCCAGATGATCGCTGTGGAGCCTGAGCCGGGACACAAGATTCAGGGCCTCAAGAATATGCAGGAGTCCTATCCTCCCGGTATCTACGACAAGCAGAAGCTGGACCGTATCATCCGGGTGCAGGACAATGACGCTTTTGAATCCTGTCGCCGTCTTGCCAAGGAAGAGGGCGTATTTGTGGGTATGAGTTCCGGGGCTGCCATGGCCGGGGCTGCCGCCATCGCCTCTGAGCTTGAAGACGGGCTGGTGGTAACCATTTTCCCTGATGGCGGTGAACGCTATCTTTCCACTCCTTTGTTCCGTCCGCAGGCCCTCAAGGGACCGAAACTTTTTGACCAGAGTAGCGGAGAGGACCGGGTCCTTTCCATTTCCGAAGCTGAAACAGGTCTTTTTACCATGGGACCGTCTTTTGATAATCCTTACGATCCTGAGGTGTTCAGGCGTATAGTATTGCTTGATGTTCTGGCCCGCCATCTGGAGCGCGAGGGAGCCAAGGTTTCCGCTTTGGTAGGCTTGGCTGACCTTGAAGACCAGACCCTTGCAGCTTCCCGTGAGCGTGGTGTGGATCGGGAGACATTTTCCACTGAGATCGCCACTGCCGTACGCAAGGCTGCTTCTCTGCTGGGCGTGCGGAAATCCATGCGATTTGAGCGTGCTTCGGAATCCGTAGATCGTACCGTGGAACTCTGCCGCGCATTGCTGGCTCACGGGCTGGCTTATGAGAAGTTGCGTTCCGTATATTTCGACATTTCCCGCGACAAGGGCTACGGCCAGATGTCCAACATGGATATCGATAAAGTCAGTCTCGGCAAGACCGTGGATATGGATGATTACGTAAAGGAAAATCCGCGTGATTTCACCCTGCTCAAGCGGGCCACTCTGCAGGACCTCAAGCTCGGTGACATCATCGAGACAGAGTGGGGCAATGTGCGCCCCAGCTGGTTCATGCAGCAGGGTGTAACCGCCCTTGAAGGATTGCCCGGTGTGAGCCTTGTGCTGGCGGGGGAAATTCACCGCTTTCCACATCTGGAAAATCTGCGCGCCATCTGGGCCGGGGCCGGAGTCTCTCCACAGGCATGGATGGTGGCCCAGCCGGTACTTCCCGGCGGTCCGGTATTGCCCTGCGTAGATGAACTCCTTGAGCAGTCCGGTCAGCCCATCGCTGTGCGTATGTGGATGCTCTCGTCATCCTATAAGAAGCCGCTGGTTTGCAGCGAACAGTCCATTTCCATGTGGGTCAAGAACCAGCAGAAATTGCAGGATCTTGCCGCAGGTCTGAGCACACATGCCGGGGATTCAGGGCAGCTTTCCGAGGATATCGATCAGGAGGTCTTCACCCTCAAGTCCGGTCTTTCGCAGGCCCTGAACGATAACCTCATGTTGCACCGCTTCTGGCCCATCCTGTTCAGCTTCACCAAGACCATCAATTCCCAGCTGGGCAGCGGAAAGCTCTCCGCCAAGGAAGCAAAGTTCTGCCTCGATCAGCTTCTTGAAGTCGACGACATCTTAGGCATCCTCGACCACGAGGCCATGCCCGTGCCGTTCACTTCCCTGCCGGAAGAGGCTAAGGACTTATTGGAGCAACGCGAGCTTGCCCGAGCAAACAAAGACTTCGCCACTGCCGATGGTCTGCGCGACAAGCTTCTCGAACTCGGCTTCAACGTAGAGGACAGTTCCGAGGGGGCGCGGGTTTTTCGGGTTAGGTAGGATTTATTTGGATTTAGTAATTAGGAATCCCCCTGTCGTTTGGTGCGGCAGGGGGATTTGTTTTTTAATAGTGGGACTTGAAAAGATAATTGTGTTCGAATATTGAATAATTATGCCTGATAAAAATGATTCTGAAATATTTGATGTTGAGAAGCAGCTTAAGTCACTTGCTGAGTCGGATGATTTGATTAAGTGGCTTTCGGATGTTGATTTGTCCAAATATGTGATCGGTTGGCTGAAAGAAGAAGGATTTTCCGGTTGGAAAGTTAAGCTTGCAGTCAAGATTATATCCATATTTGTTGTGAATATAGGAAAGTATGGCGGTACAGCTCTTTCTGACATGGCGCAGAAAAGACTTCTGGGTTTTCTCAAGAAGTCTGAACGGGTAAAAGCTGTTCTGGAGAAGCTTGAAGATCTGCGCAAAATGACTAACCAGCAAATTGCGGCACAAGAAGGACTGAAAGAGCTTTTAAAAGGAAATGTCGATAGGGCTTCAGGAAATATTGAGCATAGAGAATCGCTTTCGCTTGATATACAGGCACATTTAGAGGAACTGGACAGGCTGTACGATATCGGTGTCGAACTTGGTGCATTAAAAGATCAACTAAGTGAACAGCCGGAGTTTGTAAATCCCAACACTACAGGCACTGAGATAAACAAATTCGTTTATCGCTCTCAGTACATCCCTTTTGCCGGAAGGGAAAAGGAGATTGCTTTTCTGGAATCTTTTCTTAACAGCGAGCGTATGTTTAGTTGGCAGGTTATCATTGGACCCGGCGGGGTCGGTAAAAGCAGGCTCGGGCTCGAATTTTGCCTCAAGCATGGTGTTGGTTTTCGTTCAGGGGTTCTTGATGATTTTGACTTCAGTTTCAAACATTGGCAGCCCTGCCAGCCAACGCTTTTGGTTGTAGATTATACCGCTAAGGAGCGGGATAAACTGCATGATATTATAAGACTGTTGACTAATCGTGAGAACAAGCATGAATGCAAGATTCGCATACTGATTCTGGATCGGGACAGTTCAGATCATCAGTTAAGCAATCTTTCCAAGCACAGGCATACCAGAGATTCCCAGTTCGAAAAGCCATACCTGTTGAAAGAGCCTGATCCGTCAATTGCGAAATCAATTTTTGAATTTTTTTTTGAGAAGGAAAGCGAGAAAATTCCCGAGTCATGGGACAGTCTTTTGGAAAGGCTGAAGGATATTGATGAAGATATGCGGCCTTTGTTTGCCGCTTACTTGGGCAGTGCTGTAGCCAAAGGTCATGGAGATAGGCATTTTAATCGTGAGTCATTGCTTCAGGATGTGATCAATCGTGAGCTTGAGGATATACTGAAGCCTTGTGGGGTAACTGAAAAGGATTTGGCTTTACTTGTTCTGGCAACCATTATCGGGGGGATTTCTACTCAATATGATTTTGACTTACCAGAGTGTGTTACTTCGCTAGGGGAGTTGGTCTACGAGAAAGACCGTTTTAAGGTTTTGAATTGCGAAGCTCACGGGAAAGATAAGGTGATTCATCAGATTCCGCCTTGGGAACCGGATTTGGTCGGTGAGCTTTTTGTGCTTGAATTTTTAAAAGATGATGAAGACACAGGAGTGAATAAATATCGTAAAGATATTTTAAAGGTTGCTTGGAGTGCTTCCGCTTTCGGCTCAGTGAAATTTATGGACAGGGTTCGACAGGATTATTTTAGCCATGTTAATTTTTCTCTGCTGACCGGTAAGCCGGAGCAATTTAGTGAATTGTCAGCATATACTTGGTCGCTCTTGGCTGTTAATCTGATTAATGATTACGGCGATGCTAAAGAATTTAATAAGGCTCAGTCTCTCTACGCTGACTTACAATCGTTGTCTTCTTCTGAGTATCCTACATCCAAGTTTGCTTTGCAGCAGGCCATGGGTGCTGCTAATCTGATCATTGACTACTGCGTGGCTAAGGAATTTTATAAGGCCCAGTCTCTCTACGTTGATTTGAAGTTGCTTGCTTCTTCTGAGTACTCCACATCTGAGATTGTTTTAGAACAGGCTAGGGCTGCTGTTAGTATGATCAATTCTTACGGCGAGGCTAGAGAGTTTGATAAAACCCAGTCTCTCTACACTGATTTGCAGTCGCTTGCTTCTTCTGAGTACTCCACATCCGAGATTGTGTTGCGACAGGCCAAAGGTGCGTTTAATCTGATCAATGATTACCGTGCTGAAAAGCAGTTAGATAAGGCCATGTCTCTTTATGCTGATTTGCAATCGCTTGCTTCTTCTGAATTATCCACATCCGAGATTGTTTTGCGACAGGCCAAGGCTGCTGTTAATCTGATTAATGATTACGGCGAGGCTAGAGAGTTTGATAAGGCCCAGTCTCTCTACGCTGATTTGCAGTCGCTTGCTTCTTCTGAGTACTCCACATCTGAGATTGTTTTGCGTCAGGCCAATGGTGCGTTTAACCTGATCAATGATTACGGCGAGGCTAAGGAATTTGATAAGGCCCAGTCTTTTTACGCAGACTTGCAGTCGCTTTCCTTTTCAGAGTACTCCACATCCGAGATTGTTTTGCAGCAGGCTGAGGGTGCGTATAATTTGATCAATGATTACGGCGAGGCTAAGGAATTTGATAAGGCCATGTCTCTTTATGCTGACTTGCGGTCGCTTTCCTCTTCTGAGCACTCCACATCCGAGATTGTTTTGCAGCAGGCTAAAGGGGCTGTTAATCTTTGGTTATTACTTTTGCAACCAGAACAACCGGAAGAAGCAGAAAAATATCTTACTGAATTCAGAGGGATCAGTAAAAAATACTCGGACAATCCTGAATTTATAGAACTATCCGAGCAGGTTGCTTCAATTTTAAAAGAATTTGAATCTACTTCTTAGTCATCCGATAAACCCCATCCCAAACCTCACCTTCGGGGACCGGGGGATTGATTTTGTGCTCTTCGGCGCGCTTGATGAAGACCTCGCAGGGTGTGTGTTTGGTGTCGTTGTAGAGTTCGTACTTGTTGGCTTCCTGATACAACTCAATTGCTTTGTCCCAGTTCTGGGCAACGTACTCTTCTCTAGCCTTGGCGAAAAGGTCGAAGAGGATTTCTTCGTTTTCGGTAAGGCTGCCTTTCATGGCTACCAGTTCGTAGATTCGGACTGGTTCATTCTTACCGACAACCTGAATGTTATCGATAAGTCGTGCTTCCACGAGATCAAGAATCTTGTGGGTTTCTCCGTCTACTTCCACTTCCTGATCCAGTGTGAAATGGGACACTGCAGTGAAGATACCGAACTGCTTGGCGCCTTCCTCCAGACGGGCGGCTAGGTTAACCGCGTCACCCATCATGGTGTAGTTCATGCGCATGGATGATCCCATGTTACCAACCACTATTTCACCGGAGTTGACCCCGATTCTGGTGCGCATGTTATGAACTACCTTGGGCCACTTTTCGCCATTGGCCCATTGTTCTTCGGGGAAATTCTTGGTGTTGCGGTCCGGTTCATCGGGTAGTTGTTTTTCTTCGGCCCATTTTTCACGTAATTCAATTCCTGCACGTTGCATTTTCACCGCTACCCGGCAGGCGCGCAGGGCATGGTCCGGTACATCCATGGGGGCACCGAAGAAGGCGATAATCGCATCACCTTCGTATTTATCGAGGGTTCCTTTTTCCTCGATGAGGATGTCGGTCATGACCGATAGATATTCGTTAAGCAGCTCAACAAGCTGTGGCGCGGTGAGCTTTTCCGAGAAAGTGGAGAAGCTCTGGATATCGGTAAAGAAAGCGGTAACCTGCCTAGCTTCACCACCAAGTTCCGGCATTTCGCGGTTGGAGAACATTTCGTCGATCAGTTCCGGGGCCAGATAGGATGAGAAGGTGGCCTGCAGGAATTTTTTCTGGCCTTCTTCGCGCCAGAATTTGATCAGGGTCAGCAGGGTGAAGTTGGTACCCAGTGCAATTAGTGCATACATGGGGGTGAGGTATGCATTGTAAGTCTGGAAAACATAAAGTGATCCATAAAAGATTCCTGTACCCATAACTGCGATGGGTAGGATCATCCACATGGAGCGGGACCATGTCAGTAGGGCCATGGAAATAAGGCCTGCCACCATTACCAGCACCAGTTCAAGACCGGGCACCCAGTCCGGCTTGAGGATGAAGTCGCGGGTCAGGATGTTATCCACTATTGTGGCATGCACTTCCACCCCGGGATAGTCCGAAGCAAAGGGGGTAACCCTTAAATCGCGCAGTCCTGCAGCCGAGGTTCCCATGAAAATTATTTTACCCTTGAGTTCTTTTTCTCCGACCTTGCCGCTGAGGATATCCTTGGCACTGTAATAAGGAAATTCTTCCATTCCACCACGGTAGCGGACCAGCATCTGGCCTTTGGCGTCAACAGGTATGGTGGTTTTGCCCAGTCTGATGGATTCGATGCCGATGGAACTGCTCTTAACGAGAATGTTCTTGCGGCCCATTGCTTTCATGAGTGTGGCAAGTGCGAGACTCGGGTATTGTTTGCCGTTCATGGTGATAATCAACGGAACCCGGCGCACAACACCGTCATAGTCGGTGAGGCTGTTGTAAAAGCCGCACAGGGGCGAGGCTTCCGCCAGTACCGGAAGCGGGCAGATGGCATCCAGTGCACTCAGGGTCAGGTCTTTGATTGGAGGTGCCCCTTTAGCCCTGATTTGGGCTATGGGTACTGGTTTGGCAAAGCAGGGTTGTTCTTTCAAAGAAGGATCAGCTTTGTCTTCAAGAAAGTCGAAGTAGAAACCGAGTACATAATTGCCGTGCTTAAGAACATCTGCCAATACCAAGTCATTGTCCATGAGCCCTTCAGGCAATCCTTTGAAATTAACAGTTACGCCCAGTTCTTCGCTCAGACTCTTCTTGATGGTTGCCGGGGAAGTTCGGTCCGGTTCCCCGATGAGAATATCAAGCCCGGTAGAAAGTGCACCGGCCTGTTGGATTTTAGCCAGCAGCAGGGCCATACGATAGCGGGGCCAAGGCCACTGCCCAAGCTCGGCAAGGCTTTCGTCATCAATATCTACAACTACCGGGACGTTGGTTTTCTGGCCCACGGGGCTGGAACGCATAAACTGGTCGTAAATTTTGTAATCCACGAATTGCAGGATGGGGGGCTGAAAAATATAGAGGGCTGCGACCAGAATGGATACGGCCAGCCCGGTGAGGAGCAGGAAAAATGAATCGGAACCGGTTATTTTTTTTAGTATGCTCAGCATTTTTTTTGGATATGGGCTAGAATTTATGTTAATAGATATTGGTAAATACTATTTATATATGTATGAATCGTCTGGATTTTTCAATTAAATTTATATATATCTGATACAATAAAGTTAAAATTAAGAAAGCATTCTGTTTTATCTGTTTAATATGTTTAGTTTTTTGGGGAGGATTGTGTGGTGAAAGCGATTAAGACTTTAATTCTGGGTTTGGCGCTCTGCATGATGGCAGGTGCGTTCAGTCTTGCTTTTGCACAGCAGGAAATGGCTCCCATGAACCCCGAACAGGCAGACGGCAGGCCCTACCTCAAAGCAATTCTCAATGATCTTCTATCCACACACGACCGGATCAAGGCTGCTGAAGCTCGTGTTGAATCAGCTGAACACCTTGTCTCTCAGAGCTGGTCCGGATGGACTCCGACCTTTGATGTTAATGTAGAGGCCGGACGCGAAGAAATTGACAAGCCCGGTGGCGGAACCAACAAAGGCCGCAACGAACAAAGTATTGAAGCCACCCAGCTCCTTTGGGATTTCGGCGGTGTGAATAGCGATATCGACAGCAGCAAAGCCCTTCTGAACGAATACAAGGCCGTTCTTGAACAGACCCGTCAGGAACTCATGATTCAGGGTGTTGAAGCCTATCTCGGTTTGATACGGGCCAGAGAAACCTTGAAGTATGCCATCCAGTCCGAAGAAAGCATGAAGCGTCTTTCCGGTATGGAAGAAACTTTGGTTAAGCGCGGGGCAGGTCTTTCCTACAAGGAACTCCAGATCAAGGCCCAGCTTGCCGGGGCAACTTCCTACAGGGTTACAGTAGAGCGCTCCCTGCAGACTGCACGCAACCGTTTCAAGGCTGTTTACGGTTTCCCCATTGCCATGGATGAAATTGAAAAGATGGTTCCGGTTTCCATGCCTGCCAGCTACATGCCTGCATCTCTGGATGATGCAATCATTCAGGCCCAGGCCCAGAACCCGTTGCTGCTGCAGCTTAAATTTTCCAAAGAAAGGCTTTCCCACGATGTTGATGTGCAGGAAGCTACCCTTTACCCCAAGTTTGAATTTGTTCTTGAGGGCAAGAGAAGGGAACAGGATCAGGGTGCCAGCGGTGTAAGAACCGAGAACAAGGCTACCTTTCAGGTTGGATACTCCGGTTTCTCCGGCCTTTATGAATACGAGGCCACTCAGGCAGCCAGAGCCAATCTGCGTGAGATCCGCAAGCAGACCCTTGATGTGCGCCGTACTGTAGAGGAAAATGTCCGCAACGCATGGCTTGAGTTGATGACTCTGCGTAAAAACGCTGAACTCTACAGGACTCAGGCTAATATTACTGCGGAATTCCTTGAGTTGATCAAGAAAAAGAGAGCCACAGGTGAACAGGTAGAGCTTCTTGATATTCTCGTCGGTGAAAGGGACTATTCCACTGCAACCAGTGCCAGCGTTACAGCTGACATTGATAATATTATCTTTGCCTACAAGCTTCTCTATGAAATGGGCATGATGGATATCGATGTTTTCAAATAAGCTTTAAGCGTATTTTACGAAGTTTACTGAAAATTCCATGTGTGCATGCTCATGGAATTTTCTTTTTCCGGACAGATGTTGATTTTCTTACTTTGGACAGGGGATCGGTCACATGAGAGAGTTGTTGAGGAGATTGTCGCTACATCCGTTTTTGGCTTTTGAGATCTGCCTCGCGTCTTTTTTTATCAATATTCTTTCCCTTGCCTCACCGATCTTTGTTATTCAGGTTTTGAACCGTTACGTGGGCTATGGTTTTGACGGAACCCTGATTACCCTGACCGTGGGTATGCTCATTGCCGGGGTTTTGAACCATGCTTTTACTGTTGTCCGGGTCCGTTTGGCTTCGGCTGTCAATGTGGGGCCGGATCGTGTGCTTTCCGAAACTGTGCTGGGCTGTCTTGCCCGGGCCAAAATGAGCACGCTGGGCAGGATTCCCCCGGCCCGTATTCACGAACTCATGAGCGGTATACAGGTTGTGCAGGCCGGTTATGACGCCTCTGTTATCTGCTCTGTTCTGGATATGCCTTTCTTTATCCTTTTTGTAGGGGCGACCTTTTTTCTCAGTCCGACTCTGGCTCTGATTACCATGCTGGCTATCGGTTGCTCCATGCTTGCGGGCTGGCTGAATATGCGTCGCGGCAAGCGGATGAACGATACCATGCGTAATGAATCCGTAGTTCATCGCGGTAACCTTGCTAATGCCATCAGCGGGGCTGACACTGTCCGAGCATTCGGCGGACGTGGCTTTTTGACTGGAGTATTTCAGACCCAGATGGATAAGTTACAGCAGATCAAGCGGGATATGGTCCAAAGCGGAACCCGCAGCCAGGCTGTCTTGCAGAGCATCGCTATGTTGTTGCGGGTTATGGTTTATGCTGTTGGGGCACGTGAAGTTGTCGCCGGATCAATGAGTACCGGTGGATTGATCGGGGCATCCATCCTTTCCGGCAAGGCGCTGGCTGTGTCTGCATCTTTCATGAAATCACGAGTCATGATTTCTCAGGCTGGGCAGATGATGCAATCTTTGCATGAATTCGTCCGCCAGCCCCTTGAATCCGAAACAGGAACAGAGCTTAAGGACTACCGGGGCGAAATCGAAATCAAAGACCTCGGCTTTGCCTACCCCGGTTCTACCGGTCCTTTGTTTGAGGGGCTGGATGTGAATATTGAACCGGGCAATATCGTAATTGTTACCGGTCATAACGGGGCCGGGAAAACTTCCCTTGTGCGTTTGCTGCTGGGGCTTATTGACCCCGGGCGGGGGCAGATTCTTGTGGGCGGAGTCGATGTTCGTCAGCTTTCCGCGCCATGGTGGCGTAAGCAGGTTATGTATCTGCCGCAGGAACCGACTTTCCTCAATGCTACCATCAGGGAAAATATCTGCTTGAACAATCCGGATATGGATGATGAACGTCTTAACCGGGTGGTGGAAATCGCGGGGCTTAAGAAATATCTCGATACCAGTGTTCAGGGACTTGAAGCACAAGTAGTGAATGGTGGAGCGGAGTTGGCTGTGGGAATTCGGCGCAGGCTGGCTCTTGCTCGTGCGCTTTCCGTGCAGGGAGCTGTGGCCGTGCTTGATGAGCCTGCCGAGGGTTTTGATATTGAAGGGTTGCGGGCCATGGATATGATTATCCAGAGTATGGTTAAGGCAAAGAAAACCATGATCATTGTTTCGCAGGATATGCGGCTCATGCAGCGTGCGGATATCATTATCGACCTCGGAAACAAGCCGAAACCGAACGTGCTTTTTCCCAAAAGGGATGCAGCTGCAAAAGAAGCTGAGTCCTCCAAGAGCGGGAGTGTACAATGACCAGCATGAACCCGGAATATTCCGGTGAAGTAAAAGGCGCCAGCCATTTCTTTCTTTTCCTGTGCATAGCCATGTGTCTCGCCTTTTTGGGCTGGGCCTGTTACTTCCAGCTGGATATTGTCAGTCAGGCTGAAGGGGAGGTCATCCCCAGCTCAAGAGTCAAGCCCGTGCAGCACCTTGAGGGCGGCATTATCATGAAAATTAATGTCCGCGAGGGGGAAATGGTGTCCAAAGGGCAGGAACTTATTGTCCTTGAGGCGACGGCCAGCGATTCAACTGTTGATGAGCTTGAGGTTCGGGTAACTTCCCTGCGGGTAAATATTGCCCGTCTGTCTGCTGAAGATAAGGGGCTTGAAGCTCCCGATTATCCGAAAGATATTTACGAGCAATTTCCTGCTTTGATCGAGCGGTCTTTGAAATTGTTTCAGACCCGCAAGGCCCGTGTTGAAAGTGATCTCCTTTCCGAGCGTGAAAAGATCAAACAGCGTGAGCAGGATATCAGGCAGATCAGTTCCCGGCAGCGCAATTCCCGGAACAGTCTGAAACTTTTGCGTGAACAGATTAAAATCAGCGCCGGACTGCTGGAAGACGGGTTGACCTCACGCTATAAGCATCTCGGTTTTCTTAAGGAAGAGTCGAAGCTTAAGAGTTCCATTGAGGAAGATTCAGCCAAGCTCGCCAAGGCCCGTTCTGCTCTGGCGCAGGCCAAGGCCGATATCGGGGAGATCAGGAATTCCTATCTGGCTTCGGTGCGTGAGGATTTGCAGGAAGCACGTCGTGAGTTTGATGAGCTTTCCCAGCGGCTCAGGAAATTTGAGGATAATCTGAAGCGCACCATCATCCGCTCTCCGGTGGATGGGGTTGTCAAAACCTTGTACGTGGTCAGCGTGGGCGAGGTAGTGCGTCCCGGACTGACCATCATGGATATTGTCCCGGCCGGAGATAAGCTGGTTATTGAAGCGCGTTTGCCCATCAGTGATATCGGGTATGTTAAGGATGGACAGAAGGCGGTGGTCAAGCTGGCTTCAAGCGATGCCTCCCGTTTTGGAAATATTGACGGTAAAGTTGTCAATATCAGTCCTGATGCAGATTCTACTGAGCGGGGATTGACCTTTTACAGGGTGCGCATAGAGACAGATAAGGATTTCTTTGAGCACGACGGAAACTACTATAAGCTTTTTCCCGGTATCCGGGTAATTGCCGGAATTCATATCGGAACCCGTTCTGTGATGGAATATATTCTTGAGCCGTTTATGGGGTCCATGAGCTACGCCATGAGGGAACGATGAGCAGAAAAGTTCCTGCATCCCCAAAAGAGGAAAGCAAGCAGCCGGAGTGGATTGATACTGTTCCGCCCAAGGTAAAGGGAATTTTTATTAGCGCGGTAAAAGCGCATTCTGCCGGTAATTACGATGAGGCCATAGCTCTCTATTCCATGGCGCTGAATCTGCTGCCTGATGATAATGTTCTTCTGGGTAACCTTGGGGTGGCGTTGCGTGCGCAGGGTAAGTTCAAAGCCGCAGAGGCATGTTATCGCAGGGCTCTGGCCGTTAAAGCGGATAGTCCCGGCTCATGGAGCAATCTGGGTAATGTTTTGCGCAGGATGGGAAAACTAAAGGAAGCCGTAGCCTGCCACCGCAGGGCAATTGAGCTGGACCGTAAATTTATCGATGCCTATTACAATCTTGGATTGGTTTTGCAGGATATTGGCAAGTTGGACGAATCCATCCGTCTTTTTAACCATTGTTTGAAATTTAAACCTGATGACGACAGAATTAATTGGGATAAGTCTTTGGCCTTATTGGCTAAAGGGGATTTCGTAAACGGCTTTGAGCTTTATGAGTACCGCTGGAAGCGTGAAGAGCTGGTACCCCGCCATTTCCGCCAGCCCCTTTGGGACGGTTCTCCCCTGAACGGGAAAAGGATTTTCATATATTCGGAGCAGGGCTTCGGCGATACCTTAAATTTTTGTCGTTATCTTCCTCTTGTGGCTGAGGCCGGAGGTAAAGTTATTTTCGATTGCCAGCCGGAGTTGGTTTCATTGCTGGAAGGAATGGACGGAATTGAGGAGATTGTCAGTGGCGGGGAAAAGTTGCCGGAATTTGATGTGCAGACCCCGTTGATCAGCCTGCCGAGAATTTTAAAACATGACATCAAGTCCATTCCCCGGGATTGTCCCTACCTTACTGCCCCGGCACAGGCCGGATTCCCCATTCATGTTCCGGAAGGTACTAAATTTAAGGTCGGGATTGTCTGGGCCGGGAAGCCTACACATAAAAACGATCACAACCGTTCGGTCAGTATTGAAAACTTTTTGCCTTTCGCTGAAATACCCGGTGTAACTTTATATTCACTGCAAAAAGGGCCGGAGTCAAAGCAGCGCGAGGAGTTAAGCTGCGGAGTGCTGGTGCGTGACCTTGGTAACGGTTGTGAGGATTTTGCTGATACGGCCAAGGTTATGGGACAGTTGGACCTGATTATCACTGTGGATACTTCCGTTGCCCATCTGGCCGGGGCTTTGAATATACCGGTCTGGGTGGCGATACCTTATAATCCGGACTGGCGTTGGATGCGCAAGCGCAAGGATTCTCCATGGTATCCGAGCATGATACTCTTTCGTCAGAGGAAACCGGGGGATTGGAGTATTGTTTTCAACAGCATGTTGGCTGCCCTGAAGCAGAAACTGAAAAGTTAAGTATGTGGCAATTCGGTGCTTTTTTAGCGAGAGTGCTGGACTGAAAGTCTCAGGTACGGTAATTCATGAATCAGGGTTAAAAAATAGATTAAGATTCTAAAGCGAATTGAGGGGTTAGCCAGTAATGACGGGGAGTAAAATTCTGCTTGAGTCCGGGACCAACGAAGTTGAGCTTCTGGAACTTTATCTTGATGAAGGGAGCGGCGATACGTACAAACGCTGGTCCTTCGGCCTCAACGTAGCCAAAGTAAAGAAGATAGTCAGGGAAGCAGACCTCAAAAATTTTTCCGGCCGTAAACAAGACGGCTCTATCTCCAGAGTTTCATCATCCATTGATACCCAGAACCCATTGGTGCTGGGTATGTTTGAGTTTATGGGCTCGGTTATACCTCTCATTGATCTTAGCGGCTGGCTGCGTATGGAGCCAGTTTCCAAGGATCAGCGTATGGTTTTGGTTACTGAGTTTAATGAAATTGTCAGTGCTTTTCTGGTTTCCGGGGTTAATAGAATCCACCGTGTAAGCTGGAGTGAGCTTGAATCCCTGCAGGGTAATATGGCCAAGTATGCCGAGGGGACTATCATTGGAACGGTAAAGCTTACTGATCCCGACCGCATCCTGCAGGTGCTTGACCTTGAGCAGGCCATGGAAGACCTCAATCCTGCGCGTGATAGAGCCGCTCTTGCGGAAGTGGAAGAATCTGTGGAGTGTGTTTATCAGGCTATATGCGCTGATGATTCACGTTCCATGCGTAATCTGGTGAAAAACTCACTGCAACGCGGGGGATTTGAGGTTGATGCCTATCCTAACGGGCTTGAAATTTGGAAAGCTCTTGAGGAAATTTCTGCTAAAGTGGGCAAGACAGGATTGCATGTCTCCGAGTTTATCCAGTTGGTTGTCTCTGATATTGAAATGCCGGGAATGGACGGGCATGCCCTGACCAAGAAAATCAAGAAAGACCCCAACCTGCGTGACCTGACCGTTTATCTTTTCTCGTCACTGATCACAGAAGAACTGCTGCATAAAGGGGATGCCGTAGGGGCCAACCGTCAGTACTCCAAGCCTCAGATTGCTACGTTGGTCAAGCAGGCCAGAGTGGATCTTGATGAGCTTTATAAGTGCAAAGGCTAAAGCTGCTCTTCTCCGCTGGCTATTAGTTCCAGCGCAGCCTCATCAATAATTTCGATTGTTTTCCGCTCAACTTTAATAAGTTCTTGTTCGCTCATCTTCTTGAAAACGCGGGAAAGGGTTTCCTGAATGGTTCCCAGATAAGAGGCGATCAAGCCCTTGGGAAGGTCCAGTTCCAGTATATTGGAGTTCTGGGTGGATTTAAGCAGCAGCAGGTAGCTGGCAAGCCTTGCCGGGACTTCGCTCAGACTCAGGGCTGCCACCTGATTGACCAATTGACGAAGCCTTCCTGAAAGCAGGGCCAGCATGGACATGGCAAGGTCCGGGTCTTCGCGGATTACCTTTTCAAAGCGATCACGAGGGAAATAGAGCAGGGTGGATTTAGCCAGAGTCACCGCACTTGCAGGATAGCATGCACCCTGAAAGACAGGAACTTCCCCGAAAATTTCCCCGGCCCCGAATATATGGATAATTTGCTCTTTCCCGGCCAGAGATTCCCGGTAGATTTTGACCTTTCCTGACTCCACAGAATAAAATCCCGTGGCATCACTTCCGGCGGTAAAAATTTGTTCACCTTTTTTCAATTCACGGGGAACGATGATCTGCTCCAGCTTTTCCTGCTGTTCTACGCTCAGGCCTGCAAATAGGGAGATTTTATTTAGCTCGTGTGTCTTTTTCATTACAGTATTCTTTTATAATTAATGATGCCCGGTAAATGACTTAAGTCAGGGTTTGTGAGAATTATATCCTGTATGATTAACTAACTGATAAAACGAAGAAAGGAAACAATATGGAGAAAGCAGCTATAATTAACGCCTGTCGGGGACCTGCCGGAGGATGCCGTTTTGCATTATATATTGATGAGGATTTTGCAGAGCGCATTGAGACGGTGGTTGAAGAAAGCGGCTGGTCTGAATTTTTACGTCAGAGATTCGGAGAAAAAATCAACAGACATAAGTTGCTTAGCGTAAGTGCTGCTGCCTGTCCAAATGGCTGTTCACGCCCACATATTGCGGATATCGGTTTGATCAGGGCTTGTGTTCCGGTCATTGATCATGAAGGCTGTATCGGGTGTGAGGAATGTGTACAGCACTGTCCTGATGAGGCTATGGAGATGGTTGACGGTAAGGTTGTCATATCCCGTGAGAAGTGTCTTGTCTGCGGCTATTGCACTAAAGTCTGTCCCACGGAAGTTATTTCTTGTTCCCGTAGCGGGTGGCGTTTTCTGGTCGGAGGCAGGCTGGGCAGGCACCCACGTCTTAGTATGGAGCTCCCCGGAGTCTATTCTGATGAAGAAGTGTTGGATCTGATTTCCAGATGCTTGAAGCTCTGGATGGACAATTATGTGGACGGCAAGCGTTTCGGTTGGGTCATGGACCGGGTCGGTCATGATAAAATTTTGCTGGAATCTTAGCCGTTCCAATTCTCAGGCGGTATGATGGCAGGACTTTTCATAATATCACTTTCCTATCTGCTTTTGGCTGCTCATGGATTGCGTGGCGGCGATGGCGGATTAGCTGTCTTTATGATCGGTTCTGCCGGACTCGCTTTCAGCAGGCAACGCTGGGCCGGAAATGTTACCGGGGTCCTGCTTGGATGTGGCTCACTGCTTTGGTTGGTTAAAGGGGACAGTTTGATCAACCTGCGTATCGGCGTAGGTGAAGATTGGATTCGGTTAGCCCTTATTATGGGGGCATTGTTCGCTCTAACTCTTTTTTCTTCTGCCCATTGCTTTTCTCATGCCGGAAGAGAACGTTTCAGCAGAAGCAAAGAACAGGGTTGGTTCAGGGCCTCTATCTTTTTGTTGACCGCCCTGTTGTTGGAGATCGCCCGCAGCAAGGTTTCTTTTCCCATCCTGCTTGCCGATCGCTTTTTTCCTGGCTGGGGCAGGGCGGAAATATTTCTTTTAGCCCTGTATGCTTCATGGCTCGGCGGGAAGATGTTCAGCCCTGAAGGTGCCAAAGCCATGCGCCCCCGTATTTGGGCTTTGTTTTCGTTAGTCTTTTTCGGACAGCTGGCTTTCGGGCTAGCCGGAGTTGAACAATTCCTGATGACCGGGAAATTGCATCTGCCTGTGCCCGCACTGATTGCCGCAGGACCTGTCTATCGCGGGTCCGGATTCTTCATGCCCATCCTTTTTACTGTTTCGGTACTGTTGGTAGGTCCGGCATGGTGCAGCCATCTCTGCTATATCGGCGCATGGGATGATCAGTGCAGCCGAATTGGCAAGTTCAAGCCTTCCAGTAAATTCAATCCCCGTTTGATTTGGCTGCGATTGGTTCTGCTGGTGCTGGTGGTAGGCGTTGCATGGTCCATGCGATTCGCCGGTGTTTCAGCTCTAATTGCAGTATGGAGTGCGGCGGTCTTCGGTCTGCTGGGCATAATGGTTATGCTTTGGTTCTCCCGGTGCATGGGCATGATGGTCCATTGCACGGCCTTTTGTCCTATGGGCATAGTTTCCAATTTATTGGGGCGCCTTTCTCCGTTGCGGATGAAGATTTCTGATGAGTGTTGCAAATGCATGAAGTGCAGCAGAACTTGCCGTTATAATGCCCTTAAGTCTGAAGATATTGAGGCTGGACGGCCCGGTATTTCCTGTACTCTTTGCGGAGATTGTATTTCCAGTTGTTCGGCAGGGAGTCTGGGATATAAATTTCCACTCCTAGGTTACAGTAAAGCCCGAAAGTTGTTTCTCATATTAAATCTGTCCCTGCATGCCCTTTTCTTAGGGGTAGCAAGGATTTAGTATTCTATTATAAAGTATAAAGAGCTTTACTTCATTAATGGTAATGATTGTTTTTACTTAAAAGAATTGAGTAGAAATAATACAAAACATGTTCTGAAGGATTTGCTTTTATGATACCTTTAGAGGGCTCGAAGTCGGGCTTGGAATGAAAAGGAGAATGCTATGACTCGTACTGTAGTTGTTGATGTTGATGAATGCGTCGGTTGTGAAGCTTGTGTTGAAGTCTGTCCCGGCATGTTTGTCATGGGTGCTTGTGATCTGGCTCAGGTTCAAAATCCGGAAGGAGCTGATGAAGCTGAGGTGGAAGCGGCAATGGAGCTGTGTCCGACTAATTGTATCCATTGGGAAGATTAAAAAGTTATAAAAAAATGTCTCCCTTGACCTGAATCAAATACTTTTACCCGGTGTTTTCTTAATTTGGACTCAACGAATGAGAAATCACCCCTGAAGGCGGGAGGCCGCGGGTGGCACCCGCCTCAGGTTAATTTAAAAAAGTATTTAACGGGAAGGGAGAAATTTTATGGCTTTTGATCTGAATCAAATACTTAAAAAGGTTACTTCGATATTCGGTAATGAAGAAGTAGAAAACCAATTACCTGAAAAGGAGTTTAAAATGTTTTGCAACCAGTGTGAACAGACTGCGAAAGGACAGGGCTGCACCGTTAAGGGTGTATGTGGTAAGACTGATGAAGTATCCGCCATTCAGGACCTTCTTGTTCAGCTTTGTGTAGAGCTCGGTACCGTTGCTACCGCAGCCCGCAAGGAAGGTATCGCGGTTTCCAATGATGTTAACCGTCTCACTGTTGAAGCTGTGTTCTCTACCCTGACCAACGTCAATTTCGACGATGAAAGATTTGTTCCGGTCATTAAGAATGTTGCTGCTGCACGTGACGAACTTGCCGCCAAGGTAAGCGCCGACTGTGGCAAGCTGACCAAGGTTGCTGCCACTGCTGCTGAACTGAGCAAGCAGGGCGAAGCATTCCCCGTAACTGCTTTTGATGAAAACGAAGACCTGCGCTCCCTGAAGCAGATCCTTGTCTACGGACTCAAGGGTGTTGCTGCTTACACTGACCATGCCGCTATCCTCGGTCAGGAAGACGATGAACTTTACGCCCAGATTCACGAAGCACTTTCCGTAGTTCCGCAGCAGCTCGGTCTTGAAGAACTGGTTGGCTGGGCCATGAAGTGCGGTGAAATCAACCTCAAAGCCATGGAACTCCTCGATGCAGGTAACACCGGTTCTTACGGTCATCCCGTGCCTACCGAAGTTCCCCTCGGCGCTAAGGCCGGTAAGGCAATCCTCGTCTCCGGTCACGATCTCAAGGATCTCCGCCAGCTCCTCGAGCAGACCGAAGGTACCGGAATCAATATTTATACCCACGGTGAAATGCTGCCCTGCCACGGTTACCCCGAGCTGAAGAAGTTTGACCACTTTTACGGTCACTACGGTACCGCATGGCAGAATCAGGCTAAGGAATTCGCTGAGTTCCCCGGTGCTATCCTGATGACCACCAACTGCATCCAGAAGCCTGTAGAAAGCTACAAGGGCAACATCTACACCACCGGCCTCGTGGGCTGGCCCGGAGTTACCCACGTTGCCAACGGCGATTTTGCTGAAGTTATCGCAAAAGCCAAGGAACTGCCCGGTTTCGCAGCTGATACCGATAACGGTGCTGTACTTTGCGGTTTTGGTCGCAATTCCGTACTCGGCGTAGCTGACAAGGTTATCGAAGGCGTGAAGGCCGGTGCCATCAAGCATTTCTTTCTCGTCGGCGGTTGCGACGGCGCCAAGCCCGGACGTAACTACTACACTGAATTCGTTGAGCAGACTCCTGCCGACACCGTTGTCCTGACTCTTGCCTGCGGTAAGTTCCGTTTCTTCGACAAGAAGCTCGGCGACATCGGCGGTATCCCCCGTCTGCTGGATATCGGACAGTGTAACGATGCCTACTCCGCAATTCAGATTGCAGTAGCACTCGCAGGCGCATTCGAATGCGAAGTCAACGAGCTGCCTCTGTCCATGATCCTTTCCTGGTACGAGCAGAAGGCAGTATGTATCCTGCTGACCCTGCTGCACCTCGGCATCAAGGACATGCGCCTCGGACCCAGTCTCCCCGCATTCATCACCCCCAACGTGCTGAACTTCCTCGTTGAAAACTTCAACATTATGCCTATCAGCACACCTGAAGAAGATCTCAAGGCAATCCTCGGTTAGGAGGATGCTTCCGGCGGCTGGGGAGGGGAAAACTCTTGCAAGAGTTTTCCCCTCCCCAGCCCCCACCCCTTTCAGAACCTTTTATTATGCTTCGCACTGTATTCCGGAAGATTCTTACTTAATTCATAAATTTATTTTTACCCGGCAGTGCGTCATTTAAGATTTAGTACAAATTTCCGCTTCAGGTTCAGGTTAATTTCCTGAGGCACAATTAAAGAAGATAACAACAGCCTTAAACTACTAAAAGTTTTTGGGATTCTTAAACCCTTTTTTCAAAAAGGGTTTAAGGCCCCCGGCAGGGTCGCCGAAGGCTTCTTTTATAAAAAAGCGCGATAGCGCATCAAATCCTAAGCCCCGCAGGGCCGCCGAAGGCCGATAAGGCCCGGCACAGGAGGATATTAAAATGAAAGTATTACGTAAGATGATTTCTATAGACGAGGAACTTTGCGACGGTTGCGGCCAGTGTGTACCGGGCTGTGAGGAAGGCGCGTTGCAGATTATTGACGGCAAGGCCAAGCTGGTAGCTGAGAAATACTGTGACGGCTTGGGCGCGTGTCTGGGCGAATGTCCCACCGGTGCGTTGAAGGTCATTGAAGTTGAAGCTGACGACTTTGACCCTGAAGCGGTTAAGGAATTGCTGACCGAGCAGGGTCGCGAGATTCCTGATCATATGCCTGATCCCAAGAGCCTGCATCTGGATAGCCCGAAACCTGCTTCCGGCGGTTGCGGCTGTGCAGGATCAAAGATTGAAGCTTTTGCTCCGGCGGCTTCTCCTTGTCAGCAGGCCAATGTGCCTACTGATGCTGAGGCAGGACCTTCGCAACTGACCCACTGGCCGATCCAGATCCGTCTGGTGCCTGCGGATGCTCCGTTCCTCAAGGGGGCGGACCTGTTGCTGACCGCGGACTGTGTGGCGGTCTCAATGCCGGGCTATCATGAAAGATATCTGCCCGGTAAGAAGGTGCTCATGGGCTGTCCCAAGTTTGATGATGTACAGATGTACGTGCAGCGTTTGTCCGAAATTTTCAGCGTGAGTGGCATTAAATCCATCACTGTGCTGGAAATGGAAGTCCCTTGCTGTTCTAACTTCAGCAGGATTGTGGCTGCAGCTCTCAAGCAGGCCGGAGCGGATATTCCGTCAGAAAAGATTATTGTAAAGCGTACCGGTGAAATCAAGGCCAAGACGACTCTTGATCAGTCTGTACCGCTCTAAGATTCTCTAAAGAAGGATTCATCTACCTCCTTTGACTATATAAGCTGAAACGGGGCCTCTCCGAGTTGATCGGAGAGGCCCCGTTTCTATTCAAGAATGGTTATTTATACTTTTACGTAGCGAAGTTTATTAAAAGTTTCTTTGGCCGCCGGAGGCGAAATTTTTTAGTAAAAAGCGCGTTAGCGCATCAATTAATTCATAATATCCTGCTCAAAACCGGGCTGGTTGTTGAACTGGTCAGGTACATAGTGCGGCTGTGTGGAAGTTTGTGCGGGCTCATGTTTCTCATACGGCCCGGAAGTGTTTACCATGGGATAGATATCCGGATCTTCCTTTATGGGCAGTAGGGATTTGGTCTTGGAATTGAGCGGCACGGTCCAGTCCCATGCTCCTAGAATTTCACCGTCAGCAACTGTTGAAACTGCGGCGGTGACAAAAATTTGTTCCTTGCCTACGGAATATGCTCCGGCAAGAACGCACTTCTCCGGCGGGGCGAGGTCTTCATCAAGGGCAGTCAGGGGAAAGCGGGAGCTGTCAGCAACAATGGCAAATCCTTTCTGGGCAATACGCGAAGCAACCTGCTCTGTGAGAACTTTGGCAAAGTCGGTCTGCAGGGTACTGCCGCGTAAGCGGAACATGGTTACGGTAATGGGCGACCCCGGAGGCAGGCGTTCCTCAAGCTGGTTCGAAATTTGATCACCGGCTTTGTAGTTTAATTCCACCATGGGGGTATTATCTTCCTTGAAAAACGGTCCGGTGGTGGGCCGTTTACCGAGGTAATCCAAGGTCCGTTCCTTGTAGCCCGCTGAACATGCGCTGAGGGCCAGAAGTGCGGCCAGTGCCATTATCAAGCTGATTGTTCTGCCTTTCATGAAAGTTCCCTGTTTTTAAATATGAGCAATATTGCAATGGTTTGCTGACGCTAAATTAGATGCAATGAAAATGCCACGGAGTAAAAGAACCGCTTATACAGCCTCTTGACTCCGTGGCATATTTATTTGCGCTGGCAAAATCGGGCAGATAAAGCCGAAAAAATGGCAATAACCAGTCAGGATTAATCCAGCCGGGAAATAATTTCTCTGATCAGGGCGGACATGGCAGCTGAAGATTTAGCAGCCTGTTCGATCACAGCTTCATGGGTGGTTTCAGCCATGCAGTCCGGCAGGTTCTTGTTGGTCAGGCAGGCAATGCCCATGATCTTGATGTCCATGTGCACTGCGGCAATGGCTTCAATAGCTGTGGACATACCTACTGCATCTGCTCCGAGACGTTTGAACATGCGGGTTTCGGCCGGAGTTTCAAGGTTCGGTCCGGTTACCTGCACGTAAACACCGCGTTCAAGGCGGATTCCCTTGTCCTTAGCCGCGGAAACGGCAATGGAGCGCAATTCATCGCAATAAACTTTGCTCATGTCCGGGAAGCGGACTCCCCAATCATCATTGTTGTGTCCGGTGAGCGGGGAGTGGCCTGTGAAGTTGATCTGGTCGGTGATCAGCATCAGGTCACCGGCATCAAATTGGGGATTGAGCGCTCCGGCAGCATTGGTGATGAAAATTCTTTTTATGCCCAGCTCGCCCATAACCCTTACCGGGGTGCAGGCTTCAGCAGCGGTGTAACCTTCGTAGATATGGAACCGTCCACTGAATACAAGTACTGGTTTTCCTTCCATAAATCCGTAGATAAGACTGCCGGAATGGCCCTTGACGGTGGATTGCGGAAAGCCCGGTATTTCCGAGTAGCGGATTTCAATGGCTGAATCCAGCCGGGTAATGGCTTCGCCGAGACCGGAACCGAGAATGATTCCGGTGGCGTTAGCTTGAAAATTATCTATCTTTTCTAGTATATGCCTGCTAATAGTATGTATAGATTCCGGGGAGGTCATAGGTTATTTTACTCGTAGTTTCGGGTTTAATGTACGGATGGTGCATAAAAATGCGCCGTGATGCCTCTATCATCCGTCTTAACTAGTAACTTAAAAGAGAACGGGATTCTATGGATTTTTCCACTTTAATCGGGATGCTGGTCGGGCTTTCCCTTGTTGTCGGTGCGATTTTTATCGGTGGGGCTGTTGATGTATTTGTCAACATTCCCGGTATGATGATCGTTATCGGTGGAACTTTGGCCTCCATCTGCGTTGCCTTTCCTTTTGAAGAAGTCCTGCAGGCCATGCTCGCAGGGTTCAAGGCATTCTCTTCCAGAAAGGTCAAAGTTAATGAAGTTGTGAACATCATGGTCAAGGTTGCTGAAATCAGCCGCCGTGAAGGTCTGATCGCCCTTGAGAATGTCCAGACGGAAAACGTTGTTCTGCGTAAATCATGTCAGTTGATCGCGGATAACGCTGATCCTGAACTTATTCGCGCTACTTTGCAGATTGAAATTTCAGCCATGAAAAGGCGTCATAAGATCGCGCAGGACGTATATAAACGTCTTGCCGGGCTGGCTCCTGCTTTCGGGATGCTTGGTACCCTGATCGGTCTGGTGCAGATGTTGTCCAACCTGCAGGATCCGGCGTCTATCGGTCCGGCTATGGCGGTGGCTATTCTGACCACTTTTTACGGTTCCCTGCTGGCTACCCTGCTTTTCATTCCCATCGGGGCCAAGCTCAGGGCTAGAACTCTTCAGGAACAGTTGCATCTTGAAATTATTTTTGAGGGTGCCAAGTCCATCCTTGAGAATAACAACCCCCGTCTGGTTTATGAGAAGCTTTCCTCATTTCAGGCTCCCAAGGATAGAACCGGAGATTAAGCCATGGATGATGAACTCCTGAAAGGTTCTATACTGATTGAAGATGATGCTGACGAGGATGAGCCGAATGAGTGGATAACCACCTTTGCGGATTTATCCATGCTCCTGCTGGTTTTCTTTATCCTGCTTTATTCCATGTCTGAGATTGATGCTAAAAAGTTTGACATGACTTTCCAGTCGGTCAGCAAATCCATCAGTGGTAAATTGCAGAAGATTGCTACCAGTAAGGTCTCTCGCGAGGAAGCCGGGGCAATTCTCAATCAGGTTGTCACCCGCAGGCAGATCATCAAAGCCCAGCGCAAAGTTTTTGAAGATGTTAAATATCTTCAGACCACCAAGGGCGTGGAAGGGATTATGAGTGCTAAATTTGAGGACGGCAAAATTACCATTAAGCTGCCTTCTGACGTACTTTTTAATCCCGGACAAGTTCAGCTGAGCAAGAAAGGGCGGGCCGCAGTAAAAGCCTTGAAGAACTTTTTTATCAGCCACCCTGACCAGTACATAAATATCAAAGGATATACCGATGATACTCAGCCCAGCAGTAAGAGCAGGCTGAAAGATAACTGGGAAATTTCATCTTTACGTGCGGTAAATGTGTTACGCTACCTTATGAAATTAGGAATTAAGCCGAATAGGCTTACCGCGACCGGGCTTGGGGAAATGGATCCCCTTGTTCCCAATAACTCAAAGCGAAACCGTCAGCGTAACCGACGGGTTGAGTTTGTTTTGGATAAGATAATGACCGGGCCTTAAGCTCGCGATTATTAAAGGTTAACAAAATTATGATTTCACTCTCAAAATAAACATGGTTTTGTTTTGAGGAACAGATTTTGGACTATTGTTTTGTATCAACGGTGCTAACCTGTTGAATGTGATTGGAGAGAAGAATGGATATTTCATTCGATAGCAGTTCGGCAAGAGGAGCTTTCCGGACCAGCCTTCCCGGACTGGCCCTCAGGATTGAAGGTTACCCTTCCCCCTATAGTGTGAAGGATTTCAGTGTTAACGGTCTGGCCTTTTCCGCAGGTAAAGACAGTTTTGATGTGGATCAGCAGCTCAAGGTGGATTTCGTCCTTGGGAAAAAAGAACTTTTGACCGGTCTGGACATCAAAGTGGTGCGTGACATCGGCAAAGGGCTGATGGGCTGTATTTACGTTGATCTGGATAAGTATCAGGAAGCACGTCTTGATAAGCTGGTTCTTGAAGTTCAGAAACGTATGATCATGCTGCGCAAGAAAAAAGGCGCGTCCTGATTCCGGTCGGTGCTCTGCTGTGTATAAAGGTGAACATAAGGTTCTCATCGCCAATCGTGGTGAGATTGCCATCAGGATAGCCAAGGCCTGTCTGGAGTTGAATCAGAATTTCGTCTGTATCTATACAGCTGCGGACAGTGAAAGTGGTCATGTGCGTTTTGCACGGGAGAATGGTGGCGAGAAGAGCCTCTTTTGCATCAGCTCCTACCGTGATGCCAATGAAATTTTCAGTGTTGCGGATCGTAGCGGTGCTACGGCCATTCATCCGGGATACGGATTCTTTGCCGAAGATTTTAGGTTTGCGCGTCGGGTGGTGAAAAGAGAGAAACCGCTTATTTTTATCGGGCCTTCGTGGCGGGTGATTCAGGAGTTGGGCGACAAGATTAATACAAAACGTCTTGCGCGCAGTCTGGGAGTCCCAACCGTTCCGGGGTCCGACAGTCCTATTTATGATGAACTTGAGGCTGTCGAGCTTGCCGACAGCCTCTTCGCATTTCAGAGGGAACAGGGGTTTCAGGCCCCGGCCATTATGGTTAAGGCTTCTGCCGGAGGCGGGGGCATGGGCATTGAGGAAGTCAATGATCCCGATGAATTCCGTTCCGTTTACCGCCGTATTCGCAATTACGCCAAGCGTCAGTTCAATGATGAAGGCGTGCTTATTGAGCAGCGTATCTACGGATTCAACCATCTTGAAGTTCAGGTCGTTTGCGAAAGGAGCGGTCAGAAGCACGTCCATTTCGGAACCCGTAACTGCTCGGTGCAGAGCAGCGGTAACCAGAAGCGGATTGAGGTTGCGCCCGGATTTGCACCTGAAGAAATTCATTATATTTTCAATGCTTCCGGGGTGCTGAAAAGCATTACCGAGCACTCCTTGTCCATGGCCAGAGCGGTGAATTACGATAACGTGGGCACGTGGGAATGGATTGTTACCCAGCGCGGTGAGCCTTTCCTGATGGAGGTTAATACCCGTATTCAGGTTGAGAACGGGGTTTCCGCCGCTATTTCAGTGATCAAGGGAGAGCGCAACGTTAATATCGTGCGCGAGCAGGTTCGGCTCGGATTGGGTGAATCCATGGGGTACACTCAGGATGATGTGAACCTTTCCGGAGCAGCAATTGAGTATCGCATTATTGCCGAGAATCCGGATAATGATTTTGCCCCGTGGGTAGGTACCATCGATAAATTCGGCTGGCAGGAAGAGGAGTGGCTTGAGGTGTACACGCAGGTTCCCACTGACCGGCCCTATGAAATTCCTACTGAATTCGATCCCAACCTTGCTTTGGCAATTGTACGCGGCGAAAATCTGAAACATGCCAAGCAGCGGGGTGTTGAATTTTTAAACAGACTGATTTTGCAGGGACAGGATCGGACTGGTAGAAAACTTGAGTCCAATATTTCCTATCTGATTGATAAGACAGCCGCTTTGCTGGAATTTTAGTATGAATATTGATAAGCGCATCGACGCCCTTGCGGAGCGACTCAACTACATCAAGGACATTTTCGGGAATCTCGAAAATGCCAATATTTCTATGCTCAGTTCCGAGTTGGATGAGTTTCGTGATTTGCGTGGAACTATTTCGACCAAGGATTCCCTGAGCAGACTTGCCCGTCTTGAAGATCTGTTTTCTTTTCTTGAATCCAAGCTGGAAAAAGAGCTGACTCCAATGGACCGGGTGCGCATTGTGCGCCATCCGCAGCGTATCTGCCTGACCGATATTCTGGAAAATGTTTACGATAACTACACCGAACTGGGCGGACTGGGCGAGTTCAGCATCGACCCCTCCATGCTTATAGCTCAGGCTTACATAACCCGTCGCGTGGGGCTGAAGGTTGTCCATCAGCCGGTTATGGTTATTGGTCAGGAGAAAGGACACGGTCAGGAGTTTCGCAATGGAGGCTCGGTTAAGCCGTGGGGGAATGCCAAGGCGCTGCACTACATGAAAGTTGCGCAGGCTGAAGGGATTCCCATCCATACCTATATTTTTACTCCCGGTTCTTATCCCATTGAAGATTACCCCGGAGCGGCGCAGCAGATAGCCAAGAATATTTATGAGATGGGCAAGATTGATGTGCCCATCATCTCAGTAATTTCTGAAGGCGGGTCCGGCGGTGCTGAAGCAATCGGCCTTGCCGATCGCAGGCTCATGCTTTCTCATGGTTACTATTCTGTTATTTCTCCGGAAGGGGCGGCTGCAATCGAGGCTAATCTTCGTGACGGCAAACGGGTAGATGACTCATTGATCGGTAATTGTGCACGCAAGCTCGGTATCACTGCCGAGGATAACCTCAAGATGGGGTATATTGACCGCGTAGTGCAGGAACCGCATCTTGGGGCCAAGCCTGCCAGTTATGACTTTTTCCGCACTCTTCGTTCAGAGGTTATCAGGGCCACCAACGAAGTCTGCATTTCCGTAAAGGGACTTAAGCTTTTCCGGGCCATGGCTCTCAAGCAGAAGGGACCGGAAGAGGGTGAGGATGTCTTCATGCGCTGGGCCTTGAGTTCCCGTGCCCGGGCAAGGCTGGTTGAGAAGCGCTATGATAAATTTCGCAACCTTTCCACTTCCGCCTACATGGATCAGCGCTCTATATTTCTGAAGATGGGAGCGGCTGTTCAGGGGGTGGCATGGTCTACCAAGTCACTTTTTGTCTATAACCTTGTGGGGCGTACTGTGCGTGCTGCCAAGCAGGGTATGGAAGAGATTCAGGCCGAGGCCCATCTGGTTAAGGAGCGTACTGCCCGGTTGTTGAAAAAGGGCAAGGCTGACAATGGTTCAGTGACTACAATTTCTAGTGATGTTCGTGAAAAATTGCTTTGTCTTTCCACCTCGGACCAGTCTCCCTGTTTTGAAGAAGGACGTTGGAAATACAGTAGCCCCAAATGCAAGGATGATCGTACTTTTTCCTGTCCCAATGCAGCTACCGAAGGCTGTCTTGATCTTTGGGCTCCTGATTTGTTTGGTGATTTTGCCGGGGTGTGCAGTAATTGCGGCCATCATTTTCCTATGGAATACCAATGGTATTTATACAATGTTTTCAACTATGCCGAAGGTTTTGAATTCAATTCCGGCATAGAATCAGATAACCCGCTGAGCTATGAAGGTTTTGATCTCAAGCTGGACGAAGCCCGCAAGAGAACTGGGTTGCGTTCTTCCTGCATCACCTTTGAAACCCGCATGGACGGAATTAATGCCGTGGTTATCTGCCTTGCTGCTCCGTTCAGGGGCGGTTCTGTGGGCGCGGCTGAAGGTGAGAAAATCATTCGTGCTGCGGAAAGGGCCCAGCGTAAGCAATTGCCGCTTATTTTCTATGCCCACGGTACAGCCGGAATCCGTATTCAGGAAGGAACCAACGGTGTGCTTCAGATGCCGCGCTGCACCATGGCCCTGCGCCGTTATGTGGATGCCGGGGGCTTGTATCTGGTGATCTACGATACCAATTCCTATGGCGGGTCCGTGGCAAGTTTTCTGGGCTGTTCTCCTTACCAGTTCGGGATACGTTCTTCTAAGATCGGTTTTGCCGGACCAAGGGTTATCACTGAGACTACCGGGATTTCCATTCCGCCGGATTATCATAATGCATGGAATGCCCTTGCCCGCGGCCATATTCAGGGAATCTGGGATCGCCGTGAAATGGGCCGGAATATCGGGCAGGCCCTCATGACCATGGGCGGCCGGAATTTGTATTATCGGTAATTATACCTTCGTTTGTGTAGGTACTTATCGTAAAGTGTTTTCTGTGTTAGGGAGTTTCGCAGCAGGTTGACTTTGCCTGATAATGTCTGCAAATTGCCCGGACCGGATGCTGGGCTCAAGGCTTCCGGTTTTTAAATGTAAAAATAATGACCTCCGTCCAATGTGGCGGGATATAAGTAAAAATAATCCAGAGGTTAATATAATGCTGAATATTAAGGAACTGCTTGAAGAGATCAAGGCTTCTCCTTACGAGGAAATTGAAATATCTGTTCCCCATACCGGAACTGTTGAGTTTACCGGTCTTAAGGTTGGTGACAAGGTAAAAGGACCCACCGGTGAGTGGAAAGAAAAGCCCGGTACTGTGCTGGCTAAACTTACCCGTGAGCGCAATACCAAGAACATTACCGCTCCTGAAAAAGGTGAGATCGTATCCATCCGTCAGGACCTGGAAGACCGTTTTGTTGAAGCCGGTGAAGTTCTGATCAAGATCCGTCACTTCCTTTCTAAAGAAGAAGTAATCCAGCTGATCCTCAAAAAAGCTCTTTTTCTGTTTAATGCACCGGAAAAAGCAAAGTACTACTTCACTCCTGAAGTTGACGCTAAGATCAAAGGCTCCGGCGAGCGTTCCGTTAAGGTTACCGAAGGGATGGATCTGTTCATTGTTTCCCGCATGAAAAGGGAAACTCCGCTCAACTACAGCGGCCCCGAAGGTCTCATTTACTCTGTATACTTCCATAACGGTGACAACGTTGATGCGGCCCAGCCGTTGATCGGTGTTTGCCCTGCTGACCAGCTCAAGCAGATTCAGGAAGTTGTCAACCGCGTTCAGAGTGAATGGGAAGAGGTTGATTAATAAGAGCTTTTCACTTTATTAATGTTGCCATTGACGGACTCTTTTTTTCCGTATTAATAAAGGATTTTTCGCATGGGAAATGTGCTCCAAATCAGGGTTATGGCCCGTACATATGATGAAGCCGAAGTTGAGAAAAACTGGCCTTATCTGGTTAAGACCGCTTGGGAAGAACCGCAGCCCGAGGGGCGTTCGCGTGGGGTTGTCGAACTAGTCGAGGATCTTAAGGACCGCCTTGAGCTGGGTATGATCCCGGAAGAAAAGGCCGAAGCCATGGCTGAATCCATCCGCAAGGCATATGATCTTAAACTGCGTATGGAAAAAGCGCTTGGTGACTGGAAAGCTTCGGAAGCCAATACCATCAGCTACGATCTTGAAGACGAGCTGAGTGTTGCGGAAAAGATCGCTTCAAAAAGAAAATTCAGATAAATGGGGGCCTAGATGGCAGGAAGCATGAACAAAGTAATATTGATAGGACGTATCGGGCAGGACCCGAAACTTTCATACACAACCTCCGGTCAGGCCTTTGCCAACTTTTCTGTTGCCACAGATGAAGGGTACAAAGATCGTAATACCGGACAGAAGGTTGATAAGACCGAATGGCACCGCGTTACCGCTTGGAGACACACTGCTGAATTTGTAGGCAAATATCTCTCCAAGGGCCGACTGGTAATGGTTGAAGGCAAGCTTCAGACCCGCAAATGGCAGGACCAGAACGGGCAGGACCGCTACACAACCGAAATCGTAGCCAACAATGTTCAGGGCCTCGACAGCAGACAGGAAGGCGGTTACCAAGGCCAGCAGCAGGGTGGATACCAGCAGCAGGGCGGCGGACAGTACAACAATCAGCAGCAGGGTGGCGGCTATCAGGGCCAGCCTCAGCAGCAACAGTACAACAACCAGCAGCCTCAGCAGCAACAGCAGGGCGGCGGTTTTCCCGAAGATGAAGATCTCGGTCCCGCATTCCCTTCCGAAGCAAGCGGAATGGACGAAGTGCCGTTCTAGATCTCAGAAAGTCTTTATTAAAGTACAAAAAAATCCCCGTAGCCTTATGGTTGCGGGGATTTTTCTTTTTATTCGAACCGTTGATCCGTCTTGGTCAGATCAAAGTCCAGCAGGGTTGTGCCGGGACAGATGGCGGCGAGCATCTTTACCGGACTCATATACATGGAAGTCCAGTCGAAGGTCAGTTTTAAAGTCCGCTCATTCATTTCATCGAATTTAACCAGCATGGGACGGATGTTTTTCTCCTTCACCTTTTTCTTGGTGGTATGGGAGACAATGTATTCTTCCGACTCTGCGTACTCGCGCAGGCGGTCCATTTTTTCTTTGGCTTCTTCGTCAGAGCAGGTGAAGATCAGGGTGAAATCTTCCACTTCTGGCTGCTTCTGCTTTTTGGACAAAGTCAGCGGATCAGCACCCACAATCTTCATGCCCATGGGCATCTGCTTGTTAAGGCGGTCCACCAGATCCTGTGCGCTGATATCGGTGCGCAGCATGATGTTCATCCATTCTTTCAAGCTTTCCACGCCCACAGGGAGTGCTCGTCCAAAGGACATGCGCGGCATGGGGTGGTACCCCTGCGAGAAGGTCAGCGGCAGTTCAGCGCGGCGCATGGCCCTTTCAATTACGGGCTGCAGGTCCAGCTGCGACAGGTAGGCCGAAGTTCCGGTCTTGGTGTACCAGAGCCTGAAATGGCTGCCCTTGATGCCGAGGTCCGGTTTTTCTTCCTGTACGAAGTCTGGGACATCCCCGGTCTGGTCGCGGGTTTCAAAAACCATTTTGGGACGCAGGTCCATGGTTTCTGCCTGCTTTTCGAGCAGGGATTTACGGCCGTCAAAGTTGCAGACCCCACAGTTGCGGCATTCTTCGTAACGGCAGTCCCCAGTAATTTTTTCGGAGATACCGCGTTTGAGTTCCGCAAGCAGGAACCGTTTGCTTACTCCTGCGGAAAGGTGATCCCAAGGCAGGCGGGCATTGTGCTCACGTGCTCCAGTGAACTCTTCAGGATCAAGTCCTTCCTCTTTCATGGCCTCAAGGTAAGGTTCCAGTTTGAGGTGGTCTTTCCAGCTGGAGTAGAGCGCGCCTTTTTTATAGGCTTTCTCGATTACCGGGCCGAGTCTGCGGTCACCGCGTGAGAAAATACCTTCAAGGAAGGTCATACGCGGGATATGGGATTTCATATTAATGCGCTTCTGCTTGCTGAATCTTTCGCGCATGTAATCCAAACGTTCGCCAATCTCTTCAAGGGAAATCTGGCGTTCCCACTGGAAGGGAGTATGTGGTTTGGGTACGAAAGGCGATACCGCAGCGGTGATGTTCAGCTTCTTGATGTGCCTGCCTGCAACGTCGCGAACTTTGACGCAAAGGTCGACAATGGCATCGAGATCTTCGAAAGTTTCGGTGGGCAGGCCGATCATGAAATAGAGTTTGATATTCTGCCAGCCGTTTTCATAAAGCATGAGCGCGTGATCCAGCAGAGCCTCTTCGGTGATGCCTTTGTTAATCACGTCACGCATGCGCTGGCTTCCGGCTTCAGGAGCAAGAGTGGCCCCGGTGCGGCGGATGGTGGCGATACGTTCCATGATCGGTTCGGAAAGGGAACCTACACGCAAAGAAGGCAGTGAGATGGAAATCTGCTCGGCTGCACAGTTATCAAAGCATTGGGCGAAAAGGGTATCCAGTGCGGAGTAGTCCCCGGTACTCAGCGAGAGGAAAGAAGTTTCCTCGTATCCGGTTTCTTCCAGACCTTCCATGAGAGTCTTGGTCAGGGTTTCCGGGGTGCGTTCACGAACCGGGCGGTAGATGATCCCTGCCTGACAGAAACGGCAGCCACGGGTGCAGCCACGGGCAATTTCCATGGTCAGCCGGTCATGGATGACCTGACCGTAGGGCAGAATCTGTTCTTTGGGAAAGGGGATGGGTTCGAAATCTTCCACCACTGCTTTTTCCACAAAGAAGTCGCCGGGATTCTCGGGATCGAAAAATTCGGGAATGTAGATGCCGGGCAGTTCGGCAAGTTTTTCAAGGCGTGCCTTGCGACCCAGTCCCTGCTCCTTGCACTCGGCAATGATTTCCATGACTTTGATGATGGATTCTTCTCCGTCACCGAGCATGATTACATCAAAGAAATCCGCCACAGGCTCGGCATTAAAGCAGGCACCGCCACCGCCGATAATCAGTGGACAGGAATCGTCACGGTCGGCCGCTTTAAGCGGGATGTCGGCAAGGTCGAGCATGAAGAGCACGTTGGTATAGCACAGTTCATGGGTCAGGCTGATGCCCAGCGCGTCCACATCTTTCAGCGGGGTATCGCTTTCAAGGGTGGCCAGCAGTTCACCGTGTTCGCGCATGATTTCAGCGGTTTCTTCGCAGGGTGTGTAGACACGCTCGGCGTAGAAATCATCATGCTTGTTGACGATTTCATAGAGAATCTTCTGGCCGAGATAGGACATGCCGATCTCGTAAAGATCAGGGAAACCAACGGCGATATGAGCCTTGACCTTAGCAGGGTCCTTGTGGACGGAACCCCATTCCGAACCCAAGTAACGGGTAGGGCGGGGCAGAAGAGGGAGCAGCTTTTTCAAAAGTTCAACCCTTGGATTTGATTTGATGCGCTATGCGCTATTTATGGAAAGATTTTGCCTCCGGAGGAAGACCCGCCGGAGGCTTTTAAAATTATTTCTTCAGCAGTTCGGAAATATCGGAAACGTTACCGCCGCCCATGCCGCCGAGACCACCGGTGGAGAGGGTCAGGTTGCTGGAAGCTTCGAGATATTTGGTGGAAACATCTTCAGGACAGTTCTTGTAGGTGTAGAGAATGTGACGGCCTTCGATTTCGCCTTCGATTTCGTTATCAAAAGGATAGCCGAAAGGCAGGATCATCATCTGCACGCCCTGCTGTGCGGGAACGGTCTGGAGTACTGCGGGATCTTTGATCTGGTCGTTTTCTTCGTCCCATTTACCAATAACCATGTCGCCGTTGATGAGCTTGAAAAGTTTTACATCGTAAGCCATTTTAATTCTCCTTGTCAGGCTGCGCGAAATTGGGCGCGTCAGGCCTGTTAAAATTTCATTAGAAAAAAAAGACCGGACGGGTTTTTATAAAATCCGGTTCCGGTTTGCGGTTGCGCTTTTGGGCAACTCGTAAGAATTAGTGCCTGAAGTCCGGTGTGTCAAGGTTTAGGGCGTATTGGAGGCGCAAATTGGGGAGTCTTGTTTTCGAGCATTCTATACGGCAGCAAGCAGTTCCTTGTGACGAAAACAGCTTACCAGATGATCGTTAACCATTCCGGTAGCCTGCATGTAGGCGTAGCAGATCGTCGGGCCAACGAAATTAAATCCCCGCTTTTTCAAGTCTTTACTCATGGCTTCTGCTTCTGCGGTCTTGGCGGGAACTTCTTCCATTGTTTTCCAGTTGTTCTGGATTGTTTTCCCATTTGTGAATTGCCAGATGTAAGTGTTAAAGCTTCCGAATTCTTTTTGAATATCCAGAAATGCCTGGGCATTGCGTACAGCGGAATTTATTTTGAGCTTGTTGCGGATAATTCCTTCGTTCTGACGGAGACGTTCAATGTCGTCTTCAGTGAAGCGGGCAACAATTTCGGGATCAAAATCAGCAAATGCTTGGCGGTAGTTATCGCGCTTCTTTAAAACGGTCAGCCACGAAAGTCCGGCCTGTGCTCCCTCAAGGATGAGGAATTCAAAGTGGGGCTGGTCATCGTGCAGGGGGACTCCCCATTCTGTGTCATGATAGGCTATTTCAAGTTCGTGCTGTGCCCATTGGCAGCGGTTTGGCATGGAGGGCTCCTTGTTAGATAAAGTTTGTTTTTCAAGTTGAACTTCTTTTACAGAAACTGATAAAAAAAGTCAGGCTTCCTGATTAAGCTTTAATTATTTAGTTCATTTTACTTAATTGGGGTGAAAGTAGCGAAATTGTTTGGAGGGATCATGTTTAAAGTAGCTGTACTGTTTTTTCTGCTGTTTGGAGTGTTTTTGGGCACAGCTAGTGACGGCGACGCGAATAGTAGGAATTATAGAGGTGAGTTGATTGTTCTGGCAGCCCCTCTGTCTGGTGATCCGTACTATGCTGATATGGCAGATAAAATTTTTAATTTTCATGTTGAGTTTGCCCGCCAGATTAAAAGGCACAATGATTCTGTTTTGATTTTGGTAGATGAAGAAAATTATGAAAAGTATGTGAATGCCTTGGGCCGTGAAAGCGTGGCTATTTATCCAATGGCGGACATCTGGATGCGTGATTTCGGACTTTCAAATGCAGCGAACCCGGTTTTATTTCGTTATACCGCTGCAGCTCAAGGCGGAGGTCTCAAGGGACAACGGGAAGCAGACGCTGTTCAGCATGATTTGGTTCAGCTTCTGAGCAAAGCCGGGGTGCAGTATCGTAAGCTGGATTTGTTAAATGACGGTGGAAACTTGGTAGACGATTACGCCGGCAACGCGGTTCTGAGCAATAAATTCTTGCGGGATAATAATCTGACAGAATCTGCAGCCCGTAAACTTCTGCGTGAGAGACTGAATCTGAAGAATGTGGCTTTCATTGATTCCGATGAGCAGGGCGGCCTTGAGCATGCTGATGGTGTTGTTTCATTTGTGGATGAGAATACACTGGTTATAAATTCATATGATGATCATGAATATTCTCAAAAATTAGTAGAAGACCTGAAACGCGGTTTGCCCGGAGTCAGAATCACGAAAGTTGTGACTCCATACGATGACAGTTCTGTTTATGATGAGCGGTTTGGTTCGGCTTGCGGATTGTATACCAATGCATTGGTCACTCCTGATCGTATCTATCTGCCCCAATTCGGTATTCCTGAAGATGAGATTGCGAGGAAGTGTTTCAAGGAAATCAGCTGCAAGGAAATCGTTCCGGTATTTTCAAGCGAGGTATGCCTGATGGGAGGCGGTGTCCGGTGCATGTCATGGCAGTTGAGAGGGACGAATGCTCGAAATTTGTTGGAATATTTTGATTTAAATATCCTAAGCGAGGAATAATTAAAAACTCTCCGTATCGATGCACCATGCATCGACCGGAGAGTTTTATGGGGGTACGGAAGTTAAATGAGCTGAACTTCCGCAAGGAGTTTCCTCAGAGATGAGTTGTACCCATTACCCTGATGAAAAGTAGTTATCCGGTTGTTTCCGGGCTGGCATTTAAACTTCTGTGAGGCTTCTTGACCATGGCGATTGCTGCAGCTCCGATGAAGCAGCATACTCCGCAGATGGTGAATGCCAGCGGGAAGTTGCCCATGTCGCCAAGTACGCCGCCGAGCAAGGGACCGCCGATACCACCTGCGCCGTAGGCGAGGAATATGTACGGGTAGTTCTGGCCCACGCTCTTGGTGCCGAAGGTGTCTGCGGTGATTGTGGGGAAGAGGGCAAAGTTGCCGCCGAAGTTAAAACCGATGATGGTCGCGCCTACGTAGAGGAGGAATGCATTTCCGGCCATGGCTGTGAACGCCAGCAGGGTCGCGCCCTGAATGGCGGTCATGAGCAGGATAGAACGTTTGCGGCCCAGTTTATCACTCATGGTTCCCCAGATGATGCGCCCCAGTCCGTTGGCGAGGCTGAAAAAGACAGCCATGGCAGTACCTGCAATGGCACTGGCTTCCGCAACGCTGTGGCCCGCTGCCTGCAATGCTTCCATGGGGTAGAGTTTCATTAAGCCGATGGACATGAGTCCTGCTGCTGCGCTGAAGGTGAAAGTTGCGAAAATGAGATAGAATTGCGGAGTGCGGAGCATTTCAGTGGTGCTGAAGTTTTCTTCTTCAGCATCGTTTGCCGCATCTGCATTAGTTTCGGGATGGTAGCCTTCAGGTGCCCAACCTTCAGGGGGAAAGCGCATAAAGATGCCGCCTGCTGCGATCATCAGGCAGAAGAGTAATCCGTAGAGTGAGAAAGTGGTGGAGAGGCCGATGTTTGCGATTAGGTTACCCCATGCTCCGGCCAGCTTGACCCAGGCCATGGCACCGAAACCGAATCCGGCTACGGCCAGCCCGGTGATGAATCCTTTTTTATCGGGAAACCAGCGCATGCCCACGGCAATGGGTACCACGTAACCAAGGCCGATTCCGGCACCACCGATAAGTCCGATGAAGAGGCAAAGGGCGGTAAAGCTTGTTCCGCCGACGAGGCCTGCAAGGGCGTAACCCGCTCCCAGTACGAGGGCACTGAGGAAAGAGAGTTTAGTAGGCCCCCACTGAGCGAGTTTTTTACCGGCCCAGACCATGGAGATGGCAAAGCTGACCAGTCCGATTGAAAATACAACCTGAGTCTGGAATTTGCTCCATCCTGCCGCAATCAGTGACGGTGTAAACACCGACCACGCGTAAATTGCGCCAAGTGCCAATTGCATGAGCACCGCTCCTACTACGGCAAACCATCTGTTCATCACTTTTGCTTCACTCATTTCGTCCCCCGATGTTGAAGTTGTTCTTTTCTGTGTTTTCCAATCCGGGTGTTTTCTGCTGTTTTCCTTATCCGTGATGCCATAAAAGCACGGCTGTTTAATTGATGCATTCTATTTTCGGTGAACGGGAATTTAAATTGCGTTTTTCGGCTTCTGCTTTGTTTATTTACCGTCCGCCCCTTGAATTAGTCCGTTTATGGGTGTTTACCGGGAACAGGGGGCTACTCGATAACCATGTCCGTATATGATTGCCGCCAGCTCTTTGGTGGTGTTTCTGTCCCGGGATTCAGGTAGCCGATGGCTATGAGCATGGGAATCCAATAGTTTTCCGGTATGTTGAATTCCTTGCGCACTCCATCGTGGTCGAAACCGTCCATGGGATGGGATTCCAGACCGTTGGCAGTGGCAGCGTACATCAGGGACATGGCGAACAATCCGGTGTTTTTGTTGGCAAAGGCCTGCGCTGCTATTTCATCGCGCCCATACAAACCTTGGGTTACTCCTGCGAACCATTCCTTTTGTTCGGCCTGCATTTTTCCTGCTTTAACGAAGTCATTGAAAACATTCTCAACTGTTGATTTCTCCAGTTTCCAGCCTTCGCGGTCAGCAAGTACTATGAGGATTACCGGAGCCTCGGTCACTTTGGGCTGGTCAAAGGCCAATGCACGTAGAGCCTTCTTACGATTCATGTCGCGGATGACTTTTAGTTTCCACGGCTGCAAATTGTAGCTTGATGGTGCGTTTCCAGCTTGTTCGATGATTTTTTTCAGCAGGTTTTGATCAACATCACGCGCTGGATCGAAGTAATTTACAGCTCTCCTTTTCTCCAGAATTTTAGGGAATTCCATTTCACAATCCTTGTGGTTTAGGGTGTTTAATAAAAGTTCCTTCTTCATATTCCTGAAAAGCTTTTTCCAACTCTTCCGCAGTATGCATGACAATGGGGCCGCGCCAGTAAATCATTTCATTGATGGGTTTTCCGGTGAGTAAAAGAAAGCTGAGTGGGCTGGTGCCCGCATTGACTGCCAGTTCGTCTCCATCATCGAAAAGTACAAGAGAACGGTTTTCCACTTCCCGCCCGTTAATTGTTCCGGAGCCTGCGGTAACGTAAATGAATGCGGTGTAACCGCGCTTGGTGGGATAGATGAATTCAAGTCCTGCAGGGACTGTTACATCCAGATATTCCGGATCAATACCGATTCCTTTTGCCGGACCTTTGGTTTCGTCCACTTCTCCGGCAATGATCTTTATTCTTGTGCCATCAGCACGCTCAATAACCGGAATGTCTTTAGCTGGAATCTCCCGGTATTCGGGATCGATCATTTTGTTTTCGGAGCTTAAATTGGCCCAGAGCTGAAAGCCGTGCATGGAGCCGTTCTCGTTCCCTTTGGGCATTTCCTGATGGATTATTCCGCTGCCTGCGGTCATCCATTGTACGCTACCGGCACCGGTTACAGCTTTATTGCCGAGGCTGTCACCGTGTTCAACATCTCCTTTTAATAAATAGGTGATGGTTTCAATGCCCCGGTGCGGATGCCACGGGAAGCCTTTCAGGTAGTCTTCGGGATCGTCAGACCGGAAGTCATCGAGCATCAAGAAAGGGTCGAAAAGGGAGGCTTCAAAATAACCGAAGGCTCGGTGCAGTTTTACCCCGGCACCTTCATGAACCGGTTCGCCGTAGAAAATCTGTTTGATTTCGCGCTGCATTGTTTTCTCCTGCATGAAGTATACTGAGACTATTATTTTTCATGTTAACAGCATGGAGTGTATTTGCAAGAGCGAGGACAAAAAAATAGACCGGAACACACGATGCTTCCATAGCCACCTTCCAAAATAGATAGAAGCACTTTTCGTGTATTCCGGTCTCATCCGGTACAGTGCAGGCTGCTGAACTATTGCCCGGTTCTTTAATTGAACCGGGCAACTTCCGGGCAACCTTTTGCCATACTTATGGATTCATTATTTCTTCATAACCTTCGATGAGATCGGTCACTACTGAAGGATCAGCCAGTGTCGAAGTGTCGCCGAGGTTCGAAGTATCGCCTTCTACGATCTTGCGCAGGATACGGCGCATGATCTTACCGCTGCGGGTCTTGGGCAGGGAGGGAGCGAACTGGATCACTTCCGGTGCTGCCAGAGGGCCGATCTCCTTGCGGACGTGCATGCGCAGGTCTTTGATCAGGTCATCGTCTTCGTCGTATTCAGCCTTGAGGGTTACGTAGGCGTAGATGGACTGGCCTTTTACCTCGTGAGGCATACCAACAACTGCCGCTTCGGATGTTGCCGGGTGTGAAACCAGTGCGGATTCGATTTCAGCGGTTCCGAGCCTGTGGCCGGAAACGTTGATAACGTCATCTACGCGGCCCATGATCCAGAAGTATCCGTCTTCATCCCTGCGTGCTCCGTCGCCGGATTCGTATACGCCGGGGAAGCCTTCAAAGTACTGCTGCTTGAATCGCTCCTTGTTGCCCCAGACACCGCGGAGCATACCGGGCCACGGTTTACGGATAACGAGGAAACCGCCTTCGTTGGGACCGACTTCTTCGCCGTGGCGGTCCACAATTGCCGCATCAATACCGGGCAGCGGGAGGGTGGCCGAGCCGGGCTTGAGCGGGGTGGCGTAGGGCAGGGGAGAAAGGACATGTCCGCCTGTTTCCGTCTGCCACCAGGTATCAACGATGGGCAGTTTCTCAGCACCGATGTTCTCGTGGTACCACATCCATGCTTCGGGGTTGATGGGCTCACCAACTGTGCCGAGAATGCGCAGGCTGGAGAGATCGTATTTCTTGGTCCACTGGTCGCCTTCACGCATGAGGGCGCGGATGGCGGTGGGGGCGGTGTAGAAGATATTTACCCTGAACTTTTCGCAGACCTGCCAGAATCTTGCCGGATCCGGGTAAGTGGGCACGGATTCGAACATGATGCTGGTAGCACCGAGTGCCAGAGGTCCATAAACAATATATGAGTGTCCGGTTACCCAGCCGATGTCGGCGGTGCACCAGTGTACGTCATTGTCTTTGAGATCGAATACCCACTGGCAGGTGTGTGCTGCGTAGGTCATGTAGCCGCCGGTGGTGTGGAAAACGCCTTTGGGCTTGCCGGTACTGCCTGAGGTATAGAGGATGAAGAGCGGGTCTTCGGAATCCATCAGCTCGTAGGGGCAGTTGTCGGTAATATCCGGGTCTTCCATGAGTTCGCCCCAAAGGCGGTCACGGCCTTCGACCATTTCAATTTCATTGTTTGCTCTGGGAACAACAATGCACTGCTCAACAGAGGGACATTCTTTGAGAGCTTCATCGGTGTTGGGCTTGAGCGGGATTTTTCTTCCGCCGCGCAGAACGCCGTCACCGGTGATGTGAATTTTTGCGCCGCAGTCATTGATGCGGTCACGCAGGCTGTTGGAACTGAAACCTGCAAAAATGATGGAGTGGGGTGCGCCGATGCGGGTACAGGCCAGCATGGCGATAGCCAGCTCAGGGATCATGGGCAGATAGATGGAGACACGGTCGCCTTTCTGTACGCCCAGTTTCTTGAGTACGTTGGCAAAACGGCATACTTCGCGGTGAAGCATATCGTAGGTGTAAACTTTTACTTCATGGTCTTCTTCGCCCTGCCAGATGAGTGCAGCCTTGTTGCGGCGTCCGTTTTCAATGTGGCGGTCAAGGCAGTTGGCGGAGGCGTTGAGCTTGCCGCCTTCGAACCATTTAATTTCCGGCTTGTCGAAATCATAATCAAGAACATTGTCCCACTTCTTATCCCAGGTGAGCAGTTCGTCAGCGCGTTCGGCCCAGAACCCTTCCATATCGTTAATGGAACGGTCATAGATGGCCTTGTATTCTTCAAGGCTTTTCACGCATGCGCCGGGGAAATCGGCAGGAGGATTAAAGAGCCTGTTTTCTTTGGAGAGACTTTCAATTTTTTGTTCTTCAGTCATTAGGTGGCCTCCTGAGGTCTTTTTTTTAAGTGCATGTGTAAGCAGAAAATTTTTACCGGATGTTTAGAGTTATATACATTTTTCCCTTTGCATGCACATGCTTTTCGATAAACGGCGCAAGAAAATCACTTAACGGGAGTAAAAACCGTTTGGCGGAAAGTTCGTGCCGTTTACCCGCCGAAGATACCGTTTGCTGTGAGTGGCTTTGTCTGCCCAGTTAAGGTATACCCTTAAAAAGATGGCAAATTACTAAACCAAAGCGGCGAAGCCCTATTAAAAGTTTTTGGGATTCTTAAACCCTTTTTACAAAAAGGGTTTAAGCTCCCGGAGGGCCGCCGGAGGCATCTATATATGAAAGCGCTAGTCATTAATCTTACCAGATTCGGGGACCTCTTACAGACCCAGCCGGTAATCACTGCCCTTGCTGATCAGGGCTATGAAGTCGGGGTCATGTGTTTGAAAAATTTTGCCGGGACAACCCAGTTGTTGCGTAATGTTGCGCGGACTTTTTCCCTGCCCGGAGCATCGCTCTTGGCTTCCCTTGATCGGGACTGGCGTGTGGCCGTCAATATCTTTGAATCATATTGTGCTGAAATTGAAGAATCCTTTGATCCGGAACTGGTCATAAACCTGACTCCGTCTGTCTCCTCCCGGCTGATTTCCCTCAGGCTCGGCAAGGGCCGCGAAGTGCGTGGCTTTGCCATGGACGATTTCGGCTTCAATGCCGACACCTCACGCTGGGCCGGATTCCTGCAGATGGCATCCGCTAATCGCGGGTCCAGCCCGTTCAATGTGGTTGATCTGTTCAGCAAAGTGGCGGGCATTAATAAACCGGCACCATTTGAATTGGCTGACTCAACACCGGAAATGAAAATTGCAGCCCTTAAGCTGCTGGAAAATCCAGTGCCCGGAGCAGAGGGCTTTGTGGGCTTCCAGCCCGGAGCCAGTGAGGATCGCAGGCGTTGGCCTGTTGAATATTTCAGGAAACTTGGACTTAGATTATGGAAAGAGAAGCGTAGGGTTCCTGTTTTGCTGGGTACTGAAAGTGAGAAGGGACTGGGCGAGCGTATTCTGCAGGGAGCTGAATTCCCGTCCGTCAATCTTATGGGTGGAACATCGTTGCCGGAACTTGCTGCTGTACTGCGTCGCCTTGACTTGCTGGTGACCAATGATACCGGGACAATGCATCTTGCTGCCGGGGCCGGAACCCCGCTGGCAGCTATTTTTCTAGCTACAGCCCAGCCTTGGGATACAGGCCCTGCTGCCGCTAACCTGTGTTGTTTTGAACCTGACCTTGATTGCCACCCCTGTCCTTTCGGGAAGGAGTGTGTTTATGACCATCTCTGCCGCCGGGAAGTTGAACCTGATGCCGTTTTTGGTGCTGTTTCATCTTTTATTGATAGCGGAAGGTGGCCGCTGATTGAAAACAGAGGTGTTAGGGCCTACCTTACCGGGCGTGACGAGAGGGGGATGATTTCCTTGAGCTCTCTTTCCGGGCATGAGCAAAGTGATCGCCATAAGTGGATTATTTTGCAACGTGAACTTTACCGTCGTTTTCTTGACGGCGATGAATTTGTCGAAGCAGAGCTTCCTAAAATAGAGCTTTCCCCTGACATGCGGGCCAGACTGCTCAGTGCGCTTAACAGTTGCCGGGATGTCCTCTTTTTGCTTAGCAAGCAGGCTGTGATTCTTCAGGCTGACCCTATTGAAGCCATGAAAGTGAAATTTTTGGCTAACCTGCAAAAAATACAGGATATATTGTCTTCATGCCCTGAGTTGTCAGTACTTTCTTCCATGTGGATGGTCGAATCCAGAGTCCATGAAAGCATGGATGGACTCATGGAGCAGTTAAATCGCTATATGGTTTTGGTCAGGGCTATATCCGTTTCTGTTGAGTGATGTTGGCATGACTCTTGAAGGAAATAGGGCGTACCGGACCAACCGGAAAAAATTACGTACCTAATTTAGGAGGAGAGTCATTATGATCGTTATCGATGGAACCAAAACTGATCTCGATATCAGAAGCTTTGAAAATCTTGAGCAGGTTTTTGACAAGGTGATGGAAGACGGACACCTTGATGACCGTATTGTTACCGACGTTAAGGTTAACAACGAACCTTTCAGTGAAATTTACCCCAACCAGTCGGAAGATATTGAAACTTCCGAAATCGACAGCCTCGAAATCATCAGCTCATCCGCAGTTGAGATGGCTTCTGCCATCACCCTTGAACTCTACAAGGTCGTGAATATCATGGCCGGCGGCGGCAAGCAGGTAGCTGAACTCTTCAGACAGGCAGACGATGCTGAAGCACTTGAACTTTATCAGGATCTTCTTGATGTAATCAGAGACTTCCTCGGCATGGTCGGTAACCTGCGTGATCATTTTTCCATTAAACAGCACGATGATTTCGAAAAAGTTGTGGAAGATTTTTCCGGTCTTTTCACTGAAATGACCGAAGTCCTTGAAAACGAGGACTGGATTCTGTTGGCTGATTTGCTCGAATATGAATTCCTGCCTTCCGTTGAAAAATGGAAGAATGTTATCTCCATCATTCGCGAGGATCTCAGGGAGGTAGCCAAGAGGTAGACTGTTATGGCCGAAACCTTGGAACTTCTGGATCAGGCTCTTGAAATCGGATACGAAGAGTTGAGATTTCTTGTGGCGGGCGAGGTGGACGATGCCTTTGATGCCGCAGAAAGAAGAGGTGTACTCACCGATAAGGCTCTGGAAACAAAAGAGAGCGTGAGTCTGGATGAAATTCTGGAAAAGCTTAACAAGCTCAAGAACCTGCAAGGGCAGCTTACTACGGAGGCCAAGAAGCTCCATGAATCGCTGCGGCAGGATATAGGGCGGGTTAAGAAGGAAAGTACCCGCTTCAAGGGGTACGGCAGTGCCGCACGCGGCACCCCCTTGATTGCCAATCGTTATATCAACAAGGTTGGATAGATCGCAGGACGATACTTAATACTGTCCTTCTGCGTAACCACGGTACAAATATCCCCCGCTGACTAAGTCGGCGGGGGATTTTTGGCGTTTATGTTTGACTGAGTCAATTAAATTAATTGACTCAGTCAAACATATTATGCAGAGTCAAGGCGAATGATACGAAATAAGCAGGTGCCTAATATGACAATTCATCAGGACTATATTGATAGAGTGCGGCGTTTTAACAGGTTTTATACTCAGGTGTTAGGGCTACTGCACAGTAAGCTGCTTAAGTCTGAGTATTCTTTGGCAGAAGGACGGGTTTTGTTTGAGCTTGGGCAGGTTGAAAAGTCGGTTGCAAAGGATTTGTCAAATGCTCTTCGACTTGATCCGGCCTATCTCAGCAGGATGCTTAGCAGATTCGAGAAGAAGGGATTGATTCTTAAAAAGAAATCATCCGGTGATTCGCGCAGCCAATATCTTTCCCTTACTTCTGCAGGCGAGGCTGAACTTTCCAGATTGCAGGAAATGTCCAATTCTCAGATCGCGGACTCCTTGTGCCGTACCGATGCAGAGCAGCAAAAACAGCTTGTTGCTGCAATGGGGGATATTGAGCGAATTCTCAGTTCCGGAAAATCTCCTACGGAAACTCTGGTCATTCGTTCCCATAAACCAGGTGATATCGGGCTTATCGCATACAAACATGCTGCATTCTATTCGGAACGATATGGTTTCGATGTGACTTTTGATGCCTATGTCGCTTCAGCTCTTTCTGAGTTTGTCCTGAACTATGATCCGGAAAAAGAGCATCTATGGGTTGTGGAAGAAGGGTCAACTCCAGTAGCGTTTATCGCTATTGTAAATGTTGATGATGAGGTTGCCCAGTTGCGCTGGTTTCTGGTGGAACCGCATCTTAGGGGTAATGGTCTCGGCAAGAAACTGCTTAACGAGGCTGTGTGGTTTTGTAGGCGCAGGAATTATAAAAAAGTAATCTTATGGACTGTTGCGAATCTTCAAGTTGCCCGGAAATTATACAGTCGATTTGGTTTTGAGGTCAGCGATACTAAAACCCATGAGATATGGGGGCAGAACCTAACCGAGGAGATGTGGGAATTGCAGCTTTAACGAAGTATAAAATAGGGTGCTCGGCTAACAAACCAAGCACCTTTTTTAAAGTCCATATTTTTATTGGTAGTTAAATTTTTGCCCAGTCAATATTCTGCTCATTCTCATCGCGCATCTTTCCGCTGCGGGTGAACTCCACGCCCATCCGGCAGGTTTGTCCATTCATGTTTTCCATGGAGCGTATTTTGCCCGCATACCAGTATGGCTTGAAAACCTTTTGCCGGAAATTGAACATGAAGATACTGATAAGTACATCATCATCAATATTAAATTTTGACTCCACCAGCACTGGGGATGCGCCGACCCCGATACCTCCGTTGGAGATGTTGATAACCTGATTGTCCTCATGGCCGCTGGAGCGTGGGTCGTATGAATTGACTGCAAGATCGGGAATCCGGTCAGTGAATGTAGTGTCGTCGCTGTCAGGCTTGCCCAGCCAGAGCTTGACCCGGATGAACTGCTGGTCAATGACGCGTTTACGTTTGTGGCGGCGTCTTTTGACCAGTGAAAATTTGACAGGCGGGGTTAGGGTCATCCTGCCGCAGTCACCGGTTTCGCATTCAATGGTATTTATAGTCGATCTGAAGGAGTTTACTTTTCCGGCCGCACTTTGTTCAGGGGGAAACATGAGGATTAACTCTGCTGTGGGACTGAGGCGGGCAATTCCGTTTTCCTCGATAATTTCGACCCTCATATGGTCAGGTTTAACCGCAGTGAGTACTCCTCGGCCGAGTACGTTTTCGTGTTCTCCGGCAGCGGCAATATCCATGATGGTACCGCTGTTTTGGAAGAACTGGACAAAATCCCTTGGACCTTGCGGTTTATGTCTCTTTTTCGGCTTGGGACGCAGCAGCATGAAAGCGAAGATTGCTGCCAGCAGGGCCAGCAGACCCGCTGCCGAAAGAACAAGGTACAGGGTTTCCTGCGGCAGGGTGGTGAGAAATTTTTCAACAGGCCGAACTACTTCCGCCTGAATCAGATCGATGATGTATTGAAAATTAATTTTTTCCATTGTCAAAATTTCCATAGCGACTAATATTATGGTGAAAATATTTTTACCATCTATATATGTATGATCAGTGGCAGAATAATGTCAATGTTACGTAATTGCTGGACTAAGAGGAATATTACGGCTAATCCTCTCCCTGACGTAGGGTTATTATTTCGGTTTTTTACCGGAAATACGTATAAGAGGACACTTTGTCCGTATTGATTAACTATTTGAAAAACAGGGCTGTTTTTAAATGCTCGAAAGAACTTTTTGTCATCTCAAGGGAATTGGAAGCACTACTGAAGCCAAAATCTGGCAGGCTGGCGCGAACAGCTGGAACGACATCCTTGATGGAGTTGCCACGCCCCTTTCCGATGCAAAAATGAATGAATTGGAAAAAGGGTGCGGAGAATCAAAGCAGAAGCTTGAAGAATATGATGCTAACTGGTTCGCTGATCGCCTTCCCGCTTCCGACCAGTGGCGGATGTATTCCCACTTCCGTGATAATGTGGCTTATATTGATATTGAGACCACCGGGACTGATGCCCATAGTTGCGATATTACCACCATCGCGCTTTGGAACGGTAAAGAGATCAAGACCTATGTTCAGGGTAAAAACCTGTACGATTTCGAGGAAGAGATTGCCCGCTATCCTTTGATCGTAAGTTTTAACGGTAAATGTTTTGATGTGCCGTTTATTGAAAAATATTTCGGTATCAAGGTTGATGCTGCTCATATTGACCTTCGTTTTGTTTTCCGTTCTCTGGGAATTACCGGAGGCCTGAAAGGTATTGAGCGTTACTTCGGGATGGATCGCGGTGACGCTGAAGGGCTGGATGGTTATTTCGCTGTTCTGCTTTGGAACGAATATGAGATGAACGGTGATGAACGCGCCCTTGAAACTCTGCTGGCTTACAACGTGCTGGATAGTGTGAATCTGGAAAACCTGATGATCAAGGGCTACAATCTGCACATTGAAAGATTTGCCCAGCACGGACTTGAACCCATTGCCGAAAAGATCGAACCCTTGAACCCTTTTAAGGCTCACCGTGAAGTTGTAGACGGAATCAGGGCTAAATATTCCGGTGAAGGATCATTTCGAAGGTTCTGATTTATAAAAAAGCTGGTGTCATTTTTGCCGCCCGCATGAAATGGAATTTTTTGCCTGCAAGGGCCGTTTTCAATTTTGGAGGCGGCCTTTCTTAATGTTTTTTGAAATAAAATTTGTGTTTTAAATCAGTGTGTTGTTAATTTGTCTAGACTTTTTTTATACGTAATGGCTGTCCTTCTTAACAAATGGGAACGGTCTGTGCATTTCACCGTGCAGTAGGTAAAGCATGCCTCCATGTTTTTAATATATGATGTTCGCAAGGAGTGTTGAAATGCAGGAACAAAGCACAGTTGAGATGGGTAAGATTCACCATGCGTTCATGGGCCCGGAAGAGATGGTCATTGATCCGTCACTATATTCTGACAGTCCTTTGCTGGAGGATGTAGACCGCATGAGCGATCCCTCGGTCAGGATTTCCGATTCCATGATCATGGGAATGGTTCTCAAATTTTTTTATTGCTACGTGCATAAGGGCGGTTTTGATCAGCCCGTATCCCTTGAGGAAGTGAGCAAGCTGTGTGAAATGTTCAGTCGCCATCGTAGCCTTAATGAACCCGATGATGATATTGAGCTGATGAATTATCTGCGTCAGTGGTCTTTCTCCTTGCGTATGCTTGCGGACATCACCAAAACCAGCCATATCATCCGTTCTATCGTCACCCAGAATATTTCTCCCAAGCTCCTTGAACAGGATGAATACGTCGGCTTGGACATTGGAACCGGAACCGGAATCCTGCTTCTGGCTCAGCATATCCATGCCCGCCGCAACGGTTTCAAGAACATCATCCTTTATGGCATTGAATATGATAAGATGGTGGGTTTGCAGAGCTACAAGATTTTTAAGGAACTGGGCATTGCCGAAATTATCCTCGGCGATGCACGTGATGCCAAGAATTACGCTCCGCTGACCAATAAGGTGGTTACCTTTGTCTCCAACGAGACCGTGGCTGCTATGCACCAGCCCCTGCGTCGCGAACATTTTGTTTCCATTTGCAAGACACTGTTCCGCACGCTCGGTAAAAATATTAAGGATGCCGCCTTCTTCCCCGAAGGACTGATCGCTTTCTGCAAGGATTTGAATGTTTCCGTGCTGCTGGCAAAAAATACCGCCTTTCAGGGACCCAAAGAATATCATGATATGAACCTGTTTCCGCAAGGCATCATAATCGAAGGGAATATTGTGCCCCTGCATCAGCTTGGCGAAGAATTGCTGCCCTATCTGTCCGAGTGGGCACAGCGCAGGCTGCCGCGCAGGTGGTAGATTCAACGCTTTACACGACATCATAAATATATAATGATCCGCGCGCCTCGAAAGGGGCGCGCTTTTTTTATTTTGAATGCTTCCGGCTGCTGGGGAAGGGGAACTTTTGGGAAAAGTTGACCTTCCCCAGACCCCATCCCCTCAAAACTTTTTAATAAGCTTCGCATATAGCGCATTAAGACAGCCTTTGACTCAAAAGGCGGCGAAGCCCTATTAAAACTTTTTGGGATTCTTAAACCCTTTTGGAAAAGGGGTTAAGGCCCCGGCGGGGTCGCCGAAGGCAAAAATGTTTTATTCTATGGAGTCTTGCTTGAGTTTCGACCAGTTTAAATTTGACATGCGTCTTGTTTCGGGCATTCGCAGTGCCGGATATGAGGTTCCGACCCCTGTGCAGATTAAGGCGATTCCTGCCGTGCTTCAGGGACGTGATGTCATGGGCCTTGCTCAGACCGGGACTGGCAAGACTGCCGCCTTTGTGCTTCCTGTTTTGCAGCGCTTGCTGGATGCGGAAGCGGAAAAGCGCGGCCCGGTGCGGGTATTGGTTCTTTCTCCCACCCGTGAATTGGCATTGCAAACCCATGAGAGCTTTATTGAACTGGGACGGCAGACCGGAATCCGCAGTGCAGCTGTTTACGGCGGTGCCGGGATCGGCAAGCAGGCCAAGGAAGTCAAGAAAGTCACTGTGGTTAATGCCACTCCCGGAAGGCTGCTTGATCTGCTGGAGCGTGAGGAAATAGACCTTTCCCGCGTGGATACCCTCGTTCTGGATGAAGCGGACCGTATGCTTGATATGGGCTTCATGGATGAAGTGGAAAAGGTTCTCGCAAAGCTTCCTACCAGGCGTCAGAATCTGATGTTCTCCGCCACCATGCCCGATGAAATCAGCAAGCTTTCTAAAAATATTTTGCACGATCCTGAAGTGGTACGGGTTGCGGTGACGGTCAGTGCGGACGGGGTCAGCCAGTTTAGTTGTCCGGTCCCTCTGCATTTGAAACAGAGTTTTCTTAAGGTCTTGCTCAAGGAAATTGAATTTGAGCGGGTACTGGTTTTTGTGCGTACAAAGCGTTGGGCCAGACGGCTTGCCCAGCGTTTGGTCAAAGGCGGTCTGGCTGCTGCGGACCTGCATGGCGATCTTTCCCAGAGCAAGCGCAACCGCACCCTCAGCGGCTTCAAGTTCGGTGATTTTACCGTGCTGGTGGCTACTGACCTCGCTGCACGGGGCATTGACTGCTCAAATATTTCACACGTCATCAACTACGATATGCCGGACAATTTAGAAATTTTTGTCCACCGCACCGGCAGGACCGGGCGGGCTGATGCCAAGGGCACAGCCTATACCTTTGTCGCTGATGAAGATAAGGCGCGGCTCGCTGAGATTGAGGAAGGACTCGGTTACGGATTGGAACTCTTCTATCTGGATACATTTAATTACAATGCTCCCAAGCTTGATTTCTCTGCACCCGTTCCAGATAAAAAGGGCCGCAAAAAGCGCAATACCCAACATAAAAAGTAATAGTTTTATATCTTAAGGCTCCATGATAAAAGGAGCGGATAACATGGATACGGTAATGAAAAAATTTTGGATCACCACCTTAGGTTGTAAGATCAACCAATATGAAAGCGAATCAGTACGCGAACGCTGGTTGCGCATGGGCTATGAGCAGGCTGAAAGTGATGCCGAGGCCCATGAAATCATCATCAATTCCTGTGCTGTGACTCAGGCGGCTCTTCGCGATTTGCGCCAGACCGTGCGTGGTATCAACCGTCGCAACCCTGAAGGGAAGATTATTATCGCCGGATGCGCGGCTCAGGTCTTTGCCAATGAATTGTCCGAGCTTCCCGGTGTTGCCGATGTTATCCCTCAGGAACGTAAATTCGAACTGCTTAAGCTTGACGAACAGCCCGAAGCGACTGACGGCTCCACAATTTTTCAGCCTTTTGAAATCGACGACTACGAACGCTCTCGGGCGGTAGTCAAAGTTCAGGACGGCTGTTCCCACCGTTGTACCTACTGTATCGTACCCATCACCAGAGGGCCTAGTGTAAGCCGTGCTGCTGACGATGTGCTCAAGGAAATTTCCAGACTGCTTGAGGCCGGATTCCGGGAGATGATCATCAGCGGTATTAACTTAAGCCATTACGGGCGTGAGTTCGAAGAGAAGATCGATTTTTGGGATCTCATGGAGCGTATTGAAGATGAATTCGGAGCAGAGTGGGCCGGACTCGCAAGGCTGCGCATCAGCTCCCTTGAACCGGGACAGCTTAAGGAGCGCGCTCTGGAGATTTTTACCAAGTCCAAGTTGATCTGTCCGCAACTGCACCTTTCCCTGCAAAGCGGTGACCGTCAGGTGCTTAAACGTATGGGACGGGGCCACTACAAGCCCGAAGATGTTTTAGTCTTTCTGGATAAGCTTAAGGAAATATGGCCCGTTTTCGGCCTTGGTGCGGATATTTTGACTGGTTTCCCCGGTGAAACCGAGGAAGAGTTTCAAAATACGCTTGAATTTTGCCGTAAACTGCCCCTATCTTATGCGCACGTTTTTCCGTACTCTATACGTCCGGGCACCGCGGCAGCTTCCATGAAAGGACAGATGGACGGCCCGACCAAAAAGGAACGGGGCCGGATTCTGCGTGGACTGGTGGAAGAAAAGAAGCAGGAATTCCTGCAAAAAATTTCAGAAATGGACTCGCTGAAAGTCCTTTTCCAAAACAAAAACAAGGGCATCTGTGAATTCTATTCCACCTGTATTCTGGAAGAAGGATTCGAAAACGAAGTGCCCCGTGATTTAGTAGAAGTAAAACCCGTACGTGCTGACAACGACAGCCTGCTGGTAAAAATAAAATAAATTTAGGAGCAATAAATGCCCGTAAGTATGACCGGATTTGGTCGCGCTGAGACCACCGAAGACAAATGGAGCCATGTTTGGGAAATCCGTAGTGTGAATTCCCGTTTTCTGGACCTGAAATGGCGTCTGCCCAATTCCCTGCGCGGATATGAATCCCGCTGGGAAAAGATTGTCCGTAGATACGGCTCCCGCGGTCGCGTGGACCTTTCCCTGAACCTTGAAGTCTTCAGCACCGAGCTGTTGGGCATTAGCCTGAACCAGCTGCAGGCCAAAGCCATGGTCGACCAGTTGAAAGATATGGCAGCTGCTGACGGCGTGGGATTTACCCCGGATTACAATCGTCTGTTCAATATTTCCGGCCTCTGGCGCGATGCTTCCAGCGAACCTGATCCGCAGATGGCTAAATCCATCAGCGAAGGTCTGGAAAAAGCTCTGGCTAACTGGAAGGAATCCAGAAAAGACGAAGGCGAAGACCTCGTCCGTGATCTTGAAGAGCGCTTTACCCTCCTCAAGGAATACACCGAGCAGGTTAAGGTTAAGGTTCCTGAAATCCTCGAAACCAAGCGCGAAGCCTTGATTGAAAGAGTCAAAGGCAACATGGAAACTCTCGGTGCGGAATACATTGAAGACCGCATGGTACAGGAAGTATCCATCCTGACCGACAAGCTGGATGTTTCCGAAGAGATCACCAGACTTGATGCTCACCTTGAGCGTATTTTTGAAGTCCTGCGTGGCAACAAAGACGCCGGTAAACGCCTTGATTTCCTGTTGCAGGAAACCTTCAGGGAAATCAACACCTGTGGTAACAAGTGTCAGGATTCCGAAGTGAGCAGAGTTGTGGTTGAGTTCAAGGCCGAACTTGAAAAATGTCGTGAACAGGTCCAAAATATTGAGTAATTCGGTAAAATGCAGAAGCAGACTTTATTAAATATCGGTTTTGGTAACTTTGTGGTTTCAAGCCGTGTGATCACCATCGTTAACCCTTCCTCTTCACCCATGCGCAGACTGCGTGAGGATGCCAGACAGGAAGGCCGGTTGGTGGACGCCACTCAGGGCCGTAAGACCCGTTCCATTATTGTTACCGATTCCAACCATGTCATTCTTTCGGCAATTCAGGCGGAAACCATCGGACACCGTTACACTTCCGAGGAGGTTGAAAATGACTGATAGACTTATCCCGGAAAAGAAAGGACAGGTGCTGGTCCTCTGTGCTCCGTCCGGCACCGGGAAAAGTACGCTGGTGAAAAAGCTGCGTGAAGAGTTTCCGCAGATCGGCTTTTCAATTTCCTGCACCACTCGTGATCCGCGTGAAGGTGAAGAGGATGGTAAGGATTATTTCTTTCTGAGTGTTGATGAGTTCAACGAAAAACTGGAAGCCGGGGAATTCGCAGAATGGGCCGAGGTTCATGGTAATTTCTACGGCACTCCGAAAAAGCCCGTTGAGAAGATGCTCTTCAAGGGGATGGATATCCTTTTCGACATTGATTTTCAGGGCTGCATGCAGTTGATGGAATCTATGCCTGATGGAATGTTCGTTTTCCTGATGCCCCCGTCCTACGGTGAATTGCGTAAGCGTCTTGAAGGACGTAACACCGACACCGAGCCGGTCATCAACCGCCGCATGATGAATGCTATGAAGGAAATGGCTTCCGCACCGAAATTTGAGTATTGGATCGTCAACGACGATCTGGATAAAGCTTACGCGGAACTTAAGGCCATCTATCTTGCCGGAAAAAACCGTCCCTGCAGCAATCCGGGACTTCTTGAAAGTATTTTAAGCACTTGGGAGTAATATGTCTGAATTAGTAGTCGCCCTTGATTTTAAAGATGCGCGGAGTGCCATTGAAATGGCAGAAAAAGTACGCGGCGTAGCCCCTTGGGTCAAAGTCGGTCTTGAACTTTTTTGCGCTGAAGGACCTGAGATTATTACCCGTTTTAAAGAAATGGGCTTCAATGTTTTTGTGGACCTGAAATTTTTTGACATTCCCAATACCGTTAAAGGTGCGGTTCGTTCCGCAACTCGTGCCGGAGCCGATATGCTCAGCCTGCACGCCCTTGGCGGCGAACGTATGGCAATTGCAGCCCGCGAAGGCCGTGCTGAAGGTGCAGGTGGAGAAGCAGGCCCGTTGCTCATGGCTATCACCATCCTGACCAGCATGGACGAAGATGACATTCCCTTCCCGGTTCCTGATGGACTCGGCTCTGCTGTGCTTGATCTGGCCCTTGTCTCATCTCAGGCCGGGCTGGACGGTGTGGTCTGCTCCGGGCTGGAAGTGGAAGCCATCAAGGAAAAATGCGGTAAGGATTTTCTGGCCCTGACTCCGGGCATCCGTCCTGCTTCTGTTTCCGATGACCAGCGCAGGGTTGTTACTCCGGCTCAGGCAGTGGAACGCGGTTCCAATTTCCTCGTTGTCGGAAGGCCTATTACCGGCGCGGATGATCCGGCTGAAGCTGCACGCAGGATTGTTGCGGAAATGAATTCCTAAGAGAGGGTTGTTTATGGCTGCCAACCGAATTTCCGGAGTATTCTCGTCCCGAACCGAATCAACTGTCGGTACTGGAACCACCACCCGCCAGTCAGTGCAGAAGACCTACTGGTTTGTGGAAGAGCAGAATACCGGTGCCTTGGATGTGCAGCCACTTAACAGCAACAACGTCCCTTCCGGACCGAAGATGACCGTTGAGCGGGAGAAGTTTCTCGATCACTACCATCCGGAGCCGGAATATTATGCTGAAGTTGTGCGCCCGAGTATGGATGCCCTGAATGGGTCCATTCAACGTGGAGAAGGGCATCGCGTTAATGGCGAAAGCTATAGCGCAGAGTACGAATTCGGGCATGCCATTGATGTGGACGAGGAAAATGTGCGGGCCAATTTTGGCCTCGGTTTGACTTACCTTGAGCGCGGGGAAACTTCCCGTGCCGAGGATGTCTTCCGGCGGCTTGTGGGCATCGGAGCTATTTATGAGCCGCAGCACAAGCACCTGTTCAACGACTTCGGCATCAATTTGCGCCGCAACGGGATGATCGAGCAGGCCCTTGAATATTATCACAAGGCCGAGGAAATCAGTAAGCATGATGAAAACCTTTGCCTGAATATCGCCCGTGCTTATTATGAAAAGGGCGAATTTGATAATTGCATCAACTATATCAAGAAGTCTTTGCAGTTAAATCCTGAATTGGAAGAAGGGATCATGTTCTGGTCCTATCTCAAAGGGATCGGGTATATTTCCGACGACGAAGATGACCTGAAGATTGATATGGATGCTTTTAAGAAGAAACAAGATAAAGACGGTCCCATCATAGATCTTGAGATAGATTTCTAGCCTGAAAATCCACGGAGCCACCAATTGCCTAAAATCTGGAAGCTTAGAAGCGAGGAGGAATTGCCTTCCTCCATATCTGCTATTGCTGATGAACTCGGTATTACCGAACTGCTTGCGGAAATCCTTTGGAATCGTGGTTTTCAGAGCCGTGAAGAAATAGATCTTTTCCTTTCTCCCGGACTGCGCAATCTCTGCCAGCCCAAGGAAATTCCCGGGCTGGAGCTTGCGGCACAGGTTTTGGCAGAAGGCCTTGCAGCAGGTAAGAAAATGGCTGTCTGGGGTGACTATGATGTGGATGGGGTAACCTCCACTGCTGTGGTTAAGACTTTTCTGGCTGACCGCGGTTATGAATGCGACCATTATCTGCCCAACCGTCTGGAGGAAGGCTACGGCCTGAACGTGGACGGAATCAAAAAGCTTCACGAGCAGGGCATAGGCCTGCTGCTGACCGTGGACTGCGGCATCACCAACAATACAGAAATAGCAGCTGCCAATGAGCTGGGCATGACCGTGGTCATTTCCGACCATCACCTTCCCGGCGATGAGCTTCCTCCCGCAGCAGCTATCTGCAACCCCCGCCTCACAGAATACAACGGACAGACCTTTGAAGATTGCCCTTGCGCCACTTTGGCCGGGGTGGGCGTGGCCTTTATGCTCATGGCCCAGCTGAACAGGCTGCTGCCCGGTGATCCTGCTGACGTGCGCGCTTATCTGGATTTTGTTGCCCTCGGAACTATTGCCGATGTGGTTGAGCTTCAAGGACAGAACCGTATTCTGGTCAAGAATGGTCTGCTTCTGCTCAAGGAAGCCAAGCGTCCCGGTTTGGCCGCGCTGAAGGTGGTCAGCGGTTATGACATGTTTGCCGCTATTGGAGCCGGACAGGTCGGTTTCGGTCTGGCCCCGCGTATTAACGCTTCGGGCCGCATGGGTGATCCGGGGCGGGCGCTCCAACTGCTCATGGCTGAAGATATGGAGACCGCACGGCCCATTGCTAAGGTTCTGGATGAGCTGAATACTGAGCGCCGTGCTGAGGAAGATCGCATTCTACAGGAAGCCCTTGCGCAGGCCGAAGAGCATATCAAGAGGGATAGCCGGGCCGGACTGGTTTTGTATTCCAAGAATTGGCATCCGGGCATCATCGGTATTGTGGCCTCGCGCGTAGTAGAAAAATTTTATCGTCCCACGGTTATGCTTTGTGAAGAGGACGGAGTCGTCAAGGGATCAGCCCGTTCCATCAAGGAATTCCATATTCACGAAGGTCTGACCACCATGTCCGAGCTTTTCCTGAATTTCGGAGGGCACAAGCTGGCTGCGGGTATGTCCTTCAAAGCGGACTTGCTTTCCGAATTCCGCGAGCGTTTTGATCAGTCTGTTATCGACAAGATCGGTTCCAAGCCGTTAAAGGCTTCACTAAAGGTGGACCGGGAATTGCCGCTGGAAAATATCGATTACGTGCTGCTCAAGGAACTGGAACTTATGCAGCCTTTCGGCATGGGCAATCCGGAACCTGTCTTTACCACACCTCCGGTGGAGGTCTTGGAGCGCAGGCCCATGGGTAAAGCTCACGTCAAGCTTACCGTCACCGATCTGGAAAAGAGCCGCAAGATGCCCGCCAAGGCTTGGCGCATGGCCGAAGAACTCGGCTCAGAACTGATCGGTTCTACCATGCGTTTCGCTTTCTCGCCCAAGATCGACAAGTTCAACGGAATCCCTACTATTGAACTTACTATTAAGGATTACACTCGAAGAATGAAGAAGTGAGCTGATGCGTTGGCGCGCGTTGTCGATTTGATTTCGCCTTCGGCGGCTTAAACCTTCTATTAAGGCTTCGCCTAGGCTTTTTTTTAGCTCAACCTTTCGATATCTATAAATTCTGTAGTCGCGGTATGGACTTTAAACCTGTGGCCGTTGATTTCGATCAGCGGGGTTCCCAGTGGAATTTCCATGGTCTGGCGGTTGACCACCTTGGGGCGGCTGCCGCCTTCCAGATGGCGGATTTCAAAGAGGATGGTCATACCTTTTTTGCCTACAAATCTGATCACATAATGGTGTTCTGAATCTGGTAGAACGTTGGTTCTGATCACTTTTTTGAAGCGCAGTTTTTTCGGGGTTATTTCTGCCTGTACTTTCCTGAAAACATTCTTCCTGTCCGTGGGGACGAACATAGTCGGGGAAAGGGTCCCGTCTTCATTCAGCGTTCCGAAAAATGAATCCAGCAGGACAACTCCTCCGGGTTGGGATGATTCCAAAATTTCATAAGTTACGTTGGAATATCCGTTTATGGTCAGGGGAGGATTCTGATCCCTTGTCAGCAATATAATTTTGAAATCACGGGTGGCCTGCATTTTGGGCAGGGTGATGATTTCCTCATCATATTGCAGGAAACGAAGGATATCCGCTCCGGCCGGATAGGAAATCCGGGTCCCGGTGGGCATGCTCTGAGAACGGACCTTGCGCAGTTTGCATTTGTCCGGTTGTCTGGTCAGACTTATATTCAGCCTTACTTCCCTTTTGCCCAGCGGTGCTTTCTCCTTGGCAATTTCAATTGGAAGAGGGGGCACCGGAGGTACGATGATCTTCGGCTGCTGCTTACATCCTGCGAGTAGGCAGAAGCTTAAGCAGATGATAAAGGCTGAGACTGTTCTTTGCATCTTATGATCCGAAATTATCCATGGCATATTGAATCCGTTCTGTTTCGGTGTGCAGGTCCTGATGGACTCTATCGACTTCGTCCAATCTGTGTTGCAGGCCGCATTTATTGGCAACCTGAATTGCCAGACCGGGACGTGCGTTAAGTTCAAGAATCAGCGGTCCCAGATTTTTATCCAGCACGATGTCTACGCCGAGGTAGCCCAGCCCTGTCACGCTGTAACCCAATGCGGCCTGCTTGAGCAGTTCCGGCCAGTCCGGGATTGCAACTCCGGCAATGGGATGCAGGGTATCAGGGTGATGGGTGCAGTTATCGTTCTTCCATACCGCACTGGTGGTCATACCGGAGCACATGTCTATTCCACAGCCCATAGCCCCCTGATGCAGGTTCGCTTTGCCGTCCGATTCCCTGGTAGGCAGGCGGAGCATGGCCATAACCGGGATGCCTTTATAGACAATGATCCTTATGTCCGGAACTCCCTGATAAGCGATGTTTTTGAATACCGGAGCAAACTGGACGCAGTATTCAACCATAGCCTTGTCCGGCATTCCGCCAAGGCTGTACATCCCGCTGAGGATATTTGAAATATGGAAAGAAATGGCATCCTCGGCAACCAGCGAATCATCCGGTTTGCGGAAACGTGGGCCGAGCTTTCCGGTAATGACCAGAATACCGTTTCCCCCGGCTCCCCGAGCAGGCTTAACCACAAATGAATCGTGGGTTTGCAGCAGTTGCGGGAGCCGTTTTAGTTCGTGCTGGGCCTGAAATACTCCGTAAAGTTCCGGGACGTTGAGCCCCGCTGACTGAGTAAGTTCCTTGGTGGTGATCTTGTCATCAACCAGCGGGTAAAGTTTACGCGGGTTGTTGGGCAGCACATATGCGCCGTTGCGCCCGTTGAGCCCCACTACTCCGATTTTTTTCAGTTTGCCGAACCAGCCCATATTAACCTTCCTTGAGGAATGCGCGGAAACGGATCAGATCCAGCAGCCTGAATCCGGTGTAGCGGCCGATCATGAGGGTCAGTCCCAGCAGTACCAGAAAGAGTTCCGGGAATACGAAAATAAGGTGCTCAATAAACAGGTTGCTCATGGCAATATAGGCCAGCACAGCTACGGCCATGGAGCCGATGATTTGCTGGATGGCCTTTCCGGCACCTAGTTCATCCCACATCACGGATATGCGTTCAATAGTCATGCTTAGGATAACCATGGGGAACAGGCTGACAGATACCCCGCGCGGGAAGCCCAGCTTGAAGCTGATAATACTGATTCCGGCCATGAGCAGCACAACTACAATGAGCACGCAGGCCAGACGGGGCACCAGCAGAAGTTTGAGGTGTTCCAGATAAAGGCGTACTGCCAGTCCTAGAATTATGACTATGGAGAACAGGCACAGTCCCCAGAGCAGCTGTGTTTCGCGGAAAGATAGTGCGATCAGTACAGGCATGAATGTACCGAAGGTGGTAATGCCGATGACGTTACGCAAAAATACCAGCAGGAGAACCCCTATTGGGATGAGCAGGATAATCCGGTAGGTGGCCTGCGCTTGTACCGGAAGGTTGAACAGGGAGAATTCAAGTATGGTCGGCGCGGTGATTGCCAGCCGGTCTACAACATTGCCAAGGGTGCTCACTGTTGCCGGGACAACGGAAAGAGTAACGCTGAGGTTGCTTCCGCCACTGACCGTAGCCAGCGGAGCATTACCTCGCCACCATGTTACGAAATTAACCGGAGTCCCGAAGGTTCCCTGGGCCACATCAAACATGTGCCATTTTTCGTTGTGGTAGAGTTCCAGCCAGTGCTTCAGGCCTGCGTCCTTGGAGGTGGACAGGGTTATTCCGTGTACGGACTGGGCCGGGATACCGGAAAAATGCAGCAAGCGTACAGCCATATTCACCGCGCCAAGTGTATTTTTAGTGTCGCGGAGCAGATAAGCTGCATCGGGATTGCTGTCCGGTTCCATGAGTCGCTTCATTAACTGGGGCACGAAGGTCTCTATATCAGCGGATTCACTTCCCACCTCGGTTATCAGGGAGTTTGCGGCTACTTGTTCCGCTTCTGTGAAATGCGGATCGCTCAGTTTGGGAATTTCAGTGGGGTGGACCCAGCTTTCTTCAACATTGCTGTATTTGGGTCTTAAACGGGCAGAGTAGAACAGGTCCTGCTTGCCTTTTGCAGAGCGTCTGGACCAGATCGCGACGACGTTGTCAGGGGTGCGGCTATGCTGCGGGGTTCCATCTGCGGATTGCAAGGCGTGCAGCAGACCGTAGTCATCGCCAATATAATATTCGTCAGTAACGGTATATTGGGGCAACCTGTTCAAGGTTTGCAATGTGGCTTTAACCGGACTGCCTTCGGCTTCAAAGGAAACATGGGCTTCCACATTCCAAATCTCGGTCTGTTCTTCCGGAGTCAGGGGGAATCCGAGTACAAAGGCTTTGTAGCTGAACATGCCCAGCCCCACAGTAAGAAGCAAGGCAACAAGTATTTTAAGCTGAATAGAATTCATAGCTGACCTTTCCGTTTTATTTCACGGTTTGAATGCGAATTTTTACTTAGCGGATTTACTGAGTCGGTGGTGGCGTGATGAATCAATAAGGATGCCGTGACGCAGTTCTTTCCTGCCGATGAGCATTTTGTATGAAAAGTTGCTGCGGTCGGTCAGGTTGACGAAAGCATCAAATGTTTTGGGTCCGATTTTTAGCTGCACCGGAATGACCGGCCTGCGCTGATAGCCGGAAGGGCGTTTTTTGATACGTACTATCCGGGCATAAGGGCAGGTGATTCGCTGTTTTTTCCCATGCTGGTCGGTGATAGTGAATGAAACATGCTTATTGTTGTTGTTTATTACAATGTCTGTAGCATGCAGCGAAGAGCTGTCCGCACCGGTGTCCAATTTAGCTTCCATGATAATCGGTGCTTCGCGATCCCAAATTTTGATGGACACGTTTTCGATGTAGCCTGCGATGATATTATCGGTGTTTTTTTCATCAGCTTTTGCAGGGCAGGCACTAAATATAATAGCTGTCAGCAGTATAATTGCTGGTAGAGCGTGGCGCATAATTATCCTCTGGTTGGGCGCAGAATCACGTGCAGAGACGGATTCGGGTTGATTATTATTGTAGAATAGTAAAGCCCCCAAGTTAGCACCCCGACCGCATCAATGGAGTGCAACAATTAACCGTAAAGGTCAAGGAACCTGTTTTAAGTGCGATTGTTGTTGACATTTGATTTTTGTATTTGTATCTCTACTCCCTAATGGGAATGAGATTCATTTTCACAATCGATTAAGGAGAAATTTGATGATGAAGAAAATTATTTTGGCGATGGCCTTTGTTTTGGCCTTTACTTCTATCTGCTCCGCTCATGATATGTGGCTGGAGAAAAAAGGGCGTAAGGCTCACTTGATGTACGGTCATCCCGGATCTACCGATCCGTATCCCATCAGCCGTATTACGGCTCTGACCGGTATCAATGAGAATAATTGGAAAACCGCTCTTGAGCCGGTGTACAGCAAGGGTGAAGCTTATGCATGGCTTGATGACGAATATTCCATGCTTACTGTCGAGTTTGACAACAAGTATTGGTATCATACCGAAGAAGCCGGCTGGGAGAACTTTGATCTTCCCAGACAGGTTTGCGGTAAGATCGTCGATGAAGGCCGTTCCTACAAGCTTTCAAAGACAATCCTCAAATGGATGGACAGCATGGACAAACCTATCGGACAGCGTGCTGAAATCGTTCCTCTCAAGGATCCTACCAAGCTGAAAGAAGGTGATGTACTTCCGGTCATGATGTACTACGAAGGCAAGCCCATGCCTGCTGCAGGTGCACGTATTTCCACCACCTCTGACCGCAACATTGAACATCCCGAACTGGTGAATCTTAAAAACTCCAAGCCCATCAATGTAAAAATCGGTCCTAAGGGCCGTCAGGTTATTATTGGTAAGTACGAAAAGCGTCTCGATGATACCCGTCGTGTCTGGTACGCATTTTCTCTGAGTTTCAGAACTACGAAGTAGCTGGTCTAATTGACCGGAAGTAGCTTGATTGATTTCCTCCCCCGGACTTGGTTCGGGGGAGTTTTTTTTATTTATGCGTCAGTGTCCTCGCTGCTCTCAATTGGCAGTTTGATAATGAAGGCAGTGCCTTTGCCTTCCTCTGATTCAATGTCTATGGCCCCGCCATGTTTATCGATGATGATGTCGTGGACAATGGCCAGCCCCTGACCAGTGCCTTTGCCTACTTCTTTAGTGGTGAAAAACGGGTCGAAAATTTTATGCATATTTTCTTTTGAGATTCCGCAGCCCGTATCTTTGATGATTATTGTTGCGTTTGGCGGTTCAAATTTTGTGGCAACAGCGATTGTGCCCTTCTCTTCATCCTGACGGCTTTCGGCGATAGCGTGAGCAGCGTTTACAATTACATTCAGCAGAACCTGATTGATTGCACCGGGCAGGCACTGGACGCGGGGCAGGTCCGGCTCAAGATCAGTATCAAGCTCAGCAACATATTTCCACTCGTTGCGGGAAACTATTATGGTATTCTGGATGGCCTTATTGATATCAACAGCTTTGATTTTTTCTTCACCTGAGTGGGAAAAATTTTTCATGGCTAAAACAATTGTGGCTACCCGTTCAACTCCCTCAAGTGCCCGGTTACAGGCTTTGATGGATTCGCTGCTTATGAATTCAAGATCAATGTCATCTTTGTGCTCTTCAATTTCTTCAAGGATATTTTCGCGATCAGCGGGTTCCGCTGTCAGGACTTTTTCGTAAAGGTCGATCAGTTCGTTGGTATCGGTATATGCTTCCTTAATAAAGCGAATGCTATCCCCCACATACTGAATGGGGGTATTAATTTCATGCGCAATCCCTGAGGCCAGCAGCCCAATGGATTCGAGCTTTTGGGCAATGTTCAGTTTCCTTTCAAGGTATTTGCGGTCGGTGATGTCAAATACAACCTGAACAAGATGGGTCATGCCGCCGATGTGGATTTCAAAAAGGTGGCGTGAAACAGGCAGTGGGGTAGAGTCCTGTAGAGACAGAATTCCCTCTTCGTATGACCCCTGCTCATGCCAGTTGGGGCAGAGTAAATCTTTTTTTGTATCCGAAGTGAAGGTGAATTCGGTCTGACATGCGGCATTAAGGATCGAGCTGCGGCTCATGTTGAGTAGTTTTTCTCCCACACTGTTGCAATCCACCATCATTCCTTTTGTGGGATCAAAGACGAAAACTGCTGCGCCGATACCTTCGAAAATGGTACCCAGAAATTCCTGATGTTCTGCCTGCTGGATTAGTGCTTTTTTCTGTTCTGAAATGTCATGCACATTAGCTAGAATAACCAGTTTTCCTGCGATTTCGATACGGTTCAAGGCTACTTCCACTTCAAATAGCCTGCCGTCACCGGGGCACTTGGCTGTCCATTCAAAGACTATTTCTTCTCCGTCAACAGCTTTCTGCCAATTTTCATCCAGAATATCCATATCCATTTCCGGAGCAGAAAAATCATTTTTGATGGACATTTGTAGTGCTGTGCCCATGTCTACCTGATAGGTTTCAAGCATAGTGTCATTCACGTCCAGAATTTGCCCTTCTGCGTCATGAATAAAAATTGAATCATGGGTGTTGTTGAATATCAACCGCATGGCTTCTTCAGCTTCATGCCGTTCCAGAACTTCGCGGGTCAGGTCCTCAGTGCGTTTCTTTAAATCTGCTGTTCGTTTTTGCACGCGGGTTTCAAGTTCATCATTAATTTCTCGCAGCGCTTTTTCTGCACGGCTGCGTGCTTCTATTTCACTAATTAATTGCTTGTTTTTCTGCTCGATTTGTTTTGCTTGCTTAGCTGCTTCTTCCACCCGGATGTTAAGGGCAAGGTTATGAGCATTGATCCTGATGATGAAAAATCCGCCTCCCAAAAGAAGTGTTGCTAGTAGAAGCGTATAAATAAGTAGATTCTGTGGTGAAATTGAGCCGATGAGCTCTTTTTCAGGAACAATACTAAGCAATGAAAAAGGGGTCCCTTTTATCATAGAACGGACAATCAGGGTTTCCAGCGATTTGCCTTGCTGGTCAAGGTTCAGGGTGAGTTCATTTACCCTGCCTGCGGGAAGTTCCCAGCCGCTGGAAATTTTATCGGTTAATTGCTGGGGAATATCATTAAGCGGGGAGTAGAGGGTTTTGTTGTAAACCAGATAGTTCATGCTGCGTGGTTCCGAATCAGGCGAAGAACCGGAACGGAAGGGCAGGATTTCCTTGGCGTTTAACCATGCCAGAATGGTTCCCACTTTTTCGTCCCTGAATATGTAGGGGAGCATGAGTATAAAACAGGTTTTATCCTTACTCTTCTTGAAAACAATACGAACTTCTTGGGGGCTAAGGTCCGGAGGGATGGGAGCCTTGCATTGCTTATTCATTGTTCTGGCATGTTCATTGTCGGCAAGGATTTTTCCGGTTTCGTCTACAAAGAGGAGCCGGGTATATATTGGTACTCCATTAATCTGTTTTATCTTGATTATTCTGGTCAGTAATTCGGATATTTGTATAAGGCTGGCATGCAGGCCGTATTCCGGTGACATTCCCAGAGCTTTGTTATCAAAGTAGCTTGAAAGTTCCCTGCTGGTTGAGAGGTCAATGAGATCATTCCGCCTTTCAGAAAATAAGTGGCTGAATGCATCTGCTTCTCTTTGAGAATACTCCTTGAATTGTTGCAAAGAGGCTTTCCGCAAATCCACCTGTGATCTGTAGTTTGTCCAAATGATGGATATGACGAAAATTGACATCAGGGCGAGAGCGGCCAGCATCGCTTTGTTACTTTTGAACAAAAGAATCTCCTCTAGGCTGAACAGGATTATTTTTTAAAAAAATCCTTATAGTAACTGAAAACTGCCGGATAGTACTCCATAACAAGTTTGTTGTATTCTCCGCTTTCCCTGAGCTTTGCGTAAAATTCATTAAAAGCCTTAAGTAGTTCCGGTGAGTCTTTACGAAAACCCGTTCCCATTGTTTGCTGATGGGAAACAGGGCCGATTACTTTGATTTTTCCAGGCCATTTGTTCAATGCCACCAGCGAATCAGGAACATCAAGCAGAGCAATTTCCGCATCTCCCTTGATAATCGCCGGGGCAATATCGTTGAGACTGCCCGGAAAATTAATGATAGTGGCAGCATTGGAATCTATGCCGTAAAGTCCCGGAGCAAGGCAGGTCCCTTCTTTGCCCATAATTCTTTTACCCTGAAGTAATTTTTTGACTGCCCGGATATCCTGACCAACGTCACCGCTGGGTTTGATGGGTTTTAAGGGTGAATCTCCTCTGGCTACGCACCAGACTTGCGTAGGGAAGGTCGGATCTGAATAGTTAATGACTTTTTCACGCCATTCGAGTTTGGTCAGTCCGTTGGAAATGATATCTCCCTTGATGGGCGTTTTATGCAGAAACTCAACATCGTTTCCCTTAGGCTTGACCATTGTTCCGGTCAGGTCACCAAAAAGAGTGGACCAGTCAGATGCTACAAATTCATATTTGACCCCCAGATGTGCGGCAAAGAGTTTTATTACCTCCACACTTAACCCTGTTCCATGTCCGGTTACAAAATTTGCGTAGGGGATACCCAGATGGCGAAGGACTCCTCTTTGTTTTATCTGATCAAGATCTGAAGCTGATGCCGTGCCGGAAAACATGCACATTGCAAGTAGGGAGATGGCTGCAAAGAAAATGGAACTGGATTTTCGTAAGCTCATTTTCCCTCCTTTTGTCGGGTGGATCGGTTAGGGTGGTTAATGTTCAACCTAGTCAATATACTTGAGCGGAACCAGTACCCGTATTCTGGGGGGGAGTTTCTTGGCCCTGCTGAAGTTATTGATCCTGATGATTGCTGTTTCCGTCATCTCGGTACCTTCGGCCACAAGATGCACTTCATCTTCGCTCCATAGTCCTTCATCCAGAATCATGCCCGCCTTGAGCTCTTCAAGCTCAATTTCACGGCGCACATAGCCGTCTTCCCCGGCTGTTCCTTTCTCAAGGACATCCAGAACTTTGGCATCGTATATTCCGTCCATGCCGCGCAGAATTCCGATTACATCCATCTTGTCGATTTTTTGCTGGATCAGGGAATCGTAATCAAGGCAGGCCTTCAAGACTCTTGATTCAATAGGCATGGTTGGATTCTCATCCAACCTGTCATTTTGGTGCTGGATGATTTCGGAGACTGTTTCCATGCGTGGAATTTGAGAAAGCATGCCCGCGGTAACTGCCGGATGCATGTCATAGCCTTGTTTTTCCTCGGCGGTCAGTTCTTCACCTGTAAAAACTTTTTGGAGAATAGTGTCCGGCAGGGTCACGCATCCCAACTGCCCGAGCATTGCTGCCAGATCGAGGTATAGAGTTTGTTTTAAGTTCAGGTTTTGCCCTACATATCCGGCAAGGCGGCGGACTCTTTCGCTGCGTCCGAAGGCTTCCGGGTTGACCAGTGCCAGAATGTCGGTGAGGACTTTGATGCTTCCCCGTAGTGTGCCGCGCAAAAGTTCCCGTTCAGCCATGACCAACGAGTACTGTTTCATGGCTGCTTCCAGTGTACGGATCATTTCGTCAATGGAGCTCGGTTTGGTCAGGAAACGAAATACCGAGCCTTCGTTGACAGCTGAAATGGCTGCTTCAAGGTCTGCATGGCCGGTGAGCATTACCCGGACAGTATCTGGGGAAAGCTGCTTTACTTTTGTAAGAAAGGTGATTCCGTCCATTTTTGGCATTTTCAGGTCGGAAATAACAATTGCATAAGGCCCGGAGGACTTTACTTTTTCAATCCCTTCTTCCGGCCCCAGTGCAACGTCTACCTTGAACCGTTTGCGTAGCAGTGCTCGATATGTATCCAATATATTCTGCTCATCATCTACAAAGAGTATTCTATTTTTCTTCATCGTTGATCTCCAGCAGGTTGTTGCATGCAGCGCGCCAGTCGTTAATATGCTTTAAAAGTCCTGCCGATGCCAGCTTATCTGCATTAAATTCTGAAAAAACATAGCCCTTAGTGTGGGGGATAAGTTCGTGTTGCAGTACGTCAGCGGCGTGAATTGCATGGGTAGGAGTGAAGGTCTCAGCGCAATTATCCAGTGAATGGTGGTAGTAAACCATCTTTACGATTTCCTCGTTGAATCCCCACAATCCCAGCAGATATGCACCAACTTCCGCATGGCTGACTCCAAGAATCTTTTTTTCCACATCAATTACCGGACCGCCGAATTCGCGGACATGTTCCAGCACTTCCTGATATTTTTTATTCATCTCAGTTATGAAGACGAACTTTCCTATGTCATGGAGTAATCCTCCCACGAAGCAGTCGGTAACGGTTTTTTCGTCTTTATCCATCAAGGAGCATATTTCCTTGGCAAGGTAACCTGTCTGCAGGCAGTGCTCCCAGAGTTTTTCTATGGAGTATGGTCCGAGAATATCAGTATTCAGCTCCTGAAGAAAATTAACCCCTAAGATCAATCCCTTAAGAACGTCAGTGCCAAGCAGTATGGTGGCCCGGGCAGGGCAGGAAACAGAACCGTAAAAGCCGAAGAAAGAGGAGTTGACCACCTTAAGGAGTGTTGTGGATATGCCCGGATCTTTTTTTACAAGTTCGCCGAGTTTTTGCAGATTCGGTTCCGGCTTATTCAATTCATGGGTTATCTCAATATATAAATCAGGCAATACTGGCAGGGTATCAAGTCCGGTGACAATTCCCCTGACCTTGTGATCAGTGAGCACCGGACGCAGGTCCATCATTCTGCGGATGGTTCCGATCAGAACGTCGGTGTTGCAGGGTTTGCTCAGGAATTGATGGGTGTGCTTTGCTGATTTCAGCAATGACTGCATATCCGAGTGTCCGGAAAGCGTTATGCGGATGGTGTCCGGCTGCATGTCGGCAACGTTGCGTAGCAGTTTGCAACCGTCCATGTCCGGCATTTTCATGTCGGTAATGACAATATCAAATTCAGCCTTACTGAGCTGTTCCAGTGCTTCCTGTCCGGTGGAGGCAAAGCGACTTTTCCATTCCCTGCGTAGGCCGTGCATTGTAGCTCTGAAGCTGTCCAGAATATTCCTATCATCGTCGACAAAGAGAATTTTCGGGATCATATTGCACCTTGTTTTGTTTATTTAAGTATATCTGGTCTTTGTCTTATGGATATCGTGTTTTTGTTTTTTTTGTAAAGAAAATAACAATATCTATTTGGGGGTTGCAGACATTTATAATACGGCAAGATGAGGATGGAAAGGTGTTGTTTTGATTGGTATATTTAAGCTGTATAAAGTGGTGGATGGTGCTTATTTTGTTGTGGGTAGGAGTAGGAATAATAGATTGTGTTATTTTTGAGATTGATTTTGGAGTGAATGAGCCCAAAAAAATACGGAACTTCCGTAACGAAAGTTCCGTAATGGTTAATAGTATGAAATAATTTGTTTTATAGCTTGTCAAAAGCCTCAGCAGCGTTGAACGAACTGCGGACAAGGGGTGCACAGAACATGTGCGGCACACCGAGCTTCTTGCCGTATTCGGCGTACTCATCGAACACTGACGGTTCCACGTATCGTTTTACAGCCGGATGCGCTTTTGAAGGGCGCATGTACTGGCCGATAGTGATTATGTCACAATTGATGGCTGCGAGGTCGTCGATGACTTTATAGACCTGCTCGTCAGTTTCACCGAGGCCGACCATGAGACCGGATTTGGCGTGGATGTCGCTGAGTTGTTTGACCCGTTTGATAAGCTCAAGGCTCTGCTGGTAATCGGCCTGCGGGCGGATTGCATCGTAGAGCCCGGGCGGGGTCTCCACGTTGTGGTTGATGACATCCGGCTTGGCGGCGATGACTGCTTTGAGCGCATCAAGGTTGCCCTGAAAATCCGGGATGAGTACTTCAACCTTACATTCGGGATGCTCGGCGCGGATGCGTTCAATGGTTTCCGCAAAGTGGGCTGCACCACCGTCATCAAGATCATCGCGGGTCACAGAAGTGATGACTGCGTATTTTAGGCCCAGACGCGTAACAGCCTCTGCCACGCGGCGTGGTTCGTCCGCATCAAGCGGTTCGATCTGACCGGGACAGATGTTACAGAAGGCACAGTCACGGGTACAGTTGTTGCCCATGATCAGGAAGGTTGCCACCTTGCGCGAAAAGCATTCCCAGCAGTTGGGGCATTTTGCGGACTGGCAGACCGTGTTCAGGTTCAGGTCCTCCAGCATCTTGCTGGTGTCGTTAAAAGTCCTTCCGGTGGGCAGCTTAACCCGCAGCCACGGCGGTATCCGTAAATACTTTTCCGAATTCTTCTCTGAAGACATTTTTTACTTCCTCGGTAGAAATTTCTTTGCCCGCTTCTCTTGAAAGGGAAGTGGGGTGTGCGCCGTGCAGCCCGCAGAGGGTGATGGCGTCGAAAAGTTTCATGTCACTGGAAACATTGAAAGATAGTCCGTGGTAGGTGATCCATTTTTTTACACCGATGCCGATGGAACAGAGCTTGCCGGGACCGACCCAGACTCCAGGTCTGCCTTCGCTCCTTGCCGCTTCCACACCGAATCGAGCTGCGGTGCGGATGGCAGTCTCTTCCATGTCATGGAAGAATTTCTTGATGCCGCCACGCCGTTTTTCAATGCGCATGACCGGGTAGACAACCATTTGTCCGGGATAGTGGCAGGTAATGTTACCGCCCCGCGCAGTTTGGACTACCTCTGCTCCCATTTGCTTGAGGGCTTCCTCACTAATGAGCAGGTTTTCCAGTCCGCCCTGACGGCCCAAAGTAACCACTGGAGGATGCTCCAACAAATATAGAGCATCTTCAGCAGTTTCTTCCATCACCTGTTTCAAACGTTCCAGTTGAATTCTTTCAGCTTCCCCGTGGGGGATTAATCCAAGATCAATAAATTCCATGAGGTTATATATCGCTATATTTTGCGTTAATAATGGCGAAGCCCAAATGAAAGTTTTTGGGATGCTTAAACTCTTTTTTCAAAAAGGGTTTAAGCCGCCGGAGGCATTTCTTTATCTTCTGTCTTTGCGAAAATCCTTTTTCGGTTGCGGCTTTTCAGCTCTCTCTTCGCGCTTGCGTCTGTCGCTTTCGCGCATGGGCAGGGGCACGATGAGTGCACCGGATTTTTCGTCCCGTTTTTCCTCTTCAGGAATGGGCATACCGATAAGTCCACCGGGATACAAGGTTTTTGCTCCGCCCTGTGCGGAAAGCAGAATCTGCCCCTGAGCAGCACAGCCATACTGGCCGAAACCGCCTTCATCAAGCCTGAAGGATTCGGAAATTGCGCGGATGAGCATTTCGCCTTCGCGCGGGGTTTCCACTTCTTCCTTATGCAGTCCCACGTAGAGGAAGCTCAGGCTGACGTTATCCTTTTCAAGACGGCACTCCGCTGAAAGTTTCTGCAACCATGAGGGAGCGTGCTCGGAATCGTAGTTGAAATGACACCATGCCTTACCATGTTCACCGTTCATGGGACATTCTTCGGTATGGGTACAGGGGCCGAGAATGGGGAAGCCTGCGTTCACGAACTCTTCGCGGATAACGGAGAGCACACGGCCGGAACGGCGGATACCCGGTTCGATTATCAGGATGCGTCCTTCCGGGGCCAGCTTGTGAACCATGGACAGGCAGAATTTTTCTGCCCAGACAGGAAGCGGTATGCGGGTGCCCGCAGAAGCTTCGTTAACCATGTTAGCAGTAACCAGCAGGTGCGCTTTTTCGCGAATTTTGGAAGTGGAACCACCTTTGACGTTAACCATGCGCCACGGGGATTTCCCGTCAGTCATGGCTTCGAAGAGGCGGTTGCCTTCGCGCATGGGCTTGGGAGTGCGGTCCACGTTAATGAAGGTCAGCTTCTTTTCGCGCAGGTCGGGCCTTGCAATCCACAGGGCCTGAGCAACGGTAAGCGGTCCGGCTCCGAGGTCAACGACTACGCCGTTGTCGGGCAGTTTTATATCCAGTCCCTGAAACAGCCTTGCCAAGCGGTACAGGTTCCACGGAAGGAAGTAACGCAGGTAGGCGTTCAGGCTGCGCGGATCCCCCATGTAGTCGTTGGACAGGTTGGAACGTTCCCCGGTCAGGTCGCGGGAAAGATCGCGGATAGCGTATTTAAGTTCCTTGCTGTGTTTGGCTTTAAGGGGGACTGTTTTTTGTAAAATCTTTATGTATTTATCCAATTCCTTGGATACATCCTTGGTCGGCAGGGGGAAAAGTGAACTTACTTTAATAGACATATTTGAAAATCATCCTCTCAAGGTATTTCTGGCCGAAATCGCTGCTTCCGGCGAGCTCCAGAACTTTGGAGCGTGCGGGCAGGCTGGAGGCGAAATCCCTTGCTTCTTGATTGTGTGTTAAAATTATTGCTCCCTTGAGGGAGGTGTTTCCTGCAGCGCGGGTAATTGTCGCGCTTTCAGCAGGGATGAATCCGGTTGCCACCAGATCATTTATATTTACATGCTGGCCCATGGCCCCGCCGAGGATCAGTTCTTTTAGATCGGAAGGTGCCAGCCCGGCTTCTTTCAGCAGGGCGGACATGGCGAGATTGAAGGCCGCTTTTACTTTTAAAATTTCTTCCACATCCGGGGCTGGAAGGGTCAGTCCTTCGTATCCCAGATCAAGGACCGGAGTCCCGTTTATTTCTGTTAATTTGCCTGCCAGTTTTGCGGCAAAGGGAGTGTTGCCCGGGCCGAATTGTCCTTCACGGGTCAGCACACCGGATTTGAGCAGTTGGGAACAGAGCGAGAGGTAGCCTGTTCCGGTGATACCCGGTTTTTGGTCTTGTTCCGGTTTGTCTGCTGTGATGACTGCCGGTGTGAGTCCCAGCGGGGTCATATTGAAAGCGTTTACCGCTCCCGGACCTGCTGTGCGTCCGTTGCTTATGCCCACACCTTCAAGGGCCGGACCCATGGGAACGGAGCAGACAATGTATTCGTCCTCGGAAAGGCAGAGCACGAATTCGCCGTTGGTGCCGAGATCAGCGAAGAGATATGGCGGCTGCGCTTTTGCATCGGTAAAATTCAGGGCCACAATCCCGGCAGTTATATCCGCTCCAACAAATGGAGCCAGATGTGGCGGGATGTACGCTTCAGGAAGCTTTGCGTCAAGCTTTACCCGTTTACCGCCCTTGTCCGGCAGGGAGTAGGGCGCACGGCTTAAGCCTTCTACCTCATCCTGGGCGAGGATGGAGGTCATGGACGGGTTGCCGGAAACCACCAGCTTTTCTATCGGGACTGTCTCGGCAATGATTGTCTGCAGCCGTTCGGTGACAAGCTTGGACAGAGTTTTGCGTTGCTCCGGTTTTGCTGCAAAAGCCAGCCGGGACATGACTTCGCTGCCAAGACCGATTTGCGGATTCAGTTCCTGTCCCGACTTTACGGTTTCGCCATCAATGGTGAAAGCCCAGTGCATCCCGGTTGTGCCGAGGTCAACGGCTAATCCCAGATTCTCTGGAAGTTCGTTGGTAAATTTGTCTGAGACTCGCGGGACTACCCGCTCAGGTTCGGGCAGGAAAATTGTTGCTGCGTTCGCCGGATGCAGGCAGGAAAGCCGCCAGCCGGATTTTATCTCTGCGCTAGAAAGTTTTTGCTGTTCTTCCTTGCGTGGCTCAGGCGGTTCGGATTCATAGCGCACTTTACACAGGCCGCAACGTCCCATGCCCGAACAGAGGGGCACTCCTTGGAAGGCTCCGTTCAGGAAAAGGTTTTGGGCCATGTTCAGCCCTGCTGCGGGTGCAAGCTCCATGACTTTGCCGTCATGCTTGTGCACAATGAGTTTTTTATCCATTGTTTTCAGTCTTTAAAAAAATTAACCGCACCAGCATAATGTATATGCGGTGCGGGGGACAATCAAGCAGCAAATTTTTTAGTGTGTTGATTATTCTTCCAGTTGTTTGATGGCCTTCTCGAGTTTATCCATCCATCGCTGGGCGAAAACATCAAATTCACCTATTCCTTTTGCCACTGGTACAGTTTCAATACCGCGGGAAGCGACGATGTTCATCCATGAGTCTTTCTGTTCTCCGGCCATATCTTTTTTTACATGGTTCCCGGCTCCGAAGAGCAGGGGCAGCAAGTAAGCTTTTTTTATCCCGGATTCTTTGATGCGATCACTGATTTCTTCGATGCCGCCTTCAGCATTTAGTTTGCCGAGGTAGGCGTTCTCATCTTTTGCTTCCAGCACTTCCTTGAATTTATCGTAGAGGGAGTTTCCGCTGTCGGAATATTTGGAACCATGGGCAACGAGTATCAAAGCTTCATTTTGCGGATCACGCTCTTCCAGCAGGTTGAGGATGATGTCGGATATTTCATCGATTTCCTGATCATTGGTCAGCAGCGGTTCGCCCACTACTGCTTTTTCAAATTCAATTTCGCCTTTTTCGACCCTGCCCAGTAATCTGGTGATGTTGGTGAATTCAGTGCCGGGAATGACATGCAGGGACTGGACTACAACATGGGTAAATCCTTCAACTGATAAATTTTCCAAATTCTGCTTCACTGTAGGCAGTTTCTGGCCCTTTTCGCGAAGCTTTTTGAGCACATGCCCTGAAGTGAAAGCACTGTAAACAGGGATGTCCGGATGGGCCTCTTTAGCCATCTTCAAAATATTGCCCATAGCTGAACTGGCGGCTCTGTTTTTTGATCCGTGTGCTGCAAAAAGGATGGCTTTTTTCATCTGGTAAATTCCTGCGCTGTAAGTTGTCTTTCTCGTGAACTCGCATGCATAGCAGACAAAGCCCACAGAGAAAAGTTTTTCCTGTGGGCTTGGAAAATTGTGCTTTGTGGTTTGTTGCTAATCTGAGGTGTCCATGTGTGAAGCAATTAGGGTTTCCGTATCCACCACAAGGGCATCGTGTTCACCCATCATGCCGAAGCCGAGAATGGGGAGTTTATAGATGGAATTCACGGGCAGGGTGAATCCGGTAACCACGGCTTTTTGCTGCCGCAGGACTTCATCAACCATAATTGCGGCAACAGTATCGCCCAGTTTTACCAAAATAACCTTTGGGATAACATCATCGGTTGGCGCTGGGAGGTCAAAAACCTTGTACATGCGGATCAGAGGACGGACTTTGCCTCGCACGGAAACGGTCTCACGGCCGTCAGGCAGGTCGGTGAATTCGTTTTCCACCGGCTCGTAAACTTCAAGTACTTCCCGGCTGGGAAAGATGAATGTTTCCGGTCCTACAGTGGTTACAAGGGCATCCACAATGCCTTCATTCACTGAGCGGCTTAAGGGAATTGCGATGGTAAAGGTAGAGCCTTCGCCCAGTTCACTGGTGATGGATATCTTGCCGTCCAAGGTGTTTTGGATGGCAGTAACCACCGCGTCCATGCCTACACCGCGCCCGGAAATATCTGTGACTGCACTGGCAGTGGAGAATCCGGACTGGAGGATGAATTCGTAAATTTCTTCCTTGGCGTATTCCTTATCAGGATCGGCTATGCCGCGTTCAAGGGCTTTGCTGAGTAAAATATCGGCATCCAGACCCTTACCGTCATCGGAAATTTCAATGTAAGCGAATTCGCCTTTGCGGTAAGCGTTCAGGTGGACATTACCCATTTCGTCCTTGCCGCACATCTGACGGTCTTCGGTGGATTCAACGCCATGGTCAAGGGCGTTACGCAGCAGGTGGACCAGTGGTTCGTTAAGGCATTCCACAATAGTTTTATCAAGGGCCAGCTCTTCACCGGTAATGGTGAATTTGATGCGTTTGTCGAGCTTCTGGGATGTTGATTTAACCAGCCTGTGCATGGGCATGAAAATTTGTTTCAGAGGCACCAGCCTGATTTCATCTACTTCCGATTGCAGGTTGCGGATGACTTTATCCAGTTCGGAAAGACTGGATGATATTTTAGAAATGTTGTCTGTCTTGGTTTGGGCGATGACAGCGTAGGTAACCATTAGTTTGCCCACCAGTTCAATCAATGAATCCAGCTGCTGGGTGGATACTCGGATGGATGAAATAGCTTGCGCGTCTTTTTTCTTTGCAGGTGGGGCTGGAACTTTGGTGCTTTGCTCTTCCTCTGTAATTTGTTTTGCGGCTGCGGCAACCGGCTCTGGTTCAATTGTTTTATCCTGTTCGGTTGGCAGTTCCGGTTGTTTCGCTTCTGCTTCAACAGGTGGAGATTCTGTCTGACCGTCAATTTTCTCCCAGCCTTCGTCTTCGGCGGGAGTTTCTCCGGTCATGGCCAGCATCTCGGCCATCATTTCTTCTTCATACTTGTCGGGAGCACTGGCGAGCGCTTCGGTGGACGTAATGTCACAAGCTGGTTCTGTTTCTTTCTTCGATTCAATCGGAGCGCCGCCCTGATCGAGCAGGCCGCCTATGCAGTAGAAGAATTTTTTTTGTGCTTCGGCAATATCAAGCAGGGAGGTAATCAGGTCCGGAGTGATAGGAGTTATGCCGTCACTCAGCATATCCATCAGGGCGATAATCTGAGCCGACCTCATCTGGGCATTATCAAGCCCCAGTGCCTGCAAAATATCATTAATATCACCGGAACCGTGTTCAAGGCTGATGATTGATTCTTGAAGCTGGCTAATGCAACTGGAAATACTGTCCTTCATTTTCCTCAAACTCCAGTGTTATCCAAGAAGCTTTCCCTGCTTTCAAATACCGTGAGGTAGCGCTGGAAGCCCCATGAATAAAAAGTACTCGTGCAGTGGCTGTTCATGCCGGTAATGCCTATATCACAACTTTCGGAATATGAGGCTATCAATTCGAAAAATGCTGAGCCGACGGACATGGTGATTCCGAAATCGAAAAGAACCCTGTTTTCGCCGTCAATTGATTGCATGCTTTCTTCTACCATTTTCAATTGTTCGGAGCTGTATATTCTGGTGACTTTGAGGTTAAATATCGATGCATCGGGAAGTTTCTCCACCTCAATGGGATTGATGCCTGATTCGTCTGCTGCTCCTGCTTTCTGCCCCTCTCCGGATAGTCGGGTTTCAATATCATCGGTGAGAGCTTGGTCAAAACTGCCGGATTCACGCAGCTGTTCGATAAGCATGAAGATTGTATTGACGGATTCAATGGCGAGCGCAATCTGCATGAGATCATGCTCAACTTCTCCGGCCTGCATTTTTTTCAGGTAATCTTCAACCTTGTGGGTAAAAGTGGATGCCGGTTCGAAACCGGACATGAATCCGGTGACACCTTTGATCGTATGCAACGGGCGTGAGAGCACCTCGATGCCTTCCTCAATGCGTTGTTCATCAAGGAGGTCGATTCCTTCAAGTACTTGTGGATAGTACTTGTCATTTACTTCGGAAAAGAATTCTTCAATAAGAGAATCGTCTTCACTCATCAGTTGTGCTCCATCTGCCGGAAATATCTATTTATTCATCAGCCCGATTTTTTTAAGCTCTTCATAGAGCTTTTCCCTTTCCACTGGTTTGACGATGAATGCGGAGGCCTCAACATCGTGGAAAGATCGGATTACTGTTTTGGGATCGTCCAGTGCCGTAGTCATGACGACTTTGCAGTACCGGGTTATCCCCTTTTCTTTTTCAAAGCTTCTTATTTCCTCAAGGGCGGAAAGTCCGTCCTGTTTTGGCATCATGATATCCATAAGTATTAAACTGTATGGATCTCCTTCTTCATAGGCCAGTTTGTATGCTTCAACCGCCTCCTGACCATTTACCGCGACATCAATCACGAAAAGTGGGGCCAGAAAGGTCGAGAGCAGTTTTCGCCCTACAAATTCATCCTCTGCAATCAGCGCACGCATTAAAGCCTCCGTGAAAATAAATATCCTCTGAAATCATTACATATCATTTTTTTTAAATCAATCAAATGTACTTGTTAATATTCTGCTTTTTGTTGCGCTTAAACTTGCTTCAGGTCCAGCCCTTGCAAACTTGCAAAAGGTTGGGTACCCAGTACGCCATGGAAAGACAGAGAACACCTCAAAGAGAAGCAAGGGTCAGGGAAGTCCTGGCAAAACGCCAGAAGGATTTTACCCTCATTATCGATAATGTCTGGGATCCCCACAATGTTTCGGCCATCCTCAGGAGCTGTGACGCCTTCGGCATTTACGGCATACATTTATACTATACTGTATCACAGTGGCCCGAACTTGCAAAAAAATCTTCCGCATCCGGCAAGAAATGGGTTGAACGCACCAAGCATACTGATCCGGTAAAGATGGTCGGTGGATTGCGTGAACAGGGATATCAGGTAGTTAGGACCGGATTTTCCGAAACCGCAAAGCCGCTTATGGATTTTGACTTCAGCAAGCCTTCTGCTGTGATCCTGAGCAATGAACACAGCGGAACTGCCCCGGAACTTGCGGAACTGGTACCCGATGAAGTCTACATTCCCATGCAGGGCATGATCCAGAGCTTCAACGTCTCCGTTGCCGCAGCACTGATTCTTTATCATGGATTTTCTCAGCGTTTTGCCAAAGGCATGTACGACAATCCTTCTTTTTCACCAGAAGAGATGGAAAAGCTTACTGCCGAATGGCTTGCTAGATAGCTGATAAAGCACCTTTTCAGCTATTTGATGCTAAGGTGTTCTGCCAGCTCCGTCCATTTGCGTTCAGCATCCTGCCAGAGCATGGCCAGATCCTTTCCAAAGAGGACGTTCAGGTCATGCTCGCTGTATTTGCTTTCCAGTTTTATCTTGTTTCCGAAGACCTGAGCCATGGAACGTACATTACTTGCCTTGGCAAGGCTTGAGTGCTGGATATGGCCGATGCGCAGTTGGCCGGCATAAATATGCTCATAGCCGCTAAGGGCTGCACGCAGGTCCCGTTCGAGGTCATCGAATTGAGTCGGGTTGAAACGTACATCGAAATCACCGCACTGGTGGATCGCTTCCATATTCAACATGTGGCAGCAGCCGGAGACGTGCATTGCCGGACGGGTGTATGAAAACTGCCCGTAATCAAAACCGTTTCGGCAGCTGTCAAAGACCATGATTCGTTCGGTCAGCCCTTCAATTTGTGAAGTCCCGTTTCCCGGGGGAAAGAGATGGTAGTCCGCCGACTGTAATGATCTTGGTGTTCCGGTGGACGTTATTCTGCAGCCCACAGCTCCGGGATTGCCGTAATTTTGTGCGGTTGCCAGTAGTTCTTCCAACCAGTTAGGTTCCAGTTCCACATCATCATCCAGAAACACGGCCCATTTGGCCTTGCGTACTTTCGGTTCTGCCAGAAGCCAGTTTCGTGCTGCCGGAGCACCTACATTTACCTGTAGATGGATCGGCTTGTAGCAATCCTTGCGGAAAAGGTATTGCGAGTCATTGACCACCTGTCCGGTGCTGTCGTCAGAACCGTTATTCAAGGCGAATACCCGAGCATTGCCGATCTTTGATGCTGCTACATTCTTCAGTGTGTTTTCAATCAACTGCCCGTTGTTCCATGAATAGAGCAGGATTGCGACTTCCTCTGAGTTCACAAGGGCGTCTGAGGTGTCGACCGGGTTGAGCAAGCTATGGAGTTTTTGCCCCCAGTTTAAGTTCCAGATATTGCTTTTCCAGAGTTCTGCCAGCATTGCTGTGCCTTCATCTGTCTGTCCGGCTCGGAGCAGCAGTTCACTGCGCATATAATCAAGCCACAGGGACCAGATGTCGTGGTCCAGTTCCTCCAGATTCCGCAAAGTCTCTTCTGTTGAGCTGTATAAAAAATTATACTGTGCTTTAAGTCTCTGTTTAAGTTGGATTAAGTCTTCGCTCCAGTTGACCAGCTCAAGAGCTGTGCGCGGGAGTTCCGCATTGCCCATGCGCAGGAGGGTGTCCCAGGAGTGAGTCAACCAGCTTAAGCCGTCCTGTCCCCGCAGCAGTGGGAAAAGGTGGCGGATGATCAGGGCATGGTCCCCGGCTTGTAGGAGATTGTCGAGGTCTTGGAGGGGGATTTCTGATACCGGGGTGTTTATCAGTATCTGTAATATTTTTATCAGCCCAACGGAGCATGAAGTGTCGTTTAAACCCATGCACTTCACTGCAGCAGAGCGGTCAAGCGGGTTTTGTTGCCATGCCAGCAGGGAAAGTCCGGCGCTAACGTTCGCAAACATGGGATTGCCGGATGAAAGGTGTTGAAAAACGTTGATTAATCCGTTTTGGTGGGAAAATTCTTCAGTTCCCATGACCCAGAGGGGGACTGAATTCCTGACTGCAGAAAGAAAGGATTCAACCTTTTCAGCTTCTAAATTGTGAGTAGCAGCAACCATTTGTCATCTCCATTTATTCATATACTGACAGGTTCTTGTATTATGCCAAACGGATGATAAAGTCATGCAGCTTCTGCTGTCTCTAGTGTAGTTTATCAATAATGATATTCTTGGCACTGTAAAAGATACTGGACATAAGGCACAAAGTTGGTATTAATAATCGCTCCGTGTGCTGTAATGCGTTTTTTTGGAGTAAAACAGGTATGAGTGAGCAGGAAGCTGTAAATATTATCAGAACCGGTGGGGTACTGGTTTATCCTACGGAAACCCTTTTTGCCATTGGCGCGGATGCCATGGATGAAAGGGCTGCGAATCGTGTCGCCCGTATTAAGGGGCGTCCGGTGTCCAAGCCGTTACCTTTGATTATCGGCAGTATTGATCAGCTTGATCTTGTCACTGAATCTGTTTCCTTCGAATTGCTCAAGCTGACCAGACAATTCTGGCCCGGCCCGCTTTCAATTTTGGTCAAGGCCCGGGAAGAGCTTCCTTCAGCAGTTAAGGATTCCCGGGGATATACTTCTGTGCGTTGGACCGAGCACCCCCGTGCAGCAGAGCTGTGCCTTAAAGCCCGTACTCCGCTAATTGCGACTAGTGCGAACATGAGTGGTAAGCCCGGGACCGGTGTTGCTGAAGAGTTGGATGAAGAGCTGACCATTATGGTGGAGGGTGTATATACCCCTGAACCCGGTCCTAAAGGCGGCGAACCCTCAACTGTTGTGGAACCCCTTGCAGACAATAAAATTAAAGTGTTCCGCTATGGCGTGGTCACGCGTGACCAGCTGACAAGTGCCGGATTTGTGATTGTGGATTAGATTTTATTTTAAATAGATTTTTGTAGGCCTGTTCTTTTTTAAGGACAGGTCTTTTTTTATTTGAGTGGTAAAAAATATTTTACCCCCGATCCCCAATTTTAGGCTTAGCTTTCTGTCAGGTAAAAAAACTTGTACCAATATGGGGTGTCTTCGATTTGTAGTTCTTTTTGATTTAAGTATTGTATTTCAGTGTGTTACTTGAGTTTGTGTGGCTGTTTAAAGTTTTGGCACGGCGGTTGCTAGATAAATATTACCTTCAAACTTTTGCTGAACATAATGCTGAAATAGGCCTCGTCGGAATTGACCGACGGGGCCTTTTTCATTTCAGGGTGAAATTGGTGGGTAATGAAATTTTATGCACTGCCCCTTTTGATATTGGGCAGATGGGAATATTTATTTGCACTGTTCGTTACGGGGATTAAGTCCGGTAAAAAATATTTTACCCCCGATCTCCAATTTTAGGCTTAGCTTTTTGTCAGGTAAAAAAACTTGTACCAATATGGAGTGTCTTCGATTTGTAGTATTTTTTGATTTAAGTATTGTATTTCAGTGTCTTGTTTGAGTTTGTGAGGCTGTTTAAAGCTTTGGCACGGCGGTTGCTAGATAAATATTACCTTCAAACTTTTGCTGAACAAAATGCTGAAATAGGCCTCGTCGGAATTGACCGACGGGGCCTTTTTCATTTCAGGGTGAAATTGGTGGGTAATGAAATTTTATGCACTGCCCCTTTTGATATTGGGCAGATGGGAATATTTATTTGGACTGTTCGTTATGGGGATTAAGTCCGGTAAAAAATATTTTACCCCCGATCTCCAATTTTAGGCTTAGCTTTCTGTCAGGTAAAAAAACTTGTACCAATATGGAGTGTCTTCGATTTGTAGTGCTTTTTGATTTAAGTATTGTATTTCAGTGTCTTGTTTGAGTTTGTGTGGTTGTTAAAAGCTTTGGCACGGCGGTTGCTAGATAAATATTACCTTCAAACTTTTGCTGAACAAAATGCTGAAATTGGCCCCGACGGAACTTCCGACGGGGCCTTTTTCATTTTGCTGGATAGCTTTGAGAAGTGTTGTGTGGTTATTCTGAACATTTTGTTTCCAGAATTCTTTTCACCTGATTAAGGGATATTCCTGATTGTATTGGCACGGAAGCTTTACTGCCGAGTGGTTGGGAGTACAGATTGAAAGTTTTGCCGTCATCAGTTTTGATTCCGTATGTCATGCCTTGTGGCGTGAAGTAGGCAAGCAGGCGCGGAAGGCCTCCGATGACCGCTGAAGGAGGCAGTTTTTGACATTTACCTATTTGGGAGGGCAGGTCATCAGGCCACTGGTTGGAGGCTATAGCCGGAACCGCAGCAACTAGAAGCATGGTCACAGCAAGAATAATAGCTCGTGTGCGCATTGTTTTGTCCTCTGTTTAGATAGTTGGAAGGATACCCTGTTACAGGGATTTGCTTCAGTAGGGATACTGTTGATTATCACGGCAGCTGTTCAGGCGCAAACAATCGAGATTTGAAAATGAAAAGGCGGTAAAAAATATTTTACCCCCGATCCCGGATTCGAGTGTTGTTTTGTAGATGGGTAAAAGTTTTTGTACTGTTTGGTGGGTTGGTCGGTTATGTGGTTTTTGTGGTCTTGTTCATTTATTTCGAATACTTAAGTTGGAAGTGTGGTCTGTTTTGAATTTTGGCACGCCCGTTGCTGTATAGATATTACCTTCATTCTTTTGCTGAGAAAATGCTGAAACGGGCCTCGTTGGATTTTACCAACGGGGCCTTTTTCATTGTTACGGGAGATGGCTATTAATATTGTCTTGGTCTCTAAGAGTCCTCTTGAGCGCCGATACGGTTCTGAAACGCTGTTTTACTGCGGTTGGCGCAGTTGAAGTGGGTAGGTAAAATATTTTGAACCGAACGGGTGATGTTACAAAGGTGGACTTTAAGAAAAAAATGTGGATTCTCTTGTAATGAAATTCCATTCGGGGTATTTATAGGAACTGATAGTCATTTGTTTCTTATGTATAAAAGTTAATATATTTGTAGTAGATTAAAGAAAGGCTGTTTTTAATGCTCGGATCAAAACCGTGTCCCCATTGCGGAAAAGATGTTGTACTTTACCGTAATCCTGTCCCCACTGTTGATGTTGTAATTTATGATCCTATCCTCGGAGTTGTGCTTATTGAGCGTAACAATCCTCCTCTGGGCTGGGCTTTACCCGGAGGATTCGTTGATTACGGGGAAACTCTTGAACATGCCGCCGTACGCGAGGCAAAGGAAGAGACCGGACTGGAGGTGGTTCTGACCGGGGTGGTTGGGGTCTATTCCATGCCCTGCCGTGACGATCGCCAGCACACCATCAGCGTTACCTATAGCGCGGTGACAAGCGATGCTTCGGCTTTGCAGGCCGGGGACGATGCCGGAGGGGCGGGCTTTTTCAAGCTGGACAATTTGCCGGATCTTGTTTTCGACCATCTCGATATCCTTAGTGATTTTTCTTCCAAGCTGATCCGTTTGCAGGATCATGCTGCTGTGGGCAATAAAAAATAATAAGCTGAAAATGAAGGGAGTCTGACCAGTGCACGACGTTCTTTATGTTACATCTGAAATGTATCCCTTTTCAAAGACCGGGGGGCTGGGAGATGTTATGGGCGCTTTGCCCCCGGCAATCCATGCCAAAGGGGCCAAAACCGCTGTAATCACCCCCTTTTACGGGCGCATGAATTTAGACGGCCATAAGTTGCGGTTGGTCTATTCCGATCTGCATGTTGGCTACCCTTGGCCGGACACCACTGCGGAGATTTACCAGACTGATTACGATGGTATTTCCGTATACTTTGTTTCCCGTGGTGAATTTTTTGATCGCCGTCACTATTACAACACCCATTACGGCGATTACTTCGACAATTGCGAACGGTTTATATTTTTCTGTAAAGCCGTGCTCAAGTGGGCACGCTTGCTTCCGTCGCCCCCGGCGGTAATTCACTCACATGACTGGCAGTCCGCATTGGTGCCGCCCTATTTGTATTTTGAGCGGTTAACGGATTCTTTCTGGAAGAACACAAAGACTGTGACTACCATCCACAACCTTGCCTTTCAGGGCCGTTTTTCCGAGAGGCTTTTTCATGAGTCCGACCTTCCTGCCGAAGCATGGACCATGCACGGTGCCGAGTTTTACGGTGACTTGAACATGCTCAAAGCGAGTATTGCCTACAGCGATGCGGTGACTACAGTCAGCCCTTCTTATGCAAATGAAATTTTGGGCCCTGAATTCGGTTGCGGTCTGGAAGGGTTTCTGAATAACCAATCCCACAAGCTGCACGGTATTCTCAACGGGGCTGACTATTCCATATGGGACCCCGGCAACGATAAGTTCCTGCCCTGTTGTTACAGCGCAGAAGATATCCGCGGTAAGCAGGAATGTAAGAGAAGTATGCTGCGTGATTTTTACATGTCCGATCAGTTGGAAGATAAGCCAGTCCTTGGTTTTATCGGCCGTTTACGGGGGCAGAAGGGCATTGATCTGCTTATTGACATCCTGCCTAGGCTGATGGAGAAGGATGTAGGTGTGATTGTTCTCGGTGAGGGAGATCTTGGGTATGAAGCGCAGTTGCTGGAATTTATGGAGGAATATCACGGGCAGTTTTGCGTGCAGGTGGGCTATACCGAAGATCTTGCCCACGGAATTCAAGCCGGGTCTGATATTTTTCTCATGCCTTCACGCTATGAACCCTGCGGCCTGACCCAGATTTATGCCCTGCGTTTCGGCACTCCCCCAGTTGCCACAGCCGTGGGCGGATTGCGTGATACCATTACTCCGTATCCGGCGACTGATGCCACTGGATTTACCTTTGAGAAACCGGATGCAGACCAGTTTTATGAAGCGGTTATGCAGGCCGTGGAAGCCTGGCATGACCGTAAAGAGTGGCAGAAAATGGTGAAGCGGGCCATGCTCAAGGAGTTCACATGGGATCGCTCTGCAGGTGAATATATAAAATTATATCGCGAGCTGGGAGCCAGATTGTAAGGCCATACCCCACGGATTCAAAAATTTATACCGGCTGTTGAATTTACGGATAACTGCTGCAAACCAGAGGATTGAGCCCTGATGCCAGAAACTTTACCTGTCTACATAGCCCCTTTTGATCTTTTCCTGTTCGGTAAAGGGGAACACTGGGATTTATACCGTATACTCGGAGCGCATTTTGACCTGCAGGAAGGTCAGGAAGGGTACCGTTTTGCGGTCTGGGCACCTAATGCCCGTGAAATTTTTGTTACCGGTGATTTTAACGGCTGGGACAACCGGGTCAACAAGCTCATGCCTGTGGGCGTTTCCGGTATCTGGGCCGGATTCATTCCCGGTGTGAAGCCCGGTCAGATGTATAAATATCATGTGATCCAGAGTGATGGTCATGAGGTGACCAAGACTGACCCGCTTGCTTTTCGCACTGAAATGCGTCCCGGCCATGCGGCTGTTACCTGGGGGCTTGATAATTACGAATGGCAGGATGAAAATTGGATGTCAGATCGGCGCCAGACAGGTCTGCCATTGGACCAGCCTATATCTGTTTACGAAGTCCATCTTGGATCGTGGCGCAGGGAAGGCTGGGATTACCGTTCCTACCGCCAGCTTACAGATGAGTTGATTCCCTACGCCAAGGATATGGGCTTCACCCATATCGAACTGATGCCCATTGCCGAGCATCCCCTTGATGAGTCGTGGGGATACCAGACCACTCATTACTATTCGCCTACATCGCGGCACGGAACCCCGGATGACCTGCGTTATTTTATAGACCAGTGCCATCAGGCCGGATTGGGAGTAATCCTTGATTGGGTTCCGGGGCATTTCCCCAAGGATGACTGGGGACTGGGCCGCTTTGATGGAACTGCCTTGTACGAGCATGCTGACGCCCGCAAGGGGGAACATCCGGACTGGGGAACATACATTTTTAATTTTGGTCGTCATGAGGTCTGCAACTTTCTGCTGGCCAATGCTCTCTATTGGCTCAAGGAATTTCATATTGACGGGCTGCGCATAGATGCCGTGGCCTCCATGCTTTACCTAGATTATTCCCGGCGTGATGGGGAGTGGATTCCCAACGAGCATGGCGGCAATGAGAATATCGAGGCCATTGAGCTGCTGAAGAAGTTAAATGCTGTAGTTCACGAGCAATTCCCCGGTGCCATGATGATTGCCGAGGAATCAACCTCATGGCCCGGTGTGTCCCGTCCGGTTTACACCGGCGGCCTCGGTTTCACTTTCAAGTGGAATATGGGGTGGATGAACGACACCCTTGATTATATGGAAAAGAGTCCCATCCACCGTTCGTATCATCACAACAATCTGACCTTTTCCATGATCTATGCTTTCAGCGAGAACTTTTTCCTGCCCCTCTCACACGACGAGGTGGTGCATGGCAAAGGTGCACTACTTTCCAAAATGCCCGGCGACATGTGGCAGCAGATGGCCAATCTGAGGCTGCTTTTCAGTTATCAATGGGCGCATCCGGGCAAGAATCTGCTCTTTATGGGCTGTGAGTTCGGGCAGTGGAATGAATGGAATTGCCGTAAGGAGCTTGATTGGACTTTGCTCGGTTTCCCGTCCCATCAGGGATTGCGCAACACAGTTATCGACTTGAACCGGGTTATGCACGAGAATCCGGCCATGTACAAGCACGACACTGATTGGGCCGGTTTCGAGTGGGTGGATTTCAACGATTACAAGTCCTCGACCATAAGTTTTCTGCGCAAGAGTGAAGGGGAGAGTCCCGTGCTCTGGGTGTTCAATTTTACCCCGGTGGTGCGTTCCAATTATTGTCTCGGTTGTCCGCAGGATGGAAACTGGGAGGAAATTTTCAATTCCGATGCTGAAATTTATGGCGGTTCCAACGTGGGCAATGTCGGCAAGGTTGAGGCCCGCAAGGCCGGAGATCTGGGCGCTTTCCCATATTATCTGGAACTGACTCTGCCGCCCCTCGGAGCTATTGCTTTAAGACCAAAGCAGGAGTAGTTTGCCTCCGGCGGCCCTGCCGGGGCCTTAAACCCTATTGAAAAAAAGGTTTAAGAATCCCAAAATTTTTTGTCGGGGCTTCGTCGCTTCGCGCGTGAATTGTTGCTAAATACAAGGCCGCAATATGTATCAAGATATTGCGGTTGTTTTTTTTGAAAGTCGGTCTGTGAGCTATATGCGAAGCAAACTGAAAAGTTTTGAAGGGATGGGGTCTGGGGAAGGAAAACTTTTCCCAAAAGTTTCCCTTCCCCAGCCGCCGGAGGCAAATTATTATGAAAAAAAATATATGTATTACTCTTGGTGATCCTAATGGATTGGGACCTGAACTGGCTTGCCGTCTGCTAGCTGAGCGTCCGGCTGACCGTGCTTATTTGATGATTGGACCGGAGAACGGTCTGGTTTATCATTTGGAAAGGTTGGGACTGGAAAAATTTTATACTGTGCTGGATGATCCGGAACAGATTATTGATGCAGAACCGGGCTACTACCTGTACTGCCCGAAAGTATTGGACGATTTTGAACTGAAAGTCGGTCAGGCCGATCCTGAGGGTGGCCGTTGCGCCGGGGAAGCCATGGAAACAGCCATGGACTTGCTGAACAGGAAAGTGCTGTCCGGGTTGGTTACCTGTCCTTTGAATAAGGCCATGCTGCAACTGGCCGGGTTTGATTTTCCGGGTCATACTGAATTCTTGGCAACCCGTTCCGGCGTAGGGCGGGAGAATGTCTGCATGCATCTGGGCGGCCCGAAGCTTAAGGTCAGCCTTGTTACCACCCATCCCCGTTTTGTGGATATTGAAGGACTGGTCACCAAGGAGCGTATTCTACGTTGTATCGAACTCACCGACGGTCTGGTTAAATCATTGGGACTTACTAAGCCAATAGCTGTTTGCGGGCTGAATCCCCATGCCGGGGAATCCGGGCGTATCGGTGATGAAGAGATCACGGTCATCGAACCTGCCATTGCCGAAGCACGGGCTAAGGGGTTTGATGTGGAAGGACCGTTTCCGGGTGATACTGTTTTTTATTTTGCAGCTCAGGGTGACTATAGCGCAGTGCTGGCTATGTACCATGATCAGGGCTTGGCACCGCTTAAACTGCTGCACTTCAGCGAAGCGGTAAACATCACTCTCGGGTTGCCGTTTCCGCGCACCTCGCCGGACCATGGCACAGGCTATGACATAACCGGAACAGGCAAAGCATCTCTCGATAGTTTCAAGGCAGCTATGAAATGCGCTGAAATGATGGTTGATGCTTAGTTAGGTGAAAATTGTATTTCCAGCCCGTAAGCTTTTGAGCTTGCGGGCTTTTTTGGCGTCAAAATTTGGTGGATTATTATCTATAGATTCAGTGGTGTCTGTTTTTGTGTTGGACTGGAACTCGCAGTTAGGATAGAGTTGGCTGGAGTTATTTTTGAACTCACAGTGAGTAGTTATGTCATTTCTGTGATTTTAAATGGAGAGCATTAGCATGAGCTGGGTATCAAAAAGTTTATTAAGAGTGATCCTGTTACCAATTATCATACCAATTTTGGCTGGAATTGGTGGTCTTGTTTTTTATGTTCAGAATTCTTCCTACAAAATGGTTCTTGATAACTCGATGGAGTCAGCCAGCAGTCAGGCGGCCATTATAGCTTCCTCCCTTGATCTGTTTGTTACTGATACTGTGGCGGTGGTTAAAAGCCTTGCCGAACAGGAGGCAGTAAAGGATTTGTTGGAGAATAAATCTTCTGATGTTGGAAAGTTGTTTAAGGAGACCATGCGCAACAATGAAGTGATCTGGGCTGTATTGGCCTTTGATCGCAATGGTAAAGTTTTATCGGGAATAGATAGTAAGGGTAGTTTTCTTGACGGACTTGATATCAGTTCGCGTGATTACGTAAAAGCCATATTGAAAGGTGAAGACACCTATATAACCGAGTCTGTTTTTAGGTCCAAAACTGACAAGAGTTTGCTTTTCGGAGCCAGCTCAGCAGTTAAGGATGCTCAAGGGCGCGTTCTGGGTGGTATTGCGGTTTTTGGTGACTGGCTGAAATTTACCGATCGTTTTGTACGTCCTGTTGTTGTTGGCACTGAAGGGTACGGTGTGGTTACTGATGCCAGAGGGCAGGTTCTTTATCATCCTGTGCCTAAATTGATTATGAAAGATTTGAGTAAGTACGATTTTATGAAGAGGGCCCTTTCTGCGCAAAATGGGAAAGAGTTTTATGATTGGCAGGGCCGCAGTAAGGCCATGATTTTCAAGACTGATCCCAAGACAGGTTGGCTGGTAATGCTCACAGCCTATGAGAGTGATCTGGCTTCAGCAGCCGTCATGCAACGTAATGTTCTGATTGCTGTAGGGGGAATGATTATTCTGGTCGTGTGCGGCATTGTGTATTTCTCGGTGCGCAGGCTGGTCATTACTCCTGTCAGCGGCGGAATGCATGTGGCCGGGAAGATGGCTTCGGGAGATCTTACTGATTCCGTTACAAGTGATTCACCCAATGAGATTGGTAAGCTGATGCGTTCACTGGGAAGTATGATCTCATCCTTGCGCGGAGTTGTTGTCGGTGTGAAATCTGCTGCGGAGCAGGTTGCCGCAGGCAGTGAGGAGGTTTCCGCTTCCGCCCAGCACCTTTCCGCGGGGGCTACTGAACAGGCTGCTTCGGTGGAGGAAGTATCTGCTTCCATCGCCCAGATGACCGGCAATATTTCAAAGAATACAGAACTCGCCGAAGAGACCCGGGAAATAGCAGTTAAAACTGCCCGTGAAGCTGTGAATGGCGGGCAGGCTGTTTCTCAGACTGTGGTTGCAATGCAGGATATTGCCGAGAAAACTTCCATAATTGAGGAAATCGCTCGCCAGACCAACCTTCTGGCCCTGAATGCCGCTATTGAGGCCGCCAGAGCGGGGGAGCACGGCAAAGGATTTGCCGTGGTCGCTTCAGAAGTACGCAAGCTTGCGGAAAGAAGCGGCGTAGCTGCCGGGGAGATTCGGGAGTTGACTGGATCGAGTCTGCAGGTTGCTGAACGCGCTAAACAGGTATTGGATTCTATGATTACGGACATCAACCGCAACGAGGAGCTTGTCGGTGAAGTTGCTGCGGCCAGCCGTGAGCAATATGAGGGTGGTCAGCAGATTTCAAAGGCTATTACTCAGCTCGACGAGGTCATTCAGCGTAATGCTGCTTTTGCGGAAGAGCTGTCTTCTACATCGGAAGAGTTATCTGCGCAGGCGGTAAAGCTTCAGGATACAATGCAATTCTTTATTGTCCCTGACGATGGCTCTCACTTCTCACCTGTTTTACGGAGAGATGATACTAATATTCCGGCATTGGAGCCCGGTGATGGTTTCGAGCGCATGTGAGGCTGACAAACAGTAAAAAAGACTTATCTTATAATAAGACATCATTTTCGATGAGTTAACCGGGAGGAGGTAACGGGGCTTCTTTTGAGAGGCCCGAATGGTCACAATCCTGTTTTCCGATTTGCGGGAAGGCGGCTGCAAAGACACTGATGTCGACAGTCGCATATATCAGGTTGTCCACTCTGGCTGTAGTACTTTGGAGTGTAGAGTCTGCTGTTGATTTTCCGGTATGTGTCCGGTTCAAACAATGGACTGAAGCAGTAGTTCTTTCGTGATGTGGAAAGTGACTGGCAATCTCCTCCTGTTCACATAAATATCCGGTTGTGGTTAGATTGAAATGCGGCACCTTGTGCCGCATTTCTTTTTTACTATTTGTCCTTGCCCAACTAACTGAAAAGGTACATATTTATCTAAATCAAATCTGGAGTTCATATATGTTTGTCGGCCGTTTCAAAATTTTAATTGCCATAACAATGCTCCTGCTGGGTCTCAGTGTTGGTAGCGCCAGTGCCGATAACGTTGTCTATCTCAGTTCTCTTGAGTGGCCTCCATATGTTGGGCAGCGTCTTCCTGAAAACGGAACCAGTGCCAGAATTATTCGGAAAGCCTTTGAGGCTATGGGGTACGAATTAAAGATTCTGTTCCTGCCTTGGAAAAGATCAATGCGTATGGTGGAAGCTGATTTTCGGGTAGTGGGCTACTTCCCGGAATACTATTCCAATGAAAGGGCCGAAAAATATATTTTTTCAAAAAGTTACGGCTGTAGTCCAATAAGCCTCCTGGAACGTAAAAGTAAACCGATTCGCTGGGGAACGGTTGATGATCTGGCCGGACTTCGGGTGGGGTTTGTGGCCGGGTACGTAAATACTCCTGAATTGGATGAGGCTGTTGCCAACGGTACTATCAATGCAGATTTTGCCCCTTCTGATAAAAATAACATAATGAAAGTCATCAAGGGCAGGGTCGATTGTGCCGTGGTCGATCCTTTGGTCTACAGTTATTTGGCTGTAACTGATAACGAAGTTGGAAAGCTTAGTGATACTGTCCAGATAGAACCCAGAGCCTTTGGTGTGAATGAGTTGTTTGTAGCATTCCGAAAAGATGAGCAGGGGCGCTTCTATTCCCGTATTTTGAATGAGGGCTTGAGTAAAATCGGTATTACAGGTGTATGCGAACAACACGATTAAAGGTATCCTGATGTCAGTAAATGAAATTTCTTCCTTTAGTTTTGAGAAACCCGCACTTCACCTTTTATCTTTGTTGCTTGGCACACAGAATGATGTCTCGGATCTGACGGTTCCGTCTGATTTCGGGTTGCTCAAGTTTAAAGGCATGGACCTTTTGCAGGAGCGGGGGCAAATCCCTCAGCTGGAGTTGGATTTTGAACTTGAAGGCGGAAGTTTTCGCGCTGTTTATTTCGGCCATGTCTCTCCGTTTAAGCTGGGTAGTATTCAGTTCATTCTGGAAGGGAAGCCAGAAATAAGGCATGTGTTTTCAGATGCAGGGAAAGTCAATATTCCAATGCAGGCTGCCGCACAGGTTGCGGAACTTCCTCCCGGATTGGATTGGAACATTGTTGCCGGGAGTCTTTCCTTGTGGCGGGCTTGTTGCGGCTTGCCGAATGGCTGTGATCCGTCTCTGGGTAAATATTTCAATAAAATGAAAACAGTTTCCCGCTATCAGTGGGAGAATGCCCGCTATGAAATTAATGAAAATGAACTCCTTGAGGAATGGTCTACGTGTGTTACAGATGCAGTTGGTCATGAGGTGATGCTTCTTTTTGTTATAAAAAACGGACTGATCTCTGCATTGAAATATTGATTTGTTGTATTGTCAGGCTAACGTATACTGTAAAAAAGATTGTACATATTGTATCAATACTTCCTTTGTTGTCTCCTGTGTAGGGAGATAGAACCAAACTTGACTTAAGCTTAGCACGCAGTTACATCTTGCCCTCTTTTTTAGCTTGAGGGGAGGATGTGAATAAAATAAATTTTATGGGCGAATTTAAAGATTCCGCCCTTGAAGAATCGTTTCAAAATGAGAAGTGGACTTCAGTCAGGTTCAGATTTCTTTTTTTGTATTTCGTTACTATAGTTACATACCTTGCGGGTGGTTATAGCGATTACGCTGATCTTGGTTTTGGGTCTGAATTTCATACTATTTTGGTGGGGAGAGTGTGCGCATGTCTTTTGGGCGTATTAGCATTTATCCTGCTTTTAACCGACAAAGCCCGACTAAAGGTGCAATACCTTTTCATGGCTTTGTGTATGTTTTCACTTCTGGCAGCTGAATCATTGGAATTGATGGTTAAATTTACAGATATCGGTTCGCTTAGTGTGCCCGTAACTGTTTTTATTGTTTTGGCTTACTATATCCTTTTGCCGTTACGCATCATTCCACCATTCATTGCGGCTGTTTGCGGATCTGTGATTTATCTGACTGCTTTATCAGTTGTTCTTCCTGTTCATTCAGGAACTTTTGTAAATTCTACAATTTACCTGTTTTTAGCCAATGCCTTCGGTGCTTTTTTTCTTTACTCTTTCGGCAGGTCTTCGCGCCGGGAGTATGCAGCGATGGAAGACTTGAAAAAGCTGGTAGCTGTCGATGAGCTTACTGGAGTATACAGTCGCCGCAAGGTTCTTGAGGCCGGGGATTGTCTTTTTAAGTCTGCACGCCGTTTTGATAATAAGTTGTCAGTGCTGATGATGGATATTGACCATTTCAAGAGGGTCAACGACGAGTACGGGCACTATGTAGGTGATGAGGTTCTCAAGGAAACAGCTAAGCGCTGCAGCGAAGTCCTTCGGGAAGTAGATCATTTCGGTCGTCTTGGGGGAGAAGAGTTTTTGGTAATTCTTCCTCATTCAGGAGTGCATGACGGGATAAAGGTGGCCGAGAGGCTTCGTTCCAGTATCCGTGAGCAGATGTTTCAGGTTGGTGAAGCCTATTTAGCCGTGTCAGTCAGTATCGGGGTGGCGGAGCTACGCGGTCATGAAGATTTTAAAAATTTGATTCAAGAAGCAGATGAACAGCTATACCGGGCCAAGAAGTGTGGGCGGGATCTGGTCTCTCCGGCGAGGTTCAAGATTGTTAAACAGACGCAAATAGGTTGAGTTTATGACAATGAAGAAAGGGGAAGAGCGGTGCTCTTCCCCTTTTTATTTTATCTGGTAAGTTTTCTGTATTTGATGCGGTGAGGCTGGTCAGCGTCTTTGCCCAATCTTTTTTTGCGGTCTTCTTCGTATTCGGAGTATGATCCTTCGTAGTAGTATACGGAAGAATCTCCTTCAAAGGCGAGGATGTGGGTGGCGATGCGGTCAAGGAACCAGCGGTCGTGAGAAATAACCAGCACGCAGCCACCGAAGTTGTTCAGACCTTCTTCCAGCGCACGCATGGTGTTTACATCAAGGTCGTTGGTCGGTTCGTCAAGAAGAAGTACGTTGCCGCCTTCCTGAAGCATGAGTGCAAGGTGGACGCGGTTACGTTCACCACCGGAAAGAACTTTGCATTTTTTCTGCTGTTCGGAGCCGGTGAGGTTGAACTTACCAACATAGGCACGGGCATTGATTTCCCGGTCGCCGAGTTTGACGAATTCGTTTCCGCCGGAGATTACGTCGTAGACGGATTTCTCAGGATCAAGGGCGTCGCGGTGCTGGTCAACGTGGGTGACCTGTACGGTTTCACCGATGACAACTTCACCTTCATCAGGCTGCTCTTGTCCGCTGATCATTTTGAACATGGTGGTTTTACCGGCGCCGTTGGGGCCGATGATACCGACGATGGCACCGGCAGGGATCATGAAACTGGTATCTTCGAGGAGCAGCTTCTCTCCGGCCTGCTTGCGCACACCTTTAAGTTCGATAACCTGCTTACCGAGGCGCGGTCCCGGCGGGATGTAGAGTTCCAGGTCGCGTGAGTATTCGTCGCTCTGCTGGTTGGCAAGGGATTCGTACGCGCTGATACGGGCCTTACTCTTGGAACGTCTGCCCTTGGGGGACATGCGGATCCATTCCAGCTCGCGGGCGAGGGTCTTGCGGCGCTTCTCGTCGGACTTGGCTTCGTTAGCCAGACGTTTTTCCTTTTGCTCCAGCCAGGAAGAGTAGTTGCCTTTCCAAGGGATACCCCGGCCGCGGTCCAGTTCCAGAATCCATCCGGCGACATTGTCGAGAAAGTAACGGTCGTGGGTTACGGCGATAATGGTTCCGGCGTAATTCTGGAGGTGTCTTTCCAGCCATGCAACGGATTCTGCGTCAAGGTGGTTGGTAGGTTCGTCAAGCAGCAGGATGTCCGGTTCCTGAAGAAGCAGGCGGCAAAGGGCCACGCGGCGTTTTTCACCACCGGAGATTACGGAAACCGGAGTGTCTCCGGGGGGGCAGCGCAGGGCATCCATTGCCATCTCAAGGCGGGAGTCGAGGTCCCACGCTCCGCAGTTGTCCATCTGTTCCTGAACCTTGGCCTGACGCTCAAGCAGGGCGTCCATTTCTTCCGGCTCCATGGGTTCAGCAAACTGGGCGTTGATCTCGTTGAATTCATTTACGAGGGCCACTACGTCCGCAGCGCCTTCTTCAACAACTTCACGAACAGTGCGGGTTTCATCTACCAGCGGTTCCTGCTCAAGGTAACCGATGGTGAAGCCGGGGGAAATATGGGTTTCACCTTCAAAGCTGTCATCAACTCCGGCCAGAATTTTCAGGAGCGAACTTTTACCGGAACCGTTAAGGCCCAGAACACCAATTTTTGCCCCATAGAAATATGAAAGGGAGATATCTTTAAGAATGGGTTTCTTGTCGTAATACTTACTTACCCGGACCATGGAATATATGATCTTATCAGGTTCGTTGCTCATTTTTATTACCTCTTTGGTTGCTATTTGCTTTTGCGCTTTCCACTTGTGGCAGAAAAAACGCTCTCAGGCAATGGTGGAGTGCGACTGTTAACTTTTCTGCAAAACTTGCCGATAGCTTATATGTAACAATTTTCTAATCGATTCCCGATTGTCTAATTTGTCACATATGTGTTAATGTTTGTGTAACTTTTTTGTCGGTGTAGGTGGTGGGTTCAGTAACGATTTAAATGGGAAGACTGCTTATGAAGGTTAAGAGTATTAATTCCGTTGTCGCTGTCATTGTTTTTGTCCTTATTGCATTAACCATCTCCATCGGGGTCTGGTGGGTTTCAGGCAGCACGTATCAAGCTGTATTTAAAGAACAGAAGAATGCCATGCAGACCATGGTTAATCAGTCAGCAAAAGCCCTCGATCTTTATATGGGCCAGACTTCCGATGTAGTCAGGATCATGGCTAAGGGGGAACCTGCCAAAGAAGCCCTTGAACTTGGCGATACCGGTCCCATCGACGGGTTGCTTAAATCGTTGATTAATTCCTCCAGTGACTATTGGGCTGCCTTTCTCTTTGATAGAAACGGTAAGGTTGTTGCCGGGTATAATGCCAAGGGAAAAAATATGGCCGGTGCGGACCGTTCTTCCCGCGGATACGTTAAAAAGATTCTTTCCGGTACTGAATTCTACATTCAGGATAATATCCTTGTTTCCAAAAGTGGCGGTGGAATTTTAATTTTCGCTATTGCCCATGCTGTGCGCGATAATTCCGGCAAAGTTGTCGGCGGTATCGGTGTTTTCCCTAAATGGGAAAGATATACCAGCAGCTTCATTGATCCGTTCCGAATTGGTCAGGATGGCTACAGTTTTATGCTGGATAACAAGGGGCGTATCATTGCCCATGCCATGAATAAGGACTTGTACCTTAAAGATCTTTCCAAATATGATTTTGTTCGGACTGTTCTTTCGGAAAAGAATGGTGGAGTGGCCTATGATTGGGAAGGACGTCAAAAGTACATGGTTTTTAAAACCATGCCCGGAACAGGTTGGTCCATCGTGGTTAGTGCCTACGAGGATGATCTGACTGCGGCTGCCAATCACCAGCGTACTGTTCTGCTTGAAGGTGGGCTTGTCGTCATTCTGTTGCTTAGCGGAATCATGGTCTTTATTCTCAAAACGCTTGTCATCAAGCCTGTTGACAGTATCCTTGCATTCTCAACTGAAATTGCAGAAGGCAACCTTAGGGCTGAGTTGAAGGGAACTTATCGGTATGAATTCGAAAATCTCGCCGATAAGATTAATACCATGGTTGCCGAACTCAAGAATAAGCTCGGTTTTTCTGAAGGTGTTCTAAACGGGTTGACCGTTCCATGCGCCATTGTCGATCCTGAGAACAAGATGCTCTGGGTTAATCAGGAAATTTGCACTCTAATTGAAAGTGACCGTTCTCCTGATGCAGTGAAGGGTATTGAAGCTGGAGATTTTTTCTTTAATGATTCCTCCAGAAAGACCATGTCCCACGAAGCGATTGCAACAAACAGCAAAATTGAAAAGGAATTTGAATTCACCACTCATAAGGGTAATGGCAGACATTTATTCGCTTCTGCCACTCCTTTCCATGACATGGATGGAAACATGCTCGGGGCGTTGACTGTAATTGTTGATATGACTGAAATCAGGCAGCAGGCCCTTGAAATTGAGAAGCAGAACGAGCGTATCACCGTTGCCGCTGCTGATGCGGAGCAGATTTCGCAGTCACTTTCCAGTGCGGCTGAAGAGCTTTCCGCCCAGATCGAGCAGTCCAACCGGGGTGCTCAGGAGCAGCGTGACCGGGTGGCTGAAACCTCCACCGCTATGGAAGAAATGAATGCCACCGTGCTTGAGGTTGCCCAGAATGCAGGGCTTGCCGCTGAAGATGCAGATACTGCCCGTGACAAGGCTCAGAACGGTTCGCAGCTGGTGCAGCAGATGATAGAATCTGCGGATGGTGTTCGTTCTCAAGCTGATTCATTGAAAGAATCCATGGAGCAGCTCGGGGTTGAAGCCAAGGAAATTGGTAATGTTCTTGGCGTGATCAATGATATAGCGGATCAGACAAACCTGCTGGCCTTGAATGCCGCTATTGAGGCTGCGCGGGCCGGAGAGGCCGGACGCGGATTTGCGGTTGTTGCTGACGAAGTCCGCAAGCTGGCTGAAAATACCATGTCCGCTACCGGCGAAGTCGGCAATGCCATCTCCAAGATTCAGAATATGACTAAAAAGAATATCTCTGCCACCGAGGATGCTGCGGATTCAGCACAGCGGAGCAGTGAACTTGCTAATGAATCCGGACTGACTCTGGCTGAAATCGTTAAGCTTGTCGTCAATGCCTCGGATCAGGTCCGGGCCATTGCTACTGCTGCGGAACAGCAGTCCGCCACCAGTGAGGAAATCAACAGGGCTACTGAAGATATCAGCAGGATTTCCCTTGAGACCTCGCAGGTTATGAGTGAGTCCGCCAAAGCTGTTCAGGAAGTTTCCGGAATGGCTTCTGAGCTGAATAGAGTTATTGAGGACATCCAGCCTGACAAGTAAATAAGCAGTCATAAAACCCGGAAGCCCTCTTTGTAATAACAAAGGGGGCTTCTTTTTTGCTTGATACATCTTGCAAGCTGCTCTGGGCGCGGTTAAGATTGGAAGCTTAATGGAGATAAATATGAATGATAAACAAAAAGAAGAACTTAAAAATAAAATTCAAACTGAAATTGAAAACCTGACCAAGCAGGTAAAAGAGCTTGAAGAAACCGTGGACCCGGTTAAGCCGGATGCGGCAATAGGCAGGCTTTCCCGCCTTGATACCATGCTTAATCAAGGCATTAACAAGTCATCTATCAGCCAGTCCCGGCAGCGCATTTTGAATCTTGAAGATGCGCTGAATCGTCTGGAAAAGGATTCATTCTTTGGTGAATGTGAAGAGTGCGGCGAGGATATCCCCCTCGCCAGGTTACTGGCTCTGCCGGAAAGCAGGTATTGCGTGTACTGCGCAGAACATCTTGAGGAGTAGCTGTGGGAATTGCTTCTGATTTGGTCATTCTCATTGTAGCGGGTATGTTGGGCGGTTTTGTGGCCCGCATGCTCCGTCAGCCCCTTTTGCTGGGCTATATTGTTGCCGGGGTACTGGTCGGTCCGCATACTGGCGGAATTACTGTTTCCGGCGTGCACGAGATTGAATTGCTGGCTGAAATCGGGGTTGCCCTGCTTTTGTTCACCTTGGGTATCGAGTTTTCCATTAAGGAGCTCAAACCGGTACGCCATGTAGCTTTGATCGGTACGCCGCTACAGATAATCCTGACCATGGCTTTCGGTTGGGGAACCGGACAACTTATGGGCTGGGATTCACACCTTTCCATTTGGTTCGGGGCCTTTATTGCCCTTTCCAGTACCATGGTTGTGCTCAAGACCCTTGAAAGCAAAGGACTGGTTGGAACCCTTTCCAGCAGGGTTATGCTCGGAATGTTGGTGGTGCAGGATATAGCCATTGTGCCCATGCTGATTATCATGCCCCAGCTTGGTTCGGAATCTTTTGGCTTACAGGCCTTAGGGTTTGCCGGGATCAAGACTGTGCTTTTCCTTGTGTCCATGTTTGTGCTCGGGACGAGGATTATTCCGAGGTTTATGCGGATTGTTGCCGGATGGAATTCCCGGGAAATGTTCATGCTTTCCTGCAGTGCCATCGGATTGGGTATCGGTTACGCTACCCATACGCTCGGCTTGTCCTTTGCCTTTGGCGCTTTTGTGGCCGGGATGGTGCTTAGTGAATCCCGCTATGCCTATCAGGCTTTGAGCGACATATTGCCTTTGCGCGATATTTTTAGTCTTATCTTTTTCGCTTCCGTGGGCATGCTCATTGATCCATTTTATCTTTGGGAACATATCGGGACTATTTTGATTCTCGCCCTTGCCATACTTGCTGGTAAAGGGTTTATCTTTGGTGCCGTGGCCCGTGTTTTTAATTACCGTAACGTGATCCCAATAGCGTTAGGTTTTGGGATGTTTCAGGTTGGTGAGCTTTCTTTTCTACTTTTGCAGCAGGGGACCGAGTCCGGTTCCTTTCCCAGAGAGTATTTCCCGCTTTTTATGGGTGTAGGGATTGTGACCATGCTGCTCACTCCGATTATGGCATCGTGCACCGGTCCGCTTTATTCCATGCTCCAGAGTCGTCGCAAGACTGACCCATTACAGACCGTCAACCTGCCGGAAAGTGAACTGGACGGCCATGTGGTTATTCTCGGTTACGGGCGTTTTGGCTCATATGTAGCGGAGTCTTTGCGCGAAATTGATATTCCACATGTGGTAGTGGAACTTAACGCCAATAAGGTCGAACTGGCTGCTGATGCCGGAAGGGCGGTTATTTACGGTGACGCCGGACAGGAAGTCGTGCTTGAGGCGGCCCGGGTTTCCCATGCCCGGATGGTCCTCATGACTATACCTTCGGTGCGAGGGTCCGCTTCCGTGTTGGAGAAGGTGCATCACTTGGCGCCTCAATGTCCGATTGTGGCTTTGTCCCGCAACCCTGAGCATTTGGACATACTTAATGAATTGGGCGTGCACCATATCATCATGCCTGAGTTTGAGACTGGATTGGAGATGGTTCGCCAGACCCTGTTCAATTTCTGTCTTCCTGCGGTGGAGATTCAGAATGTAATGGATTCCATGCGCCGGGAGAGGTATACCACTGATGTAGAACAGAATTACCCCAAGTCTGCCCAGCTTTCACGCCTGAGCAAGGCAGCTGAGTCTCTCAATTTGAGTTGGGTTGAGATAGATGAAGAAGCCGAAATTGCCGGTAGATCCCTAGCGGGCAGTAAAATCCGAACAGTGACCGGGGTTTCTGTGGCCGGAGTGCTGCGTAATGATCATTTTATCCAGAATCCGGACGGTTCCTTTCAGTTTGAGCAAGGGGACATTGTCGGTGTGCTTGGCGGACGTAAAAATATTGAGCGGTTCAGGTGTCTTGCTTCGGAACCGGAAGAGCTAGAGAAAGAGGTCTAAATGTCTTGTAGGAAAGTTTATATATCGTTGCTTATTTTACTTGTTTCGTTTGTATCCGGGTGTGCCAAGACCAGTATTCCCGATCCTCGCGGTCTGGGGCCTGCTCCCGTGAAGTGTTCAAGTCCGGTTGATGTGCTTGGGTATTTTGAGGGTATTCCTTACCGGGGAGATGCCGCCATCAACCGTTTTGGCGACTTTACTTTTTTTGCTGAGCCGGGAGTATACCTTAAGGAACCGGGGCTTAATTGCAGTGGGTTTACTGTGGCAGCTACGCGTTACTATTTAGCCCGCAACTTCAACCTTGCCGATACGACCGTTGACCGCTTTGCGGACAGTGGGCCTGACTCTCCTTACGGTGAGGACTGGGATTTCGGCTACGATCTTATCCTTAACCTGACTGAGGGCTTGAAGCGCAGGCCCATGCTTCCTTTCGGCCAGACTGCGGTAATTGAAGAGAACAACGGCATGAGTCTACGCGGTTTTGAACTCAGTGACCGTGCGGCGTGGGCCGATGTCATCAAGCAGATGACCCCGGGCCATGTTTATCTTTTCTCCATGAATAAGCCCATAAAATTTAAGAACTATAAGCTTCTTCATTATCACGTCGGGCTGATCGTTCCTGATGACAAAGGGCATGTCTGGCTTTGTCATGCGACAAGGAACAGTGGGGTCAATAAGGTGGATATTTCCAATCAGGCCAACCTTGATCCAATCATTAAAGCTAATCCAGACTCCAAGTTGGGACCGCGCAAAATTTTGATAATTGAGGCTCCTTTGCTCTGTCGTTTCAACCTGAAAAAGTAGAGGCAGGATATGTTCGCAGAAAATGTTTTATTCGCTTTTGGGCTGACAGCTTTTGCCGGACTCTCGACCGGGATCGGTTCCGCTCTGGCTTTCTTTGCTAAACGGACCAACCCTAAGTTTTTGTCAGTATCTCTGGGGTTCTCCGCCGGGGTAATGATCTACGTTTCCTTTATGGAAATTATGGTCAAGGCTAAGGAAGCCTTACAGGCTGACATGGGTGAGGTTGCGGGAACATGGGCCGCAGTGGTCGCCTTTTTCGGTGGTATCGCGCTTATTGCCCTGATTGATAAGCTGGTTCCGTCCTACGAGAACCCGCATGAGATGCATCGTATCGAGGAAATGAATCCGGAGAGCCTTGCGCAGGCTGGAACAGGTGAACGATCAAACGGGCTTGAAAGCGCCGAGGGCAAACGCAAATTGTTCCGCATGGGGACCATGGCTGCTCTGGCAATCGGTATTCATAACTTTCCCGAAGGGTTGGCAACATTTACTGCCGCGCTCAGTGATCCCAGCCTTGGTATCGCCATTGCCGTAGCCATTGCGATTCATAACATTCCTGAGGGCATCGCGGTTTCCGTACCTATTTACTATGCTACAGGCGACAAGAAGAAAGCTTTTATTTATTCCTTTCTGTCCGGATTGGCAGAACCTATCGGTGCGTTGGTCGGCTACCTGCTGCTTATGCCATTTATGTCCGAGACCGTATTCGGGATAATTTTTGCCGGAGTTGCCGGGATTATGGTTTTTATCTCGTTGGATGAGCTGTTGCCTGCAGCAGAAGAATACGGTGAGCATCATTTGTCTATCTACGGGCTGGTCGCCGGTATGGCGGTGATGGCTTTGTCCTTGTTGTTATTTTTGTAAATTACAGTGGCATTCGATTAATATTTATGGAATTGTTAGGCCCTGCTGATTTTTTACAGAGGAGTTCAAATGGCTAAGAAAGATATAGGAATTCAGGGTTTCACTCTGCCTATGCCCCAGACAATTCTGGGCTCAAGGTATGAAGGGCGTAACAATTTCATGGCACTGGCATGGGTTTCACGGGTTAATTACAACCCCTCCCTGATGATGATTTCCGTGGGCAAGCGTCATTTTTCAAATCTGGCTATCAAGTCCAGTGGTGAATTCAGCGTGAATATTCCGTCTGTGGATATGGTTGAAGTTACTGATTTTGTAGGCCTTGTTTCTGGTTCAAAACTTGATAAGTCCGGACTTTTCGACGTTGAGCCTGGTGTTTTGGAGAATGCTCCGGTAATCAGCAAATGTCCGGTGGCTATTGAGTGCAAGGTATACGATTCCATGGAACTGCCCAATGACACGCTTTTTGTTGGTGAGGTTGTCGCCACTTGGTGTGACGAAGAAGTGCTTACCGATGATGTTCCAGATATTAAAAAGGTCAATCCTTTCACTTTGACCATGCCTGACAACCGTTATTGGGATGTTGGCGATTGTGTGGGGCGCGCCTGGCACGATGGGAAGAAATTAAAGTAGGAAGCTAAGTTAAATCTCAGATAAATTAAGATTGGCGGACCGGGTACCCGGTCCGCCAATCTTTTTGAGAACGGAAAATTTTTATCTCGGTATTTCAGGAAACATTTGCTTTACAATGGCAGATGCTTCCTGTGTGGCCATAATGGCTCCGAATTCACTGGTGAATGGTTTGAGGGCGTCGATAAGCTGCGGGAGCTGTTCAATACAGGCTAAGGCCGGGCTGAATTGTGCTGGAGCTGCTTCTTGGGTAGCATTTTCTGTGGCCGGTTCTTTTTGTGTATCTATATCTGACGGCTGTGTAGCGGGGGAGTTTTGATAAATATGGCAGGACAGTTTCCATGCTACCTGCAGATCGCGGTAGGCGTAGCGATATTCTTTAAGTGATGTATATGCCTTGCCACGAAGCATAAAGGCCTGTGCCTTTTCTTCTTCCGGTGCGCCGGAATCAATAAGATCACTCAGTTCATCCACCGCGGCATCATACTGTTGTTGCAGGGCATAGTGTTTGGCCTGCTCAATGGGTTTGTAAAAGAAAGAACAGCCCGTTGCAGCCATAAGTCCTGCGAAAAACATAATAGTGGTCAGGCTGGATATTTTATGCCCGAGGTTATTTATCATAAATAGAACTATCGCACAGCCTGCTGCTGTCTGTCTATTTTTGACTGTTCCGATCTACACTTAAATTATATTGTTTTCATACCAAGCCTTTATTTCCTGCTGCTGGTCATCCTTGATGTCGAGGAATTTAACTTCATAGCCGCAGCAGCAGTCTTTAGTTTTTTGGTTTTGAGAAATCCCGGTCAGGATTGGAAGTTTATTGCTCAGTGATGAAATTTTCAGGTGCAGGTATAAATTATCTGTAAGGTCTACTTGAGTGTGAAATGTGCAACCGGTTTCCGAAATATAGTGGATAGTCCCTATTACACTTTGTGCCATTGCCGGATCATTCTCGAGGCTTATCTCAATCGGAATCTGGACATTTACCGGGCAGGAACAACCTGATTCATTGCATTTTCGGGTCAGGCAGTCACAAATGAAATTTTCATGATCATCGATAAATAAAGGATTACTCCCCTTTTCAAGGCTTCGTATAGTAGGAACACCGGAAGATAGAGATAATATTTTGTTCCTATCGCAGCATGGAGTGCTCATTACCTTGTTTACGTTGAGAATCATCCCGGAATATTGCTTCTCAATAAGTGATTTGCAGAATTTATCCGGGCAGGAGCAGAATTCCATCTTTACGTAAGCTGAAAGGTTTGATTGCGTATATTTTTCGGGATTATCCGTATAGATAATTACCGAATTAGTCTGTTCTGGCATTTGGAAGCCCCCCCTCAGAAGCTCGCTTGTCAGTAGTAAATATAATCACGGGAGGAATCTGTTCACCTGCAGGCCGGAGCAGGTGCCGGAGACGGACTTTCCTTACACGATCAGATGGAAAGTCTGGCCAGATTCCCTCCCGCGAAAATTGTGATCGCCGGATTTAACCTATAAATTTAAAATGGCATGGTGGAATTGTTATATGCATGTCCGCATCAATTTCCGGTACATGGAAGAGGAAGTAAAGATTCTCTGACGGTGGAGCAATGAACAGGTTGCCCTTCATGTGTTCTTTGATGATACCTTCGGGGAGACCATGCTTTGCAGCCAGCTTCTTGATTCCCATACCGATCAGGATCATTGCTTTTTGGGTAAATTGTACGTCAAACAGGGAAATCTTGATCGCATCACGATTATTGAGTTTGATCTCTGTTCCACAACCGCACATTGAATCGGGAATGAACATTTTGCCCTCCGCTTAAATTTAATTCATGAAGTTGAGATTCATTTTCAATTAAAACGTAGAATGAAGTTTTGTCAACATCAAAGATGAATATTTTGCAAGAGAAAGTGCGGTATCTTTTTTATGTTTTAAAACTAAATACTATTAACTTCCGTTGCCTTTTTTTTGCTTAATTTCGGGGTAATAACGCGATTTAAAAGCTCAACACTTTGGTCTGGTTGGATTTTCATAAACTGGATGCCGTAGCCGTAAACATCACTTTTAGGAATGGTTTTCCACCGCAGTCCACCGCAAATAGGAAGTTTGTTGCTCAGTATATTTAATTTTATATTGATGAGATGGCTCTCAGAAAAGTCCGTGCTGGTTATTAGGTAGCAGCCTGTTTCAGAGATGTTGATGATTTTTGCACTGAATTCCGATGCCATGGCGTAGTCGTCTTCACGGCTGATTCTGGCTTCAAGGTTTACATCAACGCGTTCATGGTGGCGGATTAGGGCCTCATTTTTTTGAACGCAATCTGTAAGAAATCGATCCGGGTCATCCACAAATATCGCAATATTTTTATGAATTCGGGCACGCATGAGCGGTTGATTGGCAGCTAGGGTGAAGATTTTATCGCGGTCGCTGACCGGGGTGCTCATGACTTTTTTCATCTCAAGAATCATTCCGGAAAATTCATTGCTTAGTGCTTCGTGGAAAAAAACATCTAAATCAGAGCAGAATTTGATTTCAATTTTAGAGTGTAATTGGAAATTTCGGTAGGGCAACGAAGTGTCCGTGAATGCTATGAGATTCATTTTTTCAGCGTTGTTCATTTGTTTTACTCCTGAATATGAAAGCCCGAAACCAATGACTGATTCCGGGCTTACTTAATCATGAGAATTTATTTGATTGTTACAGCTGCATTAAATTTCGAACAACATTTCAAGGTCGTCACGGGTAAGCGACTTGAGTGCGGACTGGCCCGGAATAATGGCATCCGCTACGCTCTTCTTCATTTCCTGCAGGCCGAGAATCTTTTCTTCAACGGTGTTCTGGCAGATCATCTTATAGGCAAATACCTGACGCTTCTGGCCGATACGGTGGGTTCGGTCAGTTGCCTGATTTTCCACTGCCGGGTTCCACCACGGGTCGTAATGGATAACGTAGTCGGCGGAGGTCAGGTTAAGACCGGTACCACCCGCTTTCAGGGAAATCAGGAAGATGGGGATATCCGGACTGTCGTTAAAGCGGTCCACCTGCTCGAAACGGTCTTTACTGGAGCCGTCGAGATAGGCGAAGGGGATATCCTTAATGGTCAGCCATGAACGGATCACATGCAGCATCTGTACGAACTGGGAGAATACCAGCACTTTGTGTCCGCCTTCGACAATATCAAAGATGAGGTCTTTGAAGGCATCGAATTTACCGGAAGGAAGGTTGGTGGACAGTCCAGGCATATCCAGCTTGAGCAGACGCGGGTGGCAGCAGATCTGGCGCAGCTTGAGCAATGCGTCGAGAATGGACATCTGGCTCTTGGCCATGCCTTTCTCGTCCACATCCTTGAGCACCTGATCTTTGAGGCGCTTGGCAAGGGCGTTGTATAGCTCGCGCTGTTCTTCGATGAGATCGCAGTAATGGACGGTCTCGATCTTGGGCGGCAGGTCTTTGGCCACTTCGGACTTTGTTCGGCGCAGGATAAACGGTTTCACCCTTGTGCGCAGGTAATTAAGAGTGTCCTCATCACCATCTTTGATGGGTTTGACGATACCTCTCTGGAAAGAATGCTGTGAGCTGAGAAAGCCGGGCATAAGGAACTCAAACAGGGACCAAAGTTCAAAGAGGTTGTTCTCAATGGGCGTACCGGAAAGGCAGAGGCGCATGTCACTCTTGAGCTTACGTACCGACTTGGCGGTGATAGTGTTCGGGTTCTTGATGTTCTGGGCTTCGTCAAGAATCACGGATGTATATTCGTGTTTGAGTAGCTCTTCAAGGTCTCGACGGAGCAATGCGTAAGTGGTGATTACGATTGTGGAGTCCGGGATTTTCTTGAATAGGTCCTCACGTCTTGAGCCGTAAATGGTCAGCAGGGGAAGGTGCGGGCAGAATTTCTGCGCTTCACGTTCCCAGTTAGGCATAACTGAAGTCGGCACGATAATCAGGTTCGGTCCGGTAATGCCCCGCTCGTGCAGGGAAAGGATGAAGGACAGGGTCTGAATGGTTTTACCGAGACCCATTTCATCTGCAAGGATACCGCCGAACTTGTAGTCGCGCAGGAAGTTCAGGTAGCTGAGACCCTGTACCTGATATGGGCGCAGGGTTGCATTCAGCGCCTTGGGCTGATTGATCATCTTGATTTCGTCGAAATTGTGGATCTTCTCGCGCAGCTTCACGAAATGTTCGTCAGTCTTGGCGTCGGGAAGGTCCTCAATGATCTTATCCAGCACGGGAGTTTCATACTGTTCAAACTGCTGGCGCGGAGGTTGTTCCGGATCGTAGCCAAGAGCCTTGAGCTTGTGGCTGAGCTTCTTGAGCCATGATTCGGGCAGGCTGGTATAAGAGCCGTCCTTGAGCTGAACGTAACGTTTACCCTGACTCCACGCTTCCCAGATTTTATCAATGGGCACGCGCTGGTCATCGTATTCGACATTGATGTCGAGATTGAACCACTTGTTGTCTTCGTCGGTTTCAACTTCGGCAACAATCTGCGGTGAGGTGAGCCTTACCTTGTAACGGGTCAGGTTCTTTTCACCGTAGATACGGTAGGCTTCAACCAGCTGCGGATAGTGGTCCAGCAGGAAGGTGATGGCAGCTTCCTGTTCCATGAACCAGATGGAGTTGTTACGCGGCTGGAAACCCATGTCGCGAAGTTCCGCGAAAAGCTGAGCCTCTTCGTCCTGCGCACGGCGTACAAGGTAGGATTTTTCTCCGTCCTTGTAACTTCCGGTCTGCAGATCCGGGTTGGGCTCGCCCATGGAGATTTCCCCGTGCTCGGTATCGTAGGTATTGTCGACCCTGATGGTCAGCAGTGAACCTTCCTCATTGAGGTAAAGCTTGGGGTTGAAGGTAGCCGGTACAAAGAACGGCTGCATTTTCTCGAGGAATTCCTCATGGTCGTGCAGGTCGGAAACCGGAATCTGGGTCCATACGCGGTCAAGGAATTCCGGAATATCCCCGGGAGGGATAACCGGATTCTGGATGCGCATTTCCTGCACCAGTTTAGGCGCAAGAGTGGTCTGGACCGGGTAGAACCCCTGTTTCCAGTATACCCAAAGGGGTAATCTTCCGTAGAAAAATACTTCATCGTCATCCATGATGGAGAAGGGCGGTTTGCCTTCATCCGAGAGCAGGATGTCGAAAGATAGGCCTTCCTCGGAAAGTTCCGGGGAAAGTTTGAGCTGCATGGTTCTGCTTTCAATACGGATGGGAATATCAGTATCGCGCAGGAACATGTAATATTCGTCCTTGATGGCGGTGAAGAACCATGCGTGCAACCCGGCGGGGATTTCTACGCGGTGTCCGCGGTAATCAAGGTAGTGGCCTATCTGTTCTGCAACATGTGGAAGGCTTGGTGAAGTTTCGCTCCACTCAGGCTTTTCAATTACATTTTGTAGTTCAATTTCGTTCTGTACCTGAGAAAGGCCGGATTTGTTCTGGCGGGCACGGAAAAAGGCCACCTGCAATCTTTCCGGTTCAGGATACATGCGGTAGATGATGTAATGCTTGCCCGCTTCCGGTTCCAGTTCGGTTGCAAAGAATGAACGGAAATTCTGGCGCCAGTCGGTTTGTTTTTTGCTTTCGGCTTCCTCTTCTTCTGAATCAATAGAGAGGAGCAGTTTAAGTGCGGCAGCAGCAACATGTTTACATACGCCGGAAAAGGATTCCGGGCAGTTGCAATAATGGTTGATGCTTTCCTCTGCAAGGTTGAGACCTAACTCAGGTGAGTAGTTTTGAAAATCGTCGCCTTGGATAGTTGCGTCAATATCCCAGTACCTTTCGCGCTTTTTCAGGTCGAGCTTCTGGACCCCATCAGAATTCACGATAGTGCGCGCCCCGTCCAGAATATACTCCGGGACGGTGTCTGAGACGAATGATTTGAGAATTGATTTTACTACAGCTTCTTCATTTTGAGACATGATTACGTTTTCCCCAGAACTGTAACTTTCCTTAGTTAATTATATCTTATATGGAATAAAAGTAATGTTATACAAAATAATTGCATTAAGTTCGCTTTCGCTGAATGCGTAAAGTAAAAAGCGGTTCAGGTCAATCTGTAACGGTCGGTTACTTGGCTTTTATTCCACAATAGTCCATACTGAATATATTATCAATGTAGTTGGCTTAATGGAAGATTTTTATTCTAAAAAATAAGGTTAACATGAACAAATTGATTTTCGCCATGATGATAATGGCTTGTCTGGCTCTATTTCCTGCCTGTGGTCAGGATGGGAATGATAAAGCGCCGAAGCAGGATGCGTCTGTCTCGGCTGTTGAAAATATTGACGTTTCGAATCCGGTCCGTGGCGGTAGGTTCCGCGAGCCGACATTGGCCGAACCCATGTGCCTTATTCCGTTACTCTCTTCCGATTCAGCAAGTTCTGCTATTCAGGCAAAGCTCTATGTCTCTCCTTTAAAGTACAATAAGGATATTGAACTGGTTCCGGAAGCCGCAGAGTCATACGAAGTTCTGGAAGAAGGTAAATTGCTTCGCTTCAAGCTTCGCAAAGACATTCGCTGGACTGACGGAGTGCCGCTTACTGCTGAAGATGTTGAGTTTACCTACAAGATGATGATTGATCCAAAGACCCCGACCGCTTATGCGGGGGATTTTTTGAATGTCAAAGAATTCAAGTTGATTGACAAATATACCTTTGAGGTCCGTTACGATAAAGTTTTCGCCCGTTCTTTGATTACTTGGGCTCTTTCCATTTTGCCCAAGCACATACTTGAGAATGAAAATTTGAATACTACCAAATACAGGCGCAATCCTGTTGGCTCGGGACCATACAAACTTAAGGAATGGATTCCCGGACGCAGGCTGGTGCTGGAGGCCAATGATGATTATTTCGAAGGCCGTCCTTACATTGACGAAAGAGTTTATCGGATCATTCCCGATCTTTCCACCCAATTCATGGAGCTAAAGAGTGGCAGCCTTGATGATATGAGCTTGACCCCGCAGCAGTACCTGTTTCAGACCAAGGGTGGAAATTGGGAAAGAGATTTTCAGAAATTCAAATATCTTTCTTTTTCCTACGCTTATATGGGGTTCAACATGGAAAGCCCTTTTTTCAATGATGTGCGGGTCCGCAGAGCCATCAACTACGCTATAGATAAAGAAGAAATCGTTAAAGGCGTTCTGCTGGGGCAGGGCTACCCGGCCATGGGACCGTACAAGCCGGGAACATGGGTGTATAATGATAAGCTCAAGCCTTATGGATACAAGCCGGAAAAGGCCAAGGAATTGCTTAAGGAAGCAGGTTGGCTTGATACTGATGGTGACGGCATCCTTGACCGTGAGGGTAAGCCGTTTTCCTTCACTCTTATCACTAATCAGGGAAATTCCTTGCGTATTAAGTCCGCAACAATTATTCAGAACCGTCTAAAGGGGATCGGGATCGATGTTAAGATCAGGACTGTTGAATGGGCGGCATTTATCAAGGAATTTATTGACAAAGGCCGTTTTGATGCCACTATCTTAGGGTGGAACATTTTACAGGACCCGGATATTTATTCTGTATGGCATTCATCCAAGGCCGTTCCCGGCGGACTGAATTTTACCAAATATAAAAATAGTGAGCTCGATGAATTGCTGGATCGTGGACGGTCCACACTTGATCAGTCCGAGCGCAAGGTCATTTATGACCGCATTCAGGAAATAATGCATGAAGAGCAGCCATACTGCTTTCTTTATGTTCCCATGGCTCTGCCCATTTTCAGCAGCAGGATCAAGGGATTGAAGGTGGAACCCGCAGGATTGGACTATAATGCCAATGAGTGGTGGATTCCCGCACCGTTACAGAAGAAACCGAGTTTACAGCAGTAATTATGATACGCATTAACGAAATCACTGACGTTGTCAGTTCCTATATTGATGATCCTGATCTGGACCTGATCCAGAGGGCTTATGTCTTTTCCGCCCGTGCCCATGAAGGGCAGGTACGTCTTTCCGGTGAACCTTATCTTGCCCATCCGCTGCATGTTGCCAAGATTCTGGCGGACATGCGTCTTGATGAACCTACTGTAGCTGCTGGCTTGTTGCACGATACTGTTGAAGATACCGATACCACCATTGATGAGATTGCTGATCTCTTCGGTGAGGAAGTGGCGGATATTGTTGACGGTGTGACCAAGATCAGCATGATGGATTTTGAATCCAAGGCTATCGCTAAAGCAGAAAACATCCGTAAGATGATTTTGGCCATGGCGGAGGATATCCGCGTGCTCATGGTGAAGCTGGCCGACCGTTTGCATAACATGCGCACCCTTGATTTTCAGAAGAATTACAAGCAGCTGCTCATCGCGCAGGAAACCATGGATATTTATTCCCCCCTTGCCAACAGGCTCGGGCTGTATATGGTCAAGCGCGATCTCGAAGACCTCTGCCTTTTTTACCTCAAGCCTGATGTATATCAGGACATTACCGATGGTCTGGAGCGTCAGCATACAATCGGTAAGGAGTATGTTGATAATGTAATCGGTCTGCTGACCGGCATTCTTGACGACAACAAAATTGAGGGAACAATTTACGGGCGGACCAAGCATAAATACAGCATCCATAAGAAGATGCAGCGTCAGAACCTGAGCCTTGATCAGGTCCATGACATCATTGCTTTCCGGGTAATCGTTGAGTCAGTAAAAGACTGTTATTCCGTGCTCGGTCTGGTTCACTCCATCTGGAAGCCCGTTTCCGGCAAGTTCAAGGATTATATTTCTATCCCCAAGGCCAACATGTATCAGTCCCTGCACACCACGGTTATCGGGCCGGAAGGTGAGCGCATCGAGATCCAGATCAGGACCGAAGAGATGCAGCAGGTGGCTGAGTACGGTGTTGCCGCGCACTGGCAGTATAAGGAGTCCGGCAGAAGCGATTCCAAGCAGAACCGTGATGCTGAAAGATTCTCATGGCTGCGTCAGATCATGGACTGGCAGCGGGAGCTTGAAGACCCCCGCGAGTTCATGGCTTCACTGCGTTTCGATCTTTTTAACGATGAGGTTTATGTTTTCACCCCGGCAGGGGAGATCAAAGAACTTCCCGACGGCGCAACTCCGGTCGATTTTGCTTATTCAATTCATACCGAGGTCGGAAACCATTGTACCGGAGCCAAGGTCAACGGGCGCATGGTTCCGCTCAACTCTGTGCTTAAGAACGGGGATACCATTGAGGTTTTTACCGATAAGAAGCGCAAGCCCAGCCGAGACTGGCTCAAGTTTGTAAAAACAGCCAAGGCCCGGACCCGTATCAAGCATTACATCCGCACCGAGGAGCGGACTCGTTCCATCATCCTCGCTAAGGAGCTGCTTGAGAAGGAAGGCCGGCGCATGAATATCAATGTGGCCAAAGCCATGAAAGACGGTTATTTCGTCATGCTGGCTGATGAATTCAATTTCGGCCATGTTGACGACCTGCTTTCAAATATCGGATACTCGCGGATAACCCCACGCAAGGTACTGGGCCGTCTGCATGCGGTTATGAATGAAATTGAGGGTGTTGAGGAAGAAGCACCCAAGCAGGAGCAGCACCAGCCTGAAACTGAAGAGGATAAGGCCAAGAGTGCGGCCAGCTCCATTGATATTGAAGGTGTGGATAACGTTCTGATTCGCTTTGCTGGTTGCTGTACACCTCTTCCGGGCGAACCGATCATCGGTTATATCAGCCGTGGACGTGGGGTGGTCATCCATTCAGCAACCTGCCCGAACATCAAAAATCTCGAAGAAGAGCGCCTGCTTAACGTGTCTTGGACCGGAGGGCAGGAAGAGTCCCAGCATCCGGCCCAGATTCGTATCCGGTGCCGCAACCACAAGGGAATGCTGGCGAAAATATGTACCGTGCTTACTGAGATGGACGTGAACATTGATTCCGGTGAATTTAAGTCCGATCTAGACGGCAGTTCCGTTCTGGAGTTTACCGTGGAAGTCACCGACCTCGGTCACCTGCACCGTTCCCTGAACAAGCTCAAGACTATTGAGCATGTTTTGGAGGCTACTAGACTTAGCTAACCTGATTTATTTTAACAAATATTAAGTCCCGCTGAACTTGTTTTGGCGGGATTTTTTTATTTATAGCTCGTCAAGGATTGTGCCTGTTGCTTCAACTTTTACCAATATGGGCGCGTATAGTCCCGACCAGACAAAGTTGTGGTGCTTTATGATTGTTTCAGCATCAAGATAGGGTTTGTCCGCTGTGGTGTGCGCGTCTGAGGCGACAATTGTTTTATAGCCCATGCTTGCGGCTTGTCGGACAGTGGTGTCGATGCAGAAGTCTGTGCAGCATCCGGTTATGATCAGTTCATCCGCATTAATTCGGGTTAGTTTTTTTTCAAGTTCAGTATTGCAGAAAGAGTCACAGTTGGTCTTTTCAACGGTTGTATCCGTGGGTCGGAAATCAAGTTCGTTCAGAATCTGCCAGCCTTCGGAGTTGAGCTTCAATCCATCTTCTTCGCTGTTATGACGAATAAATATTACCGAGAGGGATCTCTCCCGCGCTTTCGCTATAAGTGAGTTGATTCTGCCGATTACTCCAGCTGCATCATGACGGTTTCCCGCAGCAAACAACGCTCTCTGCATATCTATTACCAGTAGTGCTTTCATGCTGATTTCCTGTCTGTTGGGTCGTTTGAGGCTTTAATTGTCAGATTTCTAGGTTATTTTTAGATGAATGGAAAGCCTTGATACTAATTGGCTGTTTAAGTTCTTCTAATTAATTGCAAAGTTAATAAACAAAAGTTTTAAACGTTTTTTTTAAACAAATTATTTAAACAAACGTTTGACTTTGTGTCGATTGATGATTATTTTTGTCTTCGTAAAGAATTAAAACTCTGTAGAGAGGCTCAAATATTATGACGCAACATCCCAAAGGAAAAACAAATAAGGCTCGTGGCGAAGAGACTCGCCAAAAACTTCTTGAAGTGGGCTTAAAGCTGTTTGCCATGAATGGTTTCAACGGTGTGAGCATGCGCAGTCTTGCTTCCGAGGCTGAAGTCAATCTGGCTACAGTAGGTTACCATTTTGGCGGCAAACAGGGACTGTATGAAGCGGTCATCCGTGAAATTATCCGCTTTCGTGAAGAGATCATGCCCAGCCTTAGTGTTGTTCAGGAGCAGATTGACCGTTTCAAATCCAATGAAATTTCCAAGGAAGAACTGGTTGCCTGGTTTTTCCGTTCCCAGATGTTGGGAGTGCTCAGCGACCCGATTACTATCTGGGGCATCATGTTGATTAACCGGGAAATGGCCGCTCCAAGCGAAGTTTACCCTTTGTTGGATGAAGAGTTTTTTGAGCCTTCTATTCAATCCATGAATGCAGTGATTCAGGTTGCCATGCCTGACGACTCTTCAAATACTGAGATTATGGCAGTGAGTACTGCGTTGATTGGTATCGTGCTCAAGTTTGTTAAGTCCAAGGCTTTCACTGACCGTGTGGGCTGGGCTGAAATGACTCCGGAACGAATTGAAGAACTTATAGAAATCCTGTCCAGAAGAGTAGTGGCTTTTATCTGCTGCTAGGAGGATGTTAAAATGAGAAGATTAATAGTTGTTTCAATATTGGTTCTTGGTTTTGCCTTGACGGGTTGTAAGGAAAAGCCGTCTCCGGTGCAGGAAGTGCTGCGCCCGGTAAAAACCATGCAGGTTGGCGAAGGTGCTTCCGGCAGGCAGTGGGTATTTTCCGGTACTGCCGAGGATGCCTTGCAGTCCGACCTCTCCTTCCGTGTTGGCGGAAAGATTACTTCCTTCCCCGGTGACCAGATTGGACGCAAGTTTCGGTCGGGTGAAGTTATTGCCCGCCTAGATCCTGCCGATTACGAGCTTGAGGTTCGTCAGGCGGAATCCAATCTTGAGCAGGTCCGTGCTAACTACGTTCGTGCCAAGGCCGATGTTGATCGTATTGAGCAGCTTTATAAGCGTAAAGTTGTTTCCAAGTCCGAGCTTGATCAGGCTGAAGCGGATTTCAAGTCTTATCAGGCCCAGTTGAATGCTTCTGCCAAGCAGCTTGATATTGCCCGCAAACGTCTTCGCTACACCGTGCTTAAGGCTCCTTTTGACGGCTGGGTCGGTGCTGTTGCTGTTAATGTTCATCAGAACGTGCAGTCCGGTCAGAAAGTGGTCGGCTTCAATGCCGGTAAGCAGATGAAGATGTCCATTTCCCTGCCTGATACCCTGATTGCAACCGTGAACGAAGGTGAGAAAGTACAGGTTACCTTCGACGCTCTGCCCGGTAAGGTCATGCAGGGTGTGATCATGGAAGTGGGGATTGGAACCAATGAAGGTGCATCCTTCCCGGTCAAAGTCTATCTTGATAATTCCAAGCAGCTGGTGCGCAGCGGCATGTCCGGTAATGTCCGCTTTGCAGGCCGTTCTGTAAATTCCAATGTTTTCGTGGCTCCCTCAGCCATTGTTGGTAATCCTGACGGCAGCAAGCATGTCTGGGTTGTGGAGAACGGTTCTGTGGTCAAGCGTCGTGACGTTGAAATCGGAAATATTTCTTCCAAGGGCGTGCTGATCAAGAATGGTCTCAAGTCTGGGGAAACTGTGGTTACCCGTGGTGTGCACTCACTTAAGGATGGTCTGAAGGTGCGCAATGTCGGGGGGCTGTCGTGAATCTTGCCAGATGGTGCATTGAAAACAACAGGACTTCCATTGCCCTGTTTGTGTTGATCGCGTTTGCCGGTGTTTCTACATTTTTCAGTATCCCGAAATCCGAAGACCCTGATTTTACCATCCGTACAGCTGTTATCAGTACTGTTTTTCCCGGTGCTTCCCCGCAGAGGGTGGAAGAACTGGTCACGGATAAACTTGAAGAAAAGATCAGGGAAATTGATGTTATCAAGAACGTTAAGTCCCAATCCATGACCGGACTTTCCATTATTGAGGTCGAGTTTCAGGATAACCAGAAAAATATGACCCCAATCTGGCAGCGTCTGCGTAACAAGGTTCTTGATGCCAAGAAGACACTGCCTGCGGAGGCTTATGAGCCGGTAGTCAACGATGAGTTCGGTGATGTTTTCGGTATTGTGGTTGCCCTGACCGGGGACGGCTTTACCTACCGTGAACTCAAAGACGTTGCCGACTACACCCGCGATGAATTGCTTTCCATTCCAAGTGTCGGGAAGGTTGACCGTTGGGGATTGCAGGATGAGCGTGTCTTTGTTGATTTTTCCAACTCCCGCATGGCTGCAGCTGGAATCACGCCTTTTGCCTTGGCCCAGATGCTCAGTCAGCAGAATATGATCCGCCCCAGTGGTTCGGCTAAAGTCGGACCGGAGCGTATTTATATTGAGCCTACCGGGGAATTTAAGTCTGTTGACGACATCAGGAACATGTCCCTGCGTGTTGAGGGTATGAAGTCCTCGCTCAAGCTTTCCGATGTGACCGAGATTACCCGTGGTTTTGCCGATCCCCCAGGGGTTATGGCCCGTTATGACGGAGAACCGTGCATCATGCTGGCTATCTCCATGGCTGACGGCAACAACATCATGGAAGTAGGGGAACTGGTTACCGCCAAGCTGGAAAAGCTTTCCAAGGAACTTTACCACGGTATGGAATACAATGTAGTCGTTTACCAGCCGGATTATGTTGATACGGCTGTTACCGACTTCATGATCAACCTTCTTGAATCATTTGTATTCGTTGTTATCGTCATTCTTGTTTTCGCCGGGTTCCGCACCGGACTTGTTGCCGGGTCGCTTGTACCCATGGCTATGCTCGGTTGTCTTTCGCTTATGCCTATTTTCGATGTGGGCTTGCAGCGAATCTCCATTGCTTCGCTGATTATCGCCCTTGGTATTCTGGTTGATAACGGGGTTGTTGTTTCCGAGGCTATTCTAGTACGTTTAGCTGCCGGGGAAGAACGGTTGAAGGCCGTGGTTGGTGCTGTTTCCGAGTTGTGGATGCCACTTCTGGCTGCTTCCCTGACCACTGTTTTTGCCTTCCTGCCCATTCCGCTGGCCGAAAACACCACTGGGGAATACTGCTTTTCTCTGTTTATCGTGGTCAGCCTGACTTTGCTTTGTTCATGGGGGCTGTCCATGTCCATGGTGCCCATGCTTTGCTACTACGTGCTTAAACCCAAAGTGGTCATCCAGACATTTTCCAGCCGTATGTATCGTATCTACCGATCCATGCTGCTATTCTGCCTCAGACACCGTCCCAGCTTTCTCGCTGTGGTTCTTATCGGTTGCATGGCCGCATTCTGGGGATTCCAGTTTGTACCCAAGATGTTCTTTCCGCCAAACGAACGCGCTCAGTTTACTATTGATTTCTGGCAGCCTTTCGGAACTGACATTACCGCTACAGCGGATGAGGTCGGCAGGCTGGAGCAGTTCCTGCTTGCTGACAAGGGAGTTGATAGTGTTGGAACATTTATCGGGCACGGCGGACCGCGCTGGTACCTGCCGCTCAACCTTGAACAGCGCAACGACAACCTCGCTACATTCGTGGTCAATACCAAGAGCGTTGAGGCTACTGATGAGGTTATTGAACGAACCCGTAAGGAACTTAAATCTGAGTTTCCTGATGCTGATTTCAGTCTCAAGAAACTGATGAACGGTCCCCCGGTAGGGGCTCCGGTGCAGATTCGTATTTCCGGGCCGGACCAGAAAACCCTTTACCATCTGCGGGACAAGATTGCCGCTATTGTGGAGAAGACTCCCGGCGTAGCCCGTGTCTGGGACGACTGGGGCCAGTGGACCAAGAAAATGGAAGTGAATGTGGATCAGGATAAGGCCCGTCAGGCAGGCCTGACCAGTTCTGACGTGGCACTCAGCCTGCAATCCAGCATGAGCGGTTATCAGGCTTCAACCTACCGCGACGGGGACACCAATATCCCCATTATGCTGCGTAGCGAGGGTGATTTTCGTGACCGTCTGGATAAACTGGAAAGTCTGAATGTTTATTCCTATCAGGATCAGAAGAATGTACCGCTGAGCCAGATCGCATCATCGGAACTGGTCTGGCAGCCCTCGGACATTCGCCGCAGAGATCAGACAAGGACCATGACCGTTAAGGCCGACCTCTATGATGGTTATTTTGCCATGTTGACCCTTAATGCTGTGCGTCCTCAAATTGAAAAGATGATGCAGTCCGAAAATTGGCCTGTTGGATATTCCGTGGCCTACGGCGGTGAGTTTGAGAAGAGTCAGGAAAGTCAGGAAGCAATCAATGCCAATATGCCCCTTGCAATGGGGCTTCTGGTACTGGTGCTGATCTTCCAGTTCAACTCCTTCCGCCGTCCGCTAATCATTCTACTGACCCTGCCGCCCATGATGTGCGGTATTACTCCGGGGATGATTTTGACCAACTCGCCCTTCGGATTCATGCCCATGCTGGGAATGATCAGTCTCCTGGGTATTATCGTCAACAACGCGATTATGCTCATTGACCGTATTGAAATTCTGCGCGGACGGGGGCTGACTCTGGATAACTCCATTGTGCTGGCCTCCCTTGAACGCGCAAGACCGATCATCATGACCGCCACCACTACAATCATCGGTATGGTGCCGCTCTCATTGCAGGGTGGGGAGATGTGGAGGCCAATGGCCAACTGCATTATGTCCGGACTGATGTTTGCCACTGTGCTGACCCTGATCCTATGCCCGGTACTCTATTCACTCTTCTTTAAACAGAGTTTTAAGAAATATGAATGGAATCAGGCTGTGGTTGAGCAGGGTAGTGATATATAAAATGTAATAAAAAGAAAAAGGCCCGCAGTTCTCAATGAACTGCGGGCCTTTTTTGTGCTCTTTAATAATCTTACAGGTCTTCCAGAATCTGCTGGATGGAGTCCACCAGACGCTTAGGAGTGGAAGCCCCGGCGGTGAGGCCGATTTTTTTCATATCCCTGAGGCCTTCAAGGGGAAGTTCGTCAGCAATTTCAACGTGGGTACATTTGGTGCCTGCGGTCTCAACAACCTGCACAAGGCGACGGGTGTTGCCGGAAATACGGCCGCCCACAACGATCATGTGGTCTACTTCGCCGGAAAGTTTGATGGCTTCATCCTGACGCTGGCGGGTGGCGTCACAGATGGTTTTCAGGGTCACGAAATCAATACCTTTGCTTTCAAGGTAGTTGATGCAGTCTTCGTAAACCGCGCGGTCCTGAGTTGTTTGGGCTGCGAGGCAGTATTTTTGATTCGGGTCCAGATTAATGGCCTGAAGCTCTTCAAGGGAATCAAAAAGATGTGGGCCAGCAGGGCCGTAGCTGAGCAGGCCTTTTACTTCCGGGTGGCTGTCTTCGCCGTAGAGGAGCAGTACGCGGTCGTCCTCGGTGTTGCGCTGGATGAGCAGCTGTGCTTTTTTTACTTTTGGGCAGGTGGCGTCAATAACGTTCACTCCGCGTTTGCGCAGGTCTTCTTCCACTGCTTTGGGAATGCCGTGGGCACGGATTACCACGTAGGCACCGTCAGGTACTTCTTCCGGGGTCTTGGCGGTAACAACGCCTTGCTTCTCGTAATCTTCAAGAACCTGAGGGTTGTGGATAATCGGCCCTAAAATATATATTTTCCTGTCTTCGTCTTTTTCAATGAGCGAATCAAGTTTATTGAGGGCGAGGTCAACGCCCATGCAGAATCCGGCTGTTTTAGCCCTGATAACTTCAACCATTTCGGCCTCCATATAATTCACGGCAAGTGTCGCCGTTTTGTTTTCGGTTTAACTTATTTATATTACATTTCATCGTTTCGTTTGGCAATAAGCTTGTTTTGGTCTTAACCTAGGGATAACCCATTGACCACAAGGGTGAAGGGGAGTATTTTCCCCCAAAATAATTCTGCAGTTAATATTTGGAATAAATTGGAGCCTGATAAAATGAGTTCTGAGATAGTTAATAAATATAGAGAAAGAATGGCGGAAGCTTACGAGCTGCACCGCAAATATGTAAACCCCCAGTTTGTGCGGGTTCTGGAAGTTATCGGTTATGACCGCAATTACGTTTCTTCCGAGGGCGCGTACCTGACCGATGCAAAGGGCGTTAAGGTTCTTGATTTCCTGTCCGGGTTCGGTGTCTACAACATCGGGCGTAACCATCCTTATGTTGCCGACGTCCTTAAGGAAGTTATGGATGAGAAAACCGCCAGCATCGTGCAGATGGACCTCGGGGTCATGTCCGGCATGCTGGCTGAAAAACTGGCTGAGCTTGCTCCCGGTGACCTTGAAGCCGTCTTTTTTACCAATTCCGGTACTGAAGGGGTTGAAGGGGCGCTTAAATTCGCACGTCAGGCCAGCGGTAAACACAAGTTGGTCCACTGTCATCACGCATTCCATGGGTTGACTCTCGGATCACTTTCTGTGAACGCCAACCGCGAATTCCGCGACCGTAATGAGCCGCTCCTGCCTGATTGTGTGCCTGTGCCGTTTAACGACCTTGAGGCTTTGGAAGAAGCGCTCAAAGGCGGTGATGTGGGCGCATTTATTTTTGAAACCGTGCAGGGTAAGGGCGTCTTCGTACCTGAAGACGGCTACCTTGAGGGTATACGCGAACTTTGCGACAAGTATGGTACTTACATGATCGCCGATGAAGTTCAGTGCGGCATGGGCCGTACCGGGAAGATGTTCGCAGTAGACCATTGGGGCGTGCAGCCGGATATCTTGGTTATTTCCAAGGCTCTTTCCGGGGGCTACATCCCCGTTGGCGCTATTCTCACCACCCGTGAGATTCACGGTAAGATTTTTGATTCCATGGAGCGTTGCTTTGCCCACTCCAATACCTTCGGGCAGAACGATCTGGCCATGGCTGCAGGGCTGGCAACCTTTGAGATTCTTGAAAAGGAAAATCTGGTGGAAAATGCTGCCAAGATGGGGGCACGCATTGAAGAAGGTTTGCAGAAACTTGCCGATAAGTACGAGATGCTGACAGAAGTCCGTGCCAAAGGACTCATGGTCGGCATGCAGTTCGGTGAGCCGAAATCTATGGCCCTCAAAGCCAGCTGGAAGCTGCTGCACAAAATGAATGATGATCTTTTCTGCCAGATGATCACCATGCCGCTGCTCGAAAAACATAACATTCTTAGTCAGGTTGCCGGGCATGGTCTTGATACCGTTAAGATCCTGCCTCCGCTGATGATTAACGATGAGGATGTTGATAAATTCCTCGCTGCCATGGATGATGTGCTTAAGGAAGCGCACAAAATTACCGGCTCTGCATGGAAAACCGTTAAGGATCTCGGTATCCGTACTGCTAAAACTTCGTAATTAGACTTACCATTTCTATACGGAAAACCGAAATTCGTGGATATTATGGGAGGCAAATTGTACAATGTACGATGATTTGCCTCCTTTAATTATCTGCCACGCCTAAAAAAAGACCCCTGTTGGTCCATCCGCAGCGGGCACAATTTAATGAATATTTTTTATAATTTCTTAGAGAAATTGATCCGCTCCATCTGGAAGCTGGTCCGCAAGGCACCCGTTGCCATTGTAATCTGTGCTGTTTTGCTGGCTGCGGTCTGTGCTGGTTCTTCCGCTCTCTGGCTCAAGCTGGACAGCGACCAGGATAACCTCATTTCCCACGAACTTCCCTTTCAAAAACGCAATCTTGAGCAGATCAGGAATTTCGGTGATCAGGAATATATGTTCGTGGTCATTAAGACAGGGGGAACTGAAGCTGGTAAAACTAAAGCCGCGCAGTTCGCCTCGACCCTTGCTACAAAGCTTAAGAAACGTCCCGATCTGGTTAAGGAAGTGCATTATGCCATGTCCGCCCGTGACATGGGGCCGGGAGTGCTCATGTTTGCTTCCCCGGACGAGTTGCGCCAGTTTGTGAGCCTTGCACGTGATTTTGGTCCGCTCGGTAAGGAATGGTTAGAAGCTCCGGGGCTTTCCCGTTTTCTGGATATGACCGCAGGGCTGCTTGATGGAGAGAAGGGGGGCGAAAAGGGCGGTAGTGCCAATCCGGAAATGTTTGGTCCGTTCATCGGTGCTCTGGATAACCTTGTGGGTGAGATGCAGTCCTCCCTTGTTTCCGGGCCTACTCTTGAAACTATGAATGCTCCGGTCTTTGATCTGGATAAGGCTGGAATCCAGTATTTCTTTACTCGCAACGATAAGCTGCTGATAATGCGCATTCTGCCCAAGAAGGATTTCCGGGTCATGGATGTGATCGGGCCTTCCTTGCATTTCGTGCGTTCTTCGCTGGAGACAGTGCGTGCAGAATATCCGGAAGTTGAAGCCGGGTTGACCGGACGTCCTGTGCTTTCTGCTGACGAAATGCACACCACGGATCAGGATATGACCATTGCGGCCATCATCTCGGTAATTGTGGTCGGCCTGCTTTTTATGTTTATTCTCCATGGCTGGTTGCGGCCCATGCTGGTTATGGGGTCGCTGTTCTGCGCTATGGCTTGGACTTTTGGTTTTACGCTGGTCACCTTGGGCAGCCTGAACCTGTTATCCATTGTCTTTGCTCTTGTGCTGGTCGGTATCGGGGTGGATTTCGGTATCCACATTGTCATGCGCTATGTAGAGGCCTCCGATTCCGGCATGTCCCCGGATGAGGCGGTGGAAGAAGCTCTTGTCCATACCGGCCCCGGAGTTTTGCTGGGCGGCTTGACTTCGGTCTGTGCTTTTTATGCCGTGCTGGGCCAGGAATTTGTCGGCCTTGCCGAACTGGGCCTTGTGGGTGGAACGGGGATCATATTCTGTCTGATCGCCATGCTTACCGTGCTGCCGTCTGCAATGCTCATCGCGGGCAGGCGCAACTGGTTTCCGTCCTCCCGTCCGCGTATGGCTACCTTGCCGTTCATGGAAAAGGTCATTTCCCGCCCGGTAACAGTACTGCTCGTTTTCGGCCTGCTTACCGCGCTGGCTTTCCCCGGTTTTCAGAAGGCCGGATTCAATTACAACCTGTTGGAGTTGCAGGCCAAGGGGCTGGAGTCCGTTGAATATGAACACGTGTTGATCGACGATTCCGATGAATCCACATGGTTCGCAGTAATGACCCGCCCGGACCTTGAATCTGTCAAATCATTGATTGGGGAACTTAAGCAGGTCTCTTCCGTAGGACGTATTGAATCCATTCTGGATTTCCTGCCTGAAGGGCAAAAAGAAAAAGCAGATATCCTGCGCGGTGAAGCCGAAGTCTTGCAGGGAATCAATCTTGATGCCCGTAACTCGCATCTTGTGCCTTCAGAGGTTGTAACCTCTCTTGAAAATCTGATTGAATCCCTTGAAGGGCTGGAGGAAAAACTTTTTTCTGCCGGTGCAAAGGATGAGTTGGATAAGGTTGGTGAAATCATTGACCGGGCAGATTCCTGCCTTGAAATCCTGCAGAAGAACCCCGCGGATGCGGTTAATCTGACTCCGCTGCAGGCCCGCTTGGTCAGTGAACTTTCCAGCTCTTTTGCTTGGCTCAAGGAAATTCTGGAAGTGCAGTCCGTTACCCCAGATGATTTACCCGAGCATTTGCGGTCCCTCTACGTGGGTAAGGACGGCAGTTTCATGGTCAAGATTTCTCCGGTGGAGAATGTTTGGGATTTCGATAAGCTGACCGGATTCGTAGCTGACCTGCGTAAGATCGACCCTGAAGTTACCGGGGTTCCGGTGGTGGTTCTTGAATCATCCTTGCTCATGCGGGAGACATTCCTTGAGGCTGCCGGACTGACCATTATTCTGGTTTCAGTTATCCTGTTCCTCAGTTCTTTCAGCATCAGTTACGTATTGCTGACCCTTGTCCCGCTTTTTGCCGGCATTTTCTGGCTACTGGAGATCATGGGAATGACCGGACTGAGCTTTAATTTAGCCAATTTCTTTGCTATTCCTGTACTTATCGCCATCGGTGTTGACGGCGGGGTTCATTTTCTGGCCCGCTGGAAGGAGCTTTCCAAAGGAGAACGCTTATACCACACCAGTACTCCGGTGGCGGTGGGACTTAGTTTTTGTACAACCATGATCGGGTTCGGGGGGCTGCTTCTGGCCCACCACCGCGGCCTTGCTTCGCTGGGCGGGATCATGGTTACCGGTTCCGCTACCTGTCTTGTTGGTTGCATGGTGGTCTTACCTGCCGTGTTCAGACTGATTGAAAGGATTAAAGGAAAGTAATTCTATGTTCAGACGAATTATCATACTTGTATTTGTTCTGGGTCTTGGGCTGAGTTCTGTTGCTTTTGCTGGAAGATTTGATTTCGCTATTATTCAGCCCGGTCAGCCGGGAACCACTGCCGAAGCGCAGCCGGTTATGGATGAACTGGCTAAATACCTTTCCGCAAAATTGGGTGAGAAAGTGAAGGGTGTTTATTACAACGACCTGAACGCGGCCCTTGATTACCTCGGCAAGAATAAGCCGGCTTGGTCCATCTGCGGGCTGACTTTCTTTAAAACTTATTCAGCGAAATTTTCCATGACCCCTGTAGCATCGACACTGCCGCAGGGGATGGCGAAGGATATCTGGCGTTTGATCGTTCCTGCCAATGGATCTGATTCCCCGGAAGCAGTTCAGGGCACCGTTTACGGCTCCATGCTTTATACTCCAAAGTCACTTGAAGTTCTCTTCGGCGGGAAAAAGGGTGGAGAATTTACCGTGGAAGGTACGCACAAGGCCTTGCGCATGCTCCGTAAGGTTAATAAAGGGAAAATATCCGGCGTGGTGCTTGATGCGGTGCAGTATTCTGTGATCAAGGATTCAGACCGCTATTCCGGGACTAAGGTTATTTATACTTCCCCGGAATTGCCCAACAGTCCGGTAGTCTGGTTCGGCAAGACCACTGATGACGCTTTCCGTTTGCAGGCAACACTTTTCGATATGGACAAGGACCCGGTTGCAAAGGATCTGCTCAAGCTGCTGCAGACTTCCGGTTTCAATCCTGCTGACAAGGATTTGGAATAATGAAAGGGCTGCATCTTTTTCCTCTATTGTTGGTGATGTTTATTTGCGGTTGTTCCGCGAAGTATGACCTGCCTCTTTTTGAATATGAAGCTGACGGGGTGGTGCTTTGGAAACCATGTTCGCGGGCGCAGGCGGAAGTGCTGTCTAATTCCCTCAAGGATAAAGATATCCTGCAGGGAGCGGCCTGTTCTGCATGGTTGCTGGAAAGCGGAGCGGTTAAAAGTGCCGATTATGCGAAATCATCACAGGCAAAATTGGAAAAATATCTGGCTAAAAATACTCAATCCGGTCTGGGGCACTATCTTTTGGCTTATTTAATTGCTAAAGAGGCTCAGCTTGCTCCCATGAAGGGCCTTGACCTTGTGCCCCGTATGGAGCAAGAAGCAATCGCAGCGTCCAAGCTTTCTCCGGAAGTTGATCACGGAGGCCCGGATCGTTTTCTGGGCGAGCTTTACTTGAAAGCTCCGTCCGCGCCCATCAGCATCGGTGATATGGACAATGCCTTAGAATATTACGAAAAGGCCGTTAATGTCGCGCCGGACTTCGCCATGAATCGTCTTGGCCTTGCAACTGCGTTGCTGGAAGACGACGAAGTTGAGGAAGCCTGCGTTCATTATGACAAGGCCCTGCAAAGCAAATGCTTTGATGCAAAATTATTAAAAGTTGATTCCTGTAAAAAGCTGGTCAAAGTCTGTGAGGGCCAAAAGACAGCTGAATAATACAACCCGCCCCCATGCGGCGGAAATGAGGTTAAGACCTTGGCAATTCCTGCAATTCAAGTAGCAAGACTCGGTAAATACATTCTCACTCAGACTCTTAAAGGCAACAAGCATTACCCGCTGGTGCTCATGCTCGAACCCCTCTTTCAGTGCAACCTGCGCTGTAAAGGTTGCGGTAAGGTTAACCAGCCGCCGGAAATTCTCAACAAGCGTCTTTCCGTTCAGGAATGCATTGATGCTGTTGAAGAGTGCGGTGCACCCATTGTTTCCATTCCCGGTGGTGAGCCGTTGCTGCACCCTGAGATTCCGACTATCGTCAGTGAGCTGATTAAGCGTAAGAAATTCGTATACCTCTGCACTAACGGTATCCTCATGCCTGAGCGCATCCACGAGTTCAAGCCCAGCCCGTACCTGACCTTCAACCTCCATTTGGACGGTCCTGCTGAAGTTCACGACAAGGTCGTTTGCAAGCAGGGGGTTTTTGATTCTGCAGTACGTGCCATCAAATTGCTTAAATCCAAGGGCTTCCGGGTAAACACAAACACCACTCTTTTCGGTGGGCAGACTGCTGAAAAGGCTGCTGAGTTCTTTGATTTTCTCATGGACCTTAACGTGGACGGCATGACCCTTTCCTCTGCCTTCAGCTACGAGGCAGCAGAAGATCAGGATGCTTTCCTGACTCGCCCGCAGAGTGAAAAGCTTTTCCGTGAAATTTTCACCATCGGTAAGAATAAGAATTGGGATTTCAGCCACAGCAGCTTTTATCTCGACTTTCTCGCCGGTAACCAGCCGGACTATAAGTGCTCTCCGTGGGGTAACCCCTGTCGTTCAGTGCATGGCTGGCAGCGTCCCTGCTACCTGCTCGAAGACGGGTTTGTTTCTTCCTATAAGGAACTTATGGAACAGACCGATTGGGATAAGTTCGGCGTGGGCAACGATCCCCGCTGCGCAAACTGCATGGTTCACTGCGGTTTTGAACCCACAGCGGTTGCTGATTCCGTAAGGCGTCCTATTAAAGGAGCTATGCTTGCCCTGAAAGGTGTAAGTGTAAAATAGTTTAGAACAATCAAAAAAGGCCCGTTGAAGTTTTCTTCAACGGGCCTTTTTTATTTGAAAATTTTTCCCAGCCCCTTCAAGGCCTTTGAATAATCCCTGCCCATGGGGATCAGCTCGCAAATCAAGCCGGGGCGTTTCATGATGGCCTTGAGGATCGGGCCGAGTTGGGTCTTGCCTGTTTCATCCACTCCGGTAAGGGACTCCTGCGGAATACCCCTCTTTGAGTCATCGCTGATGGCACGGATGCAACCGAAGGGGATTCCGTTCTTTTTTGCAGTCTGCGCTACTGCTATGGATTCCATATCCACGGCTAATGCTCCGGTTCGCTCATGCATGAACAATTTGTCTTGCGGGGTGAGCACCGCTTCCTTGGCAGTAATCAGCTTTCCACATTGAGTCTCCCCACAGCTGGGAATCAATTCACTGCGTAGTTTTGCATCCTCGTCGCTCTCAAACCATGAATCAAGTTCTGCAATATCGGAGTGAATGCTTGTAGCCGTTACAAGTGTTCCAGCTTCGAGTCCGGCAGCCAATCCTCCGGAAACACCGATACTTAGGATTAAATCCGGTTTTTCAGTGCAAAGCAGTTCTACAGCCTCGGTAGCACGGGCAATCCCGATGCCGGAAACAATGCAGCGATAGCTGGTGGTACTTTTTAGGGTTCCAGCGAGAATAGGAAATTTTCCAAGGTTTTCATGTTGCGGTGCAGGGCAAATAGCTTGAGCTTCCTGTTCCATGGCCGCGACTATAGCGATTTTTTTTAATTTCATTTTTTGTCCTTTTCTGAGTCTATGTGAATGATAGATCAGATATGAAAATGGGTAAAGTTTTCGAATTACATGTAAATTAATTTAAAAAATTGCCGAACACGTATTCTAGTGCGACTTAAACATCATTTAACGTCAATATTGACACATAGCGAAAATGAAAATAACTAGCGCGACGGGGTTATAGTGAGGGTTTCATTTATAACTTTAATTAAGGTGGTGACTGGATGAAATGGTTCAGAAATTTAAGAATGATGTACAAGATCATGCTGCCGGTCGGAGCGCTGTTGCTGCTGACTTTGGGTAGTATGGAATATTTTGCAATGGACAGTAGTTCAAAAGCTATTGAAAAGGTTGCAAAAAAAGAAATTTCCGCCCTCGCTGGAGAATATAGCGGTAGAATCCTCAACTATATGGACTATGCGCAGGGGCAGGCTAAGGGGGTAGCCAGCACTTTTGCTCAGTTCAGGCGTGAGAATATTGCGCTGAGCCGCTCTGAAGCTATTGCCATGATGGTCGGTCTCGTTAAAGGAGATGAGAACTTCATCGGCGGTAGTAACGCATGGGAACCTAATGCTTTTGACGGTCGTGATGCGGAATTCGCTAATACCGAAATGCATGACAAAACCGGACGTCATATCCCGTATATTTATCGGACCGGAGGCGGTATTGAAGTAAGCCCGCTGGTAGAATATTTTATTCCCGGTGATGGTGACTACTACCTGAAGCCCATTGAAAGGCGCAGACCGTATATTACTCCTCCCTATCCTTACGATGTTGACGGTAAGCGTCTCATGCTGACCACTATCGGTGCGCCGATCATGCTTGATGGCCGTCCTCTCGGGGTTGTCTGCGTGGATATGCCTATTACTAACATTAGTGAGCTTGTTTCCCAGATTCGTCCTTACGGTACAGGTTATGCTTGGTTGATGATGCCTGATGGTGATTTTATCTATCATCCCAATGAGGACCGTATTGGTAAAAATATGTTTGACGTTGATAAGTCCTCAAATAAAGATGATTTACGTCGGGCATTAGAAGGTGGGGACTCCTTTTTTGAGATTCGTGTGGCTGCTGCGAATGGTAAGAGATCTATGATTCAGTATGTGCCCATTGAATTTAAGGATAGTGGGCAGCGCTGGTATCTTGCTGTCAGCGCCCCCCTGGATAAAATTCTTGCAGACGCGCATATTCTTACCCGTGATCTTTTGACCATGGGCGGAATTGCCCTTGTGCTGGTCATGATTGCAATTTTCTTTGTAGCCCGTTCCATCTCCAAGCCTATTGGGGTTATTACCGGTGGGGCCATGGAAGTTGCCGGCGGTAATTTTAATATTCGCCTTGATGACTCCATTTTTGGTGGAGAGCTTAAAGACCTGCATTCTGCTATGCGAGCCATGTTGAGCGGTCTGGTGGAAAACATTTCCAAAGCTGAAAAGATGGCTGAGGAAGCCAAGGATCAGACCGAGAAGGCTCAGGTGGCCCTTAAAGAAGCTGACGAGGCCCGGGCAGAAGCTGAAAATGCCAAGCGTGAAGGCATGCTCCACGCAGCTGATCAGCTGGCAGGTATTGTTTCACAGGTTGCCAGTGCAAGTCAGGAACTCACCGCCCAGATAGATGAGTCCAGCCGCGGGTCCGAAACCCAGCGTGAGCGAACTGCCGAGTCTGCCACTGCCATGGAGCAGATGAATGCCAGTGTCTTGGAAGTTGCCCGTAATGCTGCTGAGGCTGCCGATTCTGCGGATAACGCCCGTACTGAAGCCGAAAATGGCGGAAGCATAGTTAACGACGTAGTTGAGCGTATTAACCGTGTTCAGGGTATGACCGTTGAGATGGAAAAAGGGCTGGGTATGCTCGGTGAGCAGGCTGACGGGATCGGCAAGATCATGAATGTGATCACAGATATTGCTGACCAGACCAACCTGTTGGCTTTGAACGCTGCAATTGAGGCTGCTCGTGCAGGTGAAGCAGGACGCGGTTTTGCGGTTGTTGCCGACGAAGTCCGTAAGCTGGCTGAAAAGACCATGGATGCCACTAAGGAAGTCGGAGATTATATTTCCGCCATCCAGAGCGGTACCCGTGAGAATATTGACGGGATGACCAAGGCTGCAGCCGAGGTTTCCGCCAGCACTGAGTCTGCCAACAAGGCCGGTGACGCGCTTCAGGGTATCGTGGAGATTGTCGAGGAGACCGCAGGGCAGGTACGTAGTATCGCCACAGCTTCCGAAGAGCAGTCTGCCGCCAGTGAGCAGATCAACCGCAGCATTGAAGAGGTAAACCTCATTGCCAATGACAATGCGCAGGCCATGCGTGAATCATCCACAGCAGTGGAAGAACTCATGCATCTCGGTGAGCAGCTTACTGAACTTATCGAAGAGCTACGTAGGTCTTAGCTACATAAGCCATAAGTATATTCAAGGGCCGGGGGATTTTCCCCCGGCCCTTTCTGTTTGGTAGGTGAGCGGTCCCTTGTCTGATAATGGTTGACTTGAAATTAACAGGGGAATAATCAGAACTAGTTTATACAATCGTTTAGTTAAGAGGTTCTTACGTTATGAATCAGCGAATGTTCTTTCTCGATAACCTACGCGCTGTAACTATCTTTCTGGTTGTAGTACTGCACGTTTCTCTTTGCTACATGAAGTTTGCGCCGCAGTGGTGGTTTGTTGTTGATCCGGCCCAGAGTATGTTTTTCACCTATGCGGTGATGCTTATTGATGTCCCCATCATGGCGATAATGTTTTTTCTGGCCGGGTATTTTGCTCTGCCTTCGTTGCAGAAGCATGGGATGCCCAGATTTTGGGTCGGAAAGTTCAAGCGTATCATTATACCGTGGGTGTTGGGCGTGTTGTTTCTCGCACCCCCTGCTATGTATATGATCCTGCTTTCAAGGGGCAAGGCTCCTTCTTTCGTGGAGTTCTGGTCCGGTCCGTTCTGGACAACCATGTACAGCCAGTCTGTATTCTGGTTTCTCGGTCTGCTGACCCTGTTTTATATAATCCTCAGCGGCTGTTACAATCTTTTCCCCAGTTTGCAGGGTCCGCCACGAGTAAGCCGCAATCCATCCCCACTGCTATCTATCTTGTTCATCACAATAACAAGCGTAATTTTTCTGGGTATGAATCAGTTTTTCCCTGTAGATACATGGATTACTGATTACTACCTGATTGTTTTTCAGCCCTTGCGTCTGTTTGTTTATCTGCTTTATTTCTGGCTCGGCATTCTGGCTTGGAAGCGCAACTGGTTTACCAGACAGGGGTACACCCCACGGTTGCTGCCATGGTTGATAGTGTGTCTCGTTTCGGCGGTCGTTTATCTTACATTTAAAGGAATGATGCACGCCAGAGGAACTGAGTTACCTGTCCAGCTTGGTAATGCTTTAGGTTTTAATGTCTTTGCTTACAGCACACTCATGACCGGAGTGGCTCTGTTTAAAATTTTTGTGAACAGCTCCAGCGATTTCTGGAAATCATTTTCCGCCAGTTCCTACGGGCTTTATATCTTCCATTCTCTGGCTGTCTATTACGGAGCCTATTACTTGCTGAGTATGAATGCATCGCCATTTATCAAGGCCCCAATACTGCTGCTCGGATCGACAATTAGTTGCTGGGTACTGACAGTGGCTTTGAAGAAAGTGAAGGGAGTTTCTTCTGTTCTTTGATTCCCTGTTCTTGTATTTGAATTGGTTTTCGTTAAACGCTCAGTCTTTGTAAGATTGGGCGTTTTTTTGTTTCAAAAACATAATGTGTTTTTATGACTTCTTGCTTTTTTTGATGTATTCTAAAATGTAATCAGTAGAACTTTCTGAGTCTGCTAAATCTTAGCTTGTCAGTATGGTCATATTTCTCGGGGTATAAATAAAAGGAGGGGATAATGAATTGGTTCAAAAATCTAAAAATGCTGTATAAAATTTTACTCCCTGTGGCCGCACTGTTGTTGCTAACACTGGTAAGCATTGAAGTTGTAGCCACTTATAAAAGTTCTGCTGCGATTGAAGATGTTGCCGAAAGGGAACTATACGGACTCGCAAGTACTTATGGCGAAAAAGTTCTGGCTTACGTAGCTAAAGCTCAAAATCAGGCGGAAGGTTTCGCTGAGGCGTTTGGTGGACTCAAGTCAGAAGATAAGAATTTGAGCCGTGATAGTGTCATTGCCATGCTTAAAGGGTTTGTTGCAGGAAATCCGGAATATGTTGGAGCATGTGTTGGTTGGGAACCGAATGCTTTTGACGGGCAGGATTCATCTTATGCTGGAACCCCAAATCACGACGCTAGTGGTCGTTTTGTTCCTTATGTGTATAGGGATGGCGGCGCAATCAAAGTGGACCCGTTAGTGGGCTATGATGTTCCCGGAGATGGGGATTACTACCTGAAGCCGAAGGAGTTGCGTCGGATATTTATAACTGACCCCTATGTCTACAAAGTCGGCGGGAAAGACGTGTCCATGATCAGTATTTGTTCGCCGATTATGGTGAACGGTGTTTTCAAAGGCGTGTTTTGCGCTGATTTGCCTATTACCAGTATTATGGATCTTGTTTCAAAAATCCGCCCGTATGAAACTGGGTATTCATGGCTCATGACCCCCAGTGGAGATTTTATCTACCATCCGAAAGAGGAGTTTTTAGGTAAAAATATTTATGATGTAGCTTCCTTTCAGGACGAAGCTGCTTTGAAGGGGGCAATTAGATCCGGCGAGCCATACTTTGAGTTGCGCAAGGCCGCTGCTACAGGGCTTATTTCCATGGTTCAATATGTCCCCGTGGAATTTCCTGGAATAGACCAGCGTTGGTTTCTTGCTGTCAGTGCTCCATTGGATAAAATTCTCGCTAGTTCGAAAAGTCTGACTAATGATTTAATACTTATCGGTGTTTTTGCTTTCGTAGTTGTGTTGATAGCGATATTTTTTGTTGCCCGTTCAATTTCAAAACCCATTGGTATTATGGCTGGTGCCGCGAAAGAGGTCGCAGGCGGAAATATGGACGTCCGGCTTGATGATTCGCTGTTCGGCGGTGAGTTGTTGGATCTGAACGCTGCTTTGCGGGAAATGTTGAGTGGATTAGTTGAGAATATATCCAAATCTGAAAAAATGGCGCAAGAGGCTCAGGATCAAACCGAGAAAGCACAAATTGCACTTAAAGAAGCGGACGAGGCTCGAGCTGAGGCAGAGAATGCCAAACGTGAAGGTATGTTGCAGGCTGCAGAAAGGCTTGCTGGTATCGTCTCGCAGGTGTCCAGTGCAACACAAGAACTGACTGCCCAGATTGATGAGTCCAACCGTGGTTCTGAGACGCAGCGTGAACGTACTTCAGAATCTGCAACAGCCATGGAGCAGATGAATGCCAGTGTGCTGGAGGTAGCCCGTAATGCCGGTGATGCATCTGAGAGTGCCTTGGATGCAAAAAACAAGGCGGAAGATGGTGGAGAAATTGTTGCTAATGTGGTCTCAGCTATATCAGAAGTAAATAAGCATGCTGAAGAAATGGTCTCAGGGCTTGATGTTTTGGGTGGGCATGCCGACGGTATCTCACAAATAATTAACGTAATTACAGATATTGCCGACCAGACCAACCTGTTGGCCTTGAATGCTGCTATTGAGGCTGCGCGCGCGGGTGATGCTGGGCGTGGGTTCGCAGTTGTTGCTGATGAGGTTCGCAAGTTGGCTGAGAAAACAATGCAGGCCACTCAGGAAGTGGGGCAGGCCGTCCATTCAATTCAGACAGAAACCCGTCGTAACATCGATAAGATGGGTAATGCTGCCGAAATGGTAGTTTCCAGTACTGAGCTAGCGAGTAAGGCTGGTGAAAGCCTTGAAGAGATTGTTGAAATTGTTGAGACCACTTCGGAGCAGGTTCGTAGTATCGCGACTGCATCTGAAGAGCAGTCTGCTGCCAGTGAGCAGATTAACCGTGGCATAGAGGAAGTAAATCTCATTGCTAACGATAATGCTCAAGCTATGCGTGAATCAGCTACAGCAGTTGAGGAACTTATGCGCTTAGGTGAGCAACTGACCGGGCTGATTGAAGAGCTGCGTAACTCTTAACTCTTACAGAACAGAAACTAAATAAAAAAAGTCCCGGCAATATCGTCCAAGATATTGCCGGGTTGTTTTTTAGTAGTCTAAGCGAGCTGTATGCGAAGTGCCCTTACTTGCCACACCCGCAGCTAGCGCCGCCTTCCTTTTTCTTCTCATCCTTCTCATCTTCACTGACACCGAAGTTCTTGAGTCCTTCGGCCAGATCGACGAGCCTTGCATCCGCCTTTCCGTATATGGATTTCTCGGGATACTTGCCCTCTGCATCCTTTTCTCCTGCTGCCAATCCGGTAAGAATCTCGATTCCCTGCTCGATGTTTTCCACCGACCAGATATGGAACTTGCCTTCGCGGACAGCGTCTACAACTTCCGTGCGCAGCATGAGATCCTTAACGTTGGGTTCGGGGATCATTACCCCTTGGTTCCCGGTCAGTCCGGCATGCTTACAGCAGAGGTAGAATCCTTCCACCTTCTGGTTGACCCCGCCGATGGGCTGGACTTCGCCCTTCTGGTTTACTGATCCGGTGACAGCAATGTCCTGCCGGATGGGAACTTCCGCAAGGGAAGAGAGCAGGGCGTATAGTTCGGTGGATGAAGCCGAGTCTCCGTCGATTCCGCCGTAGTTCTGCTCAAAGGCAATACTGGCGGTCAGCGAGAGCGGCTTATCCTGTGCGAACTGGCGGCGCAGGAAACCTGAGAGGATGAATATACCTTTATTATGGGTCGGGCCGGACATGTCGGCCTCGCGTTCAATGTTTATGATGCCGCCCTTACCCATGGCGGTTACAGCGGTAATGCGTGATGGCTTACCGAAGGAGTAATCGCCCATGGAATATACAGCCAGACCGTTGACCTGTCCGGTTACCGCACCGTCGGTATCAACGTAGATGCTGCCGCGGTCGATCATTTCCTGTAACCGTTCTTCAGTCTGGTTCGAGCGCTTGCGGTGAGCCTCAAGGGCTTGGACTACATGCTTTCCTTCCACGGCAGTGGAGCCGTTGCGGCCTGCGTAGTAACTGGCTTCGCCCAGCAGGTCGGCCAGCATCGGGAAAGCTGTGGTTATCTTTTCCTGCCTACCGGACATGCGCACGGCCTGTTCAATGATGGCGGCAACTCCTGAGCGGTCGAATGGCATCAGATCGTCCTTTTCCACCATACGGCTGATGAAATTGGATACCGAGTTGATGGCATCCGCATCCCGGTCCATGGAGGTTTCGAAGTCCGCGCGGACCTTGAAAATCTTGGGCACATCGGGATCGTAATGACGCAGCAGCTGGTAGAGATAAGGCTCACCCAGTACAACCACTTTTACGTCCATATCAATAGGTTCCGGTTTTAGTCCGGTGGAGGATATGAAGTAATAAGGGTCGAAGGTCTGAATTTCGATTTTTTCTGTCTTCAGTGACCGTTTCAGTGTCGGCCAGACTCCCGGCTCCACAATGGCGTCCATGAGGTTGATGACCAGATAGCCGCCGTTGGCCTTGATGAATGACCCGGCCTTGATCTTGGTGAAGTCTGTACGCCAGCCGCCGTGCCTGTCCATGACCCTTTCAATGGAGCCGAACAGGTTGCGGTAGGTGGGGTAGGCTTCAAAGATCACCGGAGGACTGTCCTGTTCGGTGTTATCCACCAGCAGATTGACCTTATACGGATGGAGGATGGCGTCAGCCTGAGGAGGCATGAACATCATGCCTGCTTCCCCGGCCTGCGGCTTCTTGCCGATCATGCGCAGGGAATCAAGCTCGTCACTCATGTTTTCGAGCATGGCCTCAAAGTACTTGAGAATTTTTTTGTCATTGTATTTTTCCCGCAGGGGGCTGATCAGATCCTGAGCAAGGGTCATGAACATGAGCTTGTCCACGTCTTCGCTCTTTTTCTTTACTTCTTTCTGAAGTTTGCGGACCTGTGCGAGGATATTGTCGATTTCTTCCTTGAGCTCTTTTTGCTTTTCCTTGAGCCTGTCAAATTCATCACGCGGGAAGCGGCCCTTTTCGACCTTTTCTTCCAGCTGGATCATGCGGATAGGTTCGCCATCCACCAGCGGAACAACATCAGGACGCTGGAAATGGCCCATCTGCATGTTGACGATAACCAGTCCTGAATCCTTAACCTTCTCTTCAATGCCTTGGAAGAATTCACGAGTCTGCTTTTCGTGCATTTCAATGATTTCATTCTTGCGGGCCATGTATTCCTGACTTTCAAAAAGCTGCGGAACTTCGCGCTTGATACCTTCCAGAAAGTCATGGATGAGTTTTTTGAATACCGCACCTTCTCCGGCTGGCATGCGAATAAGGATCGGCGATTCAGTGGACTTGAAGTTGTTAACGTAAAGCAGGTCATCCGGGCTTTTGTCCGTTTTGGAAAGCTCTGTGAGCATTTTTTTTACCGTGGCCTGCTTTCCTGTGTTGGCAGGTCCGGTAACGAAAATATTGTATCCTTTGAGTCCCATTCCCATACCGAATCGGAAGGCCTCAACACCCCGGCACTGGCCGATGATTTCGTCTTCATGGTCTAGGTCTGCAGTGGTATTGAAGGGCAGTTCTTCCGGGTCAAGGGTCCACCTCAGTTTTTCAAGCGGCAGTTCTCTGTCTTTCAGAATGCTAGTCATGGCAGTCTCCGGTCTGATGGCTATTCAGCGGTTATGGAAATAACTTTTTGAGGCTTGATTACGCATTTATGGAGTACGATTCTCAGTATTCCGTCTTTGAAGGTTGCGCTTACATTGTCAGGGTCCACCCGGCAGGGCAGCGGGACTGTTTTTTTGAAATGATTGGTCTGACGGCCTCCCTCAAAAGTAACATTCTTTTCCCCTGAAATAGTCATGGAAGTCTCAGTTACTTTAACTTCGAGGTCTTCGGCCTGAAAACCGGGCATAGTGGTACTCACTTCAAGTGATTCACCATCTTCCCGCATACTGGTTTGTGGTGTGCAGTCAATTATTCCGCAAACTGAAGGGATGCCGTAATCGTGACAAAGGCTGTTGAAGAGCCTGTCCATATCGGTTTTCAATCTTTCAAGTTCTCGGCTTCCCCACGAAGTAAGGTTAGGCATGTGCAGTCTCCTTGTTAGAACAGGTGGGAATATCAGTTAATTCCAAGTTAACATATGGGTAAAAAGTTTAGCAACCGCTTTGCAGTTAGAAAGTGCAAAAGAGATTGTATTTGTAATAACCGGAATTTGGATGCGTAAAAATAGCATTTTTGCGGCATGATACTCACATTTTTGATAAAAAAGGGGTGCTAAGTTCTGTTTTTGAGGGGATACAGTCTTGCATGTTCCCGCTTCATGAGCTATTCCGTTCATCGCTTCTTATTTTAAAAAGTCAGAATGGAAGTGTTTTCCGTTGTGTCCTTTTTAAATGTTACAGGAGCGGAAATTTACATTTTCATTTAGGAGTGACGCATGAAAAGGGTATTAGTTATTCTTATGGTTGCAATGATGCTGGCATTCGCAACCACCGCAATGGCAGGTGACGGTTCTCTCGAGAAAGTACAGAAAGCAGGTAAGCTTGTAATCGGTCTTGATGACACTTTTGCCCCTATGGGCTTTCGTCAGGACGATGGAACTCTGGTTGGTTTTGACGTTGACGCAGCAGAAGAAGTTGGTAAACGCCTCGGTATCAAAATCGTATGGCAGCCCACTGCATGGTCCGGCGTTATCCACTCCCTGAATGCAAAGAAATTTGACTGTATCTGGAACGGCATGACCATCACCCCCGAGCGTGAAAAAGCAGTTTCTTTTTCCAAGCCTTACATCATGGACGGCCAGATCGCCGTTATCGCAATGGGCAACAAGTCCATCAAGGCTCACAAAGATCTCGGCGGCAAAGTTGTCGGCGTACAGAAAGGTTCCCCCGCTCTTGAGGCTGCAAAATCCCTCAAGCCTGCACCTAAGGAAATCCGCGAGTACGACACCAACGTTAAAGCTCTGCTTGACCTCGAATCCGGTCGTCTTGACGGCGTAGTTGTTGATAACATCGCAGGCCGTTACTCCATGGCCCAGCGTCCCGGTAAATACGTTGCGCTTCCCGGTTACATCACCAGTGAAGCTTTCGGTATTGCTTTCCGCCAGGGTGAAGATTCCCTGCGCGCTGAAGTACAGAAGACCATTGACGCTATGATCGCAGACGGAACAATGGGTAAAATCTCCCGCAAGTGGTTTGGTGAAGATGTCACCAACCCCGCTAAATGGTAAGAAATGATTAATTCAAATAATAAACTCGGAAAGAGCGGGGCACTTGCCTCGCTCTTTCTGCTGTTTGCACTTCTGATTTTTCCGGCTGTATCTTCAGCCGCTGTTGACGCTGACGTATTGCTCAAGCAGGCCCGTGATGCCCTGACCGTAGGTCAGATTGATCAGGCTCAGTCTTTGTTTAAGCAGGTTCCCGCTCCCGGTCCTGAAGGGGATGACGGGCAGTTTGTTTATTCCCGCATGCAGCTGGCGCGCATCAGCTATTCCATGAAAGAACCGGGCAAAGCCCGTGAATTCGCCGAACAGGTTGTTGCCGTTTACCCGGACAACGTGGAAGCGAAAAATTTCCTGACCTCCCTTGATCGTGAGACCAAGCCTGAATGGCAGAAGACCCTTGAGGACTGTAAGCGATTCATGCCCAATCTGCTCAAGGGCGCGACCATGACCCTGCTGCTGGTCTTTTTTACTATGATCGTTTCACCCATCGGGGGCCTTTTCATCGCCCTTGGCAAGATCAGCCGCATGCAGCCGTTTATGGCTCTCAGTTGGTTTATTATCTGGTTTTTCCGCGGCACACCGCTTTTGCTGCAGCTCTTTTTTATCTATTACGGTCTGCCTGCAATCGGCATTACCCTGTCTCCGCTGGCTGCGGCACTTATCGGTCTGGGGATTAACTATTCCGCATATCTTGCTGAAATTATCAGGGCTGGTATCGAGTCCATTGATGACGGTCAGACTGAAGCGGCTAAAGCTTTGGGGATGACTTACGGCCAGACCATGCGCCGGGTCATCATTCCTCAGACATACAAGCGGATCATCCCGCCCATTGCCAACGAATTCATCGCATTGATCAAGGATACCGCACTGGTTTCCACCATCGCCATGGTCGAACTCATGCGTGCTGCGGACCAGATGTTCAATGCATATTTTAACGTGACCGTACTGGTAATGGCTGCTGTCATTTATCTTATTTTTACCTCCGTATTCACCTTCTTTTTCGAGAAGATCGAATACAAGGTCGGGGTATACGAGAGGCGCTAAATGGAAACAATTTTAGAACTCAAAACAATCGTCAAGAAGTTCGGCAGTCTTACTGCGGTCAACCATATCGACCTCAAGATTGCTCGCGGCGAGAAAGTGGTTATCGTCGGCCCCAGTGGGTCCGGTAAATCAACCCTGCTGCGGACCATGAACTTCCTTGAGACTATTGATTCCGGGGAAATCCATTTTGAAGGCAAGCCCTGCGGCTACGTCTACAAAGACGGCAACCCGGTCCTTGATTCCCAGAAGAATCTCTGTGCACTGCGTTCCGAGATCGGCATGGTCTTCCAGCAGTTTAACCTTTTCCCGCACATGACTGTTCTTCAGAACGTTATGGAAGGGCAGGTGACTGTACTTGGCAAGTCTAAGGAAGAAGCCCGTGAGGTTGCTCTTCAGATGCTGGAAAAGGTCGGGCTTTCCGATCGCGCCAACGTCTATCCGGTGACCCTTTCAGGTGGGCAGAAGCAGCGTGTGGCAATTGCCCGTGCCTTGGCTATGAAGCCGAAGATGATGCTTTTTGATGAGCCTACATCAGCTCTCGACCCGGAGCTGGTCGGTGAGGTTTTCGATACCATACGTTCACTTGCCGACGACGGCATGACCATGGTCATTGTTACCCACAACATGGGCTTTGCCCGTGAAGTTGCCGATACCGTAATCTTTATGGAAACCGGCGATTTCATCGCCAAGGGAACTCCCGGAGAGTTTTTCTCTGCCGAGACTCAGCATCCGCGAATTAAAGAGTTTATGGATAAGCTTTTGTAGGAATCCCAAACTTTTTTATTAGGGCTTCGCTACTTCGTAAGTTTAAAAAGAATCCCCCGGCTTGATGAGTCGGGGGATTCTTTTATTCTGCGATACTTTCTTTGACAACCGCCCCGATCAAGCGTTGCACATGGCCTGCAAGTTCTTCCCCTGAAATTTCCGGGAATGCCCCTTTCCATGACATGAAAGTCATGCTGTAGATACCGGCAATGCTGCTGGCGGTCACTGCGAATGGGACGTGGGGCTTTGTGCCCGTGAATGTTTTTTCAAGGCCGGACTGGATACTCTTGCCCAGCAGATCGATAACTCCGCGCATGATGTAGTCGAGGTCGGCCCCGATGTTATCGGCAAGGGATGTTTTAAAGTTCGAAGAGCTGAGGTGAGTATCAAACATGCTGCATATGATTTTAGACGTATCTCCAGCGAGCCAATCTTCCGGGGTATGTATTTGAGCAAACATTGTCTGAAACATATCCGCATGCAGGTCGATCATGACGTCGGCTTTGCCTTTGAAGTGGCGGTAAAAGGTTGAACGGCCCACGTCCGCTTGTTCGACTATTTCGCCAACGGATATATCTCCGTAATTTTTATGGCGCAGCAATTCCTGCAGGGCAAATTTGATCTGCCTGCGACTGCGTTCAGCCTGTCGTTTCCCTTTTTTCTCGTTCATGTCCTTTCAGTGGGACAAAATATCGTTTTTGTCCAAGCTTGGTCTATTTGAGATTACAGTTTCTTGTTTTCCAGATCAGAACAAATATTGTCTGGCCTGTTGTTTATCGTAAATGGTTCATCAAATGCCGCAAATCGTCAACGAAAACAGAGAAAGCGAGGTAATATATGAAATTGATTTGGCATAAGCAGGAATTACCGCTGGAAGGGTGGTGGAATTTAACCCGCAGGTATGTGGCTGCAAAGTTCAGGAAACAGACTTACGGGGTGACAGATTCAGCAGCTGTCTGGGGTATGGTTGAGTCGGGAAAGAATATAGCTATTGTTGATTGCAGGCTTGCGAACACCTATTCTCAATTCGGTCATATCCCCGGAGCAGTGAATTACCCCATCACTTTATTTGAAGATGATTGTCCAAACATCCCGGATGAAAAGCAGCTTGTTGTGGTTTGTTATTTCGGTTTTGTCTGTCAACTGGCGGCGCGTAAGTTGGTAGAGCAGGACCACAGGGACGTTTTGATTCTGAAGGGTGGCATGGATGCATGGAATGCTGAAGACAGGCCCCTTGAGATAGGCTAGCCCCCATTGCATATGGGAAATTGCTTTTTCGGCCGTAATATCTTTCATGATATTACGGTCTTTTTTTATTTGATTTTGTGTTATTTGATGGGCAGCAATTTTAATAAACATGAAACATAGGGAGCATATCATGAAATTGAACGGAAAGCGTGTTCTGATGTTTATTGATAATGTTTTTGAAGATATGGAACTGCTTTATCCTTACTATCGGTTGATAGAAGAGGGGGCGGAAGTTATTGTTGCCGGACCGGAATATGGCGAGGTCTACACTGGCAAGAACGGCTATCCTTTCCGCTCCACCGCAGCCATCAATGACATGAATGCGGATGACTTCGACCTGTTGGTGATCGCCGGCGGTTTTGCCCCGGATAAATTGCGCCGCGACCCGAAAGTGCTGGAGCTTACCCGTGAAATCCACGAGGCCGGAAAAGTTGTATCCCATATCTGCCATGGTGGCTGGATTCCTATTTCCGCTAAGATCATGACTGGTTATAAATGCACTTCCACCCCCGGCATCAAAGATGATCTTGAAAATGCCGGAGCTACTTGGGTTAACGAGGAAGTGGTTGTAGACCGCAATCAGGTTTCATCGCGTAAACCGGATGATCTGCCCGCTTTCTGCCGAGAGATAATCAAGTTGGCAGCCAAGTAGCAAAAAATATTACTTTATTATGACGCCTCCCCGCGCTATACGCGAAGCATAATAAAAGTTTTAGGAGAGTCCAAAGAACCCTTTTTCAAAAGGGTTCTCTGGTTCCCGAAAGGCCGCCGGAGGCTTCTCTCTATATGCAACTAATCTCAGAATTTTACAGAATATTTATCAGGCCGATTGATCCGGGCCTGTTCATGACCAAATACGCGGCCAAGTCTATCTGTGCCTGTCTTGTTGCGCTGTTGCTGGCCTATCTGGTGGGCATGAGCACCAAATTTTTGCAATGGTCGGTTTACGGCTCCATGGTGGTGGTTGTTTTTCGTGCAGGTAGCACCCTCGCCAAGCGCAAAGCTGTGGCCCGCTGGCTGGCCTTTGCGGTGATGTGCCTTGTCCCTGTTTCAACGGTGGTCGGTAATTATTCGATACTGCTGGAAATTTACCTGTTTATGCTGGCCTTTGCGGTCTTTTTTGCTCCGGTTCTCGGTGTAGCAGCAGCAACTGCCGCTATCGGGACTCTTATCGTCAATCTGCTGGCTTTAACCTCGCCGGGTACGATGCTTGTCGGGCTGGAACGGTCCGGTGCGGTTCTTTTCGGGGCAACGGTATCCTATCTCTTTCTTTTTTATCTTTGGCCCATGAAGCCTGAAAAGGTTCTTACTCGGGCAGGTGCAGTGGCCTTGACTGATATCGGCGACTACTTCCGTGCAGTGGCTTCGTCCACGGGCAGCAAGGCTGATTTAAAAGAGATCGCCGAAATCCATGAACGGTCTGTGGAATCCGTGCGTCGTTATCGACGGTTTATGGAAGCCATGAACGTGGACCCGGTTAAGGAGCTTGGCAGTTATGAAGGTCCTTCGGCCTTGTATGCACTGCTGGTACGGATGATTGAGGCGGTGGTCGGACTGGCTAACAGCCGCCAGTTTGCCGAACATAGTCCGGTCTTTAAGGATATGCGTTTCAAATTCAGTGATATTGCCGGACGTAGTTCTGTAGCCTTCGATGTGCTGGCGGCAAGCCTTTCCACTGGGAAGGGCGGAGTTGACCTGCGTGGCATTGATGAAGGGATTGCCGAACTTGAAAGTGAATTGCTCCGGCTGGGGGCCTATAAGCGTGATGACGGCTTGCGCAATGAGTTTCTTGAGGCTTGGGGTGCAATCTATGGGTTACGCAATTTGAGCATGGAATTCGCTGAAATGAGCAAGCTCTGTTGCAAAGGAGGGGCTTGCAGTGTTCGCTGATGCATTTGCTACCTTGCAAAAAGAATTCCGCTGGGATTCGGTTCCGTTTCGCCATGCTCTCAAGGCAGCGGCAGCGATTACCTTTGCCATTGTGGCTGCCCGTTTTCTGGAGCTGCGCCATGCGGTCTGGTTGCCGATCAGTGTGATTGTGATCATGCGTCCGTCTGTGGGCGGTACTTTGCGTATCGGTTGGAAACGGCTCTGGGGTACGGTTATCGGCGCAGCAATCGGGGTGGGGATTCTCTTTCTTGAGCCCGGAACCCCGGTCCTTGCCGGACTGATTGTATTATCGTTTTTTCTGATGATCCTTGTTCGGGTCTTCAGTTATACTTTTTTTTCCTGCTCCTTGACTGTGGGAGTGATCCTGCTGCTAGGCGTGCTTTTTACTGACGGCTGGCAGTTCGGGGTTGAGCGGATTTTGGATACTGTGCTGGGTATAGCGATTGGTGTTGCTGCGTCATTTGGAGTCTGGCCCAATATGGCGCGTAAAAATCTGCGGGCGAAAATGGCGACTCTGGTGGAGTTACAGTCCACGCATTTCAAGATTCTTTCTGAATCGTATCTGCATGGCGGAATCACTGAAGCTAAGATTGTTGAGACCCGTATTGAAGCTTCCACTATGCTCGATACCTGTGCGGAGTCATTCCGTGAGGCCGCTGCTGAACCGGGCTTGCAGGGCTGGCAGCGTAGTGAGTTAACCCGTTTGCTCCGTACGTTCGCCCGTATGCATAGTCTGCTCATGACCATGTCGACCATTATCCGTCGGGGATATGGAGGGCCGTTACCGTCCATTGCTGATGGTATGGCTGATGTTCTGGGCGCAACAACAGAGTACTATGAGTGGCTGGAATGCTATTCCCTGACTCCTGAGTATTGCCCGGATGAGCCTGATTTTGATAAGGCTATCGATAACTTCATGGCTGCAGTGGGGGATGCCCGTGTGCGTGGTGATTTTGAGGATGTGCCCCTTGAGCGGCGTAACAATATTTCAGCGTTCATCTGGAACATTCGCGCCCTTGGTGGTGAAATCCGCAGAGCCGGAAAGCGGATGCATGATCTGCGCTACGGGCGGGAATAGTAATTAGGAGATAAATATGATTAACGACAATACTCCATACACTTTTGATCGCGTAGTACGTTTGTTGCTTGCTGCGGGATTCATCTGGGTGTCTGTAACCCTTTTGGATAAACTGAGCGCAGTGCTGGCACCTTTTGCCGTGGCTTTGACCCTTGCCTACCTGCTCAATCCGCTGGTTAATTTTGTAGGCCGATATCTCAAAAACCGTACTGCAGCGGTGCTGCTAACCCTGTTGGCGGTATTGATTCCCATGGTTAAAGTCTTTTGGGTTACCGTCCGTGCAGTCGGGGTTGAAATGAAACAAACCGGGGTGTTGCTGGCAAAAATGGTCAACGACTCTTCTGTTGCGCAAAGGGCGGCGGAATATATCCCCCAGGACCTCTGGCAGACCATAGTCGATCTGGCCAAGCAGGAAGATGTGCGTTCATTTCTCACAGAGTCCGGCCTGACGGATATGCTTAAGGTTTCGGCTCAGAAAGCGCTGCCCGGTATCTGGAATATTGTCAGTGGCTCGGCCCACACTCTTGGCATGCTTGCCGGATTGTTTGTTATCATTCTTTACCTCGTGTTCTTGCTTACCGATTACGATAAGCTCGGCAAATGGCGGGAGCAGATTCCCTCCAGATACCGCGAGCGGGTAGCATCCTTTGTAGATGACTTCACCAACGTGACCAACCGCTATTTTCGTACGCAAGCTCTGATAGCCTTGATTATCGGCTGCCTGTTTTCATTGGGATTCTTGATCATCAAATTGCCGTTGGCAATTCTGCTTGGCATGCTTATCGGTTTGCTTAATATGGTTCCATATCTTCAGATCGCAGGACTGATCCCGGCTTTTTTGTTGGCTGCAATCGATGCACTGGCAACGGGTGGTAATTTCTGGCTCGCCCTAGGTGGTGTAGGCGTCGTATTCGCCGTTGTGCAGGTGCTACAGGATGCAGTGCTTGTTCCGCGCTTACAGGGCGAAAGTATGGGCTTGTCTCCATGGATGATTCTGCTCTCCCTTTCCATCTGGGGCCAGTTGCTCGGCTTCCTCGGGCTGGTCATGGCCCTGCCGCTGACCTGTATGGCTCTCGCGCTTTATCGCCAGTGGGTGATGGAGCAGGGGGAATGAAAGGACAAAAGTATGACAATAAATGAATATAAAAAGCAACTTAAAGCTTTAGTCGATGCAGATGATGCGCAGGTGATTGTCCTGAAAGGTGAGTGGGGATGTGGCAAAACTTATTTTTGGAATGATTTTGTTGAAAAAGATTTTGATGAAAAGGAACAAGAGCGATTTGTTTATGTCTCACTGTTTGGGCATAGAAACTTTGAGTCGTTGCAAAATAATATATTAGTTCAAGCTTTTTCAAGAAATGAATATATAGATAAAATTTCTGGTGTCCTGAAAAGTATTAAAACTAGCTTTAGCGGGGATGTTGGTGAGTTTGGTGGATTTAGTATTGGTACAGGTGTTCTCGGTAATACTTTATCTTTATTTAAAAAGAATAGTTTGTCTGGTCTAACCATTTGCATAGATGATTTTGAGCGTAAGTCTGATGAATTGAGCTATTCTGAGATTATGGGTTTTGTGTCTAATTTGAAGGAAAGATTTGGCTCAACCGTTGTGCTCATTATGGACGAAGATAAATTAACAGATGATAGACTGTATTCTAAGTATCGTGAAAAAATAGTGGATTGCGAGTTTAAGTACAATCCTTCTCAGGAAGAGATTGTTGCCAAATTGCTGCATAAGGTTGAAATGAAATATAGAATAGGAATTGAAGAAGCATTTGAAATTTACCATAGAAATAATCTACGAACTGTAAAGAAAGCTGTTAGGAATGTAATTCTTATATCACAGATGGTCGGGCCATGTAATGATTGGCGTTCAAGTTATCTGGCATACAATGTTTCGCTGTTGACTATCGTATACTGCGGGCTAGGATATGAGGGGCTGAGTAAAATCTCTCAATTTGGCTACCAAGAGGGAATTGAACCTAGTGCTGCTGACGATTTGCAGATAAAAGAATATGCTTATGCTTATGGAACCAGGGTTTCAGAACATTTTGCGTGGCATAATTTTTTGTGGGAATTTATACACACTTCTCTCTTAGATTTAGTTGAGTTTGAGCGCCTACTAAGTGGGCGAGAGCTTGAGAAAGAAAAAGAAAGTAAATATAGGCAAGTGTTCGATATATTAGATCAATATACATTTGATTTGTCTAAGTCGGCGGAAGAGTTTATTGAAGAACTGACTAGTGCCATAAACGGTGTTGGTTATAATATATTTGAGTATACATCATTTGAAAATATTAATTATTTGTTTTCTGTGTTTAAAGAGTTTTCTGCTGATGCTGATGCTGATGCTGATGCGCTCTTTCGGCAATTTAAAATGGATTATATTAGAGATAGAGTTTGTGAGATAGATGGGGTGGAGTCAGCGAGGAAGTCTTGGTACTGTGAGACTATTAGTTCTATTTGTGCATCAGATATTAAGGTTAAGGAATATTATGAAGCAGAATTTGGTAATAAAATTAATGATCTTTATACACTTAGTTTATTTAAAGAGCGTTTAAAAGAGGTCCAAAGTGCGAGAAGTTGGGGAGACTTTGACAAGAAATATTTTGATGGAGTGAGAGTTGAGTTACTGAGGAAATGGTTTCAAGAAGATCCTGAATTTGTTAAAATATCGATTCAGTTTGCAAGAAGTCACTCTCAATCTGATACCTTTGTTGGGCTTCGTGAAAAAATAACCAGAGCTTTTGTTGAGCTTAAGGATGAGCTTGGGGAATGGAGATTTAATAGGATAACTAAATTATCGAATAATTCGGTTTAGTTTTCTTGTATGAAAAACCCTTCGCAATAAAAATGCGGGGGGTAATTTTTTTATTCCAAAAAATAAAAGCCCCTTACGAAAAATCGTAAGGGGCTTGAATTATCTGGTCGGGATGAGAGGATTTGAACCTCCGGTCTCTGCGTCCCGAACGCAGCGCTCTACCAGACTGAGCCACATCCCGTCGTGAGATTGGGTAACTATCTAATCCTGACGCGCTTGGCAAGAAAAAAATTAAGAAAAAAAATAATTTCAAAAAGAGCGGTCATGAATTTTTATATTCTTGCACATAAACTTCCAATGTTTTAAAGTGGTAAAAGTGTGAGTATTGAAATTTGTCCTAAAATCCGATTTGTATGATTTTTTGGTGAAATTCGGGGAGTTTGTTGGACAAAAATACTCATATGTGCCAAGTTTTATCTACGGTTGCGGTTCACTTTTATTTGAACGGCTGGATTTTTCCAAAAAATCGTCTTTTTATACAAACTGTTAAAGACTAAGCTGAGCAGACGCCGTAGAGATAAGGAGATCGGGTTAGTGATAAATGTCGTAGTTGTAGATGATTCCGCTTTCATGCGTAAAGCAATCAGTACCATGTTGCAGAAGGACCCCGGCATCAGGGTGGTTGCCACCGCGCGTGACGGAGAGGAAGGCTTAAGGGTTATCCGGAAGCACAACCCGGATGTGGTTACCCTTGATATTGAAATGCCCAAGATGGACGGTCTGACCGCGCTAAGGCATATCATGATGGAAATGCCCCGTCCGGTGCTTATGGTTAGTTCCCTGACTACTGAAGGTGCTGAGGCGACCCTGAAAGCCATGGACCTTGGGGCAATTGATTTTATTCCCAAGCAGTTGTCAAAAGTATCCCTCGACATTGTTAAAATCGAAAATGACCTGATCTCCAAGGTTAAGACTGTTGCCAGACGCAAGATGCGTCCGGTGCCGCGTCTGCGGGCCGCTACTGCCGCTCGCAAGCCTGCAGTCCCGGTGCGGACCCCGCGCGGAAGAGCTAAGCGCGATGTGGTCGTGATCGGTGTTTCCACCGGTGGACCACCGGCGGTTCAGAAAATCCTTTCTTCCCTGCCCAAAGATTTTCCGGCTGGTATTGTTATTGCCCAGCACATGCCTAAGGCCTTTACCGGCCCCTTTGCTAATCGTCTTAACGGAGTCAGCCAGATTAAAGTCAAAGAGGCTGAGACCGGGGACAGACTTCTGCCCGGTCATGCATTCGTTGCTCCCGGCGGCTCTCATCTGGTTATTGACCAGAAAGTCAGCAGAATTGATCTGGTTGTGACACCTGAACCCAAGGAGGCCTTGTATAAGCCTTCTGCAAACGTGCTCGTTTCTTCGGTTGCAAAGGCTGTAGGCCGCAGGGCTCTCGGGGTTATCCTGACCGGTATGGGTAATGACGGACGTGACGGAATCAGAGAGCTTAAGAGCAAGGGTGGCAGGGCTATTGCGCAGAGTGATTCTTCTTGTGTTGTTTACGGTATGCCGAAAGCTATCGTGGACGACGGACTCGCTGATGAAATCGTAGATATTGATGATATGGCAAATGCGATCATCAATAATCTTTACTTGTAATTTTTTCTAAGACGCAACCGTGAGATGTCTTACGGATTTAAACAAAATGGGGACTTGCAATGACGGATTGTTCTAAGGTTCTTGAAGAACTTAAAAGCGACGATAATGAAGTCGTCCGTGAGGCCGCGTTTCAGGCTGGGGAGTTGAAATGTGCAGATGCCGTTCCTCTGCTGGCCGATCTTTTAAAGACAAACCATCTGGGATTGCAGGAAGCAGCCGATCAGGCCTTGCGCAGTATCGGCGGCAAGGGAGCTGTTCAGGCTGTCGTACCCCTGTTGAGATCAGATGATGCCCCAGTACGTAACCTTTCCATGGACATCCTGCGTGAAGTCGGTGCGCAGGACTTTGCTTCCCTTGTGGAGCTTGTCCATGACGATGATCCTGATATCAGAATTTTCGCGACCGATATTTTGGGGTCTACCAACAGCTTTATGGCTGTGGAACCTCTTTGCGATGCCCTGCTTAAAGACCCTGAAGTCAACGTCCGCTATCAGGCTGCGGTGAGCCTTGGAGATCTCGCCAACCCCGCCGCCGCCCGTTGCCTGAATAAGGCCATGGCGGATGATGAGTGGGTGCAGTACGCAGTTATCGAAGCTCTGGCTAAGATTAAGCATTCCAGTTCTGTTGACGCGCTGGTTAAGGCTTTGAATAGTAGCTCCGACCTCGTGGCCTCCATGATCGTGGATGCTCTCGGTGAGGTTGGGAACATCAAGGCTGTAACCATGCTGCTCAGACATCTGGATAAAAGTCCCACCGCCCTGCGCAATAAAATTGTCAAAGCTATTGTCAGCATTCTCGGCGGTAAGTCCCTCAAGCTGCTTTCTGCCAGTGAGCGTGAAAAGCTCCGTGAATATATGCTGGTCGCGCTTAATGATGAAGACGAAGATGTGCAGGATGCAGCCATCTCCGGTCTGAGTTACGTGGGCGGCGAAAAGGCTACTGAAGAAGTGCTCAATCTCGCAAGCGAGCTTGATCCGGACCGTGATCGTGACCGTCTCGCAACAATAGTCGACGACCTTTCAAATATCGGCCTGAACGAAGCTATGGTTGCTGCTGTGAACAGCGGCAACTTTAAGAAGGCCGCAATCGTTATTGAGATTCTTTCAAGGCTTGAAGGTCCCGAAGTTTCCAAGGTTCTCATGGATGCATTTGAGAACGGAGATCGGGATATTAAACGCGGAATTCTTGAAGCTCTTGTCGGCACCGCTGATGAAGAAGCCAAGGAATTTTTTGAAAATGTTCTCGAGAGCGAGCAGGACGGTTCCATGCTTAAGTCAGCCATCAATTTTCTTGGTGGCAAGCTTAAGGATGTGGACGCTGTTGATGCTATTTTTGGATTGCTTACTCACTCCTATGATGATGTGAAGGAAGCAGCCCTTAACGCCTGTGTTGCCATTGGCGGCGAGGATGTAAATCAGCGTTTTGTTGAATTGTTCAGCAGCGATGAGCCCATTGAAAGACTCATGGCTGTATTTGCCATGGGTAAGATTGATGCTTACGGCAACCTTGAACACATCAGGATCGCTCTTGAGGATGAAGTTCCTGATATCAGGAAGATTGCCCTCGAAGCGTTGCATGATTGCTCTTCGGACCCCGAAAGCATGTCACTCATTTTTTCAAGACTTCATGATGAAAACCGCGATGTGCGCTTGACTGTGATTGAGCTTCTTGGAAGCTGCTACACAGAGCAAGCTACCCCTTACATTATTCAGGCCCTACAGGATGATGATGACTGGGTACAGATCAGAGCTGCAGAAGCCCTGGGCGAGCATCGTGAAGAAAGTGCATTGCCTCAACTTATAACAATGTTGGATTCTCCACATAAGCTTGTGGTCCTTAAGGTGATTGAAGTATTAGGCGCCATTGGCGGAACTATGGCGTTTCAGGCTCTTCTGGAAGCGTCCAATTCCGATTCCGATCCCGAGGTTATTCAGGCCGCCGAAGAGGCCATTTTGAGAATTCAGGAAGAGCAAGGAGAAGGAGACTAGATGTCTTCTCTGTTTTCAAAGACAATATCGCTGCGGAAAGAGCTGAAAATCTCCGATTTGGAGTTCACCCAGCTCCGTGATTTCATTTACGATCAGGCAGGTATCTTTATTGCGGGTAACCGTAAATATCTGCTTGAAAACCGTCTTGCCAACCGCTTGAAGGAACTCAACCTCAAGAATTTCGGCGAGTACTATTATTACCTGCAGTATGATCCGGGTAAAAAGGCAGAATTGAACAAGCTCTTCGAGGTAATTACTACCAACGAGACCAGTTTCTATCGCAATCCGCCTCAGCTGAAGGTTTTCCAGACCAAGGTCCTGCCCGCTGTTCTGGATGAGCTGCGCAAGAAAAGGCGTAAGCGGCTGCGGATTTGGTCCGCCGGTTGTTCTACCGGGGAAGAGCCTTATACCCTGTCCATGATCATTCATGACGTCCTTGGTCCCGAGCTTAGCAGTTGGGATATCAAAATTACCGCGAATGACCTTTCTGAAAGGGTTCTCAAGTCCGCGCGTCGTGCGGTTTACAGTGAATATTCGCTGCGTACGACCCCCAAGGAAATCATAGCCAAGTATTTTGACAAGGACGGCAAGCAGTACAAGGTAAAACCAGCTATCAAGCAATTGGTCAGTTTCGGCCAGATCAACCTCAGTGACCGCATGCAGGTCAGACGGGTTGAGAGGTCGGAAATCGTGTTCTGCAGGAACGTGATCATTTATTTTGATGAAGCCATGAAGAAAAAGGTTATCAATGCTTATTACGATAACCTTGTTCCCGGCGGTTATTTGATAATCGGCCATTCCGAATCCCTGCATAATATCACCAGGGCATTCAAGCCGGTTCACCATCCGGGAGCGATTATTTACCAGAAGCTGGAATAATACCGGTCTGCGGTTAAATTTATATAAAGCTGCGGGCTGATATGGAAAGCAATAATACAAAGCAGTTGGACGGAACTGCATCCTTGGCGAAGGTCTATGCCATCGCCAATCAAAAGGGAGGTGTAGGCAAGACGACCACGGCTCTGACTCTTGGGGAAGCCTTGGCCAGACAAGGAAAAAAAGTACTGGTCATTGATCTTGATCCTCATGCGAATGCCTCGGTTCATATGTCTTACTTCCCGGAAACCGTCACAACCTCGGCTCATGATCTGTTTTTTGATGATGCGGATTTCAAGAGTCTTTGGGGCAAGATAGTCAAAAAACGCGAGTGGGTGGGATTTGACTTTGTTCCGGCCAGCATTCGGTTATCCGAGCTGGAGGTTGATCTTAAAGACAGGAAGAATAAGGGGATGGTCCTCTCCAATTCGTTGGACGAGATTAAAGAGTATTATGATTATGTACTCATCGACTGTCCGCCCCATGTGGGAGTGCTGCTGGTTAATGCCATTGTGGCTGCGGATACAGTTTTGATCCCTATTCAGACTGACTTTTTAGCTCTTTATGGTATCCGGTTGCTCTTTGATACGATCAAGATTTTAAACAAGGTGCTTCCCAGCCCGGTTAAATTCATGGCTTTACCCACAATGTATGACGGCAGGGCAGGGGCATGCAGGAAGATTTTAAATCTGATCAGGAGAAAGTTGGGGGATAAGGTTTTCAGTACCGTTATCCACATGGATACCAAGTTCAGAGAGGCTTGCGCTAGCGGGAAGATCATTTTCGATATTGATCCTAAAACTCGTGGCGCTGAGGAATATATGCAGTTGGCAAGAGAGATAGTCAGAAATGAAGACGCCTGAAGAATATTTTGTTGAAAACGTAAACCTGCCCAGTGAAGAAAAGCAGGACGGCGGATACACTGATGCCGAACAAGCTTTCATGGATAAGTACATGGGGATTGGCGGGCAGGCTGCGTTTAACAGCCTTGAGCGGGTGGATCCCCGTGGAGATGCTGCCGTTCCCGGATTCGGTGCCGGACCGGTCGATGATTACGGGGGAGAAGGAAGTTCCGCAGACTTTGAGGAAAAGCTCAAGGATGAGGATGAAATCCAGCTCGTCAGTTTCGTTGTCGGGGACCGGGAATATGGTTTGCCGATCATGGTCATTCAAGAGGTTGTCAGGAAAATTCCTGTGACTTTGCTGCCCGCTGCTCCACGCTTTATGCAGGGGATCATCAACCTTAGGGGCCGCGTTACTCCGGTTCTGGATTTGCGGCACCTGCTGCATGACGGAATGGGCGTACAGGATAAATTTGTTGTTATCTGCAGACACAAGGGCTTGCAGATCGGATTGGCTATCAGCGCGGTTAGAACCATGTACCGCGCATACAAGCAGGATCTGGTTTGGGGAGTGGAATCAGAAGTGGGTGTGAGTTCTGATTTTTTGCTCGGCCTCTATAAAAATGGTGAAAAATTGGTCAACATTCTTTCCGTGGATCGACTGGTAGAACAAATTTTAAAGAGTGAAGGAGAGGGAAATGCCTAAACATATTCTGATAGTGGACGATTCAAAGACTGTAAGGAACCTCGTCGCCTTCATCATGAAAAAGGAAGGGTTCAAGGTAACTACCGCGGAAGATGGTTTGGACGGCCTTGAAAAGCTTTACAGTCTGGACAAAGTTGATCTAATTATTTCCGATGTAAATATGCCGAGAATGGACGGGTTTACTTACATTAAAACAGTTCGTGAGCAGGATGCTTATAAAGATATCCCTATTATTGTGCTCTCGACTGAAGGTCAGGAAAAAGATATTCAGACCGGCCTGAGCTTGGGTGCCAACCTCTATATGGTGAAGCCGGCCCAGCCTGAAAAGATGGTTAAGAATATTAAAATGCTTCTCGGATAATGTATTAGCGGTACGGTCGACGAAGACTGTTTCCGGACTTGACTGCAACTGACCACTGCAGAAGAACTTTTAAGAAGGGGTCTCTAGATGAGCCAGGATTTCATGGATCCTGAAATTTTTGCGGATTTCATTATTGAAGCTAAAGAGCATCTCGAAACTATCGAGCCCAACCTGCTTGAGCTTGAGAATAATCCCGAGAATCTTGATCTTCTGAATGAAATATTCAGACCAATGCACTCCCTCAAGGGAGCTTCAGGCTTTTTGGGGCTGAATATCATCAACGGCCTTGCCCATAGGGCGGAAAATATTCTTGATGAACTTCGGAAAGGTGAGATTGCGGTTACATCTGAAATTATGGATGTAATTCTTGCCGCCACCGATCTGTTACGTCAGTTGATTGATAATCTGGATGAACTCGGCAATGAAGGTGAAGTTGATACTTCAGTTACCATTGAAAGGATTGATGCCATCATGGCCGGTGAAACCCTCGAACCTTCCGAGCCTTCTGAAGATGAGGTTGAGCCTGAGCCGGAACCCGAGTCTGTTCTGGAAGAAGTTGAGCCGGAACCTGAACCGGTTGAAGAAATTACTGAAGTTGAGACAGATTTGCCGGAGACCCAAATCGAGCAGGAGTCCAATATGCCAGAGTCAGGACGCAAACAGGCTTTTCAGTTTGTAGCCATTGTCAATGAGGAAGCCGAATCCTATAAGTTAACAACTGTAGGGGAAGGTCATCTGGCCGATTTTCTCGAAGAAGCCCATGAAATCATCGAGAACCTCACTAACGGTCTGCTTGAGCTTGAGCAGGATCCCGAGGGCAATGACGACCTTATCAATGACATATTCAGATATTTCCACAACCTTAAAGGCAATAGCGGTATTATTGGCTTCCGTGAGCTGAATTCACTCACCCATGAGGCTGAAACCCTGTTGAATAAGGTACGTAAGGGAGAAGTGGCCGCAACCCGTTCCATGATCGATCTGCTTTTGGCTGTCGTGGACGGAATTGAGTCGCTGATTGCCCATGTCTCGCCGAAAACAGGCGATGTGCAGCCTCTTGATATTGACCAGCTCGTAAGTCCGCTGCAAGAAGCGGTTGAAAAGGGTGAGGTTGTTGCTGTCGAGGTTCCTGAGGAAGATGGTGAAGCGGAAGAACTTGAGGTTGAGCCTGAAGCAGAACTGGAACCGACAGAAGATGGTCTGGACCCGGAAGATATTGCAATTTTTGAACAGACCGTGCGCCAGCAGGTTGATAATATTGATTTGGCCCTGAAAACCCTCGGTGAGGATGCCGGCCAGAAAGATTATATTGACGGACTCTACAGAAGCCTTGTTTCCATCCAAAACTCCGGTGGTTACATGGGGTTTGATGATTTACGGGAGTACGCTGAAAGGACCGCAGGACTGGTAGATCAGGCTCGTTCATCCGATATGGATTTTGAGCTGATGCTTGACTTGTTGCGTCAGGAATGTGGAATCATTTCAGAAATGATTGATTCTGCAGTGAATGATCTCAAGGGCGGTGCAGAGGCTCCTGCGGCACCTGAACCGAAGTCCGAACCCAAGCCTGAGCCGAAGCCCGAACCCAAGCCCGAACCCAAGCCCGAACCCAAGCCTGAGCCGAAGCCCGAACCCAAGCCTGAGCCTAAGCCTGAGCCCAAGCCGACACCTAAAGTTGAGCCCAAGTCTGCTCCTAAAGCTGAAGCCAAGCCCAAGGCGGCTGCTAAGCCCGCAGCCAAGCCTGCGGCGAAGCCGAAACCGAAACCCGCAGCCGGTGCCCCGGCCAAGAATGCCAAGCCCAAGGCTATGTCCACCATTAGGGTTGACCACCAGAAGCTTGACCATCTCATGAACCTGATCGGTGAGCTTATCATCAGCAGGGGCCGTTACACCATGCTTGCTCGTGGTCTTGAGGAAGGACATCTTGAAGTCCCGGTTGTTGCCCAGCAGCTGACCGAGACCACATATGCCTTGTCCAGAATTTCCGATGACCTGCAGGACACCATCATGAAGGTCCGCATGGTTGCGGTTCAGACAGTATTTTCAAGATTCCCGCGTTTGGTTCGCGACCTCAGCCGCAAGAGCGGCAAGCGGGTCGAGTTGATAACCGAAGGCGAAGAGACTGAACTCGATAAGAGTGTTGTCGAGGAAATCGGCGATCCTCTTGTCCACCTGATCAGGAACTCCGTTGACCATGGTCTTGAGCCTGAAGAAGAGCGTATTGCTAACGGAAAGACCCCGCAGGGGCACGTCTGGCTGCGCGCTTACCACAAGGGTAACTCCGTTGCCATTGAGGTTGAGGATGACGGTCGTGGAATTGATCCTGAAAAGATGCGTAATGTCGCCATCAAGAAAGGGGTTATTTCTCCGGAAGAAGCACGTAACCTTGATGACCGCGAAGCCATCGAGCTGATTTTTGCCCCGGGTTTCTCCTCCGCCGAGAAGGTTACCGATATTTCCGGTCGCGGCGTGGGTATGGATGTTGTGCGTAATAACATCAAGGACCTCAAAGGCAGTGTCCACATTTCATCTGAAGTGGGTAAGGGGTCCAAGTTTACCCTGACCCTGCCGCTGACTCTGGCGATTATTGATGCGCTTATGGTTCAGATCAACGGTGCAAACTACGCTATTCCTCTTGACGCGGTTTCCGAAACCACCAAGATCGAGGCGGAAAGACTTACTGAAGTCAACAACCGTAAGGCTGTTACCCTACGCGGCGAGGTGCTCGGTATTGCAGAGCTTGCTGAACTGCTGGAGCAGCCGGTCAGTGATCCTGACCGCGAAGTATTGCCCGTTGTTATTGTTCATGACAATGACCGTCGACTGGGGCTGGTTGTGGACAGACTGCTTGAGCGTCAGGAAATCGTTATTAAACCTCTTGGTAACTACCTCAATGGCTTTGACCTTAAAGGCGTGTCCGGTGCGACCATTATGGGTGACGGTAGCGTTGTTCTCATCCTTGACCCCCATGAGATATACAGCATGGCAACAGTCAAGGGCGGCGGCATCCAGTAGCTGTCAGATACATAGAGTAAAAGTGAATCCCCCTGATGCTGATGCGTCAGGGGGATTTTTCGTGGGCAGCAATAAAAAAGGCTCTTCCGCGAACGGAAAAGCCTTTGCTTGTCTTCTATGTGGAGTGCCTTATGAAAGGCTCAGATACAGACTCATAGTCCCGGCCATGAGTGTTGCATGGGCGAGGATTACCAGTAGCGGTGTCAGTCCAAGGCCTATCTTGTGACGCATGGGAGTTTCGCTTCTCCAGGTAACAATCCAGATTGCACAGCAGATCATGGTCAGCAGAAGGGAAGCTCCGAAGCTGAGAGCTACGGGGAGGTTCTGATATAAAGAGGTAATGTTGGGCCCACAGATGTAGTAGACTACGCTGCCTGATGCTGCCAGCTGCAACAGAGAAGGAAACAATGCCCAGCGGGCAACCACCGGAAGGGTGAATTTGTAGTAATCACGGCCGAAGTCGTCTTTGTTTCGGCGAAGTACCAGGTAAAGTCCGGAAGCGGTGGCGGCAAAGGCAATGGCCATGATCAGGTAAATCCCTGCCAGACAAAGTCCAGCCTTACCAGGGAGTTGCTGGAAGTGGGTGTAAAAGGGAATTGCCGGAACTGCAGGATGGGGATTTTCCATCTGCAGGGTGAAAAATTTCTGCATGATCACTGTGGCCGCGTGGATGGAGGCAATTCCGCCAAGTGCGCCCACTGTGCCGAGCATGATGTGCAGCGGCTTGCTCTTTTTGAGTTTCTTCCAGCTGTATTTATAAGGAATGAGCCCTGCCAGAGCGATTCCCAGAGTGATGTAAAACATCATCACCGGAGAAGCAGGGTTGATAAACCAATCTTTGAGCCATGGCATCTGGCGGCTGAAAAATGCTGCAGCGCTTCCGAGGCAGATGGTGAAGAGCAGATACATAACCAAAGTCAGTGCTGTGACTTGCTGAGCTAGCTTGTCGTAAAAAATTTTTTTTCGGGCCTTGGCCGTAATTTCAAGGATCACAGCCATGATCGGGGCACCGATAGCCGCAAGCGTGGCAAAGTCCACCAGCGCCTTAGGCAGCATCTGGGCACTCATCATTGCCGTGAGCCGAAGGGGTTCCATGGGGATGTTCATATTTGTTTTCCTAAAATAAGGGTTTTAAAGACTTCTTTTGTGTGCACTTTTTGCCCTAAATTTGCACAGGAAGCAAGGGCAGCGGGCCGTCCATTATGTAAAAGGTTAGATATGCTTGCCAAATCTAACTAAGTGGCCTACTTTAAATCCGTTGAAACTTGAACCAAATTCACCAGTTAGATTCAACATGCCTTTCGGAGAATATTTGATGCAGTACTTACGAATCCTTCTTATTGTTATTCTGGCTTTCGTTGTTAGCGGATGTTTTGCGGCAAAGCAGCCTGAAGAGCCGGTCAAGCCCGCATGGGGCGGAAGCGAAGAATGGCGCCTTAAAAGCCTTGAAGAGAACTTTCTAAATTTCAAGGAAGGACTGCGCCAGCAAAATGACCTTATTGAAAGCAATCACAAAGATACCACTGCCCAAATAGAAAGGCTCCAGGAGAGGATGACCGAACTGGACAGCACTCTTGCCGAGCTTAAAGAAAATCAGCAGAAGATGATGGCTATGAAGGTTGAGCAGGAAATTCCTGCTGAAGAGACCGTTGTGGCTGAAGAAGTGGTCATGGGTGGACAAACCAGTAGCGAGGAAAAACCGTGGATGATTGTTCCCGGTGAAGCTGCCGCCACTGCGGAATCCGCAACCCAGACTGCTCCTGCTACTGCCGCTCCGAAACCTGTATCTGCTTTGAGCGGAGATGCCCTGTATCAGGAAGGTGTGCGACTGGTGATGAACGATAATCCCCTGAAGGCACGCGCTCTGCTTGAGCAGTATCTGGCTCAGAATCCTTCTTCCAAGCTTGCCCCCAATGCTCTCTATTGGGTCGGTGAGACATATTACTCTGAAAAAAGTTTTGCCCAGTCTATTCTGAAGTTCAAGGAAGTGAGCAGGCGTTTTCCCAAGGCCGGAAAGGTGCCCGATGCCATGCTTAAGATCGGTCTGGCCTACGATAAACTCGGCGACCGTGAAAATGCTGTTTTTTACCTGCGCACTCTGATTGAAGATTATCCTAAGTCCGATCCCGCGAAGATCGGGCGGGAACGTCTGCGTGCAATCGAAGGGTAATCCTTTCAGCGACGGCCGTTGGTGAGCTCCCTACAGGAAGAATATTTTGCATGTCTGGCCCTGCGCTATACGCCGGGGCTTGGGCCTAAATCATGGGGACCTATTCTCAGGCATTACCCTACAGCTTATGAAGGCTTGAAAGACGCAGCCAACTGGCCCGCTCTAAAATTGGCTTCTGAAAAGAGGTCTGAATCCGCACAAAAAGAAGAGTGGCGTTCCAAAGCTGAAAAAGAATACCGCGAGGCTATGCGTCTCGAATTCGGTGTTTTGCCGTGGACTCATCCATTATTTCCTGATCTTCTTAAAGAATTGGCAGATCCTCCAACCTGCCTGTATTACTTCGGTGATCCGAAGCTGCTCTCCAACCCGGCTGTCGGTATTGTCGGTTCACGTAATAGTGGACGGCTTGGGATGGAGTACGCCGCAAGACTTGCAGCAGATTTATCCAGAAGTGGTATCACCGTTACTTCCGGTTTTGCAAAAGGTATAGACTCCTGCGCCCATGAAGCTGCCTTGCAAGGGATCGGCTCAACAGTCGCTGTGCTGGGGACTGGGCTGGATTATGATTCCTATCCTTCGGACAGTGGCTGGTTGCGTAAAAGTGTTCTTGAATCCGGATTGATCATTTCTGAATTTCCTCCGGGAACAAAGCCTTTTGCCCGCAATTTTCCTTTTCGCAACCGTTTGATCAGCGGGCTGAGTGTCGGCGTTGTGGTGGTGGAAGCTGAGATCGCCAGTGGCAGCCTCGTTACCGCACGTTTGGCTGGGGAGCAGGGCAGAGACGTAATGGCTATGCCCGGTCCCAGTGGCGATAAGAGCTTTGCCGGATGCCTGAAATTGATTAAGGAAGGCGCGGCCCTTGTGGAAACCGCGGATGATGTATTAATGAATATCAGGCACGCCCTTGATGTTGATAATTTTTCCGGGCAAAAGGCGGTTTCCGGGGCTGAGCGCAAGCTCCCGGTAAAGCAGAGTGGTAAAAGCAGTCCTTCCAAGAATGTCCGTGTTACTGCGGAAGCTGAGTCTGTTGCGCCAGCTGTTGATATTTCAGCGCTTGAGCCGCCTGAGTCAGACATAGCCAAATCCCTTGAGAGTGGCGGGAAGCTGCACATTGATGAAATTGCCCGCGCAGCGGGGATTGATGTTTCCGTGGCCGGGGCAGTCATACTCGGCATGGAGGTCAAGGGAATGGTTGTGCGCTTTCCCGGCATGTATTATGATCTCAAGCGTAGTTAGTATGGGGCGGGTATTTTTGAATTTTATTAGGAGAAGTCCGACTGATGCAGAAAATTCCGGTTAAACTTGCGGCTCCGGGCATGAAGCTTGCCAAGCCAGTAACCCGCGATAACGGTATGGTTGTTCTTGCCGAAGGGCTGGAACTTACCGACGGGATCATCCAGAAACTGGAGTCTATGGATGTTGAACGTATTGTGGTCAAGGGTAATCCCGTTGATCTCGGGGACAATGACAACTCTTCATGGTCTAAGAAGTCGGAACGTCTCGACCATCTTTTCCGCCGATATGCCAAAGACAAATGGATGTTTCGGGTTAAAGGATTTTTTAAGGAATATTTCGACCTCAAAGCTGCCGCTCAGAAGGCTGAAGAAGAAGCTGAAAGACTGGCTGAAGAGCAGGCTGCAGCTGAAGCCGCTGCAGCAGAAGAGGCTGCAGCAAACGGGGAGGAGGCATAGATGGTCGGTCAAGATCTTAAAACCAGTGTAAAGGGGCAGATTCTTTCTACTTCCGACCTTCCGACCCTGCCTTCAGTTCTTGATGAGGTCACCAAGCTCGTGGATGACCCCAACTCTTCAACCGAGCAGGTTGCAAAAGTTATTTCACAGGATCAGGTGCTTTCGGCCAAGGTTCTTAAGATGGTTAACTCGCCCATTTATGGCTTTCCGGGCAGGATCACCACCATTCAGCACGCTCTTGTGTTGCTCGGTCTTAACGTTATTCGCGGCATTATTATTTCAACTTCTGTATTCGATATGATTCAGCAGGCTATGTCCGGGCTTTGGGAACACAGTCTCGGTTGCGCTATGGCCAGTGGTGCCATTGCCAAGGCCGCAGGATTTGAAGACCCCGAAGAATTTACCGTGGCCGGGTTGCTTCATGACCTCGGTAAAGTCGTCACCGCAGTACAGTTGCCGGAACTCAATGAAGCTGTACGCATGACTGTGCAGGAAAAGGACCTGACCTACTACGAGGCTGAACGCCATATTCTCGGGTTCGGTCATGATCGTATCAACGCTTGGCTGGCTCGTCACTGGCACCTTCCGCCCAATGTTCGCGAGGCCATGACTTATCATCACCACCCCGACCGAGCCCAGCATTACCAGCAGACCGCCGCAGTGGTTCATGTCGGTGATTTTATTGTTCGCCTTTTTGAATATGGAAACGGCGGAGATGACCAGATTGCGTACTTTAAACCTGCGGCCATGAAGATTTTGAAGCTGAAAATGAAGGACCTTGAGCCGGTCATGGATGAAGTCTCCGATAAATTTATGGAGATATCCGACCTTACTTTCTAGTCAGTCTGTTATTTTTTTGAAATTATCCGGAACGTGGTCCGCTTGAGCTTTGACGTTTTCCAATGGTTGATGTTAAACCGTTGGCTATGGACAATAATAAGGATCACGGCCTGTTGGGGCTGGCAAAACATAAGGCCATTCTGGTTTCCCCGGACAGCTCCCTGCGCGACCTGCTGTTTGAAATCTGGCCGCAGGATGTGCTGGAATTCACCTGCTATACTGAAGCCCGCGGGGCAGTAGAGCATCTCTTCAATGACCCACCGGATCTGCTCATTGTGGACAGCAGAGTGGAAGATGTTCCGGCTCAGGAATTGGCCCGCTTGGTTAAGAGCGAAAACGTTTACCGCCAGCTTCCGGTGATTATCTGCCTTGATGATATCGATCTACAGCATCCATGGGATTGGAACAAGGTCGAGGTGGATGATTTTCTGGTTCGCCCGTTCTTCCTGCCAGTTGTCCGGGAAAGGGTGAACCTGACTCTTTGCCGCGCTCTTCGTGCTCTTGATGCCAACCCATTGTCCAAGCTTCCGGGCAACACTTCCATTATCCAGAAGATTCAAAGTTTAATTGACCGCAAGCAGGATTTTGCTCTTGCCTATTGCGACCTCGATTATTTCAAGTCCTTTAACGATAAGTACGGCTTTTCCCGTGGTGATGAAGTCCTGATGATGAGCGCGCGCATCATCGTCAACACGGTTAAGAGTTTTGCCGGGGAGCAGACTTTTGTAGGCCATGTGGGCGGCGATGATTTTGTGATTATAACTTCCCCGGATATAATTGAGGAAGTCTGCCAGCGCATAATTTTTTCATTCGACGGCATTGTACCAAATTTCTATGACATGGAAGATCGTCAGCGTAAATCGATCGTTTCCAAGGATCGTCAGGGCAACACGCAGACCTTTCCGCTCATGGCCATTTCCATTGCCGTTGTTTTCAACATCAACGGCAGGATGAAGCACTTTGGTGAGGCCTCAGCTATTGCCATGGCGTTGAAGAAAAAAGCCAAGGAAAATCCCAAGAGCAGCTATGTTCTCGATCGCAGAAATAATTAAAGATCTGTCCGAACCAGTTCAGATATTCATGACTTATCTGGATGTGGAAAAACGGTCTTCAGCTGCCACGCTGCGTTCTTATGCAAAGGACCTTTCTCAGTTTGAGGAATTTCTGGAGACCCGCAAAAAATCCCTTGCCACCCCTGAGAAGGTCACTCCGGACCTCGTTCGCGCATTCCTTGCCAAGCTGCACGGACAGCGGTTGGCAAAGTCGACCATGTCGCGCAAGCTTTCTTCTTTGCGTTCATTCTTTAAGTACATGACCAAGCATCGTTTTATAAAAAGTGATCCTATGGTCGGGATCAGGAACCCCAAGCAGGAAATCCGCCATCCCCGTTCTCTGAATGTGGATCAGGCTGTGAATCTGATGGATGCCCATGTAGGTGATGAACCTGCTGATAAGCGCGATCTAGCTCTTGCCGAGATGCTTTACGGTTCCGGGCTGCGGGTCAGTGAAGCAATCACTCTTGATCTTTTTGATGTGGATACCTCCAGCGGAGTGGTTCGTGTTTCCGGTAAGGGTAATAAGGAGAGGCTTTCTCCCCTGAGTGATGCGGCTCGTAAGGCTGTTGATGATTATCTGGCAGTACGTGCCGAGCTGGGGCCTGCCTTAGAGGAGCAGGCTTTGTTTGTGGGTAACCGTGGTGGGCGTATCAACCGCAGGCAGGTCAACCGTATTCTGGCCCGTATGGCTGAGGGAGCGGGGTTGCATGAAGGAGTGCATCCGCATATGCTTCGGCACAGCTTTGCCTCGCACATGCTCCAATCCGGGGCTGACATGCGGTCAGTTCAGGAGTTATTGGGACATGAGCATTTAAGCACCACCCAGCGTTACACCCATTTGAATCTGCAGCAGATTATGAATGTATATGACAAGGCTCATCCGTTGGCAGGCAACCAGTCGCCGGATTCAAGCGATGATAAAAAGGAATAGATATTTGTAAATGAGTGTGTTAAGCAAAAGTTAACTTAGCAATTCTGGAGGAGATTCAATGAAGAAACAGACCGCAGCGGCAGTTACTAACGCTATTAATGACAAGAGTGAAGACGCCCGTAAGGATGCCCTGTTTGAGATTCGCAGCCTGAAAAAGGATCTGGCTCAATTGGAGAAAGAGCTGTCCTCCAAGAAATGTGTAATCGAAGATCCGGCCTTTGATCTGGTTCACAGTGCTTTTGAAATTTTCCGCCACACTCAGGTAATGGCTGAGAACCGTAAACTTACAGTTCAGATTGATGAAAGTCTTGAGAAAGCATCGTTCAAGGATTATCTTGATTCAAAGGGGGCCCGGGTGCTTAAAAAGCCCGAAGGATGGCACTGGATATCCCCTCAGGGCGAGATGCATTATTTAGGTGAATCCGGTGATACTCAGGCTGCTGCTGAAAAGCTGGAATCATTGATCACCAAGCGCAAGAAGCCTGCTGCAAAGAAAGTCGCTCCTAAAAAGGCAGCCCCCAAGAAGGAAGCTGCTCCTAAAGAAGAACCTAAGAAAGAAGAAAAGAAAGCGGCTGAGAAGAAGTAGAATTAAAAGTTATATGACGTTAAAAAAGGCGTTCCGCATAATGTGGAACGCCTTTTTTTATTATCGTATGGAGAAATCAGCTTAGCGTGCGACCGCGCGATCGAATTCAGATTTTAGATCTGAGATGAGTTGTTTAACGGAGATGATCTTTTCGGTTCTCCAAGCATTGGAGCCTGCAAAGGCAAAACCGTTTTTCAGCTTACCGCGCTGGGCATTGATCAGTGCCGCTGCGATGCAGTAGGGGCTTTGCTCTACTTTGCAGCTTTTGATGCAATGGAACGGGCACTTGAAGGGAGACTTTTTGCCATCGGTTACCGCTTGCAGAAAGTCGTTGTTAACTGCTCTGCCGGGGAGTCCTACGGGACTCTGGATGATGGCCATGTCTTCTTTAGTGGAATTTACGTACGCCTGTTTGAATTCTTCGTCAGCATCGCATTCGTGGGTGGCAACAAAGCGGGTTCCCATCTGGACGCCGGCAGCACCCATATCAAGGTACTTGCTGATGTCTTCACCGGAGTAAACACCGCCGGCAGCGATGACCGGGATGGTACGGCCAGCTTTTTCTTCGAAGGGCTTAACAGCCTTGATTACTTCGGGGAGGATGCTTTCGAGGGCGAATTTGGGATCGTTGAGCTGCTCGCGCTTGAAGCCGAGGTGGCCGCCTGCCATGGGACCTTCAACTACGAATGCATCGGGCAGGTAGTCGAATTTGGAAATCCATTTCTTGCAGATGATGGATGCTGCGCGACCGGAGGAAACAATGGGGACCAGTTTGGTCTTTGCGCCGTCGTGCAGGTATTTGGGCAGGTCGAGGGGCAGTCCGGCACCGGAAAAGATAACATCAGCGCCTTCTTTAACAGAGGTGCTGACCATGTCCGCGAAGTTGGACAGGGCAACCATGATGTTTACACCGAGGATGCCGGAGGTCATTTCCTTGGCCCTGCGGATTTCTTCTGCAAGAGTGTCGATGTGTGCTTTTGCGTGATCCTTACCGCCGTTTTTGTTGGTAAGGCCGATCATTGCAGCAGCGATAACGCCGATGCCGCCCTCTTTGGCAACTGCGGAAGCAAGGCCGGAGAGGGAAATTCCCACACCCATGCCGCCCTGAATAACGGGCACCTTGGCAACCAGATCACCAATTTTAAGCTGAGGAAGATTCATACTAAAGTTCTCCTATGACTTGTATATTTAAGAGCTGCCTCTGGTTGTTAAACAATACTGTCAGCAAAAACGCTTTGTGGCAGGTATCTGAAAGATACATACAGCGGTGTATTTATTGTTTAGAGGCAACTTTGAAGTCCGAGAAAAGTTTTTTCCTGTATGAGCCTTAAAGTCAAGTTCTTTTTAACTGTAGCAGTTGGGTGGCGCTATGTAAAAAACTGCTTTCTGCAATGTAAAATACATACATTCTCTAGTGTATGTATTTCTCCGCAATCATTTCAGCAAAGTACATGGAGCTGGTGAATGCAGGTGAAATAGCGTTGAGTACGTGCACACTCTTTTTATCACATTCGACTAAAAAGTCCATGACAAGCTCGTTACGTTTCAGGTCTACTAATTGCGGGCGGATACCCACTTTGGGGGAGCTTTCAATATCATCAGGAGAAAGTTCTTTAACCAGCTCTTTTGCATCGTTGAAAAAGCACTTGAAAAAGTATTTACGCGGCTCTTCAAATGCAACAGATCGGAATTTGGGGTTCTTGAAGAAGAGAATTGCATCGCGGAGCATGATGTCGAATGCTTCTCTGTCTAGTCCACTCAGTATTCCGTAATTTTCGCGTCCGAATGCAGGTATGGCAGTTGGTCCAAGATAGACGTCACCGCTGGCTCCACGGGTGAAGTGTATGCCGAGGAAAGGGTTCTTGATGTTGGGAACAGGGTAGATGCTGCCTTTAATGGTATGGGCTTTCTCTTTCTTTAATTTTTTGTAGATGCCTTTGAACGGGATGAGTTGGTAGCCTTCTCCGAAGCCGAAGGGGCGGGCCACTTGATCGCTGTAGGCTCCGGCAGCATTGATGAATAACCCGCAGCTGATTTCACCTTTGTCGGTAACGATAGTGTTGTTGCCCTTAGCAGTAATGAATTTAGTGCCGAGCATGAAAGATACTTTTCCGCTGGATTCAAGGTCATTATACAAGGATTGCATTACTGCTCGTGGGTCTACTACAGCAGTATAGTGTGAAAACAACGCTTCTTTGGTTGTTTTGGCATTGGGTTCTATTTCTGCAAGATGCTGCTCATCAATTATTTCGACCTTGGCTTCGTTGGCGGTGGCCCGGTTATATAGTTCATGCAGGGTGGGTAATTCGGATTCATTGCGGGCGACAATTACCTTGCCTGTTTCCAGCAGGGGCAATCCTTTTTCTCGGCAGTATTCTTTCATTCTGAAGTTGCCGGAAAGGCAGGACACAGCGCGCAGACTACCTGGAGCATAGTAAATACCGGCATGCAGAACTCCACTATTGCGTCCGGAGGCATGTGTTGCAATTTCAGGTTCTTTGTCGATGATCAGAATGTCTCTGTATCCTCTAGAGACAAGCTCTCGCGCTACAGTAAGACCTACAATTCCAGCTCCGCAAATCATTATTTCAGCAGTCTTCATCACTATATCCCTCTTCTATTTATAAGTAGGGGCATAGTCTTCAACAGAGCACTGCTAATGTCAAATCATTAAAATGCAGAACTATCAGCTTCCGCAGGCTTCCCGGTATGCGCACCAGTGGCACATGTTGGAGCGGATCGGTTTGAAATCCTCTTCCTGCAACATGTTGTTGATGATCAGCTTGGTCAGTGCCGGGATTTTGGTTTCAATGATCTCTTCACGCTCTTCATCACTGGTTTTGGAATCGAAAAGGCCAACTTCCCGTCCGTCGGTGACCAATTCCACTAGTGCCGCCTGACGGGGCAGTTCACCAGAAGTGTGCTGATCCATGAGCAGATAGAGTGGCAGTTGCAGGCTGTCCGCTGAATTTTTGATCTTTTCAAGGAAAGGGGTGCCGTCATGATAGATGGCCTGCGGATCATCCAGTAGCGGTCCCCAAATGGATTCATTCTCCCAGAAGGATTTGCGGGGGAGGTGCAGCCGTCCGGTCTTGTAGTCCAGCACGTGGCGTTCTCCGGCCCGTTCATCCACCCGGTCCACCCGGCCATGAATGCGTACGGAGAAATCATCCATTTCAAGTTCTGCCTGTGAATCTGATTCCAGTTCCACTATTTTGGTCGGTTTCAGGCTTTTAAGAAACTGGGCCAGTCTGTTTTTCCCAGCCTGCTCAAGGGATTTTTTGATGTCATAGGCAAGGTTGGGATAAAGAGAATCCCGCTCCAGCCTGAGCATGAAGAGGTCCTGCAATGCCTGCGCATCCAGATCCTTACCGCAGATTTCCTTATTTAAGTGCGGTTCGAGGAAGTCCTTGAGTACGGAGTGGATCAGATCACCGAATCCGGCGCGGTCACCGTTCTGATCAACTGTCACACTTTCGCGCACATTGGATAGGTAGCGGAAAAAGAAAAGCTTGGGGCACCCCACGTAGCAATCAATGGCTGAAGGTGAGAGTCCCTTGAATTTGAGCAGGTTTTGCAATTTTTCCTGCAATGGTTCTTTGGGAATTGCTGCCGGATTGTTAATGATTGCACCCACCGGAAAGTTGACCGCCTTGAGCGGGAAGTCTTCACCCGGGGTTATGATTTCCTTACGCTGCTGTTCAATTTCCCAGAGCAGTTGTTCTACAAAACGGGAGCGGATGGATTTGGAATCGAGTAAACCCGGCTGCACACCGCTCTGATAGAATATGCAGGATTCTTCGCTACCCATGATCAAGCGGTAAAAGTTGTAGGTGGCTACGGATTCTCTTTCCCGTGAATCGGGTAGGTCCAGCAGGTGACGTAACTGGTCCGGGAGCAGTGGGTCGTAAGGATCTGTGCCGGGAAGTTTTTCATCCACGGTATCAAGGATAAAGGTACGCTTGAAATTCAAAAGGCGGCTTTCCAGCATACCGAGCACCTGCATGCCGGAAATGGGGTCCGGCTCAAAGGATACGCGTTGTGAGGCAAGCAACTGCCGGAAGATGGAAAAGCAGAGCGATTGTCCGAAAATTTCATTGCTGATAGAGCTTTCGCGCAGCTCGGGAATGACCTCATTCATCAGCCGGAACAGACATTCGGAGTCCAGTAGATAACGGTTCCAAAGGGTGCCGCCGCGCTGACGGAGCATCTCAGCCATGGCCTGCAGGCTGTCGGCCAGTTCGGAAAGGGTTTCAATATCCTTGAATCCATCAATACAGATCTGTACGGCCTCGGCGCGCAGTCCTTCGGTTATTTCAGGGTTGTCGACCAGATTGCCGTTGTCGTCGCTGTAGACCGGAACGAAGTCTTTCACATCCGCGTAAGGTGCGCCATGGCGTAGTGCATTTTCCCATTGGTGGAAGATGGTTCGCAGCGGCTGGTCGCCGTCGACTTCCAACATTTTTAAATACGGGTGGCGGATCAGGGCCAGAATATCTTTCCAGTAAAAAGTTTGTCCGTTGCGGTTTTCCTGTAATTTGAGGACCGCTTCGACCAGTCCGTTCAAGGCCGAGCGCTCCAGCGGGTAGCCCATACTGATGTTGATATCCTGCTCCGGGAGATGGTGCATGACCGGGAGGAGCAGAGAAGTGTCCGGTAAAACCACGGCGCAGCCTTCCACCTTTTGTGAGCAGAGTTCATCGCGCATGGCGCAGAGCTGGGAGTGGCGGTCGAATCCTTCAAAGAATTTCAGTTCCGGCAGTTCACAGCTGCCCTTTGCCTGATGATCCGAGATTGCTTCGGCTTTCCAGTTCTGGAGCCAGAGCCGATGTTCGCGAACTGCAAAATGGCCCTTGCGTCCTTCAGCAAGTCCGGGATCGCTATGCCAGATGACTTGCAAGCCTAGATTTTCCCAGAGGTAGCGGAAAAACATATCTTCCACTCCGCTGACCCCGTAGAATCCGGCAAGGTAAAGCTGGCGGTCTTTGAGGATATCATCAAGCCCGTTAAAATTTTCTACCAAAGTGCGGTTTTCCAGACCGGAAGTGGTCCAGCCACGCTTCTCCAGTTCTGCCACATAGCGTACGAAAATTATTTCCAGCTCTTCCAGCAGGGCGGCAGCCCATTCCAGCACCTCGCCTTGAAGCATGGTCAGGTTGCGCGGTTTGATATCCTGACGTAGCAGGTCTTCCAGCAGAGAGGCCAGACGGGTTCCCCACGGAAAGAATAATTGTAAATCCGTAGGCATCTTGGAGAGCATGCCTGTGGATTCTCCGCGTAGTTTCTCAATGATGTCGAAGAGAAGCCCTACCTGATCCAGCTTGCCGATTTTGCGCGGAAATTCAGCGGTCAGCTTGGGTATGAGCGAGGATACAAAGTCGGAAAAAGAATAAATTTCCGGCAGAATGCACGGCTTGGTCAGCTGGTCCGATGCCGCGAGTGCTTTCTTAAGGTAACGGGCCGGACGGTGGTGCGGTACAATGACCGTGACCTTGCTCAGGTCACCGTCAGAATCGTTGATTATAGTAGTGGCGAGATTTTCAATGAAATCCTCTTTCCACGAGATTATTTGGATAGGTTTATTATTTGTCATAAGATGCCTCCGGCGGCTCTGCCGAGAGCCTTAAACCCTTTTGGAAAAGGGTTTAAGAATCTCAAAACTTTTTAGTAGGCTTCGCCGTTTCGCATTAAAATCTCAGCTATAGAACTATTTCTCTGGTAAATTTTCCGTCCAAGTAAACGAGAAGACCGCGTAACTTTTTCTCCTCGCCGTACATGTCTCTGAGTAACTTCAGGTACCTTTTAACCTGCTTCTCATTTTCCGGGGAGGGTTGACCTGTTTTGTATTCCACTACCAAGGCCTGTTTATCTTCCAGAAGCAACAGGTCGGCGCGATGAGTTTCGCCCTGTGTATCCATGATGGCTACTTCCGGCCTGCCGCGCTCAATGGCAGCTCGTACATCCGGCTCTGACAAGGCCCACAGGGCCATGTTTGTGACTTCCGGTACCAGCACGTCTTCTTCCTCGGTCACTGCCGGGAATTTGGCAAATGCGGCCTCGGCGCTACGGCGGCAGTCGGCTTCGTCATCCCCGGTGAGGATTAGGTTTTCCATGGCATTGTGAGCCAGTTCTCCGCGCATGCGTGCATCGTAGGAATAATCTTCTAGGTTATGGCGGTAGACTCGGAGCCTTGGCAGCCAGCCCATTAGTTCCGGTTCGGGGAGGTTGTCTGAATCCGTTTCACAGAAATCGTTGCACGGTTCTTCTGCTGCTGATTCCGATTCATTGGTTTTGTTTTCAGCTTGAGCAGCTTTAGGTGTAATTCCATATTCCAGCAGACCGAGGTCATTGAATTTACCTTCGAGGATCAGTTCGATTGCCGCAAGGGCCGGGCTTACTCCGCGAGTTTTTTCCGAGGGCAGGAATCCGTATAGCTCTTGACCTGCACGGGTCCAAGCTACGTAGAGCAGGTTAAGCTGTTCGCTGAACATGCGGGTCCGGTTTTCGTAATAAATATCTCCGAGTGAGCTGGACATGGGGGTGAGCATGGTTTGCCCGTCAATCTGGATATCCGCCAGCGAGGTGTCCGGGCCGGATACGGACCAGTTATGGAAGGGCACCACGATAACCGGGAATTCCAGTCCCTTGGATTTGTGGATGGTCATGATGCGCACCGCATTGACTGATTCCGGCAGGGGGACTTTTTCTTCAGCCGAGGAGAGTTCCCAGAAATCAAGGAAGGCGGCCAGTGATGTGCCGCGTTTTTCCTCGGCAAGGTGAACCACCTCAAGGAAGCGGCGTATGTATAGTTCATCCTGCGGGTATGTTTCGATGAGCTTGAAGCGGGAAACCATTTCGCTGGCAAGGTCGTAGGGAGTCATTAGCCCTGATTTGCGCAGGAAGGGTGAAATATGCGTGTTCCAGAAGTCCGGGTACTGCTCGGCAAAACGGCGGTGCAGCGGTCCCCGGTCCCGTCCGGCCAGCCATTTGAAAAGGTCGTCGTGTTCAATATCAGAGATGGTGCCGAAAATTTCCTGTCCACAGATGAATTCCAGAAATGCAAGGTCATCCTGCGGATAATCAAGGAATTTGAGCAGGGAAACTATCTGACGCACGATGGGATGGCGGTCCAGTTGCAGGCTGTTCTCGGTGATCACCGGGATGGATTTTTCTACCAGCCAGTCGCAGACCAGCTGGGCATGTCCGTTGGAACGGACAAGCACGCAGATATCCTTGTATTCGCGGCGGGGAAGCAGTTCATCCATGAGCAGGTCGAAGTTGCGGCGTGTTTCATCCACAATCTCCTGTGAGCTTGAAGCGAAAACCCGTTGCAGCCTGACGTAGCCACCTGTGCGGTCCTGATTTGGCGGCAGTTGCTGGGAGGCTTTATCAAAGGAATGGGAAATACGCTGGGCAAGTTCAATTTGTTGATCTTCCGGTCCGTTGGGATACAGTTTTTCCGCAAGGTCCATGGCCAGATCATAATCAGCCAGTGCATCGAAGAATTCGTTGTTGAAGCCGATGACATGCTTAAGGCTGCGCCAGTTGTAATCAAGATTAGCCGGGGTGAATTCAGTCAGTCCATTCAGTTCCGGGTCCTGTCCCACTTCATCAAAAAGTTCCGAACGTCCTCCACGCCAGCTGTAAATGGCCTGCTTCACGTCACCGACGTAAAAGAGGCTGCCGCGCTTGGCCAGACATTCTATTGCCAAAGGGATCATGGCCTGCCACTGGGCAAGGCTGGTATCCTGGAATTCGTCAACCAGCATGTGGTGCAAGCGGGAACCCATGCGGCAGAATGCATCGGGTAGGGCGCTGCCGCCTTGCAGGACATAACTTGCTACCTTGGGCAGGTCCGCACTGAGAAGCATACCGTTGCGGGTCTGGTATTCGATGATGTCGGCCCGGATTTCTTCTACAATGCGTACGAAAGGAGCAAGCGCATAGGCTCCGCGCAGGATTGTTGCTTTATCGCGGTAAATTTCATGAGCCTGTTTCAGGTCGGCATATATCTTTTCATGATAGGAGCCGATGTCTCCCTTGGATTTTTTGTTAACGCAATCCTCAAAGCTGTCCTTGGCGACCATGGTCGATTCCTTGGGCAGGTCCATGAAATCGATTTTTGCGGCATGGGCCAGATATTTTTTCAGGTGCGCCGAGGCTGCCAGCTTGTCTGTATCAATGAGTGCGGACAAATCGCGCACGGCTTTTTGGAAGGCGTCAAATTCAATTTGCAGCAGTCCGGCAATCTCTTCCTGATCAGTTAGCCTTTTTGCCGGATGGTCGATGACGTGTGTCAGGATGGAAAGCAAACGCATGCGCATCTGTTCGGCCAGCCAGAACCCTTGCTTATCTTCCTTGAGAACGAGACTGTCCACAGCGTCATCGAGCAGTTCTTTGCGTAGCAGATCACCTTCTTCGCACTGGGCTAAAAATTTGTTGAAGTTGGGTTCAAACAACGCTTGCGGTTCAAAGAGAAGTTCAAATTCGGGGCTTAGTCCCAATTCAAGGGCGAAGATACGCACCAGCAGGTTCAGCAGGCTGTCAATGGTACGGATATTCAGCCGATTGTAGCGTTGCAGAATGGGGATGAGCTGCTTCTTGGCGTCTATCGGTTTCCAGTCCGCGCCCAAACCGTCACCTTCTATATCCAAGGCGCGGTTTTTAAGGGAACGGATCACACGTTCTTTCATTTCAGCCGCAGCTTTATTGGTGAAGGTCACGGCCATGATTTCAGGCCACCAGTAACCTTTGCCTTGTGAGCTTTTGCAGACCGGAACGGAATCTTCTTCCTGCGCCCCTGCTAAGAGGGATAAAAAACGTCCGGTAAGTTCGTATGTCTTACCAGAACCAGCTGAAGCTTTGACTTGTTTAAGCATTGTATCTCGTACGAAGCGGCGAAGCCTTAATATAAAGTTTTGGGATTCTTAAACCCTTTTGGAAAAAGGGCTTAAGCCGCCAGAGGCAAAATATTCTTCAATTCTCTTTTCCATTACAATCATTAACACTGCAGAAATAATCAAAGCACTGCCGATGTATCCGGTCCAGTCGAAGCTTTCGTTCCACCAGAGCCATGCCAGTATGGCGGCGATTACCGGTTCGATGGTGGCTATTACCGAGGCGGCGGTAGGTTCCAGCCATTTCAGGCCTGCGTAATAAACCGAGTAGGCCCCGTAGGTACAGATTACAGCCAGCGCGATGATGCTGGCCCAAGATGTCCCGGTCTTGGGTGAGAAATCAAAAGTCGGCAGTAAACAGAGTGCCCCGATGGGCAGGGCGTATAGAAATATAGTCGGCGTGGTGTAGCGGGAGAAAATGGTTTTGCCGTATATATAATAAAGGGCGTAGGTGAATCCGGAAGTGAGGCCGAAAATGATGCCCGGTAAAGTAAAGGTCATCTTGGTTCCTGTTCCGAAAATCTGGGGTCCAAGAGATACGCAGGCTACCCCGAAGATGGTGATCAGCATGGCGGAAATTTTTACTGTGGTCATTTTTTCGCCCAGCAGCAGCCATGACATAAAAGCGACCCATGCCGGGGCTGTGTAGAGCAGTACCGAGGCCAGAGCAGCTCCTACGTCCTCTACCGCCAACTGGTAAGAACCGTAAAAGATGGTTACGCCCACAAAACCGAACCCGATGATCTGGGGCAGGTCCTTGATGTCGATTTTTACAGCCCGGATGCGGCAGGCGTGGACAGCAAAGAGCATCCATGCGAAAACTGCCCGCCAGAAGGCATTCTCAAGTGGTGCTACTCCCTGCTCAATGGGGAATTTAGAAATAGGGCCGATCAGCCCCCACATGATCGCGGCACAAATGACGAAAATACAGCCTTTAATATTCACGGCAAAACCTGCTATCTTGGGAAAAGGTTGATCAAGGCCGTTTGTCAGCTTAGAAGTAGGTACTTGCTATAAAAACGGCAGCTTAAATAAATTCCATTACACTTAGTGAGTTGTATGCTGTTTCCCTTGCAGCGTAAACCCTGTTTAATAAATTGGAACGGTAATCAGCTAACAGAAACGGAAGATAAAAAATTGAACGAAATTGACAGAATTATAGCGGATGACAGCGACGAAGGGCTGCGTTTGGATAAATTTCTACTCAAGCTCTTGCCGGAGAGCGGATTGCGCGAACGCAGGCGGTTGATTGAAAACGGCTTTGTGATGGTCAATGGGCGTAGCTGCCGTTCGGGATTAAAGATGTTTCCCGGCGCGGAAGTTGTTTTGCTGGATGTTGAGGAGCGTTCCTGCGCCGTGGAGATTTTAGCGCGGGTGAAAGTTGTCAGGCAGGGCGAAGGATTCGGGGCTGTTTATAAGCCGGAAGGGTTGCACTCTGCGATGGTTGCCGGAAGCGCGGAACCGTCCGTGGAAGAATGTCTGGCCGGAATATTTCCGGGGCAGGACCCCATTCTTGCCAATCGCTTGGATTTTCTTACTTCGGGAATGCTGCTGGTCGCTTTCGGGGTAGAGCGGGAAAATGAATTTCGTAAGTATGAGGATTCCGGCACAGTGGATAAAATTTACCATGCTAAAGTGCACGGCATCCCTGATGAATCTTTTATTGTTAAAAACAGGTTAGATACCGCTAACCGCAAGCGCACCAAGGTATTGGATGAACAGGCTCCGTCCGAGCGCTGGTCCAGTGTGGACTTTCTGGAAAGTTACGAAGACGGCACATCTCTTTTACAGGTGCGTATTGCCAAAGGTGCCCGCCATCAGATCAGGGTACATCTCGCCCATGCTGGATTCCCCATATTAGGTGATCCCATTTACGGCCATGAAGATGGTGCAGACAGGATGTTCCTGCATCACCGCAAGATTGTCCTGCCCGGATTTGAGGCGGTTTGTGAGACTGGCTGGGAATAAATGAATCCCCTTGAAGCTGACCTTCAAGGGGATTTTTATATGCTGTAGCTTATTTTTATCTAACTGAATTTTCCAGTTTCGCCTGCAAATGTGATTTTTGAAATGCAGTATGAATCCATGTTTCTGAAATATTCTCCATCATCGGCCCAAAGGGCTGATAAATTCCATTCAGAATGATTTGTTCTTCCTTCCCGACTTTGGAGAACTTGATTTCTACCGGGACGACTGTTGAAATGAAATTATTTACCGTGGAACGAATAACGGTTTCAAGTCTGTTACGCATGGCTTTGCCCGAGGAATCTAAATTTATGGGGTCATCACCACGGTATTTGAAATTGACATCGTTTATATTTGAGCCCTGCCTGACAAAGTCGGTCTGTACTTCCTCATTGCAAAGCGTCTCCAGCCTTTCTCCCGATTTTATCTTTGTTATCACTGCCCAGCCTGATTTTACTGTGCCTTGTTCAAATTGATAATCCATATATACAGGTTCCTGTATGGTCATCGGTTCCAGATTATATTGTCTCAGGATATTGTTGTAGTTGTTTAATGCGCTTGAATATTGGTCATAAGCCCAGTTTACATTGCTTAGGCTGTAGTCGCTGGGAGATATGTTGTGTGATGATACTGCGCTGTCATAATTCCATTTTGCGTTTCGTACATCCTGATCAGCGTTTTGTAACTTTGAACCCAGTCTTTGTTTTTCCGGGTTTGGTACATCCTGATAGTGGGATAGGAAGCTTGAATTAATGATGTTAAGCTCGCATGTTGCAGGAATATATTTAGTGATATCTGAAAAATAAACGTCAGTACTACAGTTGGTCGCTTGTCCTGTCTTCCATGCCCATTGGAAATAGTCTTTTGTTTGTATGTTGACCCCGGATTTGAAAAGCTGTTCAACCAAATCGCTGGCATTGAGGGAAGTCGACGTGGTGGCCCCAATGTTGATCGCAGATTGAACGGGCCTGCTGGACTTTATGCTTGCTTCTGCCTTTCGTGCGATTGCTTTGCCGTATTTTGCGTAAAGAGTGGGTGAAAGCTCACTGATACGTTGAACGTGCAGCAGCGCAATTGCTGCGGCTTTACTCTTGCCGGCAATTGCCTCTGCCCGGGTCAGGTGGGCTTTTGCCAGAGGATAAGATATTTTCTTCTGTTCAATAAACGGAACAGATTCCAAGATTATTTCAGATGAGTTGATTAAAGAGAATGAGACATTTGCATTTTCCAACAGTTTTGCAAGATGCGAGTCTGTCCATGCAACAAAAACACTTTTGGTCGACTCATAACATTCTTTTAGCAGTGTAAAATCCTGTCCATTTCCAAAAAATACAGCCAAGTCATTTAATGCTTTTTGAGCTGAATCATCCAGTTTGGAATATTTATTACTCCGCTTTTTGTTGATCTTGTTTATGGTCGCCAAGTTATTCAAGGCCAAGATCAAAGCAATTTTATTTTCATCAATGTTGGGGAAATCATCCAGTGCAGTGGCAAATTCGTTTATTTTAGATTCGGTCAATCTTTGATTGCTTGCTTTAAGTTCCACTGCCCATTGGTGGAGCAGGGTGACGGTGGATCGGTCTAACAGATTCGCAAGGAGCGGGGTGTCGTTCAAAATTTGATATGATCCGATAAGGTCTTTGAATGCAGATTCTGCTGTAGTTGGATCAAGTTTTGTTCCTTGTGCCTTCAGCTCCCATTTTTTCTGTAATGAATCCAGAATTGCGACCTTAGATTTTAAACCGGACTCTGTTTTTAGGATTCCTTCCGACCACGGGCAATGCGAGTTCGCCTCAACTGAAAGATCGTATGCTCGTCTAAGGTTGCCAAGGTCCAACTGGTCATCAATTCTTTTCTTGTAGTATTTGTAAACAGCGTTTTCATATACTTTTCTGGCGAGCAGGTCCTCTTCATCGGCATCAGGACTCACTGATATGCCGACGCCTTTTTCTTCAAGCATCGCAAGGGCAGTGTTGAAATCGTGGCTGTGCAGGCTTGTTTGCATTTGATCGGCCAGTGTGGTGCAGGCAGCAAGGAACAAAAACAGTAATAGAATAAGCAGTCTTTTCATGATGATATTTTTTATGATCTTAGGTGTTAACTCGGCTTTGATAAGATGAGATTGTTTATAGAACTGGCCGTATAAAGGCTGGCTAATGTTTTGTGAAGTATTTTTAAGGTTGCAATTTGAATCTCAAAACAAAAAACCGCCCGACTGTGAGTCGAGCGGTTTCTAGCGTTATTAAAGCTTGTTGTGGTTATGACAGCAACAATGCCTTGGCAAAGTCTTCGCCATTAAACGGCCTGAGGTCTTCCATTTTCTCACCCAAGCCGATGTGGGTAATGGGTATTTTGTGTTGCATGGTCACTGCGATCATGACGCCGCCTTTAGCTGTACCGTCAAGCTTGGTCAGGATCAGTTCATCAACGCCGATTTCCTCGTTGAATATCTTGGTCTGGGAGAGGGCATTCTGTCCGGTGGTGGCATCAATGACCAGCACGCTGCGGTGCGGTGCTTCATCATGCTTCTTGCCGAGGACCCTGCGGATCTTGTGCAGTTCTTCCATGAGGTTTGCTTTGTTATGCAGACGTCCGGCTGTGTCGAGCAGCATGAGATCGTAGCCGTTCTTTACTGCGTAATCGATGGCTTCGAATGCTACTGCTGCGGGGTCGGAACCTTCTGACTTGGCGTAGAAGCCGGCACCAACTCGGCGGGCCCATACTTCCAGCTGACCGATTGCTGCGGCGCGGAAAGTATCACCGGCAACGATGAGAACCTTGCGGCCCTGCATCTGGGCACGGTGGGCCAGCTTGGCGATAGTGGTGGTTTTACCAACACCGTTTACGCCGATCATCATGACAACTTCCGGCGGGTTGAATGCTTTAATGCGTTTGGGAACCTTGAAGATTTCGTCCAGTTCTTCGCGCAGAAGATCTTTGAAACTCTCAGGGTTGGTTTCACCTGATTTGCGGACACGTTCTTTCATGCGTTCCACAAGTTCCATGGAAGCGTCATAGCCAACATCAGCCATGATCAGGATTTCTTCGAATTCTTCCCAGAAATCGTCATCAAAGGCGGTGTGGCTGGAAAGCATGGAGTCGATGCGCTTGGTGATCTGCTCGCGGGTCTTGTTCAGACCTTCGGAAAGCTTGATGAACAAGCGGCTGCGCTCATCTTCCTCATCCTCAAGTTCGAGGGCAAGGGCCAGACGGTATTGGAGTTCGGAGCGGAAATCGTCCACATACTCGTAGTCCATGTCTTCAAGCCAGTCTTTGAAGCGGGTGATGAAGTCTTCTGCTTCGTTCTTCGGTGCTTCAAGAGCTTCCAGCAGGAAGGAGAGGCGGTCCCAGAGATCGTCTCCGGCTTCTTCGATGCCTTCAAGGATCAGGCCCAGCCATACGGAAAGGCGCGGTTCTGCCTGTTGCAGGGATTTAGTCAGCTCAATTTGCCATTGCGGTTTATCTTCCGCAGGCTGTGCTTCGGTCTCCATGACCGGTTCAAGAATGGTCGGTCCGGCTGGAGCTGCGGGCTTTTCGGCAACAGGTGCAGCTTCCACTACGGGAGCTTCGTCGGTTTCATCCGGCTCCGGTTCGGCAACAGGTTCTGATTTATCTTCAACAACAGGAGTTTCCGCGACAACTTCCGGTTCCGGCTCGGCAACAGGTGCTGCTTCTACAACAGGAGTTTCTTCAACAGCTTCCGGCTCAGGGGCAGGTTCTTCAAATGAAATTTCAGGCTCAGCCACAACCTCGGGTTCTGCGGCAGGCTCTTCGAGAATCGGTTCTTCTACCGGGATTTCAGCCTTTTCCTCAACCGCTTCCGGTTGTGTTTCAAATACTGGCTCTTCCTCTACGGGTGCTTCTTCCGCAACTTCCGGCTCAGCTTCAACAACAGGCTCCGGCTCAGGAGTCGGTTCCGGCTCCGGTTCGGCTTTTTCTTCCGGTTCTTCTACTTTTTCTTCCGGCTCATAATCATCGCCGAGATAATCTTTAAGTGCTTGTTCAGCCCTATCCTCCGGGCTGCTCCATAATTTTTTTACTTTCGAAAAGAATCCCATTGAAATCCCCTTTGCAGTCTATTTTGAACAGGCGAAGATAGCGCAGTAATCCCGGATGCGCAACCGTCCGGTTTCGGCTTATTTCACTGTCAGCATTACAAATAGGTACTCAATGGAATTAGTCTAGGGCTTCTTTATTTAATGAATGAAAAAAGCCCCGCACGCATGGTAGCGGGCGGGGCTGAAGAGGTATCTGAAAGAGGTGGTTTTAGTCCACTTTGTGGTAAGCCTTGGGGGCAGCTCCACAGATGGGGCATTTTTCGGTGGCTGCACCGTTCTGGGTGTGACCACACACGGAACAGATGTAGAACTCTGCTTCTGCGAAAACGTCACCGTCAGCATTGAGTGCTTCAGTGTAAAGGTTTGCGTGAATTTTTTCTGCTTCGTTTGCAAAACCGAAGTAGCGGAGAACTGCGTTTTCACCTTCGGCTTTGGCATCTTCCATCATCTCAGGGTACATGGATTCGAATTCGTAGCTTTCGCCTTCGATAGCCTGTTTGAGGTTTTCTTCGGTAGTACCGATACCTTTCATGAGGCGAAGATGTGCGTGAGCATGAATGGTTTCAGCGGCAGCAGCTGCGCGGAAGAGTTTTGCAACACCGGGCTTACCTTCGGATTCTGCTTTTTCTGCGAAAGCGAGGTATTTACGGTTAGCCTGGGACTCGCCTGCGAAAGCTGCTTTGAGGTTTTCAAGTGTCTTGCTCATTGGAATTCTCCTTGTTCAATTTGAGTGTGAATTTATGGTTAAAATCTTTGTTCCGTTTCGTTGAAATAATTAGTAACGATTCCTGTTATGAAATGCAAGTGAAAAATGGAAAAATTTGAAGAAAAAATTTCAACTCCAGTTGCTATATATTAATGATGCATAAGTTTGTTGAAATTTGCCCGTCTAGCAGCTACATCTTACGCGAAGCGCAATTATCGGCGCAAAACCGAGTGATTGGAGACAATTTATGAGAAGAACATGCGTTAAAGATATTTTGAATGCGGAAAGTGCTGCGTCTGAAATTCTGGTCAAAGGTTGGGTCCGCACCAAGCGTGCCAATAAAGGCTTTTCATTTCTGGAGGTTAACGACGGTTCCTGTTTGAAGAATGTGCAGGTGATCATCGATCATACTCCTGAAATTGAAGCTGAGCTGGAGAAAATTTCCACCGGAGCATCAGTTAGCGTAGTTGGCGAGCTGGTTGAATCTCCGGGTAAGGGCCAGAAGTGGGAAGTGCGCGGCAAGTCTGTCGAGATGGTCGGCTTTGCTGATCCTGAGACTTTTCCGCTGCAGAAGAAACGCCATTCTGATGAGTTCTTGCGGTCAATTGCGCATCTGCGTCCGCGCACAAATAAATTCGGAGCCATGTTCCGCATCCGTTCCGAGCTTTCCTACGCGATCCATATGTTTTTCCGCGATAAAGGATTTTTCTACGTACATACCCCGATTATTACCGGCTCCGACTGTGAGGGCGCAGGTGAAATGTTCCGGGTTACCTCCCTTGATCACGGTGCCCTTTCCTCTATGAAGAAAGAAGAGCAGGCCAACAATGATTTTTTTGGAAAAGAGGCACACCTGACTGTTTCCGGTCAGCTTGATGCTGAAATGTATGCGCTTTCCCTCGGACAGGTTTACACTTTCGGTCCTACTTTCCGTGCTGAAAAATCCAATACTCCGCGTCACGCTGCCGAGTTTTGGATGATTGAACCTGAAGTGGCTTTTGCTGATCTTAACGATAACATGGATCTCGGCGAGGAAATGGTTAAATATCTGATCAACCATGTTCTCGATAAATGCGCTGACGACATCGAACTGTTCGCCAAATTTGTGGACAAAACTTTGATGGATACTCTGCGTAACACCCTTGATAACGACTTTGAACGCATCCGTTACGAGGACGCAGTCAACCTGCTCCAGCGCTGCAAGAAGGCTAAGAAATTTGAATATTATCCTGAATATGGTCAGGACCTGCAGACCGAGCACGAAAGATATCTTACTGAGAAACATTTCAAGAAACCAGTCATCGTTTACGATTACCCCAAGGAAATCAAACCCTTCTACATGCGTGTGAACGATGATGATAAGACCGTGGCTGCCATGGACCTGCTGGTTCCCAGAATCGGTGAGCTGGTAGGTGGCTCTCAGCGTGAAGAAAGGCTTGATGTTCTGGAAGCAAGAATTGCTGAAACCGGAATGGATTCTGAAGATTACTGGTGGTATCTTGATACCCGCCGTTTCGGAACCGCACCGCACGCGGGATTCGGTATGGGCTTCGAACGCATGCTCATGCTGCTCACTGGTGTGACCAATATCCGTGATGTTATTCCGTTCCCCAGAACACCCAAGCACCTTGAATTCTAATCATTAAATACTAAAGGGCCGTATTGTACGGCCCTTTTCTTTCCCATGCTGACAATACCCCGTTTTATTCATAATTCCCCTGAATTCGCTGATATCACTGTGGATGGAATCACCTTTGTACAATTTCAGAGCAGGAAATCAGAGATCAGGCATGAAGTTTGTGTTTCGCAGCACTCACTCGTCTTTGTGCTTGAGGGAGAAAAGTATATCCATTCTGCTGACGGGGATATGGTGATCCGTAAAGGTGAAGCTTTTTTTGTCCGCAAGGGCTGTCATCTTATGTCGGAGATGATTCCGGAAGATGGCGGGACATTTGATACTGTCCTTTTCTTTTTTGATGACAGCATGCTGAGTAATTTTGTTGAGAAGCTTTCTCCAGAAGGGAGTCCGCTCGCTTCTACGGATTGTTCCGCATTTTGCATCAATGTGACGGAACAGGTCAGCATATATCTTTCATCCATGCTCTCCTTATTTGATTCCCCGTTGGGTAAAAATGATGAATTTTTACGGCTGAAAGTTCAGGAACTGCTACATTATATATGTACCACACCGGGTAATGATGAGTTTATCAATTTTTTGATTTCCTGCAGAAACCGGAGCAGGGGCGATTTATCCGAGGTCATGGAGCGGTATTTTAATAAAAATATCAGTTTGGAAACAATGGCCGAACTTTCCGGGCGCAGCCTTTCTTCATTTAAACGTGAATTCAAAAAAACGTTTAACACCACCCCTGCACGCTGGATTCGTGAGCGCCGCATGTCTTGGGCCGAGCAGCTTATCCGCAATTCCGCTAAGAGTATTACCGAAATTTCTTATGAATCAGGCTACGAAAGTTTATCCCACTTCAGCACTCTCTTCCGTAAAAATTACGGCGTAACTCCCCGTGAATATCGCGCTGAACTAAATTCAGCAAAATCTGGTCTTTAAACGCAAGTCCTATCCGTCGCTTTACGCTAGCTTTTCTTCAAACAGAACAAGGAGAAAGTTTATGCGTAAATATGTAATCATTGCAATTTGTCTTTTAGCGGTCCTGCAGCTCGTAGCCTGCTCAACAAAAACTATTGTCGTAGATGGTTTTTCATCACCGGAAAGTGTGACCTCGGACGGCCATTATTTCTATGTTTCCAATGTGGGGGAAGAGCTCAAGCCAATGGATAAAGATGGAGATGGGTATATTTCCCGACTCTCTCATGAAGGAAAGGTTCTTGATCGCAAGTTCATTAAGGGACTGAATGCGCCTAAAGGAATGGTCGTGCTTAACGATATTCTTTATGTGGCTGATATTGACCGGATCAAGGGGTATTCCGTGTTAGATGGAAAGCAGGTGGCTGATGTTGATTTTTCCGGTGAAGGGACTTCGTTCCTGAATGGCCTCGTTGCGGTTGGCGAGCATAAGCTGCTTGTCTCGGCCATGGATATCGGCGTCCTTTATCTTTTAGATGTTTCTTCAGCTCATAATTTCACCAGACTTGAGTGTGATTTCGACTTATTCGGTCCTAACGGCCTCTCTTACGATTTCAAGACCGGAACAATTTATTTTTGCTCATTTGGTAAAGATCACCAGCCTAATGGAATTGTTGGTAAAGGGCATATTGTTGATGGTAAGTTTAACTTCGAGAAGATCAGCCTGCGAAATGGACTCTACGACGGAATGGTTTATCATGACGGAAATATAATATTTTCCGACTGGGTCGATTTTAAAAAAGAAGGTGTTTTGATCAAACAGGATGTTGAAACAGGAAAGCTTTCCGTGCTTAATCTTGGCGAAAAGATTGGCGGTCCTGCTGATTTTTATCTGGATCTGAAAGGGAAAAGACTCTGGATTCCCATGATGATGGAAAATAAAGTCATGATTGCCAGTTATTAGTCTGAGCAATTAAAGCAATATGCCCCGCAAACGTTAATACGGATGCGGGGCATAATTTTAGTGTTCTACTTCAAAGGCATGAGTAGTAGTGTAACCAGATGCTCTGGTTTTGTGTTGTTGGGGTCGTTCATATACTGCTCATAGCAGGGTGCTTCTGCATGAGTTTCGCCACTCTGCGGGAGCCATTTTTCATAAAATTCAGTCCAAGAATCTTTGAGTTTTTCGTATGGCCCGAGGTGGGTGGTGACTGCATATTTGCCTCCGGGGAAATCTTTAAGTTTGATTTCAGCGGGAACTTTGACTTCATTTTCCAAAGTAATGCAGGCTTCGGAGCGTAGTTCTTCAGCAGGAACCTGTCCCGGGTCATCGTGATATACGCCGTAGAATCTGGTTTTTTCATTGAAAACACCATTGGGGCCAGCCCATCCGCAGAGTCTTTCCCAAGCTTTGCCTACTTCTTCATACGGTCCGACATGTTCAGCATAAGCCATTTTAGCAGGGTCAAGGGTCCAGATTTGTACGTCCATTTTAGCGCTCCTATTTTTTAAATTATTAATAAACGGCTAGCCAGATTTCCGTAACCGCTTCCTCGGGCGGAACATCTGGTGCTACTTTTATATATTTTTCAAATGAAGGAATGGTGTTTTTCAGCTGATAACCACTACTGGGTAACCATTTACCGTAAAGCTCCCGGTAAATACCGTGCATTTTTTCGTAAAGTCCGTAATGAGTTGTAACTGCATATTTACCGCCGGGGATAACCTGAATTCCCATTTCCGGAGGTGTTTCAACCTCTTCATCAATGGTAAAACAGGCATCGTACCGTATCTTCCCTTCCGGGGTGATGTCCGGGTCATCGTATGAGAGTCCGAGAAATTCTGTCTTTTCTGAAAGCAGACCATTTCCATAACCCCACCCACAAAGCTTTTCCCATGCTTTAACCACCTTAAGGTAGGGTCCAACGTGGCGGATAAACACAACCTGTACATCCTCTCGAGTGCGGATTTCCACTTTGCAGGAAAGCGGGGTTTCATCCAGTTCGAAACCTTCAATGCTTGGATCCGGGCGGTAATGGATTTTACCGTCACCCCCGGGCGCAAGCATGGCCCGTGAGCTGTTTCTGAAGTCGCTGGGGGAAACCAGAAATCTTTTTTTGAATGCCCTGCTGAATGTTTCCGGGGATTCAAATCCGGCATCAAGGGCAATCTCCATAACAGTGGTGTCTGAGTAGCAAAGTCGATAAGAAGCTCGTTCCAAGCGCAGTCGGCGTACATGTTCTTTCAAACTTTCGCCGACCATGCCTTTGAAAATGCGATGGAAGTGGGCAACAGAAAAACAGGCTTGCTCAGCCAGTATTTCCGGAGATAGGTCTCCATCCAGATTGCGCTGGATGTAGATCAGTACCTCCATCATTCTTTCATTATACGGTTTCAATATGGTAGACATTTATTTTTCCTCAAATGTGTTTAGTTAATATTTACTAAACATGTTTTGCTGACTTTGACATGACATTTTTTATCATTCGTAAATTTTATTGAAAAGGATAGATATGTGACCTCGTCTCTGGTTGATGATTTTATTCATCTAAGGTTAGGATGAGGCATGATTAAAAAGATATTAACAGTCCTGTTGGGGCTTACAATAGTGATATTCTGTTCCTGTACTCCTGTGAAAAAGTTTGTGGGCAATCCCTGCGTCAGCAATTCTTCATCGGTAATGCAGCGTATTGTTGATTCCTCTGCTTGTGCGCTCAATCAAATGAGGGCCAAAGATAACTGGCCGCATATTGATCATTTGTTGGAGGAATCGCGAGCAGTGTTCATCTTCCCCGATGTGTACAAGGCAGCTTTTATGGTCGGGGCTGAGGTCGGTCCGGGTGTTCTTTGCGCCAAGGATGAGACCGGGTTCTGGAACGGGCCTGCTTTTTTCAATATGGCCGGAATAGATATCGGCTTTCAGGGCGGAGTGGAAGGCAAAACACTGCTGGTATTTCTTATGGATGATCAGGCCTTGGAAGATGCGCTTGGTGGAAAGATAGACCTTTCGTTAGGTGCGGATTTGGCAGTGGGACATGATGCCGACCGCAGTAATCGTGGAACCTTCGATGCGGAAGGGAATATAATACTTCTGGTTGATCAAGCCGGTGCTTACGGTGGCATGACTTACCGCACCGGAGCGTTCATGATCAGTAATGATTTCAATAAAAGGTATTACGGCAAGAAAGTCAGTGTCCGTGAGTTGCTTATGACTCATAAGCACGACAAGCCTGAAGCTGATGAGCTTCTGCTTAGTCTGGCTGGTGTGTACTAGTTCTTAACCAGCTTGGCGTTAATTTTTTTTCTTTCTCGTGTGTAGCGGAGCAGGTCTTCACAAATGAATTGTGCGCTGTGATAAAAAGCAAAGAACTGGATCATCTTCTGTAGATAGAATCTGCGCGTTGCTCCTTCATTTCTGAGAGTCTCCAGTCTTTTTTGTGAGGCAACAAGTGCTTCGTGCAGCGATTTTTCATCAGGAATTCTTTTTGAACCGATATCGCGCATGGCTTGGGCAGTGGCTTTTGCCAGCTGGCGAAGTTCGTCTTCCATAATGATATGATAGCCTTCGCCATGTACGTGGCTTAAGGCATGGAGCATGGCCCGCAAGTGTGATGCACATTTCTCCAGAATTTCGACTTTCATGCCCAGCAGCTGAGTGTCTTCAATATATATGAATCTTTCAAGGCGGATTACCTTGGCATAGGTTTCACGGTTTTTGGCCAGTCTGCTGTTGAATGCTTCAAGCGCACTGGGGATAAGGCAGCTTTGTTTATCAAGAAAGCCTTCCATCAGGGTTTCATAATTAGCAGCACATTCTTCAAATTGATTAAAGAGTTCTTTTTTTAATGTCTCCGATGCACGCATTGGCCAGATTGTAAT
>NZ_OZ245945.1:2525000-3027500 GCF_965230075.1 Maridesulfovibrio sp. | reverse complement strand
GGATAGCTCAGCCGGCTGTTGGATATGCCGGTGTAAGTGCGTAGGCTTGGAAAATAGGCAAATCCGTTTTCCTTTAAGGCCGAGACACGATGCCGTAACTTTACGTTTGAAGTGAGTAATTCCAGACTGCCTAGAAAATCTTCTAAGTTTAGCATTTGTTGACCGTACCGCAAACCAACACAGGTAGTCGGGTCGAGTAGACCAAGGCGCTTGAGAGAACTCTGGTTAAGGAACTCGGCAAAATGATCCCGTAAGTTAGCGAGAAGGGATGCTCCAGACGGTGACTTGATTCACTTAATGAGCTGTTTGGAGCCGCAGAGAATCGGGGGGGGCGACTGTTTACTAAAAACATAGGTCTATGCTAAGTCGTAAGACGATGTATATGGACTGACGCCTGCCCGGTGCTGGAAGGTTAAAAGGAGGTGTTAGCTTCGGCGAAGCTCCGAATTGAAGCCCCAGTAAACGGCGGCCGTAACTATAACGGTCCTAAGGTAGCGAAATTCCTTGTCGGGTAAGTTCCGACCTGCACGAATGGCGTAACGATCTCCCCACTGTCTCAACCAGAGACTCAGTGAAATTGAATTACCGGTGAAAATGCCGGTTACCCGCGGTAAGACGGAAAGACCCTGTGCACCTTTACTATAGCTTGACATTGGGTTTAGGGCTATCATGTGTAGGATAGGTGGGAGGCTTTGAAGTCGGCACGCTAGTGTCGGTGGAGCCAACCTTGAAATACCACCCTTGATAGTCTTGAATTCTAATCTAGTGCCGTTATCCGGCCTAGAGACAGTGTCTGGTGGGTAGTTTGACTGGGGCGGTCGCCTCCCAAAAAGTAACGGAGGCTTGCAAAGGTTCCCTCAGGCTGATTGGAAACCAGCCGTCGAGTGCAAAGGCATAAGGGAGCTTGACTGTAAGACAGACATGTCGAGCAGGAACGAAAGTTGGTCTTAGTGATCCGGTGGTTCCGCATGGAAGGGCCATCGCTCATAGGATAAAAGGTACGCCGGGGATAACAGGCTGATCGCGCCCAAGAGTTCACATCGACGGCGCGGTTTGGCACCTCGATGTCGGCTCATCACATCCTGGGGCTGAAGCAGGTCCCAAGGGTTCGGCTGTTCGCCGATTAAAGTGGTACGCGAGCTGGGTTTAAAACGTCGTGAGACAGTTTGGTCCCTATCTACCGTGGGCGTAGGATAATTGAAGAGGGTCTGCCCCTAGTACGAGAGGACCGGGGTGGACGAACCTATGGTGTTCCTGTTGTCGCGCCAGCGGCATTGCAGGGTAGCTAAGTTCGGAAGGGATAACCGCTGAAAGCATCTAAGCGGGAAGCCTGCCTCAAGATTAGTTATCCCTATGCTTTAGCATCTAAAGATTCCAGGTAGACCACCTGGTTGATAGGCTGGAGGTGTAAGTGCAGCGATGCATTCAGCTGACCAGTACTAATAAATCGTGCGACTTATTTTTCTTCTCTTCCCTTAACTTTAACTTCTACTAGTTAAAGTAAGGGGTAAATTCTTCTCTATTAAACAATATATTTTGCTCAAAAAGAGCAAGCAAATTTGCTTGCGGCCATTGAGGAGAGGTCACACCCGACCCCATTCCGAACTCGGAAGTTAAGCTCTCCATCGCCGATGATACTGCTGGGTAGCCAGTGGGAAAGTAGGTCGCCGCAAGCTTTTTATTTCAAAGCCCCCTTGTTAATTCAAGGGGGCTTTATTGCGTTTGGGGGGATTTGAAATATTCTTTACAATATATCCTTCGACACACTCTTGTATTGCGGCTAGAACTAAGGCATTTTTAGAAGATGTAAATTCATTATTTAAAGGAAATTTAAATTCGTTATGCCTATCACTCCAGATATTATTCTTGTCCTTGCTGTTCTTTTTTTAGTCGTACTGTTCTTTGTTTTCGAATGGGTACGCGTAGACATGGTCGGTATCATGGTCATGGTTTGCTTGCCGCTGCTCGGTTTGGTTACTCCGCAGCAGGCTATAAGCGGTTTGAGTAGTAACGCCGTGGTTTCCATCATTGCTGTTATCATTATTGGTGCAGGTCTTGATAAGACCGGGGTCATGAACAAACTGGCCCAATTAATTCTAAAATTTGCCGGGAAGGATGAAAAGAAGATTACTTCCATGGTTGCGGCAACTGTCGCCGGTATATCCGGGTTCATGCAGAACATCGGAGCTGCTGCACTGTTTATGCCTGCAGCAAGGCGTATTTCTACCCAGACCGGGGTTCCGGCCTCACATATATTGTTACCAATGGCTTTCTGCGCCATTATAGGCGGAACCTTAACTCTGGTTGGTTCAAGCCCTTTGATTTTGTTGAATGATCTGCTGACAGTGCGTGGAGTGAGCTATGATCACTTTGGTATGTTCAGTATGACCCCCATCGGGATCATGCTGGTCATCTCAGCATTGTTCTATTTCAGCTTATTTGGGAAATGGATTCTGCCGTATAGTAAGGCAAGCAAAGTCAGTGGCCCTCTTTCCCCGTTGCTGGATAAAACTTACCATGATGTAGGTGAAATTTATGAGATGAAAATTCCAGCCAATGGCTTCAATGAGCAGTGCCTTTCGGAGCTGCAGATTCGCTCAAACTATGCCTGCTCAGTATTGGCCTCATACAATGCCGTAACCCATAAAAGAAATGTTGCTCCTCGGCCAGAAGATACTCTTTGTCCCGGAGATACCATTGCTGTAATCGGTGAGGCCATTTTCATTGAAAAGCTGGCAGCAGATTTTGGTTGGTCATACTCTCGTGAATTGAAAGTTTTTGCTGATGATCTTGCTCCTACAAATTCCGGGATCATGGAAGGGATTGTTTCACCTAGATCGCAGATGGTCGGAATGACTGTTGGTGATGTTCAGCTGCGAAAAAAATTTGGTGTAGTGCCCTTGGCTGTTTATGTGGGGCATGAAATGATAATCAGCGATCTTTCTAATCTGGTGATCAGTGAAGGAAATGCCCTGTTGCTGCATGGTAAGTGGAGTGCTTTTCATCTGTTTAAGGATCAGAACGATCTGATTTTTACTGAACCCATTAAAGGGGAGCTGCTGCGCGAGGATAAGGCTCCATTTGCATTGGGCTGTCTGGCTGTGACCATGTTTATGATTCTGGTGCTGGATATCCAGCTTTCCATTTCGTTGCTTTTCGGTGCTATGGCAATGATCCTAGGGCGTGTGCTGACCATTGACGAAGCCTACCGTTCTGTGGATTGGATGACTGTCTTTTTGCTGGCCGGATTGATTCCGCTTGGGCTTGCCTTCGAGAACACCGGGGCAGCAAAGATGATCGCCGATATGCTCATGAACGCAGTGGGAGTGCCATCGCCAACGGTGCTGCTTATCTGTATCGGATTGTTAACTTCGTTTTTCACTCTCTTCACATCCAATGTAGGTGCCACGGTTCTACTGGTTCCACTCTCAATGAACCTGGCTCTTTCATGCGGAGCTGACCCGCGTGTAGCAGCCATGACAGTTGCCTTGGCTGCTTCCAATACCTTCATACTGCCCACGCATCAGGTAAATGCTCTGGTTATGCGTCCGGCTGGTTTAAAGGCTGTTGATTATCTCCGCGCTGGTGCCGGGATGACTATCCTCTTTTTGGTCGTGCTGGTGGCGGGAATGCGGGTGTTTTTTTGAGTAGGATATTGATTTTATATGATATTAAAAAAGCCGCAGTACCAAATGGTGCTGCGGCTTTCGCTTTTTTTATGAACCGTATCTTTTAATACATCGCCTGTGGCAGATATAAAATGATCTGCGGGAAGATGGCGAAGAGCATGATACCCACCAGAATTGCCAGCAGGAAGGGCATGGTTCCCTTGAAGATATCCTCGAGCGTAATATCCGGAGCAAATTTTTGAGCCATGCCGTAAACCACGTAGACATTGATCCCGACAGGAGGCGTTATGACTCCGATCTGGGTGACCAGCACGATGATGACCCCGAACCAGATGGGATCAAAGCCCAGTGTGGTGATTACCGGGTAGAAGACCGGGATGGTCAGCATAATCAGGGCCAGTGCATCCATGATGCAACCGCCGATGAAGTAGACTATGAGGATCATGGAAACGATGATCAGCGGATGCAGGTCGAATGATGCAGTCCATGCGGCTACATTAAAGGGGATGCGGGTTACTGCGAGGAATTTACCGAAAATCAGCGCCCCGGCAACGAGAAAGAGCACCATCACTGAAGTACGCAGGGTTTCATAAAGTGAATTAACAAATGCCTGCCATGTCAGCTGACGTTTGATGATACCCAGTGCGAGAATTCCCAGTACACCCACGGCCGCGGATTCGTTAGGGGTGAAGAATCCGAAAAACATACCGCCGATGACAAGGGCGAATACGGCGATGGTGTCGATCAGTCCCATGAGTGATTTAAGTTTGGCGCTCATGGGGAAGGTTTCACCTTTTGGGCCTAAGCTGGGATCGCGATGGCAGACTATGGCAATAGCGATGATGAACAGGATGGTCAGCACCACTGAGGGCAGGATTCCTGCCATGAAAAGTTCACCAATGGATTGCTCGGTTAGGATGCCATAGACAATGAGTACGATACTGGGTGGCATGATCATGCCCAGTCCACCACCGGATGCTACAGAGCCCGCTGCAAGGGAGTTGGAGTAGCCGTAGCGTTTCATTTCCGGGATACCCACAGTCGCCATGGTGGCTGCGGTAGCCGGGCTGGAACCGCAGACAGAACCGAAGGCGGTGCAGGCAGCAACAGTAGCCATGGCTAGGCCTCCCTGAATGTGGCCTAAGAAATGGTAGGCTGTGGAGTAGAGCCTGCGGCTGATTCCACTGTTGAAGGCCAACTGCCCCATGAGGATGAACAGCGGAATGGTGGAGAGGCTGTAGGATGAAAAAGTATCGTAAAAGCTGCGTGAAAGCAGGTTCATGCCGCCTTTTACGGAAATGAGCATGGAGAACCCGCCGAACCCCACGAGGGTCATGACGTAGGCCACGGGCATGCGGGTCATGAGTAAGGCCAGCATTACAAATATGCCGATAATACCAAGGGTGGTCGGTTCCATTTATTTTTCCCCTTTGAAAAGCATGATGAGTTCTTTCAGCAGGGTCAGGGTAAAGCAGCCGAAACCGAAAGTGAGTGCGAAAATGACTATATCTGTGGGTAATTCAAGGGTCATGGAGACTTCCTCGGCTTCACGCATGGAACATCCGTAAAGGTAGAGCCTCCAAGTAACCAGCCCGAATAAGGCAACGCTCATGGAAGTGGTTACGATCTTAACAATGCGACGGGTGCGTCCGTTCATTTTGCTGTACAGAAATTCCACGCCGATGTTGGCCTTCTGGCTTTCAGCATAGCCAAGGGCCAGCCCGGTGGTCAGTACTGCCAGCACGGCCACAATATCTTCAACCCCGAAAATGGGGGTATCAAGCACGCCGCGTGAAATAATATCCGCCCCGGTCAAAAGGGCCATGCCAATTAAACAGATGGCAGCGATGTTTTTTAACAATGCCTCAAATTTGTTGATGAGGCCGATAATCTGATTACCCAATTTACTACTCCAAGATCAAATAACTATCGGCGAAGCCTAAATAAAAGGTTTTGGGATTCTTAAACCCTTTTGCAAAAGGGTTTAATGCCCCCGGCAGGGCCGCCGGAGGCATTTGGGTTACTGTAATTTATTCAAAGTTTCTACGGTGAAGTCGAGAATTGCTTTGCCGTCGAGTTTTTTCTTACCTGCTTTTTTTATGTAATCGTCCATCATGGGAGCGGCTTTTTCTTTCCAGCGCTTGCCTTCGGCTTCGCTCAGTTCGATGAACTGTCCGCCTTTCTTGGTCAGGAAATCGCGGCCTTCCTTGTCGCTTTCATCCCATGCCTGACCGTGCTTGGTGGCAAATTCTTTGCTTATTTCCGTGATGGTTTTCTGGTCCTGTTCGGAAATCATATCCCACTTGTCCTTGTTCATGACTGCGAAGAAAGTGGTGGTGTAGCCAACAGGGTAATCGAGGGTGCAGTAATCAACAACTTCGCCCATTTTCCAACCCTTGTTGGTTTCCATGGGGTAGACACCTCCGTCCACAACCCCTTTGCGGATGGCCTGATAGGTGTCAGGCATGGACATGGCCACCGGAGCTGCGTCGAGAGCCTTGAGCAGCTGGGCGGAGTTCCCGGTTCCGCGAAGTTTCATGCCTTTGAGGTCTTCAAGGGTCTTAACCGGCTTTTTAGCGGTGAAGAGCAGGCCAGGACCGTGGGCATGGAAGAAAAGTACTTTTACATCGCGCAGTTCTTTAGGCTGGAACTTATCGTAAACTGCATTGGCAACCTTGGTAGCGGCAACGCCGGATTTGTAGCCGAGCGGCAGGTCAACGGCGGCCATGGTCGGGAAACGGCCACGTGAATAGGCCAGTGCGGACATGCCGATATCGGAAATTCCTTCCACCACTCCGTCATAGCACTGCTTGGCCTTGGTCAGGGTACCGCCGGGGAAATAGGCGATGTTTACACGGCCTTCGGTGCGTTTGGTGACTTCATCGCTCCACTGCTCGGCCAGTTTGGACTGGATATGAGTGGGCGGGAAGAAGTTGGAGTAGCTCAGGTTAATGGATTTTGCTCCTGCTGTAAGCGGCAGGGTGCACATGCACATGGCTGTGGCCACTACTGTAATCAAAAGTTTTTTCATGTTCCCTCCGGTTTATTTATGTAAAGTGACTTATTGTTCACTTTTCTTGAGTCCATTTGTTAAAGCCAAAGTGACCGCTGCCTCGCGGACATCTTCAAATCCAATCAGTCCGGCCCCGTTGCTGCCTTGAATCATGAATCCGGTTTCAATGGAACTTCTTACCATATATCCTTCAAAGAGTACGGTGTTGAAGGCTCCGATCTTTTCAGGTGGATAGTCAGTCTCCACAAAATTGCGGACAAGGTCGGCAAAGACTTCTTCGGAAAGGCGGTACTGGCTGAGACTTAGGTCTTCGCGCAGTTCCGGTACCCGTGAGGCGTAGATGGTAAACTCCAGAAATACCTTGGCCCAGTTCTGGTCGCGGACGATGTTTTCCAGAAAATCCCAGATGATGTTCATGACTTCTTCAAGTGACTGGGCTTTATCCAGCCTGTCATCGCGGGAATTGCGGTACTCGGTTAGCTTTTCTTCCACGATTTCCAGAAAAAGTTTGTCCTTGCTCACCCAGTGGCGGTAAAAGCTGCCTTTGGCATATCCGGCATACTTGGTGATTTCAGCCACTGTGGTTTCTACAAAACCTTTTTTGCCGAAAAGTTCGTTGGCTGCTTCCATGAGCTCTTTCTTGGTCTGGAGCGATTTTTCCTGTTGTTTTCTAGCCATTTGGTCTTCTGGTTAGCTGTTTTTGCGACCTGCGGTCATAAAGTGACCGCTGGTCACTTTTTATGGTGTATAGCTTTGAGCACTATTGCTGTCAACTTCTATCTATGACAATTTGGGATCAACAAATTCATTATTATCAAAAGGAACTATCCGAAGTGCGCAAGCTGTTACCTATAATTATTGTTCTGATCTGTTGCTTGAATGGGGCTGCTGTTTATGCTCATCCTTTAGGGGAAGTGGTGCAGGAAACCACAGTCATGAACGAAGGGGCGCGGTTGCTCATCGTTTATGATACTTCCATAGGCCCATCCATCACTGCCACGCTCATTCCTGATGCCGACTATGACGGTACGGTCTCAGGGGTAGAGGAGAGGAAGCTTTCGCGGGATATCAACGCTCTTTTGTTGCCGAATCTTGAAGTATATTTAGATGATAAGCCCGTAACTCTGGAGCTTTATTATGATTCCGTTGCTCCTGCTCCGGGTGGGTATAATAACGGTCTGCGTTCAAATCTGGTCTACGCCATTCCTTTGCCGGAGGAAGATTTCGGCAAACATTACCTGAAATTTTCGGACAATAATTTCCAAACCGGGGAACTGAAGTGGCTGAAGTGGAAGGTTCAGGCTGACCCGCAATTCAGCGTTGTTAAGACTTCACCTGATTCTCGGGAATTGAACTACCAATTTTTTGCCAAGAAAGTTGATGGCGAAAGTACGTCTTTCCCAACTCAGACTCCGACCGTAGACGGCAGCGGTCTTAAGCCGAGCCCACAGGAAGATTCCAGTCAGGCTGCACTTAAGGATTACCTTGCACAGGAAAATCTTGGTCCGGGAACGATTCTGTTCGCCCTCGGTTTGGCCTTTTTTCTCGGTATGGGGCATGCGCTCAGTCCCGGCCACGGCAAGGCTATGGTGGCTGCGTATCTTATAGGCCGCAGCGGGCGAATCAGCGATGCTTTCACTCTCGGCACTATTGTGACCATTACGCATGTTGCCAGCGTAATCGTTCTTGGTATCGCAGCTTTGCTGCTTTCACGCTACTTCCTGCCCGGTGATCTATACCCGTGGCTGGGTGCGTTTTCCGGTGCCCTGGTCTTTATGGTGGGCTACATGATGTTGGCTCGCAGGGCTGTGCATAGCCATGGGCATTCGCATCACCATAACCACGGACATTCCCACGATCATTCTCATGACCATGACCATGAATCCGAACCTGTTTCGTGGTGGTCCATGCTCAGTCTCGGTATAGCAGGGGGAATGGTGCCTTGTCCTACAGCCTTGGTTGTCCTGCTGGCTTCTGTGGCTTTCGGGCGGATTGTTTTTGGTTTATTGCTTATCCTCGCTTTTAGTCTCGGACTTGCCGCAGTGCTGATCATTATTGGTATTCTGACCGTGCGGGCCTCGAAACTTACCGAAAGGTTCTCCGGTTCACGCAAGTGGATTGAGAACCTGCCCGTGCTGAGTGCCGGACTGGTCATGCTGGCCGGGATCGCTATCGCACTCAATGCCTTGCATGCCGGAGGGATATTGAAATTTACTTTCTAAATTTCCAGAAATTAGTAATTCTATCCAGTTCGGCGTCCGGAGTAGAACCGTAGGGGATAAGTTTGAAGTCGAGTGCTTTTACCTGCTTTAGGTAATCGGTGTATTGCGACTCATCAATGTATTCCACGTCGAGGATGGTCTTGCCTGCATCGGCAAGCTCTTTTGCCAGCTTTAAGCGATAGTTGCGATCATTCTCGCTGTATATATTGAAAAGCAGGCTTTCAAGACCGACCATATCAATTGTCTTGAAGTAGACTCCCTTGTATTCGGGGGAGCAGTCATTAAATACGCCCATGCCGTTCTGGGGGCAGATGATGAAGTTTTTCCCGGCTTTCCTGCGGGTGTAGTCGGCTATTCTTTTGATTAGTTTGACCATGTCATCGGCAGTGTTCTGCACGTCCATGTCCTGTTGGTGCCAGAACCAGTATGCATCGACAATATCCAGATATACGCCGTCAAAACCTGCTTCCAGAATACGGTCCAGATAGGGGCGCAGTCCAGTTTCCCACCAGTCTTCACGCCAGTATTTTACTTTGTAGTTTTTGGCCCAGTCAGGGTTTTCCGGGCCCAGAAAACGAGGTGGATTTTCCTTCCATTCTTTCTGCCAGTAAAAGCGGTATTCTTCTGCCTCGCCGATGGAAAAATAGCAGAGCACGGTTTTATTGAATCTGTGGAGCACAGAGATTTCCTTGGCGGAAAATCTGTTCTTGTCTGAACCGTCTTTTGAATAGTCAACGACCAGTAGATCGTAGGGAGATTCAGCCAGTGTTGCCACTTTCGGGCCTTGCAGTAGGTAAGCCCAGCTGTTTATTTTCTTATGCTGCGGAGTCATTCGTGTCTCCTGTTGCGGTTGCTCTGATATTTTGTTTGCGGGAGAGGTGGCTGTTGTTGATGCGCAGGCGGCAACAAGGGATAAGAAGGTCAGAATTATTATGCTGTGTATTCTCATAACTGTAATTTCCCCGATTAATATTTTGTATTTTGGATGAATAGCATGGTGGAAGAGAAAATTAAAGAGTACCGGCTATGGTTGCAGTGCAAAAAATAATGTGATTGTTAAATGTTATAAATAAATAATACTTTGCATGGGTAGGGAATAGGATTATAGTGTTCTAAATTAATGGATATTTTAGCTGCACAGTAAAAATCGTACTCTTTGGGGAGGGATGATTTTACGCTTCTACACGTATTCTTAAAGATGGGTTAAAACTTAAATTTTTCGATAAAATAAGGAGGGTGCTGTGAAAAAAAGCTTTTTCACTACTTTGATTTTTATTCTCTTTCTTGCCGGTTGCTCCGGTACCTACATGAAAGATTATGTCCAGCCCAACGGGATTGCCAGTGAAGCCCGTCATGCGGCTGTTTTGCCATTGGTGAATCTTACCAACACCCCCAATGCCGGACGCATGGTCGGTGATCTGCTGACTACCGAACTCTATGCTTCCACCAAGTTCGACCTCATGGAATCCACTGAAATGCTTAAGCGTATCAAGGGTGATGAGGATGACCTTGAATTTGTCATGGAAGACGTTGTGGCCCAGAGGCTGGGCAGCAAGCTCGGTGTTGATACCGTCATCTACGGTTCTGTGACCGAGTACCAGTACAAGCGCGGGGTCAACCAGAGTCCCACTGTGGGTATCAATCTGCGTATGATTGATGTTTCTTCCGGTAATGTGCTTTGGGCTTCATCTTCTTCCAAGAGCGGGGGGTGCTTTTTCGGATGTACGGAATCCCTGAACAGCGTAGCACAGGAAACCCTTGCGGAAATGGTAGCAGCGATGTCTTCCGTCTCTGTGCAATAGTCGCACTGCTTGTGGTTACCTTTTCCTTGTTCGGCAGGACTTTTGCCTTTGGTGGAAGTCATAAAGTCGAATCGTGGGCTTGCTATTACGGACATGAGGACCGGACGGAGCGACTGTCCGGTTTTGACCTGTTGGTCTCTGCCCCCGGAGGGCAGGACCCGGATCCTTTGCGCGCAAAAGGGGTGAAGGTGCTGGCTTACGTAAGTCTTGGCGAGGTGGCCGGGAATGGTCAGTATTATGAGGAGGCCAAGCGTCTTGGCCTGCTTGTGCGTCACAATGAGAATTGGGATTCATGGGTGGTGGATGTGCGCCGTCCAGAGTGGAGTGAGTTGCTCTTTACCCGGATTATCCCCGATGCCCTTTCGACCGGATATGACGGGCTTTTTTTTGATACGCTGGATTCTCCCATTGATATGCAGCGCAGGGACCCGGATACCTACAAAGGGATCGAGCGGGCCTGTGTAGATTTGGTTCGGGCTATCAGGGAAAAATATCCCAAGAAGTTGCTCTGCCAGAACAGGGGATTTGAGATAGTACGGCGCACGGCTCCCTATCTTAATTATTTGCTGATTGAGGGGCTGAGCAGTTCCATGGATTTGGCCACTTCTACCCGTACTGACGTATCGGAAGCGGATCGCAATTTTCTCATCGCTAAGGCGGAAGCAGCTTTAAAGGCCAATCCCAAGCTGGTGGTCCTTAGTCTTGATTACGTACCTGTCGAAGATAAGCAGGAGATTGAGAAAGCTTACGCTTTCTCCCGTAAGCTGGGTTTTGTTCCTTATGTCAGCACTCCGGCATTAAATGAGGTATTTATTCATGCGTCTGGTGAATAGGTTTGTTGTCGCATTTCTGATTGTTCTTTTTGCTTTGCCTTGCGCTTATGCTGAGTCGGTCAAGCGCAAAGTTTTGGTGCTCTATAATAGTGCCGAAGGCCGTTCCGCCAGAGGTAATAGTTTTATGGAGGGGTTTGCCGCACCTTTGAACTATCTCGGTTTTTTGTACAGGGTTCGTGACGTTGCACAGCGTCCTTTACCTTCTGGTAAGGAAATGAATGAATATGGGGCCGTTTTTACAACATTTTCTGAAGACCTAATGGACAAGCCGAATGAGTACCTTTCCTGGTTGATCAATCAGCAGAAGATGGGGAAAAAGGTCCTCATTGCAGGATCTTTGGGGGCTTATACAGGAGTGGATAAGGAGCCGGCCGATTCCGGTTTGATTAAGAAAGTTTTCTCGAATCTCGGATTTTCCTATCAGGGCAACGCTACGAACGATCAATATCGTCTTAAATATGAGTATGTTGATCCGAAAAATATGAATTTTGAGCGTAAGCTCCCGTTGTTTCCGGAAAGATATATCCAGATAACCCCGCAGAGTGCGAAGGCCAAGACCTGGGTTAGTGTGGCAGTCAAAGGAAAACCTGGTTCTGTTGCCACTACTGTGGGCTTGGGACCTCAGGGCGGCTTTGCTTTGAATGGTTTTATGCGCTGGCAGGACCCGCTTAATTTTCAGAAACAATGGTATCTTGATCCTTTTGAATTTTTGCGAATAAACCTTGGTCTTGAAGGAATTCCGGCACTGACTCCCACAACTTTGAATGGGAAGCGTGTGGCTTTTGCTCATATTGATGGTGACGGTTTTGCCGGATTCACAGAAGTAGATAAGCGAAAGGTCTGCGGGGAAATCGTCATGGAGCGTATTTTTGAGCGCTATGACTTCCCTAACTCCGCTTCTGTTATTGCCGGTGAGATTAATCCTGACGTTAAGGGCAGTATAGAAAATGTTGAGTTGGCAAAAACTCTTTTTGAGATGGAGAATGTGGAAACCTCCTCCCATTCCTATACTCACCCTTACGCATGGAATGCAGAACTTCGTGAATCTAAGGAGTATGCTGAAGATTTTGTCATCGGACAGTACGAAATTGCGGGCTATAAGTTCAATGCTCAATATGAAATCGTAGGTTCGTGTGACTATATCAGTGAAAATCTGTCTCCCATTGAAAAGCCGTGTAAAGTTCTTTTCTGGTCCGGTATGTGTGATCCCACTGAAGAGCAGGTTGCCATTGCCGATAAGGCTGGAATTCTGAACATGAACGGCGGGGATACTGTTTTTGACGCCAGCCGTAATTCATATTTCGGGGTTTCCCCGCTTTATCGCGCTTTGGGCAGGTACAACCAGATTTATACCGGGCAGGCTAACGAGAATATCCTGACCAATCTTTGGACCGGGCCTTACTTCGGGTTCCGCAATATTGTGGACACCATGAAACGGACCGGTTCCCCGCGCCGGATCATGCCCATCGATATTTACTACCATTTCTATAGCGGTGAAAAATTTGCATCCCTTAAGGCTCTTGAAGATGTTTACGAATGGGCTCTCAGTCAGGATGCAGCACGGGTCTATGCTTCAGCTTACATCAAAATGGTTAACGGCTGCCTTGCTGCGAAAATGGAGAAGATATCCCTGGATCACTTTGTCTTCAGCAATTATGCCGACTGCCTTTCCGTGCGGCTGGACGGTATGGAAAAGATTCCTGATCTGGCAAAATGCAAAAATATACTTGGTTACGATACCCAACCCGAAGGAATTTTTGTGCATCTCCGGCCCGGAACTGCGCGGGCAGAGTTGGTTTTGACTCTAGATAAAGCAGTTAACGATAGCTTGCCGCATCTTAAAAAAGGTTCCGGCTGGGTGCGTAATTTCGAGCGAACAGCCAAGGGGATGCGTTTTGATTTTGAATGTTTCAGTAAAGGTAAGTTTGAACTGGCAGGTCTGATTCCGAACAGGAAATACAAGTTCATCCGTAAGGATGCACCGCCGCAGGAATTCGTCACTAATGGGGAGGGAATTTTACTGATCAAGGAAGTTGTTTCCGGTCCCGTGGAGATTGATCTGATTTGAACATAAAGCTCTGGCGGGTACTCGTTTTCGTACTCATCATAATCGGGACGACCGTACTTATCTATCCCTTTCCGAGGGATATGGTCCCGTTGTACTTGCGGAGCGGTGAAATATCCAAAGCTGCGGACCTGCTTAGTGAGCTTCTTGAAGAAGACCCTTATGATTTAAGATTATTAGACATCGCGGCGGATGTTTATCTTAAGAGGGGGATGCCGGATAAGGCCATTGCCAGTCTTGAGGAAATTTTAAAGCAGAAACCGAATCGCATTCCTGAATTGCGGAAGCTGGTACAGGTCTACGAGTGGAATGTCATGCCCCGTGAAGCCCTGCATACTTGGGAGAAACTTTCGATGCTTGAACCGGAGAAGATGAAGCCTCTGGAGCAAATGGTAATGTATTACCGCTATTTCAATATGATTCCGCAGGAAGTGGATGCCGTAATTAAGCTTAATAAACAGCAGAGTAAAAGGCCGTTCATCGGTGACTTCATGTCAGTGCTTAATGATGAAATCGAGCGGTTGGGTCGTGAGCATGCTCAAAATATGGATGATCCGTATCTCAATTTTCTGATCCAGCGTATCTTCATAGTTGGCGAGCGTTTCAAAGTGGCAGTTTCAGATGGTGATGAAGCCGATGTGCTGCAGTATGTGCTTTATGTCCTCGAATATTTCACTGCTGTAAACCGGGTTGAAGAAGGGTATGAGTATGCTGAGCGCATGGACAGCAAAGCCGGGTTGGATGTGGACAGCAGGGTGCAGTTGGTCAAAGTACTGGGCTGGTCAGGTAATTATGATAAGGCTCTGAGTATTGCTGAAAGATTGCTGAAAGAAAGTCCGGAAAATATTGCTTTACTGACTGAAACCGCTTGGATGGCCCGAGCTGCTGATAGGCAGGACCTTGCGCAATTGGTTCTGGAAAAACTGGTTGAAGTTGAACCGGACAACCAAGCCCACCAGCAGGCTTTGGGCGCAGTTTATATGGAAACCGGAAATCATCGCAAAGCTGTAAATCTGTTCCGCAGGCTGGCGGAGCGGGTCGGCAATTGGCTTGTTTATGCCCATGATATGCTTCGGGCGGCCTTGTTTAGTGAAGACCGGGCACTTATGGCCGAGGTTGTTGAAGATACCAAGGATGTTGATCTTTCCGAGCCTGATTACCTGCGTACCCGCGGGGCATTACTGCTGACCCTTGAACGTCCGCGCGAAGCCTATGATGCCTTACGCAGGGTGGTAGATAGTCCCGATGCTACTCTGGATGACTATCAGCGGCTTATTGATGCTGCCGCAACCACAGCAGATAACAAGTTACTGGCTGAGACCGTGGGGCTCGCCCTTAAGGTCTTTCCTAATGATATAAACATCATGCGAACTGCCGGGGCTGCGTATCGAAATGTTAATCAGCCTTACAAAGCTTACCGCATTTATCGCCAGTTGCTGAAACGTGAGCAGGAGCAGCAGGATATTCTTGATATGTTGCTGGCTGCTTCGGAAACTCAGGATTTGAAGCTGGCGAAGCAGGCTGCAAAGTATGCGGAAAAGATCGCTCCAAAGGATGTGCTGGTCATCGCTCAGGCCGGGGAAATCATGCTTTGGCTGAATTCACCCAAAGACGGTTATCCTTATTACAAAAAGGCTGCGATCATGACCGGGGGCAATCGTGAATATGTCATGAATCTTATCCAGATTGCATCCTACACCGGAGATAAAACTATTTTTCGTGATGCTGCTGAGACTGCCATCAGGCTGCGTCCGGATGATGAACAGGTTGCCTTGTTGGCTGCGGCGGTCTGGGCTGCTGCCGGGGACAGTGTAAAAGCTGAGTTGCTCATAGCCCAATTTGCAGGTCAGAGCGCGAAGAATCTTGATATTTTGTATAAGTGGGCGGATTTCGCTGATCAGGCCGGGCTCAGCGAAGAAGCTTACCGTATTTACGATGAACTGTATTCGCGTGATTACAAGCGCAAGGAAATCCGGGAAACTCTCGCAAGACTGGCTGAGTGGACCGCGCGTCCTGCTGTGGCCGCAAAGCTTTATGCAGAAATTTCTGATGAATCACCGGGCAATTTTGATTTTGCTAAACGGGCGGGCAAGGCTTGGTCTGATGCCGGGGAGTATCAAAAATCAGCGGACTACTATGAACGGGCCATTAGTCTTAAGCCCCGTGATTATGAGCTGAAACTGGACCTCGCAAAGGTTTACGGATTTGCGGGAAATTCTGCTGAACAGATCAGGATTTTTAAAGAATTGCAGGCTGCTGGAAAGCTGCCTGAAGCTGAGCGGGTAGAGCTGGCCCGGGCATATCTTGATGCGCGTGAACCGGAAGCTGCCCTGCGGATTTTGGAACCCTATGAACGTTTGGAAAAAATGCCCCGTTTTGAAGGGTTTTTACTTACTTCTGCATTGCAGATGGCCGGGCGTGGAACTGAGGCTTCCGATGTTTATAAAAGGTTGAAAAAAGAGTACAATAAAGACGAAGTCTTTTTGGCTCGGCTGGGTGCGGAAGCCTTGTTTAATAATTTCCAGACCGATGCCTATGACCTTTTTCAGGCCGCCCTCAAGATTAACCCTGAAAATCATACCTCTCTTAAGGGACTTGGTATTATTCTTGGGGAACGGGAACAATACAAACGTGCAGCAGCGAAGTTGCGAAAATACTTAAGGTTAGTTCCCAATGATGCTGAAGGACGTTACCAGCTGGGTGAAATATACCAGCTTATGGGCCGGGAAAATGATGCTGCCCGTGAATTCAAGCGCGCGGCTCGTGTTATCCGCAGGGAAGGCCGGAAAAATGTTGAAAATAAAGATTTAAAGAAGATCAACAGGTAATGATTTGAAGAAGACAGTTGTTTTGTTTTTTCTTTTGATGACGGTACTGCTACCGGTCATGCATGGAACTCCGCTCCGGGCGGAGGACACTACTGCTGTGCCTGTTGAAGAGAAGAATGAACTTATCTGGACGGTCAGGGTCAGTTCTTTTCAGGAAGCTGATGCAGCATGGAATTTCATGTCTTACCTGAAAAGCGAAGGCTATTCCCCGGTCATGGTTTATCTTTACGATGGTCAGGGTAAGGGCTGGAGGGTGGTCCAGATAGGTGATTACCCCACCCGGAGTCAGGCCCGGGTTGCCGGACGTCTTTTCAAGAAGAAAGTCAAACTTGATTATATGATCCGTTCCATGCCTTTGGCTATGTTGGAAGAGCGGACTTTGGATTCCCGCAGAACTCCGCTGCCGCCACGGCCCACAGATCTGGCAGGAAAGGTTGCTGAGCCGACTACAGCAGATGCAGAGGAGACCCTGACACCCAAGGCCAAGTTGCTTGGTGCTCCGGAATCACTTTTTTATGAACTGGGCCAGCGCGATGTGCTGCGTGCCACAGGCCATAGGCAGCAGAATGTAATTCTTGCCCGGATCATGATCCGCCGCGGTTATGTGGAAGACGGAATCAGGCTTTATGCCAAGCTGCTTAAGATTTACCCTGATGATCTGGAGCTGCGCGAAGAGTATATCGGCGCACTTATCGATAATAATGAGACGGAAAAGGCCGAGGCCTTGCTGCGTCGCTGGCTTTACCTTGATCCTCAGTCCCCACGTGCTTTAAGGCAGGAAGCAAGACTGCGCTTGCTGGCCGGGGATTATTCTGTACAGATTGATACCCTTGATTATCTGTTGCGGCTGCGGCCCGGTGATACGGACTCTATATCTGCCAAGGCTTACAGCACCCAGCAGGGTGGGGATTGGTTGGGAGCCATTGAGAGCTTTTCCCAGCTTATCGATGCTGAGCCGTACAATTACGAAGCACGGCAGGCTCTTTCCAATCTCCTTATGCAACGCAGACCGCGTCTGGTGCTTACCCCCAGTGTTTACCTGCAATCAGATGAATCTATAACGACCACTCTGGGTGGTCTTTTCTCTATGCAGATTACTGATCAGACCAGAGGGGAAATTTATTACGCCAACACTCGCATCTATCGACCTGAAGGGGATGGAATTGAGAAGATCGATAAGAATGTGAATCAGGCTGCACTTCTGCTGAAGCGCGATTTTACCCGTACCTTCACCGGTATTGTGGGGGTGGGTGCTTTTGAGGGAACTGCTTCGGGAGTCTCCGGTGCTCTTGGCTTTGATTGGCGGATTCATGATCCCGGAACATTTTCTGCCATGATTGATTACAACAATCCGTGGCTTGATGAGCCTTCCGCTGCCAACTACGAAGGGCACTACAATCAGCTTTCCCTGACCTATGATGGTTTTTACGATGATACTTGGGGATTGTTCCTCAACGGTCAATTGCGTCAGTATCAGCTTGGTGACCGAGATTTCGGAAACAAGGGAATTTACAATATTATCCTCACTCGCAGGCTTCTTGCCGACCCTGATCTGTTCATCTCGTATTCATTTTATCGTTCCCTGTTCAAGTATGATGATGAAAATTATCAGCCCTTCGTTGTTGTTGAAGATGAGAGCATCCACACCTTGAGTGCAAGTTTCAGTAAGTCAATTTGTGACACTATTGTCTTTCAGGCTGCGGGTGGGATCAGGCTTGATGAATTCAAGAACAGTCCGAGCTATTTTGGCAGTCCTTCACTGGCTATCAGGCTGGGTAGGATCGAATTGGATCTCAGTTATGAATACAGCAGTGATTCCGGCCTTGCCGGAGGCGGGGAAACCCAGTTGTTCAGCGGGGGGATCGGTTATGTTTTCTAATGCAATTGAAAATATTCAGGCCGGTGAATATGTTTAAAGTCAAAGCAGCAGCCAAGAAATATAAGCTTTCAAAGTATTATGAAGTCATGCTCGGATTGATCGCTATAACTGCGGCCAACCTTATTTTTTTTCGGCAGGATCCGGGATTCATTTCTGTTTCACCACATCCATACTGGATCGTGGTGTTGCTGACAGCTTCCCGCTATGGATTTGCCGGAGGGCTTTTTTCCGGAATTATGGCTGCAATCTTTTTCGTAGTTTTCAAAAGCCTGTCCATTCCTGATATTGAACTGATTGATTTCAGGAGTCTTGCCATGTGGGGTAAACCCATCCTTTTTTTTCTGGTGGGGATTGTGCTCGGCGAGACTCGTCAGCTGCATATTAAGGAATACAATGGTGTCTGCGAAGAAAGGGACGCCTTTCACGATGCTTTTGACAAGATCAAAGTCAAGTATGACATCCTGAGCGAAGCCAAGCAGGAATTGGACAGCAAGATTCTTTCGCAGGAAAGTACCTTGGGTACTCTTTATGAAGCCGCGCAGGGACTGCGTACTTTGAGCATGGACAGCATTTATCCGGCAGTACTGGAAATTTTGCGCGAGTTTATGGATGTGGAGGAATGTTCCATTTATTTGCTGGACGGAACTGAGTTCAGGCTTGATACCGCTTTGCGGCAGGGCAAGAGTTATCTGCCCGAAGTGGTCCCTTGGGGCGAAAGCCTGATGAGCATTGCTGCTGCTCAGAAGAAAGCTGTTTCCATCAGGGATATTGCCAGCACCGAGAGCATGCCCAGCGGTATTGTCATCTCCGCCCCCATTATGGCTGATAACCACCAGCATGTGGTCGGGGTCTTAAATGTTGAGAAGATGCCTTTCCTTAAATTCACCAGCGATTCCGTGCGTGTAGCCGGACTGGTTGCAGACTGGTGCGGTAGCAGTGTTGAGAATGCCACTGTTTTTGCGGAAACCAAAGATAAGCTTATCGCTGATGAAATTACTGATGCTTACACTTTTGATTATTTTTTGCGCAGGCTGCGCGAAGAGTTTGTAAGAGCACGTCGATATGAGCTGGACCTGTCGTTGATCATGCTCGAATTTCCGGGCCTTTCCAATGCTTCAGACGAAGGCCGTGATGAAGTTCTTATGGCTTTCAGTATGATCCTTAAAAATCAGATTCGTGAAATTGATATCCTGTTTATAAGTGATGAACCGGGGTCTTTTTACTTAATTCTCCCGACTACACCTGCAGCAGGAGCGCGGGTAGTAGTTAATAACCTGTTGAGTTCTTTCAAGGCACTCAGCGTCATGGCTTTTGAAACAGACCAGAACCTTGTTGAACTTCGTGCCGGGGTGGCCGGATATACTCTGGGCATGGAAGACCCTGAGGAACTGGTCAAGAATGTAAAAGAGGACATGGTTAGTGTACTTTTTGCGGAGTAAAGTAATCAAACTGGCGCGATTGCGTCTGCTGGGAGCCTTTGCTGTTTCCTATATGTTTGAAGGTGGAGCTGTCTGGTTTTACCTGAACAGGGAAGCCGTCTCCTGGTACGTCTACGCTGCAATTGCTGCTCATATTTTCTCCGGCTTGTCCTTTATTGTTCTTACCACACCCAAACCGCGTGCCCTGCCCGGAATGGCTTTTTATTATCCGCGTGTGGCGGCCCTCTTTAGCATTTTCATGCCCTTGATCGGTTTGCTGGGGATAACTCTGACTTTGCTTATGTCCCGTGTTTTCATGAAAAGTTTCGGGCTGGCCGAGGATTATAAAGAAAAGGCTTACGAGGGCGTCGGGGTTGATGTGGACCTGCCCACTGATATTACTGAATTTTTATATGATGAAGTAGATGTACATCCCATTGCGGATATTTTGACCGGGGATGATATGGAGATGAAGCGGGGGGCGGTTAATTTGTTGCGCCGTATCGGCTCTGCTGAGGCCGTAAAGTTGCTGCGCAAAAGCCTTTCCGATGAAAGTGCTGAGGTTCGCTTTTATGCCCATACAGCTTTGACCAGGCTTGAAGAGGATTATGCGGACGCTGTGGAAAAGGCCCGCTTCCGTGCGGACAAATATGACAGTGCACAGTCTCATGCTGAACTTGCCTCCGTCTATCGCAACTATGCCCGCAGCGGATTGCCGGAAGTTAATATGCAGGAACGTTCCATGGGCTTTTCCTGTGAGCATTGGCGAAAAGCGGTTGAAAAGGATCAGGAGAATAAGGATTACCTGATGCGGCTTGCAGAATCATACGTTGAGAGCAAAAGCTTCAGTGAAGCGCTGCATATTTACCGTGAGACAATGAAGGATCCGGAGCTTGAAATGGAATCACGTCTCGGGATTTGTAGGACTTTTTTTGAAATGGGTAATTTTATAGCATTGTTTCAAGAAGTTGAGCAGTTGCGGGCACGTCCGGACTTGCAGTCTTCCGATCCTTTTAAGTCTTTGATCTACAATTTCTGGAAGGAAAAAAACTTGTCCGGCGAAGAAGGGAAAGAAGCGGATTTCAGTGAGGTGGGCCATGAGTTTGGATAAGCAATATGATGTCTGCCTGCTTCTTGAAGGTACCTATCCCTTTGTGGCCGGAGGTGTTTCCACATGGATTCATAACCTGATCAAAGGTATGCCGGAGTTGACTTTTACAGCGGTCTGCATTCTGGCTTCTTCCAAGGAAAAGGCTGAATACCGTTACGAAGTACCGGAAAATTTTGTTGATCCTAAGATTGTTTACCTTCATGACCCGATTGAAATGTCCCGGAGCATCTTCAAGAGGATTTCCGCAAAGGATATGGAGAAGCTCAGGAGATTTCATTACCGTATGGATCGTAATGATATCAGTATGATGAGGGAGATGGTTGAGCTGTTCCGCGATGGTAAGTTCCCCATTTCTGAGCTTATGCACGGCAAGAGGCCTTGGGACTTGCTGGTGGAGCGCTATAAGCCCGAGGGTAATGAAGAGTCATTTATCGATTATTTCTGGACTTTTCGTTTTACCCATCTGCCTATTTTTAAAATGCTCCCAATTGATCTGCCTAAGGCTCGGGTTTATCATACTATTTCTACCGGTTATGCGGGGTTACTTGGAGTTGTGGCCCGGGTGATGACCGGGCGCCCGCTGCTGCTCACAGAGCACGGCATTTATGTTAAGGAACGCAAAATCGAGATTTCGCAGGCCGAGTGGGTTTACCGCAAGGAAGATGAGCGAATGCGTATTGAGAGCAAGCTTGGTGCGTTCCAGACTTTCTGGATCAGGATGTTCGAGCAGCTGGCCCGGTTGTGCTATGATTATTCTTCAGCGATCTACACCCTTTACGAAGGGAACCGCCAGCTTGAGATTCAGGAAGGGGCTGATCCGGACAAGATCAGGATTATTCCCAACGGCATCAGTCTTGATAATTTTCTGGGACTTAAACCTGAAGACCATGACTACATGAATCAGACTGAATTTGCAGTAGGTTTTGTGGGTCGCGTGGTGCCTATCAAGGATGTGAAGACTTTTCTGCGGGCCATCAAGATTGTGTCTATCAAGGTCGATAAGCTCAAGGTCTACATCATGGGGCCTACGGAAGAGGATGAGGAGTATTACGAAGAGTGCGTAAACCTTGTGCGGCTTCTGCATCTTGAGGATGTGGTGGAATTTACCGGAAAGGTCCGGGTTACGGATTACCTGCCCAAGCTTGATGTTATTGTGCTGACCAGTATCAGCGAGGCTCAGCCTTTGGTCATTATGGAGGCAAACTGTGCCGGGGTTCCCGCGGTAGCTTCGGATGTCGGGTCCTGCCGGGAACTTCTGGAAGGTCGTACTGTGGCGGATCAGGCTCTTGGTCCGTCCGGAATTGTGACCAAGGTTGCGGACCCGGTCAGCACCGGGGAGGCTATCCTGAAAATTCTGACCAGTCCGATCCTGCGCAGTAAGATGTCTAAAGCGGGAATTGAGCGGGTGAAGACTTTTTACAAAGAGTCGGATCTTAATGAGACTTATTTGAATATTTACAAAGATTACATGGCAATGGATGATCTGGAGTAGAGTATGGCTGGAATAGGATTTGAACTGAGAAAAATGCTGCGTGGGGACAGCTTCCTTTCTGATGTCTCAGCTTACCTTTACGCGGCAATGGTTTCATCCGGTCCGTGGTTGATGAGTGTGCTCTGCCTTGCTGTGCTGGGGCTTTATTCCTATTCCGGTTTTTCCCGCATGGATCAGGATATTTTCCGGACCACCATTGTTTACGTCTATGCCTTCACCCTTATTTACGTGGGCTATATCCAACTGGTGGTGACCCGCTATCTGGCGGACCGTTTTTATTTGGGGGACGAGAAGATAACCCTGACTGCTTTTTTTACCAGTGCGGTTATTGTGCTGGTTGCCGGGGGGATCATAGGTGTTGGCGGAATCTGGTTCTTTGAGTTGACCTTCACCTATAAGATCATTGCGGTGATTCTTTTCCTTATTGTGGCCATGATCTGGCTGACCATGATTTTTCTTTCCGCAGTAAAAGACTTCCGTTCCATTGTGCAGGCTTTCGCAGTTGGTACTTCGTGCAGTGTCGGCGGGGCATTTCTGCTTTACCCTCTGGCTGGTCTTGAGGGGTATTTGCTGGGATACACCTGTGGGCAGGCGGTTATTTTTTTCTGGCTCTTGGCCCGCTTGCTTGCGGAGTTTCCCCCGGGCAGGGTCTGGGATTCAGAGATGTTTTCATATTTTCTCAAATACTGGGAGCTGGCACTGATCGGCATGTTCTTCAACCTCGCTATCTGGGTGGATAAAATCATGTTCTGGTTTGCTCCGGATTCCAGAATGGTGGTGCCCTACCTGCGTACCCATGACATGTATGAAGGGCCGATTTTCTTCGCTTATCTGACTATTGTTCCAACATTGGCCATATTCTTGGTTAAAATTGAAACCAAGTTCTATGAGCATTATCATGACTATTTCGCGAAAATAATATCCAAGGAAGACCTTTCCAGTATTTTGCAGGAAAAGAAAGGCATGATCAGAATGCTTAAGGAAAGCTTGCGTGAGATTCTGATTGTGCAGGGGGCATTGACCATGCTGTGCATTTTCATGGCTCCTGAGTTTGTAGATCTGGTAGGTCTTTCTCCATTGCAGCAACCTCTTTTACAGATAGCCTTAGTTGGCTCCCTGTTGCAGGTCATGCTTTCTGTGGCCGTAATCATCCTGTTTTATTTTGATCTGCGTAAAGAAGTGCTGGCTGTGACCATTGTTTTTCTGCTGAGCAATGTGGGGCTGACATGGCTGAGCATGCAGCTTGGTTTCACTTTTTATGGTTATGGCTATTGCTATTCATGCTTCATCGCCTTGATGTTCTCTTATTACCTTGTCTCAAAAAGTGTTCGTGATCTGGAGTATATAACTTTTTCAAGTCAGCCGTTGTTCTAATGCAATGCTGGGAGGGTAGATGACAAAGACCTGTCTTGTTACCGGATGTGCCGGATTCATAGGGAGCCATTTGACGCAGAGCTTGCTGGACGCAGGTAATTTTGTTGTGGGAGTGGATAATTTTGCCAGTGGATATGCCCATAATATGGAAAATTTCAATGACCATGCAGGTTTTACTTTTTACGAAAGATCTATAGCTGAAGAAGGTTTACTGACGGAACTGAAGCAGTCTCATCCCGAACTGGATGTAATTTTTCAATTGGCGGCTGTAGTCAGTGTTCCGTATTCAGTGGAGCATCCTGAACTGACCATGCAGGTCAACTTTGAAGCCAACCGGGATATGCTTGATGCTGCAAGGGAAATGGGGATTTCTCGCTTTGTATTTGCCGGTTCTGCAGCAGAGTACGGAAATGAAGACCGGCTTCCGGTGAAAGAAGAGTATGCCGAAGAGGCTGAACAGCTGAGTCCTTACGGCGTAGCTAAATACAAGTCTTCTGTTTATATCGAAAAGTCCGGTTACGGCTGCTCCCTGCGCTTTTTTAATATCTTCGGTCCGCGTCAGGACCCGACCAGCCAGTACAGCGGAGTTATTTCTCGATTTGTTGATTTCGGGTTGGCTGGGAAAAATATGGTCATTTTTGGAGACGGGGAGCAGACTAGGGATTTTCTTTATGTTTCCGATGTGGTCACTTCATATTTAATTGCCGCCGGGCTTGATGAGCTGGGACGTGGCCCGTTGACCGGGATTTATAATGTCGGAACCGGAAGCGGTAGGTCGGTGCGTGAGCTTGCCACGGTTATTGCGGGCTTGACTTCTGCGCCGGAAGATATTGATTTTAAACCTGAGCGTGCCGGGGACATCAAGCATTCCCGTGCAGATGTGAGTAAAATTTCAGCTGAAGGCTTTAAAGCCGAAGTTTCTTTTGAGGACGGCTTGGCGCATACTGTTGAGTGGGCCGAAAAATCTCAGTCCTAATTTTTTATAAAGGGTAGATATGCAGGAAGTTGAACAAACTACTACGCTTAATCCGCAGGTTAAAGATGCGGCGGTAAAATATGTAAAACATCTTTTTAGTCAGGCTGATGATTCAGATTTTATCCGTCTTCTAAAAAAGGAAGCATTTAAGAATGTTTATAAGAAGATGATCGTGGACCCGGACGAGTTTTTGCCTCAGCCCCGTCCAGCCGATGTCGGACCATGGGAGGGTCCTAAGCCTGAAAGCCCGAAGGATTTTCTTAAATCAAAGGTAGTACTGCCTTCTTTGCCGCAGGTTTTGTTGGAAATTCAGAAGGTCATTAATGATCCGGACAGTTCTGCAGATGACCTTGCTGAGGTGATCAACAAAGACCCCAAGTTGGTGGCTGCTATTCTGCGGCTGGCTAACAGCGCAATGTTCAGTTTTCGTACAGAGGTGGATACTACCTCCAGAGCGGTGGCTCTGTTGGGTTTTAAGCAAGCCAGTTCTCTTGCCCTTGGAACCGTTTCACTTAGCCTGTTTAAACGAAGTGATGGCGTACAGGTTCTACAGGTGGAGAAGTTCTGGAAACATGCCATAGCTTGCGGGGTAATAGCGCAGGAAATAGCAAAGCTGGCTGGAATTCAGGATTCGGAGCGTTTTTTTGTTGCCGGAATGCTCCACGATATTGGCCTGTATGTTATTTTTGAAAGTAATAAGAGCCTTGGACTTGAGCTGTCTGAGTTAGCCCGTAAGAATGGGAACTGCCTGTATGATGCCGAGATGGAGTTGCTTGGTTTCAGCCATGCTGCTTTAGGCGGGGTTATTCTAAAGGACTGGAGTTTTCCTAAATCCTTGGTGGTCTCAGCTGCGGCTCATCATAACCCGAAGAAAGCCAAGAAAGATCCCGATGCAGGAATCATTCATGTGGCCGATTTTATTTCCAGAGCCTTGGGCTACCACCTTGGCTTGTCTCCTGTGCTTGGTGTGCTGGATCAGGAGATTTACGAAAGCTTCGGAGTCAGTGGAGAAATGTTTGTTGATATGATTCCTGAAGTTCAGGTGTTGATTGAAGAAATTTTCGAGATATTAAATCCTGCATAAGATTGTTTCAGTAGGGATAAATAGTGGTTAAAACCGGGAAGGCATATAAGTTAAGGCCTGACCTCAAGGAGGCGGCGGCTCGCTATGTGCATAACCTTTTTGCGCAAGCCGGGAATTCTGATCTGGTCAAGTTGCTCAAAAAAGAGTCATTCAAGCGTGTTTATAAAGAGATGCTTGCTGCTCCAGATTCTTTTTTGCCCCTGACATTTCCTTCGGATATTGAGCCGTGGAGCGGTGAGAAGCCTAAAGGTCCCGGAGATTTCCTTGCCGAGTCGCTTGTGCTGCCTTCTTTGCCGCAGGTGCAGACCCAGTTGCAGGAAATCATAGATAATCCTGAAAGCACCATCAATGATCTTGCAGAGATAATCAGCAGGGAACCTAAACTGGCGACTGCCGTACTGAGGCTTGCAAATAGCGGCCTCTACAAAGTTAAAGGAAAAATTGAAACACCTTCTAAGGCTGTGGAACTGCTCGGTTTTGAGAAGGCCGGGGGACTTGCCCTAGGCACTGCGTCTTTGAGTTTATTTAAACGCAGTGATGAGGCTGTTCTTGATCTGGAAAAATTTTGGAAACATTCAATTGCCTGCGGGGTTGTGGCGCAGGAAATCGCTGTAACAGCCGGGCTTGGTGATCCGGAGCGTTTTTTTGCCGGTGGATTGATACATGATGTCGGTCTGCACGTAATATTTGAAAGTGATTACAGCATGGCTGTAGAGCTTTATAAGTTGGCCCGCAGTGATGGATACAGTCTTTATAAAGCAGAGCAGGAAATGCTTGGTTTTAACCATGCATCCCTTGGTGGTTTTCTCCTTAAGGAATGGAAATTCCCCCGGCAGTTGATTGCTGCGGCATGGGGACACCATAACCCGCGGAAGGTCAAAACTGATCCTGATGCAATGGTCATTCATGTGGCGGATTTTATTGCTCAGGCTCTTGGATATGAGCTTGGAATTTCTCCGGTGATCGGATTTATTGACCGTACTGCGTGGGAAAAGATTGGTATCACGGCTGAACAGGTTATAGAATTACTGCCTGATATAAGAAGATTAATTGATGATGTTTTTTTGATTTTAGAAAAGTAATTAAAAACCCCGGAATGTGGCACTCCGGGGTTTTTATTATTGTTTATTCCAGTTCATATCCTGAACGTGTCCAGGCTATTGCGCCGCCTGCAAGTGAGCAGACCTGTGTGAAGCCGTTGCTTTGCAGGTAGCTGCCGACAATATTTGACCGATACCCCGATCCGCACATAACGATGACCGGACTGTCCTTGTCCACGTCGACTCCCTCATCAAGAACCTTGGCAAAGGGTTTGTGGATAGAACCTTTAATACGGCCCCCGGCAAGCTCCGCAGGGGTGCGTACGTCGAGGAGGGTGAACTCTTTGCCTTCAGCCATGGCATCATGCAGTTGCTTAGTTGATTTCTGGGCCAGATTTTCAACCGGATATCCAGCCATGAGCCAAGCGGCAATTCCGCCGTGCAGGTAGCCGAAAATCCTGTCGTAACCGATGCGGTGCAGTTCAGTGCACATACGGTCATAATCTTCCTTGGAATTGACAACCAGCAGCAGATCGGAGTCCGGCTCAATAGCCATACCCACCCAGTTGGCGAGTTGTTTTTCAAGGCCGATGTTGATGCTTCCCGGAATATGGAAACCACCGAATCCGGCTGCATCGCGAGCATCAATCACCGTACAGCCTTGATCGATCATCTGTTTGAATTTTTCCGGGTTCATAGCCCGGTCAAGGGGGCAGCGTTCAAGCAGTGGAGCGCCATCAAAGTTGGTATTGATGATGTGGGTGAAAGATTTCGGGCGGCTGGGGAAAGATTCAAGAACCTTTGCCTTGAAGTCTTCAAATGTTTCAAACTGAAGCATGGGGTTGTAGCGCCTTTCATAGCCAAGGGTACTGCTAGGTTTGGCGCTCATGCCCTTGCCGCAGAGGGAACCCTGACCGTGGGCCGGGTAGACTTCCAGATAGTCCGGGAGCTTGCCAAGCTTTATATACAGGCTGTCATAGAGGTTGGTCACCTGCTCATCGAGGATTTCATCACCGGGAAGATCCGGGCGTCCGATGTCTCCTACAAACAACAGGTCCCCGGTAAGGATCATCCACGGCTCATTACCGCGCATGATATCGGTAACCAGAATGGATATGGCGTTGGGGGTGTGTCCGGGAGTGAATAGAAAATCGAGTTTTGCCGCTCCCACAGTGAAGGTGTCTCCTTCCTTGATGGGAGTGTGTTCGTAGCCTACTTCAGCATTTTCGTGGATAAACAGTTCTGCACCGACGATGGATTTAAGCTCCTGTTCGCCACCCACATGGTCGGCATGTACATGGGTGTTGATGACTTTAGTGATTTTCATGCCTTCCTCGCGGGAAATATCCAGATATTCCTGAACATCCCTGCGCGGGTCCACAATAACCATTTCACCGGCGGCCGGACAGCCGATAACATAAGAATAGCAGCCCAGTCCTTCAGTGGTAAGTTGTTTGAAATACATTTATGCGTTCTCCTTTTTACTGGATTCAGTTTCAGAGCATGAGAGATAGAGCTCGCTGTTGGCTTTAAGTAATCTATGCCTATATATTCTTATAGTCAATAATGGTTCCTGTTATTTGTTTGACTGTCCCGCTCAATGCGTTCAAGGAATTGCAGTTTGGTTATAGGCTTGGTCATGTAACTTGAACATCCTGCTTCCCGTGCTGACTCGGCGGTTCCCTTAATGGCATGTGCGGATAGGGCAATGATCGGAACTGGGGACAGGCCTATGATTCTTTCCCAGTCGCGGATTTCTTCTGTTGCCTTGTAACCGTCCATGACCGGCATTTCGATATCCATGAAAATAATATCAGGCTGGAATTCTTTGTATATTTCGATCCCTTCTTCACCGTTTGAGGCACATTTCATTACGTGCGGTGAATCGGAAATGAAGTGTTTGAAAAGAAGACGGTTGCTTTTATTGTCTTCGATGAGCAGCACCTTGCGGGGAAGGGTGCGGTTCTCAGGCAGATTTTTGTGACTGTCTCCTTCAGCACTGGAATCTTTCACTTCTTTCATGGTGATGGTGAAGGTAAATGTGCTCCCGCTACCCGGTGAACTGGATACTGATATTTTTCCATTCATCATTTCACACAGTTTTTTGCTGATCGAAAGCCCCAGTCCTGTTCCCTGATATTCGCGTGTGATGGAACTGTCGGCCTGAGTAAAGTGTTCAAAAATAGCATGTTGCCTGTTTTTAGGGATACCCGGCCCTGTGTCCTGAATTTCAAATTTCAATTCAACGTTGCCACTACTAAGCGGTTTGTATCCGGCCTGAACATAAACTCCGCCTGTGTCAGTAAATTTTACCGCGTTACCGATGAGATTTAGCAGAATCTGCTTGACCCGGACCGGATCGCCTTTGACAAGATCGGGCAGTTTACCGTCAATGCGGCAGGCCAACTCAATTCCCTTCTGGGCGGCAGAGTGCTCAAAGACATTGCAACTCTGGCGCATAATCTTCGAGGGATTGAAATCTATGCTTTCAAGGTCCAATAAGCCTGCTTCTACTTTGGACATGTCGAGTATGTCGTTTATCAGGGAAAGCAGACCTTCACCGGCATTATCAAGTAGTTTAATATATTTTTTCTGGTCATCACGCGGTTTGGAATCCTTAAGCAGGTCGGTTGTGCCGAGAATTACATTCATGGGGGTCCTGATTTCATGGCTCATGACCGCCAGAAACTGGCTCTTGGCGTGGTTTGCCGCAATTGCATCTTCTTTGACTGCATTGAGTTTCCGGGCCACAGCCCAACCGATCAGGCCGGAGAGAAGGACAGCCAGAGCGGCCGTGATAAGACTGAATTTGTAGTCTTCTTTGATTTCGCCCAGATAATCGTTCTCGGGGATATAGAGCCCGATAATCCAAGGCCAGTGAGTGTTTTTAAAAGGTGTAAATACTGCATTATAGCGTGCGCCATGATGTTCAAATGTCGTAAATACAGGTTCTTGGGGGAGCTGTTCGGGGTGAACACTTAAGGATTTATAGGCCTTTCGACAGACTGCATCTGACAATTCGTTGATTTTGCTTAAGCGTACTTTGTTGTTCTGCGAGGTTTGTTTAAGAGCTTCAAGATCCGGGAATGCAACAACATTTCCATTTGTGTCCACGATAAAGGCTTTACCGTTTTGACCAATGGTCAGTGTGCTCAAAAAGGTGGAAAGTTCAGCGATTGTTATGTCTACGCCGACAACTCCTTGCAGCTTACCGCTATCATCGTAGACTGGGCTGGCAGTGGTTATCCCCGGTTTTTGGCTGGTAAAAAAGATGTAAGGTTCGGTCCAGATCACATCGTTAGCCATCAGTGCATCGATAAACCATGGGCGTTTCCGGGGATCATATTTGTCCAGCGGCACCAGATCACTTTGCAGCACCTTATTTTCAGCAGTGGTCCAGGTCATCGTTGTTTTGCGTTCCCCGTTTTCAAAGAGGATCGTTTTAGAGAGTAAACCATTTTTTATTTTGTTATCGGAGCGGGCAACCATGAAGAATTCTCCCTTGGTGGTTCCGTAATAGATACCGGAAAGCTGCCTGTAGAGAGAAAGCTGTTCGCTGAAGTAGCGGATCATTTTTTCGTGATTAGCACTGCTTACAATGTTGCTGTCTGCGAGAAAACGGGTCAGTTCAGCGGCATTTTCCGCCGGACGTAAGTAGCTTTCTGATTTATCCAGCGTGTATGAGGATATGTTCAGCATAATATCATGGGCCAGTCCGGTCAGAGCCTCGCGGGAGGTGGTGGAGTGGGGGATGATAATTATCGCAGTCAGGATGACTGTCAGCGAAATGAAGCAGATAGCCAGCCACCATTTTTTTAAATAGCTCATTGTCTGAAAATCTCTCCCAATACTTTACCGGGTGGTTATCCCTGAATTTAATTACTAATGCGCAAAGGGCACTGTTTCATATTTAGCTTGCCGGGGAGATAAAATCAATATGTGGTGGAAAAAAGATGTGTTGCCGATGTGCGGAGCAAGGAATAACGTCTGTTATTAATAGGTAATTTCCGGACTGTGATTTTTCATTGTAATAAGATAACCTGTCTGTAAGGCAGAAATTTATTGTACCCCCACTACGTCCCGGAGAGTTAATGCTTCCATTAAAAAGTTTAAAATATTGGGCTGAGACTATGCTGGCCCCGCGAGCTTTGCTGCAACGGAAGTATGAAGCATTTAAAATCCTGCTGGAATACGATTCGCAGGCTCTTGATCTTGTGGCTGACCTTGAAGAATTGTTTTACGGCAGGAATCTTTCAGACCGCATGCAGGCCAATTGTTTGCAAATCCAGATGTCGCAGACTGTTTATGGAATGATCGGTGAACTGCAGGAAATGCACCCTCGCAAGTTTACCGATTTATTGACAGAATTTAAGCGGATTGATTTAAAAGTCCGTAACGCCGTTGCCCTGCCTGTTGTTGATTCCGGGCCGCCGTATACGGTTCCTTTGGCTGCTGCGGGTGAATGTCCTGATTTGGCCGGAGGAAAGGGAGCTAATCTTGGACGGGTGCATAGTCTTGGGCATGTTGAAGCGCTTCCCGGTTTTGTGGTCACAGCCAATGCTTTTCAAGCCTATCTGGACCATAACAATCTTCGTGAAGCTGTGAATAAGAGGCTTTGCCGAATGGAAGTGGGTAATGTGCGCTTGCTTTCGTCTCTAACTCTTGAGCTTCAGGAACTGTTTTTGGCTGGAGAGGTGCCGCCTGGAGTTATTGCGGAGGTGGAGCGTGGTCTTGTTACCTATCTCGACGGTACCGGCAGGCTCGCGGTGCGTTCCAGTGCCATGGCCGAGGACAGTGAAATTTCATTTGCCGGACAATATGCCAGCGAGCTTGATGTGCATCCCGATGATGTCCTTGAGGCTTACAAGCGTGTTTTGGCCGGGAAGTATTGTCCGCGTGCTGTTTCCTACCGTATTACCAATGGATTGACTGATAATGATACTGCCATGGCTGTACTCATTGTTCCTATGATTGATGCGTGCAGTTCCGGGGTTGTTTATTCCTTGGACCCGGATTGCCTCAGTCGGGATAGTGTAGGGGTTTATGGCGTTTCCGGATTGGGCGCTTCCCTTGTGGATGGAAGTGTTGTTCCTGTCAAAGGTTCGCTATACCGCGGCAAGGAACCACGGTTGGTCAGCGAGTGCGCTTTTGATCGCGCAGCACTACCTGATGAACAAATGCTTATTCAACTGGCTAAATGTGCCTTGAAGCTGGAAGAACAGTTTGGTTGTCCGCAGGATATGGAGTGGGCTGTTGACCATGATGGGCAATACCATATTTTGCAGACTCGGCCTTTGCAGCAGGAAGTCGCAGGTCAGGTGGGCGAGATTGCTCCCATAGCAGCCATGCCACTTATTGAAGGTTTGGAGCGGGCTGCCGGGGGAGCTGGGTGCGGAAAAGTCTATTTTGCACGCAGTGGGGAGGAAATAGCCCGTATTCCTGAAGGAGCTATTGTTGTTACTCCGGCTTTGAAACCTTCCCTGCTGACTTTTTCCGCAAAGATGAATGGTGTCCTTTCTGCTGCCGGAAGCAGGGCCAGTCATTTCGGTTCGGTTGCAAGGGAGATGGGAATTCCTGTGCTGGTTGGTGATGTGTTGGATCGATTTGAACCCGGTCAACTGATTACTGTGGATGGAACTGCCGGAGCTGTTTATGACGGTTGCGTAGAAGGTGTGCTGACCCGTAGTTGCAGTGATTCTCAGGTTTCGCAACGTATACTTGACTTATATAAGGGTATGGTCCCATCGATGGTTCATCTGAATTTAGTTGATCCGCACGCTGAAAATTTCAGCCCGTCCGGGTGTGAATCCATGCATGATTTAGTTCGTTATTGTCATGAAATGGCAGTACAAGAAATGTTCTCACTGGTAGATAAGCGCGGGCTGGGCATGGGCAGTTCAAAGCGGCTGGCAACCTCCCTGCCGCTGGTTGTGTATCTGATGGACTTGGAGCGGGGGCTTGTGTCGGGAGCTGAACAGAAGAAAGAGGTTCAGTCTGATGATATCAAGAGCTTTCCCATGCAGGTTTTCTGGAAGGGCTTGTCCGATAAGCGGGTGGCTTGGCCTGAAAAGATGACCCATGTGGATTGGGAAGAGTTTGACCGGATGTCTGCGGGAATTTTTAACAAGGACTCCAAATTGCTTGCCAGTTACGGGTTGCTTGCAGAAGATTATATGCATTTGCTGGTCCGCTTTGGTTACCATTTTTCCGAAGTTGATTCCCTGTGCGGACCTGTGCCCGGTCATAATTATATCAAGTTCCGTTTCAAGGGTGGCGGGGCCGGATTTGATAACCGGGTTTTAAGGCTGGAATTTATCGGCAAGGCCCTTGAACATTATGGATTTGAAACTGAAATACGCGGGGATATGCTTCTAGCCTTCAGTTCCCGTCTTGATTCAAAGGATACAGCAAATCAGCTTGCTGTTCTGGGATATCTAATGGCTGCAACCCGGATGATGGATATGCGGTTGGAAAGTTCCGGGCAGGTTAAAGCGGAACTGGCGAAATTTATATCCGCAGCGGAGGGAATTGATGTCTGAGCAGAATAGCGGACATGCCTATAGACCTAGTTGGGTGACCGATCAACTTGCTGTCGGATGCGCTCCCATGAGTCATGCTCAGCTGGATTCCCTCAAAGCACAAGGTGTTGATGGAATCATCAATCTTTGCGGTGAATTCTGCGATCTGCATGAGATTGAGCAGGATGCCGGATTTGAAGTCTATTACCTGCCACTTGAAGACGAAGAAGCCCCGGGACTGGTGGAACTGGAGAATGCGCTTGAGTGGCTGGATGAGTCCATTTATCTGGGCAAGAAAGTTCTTATTCACTGCCGTCACGGCATCGGCAGGACCGGGACTGTGCTCAATGCCTATCTTTTGCGGCGTGGGCTGGGGCATAAGCTGGCCGGACGGAAAATGAAGTCCTTGCGTTCCAAACCTGCTAATTTCTCCCAGTGGTGGACTATTCGCAAGTATGGTCGCAGAAGTGGTAAATTAACCGCGCGTACTCCCTGTGTGGAATTTAAACGGAAAGTAGATTTATCTCCGTTTTTTAATGACTATCTGGAGTTGGCAGGCAAGGTTGAACAGCGGGCCGTGAGGTTTAAAGATCTCAAACAATGTGGTCTGGACCATGACCGTTGTTGCCGGACTCCGCTAAGGATGACTCTTGCCGAGGCCCTTCATCTGAGTCATTGCATCAACCTTGAATTGACCCATGAGGATCGCTTGGCGGTTATTGAAAAAGCCGTTGTTACAGCTCGTGCTGAACGGCTGGCCATGCGCGAAATATCCAGTGATAACGAAGCCGGGTTCTGCCTTTCCGGTGTTGATTCCATTTGTCCATTGCTGGAGGATGGCAAGTGTCGGCTTTTCGATTTTCGCCCCTTGCAATGCCGTGCTTTCGGATTGGATACGTCAGAAAACGGGCAGTTGTGGCGCGAGGAGCTTATTCCCGGTCTGGATAAAATTTCCAAAGAAATATGGTTTGCCTGCACTGGAACCATGCAGGATGAGACGCTGCCGCTTTTTGCTCTGCCGGACGTGGTTTCCGGCAAGTTTATTGAGCTTCTGTTCAAGTTGATGATGGCGCAGGGGCTTGATGAAACATAGATCGTTTCAGGGCGGAATGTCATAAACATTCCGCCCTTTTTCTTTTAGTGATCGTCATCCCGGCGTTCAATATCCCGGTGGCTGAGGACTCTTCCGCTTTCAGGGTCAAGCATAACCATGATGGTTCTCTGCGGGGTGAAAAGGTGGATTTGATAGCAGAGCAGGCCGTCAATATTTTCTATTTCCGCCCTGTAGGCAGTGCTGCAGGTGTTGATTTCAGCCTGACGGATGGCTTCTTCCATACTTAACTTTTTGTCCTGTGTTGATTGGTATTGGCTGCACAATTTTTCAATCAGGCTGGACAGGAACTCCGGTTCACTGATGTTCAGGATTTTTCCGGTCATGAGTGAACATTTAACCTGTACAATGTCCTTTTGACGGAGGATGTCTACTTCAACATATTGTTGGCCGTCTTCATCTTCGATCTCTACTTCAATAGCAATTCCCTGAGCTGCTTTTTCAGCTTTTCCAACCAGAGCGGCAAGGGTGCAATTGCTGTGCTGAGCAGATTTCATGATGTAGTCAGCGCTTTTGATATAGTCATCGCTGTAAAAATCATCGGCAATGGCTGAGATTGCCCCGAAGGTTACGGTAATGGCGGCACAGAAAACTATGAACAGTTCTTTAATGATTGCTTTATCCATGGTGGATCTCCTTTTTGTTTGTTGAGACCATCATGGAAAATGGTGATTGCCCGTTGCTTACTCGAAAATTACAGCCACGTAATTTTAATTTCTTGGAAAACGGATTTCAAAAATACTGCCGCCTTGCGGGGCTTCTCGGACAGTAACTGTTCCGCCATGGGCTTGCATTACTGCGCGTACAAGGCTTAATCCCAATCCTACGCCTTTGGTAGAGCGGCTTTTATCTTCACGGTATAGTTTTTCAAAAATGCGTTCCCGTTCTTCTTCCGGTATTCCCGGTCCGGTGTCCTGTATGGAAATCACCGTGAATTTGTCTTCAAGTTTGGTTTTGAAAACAATCCTACCACCTTCAGGGGTGTATTTCAGCCCGTTGTCGGTCAGGTTGCCGAGGACCTGCAGGGTGCGTTGTCGGTCCGCTGAAATCATGAAGTTATTGGCTTGGTCATCTATGGTGATGCTGCGTTCTTCAGCAATTATTTCATAGAGGTCAATTGTTTCAGAGACCAGTTCTGAGCAAGAGAGAGGCTCGGGAGAAAGGTGCACCTGTCCGGTTTCCGCCTCGGTAATATCCATGAGCATATTGATAAGCTTGTCGATGCGTTCCACATCCTCTGCGCAATCCATGAGTATTTCCCGCTGTTCCTCCACGCAAGCTTCTGATAGCAGTGTTTGCTCAATACGGGCTTTCATGCGCGCTAGCGGGGTTTTCAGGTCGTGGCTGACATTGCCCAGGGTGTCGCGCATGGCTGTGATCAGGATTTCTATCCGTTCCAGCATGTGGTTGAACAATTCAGCCAGTTCGCGCAGTTCCCCGCTTTTTTCAAAGACCGGAACTCTGCTTTTCATATCGCCGGAAGATACTTTTTTTGCTGTTGCGGCCAGTTTCCGAACCGGGCGCAAAACATGGCGGGAAAACATTATCCCGCCGATGAGTCCTAGGATGATCATCCCGCCAAGGACGATCATAAATATGCTTTGTAGGCCTTCAACCATGAACTCCTGTCGTTCGGTGGTGCGTCCGGTATGCAGGGCGTATCCATTCTCAAGCGGGGTTACCAGAATATCCAGATCATTTAGTATGGGCAGGTCCAGCGGGTGCCACCCTGACTGTTTCGGTATGGCTTTCAGTTGGAGCGGAGTCCATTCCAGCTCATCGAGTTCCTGCGGTATGGTCAGCCAGACTGTTTTTCCGTTTGCATCAGTAATATAAATAAAAATATTGCTGAATCTGTTGGCTTGATGCTGGGTTCGTATTGTTTTCAGTAGTGACTCAAAGCCCTTTTCATCATGGATGTTTTTATATGTTTGCACCCTTTCGGTTATGCGCTCCCGTTCCATCTGCGTAAGATAGAAATCAAGCATAAAAGTGCTCAGCGCGAATAAGCAGAGCGCGCTGGTGACAAAGAGTAGGAAGTAAGCTGATATAATCCGGTAGGAATTAAAATTTTTTTTAATTTTTCTGGTCAGTGAGCACATAGCCGACTCCGCGGATTGTGGAAATCAGGTTGTCCGCAAAAGGCTTGTCCACCTTGGAACGCAGACGGTGCATGAGCACTTCCACCACATTCGTTTGCGGATTGAAGCTGTAATCCCAGATATGTTCAAGGATCATTGTTTTGGTGATGACCCGTCCGGCATTGTTCATCATGTATTCCAGCAGCCCGTACTCCCTTGCGTGAAGGATAATTGGTGTGCCCTCACGGGTCACTTCACGGGTAAAACGGTCTAGAACCAGATTGCCGACCTGTAGTTTTGATTCTGACGGGGTGCGGGATGACCTGCGGATAAGGGCCTGCAAACGGGCTTGCAATTCGGCAAAGGAAAATGGTTTGGTCAGGTAATCATCGCCCCCGGCTTGAAGTCCGGAGACCTTGTCATCAACACTTTGGCGGGCACTGAGAATGAGCACCGGGGTTTCGATTGTGCGGCTCCGCATCTCGGCAATGATGCTCAATCCGTCGCGTCCCGGAAGCATGAGATCTATTATGGCTGCGTCATATTCAGTGTTCAGGGCAAAGTTCAGTCCATCATTTCCGTCCGCAGCATGATCTACGGTAAAGCCGGATTCGCGCAGTCCTTTTGCAATGTATTCGGCAATAGTCGTATCATCTTCAACAATCAGTATCCGCAAAGTCTGTCTCCTTTGAAAGGCTGTGCGGCCTTGTTTGACCGCACAGCTCTATTATTACCATTGATATACAAACAAGACCAGATAGGTCGCGGCCAGATAAACAGTCATGATCGTAACTGAGAATACTCCCGGATTGACTTTGAGGCCGAGGAATTCCAGTGAAAGGGCGTTTGCTTTGGGCGGGCAGGCATTATCCAGACAATTGTAGCAGCTCAGGCAGTCGTCTCCGCAGATTTCCTTTTTGGATGAAGGATTGACCTGCATGGGGCAGACCCGGTCACATTTTTTGCAGTCGATGCAGGTCTCTGTGTCTCGTTTAATTTTGCAGATTTTAATCGCCTTATTGATCAGGTTGTAACCAGCTTTCTGAAAGCACATGTATTTGCAGAAAAACTGAGGAATAAACAAGGGAATAAGCAGGACCGCAAAATGTTTCACCTTAATGAAGTTCCACGAAAATGCGGTGGATTTGTACATCTCGATATGGTCACCGAAATAGCTGACCCCTTTGATGAAGAACAGGTAAAGGAAGAATCCCAGCAGCGGGTAACGCAGCATGCGCAGCCACTTATCATAGGGCTGGGGGATGTTGAATTGCAGCTTCGGGAAGAGCTTGTTGCCGATGCGGGTTACAAAATAGGAAGCACTTCCGAACGGGCAGGCCCAGCTACAGAAAAACGGTCCGAAAAGAATTATGGAACCAAGTACGAGGTATTCGCTTTCCAGCTCAAAATCGATGCCCATGAGCTTTCCCAGAAAGTAAAAGTTTGCAGCAAAGAAAAAGCGTATGGCGTCCCTTGAAAAGGTAAATGGTGTGTCTTTTTTATAAAGTTTCATGTTTTCCCCTTGTTTTGAAATAAATGTTCATCTGAGGGGAATAGTGGGTGAGTACTCTTGCCTGCTGATTACCTGAAAATTACACGGGTGTAATTTTCCCAAAAACAAAGCCCCTCCTTACCTTTCCGGCAAAGAGGAGCTTTGGGTTTATGTTTTAATTTACATGAACCGCTTATCAATGACCCGCCTGATCTTACCCGTGGTTTCCACCCTCTGTATGCCGCCGGAGGGGACAACCAGAATCTTAAAGGCGCGGATGCTGTTTTTCTTGCGGTTGACGCCGACTGCTGGGATGTCGTCAGTCAGGCATTCATAGACTTTTGAACTCAGCTGGTAGTCGTCCACAGCATCCGCATCCGCTGCTTCCACCCGGATGATGATGTCTGTTTCCTCGCCGTTGAGGTCCAGCCGAATCTGAAATACCGGGGCCAGTTCCCGGAAATTGCCGAGGCAGGAACTGATCTGTTCCAGTGACATAGTGTCATATTGGAATTCGATGATTTCATCGGATCGTTGCAGCAACCTGAAGCGCGGGCTGGTCCTGCCGCAGGGGCATTCGCCGTCCATCCATTCAATGTTGTCGCCCACCTTCATGCGGATGGCTGGTTGCAGGGAACGGATCAGTGAAGTGGCGATGATTCCGCCGTCATCATCCTGTTCCACAATGCAGTGCGGTTGCAGGATGTGGTGTTCTGTTCCGGTACAGTGTTCACATTGGAAGCCGATGGGACCGACTTCTGCTGCACCGTATCCGGCAGAGTGGAAGGTGGCGTTGGGCCAGATTGACGCAAGATAACTTTCCTGTTCCGTGGTCAGGGGAGTCGAGGCAAAGGCCACTTTTTCTATATCAAGCTTAAGGCCACGCCGTGTAGCTGCCTGCGCAATCTGGACCAGCGTGGGTGAGATACCGAAAAGGGTGTTGGGGCCCATCATTTCCAGATAATCAAGGGTCCGTTCCACGGGCTGGTTATCAGTGATGGGCAAGATGTTACAGCCGATCATTTCAAGTGCGCGGTAGCTGATTAGAAAACCGGTCCAGAAAGCCCCGGCCCGGATGCAGTTGGCTACAAGGTCTTCAGGGGTGATCCCGCAGGCTGTGAGGCCATAGGCCGCGCCGTTGCATACTTCCTGAAATTCATCCAGTCCATAGCGGGCAAAACTCATCCTGCCGGAAGTGCCTCCGGTGGAAAACTTGTAGAACCCACCTGTGGTGCGAGTATAGAGGGACTTCTTGCATGTTTCCCCTTCAGTACAGAGGGTCTGCTTGTCGATAATCGGAATTTGCTTGAGTTCATCCAGACTCTTCAGGGGCAGTTCAATGCCTTGGTATAGTCTTTTATAAAAAGGGGCCTGAACGGCAATGCCCAGAATCTGGTTCAGCTTTTCCAGTTGGTGTCTTTCAGCAGTCTTCGGGTCTGAGAAATGGAGATCTGTCATGCTGGCCTCCCGTGCTTATTTGATCGTCAGAGCATGGTTTTCAGACTAAGCTTAGCAGATTTAGGGAGGAGATGTATATATTTACGGGAAGATTTTTATGCTTTGTTAAATACGGTTCAGGTTGCGGGTCAGGAATTTATCCAGCTGGTTGGTGAAATTCTGTTTGTCCTTGGGGCTGAAAGCGGCCGGACCGCCGGAAACCGTGCCCGCGCTACGCAGTTCTTCTATAAGGTTGCGCATGCTTAAAATCCCCTTGATGTTGTCTTCTGTGTACAGCTCTCCGCGCGGGTTAAGGCCTGTTGCGCCTTTTTCGACAACCTTGTCCGCCAGCGGAATATCTGCGGTGATGACCAGATCTCCGGGGCTGCACTGCTTTACGATTTCATTGTCCGCCACATCGAATCCGGCACCGACCTTGAGCATGTCAATGAAAGGGGATGTGGGAATATTCATGTATTGATTGGCCACGAGGGTAAGCTTCACTTCCCGGCGCATGGCGGTCTTGAACAGAATTTCTTTTACGGCCTTGGGGCAGGCATCGGCATCAACCCAGATTTGCATGTTGTTTATCCCTATGATCAGAAGTTTGGTTCGCTTTCCGGCCTTACTATGGGGGCAGGGGATAAAAATCAATATTAAAGTTTAATGCTCCAGCTCTTTCAAAATATAATCTGTCAGCTCCCCGAATTCGGGCATGGCCCTGCTGCGGGGCCGTTCCATCTCCACATCAAGCACTTTGTGGATACGGCCCGGTCGGCTGGACATGATCACTATGCGGTCAGCAAGGTAAACAGCTTCATCAACGGAGTGGGTCACCAATACGATGGTTTTGCGGGTCATCTCCCAGACTTTAAGCAGTTCCTTTTGCAGCAGGATGCGGGTGTGGGCATCCAGTGCTCCGAAGGGCTCATCCATAAGCAGTACATCCGGTTCATTGGCAAGAGCGCGGGCAATGGCAACCCTTTGGCGCATGCCTCCCGAAAGTTCGTGGGGATAGGCATCCTTGAAATCAATCATGTTGACCATGCGGATGTAATGTTTTGCGTCTTTATAACGCTTTTCTTTAGTCACCCTGGCAAATTCAGGTCCGGCTGCAACATTGTCGAGTACGCTCAACCACGGGAACAGTGAGTATTCCTGAAAAACAAGGCCGATCTCCGCGCAAGGTTTGCTGACCGGATTTCCATTGTAATGGACAGTACCTGCAGAACTTTCTTCCAGCCCTGCAGCAATACGCAGAATGGTGGATTTACCACACCCCGAAGGCCCGACAATGCAGGTAAAGGAATTGCGGGGAATTTGCAGGCTGATGCCGTCAACAGCAAGAACAGTATTTCCTGTTCCAGTGGTGTATTCTTTGCTCAGTCTGTTGATTTCTATGACTTGTTTTAATTCTTGGTTCATCTAGCCCGCCTGCCTGCGCCATGAGAAATGTTTATGTTCAATGTGGCGGAATACCGCGTCCATTGCTGCCCCTACCGCGCCAATGGAGATCATACCGGCTATGACAATATCCGTTGAGGCCAGTGTAAAAGCGTGGGTGATCATATAGCCGATACCGGAAAGGGAGCCGGGGAGCATTTCAGCGGAAACAAGGCACATCCAAGCAATGCCCAGTCCGATACGCATGCCGGTGATGATGGAAGGCATTGCCGCCGGAAGCAGCACTTTGCGGAAAATCTGCCGTTCGTTTGCGCCGAGCACTCGCGCAGAGTCAATGAGAGTTTTATTTACATTGCGTACCCCGTGAATGGTCGAAGTCAGGATGGGGTAGAATGCGCCGATGAAGATAATGAACAGCATGGAAAATTTGATGTTGTCCAGATAGATATACAGCTGTCCTGTTTCCATACCGCTTACAGTGGCAAGGCTGGAAATACCGAACCAGGCCATTACCAGCGGAACCCACGCCAGTGGAGGGATAGGGCGGAACAGGTTCAGGAAGCCGTTGAAAAATTTAAAGACCACCCCGTAATAGCCCATGACCACCCCTAAAGGAATGGCAACAATTGCCGCCAGCGTATAGCCCATGATCACCCGTACAAGGCTGACCAGTACATTGCCGGCCAGTGATCCCATGCTGATCAAATCTTTGGTGGGATTAAATACAATATGACCGACCTGTTCTATACCGGGCAAAATGACCTGATTGCCGATCTCGCGGGCAAGTCCGATCCAGATTACGGCCAGCAAAGCCGGAGCCATAATGGGAAGTGTATATGATAAGGCACGTGTTTTCATACGAAAGACCGTCTTAGCGCGCTACATGCGAAGCATACTAAAAGGTTTTGAAAAGGATGGGGTCTGGGGAAGGGAAAACTTTTGCAAAAGTTTTCCCTTCCCCAGCCGCCGGAGGCATCTTATTTCTTCAAGCTTTTTTCTACAAAAGAGAAGTCGAACAAAATGGGTTTAGCAGCAGTGATGTCTGCGCCTTTCATTTTGCCTTTGAATTTATTCATGCTGTTGAGCATGGCGATGAATTCAGCTTCACCTTTGATCCAGTTTTCAGTGGGATCGGTGGTGTAGATGATGGTGGATTTTTCCACTGCTTCAGCCGGAACCCCGATCCATTTGGCGGAGATGTCGGCGGCTTCTTCTTTGTGGGTGTTGCTCCACTTGGAGGCTGCGGTCATGAGATCTGTCATGGCCTGTACTACCTCGGGCTGATCAGCAATGATCTGTTCGCTGGCACCCATTACGCAGCAGGGGAAGTCAGTCCATGCTCCGGCAGGAGGCAGGTCGCGGGAATCCAGACCGATGTGACCAACGTGCTTGTGTTCAGCTACAACTGGATGCGGTGCAGGGCCGACCCAGCAGTCAACCTGCTTGCTGAGCAGGGCGGGAATAAGGTTGGAAGTAGACTTAAGGTCAACCATGAGGATGTCTGCGTCCATGTCGTTAGGATTTCCGGTGATTTTGAATCCGGCCTTGTGCAGTGCACCTTCAAAAGCGATACGCGGTGCGCTGGTGGGGGAGTGGTAGCCGATTTTGAAAGGTGTCTTGGAGGCCTTGATTGCAGCGGCAACATCTTCATAGCCGTTAATCTTGCTGTCTTCCGGGAAAACCATGCTCATGCCGTCCACATGCAGGGGACAGAGGATTTTCATTTTTGTGCCCTTGTCGATACCGCTCATGAAAGCAGTGCTGGACGCAAGGCCGAGGTCCATGCGGTTCATGGCGAACAGGGTGGCGGTTTCGGAGCCGCTCTTGGAAACAATCAGGTTGATAACAGCCAGCGGCTTGCCTTCAGCGTTAAACAGTTTGAATTTCTGCTTGGGGACCATTTCCTCCAGATAGGCACCCTTCTGCTGGAATTCCTTGCCCTTGATCGCTGCCACCATAACCGGGGTATGGTGGGTGGTGAAAACGTAACCCATGTACAGGCTGGGAAGTTTGGCAGCCTTTGCCGCACCGCAGGTAAAACTGCATGCAAGCAGCAGTGTGGCGAGGATTACAAATCCTTTGTTGAAAACACCTCTAAAGTTCATCCTTATCTCCTTAAGTTGTATTATTCAGCAAGCTCTACAAACGCCTCAATGCGGGTCCGTAGTTGCTCAATGTCTGATTCGGAATAGTCGGTCTCAATGTGCAGGAAGGGCAGGCCTATTTCGTCCTCCACAAAATTACGCAGAATGGTGGATTCTGCATTGTAGGTATGGCAGCCCAGCCATGTGAGATCGATAATTGCGTCTACTTGAAAGGTCGTGATCATTTCACGGATGGAATCAAGCCTGCCGGGATTGGGGCTCATGCAGGAGCAGGACACCTGCAGGTAGCGGCGGGCAATAGCTTCGTATGGATCGCCTGTCTCATCCACCGGGAGGGTCAGCCCTTTGAGTCCGGAACAGTTTTCCATACATACGACATGGGCGCCCAAATCTTCAGTGATGGTGATTGCTTTTTCCGATCCTTTGCCTACCGGACATCCGGTCAGCATTATGCGGACACCTTTCTTTTCCTCAAGGTCCGGGCGGCTCAGATATTCATCAATTTCAGTTCGCAGGGTCTGTAGTTTCTGCAGGTAGTTTTCCGGGTTAACTGAGAAGCTTTTGCTTTCCTGCACTGCGAGCATGTCGCGGGCGGTTAGGGGGGAACGCTTATCCGCGCAAAGAACCATCAATTCGTAGAGTTCCTTGCGGATGTTATTTTGCAGGATGATTTCAGCGTGCAGGGCTTCTTCAGTTACTTCTACGCCTGAGTGCTGAATGAGAAATTTTTCGAGCTCATGCAAGCCTGCAAGCCAGTAGTGGAAGGGAGCATCACCTTTCTGGGTATGGGGCAGCTGCATGAGATGAAGCGGCTTGATGGTTTCCATCAGCTCATACATTTTCTTTTTACCGTCACAGGTGGTTTCGGCAATGATGATGTCCGAGAAGCTGAAAAAGGGACAGGTGTCTGTAATAGCGTAGCCGTAGCTGGATTTGATCAGCGGGCAGAGGCTGGCCGGGAGTTCCCGTTCGGCCTCCTTGATGGGAGCCTGTTTTTTCCCGCAAAGGCTTACCGGGGCAATCCCGGCGGCGCGGATAAGTTCATTGGGGGCGTATATACAGTAAACCCCGGCGACCTTGTTCCCCTTGTCTTTCCATTCCTCAAGGTCCGCCAGACTGTATTCGGAAAACGAAATGAACGGCTTCAAGTTCACGGCTTTGTCCTTATTGTATTTATAGATGGATCGTTGTCGATATATCTGTATCAAAAATTTCGATAGTAAATGAGCACAGAACCATTGTTGCGTCCAATTGGTTCTTAGAATGATTTGAGTTGGTTGGGATCAGCTTTTGTGATTATGATTAGCTGTGACTACATTTGAAGATGGGAGAAGGTTATGTTCGGTGCAGGTTTTTTACGAAAATAGTTAGTTGTTTATTTTAACATATATGGTTGTTCCAGCCTTTTGCACCGGAAAATCCTTTGTGATTAATGTGTTAGTTCTATGTGTGCTTTGATTGTTTATTGGTTTGGTTTATGGATTGTTCTGAATCCATACCTCCGCAGTGTGAGATGTTTGTGCTTTAAGTGTTCAATTTTAATGCCTAAAATTATTTTGTTCCAAACCGTACACAATCCCGTGTCTTTTGAAGTTCGGTCACGCTTTTCTTAATTGTGCCTCATACGGCATAATTAAAGTTTTAAGAATATGGAGAGAACATGAATCTTGAAGCCGCTATTACTCAGGAAAATACCCCGGTCCGTGATGATTCCATCGGTCCGTATACATATGATGAATTTATCGAAGCTGCCCGCAGATTTCACGGTAGCCCTGCGCCGGGTCTTATTCTCGGTGGCTATATGATGGAGGAGGCCCGCAGGCATCTTCCTGAAGGTACAATTTTCGATGCCATTTCCGAGACTTCATGGTGCCTGCCGGATGCCGTGCAGATGCTGACTGTGTGCAGTACAGGTAACGGCTGGTTGCGAGTTAGGAATCTCGGGGTCTATGCCCTTTCTCTCTACGATAAGTACACTGGCGAGGGTGTGCGTATCCGGGTTGACCCCGAGAAGCTTATAGACTGGCCTGAAACCGAATCATGGTTTTTTAAAAGACGTCCCAAGCATGAACAGGATTCCGTTAAGCTGCATGCAGAGATTCGTGAAGCCGGAGCATCTTTTTGTTCCATCGAGTCTGTGCAGATCAAACCCGAAGCAATGATCAAGCGCAGTAAAGGCGGAATCACAACCTGTCCCATCTGCGGGGATGCCTATCCCGGTTCATTCGGCGCTATCTGTAGAAGCTGTCAGGGTGAAAGCCCCTACGCCAGCCGCGATGCAGGACTAAAGGCTTCTACAGCAAAGTTGCCTGAAGGACTTAAGGTCGTCCCGGTGGATAATGCTGAAGGCAAGACCGCAGTCCACGACATGACCCGTATTGTCCCCGGTGAGAGCAAGGGGCCTGAATTCCGCAAGGATCACGACTTCACTGCCCATGATATCTGTAGATTACAGATGATCGGCAAGAACCATATCTATGTGGATGAAGGGGATATCCCTGAAGGGGAGTGGGTGCATGAGAACGAGGCTGCCCGGACCTTTGGCAGGATCATGGCCGGTGATGGAATCTGTACCGACGGCGAGCCGAAGGAAGGTAAGGTTACCCTGCTCGCCGAACATGACGGCCTTCTGGTCAGTGACCTTGAAATGATGAACCGCTTCAACCTTGTTCCTGATGTGATGGTTGCAGCCCGTAAGAACGGTACCTTGGTTAAAGAAGGGGCGCGCATTGCCGGAACAAGGGCTATCCCCCTCTATCTTTCCCGTGATAATTTTTCCCGAGCTGTATCCGCACTGAACGGCGATCCGCTTTTCAAGGTGCTTCCCTTACAACGCAAGAAGGTCGGTATCCTTATTACCGGGGATGAAGTCTTCAACGGCCTGATTGACGATAAATTTGAGTCTGTCATCACCGCAAAGGTGCAGGCATTGGGCTGCGAAGTTGTCCGCTCTGTCATTAAGCCGGACAACCGTGATGAAATCCGCGACGCAGCCGTCTCACTCATGAAAGAGGGTTGTGACCTGCTCATCACAACCGCCGGAATGTCTGTTGATCCTGATGACGTGACCCGCCACGGCCTGGTGGATGCCGGAGTATCCGACCTCCTGTATGGTGCTCCGGTACTCCCCGGCACCATGCTGCTACTGGCTAGGGCCGGCAATGTACGAGTCATCGGTGTCCCGGCCTGCGCACTCTTTTTCAAGACCACAAGTCTGGACCTTGTACTGCCCAAGGTGATCGCCGGACAGGAAATCACCCGCAGTGATCTGGCCTCACTTGCTGACGGCGGATACTGCATGGAATGCAAGGTCTGCACTTTCCCCAAATGTCCTTTTGGAAAATAGGAGGCGAGTATGAACAAGAATATCGACCCGCCCGAACTGGGTTCAACCGCGGCACTGGTCCAGATGGATACCCACAATCCAACAATCCGGCTGCATCTCTGGCTGGAGGGAGGCGAGGGGGTATTCTTTGGCTACGGCAGATTGCTTCTGCTGGATAAAATTGAAACCTGTGGATCGCTCAAAAAAGCATCCGAAGAGCTGGGCATGTCCTACCGCGCCGCATGGGGTAAGATTAAACAAACCGAACAGGTGCTCGGGTTCCAGCTCATGGAGCGGGCAGGCAGTAGACGTAGCGGTTATCGCCTGACCGAAGCCGGACGTCTAGTGCGCGATAAGTATCTGGAGTGGTTCAACAAGGTTGAGCAGGATGCCCGCTCAAGGGCGGAGGAAATTTTCCCTTGGAAGTCCAAGAGTTTCGGGGAAAGTTAAGAGTTCTGAGAATTAAAAAGGGCCGTACATGGATCAACATGTACGGCCTTTTCTTATGGTTGGGAGATATTTCCTTCGATTAAGCCTTCCAGCCCGGTCCTTTCACTACAATCTCATTCAATACCCGGCCCATTTCCGGTGTTTCCATCATTCCGGTCACCACTTCGATATAACAACCGCTGTCCGCTGCTGCGGCTTTTTGCAGTGCTTCGTCCAGTTCGCGGTTGGTGGTCACCTTTGCGCTGAACCACTCGTCCATGCCGAGTGCTTCGGGTAATTTATTGTAATTCCATTGGGCCAGATCATTATAATATATGTAGGGATCTTCGCAGAGCAGCCGCTCAATGAGGTAGCCGTCGTTATTCACGCAGATAATTATGGGCTTGAGCTTGAATCGTGCAAATTGGCAGATTTCCTGAGCGCTCATCTGGTGTGCGCCTTCCCCGGTCAGCAGCAGGGTGCGGCGGTCGGGAGCGGCAAGAGCTGCCCCGAAAGCTGCAGGGGTAGCCCAGCCGATGGAACCCCACAAAGTCTGGTTAAAGAAGACCGCATCCTCAGGTAGCCGGGAGTTCACCAGCCCCATGGAGGTGGTCCCGGTCTCGCCCATGATAATGTCATTCGCTGCGAAAAAGCTTTCAATGCGCGGGTAGAGGGATGCCGCTGTGATCTCATCATCAGCTCTGCCCACAGGCTCGCCAAGTCCCTGCGGAGTCATGGGGATAGGTAGGGAAAGATTGTCGATACGTTTGCAGAGTTCGCGCAGCACGTCTTCCAGCAGCACATTATGGTAAACCGCATGGCCGATGCAGACCCGGTCGGGGTGTATTTTTATTTCATGATTGGGGTCAAGATTTACGGTAAAGGCCCCGGTGTTGATGTCGGAGCGGATGGTCCCGAAGCTGACCACCAGATCCGCGGATTCAACGGTTTTCCGTACTTCCTCGTCAAGGATACGCCCATTATATACCCCGATAAAATTGGGATGCGTTTCGGAGAGCGTACCCTTGGCCATGAACATTGAAGTGAACGGAATGCCCGATTTATCGATGAATTCCAGCATTGGTTCATGCAGTTCATAGCGCCCGATCAGCGCACCGACCATGGCGATGGCGTTTTCTGCCTTTTTTAACCTTTTGATGATCAAAGGAATGACTGTATCGAGGGTGTCCTGATCGCTGACAGGCGAGGACGGGGTATGCGGTTTGGTACAGCCCAGTTCCTTGAGTGCTTCATCAGCAGGCACGGCAATATAGACGGGCTGTTTTTGGATCAACGCGGCGTTGATGCAGCGTTCCACCTCTGCCACGGTATTCTCAGCAGTAAGGATGGTTCTGGCGCTAACCACAGGCTGGGTCATTTTATAAAAAAGGTCGAATTCGCCGTTACCAAGTGAATGGTGGATGAGGTTGCCGTTGCGTTGCACCGAGCATTTGGGGATGCCCACAATATGGAAGACAGGCAGGTTTTCAGCATAGCATCCGGCAATGCCGTTAATGGCGCTCAGTTCGCCCACGCCGTAAGTAGTGCAGACAGCGGCCTTACCCTTTATGCGGGCGTAGCCGTCTGCGGCATATGCTGCGTTGAGTTCGTTGCAGCAGCCGATCCAGTTGAAGTCTGAATCAGTGCAGAAGGCATCATTAACCGGGAAGGCATAATCGCCCGGAACACCGAAAACATCCGTGATTCCGATTTCTTTAAGACGCTCAAGCAGATGCTGGATAACTGTCTGGGCCATGGGTATCCCCCCTATTGGTTAAGGTGGCAGGTAGTATGGTTTTAGTTGCCATTCTGCCATTGTGGGGGATTTGTGTCTATGGGGGATTGGAAGTGGGTGGGTAGTATTGATATTTATCATTTTATCTATAAAACGCTGGTCTAAATAAATAATGTTGTGTAAATTTCGTGCAGTTACATTATTATAAAAAATCTGTAAGAGTTTGGAGATTTATTGATGGGCGATTTTGATTTTACTAACTCACTGAATATGTTGCATCTTTCTGATTTGCATTTGGCCGATAGAAATTTGGGTAAGATTGAAGATAATCTTAAGGCACTTAAAAAAGATTTAGTCGAGTTGAGAGAGGAACTTAACTGGAGCCCTGATTTAATATTTTTTACTGGTGATGCTGTTTTTGACGGCGGAGATCCTGTTTCTATTATTAATTTCTTTGACGATATTGCTGTAGATATTTTGCAAACAGTTGGGCTTGAAAGAGATAAATTTATTATTTGCCCTGGAAATCATGAGGTCGACCGTAGTTGTTTTGATGCTGAAAAAGTAGCAGGGATTAGTTTTTTAAATAATGATGTAGAAAAACTTGAATCATATCAAACTAAGGTCGGTTTCAGTAATGATGTCATATACTCTACCTTGAAAAATTTTGTGGAAGCACGAGATGATTTTTATTCAAATACGAGCCTTCAAGAATTCAAAGGTCAAATATCCTTTTGTAAAGAATATATGATTAAGAACAATACTATTAGTGTTAGTTCGCTATGTTCTTCATGGATTGCTTATGGTGGCGATGAAGATGAAGGTAAAATGTTGATTGGTAAAAAACAGTATAATGATTACGTAAAATCGTGTGAAGCAGATGTGAAAATTGTTTTAGCACACCATCCTTTGGAGTGGTTATCTGATTTCGATAAGCAATATATTCAAAACCAGTTATTGTGGGACAAAGCGATGTTCCTGTGTGGGCATATGCATGAGCATGATTCATCAAAATTATCTAAACCCCAAGGGGCATGTGTGAATTTGCAAGCTGGTGCCCTTTGCAATGACGATTATGCGAATGCGTATCATGGTTATACCGCTTTGGCTCTCCACAATAATGATTTAAATTGTATTCATAGAAAATATTTTGAATTACGGAAGTCTTTTGATTCAAACAATGATATGGGTAAGGGTGGTATCTGGACTGTCGAGACTGAGTTGACAGCGAATAGCTGCCCTGTCGATTTGAAGGTTTTCGAACAACTTGAGTTAAATTATCCAGCCTTAGTTTCAGAGATAAGTGATTTTGCACCACAGAGAGTTGAAGAGATATACGTTTTTCCTGAAATTAGATCCGTGTCACCGAGTTTAATGCGTGCAGATTCTTTGGCTAAGTCTGGTTCGGGAGACAAAATCTATACTGAAGATGGCATTTTGAATTCAGACGATAACTATATCGTTGTTGGTAAACAAAATTCAGGGAAGACGTCATTTTTATCATATTTGCAGTACCGATTTAATATTTCGAGAAAAATGGCGTTTTATGTTGATGTCAATTCCTTGCCTAAAGACAAGGAGAAAATAATTAAATCACTTTCATATTTAGTTGGTAAGAATAAAATTGAAACTAAGAAGTTGCTGAAGTCGGCCAATGTAGTTTTGTTGTTGGATAATTTTATCTTTTCCAAACGATTGATTGAGGAATTAGCAAAAATAAAAAAAGAATTTGGAGTGCGTGTCATCGTTTCACTCCAAGAAGATTACGAGAAGGCGCTGGATGAGTTAGCGAAGAGAATCAGCTCATTTAATTTTGTGAAACTCTATATACACCCATTCAAAGCGTGCATGTACGAAGCTTAGTAGAAAAATGGTTTGTGAACAAAGAGGGAGATACAGATTCAATCGTGAAGAAGATAGCTGAATTCTCAGCTAATCTTGATTTGCATATGACGCCTTATGTTCTTTCTTTGTGTTTATATGTTTTTGAGAGTCAACCTGACTATATACCGGCAAACGAAGCTTCTTTGTTAGAAAAGTTTGTCGAGACATTATTGAAAAAGGATCAAGATGATTTGTCTTCAGGTGGATTAGCTGATTATCGCTTGAGAGAGGGGTTTCTTTCTGATTTTGCAGGAGAGATGTATGCGCAAGGGAGAATGTCTCTGAAGGTGAGTGATTTTATGAAGCAGATCGAAGAATATTTTGGAGAAAGAAGTCAATCTGTGAGTGGGCCCAGCTTCTATAATTATCTCATAAATTCTAAGTTGATTGATGAAAAAGATAATGAAGTCTATTTGTTTTTAAAGTGTTTCTATGATTATTTTTTAGCTAAAAAAGCGATTAGTGATCCTAAGTTGTTACAAAGAATTCAGACTATTCCTGAGGTAGATATTTCACCTAAAGCCATAAAGTTAGTTGCAGGTTTTGATAGAGAGTGTGGAGCAGAAGCTTTGCTGAATAGTCTTCTCGCGCAATTGGCTAACGAATATGATGAGCAAATTGATCCAATTTTACGTAATGGCAAAAAAATGGTGTTCACTAAAGCTAAGTCTAGATGCCGTAGAATTGATTTTAACTCAGTAGAAGAAGAGGGGGGCGATGTTATAGATACAGAAGTAGTTTCTAGAGATGAAAGAGATGATACAAGTGAAATAGATGACTTGATGATTGATAACTTGCTCAGTGAAGATAATTCTAATTATGCATTGGAGCAAAGTTCCGAAGGTTTTAATGAAGAAGATGCAGGGATACACTTTCAAATTGTTTTGGATACAGCTGCAATTGTCCTCAAAAATACAGACCTTTTACCAAAAGTAAATTTTAAGATTGATGCTTTTAGAAAAATTCTTTCGTACAATATGGCAATGATAGAAGTTATGTCGATTCAGTTTGGGGAATTATTGCCGAGATTGCCGGAGATTATTGAAAAAATAAAAAATGAGTCTGATGATGAGCAAATGAGAGAGTTGGCTAATTCCGATGAGTTTTGGGATAAAATATCGAGCGATCTTGAATATTTTTCCTTAGTCTTAATGCCCGTTATAAGGACGGATGTCTTTTTTCAAATTATCAACTCAAAGAAATTAGAGAAGGTTTTTGATAAAATAGATGTATCAGATCTTAAAGACGATTACGAAATCTTTGCATTTCTGTTTATTTTACATGGTATGTCTCCTAATAACTCTCGGTATATAAGTCAGCTAAGTGATTTTGTGAATAGTGTTAAGAATGATCATCTTATAGAAATACTTTTCCATAAAATATGTGTTGTGTGCCTTTTGTATAAGGATGAATATTCTAAACACAACAAGGAAAGCATGATCAAAATTCAGGTTGACTTAATGATGCATATTGTAGATTCGAATTTTAGCTCACATCAACAGAGAAGTTCGTATAAAGATAATGTGTATAAGTCCTTGAAAAAAATGTACTCTTAGCGTTGTTTTGTTAATTATGAATCTATTTATTGCGTACGTTATTAAATTAAGAGCCAACAAAAGCGAACCTGAGTTACCCACTCAGGTCCGCCTTAAAAAAATATCGCGAAAAAATACGATCCCATCAACCCAAATCATCTCCCCGCGCCAAAACACATCCCTCAGTCTCCTCATCAATAATATCCCGCAAACCAGATATAAACTCATCAACTCTAGTATACTTCACCCCATACCCAAGATTGAATTTGTAATCGAAATCAGGGGGATTCAAACCTTGGGTCTGCTGTAATAAGGTCTCCAGCTTATCAAGTGCCTTCACTATCCGTGCTTCCGGTGTTTTGGCGTACTCGTACTCTTCCCATAGTCCCATTAACTCCTGCTGTAGCTCAGCAGGCAGGGGACGGAGCAGGTCTAGCATGTCTGTTCGTTCCTGCTCTTCTTTTTCCTTACTTGCCCCGACCTGTTCCGGCGCGGGAATGTCACCGTTTATGGTTTCGCCCAAGTCATGGATGATGCACAGTTGCAGGATTTTCAGGGCATCAAGTTCCGGGTAGTTGTGGCTGACCAGCATGGCGAGCAGGCAGAGCCTCCAGCTGTGTTCGGCTGTGCTTTCCTGCCTGCCGTTGCGGGTCCAAGTAGTACGCAGGGTGGACTTTAAGCCCTCTGCACGGCGCAGGAAATCCAGCAGGTTGTATATGGAATTGTCGTCAGTTCTAAACATCTTTGCTCCTTGCTAGGCGCTCAAAATGGGCAGCAGCTCCCCGAAGTGCTCCACGGTTACAAACTCTTTGCCCTCAAGTGCAGCCTCATCCACGCATTCGTGGCACCATGTGGTGTGGAAGGGGATATGCACTGCATTGGAACCGATATTTACTACCGGGAGAATGTCGGATTTTACGGAATTTCCGACCATCAAGAATTCATCTTTGCAGATGTCGTGGAAGTCTAGGCATTTCTTGTAGGTCCGCTCGTCTTTTTCACTTACTATCTCGATGCAGGAAAAATAGTCGGCCAGACCGGAACGTTGGATTTTCCGTTCCTGCTCCATGAGGTCGCCCTTGGTGATGAGCATTAGCTTGAAATCTGCGGCGAGCTTATCCAGCACGTCTTCGACACCGTCCAGCAGTTCCACAGGATGGCTTTGCATTTTCTTGCCCAGCTCGATAATTCTGTTGATCTCCTTGGCGCAGTTCTTGCCTCCGGTGATTTGCACAGCGGTTTCGATCATGGCGATTGTAAAAGGTTTTGAGCCGTAGCCCATGACCGGGATAATGCGTGACTGGGTTTCCTCCAGCATCTTGCCGATTGCTCCCGGCTCATTGTATGTGAGAAACATATTGCAGAATTCGGCTGTGACTTCCTGAAATATGGGTTCGTTGATCCAGAGGGTGTCGTCAGCGTCAAAGGCCACTACATTTATATTATTCTTGAACATTGGTATTCTCCTGTTTGGTTCTGCATGGGGATACGGTAAGGCGAAAAAATTAAAAAGGACATTTGTCCTCAGCGGATAATTATGAAGGAAATTGAGAACGGATTGGCCCAAGAGCTTCTTGAAATTTACGGGGAAAGGAAAAGCAGCAGTCCGGAAAAACAACGTGAAATGGAAGTTCGTCCCGGTGAATCAATTATAGTGGAAGGGCAGGTGCCGGATGCGGTTTTCATTATCCTCAGTGGAAGCATGAAGGTGCATCTGAATATGGCCAAGGGCAGTGAGTACCTTGTGGCCTTGGAAGGTCCGGGCAAGCTGCTTGGCGAGGTTGAGGCTTTGACCGGAAGTCTGGCGGCCTGTTCGGTTACTGCTTTGGAAGAGTGTAGGGTGGCTACGGTGCTGCCTGCTGATTATGAAACATGGCTGGCGGAAGATCATCGCTTCGCCTTGCTGGTCAACCGCATTCTTTCATTTCGTTTGCAGTCATTCACCAGAAGGGCGGCAGTGAACCTGAGTTACCCCCTTGAATACTCAGTACTGAAGATGATCAAGATGCAGTTTGAGGAGCACGGCTCGCGGGTTTTGCAGATATCAAAAGAGGAAATCGCTAATTATCTGGGCACCAGCCTGCGCAGTATCAACCGTATCTTTAAGGGGTTGCAGGATAAGAATATTCTGGCTCCGAACAAGGAAATAGAAATTATTTCCATTGATGAGGTTGATCGGCTGATGGAGTTGCATGAGAATAAATAAAAAACGGCATTGGGCATGCTGTTAGAGGCGGATAGGCTTATGAGTAAAACTGTGCAGTATATCAAAATTCGTGAACATAAGTATGGAGTTGAGAAGCATGCTCATCGTCAAATTGAATTACTTAAAGGATATGCAGAAAATGGTGTTGTTGATTTAGATTTTTTGTTTGATGTAAGCATGAAAGTTGACGATGTTTGTAGATATACAGTTAAAGTTTGTGCAAATAAATTTGTTTTGCATAAAAATGAAACAAAGGATGATATCTTCAACAAAAGTTCTTTCAATGATATTGCTCCTATATTTGAAAAACCATCACTTGTAATCATCCTTGAGTCGCCTCACAAGTATGAGTATGGGATGAGTGAAAATGATGAAGTGTGGCCAAAGGCTCCTGCGCAAAAAGAAACTGGAGATAAAATTGAATCGCTGCTTGAAGATCTGCTTAACAAATCAAATTTAATTAAAAAGATGGATCGTAGATTCAAAGAATTTCAAGTCATTCTTTCCAATCCTGTACCATACCAAACATCATTATATTCTCTTCATAAAAAGGAGTTAAATGTTCCGGGTGTTAGAACAATGCGGGACAAGATATGGAAAATTTTATGGCCTGAGGTGGAAGATGAATTTTGTGCGCTAATTAAAGAATATAAAGCTATCGCAATAGTTAATGCGTGTACATTCAGTCTTAGAGGTTATGTGTCTGATAAATTGGACAGTTTTTATGAAGGGCCTGTTTGTATAGCTAAGAAGCACCCGTCATTTTGGCATAAAAATCTTAAATTGGATTTCAAGAAGTCACCTAGGTGTCAAGCAGTATCTACAGGTAGTTAAAGCTAAGAATATAATTGAATCAGGAACTTTGGGATAACAAATAGTGTTCATATGTGTTTTTTCTAACATATTCGATTTATTGACTTTATTTTTTAGTTGAGATTCTATGGGATCATCAAAGTAATTGTCAGGTCTAGGCGGCTCTTCGGGTCGGTTTTGTAAGCCTGATGTAAACTGAGGAGGATCCCATGAACATTTCACGGCGAGGGTTCATGAAACTTGCGGGCGTTGGTGTCGCAAGTATCGGTATGAGCCAGCTGGGACTCGATCTCTCCCCGACGCAGGCTTATGCTGCCGGGTTGAAGATCAAGGGTGCGAAGGAAGTGATCTCCATCTGTCCGTTCTGTTCGGTCAGCTGTCACTTTATCGCCCATGTCAAGGACGGAAAGATTGTCAGCACTGAAGGTGACCCGGATTATCCGGTCAGTGAAGGTGCTCTCTGTGCTAAGGGTGCGGCTATGCTCGCCATGCATAACAGTCACCACCGCATTGAGAAACCCCTGTACCGTGCTCCTTACAGCACTAAATGGGAAGAAAAGAGCTGGGATTTCGTGCTTGACCGCATTGCCCGGCGCGTAAAGGAAACACGTGATGCGGACTTCAAACGGTTCAACGCCAAGGGCCAGGAAGTCAACCGTGTAGAATCAATTTTCCATCTTGGTACATCACAGATGGATAACGAGGAGTGTGCAGTCGTCCATCAGGGTGTACGCGGCCTCGGCCTGGTGCATTTTGATCACCAGGCACGTATCTGACACAGCGCAACAGTTGCGGCTCTGGCAGAGTCGTTCGGGCGCGGTGCGATGACCAACCACTGGTGCGATATTGAAAATGCGGACTCTATCCTGATTATCGGTAGTAACGCCGCAGAGCACCATCCTATCTCCTTCAAATGGGTATTGCGGGCCAAGGACAAAGGTGCCTCGGTTATGCATGTTGACCCCAAATTCTCCCGAACTTCCGCAAGGTGTGATTTCCACGTCCCCTTGAGATCGGGAACCGATATTGCCTTCATGGGCGGTATGATCAACTATGTCCTGAATAACAATCTGTTCTTCAAGGAATACGTTGCCAATTATACCAACGCAGCCTTCATCGTCGGTAAGGATTTCAAGTTCACTAAAGGACTTTTCTCCGGTTACGACAAGAAGTCGCGTAAATATGACAAATCCAAATGGGCTTTTGAGCTGGATAAAGACGGTGTACCCAAGCGCGATGAATCCTTGAAGGATTCCCGCTGTGTATTCCAGCTGCTTAAGAAGCACTACTCACGTTACTCCCTGTCCAACGTATCCAAGACCACAGGTGTTTCCAAGGATAACCTGATCAAAGTCTACAAGGAATTCGCTTCCACAGGTAAGAAAGATAAGTCCGGTACCATCATGTACGCACTGGGCTGGACCCAGCATACAGTTGGTGTACAGAACATCCGTTCCAGTGCCATCCTGCAGCTCCTGCTTGGTAACATCGGTGTAGCAGGTGGCGGTATCAACGCCCTGCGCGGTGAGCCTAACGTACAGGGGTCCACTGACCATTGTATCCTTTGGCATATTCTGCCCGGATACCTGCCTATGCCAAAAGCCAGTATGGGTTCTTATGAAGAATACGTGGAGAAAACCACCCCGATTTCCCACGATCCTCAAAGTGCCAACTGGTGGCAGCATAAGCCCAAGTACATGGCATCCCTGCTCAAGGCCTGGCGCGGTGATAATGCTTCCGTAGATAACGGCTTCGGTTACCAGATGCTGCCCAAGGCAGACGACGGTGAAGATTACTCCTACATCTACATCTTTGACCGCATGTACAAAGGTGAGATCAAGGGTGGTTTTGCTTTCGGAACCAACCCGGCCATGAGTGTGCCTAACTCCAACAAGACCCGTAAGGCTCTTGATAATCTCGATTGGCTGGTTGTGGGTGAAATCCACCACACCGAGACTTCCGAGAACTGGCACCGCCCCGGCGTTGATCCTACCCAGAACAAGACTGAGGTCTTCCTGTTGCCTTCCGCCCAGCGTGCGGAAAAAGCCGGCTCCATCTCCAACAGTGGCCGCTGGCTGCTCTGGCACTATGAAGCCTGCCGTCCCATGGGCGAATCCAAGAGCATGGGTGAAATGTATGTGGATATCATCAACCACGTACGCCGTCTCTATAATAAAGAGAACGGAACCTACCCCGAACCTTTGCTTTCCCTTGACTGGCCTGCCTATTACGATGCCGAAGATATGGCCCAGCGCATCAACGGCCGTTTCACCAAGGATGTGGAATTCAAGGGCAAGAAGTACAAAAAAGGCCAGCAGGTACCTTCCTTCGTTGCTCTGGCAGACGATGGTTCCACATCTTCCTTTAACTGGCTCTACGCAGGCAGTTACACTGAGGAAGGCGGAAACAAAGCCAAGCGCCGCAGTCTGGAACAGACTCCCATGCAGGCCAAGATCAATCTCTACCCCAACTATGCATGGTGCTGGCCGGTTAACCGCCGTATCCTTTACAACCGTGCATCCGTAGACCTTAACGGTAAGCCTTATGCTCCTGAAAAGGCTGTTATCGAATGGAACGGTTCCAAGTGGGAAGGCGATATTCCTGATGGCGGATGGCCGCCGAACGCGACCGGTAAGGGCCGCTATCCCTTCATCATGCGTAAGGAAGGTCACGGGCAGCTTTACGGTCCCGGTCGTCAGGATGGTCCTTTCCCCGAGCATTACGAGCCGGTGGAAACTCCCATTAAGAGCCATCCTTTCTCTCGTCAGCTCAGCAGCCCGGTTTACAAGCGTGTGTTCAGTGACATGGACAAGCTTGCTAAGCCTGCTGATGATCGTTTCCCCATCGTACTCACCACTTACAGTCTGACCGAGCACTGGTGCGGTGGCGGTGATACTAGAAACACCCCGGTATTACTGGAAGCTGAACCTCAGCTCTACGTGGAAATGAGTCCTGAACTAGCCAAGGAAAAGGGCATTGAAAACGGCGATCCGGTTATCGTTGAAAGTATCCGCGGAAAGGTTGAAGCCATCGCCATGGTTACTGTGCGTATGACTCCGTTTGAAATCAAGGGCGATACCGTCCACGAAGTCGGTATGCCTTTCTGCTTCGGCTGGACCAGTAAAGGTTGCGGTGATGCCACCAACCGCCTCACCCCGGCTGTCGGTGACCCCAACACCACCATTCCCGAGTACAAGGCCTGTCTGGTGAACGTTCGCAAAGCGAAAAAGCTCACCGAGATTGAAGAGTAACCTGCAACCAAGGAGTAAAACATGCCTAAAGCATTCTTTGTAGATACCTCCAGATGTACGGCTTGCCGCGGTTGCCAGGTTGCCTGTAAGGAATGGCACGATCTGCCCGCAGTAGAAACCAAGCAGCGCGGTTCTCATCAGAACCCGCCGGACTTGAACCCCTTTAACTACAAATTGGTCCGTTTCAGCGAGCATCGCATCAACGGTAAGGTCGAGTGGTACTTCTTCCCTGACCAGTGCCGCCACTGCGATGTGCCTCCCTGCAAGGACATTGCCGATGCATACGTCACTGGTGCGGTCATTAAGGATGAAGATACCGGAGCGGTTATCTTTACCGACCAGACCAAGCGTCTTGCTGCTGATGAGTGTCAGGAAATAACCGAAGCGTGTCCCTACAACATTCCGCGCCGTAATACCGGTACCGGAATGCTGACCAAGTGCGATATGTGTATTGACCGCCAGCAGGCCGGACTCGTACCTGTTTGTGTCAAGACCTGTCCTACCGGCACCATGAACTTCGGTGAACGTGAAGAAATGGTCGCTCTGGCTGAAAAAGCTCTTGAGCGGGTCAAGAAAGACTATCCTAATGCAGAAGTTATTGACGCTGACGAAGTTAATGTCATCTATCTGGTGCAGGATAAACCTGAACTCTATTACGAGTATGTTACCGCAGACGCTTCCGGCGTCGGCAACGGCGTAACTCGCAAAGAGTTTCTCGCTAATCTCGCCAAGCCTGCAAAACGCATGTTTGGATAATTAGTAGCACAATAGGCCTCCGGCGGCCCTGCCGGGGGCCTTAAACCCTTTTGAAAAAGGGTTTAAGAATCCCAAAATATTTTATTAGGGCTTTGCCGTTTTGACGGTAATTTTCAGATAAATTTCGATTTTCAGGAGCATGAATATAATGACCAAGTCCAATAAGAAAAAACGTGACGTTCAGGCTGGGCTTCTTGCTTTGCGTAAGAAAATGCCTGCCTTAGAAAATATTTTTGATGCTTTCGGGCCGTTGGTTATTGCTCTGGGAAAAGCAGATAATCTTTTGGCGGATTGGAATGGCTATAAAATCCCGGAAGCATATGCCCCGCGCTTTGAGCAGGGGGTTGCGCTGCTGGCAGATATGGAACTGCCGGAGCTTGGCGATAAGTACCGAGAAGTGTTTATGCTGGTTGCTGGGGCAGTTTCAGAAGGACTGCCTGCTATTTCCAAGCAGGTGGATGAGATCGTCGTCGCAGTGGGTGAAGTTGAAAATTTTAATGATCTTGCCAAGGCTCTTTGGGATGAGGACGGCAAGCTGCTGCGTTCCTTGATTGAAGAGTGGAAGATTGATGATCAGACTTTGGCCTTTATCGGAACCATGGCCCTTAAACCGTTCATGACCCGCATGGAGCCTGATGCAGCCAAGGCCATTGAGAATATGGCTTGGCATAAGGGATATTGTCCGGTCTGCGGCACTTTCCCCGATTTGGCCCTGCTCAAGAAATCAGGTGATGACAATGCCTATCTCAAGTCACACGGCGGTCAGCGCTGGCTGCACTGTTCCTGTTGCGGGCACGAATGGCGTTTCAAGCGCAATACTTGTCCATGGTGTGAAAATGAGGATATTGAGAAACTTAGATATCTGCAGGCCGAGGAGCGTAATAACGAGCGTGTGGATGTCTGTGAATCCTGCAAGCATTACTTCGTAACCATCGACACCCGTGAACTCACGGACCAGCCAGACCCGCGTGTGGCACCGCTGGGGCTTGTTCATCTTGATATTCACGCGCAGGAAAAGGATTACCAACCTTTGGCTGAGACTCCTTGGAATGTGTTGTAGACTTTGTCGGAAAATGAAATGAGAAGCCGCCGCATCCTGTAAGGTTGCGGCGGCTTTGTCGTGTGTTAATTTTTATTTTTAGGGATCGTTTGTACTATTTTCTCTAGCTTGCCATTTTTCCGGATTATATCGATGCCCTTTTGAAGCTTGGCTACTACATGATCTTCTGTGTCATTATTAAAGGCAAAGTAAATTTCACCTAAGTCCAGTACATATAGCTCTTTTAAGCTTTTCCAGACCCTTTTTTTGCCTTTCAGAGTATGGTAAACTACATTCTCGTTTTCCAGTACTATATCAACTCTTTTTCTTTCCAATTTTTCAAGCATCGAAGAAGCTTCGTTAGATGTGTCCAACTTGTTTTCTGGAAATCCTTCCTGCTTAAGTATTTGGTGTCCAATGCCTTGTCTTGCTGTTGTTATGGAATATCTTTTGAGGTCTTCCATACTATTAATCTCTATCCCATGATTATCTGAGTAGAATGTCAGAGTGGCATTTGTTATCGGTCCTGCCCATTTGAATTTATTTTCCCTAAATTCATTCCTGACTGTACTGAAAAGGCATGTATTCGGTGTTCTCAGTGCTGTTTTATATCCCCTTGCCCAAGGGTATAGTTTTATTTTTTCTGGTGAATATTTTATCCCTACGGCATTAAGGGCTTCTAATAACACTCTGACGCTAATTCCTTTTAGCATATTGTTTTCTTTATAGTTATATGGCGGAAGGTGCTCTGTAATAAAGAAAGTGTTTTCCAAAGATTGAGACATTGCTGTCCCGGATAGAAAAGTAAAAAGCAGTATTGTGCAGGTAAATATCTTTTTCAGCATGTTAGCCCTCATATGCTGAATTGTAGCGCAGATTCTTAATAAATTGAATAGGCTCTTTTTAGGGTTCAATATGGGGGAGGTTTTGTGTGTGCCGTCAGTTGCTTCTTGCTGGTAATTTGCTGAGAATCTTATCGAGCTTTCCATTTTTCCGGATAATATTCAGCCCTTCCTGAAGTCTGGATACGACAGAGTCATCTGTTTCTTTGTTAAAAGCAAAGTATAGTTGTCCGAAATTAAGGGTGTAGTATTTATTGAATGTTGAGCTGTTAATTTTTTTGTTTTCCAATACTTGATAAATTACATTGTCACTCTCCAGGAGGAAATCAACTCTGTTTCTTTTTATTTTTTCAACCATGGTTGAGATGTCGGCAGATAGGTCTATATGTTTATCGGAAAATCCTTCCCGTTTTAGGATTTGATGGCCAATGCCTTCTCTGATTGTTGTTACGGAGTATTTCTTTATTTCTTCCAGATTGTCGATTTTAAATCCATTTTTGTTAGATATGAAGATCAGATTAACGTCTGCGATTGGACCTACCCATTTAAAATTTTTTTCGCGTACGTCGGTTCTTACCGTACTGAAGAGACATGTGTTTGGAATTTTAAGAGTCGTTTTGAAGCCTCTTGCCCATGGGTAGACACGAATTGTGTTTGCAGGTTGTTCAATTCCGACAGCATCAAGGGCTGCATCTAAAATTTGGACGCTGGCGCCTGTCAGCTTACCGTTTTCAGTATAGTTATATGGAGGGAGCTCTTCGGTGATGAAAATTGTATTACGTAGCGAGTGCGCGGCTGCAGAACCAGTCATGGCTATGAGCAGTACTAGGGTAAAGATGAGAATTTTTTTGCGCATGGAACGTCCTTTCACTGGAAAACGATAGTTTAGAGATATATTAAACGGTCAAGATTGGTGGTTCAACATGCAATTTCATTCCCCGCAATCAAATCCGCAAGAGTTACTTTTCTCCCATCCGTATCATCAAGTTTCAGCAGGTAAATGCAATTCCAACAGCCATCCCACAAGCAGTCAGCTTGTGGCGGATCGGCAAGTCTTTTGCGGAAGTTATCCGTCTCGCCGACATAAAGCATATTGACCTTGAACCCGGCCCGGTGCCCCCGTGGGTGCGTATAGGCGAGGATGTAGATTCCGCCGTATTCAGGAATAGGGCGGGTTTTGGCGAATATGCCGAAGTGGTGTTTTTCGCCGGATTTGCCGGAGAATAGCCATTCTTTTTGTTTGAACATGTTTCAGCGCTTCTACGTGGGTATTTTGTGAAAAAGTTTAGATTTTATCTAAAGATAGTGCCTTTTATTCCGATTATATTTGTGTCGGTTAATGTGTCTCATTTTACACAATGAAATTGTTAAGGAGAAACAATGAAAAAAGCAATGAAGATTGTACAGGCACTGGCAATGGTTCTGCTGATGAGCGGCGGGGCGATGGCGCAGGGTACTTTTGTGCCGCAGGGCGGTATAACCGTTCCGGGAATTGTCTATATGAACATAAGTTCAACTAATCAGATGTTGCCCAGAATTATATTAACCAACATTACGGGTGAGACAATTAAGTGCAAAGTAAGAGTGTATGACCATGACGATGTTGATCTCACTCATCTTAGTAAAGTTGTTAAAGGCGGACAGGGTAGTTTCCCGACAGTAGTCTCTGGAACTGGGGATTTTGAAATTCCGGCTCACAGTACACGTTTGTACTGGATGATGCCTTGCTCCGGAATTAAAAGGACAGCAGGATATGCTACCATTGAGTGGTCTGCGGATGATTCGAAACTACGTAAAGCTTTGATCGGATCGATTTGGAGAGTTCGCTCTTGGACTGGTGGCGGTACAGATGTTAATGACCCTCTGAACAATTCCCAGCCTTTCTAGTCAGATTTAATAATCTAACCAACCCCGCACCCCTGAACCGGAGCTTACTTACATTTCGGTTCAGGGGTGTTGTCTTGTGAGTGGTTCCGATTTGAAATTTATTTAGGCATTGCAGCACGCAGGTCGTTGACCATGCCGCCGATATTCTCTGCGCCGACAATTTCGGTAACGAGAGCCACGCATTTTGCGCCCCGGTTCATGACTTCGGCAATGTTGTGCTCTTTGATGCCGCCGATGGCTACGAAGGGGATATCTATATTTTTGACTACCCAGTCGAGGTATTCAAAGCCTACCGGATCAACTACATCGTCTTTGGTATAGGTTTTGAAGATCGGACCTACGCCGATGTAATCCACACCAGCTTCCACGGCAGCGAGGGCTTCTTCGGGAGCGTGGGTGGAGAGGCCGATAGCCATTTCATCACCAATGAGCTTACGCACTGCATGTACCGGGAAATCCTCCTGCCCGATGTGGATGCCGTCCGCTTCAACCATCATGGCGAGGTCGATGTCGTCATTGACGATGAAGGCGGCTCCGGCTTCGCGGGTCATGCGGCGGATTTCCATGCATTCTTCGTATTTCTGACCGGACTTGATCTCCTTCTCACGGTACTGGATCAGCTTGATTCCGCTGTCCAGCATCTCGCGGACAACTTCGATATTGGAGCGGCCCTTGGAAAATTTCAGGGCGGTCAGGCAGTAGATATCGGTATCAAGGATGTTCTGGCGGGTGATTTTTCTGGTGCTCATTAGTTATCCCTATTTGTCTTCTTGGAATTTGTTCATGTAATGGCTGAGTACAATGTCGGACTGTTTGGCGGCGCAGATTGCCACTCTCGGTGAAAAGGGCGGGGTCTCTTCGTTGCACTCGGTTTTCATGTCCCCGACAATGTAGAAGCTGTCACGGATCTTGCGAGTTTTGATCTCATCCGTGTTGCCCGCGCCGCCCATGCCTGAGGCAGTGACCAGCAGCTTGCCCGTGGACAGAAAGGCTTCCACCATTGCTTTTTTGGCTGTGGGATCATCAAAGGCTTCAATGATGACATCGCAGCTGTCGAAAAGTTCATGCACGTTCTCGCGGCTTACTGCGGCCTTATGGGCAGTGATGTCGAGGTCCGGGTTGATGGATTTCAGGTTTTCGCAGAGAGCTTCGACCTTGCTTTTGCCTAGTTGTTCCATGAAATAGAATTGGCGGTTGAGGTTTGATTCCTCAATGGTGTCAAAGTCGGCAATGGTGAATTGCTTGAATCCGCTGCGCACAAGGTGCATGGCGCAGTTTGACCCCAATCCCCCGGTCCCGGCAATGCCGATGCGGACCGTTTGCAGGTAGCGCAGACAGTCCTCACCGAGATATTTGCTTATGCCTTGTTCCGCGCGGTTCACGATGCTTCCTGCAAGGGATGCCAGTCCTTGAAAACGGGCTGGTAGCCATGTTTGCGGAGTACTGCGCACATTTCGTCTACGCTGCGCTCATCGCTGATGTCGAACTGGCCTACTTTCTCCTCTTCGTCACAAGTGTGTCCGCCTACTTCGGTGGATACTCCTGCGGACATGCGGGTTACGCCCAGCGGGAGGATATTCTCGCGGAAATCAGGTGCCTCGCGGGTGGAAATGGTGATTCCGCAGCGTGGCAGGAAAATGCGTAGGGCCAGCATGTTTTGTACAAGGGCGGTGTCGCTGACGATAGATTTGGGAGTGAAAGCATCGCCCACATGGGTGCGGATGCGCGGCAGTGACACGGCAATGTCCACTTCTGGATATTTGTTCTGCAGGTAGGCGGCGTGGATGCCTGTTTTCAGGGCATCGTGACGCCATTCATCAAGGCCGAGCAGGGCACCGATGTTGACCACGCGCATGCCGGCCTTGCAGGCTCGTTCAGGGGCATCGAGGCGGAAGCGGTAGTCGTGCTTGGGGCCTGCGGGATGCAGTTCCGGGTAAAGCTCTTCGTTGTAGGTTTCCTGAAACATAGTCATGCCGTCCACGCCTGCTTCCACCTGACGGGCGTATTCTTCCTCTGTCATGGCGTAGATCTCAATGGATACGGACGGAAAATGCTTACGCAGGATTTGCACGGCGGATTCTATGTATTCCGGGGATGATTTGGCCCGGGCGTCCCCGGTGAGGATGAGCAGGTGTTTCAGCCCGGTGGCCGCAATGGCCTTGGCTTCTTTTTCCAGTTCTTCCGGTCCCAGCTGGGAACGGGGGATTTTGTTCTTGGTGTTGAAGCCGCAATATACGCACTTATTGGTGCAGAAGTTAGCCATGTACAGCGGGGTGAACAGCTGAATGGTTCTGCCGAAGTGCTGCAAAGTCAGCTGGCTGGCTTTTGCGGCCATTTCCTCGATAAAGGGAACTGCTGCGGGGCTTAACAGGGCAAGAAAGTCTTCGGGGCTTAAAGTTGTCTTGTTAAGAGCGCGCCTGACATCGTGTTCAGTTACAGAGCCGAATTGCTCGGCAAGGGGGGCGTCGTTGTATTCGGCGCAGATGGGATAGAAGCTCATTTTATTTTATCCTTCGTGCAGGAATCCGGTAAGGGGTGAGGAAGCCTTGGCATGGCTGTGTTTTGCTCCGGGACCGGAGAGGCAGGCTTCGCGTCCGGCTTTTACGGCCCGACCGAAAGCCTTAGCCATCATCTTGGGATCGGATGCTGTGGCGATGGCGGTGTTGACCAGACAGGCATCAGCACCCATTTCCATGGCTTCGCAGGCTTCAGAAGGGCGTCCGATTCCGGCATCAACAATGATCGGCAGGTCGATTTCATCAATCAGAATGCGGACCATTTCGCGGGTCTTGAGTCCCCGGTTGGTTCCGATGGGCGCGCCAAGCGGCATGACTGCAGCAGCCCCGGCATCAACCAGTGAACGGGCGATGTACAGGTCTGCGTTCACGTAGGGCAGGACCACGAATCCTTCCTTGGCGAGGATTTCGGTTGCCTTGGCGGTCTCGTAGCCGTCGGGGAGCAGGTATTTGTTGTCGGAAATTACTTCGATCTTGATCCAGTTACCGCAGCCCATGGCCTTGGCAAGGCGGGCGATGCGGACCGCTTCCTCAGCCGTGCGTGCGCCGGAGGTGTTGGGCAGCAGTTGCATGTGCTTGGGAATGAAGTCCATGACGTTTCCGGTGTCGGATTCAAGGTCAACGCGGCGCAGTGCCACAGTGATGATCTGGGAGCCGGAAGCTTCACAGACATCCGGGATTACGGAATCGTCGGCGTATTTGCCTGTTCCGGTCAGCAGGCGGCTTTTGAATTCGAGGCCGCCCAGTTTGAAAATATCGTTGTTCATTGTAATCAACCTCCGCCTACAAAGCGCAGTATTTCGAGGTGGTCCCCGTCATTTATTTGTGTGGAGCCGTAGTTTTCAGCCGGGATGATTTCCATATTGATTTCAACAACCACGGTTTCCGGTGTGAGATTTTTGGATTCCAGCAGTTCGAGGATGGTGATGTTTTCGGCCAGTTCAGCTTCTTTACCGTTCAATTTTACGATCATTTTCACTCCGTAAAAAAAAAGCTCACCACGTAGGGCGAGCGCAACAATAGATATAACAACAGAATCTATGCAGCTTCCCTACGGCGGGATTACCCGCATCAGGTTCGAAGGGACAGGCTATTACGCCATCTCAGCCAGATAAGGCACCCCCAGCTGCGGAAAAGGTTATTCAAAAGCGATGTCCGTGTAAAGAGAAAAAGAAAAAGGGGAACGCATCAGCGCTCCCCTTTGTGATGATTTTACGTTAGCCGGATTTATTTTTTCCCGGCAAAGTACTCGGCATATTTGATAAAGTAGATATGCTCGGCAATGTTGGTGATATGGTCGCCGACACGTTCAAGGCAGCGCATGGTGAAGAGCAGGGAGATGAAGCCCTTTCCTTCGAGGTCTTCAGCTTCCACGCAGTCTTTCATTCCGGTTACACCTTCCTTGAACAGGGCATCGACATTGCTGTCGCTGTGCCAGACGTCGAGGGCTTTCTCTACGCTCAGTTCCTTGAATGCTTCAAGGATGCTTGTCAGCATGGCAGTCAGTTCCTGTCCCATGTGCTGGACATAGCCCAGATGTTGGGCGTGTTCTTCGGCAAATCCGCGCTTTCCCTTCTTGGCAATGCTTTTGGCATAGTCGGCAATGCGCTCAAGGTCAGAGGCGATTTTGCTGGCAGTCAGGACGTAACGAAGATCCGCGGCTTTGGGTTCCATCTTGGTAATGATCATGAGGGACATTTTGTCTACTTCATGTTCAAGGTCGTTGATCTTTTCGTCCATTTTAATGATGGCTTCAGCTTTTTCGGGGTCATTGTCCTCAAAAGTCTTAATAGCCTTGTTCAACTGCTCGAGTGCGAGATTTCCAAGTTCAAGGACAAGTCCCTGAAGGTCGGCAAGTTCCTCTTCATATACTTTTAGAGGGTGGTGCATATCCATATCATTCACTCCTGTGCCCGGACTGGAGGGCTGTTCTTGATTTAAGTGCAGTCTTTTCAAACATGCATAGCTGATAGCGAATACGTTATCTTTGTTACAAAAACATGTCGTCCGTGTTGCGGGGGAGTGGATATGTGGATGTTATCCAGCTACCTGCTGATTTCTCGCCTTGCCAGACCCGGCATATGAACCGAGCACAAAGGCTGTCAGGGAAGCCAGAGTCGTGGGCACAATCGCATGTACCCCGCCCATGGCAGGCTTCATGATGGTCAGCACAATGAAGGTTCCCACGCCGATGACGATAGAGGATATGGCTCCGGTGGAATTGGCTTTATCCCAATACAGCCCGATCACAATGGGGCAGAGGAATGCTGCTTCCAATCCGCCGAAAGCGAAAAGGTTGATCCAGACCAGCAGATCCGGCGGCTCAATAGCAGCAACAAAGACCATCAGTCCCACAACCACGGTACAGATCAGGCTCATCTTTTTGATGCTGACCAGAGTCATGCGTGAGGCATCTCCCTTGAGGCGGTAGTGGATGTAGAGGTCCTTGATGATGGCTGCGGAGACCAGCAGGAGCATGGAGTCCACGGTGGACATGATGGCTGCCAGCGGTCCGGCAATGAATACTCCGGCCCATACCGGGGAGAGCAGTTCCACGATGAGTGAGGGCATAGCCAGATCGCCTGCCGGGAGTTCGGGGAGGATTGCCCGGCCCAGTGTTCCGGCAAGATGGGCGCAAAGGATCATGAAGCCGATAAGTAGGGTTCCGATGATCATGGCGTCATGCATGGCTTTGGAGTCGCGATAGCCCATGCAGCGCTGGGTGGTCTGGGGCAGGCCGAGGATACCGATACCGACCAGCACCCAGAAGGAAAGGGTGAATGGCTGCGGTACTGCATCTTTTGGTCCGGTGGGGGTGATCAGTCCGGGGTCAATGGCTTTGAGGGACTGAATACAGCTTTCCATGCCGCCGCCTGCGTTGATTACCGCCAGCAGGATAACCACCACAGCCACGACCATGACAATGCCCTGAATGGCATCGGTAAGTACCACGGCCCGGAAACCGCCGATGGCGGTGTAAAGAACCACGCTGATCCCGAAGAGTACGAGGCCTATGATGTACGGATATCCGGTCACGGTCTGGAACAGTCTTGCTCCGCCGATGAACTGGGCCAGCATTGCAGCCATGAAAAATACGATCAGGGCCACGGAACAGAGGATAACCACGGCGTCGCTTTTGTAACGGGCGCGCAGGAAGTCGGTGATGGTTACGGAATCAGTCTTACGGGCCATGATGGCGAAGCGCTTGCCGAGGATTCCAAGGGTCAGGAAGGTGGTCGGGACCTGAATCATGGCCAGCAGGACCCAGCTGAGGCCCAGTTTGTAGGCTACGCCTGGACCGCCCACAAAGCTGCTGGCACTGGTGTAGCTGGCGATTATAGTCATTGCCAGCACCATTCCGCCCATGGAGCGTCCACCGATGAAATAATCTTCGATAAAGCCTTTGGAGGATGTTGTGGATTCGGCTTTTTTGCGTGCCCAGAGAGCCACGCCGAATGACATCGCCAGATAAAGAATTACCGGGATGACGGTCATCATTGTATTGTTCATGACTGCTTCTCCTCATTGATCTCGTCAACTTCCTCATCAAGGGGCATATCTTTGAATTTGAATCTGACCAGAGCCCAGAGGAGTACGGTAATGAGCGGGTAGCCCACTATGCAGCTATAGAAGAACCATTCCGGAAGTCCGAATACATATTCATACTGGTCCGGGTCTCCGCTACCCATGCCGTAGGCACAGACGTACCACCAGATAAAGTAAAGGGCGTAAGCGCCAAGAGTGAGCAGGGCTTCTTTGTTGGCCTGCGCAAATCGCCAGTCCTTGGGTTGTTTGTCCATGGTGATTGGCCTCGAGGTGAAAAGTTTATGGTTGCGTGGATTCGGCGTGCTAACGACGCCGCGGCTTGAGTGCCTTATGGAGATGATAAAAGCAAGTTTTTTGTGACAGACCGGAGGTAAGTGATCGTCTAATTCTATTGTTCAGCTAGGTGTCTCAATATTTGATTCAAATTTATGTTATGATATGAGTTGTTTTTACCAACATATGCAAACTTGAATCAGGAAAAGTAAAATGAAATTGCGTCAGCTAATCCAAAATATTAATCAGCTTGTTCTCTCTATCCTTCTCATGTTGGGTTTGATTGTCATGACCGGGTGTCAGCAGCAGAAGGTTGAGCGTAAAAAAGAACTGTTGATCTATTGCGGTATTACTATGATTAAGCCTATGGCTGAAATTGCCGGTATTATAGAGCAGCAGTATGATTGTAAGGTGCTGATAACCAAGGGCGGGTCCGGCAATCTGTTGAAATCCATTAAAGCTAATAAGATCGGTGATCTTTATCTGCCCGGTTCCGGCTCCTATATTCAGGCCTGTCTTGAGCAGGGGCTGGTTACGGATACTGTCCACGTGGGATTCAATAAGGCTGCAATGATGGTCCAAAAAGGTAATCCTAAAAATATTCCGGGTAACTTGGATAGCATGGCCGACAACAATTACTATGTGGTGATCGGTAACCCTGAGAGCGGCAGTATTGGACGGGAGACAGAGAAAATTCTGACTAAAAAAGGGATATTTAATCAAGTTGCTGAAAATGTGCAGATGATGACTACGGATTCAAAAGATCTTGCCCGGGTTCTTAAGGATAAGGAGGCGGATCTTGTTATTAACTGGTACGCTACTTCCACTTGGCCTGAAAACAGGGATAGTTTAAGTGTGTTGCCGATCAGTGAGAAATATGCCGGAAAAAAGAAGTTGATAATCGGATTGCTGAGATTCTCCCGCTACCCTGAGATTTCCAAGGCTTTTATGGAGTATGCTGCCAGCGCAGAGGGCAGGGCCATATTTAATAAGTACGGACTATATGATGTTAAATAGAAAGTTCTCCGGCCTGCTAAAGGAACAGGTCACCTCCAAAGTATTGTTTCTTTGTTTGATCTTTTTTGTCTCTTTTGCAGTTATTTATATTGTGGATAGAGTGCAGTTGAATTCTCTGGACCGCTATGAATACGAGATCAAGAACCAGCAGGCCCGTTCCGAGTTGGGCAAGGCAATCATGCATCGTTTGCTCATGGTCGAGCTTGGTGTCGCAAGGATGATCGATACAACAGACATGCGTAAGGTTAAGGTCCTCAAGAATGATATTAATCACAGCCTTAGCAAGCTTGAAGATATCCTTTCTGTTTTGCAGAAGGGAGGGATTTTCAAGAATAGTTTTCCGGCGAATTTTTATGATACGGACCAAGTCGACGAGCAGATTTCCTTTCATAGGGAAAAGGAGGCGGGATATGCTCTGGAAGTTATTGACCTTAATCCTAAAGTGTATGAGCTGGAAGTAGCCATAGAAGGCATTTATTCTGTCATGCGGAAACTGCTTAGCACAGATGACAGCTCTTCATTGGAAAAAGTTCATGATGCGGTGAATTTCCGGGCCATGCAGATTGATGCTCTTATCCTTCGGGCCAGGGAGTCATCCAGTAAGATTTTTCATGAAACCCAGATTGAAATAAAGCGGCTGAGTACCCTTAAAGATCAGGCTTCTGCCAGAATGAATAATTTAAGGTTGGGTGTGTTTGCAGTTACTATTCCGCTCTGCCTGCTTATCTTTTTCCGTATTATCTTCAACATCCGCTCTATTCTGGACGACCGGAAGACCAAGGCCCGTAATCTCGAAGAGGCCAAGTCTGCCATTGAAACCATTCTCGATTCAATTCCGGTCGGAATGGTTATTATTAATGAAAATAGGGAAGTTATTAAAGTCAATTCAGAAGCCTTACGTCTTTTTGAGGCAGACTCAGAGGAAAGGGTTCTTGGGAATCGTTGCGATAAGGTCTTCTGTTTTTCTTCTGATCACGCTTGTCCGTTTTCACGTAATATTGAAGGTTCTTACGAGAATGAGGTGGAGGTCAAGACCGCCAAAGGTAAAAATATTACGGTGCTCAAGAACGCAGCCTATATCACCCTGTCAGGCGAGCGCCTTATTCTTGAAGCATTCATGGATATCAGCCAGCGGATTGAGATGGAAAAACGTCTCAAGGGTCAGCAGGATTACACTAATGCTGTTTTACAGGGTGTGCAGGCCGGGGTTGTTGTCATTGCTGCCGAGACACATACCATTGTGGATATGAATGAAACAGCGGCGCGGCTTATCGGTGTGGACCGTGAGGAAGCTTTAGGGGCGGTCTGTCACAAATATATTTGTCCGGCAGAAGTAGGTAAGTGTCCGGTTACTGATCTCGGGCAGGATATTGACCACAATGTTCGCAGGCTCGCTAACGGCAAATCGGTGTTGAAAAGTGTTGTGCCGTTCAAGCGGGGCGAGGAAACTTTTCTGCTTGAGAATTTTGTGGATATCACCGACAGGGTCTCTGCGGAAGATCAGCTCAAGGATGCTTTGGCATCTGCTGATTCTGCCAGTAAGGCCAAGTCAGAGTTTTTGTCCCGGATGAGCCATGAGTTGCGCACTCCCCTCAATGCCATTGTGGGATTTTCCGATATTTTATTGAGTGATGATGCTCTGTCCGGGAAGATGCGCTCTAATGTGGAGCATATTGCCACTGCCGGACATCATTTGAAAGATATGATTACTGAAGTGCTTGATTTTTCAATGGTTGAGTCCGGTAATTTTGCGATTAACCTTGAAGCCGTTGCTGTCGAAGAAATCTTAAGGGATTCTGTTGCTCTTATGGAACAGCAAGCTTCTGAGAGCGGTGTTGCAGTTTACATTGACAGCAGCATTGATCTCCTGCCTGAGCTTAAAGTGGATAGGACCAGATTTAAGCAGGTCATTCTAAACTTCCTCTCGAACGGAATTAAATACAACCATGAGGGTGGAAAAATTGAAATTTCAGGTGTTGATCGTGGTAGAGATGTCCTGTTGACCATTGCAGACAGTGGAATCGGTATTCCTGAGAAGAGACACGCTGATCTGTTTAAGCCTTTCAGCCGTTTTTTGGATAACGACTCTGATATTGAGGGAACCGGGATAGGGTTGGCTATTTCCCAGCAGTTGGTCGAGGCTATGGGCGGGACTATTGAATTTTCCAGTGTAGAAGGCAAAGGGACTACTTTTAGTCTTTCCATGCCGATTTTTGTTGCTGAGACCGATGATTCGGTTGAGCCGGTTGGTTCCGGGGAACCGGTCCCTACTATTCTATGTATTGAAGATGACCTCGTGAACGTTGATGAAATGCGGGAAATATCTTCCAACTGGAACGGATTCATTCTGATCGTCCGTAAAACAATTGAAAAAGGGTTGCGGGCTGTTTCGTTGCTGAGGCCGGACATTGTGTTGATCAGTGAAGAACTGGCCGGAGATATGCTTGGGCAAGTAATTGATGATGTTCGCGCTCAGGGTTTGGATGAGTGGAAGCCGTTTATTGTGCAGCTTGGTGAAGGCGAGATTCATGGTGCAGACAGCAGGATGGGTTTGCCTGTGAGTCTTGATGGGGTGCAGCAGATAGTGAATGAATGTAAGGAAAATAGATGGTTGATGCGCGAACACTGCTCGAATCCAGCATATTAATTGTTGATGACAATCCAATAAATATTGTCTTGCTGGAGAATATACTCGAACGCAATGGGTTCGAAAATTATACCTCCACCGCTGATCCGAGGACTGTGGTTCCACTTAATGCTGAAGAAAATTTCGATTTGATCCTATTGGATATCAGGATGCCGCACATGAGCGGTATAGAGGTTCTGAATGATTTGAAAGAGCAGATTCAGGGTGAATTTTTACCTGTTCTTGTCCTGACCGCTCAGACAGACGAGAAAACCCGGCAGGGAGCTCTTGAGGCCGGGGCTACAGATTTTTTAACCAAGCCTTTTCAGGCTTGGGAAGTAATGCTGCGGATCAATAATATGCTTGAGAGCAGGTATTACTATAAGCGTCAGGTCGAGCGTGCTGATATGCTGGAGGCTGAGGTCCGGCGCAGGACAAAAGCTATCCGTGAAACCCAATTAGAAATGGTACAGAGGCTGGGCAGAGCCGGAGAATTCCGTGACAACCAGACCGGGGCGCATGTTATCCGGGTGAGCCGGGTGGCGGAGATCATAGCCCGTGGATTGGGGCTTGATGAAGAGTCATGTGAGCTTATTCTCCACGCAAGTCCGATGCATGATGTTGGTAAGATTGCTGTTCCGGATTCCATCTTACTTAAGCCCGGATCGCTGACTGCTGAAGAGTGGGAAATCATGAAAGGTCACTCCGCCGTAGGCGGGGAGATTATGGGAGATCATCCGTCGGAACTTATCTGGGCTGCTTCCCAGATTGCCCTCTATCACCATGAAAGATGGGATGGTAAGGGGTACCCAGAAGGATTAAAGGGGAAGGACATTCCGCTTTTCGCCCGTATCACCGCAGTGAGCGATGTGTTTGATGCCCTGACCTCCGAGCGGTCTTACAAGGGATCATGGCCCATGGAAGAAGCTATTCAATTTATTAAGAATGAGTCCGGCAAGCAGTTTGATCCACGGATAGTCAGTGTCTTTTTAAATTACCTTCCAGAGATTCTTGCGGTCAGGGAGGAGTTTCCTGATCCTTAGCCGGACATCGCAAATAACAAAACAAAAAAGGGGTCAGCTTGAAATCACTAAGATTTTAGCTGCCCCCTTATTGTTATCTGGTACCGGGAGCGGGACTTGAGCAGTCTTTGTATGGATTTTTGTTATTAATAGGTTTATCTGTGATGAGTTGCGTCGAGTCTTTGTATTTATTAGTAATTTAGCAATAATAATCGATGATGCGTACTTCTCTGCATTTAAATGTGTGTGGATAATATTTTGTACAATTTGTTGTTTGTTATGCTGTAGAAAATGAGTGTGTTATGTTTTCGAAATTCAATTTGGAATTGATAATTAAAATTTTTTTAGGGGCTGTGGCAGGAATTCTCACTGGATATATTGTGTATGCGCTGCCTGCAGGGGCAGATGGTGCTATGAGTTTTAAGTTTTGGCTTAAGTACCCTGTTCGTAAGGGTATTATATGGTGGGCTTTAGGCGGTGGAGGGTATTTTGTATTATGGGCATTCGCTCATAAAGCTAGGTGATTTTTATAAGTCAAAATATATAATTAATGATGTAGTAGTTTTGTTTGGGTATGTGAGGTGTTTGTGGCAAGTTCTATATTTGAAAAATTGTTGTTAGAGAAAGTGAATCAGTTTAAAAAATCTTTTTCTGAAACTTCCTTAGAAGTGTTTCATGATGAGTCTCAAGGAAAACTGATCCATCCAGGAGAATATGGTACGTACCGGGAAGCTATCGTAAGAGATTTTCTTCGTTTCATTGTTCCATGCAGCTTGGATATTTCAACTGGTTTTTTAATCACATCAATGGATAACGTTAGTACTCAATGTGATGTAGTTATTTTTGATAGTAATATGACGCCTGTTTATGAAGAAAGTGATAGGCAAAGATTTTTTCCAATTGAATCCGTTCACGCAATAGCTGAGGTTAAGTCCACTCTATCAAAAAAGCAGTTTGTCGAAGCAATAAATAAACTGGCAAGGAACAAAGCTCTATCTGAAAGAATGGATTCTAGGCCTGTGATTGTTAAAAAAAGCATATCTGGAGGATATGACCCAAGAAATTGTCCCTATGATGTTATCCCTTCATTTCTGATTTGTCAGAAACTTGATTTTAATATTTCAAATATTGAAAATGAGTTAGATGGATATTACAATTATGAAGTCGAGTATAGGCATAGGCACAATATGATATTAAGCCTTGAAGATGGTTTGTTACTGTACTGTGTAGAAGACGGTAAGAGCTTTCCGTATAGTAGTGCGAGAGGGATTAATTTAAAAAATCGGTTTATTTTTTCTGGTGATAATGATTATTGTCAGTTTAAGGTCTTTGCAGCATTTATATTTATGATTACTACAAGTAAAACCCTTTTTTTTCCTGATATAGTAAACTATATGGGGAGTGTTGAAGGAAGTTTTCAACGGGATCAAAGTTGATGTATATTTTTTTTGAATATATCTTGGCAAGTCACAGTGCTAGTCAATCATTGCGCCAGAAATTCTAGAATATACATGTACGAATAATATAAGGGTTATTTGGGGATAACCCAAAACAAAAAAGGGTTCAGCTTGAAATCACTAAGATTTTAGCTGAACCCTTATTTTTATCTGGTACCGGGAGCGGGACTTGAACCCGCACAATCGCAAGGATTACGAGATTTTAAGTCTCGGGTGTCTACCAATTCCACCATCCCGGCACGGAAGTAATGCTTGATATACTTTGTCTTTTAAGTAGTCAAGCTTAGAGATAACATATTACAGAAGATTTTTTATGTCGAGATAGTTCCGGTACAGTCTTTTGCTGATTCGCGAGAACTTGTCGAGGTCGGAAACTATTTCGAGTCCGGGGATAATTGCCCTTGTTACCGGGATTTCGAGATCCTTGCGGGTCAGGTCCACATAGTAAGGGGCAAATCCGTTGGCTGCCAGTGTGTTTTCTATGACCATAACGTCGCCTTCCGCACTTCCGGTGGTCAGGTCGGGCAGTTCTTCGAGTTTGCGTACCGGGAGGCCTTCGGGAGTTTCAGAAGTAGGCGGTCCGGGGAAGGGGTAGGGGATTTCGGTAAGTGCCGAGAGCAAGGCCCGTTTGCCGGAAAGCGAACAGCCGCCGCCCTTGTTGATATCTCCGTGCTTGCCTACTGCAAAGGCGGTGTAGCAGGGGATTCCCAGTTCGGAGGTCATATCCTGAAACCATACCTTGATGCCGCTCTGTTCAAGAGCGTTAAGATGCTTCTGCACTTCTTCATCTTCGGTCTCAATGGTGAAACACCTTTCCTTGTCAAAGGGAATGGTGGAATTGCTGTCCCGTTCCAGAACTTCCAGCAGGCCGCTCAGGCGTGCTTCAGCCTCGGTGTTGCCGGATGCAAGCCCGGTAGAGCTTAGGCCGCTGAACAGGTTCTGTTCATCAAGGTTACAGAACAGGAAGACATGCTGCACAGGAACTTGAGCCTGCACATGTTTTTCTCCGTCAAATTTTTCTGCGGGCATCCACCAGATTTCCTGACCTTCGTAAGGAGTCTCAAGGCCGAGGTCGTCGGGGTTGATAGCCGGACCTTCCTTGGAAATTTCTTCGTATGATCCTTTGCTGACAGGCAGGGAAGCTGCGCGGTTGGCAACACCTGATTTGCCGATGCTTGCGTAGGAGCTGACTCTCTCGGCAACTTCCATGGCACAGGAAACACAGGCCTGCTCAAAGGTGAAGCCTCGTCCATAGCTGGTCTGGATAGCGCGCAGGGAGTTGCTCAAGCAGCCGTTGTCGGTGCGGTTTTCGACCATCCAGTTGTGCAGTACAGCAAAGGGACTGAGGCAGCCTTTCTGGCGCATCTGGGGGCCCATGAATACGCCGACAGCTTCAAGTTTCTTGTTGGCATTGGCGGTGACTTCCTCAATGGGGGCGCGTTCCTTGGCCGGAGGAAGCTTGGATTCGTTTTCCAGCTTTACACGGATGCTGGTGGCTGTGGTGAAATCTTTGGAGGGCAGGTCTCCATTATTGTAAAGCTGCTCGATTCCTGCTTCTTCTATTGTCGGCAGTTCCCGGTGCATTTCCATGTTGTCGGAGAATATTCCAGTCCATTTATTGTGCAGGGGCTGATCGTTCAGCAGGTGGGAGCGCAGGTGCAGGGTCGGGCTGAATTCTTTGAGTTCTTCAGCGTCAAATGTTGCTTCCACTTCAGCGCGCAGGGAAGCAAGGCGGGGATGGGTGATGGCTGCTTCGTAAATGAGTGCGGCGAGCACTTTTTTCTTTGAATCGTCCTTGATTTCCTTGATCAGCTTTTGAATTTTGCGGGTACGGTGTTTACCCAGCATCTCCAGCATGTGGCGGTGCATGAATTCGTCGTAAGGATGTGCTTCCAGATGGGCCAGTACTTCGGAAAAGCTCAGGTTGGGACCGGGGAACGCGGCAAAGCATCCGGTTCCGGAAAGGGTGTCCATGAGTTTGAGTTCGTAGCGCATATTTTCCCCTGATTATTGTTTTCTGAAATAAATTTTTTCAGTAATTAAACATTGAGTCGGTCAGCGTGTGTTATCCTTATCTTTGAAGGATGTCACGTTAACTTCCGACCAAGACGGTATGATATTTGAGACATCAAGTGAAGAGGGAATATATGAGCTCGGAAAAATCTCATTCAAAAAAAATAATTCTGCACGGGGCTGTTATTATGGCGGTAGTGGGTATCCTTTCTTTTGCGGTAGAGCATTACGGGGAAGGGCACCTATCAGCAATAACCGCATGGATAGAGGCCAGAGGTAATTATGCTCCGCTTCTGTTTATGGTCATAAATGTGGTCGGCATGGTGCTGGTAATTCCGCAGACCCTCTTTACTGTGGTGGCCGGAGTTTTGTTCGGGGCAGTGAAAGGAACGGCTATGTGTCTGGCCAGTATGGCCGTAGGATCGTCCATTTCTTTTTTTCTGGGAAGGTTTGTGTTGCGGGGACGGGTATTCAAGAAATTTCGCCATGACCCAAATTTTATGAAGATGGAAATGCTCAGCCGAAAGCATCCGATCAAGGTTCTGGCTTTGAGCAGGATTGTTCCGGTTGTTCCATATTCTGTTGCCAACTATCTCTGGGCGGCTACCGGGGTGCGCTTCCTGCCGTTCCTGATCATGAGCGTAGTCTGTTTGATCCCTGAGACTGTTTTTCTCACAGCCGGAGGGCATCTTCTGTCTTCCGGCGTGCGTATGGGGACAGTGGATTGGGAAATGCTGGCCGTGTTGGCAGTCGCTGCCGCACTGATATATTTACTTGTTCGGGCCGTGCAGCGCAGTCTTGAGCAGGACAGCAATGAAATTAAGTAGTTGGGCGTCATAAATTGCTGGAGTGTATAAAATATGAAATATGTTTGAAAGCAGAGAGGGGGACTGGTATTATAAAAAATATTTTATTCTAGGTTCTGCGGAGATAATAGCTGATGGCCAAAGTCTGCACTTTTTGTCGAACATGGATCTTGACCCCTCTTCTGCCTATTGCTGTCTTTTTAGGGTTGATTGCTTTTGGGCTTGCCTACCGTGAGTCTACTTCTCATATGGAAATGCTGCGCAATATAGAGACTTCATTTATCAGTTCCAGCGCGGTCAGTACCGAACTTGAGATGAACAAGATGCTTTCCGGTTTACGTTTTTTATTGGGACATGACTCGCTTTATAAACTTGATAATGGACAAAAGGATGCTTCTCTCGCAATTCTCAAAAATGAATTTATCCATTTTTTAAATGTATCTGGAAGGTTTGATAAGATTAGAATTATTGATACTGCTGGTAAGGAGATTCTAAGGGTAAATTACGGAAAGAATGGCGCATATCGGGTTGCTGAGGAAGAGCTTCAGGATAAGTCTGACAGGTATTACTTTAAAGAGGCAATCCGGCTTGGCCCTGAGGAATTTTATTCCTCTACATTTGATTTGAATATGGAGAACGGAAAGGTTGAAGACCCTATTAAGCCAATGATTCGTGCTGCTACCCCGCTTTTTGATGCGAGAGGGGCAAGGTCCGGTTTGCTGGTTGTTAATTTTTTAGGCCAGAGTGTATTGGATAGTTTGGGGCATAATTTTTTGGAATCGCATGGTGAATTCATGTTTTTGAATCAGGACGGCTTGTATCTTTTGGGCGGTTCTGAGGGCTGTAATTGGTCTTTTATGTATCCGGAACGTAAGCAATGTTCTTTTGAAAAATTGTTTCCTGATGCTTGGGTACGTATTTATGAACATGATTCCGGGCAATTCCAGACCGGTGATGGTCTTTTCACATTCAGAACAGTAATTCTTTCGCCAGATGAAAAGAGTAAGCATGCTGCCGATAGTGAGTCTCTGCGAGAACGGAAATGGAAGCTGGTTACCCATGTATCTGCTTTTGAGGTCTGGATGCATTCCTCGTTGCCGTATGTTTTGGCGGTTGTAATCTATGTTCTGGTGCTTTTGGTGCTGGTTGCGCTGACTGCAGCTAAGCGGCGTAAGGATACTGAACTCCAGCACTCCCTTTCCGAATTTGAGGCTCTTTTTGAAAACAGCGCCGTGGGCATAGCCTATATGAAATCATTGAGGATTATGCACAGGGTTAACTCCCGTTTCTGTGAGATTGTCGGGTATCAACCTGACGAGCTTTTGGGGCAGAGCACTCAAATTCTTTATATCTCTGACAAGACTTTTGCTAAATTTTGGTACTCAGTGAAAGATCCTCTTGAAGCTGGGGAGATTGTTCAGCGTGAATTGCAACTACGGCATAAGGATGGAAGTGTTGTCTGGGGTAGTGTTACCGGGCGTGCTGTGTCTCCTCCTATACTTGAACAGGGCATAATCTGGACATTGGAGGATGTTTCTGCCCGCAAGGATCTGGAAAAGCTCCACGAAGATGTAGAAAGGATTATGCGTCATGATCTTAAGGCTCCCCTTAATGGCATCATCAATCTCCCGGTTATCATTGCTGCTGGGGGAGGGCTTAATGAAGAGCAGAAAGAATGCTTAAATATGATTGAAGAGGCTGGTCTGAGGATGCTGAATCAGATAAATTCGTCGCTTAATTTGTATCAGATCGAGACTGGTACCTATCGTTATGTACCTGAGTTGGTGGATATTAAGTCTGTTTTGTTGAAGCTTACCAAGGAGCTTGAGCATGTTGCCGACGCAAGGGAGGTTGATATCCTTTTGCAGTCTGGGAACGGACGGTCGCTGGATGAGATTTCATTGCAGGTCAAAGGCAGGAAAGATTTTTGTCAATCCATGTTTTCCAATATTTTGAAAAATGCTGTAGAAGCATCTCCAAATGGAAAACCGGTGACAGTATCTGTTTTTGCTGATGTTGTCCCTGTCGTTAAAATCCATAATTCAGGTAGTATTCCTGCTGAAATAAGGGATGTTTTTTTCGAAAAATATTCAACTTCAGGAAAGAAAAACGGCTTAGGGCTAGGAAGCTACAGTGCCCGCCTGCTTATGGAAGCCCAGCTTGGCAAGGTTGAAATGGAAACCTCTGAAGATAAGGGAACTACAATCTCATTTATTTTTGAGAATGGGTAGATGATTGGCAACAGTCTATTTTATTTAAGTACCGTCGCCATTGATTTTTGACCTGATTTAAATTGCATCACGTAAAGCGGCTTTTCCGCTCCATTGCCTTGAAATGTTATTTTTCCGCATACTCCTTCGAAATCTTTGACCTGCCCCAGTCCGTTGCGGATTGCTGCGGAGGTTGTGCCATGTTTTTGTGCGGTTGCAGCGAGAAGCATAATGGAGTCAAAGCCTAAAGCAGCGTATCCGGTTTGGGGTACGTTGCCGAAGAGTTCTTTGTATGATTTCACAAAAGAACGCACCAGCGGTGTTTCGCGGTCCATGGCCGCTTGTGATGCAAAATAAACGGTTGAAGGATAATCTTTCATGGGCTGTTGCATAGGAACGGTATCAAACGAAGTTCCGCCGAGAATGGAGTAAGTCAGCTGGTCCTCTTTGAGTTGCTTGAGCAGTTTTGCGGCGATGCGTGCCGGGGCAAAGATTATTACAGCTTCCACCTGCGGTTTAGCCGGTTCGGTTTCCCGCTTCTGGATGGTAATACCTGCTGCGCTGTCTACAAAGTCGCTGACCCCGACGGTGTCATTTATGACAGTGCTGTTCGTGGGCTGCGGAGGATTAAGTTCTTGCAGCTTCTTGCTGATGAAAGACAAATCCGGGTCCGGTTCAGTGATGCGCATTTCAGCCATAATTTTGCCTCCATTGCGCTTGAAACGGCGGGCATAGCTGTCCGCCTGCCGGGCGGTGCTGTCTGCGAGGTCGGAACGGACCAGCATGATGTTATCGATCTGCATTGTGTTTGTGGTGAATTCGGCTAGAAGCTGCCCGGTCCTGATGTCCGGCACGGCGAGGGTAAAAATATTTGAGCCGATGTGGGAGAGCGAATCAGCTTGAGCTCCGGTGCATAGAAAGGGAAGCTGCACAGCCTGAAAAGCCGGCCCTGCAGTGAGGGCTGCGTTGTCGTCAATTATCCCGGTTGCGGCGATAATCCCTTTGGATTGGGCCAGTTTGTTGGCTCCCTTGAGGATTCCTGTGGTTTCACTGGTGGTGGATTCTATTTCTAGCCTGATTTTGATTTCACCTTTTGAGTTATTGATTTTTTGTATAGCCAGCAGTGCTCCATTCAGGGCTTCCTGTGCGGTGGGGGCCTGACTTGATTTAAGGCCGAAAATTGTACCCAGTACGATTTCCCCGGCATATAGCTGGGTTGGTAGGCAGCAGATTATAGCCAGCAGTAGTGTAATAATTCTCATGTGCCGCTTCCCTTACGCTCTTTGCGTGTCTTGACGATTTTGAAGGTCCGTTTTTTGGGAGGCTCTTCTGTTTTTGGCTGTTCCGGTTGTTTCTTTTGGGAGCTACCTTGTTTCATTCTTTCCACGGCTTCATCGTGCCTTTTCTCTTCGGCAGCGGCTTTTTCCTGCTCGAGTTTCAACTCAGCTTCTTTCTTGTGCCGCTCTGCTTCGCGGAGTTTTCTTTTGGTCTTAAATTCAGAAACAGCTTCCGTGAAATCTGTTTTTTTGTTGGTGAAGGCCACCTTTCCGGCATGTACGATTTCAGTAAGTTTTTTTACTTCCCAGAGTTCAATGGGGCGGGGGTGTTTGATATAAACCGGAATGATTTCATGGTGGTGCATGTCTATGGAAAGAGGTAGCTGGCTGGTGAGTATGGAGCGTTTGAAGATACGCGAGGTATTTAGGTAGCTGGAAACAAAGCTGTCCGGTTCCGGGTTGCAGGCATCGTCAAAATAGATGGCAATGATGATGTCGATCTGTCGCTTTACGCATTCCATGATCGGCACTGGGGAGGAGAATGCGCCGTCAATAAGCCTTTTGCCGTCAATATTTCCCGGAGGCATGAGCGGGTAGATGGCGCTGCTGGCGTATATGGCCTGAGCAAGGTTTCCTTCTTCAAGGATGACCGGCTTGCCGGTTTCAAGGTCGGTAGTGGCGATCAGGGTCTTGGGGGAGAGGTCGGAAATGTCAGTTTTTTTGAAAAGAGCTTCGTAGGTCCGGCGTAAGCAGTCTGTTTTGAGGATGCCGGATTCAGCAGTGAATTTGCCCATGCCGGTGCTGGCGATCTCAAGCACGGAATTATAATCCACGTCGGTATAAAAACGCGGGTCTACGGTTTTGGAAAAGACTTCCTGAATTTGTTTGAGGTCGTAACCTGCGCCCATAAATCCGGCCAGCAAAGCGCCACCGCTGACTCCGATGACCAGATCAAGATTTATCTTTTCTTCCTGCAGATACTCTATAAAAGGAAGAGCGCAGAATGATTTTATCCCTTCCGAACCAATGATCAAAGCAACGGAAGGGCGTTCAGGTGCTTTTGGGACCTTCTTTTGCTCTTCTGTCGCTTTTTCGTCTTCAAGTGATTCGGGTTTACTGTTCTTTTCCATCTTCTCTCCCATGCTTTAATGTAAAAGATACATGGGCTGAGTGGAAAAAACAATATTAATTACCCGGAGATGGACTCCAGAAAAGACTTGAATGCCGGAAACATGTTGTTGACCATTACCGCTACGCCTTCGCTGTTGGGGTGGACCCCGTCGGGCTGGTAATATTCCGGTGCTTCACCGATCCCTTCGGTCAGGGACGGGTAGAGGGGAATGCTGAATTCTTCGGCAACATCAGTGAAGATGCGGTTGAATTCAGATGAGTAGGATTGCGGGGTGAAGTTCATGGGTTTGAAGCCAAGCAGCAGGACCGGGATACTTGCTTCCTGAAAAGCTTCAACCATGCGGGAAATGTTTATTCTGGTCTGTTCCGGGTCCATGAGCTGGAAGCAGTCATTGGCACCGAATTCGATGTATGCTGCATCCGGCTCGCTTTCAAGCACATTGGCAAGGCGGAAGAGCCCGTCCGCGGAAGTATCCCCGGACAGGCCGAAATTGTTTATGGCCACATGGAAGCCTTCTTCCAGCAATCTGCGTTCAAGCTGTGCCGGAAGGGAACTGTACGCCGGAAGACCGTAACCTTCGGTGAGGCTGTCCCCGAATGCTGCCAATGTGATTTTAGCCATGTCTATTTTTCTCCTTCGCGCAGCCAGCTTTGGAAGCGGGCAACCTCTTCCTTCCACTGGTCTGAGATGCGGATGGTGATGAATTCTTTGAAGACATGGTCAAAAAGGGCGATGCATTTTTCTATCAAATAGATCTTCTCCAGAAATTTTGCGTCCGGGTCGTCGCCTTCTTCATCTTTCATGTCCACTTTAGGGGTTTTCAGTCCGCTCATAGTGAAATCTTCAGCTTTGATCTGAACCTGCCAGAGGTTCTCGTCGATCTCCATCTTCAGCTGGCAGCGGGTAACTTTTTTACCGGTGCGCAACCCGTAGAGAACTTCGGTCATGTCGCCGCTGGCAGAGTTGACTGTAGCGGTATCAACGTTTTCACCGTCGCCACCCTGCACGGACATGCGCTGTTCCATGTAGAGCATGAAGCGTTCGCCGTTTTCCAGCTCAAACATGCCGTCCTGAATTTCACTTTTATACCAGAGCCAGGTCAGGAAATCCTGGCCCAGAAGTGTGTTTTCCCTTTCGGCTAGCATCATGAGGTCCATAACTGGTGCTCCTTTGAGTAAAGTCTTTTGTTCCCTAGCCTACAAAATAGGTGGGGTCGAGCGATTCGAGTTTCTGTACAGCCTCTTCGCCGAGCATTTCCATTGCCAGAAAGAAGGGGGTCAGCGGTTCAAGGGTCAGTTCGAAGGTATCGGAAAAATGGTCGGTAAACAGGTCCATGACCTTGGTATTGGTAGCCGCAAGGTAGACCCGGTTTTCCGGTACGTTCCAGACCACATCGAAAACAGCCGGGATGGGCAGGGAGCGTGCGCGCAGCTTAAGGGTAACTTGTTCCTTAATTTCCCTTTTACGGTCGCGGGAGATGAAATTTTTTCCCTCTTTCTTGGCTTCAGCAAGCTCATGGTTCAGCGCGATCTGAAAATGTTTTTTCAATACTGCGGGCTGGATTCTGCGGGTATCAAGGCGCAGGGAAAAGGTGAAGTACTGGGCCTTTTCCGGCGGTGATACAGCCCATTTGTCATCAAGCATATCATCCATGTTCACCCAGCCGAAGGAACGTTCCTCAGCGGTGTGGTCAATGTCCATGAATGCGAATTTTGCTAATTTTTCGGGTATTTCCCGGATCAGTTCATCGCTGACTTCTTCCAGAATTCTGTATCTGGTTATTCCTGTGCTGGCTGAAAGTATAGGCAAAGTGTGCTCCTTGAACCGACTGTCACCCTTTTGGCACTGCCGGATTTATTTCGCTGTGATGATAAACACAAACGATATCTGTTATGACCATTTTTTCAGGATGTAAAGGGAAAGAATTCCCGATCTGCTGAGTATGGCATATTAGGTGCATAATATATTTCAGTTGTAGAAGATTGTAAATCAGGTAACCGCCCAAAGGAGGATTCAGTCAGTATGAGCTGAAGCAAGCTGGTGGAGGTCGTTATGACTCTCATTGAAGTACGCACCGAAGGTAAGTATATCGTAATTGGTAACCAGCGTAGGAAAAAGTTGACATCCGACGGATGCAATGAGCCGTTTAAAGATCGTTTCTGGTGCCCGCGCAAGAAGTGGTTTATGAAAAAGCAATGCCCATTTATAAATAAAATTGAGTGCGGAAATTATCGCCAGATGTGCGGCTCACTATAAGCTCGTACAGCACTGATAGAATATTTTTGACTCCTCTTGCTTTTGTTTTGCCCGGGTCCTAATATCCAAGCAAAACAGAATCAGGAGGAGTTATGGTTTCCGGTAACCCATACGAATTGCTGGCGGATCGGCTGGAAAGTATTGCCACACAGGTCCGCGAAATTGAGGAACAGGCGCGTAAAGTTCTTTATGGCGATAATGATGACGATGGTTATAGAGAGTTAATGCGTCAAAAGGCCATGGTTCTGGCGGGGCTTGCTGCTGAGGTAGAACCTCAGGCCGAATCCGCTTCGAATGAGGTTAAAGAGCGAATTGAGCGCTTTTCTATATCTGCGTCCCAATCCCTTGAGGTTGGCAGTGTCTTTTTTATGTCTGCACTTCTGTATCCCGAGGATCATCAGGAAGGCGAACCTAATGATCTGGAAATTTTTGCGGCTAATGTAAGAGCAATGTCTTAAAGATAAATAAGTTAGCACTTGCACCTTTGACAGGCTGTGTTATTTTGTTTCTATGGGCTGTTGCTTTTGCCAATGTGTTAGTATATCAAATGGCGTCGGGTCAAAGGGAGGAGCAGACAGCCTTTGGGAGTCTGTTTTTTGACTTATTGCAGGATATATAAATGCTTAATGCAGAAAAAAGTGCTGTCGGTGTAAATGTTTTGGATGGAGCGACTAGGCCTTTGAATATTTTACTTGCAGAAGATTGCGAGAACAATGTGCTTCTGGTGCAATTGTACCTGAAGAAGTTTCCTTATTCCATTGATGTGGCCGAAAACGGCAGCGAAGCTTTTGAATTGTTCCAGCGTAAAGAATACGACGTAGTTCTCATGGATATTGAGATGCCTGTAACTGACGGTTATGAGGCAACTACACTTATGCGTAGTTTCGAGAAAGAGAACAGCCGGGAAAAGACTCCCATTGTGGCTGTTACTGCACATGCCCTGCCGGAGAATGAAGATAAGGCTTACGAAGTCGGATGTGACTTTTTTCTTACCAAGCCTGTCCGCAAGGCAGACCTGATCTCCACTGTTCAAAAATATGCGACAGGTGAAGTCTGTTAAACTTTAGAGTTTCAAGTATATTTATATAAAAGGGCTGACATAGATAATTATGTCAGCCCTTTTTTATTTAATTATATGGATGTAGTATTAGAGTCCGTTAACTACATTTATTGTCTTTCCCTTCAGAAAAGAGCGCACATTCTCTACCGTTGTGTTGGTAAGTCTGGATCGGGCTTCAAGGGTTGCCCATGCAATATGAGGTGTAATTGTTAAATTCGGTGCTCCCGAAAGGGGGTTGCCGGGGAGCATCGGTTCTTCTTCTACTACATCCAGAGCAGCTCCGACGATTACTCCTTTAGTCAAAGCTTGCGCAAGGTCTGCTTCATTGATGAGTGGACCACGGGCAGTATTGATCAGGTAAGCGTTTGCTTTCATGGTCGAAAGCAATTTCTTGTTGACGAAATTTTCATTCTCAGCAGTCAAGGGGCAGTGCAGGGATATAACATCAGCCGCACTGAAGATTTCTTCAAGCGATACAAAGCTGAAAGGGGTGTATTCCGGTTCCGGCTTAGGTCTTGGTGCATAGGCCAGAACTTCCATGCCGAATGAGTTGGCGATGACACCTACTTTTTTGCCTATGTCTCCGAATCCGACAATTCCCATCTTTTTTCCGGCCAGTTCAACGAGCGGTGCGTTCCAGAAACAGAAATCTTCCTGCTGCGCCCATTGACCGTTTTTCACGGCCTGATCGTGTGTGGCTACCCTGTTGGCATGGTTAAGGAGTAGGGCGAAAACATGCTGGGCAACGGAAGGAGGGGAGTATCCCGGAACATTTGATACCGGGATATTTCTGGCTGCGGCTGCATCCAGATCGACAACGTTATATCCGGTGGCAAGGACAGAAATAAATTTGAGTTTGGGGAGACCATTTATGATGTCCGCATCCAACACGGTCTTGTTGGTCAGGATAATGTCCGCCCCAGTAGCTCTTTCGCGAATTTGCTCAGGCTTTGTACGGTCGTAAACCGTTATTTCACAGAGTTCTTCCAGTCCGGTCCATGGATTGTCGCCGGGATTTAGAGTGTAACCGTCAAGAATAACTGTTTTCATGGACTGTTTCCCGCAATTCCCGTTCTAAGTACGGGGTTAGAGCTTGAATTTTTTATCGGATGCCGGAGCAACACCGCGTTTTTTTTGGGCTTCGATTTCTCTTGCCATTTCTTCTTCGGTTCTATCGGGGTGTTTGCCGGAGTGTTTCTTCTGGATCAAACGTTTCTGTGCGGCGAGGACTATCTTGCTGATAACCTTGTCCTGAGATCTTTCCAGATCGGTAAACTCACAGCCCACTATTTTCGGGGTTCTTCTGGCAATTTTAAGTTTTAAGTTTTTCAGGACAGGTTTTCCGGACCAGATTAATACTGCATCTATGACAGTCCCTACTGGGAATTCCTTGCTGCTGGCAAAGCCGATGCCGCTGGCGCTGATGTCCAGTATGCGGCATTTGACCCTTGGGGTGCGGCAGATGACGTGCATATTATCCACGTCAATCCTGAAAGCGCGACGTGCGGCAGGAACATCTTTTTGCGGCTTGAATTCAATATCCAGCGATTCGTCCGTACTTCGGCCAAGCATGCGGTCCAGCTTGGTCTTCAGCTTGCCCACCAGTCCGGGTTTGTTTTCTGTTTTATCCTTCCCCATTCTTGTCCCCTGATGAAATTAAGAAAGTAACAACGATTAACTGCTGTATAATGCGCTAGTATTGTTAAGCTTAATTTATTTCTATAGTCGGTGTTATCATATATGTATGAAGTAGTTTGTCAATATTTATACTTAAACTAGAGCTTGACATTATTGGAAAATATAGCGAAGACTAATTAAAATTTTTGTAATGAATCGGGTTAAATACTTGGAGGTATTTGGGAATGATCGGCGAACTTATCAGCAACATGGGCCACAGCACAACTGCTGGCTTTGTAGGTGTTTCTCTTATTTTTGGTTATCTTGCATGGATGCTTTTCATGATCTTTCGCAGGATTAATGAAACCAAAAACGAAGGTCACCATTAAAAAAATTTCGAAAAGACTATTTGTTCTTTTCAATAAAAAAAGGCCCGCATTTGCGGGCCTTTTTTTTTATTTGAATTTGTTGTTTATCGCTGTCAGCTGTTCCAGCACTATTTCCAACTGGGCATCAAAGATGTGAGCCAGATCTTTCAGTTTCTGGTCTTTGGCTTTGGCCAGAATGTCCCGGATAAATATTTTTCGCCGATTGAAATCGTTGTATGCATATCCGCACTTTCTTTTAAGTAGTTCAGCTTCCCTGCTATGAAATTTCTTTTCACGTTTTACAAGGTTAACCACAGAAAAGAGTGAGGTCAGGCTGTGTACCTGCATTTTGCTGGTTTTGCACATGTCGGCCATATCCTGCAGGGCATATACCCGGTCCGGCTGAGTGTCGGCCCCGGTTATTTTGTCGATTTTCATGCCCAATGTCCTGAAAGAGGCTTCAACACCGGAAAGTTTGTTAAATTGTGTTGAAATGTCCGGGATTTCACAAAATCCGGCACAGGGTGCAAGCAGGGCCATGATGACAATTAAAGTGATGACTGTTTTTTTCATTAACTCTTCGCCTTTGCGTCGTTGTATATTTCCATCAAATACTGGCCGTAGTCATTTTTGAGCATATCCGTAGCCATGGCTTTCAGCTCATCAAGGGAAACATAGCCCATGCGGAAGGCAATCTCTTCCAGACAGGCCAGCATGAAGCCCTGTCTTTCCTGAACTGCTTCAACATAAGAAGCAGCCCGGAGCAGAGACTGGTGGGTGCCCATATCAAGCCATGCGTAACCTCGCCCGAGCAGTTCCACATTGAGCTTGCCGCGCTTGAGGTATTCGTTGTTTACATCAGTGATTTCAAGTTCACCGCGTGCTGATGGCTTGATGCTTTTAGCTATTTCAATGACTGAATTGTCGTAAAAATACAGGCCGGTTACCGCAAATTTCGATTTGGGGACCTCCGGCTTTTCCTCAATGCTGATTACGGTCTGGTTTTTGTCGAACTCAACTACGCCGTATCGTTTTGGGTCCTTGACCGCGTAAGCGAAAACCGTCCCGCCTTCCTTGAGTGCGGCAGTCTTTTGCAGGATATGCGGCAGGTCGTGCCCGTAAAAGATGTTGTCCCCGAGGATCAGGCTGACACTGTCGTCCCCAATGAACTCTTCGCCGATAATGAATGCTTGGGCGAGTCCTTCCGGTTCCGGCTGGACCTTGTACGAAATATTGATGCCTAAGTTTGATCCGTCACCGAGAAGGTCCTCGAATCTGTGCAGGTCCTCGGGGGTGGAGATGATCAGGATATCACGGATGCCTGACATCATGTGGATGGAGAGCGGGTAGTAGATCATGGGTTTGTCATAAACAGGCAGAAGCTGTTTACTGACCACTCTTGTCAGGGGATAAAGTCTGGTGCCGGACCCCCCGGCCAGAATAATTCCTTTCATATTATACCTTCCTCACAGTGATTATCTCTGGTAAGCCGTAATTAAATTAACAATAAAATCTTGAGGTGTCTGCACTTATAGCATTAAATAGCCTGAATTTGTCCACATCCGCAAACAAGGAGTTTTCGTTCTATGCGCGGCCCCATGTTTTCACTGCCCACAGTCTTTTTTCTGGGCGTCATTTTTTTTGTCCTCATATTCTTTTTGTTTATATTTGTACAGGTTGGTCTCATTACCGTAGCTTTCTCCAAGCTGGGACTTACGCCGGGGCAGGGTTTTCTGCTGCTTATTGCCACTTTGTTCGGGAGTGGGGTGAATATTCCGGTCTTCCGTTCTGAAAGGCTGGTCCCTGATGTGCGCATCAGGCGGGTGCGCATGTTTAACCCTTATTCACCAATGGATACCCAGCGTGATGCCGCAACCCTGACCAATCAGGTGGTGGCGGTAAATTTTGGCGGCTGTGTGATTCCGGTGCTGCTTTCTCTGTCCTTACTTGGTCGGTACGGTTTCGATTTTTCTATCCTGCTCTGTGTGGCAGTGGTCAGTGCGGCAACCTACGCCCTTGCACGGCCTATTCCCGGTGTTGGGATCGGAATTCCGGTACTCATTCCGCCGTTGATCACCGCTTTTGCGGCCCTGATTCTCGTTCAGGGTGAAATGGCGCCTATAGCAGCCTATGTTGCGGGAAGCCTTGGAACCTTGATAGGTGCGGACCTGTTGCATCTTGCCACTCCGGCCACTCGGAGGGTGCTTGATGCTCCGGTTGTCTCCATAGGCGGAGCCGGGACTTTTGATGGAATTTTTATTACCGGGATTCTGGCTGTTTTGCTGGCCTGATTTTGATAAGGAGTTTTTTGTGCTTGAATGTGATTTTTCTACGACAAATGGAGCAGGTCCCGGCAGCATGATTATGTTAGGTGATTCCCGTTTCCTGCCGCAAGGATGTGTCTATGCTTCTATTTCTGGGGCTACTAAAGTTTTACGGGCCGGAATGGTTCTTGAGGGCGGCGGAGTTGAGCTTATGCGTGTAACCTCTGGGTTCTGGACTTCCGGGGTGCCTGGGGCAAAGTCATGGACTGCTGAAGTGTTGGCTGAGTTGCCCGACGGGGTCGCAGAACTGACTATAAAAAAAGAAGGCTATTCGCTCGCGTATATAACATTGAGTGACAAGGGTGCAGCCGGGGAAAGAAAGGATGAGGCCGGACCGTTAATTGGAGAAATGATAAAAAATGCACTTCCGGTTTCCATTGTCCAAGGCTATCTGATCCCGGATGAGTGCGCTGATTTGAAGGCGCTGCTCATGCATCTGGCCCATGTGGATGGCTTTGACCTGATCATGACCACCGGAGGGACAGGAGTGGGGCCGCGAGATGTTTCCCCTGAGGCGACTCTTGCGGTGATTGAGAAGAGGTTGCCCGGGTTCGAACGGGCTATTACTGCCACCGGATTGGAAAAAACTCCCCATGCCATGATTTCTCGGGCTGTGGCCGGTACTTTGGGGGAAAGTGTTGTTGTGAATTTTCCCGGAAGCCCCAAGGCCGTACGGGAAAGTCTTGAAGCAGTTCTCCCCGCTTTGAAGCATACAGTGGACAAATTACAGGGGGATAAAACCGATTGTGCGGCTGTTTCCTAGTGTTTAAAACAAAATTGTTGCTTGATTCCTTGCGCGGGAACATCTATATAGGTTTTGATTTTTGTATATTAATTCTTCCAAAGATAATAACCACACGTTCAGGATGTGTAGAATGAAACGCAATGTTCCGTTTTTATTAGTTTTGATTTTCATGCTGTCATCAGTCTCCTTTGCCTATGCACAGGAACAGGGAGAAAAAACTCTCGGTGAAGCAAAAGCTCCGGTCTCCATGGAAGAGGCCACCACTCAGGTTCCGCAGGCTGTTACTGATGACGCTGTGGACGCTGAAATGAAGCTCACCCTTGAAGAGTGCGTAAAGCTTGGACTGAAACAGAATCCGTCCATTATTGCAGCCCGCAAAGACCTGCTGGCAGCTGAAAGTGATGTGAAAAGGCAGCGCGGTGCTTTTGGTGGACCTGTTACTGCCAAGTACGGCTACACACATTATGACGATGTTCCCCGTTCCGGGGATACTCCCGCTGGCTACCAAGATCAGTGGGCTTTTTCAATTAATGTCAGCCAGCCGGTCTTTAAGGGTTTTGAGCTGCTTTCCAAATACCAGAAAACCAAGTTGCAGCGTGCTTCAACCGAGGCAAGTCTCTACAACGCAGAGTTGACCCTGATCAGCAATATCCAGACTTCTTTCCTGACCCTGCTGCAGGGCCGCATGGAAGTTAAAAGTAAGCAGGACTCTGTTGCCCGTCTGAAATCTCAGCTTGATGTTATTCAGGCTTTCTATCAGGTAGGTCTGCGTCCGAGAGTTGATGTTCTGCAGGCTGAAGTTGAACTCGCCACCGCAGAACAGGATCTGCTTATTGCCAAGAACACCGTGGATTCAAGGGCTGCACGGCTGAACACCCTGCTCAACCTGCCCCTCGAGAAAAAGGTGGATTACTCCGGTGAACTGACCTACATGCCTTTTTCCATGACTCTTGATCAGTGCATTGACAAGGCTGACAAAGGCCGTCCCGATCTTAAGATTGCCCGCAAGGCCGTTGAAATTTCAGAAGAAGACGTAACCATCGCCGAAAGTGGTTTTTATCCCGACATTACTGCTGATTTTAACTACAGCAGTGATGGCGATGATCCTTCTGTAAGTTCTAACAAATTCAACTACCGTAATCGTCCTGATTCCTGGAATATTGGCGCAAACCTGAACTGGGAAGTTTTCAGCTGGGGTCAGACCTACTACGACACCAAGCGTGCTGAAGACAACGTCAAGAAGATCAAGGCTGAGTTTGATAACACCCGTCTTGAAGCTTCCTACGAAATCAAAGACCAGCTGCTCAGCCTCAAGGCTGCTGCCGACCGTATCGGTGTAGGCCGTAAGTCAGTTGAAGCAGGTCGTGAAGGTTACAGAATGGCCATGGCCCGTTATCAGGCTCAGGTCAGCACTAACAACGAAGTACTTAACGCCCAGTCCCGTTTGAGTGACAGTGAAGCTCAGCTCATTCAGGCTCTGTCTGATTATCAGGTTGCACTTGCTAAGCTCTACGTTGCAATGGGTGACATGAATCCCTCCCTTAAAACTAATTAAGGACCGGGATTAGGCTTAATCGAAAGTGATTGATTTATCCGGCAGATTGCCCGTAGGCAGTCTGCCGGATTTTTATTGTGGACATCAGGCTTTGATGGAATTTATATTGCTGATGAGCGGAGGAATAAATGTTTAGAGGGCGGAGCCTTTTTAATAAAACACGAGATAAAGAGAAGGACCATGAGGGCCGTTGCAGCAAGTGTGGCGGAGACCTGTATACCCATCGCGAATGACGCGGTGTGTTTTTGCGCTGCGGGTCCTGCGGCAGTAAATTTAATGTAGCTGATTATTCGGAATACATAGACGACGATTTTGAAGAAGAAATGGCTAACGTGCCTATGAATAGGCTTTAACGGAGTTTGGACTGTAAAATGTTCAGGAAGCTGGCAGTACTTTTTTTTATTATCTTTCTGGGGAGTTGCGGTTTTGTGCATGCCGATAATTCGCACAGCTGGGACGCGCTTAAGGATAGGCTCGTGGCTGACGGATTCAATCGGGAATATGTGAATGCTGTTTTTTCCGCCAGTTCGCTGGAGTATGATTCGGCCATGATGGCCCGCAAAATGCGGGTTCTGCTTAAACGCAGGTTTGAGCCTCCGGCAAAGAAGGTCGCCCGGGAAAAGGAATTTGATGAAAGGTATGTCGGCCCGATCATGCTGGCCGGGGGATATTCTTATCTCCGTGAGCATTACCCATTGTTGCAGGACATTGATAAAGAATACGGCGTAACCCCGTCCGTGCTGGTTGCACTCCTTCTGGTTGAGACTAAACTAGGTTTTACCCTCGGGGAAGCTCCGGCCTTCAACAATCTCGCCAATATGGCTGCAAGCCCTGATCCGCTGAAATTTTTTGATGAACTCGGGTATGAGAAGCTGGAAGAGAAAGATATGGTCTGGCTTAAGAAGCGAACCAGGAAAAAGGCTGACTGGGCTTACCGGGAGCTTTCCGCTCTCCTGAAATTTTCTTCTGAAAACTCCATAGTTCCCACGGAGATTCCCGGCTCTCCTTACGGAGCTTTCGGGATTTGCCAGTTTATGCCCAGTACCGCCATTCATTACGCAGTGGATGGTGACAAGGATGGCCGTATTGATCTTTTCAGCCGCGAGGATGCCCTGTTCAGCATGGCTAGTTTCCTGAAACGGCACGGCTGGAAGAATTCCCTGAGCAAGGGCAAGAAGCTCAAGGTTATCTACCGTTACAACCATTCCATGGTCTATGCCCGGACTATATATGAAGTCTCTAGGCAACTCGAAAAAATCCGCTCCACTTTCGGACCTGAGTAAGAAACCCTCCGGGGGTCAAAGAACCTTTTTTTGGAAAAAAGGTTCTCTGGACTCTCCAAAAAACTTTTTAGTAAGCTTCGCTGCTTCGTGTATTAATTACTGTAAATGTAAACACCGCAATATCAATCAAGGTATTGCGGTGTTTTTTGAAAGGGATGGGGCTGGGGAGGCGTTTGTTAATTCAATATGCTTTGATACAAAGTCATGGTCCTTTTCAGGAAATCTTCTCCTGAAAGCTGGGACATGGTTCTTTTGTGTTCAACGAGTAATTTTTCCCGGAACTCAAGATCGTTGATTGCTTCAGTCAGCTTGAGTGAAAGCTGGTTGACATCCTGCGGGGGCACGAGGGCTTCGGCAGGGAGCAGATCCGGCATTACCCCGACGGAAGTTGAGATGAGCGGTCTTTCGCAGGCCATGATTTCCAAGGCCGCACGAGCTATGGTTTCGGACCAGAGTGAAGCGATTACCCCGATGTCCATGGCTGAGATGCATGCGGTCACATTTTCGCATTTTCCGCTGATGGCGGTGATATCGGTCAGGCCGTTATCAGTCAACCATGTATCTACTTCATGTTTGCTGGTAGCTGTGGGGAAGCCGATCAGGAATAGCTTGATGCTTTTGCCCTGAACGTTGTTGCGGGTTTTAGCCAGAGCCTCGATGAGCTCTTTCTGGCCCTTGACCCGGTCGAATCTGCCGAGCATACCGATAACAATATCATCTTCGCTGAATCCGAATTTTTCTCTGACCTGTTGGCGACCTTCGGGGTCGAAACAGAATTTCTCACTGTCCACACCACCGTGGATCAGCCAGAGCCGGTTTTCGGCTAATTCCATTTTATCCAGAAAATGGTCAGCCATCCTTTTATTGGTTACCACCACGGCATTCGCGACTTTAGAATGCAGGTAGCGGTTGAAGAAGTCGCTTTTGGGGAGTCGCTGGTCACCTCTGGTTCTGACCAGCTTGTAGCCCATGCCCATTTTGCGCAGGATTCCCCACCAAAAAAATGCTTCCCCGCGGTGGCAGTTTACCACTTGCGGTTTATGCTTTTTGATCAGGGAATATACCTCGGCACAGGCCTTGATGAGTTTATGCGGATGGGCAGAGTTCAGCTCTATGGTTTTAACATTGAGTCCCATCTCAATAGCTTTCTCCTCGGTTTCAGATCCGGGGACAGTGATGAGAAGGACTTCGTGTCCGGCATCCTGTAGAAGTTTACTCAGATAAAGGGCATACCATGAAGTGGCATTGAACCAGCGGACGTTGATAACTTGGAAAATTCGCATGTGAGTATATGATATTCCGTAAAAAACTAATGGGTCCGGTAAAATAACCGATATTCAATTTGTCAGATATAAAAATCCGTGCTTGTGCAGCTATACACAGCGTATGTTTTTTTATTAACATGATCAAATACGTTTTGATATGGATATGATTTTTTATTGTAATAATACAGGTGATTAATTGGAAAGTTTTAATAGTTATCCCAAAGTGTCCGTGATTATACCCACTTATAACCGGGCAGAGCGGGTATGCAGGGCTGTGGAATCGGTTCTGGCGCAGAAATTTACGGATTTTGAATGTCTGGTGGTGGATGACGGTTCCACAGATGACACAGCGGAAAGATTAGCGGAATATGATGATTCCCGGCTTAAAGTTCTTTATCAGGAGAACAGGGGAGTTTCCGCAGCACGTAATTATGGAATTGTTGCTTCCCATGGTGATTTCATTGCCTTGCTTGATTCCGATGATGAGTGGGTGCCGGAAAAGCTCCTGAAGCAGGTTCCGTTTATGGAGGAGGCCGGCTTTGAAATAAGCCAGACAGATGAGATTTGGATTCGCAAAGGCAAACGGGTCAACCAGTGTAAAAAACATGAAAAACCGGAAGGATTGTTTTTCGACCGTTCACTTGAGATGTGCATGGTCAGTCCTTCCTGTGTGATCTTCAGCCGTAGGTTCTGGGAGGAGCTGGGGCCTTTTGATGAAGATATGCCTGCCTGTGAGGATTATGACCTTTGGCTTCGGGCCGGAATTAAGTATCCGGTAGGGCTTTTGCGTGAGCGTTTGACCATTAAACACGGCGGACGGCCTGATCAATTATCCAATAGCGTAGGGTGTTTGGATTTATACCGAATATACGCTATAGTAAAGCTGTTTCAGGCCGGAAAACTGTCTGCGGAAGAACGGAGCATGGCCCTTGTTGAATTGCAGCGTAAAGCCGGTTTTTATGTCGGTGGATGCAGGAAGCGAGGACGTGATGAACAGGCTTCGCGGATAGAACGTCTGGTGCAGGATATTGTGGACGGGAAGTCTATTTTGCCTGCTGAGATTATTGAAAATTAAAAGGGGCCGGGATATTTTTAATATTACCCGGCCCTTGAATGATTTATCAGGCGAGAATTTCTTTCTTGCTGAAGGCTTCGGCCTTGACCCTGTCGAGCAGGCTGGAAAGGCACGCCTTGACATTTTCGCGAATGTCGCCGGCTACGATAAGAAAGAGCAGGTCGTCGCCCGGTTTAAATACGCCTTCATTGGCGTGGGTAACGATTTTATAGATTCCGGGGAGCTGTTCATGTTCTTTGCGGATCTCTTCAATCTTATCACGGTCGGCTTTGATTTCGATGCCGGTAACTTCTTCACGGGTTCCCCGCGACCAGCCGCGGACGACTCCGTTATGGATCAGGATCATGCCAACATTTTCGGCAAATTCAGGGTCCTGTTTGAGTTCTGCAATTTTTTTTGAAATGTCCATAATACCTCCGCAATTAAGGAGTTGTTGTTTTGTATTCGATTTCAAGTTTATTTGAAAATTTTCCAGTTGTCAGCCACTCACGCATGGTAAATCGCGGATTCGGTGTCTGGATGGTCTGGGGCGATGGCCTCGAAGACTCCATTGTCCGCAGTATGCGTGATTTCGGCGGCATGCTCATGAGCGAGGAGCCGAATCAGGCTTATTGGTTCTTTTTCAGTGATGATGTCTTCCGGGTCGTCGCCCGACTTGAAATCTGGGCCAGACTCAATCCTATGCCTGTATACATTCAGGTTATGCCGGCAACACTTCTTGTGGATTATAATCTCGATCTGTCACTAAAAGTTGATGGTGAATTTACTACTCAGGAAACAGCCCTGCCCACAGAATTTGAGATCATAATTCATCCCAAACTTTCCGACACAGTAAAAGCTATTGCCGGACTTAATCTTGAAGATGTCAGGACTCCTACCGGAATTTCCAAATCAGGATGGCAGACTTTGGTTCCGGACCAGGGATTGGGCTATGATTCCCTGCAAAATTGGTATTTCATCCTTATTCCGGTGGGCAATCCTTCGGACAAAGAGTTTATCAAAGGCTGGCGATCATTTTTCTCTGAAGTTCAGGTCATGCTTCAAAAGCTGGGCATCCAGTACATAACTTCGGATGTTAAGGTTATCCTGCCCATTGCCTCTTTTTCTTTGCTGCGGACTTTTCTGCGTGAATTACTCATGCTCATCAACAGGGTCAGGAATAATGATCAATCCGAGGAAGTTACCTACTGGCCCTCGGTCATGGCTCTGGTTCCACAGATGAATATGAGCTTTAATGATGAAGTTATCCGCAAGGTCAATCTTGATTGGGATAAACTTACCCCTGATTGCCCACACCTGCGTTATCGGGATGCCTTTTTGCTCGGATCTGACTTTGCTGTAAACGAAGTCCGTTTCGGCAGCGAGCAGGAAAATGTGGACGGATGGTGCCATGTCAGCCTTAAGCAGGGGGTTCATGATACCAGTTCGGCTGCTATTTCAGTGACTATTTCCCGTCGTGTTTCCGTTGGTGAAATGGAAGACTGCTTCTATTGCGGCATGAAGAACCATCATCCTTCGGAGTGCCCCAGCCGGACCTTGGAAGGGCTTGATCCGGTGGTCTGGAAACAGCTTGCGGCCATTGATAATGATAAGTTCAACGAAGGGTTCCAGAACATCGATTTGCAGATGCAGGGCAAGGAAAATGTAGTCGAAGAATTTTCCAGAATTCTGCACAAAGGCAAGGGTTATGAAGGGATTGTCACTCGGTCTCTATTTGCTATTAATGCCATATCACAGCTGCGCACGTTGTATATGGTCTGGCGCTGCCGGGGCAAGGAGTGGCCTCTTGGTATCAAGGATCAGGGGCCTGAAGAGGGCGAGCTTATTTGGTCTGCTTTTGAGGCCATGCAAAATGGTTCCAGAAGTGAAGCTGAGACCTTGATCAAAAATGCCATGATCCGATTCAGTCGTAGTTTTCAGCCGCGCTCGCTGATGGCCTTTTATGAGCTTGAGGGCGGCGATCTCGAACAGGCATATTTTTATTGGCAGGAGGCCGAAAGACTCTGTTATTCACCATTGCAACAGGGCTATTTTGTCTACCTGCAGGGTAGAATGCAGGAGGTCATGGGTGAATTCGGCGAGGCCAGTGATATTTATAAAAGAGCACAGAATATGTGTCCGGAGTGGCTTGAACCACAATATCGGCGGGCAGTGTGCATGGTTAAAATGGGTTTTGCAGAGCAGGCCATTTCTACATTTCAAAACATAATCGAAAAGGATCCGCATTATTTCAACCGGGTGGCAATTGATCCCGAACTTGACCGCGGAAGACTGACAGTTCTGCAGGAGATGGGGGAACTCTGGGAAATTGCCGAAGCAGAGGCCAAGGAGGTAGCGTCTGGAATGGATACGCTTTCCTCGGATATTGCCCAGTGGTTTGAGGAAGGACACGAGTTTGCTGATGAGGCTGCCCGGTTCATGGATCGTATGAACAAGTTGGCCAAGATTAAAAACTATGTTGCTTTCAGGCAGTTGACCAGCGGTATTGCCCGTTTGACTGAGGAAATCGAGAAGCGTGTTGAGTATGAAATTAAGGTTATCAACAAGAAGCTTGAAATTTATCGTGAGGAATTACTGGATGTTCAGCGTGAAGCCTCATGGTTCCCATTTCCCAAGTTGCTGACTGAATTTAATAGTGATTTTAACTATTGTGCGGATAAAATTTATTGGATCAAGACCCAGCAACTTAATATTGCTGAAACATTCCGTAAGACCCAACGCTATCTGGACCGTATTGATGATCGGTTGAAAAAACTTAGGAAAAGACTGGTTACTCTGCGGGTTATCCGCGACTCGACTTTGTTCATAATGCTTTTAGGACGAAGCTTCATCTGGTTGGAAGTGGTATTTCTTGGGTTAGCACTGTTGTGTATTCCTTTGCTGATCTACTACTCGAATAATTTCCCGCCGAACTTTATTGTCGATATGATTATCCGCCAGAAGTGGGAGTTTCAGAAAGGGCTGATCTTGATTTTGAGTATTCTGGCTCTTGCCATTGCGGCTTTCCGTGCTGCTGTTGTTTTTGAGAAAAAGAAAAGGGAACTCTTTCTCATTGATGACGGTAAGGACGATGAAGATTGATCCCGTTAATTTATTTAAATTAAAGGCCTTTCCGGTTTTTTCCGGGAAGGCCTTTTCGTTGCGGGAGTTCTACAAGTTTTAGTTGGTACGTTTGCTGCAAAACCTATGTTGAAAAAATATTTTTTTGACAGAGGTAAGCCATGACCAATGTGACCAACGATATTGCAGCGATGATGAAGATGCTGGGGAATGTTTCCGGAACAGGTGGAAATAGTTCACCCAATCTTGCCGCCATGAAAGGAAAGGCCGGAGCCTTTGATATGGAACTCATGATGGCAAATAAAATGTTTTCAGATGGTTCCAATGATGGTTTTTCTGCCGGCGGCATGGATATGGGCGTCATGAATGATGTGCTCATGCTGGAAGCCCTTACTGCGCTTAATTCCATTAAGGGATTGCAGGGTGGCTCCGGTATGCAGAATGCTCAGGCTATGAATTCCTATCGCGCTAAAACTGCGGCTGCGGATAATATCCCTGTCAAAAAAATGGATACCCCACTCGTGTCCGGCAATCTCTCCGCAAAATTCGAATCCGGTTCCAAGGGCGCTGCCGCCATCGGCTATGACCGGGTGGGCGGAACTTCTTACGGTAAGTATCAGATAGCCTCCAAGACCGGGACCATGGATAAATTTATTCAGTTTCTCAAAGATAAGGCCCCGGAGATAGCCAATAAATTGCTTGGAGCAGGACCTGCCGACACAGGTTCAAAGAAAGGTGAAATGCCCGATATCTGGAAGCAACTCGCTGATGCCGATCCTTCCGGATTCGAAAAGCTACAGCACGATTTCATTCAGGGCAGTCATTACGATCCCGCAGCTAAGATGATTCTCGAAAAGACCGGAATCGACATGAATTTACTGCCCGCGCCGGTGCGTGAAGTGCTTTGGTCCACCTCGGTCCAGCATGGCCCCACTGGAGCCTCCAGACTCATTGCCAAGGCTATCGACAAGCTGGCAGCCAATGCCGAAAGCAAGGGCTTCCCCTCTGATTTGGTTAAAGAAATTTACGGCGAACGCAAAGGTCAGTTCTCTTCTTCCACCGAAAGGGTACAGAAAAGCGTAGCCAACCGTTTCAATCAGGAACAGAACATGGTTCTGTCCATGCTCGAAGGAATTTCTCGGACTGCATAAGAACTGCAAATTTTTAGTAAGTTTCGCAAAATATTTGTCGGCCTACCTTCAAAAAATGACCGCAAAATCTCGAAAGATATTGCGGTTATTTTTTTATTTCTTAGCCAGTTTTTCTTCTAGTGACTGGTCAATATCCACATGCAGGTTCTGAAGCACGCTATCTACTGCGACTTGCCCGTGCGCCCAGCCTTTGACTTTGCGCACATCTTTTACCAGTGCACACATAACATCCGCTTTGGAATCGTTAGTGCGGTAGCTTTTGAGGGCTGCCAGCACAGCTGCTTCGCGCAGGGTCTGGTCGGGTACTTCCTGACTGGGATGGTCGCGTTTGAGGACAACGTGTGAACCGGGACCGCCCTGTACGTGGAACCAGTAATCGAAAACCGAGGATACCTTACTCAGAATTTCGTGGTTGGCCTTGCTGTTCTTGCCGCGGATCATGAGAAAACCGTCGGATGAGATGAATAGTGAGGCCGCGATGTTCTTGTATTTCTTGGGTATTTCAATGTTTTTCTTTTTCTTCCCTTTGTCAGCAGAAGGCATGAGGTTGGCTTTGAGGAATTGCTCGTGCTCGGCTTCAACTTCCTGTCTGCGTCGTTCCATGTGCTTGAAACCGCGCTGAGCTTTGGCTGCGAACTTGAATATTTTTTCCATGTTCTCAGTTGGAGTCAGCAACGGATCGAGCTTAACTTCCATTTCACCGTGCTCTGGATGGATGACCGTTACTTTGTCCAGCTCACGCAGGTCTTTTAAACGGTACATCTCCGCTTGCAGGGCTTCTGCTTCGATCTTACGGGCCTGTAGGGCACGCAGACGTTCCTCTTCCTGTTCAATGCGTTTGAAAATCTTTTTGAATTTTTTCTTGCCGGTCTTGAGCGTGTTGCGCTGCTCGGCGTTTTCCATGCGCTCCATGACCGGAAAGAGGATCTTCTCTCCGTACACGGAAGTCGCTTCTATGGCTGAGTCGTAGACCTGTTCATTTCCTTTAGGATTTGACCAGACACGTGGAGGAGTAAGTTCCCCTTTTTTCTCAGCAATATAGAAGTGATCAGCCTTTCCAGCTTCAAGACGGTTTAGCAGGGCTCGCCCTTTCTCCTCGGCAAGAGTGTTTAAGGTCTTACGCAGGGGAGGTGATATCTGCGGGAATTCGCGCCAGATTTCTTCATTGGAGCGGGCTTCCTCGTAGGAGGGCCAGTTGACGGGCGCGGGGAATCCTTCGGGCAGGTCATGGATCAGGGAAACTCCCTTTTTCATGTCTAGCAGCAGATAACGGTATTTTTCGCGTTGTTTCCAAGGTGAAAGGCTGATGGCAACCCGTAGGTTGATCCAGTCGTGATGGGCTTCGAAAAGCCTGCGTCCGGCCAGTCGCTTGCGCAGCCACATGACTTGTGATGGAGGACTGGGGGGATTGACCGGTTTTACCCTTGAAAGAAAGAGCAGGCCCACCGATTTGGCGGGCCTGAAAAGAAGATATTCCTTGCTTCCCTTTGATTGGAGCGCGAAAGTCCACACTCCCTCAGCGGGGGCAAATATTTTTTCTACCCTGCGGCCCTTGAGGTGCTCCTCAAGTTCTCCAGTCAGGGCACGAAAGAAGTGTGCATCCATTTAGTTTCGCCCGGGCTTAATCTCCACGATTCTGTTCTTCTTCCTCTTGCTTGCTCTTACAGGCAATGCAGAGGGTGGTTACCGGGCGAGCCTTGAGTCTGGGGACAGAGATATCGTCACCACAGGCGTGGCAGATACCGAAGTCTCCGTCGTCAATACGCTGGATGGCCTTCTGGATTTTTTTAATCAGTTTGCGTTCCCTGTCTCTGAGTCTGAGAGTGAAGGCACGGTCGGACTCGGCGGTAGCGCGGTCTGCGGGGTCAGCATAAGTTTCCCCGGATTCAGTCATGTCTTCAATGGTTTCCTGTCCCTTCTGAAGGATGTCGTCGAGCATCTTGTTAAGGGTCTCGCGGAAGTATTCAATATCTTTCTGTTCCATATTGATAACCTCTCTTTAAAAGATAGGAGGTGGGGTTACAATTTACCAAAACGACTCGAACTCTTTTTTAAGATGCATGGTATTATCCTAAAGTTGGCATGGAAGTAAAGTGCATGATAAAAAAAAATAAAAAAATAAAAAAATAAAACGGTTGACAAAAAAAAGGGGCTGCCCTAAACACTTTTTCAGCGACGCACAAGTCGGTTCTTTGAAAATATTTTGTTTGACTTTGCTGGTTTAAAGTTATCTAGATAATTGATTAAATCATATCCGGCTGCTTAGCAGAAGGAAAGCAAAAAAGATAAAAAGAATTAAAAAAGTGTTGACAGTTTAAACTCAGAAAGTTAAAAACTGCTTCGCTTTTCGTGAGCGGGAATAACTCAGTGGTAGAGTACAACCTTGCCAAGGTTGGAGTCGCGAGTTCAAATCTCGTTTCCCGCTCCAAATATTTCGGCGACATAGCCAAGTGGTAAGGCAGAGGTCTGCAAAACCTCCATTCTCCGGTTCAAATCCGGATGTCGCCTCCACGAGCGGGAATAACTCAGTGGTAGAGTACAACCTTGCCAAGGTTGGAGTCGCGAGTTCAAATCTCGTTTCCCGCTCCACTAAATTTCTTGGCTGACCCTTGTGGTCGACCTTTCTTCAATAGAATTGAAGATAAATCCCGAGCGGGAATAACTCAGTGGTAGAGTACAACCTTGCCAAGGTTGGAGTCGCGAGTTCAAATCTCGTTTCCCGCTCCAGAATTTTAGGCCTTCCTACATCAGGGAGGCCGTTTTTTTCCTTAATCGGATATCGAGCGGGAATAACTCAGTGGTAGAGTACAACCTTGCCAAGGTTGGAGTCGCGAGTTCAAATCTCGTTTCCCGCTCCAAAAAAGATTTCGGCGGCATAGCCAAGTGGTAAGGCAGAGGTCTGCAAAACCTCCATTCTCCAGTTCAAATCTGGATGCCGCCTCCATCAGCGGGAATAACTCAGTGGTAGAGTACAACCTTGCCAAGGTTGGAGTCGCGAGTTCAAATCTCGTTTCCCGCTCCAGAATTTCAGGGTCGATCAATACGGTCGACCCTTTTTCTTTTTTACAATTAAATTTCAGCGGGAATAACTCAGCGGTAGAGTGCAACCTTCCCAAGGTTGAGGTCGCGAGTTCAAATCTCGTTTCCCGCTCCAGAATTTCAGGGTCGATCAGTAAGATTGACCCTTTTTTTGTGCATTTTGTGACGGATGTTGACCACCCGCATGTTAATGATTACTCATCTTGCTCTGTGGCTGATTTTTTCAGCAAGATAAGGAAATATATCCCTACCTAGTTAGGGTGAAATAAAGACGAAGAATTCTTTTGGAGGTCTCCTTGAAAAATATAGCGTTAAAGCATGATGCAACTTTTGATGAGTTGCTTGCCGCGGCCCGGAATAAGTTCGGCGCGATCAAGTTTGAAGAAGTTAAGGTTGGCGATAAAATTTTTGAACTGGCTCAGATTGCAGATATGCCTGCGTATCTTGATAAGCTTGTTAATAAGGCCCGTGGCGGCAAAAAGATTGATCTGCCTCTCTGGGCTAAGATCTGGCCTTCTTCTCTTGTGCTTGGTTTTTACGCGCTTAAGTTCAAGGCTTCCGAAGGAGCTAAGTTTCTCGAGGTGGGGACAGATGGCGGACTGTGCGGCATGATTGCTGCCAGCCGTGGCTATGAAGTTATTCTGGCTGACACCGATGACGATGCTTTGCTTTTTGCCCGCTTGAATGTCTCCCGCAACAAGTTTGAAGAGAACATAGCTGTCAGCAAGGTTGATTTCGCTGAGACCGACTTGGGAGAAAAATTTAACTATATTCTTGGCTGCGAAATTTTACATCGTGACGATGTTGCCGAATCCCTGCCCGGATTTATTGCCAAGCATCTGGTGGAAGCTAAGGATTCCGAAGTGCTGTTGGCTATGGATAAAAAACGTGGCGGCAAGAAATTTTTTGAGCAGACCAAAGACAGTTACCGTTTGATGAGACAGGAAGTGCCTTTTGCCGGAAATGCAGGCGAAGGAAAATCCATCGTTTCTCTGGTCAGGATGGGAGTAAAATAATGCTGGAACTCAAATCATGCCCCAAGGTTTACTCCAAGGATCAGGATAAGGCAGTCAGCCCTGAGGATACTGTCTCTCGGGTTAAGGCTTTGCTGGATGAAAAATGCAACGGCGTTCTTAAGTGTACCCGCAAGGTGGATACCGGACGTCTGGGTATTCCTGTGTTCATCAGTGAGTGCGGCGATGAAGCCCGTGAAGTTATGCCTACCCGCAAGCAGATGGGTAAGGGCGCTTCTGTAGCGCAGGCTGAAGCTTCCGCGCTTATGGAGCTGGTAGAGCGGTTTAGTTTTTTCAGCTTCTGGTCCAAGTCCGATAACTTTACTTTTGCTACTTACAGCGAGGCAGAAGAACTTTGGCCTGGCAAGGTTATCTCCATTGAGAAGATTCTGCAGTCCGTAGGCGAAGAAATGGACTCCGGCAAAGCACGGGTCATCCTTGATCTGGTGCGCTGGCATTTCTATCCTGCACTTAACGTGCATACCGGGGAAGAGGAATATGTGCCGCTGGATTGGTTCAAGATTCTCAATGAGTTCAACGGTGCTTCCGCGGGTAACTCCCCGGAGGAATCTGTGTTGCAGGGTGGCAGTGAGCTGGTGGAGCGGCATGTCTGCGCAGTGATCGACCGTGATCGCCCGGAAGTTCCGGTTATTGATCCGGCTTCCTGTGAAGACGAAGTCCTGTCCAATCTTTGCAAATGTTTTGATGACAACGACATCAAATACATCATTAACGACTTCTCCTTTGGCATGCCGCTGCCTACCGTGGCGGTTACTGCATGGGATCCCTCAACTTTTCCCGGCATGAGTGAGATCGTCTTCACTGCCGGAACATCCGCTTCTCCGTGTAAGGCTGCTATTCGCGCCTTCACTGAAGTTGCACAGCTTGCCGGTGATTTTGAGACCGGGCGTGTCTATGAAGCTTCCGGTCTGCCCAAATTTACCGAAATCGAGCAGACTAATTGGCTCGGAGCAGGGGAGTGTGTGAAGATGAAGTCCCTGCCTTCTGTTGAAAGCGATGACATTTACGATGAGCTGAAGCAGTTTGCCGCACAGTTGGAAGAAAAGGGATACTCCCTGTACACTGTTGATACCACTCATCCTGAATTGGGTGTGCCTGCAAACTATAACTTTGTGCCCGGTTTTCAGTTCCGTGAGCGTACTCCGCACGCCAGCCTCGGTCTTTTTGTGGGCCGTATTCTTTCCGAAAAGGTCGCTCTTGATATTGCCGGTGACGGGCTGGATGTAATTGCTGATATTTATGACGAGCCGTATTTCATTCCTTTTTTCGAAGGTATGCTGGCCCTGCGTGGCGGTGATACTTCCCGTGCCGTTGATATGTTCAGCATTGCTGTTGATATGCAACCTGCTGATGAAGAAAAGGCACTCTCTGCATTCTATACCGCCTACGCGCTTTCTCTTGAAGAGCGCTGGCCTGAAAGCATTCCTTATCTTGATCGGGCCATTGAGCTTGATGATGAAGCTAAGGAATATTTCAACCTGCGCGGTGTAGCTAAATTCAAGGCTAAGGACTATGCACTGGCTGCTGTGGATTTCAAAGCTGCACTTGCGTTGGACAGTGGTTCTGCTTCAGACCTTGCCAATTTCGGATTATGTCATAAATTTATGGGCGAAGATGATGAAGCTATCGAGTACTTGAGCACCGCATTGGAACTTGACCCTTCACTTGAGTATGCGGTTCCCCATCTTCAGGAATTACTCGATAAATAAATTCCTGTACCTGATTGACAAGAACTCGATTTAAGGCTTATTTCAGTTTGAGCAAAAACGCATTGTGATTTTGCGCTGTAAAAATAGTCGTGAAACAGCGGATCGCTGTTTTTGGATATGGCGGGTTCGACACGGTCAGAACCTACAGTAATAAATGTAAATATTCCTAGGAGTATTATTATGGCTATCGTAGAATTCCAGGGCAAAAGCTTTGACGTTGATGAAGACGGTTTCCTCCTGAAGTTTGAAGACTGGTGCCCTGAGTGGGTTGACTTCTGCAAAGAGTCCGAAGGCATCAAAGAACTCAACGAAGAACACCAGAAAGTTATCGACTTTCTGCAGGACTACTACAAAAAGAACGGTATCGCTCCCATGGTGCGTATCCTTTCTAAAGTAACTGGTTTCAAACTGAAGCACATCTACGAACTGTTCCCCTCCGGTCCCGGTAAGGGAGCTTGTAAGATGGCTGGTCTGCCTAAGCCTACCGGCTGCGTTTAGTACCAGACAGCTTTCAGAATATTCAGGCGGGATCCTCGCGGTCCCGCCTTTTTTGTTCGTTAATGACAAGTAGATGAATGGTGACGGTCCGGTTATTAGGGTAAAAGGGAATAGTAAAATATCCCGGATTGATAGCTGAATTGTCAGTAGGCATCTGGTTGTCTACTCGACCCGGTCGCTTGACGTATGTCGGGCGAGCCTGTTAACTTATTGCACCAAAAATTGCGGAACTGGGCAAATAAAGCTTGCATATTCTCAAGTGCAGGTGTATTCGGCCTTGTTTTCACGGTTAACAAAGACAGGAGAAAGTCATGAAAAAAGATATCCATCCTAAACTTCATAAGGCAACTGTACGCTGCCACTGCGGTTATGAGTCCGAACTCTACTCCACTCTCGGTGAAGAGGTGAGCACTGAAATTTGTTCCAACTGCCACCCTTTCTACACCGGTAAGCAGCGTTTTGTTGATACCGCTGGTCGTATTGACCGCTTTAAGAAGAAGTTTGGTAACTTCGACGCAGCAAGCAAAGTTAAGGGCAACTAGCTCATATTTCTGCGGTTTTGCCGCGTGGACATGCCTCTGCCGTCTTGTACGGCAGAGGCATGTCCTTTTTTTGAACATTTTAGAGTCCTGCATCGTAGCCGGGTGGGACATTTTAAATCCCTCCCCGCTGTATTCTTTTGTAATGATATTCAATTTCAGTCTTGCTTGACGGCTGTTAATGATTATTTTACCTGAGAACATTACTATTTTACGGGCCGTCAGGTCCTTATCAGTGAGGAAACGGATTTGAAATTACCTCTTCTTATGTCCGCTGCCAAAACCGTTGGCGGACAGGCTGTTATCGAAGGCGTTATGATGCGCGCAAAGGACAACCTCGCCATCGCTGTCCGTCGTCCTGACGGCGAGATTACTGTTGAACTCCGCCCCTGGTTCTCAATGACACCCGCGTTTATGAAAAAACCTTTTCTGCGCGGTTTTCCTATTTTTATGGAGACCATGGTAAACGGGGTAAAGGCTTTGAATTATTCTGCAACACAGGCTCTTGATGAAGAGGAAGATGGTGAACTGACCACCTTTCATCTTGTGCTGACCATGGTCATTGCCCTTGGTGCTGCGCTGGGCCTTTTTGTTGTGCTGCCGCACTTTTTTTCCGTAGCCATGAAATGGTGGGGCGTTTCCGGTGGTGTGGATTCCCTGAGCTTCCACATCTGGGACGGCTTTTTTAAGATGCTCATGTTCCTTGGCTACATTGTCTCCATTTCATTTGTGCCGGATATCAAGCGCGTGTTTGAATATCACGGTGCCGAACACAAAGCCATCTGGGCTTATGAAGCGGGCGGTAATCTTGAAGTTTGTGATATTAAAAAATTCAGCAGGCTCCATCCCCGCTGCGGAACAGCATTTCTGCTTTTCGTGCTGGTGGTGAGTATTTTGCTTTTTACCGTGCTGGTACCCCTGATTGTTGCTATCTGGGCACCGCAAGGGTTTGTGCTTAAACATTTATATATAGTCGGTATCAAGTTGCTGCTGATGGCTCCTGTGAGTGCGGTCGCCTATGAGATGATCAAGGTGTCTTCCAAGCATGAGGACAAGGCTCTGTGCAAGGCTGCCTGCCTGCCGGGGATGGGAATGCAGCTGCTGACTACCCGTGAGCCGGACGAAGAGCAGATTGAAGTTGCTCTCGCGGCGCTCAATACGGCGGTTGCTGCCGATGCTGATGGAGGAAACAGCTGATGTTTGCCAAGTTGGAAGATATTGAACGTTCTTTCATGGATCTGGAGCAGGAGCTTGCAGACCCGGAAGTTTATAATAATCAGGACCGCTACCGCAAAGTAACCATGGCTCACGCCGAACTGGGTGAGGTTGTGGAAGCATTCCGCGAATACAAAAAACTTTCCGCCGACCTTGAAGACAACAAGGAAATGGCGAAGGATTCCGATCCTGAAATTCGCGAAATGGCTGAGATGGAAATTGCTGAAATCAAGGACCGTCTGCCCAAGTTGGAAGAAGAACTCAAGCTTCTCCTGCTGCCCAAAGACCCCATGGACGGCAAGAACATCATTCTTGAAATCCGTGCCGGTACCGGCGGTGAAGAAGCGGCTCTTTTTGCTGCCGACCTTTTCCGTATGTACTCCCGCTTTGCTGAATCCAACGGCTGGAAGGTTGAAGTTATGAACTCCAACCCCACCGGAACAGGCGGTTTCAAGGAAATCATTGCAGCTATCAGCGGTAGCCGTATTTACTCCAAAATGAAGTACGAGTCCGGTACTCACCGCGTACAGCGTGTACCCGCGACTGAAACTCAGGGCCGTATTCATACTTCCGCAGCTACCGTGGCAATCATGCCCGAAGCTGAAGAAGTTGACGTACAGGTACGTAACGAAGATCTGCGTATCGACGTATTCCGCGCATCCGGTCCCGGTGGTCAGTCCGTTAACACCACTGACTCCGCTATCCGCATCACTCACCTTCCCACCGGTTTGGTTGTTATCTGTCAGGACGAAAAGTCCCAGCACAAAAACAAGGCCAAGGCTATGAAGGTTCTCTGCTCACGCCTGCTGCAGGCTGAGCAGGAAAAACAGCATGCCGAAATGGCTGAACAGCGCCGTGCACAGGTTGGGTCCGGTGACCGTTCCGAACGTATTCGTACCTACAACTATCCGCAGGGCAGAATCACCGACCACCGTATTAACCTGACTCTTTACAAGCTTGATGCTGTAATGGAAGGTGATATGAATGAGGTTGTTGATTCACTTATCAGTCATTACCAGTCCGAAGCCCTCAAGCAGCAGGCTCAGGACGGTTAATGCCTCCGCGGCCCTGCCGGGAGCTTTAAACCCTTTTGGAAAAGGGTTTAAAAATCCCAAAACCTTTTGTTATGCTTCGCAACGTTGATTTTAATAAACGGGATATTTCTTAATATCCCGTTTTTATTTTTGGGAGATATGGTTTGGCTGATCAAAAATTAAAAGAAGTTCTTTCCAAAGCTACTGCGCAGCTCAATGAAGCTGGCGTAGATTCTCCTGCCTTATCTGCGCAATTGTTTGCGGAGAAGATTTTTGAGCTGAACAGGGTGCAGCTAATCATGGAGCTGGAAAGCTTGGTGGACTCAGAAAAGGCTGTTGAGTTTGATGCGCTTGTAAAGCGCAGGGCATCCGGCGAACCTGCGGCTTATATTCTAGGTGTGAAGGAATTTTACGGGTTTGAATTTAAAGTCGGCCCCGGCGTACTGATTCCACGCCCTGAGACCGAGGAAATTGTCGAGAAGGTTCAGCAGCTTTTCAGTGCGGATGATGGCTTTTTATTTGCTGATTTTGGCACCGGATCAGGGATTCTGGCTGTGACTGTGGCGAAGTTGTTTCCGAAAGCACGTGGTATCGCTTTGGATCTTAGTCCTGCGGCTTTGGAGATTGCACAGGAGAATGCACGGCTGCATAGTGTGGCGGAGCGGGTACTCTTTGTGCGAGCTGATTTTAATGAACCGTTGCTGGCTGATTCAAAATTTGACTTGATTTTAGCTAATCCGCCTTATCTTTGTGAAGCGGAGCTTGATGAGATCAGTTATGAGGTAGCCGAGTTCGAGCCTGTGTCTGCACTGGTCAGTGGACCGGATGGAGATGAAGATATCAAGGGTAGTGCCCCGCGTATTGCCGCCACTCTTAAGCAGGGCGGTACAGTGTTTATGGAAATCGGATATCTTCAGGGGCAGGTGGCCCATAATATTTTTGACTCCTGTATGGAGTTTTCCGGTTGCGTTGAGGTTCAAAAGGACCTTTCTGAGCATGACCGGATCGTTGTGGCAAAAAAGAGATAGCTTTACTGCATGTTTGCAAAAAAACCACAATGTATGTTTTGTGTTGTTGTAAAAATACAACTAGTTAGAGCTCGTGAGCTTTTTCACGACCTAAAAATATAATAAGATTAGATGCTTATGGTATTCGCTAGAGATGGCATATTATTTGCTGTAAGTAGGGGCAACAGGAGATAATATGCTACAAACAACTATTCAGAATACAGTAAGATGCAAGGGTATCGGCCTTCACAGCGGTAAGCAGGTGGAAATCGTACTCAGGCCCGCTGTAGCAGATACCGGTATTCTTTTTTCCGTTCACACCGGTTCCGGAAGTTCTTTTATCACTCCCAATCCTAATCTGGTTGTAGCCACCGGGCTTGCCACTACCATTGGTAACGGGCAGGATTCTGTTTCTACTGTCGAGCATCTTTTCGCTGCTGTGCGCGGAATGGGTATCGACAATATTCATGTTGAAGTAAGAGGTAATGAACTGCCCATCATGGATGGTAGTGCAGGGCCTTTTGTATATCTGCTCCGTCAGGCCGGAGTGCGTGAGCTTTCCAAGCCCCGCAAGGTGCTGGCCGTGACCAAATCAATTAATTTTGAGCAGGACGGCAAATATGTCAGGGCTTTTCCCCATGACGGATTTGCTGTTGATTACACCATTGATTTTGAACATCCCCAGATCGGTAAACAAACTCTCTCCCTCGAAATTACTCCTGATGTTTTCATGGATGAATTGGCAAAAGCCAGAACTTTCGGCTTCCTGAAGGAAGTAGAGTATCTGCATGCCAACGGTCTCGCTCTGGGTGGTTCACTTGATAACGCGGTTGTTCTTGATGATTACGGTATCCTGAATGACGGTGGACTCCGTTTTGCTGATGAGTTTGTAAGGCACAAAATGCTTGATTTCATCGGTGACATGGCTGTGCTTGAAGCACCTCTTCAGGGGCGTTTCGAAGTCTATGCCTCAGGTCATGCGCTGAACAACGCTTTCCTGCGTTACGTGCATGAAAACGCCGTTGATTATCTGGAAGAGCGTGTCCTCGAACCTGCTGCCGGGAAAGCTGAAGAAAAAGCTTTTACTCCTGTTGCTCCGGAAGCAGTTCCTGCACCAGCATAGCAAGGACTTTGCAATGAGATTTTAAGACCCGTCTTTTAGGCGGGTCTTTTTTTGTCTGTTGTGCAGATATTTATGAGACAGGCTTGACTACAATGTATGCAGCGGTAAAAATGGCTGTATTGATTTTAATAGCCTGTCGGTCTTTTTATATTTGAAGGAGAATTCATGTTCCGGTCAATCAGTACTAGAATTTCATATATAGTCGCTGCCGTTGTCATTGCTTCCTCTATTGTCACACTTGTTTTTACAAGTTCAACATTGGAAGAAGATATGGCCCATTTCCAGGGGCGTACTGCCCGGAATACAATCAGGGTCGGGATGCTCTATCTGCAGGAAGGACATCAGGCCCTTGATCGTTATCGCCAACATGCATTCCAAGACCGTAAGCAGGCTATCAAAGATGCGATGACTATTTTTCTTGCTCAGGTCGGTAGTTATTACCAGTTGTACAAGTCCGGAAAGCTAAGCGAAAAGGAAGCCAAGGAAGCGGCGTACAAGCTTGCCCGTAATACAAGATATTTTAATAATGACTATTTTTTCATTTATACTGACAAGTTACAAGCTCTAGCGCACCCGGATCGTTCTCTTGAAGGTCGAGATTTATCGAAAGGTGTTGATAAGAACGGCTATGCTTATGGACCTGATATGATCAGGAAAGCCACCCGTGAAGGTGGTGGGTTTGTGAATCTTATTTGGACCAGATTGGGTGAAGATGAATCGATTTCCAAGATTCTGTATGTAAAAGGTTTTCCGAAATGGGGATGGATTATCGGAACCGGGGCTTACGTAGATGATATTGAAGGGGCTGTTGAACGTCAGAAACAGGACCTGATTCGCGATATGCGCAAGGGGTTTTCACAGATCAGGCTGGCTGAAACCGGACGTCTTTTTATCTTTAACAATAATAAGGAAGTACTAGTTCCGCCCTTAGGTGCCGGACCGGATTTTGCGAAAACCTTAAATCTCGATACCGGCAACACATTGATGCATGACCTTAAAGAAGTGGGCAAGCTTGGGGATTGGCGTTTGGATTACCGTGTGCGGCGTCAAGATGGTGAAATTGTCGAGTGCCAATCTTATGTCCGTTATTTTCCTCCCTTGGGCTGGTACGTGGCTTCTACTGTGCCTGAGGAAGAAATTTTTGCTCCCGTTGAAGACTTGATTTTTAAGCAGAGTGGAATCAGCTTCATTATTCTGCTGCTGACCATAGGGGTTATTTATTATGTGATCCGCCGCATCTGTCTGCCCATACGTAGTGTTTCCAAAGTCGCACATCATGTTTCCAAAGGTGATCTGCGCGAAGCCAAGAAAGTTTTTGCCATGGCTACGGATAAAGGGCATCTGAAAAAGGTCGTCGACTCTTTTGAAACAGGAAAAGAAAAGCGCTTTGATGAGGTTGACCATCTTGTGAAGTCAATTCACACCATGTTGCTTACTTTGAATTCTTTGGTCAGTCAGGTGCAGAAATCAGGCGATCAGGTTACCGGATCGGCTTTGAAGCTCGGCACGGCCATCAATCAGCTTGAAGCAGCAGTGGAGAATCAGGCTGCCGCAACTCAGGAGCTGGGTAGTTCTTCCCGCGAAATATCCGCTACTTCTCAGGAATTGGCCCGGACCATGAATGAATCCACAACTGTTGCTGTTTCTACTGGAGAACTTGCAGCTCAGGGAGTTATTGATCTCGGTGAAATGGGTGTGACCATGGATGCCATGAGAGATGCTTCCGGCGGGATTTTTTCTAAGCTTTCAGTTATCAACTCCAAAGCTGCCAACATCAGTTCTGTGGTGACCTCCATTTCCAAGATTTCAGAGCAGATCAACTTGCTGTCTTTGAATGCTGCAATCGAAGCGGAAAAGGCCGGGGAGTTCGGGCAGGGATTCTCAGTTGTGGCTCGCGAAATACGTAAGCTTGCCGACCAGACCGCCATGTCCACTCTTGATATTGAGAAGATCGTGGCCGAAATGCTTTCCGCTGTTTCTGCCGGGGTTATGGAAATGGATAAGTTCCGCAAGCAGGTTGAGAACGGGGTAAGCAATGTGGCTGTGCTTGGGGATGGAATTACCGGGGTAGTAAATCAGGTTCAGACCCTGACTCCTCGTTTTGAATCTGTAAACGAAGGTATGCAGAACCAGAGCGAAGGGGCCGAGCAGATCAGTAAGGCGATGATCCAGCTTAGTGAGACTTCTATTCAGACAAAAGACGCCCTGACTGAATTTGTGTCGATTACCGAGCAGCTTTCAAGCTCTGTTGCCAGCCTTGAAGAGGAAGTGGCAGCGTTTCAGGTGGAGAAAGATTAAATTATTTGATGCGCTATCGCGTTTTTAAGAATGAAAAGAGTATGCCTCCGGCTGCTTAAACCCTTTTTGAAAAAAGGGTTTAAGAATCCCAAAAACTTTTAATATGGCTTCGCCGTTTCATATCTAAAATTGAATTATCCGCTTAGTAATTCAGAAAGCACGCCACCAGCATTGTGGGGCGGGATGTGTTCTGAGCCGAGAAATTCTGGAAAATTAGTCTTGAATTCAGGCTCAAGTATAGCTTTCAGGCGCGGGTCGTCAGCCAGTAGTTTGAAACCGCATTGCGGCTTCTTGTACATGACTTTGAAGCGCGCAGGAGTGGATGGGGGGAGGTCCAGCGAAAATAGCAGTTCATAGAATGAGTTGTCAGGATTTTCCTTATCCGCTCTGGTTTTGAGTACTATTTCCTGATTTAGTCCGCAGGGTACCAGCCACGGCATATAGTAGAGTCTGGTTGATTTTAAAACTGAGTTAAGTTTTGCGGCGCAGTCGAGTGTTTTGAAAAATATTACTGCTGTTTTTACGTCATCTTCCAGCAGGGTCAGGAAACGTATTTTTCGCTCCTCAGCGCTGGCAACTTTTTCTTTGCTGAGTTGCTTGATGATAGAGTTGGCTTGTGACTGGAATGCGGCCCGGTTGCTGACGAATTCACGGGTAACGTCTGCAGGATTGATATATGTTCCCTGACCGTTGAGGTGGTCGGGGTTTATTTCTTTGAGGATTATGTCCGGGTAAAGCTGTTGGACATGAAAAGTCAGAATGTCTCCGGGAGCAGCATTGGTCTGGATGCTTGCAAGCAGTTCCAGATCTTCAATAATTACCCAGCCGAGTCTAGGCTGATACCATTTTATCAGCTTGCCTTGTAGGACATCACCAACAGAAAATCTCTTGCGGAACATGGCCGAACGTGCCGAGGATTTGTTTCCGCCTCCGCTGAAGCCTCTATTGCCGAATCGGGAAATTTTCATGTCAACTTAACTATGTTGATCTATAATTAATTCTACTTCTTCGATGGACAGCCCTGTGGCTTTGGCGAGCCTGCTGACTGGCTTTCCTTCTTTGTGACCTGTAAGGATTATCTGGCGCAGAAACTGCGGTGAGCGCGAGAATTCTTCAGCCTGAGCGAGTATTTTTTTGAGCTTCTTTGATTTGCGGTCCAGCATCATATCTAACTGGGCCAGCTCTTCCTGCCGCTCGGCAAAGGTGTTCATCATTTCGTTTTCAAGCTGAGTGTTGAATTGCAGCTTCTTGACAAATTCTTCCTGTTTGACCTGAAGCTGGGTAACCAGTTCTTCGGACTTGCGCAGCCTGAGGAAGAAAAATATTACTGCGATAAGCAGGGCTATCTCGGTTATGGAAAAGAAAATGAGCAGGAATACAGTCATAATTAGCTATGGTAGAGGTTCATTGAATACGTAACAGTTTGCCCTGTTTAGAGAAGAAGGGCAATAGGCGCGCAAACTCAAATCTTTACATTAATGATGTTGCCCGACCATGGAGACTTCTTGGTCGACTTTTCTTCTTCAGGCTCTTCGTCCTGCTTTTTCCTTTTGCGCGCGGAGTGCTGCTGTCCGCCCTTACTGCCGTTATCATCACGCACAGAAATGGTGGCTTCGTCTTTTTCGGTCTTTTGGATCTGCTTCTGAGCTTCCTTATTCTTTTCCTGCTCTTCGGGATTGATCATGAGGGTCTGCTGAAGGCCAGCTTTGGTTACTTCAGAATTGGAAATTTTCTGGACATTCGCAAGTTGCGAAATGATCAGGGGCATATCCACAGGACCGGGCATGTCTTTTACCTCACGAGATACTCCTCAAACAGGATCTTCTCAAATTCGCCTGCAACAATGTATTGGTTGATCACCATGAGCAGGTCTTTTTTTAATTTCTCTACATTCTTCTCATCGGCTAAAAATTGTAAATCTTTATTTTTGAGGTAGAAGTAGACCGCATCGCGCAGGATGAGTGTCTTGCGCCCGTATTCAGCCACAACCCGTTCGTCGGTGGTGGTCATAGCAAAGCGGGCAATAAGAAATCTTGTACGCTGGTCTTTGTCTTTCTGTTCAATCCAGAATGGGTCCATGCGTAGTAGGGTTACGCCTGGTTCCTCCGGAGGTGGGGGCGGTGTATCTTCAGGAACTTCCATAGGAATTTCTTCCACTGTTTCTTCAACAACGGGTTCTTCCTTGGGCGGTGGTGGGGGAGAGTCAAAAAAGAAAAGTTTTACCAGAATCGCAACAAGCAGAAGTATGATTACCCCGATTCCGATAAAGATAAGAAGCTTGGTTTTTGGTCTTTTTTCAGCCGGCTCTTCTTCAAGGGCTTCCAGTTCTTCCGGTTCCTCATCCGGAATATCGTCTTCCTCGTCTTCGTCTTCAAGGAAAGGCGCATCATCAAGGTCCAGCTCTACCTTTTGAGCTGCCTTGCTGGCAGGGGCTGAAGATTGAGTATCTTCCCCGGATTCAGAGTCATCAATATCATCAACAGCGAGGAAGAGCATGCACGTATCCTGATAGACAAGGTTCCGGGCGGAATGGCCTTAGCTGCCGCCTGAAATATGGTTCAGCGGACATGCTGGAACATGTCCGCTGAACAGGAATTCTTATTCAAAAATCTTATTAATTTTCTGACCGAGGGTGTCAGGGGTGAAAGGCTTAACAATGTAGTTGGAAACCTTGGCCTGTACAGCCTCAATGATGTTTTCTTGCTGTGCTTCAGCAGTAACCATCAGGAAAGGAATGTCGGCGAACTCTTCACTGGCTCTAACCTTACGCAGCAGTTCAATGCCGGTCATCTGAGGCATGTTCCAGTCGGAAACGATGAACTGGATGCTGTCATCTTTGTTCAGGGTTTCCCAGGCAGTTGTTCCGTCATCGGCTTCTACGATGTTGGTGAAGCCGATCTGGCGGAGGATGTTTTTAATAATACGACGCATGGTTGCGAAGTCATCCACAACAAGAACTTTCATAGAGTAATCAATCGCCATTTATTTCTCCTTAAGGTTCCGTAGAATATTTATCGTGGAACATTTTTCTCAATTTTTTCAAGGCCTGAGAATGCAGCTGGGATACCCTGCCTTCTGTAATTTCCATTACTTCGGAGGTCTCTTTCATATTGAGTTCCTCCCCGTAGTACAGAGATAATACCAGTTTTTCCCTCGGCGTCAAATTATCAATCAGATCAGCTACCTTGTCTACTGTTTCCTGGAAAACAGCAGACTGGAACGGCTCATCATCAAGTTGGGAATCTTTGTTGCTTGGAATATTGTCGTTAAAGGCGTCGAGATTGACGCAAAGCTGGTTCTGAAGGGCTTCGAGTCCCTGCTGGACTTCCTTGGCAGAAAATCCAGTCGCTTCTTCGATCTGGGCACTGGTCGGTTTTTCGCCAGTTTCGTGCTCAATTTCGCGAATGGAGTTCTCGATGGTTTTAACTTTTTGGCGCAGTCCACGTGAAAACCAGTCCATGCGTCTCAGTTCATCGAGCATGGCGCCTTTGATACGGTTCTCAGCGTAGGTTTCGAACTTGATTTTCAGTTCGGGGCGAAATTTTCCAAGGGACTCAACAAGCCCCAAGCTTCCGGCACTGATAAGCTCTCCCAGCTCCACATTCTGTGGGAGCTTGGCTTTCATACGGAGTGCGATAATACGGATTTTCGGTGAGTAATGCCGTACTATCGCCTCTTGATCTGCGGGCGAAAAATCTTCCCAACCAGTAGTGCCGGACTCTAAATTAAGCCACGGACTGTTCTTGGAAGAGGAGTTTTTTCCAGAAGAACTTGATATTACCATCTAGCTCGGATGTCGCTTTCCATTTGGTTATTCTTTTAGCTGTTTCAGCAATCTGGGTACAAGCCGGGCTTGAGGGTGCAATCTTGCAAAGCGGGGTCTGCTTGATAACAGCCTGTCGCATGTTGGGATCGCGGGGGATGACTCCCACCAGATCCAAAGAAACTCCGCTAAGGAAATGGTCACAGGCCATGTAGAGTTTCTTAAACACTTCCTTGGCCCCTTTCATGTCAGGTGCCATGTTTACCAGAACCTTGAATTTGTCAACCCCGTGATGCAATTTCATGACTTTAATAAGCGCATATGCGTCTGTGAGGGAGGTCGGTTCTGGAGTCAGTACCAGAAGGCGTTCCTGAACTGCAAGGTTGAAGTAGAGGACGTTATCGTTGATTCCGGCACCGGTATCAACGATAAGGTAGTCAATCTCTTCTTCAAGATGGTCCATAGCTTCCAGCAGATCAAGTTTCTGACCGGTGGAAAGGGAGACCATATCACTTACGCCGGAAGAAGCAGGGAGGATGTCGAATCCGTATTCAGTCTTGTGAAGAACTTCCCTGATTCCGGTCCCTTCGTGGAAGAGATGGAAAAGGTTGTACTTGGGAGCAATGCCCAGCAGGACGTCGACGTTGGCGAGGCCGAGGTCGGCATCCAGCAGCAAGACTTTCTTGCCCATGCGGCTTAAGTTGTAGGCCAAGTTTACGGAAACGTTTGTCTTGCCTACTCCCCCCTTGCCGGAGGTCACTGAAAATACCATGGGAAGATTGGAATTCATTTGTATCACCCTGTTCTTATTTATCTATACTGTTTACGTTGCCAGCGATTTTTATGCAACGAATATTGTGCCTGATTTATCTTATTTTTTTGGGGAAATATGCTTATACCGCTTTAGCGAATTTCATTTTTTCCTGCACGGGGAGCTGGTGTTTGAAAACCAATCTCCAGAAATCTTTTTCACAGGCCGGTTTCATGCTGTTCCGTAAGCCAGAGCCGTAAGATAGCAGAGATACCGGGAGTCCGCTTTCATAAGAAGTGTTGACCAGTGCTCCGTAGTTGCAGGCTTCGTCCAGTTTGGTCCAGATAAGACTTTTGACTTTGGAGGACTGGAATTTTTTAAGGAAGGCTGTGTACTGCGCCGGAGCGTAGTAGGGGTTCAGAACCAGATGCACAGCTAGGTCGCAGGGACCGTGCATGCCGCATGCTGCCAACCAACCTTCCAATTCTGCATTTCCGGAAAGACCGGGTAGGTCGATGAAAACTCTGTCAAATTTTTGGCTTTCACCAATAAGCTTGGCAAAGTCTTCACGGCTGGCCAGTTCCCTGAATTCCAGTCCGGAGAGGTCGGCGTAGTGGCGTAGGACGAGGCGTCCCTTGCCCTGTCCTTGATCTGCTGAAGCAAGACAGATGCGGGCAGTGGGGTTTTCTTTCTTTTCTTTAAGTGCGAGGCGGATAATAGTTGATGTTTTACCTGCGCCGTGCGGTCCGGCGAGGGCCTGAAATTTCTGGGGCCAGTTGTTTGAATCAAGTGCGCGGACCGGAGCAATTTTCTCCAGTTCGGGAAGGATAGCCTTGGATTTGTCACCACGAAGCTGTTGAAAGAGATCAAGGATGACCTTGTTTTCAACACCTTCCCGCTCAAGGTATTCCAATGCCAGACGCTGGCGGGGAGCGAGCAGGTTCAGGTTCATCTGCGGCTTCAGCAGGGCCATCATATGGCCTTTGATCTGGTTCCATTCCTGATTCCAGTCCGGGATGTTGTTCATTGCATCGTCAATGACTTCTTCCCGTGTTTCCTGCGCCGGAACAGCTTCTTCCTGACCGTCAACGCCGACCATGATCTCGTGGATCTTGCGGCCGTCCTCTTCAACAGATTTGTTGCTGAGGATAATAGCGTTGTCGCCGAATTCCGCTTTAATTTCGGCGAATACCGCTGCTGTGCTGCTGCCTCTGAATGTTTTTACCCGCATATTACCAACCTTTTTAGAACTCTACGGTACCCGCAGACATGATTCTTACACTCGCAGGAATCTCGGCCTGCGATATTACAGGAATTGTAGGCAAGAAGCGTACCATCAGTTGTGCCAAGTGGCTTCTCAGCTGAGGGGCACACAAGAGGACCGGTTGACCGTCAGTTTCCAGTACACCTTCAGCAGTAGCATTAACGCTCTGAATAAGCTGCTGGGCACTGCCGGGGTCAAGGGCCAGAAAACCACCGTTTTCAGATGAGCGCACCGCATCATTAAGCTTGGCATCCACATTGGGGCCGAAGGTCATGATGGGCAGGCTGCCGTCACTGGCAAGATAGGGCTTAATGATAGTCCGACTCATGTGGGAGCGGACATATTCTGTCAGCTGGTTCGGGTCCTGAATGGAGGGACCATAGTCAGCCAGAGCTTCAACAATAGTCAGCAGGTCACGGATGGATACATTTTCACGAACAAGGTTCTGGAGCACCTTCTGAACTACGCCAAGGGAGAGGATGTTGGGAACGAGGTCTTCAACAGCCTTGGGGGCGCGCTTGGAAAGGTTGTCCAGCAGATCCTGTGTTTCCTGCCTGCCGAGGAATTCACCGAGATTGCGGCGGAACACTTCGGTAAGGTGGGTCGCGATAACTGTTGAAGGATCGACAACAGTGTATCCGGCAAGCATTGCTTCTTCCTTTTGGGTATCGGGAATCCAGATAGCGGGAAGATTGAATGCTGGCTCGACAGTTTCAATACCTTTAATTCTGTGTTTTGCGTCACCCGGGTCCATAGCCAGCTGATGATCGATAAGGATTTCAGCAGATGCCACAGCATTGCCTTTGATGAGTACACGGTATTCACCGGGCTTGAGCTGTAGGTTGTCACGCAGGTGTAGTGACGGGATAATGACACCCATATCCAGAGCATACTGGCGGCGGATGGAGCGGATGCGTGAGAGCAGGTTTCCGCTCTGTTCTTCATCCACTAGTGGGATGAGTCCGTAACCCACTTCCAGCTCGAGGGAATCGAGGGGCAGCAGGGCTTGCACTTCTTCGGGGCTGTCCAGTGAAGGTTGTTCGGCCTTTGCTTTCTGTGCCTTTTCTTCTTCCTGCTGCTCTTCTGCTTCAGCATCGCGTCCAAGGAGAGAAACTCCATAAACAATCGCTGAAAGGCAGAGGAAAGGGATGGTGGGCATGCCGGGAACAATGCCGAAGATTACAAGAATGATTGATACCAGCTTGAGTGCCCGGGAGTGGAAAGTCAGCTGTCCGATGAATTCTTCACCCATCTTGGCTTCTGCGGCTGCACGGGAAACAATGATACCGGCGGAAGTAGAGATGATTAGTGAGGGGATGGTAGAGACGAGACCGTCACCAATAGTCAGCAGGGTGTAGGTCTGGGCTGCATCGGTCCAGTGCATTCCTTTCTGGAGTACACCGATGAGAATCCCGCCGATGATGTTAATGGCGGTAATTAACAGACCTGCATTAACGTCCCCCTGTACGAATTTACCTGCACCGTCCATAGCACCGTAAAAGTCTGATTCGCGGCGGAGGTTTTCACGCTGGGATCTTGCTTCATCTTCGTCGATAAGACCGGAGTTCAGGTCGGCTTCAATAGCCATCTGTTTACCGGGCATGGCGTCGAGGGTAAATCGTGCGGCAACTTCCGCGATACGGGTTGTACCGGAGACGATAACTGTTTTGTTCAGAATGAACAGAATCATAAAGATGACAATACCGATGACATAGTTACCACCGACAACAAACTCACCGAAACTTTGGATAACGCTACCCGCAGCCGATGTACCTTCGTCACCATGTAGAAGGATGGCACGTGTTGTTGCTACGTTCAGGGCTAGACGAAGCAGGGTGGTTACCAATAGGAGTGAGGGAAAGATCGAGAATTCAAGGGGTGACTGCAGGAACATGGAGGTAATCAGGATTACCAGTCCCAGTGAAATACTGACACTGAGCATAAAGTCGATGAACATGGTCGGCAGAGGGATGAGCATGACGAAGAGAATGACTACTACTCCGCCTGCGAGAAGGACATCGCCCTGCTTGGCAAATTGCTGGTAATTTATCGCTTTTGATTCGGCCATGATTTTGACACCCCTTTCAGGTCTTTTTCTGGTGATCTTTGCTGGTCACCGGAAGAGGTTGTCAGGCCTTTATTTGCGGGTAAATTTATTCAGTTTGGCAAGTATAGCCGCAACAGCCTTATAGAGTTCTTCCGGAATGATGTCACCGATCTCAACCTGTTTATACAAGGCCTGTGCCAAAGGCTTGTTTTCACGGATCGGCACTTTGTTTTCGCGGGCAACTTCCTTAATGCGCTCCGCAACTTTATTCATGCCCTTGGCAAGGACCAATGGGGCAGGCGCTACCATAGGATCGTACTTTAGAGCAATAGCGTAGTGGGTGGGGTTAGTGATAACTACGTCCGCATTTGGTACTTCCGCCATCATACGTTGCTGGAGGATGGCCATCATTTTTTGCTTTTGTTGCTGTTTGACCTTTGGGTCGCCTTCAGCCTGCTTGCGTTCGTCCTTGACTTCATCCTTCGTCATCTTCATTTGTTCCTGGTAATTATATCGTTGATACCAGAGGTCGGCTAACGCAAGGATGAGCATGGGCAGCATGGTGTAGGTAACCATTTTGTAGCCGATTTGAAGTATATAGATAGCCAGTTCATGTGCACTGGAATAAAAAAGTGGCAGAAAATTTCCTACTTCATTTTTGATGACTATATACGGCGCAATTCCTACTATAACGGCGAAAAGTAAGCTTTTGACCAGCCTGACGACTGTCTTCATGTCGAAGATCAGTCTCTTAAATCCCTGTATAAGATTGAACATCTTAGAGAATTTGGGCTTGAATACTTTTGTGGTCCATAATTTACCGACCTGAAGGCGCAGGACGAGGAAGGCTATAAAGGCGATAAATAGGAAAAGTGGCAGTAGTATGAGGGCCAGCTTTTGTGAGCACCATTGAAAAAGTTGGTAAACGGATTGTTTATCCAAATCAATGAATATTCCTTTGGTGAAGAACCACTGGAATATTTCATAGAATTGCTCGTAATACATATCCATAATGACCCGCAGGCAGATCACGCCTGCAATAAGGGTCATTATCTTGCCCATTTCCTCCCCTTTGGCGACGCTCCCGTCTCTTCGGGCTTTTTTGATTCGTTTGGGCGTCGCTTTCTCTGTTTTACTAGGATCTTTAGCCATGTAGCTTCCTCCTAGTTACCGATTGGCAGGTCCGGTGGGCTGCCGGCTTTGATGATGCTTAACAAGTACTTGGGCAGGTCTGCCACGAATTCTCCGACATGCAGGGAGAGGACTGTGAAAACAAGGCTGAGGACAAAGAAGCCAGCCAGAATTTTGAGTGGAAATCCGAGCATGAGTACGTTCATCTGCGGTGCCATTTTACTGATCAATGCGAGTCCGAGGTCGACAACGAAGATGGTCGCGATGATGGGAGAGGCCACTTTAACTGCAAGGACGAATAAGTCTTTCGAAATAGACATTATCTGACTGGTTAGAGTTGATGAAATAAAGATCTGTCCAGGGGGAATATACTTAAAGCTCTCAACCATGGCGGACATAAGGTAGAGATGGCCGTTGATGCTCAGGAAAACCAGAATCGCGCACATATACAGGAAGTGGGCGGTAACTGCTTCGTTGGTTCCGGTTAGCGGATCAAGGACGTTAACCATGGAAAAACCCATTTGGACGCCAATGAGGTTACCGCCGGTCTGGATTGCAGCAAACATAACATGAACTGAAATACCCATAACCAGACCGAGTACCAGTTCGCCAAGAATCATCAGGGCAATATTGTAAGGGCTGGCCGGCATAAGACTGCCGTCAAAGGTGACATGAGGCCAGATCCCAAGCGTCAAAACAATGGTTAATGCGGCTTTTACTGTTTTGGGTATGGAATTCCCTCCGAAAAAAGGCAGCAAAAACAGCACAATACTTACCCTGAAGAGGGTAAGGTAAAAGCTCATAAGATCGCTGGGATTGAAATTAAAAAAAGTCATGCTGTCCTCGTTTCAGACGGGTTTGCAAGATCAGGACCCATTCTTTAAGCTCTATTATCACTAAGAGTCGCGGAGGGCAAAGCCCGGCTGGTTGTGAAGGCTGTTTTTTTCAACAAATACAATAAAAAAGGTCCGCAAAATTTCCACTTTGCGGACCTTTAAATTTGATTATTTAGCGATTTAGTTCAGGATATAGCGCATTGGGTTTACCGGAACTCCACCAAGTCTCACTTCATAGTGGACGTGGGGGCCTGTAGAGCGTCCTGTGTTGCCTGCATATCCGATAAGTTCCCCACGGGTCACCACCTGTCCTTTCTTCACGATGGGTTGTTTCATGTGTCCGTAGCGGGTGGAGAGGTTGGCACCATGGTTGATTTTTACGAGCTTGCCGTAACCGCCCTGTACACCGGAAAAGGAGATGGTTCCTTTAGCCGGGGCATAGATGGGGGTACCGATGGGGCAGGAGATGTCTATACCTTTATGGTATTCACGCTTTCCGGTGAAAGGTGAGCTTCGCCAACCAAAAGGTGAAGTTACCCAGCCTTCAGCAGGCCAGATTGACGGGGTGGCATCCAAGGCGTCCTGTTTGGAGCGCATGGAGTGAATGATTTCCTGCTGGCGTACTTCTTCCAGTTTTGCTTCAGTGCTGAGCTGGGCAAGGAAGTCGTGCATCTTACGGACAAGGAGTTCCTGACGGTACAGCGGCAGGTAGTTATTGGAAAAGTCTGCTCCGGTTGATCCGCCTTTGGGGGCGACGTTCTGAACATTGCCTTGGTCAAGGTTGATCATTACGCGTAATTTGGAGTCAAAGTTGTGGACCCGGTCAAGGTCCTGCGAAATGTTCTGCATTTTCTGGGAAAGTGAGATTAGCTGTGCTTTCTGTTCCTGCACAGCTTTTTCTGCACTGGCCAGATTTTTCTCTAATCCGGAATAGCTTTGGTAGTATTTCCAGAGGTATATATTTCCTCCGGCCAAACCTGCAATAAGAGCGAAAATGAAGAAGAATATCCAGCCGCGGAGCTGGAATTTACGGGCATTGTCGCAGGGGTTTTTAAATATGACTACGTGGTATTTTTTTAATAGCATGATCTGTTTTGGGCCTTGCTTAAATATGACGTTAAATTTGTCTCTGGTTAACAGGCGCAATAAATTTGTAAAATTTTTAAGTTGTTTTCATGTTTAAGTCAAGCTGCCAGCGTCTTAAAGCATTAAAGGTGTTGTTTCTGGAACCGGGCATTTTGCGCCATTCTTCCTCCAGCCAGTTGTTGATTTCACTGCGCTTGGTGTTGTCGTTGGAGGGGCATTTGTTGTCCCAGATAGGGAGTTCCCACTGACGGGCTGCTGCTTTGATGTATTTTTTTTCAAGCATCAATGTTGGGCGGATAACCTGCAACTTTCCTTGGAAAAAAGATTCATTAGCCGAGAGTCCTTCGACGCGTCCGTTCTGCAGCATGTTCATGTGGAATGTGGTTACCAAATCGTCGGCTGTGTGTCCTAATGCGAGGTGTGTCAGGTTGTATTGGTCACAGAGCTCAAACAGTCTTTTGCGTCTTAGGCGGCTGCAATAAAAACATGCAGATTTTTTTTTGTTCTCCGGACTGTGGGCTCTTGGGCCGTAGTCGGTAAGTTCGATATGGGAGGCTACGCCGTTTTCTACGCACCATTGGGTGAGCGGGGCGTGGTTCTCCGGTTTGAAACCGGGGTTAACGTGCAGAACCATGAGTTCTATATTAAAAGGTATGATGGCCTGCCGAATGAGCATGGTGCGGATAAGTACAAAGCTGTCTACTCCTCCGGATACGGCGATACCGATGCGGTCGCCATCTTTGACCATTTCGGTTTTTTGCATGAGCATGCCTACGGTAGATACGCATTTCTTTTGGGCAAAGCTCAGTTTTCCCCATTTGGCCATGTTTTGCTCCGAGTCTATCTAATAAGTTGTGGAAAAAATCGTATTTATAATTTATTGATACCAAATTAGCGTTGGTCAGCTATTTCAGACCGACGGGATGGGGATTCTGCCTTAAAATAGGTTGACATGCAAGTTTATATCTCTTATTTTAGCAAATTGCTCCGTTGTTGAATAATGTCGTGAGTCTAGTAATTCCAAGGTGCTGTTTGTGCTGAAAAGGTTTTTAATATTTTTGACTCTGGTCTCCATTGTTTGCGGAGCCTTTTATTTAAGTTCGCCGGAGAAGCCGGTTGAACGAGCTGAGCCTGTTTGGCCTGTTCTGGATAAGGAACAGGTAGACAGGCTTGACGTGTGCTCGTTGGAAGAGCAATGCTTTTCTCTTGTCCGCAGGGCGGATGGCTGGGGAGTCGTTCAGCACGGCTGGAACGGAACAGTTGAGGCAGACCGGAAGAAGGTGGATTCGCTTCTTGATGTTTTAGCTCAGGATAAAGCCCTGCGTTTCATGGGCCGAGTATCGGAGCCCGTTCCTGCTGAATATGGATTCGAAGCTCCCCGGGTGCGTATTGCTGCCGGTGGCGGGCAGGAACTGGCTATCTCTGTCGGTGCCGAAGGGGCGTCCGGCGAAGGTTTCTATGCATTGAATTCCAAGGAAAAAGGGAGTCTCTTTTTGCTTGGGAAGAACTTTGTGAAACGGTGCGCCTATCCGGCTGAACATTATTATAACCTGCATTTGGTATCGGGAAAGTCAGACGAGGTAGTTTCCATTTCTTTGGGGCATGGGGGCTCTTTTTCATGGACCTTGGTCCGTAAGGACGGTCCGTTCATGTTTTCCTTTCCCGCTTCCCTTGGAGGAAAGCAGGCCAGCAGCAGTGCAGTGGATCTTTTCCTCCACTCTTTGCTTGATGTCCCTGCAAAAGGTCTTGTTTCCGATATTCCGAATAAGGATGGCAGGACTCTTTTAAATATTGAAATTTCATTGCCCGGTAAAAAGGTCGAAACTCTTGAAATTTTAGAGCCGGGTGATGGTGAAAAATTTTATTTTGCCCGTTCATCAGCCCAGAGCGGATATCTGGTTCTCAGTAAGGAACATTACGAGCAACTGGATAAAAAGGCTTTTTCAATGCAGCAACGAAATGTTGTTTCCATTGCAACTGGAAAGCTTGGATCTGTAAGGGTTGTACAGGGTAATCAGACTTTTACCGGGATTAAATCCGATAAGAGCTGGATTAATTTTGAGGATAAAAAGCCGCTACTGGGCATTGACATGTCCTTATGGCGACTTAATGAATTAAAATTCGAGGCGGAACCAAAGGCATTCCTTTCGGAAACTTCTGAAAAGGTAATGGATCTGGACTTAATGGATGAGAATGGCAAGCGTGTCGTTAAAGTGTCCTTTTATTCCGATCCTGAATTGCCTGACGGACAATGCTGGCTCTCTTTAGGCGATGGAAGCGGATACTATCCAGTCTCCGACAAACTGCTTGAAGACCTGCAGGGTCAGATTCCTCTCAGAAAATAGCCGGGAATACCCGGTAAAACCATTGTGTTGGAGATCGTATGGCAAGAATCACAGTTGAAGATTGTCTGGCTGAGGTTGGTAACAGATTCCTTATCGTCCAGATGGCCATTAAAAGAGTGAAGCAGTACCGTGAAGGTTACACTCCTCTTGTTGAATCCAAAAACAAAGAAATCGTAACCGCACTCAGGGAAATTGCCGCTACCAAGGTTCTTCCCGAGAGCTACCACACTGCTGACGGTAAAAAGCCCGGCAGCGAATAAGTCATGTCAAAACGTTGCTATTATGAAGTTTTAGAAGTTTCCAGAGAGTCCCAGGAAGGGGAAATTAAGAGGGCCTATCGTAAGAAGGCAATGGAATTTCACCCTGACCGTAACCCGGGCAATGCGGAAGCTGAAGAGAAATTCAAGGAAGCTGCGGAAGCATACGATGTTCTGCGCGACCCTGAAAAGAGAAGTCGTTACGACCGCTTCGGCCATGATGGCATGAACGGAATGAACGGCGGATTTGGTGGATTCCAGTCTTCCGAGGATATTTTCGGTGCATTCGGCGATATCTTTGGCGATATCTTCGGATTCGGCGGTGGTGGCCGTGGTGCCAACCGCATGCAGGCCGGTTCCGACCTTCGTTACAACCTGACTGTGTCCTTTCGTGATGCAGCTAAGGGTACCGAAGTTGAGCTGAATATTCCTGTAACCGATACCTGTGAGACCTGCGAAGGCAGTGGTTCCGCTCCCGGAACTTCTCCCGAGACCTGTGCTCATTGCGGTGGCAGGGGAGCAGTTGAGCAGAATCAGGGCTTTTTCCGTATTTCCGTTCCTTGTCCCGCATGTAATGGACGAGGCAAGGTAATCACTGATCCCTGTCCTGAATGTCGCGGTGCCGGATATGTGCGTAAGCAGAAAGATCTGAATGTACGTATCCCCGCTGGTGTGGATAATGGTTCCCGCCTGCGTCTGCGTGGAGAAGGTGAAGCCGGAATGAACGGCGGCCCCCATGGAGATCTTTACGTGGTTATCACTGTGGAGCCGGACAAGGTCTTCAAGCGTCAGGGACAGGATCTGGTCCTGAGCACTGAGATCTCCTTTGTTCAGGCCGCACTGGGCCACAAGCTCGAAGTTCCTACCCTGGATGATCCCATTGAAATGGATATCCCCAAGGGAACCCAGAGCGGTGAGGTCTTCCAGCTTCGCGGGCTTGGCCTTCCTTATCTAGGCAGTTCCCATAAGGGAGACCTGTTGGTGGAAGTTAAGGTTAAGACTCCGACCAGCTTGAACAGCAGGCAGGAAGAGCTTCTCAGGGAATTCGAAGCCCTTGATGAAGAGAAGCCCATGAAGAAAGTTAAAAAGCTTTTTAAGAAAGCGAAAGATAAAGTGATGGGTGAGTAGTATGAGTGAGTTTTCCCACATTGATGCCGAAGGCAATGCTGTAATGGTGGACGTGGCCGCCAAGGCCGACACCAAGCGCACAGCTATTGCCAAGGGAAGGGTCATCCTCAACGAGGAAACCTTCAATCTGCTTAAGCAGCAGGCTCTCCCTAAAGGAGATGCCCTTGCTTCTGCCAAAATAGCAGGCATCATGGGGGCCAAGGAAACTCATCGCCTCATTCCGCTCTGTCATCCCATTGCACTCAGCTACGTTGACGTGCGTTTTGCCATCAACGATGCCGAACTGACCATCGAAGTTGAAGGCGAGGCCCGCTGTACCGGAAAAACCGGGGTTGAAATGGAAGCGTTGGTAGCCGTTCAGGTTGCCTGTGCCACTATTTACGACATGTGCAAGGCTGTACAGAAGGATGTAATCATCTCCGATGTACGACTCGTCTACAAAGAAGGCGGCAAGTCCGGAGTGTTTAAGGCAGAGTAAGCTTTTTGATATTAGATTTGTTAAAGCGGCAGCACTGATTAATCAGTGCTGCCGCTTTTCTTTTTCTAAGCTACTTGCGTTTATTCATTAAAATGATTAGTTCGTAGACCAAAGACAATTTCCCTACTGATCAGGAGGCTTTTCAGTAGTTATGTAAATCTCAAAACAGAGGTTCAGTTCATGTCAGAACATGTAGTTGTCATTGGTGCTGTTGCACTAGGTCCCAAGGCGGCCTGCCGTTATAAAAGAATCAGGCAGGATGCCCGCGTTACCCTCATCGACAGGGACGAAATTTTCTCCTACGGCGGTTGCGGTATCCCTTACTTTGTCTCCGGAGATGTGTCCGAGGCTAACCAGCTTCGTACCACCGCTTTCCACATGGTTCGTGATGAGCCGTTTTTCAACGACATCAAAGGCGTGGAAGTGCTTTCTTCCACCGAAGCCACCAAGATCGACCGTGAAAACAAGCAGGTTCAGATCAAGAACCTGAAGACCGGCGAAGAGAGTGTTCTGGATTACGATCAGCTCGTGATCGGTACCGGAGCCACCCCCCGCAAGCTCGGCCTTCCCGGTGAAGACCTTGAAAACGTTTTTTACGTCGGCAATATGCATGACGCTGAAAAGATCAAGGAAGGTATTACCAAGGGCCAGTACGGCAAAGCTGTTGTCGTTGGTGCCGGATTTATCGGTCTTGAAATGGCTGAAGCATTTTCCGACATGTGGGGCATTGAAACCACAGTAGTTGAAATTTTTGATCAAATTCTGCCCCGTATGTGCAGCCCGGTGCTGGCACAAATGGGTCAGAAACACATGGAAGAAGAAGGTGTATCCTTCAAACTCGGCCAGACCGTTTCCAAGATTGAAGGTGACGGCAAGGTTGAGCGCGTAATTACCTCTGACGGTGAAGTTGAAGCGGATATAGTCATCATCTCTGCCGGTGTTATCCCCAACGACAGCCTTGCTCGTGACTGCGGTCTTGAATGCAGCGAGCGCGGCGGCATCTTGGTTGATGAAACCATGCGTACTTCCGATCCACTGATTTTTTCCGGTGGTGACTGCGCAATCATCAAGAATGCAGTTGACGGTTCCCCCCTGTTTCTGCCCATGGGCTCAATGGCTAACAGACAGGGCCGCGTAATCGGCGGTAACCTTGCCGGACGTAAAGAGACTTTCCCCGCAGCAGCAGGTTCATGGTGTGTGAAGATTTTCGAACGGGCCATGTCCGGTACCGGAATGAGTCTCGGTGCCGCAAAACAGGCCGGCTTTGATGCTATCAGCGTTATGCTGATCATGGCTGACCGTGCCCATTTCTATCCTGAAAAGGATATGATGACTCTTGAAATGGTTGTGGATAAGACCACCCGCCGTGTTCTCGGTATTCAGGGGGTTTCTGCAGGCGGTGACGCTCTTGTCGGCCGTATCAATGCAGTTGCGGCAATCATGAAATATGAACCCAAGATCGAAGATGTCAGCAACCTTGAAGTTGCTTACTCCCCGCCGTTTGCTTCTGCCATGGATGTGCTCAATGCCATTGCGAACATGGCTGATAATGCTGTTTACGGAATGAACCATGGCAGCGGTCCGGATGCTTTCGCCGAGCTTTGGGCTGATCGCGAAAGCGGAAAATACTGCTTCCTTGATGTTCGTGAAAAAGCAGATGCTGAACCTTTCCTCGAAAAGTATCCCGAATATTGGCACAATATCCCGCAGGGCGAAATCCCCAGAAGGTACGAAGAATTGCCTAAGGATAAGAAACTGGTGCTGGTCTGCAACACCGGTGGTCGTTCTTACGAAGCACAGATCATGCTTGATGCTCTTGGCTTTGAAGAGGTTCACAACACTCATGGTGGAATGGCGGTTATCAAGGCTTACGGCGTTGATATCTAGCTTAAATATAGTTGTATTGAAAACGCCGTCTCTTTATAAGGGACGGCGTTTTTTTGTTTTAATATAGTATGTTGACAGTTTTTAGGCTTAAGGTGAACCTGTTAACAGACATTAGAGTATTTTTTTGAATTTGAAGTTGCTATGGTTTTTTATTTATTTTATTGTATAGAGTAGAAATTAAACAAATTGTAGGCATTGAATTATATTTAACTTTGATACTGTGCAAGTGAGGGGATATGAGGTTTCTAATTATTGACGATGATGAAACCGTCCACATGTATTTGAGTAAATTGCTCTCACCGTATGCCCGCTGTGAGGCAGTTTTCAATGGAGCAGATGCCATTGAACTCTATAAAAAGGCTTATGAAGATGAAGACCCGTTTGATACGGTTTTTATGGATATTCTTATGCCTGAAATGGACGGTCATGAGGCGACCAAGAAGTTGCGTAATCTGGAAAAGGAAATGAAAGTTGATGGACCGGATGAATTCAAGCTGGTCATGATCACTTCCCTGAAAGATACAAAGAATGTCAGTCAGGCGTTCTTTAAAGGTTACGCCAGCTGTTATATCGTGAAACCGTTCAATAAGGTGCAGGTCATGAATGAGCTGCGCGAGAATAATATTCTTTAAAAAGATTTTGACTGATAAGCTGTTTTTGAAAAGCGGGGCCTGTGGAGGGCCCCGCTTTTTATTTAGAGAAGTTCGTCAATGACGGCGATAAAGAAGCTTGCCGCAACAGGCAGGATTTTATCATTGAAATCGTATTTGCTGTTGTGCAGGGCAGCAGAGTCGGAACCGTTGCCGATCCAGACATAGCAGCCCTTGGTGTGCTTCATGAAGAAGGCATAGTCTTCCGCAGCCATGGATGATTCCATGTCGGTGACGACGTTATCTGCGCCGACAACCTTTTCCGCTGCTTTCAAGCCTATTTCGGGTACCGAGTTGACCAGTACCGGGTGTTTGCGGACATAATCCAGCTCCGCTTCAACCCCGTACATAATCGCAGCACCCTTGGCTACCTGACCTATTGATTCTTCAATAAGATCCTGAACCTCTTCATTGCAGGTTCGGACGTTACCCTGAACCATGACCCGGTCGGGAATACCGTTGCGCATGCTCCCGCCATGCACCTGAGTGATGGAAATCACTCCGCGTTCGTGGGAAGGGACCTTGCGGACGATAATGGACTGCAAGCCCTTGATGATGTCCGCCACTGCTGCAAATGGCTCATTGCTCACGTGGGGCATGGAGGCGTGTCCGCTCTTGCCGGTTACATGAATTTCAAAGCGGTCTTCGGATGCCATGCAGGCTCCGTTGTGAACAGCAATTTTTCCGGTTTCAAGTCCGGGCCAGTTATGGAACCCAAACATGTAATCCACTTTGTATTTATCAAAGAAACCGTCCTCTATGACCCTGAGCGCACCTTCGTATCCTTCTTCTCCGGACTGGAAAAGAAGGAGCACTGTGCCGTTGAAGTCACGGTGCTTGGAAAGGTAGGCCGCAAGGGCAATCAAAGATGTGCAGTGCCCGTCATGACCGCAGGCGTGCATCCTGCCTTCCACTTGGGATTTGTGGGCGAAGTCATTTTCTTCGTCCATCTCAAGGGCATCGAAATCAACGCGGAAGGCCACGGTAGTGTCGCCATCACCGCCTTTTACTTCAGCTACAACAGAGTTCACACCGCAATCGGAGTAAGGAATACCGTACTCATCAAGTTTGGACTTGATCATTTTTGCGGTTTCCACCGTATCCAGTCCAACCTCGGGGTTACGATGGATGTTGCGGCGGATTTCCTTCATTTCGTCAAGAAGGGCAAGAACTTCGGAATTCAAAGCCATCTAAATGTCTCCCATGAACTTGAGCACGCTCTGGGCAATGGCAGCGGAGCCGATGTAAGTGGAGATCATGACGAAGATACTTACGATGACAATGCGCCAGCCGCTTTTCTTGAAGGTGTCTAGATCCTTACCGATAGCCACACCGGCATAGGCGAGGATAGGAGTGGTCAGAGCCAGAAAGTGAACTTTGGCTACGTATGCATTAACAGTTTCGGACATGGGAAATCCCGGAAGGCTGACAATAACGCCGTAAGTAATGACGAAGAGCACAGAAGGGATTTTTTTGAATACAAACATGTTGGTGGCAACACCTGCAATGCAGAGCAGAAGCAGGATGCCCATACCGGGCAGGGCTTCCACCATGTTGTTGTTAAAGCCCACATGGTTACCGATAAGGACCATGATGCTTACCAGAACGAGAACGGCTGCGGATTCTATAAGATTTTGCTGCTTAGTCATTACACGGCCTCCGGAGCAGTTTTATATTTGAGTTTATAGATGTAGTTGTAGAGCTTGTTGGACATGGGCAGGGCCATAATCAAGGACATGTATACGCCGTCGATTCCGGAAAGGGTGTTACTTGCCACGCCGAAAGCCTGAATCTGTTCAGCCATTGCCGGGTAAGCGGCGCTGAGGCTACCAACTGATGCAGTCATCATACTTGCGCTACCAACACCGGAAGCCATTGCCAGTGCATAGGGATGGAAGATTTCAAAGGCTGCGAGGAAGGAGGCCATCAGACCGAAGAAGATGGTTCCGAAAACAGTACCGCAGATGTATACGCCCATTACGCCGCGTCCTTCAGCGGAGTCGAGGCCGTAGATATCACCGATGAGAGCCACGTTGGGTTCACGTGCGATGGAGTGGGCCGCGCCAACAGCTTCGCGTTTCAGGCCGAGGTACATGGCAATGGGGATACCAAGGAGCAGGGTGGCAATGTTACCGAACTCCTGCAGGACCAGAGCGGGGCCGGCCTTAAGGATTTCAAAGAATTTAGGACCTACGAGGGTGCCGTAACGCGCCATGAGCAGGAGCAGGGTCAGGCCGACGAGGGTGCTGGCCTGAAACATATCCTTTTCCTTAACGACCTTGCAGAATTTGGGGCCGAGGAAGATACCGATAAACATTGCGTAAAGCATGGGCAGCAGGACGAGTTTACCCGGACCTACTTTAAAAGTCATGATTCCTATGAGTTCGGAAACTACCACCAGGGCAAGAACCACAAGGTGCAGTTTTACATTTTTCACAGCTTCATTCATAAAACACTCCACTGATGTTGGCTGCACTGGGCAGCCGGAAAGTTGTTGAACAAAAAGCCTTTTCAGGCAAGACCATAATTTATTTTCGGACACGACATAAATGTGTCCGAAACTCCGCCGAAAAAAAGCAGATTCCCTTAAATCAACAGGCGGACCATCTTTTTGGGACGGCCTACCTGATTTGCCACTTCCCTGCCGTTGATTTCTGCAAAACCGCTGTCCAGAAACTTTTTCAGCACCCGGCGCGCACTGCGTTCTCCAATTCCGAGGCAGGCGGCAAAGTCTGAGGAGTCAAAAGTGTCTTTACGGGTTTTGTCCATAAGGGATCTGATTTTATCCAGATAGCTGGGGCTGATGCCGATCTTTTTCGACATCTTAAGCAACCTGTCGTCAACGACATGGGTGCTGTATTCCAGCTCATCTTCCTCACCGATAGGGCCGCGAATCTGGGTGCCCTCGACAACAAAAAGGCCTCCTTTGTCGAATTTTGCGGCGTTATCCAGAGCTTTCCGGGCTGATTTCTCCGCCTCAAAGGCTGTGGCCCCGATACCGATGCCGGAAGAAAAAATTATATTACGTTCCCGCCCCCAGCTCAGCAGTCTTTCAAAGTGTTCCCGGTGCGGGATGCTGTCGATGAGTCCACGGGTGGAAAATATTACGTATTCCTCGGTTCCGAAATTAAAAAGACTGCCCTGAATGGCGCGAACGTATTCGAGGAGTTCCAGATAGAATCTTCCCCCGTTCTTCATGTCATCGTACTGGTTAATGGAACTGCGGGTGATGGATTTGAGTTTTACCAACTGGATTGCGATTCCGGCGGACCGCAGGCTCAGGTTCTTGATTCGTCCGGTCAGCCGGGTCAGTGAATCCCTGATCTGCAAGGTGCTGGCGTAGAGCCTGAAGACCGGAAGGCCTCGTTTCTGTAGTTCGCTGTATACATAGCCGAACCCGGTGGCGATTGCCTCGACTTTGCCTGATTTGTAAAGTTCAATATGGCGGTTTAAATATTCCTGTTCGCTGAGGTGCAGGGCAAAGGGCATGGAATGGATGTCCTCCAGTTCCACTCCGAATTCGCGTACAACTTCCACCAGAATATCATCACTGACCACATCGATACTGAGTCTTCCGGATTTGATGCCTTTTCTACTCATTTCCGATAGGACCCGCAGCAGGCTGTAGCCGCCGCGCTGGATGTGCTCATATGGATTTGTGACAGTCCCCCGGGCCTTGGCTCCTTCCTGCACTGCGATTCCAGTGAAGAGGGTTCCGCTGGTTTCCCGCTGGCATTGTTCAAGCACTTCCCACGAATCTTCAGCCCGTTCCCGCACATATGTGAGCAAGGTAATTTCCGGGCAGCATCTGGCAGCTACCTCTTTGACAAGATTAATGGAATCGGAAGGGCCGATACAGCCTATTTTCATTGCAGACATCTTGAGTGGGGATTTTTGTTGTTTTTGTTGCGGATTGCGTAGTGTGTTGGCCAGTAGTCAATTTAGGCTCTGTCATAAATATGACCTAAATAAAAATCAATCTGCCGTCAGAAAGTAAGGGTGTCAAGCTGAGAGGGAAAGTCTGTGCTTGCCTCAAGCCCGTTATTATCTGGTTTTAGATTTGTTTTGCGTTAAGTTTTATGATTTGTTTTGCTTCTTGGGTTGCGCGAAAACGTTTATATTTCGCATTTCGTAAAAAAATAATTTTTTAAGTATGCTTTTGCGTGGGCTAAATAAGTGTAAGTGCTTATTTGTGTGCTGTTATGGATCACATTGTTTTGATACTTTGATGTGTATCTCTGAAGGAATTGTTGACCCCTCTCTGGTGACAGGATAATTAGTTTAACAAATATTTATGCCAAGGAGTTGCATTATGTTGAAAAATAGAATTCTTGCTCTCTGCCTTGTTCTTTCCATGTGCGTAGCTGTTTCCGGTTGCGCGGCTGTTGTTCTTGGCGGGGCGGCAGCTGGTGGTACATATGTTTTTGTCACCGGTCAGGCCAAACAGAAATTTAATGCCGATCTGGGCAGCACTTACCAGGCAGCGCTTAAGGCTTGTCAGAATCTGAATTTGAAGGTGGAAGAGAATAAGAAAAGGCTCAGTGATGCTTCCATTAAAGCGAAAGATGTTGATACAACCGTGCTCATCGATTTAGAATATGTTTCTTCCAAGGTCACAGAAGTGTCTGTCAGGTATGGTATTCTTGGAGATGAGGGTGCTTCCCGAAGGATTTTAGCGGCGATTAATAAGAATTTCTAACTGTTTTTAAGCAAATAAATACCCATAGGCATCCTGCATAAAGCAGGGTGCCTTTTTTTGTCTTCATCCCCCCTTATGGATCAATTTAAAGGGGGGATCGTCTGGGGGCGTCTGCTCTGAGAATGGGAGGGAAGACGGTCTGCGACCATTTATTTCTTGCTTCTTGCTGAATCCATTTGGCGGAAATCAGCATTCATGATGAACGTGCGGTTGTCCTGAGTGTTCCAGTTGTCATTTGAAATCATGAACAGGTCATTCTTGTCCTTCAAGTTTATGATCGGGCAGGCCGTAACTTTAGGCTTTGTTTCCGGACTCTTGTTCTGCTTCATGGCTTCCTCCGTTGGTTAAATGGTGTTTTCACCTATTAAGAATATAACCTCTACAGCGGAACAAAACAACGCTTCAGAGCAAAAAAAATGGACAAAACAGCAATGCGCTTGAATTGTTTGGATATTTTGTTTTTGTACTTAACTATTTGTAATTGTTTTACTTATTGATTTGATGTGTACATAATGACATAAAATACAAAGACTAATTAGCGGGTTGTTTTTTAAGTTCAAACAGGCTCAGCAAAGTGTGTTGAACCGGGGAGAAGTTGTCGTCGGAAATTATGTAGATCCACTGGTTGCCGTCATCATCACTGATGATGTCCATGCCTTCGTAATTGTCGCGGGGAATGGGAAGATTTATTTCACAAAACAGTTCAGGACTAAGTGTGGCTCCCTCAGTGATTTTGTCTCTATCTATAGTGCAGAAACGGGTGCCCAGTGTCCTTGGGCCTTGGTACTTTCGCTCGAGGATGAGAATTTTTCCGTTAGCTAGTTTTCCGGCTGATGTCGGGCGGTAAGCAGAGTTTCGTTCGTACTTAAAGTTGATCCACTTGCCATTTTTCAGCAATGCTCCCTTCGAGAAAGGACCTGCAGAACTATCACCCTCGCTAAGCACGAAGATACTGTTGTCATGCAGCCGAAGCATTGCTTCAATCCCACCGTTCTCAGGTAAATCTGTGAGTTGTTTTGGGAGTGGCAGAGCTGTTGCTTTTCCCGAAAGATAGAGAGGTTCACCGGAATTATAGTGGTAAATGCGGTGGACACGTTCAAATGCTACGAGGTAGCCGGGATTTATTGTGTCGTCCGGACTTTGGTTTGGGGCTCGGCATAGTGCTTCGCTGTCAGCGTAATATTTTATGGCAAAAGTTTTGCCTTCAGTATTGAGTAACTGGCCTAATTCAGCTTTGCGTTCAACATCTTTTAGAAATCCTGATTTGGTGTAGCTAAGGGAACCTTTCAGCCAAAACCCCATATCCGATATTGCCAAAAAGGTTTTGCGGTCCTTGCTGAGTAACAGGTCGGAAAATCCTCCAAAGGCGGGATAAGGGCTGTTTAAAAGCAGAGTTCCCCTGTATTTGAGTTCGGGGTGGGGTAGTTCTGTTGTTCCTGCAGTCAGCGGTCCTTCTTGTTCACTTACTAATATTATGGGGATCGGATTGAGTTCCGGTTGGGCCGGATTATCAAGCTCTGTGGATGCTCCGACAAGCATGGAGAGAGGAGTGCAGCAGAGGATGAGAATGAAGATAATGATTTTTTTCATTTTTTTCTCCAGAAGAAGGAGTTTTTGAATTATAAGATACGCAGATAACGTAAATTTTGATTAAATGCGGTACGTTTCTTGTATATTGTAAAAGCTGAACAGGGAAGCTTTTGAGGGAGTGAGTTTGACAAAAATATCCCGGCTGGCCCCTAGTCTTAGGCATATTAACTGGAGAACATGGAAAGTGAAACATATATTCACTGTAACTTTGCTTATTTTAAGCATATTTATTTCTTCTGTCGCTCAGGCTGAAAGTGAGAAACGCAACGTTCTTTACCTGAACTCGTATCAGAACGGCTATAGGTGGTCGGATGATATCCTTGATGGTTTGCGTGATACATTTGCTTCCAGCGGGCTTAATATTGACCTGCATATCGAGTATATGGACACAAAACGTTTCAAGGATCGGGATTTTATGGAAATCCTGCATTCATATTATGTGTTCAAATATCAGAAGTACAAGTTCTCAGCTATTGTTGTTTCCGATAACAATGCCTTAAATTTCATGCTTCGCTACAGGGATACTTTCTTTCCCGGTGTTCCGGTTATTTTCTGCGGTATTAATGATTTTCGTCCGGAACTTATTGAAGGTCTGGATAATTATTGCGGGGTTCTGGAAAACCCGGATATCAAAGATAATATCGACCTTGCCCTGAAGATCAATCCGAACCTCAATAAGATTGTTGTGGTGGGTGACCAGTCAGTTACATCGCAGGCTATCAGGGCTCAGATAATGCAAGCAGAACCGCTCTTTAAGGGTGTTTTAAATTTTGAATATTGGAATGATATGCCGCTGGTGGATCTGCTGGCCAATTCCCGGACCATGAGCAAGAACGAAATTTTGCTTTTTACCCCTTTCTATAAAGGGGCGCACGGGGAACTCCTCTCTTCCGAAGAAGTGCTTAATATTATTTACCAGAATTCCCCGGTGATGATTTTCAGTGTCTGGGAATTTTTGCTTGGCCATGGCATCGTGGGCGGCAAGCTACTTTCCGGTAATGATCAGGGGCGCAAGGCCGCTGAAATGGCTCTTCACGTGCTTAAGACGGGTAAGATGCCGGAGCAAAGGGTTATCAAGGCGACCAATGAATACTATATGTTTGATTACAATGTCTTGGAACGGTTTAAGATCAATAGCGATATACTTCCGGAAGACAGTGTCATAATCAACGAGCCTGACTATTTCTACAAACTGGACAAGCAGGTCTTTTGGACTATTATCGTCTCCATTCTTGGGCTGAGTATGATTCTGGTCATGCTGATAATTTCTATTTTGCAACGGCGTAAAGTGGAAAAACGCATTAAGGCTCAGCTTTCGTTTCAGGAAATCCTTATGGATACCATTCCATTGTTGATTTGCTGGAAGGATAAAAAGCAGCGCTATTTGGGCGCCAACCATTCCTTCACCGACTTTTTCGGGCTTGGTTCGCCTTGGGCTCTGGTTGGTTTAAATGACTCGGAGATTGACCTCCACCGCAGGTTTGCGGAGCAGGCTGCGGTCTGGGACAAGAAGGTTCTGCAGTCCGGCAAGCCGCGTATGGGCATTAACTGGTCATTAATTCGTGATGGGGAAGATCCGGTCTGGCTGGAGATCAACAAGGTTCCTCTATACAATGAAAAAGGGGAGGTTGTAGGCACTCTTTCCACTGCTGAGGATGTAACCCGTAAGGTCAACCTTGAAAAGCAGCTCTTGCAGTCCCAGAAGATGGAGGCTATCGGAACTCTTGCCGGTGGTATTGCCCACGATTTTAATAATATCCTGACCTCTATCATGAACTCGGTGGAGCTGGCCTTAAGCGATATTGAGGAAGGCACCATCACTTGGAAGGACCTTGACCGTGCGATTAAAGCCGCACAGCGCGGCAGCCGGGTGGTTAAGCAAATCCTGACTTTCAGCAGGCCTTCACAGGAAGGATTCAAGCCCACCGATATCGGAGAGGTGGTTAAGGAAACAGTCGACTTTATTAAGGCTTCCCTGCCGCGAAATATTCGGGTATCAGCCAATGCCCCTGAGGGAGCGCCGTTGGTTATGGCCGACCCGACCCAGATTCATCAGGTGATCATGAACCTGTGTACCAACTCTTTTCATTCGCTGAAAGGACGGGGCGGGCGCATCGATGTTACCTTGACGACTGTCGAAGTCGAGGATGAGCAGGCCCAGTTCATGCGCGTGGCCCCCGGAGTTTATCTGCGGTTGGAAATCTCTGATAATGGACCGGGGATTCCTGTTGAAATACTGGATAAGATTTTCGATCCCTTTTTTACCACCAAGGGCAAGGCAGAAGGAACCGGGCTGGGGCTGGCCGTTGTGCACGGCTTGATCAAGGGGCATGGCGGAGGTATCTCCGTGAGCAGTACTCCTGACGTTAAAACCTCATTTGAAATTTATCTTCCGGTGCAGGGACAGCTGCGTGATACTGCCCGCAAGAGTTATGGTGCCTTGCCCATGGGGCAGGAGAATATCCTCTTTGTGGAGGACGATGAGGATCAGCTGGAAACCACACCCCGGATTTTGGAAAGCCTTGGCTATATGGTTACAGCCCTTGCTTCCCCGGAAAAAGCGTTTAACTTGATTGTGGACGAGCCCGGGCGGTTTGATTTGATGATAACAGACTACGATATGCCGACCACCAACGGTCTGGAGTTGGCCCGTATGGTTCAGGATGTAGCCCCGGACCTGCCTATTTTGGTTGTTTCCGGCAGGCGCAATGTGCTTAGTTACGTAGCTGATGTTGAATATGATGTTAAGAGTGTCAGGAAGGTTCTTATGAAGCCTTACAATAAAACAATTATTGCTGACGCAATTCGAGAAGTTCTTTCTTCTACGGAGAACATAGATGGGTAGAATTCTGATTATCGATGATGATGTTCAGGTTTGTGAAACTATTGAGAGTCTTATTGCCCGGACAGGGCATGAGGCGGTCAGTTCTTACAACTTGAGGGACGGCCTTTCCAGGGTTCAGTCTGGTGATTTTGATCTTGTGTTCCTGGATATCTCTCTTCCAGATGGGAATGGCCTTGATTACTTACAGCAGGTTAAGGATTCTTCCGGCAATCCTGAGGTTATCATCCTGACCGGTAAGGGTGATGCTGACGGAGCAGAACTGGCTATTCAAGGCGGGGCTTGGGATTTTTTGGTTAAGCCTTCCTCTGTAAAGCAGATTACCCTTTCCATGCGCAGGGCACTTGAATTTCATGAAGAGAAGCAGAACAAGGCCCATTGTGTAGCCCTAAATCTGGATAATATTGTTGGTAAGAGTGCTGAAATCAAAGGGTGTTATGATCTGGTGGCCCATGCTTCCGGGTCAGATGCAAACGTACTGGTTAACGGTGAAACCGGGACCGGTAAGGAGCTTTTCGCTCAGACTATCCATGAAAATTCCAAACGTTCGGGGAATAATTTTGTGGTGGTGGACTGTGCCTCCCTGACTGAGACTCTGGTCGAGAGTACTCTTTTCGGACATAAGCGCGGATCTTTTACCGGGGCGCAGGCCGACCGTAAGGGACTCATTCCTCTTGCTGACAAGGGGACCCTGTTTCTTGATGAAGTAGGGGAGATGCCCCTCGCAGTGCAGAAATCCTTTCTCAGGGTTTTGCAGGAACGAACCTACCGTCCGGTTGGCGAGAACAGGGAGTTCAAGAGTGATTTCAGACTCATCGCCGCAACAAACCGTGACCTTGAAGCCATGGTTGCACGTGGTGAATTCAGGCAGGATCTGCTTTACCGGATTCAGACTATTTATATCCACCTGCCGTCCCTGCGTGAGAGGGAAGGGGATATCCGTGAGCTGACTGCTTTCCATCTCTCCCGTCTCAGTGCGCATTACGGTGTGCCTCCCAAGGTTGCCAGTTCAGATTTTTATGATGTGCTCGACAATTACGACTGGCCCGGTAACGTGCGGCAGCTGTTTAACGTCGTAGAGCAGGCTTTTGTGGCTTCCGGGTCCGGCAACACCATTTATGCCATGCATCTTTCCGATGCCCTGCGTATTAAAATGGCTAAATCAAATCTCAGGAAGAGCGGTAAAGCTTCTTTGGAAGAGGTTAATTCTGTTGTAAAGGCTGCGCCTGAGTCGCCTGTTCAACCGGTGTCTGAAAAAACAGACTTGTCCGGACTGAATCAGAATTCAGTTTTTGATAATGCAGTGTCCGAAATACTTACTGAAGAACTCCCCCCGCTCAAAATTTTTAAGGGTATGGCAGAGAAAAAGTACCTTGAAGAGCTGCTCTTGAGACATGAAGGAGATACAGCAACAATCCTCAAAATATCAGGTCTTTCTCGTTCTCATTTTTATGCTTTGCTAAAGAAGCACGGTATAAATGATTAGTGTTAGTAAGTGCCTGTTATGAAATGCGAAGTATAAAATAATCATTGAATAAGTGTTCAGTCTGGTTTTTAAGACTAAGCCTTGTCTTTTTTTGAGGACAAGGCTTTTTTTGTGTGCTTTGGACAGGAGCCGTTGGGATGCGGGCTTTTCTACCAATGTTTCAGTCCAGTGACAGGGAAATGGTATTTTAAAGGCATTTTACGAGTGTCTTAAATTTCGGACAAAAGATGAGCATTCACTCACGAATGTTAAGGGTTGTGTTAGTTAACCGCCTGAATATCCGGACTTTTGCCTTTTCTTTTGAACTTGGCACGCAAATTGATAACAGGGGCTTATGTGAGTGTTCAACCTTGCGCCTTGGGTTCCGATTGTTTCAGCAAGGTTTTTATTACTCGGTGAGGTTACTACATTAAATCTCTTAAGGAGCTTACTTAATGGCTAAGAACATGAAAACTATGGATGGTAACACAGCTACCGCTCACGTTTCCTACGCGATGAGTGACACAGCAGCCATCTATCCCATCACTCCTTCATCCACCATGGGTGAAGTCGCAGAAGAGTGGGCAGCACAGGGCCGCAAGAACATCTTCGGTCAGGTTCTCAACGTAAAACAGCTTCAGTCTGAAGCTGGTGCTGCCGGTGCCGTTCACGGTGCTCTCGCAGCTGGTGCTCTTACTTCTACTTATACTGCATCGCAGGGTCTCCTGCTTATGATCCCCAACATGTACAAAATTTCCGGTGAACTTCTTCCCGGTGTTTTTCATGTTTCCGCTCGTGCAATCGCTGCACAGGCACTCTCCATCTTCGGTGATCATCAGGACGTAATGGCTTGCCGCCAGACCGGTTTTGCGATGCTGGCATCCAGCTCCGTACAGGAATGTATGGACATCGCCCTTATTTCCCACCTCGCATCCATCGAATCCAGCGTGCCTTTCCTGCACATGTTTGATGGTTTCCGTACCTCCCACGAAATCCAGAAGATCGAAGTTATCGATTACGAAGACATGAAGTCTCTGGTTGACTGGGACGCTGTTGCAGCTTTCCGCGCAAGAGGAATGAATCCTGAGAATCCCTCCATCCGCGGTACTGCTCAGAACCCTGATATTTACTACCAGGCACGTGAAGCAGCGAACGGTTTCTACGACCAGCTCCCCGCTATTGTAACCAGCTGCATGAAGAAAGTCGGCGACCTGACCGGTCGTTACTACAAGCCTTTTGACTACGTGGGGCACCCCGAAGCCGAAAGAGTTATCGTTGCCATGGGCTCCGGCTGTGAAGCCATTGAAGAAGTTGTTAACAAGCTCGTTGCTGACGGCGAAAAAGTCGGTCTCATTAAAGTCCGCCTGTACCGTCCATTCCTTACCGAGTACTTCCTCAACGTTCTGCCCGCAACCTGCACCAACATCACTGTACTGGACCGCACCAAAGAGCCTGGCGCTCTCGGCGATCCCCTGTACCAGGATGTTTGCACCGCATTCATGGAAAGCGGCATGAGCCCCGTGATTACCGCTGGTCGTTACGGCCTCGGTTCCAAAGAGTTCCGCCCCAACATGGTTAAAGCTGTATTCGACAACATGAAAGCAGCTGGTCCCAAGAATCACTTCAACGTTGGTATCGAAGATGACGTTACCAACACATCCCTCGCAGTTGGTCCCGATATGGACACCACTCCCGAAGGAACTGTTCAGTGTAAGTTCTGGGGTCTCGGTGCTGACGGTACTGTCGGTGCTAACAAGCAGGCTATTAAAATCATCGGTGACAAAACCGATATGTACGCACAGGGATACTTCGCTTACGACTCCAAGAAGTCCGGCGGTATCACCATGTCCCACCTGCGTTTCGGCGACAGCCCCATCCAGTCCACTTACCTTGTAAGCAGCGCTGACTTCATCGCATGCCATAACTCCAGCTACGTACACCAGTACGACCTGCTCGAAGGCATCAAAGACGGCGGAACTTTCCTGATCAACTCCCCCTGGTCTGCAGAAGACATGGAGAAGGAACTTCCCGCTGAACTGCGCCGCACCATCGCTGAGAAAAACCTCAAGTTCTACACCATCGACGCTGTTAAAATCGCAGCTGAAGTAGGTCTTGGCGGCCGCATCAACATGGTAATGCAGACTGCATTCTTCAAGCTTGCTGATGTTATTCCTTTTGAAGACGCTGTTGCGTACCTCAAAGAATCCATCAAAAAAGCATACGGCAAGAAAGGTGACAAGATCGTCAACATGAACAACGCTGCTGTTGACCAGGCTGTTGCCAACCTTGTTGAAATCAATGTTCCTGAATCTTGGAAAGACCTCACTGATGACGAAGCGGCCGTATCTGATGATCCGGCATTCATCACCGATGTTGTCCGTCCCATCCTTGCTCAGAAAGGTGACAACCTGCCTGTTTCCGCTTTTGAGCCTGACGGCCTCTTCCCTCTTTCCACTGCTCAGTACGAAAAGCGCGGCGTTGCTATCAACGTTCCCGAATGGCTGCCTGAAAACTGCATCCAGTGTAACCAGTGTGCATTTGTTTGCCCTCACGCTGCTATCCGCCCCGTGCTCGTATCTGATGAAGAGCTGAAAGACGCTCCTGAGTCCTTCAAAACCATCGATGCTAAAGGTAAAGAGATCAAAGGTCTCAAATACCGCATGCAGGTTTACGCTCAGGACTGCCTCGGCTGCGGTAACTGCGCAGACATCTGCCCCGCAAAAGAATCCGCTCTGGTTATGAAGCCCACCGCTTCCCAGCTCGGCACTGAAGTTCCCAACCTTGATTTTGCCATGACCATCCCCGAAAAGGATAACCTCATGAGCAGAACCACTGTTAAGGGGTCACAGTTCCAGCGTCCGCTGATGGAATTCTCCGGTGCATGTTCCGGCTGTGGTGAAACTCCCTACGTTAAGACTCTCACCCAGCTCTTCGGTGAGCGTATGATCATCGCTAACGCCACCGGTTGTTCCTCCATCTGGGGTGCATCCGCTCCGACTACTCCTTACTGCACCAACAAGAACGGTCACGGTCCCACCTGGGGCAACTCCCTGTTCGAAGATGCAGCTGAGTTCGGATACGGTATTGAAATGGGTATCTCCCACCGTCGTGAAAAACTGGCTGACCTCGTGACTGAAGCTGTCGAAGCAGGCGTTCCCGCTGAACTCGAAGCTGACATGAAGGCATGGCTGGAAAACAAAGACAATTCCGCTCTCTCCGAAGAGTACGGTCAGAAAGTGGTGGACGGCATCTACGGTGCTCCCCAGACCGAACTTCTCGCTGAGATCGCTGACATGGAAGACCTGTTCACCAAGAAATCCCTCTGGGTATTCGGTGGTGACGGTTGGGCATACGACATCGGCTTCGGCGGTGTTGACCACGTCCTCGCTTCCGGTCGCGATATCAATATCCTCGTAATGGATACTGAAGTATACTCCAACACCGGTGGTCAGTCCTCCAAGGCTACTCCTCTCGGCTCCATCGCCAAGTTCGCAGCTGGTGGTAAGAACACCGGCAAGAAAGACCTCGGCCGCATGATGATGAGCTACGGTTACGTATACGTTGCTTCCGTATCCATGGGCGCTAACAAGCAGCAGTTCATGAAGGCAATCCAGGAAGCTGAAGCTTACCCCGGTCCTTCTCTCGTAATCTGCTACGCTCCCTGCATCAACCAGGGTATCAGAAAGGGTATGGGTAAAACCCAGCTCGAAATGAAGCTCGCAGTAGATTCCGGTTACTGGCCGCTCTACCGCTTCAACCCCCTGCTTGCTGACGAAGGCAAGAACCCCTTTGTTCTGGAGTCCAAAGCTCCTGACGGAACCATGCAGGAGTTCATGGCCGGCGAAAACCGCTACGGCCTGCTCGAGCGCATCAACCCCGAAGCATCCAAAGAGTACCGCGCTAAAATCGAAAAAGATTATAACGAAAGGTACGAAATCTTGAAATACATGGCTGACGCTGATTACAGCGGAAGCAAATAGCACCACCCGCGCCTGCGGACGGCCCTGCACAGGTGGGCCGTCCGCAGCACCCCCTCTATCTGCGAATTGTGGAAGGTGTCGTAGAAAGAGGAGGGCAGGGTAAAAAGTCGCTTCAACAGACTTTCAAAAAACGTTGAGTCGTTGTCGTCTTTATGTGGTATGATGAAGGAGTTTTCATCAGAGGACGGCAAGAACAAAGGCATTTCTTATGCTTAAGGAGGAAACATGTCTGTAGGAATTTTAGCCCTCGTTGCGATCATCCCGATCGTACTGGCTCTGGTACTGATGGTCGGCCTGCGCTGGCCCGCTACTAAAGCTATGCCCGTTGCATGGCTCTCTGCTGTTGCAGGCGCAATTGCTGTCTGGAACCTGCCCGCAACTTACGTTGCTGCTCTTACCGTTCACGGTTTTATCACCGCTATCGGCGTCCTGATCATTGTATTCGGGGCTATTATCATTCTCTATACTCTGCAATATTCCGGCGGTATGGAAACCATTCAGTACGGTTTTCAGGGTATCAGCCGTGACCGTCGCGTACAGGTTCTTATCATCGGTTACCTGTTTGCCGCATTCATCGAGGGTGCCGCAGGTTTCGGTACTCCCGCAGCTCTGGCAGCTCCGCTGCTTCTCAGCCTCGGGTTCCCCCCCTTGTGTGCAGTTGTAATGTGTCTGGTTTACAACTCCTTCCCCGTAACCTTCGGTGCTGTTGGTACCCCTGTTATTCTCGGATTTAAATACCTGACTTCTTATGTTGACCAGGCTATTGCAGCAGCAGTTCCCGGCCTGAACTTCCACTCCATGGAAGCTTTCAACGCTATCGTCGGTCAGTGGGCAACCGTAATGCACGTTCCCATGATTTACATCCTGCCCATCTTCATGCTCGGCTTCATGACCCGTTTCTTCGGTGAAAACAAGAGCTGGTCTGAAGGTTTCGGCGCATGGAAATTCTCCCTTTTCGCATCCACCGCTTTCACCGTTCCTTACCTCCTTACCGCTTGGTTCGTAGGACCCGAGTTCCCCTCACTGCTTGGTGGTCTCGTAGGTCTCGGTATCGCTGTCTTCGGTGCTAAGAAAGGTTTCTGCGTACCTGAACAGACCTGGGACTTCGGCCCTGCTTCCACTTGGGATGCTGAATGGACCGGTTCCGTTTCCGCTGAAAACTCTGGTGAATTTAAAGCTCACATGAGTCAGTTCAAGGCATGGACCCCTTACATTCTTATCGGTCTCATCCTTGTTATCACTCGTATCCCCGAGCTCGGCCTGAAAGGCATGCTCGCAGGTGTTGCAATTCCCTTTAAGCACATCCTCGGTTTTGAATCCGTAAACAACTCTATCAAGGTTCTGTACCTCCCCGGTACCATTCCTTTCGCACTGGTTGCAGTACTGACTATCTTCATCCACGGCATGCCTGCTGACAAAGCAGCTACCGCTTGGAAAGAAGCAATCGCAAAAATGAAGAACCCCACCATCGCACTGTTCTTCTCCGTAGCGCTGGTATCCATCTTCCGCGGTTCCGGTATTGCTGATGCAGCACTGAACCCCAACGGTTACATGTCCATGCCTCTGGCACTGGCTGAAGCTGTTTCCGGTCTCGCCGGTCACACCTGGCCCATGTTCGCATCCTTCGTTGGTGGTCTCGGTTCCTTCATCACCGGTTCTAACACCGTATCCGACCTGCTCTTCGCTGAATTCCAGTGGGGCGTAGCCGCTAAACTCGACCTGCCTCGCCAGATTATTGTAGCAGCGCAGGGTGTTGGTGGCGCAATGGGTAACATGATCTGCATCCACAACATCGTTGCAGCATGTGCTGTTGTCGGTCTCTCCGGTATGGAAGGCCAGATCCTTAAGCGTACCGTATGGCCCTTCCTCGTATACGGTGTGGTTGTAGGTATCGTAGCTTGCGTACTTTCCTTCGTAATGTACCCGACTCTGTTCTAATTAAATAACGTCCCCTCAGGGTCGGAGACGGCTCCGGCCCTGAGAGTTTGATTAGTCCAGATTGATTCATATAATTGATTGTTTTTTAGATTCAGGAGCAAAAAAAACATGTCCAACGCTAAATTAGCCAAAGACTTTGAAAAGATTGTAGGTGCTGGAAACGTCATGCACGAAGAGGCTGACCTCCACGCATACTCTTACGATTCCGCGGTACTCGATCCCCAGGTACCATCACTCGTAGTAAAACCTACCACCACCGAACAGCTCGGTCCCGTAACCAAGCTTTGTAACGAACACGGCCTGCCCATGACCGTTCGCGGCGCAGGAACAAACCTCTCCGGCGGCACCATTCCCCATCCCGGCGGTGTTGTTGTTCTGACCAACGGTCTCAACAAAATCCTCGAAATCAACGAGCAGGACCTCTACGCAGTAGTAGAACCCGGTGTTGTAACTGCACAGTTTGCAGCACAGGTTGCTTCTAAAGGACTTTTCTATCCCCCGGATCCGGGTTCCCAGGCTGTTTCCACCATCGGTGGTAACGTTGCTGAGAACGCAGGCGGACTCCGCGGACTCAAATACGGTGTTACCAAAGATTACGTCATGGGTATGGATTTCTATGATGTAAACGGTGACCTGATTAAATCCGGTTCCCGCACTGTTAAGTGTGTTACCGGTTACAACCTTGCTGGCCTCATGGTTGCTTCCGAAGGAACTCTGGGTGTGTTCTCCAACATAATCCTCAAGCTCGTTCCTCCGCCGAAGGCATCCAAGGCTATGATGGCTGTGTTCCCCGATGTTCACAAAGCATCTGAAACCGTTGCTTCCATCATCGCGAACCACATCGTTCCCTGTACCCTCGAATTCCTTGATAACTCCACCATCCGTTACGTGGAAGACTTCACCAAGGCCGGCCTGCCCACTGATGCTGGCGCTATCCTGCTCATCGAAGTTGACGGTCACCAGGCTGAAGTCATCGAAGATGCAGAAAAAGTTGTTAAAATCTGCCAGAAGTGCGGTGCCAACGAAGTTAAGATGGCAGAAACTGCTGAAGAGCGTGAAGCTCTCTGGACTGCTCGTCGTAACGCTCTGCCTGCTCTTGCACGTGCGAAACCGACTACCGTTCTCGAAGATGCAACCGTTCCCCGCTCCCAGATTCCTGCAATGATGGAAGGTCTGGAAAAGATCGCTGCTAAATACAAAATCGACATCGGAACCTTCGGTCACGCCGGTGATGGTAACTTGCATCCCACCATTCTCTGTGACAACCGCGATAAGGAAGAATTCCACCGCGTTGAAGAAGCAGTTAACGAAATCTTTGATGTTGCCTTGTCCCTCAAGGGAACCCTTTCCGGCGAACACGGAATCGGTATGGCAAAATCCAAGTGGATGGAAAAAGAAACTTCCAAGGCTACCCTTGAGTACTCCCTGAAAATGAAGCGTGCTATTGATCCTAAGGGCATTCTGAACCCCACCAAGATCATCGGAGACGTATAGCATGGAAGATCTCAAGCAATTAGCTCAAAACCTCATGGAGCTGGATGACCAGATGGTCGCCTGCATGAAGTGCGGTATGTGTCAGGCAGTATGTCCTGTTTTCGCCGAAACCATGCAGGAAGCTGACGTGACCCGCGGCAAGATTGCTCTTCTCGAGAAGCTTGCCCACGAAATGGTCAAAGACGCTGATCAGGTAAACGAAAAGCTTAACAGATGTTTGCTTTGCGGTTCCTGCGCAGCCAACTGTCCTTCCGGCGTTAAGATTATGGACATCTTCATGAAGGCGCGCGTTATCGTTACCGCCTACAAGGGACTTTCTCCCGCCAAGAAGATGATCTTCAAAGGACTGCTTACCCGTCCCAAGCTCTTTAACACTCTGACCGAAATGAGTGCGAAGTTTCAGGGCCCGTTTGCAAAGATCGCCGACCAGGCCTCCGGTGCTGCAAGCTGTGCCATGCTGAATCCGCTGCTCGGTGAACGTCACTTTATGCCTCTGGCCAAGAGACCTTTCCGCAAGGACTATCCTGAACTGGATACCCCCCGCGGTAAGAGCGGCCTCAAGGTAGCTTTCTACCCCGGCTGTGTTGTTGATAAGATGTTCCCCAATGTCGGTCATGCGGCAATCAAGATTCTGGAACACCACGGCGTCGGAATCTTCCTGCCCAAGGGACAGGCATGCTGCGGTATCCCCACACTGGCTTCCGGTGACCAGGATACCATGGTTGCCCTCATGAAGCAGAACATCAAGGCTTTCGAAAACGGAACCTATGATTATCTGGTGACTCCCTGTGCTACCTGCACAGCCACCCTGCATGAGACCTGGCCTAAGATGTGTGAAAACGAAGATCCCGTTTTCATTGAAAAAGTAAAGGATCTTGCAGCTAAGACTATGGACATTAACGCATTCCTCGTTGATATCGTGGGCGTTAAGGCTCCTGCAGAATCCAAGAAGGGCGGAAAGGTCGTTACCTACCACGATCCCTGTCACCTCTCTAAATCCCTTGGTGTTACTGCACAGCCCCGTACCTTGCTGAAATCAAGCGACAAGGTTGAATTCAAAGAAATGAACGAAGCTAACCGTTGCTGCGGTTGCGGTGGTTCCTTCAACCTTTACCACTACGACCTATCCAAGAGTATCGGTGAGCGCAAAGCGGGCAACGTCCGTGATGCCGGTGCTGATATTGCTGCGACCGGTTGCCCTGCTTGCATGATGCAGCTCGGCGACATGCTGTCCCAGACCGGTGGTGGAGTAGAGGTAAAACACGTCCTTGAAATCTACGCCGATTCCCTGAAGTAGTATACGAAAGTAGTCCAGAATGATTTCATTCTGGACTACTTCACTAAAAAAAGTTCAAATAGGGATTGGCTGGAAACAATTTTCCGGGTTTGTAGGATCGTCATTAGTTCTGATCCGGCCCAAGATTAACTTAATGAAATAGCGTGGACTCTTCAAATGCGGCTCTGAAGGTTCCAGCCGTTCACGCTTTACACAGGAGATAATCCCAGTGTCTAAAAACCTTTACATCACAGCCACCGAAGAGAAGAGCGGTAAATCTGCCATTGCTCTCGGCGTGATGCAACTGTTGCTGAGAGACCTGCAGCATGTCGCCATCTTCCGTCCCATCATTAATGATAACCAGACCGGTTCCCGTGATCACGATATCAATTTGATCATGGAATACTTCAATCTGGATATCAAATATGAAGACACCTATGCTTACACTCTGAAGGAAGCACGTGAACTCATCAACAGCGGCAAACACTCCCTGCTGCTGGAGAATATCCTCAACAAGTACAGCCAGCTTGAAGAGAAGTATGATTTCGTGCTTTGCGAAGGAACCGACTTTCAGGGCAAAGACCAGAACTTCGAGTTTGACATCAACGCGGAAATCGCCGCCAACCTCAGCTGCCCCGTTCTTCTGGTTGCAAACGGAAGAGGGAAGGGCGCTGACGACATCATCGCATCCACCCAGCTTGTTATCGATGCACTCGAAGACAAGGGCGTAGACACCGTAGCCGCAATTATCAACAGGCTTACAGCTACCGAAGAAGAGAAGCAGGAAATCATGTCCAGCATCAAATGCAAGACAAGATGCACTCAGGAACTTCTCGTTTACGGTATTGATGAAAACGAAAGCCTGGGCAACCCCAGCATGAACGACGTTCGTAAGTGGCTGGACGGTTCTGTTCTGTACGGTCATGGAAGACTTGATACACTCGTTGATGACTACGTTATCGCAGCGATGCGTATCGGTAACTTCCTTGAGTACATTGAAGACGGCAGCCTCATCATCACCCCCGGTGACCGTTCTGACATCATCTTGAGCTCTCTAGCTTCCCGTCTTTCCAGCTCTTTTCCGGACATTTCCGGTATCCTGCTCACCGGTGGACTGCAGCCCAGCGCTTCCGTACACCGTTTGATCGAAGGTTGGACCGGCGTTCCCACTCCTATCCTTTCCGTATCCACCAACACTTACCGTACTACCCAGCTCCTGAGTGAACTGTATGGTAGAATCGATCCTGACGATCAGCGCAAGACAGCTTCTGCTCTCGGTACTTTCGAAGCAAGCGTTAAGACTGATGAACTCAGACATCGCCTGATCACCAGCAAGTCCAGCAAAGTTACTCCCAAGATGTTTGAGTACAAGCTGGTTCAGAAAGCTAAGGCCAACAAGCAGACCATCGTTCTTCCTGAAGGAACCGGTGAAAGAGTTCTGCGTGCTGCTGATATCCTGACCCGTCGTGGTGTTGCTGATATCGTCCTGCTCGGTAAGGCTGATGAAGTTGCCGGTAAGATTTCCCAGCTCGGTCTTGAAATGAACGATGTGCGTATCCTCGATCCCGAGTCCGCACCACAGTTCGACGATTACTGCGAAACCTATTTCAAACTGCGTGAGCACAAGGGTATCCGTATGTCCGACGCCCGTGACCGTATGCTCGATCCCACTTACTTTGCATCCATGATGGTGCAGAAGGGTGACGCAGACGGTATGGTTTCCGGTTCCGTAACCACCACTGCCCAGACCATCCGTCCCGCCTTTGAGTTCATTAAGACCAAGCCCGGTGCGTCCATCGTATCCAGTGTCTTCCTGATGTGCCTCAAAGATAAGGTTCTGGTCTTCGGTGACTGCGCAGTTAACCCGAACCCCAATGCGGAACAGCTTGCCGAGATCGCTCTGAACTCTGCTGAAACCGCCAAGATCTTCGGTGTTGAACCCCGCGTTGCTCTTATGTCTTACTCCACCGGTCAGTCCGGTAAGGGTGCGGACGTTGAGAAGGTTAAGGAAGCAGTAAAAATCGCCAAGGAACGCAACCCCGAGCTGAAGCTTGAAGGGCCTATCCAGTACGATGCGGCCATCGATCCTTCCGTTGCAAAGACCAAGCTTCCGGATAGTGAAGTAGCCGGTCAGGCAACCGTTTTTATTTTCCCCGATCTTAACACTGGCAATAATACCTATAAAGCTGTACAACGCTCCGCCGAGCAGTCAGTCGCAATCGGTCCTGTACTCCAGGGTCTCAACAAGCCTGTGAACGACTTATCTAGAGGCTGCACTGTTCCGGATATTGTTAATACTGTCGCAATCACAGCAATTCAGGCAGCAGCCGAAAAAGGACAAATCTAATGAAAATCTTAGTAATTAACGCTGGTTCTTCTTCTATCAAATACCAGCTTCTGGACATGTCTACCGGTAATGATCTCGCTTCCGGTATCGTAGAACGTATCGGTGAAGAGATGGGTAGCATCTCCTACAAGACCAGTGAAAAATATACCGCTGAACAGCCTTTCCCCACCCACAGGGAAGGTATGGTTGAAGTAATCAACCTGCTGACCGACGCTGACAAAGGTGTTGTAAAAGAAAAATCTGAAATCGCCGCTATCGGTCACCGTATTGTTCACGGTGGTGAGCTCTTCTTTGAGCCTGTTGAAATCGATGACAAAGTTCTGCAGGGCATCCGTGATTGTATTCCTCTCGCACCTCTGCACAACCCCGGTCACGTTATTGGCATTGAGACTTCCATGGAACTGTTCCCCGGTGTAAGACAGGTTGCCGTTTTCGACACCTCTTTCCACCAGACCATGGAACCCAAAGCGTACATGTACGGCGTACCTTACGAGTACTACGAAAACTGGGGCCTCAGAAGATACGGTGCTCACGGCACTTCCCATAAGTATGTTGCTCGTGAAACAGCTAAACTTCTCGGCAAGCCCCTTGAAGAGTCCAACATCATTACTGTTCACCTCGGAAACGGTGCTTCCATCTCCGCAGTCAAGAACGGTAAGTGCTACGACACTTCCATGGGTCTGACTCCTCTCGGCGGTATCATCATGGGAACTCGTTGTGGTGACATTGACCCCGCAATCGTAGGTTTCATCGCTGAAAGAACCAAGCAGAGCGCTGCTGAAGTTGTTGCTACCCTGACCAACGACTCCGGCCTCAAGGGTATCTGCGGTTCTAATGACCTGCGTGACATCCATGCCCGCATCGAAGAAGGCGACGAAAAAGCTAAACTCGCTCTGGATATGGCTTGCCACAAAGTACGTCAGTTCATCGGTGCTTACGCATTCGAACTGGGCCGCGTAGATGCAATCGTATTCACCGCAGGTATCGGTGAAAATGACGAAATTTACCGTGCAAATTGCCTCTCCGGCCTCGAAAACTTCGGCATCACCATCAACAAAGATAAAAACGAAAACTGGGATAGAACTCCCTCCTTTATCAGTGATGACGACGGTGCTGTAAAAGTAGCGATCATCGCCACTAACGAAGAACTCGAAATCGCTAACGATACTGTCAAAGTTCTCGGACTGTAGACTAGTATTTTGATAAAAAAACCGGGGTGAAGTGTGGAAGACTTCACCCCGGTAGAAGAATGGACAGGCGTCTTTATTTTGTGACAGCCGTAAAATAAATTGAAATTTATTTTACCAAATTCATATATATGAATCTGTTAGGCGTATCACTAAGAAGCACTGCCTGAAGGAAACGGTCCGTAGCAGCCTTGAAGGAAGGGGCTGTGCCGCCAGTCTTGTGGAAGGGATTCGGCGGTATCTACGGAAATATTAACGGATGATGTCAGAATAACATCGTCCATCGTATTTGGGGGAAAAATGACAGCTAAATCTGAAAGTGTAAAGCTTTTTACCGATAAAGCTGAGCTTGTGGCTGCTGTAGTGACAGAGATTTCTTCTCTGGATGATGCTTACAAGTACACAATGGATCTCTGCGGAAAAAAAGAAGCCTGTAAAATGCTTATCTCCGGTTGTGAACAGAACCTCTCCAACAAGGCTGAGCAGCTCTGTGCAACCAAAACCGGTAAAACCATCGTAGCTCCCGCGCTCAACAAAAAAGAAACTTCAGCGCTGGAAAAGCAGTGCGAAGAAAATGGTTTTGCTCTGATTAAAGACAGCGTCCGTAACCATCTTGGCGGTATTGATATCGCTTTTACTTATGCCGACCACGGTATTGCCGAGACTGGAACCATCGTAGTCAACTGTCCCAGTGAAGAATTGAGACTTGCTACCATGATCAGTGAAGTACACGTGGCTGTTCTTCCCAAGTCCAAGATTGTGGAAAACTCCTACGATCTCGAATCATGGATGGAAGGTAACATGATGAAAGGTGACTACACCGCATTCATCACCGGACCCAGCCGTACTGCCGACATTGAGCGTGTTCTCGCTATCGGTGTACACGGTCCCCTCGAACTTCATATTCTTATTCTGGAGGACTAATTATGCAGGACGCTAAGAATCTTAAAGAATACAGGAAAGAGATCAAGGAATCCCTTGATAACGATTTTCTCAGAAACGCTATGGATAAATTCGCTGTTGCCTACCGTGGCAGCCGTGCCAATGCGTTTAAAGATATGGATGAAAAAGCTCTGATCCGCGAAATCGCAGATGCTAAAGACGCTGCCGCATCCAGACTCGACGAACTTTTCGAACAGTTCAAAGAAGAAGCTGAAAAGCGCGGTGCAGTTGTCCACCTTGCAAAGGATGCACAAGAAGCCAATGAAATTATCGGCCGCATTGCAATGGAAGAAAACTGCAAGACCATCGTTAAATCCAAGTCCATGACCGCGGAAGAGACCCTGCTCAACCACCATCTTGAAGATGATCTGAACCTCAAGGTTGTTGAAACCGACCTCGGTGAGTGGATCATCCAGATGCGTAAGGAAGGTCCCTCCCACATGGTTATGCCTGCTATTCACCTTTCCCGTCATCAGGTCAGCGATCTTTTCTCTGACGTGACCGGACAGAAGCAGGGCGATGATGTTCAGGCTCTCGTTAAGGTTGCCCGTCGCGAGCTTCGTCAGGCGTTTGTTGATGCTGATATGGGCATCTCCGGCGGTAACTTTGCTATCGCCGAAACCGGTTCCATCGGTCTGGTTACCAACGAAGGTAACGCCCGTCTGGTTACCACCCTGCCCAGAGTTCACGTAGCTCTCATGGGTCTCGATAAACTGACACCCAAGCTCCATGACGCTCTGCGCGTACTGAAAGCACTGCCCCGTAACGCTACCGGGCAGGCAATCACCTCTTATGTTACCTGGATCACCGGGTCCAACGAGTGTGCTGCGGCTGAGGATGACAGGAAGAAAGTGCACTTCGTGTTTTTGGACAATGGAAGACGCGCTCTCGCAAAGGACCCGGTGTTCTCTCAAGTTCATCGTTGCGTACGCTGTGGCGCATGCGCCAACGTCTGTCCTGTCTACCGTATGGTCGGCGGCCACAAAATGGGCCATATCTATATCGGGGCTATCGGCCTCATCCTTACTTACTTCTACCACGGCACTGAGAAGGCTAAGAACCTTGTTCAAAACTGCATCAACTGTGGAGCATGTAAGGAAATCTGCGCAGGTGGAATTGACCTGCCCGGTCTGATTAAAGACATTCAGGCCCGCATTCTGGAAGAAGAAGGACATCCAATGTACTCCTCCTTCCTCGCGAAGATGATGAAGAACCGCAAGCTCTTCCACAAGTTCCTGCGTATCGCTAAGACTGCGCAGAAGCCTGTGAAAGCAAAAGACGGTTTCATGCGTCACCTGCCCATGATTTTCATGCCTGATCATGATTTCAGGGCACTGCCTACCGTTGCTGAAGTTCCTTTCCGTGACATGTGGGCTAAAGTTCAGCCAGCAAAGGTTGCAGCACCCAAGTATAAGGTTGCTCTATTTTCCGGTTGTGTACAGGACTTCGTATATCCCGAACAGTCCGTTGCTACCGTGGAAAGCATGAAAAACAAGGATGTAAACCTTGAATTCCCCATGGATCAGTCCTGCTGCGGTCTGCCGCTGCAAATGATGGGTGAAGTGACTGCTGCAAGGGATGTTGCAATCCAGAACATGGAAGCCTTTGAAGGTACTGACTGCGATTACATCCTGACCATGTGTGCTTCCTGTGCATCTCACCTGAAGCATAACTACATGAAGATGCTCGGCAAAGATCCCCAGTACGCAACCCGCGTGAAAGAATTTGCTGACAAGGTCATCGACTACAGTTCCTTCATGAACGATGTACTTGGTGTTGAAAAAGAAGACTTCCTTGATTCCGCCGGTGAGGCTGTAACTTACCACGCTCCCTGCCACCTCTGCCGTGGTCTGGACGTGAAAGAAGCTCCCCGTGCCCTGATGGAAAAAGCAGGACTGGACTACAAGGAAAGTGCTGAAGAAGAAGTATGTTGCGGTTTCGGTGGAACTTACTCTGTGAAGTTCCCCAAGATTTCCGAACAGCTGCTTACCAATAAAATTAACAATGCGAAGGAAAGCGGTGCAAAAGTTCTGCTTACCGACTGCCCCGGCTGCGTAATGCAGATCCGTGGTGGTGCCAAGAAGCAGGGTGCTGACCTTGAAGTTAAGCACATTGCCGAATATATGGCTGATCGCAGAAAATAAACATGACACACGCTCACTGTCCGCGACTTTGTTTGCCGGTCGCGGACAGTGGTTTAAGCTGCGGCATGTAATAATGCCTCCAAACCCGGTACCTTCACCTCGCAACTGAAAACGCCGGTTACAGGCCGCACATTTAAGGCTTTTCCATTCGCTCGCCCGATGGAAAAGCCTTTTTTATTGTGAGAATGTTTCGCCGTGTTTTGTGGGGATTTTTTCTGTTTCTTGATTGTATTTATTGGCAGCTAAAGTCTTAACTTTTGTTGTTATGTTGTCGATATATGTGTAATGTGATTTGAACTGCAACGCATGGGGTCTTTGTCGCAGTTTATTTTCGAAATTTACGAGCTAAGTTGGAGAGAAGTATGTTGAAAAATCTGTCAATTGGCGGACGTTTTGTCCTTTTGCTGGCTTCAGTGTTAGTTTTTTTGATTCTCTGCGGGGCAATGTTTCTCTCTGAGATTCGTGAAGTTGAGAACATCGGTCTAACCGAAATTGAAAATGTCATGATGCAGGGCCAGAAGGATAAGGTTGAAGTAGCCACCCGGGCTGCAGCAGAATCTCTTGGTGCCCAGCTTAGGGGGGTAGACGGGGATGAAGCAAAAATTGATTTTATCCGCAAGTCCATTGACAGTTTTAGATTTGAAAACGACAAATCCGGATACTTTTTTGTTTACAAAGGTACAGTCGTTGTTGCTTTGCCTCCGAAAAAATCCTTGCAAGGTAAAGATCTAAGTGGCGCAAAAGACAAAAACGGTGTCTTTTTTGTTAAAGAGCTTTCCAGTGCTGCCAGAAATGGCGGGTTTGTAGAATATATTTTTGATAAGCCCGGAAAGGGATTACAACCCAAGCTGGCTTACGCGACCATGATTCCCGGTACTGACATGTGGATTGGGACCGGGGTTTACATCGATAATATTGAAGCGGAAAAAACACGTGTCGGAACAGATATTGACGCGACTATCAAGGCTGATACTCTTAAGATTGTACTGATCATGCTCGGTCTGCTCCTTTTCGCTCTTACTCCACTTTGCATTACCATCGTCCGCTCTATAGTGGGGCCTGTTAAGGATGCAACAGATGCAGCCAGTCGTGTTGCCGACGGTGATTTGACCATTACTCTTAATCCCAGCGGTAAAAGTGAGATTTCTACATTACAGCGTGCAATCAACACCATGACTACAACCCTTGACGAGAACCTTACTGACATCAAGCGCAAGGAAGCTGAATCTGCCGAGCAGGCCCGTGTAGCTAAAAAAATGGCTGCCGAAGCTGAAGAGGCCCGCCAGCAGGCTGAAGGTGCCAAGCGTGAAGGTATGCTCGCAGCTGCCAATAAGCTTGAAACCGTTCTCAATAATATTGTTAAAATCTCCCGTGACGTTGAGAAGTCCACTAATGAAATTATGAACGGCAGCGATTTTCAGAAGCAGCGTATTGCTGAGACTGCGACAGCCATGGAAGAAATGAATGCCACGGTTCTCGAAGTTGCCAAAAACGCCACTGAGACTAACGAAGATACCGAACAGACCAGAGATAAGGCTACCGAAGGGCAGAATGTTGTTCAGGGTACTATTGAATCCATGGTCGGTATTCAGGAGCAGACCAACGAACTGGAACGGCTTATGGACCAGCTCAACACCCAGTCTATTGAGATTGGTAATGTTATGGGCGTGATTAATGATATTGCCGACCAGACCAACCTGCTGGCACTGAACGCTGCCATTGAAGCAGCACGTGCCGGGGAAGCTGGCAGGGGATTTGCCGTTGTTGCTGACGAAGTCCGTAAACTTGCAGAAAAAACAATTGGCGCCACTGATGAAGTTGATAAGTCCATCACTTCTATTCAGGGGCTGGCCAAGCAGAATATTGAAGGTATGCGTACAGCAGTGGAAGCTATTGGTGGTGCTACCGAGCATTCCCGTTCTTCCGGTGAAGTGCTTTCTGAGATTGTAAATCTGGCCTCTAACGCTGCAGGGCAGGTTCAGTCTATTGCGACCGCTGCGGAAGAGCAGTCCGCAACCTCTGATGAAATCAACCGCAGTATCTCTGAGATTGATTCCATGACTGAAGATAACGCCCGTAACAGCATGCTCGCCGCAGAAGCCGCCACTGATTTGTCCCGTGAGGTTGATGCCTTGGTTGCCTTGGTGGAAGAACTTAGAAGTTAAGCTCATTTGGGCTTGTAGAGTCTGTTGAAATAGGCTCTAATGCAGCTTCGAAATATCGAATCCATTGTCCTGTTCTTAAAATGCACTTATGGAACGGAGGAAATAATGATTAAGCATATTGTATGGTGGACTCTTAAAGAGGAAGCTGCAGGAGGAACTGCGGCTGAGAACGGGCTTAAAATTAAAGAGATGATTGAAGCCCTGAATGGAAAAATTGCTGAACTTAAGCATGTAGAAATCAGTCTGGATGTTTTTGAAGCCACACAGGAGTGTAGTCTGGTACTTTACTCTGAGTTTGACAGCAAGGAAGATCTTCAGGGTTATGCAGTACACCCCCTGCATCAGGAATGTGTCGCATTCATTAAGCAAGTAGTATCTTCTCGCCATGCTATAGATTACGTAATCTAGTAAAGCAGTAAATACGCTTTAAAAGGCCGAAGACGATTTGTCTTCGGCCTTTTTTGTTACTGGTGTTTCGGACAGTAATGCTTATATTTATTAAAGGAGATACTTTGCGTGGAGATAAAAATGCATTGATGTATGTTTCTGTGCGAAAAGATTTATTCGCAAAATTCTTCTGAAAAACTTTGAATTTATCCACCAAAGGTGTATATTTTTAGTAAGACTTGGATTTTGTCCTGACAAGGTGTGAGGGCAGCTTTCCTGAAACTATAAACAAGGGGGAGGGCCTATGTTGAAGAATCTATCTATAGGAGCAAGGTTTTTCCTGCTACTGGCATTGATGGTGCTTTTCCTGATTGTGACTGGATTATTTTTCATGGGAGCTATTCGGGATGTTACTGATCTCGGCGTTAGCAACACTGAAGAAATAATGTTTCAGGACCAAAAGGATAAGATCAAGGTAGCTACCCTTGCCATGGCCCGTTCACTCGGAGTGGAAATCAAGGGTATTACTGATGAACATGAAAGGCTTGAATTTATCCGTGCTGCCCTTGATCCGGTTCGTTTTGAAAAAGATAATTCCGGTTACTTCTTTGTTTATCGAGGAACTGTGAATATGGTTATGCCGCCCAAGAAGTCCTTGCAGGGTAAGGATCTTGGTGGGCTGAAGGATAAGAACGGTTTGTTCATTATCCGTGAAATTGCAAAGGCCGCCCAATCCGGAGGTGGATTTGTTAAGTATTATTTTGAAAAGCCCGGAGCAGGGGTACAACCCAAGATCAGTTACGCCATGATGATTCCCGGCACTGATATGTGGATCGGTACCGGAGTCTATATCGATAATATCGAAGTAGAAACCGGCAAGATGGACACTATGATGCACGAAAGCGCAAATGCTTTTACTATGAAGATTGTTTTGGGTGCTGGTGCTGTGCTGCTGTTCTTGGTTTTGCCGCTTTCCATTTACCTGATCCGTTCAATTGTAAGTCCCCTGACTGCTTCCACTGAAGCTGCTACCTCCGTTGCTGAGGGAAATCTTGATGTCTCTCTCAATCCGGAAGGTCGCAATGAAATATCCACTTTGCAGATGGCTTTGAATACTATGGTTGAGACTTTGTCTGCTAACCTTGAAAGTATTAAGTCCAAGGAAGCTGAAGCTCAAGAACAGGCCCGTATTGCTGAAGAAGCAGCTTCCGAGGCTCGCGAGGCCCAGATCAGGGCTGAAGGGGCCAAGAAGGAAGGAATGCTTGCTGCCGCAGATAAGCTGCAGACAGTTGTTGAACGTGTTTCAAGCATTACTGCAGAGGTTTCCAGCAACGCAGAAGAAATTCAGCGCGGAAGTGAGTTCCAGAAGCAGCGTGTTACTGAGACTGCCACTGCTATGGAAGAAATGAATGTGACTGTTCTTGAAGTTGCCAAGAATGCTACTGAAACCAATGAAAGTTCTGCTAAGTCTATGGAAAAGGCCAGTGAAGGGGCCAAGGTGGTACAGGACGTAATCTCGGCTATGGGGAATATTCAGGAACGAACTGCTAACCTTAAGGAATCCATGGAGCACCTGGATACTCAGGCCGTGGAAATCGGTAATGTGCTTGGTGTAATTAACGATATCGCTGACCAGACCAACTTGTTGGCTTTGAATGCAGCTATTGAGGCTGCCCGTGCCGGTGAAGCCGGTAGGGGATTTGCAGTTGTTGCAGACGAAGTGCGTAAGCTTGCTGAAAAGACCATCGGCGCTACCGATGAGGTTGAAAAGAGTATCAGCGGCATTCAGACCCTTACCCGCGAGAATGTTAAGGGTATGGATTCAACTGTCGAAGCTGTTGCAAGCGCTACCGAGCTCTCACGCTCTTCCGGTGATATGCTGGATGAAATTGTTGAGCTCGCCAGGAATTCGGCTGATCAGGTCCGCTCTATTGCGACTGCTGCAGAAGAACAGTCCGCAACTTCGGATGAGATTAACCGCAGTGTCGGTGAAATTGATACCATGACCGAGGAAAACGCCCATAACAGCCAGATGGCTGCTGAAGGAACCCGTTCACTTTCCACTGAAGTTCAAGAACTTCTTAATCTGGTTGAAGAATTGCGTAGTGAAGAGTAATGATAAATATAGGGGCAGATTTATCTGTCCCTATAGAAATCAATAGCGGAGGGTTTCATGGATTCAGAACTTATCGAGATCGTAGAGAGACACCTGCTTGAGAAAGTGGGGTTGCCTTCAGAGAAGATGGTTGTTTTTTTGAAAGAAACATCAATCCATTTGAAGGGACTTATGGACGCTCTTGATGAGGGGATCGATGAAGGGCAGTTTGAAGTGGTGGTTTCCAGTGCCCATACCTTAAAAGGAAGCCTTATTAATCTAGGTCTTGAGGAATTGAGTTTGGTTGCGGGTAATATTGAGACTGCCGCAACCAGCACTTCCCCCTTGTATTTGAGCAGTTACTTTATGCGATTGCGCAAGGCGCTTATACCCTTGCTTGATTATGCAGGTGAAAAATAAAAAATCCCGGAGCAAGCGCTCCGGGATTTTTTTATGTGTTCAGGAATCTTACAGTTCTGTCTTCTGACCAGAGCTGTTTTTCCATGGGCAGGTCGGCAAAACCGACGTGTCCACCGTACTTGGGAATCTGCAGGTACAGGTTTGGGTTGTTTTCGGCATGTTCTACCGGATAGCATTCCGGGGTCAGGAAAGGATCATCTTCTGCGCTGATAATGAGTGATGGCACCCTGATATTATTTAAGAATTGTGCGCAGGATGATTGACGGTAATAGTCTGATGCATCGGCGAAGCCGTTGATTGGAGCTGTGTAGGCGTTGTCAAAATCGACGATATTTTTGATAGAGGAGAGTTTGTCGAGAGGGTAGAGATCCGGGAATTGTTTGTTTTTCACTTTTACTTTCTGCTTCAATGATCGCAAAAAGTAATTACTGTATATGAAATTGGATTTTTCACAGAGTTTAATCGCAGAGGCTTCCAGATCACAGGGGACAGAAATACCAATGGCCCTCTTTACTTTAGCGGGAACTTTATCAGGGTTTTCACCTAGATATTTCAGTACATGGTTACCGCCCATGCTGAAGCCCACGAGGGCGGCATCGTCATAAATACCATGATCAAGTCCGTATTGGAGTACGGTGTGCAGGTCCCGGGTGTCGCCGCTATGGTACATTCCGGGCTTTTTGTTTGGGTCATTACTACAGCCGCGAAAAGTATAGGTAATGCAGTCCCAGCCGGCGAGCACAAGCGCGCGGGCCATGCCGAGAACGTAGGGTCTGCGGGAATTGCCTTCAAGGCCGTGCGCAATGATCGCAAGGCGTGAACTGCTTGCAAGGTGCCAGTCTATATCAAGAAAGTCGCCGTCAGGAGTTTCGATTCTTCTTTTTACTACGGGCGGGAGGCTTACTTTCCGGAAGAGGCGAGGAAATATTGTTTGGAGATGACCCGATTGGAGAGGGAATTTGGGTTTATAGGGAGGGGGTTGCAATAAAGGCATTTGGTAAAAATATCCATCCTTTGGCTTGCTCAATTGAAGCCTGTTGATTGTTGCTTACAGTTCAGTAGAGAATATACGCTTGAAGGCACGCTGTCAAAAGGGTTATGTGCAAAGTAATTAATATCCTTCCCAGGATAGTCAATGGGTTATTGCAGAAGCAGTTTAAGCCCGATTAAAATGAGTACTCCGCCGCCGATCCTTTCAGCGATATGGCTGTAGCTGGAGGCCTTGGCAAATGATTTTCCAAGCCAGAGACCGAAGGATGTCAGCACCAGCGCGGTGATTCCGATCATGACGCAGGGAAAGGCAATTGGGTAGTCCATAATGGAGAAGGAAAGCCCAACGGCCAAAGCATCCAGACTGGTGGCAACAGAGAGGAAGATAAGGGAAAGTCCTTTGGTGGGATCCTTGTAAGTCTCGCAGGAATCATCTGTTTCAAAGGATTCCTGAATCATTTTTCCGCCTACGAAAGCGAGCAGGAAAAAGGAAATCCATGGGGCATAGGTTTCAACCATGCTTTTTACGGTTAATCCAGCGAGCCAGCCCAAAAGAGGCATCAGGGCCTGAAATAATCCGAAATGGAATGATAACCTGAAGTTTTGTCTTTTGTTGACCTCAGGCATGCATAGACCACAGGCCACAGCAATAGTGAAAGCATCCATGGCAAGAGCTACGGAGATAATGAAAATTTCATAAAAAGGCATAGTTCGGATTGGACTCCCATAAATGATCTAGTTAGTTTTCTTACCTTTACTACGTTTGTTTGTTAAGTGGAATAAGTGATAAAAAAGGGCGTGGCCGCTAATCGGCCACGCCTCATTATGCAGGTGGAGGGACCTGCATGAGCTACACGGAAATATTAAAAACCTGCCGCTTTTAAAAAACGTTGCGAGACAAGACCGCTGGCGATATGACGGCGAGTCTCTTCAGATAACTCCAGCTTACCTTCGATATCCACTGGATGGCTGTCATATGCTTCTTTGAGTACTATTTCGAAGTTATCCCTTAGTTTAATAAAGGATTCATCTATCTCGGAATATTTAGAGTTTGCACGCCATGGGAGTGTGAATTTTCCTTCAAGCTCCCCTTTCTTGTGATCCGGTGTGTATAGCCGATAAGTAGTACAGTCCATGCCGTTTCTTTCATTTTTACCGGGCAGGCAGCTTGCTGACCATGATTCCGGCGGTTCGGGGATAGTCGATTCAAGCACAACTTGCGGCAACCCTAACTCTTTTTCAAAGTCTTCAAGCTTGATGGTGTAAGTCAGCACCGGGCGGAAATTGCCTCTTTTTTTATTCAAATTCCATTCAATGATCATTTTCCCTCCAAATAATTTTTAACAAACATCTATCATTTCACCGAATGGGGGGGGATACCCCGCACCGCCTGTTCTGGCCCAGAGCACAGGATAATCAGGTTCTTGTTCGGGAAACTGCCCGCATTCCATGTCGCTCAAATAAACGAGGCAGGCCGGATCGATGTTTTTACGGTCAATAAGATTAAATACAGGCCGGAAGTCTGTTCCTCCGCCTCCCTGCGGATGCAGCTCAAGAGGCAGGTCCGCACGGGTGAAAGTTTGTTTCCCGGTAATTTCTAAGTCGCACCAGAGTACCCGGATGGTTGTGTCGTAAGCTTCAAGGATGGAAGAGAGTTCTGCTGCAAACTGCTCCAGTTCTTCCGGGGCGATACTTCCAGATGTATCCACAGCCAGCACAATTTCAGGGAGCTGTTCTGTTGAGAGCGAGGGTAGGTAAAGGCCCATGTGCAAGTGTCGTCGGCTGGGCGGGGTCCATGCATAATCATTGCGCGCCCGGGCACTGATGAAACGTTCCAGCAGTTCCCGCCAATCCAGTTTCGGGTAAAGCAGTTTCTCCACCAGTCGTTCAAGTCCACCGGGCAGATCGCCGCAATCGCGGGCCTGATTGGTGGCCTGTGCCAAGGCTAACAACCAGTCCTTGTCTGTTTCCTCGCCGGAGTCACCGTCACCGGATTCTGCGTCATCTGCGTCACGGACTTCTCCGGTTCCGCCGGGATCAGCAGATTGTTCCTGATCGGTCTCGCCTTCGGAATCATCAATCTCGTCTGAGTCCATGCCATCGGCGGAAGATTGCCCGTCATCACCGGTTTGGGAGCGTTCTTCTTCCTCACCTGATTCAAGGTCATCGCCTTCTCCTTGTCCGTCTTCGTATTCAACATCGATGCGCTTGGGGCCGTCCTGTTTTTTACCTATCTCGGGGTTTCCGTTCTGATCGAAATTTTTAGTCAGGGCAGTGAAAATTTCCTCGGCATTTTTGCCATGGTATTTTTCATCATTCAGAAAACCCTCAGGCAACTGGAACCCAGCCTCGAGCAGAATCCAGTTGATGGAGTAGTCGCAGGCCATATTCCAAAGACGTTCATCCCGGTTACCGCGCCTTTTGTGATGCTGGCAGGCCGGGTGCATAATGGTATGGGCCAACACTCCCTGTAATTCTTCATGGGAGAGTTTATTCACAAAGTGCGGGTTGTAAGCGAAAGTCTTACCGTCGGTCCATGTGCCGGTGCAGGTGTGGTCCTCCTGCGGTTCCATGCGCAGGCAGAGGGAACCGAAGAATGGATGCTGCAAAAGCAGGTCAGCACGAGCCTTTAGCAGTTTACGGTCAGCGTTCATTGGCTATTCCTAGAACAGGATGTCCGAGTTTGCTGTGGCCCAGCGGTTGAATCCTTCTGATTCCACAATAGAGCGGTCTTTTTTGACCGCATTGCGCACCAGCAACACTGCGAATTCGGCAGGCAGCCTTGAGGCAAAGATCATGATGGAGTCCGCATGTTCCGGAGCTGCCTTAGAGGCAACGGATTCGCAAAGGGCGTAGGCTGTAGCCGGGTCTTCAGGGACGGCAACTTTAGCAGGAGATTTGAGCACGAATTCGGGATCGGGGAGTTTGCGGTAAATTTTGCAAAAACCACTGAATTCAGCTGCTGCGCCTTCCCCCACCGTTCCTTTAAAAAGTTCGTATTCAACTTCCGGGGAGGGTGCGGACTTGATGATCCCGGATACGAATTCCCAGGAACGGGGGGAAGGAAATGCTTTTTCATTGCGGGCAGGATCAAAATCGTGCAGCAGGCCGGGCCTGAATTTGATGAAAGCCAGCAGTTCTTCGGCAATATTGCTTTCAGTGGCCCAATTCAACCAATCCGGAGCGCTGACCTCGAACTCAAGGTGTACAAAGCGGTTGGCAAGGGCAGAGGGCATGCGGTGGGTTACAGCCTTGTCCGATTCCCTGTTCCCGGCTGCAATTACGGTCCAGCCTTCGGGAAGAGTATATTCGCCCAGCTTACGGTCGAGGACCAACTGGTAGCAGGCTGCCTGTACCAATGGCGGAGCAGCGTTGAGTTCATCAAGAAAAAGGATGCCTTTACCGTCTTTAGGCAGAAAGGAAGGCGGACACCAGCTGGCATTTCCTTCAGCGGAAATATGGGGCAGGCCACGCAGGTCAACCGGATCAAGCAGTACCGCACGCAGGTCGGTCAGCTTAAGGTCCAGTTCTTTTGCTACTTGGGCTACAACCTGACTTTTTCCAACTCCGGGAGGCCCCCAGAGAAAAGTAGGCTGTTTGGTTTTAATTAAAGTATGCAGGGAATTGGCAATTAATTTCGGGGTCATATAATTAATCTCATGTTAGTTTTCAGGTTTTGTTGAGTAAAGAATCTGTTTTGTTGATATTGAAAACGATTTTCGATGTCAATAAAGAAGTGTTGAAAAAGCCGGATGCAAAAGCATCCGGCTTCATAAATTCGTATGGGACTGAGAGAAATTATTCCACAACCGCTTCGGCTTGATTGCGGTATTTGCGGTAGATCTTGAAGCCTAGCAGGGTGGAGATAACGAAGAGTACCACGGCCATGATCATGCGGATGGTAGAGGAAACTTCCACTCCGCTGCCGAAGAGGGCAAAGACCATGTTCTGGGGTATATAGCCCACGGTTGAGCCTAGTATGAAAGGCAGGGCCGGAATACTGGTCACACCTGCCAGAACGTTGGTGACCACGTTACTGCCCAGGGGGAAAAAACGGATAGTTAGGGCCATGTTGAAAGGGCTGCGGCTCAGGAAGTCATCTACTTTCTGGATACGGGCGCCGAATTTCCTTTTAATAAAGGAACGGCCCACCAAACGGGAGTAAATAAATGCTCCGGCACAACCAAGTCCGGTTCCCATGGTTCCAAGCAGGGTTCCGAGGGCGAAGCCGTATGCATAGCCGCCCATGAAGCAGATCACCTGTCTGGGAAAGCCGACAGCCGAAAAGAATGCCGCCAATCCCACATAGGTGAGTACTCCGGTGAGTCCTCGGGAACGCACGTGCTCGTCCATCCAGTGGGTATCAAGGGCGTCGGCAAGTCCGGCATAGCGGATCAGATAAACCGAAAGCCCCAGTACGCTGAGCATAGCCAGTCCTTTGATCAGGGCTTTTATGCTTACTTTTGATTCGCTGCTTACTGCACTCATTTATTTATCGTCGCTGCGTTCTTTTATACTGTATGAAAAATGACGGCCCAGCAGCCAGCGTACGCCCAGCAGGTCATATCCTCCGGCAATGGCCCGGTCGAGGGTGCCGTATTTGGATTCACCTTCGAAGCGGGGGCGGTGGTTGACCTTCATTTCAGCAACGGAAGCGCCCTGCATTTTCATGAGTGTGGGCAGGAAGCGGTGCATGCCGTTAAAACGGGGGATAGCCCGAACCATGGCGGTATCCATGATTTTGAGGGAGCACCCGGTGTCCTGCACGGTTTCATTGGTCAGCCTGTTGCGGATGGCGTTGGCGATCTTGGAGCCGATGCGTTTGATCCAGACATCCTTGCGTTTCTGGCGCCAGCCGATGGTCATGGTGTGCCCTTCATTATAAAGGTCATACATGGCCGGAAGGTCTGCGGGATCATTCTGCAGGTCTGCGTCCATGGTAGCAATGCGTGGTGCGCGGGCTTCATCGAATCCGGCACAGAACGCCGCAGACTGGCCCCGGTTCTCCGCAAATGAAATATAGCGGGACTTGGGGTAGTTAGAGGAAATATCTTTGAGAACGGCAAGGCTTTCATCCTTGCTGCCGTCATCTACAAATATAACTTCGTATGGAATATTGGTCGGTTCGAGGGCCGAATCAATTTCCTGCATCAGTTTTCGTAAATTATCCTGTTCGTTGTAGACAGGGATTACGAGGGAAAGTTCGTAGTGGTTTGTCATATCGAGAGATGAGATAAGAAAATTTAAATAATTTGTAAATAGCTGTTGACAGGAAGCGGCCCCGTCTGTAGAACCTCTCTCACAGTGACGCGGGGTGGAGCAGCTTGGTAGCTCGTCGGGCTCATAACCCGAAGGTCGTAGGTTCAAATCCTGCCCCCGCAACCATCATGCTTCATCAGAAAGGCTCAACCTAAAGGTTGGGCCTTTTTTTGTGCCTGCTAAAATCTTGCGGTTTAATAATTCAAACTCCTAACTGATTCTACTCATTACAAATTTGATTTGCTTCGCTGGTTTAGTTTTTGTTACTTTCTTGCGGCATTTAGTAAGTATTTCGGTATCCCGTCTGTTCTTTGTATAAATCAAAAAGTCCTTCAGATTTCATTTTTCTCAACACTTGTGCAAGAGGTTTAGCCAATTCCCTGTGAGATTTGTAGAGCCATGCATAGTAGCTTTGAGTATAATTGAAATTGATATTCTCAAATATTTTAAAGTCCTCTCCCCATTGAGAAAGAAATAGCTTAGTTTTGTCTTGCGTCAGCAGGTTCAGTGTTACTTCCTGGTTGGCAATGAAGACGTCTATACGCTCTTTGGCCAACATATGAATTCCATGTTCTGTGTCTCGAACCGGTGCAAACTTAGCGTTGGGAAATTTTTGGGGAAGTTCCTTTTCCAGATGAACCAACCCTCGTATATATCCTATTCTTAACGGTGCGTTTTTTAATCTGGTAAGACTGAGTTTACTTATGACCTTAGATGCAGTGAAAGCCGTAACTTTTATTTGCTGATTAGGTTCCGGTACACGGATCATATTAGGGTAACTTTTATTATAGTAGGCCACTCTATTCAGCTCTCCGTCAATTTTTCCACTGTTGGAAAGCCAGCTCGCCCGCTTGGCTGGGATATCCTGAAAGATAAATTTTATATTCATCCTCTTAAGTGCTTCTGTATAAATTTTAATGAGCCATTGAGTTTTGGGTGTGGATTCTGGATGGACGTAGGCGAAGGTTAGTTTCTTCGGTTTATGGAAGTCCGCTAAAGCGCACTCTAAAAAGAAAGAAGCTAAAATTATAGTTGTTGCCAATATGAATACTTCTATATGTTTTTTTCTTTTGAGAGCATGTTTGCCTTTTAAAGCTAGTAAGAAATTAAACTTTCATCCTTTTATTATACTCCCTTTTGAATTGTTATGGAAGGGAACAGTCTATCAGTGTCAGCTAGTTATCTTGCTTTTAGTGCTTGACCGCTTTCCCTACCTTTTTTTCGGAAACAAAAGTAAACTCCTCCAAAGCCGACAATGTCTTTTGGCTTACGTTTTTGAAGGGAATTTCAATCTTAACCCGTTTATCCAGATGAATGCTCTGAAGTGTTTTGCTGAATACAGGGTCTGTCATAATCAGGTCCTGCAACTGGCCTGAATAGTATGCTTTTCTTAGTCCTTTTCTGATAGCGTAATAAAGTTGTTTGTTGGTCTTTCTAACATAAAAGAAAGAGGCCAACGGATAGGAGAGGACTATATAATCATCAATGATAAGGTCTGGATAATCCGGTGAGTAGCGGTTGTACTCGAGATCAATCTCAAACAGCCCGCGCGGATATACATCCACTCTATTGCGCATCAACATGCCCGGAATACTTGTCGGGTCTGCCGGGGTGTAAACTTTCAGTCCGGCATCACGCAGAATTTTCACATCAGACCAGCCAAGCCCTTGGGCAAAGATAAAATCAGAAAGGTCCTTAAGATTTTTTACCCCCTTAAGTCTGTCTTCTACATCGGGGCGGGTGAGCATGATCCTATGCCCAAGTCCTAAGCCAAGCTGAATGGGAACATAAATCGGTAGCAGTAGTTCTTCATGTTCCCTGCGACTACCCAATGCTAGCACATAATCTTTTGTGGATGAGTTTACTATTTTCACTCTGCGGGGCTGCGTTGCATCAATCCTTTCTATTTTTATATTGTAAGGTCGATCTTGATTTTTAAGCGCAAGATCAAGCACTCTGTATAAGTATGTTTCAGGTGGAAGAGGGCGATCAACAAGCAGGATGGCTTGCAAAGGCTCCTGAGCAAAAGCGGGTTGTGTACAGATTAGAACAATGAGCCAGACCAGAATTTTTTTCATGATATTCCTCCACCCTATCAATATGTGTTATTGTGCATGGCAAGTCAATTAAGTCTGGGTTGATGTGATAATTGAAAATCATTTCTTGCTTGTTTGGTTTAGTTAATTAGTTGATTATCGAATCGATTGCGCAAACGTTTCGATGGTGTTATAAGTGGGTTACTTTGCTCGCCTGAAGAAGGCTATTTACACAGGAGAGAACATGAAAAGAACAGGGCTTCTTAATTCTGAATTATCGTATATTATATCTAAGCTGGGGCATTTTGATGCTTTAACCGTTTGTGATGCGGGCCTGCCCGTTCCGGAAGGTGTGCAGCGCATCGATCTGGCAGTATCAGAGGGAATCCCTTCCTTCATTGATGTGGTCAAGGCTGTGCTCATGGAAATGGAGCTGGAATCTGTAGAGCTGGCCGAAGAGTTCAAGGATGTAAGTCCGGCCAGACATGATGAATTGATCAGTGTTCTCGAAATGGAATCTGCTCAGCGCGGCAAGGATATCCCGGTGGATTATGTGCGCCACGTAAATTTTAAACTCAACACGAAAAAGAGCGTTGCCATTGTCCGGACCGGAGAATTTACTCCTTATGCCAATATGACTTTCAAGGCCGGCGTAGTTTTCTAGGGGGAAACCATGAGTGTACTGCTCAGGCTGGAAGGGATAGAAAAAAGTTTTCCGGGCGTTAAAGCTCTTGATGGTGTGAACCTGAATGTTTCTGCGGGCAAGGCTATGGGTCTTGTTGGTGAGAATGGTGCTGGTAAATCCACACTTATGAAGGTGCTGACCGGGATTTATGAGCGCGATGCCGGGATAATTAATTACCTTGGGAAGGATCGTAATTTCAAGGGACCGCGCGATTCTCAGCAGGCCGGAATCAGCATTATTCATCAGGAACTGAATCTGCTTCCTGAACTTTCCATTGCAGAAAATATTTTTTTGGGCCGCGAAAAAGTCGGCGCCATGGGCCGTATCCTCTGGAAAGAAATGTTTGCCGATGCCGACAAGTTGCTTGAAAAACTGGGTGTAAGGCGGTCCTCCAAGACCCGGTTGGGTGAGCTGGGTATCGGCGAGCAGCAGATGGTTGAGATTGCCAAGGCCATTTCATTTGAGTCCAAAGTTATCATCATGGACGAACCTACTGATACCCTGACTGAGACTGAGACCGCAGCTTTGTTCAATGTTATTAATGAACTGCGCGAGACCGGGCACGGTATTGTCTACATTTCCCACCGCTTAAAAGAAATTTTCGAAATATGTGATGATGTCACGGTTATTCGTGACGGCCAGTTTATTGGCGAAAGTCCTGTGGACGAGATTGACGAAGATCGACTCATTGAAATGATGGTCGGGCGCAGACTTGATGAACAGTTCCCGCGTGTAGATGTTCAGCCGGGGCAGGTCAGCCTTGAGGTGAAAGAGCTTTGCGGACCGAGGCTGGAGAATATTTCCTTTTCGCTTCATGAAGGCGAAATTCTAGGCGTATCCGGTTTGATGGGCGCGGGACGTACTGAACTCATGAAAGCTATTTACGGGGCCTATCCCGTTACAAGCGGCACAGTCTCTATGTTCGGTGAAACCATGAAGATCAAATCCCCCCACGACGGACTTGATGCCGGAATCGCCTATATCAGCGAGGACCGCAAAGCGGATGGATTGGTACTCGGCCTCACTGTCAAAGAAAACATGACTCTCGCCGCCTTGCGTGAATTCTCATCCGCAGCAGGGCATATCAATCGCAGTAAGGAAAAAGAGTCTGTGGATTCCTATATTGAAACTTTCAATATCCGCACTCCTTCTCGCGATCAGGCCGTGGGTAACCTGTCCGGCGGTAACCAGCAGAAAGTCGCAATCGCCAAAGGTCTCATGGATCGCCCCAAGGTTTTTATCCTTGATGAACCCACTCGCGGGGTTGATGTGGGCGCAAAAAAAGAAATTTACCAGCTTATCAACCGCTTTAAGGAAGAAGGGATGAGTATCATCCTTGTTTCTTCTGAAATGCCTGAAATTCTGGGTATGTCCGACCGCATCCTCGTTATGCATGAAGGGCGCATCTGTGGTGAATACACAGCGGAAGAAGCTGATCAGGAAAAACTCATGGCCTGCGCCATCGGTAGGGGTGGATTTGTTTCAAAGACGGCACAGGAGGAGGTCGCATGAGCGAAGTAATGAGCGGGCAGGTAAAGACCGTGTCCATCAAAGACAGACTGATTGAGCAGAAAACACTCATTGCCCTTGTGGTGATGATTGTAATCGTTTCATTTCTCAATCCCAATTTTTTCACCACCGGAAACATTTTGAATATCTTGCGCCAGACTGCAATCAACGCAGTCATGGCTGTTGGCATGACTCTGGTTATTCTTACTGCGGGAATTGATCTTTCCGTAGGTTCGGTTCTAGCCCTTTGCGGGGCTATCGGAGCCAGTCTGATTGCGGCCCAGATGCCGGTCATCGTGGCGGTAGGTGCTGCTCTTGGAGCCGGGGCGATTCTAGGCGGAATCAGTGGAATCATTATCGCAAAGGGCAAGGTGCAGGCATTTATTGCTACGCTGGTTTCCATGACCCTTGTGCGCGGTTTGACCCTTGTCTACACGGACGGGCGGCCAATCTCCACCGGGTTCACTGAAGTGGCTGATACCTTTGCTTTTATCGGCACCGGATATCTGTTCGGGATTCCCTTTCCAATCTGGATTATGGCTTTCACCTTTGGCGCAGCCTGGTATCTTCTCAACCACACTCGTCTGGGGCGCTATATTTACGCGCTGGGCGGAAATGAGGAGGCCACCCGGCTTTCCGGGATCAATGTGGATCGGATTAAGATTTACGTTTATGCCATTGCCGGATTTCTTTCGGCTTTGTCCGGCCTGATCGTTACTTCCCGTCTTTCCTCAGCCCAGCCGACTGCTGGGTACGGGTATGAGCTGGACGCTATTGCCGCCGTTGTTCTCGGCGGAACATCACTTATGGGTGGTAAAGGCACGATTATGGGAACCCTGCTGGGTGCGCTCATTATCGGCTTTTTAAATAACGCACTGAATTTGCTGGATGTATCTTCCTATTATCAGATGATAGCCAAGGCGCTGGTCATCCTATTAGCGGTTCTGGTGGATACCAAAAGCAAGTAATAAAAACATTAGGAGTGTAGGATGAAAAAACTTATGACCCTCGCCATGGCTCTGGTACTGACTCTGGGCCTTAGCGTTTCCGCACAGGCTAAGGAAACCCTCGCACTTGTAGTTTCCACCCTGAACAACCCCTTCTTCGTCACCCTCAAGGACGGTGCAGTTAAGAAAGCTAAAGACATGGGTTACGAGCTGATCGTACTCGATTCCCAGAATGACCCTGCTAAGGAACTGGCTAACGTTGAGGACCTTACCGTACGCGGCGTAAAGGCTATCCTGATCAACCCCACTGATTCCGATGCAGTTGTCAACGCAATTCGTCTTGCCAACCGCAGCAAGATCCCCGTATTGACCCTTGACCGTGGCGCATCCGCAGGTAAAGTGGCTTCCCACATTGCTTCCGATAACGTAGCAGGCGGTAAAATGGCCGGTGATTTCATGGCTGAAAAGCTGGGCAAAGGCGCAAAAGTGATCCAGCTCGAAGGTCTGGCCGGAACCTCCGCAGCCCGTGACCGTGGCGCTGGTTTTGCCGAAGCAGTTAAAGCCAATAATTTTAAAGTTCTCGCTTCCCAGCCCGCAGATTTCGACCGTACCAAGGGCCTGAACGTAATGGAAAACCTGCTTGCCGCTAACGGTGACGTGCAGGGTGTTTTCGCTCAGAACGATGAAATGGCACTCGGTGCTATTCGCGCTCTTCAGGCCGCAAACAAGAAAGTTGTCGTCGTAGGTTTTGACGGCACTGATGACGGTGTTGCAGCAGTTAAGCGCGGCGTAATGGCCGGAACTATCGCCCAGCAGCCCGCATTGATCGGTCTTCTCGGTATTGAAACCGCTGATAAAGTTCTCAAGGGCAAAAAAGTAGACGCATACATCCCCGTACCCTTGATGGTTGTTAAATAATTGAATATTCCAAGGCGTGTCGGTTTTTTATCGACACGCCTTTTTGTTCTGATTCGCTTCGCGATTTTGTTGATTAGATTTCGCCTCCGGCAGCCAAAGGAGCTAAGCCCCTTTGGAATCCCTAGTTGTTTATTTTTATTGTGAGGGGATTTGAAATGTCTTCGCCCAGATTAATTGTTCTCGGTAGTGTAAATGCCGACCATGTTTTGCAGGTGGATAATTTCCCGCGTCCCGGTGAGACCGTGACCGGACATGGTTATCAGATCATTCCCGGCGGTAAGGGAGCCAATCAGGCTGTTGCTGCGGTCCGGCTTGGTGCGGATATCGGTTTTATTGCCTGCGTGGGCGATGATGATTTCGGACGACGCATGATTAAAGAGTTTGGGCAGGATGGCATTGAAACTTCAGCCGTTATGGCTGTAGACGGTCTGCCTACCGGGATCGCCCTGATTCAGATTGCCGTCGGTGGTGAGAATGCTATCTCCATTTCTGCTGAAGCTAATGCAGCACTTACCCCGGAAGCCTTGCAACCCCATATGGGCATGATCCGGGAAGCTGAGACCCTGCTCATGCAGCTTGAAAGTCCGCTTGAAACAATCGAGCTTGCTGCAAAAGAAGCCCGTGCAGCCGGAACAAAAGTGGTTCTCAATCCGGCTCCGGCCCGTGACTTGCCTGATTCACTGCTGGCTAATCTGGATATGATTACTCCCAACGAAACCGAAGCGGAATTGCTTACCGGGGTTAAGGTTGAGAGTGAAAAAGATGCTGCAATGGCTGCTTGTGTGCTGCACGGTAAGGGCGTGGATATTGTGCTGATTACCCTTGGTGAGAAGGGAGCATTTTTAAGTCGTGCCGAAGGTAAAAAAATGATCGGCGGATACAAGGTTGATCCCGTGGATACGACAGCTGCCGGTGATACTTTTAATGGTGCTCTTGTTGCTTCCATGCAGAAGGGTGCCAGCCTTGAACAGGCTATTGCTTTTGCTCACGGCGCGGCAGCTATTTCCGTGACCCGTCTTGGGGCGCAGACTTCCATTCCCAGTCTCGAAGAAGTGGAAAAATTTATTACGGATAATTCATAAAAATTTTATGGCGACAATTAAAGACGTAGCAAAACTGGCGGGTGTTTCCACCTCTACTGTATCGCATGTGCTTAACCGGACTCGGTTCGTCAGTGACGAGAAGCGGGAGTTGGTGGAGCAGGCTGTGGAGGAATTGAATTATCGTCCGTCTTCTATTGCACGCAGTCTGAAAGTTCAGCAGACCCGGACTCTGGGCATGCTGGTCACTGCCAGCCGTAACCCGTTTTTTGCCGAGGTTGTGCATGGGGTTGAACGTCGTTGTTATGAGCGGGGCTACACCCTTTTCTTATGCAACACCGAAGGTGACATCGGGCGTATGGAAGCCAACCTTGATGCCCTTGAGGAAAAGCGGGTGGACGGGTTGCTGCTTCTTTGCAGTGAGGTAAATGACGAGATAATCAACCTCATTGAAGCTGAGCGAAGCGTTCCCATTGTTGTTTTTGACTGGGGACCGGAGTCGGCTAATGTTGATCGGATTTATGATAATTCGCTCAGTGGTGCTCGACTGGCCACAAAGTATTTAATTGCCAAGGGACATACAAATATAGGTTGTATCGTAGGACCGCAGGACCGCCGTTCTGCCAAGGAGCGTCTGGAAGGTTATCGACAAGCTATGGAAGAGACAGGACTTCCCGTGGGTGACGAATGGATAGTTGAGGGCGATTACGATTGTGAGGGCGGAGTTGAGGCCATGCGATATCTCGCTGAGCTTGATGAAATGCCCAGTGCTGTCTTTGTCTGTAACGACATGATGGCTATCGGTGTGCTTAGTGAGGCGGCAAGGCTTGGTATCAATGTGCCGCAGGACCTTTCGGTTATCGGCTATGACAATGTTTATATTTCCCGGTTCACTGCTCCGGCTTTAACTACAATTCATCAGCCCAAGAAAGAGATCGCAGCCCGTGCTGTTGACACCCTTATCGATAGGTTGTCCAGTAAGCGAAGCAAAGGATTGCAGATTAAAGTTGAACCGACCCTTGTTGAGCGGGAGTCGGTAAGTAATTTAAGCAAGTAGCTATGAATTTGGAATTTCTGGGTACGTGAAAAAACTCCGTAGAGATAGTCTCTCCGGAGTTTTTTATTTGACTATTGAGCCGTTTTTCTTCGTAAGTAAGTTATTCCCGCCAAACCAATGCTGAAGAGCCAAAGAGCACCCGGAATAGGGGTCGGGACAGAGTGTGCATAGTCACTGTCTGAAGCGGTCATGCCTTTATAGTTTATGCTCTGAAACCGGGCTATGAATTGATTCAGGGGAGCTTCCATTTCACCGTCCACATCAAACAGGAATGTAGCAGTCCAGCCTACTTTAAGACCTTTTTTGGGATTTCCGCCTTGAAATTTTTTTCCTGTATAAAGTGCTGTGTTCAGGCCGTCGTAATATTTCATGGGCTCAGCATTCAAATTTGCGCCTGCTGCATCATCAAGTTTCCAGTGCTTGGTCATTTTTACTGGTTTTGAAATGGATCGGGAATAATAGGATACTTTACGCAGATTCAGCTTAACATTAGGGGCCGAGAATAACAGCCCGCGCAGGGTTGCAGAGTTTGCGGGGGAGGTGTTTTTTACGGTCAGCAAAAGGCTGGAATCATCAGCAGAGTATGTTGTAGTTAGGTCGGCTCTTACGTAATCAGGATGTGTCCAGCCGGAAATGGTGGCAGCATTGGCTGCCGGAACCATTAGCATGACTGCCAATATTGAGATTATGATAGTTTTAGACATTTTTCTCCCCGCTTTCATCAGCTTTGCCCAATAGTAAATGACTACTTTTTTAGTATACTTTAAATATATTCACGAATCCAGACATAGGGAAGGAACATGGAATAAGAAAATATATTATTTTGTGTTGGGTTTTTTCGTATGTTTTAGCGGTTTAAAAAAGTAGTTTTTCCTGTCCGATTTGAGCGAAAAATGTCCCCCGGCCGAATATTCTAGGTTAACCAGCGGATTTATATTGTGGTGCTGTCTAAATAAGGTTTGTCAGTTTGTGGGTAGTTTTGTTCGAATTTGAAATATAAGGTTTTTATGGAGAGTTTACTATTGAGCCGAGCACTCACTTTCCTACCATAAAAGTACGTTATTCAAAGAAGCCGAACCTGTGCCAAGTGTTATTGTCTCATGTATGAAACAACCTAAATAATCATTTCTAGTGGGAAATATTGAGAAAATTGTGTTCGGAAACGAAAACTAGGTTCCCTATATAAAAATAATTTAAATGGAAGCGAAAAAAATATCGTTCATTTGTCGACAATGTTTCTCAATTGATTTAATGTTGCCAGCACGTAAGGAACCTAGAACCAGAGGTGATTTTTACTATGAAAAAATTGATCAATGATGTGGAAAATGTGGTTAAGGAACAGCTTGAGGGTATGGCCCTCGCTCACCCCGAACTGAAAGTAAACTACGATCCCTACTACGTAGTACGTGAAGATGCTCCTGTTAAAGGAAAAGTCGCCATCGTATCCGGCGGCGGTTCCGGCCACGAACCCATGCATGGCGGTTTTGTCGGCAAAGGTATGCTCGACGGCGCCTGCCCCGGTGAAGTTTTTACTTCTCCCACCCCTGACCAGATGTACGAATGCGCCAAGGCCGTAGACAGCGGTGCTGGCGTTCTTTTTATGGTTAAGAACTACACTGGTGACGTAATGAACTTTGAAGCCGCTGCCGAGCTGGTTGCCGCAGAAGGCGTCAAGGTCCAGAATATTTTGATTGATGATGACGTTGCAGTTAAAGATAGCCTATATACTGCTGGGCGTCGCGGCGTAGGAACAACTGTTCTGGCTGAAAAGATTGTTGGTGCTGCTGCTGAAGCTGGCTACGATCTTGAAAAATGCTCCGATCTCTGCCGCAAGGTTAACCAGTACGGCCGCTCTTTCGGCGTAGCTCTTACCTCCTGCATCGTTCCTGCAGCAGGAAAGCCCACCTTCGATCTCGGTGAAGACGAAGTTGAAATGGGTATCGGTATCCATGGTGAACCCGGCATCGAGCGCATGCCGCTCAAATCTGTTGATGAGATGACCCAGTACGCTGCTGAGCAGATCATTGACGATCCCGCATACACCCGCATCGTTCGCGAATGGAACGGCAGTGAGTGGGAAGACAAAGAGCTTACTGATGAGCCTTTTGCCAAGGGCGACAACGTTATCGCATTTGTTAACAGCATGGGCGGAACCCCGGTTTCCGAACTTTACGCTGTGTACAGAAAGCTTGATGAAGTCTGCAAAGTCAAGGGTATCAATATTGTCCGTAATCTGGTTGGCCCCTACATCACTTCTCTGGAGATGCAGGGCTTTTCTATCACCCTGCTCAAGGTTGATGATGAAATGCTTAAGTTCTGGGATGCACCGGCACAAACTCCCGGTTTTGTGCGCTAGGCTTAACTTTGTATAATTATTAGTTTAAAATACGCAGGCGTGGGAGGATCCTTTCACGCCTGCGTTCCCATTTTTGAAAGAAAACTTTTTTTCAAATAGACCCTCTGGGCTGACGCTGTTACACGTATATGCCCAACGTAATTTTAACCCTGACCCAGTTTTTAATGGCGTCACCTTTTGGAGGATATAAAATGTCCATGACTAAAGCTCAGCTTATTGAATGGCTCGGCAAGCTCAACGAAGTTTATGCCGACAAAAAAGAATACCTAACTGAACTTGATGCCGCCATTGGCGATGCTGACCACGGAATCAACATGAACCGTGGTTTTGGCAAGGTAATGGAAAAGCTTCCTACTGTGGAAGCAAAAGATATCGGCACCATCCTCAAGACCGTGGGTATGACTCTCATGTCCAGTGTCGGCGGTGCCAGCGGCCCCCTGTACGGAACTTTCTGGATGAAGGGCGGCATGCTCATGGGCGGTAAGGAAGAGCTCAACTCCGAAGATTTCGCTAAAGTAATCGAAGCCGGAGTTGAAGGTATTCTCCAGCGTGGTCGTCCCGATCTCGGTGACAAGACCATGTACGACCTTTGGGCGCCTGTGCTTGAAATGGTCAAGGAGAAAGCTGGCAATGGTGATGATGTTCTCGCCATTGTAGAAGCTGCACTGCCCGTAGGTGAGAAGGCTCTAGCCGACACCATCCCCCTGCAGGCCAAGAAAGGACGCGCCAGCTATCTCGGCGAACGTTCCATCGGCCACCAGGACCCCGGTGCGACTTCCTCTTTTTACATGCTTGAGACCCTGAAAGAAGTTTTGTCTTAATTTATTATCCCCACTATATTATTAAATATAGTGGGGATAATGGAGTATCACATGGTAGGATTAGTAATTGTTTCCCATAGCCAGACATTGGCGCAGGGTGTTCTGGAACTGGCTGAGCAGATGACTCGCGGTTCCGTGGTCATGGAAGCCGCTGGCGGCATCGACGATCCCGACAACCCCATCGGCACCGATCCCATGAAGGTCATGATGGCCATTGAATCCGTGGCCGCGCAGTCCGAAGAAGGCGTGCTGGTCATTATGGACCTTGGCAGCGCACTCATGAGTGCTGAAACCGCGCTGGATTTTCTGCCCGATGAGGTTAAGGAAAAGGTTATGCTGTGCTCCGCTCCCATTGTGGAAGGAACCATGGCTGCAGCAGTGCAGGCTTCTGTCGGAGCATCACTTAAAGAGGTAAGTGCCGAGGCTGGCGCTGCCCTTAATGTGAAGATCGAGCAGTTGGCTCCTATTACTGGAGAGAGTGTTCAGGATGCTGGGCCGGTGCAGGAAGAAGTTCTGGAAGGTGAAGAAGTCAGCATCGACCTGTTAGTCATCAACAAGCTGGGGCTGCATGCCCGTCCGGCAGCTAATCTTGTTGCCGAGGCCGGAAAATTTCAATCCTCCATCCAGATTCGTAAAGATGACAAGATCGCATCCGGAAAGAGCATCAACCAAGTGGCTCTGCTGGCGGTCAAGAATGGCGAAACCATTACTATCACTGCCATCGGATCAGATGCACAGCAGGCCATTAATGGTTTGAAAGCTCTGCATGCTGATAATTTCGGCGAGCGTGATGAAGACGTGGTTGAAGTTGCAATGGAAACCGAACCGTGCAAGGTCGGCGGCGAAGGATTTGTTTCCGGCGCTCCGGCATCCACCGGTTATGCTGTTGGTCCGGTCTATGCTCATCTGGCTGCTTTACCGGAAGTGGAGCGGGTTGATGCCACTGCCACTGATGCTGAAGCCTCCCGTCTTGATCAGGCTATTGCTACCGCTCTGGCAGATATTCAGGCTTTACAGCGCGAGACAGAAAAGACCGCAGGCAAGGCCAATGCCGCTATTTTTGAAGTGCATGGTTTGATCCTTGGCGATAAGGACATGCGCGATAAAGCCGCGTCGATTATTTCTGATGAGAAGGTCAATGCCGAATTCGCGTGGTTTCAGGTCATGGATAAGATGGCAACAGATTATCGTGAGCTTGACGACGCATACATGCAGGCCCGTGCTGCAGACGTTATGGATTGCGGTGGACGTGTGCTGCGTGTACTGACCGGAGCTGAGGAGCAGGGTATAATTCTTGAGTATGAGTCTATCATTGTGGCTCATGATCTGACTCCTTCCGATGTTGCCGGAATGGACCCGGAAAAAGTGCTCGGAATTGTGACTGAGATCGGCGGGGCCACTTCCCATGCCGCTATTCTGTCCCGTTCCATGGGCATTCCTGCGGTCATCGGCACCGGAGAATGCTTCCAGCAGATTTCTGATGGTCAGATGATTGCGCTGGATGGTTTTGAAGGAACTGTCTGGACTACACCGGATCAGGCCAAGCTGGATGAAATCTCCGCCAAGCGTGACCAGTGGCTGGCTGAGCGTGAGGAAGCCAAGGCCAAAGGTGCTGCCCCGGCCAAGACCGTGGACGGTACTGAAATTATGGTCATGGGTAATATCGGTATCCCGGCAGATGCTCCTCGTGTGCTGGAATACGGCGCAGAGGGCGTAGGTCTTTTCCGTACTGAATTCCTTTTTCAGGATCGTGATCAGGAACCTGATGAGCAGGAGCAGTTTGAAGCTTACGTGGAAGCTGCCAAAGCCATGAACGGTAATCCGGTCATCATCCGTACCCTTGATATCGGCGGAGATAAGCCTGTTAAATATCTTGAAACTCCGGTGGAAGAAAATCCTTTTCTCGGTGAGCGCGGTGTCCGTTTCTGCATGGCCAGACCGGAACTTTTCCGCACTCAGCTGCGCGCTTTGCTGCGCGCTGCCAGCGAGGAAAATATCTGGATCATGTTCCCCATGATTTCCGGGGTGGAAGAGCTTGAAGGTGTGCTTGCATTTCAGGCTGAGGTCCGCGAAGGGCTGCTTTCTGAAGGTGTGAAGATCGCCGATAAGATCAAGACCGGAATCATGATTGAAGTTCCTTCTGCTGTTGCCGAGGCTGAGAAGCTTGGCACAATCTGTGATTTCTTCAGCATCGGTACTAATGATCTGACCCAGTACGTTATGGCTGCGGACCGTGGTAACAAGTCGGTTGCTAAAATCTGCGACAGCCTTAATCCCGCAGTGCTGCGCATGATCAAGCTGACCTGTGATGCCGCCAAAACCAACGGAATTGAAGTAGGCATGTGCGGCGAACTGGCCGGGAATCCCAAGGCTTCTGCGCTGCTGCTCGGACTTGGTTTGGATGAACTGAGCATGAGTGGACCGTCTATTCCCGAAGTGAAGGAAGCTATTCGCGCTATCTCCATGGATGATTGCCGCGCTCTCGCTGAGAAAGCGTTGGCAACCAAATCTGGCGATGAAGTCCGGGATTTGTTGCAATAGTTTCTAATTGTATTCGATAATTCTAAAGGCCTGTTCTTATGGACGGGCCTTTTTTTGTGTTGTTGATTTTTGATTGATCTGTATCTTTCAAGCTTTTCATATTTCAGCTAAATAGCAATTCTGTCCTATTCTTGTTTTTCCGTTTTTAAGTAATTTCCCTCATTCTGGAGGTTTGTATATGAGCGGTTTTATGCGTGGCGTTAAGGCTAATGTTCCGCTTTTGCCCAGTGTGGTTGCTTATGCCGGTGTACTTGGTGTCCTTGCAGCGCAGAAGTCCATCTCATGGGCGGATATGATGGCCTTGAATGTCTTTATGTTTGCGGGGTCAGCGCAGTTTGTTCTGGTGGATATGTGGAATGGTCCGCTTCCGGTGCTGGAGATGGCCTTGGCGGTGGTCATTGTGAATCTGCGCTATGTGCTGATCGGTGCTTCGCTCAAAGATTTGTTTACCGGGCAGGGCTTGTTGCGCCGTTTGGGAATTATGCATTTTGTCGCTGACGAGAATTGGGCCATGACCATGGTTGCGGCCCGAAAGGGCGAGGGTGATGTTTTCCATCTGCTTGGTGGCGGCCTGCTGCTGATGCTTTTTTGGAGTACCGGGACTATGGGCGGTATGTACTTCGGTGGTCTGATTCCCGATCCTAAACTGCTGGCACTTGATTTTGCTTTTACCGCAGTTTTTACCGCGCTGGCAGTTTCCCTCTGGCAAGGTAAACAGGATGCGTTACCATGGCTGGTAGCCATCAGCACATCAGTGCTGACCGAACATTTTATTCCCGGCAAGTGGTATATTTTAGTCGGCGGAATTCTCGGCGCAGTCTGTGCGGCGTTTGTTCCAGAACTTAGGCCGGAAGCAGAAGAGGAGAGCGTAGCATAATGAATCTCTATAGCCACGAAAACGCGCTCTTAGTCATAGCTCTCGCTGCTTTCGCAACGTACTGTATGCGAGTAGGCGGTCTGTTGTTGGCAGGCTACCTGCCCACCGGAGGACGTTTCGGCAAGGCCCTTAAAGCCTTGCCCGGAACCATTCTCATTTCTCTTGCCGCCCCGGGCTTCTTTAATGAAGGATGGATCGGATTTGCAGGCGGTATCGTAACCGTGGCAATCACTTTCAAAACTAAAAATGTATTTCTCGCCATGCTGGCCGGAATGCTGGTGGTGGCGCTGGGCAGATATTTTCTATAGCCAATTTTAATGAGCCAAAGCCGCGAAGCGAATTAAAAGGTTTTGGAAGAGTCCAGAGAACCCTTTTGCAAAAGGGTTCTCTGGACCTCGGAGAGCCGCCGGAGGCATTCCTAAACACTCATAGCCTTTTCAGCTAGATGCCATGCAATAAACCACATGGTAAGGCAAACTGCGCTGTCGAGCACTCGCCATGTTACGGGCTTCTTGAACAGCGGTGCCAGAGCCCTTCCTCCGAATCCGAGGGTATAGAACCATACAAAAGATGCGGACATGGCCCCGAATCCGAACATATAGCGATCCATACCGTCATACTGCCCGCTGATGGACCCGAGCATGACTACCGTATCCAGATAAACGTGCGGGTTAAGCAGGGTGATGGAAAGGGTTAGCAGGATTATTGATTTTACCCCTGTTCTGGCGACTTCCCCGGTCTCCAGCTGCCCCCCCTTGATGGCAGAGCGAAACGATCCGAACCCGTACCATGCCAGAAACGCAGCTCCGCCCCATGCAGCAGGTTTTAGCAGCATGGGGTTGGAAGCTATGAGCTCTCCGGTTCCCAATATCCCCAACGTGATCAGCAACGCATCACAGATGGCGCAAACCAGACAGACGGTCATGTGATGATTTTTCCTGATACTCTGGGTAAGCACAAAAGCATTCTGCGCCCCTATGGCGATGATCAACCCTGCTCCGGTTCCGAAACCCTGCATATATGGAATAAGTGATGACATTTATTGCTCCGTTTTGTTTTACGGGAATATATGGTGGGACTAGTAATTAGTAAAATTAAACATTTTCAATTCTCATAAGTTTAACTTATGATGTGCCATGCTTGATAATATTTTTCTGGAAGCACTGGCAGCGGTGATCGAAGAGGGCGGCTTTGATAAGGCTGCCTTGAAGCTTAATATTTCCCAATCAGCAGTCTCGCAGCGTATACGAAATTTTGAGGAACAATTAGGGCGTGTGCTGGTGGTTCGGTCAACCCCTCCTGAACCTACGGAGGACGGGCGCAAGCTGATTAAGCATCTGCATACCATCCGGCTAATGGAGCACGAGTTGAATGGTTCCATGGGGCTAAATCCTAGTGGTGAATTTGTAACTCTGCCCGTTGGGGTAAATGCGGACAGCCTTGCCACATGGTTTCTGGATGCACTTGATGGCTTCTTAAAAGAGCACAGTGTGTTGCTTGATCTTTATGTGGATGATGAGAACCGGACCCATGAAATGCTGCGCCGTGGAGAGGTAGTGGGGTGCATTGGAACCGTTTCAAAACCAGTCAAAGGATGCCGTAGCGATTTTTTGGCCACATTTGATTATGTCTGCTTGGGCTCACCAGAGTTTAACGAACGTTGGTTCCGTGCCGGGTTCAACCGAGAGACCGTATCAAAGGCTCCGGCTGCGGTTTTTAACCGTAAGGATGAAACCCAGTCACAGATGCTGGAAAAGGTTTTTCCTAGTGAGCAGATAGCACATCCTATTTTTTATGTTCCTTCTTCGGAATCCTTCGTGGATGTGGTCTGCCGGGGATTGGCTTACGGCATGGTTCCGGAATTTCAGGCTCAAAAGGAATTGGCTTCAGGACAGTTGGTTGAGATTATGCCGCAGGGCAGGGTTCCGGTTTCGCTTTATTGGCATTCGTGGAATGTTGAAACCAAATTATTGGAAGAGATGCGTCGTGAACTTGTAGGATATTTTAATAAAAAGGCTTAAAATTATGAGTTATTGCGGAAATATTCTTTTTAGTTAAATTTATTTGTATTTTTAAGTTGACATCTGTAGGGCGTAGCTGTAGTTCTTCTCTTCTCAGTGACGCGGGGTGGAGCAGCTTGGTAGCTCGTCGGGCTCATAACCCGAAGGTCGTAGGTTCAAATCCTGCCCCCGCAACCACCGATATTTCCGGTTATGGCGGAAATGTTTGCGGCAAAAAAGCGGGAAGCTTCTGCTCTTTTGACTGAGTTCAGGAAAATGTTCAAAACATATTTAAATCCTGAAAATATTTGAAAAATAATTTGCAAAAAACTCATCTGGGAGTTGACAGCAAATACCGGAGCATGTAGACATGCTCTCACAGTGACGCGGGGTGGAGCAGCTTGGTAGCTCGTCGGGCTCATAACCCGAAGGTCGTAGGTTCAAATCCTGCCCCCGCAACCACCATGCTTCATCAGAAAGGCTCAACCAAATGGTTGAGTCTTTTTTTGTTATGGCTTTATTTTCTTCTATGTCCCCGCCGACCATTCATGTCGCGCTTGCCTTTTTTTAGACCATGGTCATGGTGACAGCGTCCTCTGCCTCTCTTCGGCTCTGGTTGGTCTTTTAATGAATCCACGATTTTTAAAAGCAGTCTGCGCAATTCTTCTTTTTCTTTATTTTCAAGTGAAGGGAAAAGCTGTTCAATCGATTCTCGTTCAGCGTTTCCCTGGTTTGAAAACACTTCTTCTGCTTCTTTTGTGGCGGAGACAATAAAACTGCGGCGGTCGGCCTCATTCCGTTCGCGGCTTATTAAGCCATTGCGTTCAAGTTTGGAAATCAGTTCGCTCAGGGATGATGACCTGATATCCAGAATTTCCAAAAGCTGTGATTGGCTCATCGGGCCGTGCTCAAGCAAAATAGATATGACTTTGCCTTGTGCGTGCTGGCCTTGGTGCATGTGATGGTGGCAATGATGCATCCTGCCCATCAACCGGGAGGCATATTGCAGCAGGGTGGAAAGCTCCATGGTTTCCGTCGGAGTTCCAAATGATCTATGTTTCATATTTCCAGTCTCCTTAGTTGTTGAGGGCAGATACAGCGTATGCTTCTCCTTTAGGGCATGAAGGTGCGCTTAAAGGGCAGTGTTTTTTGCAAAGAGGGCAGAATCCTTCGGTGGTATCTCCGGCTATGAATGTGCCTGCTGCTTGTTTCTGGTTTGATGCTGCCGGCGTGGTTTCATCAGAGTAGTTAAGGTGCCCAAAAAAATCTTGTTCATGAAAGTTTTGGCCGTATCCCATGCTGCTACATCTATTTCGGCCCATTCCTCTTCCGCCATGTCTTTTGCCTCTGCCGGATGAATTTCTATGACTTCTTTTACCATTAAATCTTCCAAACATTATATTTCTCCTTGTGAATTGGTTTTTTGATCGAAAGGTACCTTCCTTTTGTGATGTTAATATATGTGTTGTTTTGTGTTTGTCAAGATAGGAAGGTACCTAGGTTGTTTTTGATAGTGCTTGGGACTTAGAAATTGCTTTTGCATCCTAACTCCAAGTGGGAAAAATGTGTCATCTCTCCGCTTTTTTACTGTTTCAATTTTGGAACATTATTTTCATTATTTTGATTGTTTAGAATTTGTGCACGAAAAAAAGCATTGTAATTCAGGTGTTTGGTCTAAGTTTTTGAGTTTTCAAGGAAAATCAAAAAAGTTTCAAATATATTTATTTTGGCACTAAACACAGCTGAAAAACTGTGTTAAGGGGTAGGTATCTATCAGTGCCTGGTGCGCACTGGGACGAGTTTTAGAGGTGGATTTAATTTTCTGATTTTTACGCTGTTTTTCAATTTAAAGCACGGGAAGGTAGCTATGACCACTGAAAACGAACTCCGCGAAATTGAGAATGGTTTAATTGATATCATTGATGAAGGCATTTCCGCATCCGCACTTGCCGAGCAGATTGAGCGATTTAAGGCAGGGTTCGCGCCGACAAAGCTTGAGCGGGCCTGCACTTTGAATGACGGCATTTATCAAATCAAGCCCTCTGAAAAGGAAGAGTTGCTGGATTGCTTTGAAGAAGCAGCTGATGAAGGACGTTTTACCAAGTTTGTTCCGGCATCGGGTGCGGCGACCCGTATGTTCAAGCATTTGCTGGCTAGGCTGAACAACGAAGATCTTTCCGATAAGGATGCTGAAATGGTTCAGACTTTTATGGATCTGCTCCCGGTGCTTCCTTTTTATTCTGCCTTGCAGGAAGTCATGAAGGAAAATGGTGCAAATCTTGAAGATTTATATGCGAATCAGGACTATGAAGAAATCCTTGAATATCTGCTCACTGAAAAGGGGTTGAATTACGCGGCAATGCCCAAGGGGCTTATTCCTTTCCATAGCTACGAAGACGGATACCGCACTCCTTTTGAAGAGCATATTGCAGAGGCCGTTGCTCACATTAAGGATCGTCGGGGTAAGGCGCAGTTGCACTTTACTGTTTCACCGGCTCATGAGCAGGACATTCGTGATCATGTCGCAGAGGCAATTCAAAATTATCCCGATTGTCGGTTCGATATTGGTTTTTCCCAGCAGTGTCGAAAGAGTGATACTGTTGCTGTGGATATGAATAATGAGGTTTTCCGCACAGACGATGGGAAGATTCTGTTCCGTCCTGCCGGACATGGTGCCTTACTGGACAACTTGCATAAGCTGCGCGGTGATCTGGTTTATCTTAAGAATATTGATAACGTAGTTCCCGACAGCATGAAGGGGGATACTCTGGAGTACAAGAAGTTGATCGGCGGATTGTTGGTCAAGCTGCAGGATCAGATTTTTGAATGCCTGAATATGCTGGAGAATCATAATTGCAGTGAATTTGAAGTTGCTGCGGTAGCTATCTTCGCGGTTTCTTATCTTTCCATGCAGTTGCCGGAAAATTTTGGGCAGATGAGTCTTGAAGATAAGATCACCATGTTGCGGGGCCGTTTGTCCAAGCCTGTCCGTGTATGCGGTATGGTTAAAAATGAAGGCGAGCCGGGCGGCGGGCCTTTCTGGGTAGATGGTCCTGACGGATTTGTTTCACCGCAGATTGTAGAGAAGAGTCAGGTGGACATGGAAGATCCCGAACAGGCTGCCATAGTTCAGACCGCAACTCACTTTAATCCTGTGGATCTTGTTTGCGGAATGAGAAGTCATCGAGGCGAATGGTATGCCTTGAAGAATTTCACCGATCCTGAAACCGGATTTATCTCAAATAAGTCCAAGGATGGCCGCAAGCTCAAGGCAATGGAGCTTCCTGGGCTTTGGAATGGTTCCATGGCTGATTGGATTACTGTTTTTGTGGAAGTTCCGCTAAGTACTTTTTCTCCGGTCAAGACTGTAAATGACCTCCTTAAGGAAGAACATCGTAGTTAAACTGTTAGTTATAAGCAGCTCAATAGCTATTCTGCCTCTGTATATATTGCAGGGGCAGAATTTTTTTATTCATATGATAGTTGTGTTGTTGTATTCATTATTGATAATGTTACTTTTTGAACATGTGCTTTTTCTGTTCTGATGTTGCGGAAATGTAACTTTATGTGTTACTTGTGATTGTGCCTGATAAAATTGAAATTTTTGAGCATGTCTGAAGGTCGATTGTACAATCAAGCAGTGGAGGTAAGCGTGAAAGAAGTTTTGGCGATGAGAAAATTTGTTGCCCCTGAACTTGTTTTCGGTGTCGGATCGTCCAAGCTTGCTGGGCAATATGCTGAGAATTTTGGGGTTAGCAGGGCCTTGATAGTGACTGATCCCGGTATTGTTGAATGTAGTTGGGTAAAGGCTGTTGAGAAGAGCTTAATTGATGCTGGAATAGAAACGTATATTTTTAGTGAAGTGTCTGAGAATCCCCGTGATGTGGAAGTTATGCGCGGGGCTGACTTTTATTTGGAAAACAGGTGCGACTGCATAATTGCCGTAGGTGGCGGAAGCCCCATGGATTGCGCCAAAGGAATCGGCATTGTTACCACTAATAATTCCCATATTTTGAATTTTGAGGGTGTGGATATGGTTGATGTGCCCGGGCCGCCCTTGATTTGTATCCCCTCAACAGCCGGAAGTTCCGCCGATGTTTCCCAATTTGCCATTATCACTGACACGGAGCGGGATGTTAAGGTAAGTATTGTCAGCAAGGCCATGGTTCCCGACGCAGCCCTGATTGATCCTGAGTTGACTACTACAATGGATGCCCAGCTGACGGCAGCTACTGGTATGGATGCTTTGACCCATGCCATAGAAGCTTATGTTTCAAATGCCAACTCCGCCTTAACTGATCTGCTGGCCCTTGATGCCATAGAGCAGGTTTCCGGTAATCTTGCCGCTGCTATTAAAGATCCCGGCAATCTTGAGTTTCGCGGGCAGGTTATGTTGGGGAGTATGGAGGCAGGGCTTGCTTTTTCTAATGCAATTCTTGGTGCTGTGCACGCTATGGCTCATAGTCTAGGCGGGCATTTGGATTTGCCGCACGGTGAATGCAACGCTATTTTGCTTCCTTACGTGATCAGGGTGAATTTTCCTTATGCTGTAAAAAGGTATTCGCGTATTGCTGAAAAAATGGGCGTATCAATTTCTGGCAAAACAGATGAGCAAATCTGTGATGATCTTGAGCAGGCAATTGTGAGCTTGAGTAGAGCTGCGGGAATAAATATGTCCCTTGGTGATTTGGGGCTTACCCGGGATGAAATTCCTAAATTGGCTGAAATGGCTCTTAAAGATGCTTGCATGGTAACTAATCCGGTTGAATTGAGTCAGGAAGATGTAGAGAAAATTTATGAAGCGGCGCTCTAAACCGAACTCCAATGAAAATGTCCGCAACAAGCTCATCGGGCTTGGCGAGACATCCATGCGTAAAAGCTATTATCCTGAACTTCGGGAAAGGATTAACGAGCTGGAGCGTTTCAGGGCTTTGGTTGAGAATGCCAATGATGCCTTGTTTGTGCTCGATGCATTTTCATGGAGTTTTGCGGACGTCAACAAGACCGCTTCAACGAAAACCAACTACAGCAGGGAAGAGCTTTTAGATAGTCCTCCGGAACTTGTTTTTCCTGAGGAAACCTGTTTCCTGCTGCATGAAGTTTTGATTGACGACGATGTCTATTCTTCATGGGATAAGGAAGATGTTTCCATGACAGATCTGCTCGGCAAGGGCGGGTCTCGTGTTCCGGTTGAAATGACTTTGCGGGTGCATTTTGTGGGTGGCAGGCTTTATATCGTTATGGTTGCCCGTGACGTGCGGCGCAGGCTGGCTGATCAAAGGGCATTGCAACGGACCCGTAATTATCTTGGTAATGTAATCGACTCCATGCACTCCGTGCTTGTGGGGGTAGATGAGGATTCAAATGTTGTGCTCTGGAATGATTATGCGCACAAGGAATCCGGAAGGGCTGCCGAGGATGCGGAAGGCAATTTTGTTTATGAAATGATGCCGGAACTACGTCGGTTTGAGCATTTGATTTCAGCAACTATTCGTGGCGAAGTTGAAGGCGGCACTGAAATTTTTCATATGGACCGGGATGGATACAATGTTTTTTATGAAATAGTTGTGTTCCCGTTCAAGGGGGATGAGGCCGGGGCTGTTATCCGCGTAGATGATATAACGGCAAGGACCCGCATGGAAGAGGTTATGGTTCAAACCGAGAAAATGATGACTGTGGGCGGGCTTGCAGCAGGGATGGCCCATGAAATCAACAATCCTCTCGGTGGCATCCTGCAAGGTATTCAGAATATCCAACGCAGGATTTCAGGTTATTTACCCAAGAACCATGCTGTAGCCGAAGAACTGGGAATTCCGCTTAAATCAATTCATGAATATTGTGAGAAACGGGGAATTATTTCCAAGCTTGAATCTGTCCGGCAGATGGGTGAAAGGTCTGCTCGTATTGTTTCCAATATGCTTCAGTTCAGCCGTCAGTCCGGCGGAGAAAGAGTTTGTTCCGATATTGAGCTTATTGTTGAAACAGCAATTGAGCTTTCTTTCAGCGGTTATGACTTTTACAGTAAGTCTGGCGGCGGAGGCTTGGAGATTGTTAAGGAATTTGACGATGCGCTGCCTCAGCCCTTTTGTTCGCCTTCAGAAATTGAGCAGGTTCTCATTAACCTGCTTAAGAATTCAGTTCAGGCTATTCTTGCTGACCCTGAGAGGAGGGCGGATGATATCGCCCGTATCGTTATAAGATTGAAACGGGATTCCGGATTCGTTCGTCTTGAAATTGAAGACAATGGTCCCGGAATGGATGCTGAAACACGTAAGAAAGCCCTAGAGCCATTCTTTACCACTAAACCCGCAGGGGAGGGTACCGGGCTCGGTCTTTTTGTCTCCTACTTTATCATCACCCAAAAGCATGGTGGCACCTTTGAAATTGAAACCAATCCGGGTGAAGGGATGAAGATTATTATCAGGATTCCCGTCGAGTGTTCGGCTTAGCTGCCCGTCTACATTGATTTCTCTATTGCTTCGGCTCTCTCAATCATTTTGTCTGCAATGCTGTTCAGGATTTCGCTTCCGGCGGCAATTGATTTAAGTTTCTTTTCATCAGTATGAACCCTTCTGAAAGTCCACTGGGCAATGTAAAAAGAGTCGTCCGGTTTATCGCATTTCCCAGCACAATATGATTTGATTTTCTGGGTGATGCCGGTTTTGATCTTTTCCCTGATGGTAATGGCATCTTTAAGGATTTTGCCAGAGTGGGCGGCTTTATTTCTTGCAGCTTCGGATTTGGAGTTGCGGGAATTATCCAGATCAAGCTGGAATATTCCGTTAGCTGAATCGACCCGTTTTTCCGCTTTGATGTAGCTGTCGAGTGCCTGCATTAGGTCCGGGTTGTCAGCCACAGCTTTGAGTACCGCCGCCACATGGCGGAGAGGCTGGCTGCTTGTGCGGAACATCTCAGCGCGCTGGGTTGTTGTCAGTTCACGGACAGAGAAATTGTCACCTTCAACGAATTTCCTTTCTGCAAGAATTCCCTTTTCCTCAATAAGGTCAAGCAGCTGTCCGGTGTCTGATTTTGAAATAGCAGCAAGCTTTCCCGGAGTGAGCAGGTAGGACCAGATGGATTTTCTCGCTGTGACAAGGTTTTCAGCATTGGGCATCAGTCCACGCAGATTCAGCCCGAAATGCATGTTGATCCCTTTGAATGAAGCAGAACTGAAGTCTTGCTTCGTTTTGTAGGGCAGTGATCCTGCCGGATGATAGCTGTCTGCAATGTATTGGGCGAGGTTCTCAAGAAAAACCTCAGTGATGATGGTTGCCTTGATCTTATCCACTGCCTTCTCAACCGGAGAATTTGCAGTTTTATTGGCTACAGGAGTTGTTGTTTTGGTTTTCGCAACTTTTTTATTGTCTTTTGAGGGACTAGATTCTGTCTGGTTCTCCTGTCCGGATTTAATTGAATTGCCGGATTTAGCGACTTTACCGGACACAGGCATTTTGCCGCTGGAACCGTTTTTATTGACCCATGCTGGAGCTTCAACTTCAACGCCGGTCTTTTCGCCTAGATCTTTCTGTACATAAAAAAACAGGGCAGCAGCGGATGCGGCGAAAACAACTGCAAATATAATTAAGGGGATTTTGAATTTCTTCATTGCGGCTCCAGTTGGGTTACCAATGGCGGTTCCATGCGAATTTAACGGTATTGGTCGGGCAGCATACGCCGGAGTCCGGCCTCATGGCTGCAAGATATACAGCACCTTTGGCGGCCTGTCTTGCTATGCGTCTAATTTTCGAGAAAAGTTCAAGTTGCTCGACCATTTCAGGGACCGGGATGTTGCCGGTTCCACCTGCGGAAAGCAGTTTTGCTTTCAGATCGTGATATGCAGATAACATGTCATGTATCATGTTGTCGATTTGGCAGAATTCTTCAGAACATGGATTTTCTGCAACATTTAAAACTCCGATGCAGGAGTTACGGAATACTGTGACCATATCTGCATCCGGCCCAAGCAGATCAAGGGCAGGCTTGAGTCTTTTCTTTTCCAGTGATGCGCAGAGTGCTCCGGCGGTACGAAAATATTGCAGCACGCGCAGGGCGGTTGCTACCTGTTGTCCCTGTTGTTCGGTCAGGGGGCGGGATTGCAGTCTGGCACAAAAAGAACGTGCCGCTTCAATGAGGCTGTCCTGCGCTGCTTTGTCTGCCGGGAGTGCGCCATATCCAAAGTCGGAATTAAGTCCTTTACGCACAATCCTGCGGGTAAGTTTTCCGATTCGCTCCATTTCGAGGGTCAGGGCGTCAAGGGCAAGGGATGGGGTGCCGATAACATTGTTGTCCAGATATTTGGGACGCCCTCGGTCGTCTTCCAGTGCTGCAAATCTTTTTTCAATAAAGGAGACAAGCTTTCCTGTGAAAGGCCAGAGAATCAGGACTCCCAGGAAGTTGAACACTGTGTGGAACAGGGCCAAGACAACGGCTGGCTCGTGGGGAATATGCATAACATCCATGCAGAAAAGGATGGATGTTATGAGCACCGGGAGCATGATCAGTGCTGCAAGGGCGGTGATAATATTGAAGATGATATGTCCGGTGGCTACCTTCTTAGCATTGATGGTGGCTCCGATAACGGAGAGCGCGGCAGTGGATGTGGTGCCGATATTTGTGCCGATAACGGCAGCAGCACCCTGATTGAGGTCCAGCAGACCGCTTACGGTGGCGGTGAGCACAAGGGCCATGGCAGCACTGGAACTTTGCATGAGCAGGGTCAGCATGAGGCCGATGCCGATAAATATAGGGATGGAAAGGGCTCCCATGGTGGCAAAGACAGAAAGATCGATACTGGATTCAATGCCCTTGAAGGCCATTTGCAAGGTGGAGATTCCCATGAGGAACAGGCCGAATCCGGCAAAGGCATCACCGAAAAATGCGCGCCGGGATGTCGGTCCGCTTAAGCGCATCAGCGCACCAAGGGCTATGACGGGTAGGGCAAAGGCTTTCAGGTTGACGCTGAAACCCACTGCCGCAACAATCCAGCCGGTGACGGTGGTTCCTATGTTACTGCCGTATATGACCCCGATGGACTGGGAGAGGGTGATCAGCCCGGCATTCACAAAGCCGATAACCGCAACGGTGACCGCACTTGATGATTGCACCAGTGCGGTAATCAGGAATCCTGAGAAAAGTCCCCGGCCCGGGCTTTTAGTCCATTGGCCGAGTATTTTCCGTAAGGATTTACCTGCTGCCTGTTTCAAGCCAGTGGTCATTAACCGCATGCCGATTAAGAAAAGGCCAAGTCCGCCGAAAAGATTTCCAAGTAATGCTAAATTCATATCAGATCATTCACTAGCTTGTTGAAATTAAGAGAGAAAATATGATCTGATATTCTCCTGTGTGGTGGGAAAAATCAAGAGAAAGGTTGCGGTAAATATGTAAAAGCAATTGTTTTGTAACAAAAAATCCTCCCGAAACCTAAGTTCCGGAAGGATTTTTAAGGTCTAATGGAATCAGCCGTAATTATTCGGGCTTGATTTTAATGTCCATTTTGTTCATTGATTCGATGATTTTGTCGCTGATGTCAGCAGACTTGTCGTAGCTGATAGCAGATTCAGTGGAGAGAATTACGGAGTAGCCGTTGGCCTGACGGTATTCATCAACAGCTTTGGTGAAACCGCTCTGCAGGGCTTCTACGATACGGTTCTGCTCTGCGCCCATTTTGTTCTGGTATTCGCCAAGTGCTTCCTGGAACTTGCGGGTATTTTCTTCAGTCTGGTTACCCGCAAGGGCTTTCTGCATTTCAGCAAATTTAGTCTGAAATTCTTCGCTTGATTTTTTGAGGTATTCCATGCCTTCATTTCCGGCTTTGCATTCTTTGAAAACCTTATTGGTATCAACGAATCCAACTTTGCCGCCGGAAGAGGCCTGCTGCTGACATCCGGCAATAAAAGCTGCCATGGCAATAATCAAAGCAAATTTCAGCATGTTTTTAAACATTCAATACTCCGTTAGTTAAAATTATTTTCATTTAGAGTTATTCGGTATAAACTCGGAAAGGTGCCATGTAAAATAAAAAAATCGTTTGAGGCAAATTAGAAAACATTAAAATTAAAATTTTGTACATTTCCGAAAATTATGTTACAAATATTTTCGAAAGTGAACATCGGACAGAGGTGGATCCGAATTTTTCCAATCAATTGGGGATAGTAAATTTTTACCCAAATAAAATATTGAGGACAAGATCATGAGAACCAAAGTTGTTGCCACTCTCGGCCCGGGATCCAGTAATGTGGAAACCATTACCAAAATGGTCCAGAACGGGGTCAGAATCCTCCGTTTAAATTTTTCCCATTCTGACGCAGAGAGCTTTAAGCCCGTTATTGCTATGATTCGTCAGGTTGAAAAAGAACTTTCCACTCCCCTTACTGTTATGGGGGACCTGTGCGGACCGAAGATCAGGGTAGGTGTTATTGAGGACGCTCCCCACGATATTGAGTCCCGTGCTTATGTTTATCTGGGACTTCCTGAGCAGGCTGATAAAGCCAAAGACCTGCCCTTTATTCCTCTTGATCAGCCCGAATTGCTGCAGGGTCTTGAGGACGGAATGGAAGTTTCTCTCAGTGATGGGATGCTTCAGTTTTTCGTAACCGAAACTCTTGAGAAAGATAAGCTGTACAAACTTCAGGCTCAGAACGCAGGTCTGCTTGCATCCAAAAAGGGTATCACCTTCCCTGGCAAGCATATCGCGCTTCCTGCTTTCACTGAAAAAGATAAAGTTGATCTGGCCGGTTGTATCGAGATCGGCGTTGATGCTATTGCCATGTCTTTTGTCCAGACTGCGCAGGATGTTCAAGACGTTCTGGATGCAATGAATAAGCATGGTGTGGTGCTGCCTATCATTGCTAAGATTGAACGCCAGAATGCTGTTGAAAATATTGAGTCCATTCTTGAGCTTGCCAGCGGTATCATGGTTGCCCGCGGTGACCTCGGCCTTGAGTGCAAGCTTTCTACTGTTCCTGTTATCCAGAAAAAGCTCATCCGTGCTGCTCGTCATGCCCAGAAGCCGGTTATCGTTGCTACCCAGATGATGCTTTCCATGGTTAAGAACCCCATTCCCACCCGTGCGGAAGCCAACGACGTGGCCAACGCAATTATGGACGGTGCGGACTGCTGCATGCTTTCCGAAGAAACTGCAATCGGTGCTTATCCTGCTGAAGCTGTGGGATACATAAAAGAAATCGCAGAGGGCACCGAGCCTTATTATCTTGAGCGTACTAAAGGCCCCTACAAGCCTGCCGATGAGCTTGTGCCTAATCCTGTTAAATATTTAAGCTACTCAGCCTGTCTGCTGGCGAAGGATATCGATAGTCCGGCTATTATCTGCCATTCCTCAAGTGGTTCTTCCGCAAGGCTTGTCTGCAGCCGTAGACCAGCACAGCCTGTCTATTGCCTGACTCCTGATAAGAGCGTTCCTGCATATCTCAACTTCTTCTGGGGTATTACTCCCATTGTGACTGAGTCAAAACTCACTAATCACAGGGATCGTCTGGTGGAATTCCTTGAGGCAAATGATAAGTTTGCGAAAGGCGAGGGCTTTGTGCTTGTTTCAGGTCAGCCCACTCCGGGGCAGACTATGCCCAAGACTAACGAAGTTAAGCTTTACTACAAGTAAGCTCGGCTGATCATAGTAATTAAGGACTCCCGGTACCGTAAGGTGTCGGGAGTTCTTATTTACCCTTTCAGCTTGTCTTTGATCAGCCCGTAGAAGGAGTTTGTGCTTGATTGGAATCGCCAGCCAAGGTGAGCCCTGCATTTGGAGCATGCGCTTATTTGCCATGTGTATCCGGCGAACCATGTGAACTCATCGGAGGGAGGGCCGGATGTGGCGCAGCCGGTCGCAGCAGAAAAGCATCTGATTTGAAATACATAGCCGTGGGGATTGAAAAATGAGTGTTCGTGGCTGTCATTAATTTTTGTTGAAAATGAGCTGTCTGTGATTTCAGCTCCGCATTCCCGGCAAAGGATAGCCTTCTTTTCTGATTCATGCAGTTCGTCTTTATCTTTGACTTCTATATCGAAGTCGGCTCCGGGAGGAGTTGTTTTCAGAAGGGAGCAGGGGAGTGGGGTATGTATTGTTTGCATGTAACGATTATAACCTGCGGGGTGGGGAAGGGCAAAGAAAAGAATGGATAAAGAAAAAGGCTGCCTTCTTTCGAAAGCAGCCTTTGAGCTATCTGGCTCCCCGGGAGGGACTTGAACCCCCAACCTAGTGATTAACAGTCACCCGCTCTGCCGATTGAGCCACCGAGGAATATTGATTGTTGCGGCGTTTCCCGCTGCAACGAAGATTGTTTTTACGGATTTGTCTTTGGGTTGTCAAATGTTATCTTCAAATTAATTAAATTTTTTTAAGGTGTGGGGTTAGGGTTTGAGTTTGATGGTTGAACATGGCTCAAAATGTCTGGTAGGGTAGTATGGTCTCAGGTTGATTGAACTTTGCTGGTCAGGAGACTGCATGGAAATCAAAAAGAAGATAGTTCGTATCGTCATTGCGCTGGTGAGTGTGGTTTATTTGTGTGCTCCTGCTAGTGCTGGCGATTCTGTTTATGTTGCCACTGTATTGTATCCTCCATTGGTCTTTGAGGATGTGGTGCCGCAATTCGGAAATGGTATGCTCAGGGATATTGTTACGGAGGCTTTTGCGGCCGAGGGGCTTGATGCTGAATATGATCTTCTGCCCATGTCCAGAAATGTCTGGTCGATTGTCAAAAGAGTGCGTGATTGCTGCTTGGGGTCCATGGAGTGGTTCAAGCGGAACGGACTTGAAGATAAAGTTGAATCTGTTGATATTATTCAGTTGAATTTTGTGGGTTTTTATAAAGTTAGACGGTTTCCTGATGGAGTTACCTTCAATCGGCTTGCAGATTTGAATGGCTATTCTTTTGGTAATGTTCGTGGGAGCAGTAGTCAGCGTACTCTGGATGAAGCTGGATTGAAGACGGACCTTGCATCCGATATCAGGATCAATTTTTTAAAATTGAATGCAGGGCGGTTTGATTTTGCCGTGGCTTTTCGGGTTACCGGGGAATATTTAATTTGGGAGTTGTTCCTGGAAAAAGCTCCTGAGTTTAGTTTTACCAGCAAGTCAATTCAGCAGATGAAGCTTTCAGTTATCTTTCAAAAAAGAAACAGGCGATTGAAACAGAGATTTATGAAAGGATTGGCAAAGATAGCCCGTAATGGAATATATTATTCGATTCTGAAAAGGTATCACGTAAACGGTATCGTGCCTGAGGATATTATACCGGAAGATTTGAGGAATATTGTGAAGAGATGAGACGGATAAAGAAAAAGGCTGCCTTCTTTCGAAAGCAGCCTTTGAGCTATCTGGCTCCCCGGGAGGGACTTGAACCCCCAACCTAGTGATTAACAGTCACCCGCTCTGCCGATTGAGCCACCGAGGAATATTTTGTGTTGAGGAGTTTTCCCCTGCAACGAAGATGGGTTCTACGGATTTGTTGCGAGTATGTCAAATGTTATCTTTGATTTAAATGAGTTTAGTTTTTCTAAGGGGCATTATGTCGGAATTACGGTGGAGCTGACTTCGGGGTATATATATTAAATGTAGGGAAAAGAATTTTCGTGGAATAAATTGTAGTTGATAAATTTGGCAGCTAATTGAAATATAAAGAAAAAGGCTGCTTTCAAATGAAAGCAGCCTTTGAATTATCTGGCTCCCCGGGAGGGACTTGAACCCCCAACCTAGTGATTAACAGTCACCCGCTCTGCCGATTGAGCCACCGAGGAATATTTTGTGTTGAGGAGTTTTTCCCTGCAACGAAGATGGTTTCTACGGATTTGTTGTGAGCATGTCAAATATTATCTTTAATTTAATTTAAATTTTCTTTAGACTTTCTTTCAGGGATTGATTTTGGCCTGAGTACAGCCTTTATTGATACTGATTGAGATCCATTTATGAATGTACTCAGTTTTAATCTTGGTAGAGAAGATTTCCGGGTATATATATTTAAATGTAGGGAATATATTTTTCGGGAAAGAAGAATGTGGTCGTTAAATTTGGTGGCTTTCTGGAATAAAAAGAAAAAGGCTGCTTTCAAATGAAAGCAGCCTTTGAGCTATCTGGCTCCCCGGGAGGGACTTGAACCCCCAACCTAGTGATTAACAGTCACCCGCTCTGCCGATTGAGCCACCGAGGAATATTGGGTTGTTGCGGCGTTTCCCGCTGCAACGAAGATGGGTTCTACGGATTTGCTGCGCACTTGTCAAATACTTTTTCAAAAAATATTTGTGCGCGAAAGTGAACTATTAAAGATGTACTTTCTTGACGACAAAGGGTAATTAGCTTAGGCAATCAACGGATCTTGTATTTATCTAGACTTTATTCGGTTACGGAGAATTAATAACTTGAGCGGCAAGAAGAAAAAGCAAATCAAGCTGGCAACCAAATCAGAGCATGTGCAATCATTTATGCCCATGCTTGAGGCTCTGCAAGCTCAGAACGAACTCAATCAGGTTCTGAAGAATCGTGTGGAAAAAGCCTGTGGCCTTCTCGACGAAGGTGTTCCGCTTTACCCCAACGACTTCAGTAAAGATACAGAAGTCTCAGACATCTGGGGCAATTATGACGAACTCGGAGGAGAGGAGCTGGAAGCTCTGGGCAAGAAGTTTAAGCTTGCCGGCAGAGTTATCACTCACAGATCTTTCGGTAAGGTCGCATTCTTTCATCTTCAGGATCCTACCGGCAGGATTCAGGTATACGCAGCCAGAGATGACCTCGGCGCAGACCTGTACAAAATTTTTAAGAAATTCGATATCGGCGATATTGTCGGCGTTGAAGGTACTCTCTTCAGAACCAAAACTGATGAGCTGACTGTCAAGGCTGAGAAGGTAGACCTGATTACCAAATCCATGCGCCCGCTTCCTGAGAAGTACCACGGACTCAAGGATGTGGAGACCAGGTACCGCCAGCGTTACGTCGACCTCATCGTTACCCCTCGCGCACGCGAAATTTTCCAGAAGCGCACCCTTATTGTTCGGGCTATTCGTAACTATCTGGATTCCAAGGGCTTCATGGAAGTTGAAACTCCCATGATGCACCCCATCGCAGGTGGCGCGGCGGCTCGTCCTTTCACCACCCATCACAATGCACTCGATATGCAGCTCTACATGCGTATTGCACCCGAGCTTTATCTCAAGCGTCTGTTGGTTGGTGGGTTTGAGAAGGTTTACGAAATCAACCGAAACTTCCGTAACGAAGGTATTTCTGTAAGGCACAATCCTGAATTCACTATGCTTGAGTTCTACTGGGCTTATGCCAACTTTGAAGACCTTATGGATCTGACCGAGGAAATGGTTTCCTCCGTCTGCAAGGAAGTTAATGGCGACACTGTCATTGAATATCAGGAAGAAAAGATCGACCTCACTCCCGGAGCGTGGCACCGTATGGCTTTCCACGAGTCTCTTGAGAAGGTCGGCGGTGTATCTCCTGAAGTCTACAATGACTACGATAAATGTAAGGAGCTGGTTAAAAAGCTCGGTGAGAAAGCAGTTGAGGGCGAAAAGCTCGGTAAGCTGCAGGCCAAGCTCTTTGACGCGTTGGTTGAGCCTAAGCTGATCCAGCCGCACTTTATTTATCATTATCCCACTGATATTTCCCCTCTTTCCAGAAGAAATGAGGAGAACCCGGATATTACTGACCGTTTTGAACTGTTCATCTACGGTCGTGAACTGGCAAACGCCTTTTCCGAACTCAACGACCCCGTGGACCAGCGTTGCCGTTTCATGGAACAGGTTGCGGAGAAGGATGCCGGTGATGATGAAGCCCACAACATGGACGAGGATTATGTCCGCGCCCTTGAATACGGTATGCCCCCGGCTGCAGGTCAGGGTATCGGGATTGACCGTCTGGTCATGCTGTTGACCGACAGTGCTTCCATCAGGGAAGTTATCCTGTTCCCGCTCCTTAGAACCGAAGGTGCTTCCGGTAATGGTGGCTCATGAAGTTTGAACTCTTCGTCGCACTGAGATACCTCTTTACACTGAGAAAGAATAACTTCATCTCAGTTATATCTCTCTTTGCCGTGTGCGGCGTTGCTTTGGGTGTAGCAGCCCTGATTGTGGTGATAGGGGTCATGAACGGTTTTTCAACCGATCTCCGTGACAAAATTCTCGGAGTCAATGCCCACGTCATCGTGACCGCATACGACGGCACGCTTGAAAACTACCATCACATGACCGATAGAATTGAGAAGATTCCGGGCGTTACAGGTGTAACGCCCTTTATCTATTCTGAGGTTATGCTCTCCTGCGGCGGGGGAGTTAAAGGTGTCGTTCTTAGAGGGGTTGATGCTGAAACCGCCAAAGGCGTACTCAGTCTGCCCGGTGATATGGTTTCCGGAAGCGTAGACAGTCTGTCTAAAGACGGTAAGCTTCCAGAAATTGTCATAGGAAATCAGTTGGCGCGTCGTCTTGGGCTTGTTCTTGGCGATACCGTGAATCTGCTTTCCCCCTCAGGGACACGCACTGCTGCGGGATTTACCCCGAAAGTTCGGGTGTTTAAGGTTGGTGGAATCTTTCGTACAGGAATGTACGAGTATGATTCTTCGCTGGCTTACATCAGTAATACTGCAGCTCAGAAATTGCTTGGTTTCAAGCGGGATTTCGTATCCGGTCTTGAAATTCGTCTCGCAGACGTATATGCAGTTGATAACATAGGCAAACTTCTTGATAAGGAGCTTGCCGGGTACCCGGTGCAGATCAGGAACTGGCAGGAAATGAATGCCAACCTGTTTGCAGCGCTTAAGCTTGAAAAGACAGCCATGTTCATCATTCTGGCAATGATTGTCATGGTCGGTTCTTTCAGCATCATCACCACTTTGGTCATGCTGGTCATGCAGAAGACCAAGGATATTGCAGTGCTGATGTCTATGGGGGCGACTTCCGGGAGTATCAGAAGAATTTTTATGTTGCAGGGAACTTTGATCGGATTGATTGGAACAACCATCGGATACTTGATCGGTATTCCGGTGGCGCTTTTGCTTAAAAAGTATCAGTTCATCAAGCTGCCCAGCAATGTCTATCCGGTGGACTATCTGCCCATCAGGATGGATTGGATGGACTTGACAATTATCGGTGTTGCGGCGTTTTTGCTTTGTTTTCTGGCTACTTTGTACCCGGCAAAACAGGCGGCTGCCCTGGAACCGGCACAGGCTTTAAGGTATGAGTAATTTGCTTTACGAACTTACTGATGTCGTAAAAGAATACGAAGGACCGACCGAGACTGTGCGGATTCTGGATAACGTCAACCTTACGGTTGACTCCGGAGAGTCCCTTGCCATTCTCGGGGCATCTGGGTCCGGCAAGACAACGTTGCTGCATATTCTCGGCACCTTGGATACTGCTTCCAGCGGAAATATCCATTTTGCGGGAATGAATATTAATGATATGACACCTGAAAAGCGGGCCGAAGTGAGGAACAGGGGAATCGGTTTTGTTTTTCAGTTTCATCACCTTCTTCCGGAGTTTACCACTCTGGAAAATGTTGCTCTTCCTGCCATGATGGCAGGCATAGGTCAGGGGGAAGCTTCTGACATGGCCCGTGAAGCCCTTGGGCTGGTAGGGCTGCAGAATAGGATTGATCACCGGGTGACCACTTTGTCCGGAGGGGAAAGGCAGCGTGCCGCCATTGCGCGGGCTATCCTGCTTAAACCTAAAGTCCTGCTCGCAGATGAGCCTACCGGTAACTTGGATGAGAAGACAGGGAAGATGGTCGGAGAAATGCTGGCTTCCCTTAATGAAGAGCTTGGAATGACGCTCATTGTTGTGACACACAATATGGATTTGGCCGGGGTTATGAAACGCCGGTTTGAGTTGCGTTCCGGAGAACTGTATGCCCAGAACTAGAATTCTGCTTTTACTGATTGCGGCAACTTTTGCTTTTCTGATTAATTTCGGAACAAGCAAGGCTCAGGCGGAAGACGCCTCAAGCATTATTATTGCCGTACTTCCTTTTGAAGTTAATGCTGATGCTGATACACAATACCTCAAAGACAGTTTACCTACTCTTCTTTCAGACAGATTGCGCGAGGCAGGATTCCGCGTAGTTGACCAGAAAAAGGTCATGGGACTTGTCGATGAGCAGGGTTATGAATTTTTGAATATTCAGGCTGCCAAAGATATGGCACTTCTGTCCGGAGCGGGATATTCAGTTTACGGTAGTTTTAGTCAGATCGGCGAAGATCTGAGTCTTGATGTTCGTCTTGTGGAAGCTTTCGGTATGAAACCGGCGGTTCCCCTTTTTGTTTCAAAAAAAGGGCTGATCAACCTTCTTCCGGCTGTTGATGAACTTGTTTCCAAGATGAAGCTGGAGTTGCTCAGTCAGGATAAGATCGCCGATATCGAAGTCCGCGGCTGTCGGGTTCTTGATAAAGACGTCATTATGATGCGTACCAATATCAAGACCGGCGATATCTATACTCCCTCCAAAATCAACGCAGACCTCAAAAATATTTACGCCTTAGGTTATTTTGACGATGTTACAGTCAAGGTTACTGATGTACCCGGCGGCAAGAAGATTATCTTTGATGTGAAGGAAAGGCCGCGCATTCAGGCCATTACCGTCAAAGGTGAAGACGCCATTGATTCTGAAGATATTCTGGCGGCAGTTAATACCAAGAAGGGCGCGGTTATGAACCCCAAGGTTCTTTCCGATGACCTGAATACCCTGCGTGAAATGTACCGCAAGGAAGGTTATTACAACGCCAAGATTGATTACAATATTGAGGGTGAAGGCGCGCAGGCCCGTTTGAATCTTAATGTCGATGAAGGCAAGAAGCTCTATATCGAAGGTATTAATATTGAAGGTGCCAAGCAGCTTGATCCTGATGAAGTCAAGGAGCAGCTCGCTCTTACCGAAAGGGGCTGGCTTTCATGGTTCACCAAGACCGGTGTGCTCAAAGAAGAACTTCTCGAGCGTGATGCTGCTGCGATTCTCGCTTACTACGGTAACCGCGGTTTCATTGATGCCAAGGTCGGCGAGCCCGAGCTGGATATCAAGGATGACGGCATCTACGTTACTTTCAAAGTTAAAGAGGGTGATCGTTATAAAGTCGGCAAGGTCGGCTTTCAGGGTGACTTGATTGTCAAGAAATCCCGTTTGCGTGAACTTATCACTGCTGACGATATGTCTGATGGCGGTGAATATCTGGATCGTTCTCTCCTGCGCGAGGACATGAAGGCTATTTCCGATTTTTATTCCAACTACGGTTATGCCTATGCTGATGCCAATATCAAATTTGACCAGCATAAAGATGAGAAGGCCGTAGACGTAACCTTCATCATTTCCAAACGCCAGAAGGTTCATATCCGTAGAGTTCTTATTGAAGGCAACTCCAAGACCAGAAACAATGTTATCTTGCGTGAAATGCGTCTTGCGGATGGCGACCAGTTCAGTGGTTCTAAGCTGCAACGTTCTATTGTTCGCCTGAATAAGCTGGATTACTTCAGTGAAGTTGATATTGAACCAGTTCCCACCGGGGACCCCGGTGAGATGGACTTGAAGGTTAAGGTTAAGGATAAAAACACCGGTATGGTAAGTGGTGGTATCGGTTACTCTACTTCAGACAGCGTTTTCGTCTCCGCAAAGATCACCGAACGCAACCTTTTCGGTCGCGGTATGGAATTCTCACTTAACGGTGGTTGGAGTTCAAAGACAATCAGTTACGGTCTGAGTTTCTATAATCCCCGTATTGATGATACCCTTTGGGGGGGCGGTTTTAATACCTATTGGCGTAACGATGACTATACCGATTACGACAAACAGACCATCGGTGGTGTTGTTTCTGCCGGTTATCCCCTCGGTGAATATACCCACTTCTACACCAACTATCGTTTAGACTTCTACAACATCTCTGAAGTTGCAAATGATGCTGCCCAGTCCATCAAGGATATCAAGGGTGACAACTGGGCTAGTGTCATCACTGCCGGTGTGAAACGCGATACCACCAACAAGGCTTTCAACCCCTCAACCGGTACTGTGAATAACTTGGTAGTTGAAATGGGTGGTGGTGTTCTCATGGGTGACGACTCCTTTGTTAAGTACACCTACGACTCTAACTACTTTACTCCGGTATTCTGGGATCTGGTATTCCACTGGAAAGGTAGCGCCGGTTTTATCCACGATAACTTCGGCGGCGGCGAAATGCCCGTGTTTGAGCGTTTTTATCTTGGTGGTATCAACAACGTCCGCGGTTATGACAGCCGTGAAATCTCACCTCGTGACAGTGATTCAAATGACCGTATCGGTGGTAACAAGATGTTCTACATGAACTTCGAACTCTTGTTCCCCATCAACGAAGAACTCGGCCTCGTCGGTGTTACCTTCTTTGATATCGGTAACTCTTGGGATGACGGCCAGAGCTTCTTCTACGACACCAAGCAGTCTGACGGGAAAGACCTTTTCCTCGGAATGTACAAGAGTATTGGTGCCGGTCTGCGCTGGTTCTCCCCCATGGGGCCGATCAGGGTAGAATACGGTTATGGGCTTGATAAGCTTGAAGACAGTTCAAGACATAAGATTGAATTCTCTATGGGACAGTTCTTCTAGCAGAATTTGACATATTAATGTAAACGAAGGGCATGTCGGTATTCGGCATGCCTTTTCGGCTGATTATTAGACAGGAATTATAAGGAGTAATTTTAAATGCGTAGAATTCTTTTTGCAGTACTAGTGCTGGTTTTTGCTTTTCAGACCCCGGCTTTCGCCGCTCCTCAGAAGATAGCAGTTGCTTCCATGGCCAAACTGATCAAAGATTCTGAAATCGGTCAGGATGCCCAGAAAAAAATGGAAAAGAAATTTGCGACTGCAAAAACACAGCTTGAAACCAAACAGAAAGAGCTGGAAAGCCTTAAACAATCCCTGCAGAAGCAGAGCCTTGTTCTTTCTCTCGAGGCAAAGCAGGACAAAGAACTTGAGTTCAAGCGTAAAGTAAGGGATTTTCAGGACCTCACTCAGGCGACCCAGCGTAAAATGCAGATCGAGCAGAAAAAGGTTGGAACTCCTGTCCTCCAGCTTCTTGAAAAGGTTGTAAATGAGTACGGTAAAAAGAATGGTTACACCGCCATCTACGACAAGAAATCTTCTGGTTTTCTCTACGTTGATGAGACTATCGATATTACCAACCAGCTGATGCTTGAAATGAACCGTGCTTTCAGAGCAGGCAAAAAGTAGGGCTTATGCTACTTTCAGAACTTGCAGGTCTTATCGGCCTTAAGATGGCTGGGAAGGATAAGGAGATTTCAGGCCTGAATACGCTTGATTTGGCCGGACCTACCGAGTTGTCTTTTTTGGCTAATGCAAAGTATGAATCTGCGCTTGCGGTTACAAAAGCCGGAGCCGTAGTGCTTGAGGAAAAGTACGCCGATCAGGTTGAATCCGCACTTATCAGCGAGAATCCCTATATGGATTTGGCTAAGGCAATGCATGTCTTTGCTCGTCCTCAGGGATGTCTGGAAGGAATCCACGAGCTAGCTTTTATTCATCCTGAAGCTGATGTTGACGATAGCGCAACTGTTTATCCTTTTACCTTCGTAGGCAAAGGAGCTAAAATAGGTCCCAATTGCAAAATCTTTGCAGGGGCTTATATCGGCGAAGATGTTGTGCTTGGGCCGGGATGTATCATCTATCCTAATTGTTCCATTATGGCCGGTACCGTTATCGGAATCGGAGGCATTGTTCAGCCTGGAGCAGTTATCGGTGGCGATGGTTTCGGCTATGCTCAGGTTTCCGGAAAGCATATGAAAATTCCCCAGATTGGAACTGTTGAACTTCAGGATCAGGTGGAAATCGGAGCTAATGCCTGTGTTGATAGGGCTGCTCTTGATGTCACCAGAATCGGTGCCGGTTCCAAGATCGACAATCTTGTACAGATCGCGCATAACGTAACAACCGGCGAAGATTGCCTTGTGATTTCGCAGTCCGGTGTTGCGGGCAGCACTAAGCTTGGTAAGGGCGTTGTCCTTGCTGCTCAGGCTGGTCTTGTGGATAACATCAAGATCGGTGACGGTGCAGTTATCGGTGCACAGGCCGGGGTTACCAATGATGTTCCGGCCGGATTTATGGGAGCCGGCTCCCCGTTGCTTGAAAAGGGCAATTTTTTGAGATCTTCAATTTATCATCGTAAACTGCCTGATATGGCAAAGAAAATGTCTGCGTTGGAAAAGCGTATCAAGGCATTGGAAGCAGAATTAAGCAAGGAAGATTAAAGTGAGTAATTCAACTCCTGATATTATCGATATTAAAGAGATCATGGGGATGCTTCCCCATCGTTACCCTTTTTTGCTCGTCGACCGCGTGGAAGAGATCAAACCCGGCGAGTCCATCAGGGCATATAAGAACGTAACCATGAATGAGCCTTTTTTTCAGGGGCACTTCCCCGGCCTGCCGGTTATGCCCGGTGTGCTCATTGTGGAAGCACTTGCTCAGGCAGGTGGAATTATCGTTCTCAGCACTGATGAAGTTGATACTGAGGATAAAGTATTTTTGTTCACCGGAATCAATAAGGTCAAATTCCGTAGGCCCGTTGTTCCCGGAGACAAGCTTGTACTCGAAATCAGCGATGTTAAACGCAAAATGAATATCTGGAAAATGAAATGTGTTGCAACTGTTGATGGTGAAGTCGCCGCTCAGGGTGAAGTCTCCGCAGCAATTGTTGACAAGGAGTCCTTGTAGTGGCTACCGAAATTCATCCCTCAGCCGTCGTCGATTCAGGTGCACAGCTGGGAGAAAATGTTAAGATTGGTCCTTTCTGCTATATTGAAGGGAACACCATTATCGGTGATAACTGCACTCTTGACGCGAATGTCCACATCAAGCCATTTACCCGCATGGGAAAGGGAAACACCCTTGACAGCGGGGTTGTACTCGGCGGTCTGCCTCAGCACCTCGGTTTTAAGGGGGAGGAGACCTGGGTAGAGCTCGGCGATAACAATAGCCTGCGTGAATATGTGTCAATACACCGTGCTACCGGTCTTGATATCGGTCGTGAAAATACTGTAATCGGCAGCAACTGCATGCTTATGGCCTACACACATGTGGCCCATGATTGTGTTCTCGGTGACCATGTAATCATGGCCAGTTCTGCTAAGCTTGCCGGTCACATTGAAGTGGGTAACCATGTTACAATCGGTGGTATGTCTGGTATTCATCAGTTTGTGCGTATTGGTGATTATGCTTTTGTGGGGGCCATGGCCGGTTTTGGACAGGATATTCCTCCATATATGATTGCTACCGGTGTTCGTGGTGAATTGCATGGGCCAAACTCTATCGGTTTGAGAAGAAGCGGTTTTAAAGCCAAGACCTGTAATGCCCTTAAAAAGGCTTACAAGCTTATTTTCCGCTCTGAAATGTCCCGTCCGGACGCTTTGGCTGCTGCTGAGAAAGAGTTTGCGGAAATCCCGGAAGTATTGAACCTCGTAGAATTTATCCGTTCCAGCAAACGAGGTGTAGCCCCTGCTGGTCACGGTTCTAAATAAGATGACAAATAATTCTGAGACAATAGGTCTTATAGCCGGAGGGGGGCAATTCCCCCTTCTGGTTGCAAAAGGAGCCGCAGCACAGGGAAATCGTGTTGTGGCTGTTTTTTTTAAAGGCCATTCAAATTTTGAAGTCAGTCAATATACTGATGATTCTGTTGAGCTAAAGCTTGGTCAGCTTAATAAGCTGATTTCTTTTTTCAAGAACAACGGCGTCACTAAGGTCGTCATGGCCGGGACCATTAACAAGCCCAAGGCTCTTGATATCCGACCTGATTTCCGTGCTGCCAAGCTTTTGTTCAAACTGGCTACCAAGGGTGATGATGTTCTTCTCCGGGCCATTACCGGTGAGTTTGAGGCTGAAGGCATGGAAGTTGTCGGTCCTCATGAATATGCACCGGAGTTGCTTACTCCTGCAGGTTTTCTGACCAAGCGCAAGCCAAATGAGGGTGAGGTCGACGATCTTGTTTTCGGATGGAAAATTGCTCGTGACCTGGGCAGGCTTGATATTGGTCAGTGTGTTGTTGTTCGAGAAGGCGTTGTGGCCGCTGTTGAAGCTATTGAAGGAACTGACGCCGCAGTTAAGCGCGGATGCGAGCTTGGCGGTAAGGGCTGTTGTATTATTAAAGTATTCAAGCCCGGTCAGGAAAAACGGGTTGATATGCCTTCAATCGGCCTTAAAACCATTCAGGGCATGAAGGATTTGGGTGCTACTTGTTTGGGAGTTGAAGCCGGGAAAAGTCTTTTTTTTGATCTTGATAAATCCATTAAATTTGCAGAGAAGCATGGAATTACCATTATCGGGTTGAATCAAGAGTTGATTGATAAAGAATTATCTCAAGAATAATTGAACTCCTCTTTTTATCTATTATTATCAATAGGGATATGGTGGATATTGGGAGGAGTTTTTGTTTATGCTGGCTAACAAGTTTATATCATTCATTGTTTCTCTGCTTGTGATTAGTTTTTGCCGTGTTGCAAAAGCACAAGCCGATAGTGAAATATACTGGCCTTATTTTAATATTCCTCCCCTCAGCATATCTCATGAAGATGGCCGCTTTACAGGTATAGGTCCGGAGCTCGGGACTTTGCTGCAAGCGCAGATGCCTGAATACGGGCATCGCATAATTGCCGCTTCGCCTCTCAAGATTTTTCAGTCTGTGCGGGAAGGGCGTCACTGGATTCTTACTGGTGTGCTTAAAAATCCTATCCGGGAAAAATCTCTCTACTATTCAGAGTTACCATGCAGGATGACTTGGACTATTCTGGCTGTTCTTCGCAAAGGAGACAGGAAATATCTTACTTCAAAAGATTTATTTCGGGCTGAAGCTGCTCTAAGAGATCCTAAATACCGGTTCGGGTATGTGAAAGGGATAGACTATGGTGACTTGGATTCTTTGGTTTTCAATCATGTTCATAGCCAAGCACTGTCTTTTTCATCAAATGATTTTGAAAAGTTGATGGAATTATTGACCTTGAAGCGGATTGATTTCTTTTTTGCCGGCCCGCTAATTGCCGATTTTATTTTAAAGGATTCCAAGTTTTCAGAACAGATCGAGATTGTATCTTGCCTTGAGGTACCGATTAATCCAATTTACGGATATTATGCTGTTCCCAGAACTGATTGGGGCCGCAAGGTCATTGCTGAAATTGATTCAGCCTTAGAGAGTGTTATTCGATCCGGGGAGCACAAGAAATTGTTGCAGCGATGGACACCGCAGCAATTTAGAGAATTTTTTGAACGTGATTACAAGGCCGGGTTTGAAGATCCTCTGGTTGAAGATTAAAAAAGGCACCGCCCATAAAGACGGTGCCTTTTCTTTGTTATGCTTTGCCGCAGCAGGAGCCGGGTACGCATCCTTTCGATGATGGGTTGGCCCCGCAACATCCTGTGCCGGTGGCATCCGGAATATTCGGTGTGTCCTTACCGGTCAGGGATGATGTTGATGACATGAGTTTTTCCCCGGCATCCTTTCCACAGGACGGACATGGTCCTGGGACACTTCCGGCACTCGCAATTTCTTCGTATACGTTACCGCATTCACGGCATTTATATTCGTAAATAGGCATGTTCTAAATTTATTCGGCGAAAATGTTTTCAGGAATATAGGGATGTGTGCCTTCGATGACTTCACATCCGGCTTTGGCCTTTATCTTTTTGAGCAAAATGTCCTTGTGGGGACAGTGCATGGTTATGCATGGGGCAACATAAACTTTGTTCGGAACTTCGTCCATTGGCGCGTTCCAGAGCTTCATGTGAGCCATTCTGGTCACGATACCGCTACCGGGGCAGCCTCCGCAGCCGACGATGGCGGTAAGCTCTGCATCATCCGCACAGTTTTCGAATTCACCTGCACGACGGTTGAAACCGACCATACAGCGTGAACAACCGATACAGATATCGTCCATTGCCTGACTGCATCCGAGAATGACAATCTTTTCCTTACCCATGCTTACTCTCCTTTAAAGGTTTGCTTCCATTGTATTCCAGATGGCTTCGATCTTTTTCCCCATGCCGTCCGGATCGTATTCAACTGCGGATTGTCCCGCCAGTTGGGCCTTTGAAAAAATGGTGTCGTAGGGCAGTTCGCCTGCAAGAAGGATTTCTTTTTCCGCACAGAATGATTTGATTTCATTTTCCTGCTCGGCGTTGATTCCGCATTTATTGATGATTGCCATGGAAGGAATCTTGAAATGCTCGGTCAACTTATGAACCCTTTTCAGGTCATGCACCGCGGAAATAGTCGGCTCAGCGACAAATACGGCCAAGTCTGCGTTGGTCAGAGATGCAATTACCGGGCAGCCTACGCCGGGAGAACCATCCACCAGTACCAGTTCAGCGCCCAGCTCTTCCCCGACTTCTGCTGAAGCATTGCGGACGGTGGTAACCAGTTTGCCGGAATTCTCTTCGCCGATGCCCAGCTCCGCATGGATCATCTGGCCGAAGCGGGTTTCGGAACGAAACCACTGACCGCATAGTCTGGGAGCTGTGGAGACTGCCTCAACCGGGCAGACATAGGAACAGACGCCACAGCCTTCGCATTTTTCCGGCATTATGGTGAAGTCTTTAGATATGGCGTCAAACTTACAATGCTCGGCACAGAGACCGCACTGGGTGCAGAGGTCGGGATTGATCTCCGGGCGTTCGCCGCTGAAAAAGTCGTGCGTGTCTCTGATCTCAGGGTGCAGAATCAGGTGCAGGTCTGCTGCATCAACATCACAGTCCGCGAGTACTTTTTTAGGGCCGAGAGAGGCAAGGCCGGAAACAACACTGGTTTTTCCGGTGCCGCCTTTTCCGCTTATAACTACTAACTGTTTCATTCTATTGTGCTCCGCTCACGTGTTCTTGGATGGAAGACCAGATCTTTGCGAATTCGTCTTTGAATCCGGGGATGTTTTCGTAGAGCAGGTTGCCCTCGGAATATCTGGAAGCGGCTTCTCGGCTATGCGGAAGTGATCCGAGTAGGGGGACGTTCTTTTCTGCAAGATATTTTTCCACCCGGTCATCTCCCATTCCGGCTCGGTTAATAACTACACCGCAGGGCATATTCAGGGTCTGCATGAGTTGTACTGCTAGATTAAGGTCGTGCAGGCCGAAGGGAGTAGGTTCGGTTACCAGTACTACAAAATCTGTATCATCAATGGATTCCACCACCGGGCAGGATGTTCCGGGGGGACAGTCCAGAATGTTAATCTCTGCCCGGGGGGAAATATCTTTAACTGCCTTGATCAGCGGCGGTGACATTGCTTCACCTATGCGCAGCAGCCCTCTTGAGAAATCGATGTTGCCGGCTTTACCTGTAGAAGTTGTACCGATCAAGCGTTTACCATCGCTGATGGCGTCAGCAGGGCAGGCCAGTTCACAGAGTCCGCAACCGTGGCAGAGTTCTGAAAAGCTGAGTACGGAATCCACCATCCAGATAAGGGATTTAAAGCGGCAAAGCTCAATACATTTTTTACATGATTCGCCTATGCACTTTTCTTCATCAATGGCTGGAACAGGCAGGAATTCGTCTTTTTCCTCACTGAGTTCCGGATTCAGGAAAAAATGGGCATTAGGTTCTTCCACATCACAGTCAGTGAAGCTTACACTTTTGCCCAGAGATTCAAGGTAGGCTGCAAAGTTGACGGCAACAGTGGTTTTCCCGGTGCCGCCCTTGCCGCTGGCAATTGCTATTTTCATATCAGATCCTTAAAAATGGTTCCAAGATCAATGTCTTGGAACCATTTAATTATTTATTCATTTCGGCTCTAAGTCTTTGGTTCTCGGCTTCAAGGCCGGCAATACGTCTCTCAAGATCGCTTGCATACTGGTCCGGGCCGAAGCCCTGATTCTGCATGCGTTGGCAGGAGCCGTCCCGACGTCTTAATCCGAGACCTTGGCCGCGTCCGGCTCCCATACCGCGTCCCATTCCGGGCCCCATGTTTGCATTCTGTCTGAAGCCTACGCCTCTTCCTCTGGACATTCCGGCTCCGCAAGGACCAAGTCCCCGACCAGCCCTTTGGGAGCTATTGTTATTTCTGTTGGTAAATGGCATTGTTTGCTCCTCAGTTTAAGTTGTTGTCGTTTTGTGATTAGCAACAGCCGTGCCTTGGTGGTAAGTAATATAAATTCAGTATGTTATTGCGCGGCAGAAATAGTTTCATGTTGATGTATGGGCTAAAAATCAGCCCTTTTTTCGCGATAGTGGGAGCAAAATTAGCCCAGTCTTTTTTAGGTTGGGAAAGGTATAGTTATGAGAACTCATTTGGATTGCCTGCCATGTTTTTTGAAAATGGCGCTTGCAGGGATCAGGGAGACCTGCCCCGGTCAGGAAGATATTCACGAAAAAGTTGTAAAGCATTGGGCTGCCGGTTTTGCTTCAGCCGATTTGAGCGAGTCGCCGCCTTCTTTGGCTGGAAGGCTGTTTCGAGAGGTTGCAGAATACGTGGGCGAAGTTGATATTTTTAAAACCCAAAAGGAAGAAGCCAATAAGCGGGTTTTGGAACTTTTGCCGGAAGTACAAGCCAAAGTGCTCGGTAGCGAAGAGCCGTTGCTGGCGGCCATGGGTGTTTCCATTATCGGCAACTATATGGATTGCGCGGTTATGGGCGAATATGACTGGGAAGCTGAGCTTGAAAATCTTGAGCACGGCCTTGATCAGGATGCTTTTGGAAAATTTCTTTCTGAGGTGCGGGAGCACAAATCTTTATTGGTTCTCGGAGACAATGCTGGGGAAATTGGGCTGGATACCATCTTAACCGGATTGTTGCGCGATGAAGGGATCAATGTGACCTATGCTGTGCGTGGTAAGAATATTCTCAATGATGCCACAGTGGTAGATGCAAAGGTTGTCGGTATGACCGATTTGTGCGAAGTGGTCACCTCCGGTGTGGATACCCCCGGAACGGTGCTTAACCGTTGCAGTCCGGAATTCCGCGCCCGTCTTGATGAGTCTCCTGTGGTTTTGAGTAAAGGGCAGGGGAACTTTGAATCCCTTTGGGGTGTCAGACCGGATGTTTACTATGCTTTCAAAGTAAAGTGTCCGGTTGTGGCAGATGTTACCGGGCATCCCATGAAGACTTCGCTGTTCTGTCAGGAAAAATAATTTGTGTTAGGGGAGTCCGTTACACTGGATTTCCCTTACCTTTTACCAAGTAATAACGTATTAGTTTGGGGGCGGGGCAAATTTTTATATACAGGTGCTGGCAGTGTTGTTGCGGGTAAAAAAACTTTTTTGGATTCTGTTTCTCCTTTTTGACCTCTGCCTTCTGGCAGCGGTGGTTGGTGGCGTATACTATATTGAATCTGATGAACCGCGTATTGCTCTTGAAAATTTTCTCAGCGAGAAGCTTGAGCGCGAAGTCCGTTTTCATGAAAATTTCAATCTGATTTTTTATCCCTGGCTGGGCGTGGATACCGGCCCGGTAACTGTTTCAGCTCCTGCAGATTCAGCCTATCCCCATCAACTCACTGTTAAAGATATCGATTTCAAGGTTCGCTTGATTCCCCTGCTTAGCGGCGATTTGGAAGTCGATACAATCATTGTGGATTCTCCTTCACTTCATGTGGACCGCCTCAAAGACGGTTCGCTCAACCTGCCCCTTATCGGCTCTGCTGACAGTGCGGAAAGTGATAATGCCGGAGTCAGATATTTTGACAGTATCAGTGTGCGCGGGGTCAGTGTTTTAAACGCGACCTGTTCATACACTGATATGGGTAGCGGGAATTCATTCACTGTTTCCGGTGTTAATGTGCGTACCGGCCTGCTGCGTAAAGATACCCCGTTGGCATTTGATCTCAGTGCCATGCTTGATGCCGACCTGTTCAATCTCAGAGCCAAGGCTGATCTTAAGGGATTGCTGGATTTTTCCGTGCAGAAAAAAGAGGTTTCTCTTTCCGAGACTTCCCTTTCAGTGAAGGTTGAGAGTGATGAGTTGCTTGGTAAAGGCGAGGTTGTGGAAGGGATTGCTTCTCTTGATTTTAATCTTGTTGAGGGCATGATTGATGTAAAGGGGCTGGTCCTTCAGGGGGCCGGGGTGCGTTTGAGTGGGGCGGCAAACTGTACTGATATCTACCATGCGCCTGATTTTAAGGGGTCCCTTAAGTCTACCCGCTTTGATCCCAAGAAAGTTTTTTCCAGATTTACGCCCATTCCCATTCCAGCAGAATTCAAAGACATTTTGAATGTTGCTTCCTTTGAGATGAATTTCCACTCCACATTGAAGAAGACCGAACTTTCCCGCATGGTTCTGGCGGTGGATAAGACAATCATTAAAGGAGATTTCTCGCTCAAAGATTACCGCAGTCCATGGCTCGAGTTTGATGTCCATGCCGATTCCGTGATCTTTGATCCTTATGCGAAGCTTTTGGATCTTGAGAAAAAAATCAACGGCAACGGCACGATAAGTAAATCTAATCCCAAGCCGCGAAAGAATCCTTTACGCAATATGGTCATTGCCGATCTGGTCAAGAAGATTCCCTGTAATGGAAAAGTCCAGTTGGATCGTTTTGTTTATGACGGTATTAATTTAGCGGATGTGAAGCTGGCTGTTTCACCGGGGCCGAAAGTTGCCAGTCTGAGTATTGGCAAAGGGTCTTATCTGGACGGTGATTTCGGCTTGTCCGTTGATCTGGCTTTTGATCAGCGGCGCGAAAAGGATGAGCTTTACCTGAAAGGCGAAGGTGCTGTTTCGCCGTTCTCGCTTGCGCGTATACCGCTAAAGGTCGATGGTTTAAAATTTCATGCCGGCAGGGCTGCACTTAAGCTGAATTACCTGCGTTCCAACGGTCGCACTCCCGGTGAACTGGTCCGTAATCTCAAGCTTGATTCCAATTTTGAGGGCAATGGTGTTGTGGTTGATATGGGCTTCAAAGGCGTGCCTGATGAATTGAAAAAAGTGCGGGTTAAGCGTGCCGGATTATCACTGAAATTCGAACCCTTGGCCGGAGATATTCCGAAGGATTTGGTGGGCCGTAAGGTTGACCTGAAACTGTCCGGTTCTTTTCTGGAGCCGCAGGGTGCATTCAAGGGACGTTTCAATGGCGGATTGCTGTGCAGCAGGTTTGATCCGGCAAATGTTGAAATCCGGGATGGTAAGCTTGAATTTTCCATTGGCGGCAAGGGGGTCCCAGTTATCAAGAAAGACCTGTCCCTTGTTGTTTCCGGCAGTGGAGCAATGAAATCAGGCGATCTGAAGCTGAATAGTTTTGCCCTGAAGAGCGGTAAAATGAATCTGCATGGCAATGTTGATGCCCGCAGGCTGCGCAGTGAAACAGCCTCTGCAAAAGGAGTGCTTAAACTTCCTAAGGTTGCCTGCTCGGAGTTTTTCGATCTTTTCGGGGTCGATAAGCCGGAAACGCAGGACCCTGATGCTTTTGAGTCTGTTTCGCTCGATTCTTCCTTTCAGCTTAACGGTGAGAACCTTACCTTTCGGGTAAACAAGGCCAGCCTTGATGAAGCAGAAGCTGAGGCAACTTTTCAGGTGAGTGATTTCAAAAAACCGTTCCTGAATTTTGTCATCAAAGGGGACAGGGTGGATGTAGACCGTTTTCTGCCTCCGGATATAATGGGTGCCCAACCTGAGAAGGGAAGTAAGGAAAGCGGGTTCAAGGAAGTTCAGAATTTCAAATTCCCGGAATGGCAGTTCCCGGACAAATTGCTCGGGGCTATTAATGCCAGCGGAAAAGTTGAGTGTAATTATTTCCGTATTTTTGATTTTGCAGGCAGTCGTCTAAGTGCGGATGTGGATATGAAAGATCAGGTCATCGGCATCCACAATATGAAGGGCAATTTCCACGAAGGAAATCTGGCCGGAAAGCTTGATCTTGGCCTGAAGAACGGCAAGGTGTCACTGGACACAGATATAGAGGTCCGTAAATTTCAGGCAGGATTGTTCTTTGCTGATTACGTGGGCCGTGATTGCGTGAAAGGTATTACGGATGCTTCCCTCAAATTAAGTGGGCATTCCACTGCCAATATTGACTTTGTGGATACCATGACCGGGGGACTGGCCTTTAAGATAGTTGACGGTTCTTATCTTTTCGTTGCCACAGCGGAAAAAGATATCAAGGAGAAGAAGGCTCCCAGCCCGACCCGTTTTTCCATTATGTCCGGTACGGTAAACGGCAAGGATGGGAAATTTCATGTAGGTAATTATTTGTTGAAAACGGATTACCTGACCGCGACAGCAAAGGGCGGATTCAGCTTTCCTGATGACTCAATTAACCTGCAGGTCAATGCGGACATCATTAAGTTGCCTAACCTGTACCTGAAGTTGGTAAATGCCTTCCTTGATGCCATGACTGGAGTCAATGTTGCTGTGACCGGAAAGCTCAGTGACCCCAAGGTTGAGGTAAAGGGCCTTGAGCGTTGGGGGGATGTGCTTAACGATGTGCTTGGTCTTCCGGAGCAGTCTTTTATGTTTTTCAGGAAGCTTATATTCTGATATGGTTCAACAAAATTGATATTTGCGTAGTGATGTTTCCAGTTATTTATTCATAATCCAGCAGGGGGACGCGATGACCGGTGGAAACGTTGGAAAACGGATTTCCGAGTTTTTCCTGAATGATATTTGGGATTGGAGCTCTTCCCATGTCAGCGGCCCTATTAAGATGCTGCATACTTTGGCTCGGGTGGGATATCTCGTGACAGTTGGATTTCTTAAAGATCAGTGCATCATCCGTGCTTCCGCACTTACATTCACCACCATGCTTTCCATCGTTCCGTTCCTTGCGGTGGCTTTCTCGTTGATGAAAGGGATGGGTTTTCAGGATTCCAGTTATATTCATGAGATGTTGCTTAAAGTTTCTGCCGGAAGGGAAGAGGTTGTCGGCAAGATTCTTGAGTACGTGGACAATACCAATGTTCAGACTCTCGGTTGGATCGGGGTGGCAACTTTGCTTTTCACCGTACTCTCCACTGTAGGTACAGTAGAAAAGGCATTTAATATTATCTGGAAGGTCAGGCACGGCCGTACATTCTGGCGTAAGTTTACAGATTTTTTTTCGGTGATCTTCATTTGCCCGGTGGCGGTTATTGTTGCCACCAGTGTCAGTGTTTCCATAAAAAAACAGGCTGTACTGCAACAGTTTGAAAGTATTTACGGTGTTTCGGAGTTGGAAGGATTTTTGATCAATCTGACTCCTCTGATTCTTATCTGGCTTTCTTTCACATTTATTTACGCATTCATGCCCAACACCAGGGTACGGATTACCAGTGCCTTAGCAGGTGGTATTGTGGCCGGTACAGTCTGGCAGATGGCCCAATGGGCTTATATCAACTGGCAGATCGGGGTCACCAAGTACAATGCTATTTATGGCAGCTTTGCTCAGTTACCGCTTTTTCTGGTCTGGCTTTATGCAAGTTGGGTTATTGTCCTGCTCGGCTCGGAAATCAGCTACGCGGTGCAGAATGTGATGCTCTATCGGCAGCAGAAATTTATGCCCGATGCCGGAGTTGAAGACATGCAGAAGTTCTCCTTGCTGGCCTTGAGTTTGATGGCCCTGCGCTTTGAGCGTTCTGAACATCCTTATGAACTGGAAGAACTTGCCGGGGAGATTGGCGTCCCGGTCCGCTTCATTTCTCCGCTACTGGATAAGTTTGTGGAAAACGGAGTTCTAGTCAAAGGTGATGATGATGGTAATGAGATATATACCTTTGCTGTTTCCCCCCAGAAGCTGACCATGTTGCAGGTGATGGGCATTCTTTCCGGTTCAGGTCAGGGGGCCAGTTCTGCGGTTGATAATCCGGGAATGCTTTTTGTTTCTAAAATGATTGATGATATTAAGACGGTTATTCGTGAAAGCGGATGTGATGTGTCTCTTTCCGAGTGTGCAGAAAATATGGACAAGTATTTGCAAAAGCTGCCTGCCGCACCTGAGGATACCTAATTATGAAATTTTCCGGTATTAACCTTCTGGATGAACTTGAACGTGCTGAATTTGAAGATATTCGTAGTGTTTTCGGTGAACGCAGATTTAAAAAAGGCGCCATCATATTTGCCCCTGATACTGAGGATGATCTTGTCTTCATAGTCGCAAAAGGGCGGGTGCGCATCTATCTTGCCTACGAATCCAAGGAGTTCACCCTCGGAATTCTCGGACCCGGCGATCTTTATTCCACCCATGCCGGATGTTTTGTGCAGGCTTATGAGGATGGTAAACTGCTGACTACCGATGTGCAGTCGGTTAAGCGTTGTATGGCTGATATCCCCTTGTTCAACCGGACTATGGTTCGGGTTTTGGGCAAGATTCTGCAGAATTCTTTTTCCGTAATTGATGGACTGGTTTTTAAAGACATCAACTCTCGTCTCTGCGCTTATCTGTACAAAGAAGCCTCTCAGTACGGGAAATCAGTAGATGGTGGAATAGAGATTAACCTTAATCTGACCACAGAACAGCTTTCCACTCTTCTCGGTGCTACCCGTCAGACCGTATCTACCTTACTCAACAATCTCACCCGCGAAGGAATCCTTGTCCGAAATGACCGTTCTCATTGGATTGTTGCAGATCTTGAGCAACTGAAGTCGCTTGCTGAAAATTAATCTATTTTTAAATTCTTTATTGTGCGATTATTGCGGTAGTATATTTTCCTGAAAATATACTTCTTTTGTCGGCTACCCGACAAACAGATTGTTTCCGACTTGTTACATTAGTTTAACAGGAATGGTTCGGGAGCGAGCAGTTTTATGCTCCCGGCAAAACAGGGAGGATAGGTTAATGGCGAAAGAACCCCGTCCGGCTGAAGAGCTGACAATATGGGATGATGCCCGTGCAATGATCAATAAGGCTCGTGCCGAGGGCATTGAAACTGTGCATGAAAGACTGCAGCAGCAGACTCCGCACTGTAAATTTTGCGAGCTTGGAACAAGCTGCCGTATCTGTACCATGGGGCCTTGTAAGATTACCCCGAAATCCCCGCGTGGTGTGTGCGGCGCTGATGCGGATGTAGTGGTGGCAAGGAATTTCGGACGTTTTGTTACTGGTGGAGCAGCAGGGCATTCTGATCATGGTCGTGATCTGATTGAGGTGTTGGAAGCGATCGTTGAGGGTGAAACCAAGGACTACAAAATTACCGATGAGGAAAAACTGCGCCGTATTTCCGCAGAAATCGGTATTGAAACTGAAGGGCGAGACATCATTGATATTGCCCGTGACGCTATGGAATGTTTTTTTGCCGACTTCGGCAGCCGTAAAAAACAGGTTTCTTTCCTGTCTCGCGTCCCTCAGAAGCGCAAGGATATTTGGGAAAAACTGGGTGTTACCCCGCGCGGTGTTGACCGTGAAATTGCTGAGATGATGCATCGCACCCATATGGGTTGTGATAACGATGCGCCCAACACCCTTCTTCATGCGGCCCGGACTTCGCTGGCTGATGGCTGGGGCGGTTCCATGATCGGTACCGAGCTTTCAGATGTTATTTTCGGAACCCCGACCCCCTCCATGTCGCAGGCCAACCTCGGAGTTATCAAGGAAGACAAAGTCAATATTCTTGTGCACGGCCACAATCCCGTGGTTTCAGAGATGATCCTGGCTGCTTCTCGTGACCCTGAAATTGTTGCTGAAGCCAAGGCTGCCGGTGCAGCAGGTATCAACATCGCAGGGCTGTGCTGTACCGGTAACGAGCTGCTCATGCGTAAGGGGATTCCCATGGCCGGGAACCATCTCATGACCGAACTGGCAATTCTGACCGGAGCAGTTGAGGCTGTGGTTGTGGATTACCAGTGTATCATGCCAAGTCTGGTGCAGATTTCAGGTTGTTATCATACCAGATTCATCGATACCGCAGCCAAGGCCCGTTTCACCGGGGCAACCCATTTTGATATTCATCCCCACAACGCTTACGAGCAGGCTTGTGGGATCGTACGTTTGGCTGTGGAAGCCTATTCCGCGCGTGACGCTTCGCGTGTGGATATTCCGTGCGAGCCTGTGGAGATTATGACCGGATTTTCCAATGAGGCGGTCATCTCTGCACTGGGCGGCTCCCTTGATCCGCTGGTGCAGGCCATTGCCGCAGGTGACATTCGTGGTGCTGTGGGGATTGTCGGTTGTAACAACCCCAAGTTCCAGCAGGATTCCATGAACGTGGGCCTTGCCAAGGAATTGATCAAGAAAGATATTCTTGTGCTGGTTACCGGATGTGTAACCACTGCGGCAGGTAAGGCCGGATTACTGGTGCCCGATGCCATTGAAATGGCCGGTCCGGGACTTAAGAAGGTTTGTGGAGCGTTGGGAATTCCGCCGGTACTGCATTACGGTTCCTGCGTTGATAACGCGCGCATCCTGCAACTTTGTGCTGCTCTTGCCGATGCCCTGAATGTGGATATCAGCGATCTGCCTGTGGGAGCATCCTCACCAGAGTGGTATTCTGAAAAGGCTGCTGCCATCGGTCTTTACGCCGTATCCAGTGGGATTTACACCCATCTCGGACATCCGCCGAATATACTTGGTTCTGAAACTGTGACTAATATTGCGGTCTCTGGTCTTGAGGATCTGGTCGGTGCTTCCTTCGTCATTGAGCCGGACCCGGTCAAGGCAGCTGATCTTTTTGATGAAAGGATCAAGGCCAAGCGTAAAGGTCTTGGTTTGAGTGAGTAGAGGGTAGAGTATGAAGCTGGCATTTGCAGGCAAAGGCGGTGTAGGCAAGACTTCCATAACTTCATGGATGGCTGACTGGATGGCCCGGAGCGGACAGAACGTCTGGATGATTGATGCAGATACAGCATTGTCTCTGGGGCAGGCTTCCGGGCTGGACAGTAATGATCTTCCCGAGCCTGTTTCTTCAAGGAATGATCTAGTCAGGGAACGGATTCACGAGGAAGGTTTCCTCAATCTTAATCCGGAGGTCGGTGATCTCCCGGAAGAACTTGCGGTGGAACTTCCGCTTCATGAAGAGCCTTTTCCCGGTGTTGAACCGGGTAAGAAAAGGTTGCTGGTCATGGGCGGACTTTCTAATGCCGGGGGCGGTTGCGCTTGTGATGCCAACGCCTTGCTCAAAGCTCTGCTTGCCCACATTGTCATGGACAGTGATGATTGTGTACTGGTTGATCTCGAAGCCGGGGTAGAGCACCTCGGGCGTGGGACTGCCATGCACGTGGATGGATTGGTAGTGGTTAGTGAACCCTCCATGCGCAGTTTTCAGACTGCCTCGGAAGTGGGCCGTATGGCCGCGGAGTTGGGACTTGATAATCAGGTACTGGTTATTAACCGCTATCTTGGTGGCGAGCCTCCAGAGCTTGAGCATCTGCCGGATAGGCGGTTTACCATGCCACAGCTGTCCGGGCTGGTTGAGCGGCAGATGTCAGATGGTAATGTGCTTAATCTCCCTGAATCTGTTGAAATTGATGCGATAATGGAAAAGATAGTTAATTCATTAAAATGATGTTGGTTAATTAGAAAATAAAAGGCCTTCCATGGTGTACATGGAAGGCCTTTTTGCTATTTCATGTATAGCCGTTCACTCTTTATGGTTTTTTCTTTATAGGTATAATCGATTGTTTTTCTGAAAATTCATAAATTGTTTTTGGGTTAATTCTTTTTTCATGGAGTAAGTTGTGGAACGGAAATTTTATAAAGAAGTTCTTGAATCACTCACTGACGGAGTTTATTTCACTAATCTGGATCGCAAAGTTACCTATTGGAATAAAGCGGCAGAACGTTTGAGCGGTTATTCGGCAACAGAAGTTGTAGGTAAGAGTTGTGCTGATAATGTTTTAAGGCATGTAGATGAAAATGGAATAGAGCTGTGTATCGAGGGGTGTCCGCTTGCTGCAACTATGGAAGATGGCGAAATCCGTGAAACCAATGTTTTTATGCATCATAAGTTCGGGCACCGGGTACCTGTCTTTGTCCGGGCGTCGCCTATGAGGGATGAAAATGGACAGATTGTCGGAGCTGTAGAGGTCTTTACGGATAACAGCAAAAATCTGGATATGCTCCGAGAGATGGAAGAGCTTAGAAAAGAAGTCCTGACCGATCAGCTGACGAAAGTCGGCAACCGCCGCTATGCTTCAATCATCATGGAGAGGCTTGAAGATTCCCTGCAAAAGGAGGATGTGTCTTTCGGTGTACTCTTTGTGGATCTGGATCATTTTAAGAATGTAAATGACACCTGGGGCCACCACGTGGGGGATTTAGTGCTTCAGATGGCTGCAAAAACACTGAAGGCAGCCTTGAGGCCTCTTGATGTTGTATGCCGATGGGGCGGGGAAGAATTTGTAATTCTTATTCCAAATATTGAATCGGAAGGTTTGGCCGTACTAGCCGAAAGAGTACGTATGCTGGTTGAGAATTCGTGGGTGGACCACGAAGGCGAGCGTATTTCGGTCACAGCGTCATTTGGCGGAGCTGTTGCCGAACAAGGCGAAGTAGCTGAATCTGTTGTAGACAGGGCGGATAAGCAGGTTTATTTGAGCAAGGAGTCAGGCAGGAACTGTATCCATATTGGCGGCGTTAAAGTTTAAGCCACAGGAGTATTAAATTTAAAAAGACCTTCCGGAATTCCCGGAAGGTCTTTTTTTTATTTTACTATTCTGAATTCTTCATAGCCCCGCCAAGTTCATAGTATATTGTCTTGGCTACTTCCAGTAGTACAAATGGGGCGGCACGGAAGTTGGTCCACCATTTATCAGGGGTAATTTCATAAGGTGTTCCGACCACTATTACTTTTACATCAGGGGGCAGGATTTCGCGGAAAATGATTCCGGCACGGCGGGTATGCATAGGCGAGGTCACCAGTATGATGGATTTGATTTGTGGTGGTAGTTTTGCCTTCAGCTTTTCAGCTTCATCAAGAGTACTGATGTTGGCTTTGCCGAAAAAATCAATCTTGTCCGCAGGCACACCTTTTTTCAGCAGCACATCGCGGAATAATTCCCATTGGTAAGGGAAGTATATATCCAGCTCGCGTACAGCTTCGATTTCTGGAGTAACCACTGGCTTGCTGGCCAGAATTAACGGTGCGTAGCCCTTATTATACAGATCGGCAGCGTAGACCGGGCGGTAGTAGTGCCCTCCCAGAACCACGATGGCGTCGGCTTTTTCAAGTCCGTCCTCTTGCTGAAGCAGGACCGGGGCAAAGAAAAAGAGCACTGCCGATGCCAGCATTCCGGCAACGGTCAGTGCTCCAGTCAGCGTTAATAACGGTCTGACAATTTTCATTATTTGACCGGCGATTCGTAAACCGCTTCGTATTTTTTGCGCAGGTCGGCAAAAGTCCCTTTTTCAATGGCATCCCGTGCTTCCTCGGTTAGTTTAAGGAAGAAGCGCAGGTTGTGGATAGAGTTCAACTGGCTGGAGAGCAGTTCCTTGGCTGTGTACAGGTGACGCAAATAGGCCTTGCTGAAATTGCGGCAGGTGTAGCAGTCACAGTTGGGATCCAGCGGGGAATCATCTTCACGGTACTGGGCACGTTTGATGTTTACCTTGCCGAGGCTTGTATACAGGGTGCCGTTACGGGCGTTTCGTGTGGGCAGCACGCAGTCGAACATGTCCACACCGTTGGCGATACCTTCGAGGATATCCAGTGGAGTTCCTACGCCCATGAGATAGCGGGGTTTCTCTTCTGGCAGCTTGGGACCGATGTGCTGCAGAATGTCGTACATGTCCGGAATGGGCTCCCCGACGCTTAAGCCGCCGATAGCGAATCCTTCAAAGGGGATTTCACGGAGCTGCTCAAGGGAGATTTCGCGCAGGTCCTTGTGGAATCCGCCCTGTACGATACCGAACATGAGCTGGTCGCCGGAACCTACGGGGTAGGCGTCGCGACAACGCTTAGCCCAGCGGGTGGTCATTTCAAGGGATTTTGCAGTGTAGTCGCGGTCATGACCGTAGCCCACACACTCGTCCAGAACCATCATGATGTCGGAGCCGATGTTATTCTGGATGGAAATGACTTTTTCCGGGGAAAAGAAATGTTTTGATCCGTCAATATAGGAACGGAATTCCACGCCCTGTTCAGTTATCTTGCGGATGGATTCAAGGCTGAAAACCTGAAATCCGCCACTGTCGGTGAGGATGGGCTTGTCCCAGTTTGCGAATTTGTGCAGACCGCCACGGCGAGCGATTAATTCATCTCCGGGACGCAGGTAGAGGTGGTAAGTGTTACCAAGAATAATCTGGGAGTTGATTTCTTTCAGATCACGCTGGGAAACAGCCTTAACAGCCCCCTGTGTTCCAACAGGCATGTAGACCGGAGTCTGGATTTCACCATGGGCGGTTACAAGGGTTCCGCGGCGGGCATGGCCGTCGGTGGCATGTACGGTAAAGGTTCCGGGTTTCTTTTTTTCTTCACTCATTATTTTTTCTCAATTCCGTTTTGAGGGCAAATATCGTTAAGTTCGCAGATGTCGCATTTGGGGCTTCTGGCAGAGCAGATCTCACGTCCATAGAGGACGAGGACGTGGTTTGCATCACCCCAGTTTTCGCGTTTGAAAAGCGGCATCAGGTCTTTTTCAATGACATTGGGATTGGTGCTTTCGGTTAAGCCCATCCTGAATGAAAGCCGTTTCACATGGGTATCCACCGCAACTCCCTCGTGAACGTTCATGGCGTTGGAAAGCACGATGTTGGCAGTCTTGCGGGCCACTCCGGGAAGTTTAATCATATCTTTCATGGTCCGGGGCATTTCACCGCTGAATTCATTCATGACTACTTCTGCTGCACCTTTCAGGTTCTTGGCTTTGTTGCGGAAAAGTCCGGTGGAGCGGATCACTTCTTCAATGTCCGCCACATCCGCCTTGTTCATTTCCGCAGGACCGGGCCAGCGCCTGAAAAGTTCGGGGGTAACCTTGTTGACCCTGACGTCCGTGCACTGGGCGGCAAGAGCAGTGGCAACCATCAGTTCCCATGCGTTTGACCAGTCCAATTCTGGTTCCGGGTTCGGATACCTTTTGATCAGGCGGTCATATATGACGGTTGCTCTTTGCAGAGTTTTTTTATCTGGGCTTTTCAATTTCATAATGTCTGCTGTGGGCTATCATTTCTTTTTATAACTTACAATCATCGAATATGTTGCCAACAGCCTGATAAATGTTGCCGTTCATGTCAATTCATGTATCATTTAATGCAAATCCAAATTGGAGGAATAGAAAATGAAAATAGCATTAAGTCTGATAGTTGCGGCTCTTTTTACTATTTCCGGTCTTGGTTTATCTGTATCCGGTGCTGCAGACGGCTCCAGCCTCGTTTTCGCCAAGTGTACTTCTTGCCACAGTCTGAAACGTGTCTGTCGGGGATTGGGCAAAAAAGATCTCGCTGCATGGGAGAAAACCAATCAGCGTATGGCTGAAATGGGGATGACCATTACAGCTGACGAACTGGATGCAATCAGTAATTATCTTGCAAGCGCCAAGCCCGGTGAGAGTCCTGTCTGCCAATAGGAGGTCTTATGGCCATAATGCTGGTTTATATTACCACTGGTGATGTAGAAGAAGCACGTGAGATTGGCGGAGAGCTGATTATGCGTCATCTGGCCGCCTGTGTGAACATCTTCGAGAAAATGGAATCCATGTATTGGTGGGAAGGGAAGCTGGAACGTTCCGAGGAAGCTGTACTTCTTGCCAAGACTCCCCCGGAACTGGTGGAAAAACTGATCCAGACGGTAAAGAATATTCATAGCTATGACTGTCCTGCAATTGTTGCTATTGAGTCAAAACAGGGCAATGATGAATTTTTTGAATGGGTGAAGAGCCATACTGGCTAGCCTGTTTGTTGACTTTACTATTAAAGAAAGCATACTCTCATCCGCGCAAACCGGGTGGGAGTATGTTTTTTTATTTTTCGCCCGAATCATATTTTAAGGAGTTCAAAAAAATGCAGATATTGGTTTCCGGTTCTTTGGCCTATGACAGAATTATGAGTTTTCCCGGCAGCTTCGCCGATCATATCCTGCCCGACAAAATTCACATGCTTAACGTGTGTTTCTTGGTGGACGGCCTTGATGAACGTTTCGGCGGCACAGCCGGAAACATTGCTTACGCTCTTTCCATGCTCGATGAAAAGCCCGTAATCCTTGGTACCGCCGGTAAAGATTTTGACGGCTATGAAAAATGGTTGGACGATAATAAAATCACTCGTGAAGGCATCAAACGCGTGGATGATGAGTTCACAGCCGGTGCCTATATTACCACTGATAAATCTGACAACCAGATTACCGGATTCAATCCCGGCGCAATGAAATACGGTTGCGATTACGATTTTTCCACAGTGAATCCCGCAGACGCCCTCGCAATTGTTTCCCCCGGTAACCTTGATGACATGCAGAATTTCCCCAAGGTTTACCGTGAAAAAGGTGTTCCTTTTATCTATGATCCGGGTCAGAACATCCCCGCATTCAGCGGTGAACAGCTGCTGGAAATGATCGGCGGTTGCAAGATTCTTGTTTCCAATGACTATGAGCTGGAAATGATCATGAAGTCCACAGGCAAGACCCGTGACGAGCTCATGGAAATCTGCGATTCCATCATCGTAACTCTTGGCGAGCACGGTTGCCTTGTTGTTGAAAAAGAAGGTGAAACCAAGGTTCCCGCTGCCAAGGCTGAAGTAGTGGAAGATCCTACCGGAGCAGGTGATGCTTTTCGCGCAGGTCTGATCAAAGGTCTCGCCATGGGCAAGACTCTTGTTGAAGCCGCCCACGTAGGTGCTGTCAGCGCGGTTTACTGCGTTGAAAAGCTCGGTACTCAGGAGCACTCCTATACTGAGGAAGAATTCTGGGGTCGTTACGAGAAAAACTTCGGTAAACTTTAATTTTTTAAGTTTACGCAATCTGATGTTATGCCGGAATCCTGCTTGCAGGGTTCCGGTTTTTTTATTCAAAATGGGTTGTGTTATTTTTTGTCAAAAAAAGTTTGTAAGTGAGTTATCAGTTCCTGTATCCTTGGATTAAAATCCCGGAGGATGGATCATGATTGAAATAACCGCTGCCATGCTTGGAGGGTATTTAAAAGAGGCCTACGGCTCTGGTGCAGTCCTTGTGGATTACGGGGATATCGGCTCACTGGATAAGCAGGGCATGAAGAAATTCGGATACGGCAAACCGTTGCTTGTGCTGTTCTCAGTGGATGGCGAGGAGCGGGAAACCGTTATTTCAGTCATGAAAGGGGATAATTACGGGCATCAGTTTTATTGGGACCGGGCAGCGGTACTTATGTTTCAATATGAGACTTCGTCACGCTTGCCACGTCATGTGAAGCCTATGGGGATCGGTTATATCAGCCGCAGTGGTGAGATGCGTCCTCTCAGTGAGCCGCAGGAATTTTTTATCCTCAACGAGAAGTTACAGGGGTATGATTACTTTAATGACCTGGATCGTATCCGCAATGGGTATTTCAGGGAAGAGGATAAACATAATGCTGCGGAACTTGCCGGGTGGCTGGCTCAGGTTCATTCGGTGAAAAAGAATGATTCCCATTTGTATATGCGCCGTATCCGTGATTTGATCGGTTCCAGTGAGTGCATCATGGGGCTGGTGGATGAGGCTTTTGAGCATCCGTGCGATTTTTTTTCACAAGACCGTTTTATGAATCTTGAGAAGAAGCTGATCGACTGGCGCTGGAAATTATTTCATTACAGCCACCGCCTTTGCGCAGTTCATGGTGATTTCCATCCATGGAACGTGCTTATGGGCGGTCCGGAAGGTTTCAGCGTGCTGGACCGTAGCCGAGGTGAGTGGGGGGAGCCTGCCGGTGACCTTTGCTGCATGGCAACCAATTATATTCTTTTCGGGCTTTATTCGGATGGAAGATTTTCCAGCAAGCTGCGCACTCTGTATATGACTTATATGGAAACGTATCTTGAAAAGACCGGGGATACAGAAGTCTTGCAGGTCATGGCCCCATTTTTCGTGTTCAGGGGGTTGGTCATTGCCTCTCCTGTGTGGTATCCAGATCATCCGCAGGAAGTACGGGATGCTTTGATGCGTTTTATTGAAAATGTCCTTGAGGATGAGGTTTTCGACTATGTCCAATTCGAAAGGTATATGCGTTAACAGAAACTGGGCTATTTGGATTACCGGTTTGCCCTCATGCGGTAAGAGCACCATTGCTAAAAAATTGTACGAACAATTACGTGCAGAGGGAGTGAAGGTTGTCCTGCTTTGCATGGATGAGCGCCGGAAAATTTATATTCCCAATCCTGAGTACACCTGCGACGAAAGACAGCGGGCCTATAACCTTTTTGTGGAAGATGCTATTTCAATCATGCAGTCCGGTAGATGTGTGATTATGGACGGTACTGCCCATGAAAGGTGCTGGCGCAACGATGCCCGTAAGAAGATAGAGTTTTTTGCGGAAGTGTACCTGCGCTGCCCTGTGAATATGGCCATGAAACGTGAGTCCGGGCGGCAGCAGGGGCTGGTTATGGCTGGGTTATATGAAAAGGCTCTTGAGCGGCAGCGCACCGGGAAAGAATTTATAAATCTTGGTGAAGTGATTGGAGTGGATGTTAAATTTCAGGAAGATCATAATGCCGAGTGCATTGTCGATACTTCCGGAAGAACGCCTGAGGAAACTTTTGAGGAAGTGCAGGCCTGTCTGCAAAAATGGCGCAGGATGAACGGGATTTGCTGATTTTTATTTCAAATTGTTTTAAAAGAAGTGCAGTTGCATAAAATAAACATATCAGAAGGTGTTTGTTGTGAAGAAAATTTTGCTCTCAATGTTGATGTTGCTGGTTATTGTTTGTGCTGCTGTATCTGCAGGGGCTGCTGCCGAAGATGAAATCAGGGACAAGATCACAGATGTCCTTTTTGATTATAAAGATGCTTACAATCTGCGGGATTTTGAGGCAATCCGTGCTTTGTATGCTGATAATGCGGTGGTAAAATCTTTTCCCTGTAAATCAACGGATGAATTCTTGTTTGCAAATTTCAGTGAAAGTCTGCCCCGTTGTTCATCCTATTGGTTGGAAAGTTCTTTTAAATTACGTTTGTTCAAGATCACCGAATTTAAGGTTGAGGGTAATAAATGCAGCATAAAGGTGCGTTGGGATTACCGGAGCAATGATAGTCGCGGCAAATTTAACCCTTCCTTCGAGTTTTTACTTAAGGATGGCAAATGGCTCATTGAGAAGGAAACCTACGGACGCAATGGGTAGTACATTTAATATGTTTCAGATGGAGGGGAAAACTATTGTGTTTGATAGTTTTCCCCTTTTTTATTCAGCGAAGTCCCGCATTGGAAGATTATGATAAAACAGAAAGAGAAAAGCCGTCAGGCTGCGTTGGCTATGGGCGCATTGGGAGTGGTCTTTGGTGATATCGGTACCAGTCCCCTTTATGCCATGAAAGCCTGCTTCAGCGGTCACCATGCTATTGCACTCAACCCGGCCAATGTGCTGGGGGTGCTTTCCCTGATTATCTGGTCTTTACTAATCGTGATCTGCCTGAAATATGTTACCTTCGTCATGTCTGCGGATAACGAGGGCGAGGGTGGTATCTTCGCTCTTTACGAACTGGTCAGCCATGAGGGGCAGCGTAAGTCTGCTTCTGTTATGCTTTTTGCTGCCATGATCGGCGGGGCATTGCTTTATGGAGATGGGGTTATAACTCCGGCCATTTCCGTGCTTTCCGCCATTGAAGGGCTCGATGTTGCCACCACTGCTGCCCATCAATACACCCCGCATATAGCCTGCACCATTCTATTAGCCCTATTTGCTTTTCAGAGTAGCGGTACTGATAAGATCGGGCGGCTGTTCGGCCCGGTTATGCTTGTCTGGTTTACGGTGATCGGTGCTTTCGGCTTGTTTTCCGCTGTGGGTAATCCGGAGGTGCTGCAAGCCTTCAGTCCTTACCATGCACTGAATTTTTTTGCTAAGAATGGTCTGGCCGGAACCATGGTTCTTGGGGCGGTTGTGCTCTGCGTTACCGGCGGGGAGGCTCTTTTTGCTGATATTGGCCATTTCGGGCGCAGGCCGATCACACTTGCATGGTATTTCGTTGCCCTGCCCAGTTTGTTGCTCAACTATCTGGGGCAGGGGGCTATGTTGATCGGGAATCCTAAATCAATCATTAATCCCTTCTTCAGTCTCTTTCCTGATTTTTTAATGCTGCCCATGGTTGCCTTGGCGACTTTTGCAGCAATTATTGCTTCACAGGCAATTATTTCCGGGGCCTTTTCATTGACCGCTCAGGCTGTGCATCTCGGGTTTATTCCGCGTATCCGTATTTTGCAGACTTCGGAAGAAAATCCGGGGCAGGTTTTTGTGCGCTCGGTTAATTGGGTCATGGCCGGACTGTGTATTTTTCTGGTGCTGGCTTTCGAAGGTTCGGAGCATCTGGCGGGGGCTTACGGGATCGCCATTACCGGAACCATGGTTATTACCACTTATCTGTTTTGGTTTTACCTGCGCAAAATACGCAATTGTCCGTGGATTTTTGCCGCCGTGCTGACTGGATTTTTCGCGTTGTTCGATCTTGGCTTCTTTATCATTAATTTTACCAAGATTGCCGGAGGTGGCTGGTTCCCCATACTGTTGGCCGGGTTAATTGCGTATGGCATGTATGTCTGGATTTGGGGCAGGGCCAAGCTACATAAGCGTTTGCAGGAACGCGGGCTTGAGGTTTCTGATCTGGAATCTGAAATTGAGAAGTACATGCTGGCCAAGGTCCCCGGTGAAGCCGTGTTTCTTTCCGCTTCTGAATTTATACCGCATGCTTTTTTACAGCACTTGCGTAACAACCGGGTAGTTCATGAAAAACTGGTTTTTCTGCGGGTGAATACTTCCAGCGAGCCCTATCTTGATTCGCACAAACGTATTTCCCTGAAAAATGTTGAAAAGAATATCTACTGGATGACCGTGAATTACGGTTTCATGGAAAAACCAAATCTGTCATTGGTTCTGGTGCAGTCATGGAATCAGTTGGGACTTAGCAGTACGGACAGCTATTTTTATATAGGACGAATGCTCTTGCGTTTTGACAAGGAAAATAAAAAGCGTCTGCTGCGGCGGAAGATTTTTGTCCTGCTCAGTTCTGTGTCTGAAGACCCATTGGATTACTTACGTATCCCAGCTGATAAGGTGATTACCATCGGTACAGCGATTAAAATATAAAAAAACCGGGGAAATGATTCCCCGGTTTTTTTATGAAATCTTCAATGCAAATTTATTGGGTTATTGAATGAACTCGCTCATGAAATCGTAAACAAGCTTCATCTCATCTTCCAGAACATGCAGGTTCTTTTTTGAGAGTTCCTTGTCTCCATCACGAGCACTGTATTCCAGTCGCAGGCAGGCTTCGCGAACCCTGTCTGCTCCCATGGTGGCTGCTGCGCCTTTAAGGGAGTGGGCAAGGTATTTAAGTTCATCCATTTGTCCGGCTTCAAAAGCTTCCCTGATTTTGATTACCCGTGCAGGTTCATCTCTTAGGAAAACGGCGAAAAGCTTGGTCAGGAATTCCTTTTTAGTGGAGGCCATGGAAGCCAGCCAATCCTTGTTGATTACTTCAATATTTTCCATCCAAGTAACCTAATCCAAAACATAATCTATTTCCACAATTTTCAGCCTTTAATACATAAAATGGGACGCAATCTGGCAACCTTATCAGCTATTCCGGCAGCTTGGGTTGATTCGATGATCATATCGACATCTTTGTAGGCAAGTGGGGCTTCTTCGGCAATGCCTTTGAATGATCCGGTGCGGATGGTAATACCGCGTCTGCCAAGTTCCTTCTGGATTTTGTTGCCCTTGAAGCTTTTGCGGGCTTTGGCGCGGCTCATAACCCGTCCAGCCCCATGGCAGCAGGATGAAAAAGAGATTCCAGCCGAATCTTTTGTCCCGGCAAGGATGTAGGAAGCCGTACCCATGCTGCCGCCGATGATAACCGGCTGGCCGTGTTTTTTGAATTCCTGGCCAAGTTCCGGGTGCCCCGGTCCCAATGCGCGGGTTGCGCCTTTGCGGTGCACCCATAGATTTTTCTTTTTGCCGTTAATTTTGAATTCTTCACGCTGGCAGGTGTTGTGGCTGACATCATAAAGCAGGTGCAGATCAGCCTGCGGCAGGATTTCCGCAAAGCACTCGCGCACAAGGTGGGCAATTACCTGACGGTTGGCAAGGGCGCAGTTGATACCCGCCCCCATGGCTCCGAGGTAGTCCCGGCCAAGTTCAGAATTTATGGGTGCGCAGGCAATATCCTTGTGCGGAAGTTTAATACCGAATCCGGGGGCAGCCTTGGCCATCATGGGCAGGTAATCCTTGGCTATCTGGTGACCCAGCCCCCGGGACCCGCAATGGATGCTGACCACCACATCGTCAATCCCGATGCCGAAGGCCGCAGCTTTGGCTTTATCATAAATTTCTTCCACATACTGCACTTCCAGATAGTGGTTGCCGGAGCCCAGCGAGCCCATTTGGTTTCGCATACGCTGTTTGGCCTTGAACGGTACTTTTGCCGGATCAGCGAAATCATTTCTGCCGTTACCCTCAATTCTGCCGAGGTCTTCCGGCCTTCCGAATCTCCGTCCCACAGCCCACGAAGCACCGCCGAGCAGCATTTCATCAAGCTGGTCGTCTCCAAGGATAATATCACCGCCAACCCCTGCGCCGGAAGGAATACGTTTGAAAAGCAAATCCGCAAGCTTGGCGTCGCAAGTGATCAAATCCTGCTTAGTAAGTCCGGTAGTCAGGGTGCGCACACCACAGGAAATATCAAAGCCGACACCGCCCGCGGAAATTACCCCGCGTTTCTCATCAAAAGCTCCAACTCCGCCGATAGGGAAGCCATAACCTGAATGGGCATCCGGCATAGCGCAGACCGGACCGACCACACCCGGAAGCGAGGCCACATCACGGACCTGCGAAACCGTGGTGTCGTCCAGCTCAAGGATGATGTCCTTGTTGCCGAAGAAAAGTCCGTCCACGCGCATGGGGTCATATTTTTCCATGCGCCAGCGGCAGGGTGCTTCTTGTTTGAGTAATTTGATATTCATTTTGCAATCATAAACGAAAAGGGAGATTTTAACTATTTCAAGTTAAAATCTCCCTTAAATGTTTTAGTGTAATAAATTATTACAGCTTACAAAGCTCTTCGCTGGGAATCATCCTGATGTTCTTGGACTCGAGCAGTTCGATGGCCTGATCAGTGCGGTCGAAGCGGAAGATGATTACGGCGTTGGAACCGGACTGGTGTACGAAAGCGTACATGTATTCCACGTTGATGCCGGAGCCGCGCAGCAGTTCGAGCAGGTTGTGCAGTCCGCCGGGCTGATCGTCAACTTCTACGGCAACAACGGAGGTCTTGCCTACGGTGAAGCCCGCGTCTTTGAGCACTTTCTGTGCGGTATCAAAGTCGGATACGATTACTCTCAGGATGCCGAAATCAGATGTGTCGGCAAGGGAGAGGGCGCGGATGTTGACTTTGTTTTCGGTAAGCAGACGGGTTACCTCGGCGAGTCTTCCGGCACGGTTCTCAAGGAATATGGATAGCTGGTCACATTTCATGGTGTTTCCTCGCATTTGATAGGTTCTATTGCTGGTCCTGATTACGCAGGTCGAGAATTCTCTGGGCCTTACCTACGGAACGTTCAATGGATTTGGGTTCCACAAGTTTGACTCGGGCAGTTACGCCAAGGAATTCCTTAATAGTTTTTTGTATCTTTCTTTCGAGACGCTGTAAATTTTTAATTTCATCGGAGAAGGATGCGCCGGAGATTTCGACTTTTACGGTCAGGATGTCGAGGTTGCCATCGCGTTCAACTACCAGCTGGTAATGCGGGGAGATGCCTTCGGTTTCGATGAGAATGGACTCGATCTGGGACGGGAATACGTTTACGCCGCGGATGATGAGCATGTCGTCACTGCGGCCCATGATGCGCTGCATGCGGGCGAAAGTGCGGCCGCAGCGGCAGGCGGTGTAGTTCAACCGGGTCAGGTCGCGGGTGCGGTAGCGGATAAGCGGAATGCCTTCCTTGGTCAGGGTGGTGATCACCAGTTCACCGGCTTCGCCCGGTTCTACATGCTCGCCAGTTTCGGGGTTGATAATTTCGGGCAGGAAGTGGTCTTCCATGATGTGCAACCCGTTTTGTTCCTCGGCACATTCCATAGCAACACCGGGGCCCATGATTTCGGAAAGGCCGTAGATGTCGAGGGCTTTGATCTTGAGTTTGTTTTCGATGTCGCGGCGCATGGATTCGGTCCAGGGCTCGGCACCGAAAATACCGATGCGCAGGGGCAGTTTCTCGAAATCAATGCCCATTTCCTTGCCTGTTTCGTGCAGGAACAGGGCGTAGGAGGGAGTACAGCAGATTACATCCGCGCCGAAATCCTTGAGCAGCATGATCTGGCGTCTGGTTCCGCCTCCGGAAACAGGGATGATGGTAGCGCCCAGTGCTTCAGCACCGTAATGCGCGCCGAGGCCCCCGGTGAACAGGCCATATCCGTATGCGTTGTGGATGCTGTCTTCAGGAGTAGCGCCGGCAATGGCGAAGGAACGGGCCATCAGGTCCGCCCAGTTTTTGATGTCACGCTTGGTATAGCCGACAACAGTCGCTTTACCGGTGGTGCCGGAAGAGGAGTGAATGCGGACGATGTTCTCGCGGGAAACAGCAAAAAGGCCGAAGGGGTAGTGGTTACGCAGGTCCTGCTTTTCAGTGAAAGGCAGTCTGGTCAGGTCGGAAAGGGAGTTGATATCTTTGGGTTCGATGCCCAGTTCCTTGAACTTGTTGGTGTAAAAAGGAACGTTGGCATAAACACGCTCGCAAAGCTGTTTAAGACGTCTGAGCTGTAATTCCTCCAGCTCTTCCCTCGGCATTGTTTCCTTGTCTACGTCGAAGATCATCGCTTGCCTCCTGATATGGCTGATCCCGGTACAGGGTTTAAGTTACAAAATAAAAAAAGGCCACGGGGTTTGCGCCCGTGGCCCGGTAAACTCTCAGTAAGTGTATTTTTCCATAACCACGGGATGACTATATTTCAGTCCTAAAAAAGAAAAAAAAGAAAAAGGAAAAAAAGTCGTGGTTATGCATAGCGATTCATATCGCATAAGTGGTTGCCCACCGTCAACAATTCATTGAAATTTGTTGATTCTTTGTTCGTATTCGAAAATAATTTTCACAATTGAAAATGATTTAAAAGTCCGCTATAGATAGATTGCGTAGCGGACGTAAATTCTCTATATAATCATATTGTACTTTGGACGAAATGTGAGAACTGCGTCTGGCCGGGAGTAACGGACCTCCGGCACGCAGGGGTGTTAAACCCTTTATTCCCGCTGTTTGCGGTCCGAATTCAAGCGCGTTTTCCGAAAGGGAAGACGCCGGTTAATTAAACCAAAAGAATGAAAACTAAAGAAAAGAAATTTAAACAGATCGATACTAAGGATAAAGTTCAGCTTGTTGCTGAATGGTTGGATGAAAAACAGGCCAGTGAAATTTCCGCTGTAGACGTACAGGGAATCTGCCCCATTGCTGAAGTGGTGATGGTTGCAGGAGCAAAAGGTGTGCGCCATGCACAGGCTCTGGCTGATTTCGTTCTGGAGCAGCTTTCTAAAGACAATATCGAATACCTCGGTATGGAAGGCTACAAAACCGGAGACTGGATCCTCCTCGATCTGAACGATATTATCGTACACATTTTTCAGGAAGATAACCGCGGTTTTTACAACGTGGAAGGTCTCTGGTCCGAAGGCACCAGAATGGATTTAAATCTCAAGCCGCAGGATTAAATCTGCGCAAGGAATAGAAACATGTCTCAACAAACCGGTGCTCCTTCCGTTCTGCTTATTCTGGACGGTTGGGGAATTGCCCCTGAAGGTAAAGGCAACGCAGTCAAACTTGCCAACACTCCCGTTCTGGACGGGCTGATGGAAAGCTGTCCCCGGACCCAGCTTAAATGTGCTGGCCGTGCGGTGGGGCTTCCCGACGGATTCATGGGTAACTCCGAGGTAGGTCACACCAACATCGGAGCTGGACGGGTTGTTTATCAGGACATGACCCGCATTGACATTGCCATTGAGAAGCATGAACTGGCCGCCAACGAGGCTATCAGCAATCTCATGGATAATGTCAAAGCTGTGGACGGACGTCTGCACTACATGGGCCTGCTTTCCGATGGCGGTGTGCATTCTCACATAAATCATCTTTTTTCTTTGATTGAAGTTGCCAAGGATGCCGGGGTCAAGGAAATCTTTGTTCATGCGTTCATGGATGGCCGTGATACTTCCCCCACCAGCGGTAAAGGCTACATGCAGCAGCTGGTGGACAAGATGGCTGAAATCGGGGCCGGTAAAGTGGCCTCTATTTCCGGTCGTTATTACTCCATGGACCGTGACAAGCACTACGAGCGCAACGAGCTTTCCTACAAGGCTCTGGTTCTTGGTGAAGGTCAGGAAGTTTCTGATCCGGTCAAGGGAGTTGAGGAAGCTTACGCTGCTGAAGAGACTGATGAATTCATCAAGCCCCGCCTTGTTTCCGGCGTTGACGGAACCCTCAAGGACGGCGACGGTGTCTTCTTCTTCAACTTCCGTGCAGACCGTGCCCGCCAGCTTTGCCGGGTGCTTGCAGTGAAAGATTTCAGCGAATTTGATCGTCCCAAGACTCCTGAGCTCTGCGACTTTGTGACCATGACTCAGTACGAGTCTGATTTCACTTTCCCCAATGCTTTCCCTCCGCTGAATATCAGCAACCCCATCGGGGAGGTTGTTGCGGATAACGGACTGAAGCAGTTGCGCATTGCCGAGACTGAGAAATACGCTCACGTAACTTATTTCATGAACGGCGGACGCGAAGAGCCCTTCGAAGGTGAAGATCGTATCCTCGTGCCTTCTCCGCGTGAAGTTGCTACTTACGACCTCAAGCCGCAGATGAGTGCTGAGGAAGTAACTGAAAAGCTGATAGAGGCACTGCCGAAGTATTCGCTTTGCATCTGCAACCTTGCCAACCTCGACATGGTCGGACATTCCGGCATCATTCCCGCAGCGATCAAGGCGTGCGAGACTGTTGATGCTTGCGTAGGTAAGATTGTTGAAGCTGTTAAGGCACAGGGCGGAGTGATCATGCTGACTGCCGACCACGGCAATGCCGAGGAAATGATTGACGCCAACGGCGGCCCCCAGACAGCACACAGCCTGAACAACGTACCGCTGGTATTCATCGGTGAAGCGTTTGAAGGAGTGACTCCAGCAGAAGGGGCGCTTTGCGACATCGCACCCACAATTTTGAATCACATGGGCATTTCCGTTCCCGAAGAAATGACCGGTAAAGACCTTTTGAAAGGATAATTGATGTCTGAATCCCGTAAACCTTTATCTCCGGTCAAGCCTAGCGGGATGGAGATAATTTTTATGTTTCCCTGCCCGTTCTGTGGCCGGGAAGTGCCTTACATCGCACCGACTCAGCCAGCAATGGCAACCTGCGATGCCTGCCGCCGGAATTTTCCAATAGTTCCGGTGGATGAAAAGATCATCAGGTTTTACAAAACCATGCTTGAGAACGGCAAGGCCGCTGTTGATCCTGATTTTTTTTAGGCTCTAGTAAATATTAAGTGATAAAAGAGCTTTCTGCGTGAGCAGGAAGCTCTTTTTTTGTGTCTGTTGCGGACCTGAGTTTTCTGATTCAGGTCCGGGATGACGGATAAATTGAAAGTGTCAGGGATAATAGTCGTTTTGAATCATGGGGATTCAGGGCAGATCCTGAAACTTTTAATTTAGGAGGTATTTGTATGTCCTACGATTTTCAAAAGGAGAGTTGGCCACGAACACCACAGACCGGAACAGGCGCAAACCTGTTTGACGAATTTGAACGCGATAATGTTGAGTTCAATAGTGGAGAGGCTGTCCGTGTAGCTTCGTTCACAGTGCCGGGAACATCAGAGCCGTTCTCAGAGTTGACCACTGTGCAGGATGAAAACGGGCGCATTGACGAGCGACAGATTGCATTTGAAAATTTTAATCAGGATCTGAAATACGAATATGATGACGGAGGCAGGCTGCACAAAGTCTGGAGTGGTGAAAGGCTGATTGAAGAATATTTATATGGAGAATTCGGTGAGCGTTATTTCGGGGCCACCGCGCGCATGCCGCAGCGCACTTTTCGTTATGGTCCGGGGGTGCGCTTGGAAAAGGCTGGGAATGTGAAATATTTCTATGATGAACATGGTCGTCTGAGCAAGAAACAGCATGGCTCGGAAGTAACCGAATTCAGCTATCATCATTCCGGTCAGTTGGAGCAGGTGGCTTTGCCGGATGGTAAGCAGATCAGCTACACCATTGATCCAGAAGGCATGCGTATCGCAAAATCTATCAATGGTAAGATGGTGGAAAGTTATCTTTGGCATGATTTCATTTCCCTTGCAGTTGTGGCTGATAATTACGGCAACCGCAAAGAGTTTGCATACGATGAAGACGGCGATCCTATTGCCATGCGCTTCAACGAAAATATGTATTATTTCGCTGCCGATCAGGTAGGAACTATTTATATAGTTGCTAATGACGGGGGAATTGAGGTAAAGCGGATTATCCGCGATTCGTTTGGAAATAAGATTGTCGATACTAATGAGCGTATGGAGATTCCGCTCGGTTTTGCTGCCGGGTTGTATGACAAAGACACCGGGTTGGTTCATTTCGGATCTCGTGAATACGATCCTTCCATCGGGCGTTTCATAACACCTGATCCGCTGGGGTTGGCTGGCGGTGATGTGGATGCTTATGGGTATTGTGCTGATGATCCGGTGAATTTTATTGATCGGGTCGGGTTGCAGGATGAGAGTGAAAAGGGGGATGGTGGGACAAGCGGAAGTAAATCTTCGTCTGGAGCCACCAGTGCCAAGTCCGATAATTCTGGTAGTAGATCATCAACTTCTAATGGCTACTCTGGAGGAGATTTCGGTCCGGGCTATAACGGAACAAGTGGAAGTGCCTACGGTCCTACAAGTGGAGGTTGGGGGTACAATACCGATCCGGGAGGGTCGCACTACAATGGAGATAATAGCCTTGGCGGTGAAGGGCAAAATAGAAATGCGCGAAAAGGTGGCCAAAATGTGCAGAATAATAAGCACTTTGAGACACAAAACCAGCAAGCTCTGGATCACCTGAATCAATCCGGTGCACTGGCAGGAAAGAAAGCGGATCAAGCCGCTCAAGGGTTGGCGCAAAAGCAGGCGCAACTTAATGCTACAGAGCAAGCGAAGAAGGATCGTAAGGCTGCGAATGAAGCACGACTTGATAAGCAACGGCGTGCTTCCCTTGTTAACAAAAAGGATAAAGGCTTTTTTGCAACAGTTTCCGACGTTGCCGATGGCGTTGGCGAGGCTATGGAAGAAAGTTGGGAAGCAGCAGGTAAGGCCGTTGCAAAAACAGTTGATACTCTTCAAGGTGATGAGAAGAATGCTATGAAGTTTGCGGGTTATGTGAGTCCTGAAAAGCAGGATTTTTACAATACTATGATGGATTATACTAAAAAAGCAGCAATAAATGGAGTGAGAAAAGGAGCTAAACAATATAGTGCGGTAGGGGCGCTGTTGGCACCTGTAACTGGAGCAGCGGGCATGCTAACAGGAACACTTATAGGTATAAATAATATGAACAAAAAACGATAAGATGTAGTTATATGAGTTTTTTCGAATTTAATGTTGTTTTTTTTGTGATAGATTTTGCGGTACTTTATTTTTATATAAAAATAATTAAATGCCCTAAATGTGAGAATATTTCAAAGGCTGTAACGTATAAAGAAATGGGCATGTCCGGTTTAGCCTTAATTTTTGCTTGGATTGCATATGATTTGTATTATGGCAAATCAGTAGAAATTTTGGGATATAGTCTATTGATCCTTAGCGATGTCTATTTGTTTCTGTATAAGGATACATTCTATTGTCGTCATTGCATGAAAGGTATTCCATTCAGTGAAGAAGATATCATCAAATAATCCTTACCCCCCGAACTTCGGTTCGGGGGCTATTCTGATCTCCAATCTCCCGCCGAAACCCACCCTCGCACGCTTTACCATCATATATATATAGCGTATGAGCCGGGTATGAAATTTACAGTACTAACATTCGGATGTCAGATGAACGTTCACGATTCAGACTGGCTGATCCGGGCCATGGAGAGCCGTGGCTGGACAGCTGTTGAAGAATCTGAAGCAGATATATTTATTATTAACACCTGTTCCGTGCGCGAAAAGCCGGAACAGAAAGTCTATAGCGTGCTGGGACGATTGGCCCCGCTGTGTAAAAAATCCGGCGGATTTGTTGCGGTGGGCGGCTGTGTTGCGCAGCAGATCGGTGACGGCTTCCTTGAAAAGTTCCCGCACGTACGTCTTGTTTTCGGCAGTGACGGTATTGCACAGGCCCCGGACGCGCTGGTTGAGCTTGCCGCTGACCATGAAAAGCGGCTGGTGCTCACCGATTTTCTGGGCGACTACCCGGAACGCGAGGGCGGCGAAGTGCAGCCCAATGCGGATCTGATCCCTCCGGGTATCGGCACTATTCCCGGTCAGGCTTTTGTTAATATCATGCAGGGCTGCGATAACTTTTGCGCCTATTGCATTGTACCATATACCCGCGGTCGTCAGAAATCCCGTTCTTCCGAGGCAGTGATTAAAGAGTGCGAACATCTGGTTAAATCCGGTGTCCGTGAAATCTGTCTTCTGGGCCAGAACGTGAACAGCTTCGGTATAGACAAGAAGGGCGAGGATATCTCCTTCGCGGAGCTGCTTTACAAGATTTCCGCCATTGAAGGGCTGGAGCGTATCCGTTTCACCACTTCCCATCCCAAGGACATTGCCCCTGAGGTGATCAAGGCTTTCGGTGAGCTGCCTAATTTGTGCCCGAGCCTGCACCTGCCTGTGCAGTCCGGCTCTGATCGTATCCTGAAGAAGATGGGCCGCAAATATGACCGTGAACGTTATCTGGGAATTGTTGCAGGATTGAAAGAAGCCTGTCCGAATATCTCCCTGACCACAGACTTGATTGTGGGCTTTCCCGGCGAGACTGATGAAGATTTTGAGCAGACCATGGATATGTTGGAAAAGGTGCGCTACGAAAGCAGCTTTTCTTTCAAATACTCAGACCGTCCGGGCGTTGCGGCAGTAAAAATGAAGCCAAAAGTTCCCGAGGATGTGGCCCAAGCACGTCTAGCCCGCTTGCAGGAAAGGCAAAAGCGTATTACTAGAGAAAGTCTAGAAGCTTTAGAAGGCAGCGAGACCGTGGTCCTGCTGGAACGCCTTAGTAAGAGACAGGAAGAAGGCGGAATGACATGGCGCGGTAAAGATCCGGGAGGCCGGGTGGTCAATGTTCACTTTGAGGGGTATGATGAAGAGCAGAAGCTCGGAGGCAAACAGGTAAAGGTGAAGATTACCGAAGCCAAGAATCATTCCCTCGTCGGGGCAAAGGTGGGAGAGCCATGGTAGAAATGCAGGTTTACGGTCTGGCGGTGGAAAATGATACCGAGACCCCGGTTTTGGTATTGAAAAGCGAGGAACTGGGCGTGGTCCTGCCTATCTGGATAGGGGCCATGGAGGCCATGGCGATTTCGCTGGTACTCAATGAAGTTTCCTTTCCCCGGCCCATGACCCACGATCTGCTTTTATCCACCATTGCCACCTTTGGTGGTGAGATTGTGTCTGTTGATATCGTTGATATCGAGCAGGGTACTTTTTATGCCGAGATCATGGTCCGCAAGGACGGTGAGCTGGTGGCTATTGATTCCCGTCCATCCGATGCAGTTGCTCTGGCTGTACGTGCCGACTGTCCGGTCCGTGTTGCCCAAAAGGTTATTGATGTGGCCGGGACCAAGGATATTGAAGAAAAAGTTGAGGAAAATTCCGGCTGGGAAGATGATCTCGAAGGACTTTCCCCTGATGACTTTAAATATAAAATGTAGGGCAATCCGATGATAGATTTCCACACTCATACTGTGTTCAGTGACGGGGAACTTATCCCTGCGGAATTGGCAAGGCGGGCCAAGGTTGCGGGGTACCGTGCCCTGGCTATGACCGACCATGCCGATTCCAGCAACATTGATATTATTCTTGAAAATGTTCGCAGATTTGCAAAGAATCACGGCCACTATTTTGATATTGACGTTTTTGCCGGAGTGGAACTGACTCACGTTCCTCCGGGGCTGATCGGGGAAATGACTGAATATGCCCGTAAAGCCGGAGCCCAGATTGTGGTCTGTCATGGTGAGACCATTGTGGAGCCTGTTGCTGAAGGTACAAACCTCGCCGCAATCGAGGCCAAGGTGGATGTGCTGGCTCACCCAGGTATGATTACCGATGTGGAAGTGAAGCTGGCTGCTGAGTATGGAGTCTGTCTGGAGATTACCACCCGCAAGGGACACAGCCTGACCAACGGGCATGTGGCGGCACTGGCGCGTAAGTACAGGGCCAAACTGGTCATCAATAACGATGCCCACGCGCCCGGTGATCTGGTCGGTTTGGATATGCGCCGTAAGGTCGCCCTTGGCGCTGGTCTCAGTCTTGAAGAATACGCACAGGCCGAGGAAAATTCCCGCGAAATGGTTCAGAAGATAATGAAACGTTCCTAGGCGGCAGCATGGACAACCGTAAATCCGGTATAGAGCAGGCAGCGCAGCTGATAACAAAAGCACGTTGCGCCATTGCTTTGACCGGGGCGGGGATGTCCGTTGCCAGTGGTATTCCTGATTTCCGCAGCCCGGGCGGGCTGTGGTCCAAGCATGATCCGGAAAAGGTGGCTTCCATCCGGGCTTTGCAGGTTGATCCTGTAACGGTTTGGAAGTTTTTGCTTGAAGCAGACTCCATGCTTAAAAGTGCCGAACCTAATGCAGGACATAAGGGGCTGGCCCAACTGGAAAAAGACGGATACCTGCAGGGTGTGATCACCCAGAATATTGATGGTTTGCATCAGCGGGCCGGATCGGTGAACGTTATTGAATTTCATGGCAATTGCAGTGATTTTTACTGTATGGAGTGCTTTGCTCCATTTCCTGCCGAGCGGATACATGCCGGGATTGAGCTTCCGGTACGCTGTCCGCAATGTTCCGGGGTAGTCAGGCCGGATCTGGTTTTCTTCGGGGAACAGATTCCGACTGAAGTCTACAAGGCGGCCTTTGAGTTTGCCGACCAGTCTGATCTGGTCATTGTAGCCGGAACATCCGGTGGCGTTGTCCCTGCCAGCCTGATCCCACCGAGGATACAGGAGGCCGGGGGATTAATTATCGAGATAAATAAGGCTCCGTCCGCTTATTCGTCGTTTAGTGACGTATTCATTCAAGGCGCGGCGGAAGAAGTTCTGCCTGCCATTGTGCAGAGCTTAAGCTGAAATAATTTATTTTAAAAGGTGCGGTGACGTATGGATTTTTTACCTCAGGGCGGAATTTTTGCGATGCTTGATCAGGCCACAGTTGTGGTCAAATGTGTGCTTGGCTTGCTTGCTGCCATGTCCCTCTGGAGCTGGACAATCATCTTCTGGAAACTGATCTCTCTTGGTCGGGCAAGAACCTTGATTCTCAAGGGTAACAAAATTATGGAAGAGGCAGATTCTCTTTCTTCCGGCCTGACTGAAATCAGCAAGACCGAAGCCTCTCCCCTGAACCGGATTGGAACCGCAGCGGTAAAAGAATACCGGGTGCTGGAAAAATCTGCGGTCAGTGCCAGCCATAAGCGCCGTCTGATCAAGGATACCCTGCGCCGTATCCTGCGCCGTAAGGTCAGCTCTGAATTGAAGAAGCTGACATCTTCCCTTTCTTTTCTTGCAACCTGTGCCAACGGTGCTCCCTTTATCGGTCTTTTCGGTACCGTCTGGGGGATTATGAATTCTTTTCATGCTATCGGTTCTGCTAAATCCGCTGCGCTGGCAGCTGTTGCTCCCGGTATCTCCGAAGCTTTGGTTGCTACCGCCATCGGTCTCGGTGTCGCTATCCCCGCAACTATCTTCTACAACTTTTTCCTCGGTGTGCTGAACGGCATTGAGACTGAACTGGTCAACTTTGCGGGAACCTTCCTCAACCGTGTGGAACGTGAAGTCTCTTGGGTCGAGCCTTCCGGCAAAAGCTCCACAGAGGAGTAATGTATGGGTATTTCTACCAATAATAGGGGGATGTTGGCTGAGATCAACGTAACTCCTTTTGTTGATGTCATGCTGGTGCTGCTGATTATTTTTATGGTCACCGCACCGCTGATGACGCAGGGAGTTGAGGTTGATTTGCCGCAGACCCGCACTGTGCGTTCTTTGCCGCAGGATAATGAGCACCTTGTGCTTTCCATCAGCGATAAGGGTGAGATCTTCCTTGATGAATACAAGGTTGGTTTTGACGAATTGCAGGGACATCTTGAGAAGCTGGTCAAGAAGCAGAATAAGATGCTTTTTTTGCGTGCGGACAAGAATGTTGCTTACGGTGAAGTGGTTAAAGTCATGGGCGAGATCAAGGCCGCCGGAATCGACAGGTTGGGCGTAGTGGCCGAACCTGTTGAAAAGAAAAAGAAATAGCTAAGGTATAGGCGAATTTATTGATGAAAATCATCGGCCTTTTCATATCTTTACTGCTCCATGCCGGTCTGATATTTTTAGCCCTGACGTGGTCAATATCACCCCCGGTGAAGATTTCACTTGATATGCCTGTTTACAAGGTTGATCTGGTCAGCCTTGCTCCTCTGCCTGCCGCTCCGGTTGTTAAGAAAGCACCTGCACCGAAAGCTTCTGCTAAACTTTCCAAGCCGAGTGCCGTTGCCATTCCTGAGGCAAAACCGAAAGTTGTACCCAAAGCCAAACCTGAGACTGTTAAAGCTCCGGCTCCTAAGCCTGCGCCTAAGCCAAAGCCTAAACCTAAAGCGAAGCCCAAGCCGGATACAAAGAAAATTTCACCTAAGAAAGTAGAGACCACAACCAAGAAAAAGCCGGTGAAGAAGGTTGAAAAACCGGTTGAGAAGAAAGCTCCGCCTAAAAAGAAGGTGGTCGAAAAGACGTCTCCTAAGAAGGTAGAGAAGAAAAAGGTCGAAAAGAAACCTGAGATTTCGGCGGAAGATGCCCTCGCTGCCGATCTCGCTTCATTAGCTAAGATAGTGGAGAAGCAGGAAAAGGCAGAGCGTCAGGCTGTGGCCAGTGATTTAGCCGCGCTTACTAAGAGTGCCAAGGCTACCGCTGTAACCGGATCTGCTGAAGGCACTGCAGGTGCATCCGGGCTGGTTCAAGTTTATGCTTCCATTGTTAAGGAGGCGGTACGTAAGAACTGGAGATATCCGGTTTTCGGGCAGAAGCAAAATCTTATGGCCCGAGTGCAGATTCAATTGAAATCCAGCGGTGAAATCAGCAGCATCAAGCTGTTAGATTCATCGGGCAATGTTGATTTTGATGATTCGGTATTGACCGCCTTGCGGGATACTGAAGTACTTCCCAAACCTCCAGGGAGATCTATCAGGAACATCATTGTAAACTTTAACCTGCATGATCTTGATCAGTAGGGCAGGTTCAGAATTATGAAAGAAAATAAGTTCAGTATAAAAAAATCCGCTCTTGGATTGCTGGTGGTTATGTTGCTCACGCTTCTGGCTGCCGGAAATCTTTTTGCAGCCGATACCCTTACCGTGGATATTTACGGTCCCGGCCAGCGCAAGGTGAATATCATCCTGTTGCCGCCTAAGACCGTGCCCGAAGGAAAGTACGAAGGTTCCAAAGATAAAGACCTGCCCCTGCCTGCCGAGGCCGGGACTTTCAGTAAGGATCTTGCTAAGGACCTCGCCTACCTTCCTTTCCTGAACATCGTGCCCATCACTGATATTTTGGGCGGTGACCCGTCTCGCGGTGTGCGCCCCGGTGATATTGATATCAAGCCGCTCAGGCTTTCCAAGGTTGACCTTGCCCTGACTACCGGTTGGGAAATTCGTCCCAACGGTGAGAAGAATCTGCTCATCCGGTGCATTGGGACATTTAACGGGCGTACCATTCTGGGCAAGAAATATTCTATGGTCACTGAGGAAATGCTGCCCCGCATTGCGGACCGCTTCAGCTCGCACCTGATGCGCATCCTCACTGGCCGCGACGGTTTTTTTGAGTCCTCCATCGCCTTTGTGCGTAAGACTGGTAAGGATAAGGAAATTTATACGGTCAGCCCGCAGGGTCGCAATCTCAGACAGATCAGTTCCCTTGGCGGGATCAACCTGAGCCCCAACTGGTCTCCTGATGGCAACAGGCTGGTGTTCACCCGTCTGGGATCTCGCCAGCACCTGCTCTGCGTCTGGGACCGGGCTACAGGAAAGATCGATCAAAAGAGTTTTCCCGGCAATACTGTAATCGGTCCGGATTTTCTTCCTGACGGTAACATGGCCGCAACCCTGACCATGAACGGTAATTCCGATATTTTCTTAATTAACGGGAACTACAAGCCCAAGAAAGCCCTTGCCAAGAGTTGGGCCATTGAAGTCTCACCAGACTTTGATCGCACTGGTGAGAAGATGGTTTTCACTTCTGCAAGGTTCGGTAATCCCCATATTTTTATGCTGGACATGAAAAGCGGTGTTGTGACTCGGATAACCACGGAAGGTAAATACAACACCAACCCGACTATCAGCCCTGACGGTCGTTTTGTGGCTTTTTCTCGTCAAACTCCTTTAGGACACCGCATTTTTGTGCATGACTTGAAGACAGGGCGGGAAAGACAGCTTACTTTCGGCCCCGGCAATGATGAAGACCCGGCATTTGGGCCTGATGGTTATTTTATTGCCTTTTCTTCCAGCAGAAGCGGTAAGTACAAGATTTATCTGACTACACGGCATGGTGATCCGGCTATGCTGGTACCTACCGGAAATGGTGTTGCAAAGGCCCCGGCTTGGGGTAAGGCCCATAAATCATAAATTGAGGAGTGATTTAACCGTTTTGTTGCAGGCATGACTTGATTTTTTTACAAAACACTTTAGTGTCGTTGTATTGAAAGTCTAAGTTAGTGCTTTGTTTCTAAGCGAGTGGACATACTCCTGTCCTTAAAAGTTCCTTATTCAGGAGGGCAAATGAGAGCTAGAGCGATAATTTTGTGTGTTGTTTTCATGTTGATTGCCGGTCTTGGTGCCGGTTGTTCTAAAAAGCAAGTTGAGTCTTCGCCTGCCAGTCCTGCTGTAGAGGAAAGAATGGCTGACCAGCAGAACAAGGAACAGTTGAGAAAAGAAGAACAGGCCCGCCTTGAAAGAGAAAGAGCTCTTCAGGAACAGGCTCTTGAAGATGAGCGCAAGGCAGCTGAAGCTGCTGCCGTTAAAAAAGCTTTTGACGATGCAGTCGTAGAGCTTGGAAATATGGTCCATTTTGATTTCGATTCTTTCGAAATCAAGCAGGAATACCGTCCCCTGCTGCAGCAGAAGGCTGAAATTCTCAAGAAGTACGACAACGTGACCATGGTCATCGAAGGTTACTGCGATGAGCGTGGTACTGAAGAATACAACCTCGCCCTTGGTGAGCGTCGTGCCCGTGCAGCATATGAGTTCCTCATCCTGCTCGGCGTGGCCCCCGAAAGGCTGAGCATCGTAAGTTTTGGTGAAGAGGATCCCATTGATCCCGGTCATAACGAAACAGCATGGGCCAAGAATAGACGTGCCCAGTTCCGCCTCACTTACTAGTTTTTTACTGAGTAATTAAGAAAGCCCCCGTTTTCAGCTGAAAACGGGGGCTTTTCTTTTTGAGCAAATAAATTTGGCGCAATTAGGTCAGGTAGCGGAGCAGACCGAGAACAATCATGGCGTACAGCCCTGCAAAGGCATCATCAATCATAACTCCCCATCCATCCTTGAGCCATTTCTCGGATTGTTTGATGGGAAACGGTTTGAGGATGTCAAAGATTCGGAAAAGTATGAAACCTGCAATCAGGTGCCATGTTACAACAGCGGGGAAGGGCAGAAATACCAACCACTGTCCAAGCAGTTCATCAATGACAACACACCCGGGGTCTTTCCGACCAAACTGTTCTTCAGCTACAGAACAGGCCTTGGCGCCGAAGTAAAAGATCAATCCAAGAATAAGGATTCTTACCGGGAGCTGAAAGGGTAAAAACAAAAACGGTGCGGTAATAAGAGCCGCTGCTGATCCCCATGTACCCGGAGCTTTGGGCAGATGTCCCACAGGGCCGAGGGTCGCCACATGCGTTAGGTTTATGCTGACTTTTTTCATGGCGGCAGTATCGGTGGAAAGTTATTAAAAGTCCAGAAATGAAGAAGTCGGATTCATTATGAATCCGACTTCTTCTTATAAATATATTACTATTGTATTTTTAATTTACACGAGGTTTGAGGGTATAACCGATGGATTCGGCCATGAACTCAAGAGGTTTGGTTTCTTGAGTGGTTTTAAGGATGTCCATCAAGGTGCCTGCTCCGAGTTTTGCGTTGTTGTCAAAAGGGTTAATTTCCCGCAGCAGCGTGGAGTATGGCTTGCCAATGGACTGGGCCACTTCTTTGGCCGGTTTGGTTCCTTCAAGAACGATATCCTGAGTTACTTTTGTGATTGTTTCGTAGCTCATTTTTTCTCCTCCTTTGATGCAGGGCTGTTTAGTAACTGCCCTCATTCTTCAACTACATTATGTGGCTGGGAGGATTCTCTGTAAACGGGCTAAACTCCGTATTTTAAGTGTTTATGACTGTATTTGCGGGTAGGGTTTTTGGGTAGGGTGGAGGGTTTTTGTGGTAGGGTGGTATGGGTTTTTCTTTTTTTGAATATAGCGCTAACTTCTTAGGTAAACATACATATCTGTTAGTATGTTGCAATTGCTCTGACAGGCGACCCGTCAGCATTTTGGAACTTGAGCGGCAGGCAGGAGAAAATGAAACCATCTTCCGGCAACAAATGAAGATTGTTAAGGTTCTCAATAATTATCGTGCCCTGTTCCAATAGTGTATTGTGCACACCGTACCCGCTGATTTCTGCAGAATCTATGGAGATAACATCCACTCCCACTCCTTTGAGGTCGAAATCAACCAGCCAGCGTGCAGCTGCTTCGTTTAAGGCCGGGTAGCGGGTGAAGTATTCTTCCTTGCCCCAGTTGCTGTACCAGCCGCTATTCAGCAGGACAAAGTCACATTCACTTATCTCAGCCTCATATGGAATAAGGTCATCAATGTCTATTTCAGGTGATTCCGGAGTTCTATGGGTGCAATCAATGCAGATTCCCGGACCGATGAAGCGGCTTATATCCATTTTATCGAGGGTTTCTCCTCCAGGAATCATATGGTCCGGCGCATCTATGTGGGTTCCAACATGTGAGAAAATATTCAGTCTGTGCTCACGAAAGCCATGCATTTCATGTGAGAACACTTCTTCAATGGTCGGGGTTTCTGTGCCGGGAAATACGGGCATGCCGTTTTTAATTGTATGGGAAAGGTCAATTACTGGCATTCTTTACTCTTTACTTTATAATCCCGCCGAACCCTTGTGCTTCACGCGTTTTGTACAGGGCCTGATCTTCCGGGTTGTTTTTGCGGGTATGCTTCTCATAGTCAACTTCTATCATCAGGCAGCCGGGGTTGTAGATTAATTTTTTTTGGTGAATGGCAATGGCTGAGAGTTCGGTGTCTCCGAAGTGACTGTTATAGCCGGGAAAAAATAAGTATTTATGGTAAAGGGTGGCGAGCCAGCTTCTGCGGGCCAGACCGAAGACTGCAAGGGTTCCGTAAAACCGCCCGTCATTGAATGCAAGGAGTGATGCTTCACTTTGATCCAAGGTCTGCACTGCCGCCCGCAGCCAGCCGTCTCCGGGAAAAGCATCCTGTGCAAGATAGCCGAAGTAGCGGGATGATGAATGGGAGCAAACATAGTTGGCAATTTTCATAAATCCCAAACGTTCATCATCGTCCACAAGGACCAGCAGACCGGGGTGTAGTGCCCTGCGGACAAGGACATCGACCAAGCGCATTGTCAGCTCTTTGTCTATATAAGGTAAGACAAATACGGCATCCTCATGCGTAAGATTACCTAGTTTATGAAGCTTGGAAGATGAAGTGAATAGAGCTTTGAGCATTTTTTCTCCTGAACTAAATTTTCGTGCAATGTGTCAAAATGCTACATCAGCGTAATTTTAATGTGTTTATTGTTTTGAAACCGATTTTAAGGTATAGAGCAAATTTGATTATATTTAAAGGGGTTTTCAGGGAGGAGTAGCAAGAAATGACTCAGATGGCGATTCGTTTTGTCTCAGTCTTTTTTTTGATTAGCGTTATCTTTGTTAATGAGAGCGTTGCGGATAACCTGCGTGTTATGCTGCATGAGGGGGAGCTTCCCCCCTATTATTTTAAAGATGCTGACACTAGAACTGGTATTGTAAAAGACGTATTTAATGCCTTTGCTGAGGAAACCGGAGATACGATTGAGTTTGTTCGTTGTCCGTTTAATAGATCACAACGAAAATTCGATCTTGGTGAAATCGATATCGAGCCTATGTCAAACCCTGCATGGCGGCAATCGGCCAAAGTGCTTGGCGTTTTCAGCAAACCATTTGCTGTGTCTGATTCTATTATTCTGTTCAGGGCAGATAAAGCTATCGCTGATGTCACTCCGCAGGATTTGTTCGGTAAGACCATAGGCGGGGTACGGGGCTATTACTATCCGGTGTACAATCCGTACTTAGTAGATGGGCGGATTAATACTCATATTTTGGAAAATGAGAATAAATTGGTTCAACTGCTTCTTGCCGGCCGCTTGGATCAGGCCTTTATGAATAAGGATTCTGCTTTTTATCAAATCAAGGAGCAGGGTCTAAAGGATAAGCTTGTGATCAGTAGACCTTATGATTCCCTTGATATGATGATCCGTTTTCATCCCAGTAAGCAAGATGTAATTCCTAGATTTAACAAGGCAATTGATAAGCTTATGAATGACGGAACCATTGCGAAAATCTACGAGCAATATCGTTAAAGGATAAGACGAGTATTCTATTGCTCAGCTGCAGCCAGTTTTAGTCCAAGAGCGGCAAAGATGACCGCAAATGACCTTTGTAACCAACGTATAATGTTTGGTGAAGACATTACTTGATTGCGTACGCCTGTAGCACAAAGCCCGTATGCTATGAATACGACAAAAGTCATAGCCATAAAAACAGCACTTAAGACAATCATATGCAGAGTAGGGGAGCTTGATTCCTGCGGAACGAAAAGAGGCAGAAAAGCAAGGAAGAATATGGACAGTTTTGGATTGAGGATGTTTATGAGAAATCCTCGTTTCGCGATCTGCCGCAATTGAATTTTTTTCTCTTCACCGGGGTTATTGAAACTTAAGCCTCCGGTGTCTTTCCATGTAGCCCATGCAAGATATAGCAAGTAAGCAGCCCCTGCAAATTTCATCAATTGAAATGCCAGCGCGCTCATGTGCAGGATTGCGGATAGTCCCAGAGTGGATGCTGTGAGATGAGGGATTATCCCGGCAGTGCAGCCTGTTGCGGCAGCAAAGCTGGCTTTTTTTCCAAGGAATAAGCCATTGGATACAGTGTAGATAACTCCTGTGCCCGGTATAAGTACCACCACTAGCGCTGTAAGTAGAAATTCGTAGCTGATCATGTGTTGCTCCATTAGATTGGGGTGCAGACATAATAATCACGAAATGGTTTGTGGCAAGGGGAGACTAATATATTCAACAGGTATTTGTGGGACTGCCTAGGTGCATCTTTCCTTTATTTTAACCTAAGCTGTTCACAAAAAGAGTGCGTTCATGTTATTTATGGCCAGTTAATTTGTTTCTGATTCTGTTTTTTCTTTTAATTTTGCAAAGGGGGATACAGTGAAGAAAAGCCAGATAATACTGACCCAGTATAGCCCGTTTTTGGCGGTGGACACTCCATTAATTGCGTCTGACGGTAGTCCTGTTGAGATTCCGCGGGTATGTTCTTTGTGCCGTTGCGGAGAATCAAAATATAAACCCATGTGCGATGGAAGTCATTCGGCAGCAGGATTTGTGGGAACCCGGGAAGATTCCGATAAGCAGGAACCGGAACATTATGTAGGTCAAGGGATCACGATTGTTTTTGATCGTTACCTCTGTATGGGAAATGGAGCTTGCGGTGAGCTTGAGGCTGTATTCGGTACGCATGATGAGCCGAAATACGAACCTGATGCAGCACCTGTCGATGAAATTATTGCCACAATTAAAAAGTGTCCGTCCGGTGCATTGAGCTATATTCTCGATGGTGTGCATGTCAGGTATTTTTTTGATAAACCACAAGTGGTTGTGGAGCAGAACGGTCCTTTACATGTGCAAGGTGAGGTAAACCTGATTGATGATCAGGAATCGGACAAGCTGCTGCCAATGGCAGATCATTATGCGCTTTGCCGCTGCGGCGGGTCCAAGAAAAAACCTTTGTGCGATGGTTCACACGAGGAAAATGGTTTTGAGGGATGATTCAAATTTCTATTTTAAGCTGAAGCCGCCCGTCATATGTGATGGGCGGTTATTTAAAACCTTACTCCAAATGTCTTTGCCATTTTCTTTAGATGAGGGGAATTCGGAGCAAGCTTAAGTCCTTCTTCTATCAAGGCACGCCCATAGATTCTCGGCCTCATTCCGTTAATTTCCTTCCTGTAATAATAAACGCAAATAGCCAGATTGTAACAAGCCTCGATGATCGAATCCATTTCAGCTTGATCCTCTTTCGGGGTTAATTCCCAAACCCTGAGGCGATAATCCATGTTATTGCGATACCAGTCCTGCGCGTTTTCGGGGCATCGAGATTTTTGATTTTGGCGATCTTGGAGGCACAGTGTTTGGCCTCCTCCAGATTACATTCCTTCGGATCATAGCGTAGCTGCAAATAGTGCCACCAACCTTTGATAGACTCTTTTTCTTCGAATATGGGTATAATTTTATCTAAGAATTCGGATTTATTTTTGGGATGGCTGGCTAAAAGTCGGTCCGCTTTGTTTTTCGCGGCAGCAACGTGTCCTTTTTTAAGTTCTCTGGAAATTGCAGCGAGTTCAGCGTTTAATTTTTTCTCGCTTTCCAAGAGCTCTTTTTGAGCCGCTTCTTTCTCAACTCTTTTTATGTCTTTGGTGAGTGTTTGCAGTCTGGTGAAAATATTTTTGAGTCCATCATTTTCAAATGTACTCATTAAGGAAGAATCTCCACGCGTAGCTTCCTTCACGATAGGCATGAGATCAATTCTTCCCAATACCTTTCCTATGTCATTATTGAAGGTGTTTCTTTCCGGCCTGGTCAGATCTTTGATTTTAAGAAGTCCAAAGATTGAAAGAAGTAAAAACTTTATGCTCAGCAGTGCATCCTGTCCTCTAGCCAATGAGTTGGCCTCCCGGAGACATGTTTTTACGTCCGCCCGATCGGGGGAGGTGGTGAGTCTTTTCTGGATTTCTTCTATCTTAGTCATATCTATCCCCAAGAAAATTCTTTTTGAAAATGCCTACTCATTTTTTAGGAAATCTATAAATCTTCAGCAGTATAAATTTAACATGCTGGACCGGATTGAGCCAACGAATCTTTATGTTGGTATGTAAGTTTTGTGTCGATGGACTTCCGAAGGGGTAATTCGAAAAAAATGTCCCATGACTATACCAGTTATGTGACTTAATGCTTTGTTGTAAGTTTTAGAATAATTGGGAAGGAGTGGGCGTGTGGAGTTATTGAGAGGTTTGATTGAAATTTTATATTGATAGTGTGGAAATTTATGCCGCACCATATGCTATTATTTGATTCTTACCATTTTGTTTACCCTTATAAAGAGAATGGTCTGCTTGTTTAATAAGTAATTCAGGGGATGCTGATCTGTCAGGAATAGTTGTGGCGATGCCGATGCTTAAAGTGATGGTATCGGCTACTGTCGATCCTTTATGAGGGATTGCGACATTTTCAATTTCCCTTTGGATAGTTTGGGCTATTTTTTGGGCTCCAGCAGAATCTGTATTTGGCAATAGTACAACAAATTCTTCTCCACCATATCTCGCCGTAATGTCTGATGGCCTACCCACTGAATTGCTCAATACGGATGCAATCCTTTCAAGACATTGATCTCCTGCCTGATGACCATACGTGTCATTGTAAAGTTTAAAGCAATCAACATCTAGCATTAGCAATGATAACGGCATTGTTGATCTTTGATGTCTTTTAAACTCTTGCTCAATTGTTTTGTTAAAAAATCTTCTGTTGTAAATTTTACACAAGGCGTCAATGTTGACCAATCCTTCGATTTTATTTTTAGCGTCTTTAAGATCATTTTCAATTCGATATGAATTTAATATTAAAATAGAGCAGGCACAGGATGATACGCTTAGAATAATTAAAAGAAGCGCTGATGATTGAAATGCATTGGTGTTATTAATAAACTCAACTTTGTTCATGCTTAATGATGTTATTGTTGCACGGAAGGCAGAAGAAAGTGTTGATATCATTAGCGCTACAACAAAAGACCATTCTTGATTACCTAGCGTTGAAGGGATGTGTCTTATTGAAATAAACAAAGATTGCGCAAAGAGAAAAGTCATTACAATGCTTATGCATATTATTCTGGCATGAAGGTTTGGAGTTATATATGTCCACCATATAAAGCTTGTTACAAAGACTACAATAGTTGCTGTATTGAGCTTTGTTAGTCTTCGTTTTGTGTTTAAGAATATTTCTAAGCCGTAGAGAAGTAGAAAGGGCATCATTACAACGAGGACGTTGCCTAAAACTATTGAAACGAAACTTGGTAGAATATTACGCATGGACACTAGGACTGCTCCAATGCCTATGCATAAAAAGCCGGCTGTCCAGTATTGAAATCCGTGGTAAGTTCTGCGTGCCAAGGAATAATATGTCATAATCAATGCAAGGGTCAGGCAGGTCATGGCCCCGACTCGAAGCATTGTTCGCATGTCTAAATAATCAAGCATTTTTCCATCTAATTGTTTGCGTTTAAATATAGTCTAGTCGACTGTCGGTGGGCATTAGGGTGTCAGCTTACTATTACGCACAATATTTGGAAATGGCTATATCAAATCAATATGGCTGGGGATTGGTCCGGTGTATTTTGGGGGCTACAACCTGCGGGTCATAAATGTACTGTTGGTGTTTATTTCATAATCAGCGAAAGGTCCGCAATTGGTAAATCCGAATTTTTCGTATAGCTTACGCGCTGGTTCAAAGGCCTCGTATGAGCCGGTTTCCAAGCTTAAACGCTGATAATTCCGTCGTTCTGCTTCAGTGAGAATGAATTTGAGCAGATGGGACGCAACACCTTTTCCTTGGTGGGCGTTAGCTGTCCGCATGGATTTGATCTCAGCGTGCTCTCGGTCCAGTTCTTTCAGTGCTCCGCAACCGAGCAATTCTTCGTCATCCCAGACACTCCAGAAAGAGATCTCCGGTTTGCGCAAAGCTTTCAGGTCAAGAGCATGAACGCATCCCGGAGGAGTTATGCTGATCATGTGCTGGAGATGCTCTTCCAGAAGGACAATGATTTTGGGGTTCGTTAGGTAGTCACGTTTTATTCGCACACAAGTCTTCCATCTACATTTTTAAGTCTGTACTGGCATTCCAGTATTTTCTTGCATGGGATAGAATTGAGGCGGGACATTCTACCAGTCTCAGTAGGAGTTTCGGATTTACATCTGGCAATGAATTTTTCGCCACAACCTTTTCTCGGGCTGGAGAAATATTTGACAAATTCCAAGGTCCATTTCATGTTCCAGCATGATTTTTTGTATGATCCTTCTGGAAAATTGGCTGTTTTACAGCACATGTATTCCACGCCTTCGCCAATTGCACTTTCAGCTTTCGCAGTATTGCTTTGAATAAGTATCAACGAGATGAACAGCAAACAAAAAAAAGATAAGGTCAGTACTTTTTGCATCAAGAACTCCTTCTAGTATTTTTTATTTGCATACCATGGGCTTGTTGATTTGAGCAATCCCCAGCAGTTATCCACAAAAATAATACCCGGTAAAACGACAAGGATGTCTTTGATCATCCAAGCTCAAACGTTGTAACCCCGAATATACGATTTACATCCAAGTCCGGGGCTGGGCCTGCATACATCCGCGCCGTCCCAAAGACTTTTACCATGCGATATCGGTCAGCCAAGGCCATACCGTGTGCGTTTACCTCCGGTACATCGAGGTATATTAAAGAGTCGGCGTTCACGCTTGCACAAAGGTTTTGGAATAAAAAATCAGCTACTTCTCCGTTATCAGCGAAAAGGGGGCCTATTTTGCTCCCGGAACGGCAACTTCTGATTACTCCGTAACCGTTGATACTGCCTTCCGAGCGGGACACAATTGCAGCAGAGTCTGGGAGGGTTAGCCATTTGGATAGAAATGTTTTCCTTTCGGAGGGGAAGAGCTTGGATTCATAAGACGAAAGCTCGTCCAGCATATTCAGGTCGGCTTTGGCCAGTTCTGAAGATAAGTGTGGTGTTGAGTCATGTATGGTGTTGCGGAACTCAAACCGGATATTGCTGTATTGGAAGTCAAAGCCGCTTTTTTGGTAGTTGTCCTGTTGTTCGAATACGCCATCAAGACCGACGACATGCCCTTGCATTCTGTCCATGGCTGCCCGCCAGAGTTGCATGCCGTAACCTTTGCCCCGATGGGGCTGGGCAACAATATAAAAGCCGATAAAGCCGAAGACTCCGCCATAGCTGACAGCAGAGATACATCCGATGGGAGAGCCGTTTAACAGGCCGATAAGAAAGCCATCCGGATCTTGAGCGTAAAATGCGTCCGCATCATTCAAACCCGGGTTCCACCCTTCATTGGCAGCCATATCCACGGCCCAGTCCAGTTCGTCCCTTGTCATGGTGCGGATGGTAAAATCTTTCATTGTATGCCTTCGATTTAGTTATGCCCCGGCAACAACCATACCTCAATCCATCAGACGTTCAATGCAAAAAACATATTTCAGATCTTGTCGCGATTATTCAAGACTAAAATGTAGAATAGTAATAAATTATAAAAAACATCAAAGGAGCTTACAATGCATTTGAAATATACCATCCTCTACGTCGAGGACGTGACCCGAACCATTGAGTTTTATGAGCAGGCTTTTGGGCTGCAGCGCACTATGATTCATGAGTCAGGGGACTATGGTGAGCTGGATACCGGGACCACTACATTGTCTTTCTCATCGCGCCGACTCATGACTGAGCTCGGTAAATCTCCCGGCACTCCCGACCCCACATCTCCGATTTTTGAAATCGCCTTTGAAACGCATGATGTGGCTGCCGCCCTTGAGAAAGCGCGGTCTGCCGGAGCTACTGTGGTGCAAGAAGTGCGTGAGGAAGCGTGGGGGCAGACCACAGCCTATGTTGTCGACAACAACGGTTTTTTGATTGAAATCTGCTCGCCGATCTACGGGGCATCATAGCCACGGTAGGAAATGCTCCATGCCGGATGGCGGCTATCTTCCCGGCTGGCGGCGATCTCGCCGGGAGTCATGGCAAACCAGCATTTTAACTCCCGTGTCATGTGGGCTTGGTCTGAAAAATGGCACGTATGGGCAGCTTCATGTAAAAGAGTTCCGGACAAAATACACCGGGCAGCCTTGCGCGCCCGGGCCAGCCTGCGCCAAAAGTCGGGAGTCCGTCCTGTAATCTTTATGGTGTGGCGCTGCAATGTACGCAGACTTACTCCCAAATCGCTGGCAGCTGTTGCAGGTGATGTAGCCAAAGCTAAGCAGCTCATCATATCCGAGACATCACCAGACACGGAAGCGGTATCATATGCCAATTCGGTTAGCCCTTGTATGGAATCCGGTAAGGGACGACCGCTGAGCATATGAGCCGCGATTGTAGCACCGGGCTTGAGTCGAACTCCGATAAATGTCGTACCTTTTTGAGCAAAAATTTTTTGAGGTTTGGACATAAGGCGTGAGACAAATAAGTGCTGCGGGCTGCCCGGGTTATGCTTGATGATCAAGTCGCGGCAACCATCGGGCATTACGGGAAAGACTTTAGACGTATCAGCTACGGAAGACCATGTTTCCAGAATTGGGTTTTCATGCGTCATATTGCTACCTTTTGGGAATCATATGCATTAGAAGCTGTGAGTTACCCCGCAACACCCCCCCCACTGAACCAGTGTCTCAATAATCCGTGCAAGGGGCAGGTTTACGTTTTTTTAAATTTTGTCGTTAGAAGATTCGTGCGGGTGTGTGGTAATTTTATTCTTTCACGGTATGTTCCTTATTACCTTCTTTTAAATCTGTCATGTAGTCATCTAGTTCAGCTAACCAAACAGGCCTCGTGTCTGCTCCGATGTGTGAATTAATTCGCTTGATAATTTTGCAGGTCAGTTGAGAGACCAATAGTGCTGTTTCTCTGTTGACGCGATAAAATAGGTCTGACTTATTATGTCCCCCGAACTTCTCAGGCATTGTAAAAGGAGAAGGATGCACTAATGCATCTCTGAATGGTTTCATAATATCCAATAATGTTACTACATCTAAATCTTTATCTTCGAAAAGATATTCACCAGTAATAATTGTGGGGTACTTCTTAAGTTTTTCTCGAATAGATATTCCCTGAAATCCTTCAAGTAGTTTTCGTTTTTTACCGCTCAAGTCCTTTGGGGGAGTCTTGTAAAGAAAGTCCCAAGAGATACCATTAAGGTATGCCTCAAGAAGGTTAAATGAAGTGATCACAGAAGATCGAAAGTAAAATTCTTCGGATCTTATGTCTTCACCAGTTTTATCCTTTTTGTCCTTGGTTAACATTATACCTTTTAGAGAGCACAGAAGGTCTTTGGTCAAATAGTCTTCAGGAAATTTGAATTTCATTCCACTTAAACAGAAAACGACAGTAGAGTGCACTGGCATGCCATTAAGGACATGTTTTCTAAATTTTGAATATTTCTGTTCAAATTCATTACAGGTAATTTCTAAGCCTCTATGTGTCTTGATCTCTTCATAAAGTCTGGACAACATATCTATGTCCATTTTTTCAAAATTGCTTTGACAAAATTTATGTATTTCTTGTGAGAGTCTGTTCTGTATGTCTTTAACACCAGATTTTAATTGTCTCCGAGGTAGACTTTCATAGTCCGCTGTTTCTACAGAAAGGAATTCATGCCAGTTTGAAATCTCACCAAGCATCAATTTTCCAACTGCAGCGGCTCTATTTACTTTATGAATCTTTTGAGCTTCTACTATACGTTTTCTTTTTATAGCCATTTCAACACTCAGTTAATCAAGAACAATAGCTTAAAGTTTACTATATATTAGCGGTATGCTGCCGATAGGGGGAGTGGCGAAGTTTTCCTCTTACTTTTCCCCCGCAACAACCACACCCAAATCCATCAGACTCTCAATTACCCGTGCCAAGGGCAGACCGACAACGTTAGTGTATGATCCACTGATTCCTTTGACCAGAAATGCTCCTTGTCCCTGAATGGCGTATGCTCCGGCTTTGTCGTCCGGTTCTCCGGTGGCGGCGTAGGCGCGTACAGCCGCTTCATTGAAATCAATGAATTCTACCTCGGTTGAGACGGCGTAGCTGATCATTTCGCCTTCCGGGGAAATGAGTGCGCAGCCGCTGATGACCTTATGTTTGCGTCCGCAAAGGGATTTGACCATCTGGTAGGCTTCTTCGCGGTCTAGAGGCTTTCCGAGAATGTCGCGGTCACGGACTACAATAGTGTCAGACCCGAGCACGTAGGCTCCGGGATTACTTGCAGCTACGTTTTCGGCCTTAAGCTCCGCCATCTTAATTGCGTAGTCTTCCGGTTCCTGACCGGGAGTGGGGGCTGGTTCTTCACAGGTTGCGGGTTTGATTTCAAATTCCAATCCGGCTGAGTGCAGCAGGTCTTTGCGGCGCGGGGAGCCTGATCCAAGTATCAATGGTTTAACGGTTTTATATATACTCATGATAATTCCTTTTTGTTGATTTATAACTTTGATTGATAGTTTGAAAATGATCAAAAGTGAATGGTCTGGGCTGTAATCATGTTATTTTTTATACGCTTTTGTTGCTCTTTTGTGCTTCTGGATGTAATAATTAATAAATTTTTGAGCAGGAGTAATTAATGAAGGTATGCATCTGGGGAGCGCGCGGTTCCCTGTCTGCCACATTCAATGCTGAAAGAGCCAGAGCCAAAGTCAAGGCCGCACTGGAGATCGCAGTTGAAAAGGGTATTGATTCAACTACGGATCTGGACCAGTTTATTGACAATGAGCTTCCTTTTCCTGTTCGCGGTTCCTATGGAACCAATACTCCCTGCATTCAGGTTGAAGGGCAGGGAGATGATTATATTATTTGCGATTGCGGCACCGGGCTTCGCGATTTTGGGAACAAGGTCATGGCGGATCGCCATGGTGCTCCGGGGGCACATTTTCATATTCTTATGTCCCACCTGCATTGGGATCATGTTCAGGGATTTCCTTTCTTCGTACCTGCCTACATTCCCGGTAATAAGATTACTTTTTACGGTGGGCATCCCAATATCGAAAAGGTTCTGCGCAACCAGCAGAGTGAACCTTGTTTTCCGGTTCATTTTGAGAATCTGGCCGCAGAATTCGATTTTATACGTTTGAAGACCGGGCAGAGATTTCAAATTGCCGGGGTAGATATCGAGATCAAGGCCCAATACCATCCGGGCGGATCTTTCGGATACCGTTTTGAAAAGGACGGTAAGTCTGCTGTCTATTCCACTGATTGCGAACACAAGAGCGCCACAGCCCTTTCAGATAAAGGTTTTGTTGAGTTCTTTAAGGAAGCGGACCTTTTGATCATGGATGCCCAGTACTCATTTGCTGAGGCCAATTCCATCAAGGAAGACTGGGGTCACTCCAATAATATTATTGCAGTGGAGCTTTCCGGCATGGCCAAGGTGAAAACCCTTTGCCTTTTTCATCAGGAACCGGTGCTCGATGATTTTCAGCTCCAGAAGTTTTTGGATGATACCATTGAATTTTCACAGCTTGCCGAGTTCAGGCCGGAAAAAATCATCATGGCTCAGGATGGGCTATGTATTGATCTGTAATTTTTTTCGGTTCAGTAGATTAATTGAATGACGCTTTCCGGTTTCGGGAGGCGTCTTTTTTTTCGGACGATCCGTTTATGTCTTCTTTTTGACTTTTTCAATTTTTATCCTTTCCTTAAGTTAAAATATCCTTTCTTAGCCCCTGTAATATACACTGTTACGGCGATTGGCATTACCCTTGCTTCAAGAATCGAAAGAGAACCACGGGCTCAGCCCGCACTCATCAGACGATGGAGCTTGGTATGAAATTCGATGAACTGAAATGTGAACTTGACCTTATGGAATTTAAATCAGGAGACACGGATACTTCCGGCATGAACGGCTGGGCAGTTCCATGGTCCGACCTGATGATGGTTATGTTCGTCCTTTTTGTGGTGCTGTTTATATACAGTCAATCCAAGGAAAATATAAAAGTCATTTTTGAGGGTAATGCCCAGTCACAGGTTGCAATGAATCCTGCTGACGGTTTGATTGAAATGATTTCATTCCATCGCGATGCCATGTCCAGCTCTGCCAGAGTGGTCATGACTCCTGAAGATGTGCTTTACCGCAGTGATGACGGTGCCGTGAGCATGAAGGAAGAGGAAGGCGAGCTTAAGATCGTCATGCGCGGCAACGCATTTTTTGCTCCCGGGCAGAATGTCTTTGAAGCCAAGACCCGCAAATATCTTGCTGAAGTTGCTGATGTACTTAAAACCAGCACCCATGCCATTCATATCATCGGGCATACCGATGCTTCTGATGCTGCCAAAGTGGGCGAGCAGAACGCTTTTGAACTTTCCGCAAGACGCTCAGCCAAGGTTGCCGAATATCTCATCAATACAAAATCAATCGATCCGGTCCGTATCATTGTCAGCGGACGTGGCGGGGTTGCCCCGGAATTGCCCGGTGATATGGGCAAGGTGGAGGGTAACAACCGCAGAGTTGAGATCGTAGTCATTAATACCGACGTCAATGCCCAGTAAGGAGGTCTGTAATGAATAAAAAGAATTTAATCGGTGTCATCGTTGCCTCATCCATCTTCGCCGGAAGTTTCTGGCTTAGCGGTGGAATTGCCCTTTACTGGAATGCCGCAGCCCTTGCCATTGTCCTTTCCGGTCTGGCTGTTGCTGTATTGCTCAGTTATCCGGTGGAGCAACTTCGCGAAGCCTTTAGGGTGGTGCAGGATACTTATTCCAGCCGGCTTACTACCCATGAAGAGATAGTTGAGACCCTGCTTGATCTCAGTGTTCGTTCCAAGATGGACGGCATGCTTTCCCTTGAAAAAGCGGGCGAGAAAACCACCATTTCCTTTTTGCGCAATGCACTTATGCTGCTGGTGGATAATTTTGAGGAAGATGAAATCAAGGATTGCCTGAAGACTGAAATGTCATTTTTCAATATGCGCCGTGGTGAATCCGAGCGCGTATTTCAGTCTATGGCCCGTTTTGCTCCTGCCTTCGGTGTGGCCGGTTCAGTTATCGGCCTGATCGGTTTGCTCATGGGCATCGATAATCCGGCAATGATCCTTAAACATATTCCGGTAGCATTTATTTCAACCCTTTACGGTGTCATCTTCAGTAATATGATTTTCGCGCCCATGGCTGAAACAGTGCGTTGCCGGACCCGCAACGAGCTGATTAACCAGAAGATGATTCTTGACGGCGTAATCGCTATCAAGAAGGAACAGAATCCTTATAAGCTGGAAAGAAAACTGGGGGCCTTCCTTGATGCGGATGACCGTGAAGAAAAGGCTGAAGCACTCAGGAATATTACCCGCAAGTATATCAAGATGCGCCGTGAGGAGAAGAACTCCAAGGATAAGATTCTGCATGAAGTCCCTTTAGTGAAGGCTAAGGCTTCATAAGCGCATAAATACAGATCTCCAAACATAATTGAATATGCGCCCGGTGCGGCTTCCCGGATGGGACAGTCCGTACCGGGCTTTCTTGTGTCCGGTTTTTGACAAGACAGGGAAAAGTAACCCAATCTCATTTATTTATTTTTATGAATGTATTAGAATTCCGGTCAGTTTATCAGGAAGAGATAATTAATTTTCAGAGCAGGGGATTGCTATAATGGGACTTGTTCTTGCTGTTGATATTGGGGGCACAAATAGTAGATTTGCTGCATTTGAGTCTGGTCCGGGCCATAAGCTGGTCATGAAGGAAACAGTCTGGCTTTCCAGTGTGAAAGCCCGCAGTTTTGACCATCTTATGGAAATGCTGGCCGCAAGTGATTTTTCTTATTTACCGTCTGATTTTGATGTCACGGTCATTGCCGTGGCCGGTCCGGTGGTGGGCGGAGTTTATTGCAATGTCACCAACGTGGATTGGGAGGTCGATTTTCGGGACGGTTATAAAAAATACGGCTTCAATGCTGCCGTGCTGATCAATGATTTCGCGGCACAGGCTTATGCCTGCCGTACCTCGGCGGTTGAGGGTTGCCGCATTATTCATGATGTTGAGATTTCACCCATAGGTACGGTGGGTGTAATCGGTGCCGGGACCGGGCTGGGCCATTGCGCTTTGGTTCCTGTTCCTGTGTCCGAGCTGGGTTATGTACCTGTTCCTTCCGAGGCCGGACATATCAGCTTTCCGTGTCAGACTGCAGACGAGCTGGATTTTTGTAAATTCGTCATGGATAAACGCAATATCTCCTATTGCTGCGGCGATGAAGTCCTGACCGGACGCGGGCTGAATATGCTACATCTCTACTTGACCGGGGAAGATCTGGAGCCGAGTCTGGTTGCTGAGAAGATGAAGCAGGGCGGCAGGACCCTTGAATGGTATTCCCGGTTCACTGCCCGCTGTTGCCGTAATTATGCCATCAGCGTTTGTGCTACAGGAGGGCTGTATATCGCCGGGGGAATAGTGGCAAAGAATCCCTTTGTGGTTGAGCAGCCTGTATTTATGGAAGAGTTTCTCGATTCCAGCTCAATGGGCGACTACTTGAAGCAGATTCCGGTATTCTTGAATGACAATCAGGAAAGCGGGCTTTACGGAGCTGCTTTGCGAGGTGTGCTGCATATTTAAAGTGGAGATGATATGGCAAGATATGACTATGATCTCGGCGTCATCGGTGGTGGGGCCGCAGGTCTGACAGTGGCCGCCGGGGCCGCGCAACTTGGTGTAAAAGTCCTGCTGATCGATAAGGAAGACAAGCTGGGTGGGGATTGCCTGCACTATGGATGCGTGCCCAGTAAGACTTTGATTCGTAGCGCCAGAGTTCGGCATCTTATGGGCCGTGCCGGTGATTTCGGTTTGCCGGAAGTTGAGCTACCTCCTGTGGATTTCGCACAGGTTGCCAAGCGCATAAGCGAGGTCATCGATATTATTCAGGTCCACGATTCCGTGGAGCGGTTTAATTCTCTGGGAGTTGAGGTTCGTTTCGGCGAAGCCTGTTTTGTCGATACGCATTCGGTTTTCTTAAACGGGAGTAATGTTTCGGCCCGCTCTTGGGTGCTTGCCACTGGTTCTTCCCCTTCAATGCCGCCTATCAAGGGACTTGATGAAGTTCCGTATCTGACCAATATAGACATTTTTTCTTTGCAGGAATTGCCGGAATCTCTGGTCGTGCTTGGCGGTGGCCCCATAGCCGTGGAAATGGCTCAATCCTTCCAGCGGCTGGGCAGCAAGGTTACGGTCATCCAGCGTAGTAATCAGATTTTGAGCCGTGAAGATGAGGATATGGCCGCATATGTCATGGATGGCATGGTTGAGGATGGAGTGCGTTTTGTTCTTGGCTCAAAGATAGACGAGGTGCGTAAGTTTGATGGCGGTGTTGAAGTCCTGTTGGAGTCCGGCGGTGAGAAGCTGAGCGTTGCTGGTTCACAATTATTGGTTGCCATGGGGCGCAGCTCCAATACGTCCGGGATGGGGCTGGAAGATATCGGCGTAGAGCTTGCGCGCGGATCTGTTGTTGTGGATGCCCGTATGCGGACCTCTGTTCCCCACATTTATGCTGCCGGGGACGTGACTGGTAAGTACCGTTTTACCCATGCTGCCGGGTACGAGGGCGGAATCGTAGTTTCCAATGCCGTTTTTCGTCTGCCGCGTAAGGCAAATTACACTTGGCTGCCATGGTGTACTTATACCGACCCGGAGCTTGCCAGTGTAGGTATGAATGAAAAAGCAGCGTTGAAAGCCGACATTAACTACAAGATGGTAGTTGAAGAATTTTTAGCAAGTGACCGTGCTTTGGCCGAAGGTGAAGGGCGGGGGCGGATTAAGTTGCTGCTCAATGAGAAAGGCAAGCCTATTGGCTGCCAGATTGCTGCGGTCCATGCCGGGGAATTGCTTTCCGAGTGGGTTGCCGCAGTGAATGGTAAGGTCGGCCTTGCAACTCTTGCCGGGGCGATCCATCCTTATCCGACACTTGCGGAGATGAATAAAAAGGTTGCCGGAAAGCTGCTTGGAGAAAAGCTCTTTTCAGATCGTGTGCGCAAAATTTTGAAGCTGTTGTTTTCGTATCGGGGGTAGTTCTTGCTGGATAAATAATGAATTCATTGCCGGAATTGTCTGTTTAGGGTAACGTTACAGTATGCCGGAAAAATTTATAAAACAAAGTTTTGTGGCGTTTCTTTTATGCCTTTCATTGGTACTCGTCCCCAATTTGGGGCTGGCGAGGGAGTTTGTTTTAGTTTCGTTGGAGTACCTGCCATATTCACAGCGTGAAAATGGTGTCTTAAAAGGTTTTGATATTGAAATTCTGCAGGAATGTTTTCGCCGCATGGGTGTGGATTTGAAGATAGAGCTTGTCCCGTGGAAACGCGCTTTGTCTATGGCGATGCATAGCCATGTTGATGGAATTTTTGGTGCATTGAAAACTCCTGCTCGTATAGAAAAGTTGTATTATAGCGACCCGTATCGCAGTGAACAGATTTCATTATTTGTCAGGCGGAATTCGAAGTTGGTTTTTGACGGAAATTTAGAAAAAATTAAGGACCATTCATTCGGTGTGATACGGGATTTTAGCTATGGGAAGAAGCTTGATAAGTTTTTGCACACTGAGTTGGAAAAACGTCGTGTAGAGTGGGTTGTTGATACTGAAAGGAATATCGCCAAGCTAATCAAAGGACGTTTTGACATTCTAATAGCAGATCATTTTTCAGCCATGCATACCATCCGTAATATGAAGGTTAAGGGAAAAATACGCAGTCTTGAGCCTCCGGTTACTGATAACAATATTTACGTGGCATTCTCCAGGAAACGTAAACTTGCTTTTTTACGTGACCATTTCAATATGGCGCTTAGGTCCATGCGTGAAGATGGAACCTTGGATTTGATTATGAAGAAGTATGTAGATTAGGATTCTCCTGTATAGTTCTGTTAATTGTGTGGTTTGTCTGCTTGAGGTAAAATAATTTTATGCTGAAAGTTGATATGAAAATATATGCATCTGTTTTGTTGTGTGTATTTCTATTGCTCATTTCCAGTCCGGGATCAGCACGGGAATATCTTGCTGTTTCTATGGAATTTGCTCCTTTTTCCTACACAGAGAATGGAACTGTTAAAGGGCTTGATTCTGAAATTGTCGAAGAATGCTTTCGCCGGATGGGTGAGGATGTGGAGCTTATACTCATCCCATGGAATAGGGCTTTATCTATGGGAATGCAGGGGAATGCGGATTGTATCTTTAATATTTTGAAAACGCCTGAGCGGGAATTTCAGTTGCTGTACAGCAAGCCGCTTAGACAAGAGATCATGACTCTTTATGTGAGAAAAGATTCGCCTTTGGAATTTAACGGAGATTTGAGTGAGTTAAAAGGGTTGCGTTTAGGCTTGATCAGAGATTTCAGTTACGGCAAGAAAGTTGATATTTTCATTAAAAATCAGGTCCCGGATTCGGATATTGAATTTAGTGTTGCCTCTGAAATGAGTGTTGCAAAGCTTATTAAGGGGCGCTTTGAGGTTATGGTCGGCGACATGATTTCAACACTGGGGGCAATCAATAGATTGGGTGTTGCTGATCAGGTTCGGCAGTTGGGAGCACCTATTTCCAAGAATGATGTTTATGTCGCATTTTCCAAAAAGCGTAATTTGCGTTATTTGCGTGACCGTTTTAATGTCGCTCTTGAATCCATGCGAGTGGATGGAACATTGGATCGAATCGTAAAGAAGTATATTGAGTAGCGATATTAATTGAAAGGAAATGAGCGTAAATGCAGTGGAATAGTTTACTCAGCAAGCAGAGAATCGGAAAAGAAAAATCAAACTACGCAGATAAAGACCGCAGTGAATTTCAGCGCGATTTTGACCGCATTATTTTTTCATCAGCTTTCAGGAGATTGCAGGATAAGACACAGGTCTTTCCTCTTTCGCGCAGTGATTATGTGCGTACCCGGCTGACTCATAGTCTTGAGACTTCTTCCGTGGGCCGTTCCCTCGGCAATATGGTCGGCAGTCGATTGGTTGGAAAATATCCTGATCTTGATCTTATTTCCTCTGAACCGGGGACAGTGGTGGCAACGGCCTGCCTTGCCCATGATATCGGCAATCCTCCTTTCGGACATTCCGGTGAGGATGTAATCCGGGACTGGTTCCAGACTTCTGAAATAGGTTCTGAGTTGTGCTCTATGGTTGATGTTGAGCATCGCAATGATTTCATCTGGTTTGAGGGCAATGCTCAGGGATTGCGTAATATCCTTGCCCTGCAACGCCCATATAGTAAAGGCGGCATGCAGCTTACTTGTGCCACCTTGGCTGCTTTTACCAAGTATCCTTATGTTTCAAAGCATATCAAAGATAAAAAGAAGTTCGGTGTTTTTGCCAGTGAAGCTGAAATTTATGCTGAGGTTGCCGAGCATCTGGGACTGACTGAACTTGAGGATAAAAAATGGGTGCGTCATCCTTTTGCCTATCTGGTAGAGGCAGCGGATGACATATGCTACCACGTCATCGATATTGAAGACGGCCACCGCCTGAATCTGATTTCCTTTGATGAGTTACGTACGATCTTTCTGGATATTCTTGAGAATAAAACTGATATAATTGCCCGTGTGGACCGTATCCCCGGGAAGAAGGAGCAGGTGGAATATCTGCGGGCCTGTACTATCAATGCGCTGGTAACCAGTTCCAGTGAGGTGTTTTTTGATTACGAGCAGGAAATCCTTGCCGGGAAATTCAGTTCCAGCCTGACCGAGGAGATTGGCAAGGCCAAGGAATTCAGCAGGCTTAAGGAAATTGCAATAGAGAAAGTCTACAATTCCACGGAAGTAATCGAAACCGAAGCTGCTGCATATGAAGTGCTTTGGAAGATTCTGGACTTTTTGGGCCGCATAGTTATTGAGACCCATACCAAAGGTAAGCTTGGCGCAAAATGCAAGAAGTCCGTCAAGCTGCTGCCGGATCTTTACGCTCCATCTGCAGAGGCGACTGTGTATCAAAATACCCAGAAAATCGTGGATTATGTTTCCGGCATGACCGATACCTTTGCAGTACGGACCTTCAATAAGATTTCCGGGATTTCGTTGCTGCGACGGTAAGTTTATTACTTTTTAAAGAATCAAAAAACGCCGCATTCGTTGAGAGTGCGGCGTTTTTTTTGTTGGTATAGTATTCAATCTACTGCAGCAGGTGCTTATTTAAAAATCTTTCCATGGCTTCATAGAAGTCAAAGCGGTTTTCCTGATTGTGGAATCCGTGGCCTTCGTTGTCCTTGACCATGTATTCCACTGCCACGTCGCGGTCCCGCAGGGCCTTGACGATCTGGTCTGATTCAGCCTTTTTCACGCGGGGGTCGTTGGCTCCTTGGGCGACAAAGAGCGGGGCTTTAATCTTGTCCACATGAAATACCGGGGAAACCTTGCGCAGCAGCTTGTAGTCACGCACCGGATCGCCGACTTTGATGTAGAATTCCTCTTTCTCGGTTTCCCAGTACGGGGGCAGGGTTTCCAACAGGGTGAACAGGTTGGAAGGGCCCACATAATCGATGCCGCAGGCGTAAAGGTCGGGGGTGAAGGTCAGTCCGGCGAGGGTAGCGTAACCTCCGTATGATCCGCCATAAATGGCAACCCGTTCAGGATCGGCAATGCCCTGACCTATCAGCCAGTGGACGGCATCGGTGATGTCGTTCTGCATGTTGAGGCCCCATTGCTTGAATCCTTTTTCCCAGAATTCGCGGCCATATCCGACGGAGCCGCGGAAGTTGATCTGCATGACCGCAATGCCCCGGTTGGTCAGGAATTGTACTTCGGGATTGAAGCCCCAGTAATCCCTTGCCCAAGGGCCGCCATGCGGGTTTATGAGTACAGGCAGATCCTTGGCTTCCTTACCCTTGGGCAGACTCAGGTAGCCATGGATGGTCAGTCCGTCACGGGAAGTAAAGGAGACCGGCTTCATTTCAGCCATATTCGACTGTTCAAGCCATGGGCTGACTTCTGCTATTTTTTCAAGCTTTTTGTTTTCGACATCGTAAATGTACCCGGCTCCGAGGCTGCGGTCCGAGAATGTACGGACAATGCATTTGGTCTCGTCTTTGTCTGCATCAGTAACGACCACCTCATATCCGGGCAGCATTGCGTCAAGATCGTTTTGGACCTCCTCGCGCTGATCATCAAAAAATACGTAATGATGTTTATCTGTGTAGAAACCCGCTCCGGTGATAACCTTGCGTTTTTTGGAGTACATGAGCTGGGTGACGTCCACTTCGGGGTGTTCGAAAACAAGGTGTTCCAGTTTTAGCGTCTCCGGGTTGAAAAGGTAAATGGCTTGCTTGTCCCGGTCAATGTTGGTGCTGACGTAGAATTTCTCGTTATTGAAATCAAAAACCAAGGGAGAGAATGCTGTCCGGAAATCAAGACTCATGATCGGGCGGAATAAATCTTTCGCATTTTTCCGGTAGAGGATGACATTTTGGCCGTTACGGCTGGCAACGGCAAGGCGCACTGTGCCGTTATGGTCTGTCATCCATCCGCTGATATCACCGGGGTTACGCGCTTCAAGTTCAAGCTCTCCGCTGACCACGTTGAGTTTATATACATCAAAGAGTCTGGGGTTATCCTTGTTGATGGTAATCAGGATATGGTCATCATCGCTTTCAAGATCGTCCAGCAGATTGGTGCGGGTGTTCTCAAATGGTGTCAGGTCTTTTTCCCCGCTACCGTCAATGGCGGCGGAGAAAGTGTGCACATTTTCATCGCCGCCCGAGTCCTGCCCGAAGACAATACGCTCGTTCCCGGCCCAGAAATAACCGTAGATATCCCTCTTGGTCGCGCTGGTTACTCTGGTGGTTTCATTGCTGGAAAGGTCTTTGACAAAAATATTGAGTCTGTCTTTCCAAGGTGCCAGCCATGCTATTTTCTTGCCGTCCGGGGATATGGTGAAACCTTCGGCTACAGGGTTCTTAAAGAAATCGCGTAGGGGAATCTTGCCCGGCTTGAGCTCAACGCCAGTTTTTACCGGGGCAGGAACAGGTTTGTGGGTGGAGCAGGCTGCAAGCCCCAGAAAAAGGGCGACAGCAAAGACGGTAACAATAAAAAATTTTGGTGTTCTCATTTCGTTACTCAGCAGGTTTTGCAGATTCTGGGTGGGTGTATACGGTTCCGGGACCGTATTTCTTTGATTCATTTAAAGCCAGATCAACTTTCTTGAGCAGGGATTCACCTGTCTCACCATGTTCGCACATGGCGATCCCGGTATTCATCGTGAAGGGAACAGCCTTCAGGCTCTTGGTGGTTGAAATCAGCTTATTGATCTTTTCCGTAAGATTCTTTGCATTGGTTACGCTTGTATGCGGAGCAAGGATGATAAACTTATCTCCTCCGACCCGGAAGAAGCTGTCCGGTCGTCTTAAGTTCTTACGCACCACACGCGCAAATCCGGCCAGAATCTTGTCTCCGGCCTTTTGACCGTGTTTCTGGTTGATGGTTTTAAAGTCGTGGATATCCATTTTTATGAGTGCCAGATCCGAGCCATACCTTGTGGCGGTTGAAACTGCTTTTTCCGATTCCTCGTAAAATTTCATCCTGCCGGGCAGGTTGGTCAGGGTATCCCGTTCAGCAAGTTTTTTGATGGTTGATTTGCTGACTTCTTTTTCCCGGGCGCAACGGATCAATTCTTCATGCATGGGGCGGTCCACGAGAAAGTGATGGAGAGCCACCAGAATGCAGATCAGGAAGAGGATTCCATATTCATACTTTACCCTGTTTACATGGAAATAGTCAGAAATTTTGCAGATATCTCCTGAAACCATGCTTATGGATGAGTCAAGTTTACGCGCAGCTGCGGTTGTCGCTTTGTTGTCCCCGGATGTGATGGCTTTGAGGAAAATATCAGCAGAACCAAAAAGATTGGAATTCTCGTTGTCCAACAGGTTGCTTAAGCGGCTGTCCTCTGGGTAATTCTGCAGTTCTTCAATAATGGAGTTGAATATCTGTATTGTGGAGTCATGGCTTAAACCTTCAGGGGCAGTCAGCATTTCAACGGCTGTTGTGCGCAGCCCACTGAGCAGGTTTTGGGTGTCTATGAGGTTTTTACGTTCAATGAGTATGGTGTGAAAAAGATAAAGTGCAGCAAGGGCCAGCACAAGGATTAAGGGCAGAGTTATTTTGTAACGCAGTCGGGCCGCATCCTGAAATCTCATAAGTATAGACCTTTGATTTTGAGTTGATTGATTTTCTCAGCTCCAATTATTCTTTTATCCTTGCCTGTGTTTTATGTAAAATCAAAAATAAATAATGACTCAGGTGGAGTTTCTCACTGACAGCTCAGGGTAGACGGGATCAGTTTTCTGCTGCTAAAAGGTTTTTTGCTGTTTAAACTGTTGTTTTACGACAATTGAAGCTGATCTGGGCTGGTGAAATTATAGCCTGAATTTTCATAAATGTGGAATTGCGTTTATTTTTATGTTGCTCTTGTTCATTCCTTGGGCTAGGGAAACCGCGTGCATGCATGGAAATTAAGGAGAAGATAAATTGTCCAAGGCAGACAGATATAATAAAATGTACCCCATTTCGTGGGAACAGCTGCACCGTGATTGCAGGGCTTTGTCCTGGCGGTTGCTTGAAAAAGGCCCTTTTGAAGGTATCTTAGCCATTACCCGCGGCGGGCTTGTACCTGCGGCGATTTTGGCCCGTGAGCTTGATATAAGACTTATCGACACCGTCTGCATTTCCACTTATGATTGGAAAGTTCAGGAAAAGAAAGCCACTGTGCTTAAAGATTTCAAAGGCGATGGGGAAGGCTGGCTTCTGGTCGACGATCTCGTTGATACCGGAGGTACAGCCAGACTGGTTAGGGAAATGGTTCCCAAGGCCCACTTCGCCACGGTTTACGCCAAACCTGAAGGTCGTCCTTTAGTAGACACCTTCATCACAGAAGTTAGTCAGGATACCTGGATCCTCTTCCCGTGGGATAGTGAAACACAGTTCGCACAGCCCATTGTGAAGGTTTGTCAGGAGAATAATAGTTAAGGTTTTAATATCTTAACACGGTTTAGGTTCAGATAGACATTTGCATTTCCAGCTGCCGGACGCAGGGAGTCCGGGGGCTGGTTGTGTATTTGTTTTTTTGTTTTTTCAAAATCAGGGGAAGGTTCGTTGATACGGAGCTTCAACAGGGTTTACTAACTAATTCTCAAGGAGTGGATGATGCGTAAAGTTCTGCTTATGGTTGCTGTTGCAGCCATGTCCGTGATGCTGGCATCCGTTGCGTTTGCTGGTGCTAAAAAGGACAAAGTGAAAGTCGGTTTTGTTTACATTTCTCCCGTGGGTGACGAAGGTTACTCCTATGCACAGGATCAGGGCCGTAAGGCTATTGATGCTCTGCCCTGGGTTGAGACTTCCTACGTAGAATCCGTTGCTGAAGGTCCGGACTCCGAGCGCGTTGTGCTGAACTTCGCCCGTAAAGGTTACGACATGGTTATCGGTACCAGCTTCGGTTACATGGACCCCATGGTTAAAGTTTCCAAAAAATTTCCCAAGACCGCATTCATGCACTGCTCCGGTTTCAAAACCACCCCTAACATGAGCAACTACTTTGGCCGCATGTATCAGGCTCGTTACCTGACCGGTATCGTTGCTGGTATGATGACCAAGTCCAACGTAATCGGTTACGTTGCTGCTTTCCCCATCCCTGAAGTTATCCGCGGCATCAACGCTTTCACTCTCGGTGTGCGTTCCGTTAATCCCGAAGCTACCGTTCGCGTAGTATGGACCAAGACCTGGTACGATCCTGCACTGGAAAAAGACGCAGCCATCTCCCTGCTGGATATGAAAGCTGACGTTATCACCCAGCATCAGGATTCCCCCGGTCCTCAGGAAGCAGCTCAGGAACGCGGCAAGTACTCCATCGCTTACAACTCTGATATGTCCAAGATGGCTCCCAAGGCTCACCTGACCGCTGCTGTCTGGAACTGGGCTCCTCTTTTCAAGAACGCTGTTGAGCAGCTGCGCGACGGTGTTTGGCAGGGTAATGAATCCCTGTGGTGGGGCATGGATCAGGGCATCGTAGACATCGCTCCTTACGGTCCCATGGTTCCCCAGAATGTTAAGGACAAAGTTGCTGAAGCCAAGAAAGCTATCGTTGAAGGCAAAAACGCAATTTTCGTAGGTCCCCTCAAGGACCAGAACGGTAAAGAAATGGTTCCGGCCGGAAAAACCATGACCGATCCTGAGATGCTCGGTATGATGTGGTTTGTTGAAGGCGTAATCGGAAATACCAAGTAATAATTTATGTTGGGTTATCGCTTACAAAAGCGTGACGAACCCTGGAACTGGGGCGCCCCGTTTATTATCGTGGGCGCTCTGGTTCTATCTTTCGGGATCAGCGCGCTCCTGCTTGAATTGCAGGGAAAATCTGCTGTACAAGGACTCCTCGTACTCTGGCAGGGGTCTTTTGGTGCTTCATGGGCTTTGGAAGATGCCCTTTTAAAATCTATTCCCATTTTTCTCTGTGCACTGGGTGTTGCTACAGCCTTCAGGATGCAGGTCTGGAACATCGGGGCTGAAGGCCAATTTGCGCTCGGCGCAATCGGGGCCACATGGGCCGCGCTTACTTTTCCCGGTCTGCCCGGTTACCTGCTCATGCCGCTCATGTTTATCTGCGCTGCGCTCTTTGGTGCTGCCTGGGCTTATATCCCGGCTATCCTGCGGCTTAAATTGCAGGTCAACGAGATTATCTCCACCCTGATGCTCAACTACATTGCTATCCTGCTGCTTGAATACCTTGTGTTCGGCGCATGGAAGGACCCGGCCAGTTTCGGGTTCCCGGTTACCCCGGAATTCACTCCCGGAGCTATCATCGGGCAGATCGGTGATTCCCGTCTGCATTGGGGATTTGCGGTCTGTGTCGGTTCCGGTATTGCCATGTGGGCGTTTATGCGTTTTACCCGCCTCGGTTTTGAGATCAAGGTTGCGGGTGAGGGCGAGCGCATCGCCATGTATTCTCGTCTGCCGTACGGAATGCTGACCATTCTGGTTATGGCTATTTCCGGTGCTCTGGCCGGATGGGCCGGATGCATTGAAGCTTCAGCCACCATCAACAGGCTTCAGCCTTCCATTATGGTCGGCTACGGTTATACTGCTATTGTTGTTGCGTGGCTGGCGAGATTGCATCCCCTGTACATCGGTATTTCCGCCTACCTGCTCGCAGCACTGCGTGTAGGTGTTGAAAATATGCAGCTTGAATTGCAGACTCCGGCATCATTCGGCTCTATTATGGAAGGACTTATCCTTATGTCCGTCCTCGCAGGCCAGATGTTGGTTACATATAAGATTGTTAAGAAGAAGTAGTCGGGTGATATAATGTTGGAAAGTTTTATTGTCCCCCTGCTGGCTGCCACGGTGCAGTCCGGTACACCGATCCTCTACGCTACTCTCGGTGAGATTCTCACTGAGAAGGGTGGAGTGCTCAACCTCGGTGTCGAAGGTATGATGAGCATGGCGGCTTTCGCGGCCTTTTTTGTTACCATGACCACCGGCAATCCGTGGCTCGGATTCATTGCCGGAGGTATTGCCGGAACATTCATGGCTGCGCTGCACGGTATCGTCTGTATTACCTGCCTCGGTAACCAGGTTGTTTCCGGTCTGGCACTGACCATCCTCGGTGTGGGCCTGTGTAACTTCCTCGGTACTCCGTACATCGGTACCGCCACTGACGGGTTTGACAAGTTCAGCTTTCCGGTGCTCTCCGCCATTCCTTATATAGGGGATATTTTCTTCAAGCAGGATGCCCTTGTCTATGTTTCTTATCTGGTTCCGGTCCTATTCATGTTGTTTCTCAATCGGACCAGTCTTGGGCTTGCAATTTCAGCAGTAGGTGAGAAGCCAGCTGCGGCTGCAGCCGTGGGGCTGAAGGCCATTCGTCTGCGCTGGATCGCGTTGCTGGGCGGTGGTTTCTTTATCGGTCTGGGCGGTTCGTATCTTTCTCTTGCGTACACCCATCTTTGGGCTAACGGCCTTTCCGGCGGACGCGGGTGGATTGCGGTTGCCTTGGTTATTTTTGCTTTCTGGAGACCGGGCCGCGCAGTTTTCGGTGCTTACCTTTTCGGTGGTGTCATGGCATTCCAGTTACGTTTGCAGGCAGTGGGAACCCATATCCCGTCTTCCCTGCTGCTGATGCTGCCTTATGCCCTGACCATTCTGGTGCTGATCTTCTCCGCGATGAGAGGACGCAGCGGTAATGCTCCTGCGCATCTGGGAATCAACATCGAGCCTGAAGGATAGGTGGTAACATGAGTCAACAGGATTTCACCCGTCCCGAATGCCAGAAGGCGACTGGCTTTGAAGGTTGTGACCCATTAATTTCACTGAAAGGCATTACCAAGCGTTTCGGTAAGGTTGTCGCTAACAATAAAATTTCACTCGATCTTTATCCCGGCCGCATCAAGGCCCTACTCGGTGAGAACGGAGCGGGCAAGAGTACACTCATGTCTATGCTTGCCGGACGTTTTCGTCCCGACGAAGGGTACATTGAAGTTGACGGCAAGCGCGTTGATTTTTCCAACTCCAAGGATGCCATTAAAGCCGGGGTCGGTATGGTTTACCAGCACTTCATGCTGGTCGATACCATGACCGTTGCCCAGAACGTGCTGCTCGGTCAGGAAGGCGGATTTTTCGTCAACCCCAAGGAGATGGAAGCAAGAGTCCGCAAGCTTGCTGAAGATTACGAACTTGAGATTGATCCTTCCGCAAAGGTTTCAACCCTGTCCATGGGTGAGAAACAGCGTGTTGAAATTCTCAAGCTGCTTTATCGCGAGAGCAGGGTGCTGATTTTCGATGAACCCACTGCGGTTCTTACTCCCCGCGAAGCTTTCCGTCTTTTTGAAGCCCTCTGGGCCATGACTCGTCAGGGCAAGTCCGTAGTTTTCATCAGCCATAAGCTTGAAGAAGTTATGGCCATCGCTGACGAAGTTGCCATTTTGCGCCGTGGTAACATCGATGCCGAGGTTCCTCGCGACAAGATTACCTCCAAGGCTGATCTGGCCTGCCGCATGGTCGGTAAGGAAGTCATCCTCGAAGTGGACAAGGAGGAGGTCGAGATCGGCGATAAGGTTCTGGAAGTAAAGAATATGACCGGAATCGGCTTGCGCGATATTAATCTTGATGTTCGCAAGGGTGAAGTTGTCGCTATTGTAGGCGTTGCGGGTAACGGCCAGCAGGAGCTTGTTGAAGGCGTCTGCGGTATGCGCAAGCCGCCCAAAGATACTATTTTCATCATGGGCAAGCCGTGGCGGAAGTTTTTTGCGGAAATGACTTGGAATAACTCCATGTCTTATATTCCGGAAGACCGTCTTGATCTTGCCACCGCCCGTAATCTTGATCTGGTAGACAACCTGCTTTTGACCACCCGTCAGGGATTTTCCGCAGGGCCGCTGCTCAAGCACGATCAAGCTGCTAAAGTAGCCGAAGAGTTGGTCGAAGAATACGATGTGCGTCCCAGACGTATCCGCGCTCTGGCATGGCAGCTCTCCGGTGGTAACCTGCAGAAGATGGTACTGGCTCGTGAGCTTTACCGCCAGCCGCATCTCATTGTAGCTGAGCAGCCTACACAGGGGCTGGATATCTCTGCTACCGAGGAAGTCTGGAACAGACTTCTTGAGGCCCGTAAGATGGCCGGTGTTCTGCTTGTGACTGGAGATCTTGGTGAGGCATTGCAGCTGGCTGATCGTGTAGCAGTAATGTACTGTGGTCAGATCATGGATGAGTTCTCCGTTAACGACAAAGAGAAAGTGGACAGCATCGGTCTGCTTATGGCTGGAGTACGCGAGTAGCTTTCCCGCTTTTTGTCTTAATTAATACTAAAAAAGTAAGCCCCTCTTTGTGTAACAAAGAGGGGCTTTTTATTGTTTTGAATATAAAACGGGGTATAAATTCCCGTCTGTGAATGTCCGTTATTCAGGACTGGGAAGGAAAATGTGTCATTATAGAAAAAAAGTGAAGTTTTTTTTATTTCTATTTTCATATAAGTAGATATTAATTTCGTCGATTATGATTATGTTTTTGTGTAAAATTCTCCAAATCTCTGCTTACTGAATATAACTTTTCTAAGTTGAGCTGTGTAAAATTATATTGATATGCATAGTTGTAGTTGTTTGAAGGTGTATAGGGCGTATTTTGCATAAAACCGACTTGTGTGAAAATTTTCCCAATCTGTGTTGTGTAGTCGCTTAAACCGTTGTTTTCAGGCGTTGCAGAGTATGTACATCTACGTATTTTTATTGAAATAATCCCTGATTTTGATTAGGAAGATACGACTTTCATGAGGAGGAATAGAATGAAGACTAATTTTCTGTATGTTGGAGCGGCTGTTGTTTTTGCCGTTCTCGTAATTGTGTACTCAACTGCGACCAGCAATCTCAGTGAGGAGATTGCAAATATCTCTGGTGACAAGAAGGTAGAAATTGTCTCCGAAGAGTTGGTTGTGAGGTTTCCCGTAAATCTTGAATTCAAACGCCCTGAAGTGCTGAATCAGGTCCGGTTCACCCCGGTTAAGTTTTCTCACTTTGACCACCAGGACGTTAACTGTGCTAAGTGTCACCACACTTGGGACGGCAAGACTCAGATCAAAAGCTGTGCTGCTGCCGGATGTCATGACAATCTGAAACAGAAAGCTGCACCGCACTCTTACTTCAAGGCGTTCCATACCCTTAAGAGTGACATTAGCTGTCGTGGTTGCCATGTGAAGATGAACAAGGAAGGCAAGACTGATATTGCTACTGCTCCTTGTGCAAACAACGCATGTCACCCCAAGCAGGAAAGAGCACACAACTAGAAAGTATTTCATAACTTTTTTAGGTTGTACGCTAGAGCCGTCTGTGGTTGCCCCACAGGCGGCTCTTTTTTTATTGTTAGTATGTTGACTATGGTTTATGTTTCGTATAATTTTAACATACCATACGGTATGGTATTGTTTGGTGGAGGATAGAATGACAAAGAAATCGGAAGGGAATGAGTCTCGGCATTGTGCTGAAGATCTGCTTAATGCAGGTTTAAAGTTGCTTGAAACCGAAAGCGTACAGCAGCTGACAATTGATGCGCTTTGCAGGAAATTAAGAGTTACAAAGGGGTCCTTTTATCATCATTTCAAGAACCGTGCAGATTTTTTGGAGCGGATGCTTGAGCATTGGGTAGAAGGCTGGACGCTTGCCAGTATCGAAGCTGCGGACGAGGGCGTTGATGCCGTTGAACGCTTCAATTTGATTGTTGAAAAATCACACAAGCTGCCATCAGGAACAGAGACCAGTATCAGGGCGTGGGCACTACATGATCAACTTGCACAGAAGTATATCGAGCGTGTCGACAGTATGCGAATTGAATATTTGCGTTCGATTTTTGAAGAAGTGAGTGGAAATCCAGAGCGGGCAGCCCTTCTTTCAAAAATTAGTTACTCCATGTTCTTAGGTGTTCGTATGATGGGGGCAAATATCTCGGAAGGAGAGCATAGCCTTATTCTCAAAACAATGAAGCAGGAGTTGTACAGAATTCCTGCGAAATAGAAAGGGAGTTTGTATCATGCAGTCAGATATTTTATGGAACGAGGTTGAAGTGCTTTTTGGGAAGGTAGAGTATGCGTCCCTTGGCACTGTGGATGCTGATGGTTTTCCACGCATTTCACCTATTGGTTCAGTCACTTTCACCGGAGAGGGCAAGGGATATTATTTTGAAAAATTTCCCAAAACAATGCGCGAAAATATTGAACGTGATTCCCGCATGACTCTCATGGTGGCCCAACCTGGTGCGGGATTCTGGATTAAATCTTTATGGAAAGGACGCTTCACCTCTCAGCCTGCTCTGCGATTATTTTGCCGGACAGGGGTAAGGAGAAAAGCAACTCAGACAGAGATTGATAATTTCCTTGGCAAAGTAAGTATGTATCGTTTTTTCAAAGGACATGATTTGCTTTGGAAGGATATGAATGTGGTTCGTGAGTTTGAGGTGTTGCGTATTGAAGGTCTTGAAGCGGGGAGGATGAATCCATGAGCAAGTCAGCAGCAATTTTAAATTCTATTCCCCAACTGCAAAAAATTTGTTCTAACGCCGATCACATCTACAGCGTGGGCTTTGACAGTCGTCGTGACATGGAAGACTTCCTGATCCGTTTGATGTCCTACAAGCCGGGGTGGCTTACTTTTCTGTACAAAGTCAGAGGCGTACTGGCCGGAATAATGGGGCTCAAGCATGATGAATTTATGAATCACGGTCTTGAAGTCTCTGATTACGATTTTAGCCGTGGCGGGCAGGTGGATTTTTTTAATTCAATTGATTTTGAGGCGAATAAATTCTGGATTGGCGAGGCCACGGATAAGCACCTCAGCGGATATATCGGAGTGGTTTCTGAGCCTGCTGAAACTGGCTTGAATTATTATCATGTCTTTACGATTGTTCATTATAAACATTGGACTGGCCCGGTTTATTTTAATCTGATCAGGCCGTTCAGTCATTTAGTGGTCTATTTTATGGGTAAGTACGCTGCAGAATAAAAAAACGCACAAGGTTGGCCTTGTGCGTTTTTATTTTATTCGAGTAACCCTTCCACTGCACTCATGTGTTGTTCCAGCTCACTGTCTTTTAACTTGAGCGCGTGTTGAAGCTCTTTCATTGAATCCTGCGGATCAAAAAGCGGATAGTCGCTGCCGAAGAGAATCCGTTCCCGCGGGTGCCTGTCGATAATTTTATAAAGTACTTGTTTATCCATAAAGGGCAGGCAGCTTGAAGTATCGAAGTAAACATTCATTCCGGCCAGCTCTTCGGCGACCATTTTCCAGTGATAGAGTCCTCCCATGTGCGCGCCGATGGCTTTGAGTCGAGGGAAGTTCTGAAGCAGTTTTTTCAGCTTGAGCGGGCAGGATGGGTTCTTTTCCGGCGGCAGCCTGTCCCCGATATGGAACATGCATACAAAGCGGTCCTGCACCATTTCCATGATGCGGTAAAATTTGCGGTCATCCATAAAGAAGCCTTGAAAGTCCGGGTGGAATTTCAAGCCTTTGATGCCGTTTCGTTCCAGCCTTGCGAATTCTTTTTCCGGGTCGGCGTAATCGGGGTGCATGGTTCCGAAAGTTATAATGCGCTCGTCTGATTTTGCCAGTTCGATGGACCAGTTGTTAGCTGGAATGACCTGATCCGGGGCGGTTGCCGCAGTATGGATAATAACTCGGTCCAGCCCCGCACGGGTAGCGCGGTTAAGCAGGTCTTCGGGGTGGCCGTTACCTACAGCTGTTATACCGTAATGATCGTGAAGTTGCTGGATTACTTTATCGGCAATTTTGGGGTGGAATGCATGTGTATGAACGTCGTAGTACATGATAGTATGTCCGTGTTTGAAATTATTTATTCAGGGTGTGAACATTGAATATTCACACCCTGCTTATTTCCTCTCACGGGAATCTGAAGTCAGGGAAAATGACGAGAGTCTCGAGTGGGGATTAAAAGTTTGATTAGAAGATTTCGCGCAACCATTCGGGTACACGCACGGGCCTGCCGTTTTTGTTGACGCAGGCGTGCTCGGTGAATCCGGTTGCGATGAGCGTGGTCCGTTCATCCTTGAAGATGTTGTAGGTGAACTTGATGGAAGCGCGTTTCCATTCACTTATGCCGACCTGAATATCAAGCTGGTCGTCGTATTGAGCAGGGATGCGGTAACGGCAATTGGCTTCACGCACGGGCAGATAGATGCCGCGCTCTTCAACTTCGGCATAGCTCATGCCCCGCTCGCGGATGAAAAGCGAACGGGACCGCTCAAAAAGATGCAGGTATTCTGCATAATAAACCACACCCATGGCATCGGTCTCACCGTAGGAAACGCTGTGCGCCAGCCATGAGTGCGGGCTTGGGAATTCGGTGTTCATGATTATCTTGTCTTATTCAGCACCCATTGCATGAAATCGTGGCCGTCCGGGATGATGATTCCGGCCCGGTCAGCGGTTTCTTCAGTGAATGATTTTTCACCGGACGGAATCAGCCGTGGTGAAGTCATGATGAAGGGAACCGGGGTTTCATCGTGGGTTCTGGTTTCAATTGGAGTATAGTGGTCGCAGGTGATTACGTAGTTGGCTTTGTCCAGCGGATATTTTTCCAACAGCGGAGCCACGATGCGAGAATCAAAACGCTCGATGGATTTGACTTTGTCTTCTACGCTGCCCATGTGGCCGGACTCGTCCGGTCCTTCTAGATGTACGTATACGAAATCGCCGTGCTCAAGGAATTTCAGGGCTGCTTCGACCTTGCCTTCGTAGTTGGTATCTACCAGCCCGGTAGCGCCTTCCACGTCGATTACTTCCATGCCCGAAGCATTACCCAGTCCTTTGATCAGGTCAACTGCGGAAATAACAGCACCCTTCATGTCGAATTTTTCTTCAAAAGGCGGCAGGATCAGCGGACGTCCCTGTCCCCAAGGCCAGATGGATACTGCTTTGGTTCCGTTATCGGCAAGCACTTTCACGGCATCACGGACCAGTTTGTCCATGAGCGGGCTTTTGGCGAATTCGCGCACGTCCTCGTCAATGGGTTTGTCGGTCAGGTCGTGGGGCGGGCGGATATTCAGACCTGCTTCCATCTTTTTGGCACCGCCTTTATGGACCAGCAGATGGCGGTATTGGATACCGGGGTAAAAAGTGAATTCATCATTGCCCAGTTCGGCCTGCAGTTTTTCCACTAGTGGCACAGATTCATCAGTCCCGATGTGTCCGGCAGAGTAGTCATACATGGTGCCGTCTTCTGCGAATTCAGAAATATTGACCAGATTCATGCGCCAGACCAGATCATCAGGCTCAAGCCTGAGTCCCTGTGCGGCGGCCTCGATGGGACCACGTCCGGTGTGGTAGGTAGCGGGGTCGAATCCCAGCAGGGACATGTTGGCGACATCTGAGCCGGGAGCCATGCCTTTGGGCACGGTCCGGCATGTTCCGATGAGTCCTTTGCCAGCCAGCATGTCCATGTTTGGTGTCTTGGCGGCTGCAAGAGTGGTCTTGTTGCCAAGTTCCTCAATGGGCCAGCCCCCCATTCCGTCGGCAATGAGAAAGAGAAGTTTCATATCTAAAAGCTATCCTTTTAAAATGCGCATGGACATGGTCGGTTTGGTGATGAAGGGCATCTTGTCGATTTCAGCAATAGCTGCCTTCACGTCCTTGGTGCTGGCCTTGTGGGTAGTGAAGACTACCGGAATGTCTTTTTCTTCGGGATTGCCTTTCTGGACCGCCTGCGCAATGGAAATGTTGTGTTCGGCGAGGCATTTGGAAAGTGCTGCCATAACACCGGCCTTATCCTGAACTGTGAATCGGAAGTAGTACTCAGAGGTTGCCAGTTCCGGGGGCAGGATGTTTGCTCTCTCCATGGGAGCGTTGCAGAATCCGGTGTTGTCCGGAGTATCGGTTTGGGCAAGGGCCATGATGTCGGCTAGTACCGCGCTTCCGGTGGGCAGTGAACCTGCGCCCTGACCGTGGAAAAATGCGGGACCTACTGCGTTGCCTTCAACGCGCACGGCATTGTAGTTGCCGCCGACGCGGGCCAGCAGCAGAGTGTATTTGACCAGTGCCGGAAAAACTCCTGCTTCCAGCTTACCGCCTACATCCTGGACTGCGCCGATGAGTTTGACGCGGTAACCGAATTCGCGGGCAAAGCGGATGTCCTGACCTTCAATTTTGCTAATGCCTTCAATGGGCAGTTCTGCAAGAGGATAGTCCTTCCCGTAAGCAATGCGGGCCAGCACGCAAACTTTGTGCGCGGCGTCAATGCCTTCAATATCAAAGGTCGGATCTGCTTCAGCGTAGCCCAGTTCGGTGGCCTGTTCCAGCGCTTTGTCAAATTCCAGTCCGCTGGTGGACATTTCGGAAAGGATATAGTTTGCGGTTCCGTTGAGGATACCGACAATGGATTTAATGCGGTTCCCGGCCAGAGATTCCTTGATGGACTGGATGATGGGAATTCCGCCGGCAACGCTGGATTCGTAGTACAGGCCTACTTTGTTTTCAGCGGCGATCTTGAAAAGTTCGATACCGTGTTCGGCCAGCAGATGCTTGTTGGCGGTGACTACATGCTTGCCTGCCTTGAGGGCTTTGATAACGATTTCCTTGGCCACGGTAGTGCCGCCCATTAGTTCCACTACGATATCTACATCCGGGCTGGATGTGAACTCGTCGGGATCGGCGGTGAATTTTACTTCAGGTCCGGGCAGGAAATCCCTTTTTTTGTTTACGTCACGGACTAGAACGGATGTAATCTCGAACTTTTTCCCGCAGCGGGCGAGGATTACATCTTCGTTTTCTTCCAAAATCCGGGCGAGTCCGGTTCCGACAGTGCCGAATCCGGCGATGGCAAGCTTAACAGTCTGCATTAAAACCTCTTAATTCATTTCTCATGTTTCAAAAAAAACTGGCAGGCTGCTTTATACCGCAACCTGCCAGAAATTTGAATAATTATCTTTTACCCTTTTGCAAATAGGTCTTTCATGCCCCGTACTGCCTGATTTATTCGCTGTCTGTTCTCTACAAGGGCCATGCGCACATGGTCATCCCCGTAGTGCCCGAAGCCGAGTCCGGGAGCTACTGCAACCTTGCATTCACGCAGCAGCAGTTTGGAGAATTCCACCGAGCCGAGATCCTTGAATTGTTCAGGGATCGGCGCCCAGACAAACTGGGTGGCCTTGGGCGGGGTTACATCCCAACCGATACGCTGCAATCCTTCGCAAAGGGCATCGCGGCGGTCCTGATAGATGTCCATGATTTCGCGGACACATTCCTGCGGTCCGGAAAGGGCATGGCAGGCAGCAATCTGGATGGGCTGGAACAGACCGTAGTCCAGATAACTTTTGATACGGGTAAGGGCCTGCACCATCTCCTGATTACCACAGCAGAATCCCACGCGCCAACCGGGCATGGAATAGCTTTTAGACAGGGAGAAGAATTCTACGCCAACGTCTTTAGCGCCGCGAGCCTGCAGGAAGCTGGGTGCCTCGTAGCCGTCAAAGGTGAAGTCGGCATAAGCAAGGTCGTGAATGACCAGCAGATCATTTTCTTTTGCGAAATCAACAATCCTTTCAAAGAAGGGAATATCCGCAGTTACTCCGGTGGGGTTGTGCGGGTAGTTGATAATCAAAAGTTTCGGTCTGGGCCATGTCTGGCGCATTGCGAGTTCAAGATCTTCAAAGAAGTCACGGTCAGCTCCGATAGGAATACGTCTTACGTCCGCACCTGCGATAATACTTGCATACGGGTGAATGGGATAAGACGGGTCCGGTGCAAAAACAACATCACCGGGTGAAAGCATGACCAGCGCCAGGTGCGCCAGCCCCTCTTTGGCGCCCATGGTAACGACCACTTCCTGATCATAATCCAGTTCAACGCCATATCTTCTTTTATACCAAAGTGCCATCTCCCTGCGGAGGCCCTTGATTCCCCTTGACGCGCTGTAGCGATGGTTGGCGGGCTTCTGCGCCGCTTCAACCAGTTTGTCTACAATGTGCTGGGGGGTGGGGAGGTCTGGGTTCCCCATGCCAAGGTCGATGATATCCTCACCGTCGTGGCGCATCTGCATTTTCAGTTCGTTCACCTTGGCAAACACATAGGGGGGCAGCCGGTGAACTCTTGGAAACTTGTCCATGGTCGTTACTCCTAAATAAAATATAAACTTAAAGGTGATATGTAACCATGGTGCCTATCGCTGTCAAAACTAATATTTGTGTGTATGACAATGTTTCTGGAGAAAAAAAGTTTGTTAAAATAAGATAAACAGAATTAAGTTCGAATCTTAAGAGATCTATGCATGTTATAATAGGGTGAAAAACTAAATTTTTAGAATATTCAATCAAAATAGGCAGGTGACAGTTGTATGATTTTTTTAGAGTGATGTTGACATTAAAAAAAAATAACGATTAATTATTAACAGAAAAATTTTATCACTGACGTTTTGAAATTAAAAAACCATCAGGAGGCTCCGGTGGCTCTTTCCAAAAAATTTCTTAAAAGCAAACCTGTCTGCAAGGTTAAGTTTGAAGTGGAAAAGGATCAGGTGGAAAACGGTGAAGCGATCTATCTGGTTGGTGATTTCAACGGTTGGGATCAAAATTCCATCCCCATGAAAAAATTGAAAAGCGGCAAGTATACCGTGACCGTTGATCTTGAAACCGGACGTGACTACCAGTTCCGCTATCTGGCCGGGAATAATATCTGGTTCAATGATACTTCCCCGGATCGTACAGAGATGACTCCATACGGAGATTGCGAAAACTCTGTTGTCAGCGTCTGATTTCAGCCGTTGATGGTTCGAATATAAGGGCGGGAGCTTTCCGGTTTCCGTCCATTTCGTGCGTTCTTTTTGGTGTTATTTATCATTTCCTGACCTTGATCTTCCCGTTCCTTCTTGACCTTGGACCCTCTTTTTTTTAGCTTCATTCATTCTGTTGTTCGCTGTTGTTATCAAGCGGGGCTTCCATACGGCCTGCGCTTACTATATTTATAGAAGAAAATTAGGGGGACATAATGGTTCAAAAAGCAGAAAAAATCTGGTTTGACGGTGAATTGGTTAATTGGGACGACGCACAGGTTCACGTGCTGACTCACACCCTGCACTACGGTGCCGGTGTATTTGAAGGTATCCGCGCATACGCAACTGTAGACGGCAAGTCTGCTGTTTTCAGACTTCGTGAGCACGTGGTACGTCTTTTCGATTCCGCAAAAATTCTCGGTCTGACCATTCCTTTCACTGTTGAAGAAATTCACGATGCGATTCTTGAGACCCTGAAGGTTAACGGCCTGAAAGAAGGTTACATCCGTCCCCTCGTTTTCATCGGTGACGGTGCCATGGGTGTGCATCCCGGTTCCAACCCCATCCGTGTCTGTATCGCAACATGGCCTTGGGGTGCTTACCTTGGTGAAGAAGCTCTTGAAAAGGGTATCCGCGTTAAGACTTCTTCCTTCAACCGCCACCATGTGAACGTCATGATGACCAAGTCAAAGGCTTGCGGTAACTACGTCAACTCCATCCTCGCCAAGGTTGAGGCTGTGCAGGACGGTTATGACGAAGCTCTCATGCTCGATACCGCAGGTTTTGTTTCCGAAGCTACCGGTGAGAACATTTTTATCGTAAAAGATAACGTTATCAAGACCACTCCGCTTACTTCCGTGCTTCCCGGTATCACCCGCGCCAGCCTGATGAAGGTTGCCCGTGATCTCGGTTACGAAGTAGTAGAGCAGCTTTTCACCCGTGATGAACTCTACGTTGCTGATGAAGCTTTCTTCTGCGGTACTGCTGCTGAAGTTACCCCCATCTGTGAAGTGGATAACCGCGTTATCGGTGAAGGCAAACGTGGTCCCATCGGTACTGTCCTCCAGAAAGAGTACTTCAACGCTGTTAAAGGCGGTAATGACAAGTACAAAGGCTGGCTGGATTACTACGAGATTTAGTATTTAAATTGCTTGAGGATCTGTTACGCAGATCCTCAAGCTAATTGTTTATCTTTAAAAGAATAGACGCGAAGCCTAACAAAACGTTTTGGGATTCTTAAACCCTTTTGGAAAAGGATTTAAGGCCCCCGGCAGGGTCGCCGAAGGCATCTTAATTATATGAGTACATCCAATCTGACAGCAAAATACCGTCCGCAGACTTTTGGTGAAGTCGCAGGACAGGAAGCAGTCAAAACGATCCTTTCCCGCGCAGCAGCGCAGGATAAGATCGCTCCCGCATACCTTTTTAGCGGTACACGTGGGGTAGGCAAGACCACCATTGCCAGAATTTTCGCCAAGGCTCTCAACTGCAAAAACGCACCCACTGCCGAACCTTGCAACGAATGCGACAACTGCCGCCAGATTACCGCAGGTGTCGGTGTAGATGTGGTTGAGATTGACGCCGCATCACACGGTAAGGTTGATGATGCCCGCAGGCTCAAGGAAGATATCGGTTATGCGCCTATTGAATTCCGCTACAAGGTTTTCATTATCGATGAAGCGCATATGCTCACCGTGCAGGCCTTCAACGCCCTGCTGAAAACTCTTGAAGAGCCGCCGCCGCACGCAACTTTCATCATGGCGACCACGGAAACCCACAAGTTTCCGGCTACGATCATCAGTCGTTGCCAGCATTACGCATTCAAGATGCTCACCAATGATGAGCTTTTTGCCCATCTGTCCAAGATTCTGAATATGGAACAGATTGAGTATGAAGACGGAGCAGTCAATCTCATTGCCAAACGAGGTGCGGGCAGTGTGCGTGACTCCATGTCCCTGCTGGGACAGGTGTTGGCCCTTGGTAGTGACAAACTACTTGAAGATGATGTCCGCTCAATCCTCGGCCTTGCCGGACGCGATGTGTTTTTCTCGCTCATGCAGGCTATTCACGGGCGTGATCTTGTTTCAGTGGGTGACATCGTGCAGCAGGTTCTCGGCCGTGGACTAGATCTTGGATTTTTCATCCGCGAACTGGGAAACTGCTGGCGGAATATGTTTCTGCTTAACCAGTCCGGTGAGCGGGCTGTGCCTTTGCTCGGTCTTTCTTCCGAGGAAGCTGCCGAGTTCATGAAATGGTCCCAGACCTTTGACCGTTCATTCATCCATGCCTGCTGGCAGATGACCGTGGACGGTCAGCGCAAGGTCATGACCAGTCTTGAACCTGCAATGGCTCTTGAGTTGCTTTTGCTGAACATGGCCAGCCTGACTGACCTTATTTCAATGGAACGTGCCGGAGCCCTTGCCTCAGCAGCACCAAGCCCGCAACAAGCGCCGCAGGCAGCACCGACTCAGGCTCCGCCGCAGACATCTCCGCCAAGTCAGCCGCCTATGGGGCAGGCAGGCGGACAGCCCAGTGGGCAGACTCCCCCGTGGCAGGGTAGTCCGCAGCAGGGAATGGCGCCGCAGGCACAGCAGCAGGTTCCGACCCAGAATCAGGGAATGGCACCACAGGGCATGGGGGCAAATGGTCGTCCCATGGGACGCACTGAGTCCGGTTCCCCGGCTGGCAATCGTTCTACAAACGATATGGGAGCTGATGATTCCTCCCTTCCGGACGCGGCAGGTTTACAGACCGGTACTGATTTAACTCCCCCTGTTCCTCAATCGGAAAACCCTGCACCGGAATCTATTCCGCAGTTGGAGTGTGTTCCCGAACCAGCTCCAGCCAAGCCGTCATTTCCGGCTTCAGTGAGTGGACCGCGTAACTTCGAGGGCTTTTTACAGTACGTGAACGATAGCGGGGTGAACGGCTCCATTTCTGGTCTTAGCAAATGCAAGGGTGAGCTTATTGACGGCAAACTGGTTCTGACCTGTGCCAACTCTTTTCATCAGGGGCAGGTCTGCGGACGTGAAAGCCGTGGGGTTGTTGAGCGGTTGGTTTCGGAATATTTCGGCTCTGAGACTGAGTTGGAAATACAGCTCAGTTCTAAGGGCAATCGCAAGAGCAGAAAGGAAATCCGTGATGATGTGGAAGCTCATCCGGATGTGAAAAGGGTGATGGAGTCCTTCGGGGCAAGTATCATTTCTGTTGAACCGCGCAAAGATGTTTAATGGGCTTCCGGTTTGTCCGGTCGTCTTGTGTGTGAATAAACAAGTTAATAATTTCAAGGAGTAATATAATGAAAGGTATGAACGATCTCGTACGTCAGGCTCAAGTTATGCAGCGTAAAATGACTGCTCTACAGGAAGACCTCAAAACCCGCGAAGTGGAAAGTTCCGCTGGTGGCGGCATGGTTAACGTTAAGGTTAACGGTTCTTCCGAAGTGCTTGAAATCAAAATCGATCCTACCATCGTTGAGTCCGGCGATACCGAAATGATTCAGGATCTCGTTCTCGCAGCTGTTAACGATGCTAACAAAAAAGCAAAAGCCATGATGGAATCAGAAATGTCTGCCATCACCGGCGGTATGAATATTCCTGGAATGTTCTAAATTATTTTGTCTCCGACGGCTGGGGAAGGGGAAACTTTTGCAAAAGTTTCCCCTTCTCCAGACCCCATCCCCTTCAAAACCTTTTAGTTGGCTTCGCCGCTGGGAGAATTGGGTTGAGGGGATTCTATTTAATTTTTATCTCCACGCTTTGTCGAAGATATATAATGGATAATTTACCTGAGCCTTTACGGGTTGTTGCGCAGGAACTTGCGAAACTTCCCGGCCTTGGACCCAAGTCCGCCCTGAGAATCGCATTGACCATGCTGAAGATGCCCAAAGAGAAAGTCACGGGCATCGGGCAGAGTGTAATTGATCTGCGTGATAAGCTCTGTATCTGTGATCAGTGCGCCAGCATTACCGATACCTGTCCCTGTAAGATTTGTTCCGATCCCAAGCGCGAGCATGACAAACTTTGTCTTGTTTCTGAATGGGACTCTCTGCTGGCGATTGAAGAAATGGGCTTGTACCGCGGCTATTATCTGGTGCTGGGTGGGCTTCTATCTCCGCTTGATGGTGTGACTCCGGCGCAGCTTGAGTTCCAGAAGCTTGAAGAGCGTCTTGCCAAAGGTGAGGTCAAGGAACTTATCCTCGCGCTGGGAGCTACTGTTGATGCCGAAGCAACAGCTTCTTTTATCAAGAATATGGTTGAATCCAAATTTCCCGGAGTTGCCCTTTCCCGCTTGGCACAGGGTATTCCTATTGGATCGGAAGTAAAATACACCGACAAAGAAACGCTTCGGCAGTCTCTGGAATATCGCCAGAAGTTGTAGGCTGTATCTGTTTTTGTTCTTTATGCTAATGACGATTTCCCAAACGAAGCGGCGAAGCCTCGCTAAAAAAGGTTGGGATTCTTGCACTAGCTCTTAGGCGAGCGGTCTTCCGCGAGTCTTAGAGATAGCGACAGCGGAGCAAACCCTTTCAAAGGGTTTAAGCCGCCGGAGGCAAACTCTTTTAATCAAAAGGCGCAAAGCGCATCAAATTCCAGCCCCACAGGGTCGCCGAAGGCTTACATAGGACCAAGAATGTCAGATACTCTCACTGGTGAAGTCCGGGCAGTTGTTTATCATAATGAAGAGAACGGCTACATTGTAGCCCGTGTCGCATCCAAGGACGAGCCTTCGCATATTACAGTTGTGGGAGTTCTGGGTTCTCTCACACCCGGTGAATCAGTAGAATTGCACGGTCGCTGGAAACAGCATCCCAAATTCGGTCGTCAGTTCGAGGCTGATTTCTATGAACGGGTCCGTCCGGCAACTGAGGCCGGGGTGATTCGATTCCTAAAATCGTCTTCCATCAAAGGCATCGGTGAAGCTATCGCTACGGAGATGGTCAAGGAATTCGGCATCGAGGTGCTTGATATTCTTGATGAAGAACCCGAGAAGCTGCTCAAGATCAAAGGTATTTCCAAGAAAAAACTGGAAGCGATCAAAGAGTCTTGGTCATCTCAGCGCGACATTAAAAATCTGATTCTCTTCCTGCATACCCATGAAGTTCCGCCTACTTATGCGGCTAAAATTTTTAATCTCTACGGCGCTCAGGCTGTTACCAAGATCAGCGAGAACCCCTATGAATTGGCTTATGAGATTCGCGGTATCGGCTTTAAGACCGCTGATGCTATGGCCCTCAAGCTTGGGTTTGCCCCTGATTCCGCGCAGCGTATTGAAGCAGCCATTGTTTATTCCCTCTTTTCGGTGAGTGAGCGGGGCGGGCATATGTTCTCGCCCAAGGCCAAGCTTGTTGAAGATGTTGCCAAGATGCTTGGCGGTGTTGATCTGGAATTGATCAGCGAGGGTATTCAGTCACTGGAAGAGCGCAAAAGGGTTCGGGTTGAAGACCTGCCTGAACAGGGTATTGATGAAGCTGTCTTCCTGATGCATTTCTACCGTTTTGAGCGGGAGATCTGCAAGCGTCTGCACGGGTTGATCAGCCATCCATCCCCGGTAAGCCGGGAGAAGGTGGAAAAGGCTCTGCCCGAAGTTGAATCCGAGCTTGGCTTTGAACTTTCCGATGAGCAGCGTGAGGCGGTTTTCGAAGCCTGTGTAAATAAATTTTTTATCATCACCGGAGGACCGGGCACAGGTAAGACAACCATCACCCGTGCTGTGGTCATGACCCTCAAAGAACTGGGGCTGAAGATTAAGCTTGCTGCCCCCACCGGACGTGCGGCCAAACGACTTTCTGAAGCAACCGGACGGCAGGCTTCCACCATCCATCGCATGTTGCAGTTCACACCGGAAGACGGCGGTTTTTATTATAACGAAGACCAGAAGCTGAAAGCTGATGTTCTGGTTGTGGACGAAGCGTCCATGCTTGATGCCCAGCTTTGTCTTGCTGTGCTGCGTGCGGTTCCCTTGACCTGCCGGGTGATCTTTGTGGGTGATGTAAACCAGCTGCCATCCGTTGGACCGGGTAATGTGCTTTCCGATCTACTTCAGAGTGGGCAGGTCCAGAGCGCGGTGCTGAGCCATATTTTCCGTCAGGCGCAGGAAAGCTATATCGTCGTCAATGCCCACCGCATCAATGACGGTGAATTTCCTCAGCCGCATCCCGCAGAAGCGCCGGAAGCGGACTTCTATTGGATTCCGCAAGAGTCCACCCAGAAGGTTCAGGATATGATTGTCCAAACCGTTTGTGAGCGTATCCCTGAGCGTTACGGACTTGATCCCATGACAGATGTGCAGGTGTTGACCCCTATGCACAAAGGTGATGTGGGTACCCAGAAGCTTAATGCAGTGCTGCAGGAAAAACTTAATCCCGGCAATGGTAAAGGGCTGAAGCGCGGTTTTGTTGAATACCGCGTGGGTGACCGTGTTTTGCAGCTGCGCAATAACTATGAGAAGGAAGTCTTTAACGGCGACCTTGGTCGGGTCATGTACATTGATACCGAGGAAAACGAACTCACTGCCGAGTTCGACGGTAATATCGTACATTACGAACTTTCCGAGCTGGATGAACTGACCCTTGCTTATGCGGTCAGTGTGCACAAATCGCAGGGCAGTGAATATCCTGCCGTGGTCATGCCCATTGTTTCGCAGCATTATATGCTCTTGCAGCGTAACTTGCTCTATACTGGGCTGACCAGAGCCCGCAAGCTGGCAGTGCTCATCGGTAGCAAACGGGCCTTTCATATTGGTCTCAATAACGTTACCGCAGGCAAAAGATTTACCAACCTGCGGCATCGCATCAAGCAGATTTTCGACGAGAATTTATTGTAGGCATTCTTATCTCCTGCGTCTTTCCCGAACCCAGCAGTTTCCTTCAATGGACTTGGCCCATTTTTTTAGGGACGCGGCTTGTTCGCCAATTTCCATGAGATTCTGATCCGGTTCGCAATCGAGGATTGCCAGTGACACCGAGACCAGCGGGAATTTGGAGATGGAACCGTCGCGCCCTTTGCCTTCCATCCAGCCGTTTTGTGCATCATTTTCGTTGTAATTATTCTTGACCAGCCGTTTGAAAATGCGAGTCACGGATTTGCAGATGCGTTCAGCTTTAGAGGGATTGGTGACCATAACGAAGTCATCTCCTCCGATGTGGCCAACAAAATCGCCGTTTGCCCCGTGCTTTTTAGTGGCCCATGCGATGATCTTGCTGATCTGAAGGATGATTTTATCGCCGTTCTTGAATCCGTAAGTGTCGTTGTAGACCTTGAAATTGTCGAGGTCAGCGTAAACGATGCTATATTTTTCGTTCGCCTTCATGCGGCGGTCTATTTCTTTTTCAATATCAAGGTTCCCGGGCAAACCGCTGAGTGGGTTTGTGCCCTTGGCCATCTCCACCTGTACATGAGCCAGAGTGTCCAGCAGACGTTGTACCGACACTGTCCCCAGCAGTTGTCCCTGCCAAGTGACGATGACATCATCGTAGGCTTGCTTTCTGGAGCGGGCCATGGCCTGCTGGGATACTTTTTCCACTGTGGTCTCAAGGTCCACAATGAGCGGTCCGTCATCCATGACCGATGAAATGGGCTTGTTTGAATAAAGGGCCACACCGTATTTACCGGAAAGATGTTTGTTCAGGTTGTATTCCATGACCAGACCACAGGGGTAGTTGTTTTTGACCACAACGAGACTGTTCAGAGCGTTGGTCTCCTTGAAAATCTGTTGCACCATGGGCACCGGGGTGTCTGATTCTACAGATTCAACTTTATTGACCAGATTCTTTACTGGAATTCCATAAGTGCCGGTATTGGCGATCAGGTCGGAGGTTCGGCGCAGGGTTAAGGCTTCATCGCTGAGTTGCGGTTTTTCGCGTTGCGGTCTGGCAAAAAAGTACCCCTGTCCCAGATGTACACCCATATCGATCAGGGTCAGTGCCTGTTCCTGTGTTTCGATGCCTTCGACGATGAGCTTGCCGCCGATTTTTTCTGCAAAGTCGGTAAATGTGTCGATCAAGGCCCGGTTGACCTGATTTGTCTCAATGTTATCGACAAAAGATTTATCCATTTTTATGTAATCAGGTTTGATTTCGGCAATGGAAGTCAAACCGGAATACCCGGTCCCGGCATCATCAATAGCAACCAGATAACCTTGGTTGCGGTAGTGATCCAAGGTTTTGCGGAATGTCTTGAAATCCTTCACGCTGTGGCGTTCGGTGATTTCAAAGACAATGTTGCCCGGTTTGAGACCCCATTTATCCAGCAATCGTTTGGTTTCACCAGTTGTGAAGTTGGGATCGACAATTGTTCTGGGGTGGATGTTAAGAAAAAGTTTGTGCTGGGGACCGTGGTTACCGAATGTTTTGATAGCTGCTTCCCGGCATAATTTTTCGAGCTGGAACAGTTTGCCAAGTTTTTCAGCCATATCAAATAAGGTTAATGGCGAACGGAAAGGAGAGTTTTGCGGTCCTCGTGCCAAAGCCTCCCAGCCGTGGATGGATTTATCATTTAAATTGACTATGGGTTGGTAATGGCTGCGCAGGTTTGAGCTGATCAGAATTTCATTGAATTCATTGCTAAGCTCAAGGTTGGTGATATCCAAGCTTTTCTGAGCCTCAAGACGGGCTTCACCAATTGCTGAAAGAAAGTTTGACCAGAGCTTATCGTTGGAGTGTTCAGCCTTGAATGCTGAGTGGCCGCTGTTGATGGTTACATTGTTTCCAATGCGACCGATCTGGTCACTTTTGAGCTTGTTTTCCGTGTTTACTTTGAATTTATAGGCTAATTCCTGCAGGGAGGAGCAATTCATCGTATCGGTAGGGTCCAATAAGAAGAATTCCCCTGCGTTAAAAGAAAATATGTGAAAATCTGAATGTTTAAGGTTTTCTTCGCCCTCTTCTGTGATGGCAGAGCGGATTCCTTTTTCCAATTGCTCCGCCCATTCCGGGCCATACATGGCTGAGAGGGTAGGAAAATCCTGAATTGCAAAGTATAATATATTGAGCCAGCCTACATTTTGAATAAGGCTTCCTATTCCCGGTCCTTCAAGGATGTTGATTCCTTCATCGTGGTTTTCGGAAAAGTCAGCAGCTTTTTTCTTTAATAGTTGTAACATAAATTTCCCCGGAAGATAGACAGTGTTCAGCGTGTTAGTCGCGTGATAGTCCGTTTTTATACGGTGCGAAAAAACTACTCTCAATTCAGAGTCGGGTGTTACTGTGCTGTTACAATGTGTTTAAGAATTGTTTCGATATGAGCGGTGCGTTTTATGTGTGTTGTCTGTGATATTTATCAGACACAATTAACTGGAGTACTGGTGCTAATTGAGCTATTTAGAAATAAAGATAATCGTAAACTAATTTTGGAGTACAAATGCGGCTGCTGCTTGTTTCGACAGATTTACGCCATATGGGAGGAGTGGTTGAAACTGTAAAGTTGCTGTTGCGTGAGCTTGAAGGAAGAATGGATGTGACACTTGCTCCGTACGGACGCAGGTTTGGGCAGAAAGGGATTGTCCGTTATTTGAGGACTCTTGCAGATCTTTTCTTATTTACCCGGTTGCTTTTGTTCAATCGTTTCGATGTCATTCATATGAACCCGTCGATGAATCTTGTGTCTATTCTTAAGGAATCCGCTCTAATCTTACTTTTTTTTCTCTTTGGATATTCCGGCAGAATTTTGATTTTTAATCATGGCTGGGACCATGCTTTTTTTAATCGCCTTGCAGCCAGAACTGTAACTTCACGCTTGTTTTGTATGATTTTAAACAGAGCCGGTAAGGTTGTTGTGCTTGCTGATGAGTTTAAGCAAAGATTGGCGCACGTTGGGGTTGATCCCAGTCGGGTAGTAGTCGTCAGTACAATGGTTGATATTGATAGTATCCCCCGGTCCGAAGCCTGTAACAAGGATGGGAAGACATTGTTGTTTCTTTCCCGGATGATCAGGGGTAAGGGAGCCTATGAACTTCTCGAAGCTTTTGCGTTGTTGAATGAAAGGTATGATGGTCTGAGCTTGCTCATGGCCGGGGATGGCCCTGAGCGTGAACGGCTTATGGAAAAAGCAGCGAGTCTCAAGCTTCAAAACGCATTTTTTCCGGGATACATTGAGGGAGTTGATAAGGATAGGGCATTGAGAGAATCATGTGTTTTTCTGCTTCCGTCCAGATCAGAGGGCTGTCCGGTTTCATTACTTGAAGCCATGGCTTCAGGTCTTGTGCCGGTTGTGACCTCTGCCGGAGGCATCAAAGATGTGGTCAAACCGGGGCAGACAGCAGTTCTGCTGGAGGAAATCAGTGCCGAGGCGATTGCCGATGCGGTTGGTAGAGTGGTTGATGATCCCGGTTTAAGATTAGAATTATCTGAAAATGCCCGAAATTATGCAGCTGAACATTTTAGTTCCCGTAGGGTTACGGATCGTATTTTCGGTTTTTATGAACAGTTAAATTCTCAGACTTAAAATGGTGGGTGTTGCATGACTGCGTTATTGTTCATGTTCTTTTTCTTCCGCCCGATCATGTTTGTTGATATCGGGTGGCTGGTCTTCGGTCTTAATGTGACCGAGGTCTTCGCTATTTTTGCTTCTGGGATTTTGGTTATTGCTTTTATTCTTCGTGCCATTGCAACAAAAACAATAAATATTTCAGTTGTAGATTTCTTCCTTTTTTCTTTTGTTCTCTGGGTCTGGTTTGTTTATCTGCTCTATATTGACCGTTCTAATATTAAGGACGCTGCAAAATTTGTCCTTCCGTTCATTACCTATTTTGTTCTGAAAAATGTTATTACTACTACTAAAGAATATGCCCATTATATAAAACTAATGCTTATTGGCTATTCTATCCCTATTTTAGCAAGTACATTTCTTATTGTACAGGGTAAGGGGTTGTATAGGGTTTTGTATTGGAATAATTTGTTCCGCTACAGTGGTGTGTATGTGAATCCCCATAATCTTGGGCATTGCATGTCCTTATATTTGATGACTCTGGTTCTTTTTGCAGTAATATGCGCACAGCATGAGGAACTTATACCTATTATTAAGCAGAGGTTCTTTTTTGTTTTTTCCTGCATGATAAGTGTTTTTGCTCTTTACTGCCTGTATAAAAGTTATGTGCGAACTTGTTTTTTTGGCTTTATGCTTTTTATTTATTACTATCTGTTCAGGGTTAATAAAAAACTTCTAGCTTTTCTAAGTCTGGTCATGGGGGTTATACTCATTCTTTCAGCCGCTGTAGTGTATACGATCTTTTTCGATATGGTCGATGCAGTGAAGGGACCGGACAAGTCGCAGTTCGGATCAGGGCGTCCGCTTATCTGGAAGCACAATATTGAAGCATATGCCTCCCAGCCCTTAGACGGTATATTAGCCGGAGTGGGGGTTGGGAACATCAATGCACATATTAACCTGCGCCTGAAAAGCGGTGACGTTTTGAACAGTCATAATGATTTTCTTGACGTCCTGACCCAGACAGGACTTGTCGGTTTCTTCCTGTTTATGGGGTTTCAATTCTGTCTTTTTCAAAAGATACGACAACTTGAGGGCAGGGAGCGCTATGTCTTCCTTGCTCTTTTTCTGACCGTGACATTTGTGAACTTTGTCAGCAACAGTTATGTGACCCGCTTTGGCTTGGGACAGATGTTTTATGCTTTACTGGCTTATATTGAGTTGCCGGAACATAAGCTCCGCAGAGAACAGAAGCTTGAAGGAGTACAGCAAGAAGCAGAAAGGATAATTGAGAGCGGAAAACAGCCATGATTATGGAACTGTTTTTAACTAAGTTTTTTATTTCAAGCTGTTTTGATGTTCCTGATCATGCTTTTTTCTGTTACTGAATGATAAAACAAGTTGTTTTTGCAAGCCCTGCGGTATTTCTTGATCCGGGAGTGTTATAAGTGGCAGCCGTTTTATCTTTCATTTCTGTTGTTGCAGCATGGATCATGCTGTATTGGGACTCCTTTCCGCCTCTTTTAAGGAGGTGGAATACCGATGACTATTCATATTGCTGGTTGGTTGTCCCGCTTGCCCTTTATGTGGCGTGGCAACGTAAAGATTTGCTTCCGAAAGTGATTACACCATCGTCAGGCTCCGGTTATCTGGTGCTCCTGCTCGGTGGTGTTTTCTTTTTTCTGGGTAAGGCTGCTGCTGTAGATGCTTTGGTGTTTATTTCCATGTGGCTGACAATTGTGGCACTGGTACTTTTTGTCTACGGCTGGCGCTCTATGAAAGCTTTCTTCTTTCCGCTGCTTGTGCTTGCGTTTGCTGTCCCGCCGCCGCCTTTTATCAATCGAACCCTTACTTTTAAGTTGCGCCTTATTTCTTCCGATATATCTGTGCGCATAATGCAACTCATTGACATTCCCGTCTTCCGGGAGGGGAATGTTATTGATCTCGGTGTGATTCAATTGCATGTGGTGGATGCCTGCAGCGGGCTGCGTTATGTTTTCCCCACCATCCTGCTTGGTATTTTGATGGGGTATTGGTTTAATTCCCGCACATGGCAGCGGATACTGGTTATCCTGTCCACCGTACCTACTGCGATTTTTGCCAATGCCTTGCGCATAACTATTGTCGGCTATCTGGCCCGCTATGTTTCCGTGGAAACAGCAGAGAGTTTTTTTCATGATGCTTCTGGGATTGTAATTTATCTGCTTTCGATAATTGTGCTGGCAACATGGAGCCTGCTGTTAAACCTTTTTGGCGGACGGAAACCGGAGCAGCGGGCAGACTCCCGGCCCGGATATTACGGAGTGCCTACGGGAAGGGCTTTGCATGTTTTTTTGATGGCTGCAGTTCTTGGGATTTATTTTGCCGGGAATATGTATCTGCTTACCGGGCGTGTAATACCGCAGCGCACAAGCTTTGAAAGTTTTCCGATGGAAACCGGGGACTATACCGGGAAGAAGCAGTTTTACGGGGATGACATCCTCGAATCACTTGGTTCCGATGATTACCTTTCCGGGGTTTTCCGGGACAAGCGTAGCGGACGTGATATATTAGTTCTGGTTACCTACTATGATTATCAGGAACCGCAGCGGGCAGCCCATAATCCTGTCAGTTGCATGCTGGGCGGAGGCGGATGGAGTCTTTCTTCATCCCGTGACTTGCCTGCAAATCCGCAGAATGGGCGTCCATTCAAGGTCCGCAGGTTGCTGCTTGATAAACCGGGGCAACGGTTGTTGGCTTTTTACTGGTTTCAGCAGCGGGGCAGGGTTATAACTAATGAATATATGAATAAGGTTTATCTGGCCGTTGATTCCATTACCCAACAACGCACTGACGGTGCTCTCATCAGGGTTGAACTTCTCTTGAATGAGGATGAAAGTGTGGAGCATGGTCAGCAGATTCTTGAGAGTTTCATTAAGAACTTTTCAACAAGGCTTAAACCTTATATTCCTGAATAGTGTTTAGGTATTGAATTTAAAAATACGGGGAAATCAATGCGAAAGTATTTTCTTACGGTACTCCTGATAGTTTTAACCGTCTGTATCCTTGGAGGGTGCGAAAAGAGGCGGGATGATTTTTATCAGAAGGCAGTGGAATATTTTAATAAAGGGATGATTACCGAGGCCGGTCTTGAAATAAAGAATGCTCTTTCCATTGATCCCGAGTGTGCTGCGTGCCGCTTGTTATATGGCAAGGTTGCCTTGGAAAATGGCAATTTCCAAGGCGCTTTCATCAATTTCAGGTACGCCGTAGATCTTGACCCGACACTGACTGAAGCTAAGGTGGAGCTTAGCAAGCTTTATCTGTTGGCCCGTGAATATGATGATGCCGGGGATATGGCTCGTAAGGCTTTGAATTTAGATGCTTCAAACATTGAGGCTCGTTTGGTGCTGGCGTCTGTCCTTGCTGAAAGCAAGAAGTTTGCTGAAGCACAGAAAATGCTTGAAGTTGCCTTGAACGAAGATCCCGGTAACCCTGATGTCTATCTTTCCATGAGTAGTGTTTTTGCCAGACAGGGCAATATGAAGAAGGCTGAAGCCGCCTTGCTGGAGGGACTTAGCCGTCTGCCTCGCAATGCTTCTCTGCTGATGAAGATTGTGGCTTTTTACCGTCAGAACAACCAGTCTGATATAGCTTTGAAGTATGTGGAAAAACTTTTGCAGAATAGTGCAGGTGATCCCCGTACAAAGGTTTTTGCGGCTGAATTTTATTCAGCCATGGACGATGATGCCAAGGCCGCAGAGTTGATGGCTGAAGTTGTCCATGATCACCCTGAAGAAGCAGAATACAGGGTACTTTACTCAAGGGTCCTTAATTCCCAGAAAAAGTTTGTTGAAACTGAAAAAGTTCTTAACGAAGGGCTGGCTCTTGATCCAGCCTCATTGCCGATCAGGACATCTCTGGCCGGACTTTATATGTCGCAGGGGAGGCAGGGAGAAGCAGTGAAAGTCCTCTTGGATGGTGTCGCTTTGGACCCGGAAGGAGCGGACAGTTCTGATTACGTTGTTTACCGCAAGCAGCTTGCAACAATGTATCTGGACATGAATGAACCTAAAAAAGCTATTGAGCAGCTTGATAATGTAATTGAATTGAACCCCAAGGATGCTGAGGCTCATTATCTGCGTGGTCAGATTTATCTTTTTGAGGGGCGTGGAAATCTTGCTGTTTCCGAGTTCCGCCAGGTGGTTAGGGATAACCCCGAAAGTGCGCCTGCCTACGTCCTGTTGGCCCGTGCTCATTTGATTAATAATGAAACCAATATAGCCATTGAAAATCTTAAGGAAGCGATCAACCTTGATTCAGGGTATGCCCCGGCAAGGGAAGTGCTGATTAATACTTACCTTGACCGTAAAGATTGGCATCAGGCAATTCTTGAATTGCAGCGGCTCAGGGAGAAAAGACCGGATGATATCCAGATACTGGCTGCAATCGGCGATGTTTATGCCATTAAAGGTGATAAGAATCTCGCCAGCCGTACTTTTACCGAGTTGGCTCAGAAGTTTCCCGATTCTCCTGTAGGAGAGATGAAGTTGGCCGAATTGGCCCGCTCTTTGGGTAAGAATTCCTTGGCGGAGAAACATTATACCGCTGCCCTGAAGGTTTCACCGGAATCCCTTGCGGCTATTCAGGGTAAAGTGGATATCTTTATTCTTCAGCACAAATATACTGCTGCTACTAATTTCTGCGAAAAGCTGCTTCAAAAATTCCCGGATAATGCGCGTATTTATGAGCTTCTGGGTAAGGTCTATGCCGCCAGGGGGAATTTTAAGGCTGCGGAAACCAATTATTCCAGAGCAGTGACCCTCGCACCGGAATGGATGCTTCCGTATCTGCGTATCGGCGATCTCTATGTAAGTAATAAGAAGCTTAAGCAGGGTATAGCCAAGTTTAAGGAAGAGATAAAAAAGGATAGTGAAAATCCAGGCCCGCAGTTTCTGCTCGGTCTTCTTTATGAGCAGAATGGAGAGTATGAGAAATCGCGGGAAGTATACTCCAAGCTTCTGGAACAGCGCCCCGGCTTTCAGTTGGCTGCAAACAACCTGGCTTACCTGCTTGCGACTAAGTTTTCCGATAGTGGAGAATACATGGAGCAGGCCCTTAAGCTGGCTAGGGTGGCGGCTAGCAGCCAAAGTCCGGAAGCTCTGGATACCCTTGGATATGTGCTTTACCTGAATGGTGAATACCAGCAGGCTCTGCATGTCTTTAACTCCGCCCTGCAGCTGTTGCCGGAGTTTTCTGCTGCTCAGTTCCACAAGGCTTTAGTTTATTACCGTGAAGGTAAAAATGATGAAGCGAAGAAGATTCTTAATAAGCTGTTGAAAAGCAAAGATGATTTCCCAGAGCGAAAGGATGCTGTCAATTTGCTTGAGCGGCTTTAGGATGAAAAAAATATTAAGAAAAATTATGGAGGATGCAAAGTTATGCATCCTCCATTTTTTTTGTTAAGATTATAGTTAATTAGTCAGTTTCTTTTTTTTGCTTCAGTTCAGGAGGGACGATGGACCGGAAGATCAGCATTTCGCCAAATATGCTAGAACCGTTTCACCGGATTGTGGACATAGGGGTTGGGATTTTTTTGCTTCTTGTCCTTTACAATATTTTTTCACCGGAATCTTTTTCATCCCGGCCGACATATCTTGCGTTGCTGGTTGCAGTTACTGCGGCATTGGGACTTGTTGCTTTCCATATTGGCGGTGTTTACCGGGACTGGGCTGGATCAGATATTATTCAGGAATGTAACCGTATTATCGTAGCTGTTCTGCTTGTCTTCGGAGGGTTGTTGCTTTCGGGGTATGCCTTTAAGGTTTCAAGTGTTTATTCTAGGCGGGTTGTTCTTGCGGCGATGATTTTGTGGCCTGCTTTGCTCTGTCTGGAACGTGTTTTCATACGCAAGATTGTTTCCCGTTTTTTTGCGGAAAATGTAGCAGGAAGAAAAGCGATTGTTGCCGGTTGCGGGAAACTCGCTAATTCCCTTGATGGCTGGGTGCAGGATAATCCTTGGGCGGGAATCAGGATAATGGCGTTTTTTGATTCTACTGACTCCAGCTGCAAGGGGGCCGCCCCTTGTGTCGGTGTATTGGATGACCTGCCGGATTATGTGAAGGAAAACCATATACAGCTTGTCTTTGTTGCTTTGCCAATGCGTGATGAAGCCATGCTCAATAAGCTTCTGCTCGGGCTGGAAGATACTACGGCCCAAATTTATTTTTTCCCAGACATGACCATTTTTAAACATCTCATGGGCGGGGATGTTGCCCATGTCGCCGGACAGACTGCAATTGTGCTCCGGAGTTCTCCGTTTGAAGGGATGAACGGTTTCGCCAAGCGGATGGAAGACTTGATTGTCGCCAGCGTGATTTTAATTTTGATTTCTCCCTTCATGCTCCTGATAGCAATGGGGATTAAGCTGACTTCAAAAGGTCCGGTCTTTTTTCGGCAATGGCGGTACGGGCTGGAAGGCGAGCCTTTTCAGATCTATAAGTTCAGGACAATGAAGGTTCTGGAAGATGGATACAATTTTACACCGGCCACGGAAAAAGATCCTCGCGTTACCCGCTTCGGCATGTTTCTGCGCAAGAACAGTCTTGACGAATTGCCACAGTTTTTTAATGTGCTGGCGGGAAACATGTCTATTGTCGGGCCTCGACCGCATGCCGTTAAAATGAATGAAGATTATCGCAAGCATATTCCCGGATACATGTTGCGGCATATTTCAAAGCCGGGAATTACCGGGCTGGCGCAAATTAACGGATACAAGGGCGAGGTTAAAAGTGATGAGGATATGCAGAAGCGTATTTCCTTTGACATTGAATACCTTCAGAACTGGTCCGTGCTTATGGATTTGAAGATTATTTTGAAGACTGTCTTTAAGTCTGCATGGAGACAGTAACCGTATATGTCTGAAAAATGACCTAAGAGTTTAATTTCATTAAATAAGAATTTTGTGTTCTTTTGGGAGGCGACGTGAAAGTCTTGAAATTATTTGCTTTGTGTTTATTTGTCATTTTCTTTGCATTGTCCCCTCGGGGAGCTTCCGCCCAATTGACTGTCAATGATGAATACAGGTTAGGGCCTGAGGATATCATTGAAATTTCGGTCTGGGGCGATGAAGAACTTGCCAGAGAGGTTGTAGTGAGGCCGGACGGCGGCGTTTCATTTCCTCTTGCCGGGGATTTGAAGGCCGGAGGGCTGACCGTGAATGAACTGAGTGAGAAGCTGAAGGAGCGTATCGCCGAGTTCGTTCCTGATGCTCCGGTGACGGTTATCCTGCGCAAGGTGGAGCACCCTAAGGTTTATGTCATGGGAAAGGTGAATAACCCCAAAGTCCATGTGATGGGACAGGATATGACAGTGGTTCAGGCGCTGGCCATGTCCGGGGGATTAAGTCCTTTTGCGGAAAGCGGCAACATTATCATCGTCCGCAAAAATAAGGACGGTTCACAGAAGGTATTTCCTTTTGACTATGACCAATTGGCTGAAGGGGAAAATTTGAAGCAGAATATCCTCCTGAAACCCGGCGATACCATTATCGTACCTTAGGATATGCCTGCTTTAATCGATTTTGACAGGGGAGTCAGATGTCAGGACCGGTTCGCAGAATCTTACGCGCTATGGTATTCAGCCTCGTGCTGGTACCGGTCTGCGTTGTTCTTGCAGGAGAAGGAGGAGTCTCCTGGCGGGTCAAGGTTCCTGTGATTCAGCCGCTTGAAAGCTGGTCCGGCAAGGCGGAAACTGGTTCAGCTATTTTTGTGGCTGACCTTAAGCGGCCGGTAAATGATGTGACCCTTGTGGCTGAGCCTTTTGAGCCTGTTGGCGAGCAGGGGGCGCAGGTCAGGGCTGTTGTCCCCGATGAAATCGTGCATCGGCGTGCAGCGCCACGCGCTTCAGTTGAAAATACACAGGCTGAAAAACATGTTGTTGAATCTAATGCTCCGGTTTTAAGTTCTCATTCAGAAACTTCCCCGGTCATGCTTGCTTCTACTGATATTAAAGGAAAGTCCGCTGGGCGAACTAAAGAGGACTTGCCGGAAGATAAAGAGAGTATCAAGGCCGATTCTGTTTCGCTTATTCCTTCGGAAAATGCCCGGAAAAAGGAAGCAATTGCATCAGGCGATAGCGGTTTTTTCACAACTCCAAAGCGTGCTGCAGGTTTGACCGGCAAAGTTGTCAAGGTCAAGCCTATTATTAGGATGCGGGAAATGTACGACAGTAATGTGGATTACAAGGACTTTGATGATTTCGTTACTGAGATTACACCCGCGTTAAAGCTTGATATTTATGATGAAGCCATGCAGGTCAATTTCAGGGGGGATTTCATCTACAAGGACTATCTGAATCATAATGAGCTGGATAGGTATGATTATGATTTAAATCTTTCCGGCAATTATCGCTTCGGTCCGGCTCTGCAAGGTTCACTGGAGTTGAATCATAAGCGTTACCACAATGTTGACCAGAATACTTATGAATCAGGTGGTGTGGATATTGACCCGACTGTCATTTTGAAGACCTCAGCCACTCCTTCACTTACATGGCTTATGGGAGAAAAGGACCGTCTTGTAATCAGTAATTACATAGATAAAACCAACTATGAGCGTAAGAGCGATTCGGATTACCTGACCAATGTGCTCAGTTTTGTTTGGGGCCATGCTCTGGACAACGAACGGACTACTCTTTATGTGGGTGAAATGAATACCTTTACTCACTTCAGCCGTGAAATTGATGATTTCAAGAGTGATCAGATTTCCTTTCAGGGAGTAGTTGGTATTGACCATCAGTTCACCGAGGGCTGGAAGCTTTCAGTAAAAGGTGGGCCGGGAATTACTTCCTCTAATTATTCCAGTGATACAACTACCGGGGATAGCCTTGATTTTCTCTACCAGTTTCGTGCCGAGTTGGCATATCGTGAACTGGAATTCGCCTTTGTTCCCGCTCTTGAAAGGACAGTTCGTCCCGGACGGTATGGTGAGAATGAAATTTTTGATCAAGCGGAAATTTATTTTAGATATGAGTTTTCGGAGTACTTCACTCTGGACAATATTAATACTTACTGGATGAATGAGTCTGACGGTAAGAGTGGGGGAGACAAACACAAGTCAACAGGTGTTTTTTCCCAGGCTATATTTAATTGGATATTTGAAAAAGATTGGACCGCATATTGCGGAGTAAGCGTCAACCTCTCGCGTGATGAGATTAGTGGCGATACTGATGAAAGATTTAAAAGTTGGGTCGGATTTTCTTATTCATTTCCGACTGAGATAAAATAAGGGAGCGGGCATATGCAGGAAAGCTCGGATATTGCATATTATTTCGATGTACTTAAGCGCAGGAAGTATCAGTTTCTTTTGCCTGCGGGAGCTGTGTTTTCCTTGATCTTCATTTTGGCTTTTGTTCTCGCCCCGGTATACAAATCCACGGCAACTATTCTGATTGAAGATCAGGATATCCCGCAGGATTTAGTCCAGACCACGGTTACAGGATTTGTTGAAGAAAGGTTGCAGGCCATTTCACAGGTAGTTCTCAGCCATGGTAACCTTTTGAATATTATTAAGGAATTTGAACTGTATCCTGATCTGGTCGGTAAATATACCACCGAAGAAATTATCGCCAAGATGCGCGAGGATATCCAGCTGGAGCCTATTACCGCTGAAGTTACCAACCAGTATTCCGGGCGTCCGGGTACGGCAACTGTAGCATTTACCCTTTCTTATGAGGGGCGTAGTCCGCAAAAGGTTGCGCAGGTCGCAAACGTCCTTACCTCTCTTTATCTTAAGGAAAACCTGAAGGAGAGAGAGGAAAAAGCTACCTCGACCTTTGAATTCCTTGAATTACAGCTTGCTGAGTTGCGTTCCGAGATTTTGGAGCTGGAATCAAATATTGCCGCTTTTAAAGAAGACCATGTAAATGAGTTACCGGAACTGTTGATTCACAACATGAATTCTATGGAACGCCTCCAACGGGAGCTGGATCAGGTTCAGGAGCAAATCGTATCTCTGAAGAACCGTAAGGTTTACCTCGAGGGGCAGCGGGCCAGTATTGATCCTCACCTGCGTATTGTTTCTAATGACGGAACCCGTTTTCCCACTGCCCGTGAGGATCTTGAAAAACTTAGGCGCGAATTTCTTTCCTTGCAGTCGCGGTATTCAGCAAGACATCCTGACGTGCTGGCCATGCAAAAGCAGATTGAATCCCTTGAAAAGGAAGTAGATGCAGCTGATAACCTTGAATCCATAAGCCGGGAAATTAAGAACAAAGAGCAGGAGCTTACTGTCCTGCGCAAGAGATATTCGGAGAAGCACCCTGAAGTGGTTTTGCTGCGAAAGCAAATTGATTCTCTTAACGAGAGTCTTGAAGAAGCTGCTTTGCAGGATGCAATGTTTGATTCTACATCTGAGCTTCCCGATAACCCGGGATACATTCAGATTGAAACCCAGATTGCTTCAACCGAACTTGAAATTGCCGAGGCGGAAAGGAATTATGCGGAGCTTGCCAACAAGTATGCATCCTATCAGCGCAGAATAATCAATACCCCGCAGGTAGAGCAGGAATATAAGGTGTTGCTGCGTGATTATGAAAACGCACAGATCAAGTATCAGGATATCAATAACAGGCTGCTGTCTGCCCGTGAAGCAAAGGGGTTGGAACAGAGTCAGCTTGCTGAGCGGTTTACCCTTATTGATCCGCCAATTGTTCCGGAAAAGCCTATTAGACCCAACAGGCTGGCTTTGATTCTGGTGGGTTTTGTGCTTTCCCTCGGTGTGGGAGCTGGTACCGGTACTGTTTTGGAGTTTATGGATCGCTCAATTCGCAGGCCGGAAGAGTTGTCGGCTATTGTGAAATATCCTGTGCTTGCCATTGTCCCCTACTGGGAGACAGAGTTGGAGGCCCGGGCATTGGTGCGTAAAAAGTGGATTATGACGCTCGTGTTTTTCTCTTCCATGGCATTGAGTGTGGCTGCGATCCATATTTTCTTTATGCCGATTGATGTTATTGCTGTTAAAATTGTGCGTAAAATAATTTTGAATTTCTAATGGACAGGGAGTCAATATGAGCAAGCTGCTCAAGGCTGTTGAAAAGGCCAGACGAAATCGCATATTGCAGGAAGAACAGTCCAGCGTTAGGAACGGGGAAGTAACCGTTGAACATGCTGTTGCTGAAATGCCACCCCCTGTGCTTGAAGCTGATAAGGATGATAAATCTGATGCAGCGGTAGAAATGGGACAAAGCTGTAACATTCCAACAACTTTTTATAATGATGATATTGTGCTTGATGAACTGGAGCTTGCTAAGAACAGGATTCTTACCAAGCACAGTAGTTCTGCTTTTACTGATATCTACAACCTTTTGCGGACCCAGATTTTTCATCGCACCAAGCGTAAAAAGCATAATGTACTGATGGTTACCAGTGCCATGCCGGGGGAAGGCAAGACCATTACTTCCATTAATCTGGCCATAAGTATTGCCCGCGAGGTGGACCAGTTCGCTTTGCTGGTGGATACTGACATGCGTAACCCGAGTATCCATAAGTATCTGGGAATAGAAGTGGAAAAGGGACTGACCGATCACCTGCTTCATGATATTCCTGTACCTGATCTCTTAATCAAACCGGGCATTAGCAAACTTTCATTCCTTCCTGCCGGGGAGCCGATCAAAGGGTCCACCGAAATTCTGGGGTCCCCGAAGCTGCAGGAGTTGATTATGGAAATGAAGGAACGTTATCCGGACCGTTACGTTGTCTTTGATTGCCCGGATTTGTTGCATGCGCCTGATGCTTTGGTTTTTTCTAGTTATGTAGATGGTATTATATTTGTTGTGGAAGCTGGTAAAACTTCGCGTGAATATGTGCAGAAAGCCCTCAATCTTCTTGAAGGACGTAATATCGTAGGTGTTGTCCTCAATAAGACCGAAAAAGAAAGCCTTGATGTTGTCAGCTGAGGTGGTGGTTAAATGTATCGAGAATTCTACGGCTTGAATGAAAAGCCTTTCAATATTCTGCCTGACCCTGAATATTTTTATTTGAGCCAGTGGCACCAGCAGGCCATTACCCATATTGATTACGGCTTGATGAACGGGGACAGCTTGATTCTGCTTACCGGGGATGCCGGTACAGGTAAGACTTCCATCATATATAAGCTGGTGGTGGAGCATTGCGATGATACAATTGTCGGGGTTATCTTCAATAGTGCAGTCGGCGGTGACCACATTGTGGAGATGATTCTCACTGAACTGGAAGCTGAATTGCCTGAAAATCCTACCCCGGCTTCATGTCTTGATGCCTTGCAGCAGCACTTACTTGATATTTATACCAATGGAGATAAACGTGTGCTGCTCATTCTGGATGAGGCCCAGAACTTGAGTGACGATGCCTTGGAGCAGGTCCGTATGATTTCCAATCTGCAGGCCGGAAAAGATAATCTCATCTCTATCCTTATGGTTGGTCAGACCGGGTTTCGTGATCGTCTTCGCAAGGCCCGCTATAGTCAGATTGTGCAGCGTATTGTAGTTAGTGCCCATCTTTCCCGGCTGCGGGAGCAGGAAGTGCAGGAGTATGTTTATTACCGTTTGCGGCAGGGCGGAGCTGAGGACCCGTTTATGGTTTTCACTGAAGGTGCGGTGGCAAAGATTAATGAGTATTCCCATGGAATTCCCCGTAATATCAATGTCCTTTGTGAAGGTTCGCTTATCTACGGTTTTGCGGATGATATTAAGCCTGTTACCGCCGAGGTTGTGGAGACTTTTGCCAAAGAGCGCATAAGCGACGGGTTGCTTACCGTGCCTGAATCCTCAAATTCATATGCCGAGGATGAGGTGGGTCGCTATATTGATGATTTGGAAAAAAGGGTTGCCAGCCTTGAATCTTCTGTGGGTATTGTAAAGCGTACTTTGGTAAAGATAATAAAGAAGATGAAGATTCTGAGTTTAAAATAACTTAAGGGGGCGTAATGCGGTATAAGCCGGTCATGGCGGTACTGTTGCTGGTTTCGGTTTTGTGGATGTTTCCATTTTCCGCATCCGCTGCCGATTATTCTGTTTTCAAGGAACGCCCCAGACTTTATTTCACTAAGGCCCGCTTAGAACAATTGCGGTCCTTTAAAAACGAAAAGCCTTATTCCGATTTTCTACGCATCATCCGCAAGCGTGCCCGTGCAATGGTGGGCAACAGGGTGCCTAACAACCTGCTTCGTTACAACAATGAATCTGTGCGCCGCCCTGCTGACGGGTTGGTGGATAATGCTTTCTACTATTTAATTACCGGAGATTCCAGTTCCTTTATTGCTGTGCAGAACTTGTTGCGGACTTTCTGTTCTGCGCAGGTCTGGGGTAATAACGAGGATATTGGAGCCGCACACGGACTTTTCGCCCTCTCACTCGCCTATGACTGGTTTTATGATGAATTATCTTCAGCAATGCGGCTGATGATTAAGGATTCTATTGTTGAACATGCAGAAATACTACATGAAATACTTGTCTCAAAACGTCTATGGTGGGCACAGTCGCGTGGACAGCTTCAGAACCATAACTATGTGAATACCGGAGCCTTGGCTGTTGCGGGAATTGCCTTATACGGTGAGGACCGTCGAGCATTAAAGTGGTTGAAAACAGCTGAGAAAAATTTCAACGAAGTACTGGGGTTGCTCTCCCCGGACGGTGCTTCCCATGAGGGAGTCGCTTATTGGAGTTACGGTACTCTCTGGCTTTTAAATTACTATATGGCTATGGAACCTGCTCAAGGTCTGGGAATGGTCCGTTCCAATAGCTTTTTGAAAAATACTGCTAAGTTCAGACTTTATGCATCATTGCCGGGATTCCGGTATAATGTTGATTTTGCTGACTCACCTATGGTTGATTATTATGGCCCCGGCACAATGCTGCGTTGTCTGGCCGGAATCTTTAATGATGGACATGCCCAGTGGCTGGCTGATGAGATTGAGCGCAAGAAGAGAATGAGCTCAGTACTCTGGCAGGATTACATCTGGTACGATCCGGAAGTGCAGCCGCAGGATCCACAAAATCTTCCATTGCATGCCTGGTTCGATAACCTCGGTATTTTGCTGACCCGCTCCTCGTGGAAGGATGACGCTTCCCTTATATTATTTAAATGCGGTCCACCGCAGGGATTTCATGCCCAATCCAAGGGAGTTTACCCCGGTTCGCATATTCATCCTGATGCGGGACATTTCGGCGTCTGGCTGGGCAAACGTTCACTGGTTCATGATGACGGTTATCCGCTTAAGAAGCTGACTGTGAATCACAATACGCTGACTTTTAATAAACTGGGCCAGACCGGGGAAGGAGAGACCTTTTTCCGGGCTTTTGTCTATAAGAAGGAAAGAGGCGCAATGCCCCGGCCCAGATATGTCAGCGGCAAAGGTTTTCAGGCTGTTGAAGTCGAACTGGCTGGGTTTTACCCGGCTTCCGCTCGTCCCAAATCGTGGAAGAGAACCGTTGTAGTCATAAATGGTGAGGATATTTTCATTAAGGACCGCGTTATTCCGGGGGGAACTATCCAGATTACCTATCCTTTGCATCTCTACCGCAAGGCCCGCATGGTTAACGGGAAGGTCTGTATTGATAATGACAGCGGCTATGTCTTGAATTTTGAGGGTAATGGGTTCAGCACCGGGATGAAACGCTATTCTTCATTACTGTGGTTTATGGCCAAGAAGATTCCCCGTTCAGGTATGCTCTATCAGGCTCAGCGTAAGACAGCGTCTCCGAGCACTATGTTTACGGCTGTGGGGCGCAGCGCAGAAGGGTGTTCCAATCCGTCACTGCTGTTGAAGTCCGGTCCTGATTCTGATCTTGTTTTGGTTGAGGGCCGCAGTGGTCGGTTTATGATTGATTTTTCAAAGCTTGAAGTGCGTAAGTTATGATTTGCGTGTTTCTAACTTGCGATAGGATGATGAAGTGAGCAGTGACCATTCCACTCTTAGGAAACTTATATATGTGTTTGTCTCCAAGGGGATTAAAGGAGTAAGCGGGCTTCTGGTGGCATGGCTGCTGGCTGAGAAGTACGGAGCTTACGGGTCCGGACTGTTTTTCATTGCCTATTCCTTTGCATTTATTTGTGCGAACTTTGCCCAGTTGGGTATAGGTAACGCTTGTCTCAGCTTTATTCCGCAGGTCCGGGAGCAAGAATCGAAAGACATTTCGTCCTTGTGGACCTTTTCTCAGGTGGTTGTTGGCGGGTTTTCTTTTCTTTTTTCCGCAACAGTGATGTTTTTCGCAAAACCGGTGGCTGAACTTGTCTTTAAGGATGTGTCAAAGTGGGCGTATGTTTTTTGGGCCGCACCCATAATTTTTGCCTGGAGCCTGACCAGAATCAACATTATGGTTCGCCAGAGTATGGGCGATATGTCCGGGATCACTGTGCTGGAGAACCTTGTACATCCGCTTGGGATGATGGTTCTCGTGGGATTGGCTTTTGTTGCTGATTTAAGTGTGCTCAATTTTTTGATAGCTGTGACAGCCCTGTATGTTGTGGTTTTTGTGTACGCATTGCTGAGTACCCGTCATGATTACGCATTAAAACTATCACTTAAGCTGCGCAGTCATATAACTGTCCGTGAAATTGTACTGTTTTCCATTCCGCTGCTGGTGATCGCTTTTTCCCAGACTTCGCTTATCTGGATAAATACACTGATCCTCGGGGCTGTTGGAGCTGTTGCAGATGCTGCCGTTTTTGTTGCGGCCATGAAGATCGCCTTCAGTATTTCAATTTTGCTTTACACCTTTAACAGCGTTTACGCTCCACAAATTTCCGCAGCCCATGCTCGTAACGACATGCAAGCCATCCCCGCACTTTACCGTGACGCAACCCATGCGCTTACTTTTTTTTCCTTTATCCTGCTGGTGGGCGTGGCGGCCTATGCTGATTTGGCTATGGGGTTCTTCGGTGCGGAGTACGAGGCTGGAACAGGGTGTTTGCTTTGGATGCTGGCCGGTCAGCTCAGCAATTGCTATGTCGGTCCGGTGGGCTATATGCTCATTCTTTCCGGTAAATCCAAGCTGGAGGTCTTCAATACTTCCGTAGGGCTTGTTTTAAATGCTGGATTGTGCGTGGTGCTTTACAATTTCTTTGGAGTGAGCGGAGCCGGGGCGGCTTTTTGTCTCTCAAGTGTAATCATAAATTTGTTTCGATATTTTCAGTGCCGCAAGTTCTTTGGTGTAATCTGGTTTGACATCACCCAGAGGCTTTTTATATCCCTGCAATTATTTATTATTGCAGCTTATTTGTTGCTCACTTCATATGGAATTAATCGCGAGTTGCTTATCATTGTTTTGCTTAGTGCTTACCTGCTGCTTAATTATCGCAAAGTCTGGTCTTTGGTTGAGACACTGCGCACCCAGCACTAAAACAGATGCAGACTCTGTTCGGGGATAGCGACCTTGATGGGGAGTCCCGGTTCCAGCTCGCCATTGCCGATCATCTTGCGCGGTACAAGGGCTGAGATTTCCATTCCGTCGTAATCAAGGGTTACCCTGGCGTGGAAGCCTCCGGCGGTGATGCCTTTAATGGTTGCGTAAAAACTGTTTTGCCCGTTGCGTTCCCCAATTTCACTGCCCAACAGCACTTCTTCAGGGCGGAAAGCCAGTCTGGTTTCCGAACCTGCTTTTTCTTTGGTGTAAGTAAGGTCTAGGTCTGCCAGTTTCACGTAATCAGTCATGGTTTTGCAGGGATAGATATTAGACATACCAACGAATCCGGCTACGAATTCTGAGCCCGGAGAATTGAATATATCCCTGATTTTACCTTTGCGAATCAGCTTGCCGTTCCTGATGATGGCTCCGTTGGTGGAAAGGTAGAGGGCTTCGTCAAAGTCGTGGGTTACCATAACAAAGGTGATCCCGGTTTCGCGGTGCAGGTCCTTGAGCAGGTCCTGTACTTCCTGACGGAAAGCCGGGTCCAGTGCGGAAAGAGGTTCGTCGAGCAGTAAAACTTTCGGGTTAACCAGCAGGGCGCGGGCAATTGCCGCCCGCTGTCGTTCTCCACCGGATAGATGGCGCGGGGTGCGGGTCAGTAGGTGTGATATATTGAGCTTGTCTGCCAGTTCAGATGCTTTGCGCACGGCTGTACTTTCGCTGATGCCCTTATACTTTGCACCGAAGGTGATGTTTTCCAGCACGCTCAGGTGCGGGAATAGGGCGTAGTCCTGATAAACTATGGACAGGCCGCGTTTTTCCGGTGGCAGATGGGCAATCTCACTGCCGGAAATTTTTATGGAACCGTCAGCTACCGGGACCAGTCCGGCGATAGTTTCCAAGAGCACGGATTTACCGGAACCTGTAGGTCCGAGCAGGGTGAAGAAATCTCCTTCAGGAATGTGCAGGTTGATGCCCTGCAGCGCGAATTTGGGCAGTTCGACGTTCAGCTTTTCAATTTTAATCATGATTCCCTGCTCCCCAGTCCGCGTGAAAGAAGTCGCAGTGCCGCAAAGAGCACCAATGAAAGAAAGATCAGCCAGATAGCCACCGGACGGGAATAGGAAAGCCCGTAAGCGGTGAACCGCTCGTACATGAGTACCGGGGCGATCATTGGATGGTAGGCCACAATAACTACCGCGCCGAATTCACTAAGTGCGCGGGCCATGCACATAATCATCCCGGTCAGCAGGGAGCGCCATGCCAGGGGCAGGGTTACCCGGAAAAATGTCTGGGTGGGTGAAGCGCCCAAGGTTCGGGCTGCTTTTTCCAGCCTTTCGGGGACAGCTTCAAATCCGTCCCGGGCGGCGTTGAGATAAAAAGGTAAACCTACAAAGACAAGTACAGCCACAATCCCCGTATTGGTACCCATAATGCGGATTCCGGCATCGAGCAGCATCTGCCCGATCCAGTGGTTGCGTCCGGCGATGGACAACAATGCAATACCGATGACCGGGTGCGGGATCATGATCGGCATATCGATGATGGATTCCACCAATGCTTTTCCTTTGAAATCCTTGCGGGCCAGCATGAAGGCAAAAGGGGTGCCGATGGCGAAAGATATGAGCGCTGCCATGCCGGAACAGAGCATGCTGCGGGTGATGGCCGCGCGTACATCCGGGTCCAGAATGGTTTCAAGCAGTTCATTAATGCTTGAGCCTAGGATCAACTGGCTTAAAGGAACCAGAATGAAGCCTAGGACCATCACAGTGGAAATAATGGAGCTGATTGAAGTCTTGTGGAATTTTCTCATGGGCGGGAAGTAGGGAAAGCCGGGTAAATTCCGGCTTTCCCTTTTGTATTCGGGTTATTTTTTTACTTTTACGAGCTTCTGGAGTTCGGCAGGCATGTTCTTGACCATGGCTTCGTCAGGAACAATAGCTGGAACAAACGGAGGCTGGCCCATTTCTTTCAGGATTTTCAGGCCGCCCTCAGGGGAGAGCATGTAAGCCATGAAAGCGGTGGCAGCAGCCTTGTTAGGAGCATCTTTAAGCTGGGTGATACCGTAGGTGATGGATTTACCTACGCGGTCAATGGTGGTGCCGGGCTTTTTGCCGCTGACAGTAACCTTCGCCTGCTTGTAGAAGTTGTTGTATTTGTAATCGGAAAGGTTGATGTGCTTATCGAGGGTGATGTACTTCAGGCCATGCTGCACAGCTACGGAGAGGTATTCCCATGCGTAGTCCATGTTTCCGGTCTTGAGCAGGGAGATCAGTTCAACGGATTTGGGGCGGACCCATTCTTTTTTGCGCTGGGAAACCAGTTTGTCGTAGAGGCCTTTCTTGCCGTAAAATTTTTCCGCGAGCTGCAGGACCATTACGCTGCGGTAGCCGCAGGGATCGAGGTTGGGATCAGAGTGGCCCCATACTACGTCAGGCTTTTCGAGGATTTCATACCAGTTGTCGGCATTAATCTCAGATGCGTATTTTGATTGGTCGGTGTAGCAGAGTACCAGCTGGTTGGTGGCGAAACGGATGTTGAAGTCTGCGAACTTGGGGATCAGGTTCTTGTCGATAACAACGTAGTCAGCGGAAGCCATGATGTCTGCGGGTTTGCCCACTTCGGAGATCATGCGGGCCATTTTGGTGGAGCCACCAGCTTCGCGCTTGATGTCAACATCGGGATGCATGGCTTCGAATTCCTTTTCCATTTTAGCAAGGGGCACGGAAAGGCTGCCGGCGTGGAACATGATTACATCGCCGCTGAGTTTCTCGGCAGCAAAGCCGGGAACAGCTGATACCAGTGAAAGCATAACGAGTATCACTCCTAAAGATATTGAACGCATTTTTTCTCTCCAGTTTAGGATATTAAAATTAAAAGGTAATTGGAATAACCGTATATTTAGTAGGGGAATTGTTGTCAAATCTGACATATGTCATGGAGAGCATAATAGGTTGCCAGTAATTTAGCTGATCGGAAATTGAAAATAGAACAAAAAAAAGCAGCATCAAAATGCTGCGCGGTAAGGTCCCTACGGCGGGATTTGTGAAGAAACATGGGCGCAAAAATGCAGGTCAGCTTGTTTATCGGTTCCTGATTTTTGCGCCGTCCCCTGTCTCTGGTGCCGCTGTTTATGAGTGATTTGATTGTGTGGCTTTAATGTCTTGTCTGTTTGTTACTGGGTAATCTGTTCAGTTTTGGCTGTGGCTGCAAGGTCTTTGTCGTTGCAGAGTTTAACCCGGTTGTAAAAAAGGTCCTCAGGACCGGCCTTGCTGAACAGCTCCTGCAGCAGCACATTCAGGAACATGCTCTTGCTAATTCCCAGATTCTGGCAGGCTTCTTCGATCTTTTCGTTGATTTCATGATTCAGGTACACATCTGAAAGGCGTGTGTGCATAGTTTCCTCCTTATCTTCTAAGTGGTCTATTTTTTATATTGAGTTTCGATTCAATGTTTCTTCGTGTTCCGCTAGTTATAACATAATACGAAAAAATAGTTATGTACAGTGGGTTGCGCGGTTTTAACCGTTCTGTCGTCAATTCTTAAACTTGTCATTGGGGCGGCAGACTGAATGGATGTGCAGTTTGTGAAGATGTGCATTGCACATATGTGCAAAAAAGATGTGCAAAAGAATGTGCAGGGCGGAGTTAAGAAATGAGTGTTTTTAAATAATACACTGTAAATAAAGGATAAATTGTTTTGGCACGCTAGATGCTAAGTAGAAATTCAAGACGGGCGAAGAATTTGTTCCCCTGCACTTTCTTCAACAAGTGCCCGAATATACATATAGTCTTCATTCCTCATCATCACTCCTTTAAGTACAAAAAGGACCGGGACACCTCCAGCCCGGTCCTTTTGTATTTTTATAGCCTAACTCTTCTTACCTAACTGCTGGATCACATTCCCTCCCACGATAAAGAGTAATCCTACCAGCGTAGAAGGCAGGATTTCCTCTCCAAGGATAAAGTGGATTAATATCAGCGATAGAAACGGGGAGAGGAAAATCAGGTTGCTGACCCGTGATGCCTTTTCGGTCAGCTTCAAGGCGTTCAGCCAGAGCGCGAAGGTTATACCCATTTCAAAGAATCCTACATATGCGGCGGAAAGTATGGCCGGAAAGTTAAGCGGCGGAGGTCCGGAAAATATCAGCATGGCTCCGGCTACTAATGGCAGTCCGAAGCAGAAGTTCAGAAACAGGCTCACCAGCGGATCGGATTTACTTTTCGTATTCATAATCCAGTACAGAGACCAGAGTATGGTGCTGAATAAGGCCAGAAATACTCCGTACCCATTGCTGAATTGAATATTGAGCAGATTGCCGTGGGTGGAGATGACCACCACGCCCATGTAGCTGGTCAGGATTGCCAGCAGTTCACGCATGGTCATTTTCTGGCCCAGCAAGGGGATGGAAAGCAGCGAAAGGGTGATTGCCCAGGTGTAGTTGAGCGGTTGGGCTTCCTGAGCCGGGAGTAGGTCGTAAGCCTTGAATAGTACGATATAATATAAGAAAGGATTAAGTAGACCGGGCAGAGCGTTTCGCAGTAATTCCTTTTTGCCCATGCGCTTTATATGCTCGGTTTTATTCTGTACCTTTAAAATTAAGAAGAGGGAGAAGGTGGAGAAAATTACAGCGTAGAAGAGCAGGTGCAGAGGGTCCATGTAGCTCAGCGCTATTTTGAATGCTGATGCCACTGTGGACCAGATGAGAACGGCTGAAAGGCCGTAGAGGTATGCTTTTTTCTGGTTGTGCTGCTGCATTTTCTAATTGCTCCGATGTTGCCTGAATCTGATTATTGGTGCATGTAACAGTGCATTCGAATTATCAAAAAAAGAAAAACAAGCATAGTCGGAATAGATTCAAGTTAAGATTAGGGAGGATGAATGAAGATTACTTTCATGGGTGCCGCAAAAACTGTTACCGGTTCCTGTTATATAATTGAGACTGAAAGTGCCAGATTCGCTGTGGATTGCGGGCTGCATCAGGGTAACGCCGAGATTGAAAAACGTAACCGGGGTATTGCTGATTATGATCCCAAGAATCTTGATTTTATCCTGATCACCCATGCCCATATCGATCATACCGGGTTGCTTCCCGCTGCAGTTCGTGCCGGATTTAAGGGCCCCATCTATATGACCACCCCAACCCGGGACCTGCTTGATATTATGCTGCTGGACAGCGCTTACATTCAGGAGATGGAAACCGAGTGGGCCAACCGTAAAAGATTGCGCAAGGGTATGTCTCCCATTTCTCCCATCTATCAGCAGGATGACGCGCTGAAGACTGTGCCGCTCATGCGTACAGTTCAATATGGTGCCAGTTTTGATCCTGTGGAAGGCGTTACCGTTAATTTCAAGGATGCAGGACATATTCTAGGTTCCGCGTTTATTGAACTGTGGATTAAAGATGGCGGTGAAACCACCAAGGTTGTTTTTTCCGGGGACCTTGGGCACAAGGACCAGCTCATTGTGCGCAATCCCAGTATCATTGAGAAAGCCGATTATCTGCTCATGGAATCCACCTACGGTGACCGCAACCACAAGGACTCTTCCAATAGTTTAGACGAGTTGGCCGAAGCTATTGCATGGAGCTATGAGCGTGGCGGGAAGGTTGTCATACCGGCTTTTGCTGTGGAACGTTCCCAGCAGCTCATCTACACTTTGCACCTTCTTTATAAGGCCGGGAAGCTTCCGGCGGATATGCCTGTTTATCTGGATAGTCCTCTTGCTATCAGAGCTACCGAAATTTTCAGAAACCATCCGGAATTTTTTGACCTTGATACCAAAGAGTTGATGCATAATGGCGATGATCCCCTTTCATTGCCCAAACTGAAATTTACCCTGACCACTGAGGAATCGCAGGCTATCAACAATACTGAAGGTCCGGCTATTGTTATTTCCGCCAGCGGCATGGCCAACGCAGGGCGTATCAAGCACCACTTGCGCCATAATATCTGGCGAAAAGATTCCAGTGTGGTATTTGTAGGTTATCAGGGTGTGGGTACTCCGGGTCGCAAACTGGTCAACGGAGCTGACAGCATCACTATTTTTGGCGAAAAACTGGCTGTGGAGGCGAAAATCTTCACTATTAATGGTTTTTCCGGTCACGCCGGTCAGGATGAGATGATCGACTGGCTGAAACACTTTGACAGTCCGGCCATGAAAGTCATATTGACCCACGGCGAACCCAAGGGCCAGAAAGTTCTGGCCGGTCGTATCAAGCAGGAGCTTGGTTACAAGGTGCATATTGCCGATTATCAGGAAGAGCTAATGCTTGTGCCCGGTGGTGAAATGCAGCCTGTTATTAAGGGCAAGCCTGCTAAGCCCCAAATCGACTGGGATTTTCTGCTCAAGGATTCTGAAAAACTTTTCAAAGAATTCAGGGGCAGGCTGGATAAAGTTGAGGCCCAGTCATTTATCAGCCAGACTGAGCTTAGAGACAGGCTACTTGAAATCAACCGTCAGGTTGTGGAACTTATTTCGGAATTGTAGATATGAGACTTATCAGCGGCAAATATGGCGGGCGTGTAATCAAAACCGCCAGTGGACCCGGGTACCGTCCGGCAACGTCCAAGGTTCGGCAGGCCATTTTTTCCATGCTCGAATCAAGGGGGGTGGACTGGGACGGTTTACGCGTGGCGGATATGTTCGCCGGGAGCGGCAGTCTTGCCATTGAGGCCTTGAGTCGTGGTGCGGAGTTCGCTCTTTTTGTAGAAAAAAACGGGCGTGCCGCGAACCTGATTAATACCAATCTTAAGGATTTGGGTGCTTCTCCCAAGGAGTACAAGGTCTTCAAGACTGACCTGTTTAAGGTACTCGGAAAAGCCCCGGATAAACCTTATGATCTTATTTTTATCGACCCTCCTTATGGATATGACCTGCTGCCAAAGGCCCTTGATGCGGCCCTTGAGAACGGCTGGCTTTCCGAGGACGGGTTTGTGCTGGCGGAAGTTGAGGATAAAGTCGAGCCACCTGAATCGGAACATGTGGAGCGCCTCGATTTGCTGGTAAACAAACTCTACGGTCAAACAAGGATTTTATTATGGCAGAAGTAAAGCCAGTAACAGCAGTATTTCCCGGAACTTTTGATCCCTTTACCCGTGGGCATTTTTCATTGGTCATGCGCGGGATCAAGACCTTTCATAAAGTTATCGTCGCCGTAGCGGGTAGTACCTCCAAGAATACTAAGTTTTCTCTTGAGGAGCGGGTGGACATGGCAAAACGTATTTTCGAGCATCACCCACAGGTGGAGGTCGATTCCTTTGACGGTTTGCTGGTCCATTATGTGGAGCAAAGCCCGGCCAACGTGATCATGCGTGGGTTGCGTGCGGTTTCCGATTTTGAGTACGAATTCCAGATGGCGCTCATGAACCGTCGTCTCGATAATGATATCCAGACAGTCTTCCTTATGACCGACTATAAGTGGATGTATCTCAGTTCCTCCATCATCAAGGATGTTGCTGTGAACGGCGGGGACATTAAAGGTCTTGTGCCGCGTCAGATTTATGATGAAGTAATCGAAAGGCTTGTTCCCGGTAAATAGATGATGGAAAAGCGCAGACCAGTCGTATGTATTCTCGGCCCTACCGGGGCCGGGAAGACCGCCACCTCTCTGGGCATGGCCCGGAAATTCCCCGTGCGGGTGATCAATTTTGATTCCCGGCAGGTTTACACTGATTTTCCGGTTATTACTGCCCAGCCCAGCCCGGAAGAAAGGGCGGTCTGTCCGCATGAGCTTTACGGATTCCTGCCCACCACAGAGACTATCAATGCTTCGGGTTTTGTTGATCTTGCCAAGGAACGTATTGATGCTTCAGCAGCTGATGAGCTTCCTATACTGGTCGGTGGAACGGGCATGTATCTTCAGAGCTTGATTTCCGGTCTCGCACCCATCCCCGATATTCCGGATGAGATTCGGGAGCGCATTCGTAAGCGTGCTGAAGAGGAGGGCGGTCCGGCTCTCTACGTTGAGCTGGAAAAGGTGGATCCGGAGTATTGCAAGCGGACCCATCCCAACAACCGCCAGCGCAATGCCCGTGCCCTTGAGGTTTACGAGGCAACAGGCAAGCCCTTCACTTGGTGGCATAACCGCGAGGTTCCGCCTTCTCCGTATAATTTTCTAAAGATCGGCATTAAGGTTGATCTTGATGAGCTGACTCCGTTGCTTAAGCTGCGCATTGAAAAGATGCTTGAGGCCGGAGCAGTGGAAGAAGCGCGTAAAGCTTGGGAAAAGTGTCATGATGAAAATGCTCCCGGATGGACCGGGATCGGCTGTATTGAGCTTATGCGTTACATCAAGGGCGAAATCGATATGGATGAGACTATCCGACTTTGGGCCAAGAATACCCGTGCCTATGCCAAGCGGCAGTTGACTTGGTTCAAGCGTGAGAAGGACATCCAATGGTTCGCACCTGACGAGCATGACAAGGCTGTTAAATTTGTAGAGCAGTGGCTTGCGGATTAAGTCCGGTAAGGGTAAGTAATCCCAGAACAGATAATTAAGCTAATTTGGAATGCATATGAAAAAATATATATTTCTCGTTTTACTTATCCTGCTGTTTGCAGTTTCCTCCGTGGCCGCACAGGAGCAAGCTGCAGATAACGGCAACGGTTTTGGGGGATTGGTTGTAAAATCTGATGGTACCCTTATTAATTGGGGGGACGGATTCCTTTCCGCTTCTTCGGAGATCAAGTTGTTGCCGGACAGTATTGATCCCGTACGCAGTAAAGCTCTCGCTGTTCGTCAGGGCGGCGTTGAATCCCGTAAGGGATTGCTGGACATGGTCCTTTCTTTGCCGCTGGACAGTCGCCGCAAGGTTTCTTCACTGATTAAGAATGATATCAAGTCCTTGAACTCCCTGCGCGGTTATGTACAGAACTCATTGCTAAATACTGCTGTTGATGCAAACGGAACAGTGGTTGTCACTTCTTCTCTTAACCTGCGTAACGGCCTTTCTTCTATCATCATTCCGCCGACCCTGTCTTTTCAGACCGGTATCCCGCCAACTATTTCCGGTGAGCGAGGTGAGACCGGAGCTGAATTGCAGGCTTTGGAAAGCGAGGAAAATGGATACATTGACAGTTCTGTATACAGCGGAGTGTTAGTTGATGCCCGTGGGCTTGATTTCAACCCGGTTTTGCTTCCCCTTATTTATGATGGCCGGGGAGTGGGCGTGTACGGTCCTTTTGCTGTCAGCAGGGAATCTGTTCTCAAGCGTGGACTCGTAACTTACATGGTTGATGAGAATTCAGAGAATCTGCGTTCACGGGTTGGAAATTTCCCTTTGAAGGTTAAGGCCGTCAATACTCACGGAACCTCCCGGAGTAACTTTGTTCTTTCTCTTGATGATGCCACCAAGGTCAGGGCTGTGCTTAAGCGCAAGATTGTGAGCGAGAATTGTTCTGTTGTTATTCTTGTGGATAACCCTGATAAGTCTGCAAATATTGAAGAATCCGCAGACGCTGCTAATGAAGAACAGCCGCAGGAAACTGATGCAGTAACGAACGAGAGTGAGATTCAGGAAGAGTCTCTTGATGCAACTCCAGCCGAACAGAATCAACAGCGTTAAATTTACCGGAGCGATAAGTTGAATTTTTCAGATAAGATAAAACCGTTTTTTTTAACATCCTGCATTGCGGTGTTGCTTTTTTCCGCTCTGCCTGCCCATGCAGTAAAGGTTCAGATTTTTAAGCCTGTTGATCCTGAAAAGGAAGTATCCCAACGAACCCTGCGTCAGGAAGCAGTTACAGAAGCTTTTGCGCAGGCCTTGTTTTCCGAGGCTTCCCGCATGCTTCCCGGTACCTTGTCCGCAGAAAGAACCGATGCCGTTAAGAAGGCTTTCGGCAGCTATTACGAAGAATATATTAATGGTTACAAGGATATGAACGTCAAAATGGGTGAAGACGGCGTTTCTGTTGCCATTGATGTTAGTGTGAACCGTAAGGCTTTGCGTTCAGCCATGAAGAAGCTGGGACTTTTTTCAAATGCAGAGGTGCTTGCCCAGATCAATGTTTCCAATGGAAAATATACTCTTAATGAAGAACGCCAGTTGGAACAGAATGAGAAAATTAATGAATTGATCGCGCTTTACGGGCTGACCAATGCTACAGTGGGTGACAGTAACGGTACTGTAGCGGTTCTTTCCGTGAGTCATGCATCCAAAAAGCGCTGGACTGGTGATCTGCATGCTTCCAGCGGAAAATGGTATGCTTCCGGAAGCAGTATGGAACGGGTCTGGCGTGAATTATGGGGTAAATATTTCGGTTCCGAGAACATCGAAGCGCTTATGAATCCCAAGGCTGTGCTGGTTGTCAGCGGCTGGTTTAATCCCGAAGGAGTGCGCGAATTCGGGCGTAAGCTTAAGTCATGGGATGCCGCAGTACAGGAAGTGAAATTACTTGATGTTGAGATGCAGCCTACCGCAGTTTCTGCAAGCTGGTCCCTTGAAGTTTCCGATCAGTGGGTGCTGCGTGGATACTTAAATGACTACCTGCCTCCCCGCGGGCTTACTTTCAGTCTGGAGGGACTTGAGGAGGCAAAATAAAAAGGAAGGACAGTGCAGAGCCATAAGATCTGGACCATACCAAATCTGATCACCATTTTTAGGATATTGCTGACTCCGGGGTTTGTAATTACCTACCTTGACGGCAATTTCTTTGCAGCATGGCTGTTGTTTATGGTGGCCGGTATCTCGGATGGACTGGACGGTTTTTTGGCCCGGGTCATGAAACAGCGCACCGAGTTCGGGGCAATGATTGATCCTTTGGCTGATAAAATTCTGCTGGTAACTTCTTTTATCTGTCTTTCTTCACAGGGATTTGTTCCCGTCTGGCTGACAGTTCTTGCTGTTTCCCGCGACTTGATCATCGTCGGGGGTCTTTTTTTGCTGAAATTTTATGGTGTCGAAGTGGAGAAGAGGATTCAGCCGCTTTGGACCAGCAAGATAACCACCGCTTTGCAGCTTTTGGTTGTATTTACCGTTTTGACCGGGCTGGCTTTTGGGCTGGATGTGAGCTTCCTGCATCCGGAAGTGGAGATTGTCACTGCCGTTTTTACTTTTATCTCCGGAACCATATATCTTAGGCGCGGGTTGGGCATGTTTGCTGAGGCAGTGGATAACGGGGCAAAATAAAACCCCGGCTCGCAAAGCAAACCGGGGTTTTGCAGGCTGGACCTGCAAAAAATTAAGCTGGCAGCAAAGACTATGCGTCTTTGTTCTTGTCTTTTGACGGAGTTACGTCAATTTCATCAGATTCGCTGCTTGCCTTTTTAAAATTCTGAATTGCACGGCCCAGTCCACTTCCTACTTCAGGAAGTTTTTTAGCTCCGAAAATCAGGATGATAATACCCAAGATCAAAAGAATTTCTGTGATACCTAAACCGAACATTTTAATCCTCCAATGCTAGACGGTAGTGAACTTTTACACGGGCCTCGCTCTTTGGTCAAGAATGTCTTCTTATCTCGGAACGACACGGAAAATTTATATTTTTGAGCTTTACAAAGCAGCGATGCGTACATAATTCAAAATTTGAATGTTTAACATTTTCAGGCCGCTGGCCGGGGTTTCCCGGAGGTAAGTGAATTTGGCTAAGGTAACCAGAATGCCGGGGCATATGTGTCGGTTCTATAAAAATGGAAGATGTATTTACGAAGAGATGCTTAATCCCGGGCATAACCGTGGTTGGCGCTGCAAGGTCCTTAAGGATCTGGAAGGAGAGTATGACAAGCTCCTGCTGCAGGCCGATAACTTCCATTTGGATGAGCAGGCCTTTCGCGATCTTTGGGAACAAAGAATAGAAGAACACTTGAAATCCACAGTGGTGTGTCGCAAGATGGTACCGCGTGGCGATGAGGGGTTTCCGTTTTGCGCTGCGCTGCATGAAGAAATATGCCTGTTTGAGCAGCCTGAATGCGAGGGTGTTTGCCGTCGTTTCAGATCGCGTAAGGAATAATTTTAGTGAATTATTGGGTCTAAAAAGGAGTTCTGTCGTGTTGATATATTTCCCGCAAATGCATGAAGAGTTGGTGGAAGAAAAGGTAGAGGGTGCCTTGATTTTCGATCCGGGTGTCGATCGGGAAGAGACTGGAGGAATTTCTGTCTACCGCCCTGAAGATCTGCCTGTTGAACCGCAGAGCTGCAAGCGTATGGTTGATGATTTTATCAGCTATGGCGAGAGCCTTGGCGAGATGTTCAAATTCATCGCTAACCCCCAGTCCAATGATAAAGACCAGTTCGGTGAAAGGACCAGTGCCATTCAGAACGAACTTAGTGCCCGTATCTCTCCTGAGACTACTGACAAGAGTGCTGAAGAAGCGCGGATTCAGAATCAGGTCGTGCTGGCCCTTTGCTATGCTTATGAGGAAAAGCACCTTGAGCTTGGTTCTCTTGAACAGAACTTGAATGACAAGTGGGCTGGATTCGGTGAAAGCCTTGGTCTTGATGTAGAGAGTGAAGATGACCGCAAGGCCATGGCTCTCGGTGGACTCATGGCCAATTTGCCGGGACTTGGCGGCGGAGATCTCCAGTTGCCGTGGAAGAAGGTATTGGAAGGCTTTGCTTTGTTTCTGCCGGAAAATTCTGTGCTGATCACCGGGGATGTGGATGCTGTTTCCCTCTGGCGGGACCGCGATATTGAGTTTTATGATAAAGAAGGATTGCTGGCTGAAAAGGCTCTGGTTCTTCGTGAAAAGGTGTGGAAATTGCTGGATCTTTCCGGGCTGCCTGAAGATAAGCCCTGGCTTGATCGGGAGTTTACCGTAGTCCTCAATGTGAAAGAAGATAATTAAATCTGTTAAGGAGATCCAAAGATGGAATCCATACATATCAGCCCGGTAACCCCTCCCACGGTGGTTAAACAAATCAAAGGCGTTATTTTTGATTGCGACGGGGTCTTGATCAATTCTTTTGAATCCAATAAGTGGTACTACAACAAGTTCAAGGAAAAATTCGGTCTTGAGCTTATGGATGCTGAAGAAGAAAAAGCCGTCCATGCGCTGACCCATGCCGAAGCCTTGAAGCATATCCTGCCCGAAGAATTCCATGAAGAAGCCTTTGCCTTCAGCTCTAATATCTCCCTAAAGGAAGGGATCAGTTATATTGAAGTAGAAGAGGGGTTAACCCGTTTACTTGAGTGGTTGAGAACCAACAATATTCGTATGGGGATCAACACCAACCGCACTGACACTCTCCCCTTGGTTTTGCAGATGTTTGATATTGAAGGCTTTTTTTCTCCAATGGTTACTTCGACCACTTTGCCGAACAGTAAGCCGCATCCAGAGGGCGTTCACTACATTCTTGAGAAGTGGAATATGAAGCCTGAAGAGGTGGTCTATATCGGTGACACATGGATAGATGAGAGCTGCGCCGAGCGTGCCGGAGTTGAGTTCTGGGCTTATCGCAGTCCGACCCTTAATGCACGTTTGCATGTGGACAGTTACTGGACTCTCTGCAATCTGCTTGAAAAGGCGCGAAATGATGTTTGGTCCGACTGCGGTTGCGGTCAGCAAAAGTTTATTTAAATCAGTATGAAGGAGCAGAATGGGAGTCGTCAGGGCTTGATTTGTCTGTCTCCCCTTGTGATCCTTGTTCTTATATTTGATTGAATTCAGTTAAATTTGGAAAAACAGTTGATTCTTGAATCCTGCTGTGCCAATTTATAGTCAAGATCGGAAGCCATCGCTTCTGGTCCAGCCCGTTAGGAGTATGTTAAATGGATTACGTGATTCTTGCCGTGGCGAAGGTCCTTTCGCTCGTACTTAATCTCTATATGTGGGTGGTTATCATTTCCGCCCTGATTACTTGGGTCAATCCTGATCCCTACAATCCCATTGTCAGATTTTTACGTAGCGTGACTGAGCCTGTTTTCGCCAAAGTGCGGCAGTATCTTCCCTTTGTAAATATTGGTGGATTTGATCTTTCACCCATTGTTGTGCTTCTGGCTATCCAGATGCTCGACATTGCTCTGGTGGGTAACCTCACCAGACTCGCTTATGGTATGTAAATGCCGGAGGTGGGCATGAGTCTTTCAAAAATAGACTTACTTAATAAGAAGTTCTCCAAGTCCCTGTTCGGGTACTCCAAGAGTGAAGTAGACCAGCTGATGGTCGAGCTTGCGGAGGTTCTGGGTGCTTCTGCCGATGAGAAAAAGCAGCTCCAGAAAATGGTTTCCCGCCGGGAGAGCACTATCACCGAGTTTCGCCAGCGTGAAGAAACACTGCGCGATACCCTGATGACCACCCAGAAGATGGTGGACGACCTTAAGGCCACCGCAAGGAAAGAAGCCGAGGTTATCATCAATGAAGCCCACTCAAGGGCTGAGGTGATTCTGCAGCAGGCCCACAACAGGCTTGCTCAGATCCATGAGGATATCAACGAGTTGAAACGGCAGAGAACCCGGTTTGAGGTTGAGCTGAAAGCACTCCTTGAATCCCATCTCAAGACTTTGGAGATAGGTGATCCCGAAGTTGAGAAAGTCGAAGCCATCGAATCCAAACTTAAATTCTTCAAGAAGGCCAAGTGAGCGAAGTTATAGCTGAACTCCCATCTTACATCAGACCCTGCGGACAAGGTTCGTGGAGGGTCTCCGTGTGGGTGCAACCCGGCGCCAAAAATGAGGGTATTACCGGGGAGTATCAGGACAGTGTGCGTGTGCGTATAAACGCGCCTGCTGTTGATAACAAAGCCAACAAGGCTCTTGCCGCATTTGTCGCGACCCGTCTGGGTCTCAAAAAGCGAAATATTTCCATTGCATCAGGACATTCCAACCGTAAAAAGGTTTTACTGGTGGAGTCCGATGTTGAACCGCGTTGGGAAGGGATAATCCCTGCCGACGCCTGAGTTGCAAACCATTGCAAAAAGGAGTTTCAAATGGAACAGAGAGAAATTGATCTGATCGAGCAGCTAGTGGGCCAGGACAGCGAAATTAACGCTCTATGGAATCAGCACAACGAATTCAAGAAACTCATCGATAAAATGGAAGCTAAAAGCTACCTGAGTGAAACCGAAACTCAGGAAGTTAAAGAACTCAAAAAGAAAAAACTCGCTGGAAAGACAAAGCTGCAGGCTTTGCTCGACAAGCACAAATAAGGGAGGGTAGCCATGGAGCTCACCGGAGCTCAGATATTTCTTGAATGTCTGAAAAAGGAGGGTGTGGACGTCGTATTCGGATTCCCCGGAGGGGCAGTAATCGACATATACGACGAATTACCCAATTATCCGTTTAAGCACATACTTGTAAGGCACGAACAGGGTGCAATCCATGCTGCGGACGGCTATGCACGCGCCACCGGCGATGTAGGGGTCTGCCTCGTGACATCAGGTCCCGGAGCGACCAACACTGTTACCGGCATAGCAACGGCGTACATGGATTCAATTCCGGTGGTAATTTTCACCGGACAGGTTCCCACTCCGCTGATCGGAAACGATGCGTTTCAGGAAGTGGATATAGTAGGAATCACCCGTCCCTGCACAAAGCATAATTACCTGGTGAAGGACATTAAGGATCTTGCCTACACCGTCCGACAGGCCTTTTACTTGGCCCGTACAGGACGTCCCGGCCCGGTTTTGGTTGACCTGCCCAAGGACATTATGCAGCAGAAATTCGAGTTCGAATGGCCTGAAGATGTGTCACTGCGGAGCTACAACCCCAATCTGAAACCGCATGCGCGGCAGATTAAAAAAGTCGCTAAATTGATCGAAGGCGCAGAAAGGCCCTTGATTTATGCAGGCGGAGGGGTTATCAGCTCTGGAGCTGAGGATGAACTGACATGGCTCGCCAAGAGTCTTGACATTCCGGTGACAGCTACTCTTATGGGGCTGGGCGCCTTTCCCGGAAACGATCCCCTTTGGCTGGGAATGCTGGGAATGCACGGCACCTACGCCGCAAACATGGCAATAAACAACGCGGACCTCGTCCTGGCAATCGGGGCGAGGTTCGATGACCGTGTGACTGGCAAGGTCAGCACATTTGCCCCCAAAGCCACTCTTGTTCACATCGATATTGACCCCACCTCAATTCAGAAGAACGTAGCAGTACATGTGCCGCTGGTCTCTGACTGCAAAAGTGCATTGTCTGCATTAAAGAGTGAAATGGAACCCAAGCTTGATTCCGTGGACTGGGAAGTAGCCCACGCCGTATGGGTCAGGCAGGTTCAAGAGTGGTCTGAAACCCATCCTCTGCGCTATAAAAAGAGCGAGACTGAGTATATCAAACCCCAGCGGGTCGTGGAGAAAGTCTACGAAATCAGCAATGGGGATGCCATTGTCGCCACCGAAGTGGGCCAGAACCAGATGTGGGCCGCCCAGTTCTACAAGTTTAAACGCTCCAAATCATTCCTCTCATCTGGCGGTCTCGGGACCATGGGCTTCGGACTTCCCGCAGCTCTAGGTGCTCAGATGGCCTTCCCCGACAAACTTGTGGTGAATATTGCCGGAGACGGTTCTATTCAGATGAATATTCAGGAAATGATGACTGCCGTCTGCAACAACCTTCCCGTAAAAATTGTTATCTTGAATAACGGATACCTCGGAATGGTCCGCCAGTGGCAGGAGCTTTTTTACAACCGCAACTACTGTGAAACCTGCATGGATGCCCAGCCTGACTTCGTGAAACTTGCCGAAGCGTACGGAGCTGCCGGGTACAGGGTTACTGAAGAAAAAGACCTCGAACCGATGCTCAAGGAAGCTTTCTCCAACGGAAAGCCCACCATCATCGATGTCCGTGTGGATCCGGAAGAGAACGTATATCCCATGGTTCCCGCCGGTGCTTCATTAACCGACATGCTGCTCGTTTAGGAGGAAGTAATGAGACATACTTTATCCGTGACAGTTGAAAACGAGCCCGGGGTTCTTTCCAGAGTTGCAGGACTGTTCAGCGGGCGAGGATTCAACATTGAATCCCTCAACGTTGCTCCCACCCTTGAGGAGGGGGTTTCCCATATGACCATCACAACCATCGGCGATGAACACATCGTTGAGCAGATTGTTAAACAGCTGCGTAAGCTGGTTACTGTCATCAAGGTTGTGGACATGGTGGAACACAAGGCTGTTGAGCGTGAGATGGTTCTTATCAAGGTTAATGCCGAAGATGCCAAGCGTGCAGAAATTCTACGTATTGTGGATATCTTCCGCTGCAAAGTTGTGGATGTCAGTGTGGACGAATTGTCTATTGAAGTTACTGGCGACCATGAAAAAATCGAGGCTTTGATCAATATGCTCAGTAGATTCGGTATCAAGGAAGTCGCCCGTACAGGTACCGTCGCTATGAAGCGCGCTCTGCAAGTTTAGGAAAAAAATTTCATCAACATTTCGGCACAGGAGTGCCCTCCGGCTGGCTTTTTTTCAAGGCGAGCCGCCGGGAAACTATTCGCGAGTTTCGTGTCCGAATTAAAGAGAAAAATCAGGAGAAAGCAATGAAAGTTTATTATGAAAATGACGCTGATCTGAATCTGCTTAAAGATAAGACAGTTGCCATCATCGGTTACGGTAGCCAGGGCCACGCCCACGCACAGAACCTTCGTGATTCCGGTATCAAAGTTGTTGTCGGTCAGCGTCCCGGCGGTGCCAACTACGAGCTTGCAAAGGAACACGGTTTCGAACCTGTGAGCGCTGCTGAAGCTGCTGCTCAGGCTGATCTGATTATGATCCTTCTGCCCGACCAGGTTCAGGCTGAAGTCTATAAGAATGATATCGCCCCCAACCTGAAATCCGGTGACGTCCTTGCTTTCGGTCACGGTTTTAACATCCATTTCGAACAGATCGCAGCTCCTGCAGACGTTGACGTTATCATGGCAGCTCCCAAGGGCCCCGGTCACCTCGTACGCCGCACCTACACTGAAGGCGGAGCTGTTCCCGCAATCATCGCGGTTGATCAGGATGCTTCCGGTAAAGCTTTTGATATCGCTCTTGCTTACGCAAAAGGTATCGGCGCAACCCGTTCCGGCGTACTGCAGACCACCTTCCGTGAAGAAACTGAAACCGACCTTTTCGGTGAGCAGGCTGTTCTTTGCGGCGGTCTCTCTGAGCTGATCAAAGCTGGTTTCGAAACTCTCGTTGAAGCTGGCTACCAGCCTGAAATCGCATATTTCGAATGCCTGCACGAGTGCAAGCTGATCATCGACCTCATTTACGAAGGTGGCCTCGCCAAGATGCGTGATTCCATTTCCGACACCGCTGAGTACGGTGATCTGACTCGCGGTCCTCGCGTAATCAACGATAAGAGCCGTGAGGAAATGAAGAAGATCCTCAAGGAAATCCAGCAGGGTGAATTCGCTCGTGAATTTATTGCTGAGAACATGACCGGTAAGGCTCACTTCTCTGCTATGCGTCGTATCGGCAAAGAACACCAGATCGAGCAGGTCGGTGGCGAACTCCGTAAAATGATGAGCTGGCTTAAGAAGTAAGTAGCCACTCTCTTTGATAATTTATGGCCCGCGTAAGAAAAGTATAATTTATATAACCTTTTTTGCGCGGGCCTATTGCTCTTTTATCTTTGCTGAGGTATGGGGCTACATAGGATACCGGATTTCAGCCGAATATCGTAGATTGTCTGTATGGGTATTTAGTTGAATGGTTTATGGGCTAGGGGCGTAATTCTGGTCCGTGCCAAAGTGTGGTGACGAATTTTTGGATTCGGGCCGGCTGTCTGGGTTGTTTTAAGTCTTAACGTTTTATGGAGTTTTTTGAGATGTCGAAGAACATTTACGTGGGTAATCTGCCTTGGAGCTCTTCCGAGGAAGATGTGAGGGCTGCTTTTGAAGAGTTTGGTGAAGTTATTTCCGTTAAACTCATCAATGACCGTGAAACTGGCCGCCCCCGCGGATTCGGTTTTGTTGAAATGGAAGACGAAGGCGCTATTCAGGCCATTGAAAACCTTGATGGTACTGACTTTGGCGGACGTAATCTGAAAGTAAACGAAGCTCGTCCCCGCGAACCACGTCCCAGACGCTGGTAATTTGTTGCGATTTGGTATAAAGCCCCTTTGGGCTGGTGAGAATACGTAGTTCTCGCCGAAACCATTTTGTACCTAAAGACAGTCTTGATGTTCCCGAGTCCGGGAAAATCGAAAATTAAGCCCGCTGTCGCAGTTGCGTATGCGGGCTTTTTTTATGATAACTACTAATAATAAGAGGAAAAGTTTTGGCTAAAGAAGAAGGCATTTCAGTTAATGGTGTTGTTGAAGAAGCTCTCCCTAACGCAATGTTCCGCGTAGAGCTTGAAAACGGTCATGAGGTTTTGGCTCACATCTCCGGCAAGATGCGTAAGTTCCGCATCAGGGTTATGCCCGGTGACAAGGTTACTGTTGAGCTCTCTCCTTACGATCTCACTCGCGGCAGAATTACTTACCGTCCCCGGTAGTAACTACCCGAGATTTCACGATACCTGTATCGATGGAATACCCCATGCGGGGTCGGTGCCTTCTGTTACCGACCCCGTGGGATGGTGGTCTCCCTTAAAATAAATTAGATTTATTTTATGTTAAATTCATATCGATGAATTTAGTGGCTGCCAAGATGGTGGTTCATTCCTATTTTTAACGCTGGTCTGTTTTTATATCTACCAGTGGCGTTCCGTCTATGGCTTCCATAGGACGGACTTTTATTTTGCAGCCGTCAATGGCGGTGATGGTCACCGGGTGCAGGCCGATGGGATTTGGTCTGTCCGGGGAGCGGGTGGAAAATACGCCCCGTTTCGGACGTGATTCATCGCCACGCGGGTGAACTTTCTGGCAGCTACGATCTGCTTCGTGTAGCCAGGTGAAGAGCAGTATCTCGGAGCCGGGTTCTAATCCTTCAAGAGCTTCCCTGTATTCTTCCTTAATTTCCGCTGTCGCTTCGATTCCGCCCTCGCAGCCTTGCTTGGGTGCATCGTCACGTGTTCTGATCTCTGAGCGAAGATAGCCGATAATTTCAAGTGTTGTATTCATAAGCAATTTACTGTTTGAAAGTTGATACTGCTTATGTGTTAGATTTTTTGTTTTTCCATGTCCAGAGAGAGCAAAAGAAAAAGCGGGTAACCTGATAATCAGGTTACCCGCTTTTTGGGTTTTAATTGTGTGTATGGCTTACAGGAACCAGTCTACAGCCAGAAGTCCGGTGATGGACATGGTGATGGTGTAGGGAAGTGCCAGCAGAACCATTCTGCCGTAGGAGAGTCTGATGACCGGGGCCAGAGCACTGGTCAGCAGGAAAAGGAACGCAGCCTGTCCGTTGGGTGTTGCAACGGAAGGAATGTTGGTTCCGGTGTTGATGGCTACGGCGAGTTTATCAAACTGATGCATGGCGGCATGAACCTGTGCACCGGCTGCCTGAGGTAGGGTGGAGATGACATCTGCGCGCACTGCATGGGGGTCAGTCAGTTTGGCCATGAGTTCCTGCCCGCTCATACCGATACTGGGGATGGCGTTAAGTACTTCAACGAAATGCAGTTTTGTTTCGGAGATGTATACGGTTGCTACGAATACGTTGTCAGAGATGGCTGAGAGTATGCCGTTAGCAGCATAGTATGCCATAAGCTGGGCCTGACCCTGTAGACTCAGTACGTATGCGATAATGGGCTTGAAGAGCTCCTGAGAGTGAATAACCGCAACAACAGCGAAGAATACTACCAGCAGGGCTGTGAAGGGCAGAGCCTCTTCAAATGCTGGCCCGATGCGGCCTTCTTCGATAACGCCGGTGAAAGCGGTCAGCAGGACGATGATGGACAGACCTACGATACCGACTGCAGCGAGGTGGAAGGCCAGGGCGAGAATAAGCCAGATACCGATGAGGGCCTGAATTATCAGTTTAACTTTACCGGCCTGTCCTTGTTTTTCTTCCTGTCGCATGGCTTCTTCGAAGAGGAAGGAGCGGATGTTGCCGGGTAGGGAGTAACCGTAGCCGCAGATTTTGAACTGTTCGGTGAGCAGGCAGGTCAGCATACCAATAACGAATACAGGCATGGTCACAGGTGCCATGTTTATAGCAAAGGGGATGAAGTGCCAGCCCATTTCATGGCCGATGAGCAGGTTCTGGGGCTCACCGACGAGGGTGCATACGCCGCCGAGAGCAGTACCAACTGCGCCGTGCATCATCAGGTTACGCAGGAAACCGCGGAATTCTTTAAGCTCTTCGCGGTTCTTTTCTTTGAGATGCAGGTCGGAATCAAGGCTGTGTGAGCCTGCGTCTGCACCGCTGGAAACGTACTTATGGTAAACGCTGTAAAAACCGAGTGCTACAGCCATGATAACAGCGGTAACGGTCAGCGCATCGAGAAATGCGGAAAGGAAAGCACCGGCAAAGCAGAACAGCAGGGAGATCAGCTTTTTGGAGCGTACATTTACCAGAATGCGGGTGAAGGTGAACTGCAGGAAATCCTTCATGAAGTGGATACCAGCTACCATGAAGATCAGCAGCAGGATAACCTCAAAGTTGTGGTGAGCTTCGTGATAGATGGTTTCGGGGGTGGTCAGACCGATGAGGACTGCTTCCATTGCCAGCAGGCCGCCTGCCGGAAGGGGGTAGCATTTAAGGGCCATGGTCAGGGTGAAAATAAATTCAGCAATCAGAACCCAGCCCGCTACGAAAGGTCCTACGGTTGCCATGATTATGGGGTTGATGATCAGGAAGGCCAGAATAGCCAGTTTGTACCACATCGGGGCATGGCCCAGAAAGGTATTCACAAAAGTCTTTGCCAATGATTGGGTCATAGCTTCTCTCCATTCGCTTAGATCTGTAAAACAATAAATACTGAAGTAAGAGTCCCGGCATATCCCGTATTTGTGGTGTGGTTGATATGGCTCGCGGGAAATGCGTAAAGCTTGAAGCCGGGGTGGGGCACTGCCGAAGGGCCGGATGTCTGGCGATGGTCCAGGGGCTGTGTCGCAGGTATCAGTATGATGAGGTGGATATAATTCCACTATCCTTCGGCGGGTTTTATATGCCTCTGTTGAACAGATGTCCAGTTGTGAAGTGTTAAATTATAGTATTATATGATTTTCAGTTTATAAATGGGAAAAAATTCACATTCGCTTGAAATGAAAGGGTAAGTTGTGAGACAGGTGTTTTATAGTGAAGTATCTATGTTTTGCATTTAATGCATGACACCAGCTTTTATAAGGTGTTATGTTTATGTTTCGAACCATTCAACACTGGGGGGTCGCATGGATTTCGAAGGTCTTTTAAGTTTGTTCGCTGTTGTCGTGGTTATCTGGGTTGTGCTCAAATTTAAAAAGAAGAATTTGCGGGGAGGAAATCGTCGTGATCGGTATGACGACGATTACTATGACAATGACCGGAATAGGGACTACTCCGGGGATAGTGACTCAGGTGGCGGCGATTCCGGTGATGATTGATTTTTGTATCTGGATTTAGAGGGGAGACTGGTGAGAGTTCTTTGTTATTTGATTGCGTTTGTTTTTTGTTGTGTGAACTTTGCTTCGGCATCTTCGCTTGAAGATGTTTGGGGTGAGGTTCATCCTTTGCTTTCTGATGCTGTCTCTGAGTTGGATCTGCGCTCTAGTGTGCCGGATTCTTCTTGGAACCCTCTGGAGGCGGATAAGGACAGTGTAGACAGTAAAATTAATGATTTGTTGGATGAATGTATTGAGGTTCTGGGTATCTCGGGTATGTCGGAATCCAAGGCTGCCATACGTAAGTTACAGGAGGATTCTCGGTATTGTAGAGAACGGGTGGCCGAGCTTAAGACCGAGCGTCTTGCTGCTCCTAAAAAAGTGAAGAAGTGGGAAGTATGGAAAAAGGATACGGATTCTATTGATGCTGAGATCAGGGAGCTTGAAATCCGTGAGGAAGAAAATGATAAACGTGTTGAAGGTTTGATTGATAAATTACTCAGCGAGATGCAGGCTATTGGTATGAAGGTTGACCGGGAGCAGGTGGAAACGCTTGTATACAGTGTCACCGGAGATGACGATGTGCGGCTTGTTTCCGTGTTTAATAATGTAAAATTGATTACTACGGAATTGCAGCGGCTGACAGCTGAAGCCAACGAGAATATTGAAATGGCCAAGCGTTATTATGGTATGCATACCTTGCTGCTGCGGATACTGCTCAATCTTTATGGAAGTTATGAGCATAAAATAGATGATGTCTATCTTATCCGTATTGCTGAGATAATCAAGAAGCAGGAAGAGTTGATCCAGAGGACTGTAGAGAAGATAAATAGTGAGCCTGCAAAGTATCGGGGAATATACAAGACAAATCTTGCAGCGCAAGGTCTAACCGTGAGAACGGCTAAGATGTATGCCGACTATTTGCGTAAGAATAAAAAGCGCATTGCGAATGCAAAGTCAGGTATTTCTCATGAGTACGAGGTTGCTTTGAATACCTATGAGACAGTACAGGGGGCGCACAGCCTGATTACCCTGATGCGGGATGCCAATGCCATGTTGGATCGTATTTCAGAACTGCAAACTCCTGATCTGGTGGTTTTCCAGAATATTGAAATGAAAACAGAATTCAGGAAAATCACTAATAGGATTAACTCATTGAAATAAGATAAACTGTATGTTTCTAAATGAACCGTGCGTAATAAAAATACGCACGGTTTTTTATTTCTGCTCGTTGTCTTATAGTTTTTATAGTGGTATGTATGATGGGGCTGTAATTAATTTGGGTGATGCGTCCTTCCGGACGTAGAAGGAGAAGGCAATGGAGCGGAAATGGTCGATAGCATTTATTATCAGTTGTTTGCTTGTCGGGACATGCCTTTTAACCACAGCGACGATCCTTTTTATCGTCAAGAGCGAATCTGATCAGGCTGCCATTGAATCCGCTGAGGAATATTTTGAGGAAATAACCGGTAAAACAGCTGCAAAGCTTGATGCTTTTATTGATCCTGTTGTTGCTCTTGCCAATGTGGCCGGGGTGACCCTTTGCCGCGATGGAGAAGGAAAGGGAGATTCTTTATACTGCAAAAGATTCAAGCCGTTGAAGATTATGCTCGACTCAAATAGTCAATTGATGTCTGCATATATCGGGTATGATGATGGTGCTTTTTATCAGGTTATTGCTCCTCGCGGGAGTCGAAAGATTCTTGCAAAGTATGAAGCTCCGGAAGGCTGTTCTTATATTGAACGACTTCTTTGCTTGAAAAAGGGAAAAGGGAAAGCCCAGCGTTGGCGTTATTTTGATTCGTCATTGCATTTGCTTGGGGAATGTTTTGACACATCTCCATATGATCCCCGTGGACGGGCATGGTACAGGCAGGCCCTTCTCTCCTGTGGAAGTGTTTTTACCTCTCCCTATGTTTTCAGCAGTTCCGGGGTGCCGGGGATAACCTGTGCTCGAACTCTTGAGGATGGCACGGGAGTTTTCGGATTGGATATCTCCCTTAAGCAGTTGGGCAGCATGCTTGCAAAACAACATGTCAGCAATAATGGGCTGCTTTGGATTGTAGATGATAATAATCGTATGGTCGCATACCCTGATCAGGAATGGGCATTGGCAGGCGATAATTTACAACTTCCCATGGCTAGTTCATATCCTGACCTCACTGTAAAATGTGTAGCTCGCCGTATCCCTATGCCCGACGGTGATAAGACCTGTTGTTCATTTTTCGAAGGGGCAGATGATCAGGATTATATGGCCAGCCTGACGCCGATATACGGGGATAGCGGTTTGCAGCTTGTTATAGCTGCTGCAGCTCCGGTGAGTGATGTAACCGGGCATATTTCCAGAATGTCTACCCGAATCCTTTACAGCTCTGCAATTCTCTTACTGATCCTGTCTTTTGCCTCTGCATATATTGGTCGCCGGGGGACGCGGGTCATGGAAGTGCTTTTGCGTGAGGCCAGGAAAGTTCAGAATTTTGATTTTTCCAAGTCACCGCCCCTTGATTCACGAATTAAAGAAATTGATACCCTTGGTAAGGCCGGCCTTCTTATGAAGGAAACCATTCGAGACAAGACCGCAAGTCTTATTGCTACTCAGGAAAAGCTGGAAAGACTTGTCACCTGTGGTTTGGCTCTTTCCTCTGAAAAGGATCTTGAAAAGCTAGTTTCATTAATATTTGACTCAGCGCGCGACCTTGTAGAGGCAGATGGCGGGGTAATGTATCTGATGGAAGGGAATAAGCTGGCAGTTGAGCTTCTTTCCCTTGATGCTTCCAGTATTGTTCTTGGAGGGCTTTCGGATAATCCTGCGCCCCGGGTCATGGTTATCCCCGAGATCATTGATTTTGTGAGTGAAGATTCAGTGCTGCGTTATGCCTGTGAGGCTTACAACAGGCGTAAGGTTCTTTCGGTAAAAGGAGTGGAGCTTTCGTTGTTTCCTACCGGGCTTGCGAAGGAACCGGAGCGTGGACACATTCATTCAATGATAACCGCTCCTATCATTACGCGAAGTGATGAAGTTCTTGGTGTTGTGCAACTGTTCAATCCTAAGGAAGGAAATATTTCTGAAGAGGGTCTGGACGATTTACTGGCGTCTCTTGTTGCGCAGGCTGCAGTGGGATTGGATAACCGCAATCTTGTTAATTCTCTTGAGGAATTGTTTAACGCATTTATCAAGGTTATTGCCGCCTCAATTGATGCCAAGTCTCCGTATACCGGCGGGCATTGTACCCGGGTTCCGGTTCTGGCGGAGATGTTGACTAAAGCGGTACACGAGACGGCTTCAGGACCGCTGAAGAATTTTAGAGTGGAGACTGATGAAGAGTGGCGGGAGTTATGGGTTGCCGGTTGGCTGCATGATTGTGGGAAGGTTACCACACCGGAATATGTAGTGGATAAGGCAACAAAGCTGGAAACAATCTATGATCGCATTCATGAAGTTCGTATGAGGTTTGAAGTTCTGCGGCGTGATGCGGAGATTGAATATTATCGTAAGCTTGCCAACGGTGGCGACAAGATTGGCCTGAAAGAAGGGCTGGATGCGGAAATTAAGCAGCTGGAAGATGATTTCGCCTTTCTTGCAGAGTGCAATATTGGTGGTGAATTTATGTCAGATGAGCGCAAGGAGCGTGTGGCCGAAATCGGTGAACGTAAGTGGTTGCGCTATTTTGATAAGAGGCTGGGAGTAGGGCATCTGGAGCTTGAGCGCATGAGGACTTCAGGGGCTGAACTTCCAGTATGGGAAAAGCTGCTCATGGATAATCCGGAGCACATCATCCCAAGAACTAAAGAGTATGATCATGTCAGGGATGTGTTGGGGAATCCTCTTGTAGTACCTGAGAATGAATACAATCGCGGTGAGCTGTATAACTTGATGATTTCGCGGGGAACCCTGACTGATGAAGAGCGCTTCAGGATAAACGAGCACATGCTTAGCGGGCTTGAGATGCTTTCGCAGATTCCTTTTCCGAAGCACCTTGAGCGGGTCACTGAAATTGCAACAGGGCACCATGAAACATTGATCGGAACCGGATATCCTTTGAAAAAGGATCGATCCAGCCTTTCTGTTGAAACGCGGATATTAGCGATTGCTGACATCTTTGAAGCCCTCACTGCATCGGACAGGCCCTACAAAAAAGCCAAGAAGCTTTCTGAGGCTTTGAAGATAATGACTTTTATGCGGGGTGATCAGCATATTGACGGCGATATTATGGATGTTTTTTTGCGGAAGAATGTTTTTATGGAATATGCAGAAAAATTTCTCGCCCCGGAACAATGTGATGTTGAAGACGTAACCCCTTATTTGAGGGAGGAAGAATAATTATTGGAGGTGTTATATGTCGATGTTGATGTGGAGTGATTCTTTGTCGGTCAGTATTGCCGAAATTGATGAGCAGCATAAGGGGTTGGTTGAAATGGTGAATCGTGTCCATGACCTGCTCGTCTCCGGGGAAAGTGCCCGGCCTCAGGTTTTAGAGGTAATTGAGGATATGCGTAGGTATTCGGTGGAACATTTCGGTACTGAAGAAAGATATATGGATCAATACGAATATCCTGAAGCTCCGGCCCATAAGCTCAAGCATCAGGAATTTATTGATAAGGTTACTGAAATTGAAAGTGGTTGCGCGGCTGGAACGTGCGTCCTTACCATGGATATTCTTAATTATTTAAGTGAATGGCTGGTTACGCATATAAACGATACTGACAAGAAAATGGGGGAATTTTTAAGGGCTAAGTTGGGATAAATTTTTGTCTAGTATAGATTAAGTTGATTTTTATTCTTAATTGTGTCTATGAATTCATAATGGAGTGGAGAGAGATAAGTTTAATTATATATAGCAGTTCATGACAGAAAACTTGATGAATAAGTTCAAGAGTGGAGTTACTACTGATAATCTAGTTATGCTGGCCCTTGGTCGGTGGCTGGATTGGATAGGTTCGTTGGCCTTTTTCAAGGTATTGCAGCGGAGTCAATTGCAGGTCTTTCCGCTAATCGTTGTCGGCGCTGTTTTTCTGTGTATCCTTAATTTTCCTTTTTTAAGCGAAACTGGAGTGTTATCCGGTACGCTCACGAAGCTTTTGCAGGATGTCGTAAACGGCACGTACGGTGTTGCGGCTCTCGTCTTGCTCTGCAGTATGAGCTACAACTTCGGGGTAATTCATAATAAGGAGTACTCCGGGGAATATGTCAGTCCAAACTTGTTTGTCGTAATATCGTTGTCGTGTTTCTTTGTATTGCACGGTGATATTAATTTTGCCTCTTTTGCAGAGATTGCTTCACTGGGCAAGGGTATTGCTCAGGCTTTTTTTGTTTCTTCCCTTTCTAGTTATCTTTTACACAAGCTTATTCAGCTACGTTTTAGAGTTGCTGTATCCGGGTCAGGGTATGATGTTTTTTCAAGGGAGATACTTTCCTTGATTCCAGCCTGTGTTGCGGTGATTCTTATTTTTGTTCTACTGAAAAAACTCATTTTGATGAGTGGATATAGTAATTTAAGTGAATTATATCGAAGTGCTGTCCTTGCCGTTGTGAGTTTTACCAGTTCAGATTTTCTTACTGGATTGATTTATACTTTCGCTTCACAGGTACTGTGGTTTTTTGGAGCGCATGGACCAAACTCCCTTTCTTTTTTTGATAGTACAATCTTTGCGGACAATATGGCTGCAAATATTTCTAATATCCAATCGGGGTTTGCTCCAGTCCATATCCTTACCAAGGGATTTTTAGATAATTATACAATGATTGGCGGTTCGGGACTGACCATGAGTCTGCTAATAGCTATTTTTTTGAAAGGGCGGGACTCTGGAACCAAAAGGATTTCGCAGCTTGCCCTTTTGGTTTGTCTATTCAATGTCAATGAACCACTGCTATTCGGCATTCCTTTGATCCTTAATCCGGTCTATGCAATTCCTTTTCTTCTGATTCCTTCAGTTGCTTACTGCATAGCTTATGCGGCCACATATTTAGGTGTAGTGCCTTATGTTGTTCATGCTGTGCACTGGACAACGCCCGTGTTTTTGAATGGATATATGTCTACTGGTGCATGGTCCGGGGTTTGGTTGCAGGTGTTTGTTTTGAGCTTAGGTGTCGGGTTGTATATGCCCTTTGTGCTTATCTCCGATAAGGTTATGAAAAAGCAGTACGACCGGGGAATGAATGAAATTATTGCTGCGGCAAGGGGAGAAGAAGTAGCAACCGGATTTAAGTGTGTTGGTTTGCCCGGGTTCGAAGGATTTGTGGCTAGATCACTGGCCTCCGATCTTCTACGGGCGTTGAGAACCGAAGAACAACTGTATATGGTTTTTCAGCCTCAAATAGATGACGATGCCGGTGAAATATTAGGAGTTGAGGCTTTGATTCGCTGGAATCATCCAGCTTATGGGCACATTTCGCCGGAAGTGGTTGTTGCCTTGGCCGAGGATATGAATTGTGTTGATGAATTGAGTTATTTTGTTCTTCGGGAATCGTGCAATCAACTTGCGGTCTGGCAGGAGAGATTTGGTTACCATCTTTTTGTTTCGGTTAATTTTCCACCATCTCTATTCAAAGATAAAGGTCTTGAGAGTGAGGTGCTTGGTTGCTTGAGGGCTGCCGGGGTTCCCCCTTACTGTCTTGAAATTGAAATCACTGAATCAGTTGCTATGTCGACCAGTGGTCGTGAGCTTCAGAATTTGAACAGGTTACGCGAGCTTGGTATCCGTATATCTATTGATGATTTTGGTATGGGGCATACCTCCTTGCGCTACCTGCGGGAGTTGCCCATTGATAAAGTTAAGATTGATCGATCACTAACATTCGGTTCTTTAAATGATGTAAACAGGCATATCGTTGTAAGTATCTTAGAACTGTGTCGCAACATTGAAATGAAGGTTGTTGTTGAAGGCGTGGAAAGTGCTGAGCAATTGAAAAGTTTGAAGAAACTAGGGGGAACCTGTTTTCAGGGATATTATTTCAGCAGGCCGATAACGGGCGAAGAGTGTTTAAGTTTTATGGAAGACTGGAACGAAAAACAAAGCTGTTTCAGTGAGAGAGAATTGCAGGTTGCCCGGGTAGCGCTTGCTGATTGATTTTGGGGATTTGTTTGTATTTTCAGGGCCGAAACAGAGTTGTTTCGGCCCATTTTTTTCAGATTTATACGCATTCCTGAAGAGTGCAGAATTTTTTGATGGTCCCGGATTCAACTGCAGCAGCGAACTGCTGAACGGTATATTTGATGGAATCACGGATCATACGTGTTTTTGCGAGCTTTTCTTTTTCACTTCCTTCAAGTGCGGCCGGATCTTCGAAGGGCAGGTTCATGCGGTGAACAATACCGGGAAAAATGGGGCAGTCTTTATCTGTGCTGCTGTCGCAAACGGTGATTACGTAGTTGAATATCTTACCGTCGCGGAACAGTTCAAAAACGGACTGTGTTTTTTTGCTGCTAAGGTCTATTCCCTCTTCTTTCATTACTTCCACTACGAGAGGGTTAATTTCTGTCGGCTCAAAACCGGCACTTTCGACTTCAAATTCAGCATTGCCGTATTTTTTGAGTAACTCTTCAGCCATCTGGCTTCTGGCGCTGTTATGAACACAGATGAAAAGAACTTTTTCCATCAGCAAGCTCCTTCTAGAGGGTAGGGGTGATTTCAATTGCACACCCGAGCAGGTGGGCTGTGCATATTTACTATAAGAAACTCCCTTTACTTGAGGAAATGTCATTGGTTGTTGCGGCTGTGTTACATTTGTGAAGAGTTTGCTGTGGAGTCCTTTATCCAGGGGTATCTTTTAAAATTTCATAACCGTCCGCCATCATGGTAGGGATGAATTGAATTATTTCATATTCAGCTACCCCTTCCCGTTTAAACGGATCTTCGTTGATAGCTTTTTCGAGTTCTTCAAGGTCAATATTTTTTGCAAGGATGACTCCCCCGGTGCGGGGGACTTTGCGTCCTGAAGCGAAGAAAATTCCTTCCGCATAATATTTTTCAAGGAACTTGATGTGTTCTTCCAGTAATGCGTCAATGTTTTCTAATGGTTTAATATAGCGCAAATTGAGTATGTACATATTTATTGCCCTCTCTAGCTTGGGGTGATAAATGATATTTTGTAGGTGCTGTAATACATTGCAATGTTTTGGATTGATAGCTTTTTTTACACATTGCAATGCGAGGTGGGGTAATTGCATAAATCTTGAGGAACAGAGTATGATTTTGTCTCATGAACGGGTCGGGGACTTTGTCATTCTGCGTGTCGGTGAAAGCCGGGTTGATGCAACAAATTCTTCTGAGTTGCAGAAACATGTGGCTTCCTTGGTAGACGAGGGCGACAGAAAATTTGTTCTTGATCTTTCTTCGGTGCTTTTCATGGATTCTTGCGGTCTTGCCGGATTGATTACCACCGCAAGTGAACTGCCTAAAGACGGACGTCTTTTGATTGCCGGCCTGCATCCTAGAGTGGAGCAGATATTCAGGCTTACCAAGCTTAATACCATTTTTGATATATACCCATCCGTTGATGACGCCCTGATGCCCTGATGCCCTGAAAAACTTAGGCATACGGGACTTGACTATGTCTTGCCGATTGTTAAATTACTCGGCGACTTCAAACAGCTATTTATTTTTTATATGGAGGATATACAATGCCGTCTTTTGATATTGTCAGCCAGATTGACGCACAGGAAGTTGATAACGCTGTAAACAACGTACTAAAAGAAATTGATACCCGTTACGATTTTCGTGGGGTGAATACTGAGATTGATCTGAACAAGAAGACAAACACAATCAGTCTCGTGACCGGTGATGAGATGAAAATCAAAGCTGTTAAGGACATGATGATTACTCATTTCACCAGACGTAAGGTTGACCCCAGGTCTCTTGATTTCGGTAAAGTTGAGCCTACTTCCAGTGCCCAGCTCAAGCAGGAAATCAAACTGAAGGAAGGAATCGATAAGGATACAGCTAAGAAGATAGTGAAAATGATCAAAGGCACCAAGATGAAAGTGCAGGCTGCAATCCAGGATGATCAGGTCCGTGTTACCGGCAAGAAGCTGGATGACCTGCAGGCCGTTATTTCTTTGGTCAGGGACTCCGATCTCGACATGCCTTTCCAGTTCGTAAACATGAAAAAATAATCAGAGAGCGCTTTCTCATCTCTCTGATAGTTGATAAAGCACCTGAAACCGCCCGGAGTAAAAACTCCGGGCGGTTTTTTTATTTGTATCCATTCTTCTTACAATGCTCCTCGTAACTGGTCACTGTTTCCATGATCTCACGGCAGGTCTGTTCTCCCTGTCTGCGGACAAGCTCCGGGGCAGCATTGATGGCGATTAGTCTGTCCAATTCTACTTTTTCCGGATAGTCATCAAGACATTCTTCTTCCACGGTCAGTTTGTCGGGAATAATTTCTTGTTGCTCCTGAATCCTGTAACCTACTGAACTGCAAAGATGATTCAGTGCGGCGATAACAAGTTCCTTTTCCCCTTCTTCTTCAAGCTTGCTGAAGAGCAGATGAAGCCTGTCCAACGGATTTCGCTGGTGGTCTTCATGCTGGGGGGATGAACAGTAGCGGTTGATCTGGCTCTGGCCTCTTGAGAAAATTTTCTGCATGCAGGTTGCGCCAAGGGCTTCGCGGGAACATTGCATCATTTCCCATGTTTTTGTAGCCATATTCGTTTTTTTCGGTTTCATTAGGAAAAGCCTTTATTTTAACTGGTTAGTGTTTGTATGGTATTTCGCGCGTTATGAAAAAATATGCGTGGGGTATTTGGATCTATTTTTCCCCTCGCTTTTGCCAACCAATGGATTCATTATAAAAAACGTGGATAAATATTGTTTGTATGTGGTATACATAAAACAGGGTGTTTTTCAATATGGACACATACAACCTGATTGAGTCAACAGGAGGGGGCATGAAAAGAGATAAGTATAACTTCTGGGAATGTTTCTATTTTTTAAAAGAGGTTTGACTCGTCAGGGTGTTTGTCATATTATTTCGGGATTATCTTGAAAATAAATTCATCTATGTATGAAACTGGGGCCGAAAAATTAAATTGTGTTGCATAAGTCGTGTAATATAATATAGTTACTAATTAGAGTTAGGTTAACTTTGGCTGATTCAACCATTTCCGGAGTCGGGATAAGGGTTGAGGATTTGTTTTATAGAAACTGTCCGGACATCGGGAATCGGGCAAAATGGTGTAACCATACATTATTTAAGGAGAGTGACATGAGGAAATCAATACTGCTTCTCATCGCCATAGTCTGCTTTTTTGTGGCGCCTTCCATGGCTTTGGCTACCGACCTGCCGAGGGTCATGATTGTCGGAGAAGATGCTGACCCAGATACTGTTCCCCGTAATTCAAGAGTTTTTAAACGGGTACTTAATGCTATTTCCAACGAGATGATCAATCTCGGTTTCGATGTTAAAGACGAAACCGCACTGACCCATATGACTCATGCACAGGGCCGCACCAGACGTAATGATGCTGAGCTCATCCAGATCGCCAAGGATGCCGGTATTGATGTCCTCTGCATTTTCAGCATCTACCCCAATGCCAAGTCTAACCAGAACAGTGTAAGGGTTACCGCCCGCATCGAAGGGCGTCTCCTTTCCGTTTGGGATGGTTCCAGAATGGGTAACTTTGAAGCTGAGCCCCAGCAGTACCAGCTCGTACCTAGACCTTACAGCCGTAACGATGTTCTTGAAGCAATCGGTAAGCTGTCTAAAATCATCGGTTCCGATGTTGGCGCAGTGCTTGCCGACCGCCTTGACCAGTATCATCCCGGTGGCGGAGGTGAGAGCTATTCTGACGGTGGTGGCTCCGGCGGCGGTGGCGGTTCCGGTATCAGTTCCGGCGGACGCCTCCTCGAATGGACTCTTATTTTTGACGGTTTCAGCGATGACGATATGCTCGACGTTGAAGACTACATCACCATTTTCACCGGTTATGACAGCCATCGCCCCAAGACCAATGCTCTGAACACTTCTTCCCACCACGAATTGTGGTACAAGACCTCCATTGATTCCGCGCATCTGAAGCGCAACATGGTTCGCATGCTCAGAAAGCTGAACATGAAGGGACGCGTCTACATTTCCGGTAACGAAGTGAAGATCGTAAAGCAGCATCGCGTAAAGCAGCGCAGAAAGCAGAGTAACAGTGATTGGTAGGTCGTCTGCCGTAAAAAAATGAGGTCTGTATGTCCTTAACTAAACTGTACTCTCAAATGGTTGCCATTTCGCTTGCAATATTGCTGGCTGCCTCCACAGCATTTGCTGTGGAGGCTATCGGCGAGGGAATTGATCGCCAGCAGGCGCTTAATTCCGCTTTACGTACTGCGGTTGAAATGCAGATCGGCACGGCTGTGGCTTCTGATTCCCTTGTGGAGTCCGGGGTGCTGGTTCGTGACGAGATTGCCAGCCATTCTAAAGGGTATATCTCTTCTTATAAGGTGTTGAAGGAAGGGGCTACTGCTGACGGTTACAGTATTACAATTGATGCCGCGGTTGACAGTAAGCTCATGTATTCCGATTACACCACTCTTGCCATCCTGCAGAAAATGTCCGGCCTGCCGAGGTTGCTTATCTTCGGTTCCGGAGCCGGGTTCAATTCTGTTCCCCCGCAGTCCATGAAAGAACTTGTGCACGCTGTTTCGCGTACTTTCGGGAACAAGTTCCAGTTCGAAGTGATCGACTGGCCCATGTCCCGTGCCAAATACAGTGAGATTGAAGGTTCAATGAACCTTAAAAAGGCTGCAAAGTTCAACAGACTGCTCAAGGCTGACTATGTAGTCACTGTTGAACTCGAGTTGCCAAGGGATGCTAATCCGGTCATGCACCTGACCTGCGTTAGGATCTCTGATGGACTCAAGATTGGTGAAGTGCGCCGGCCTATTGAAAAGTATGTGAGCCTTTCCGGCAAGCCTGCTGAAGTCTACAGCCGTGCCGTGGATGCAGCCAAGCCCGAGGCTTACTGGGCTTCTGTAAGGATTGCCCGGGAATTGCTTGAACGCATGGAATCCGAGCTGGATCGAGGTAAGGGCTTTCGTTACACGCTGACTTTTCTTGGCTTTCCCGAACTTTCCCATATCGGTACAGCCCTCGAGGATGTACCCGGGTTCGTGCGTAAGGAAGTTAAGCGTCAGAATGGTATGAATATGGAAGTGACCTACTGGTCCACCTTGCGTGCTGAAAACCTGCTCAAACGGGTTTCAACCGCATTGAAAAATGTGGGCGTAGAGAAGTTCCAGAGTAAGATGGACGGAAGGAATTTGAAATTCCGTTGGCAGAATCCTGAAGGATTCTAAATGACAATAAACGGGCGGGGGGTGAATGGTGAAATTTTTCCCCTCGCCTGCATAAAATGTTGATGTATCATGCAGGTAAATCATGATTGTCGGCGGAACGCATCCGCTGCAAGGAGGATAACCGGATGAAAAAATATTTAATATTTCTAACGGGCCTGCTTTTGATTCTCTCCCTTGCGGGATGCGGAAAAAAAGTAAAACCCATGTCTATTGAAGATAACCCGGCCCATCACTATCTGATGGGGATGGAACTCATAGATCAGGGTATGCCTGAGAAGGCGTTTGTCCGTTTTGAGCGGGCAGTGGCCCTTGATGATGAATATGCTCCTGCTATCGCAGGTAAGGCCCTTGTCTACGCTATGCGTGCCGATAGTGAAAGCGATGATGATTATCGCGCTGTTGATGCCGAAAGGGCTATCAAGCAGTTTGATAAGGCTGTGCGTGAGGCAAGGAGAGACAGATCACAGAAATTCAGTGTCTACGTGACCGGTATCCGGGTTTACAGCCACATCACCACTCGTGGCTGGTTGCAGAGGGCGGAAGATCTTTACGCCGATGCCAAGCTGATGCTTAAGTATGTGGTTGAAGAAGACCTTCCTTATTACCGTCAGACCGAGGCCGTACACTATTTTATGGGTGAGGCTTACTTCAAGGGTGGTGAATTTCGTAAAGCAGAAGACGTGCTCGGTGTTGTGCTTTCTGCTTCCCCGGGCAAGTGGCATGACAAATCCAATGCCCTTTACAACCGTGCTCAGAAAATTCTGAGAGCCATGAGCAACTATACTTTGACTGATGTTGCCAAGCAGATCGCGGTTAAAGAAGAAGTTGACCGGGCTGACGTTGCCGCACTGCTGGTGGATGAACTTCATCTGGACAGGCTTTTTGCCGGACGTATTCCTGTTCCCGGTAATGATAAAAAAGCCGAATTCACTCCCGCCGATGTTGTCGGCCATATGTTTGAGCCTGAAATCATGACTGTCCTTAAATGGCATGTCCGCGGGCTTGAGCCTACCTATGACGAGCAGACCCGTGCTTATCTCTTCCACCCTAAAAAGCCCATGACTCGTAAGGAATTGGCCTTTGTGCTGGAAGATGTGCTTATCAAGCTGACCGGCGATGAAGCCATGTCTACACAGCATATGGGGCAGAAAAAATCGCTCTATCCTGACGTGGAGCCCACCGATGCATGGTATAATGCCATTGTCACCGTGGTTAACCGCAACTTGATGGAAACTGATCTGTCCGGTGCTTTCCGTCCTGATGCCAATATGGATGGCGCGGACCTCATCCTTTCCTTGATGCGTCTGCGTAACATTATGAATATTTACTAACAGTGGAGGATAATGTGAAAAAATTATTGCTAGCCCTGACAGCGGTAGTGCTTTTTGCCGGCTCCGCTGTTGCCGGGGAAAAGATTGTCGAGGTTGTGAATGCGGATGAAGTATTCCAGAAGGGGTACATTCAGGTAATCGGTGAGTCCGAGGCTGGGCAGAGCCGTTACCGTGCTAAACGCGCTGCTGAAGTGGTTGCCCAGAGAAGGATGCTTGAAATCTTTCAGGGCTTGCGTTTGAGCGGTAAAACCACCGTCCGTGATGGAATGCTTACCAGCGAAAAAGTCAGGACCACTGTTGACGGCACCCTGCGCGGCGCTGTTCCCTGCGGTGAATCCTTTGACCGCACCGAAGGTTATGCCCGTGTTTGTCTGCGCTTGAATCTGCATGGTCATGATTCCGTATACAGTGCTTTTGATGAGATCATCCTCAAAGAGCCCAAGGAACTTAAGATCCGTGAGATTCCGGCCTTCAAGCCTGAAACTCTTCCCGAAATTGTTGCTCCTGTAGTGGAGAAAAAAGAAGAAGTAGTTGCAAAGGTGGAAGCACCTAGTGAAGTCGTTGAAAAGGTGGAAGTGCCTGAAAAGGTTGAGCCTCCGGTGCAGACCACTGAACCTGCTTCCGATAAAATTCAGCAAGCCGTGGCAACTCCGGTTGACGGTATAATTGTTGATGTACGCGACTTTGACTTCAAGCCTGCATTGGTTAACCGCATCCTGACCGAAAAGAATGAAGTTCTTTTTGATCCGTCCAAGGTCCTTAATCAGGTCCTGATTGAAAGGGGCTGCGGCGGTTACACTACTGATCTGCAAAAGGCTCGTGCTTTGCTCGAATCATGGGGCAGTAAGTCTCCCATGGTGCTTAAGGGCAAGACTGTGCAGAACGTGACTGATGCTGTGGTCAGCGTTGAAGATGCGTCTACCGTATTTGCCTATGACCAGAAGTATAACCTGCTGGCACAGGCAAGGGTAGTATTCGTACTTAAGTAAAGTAAAAAGGCGGTGTTGCGGTGTTGCATAAGAAGGGACTCATCATTGGTGGAATTATTGCGGCCATGCTTATGGTCGGTTCCATGGTGCTGATCAGGGTTCATTTTGTGGATGCCGCAGAGAAGCTGCTTTCTGATATGACCAACATGGGGGTGGTAGTGGAGGATATCGAACTTCATTACTCCCCCCTTCCTTCCCTGCGGGTAACCAACCTGCGGGTCCAGAGCGGTATGGATACAGTCCGTGTCCCGCAATTGGAAATTTTCCCCGATGTTCCCAGTCTGTTTACCGGAGAGGTCAAGCTGCGTCATGTGGTTCTGCAGGACCCGGACGTGAAGGCTCTTGCCCATCGAGAGGAGGGGGAGGCCGCTTCCGGTGCACTTGAACTTCCTGCTATCTTTCCTGATAAAATTGATGTTGTTTCCGGCAGGGTACAGCTTACCAACAGCTATGAGGCCGATCCGCTTACTGTTTCCGCCAGCGTGGAAAAGGAAAGCAGCGGATTTGCATTTAACGTGCGCAGTGCTTCCATTGCCGAGCTGGGATTCAAGTTCTCGGGCCGTCTGGACATGGTTTCCACATCACCGTTGAAGCTTAATCTTCAGGCCTCTGAGTGCTCTATTGATCCGGCCTCCTTTTTGGGTTTTTTGACTGGATTCGGGTACATGGCCAATTCAACCATCCCTGAACTGGCCGAGGCCGGGAAGTTTGAGACTACCGATCTTGACTTTAGCGTGGACAGCGCTGCCGGAACTATGAGTGTTAAAGCCGGGGGGCTGGTACTTGATTCTACCAGCGGCAAGGGTTTGTCCCTGCAAATGGGGCAGGGCGGAACCTTTCAGGTTGCTCTTGATGAAGCACTGGTTGATGCAGGAGAACTCTATGCAATGGCCCAGAAGAGTGAGCGGGGCCGTAACGCCACCCGTTCCCTGTGTGAGTCCGCCAAACTGAAATCCATCAAGCCGCAGGGAACCTTGATTTTCAAGGCAGTTTCTTTGCATACACCGCCCAGCAGTGTTGCCAACAAAGGGCTTTCCGGCAAAATGACGGTCAGTGCGAAGGATCTTGTGCTGGTGCTGGAATCATTGGATGGTAAGAAGCAGGAATTGAGCATTTCCGAGATTGATGCCGATGTTGAATTCAAGGACGGCAAGCCGGTTGTCTCCGTGCGCAGTTTTAATGTCGCCTCCGCAACCGGGGGGACTCTGAACGCGCAGGCCTCAGTGGCTTTTCCGGTCGATATGAAACAGGTCCGGTTCAAGGCCGAGGCTCTTGATTTTTCACTGTTTGATTACATCATCACCTGCGAGGCTGAAAAAAAAAATCCTTCGCGGACCGTGTTTGATACCCAGTTGAGCCATAAGGAAACACGAATTTCCGCTTCCGGGTATTTTAATACCCCCCGCAATCATCTGACAGGCTATGAAGCCCAGTTGAAATCATTAAGTATCCGCATTCCTGAAAAGAAAGAAAGTGTTACTTCTCCCGATGTTGCCGCTGCAAAAGAGAAATTTAATTTTGAAACGCTCCTTGGCCGGGATATCAGCGGCAAGGCATCTATCCGCCGTTTTTATTACAATGACTGGCCCTTTAGCGATGTAGCTGTTTTTGTCCATTCCGGTAATGATCGCGCTTTGCTCAAGGCCAGCGGTAAGCTTTTTCATCTCAATCTGAATGCCGATGTTGTGTTGGCGCAGGATCAACTTGCAGCGCAATGCAATGTGAAAGGGCGCGGGACCAGTTTGCCCAGCCTGATTGCCTGTTTTGCAAAGGATCTTTCTGTTTCCCTGCGTGGAAAAATTTATCTCAACGCCAATATGTTCATGCAGGGCAGTGATGTTGATGAGCTGGCCCAATCTGTGCGCGGGGAGGCCTCCGCAAAGATTGACGGGCTGCACATTTTCAACCTTGCCAATCTCGATCCCCGGTTGGGATTCTTTATTGATCTGCTGGACGCTGTTTCCTTCAACCCTGAAGGCGGGCAGGGGCTTAACTTCAGCACGGCCCGAATGCGTGCGGCTTTAAGCGGCAGGAAACTATTGATTAATTCCTTCAACCTTAGTGGGCGGCAATTGCAGGCTTGGGGCGGCGGGGCGTACTCCATTGCCGACAAGCATCTGCAGCTGGAGGGGAAGGTCCGTTCCGTGCTCGGTACGGTTAATTCCTTTAACGTAGATAGGAAGTTGAAGTCATAGCCATGAATAACAAGCATAGTTTTACAATTTTTCTGCTGCTGGCAGCATTGCTGCTTGGCGGTTGTTTTGCCAAGAAAACAACGCAGGCAGTGCAGTATACCGAGGAAGAGGCAATTCCGTATAAAATCGCGGTCCTGCCTGCGGAATACATCGAACATGCCGAGAATTCGACAGAACATAAGTCCGTATTGGTGCTTGATGATGACCGTTTGTTTGTTGCGGATATTGCCCGCGCGGCCATTACCAACCAGTTGGCGGGTAAAGGGTTCATGCCTTTGCAAAAGGATGTTGTGGATAACACCCTTGCCGAGTTGGGGCGCGATAACGGCTGGCGCAAGATGAGCGACGTGGAACTTTGCAAGCTGCTGGGTGCGGACGGTATCGTCAAGACCGATATTTACAGCGCGGATATGATCAAGGCTCTGGCTTTTGATCTCTTCCAACTGGATGCGGAGGTAATGATGTATAACGCTGCCGGGACTTTGGTCGGTAAGTGGCGGGACAGTGCATCCAAGCGCAGGATTTCAGTGCCCACTGGTGTGGTCGGTCTTGCCGGGACCATTGTGGAAGAAGTCTTTTCCGATCCTATCAGGCGGCAGATGCGAATGGTTGTCTATGATTGGGCATGGAATATGGCGCAGGTGCTGCCGGATTGCCCCAAGGGGCCGAAGCTTCCGGAGGTCATTGCTGTCGATACCAACGTGGACAACCTTCTTTTCGGTGTGGGCCAGAGGGTTGCGGTGCGTGTAGACGCCGAGCCGGGATTGAAGTGTTCCTTCTGTATTGGAGATTTTAAGGAAAATATACCTTTGCCCCAGACATCGCAGGGCGTTTATGAGGGGTTTTATGTGGTTGCCGAGGGAGATAAGGCGATAAACAAACCTTTAATGGTCAAGATGCGTAAAGCCAACGGGGTGGACAGGCTTTGGATCGAGTCCGGTTCGCTTATTTCCCTCGATGGTGAGCTGCCCCCGGTTTTAGAGAATGTACAGTCCCAGACAGGACGTGACGGCGTGCAACTGTATTGGCAGGTTCCTTCAGCTACCGATCTTGAGGAATTTGTGGTTGAAAAGGGCAGTGATCCTGTTGGTGAATTTGAAACTGTCGCCCGGACCCGGACTCCTGAATTTGTTGATACTGATGTCATGCAGGGGACAACTGCTTTTTATCGTGTACGTATCAAGGATAAGGCTGGAAACCTTTCGCCTTTGAACGGAATAACCAGTGTGGTCATGCCGCAGTTTGATGAGCGGGAGCTTTTCGGCGAATTGAGTGGGATTCTGGTTAAGGGCAATTATCGTATCGGCTTTCCGGTGACAGTTCCCGAAGGTGCGAAATTTACCCTCCAGTCCGGGACGAAGATCCGTTTTGAGGATAAGGGGCGTATTGATGTTTTAGGAGAACTTGAATCCATCGGTGAGATCAGTGCTCCCGTTCGGCTGGAATCAAATTCCACTGAGGGCGTGAAGATCTTGTCCGGTGGCAAGGCTTTGTTTTCCCAGTGTGAATTTAATGGTTTCAGCAAGGCTGTCACTTCTGCGGGCGGTTATACTGAAATTCGTTCCTCATCATTTAGCGGCGGCAAATACGCAGCAGCGGTGACGGAAACAGGTAACTATGATTTCAAGGGATTGCGTATATCCGGAGTGCGGCAGGGACTGGTGCTTAGTGCCGGAAATGGTTCCGTGGTCCGTTCAAGTATTACCAATTGTACTCAGGGAATTGATTTCATCGGTGGCAGTGTTGAAATCAAGGACAACAATATTTTCGACAATGAGCGCAATATTGTCGCAGTTGGAAAGCTGGTGGTCAGTGATAACTATTTCGGATCTGCTTCGATTGAGAAGTTGAAGCTGGATGGCGATATTCTGGTTAAATCCATCCTTGATGCCCCGTATCCGCATGGGCGCAGGGTTGTACTTATTGATGATAAGGAAATTACTCCGGAATTGCGTGAGAAGAAATTTGCCGAACTCAAGGAACTGGGAGTGAATGCCTTTCACAGCCAGCATTACGGAGACGCTTTTCAGGCCTTGAGTCAGGCGGTAAAGATGAAGGATGACCGTGATATCTACCTTTACCTTTCCTATACTTTATTGGCTCTGGGAGATGACGTGGCTCTTTCCGAAATATTGGACGAGGGTATTTCAAAGTTTCCGTATGACGTCCGTTTGCATCAACTCAACGTGCGCTACCTGCTGAATAAGGGTGATATTAAGCAGGCCAGACAGGTCTTAGATAAAGCCTTGCTGCTTAGTCCGGCAGACAGCAATCTGCTCTATATGAAAGATTACCTTGAGCATTTGTCGGTTCCGGCAGAGTCCGTTCCCACTAATAATGGCGAAGAAAAAGTGAGCGAAGATAAAACAAAGGATAAGAAAGATGAGAAATAAATTTAGTGTGATAAAGAATGTTTTTCTTCCGGTTTTGATTTTGCTGCTTTTGGTTCCGGCAAGTGCAGAGGCTCGCAAATATTCGCCAATTGAGCTGGAGGATCAGGCTCAGGCACAGTGGCACATCAATTACGCCAGTTATTTGATCGATATCGGCAAATATTTTGAGGCTCTTGAGCAATACGATACTGCTGTGGATTATTCTCCGGTGGCTAAGACCCGAGTCAATGCCATGTTCGGCAAGGCTATGGTTTTGTCCACATTTCTGGATGCCCCGGAAAAGGCTGCCGATGTTTACCGCATGGTGGGTCGCAACTATCCGGATTATGCAGATACTGCGCTCTACCGTCTGGGATTCCTTTATTATCAGATGAACAGGTATGACCGGGCTAAGTCTGTATTTCGTCAGTATCTGCGTTATTTTCCCAAGGGTAAATTCAAGTATCAGGTCGAGGCTGTAGTTTCGTCCATGCAGGCCAAGCAGGAGCAGAAGGTTGATCAGAAACCTGAACAAAAGCCTGACGAGAAGCCTGTTGAAAAAATACCTTCCAAGATCGGCAAGGAACCGACGCTTCGGGTCTGTCTTAGCCGTAAGGTAAAGTCCATGACCGTGACCACAGGGTCGGGTAAAGATAGAATTTGTACAGATGAATTGGGCTGCGGGCGTAAGTACAAGGTTGGCATGTCCGGCAAGCAGCTGACTCTTGACGGTAAGGTGGTTAGCGCTACAAGGATCAAGTTTAAGTCCAACGGCGCACTTAAAGTCAGCTACGGTTCCGAATCCAAGAAGGTGCGCGGGATCATTGATGTCAGTATCCGTAAGGGCAAGTTGCTGATTCTCAACATTATCGAGATAGAAGATTATCTGCGTTCTGTTGTTCCTGCGGAATCCTATGCTTCATGGCCTGCTGAGACTTTGAAGGCTCAGGCTGTTGCCGCAAGGACTTATGCCTACTACCAGAAGAAGCACCGCACTCATCTTTTTTATGATGTTTATGCCGATACCTACGATCAGATGTATGGCGGAGTGGATCGCGAAGATAAACGCACCGACAAGGCTGTGAAACAGACCAGTGGTCAGGTCATGCTTTACAAAGATAAGCCGATCCTTTCCCAGTATACGGCCAACAGTGGTGGGTTTACCGCTGATGCCAAGGCCATCTTCGGAGCAGGTAAGGCTTATCTTATCGCCCAGAAAGACTCGGCCAGTTTAAAGGGTAAGATGGCTTCCTGGACCAAGAAGTACAGTAGGAAAGACATTGAAGCCAAGTTGAAGAAAATCGGTATTTCCGTACCCGGCATCCGTTCCATTAAAGCTCTTGAAAAGGGGCCTTCCGGCAGGATTGTCAAAGTGCGCATCAAGTACAAATCAGGTTATCGGGACCTGCGGACACGGACCACTCTTGGAAGTTCACGTGTTTTGAAATTGCCTGATATTCTCCTACAGATTGACAAGAAGGGAGATTATTATACATTCAAAGGCCGTGGTTGGGGTCATGGTGTAGGATATTCGCAGTGGGGAGCTGCGGAATTGGGTAAAACCAAGAAGTACGATCACATTTTGAAATTCTACTACCCGGGCAGCAGTATTAAGCAGTTGTGGTAGCACTACGCTGATTAAACTTAATTTTTTAAATAAATATGAATTTATTTTAGGAATGTCTGGTAGATGAGTAAGGCCCTTAATGAATAGAACAGAAAGAATTATCTGGTTGATTTGTGTGGTCCTGACCCTGACCGTGATGGTCGGCATTATTGAGTGCCGGGCAGGCACACCTTCACAGGCCTCTCTTGATTCGGAGGTCTCCTGTGGCAGGATGGGACAGGAACTCATTGACCGTGGAGATTATGAACTCGCGGTTTCCAGCCTTGAACAGAGTTTAAAGAGACATCCCCGCTCGGACTGGCTGTACAGCCTGCTCGGGCGGGCTTATTTTAAGATGGGTGATTTGGAACTGGCTGAGGCCCAGTTCCGTAAGGCTTTGGATATCAACAAGAACAACCCTGCAGCCAAACGCATGGTTCTTGAAATGCGAAAGACTCAGGATTTGTTGCGTGACCGTGATTTTTATGAATGGATAAATATTGCCAAGGAAAGGGCAGCTGACCTTGTAACGTTGGTTATAGGTGTTTGGTTGGGTACTCTTCTTTCCGGGATTTCAAGCCGTTTTTATTCCCATTTTGTGCGTACAAATTTTCGCAAAGCTCTCGCCAAAAAAGATTTTGATTACGTCACAGATATTCTGGAAGATCTGCAGATAAAACGCGAGAAAGCACAGCTGCGCAAGCGCTTGCGTGAGCTTCTTGATGAATATGGGCTTGAAGATGCCAAGGAAATGATCATTGAATATGTTGATGACCGCGAGATCGAAGATAAACTGGTCCATTTTCTGGTCCAGATTCATAAGAAATCGCAGGTCAAAATCTAATACTCTTTTAACCCAGCCCCGAAATAAATCTCGCCGCTACCTGATCGGCATTTTCGCCGTCTTCTACAACTGGATGATGGGTACCGATATGGGCGATCAAGTGTCCTGTTGTTGCTAGCAGTTTCTGGATTTCAGGCTCTCTGCCTCCCTTGAATCTCGCCTCGATCATATCTCCCTGATGGTTTGTCTCAAAGCCTTGTGATTTCAAGGTTGTATTGATGAACCTGATTCGCGCAATGCGTTGCTTCGGGCTTCCACTGCCGCCTTTAAAGCGGAAATGGATGTGGTTGGCCTGTGCATCAGGGTCGCAGACAGCGTCCACTTCAGTGAGGTCTTTTTCCGATTTCAAAGTGATATTCATATAGGTTCTGGAAAGGATGGCATACCCTTCGATGCTGTTGTCTCCGTCCCAGCCTGCGCGGTCCGCACCAAGACCGAACCATAGCGCCCACATGGGGGCAGACTTGATGTCGTCTGGCGAAATATCCATTTTACCGGCTGCAGTGCTGAACAGGCCGTCAGCAAGATTCAGTACGGTCACAGAAATGGGTTGGCGTGCCTTTAAGTGTTTGGCACCATCAATACCCAGTCCTTTTTTACTGACCAGCGAGAACATCTCCTCAATGCCTTTTTCATTGGCAAAGCGTACCAGATCATACATGGAGCGGCTTTTCTCCGGCAGGAACATTTCCGTGTTGCGCGGTGATATGTTCAAGTTGGCGATATAGGAAAGGGCCTGTTTGATACGCACGGTCTCCTTTTCCCCTTGGAATGGGTAGGAACGCGCTGAGGTGATCATGACCCGGTTGCGCAGGTCGGTAATCCACTGGCATTTTTGTGGGACATCAAACAGTTCTTCAGCCTTTTTACCCAAGGCGGCAATTGTTTTTGCCGAGTGGGTGGATAGCGGTGATTTCTCCGGTCGGGAGATAATTCGTTGCTTTTCTCTTCGTGAAAGCAGGAAAGGTGTAGTTGAGTTGTGGCTGAAAATTGCTGAACAGCCGCTTTCCCTGTCTTTGGGCGGCAGATCGGATGATTCGTGCAGGGTTTCAATAACCCCTGAATCATGGATGTCCTTCATGGGCTGGATTATGACCGAGGCCGGACTTTCGCGGTCTGCATAGCCGGACTCAATGCGGGCCTTGATGGATTCCGCAGAAAATTTACAGGTGACCGCTTTCTTCCATGCCTCAACAATTTCCTGTACCGGGACCGGGGAGATGGTGCACCAGCTTTCAGGCAGGGCATAGAGGCTTCCTTCAGGAGTGGAAGATGCGGTCAGGCTCAGGTTGCCGCTTCCGCGGGAGGTTTCAAGTGCGGCGATTTCAATTTCGGTAGCGATTGCTTCGGGCATTACACCTTGCATGAATCGGTCAGTGATGGTTCGGGAAATGATGTTCAGGTCGGTTATTCCGGTGGTCACCGCTGATTCCAGAATCTCATCAATGGCAATTCGCAGGTTGTTTGCTTCGATGAAGTAGTTGTAGACATCGGAGCCGATGACCATACCATCCAGAACAGGCACACCGGCCTGTTTTAGCCGTGCGAGGTCTGCGGCGCAGGCTCCGGCTTTGAATTCATAGTCGATGGCGTCTTCAAGAGGAAAAGTAAACGGCTTTGAGATTTCAGGATCGGGTACGGTCACAGCCATGCGCACGTAGAAATTGATCTTGTTGTAGTAATCCATGATATCCATGAAGCGCACAGGATTCATGTCCTGCAAATGCTCGAGCATGGTCCGGATATTGATTCCCAGATCTGCGGCCTGTTTTTCTACATAGGCCCAATCAGTGACGGTCAGGCCGAAGCCGATATCTTCAATGTGCGAGATGGCTTTGAGGCACTCTTCCTCAAGCTCCATGAGTTTCTTAAAAGAGTTGTACCTGCGCCTGAGCAACCGTCCGGGGGGGAAAGTCTCGTAAGTCCAATGGCTGAAAACGTGTCGAAATCTCATAATAGTGAATCATATCACAAGAGGTTATGTTAATAAAACCCTAAGTTACTCTTCAGAGAGTTCATCAAGGGGTACGGTTACTTCAAACAAGGTGCCGGGACCGGCGTTTTCTGGCAGGTCCAGTTTGCGGCGTAAACTTCGCGGAAGCGGGCTGATTGCTTTAATACTTCCGCCATGGTCTTTGATGATTCCGAAAGAGACGGAAAGACCAAGACCCGTTCCTTTGCCCACAGGTTTTGTGGAGTAGAAAGGATCGAAAATGGCATTGATATTCTTCGGCTCTACACCATGGCCGCTGTCCGCGAAGACAGCAGTGATGGTCATTGACTCAGTATCAAGCTTGGTTGAGATGTGAATGTGTCCTTTCTCATCAATTGCTTCCAGCGCGTTGGAGAGCAGGTTCAGCCAGACCTGTTTCAGTTTTTCCGGGTCACCATGAATGATGGGGTACCGGTCATCAAGCTCTGTGGAAATTTCAACTTGTTCCAGCTTGAAGGTATGGCTGACCAGCTGTACCACTTCTAGAATGGAGTTGTTAAAGCACATGGTGATTTTTTCACTTTCATTTTGGCGTGAGAATCCGAGCAGGTCGGCAACAATTTTGCGACAGACCCGGGCCTGTTTCTCTATGATTTCCAGATCCTTGGAAACCTGATCCTCTGGTTTGAAATCATCCTGCAGGAGCTGGGCATAGCCGAGGATAATTCCCAACGGGGTGTTGATCTCATGGGCCACACCTCCGGCCAGTTTACCAATGGACTCCATTTTCTGGGATTGGATTAACTGGGCCTGATAATTTTTTAGCTCGGTTATTTCGCGAGATGTGGAAAGTACGCCGATAATGTTGTTGCTCTGACCGTAAACCGGAACACGGATAGTGTGGAACCAGCGGGCAGGAGAGTCGTCTGTTTCCGGTTCGCGTGTTTCTTTGTTCACAATACGTCCGGTTTTGAGAACCATACGTGCTTCTTCCATGCGTGCGCTTGCTATTTCATTTGGATAGAATTCATCGTCGGTCAGCCCAATTATGTTGTCTTCTGTGTGGCCCAGGTGCTCGGCATAGCTTTTATTTATCGCGAGATAGGTCAGCTGCGGTCCCAGCAGGGAAACAAAATCCGGGGAAACATTGATGATGGTTTTGAGCAGTTCTTTCTGTCGGGTCAGGTCTGACTCAGTGATTTGCAGGTCTTCAATGTGACAGGCAAGGCTCATGGCCATGGCATCAAAAGTGTCGGTCAATTCCTGAATTTCATCCCCTTTGGGGGCGTGCGTAATGGCCCGTTTGAATCTGTCAGTGAACGTTATGTCTTTGTTCTCTTCTTTGCGCAGGCTGGGGCCAAGGTGGGTGGTAACGATGTCTTCAGCGTGCTTTTGTAATGAGCCGAGTCGGAAGGTTAGTTGCCGTGCGAATTGGGTGGAAATCAGCACGGCGAGTAGGAGAACCGCTCCGGTAAGGGCAAAAATCGCGAAAATGAGGTTCTGGACCACGGCATGGATACCGCTTCGGGAAAGGCCGATGCGTACTGTGCCCAGCTTTTTGTCACTGAGAAGAATGGGAGCGGCAAAGTCGAAAATACGTTTTTTGCCGGTATCAATGGTAACTATGTTGATTTTGTTGTTTTCGCTTGTGTTTGCGTCCTTAAGCTGAACAGGAAAGCCTTCGCTGAAAGTGTTGGCAAGCACCCGGTTCTGGTCGTCCATGATAAAAGCATAGACGATTTCATCGTCGGCTTTTTTCAATTCGTTGACCATGGAACCAAGATTGAGCAGGTCAACAGAAAGTAAAGGGTTTTCCGCGCGTAGGGCCAGATTCCCGGCCAGCACTTCACCACGCTTGCGGGACTGTTCAATAAGCGCGTCCGAAGACATGCGGATGACGAAAATTGCAATGATCAGCGAGGTAAAAGCAACAATTAAAGTCAGTCCGAGATTGATTTTTGTCCGGAATTTAAGCCGGGAGAAAATTTCTGTCATTTTAACCTCCCTATTGTCCGTAATCAATGTTCAGTCCTAATTCTTCTGTAAGCTTTCGCACCGTATCGTAATCGCTGTCCTGAGCCGGGATGATCCCGCGCATGCCCGCCTGATATAAAATGGCGGCTTCTTCAGGATTGTCCATGGACATGCGAAACATGCAGTATTTAATCTTATTAACGACTTTGTCGGAAAGGCCCTTGCGTGCAGCGTAAACCCAGCCTGGGAAAGGTTCGGTTTCCGCGACGACCCTGATCTTATCTATGTTGATCTTATCGCGTACCACGTTGAGGGTACCTTCTCGAATGGAGGCGAAGTCGTATTTCCCGGCATAAACAGCGAGGACAGCTTTTTCCTGCTTACCACCCGGACCGGGAGCAAAGGAGATTTCCTTGAAATCTGACTCCTTGATTCCATGTTCGAGGAAAAGCCCAAGGGGAAAAAGATAGCCGCCAGCTGAAAGAGGGTCTACGGCAATCCATGTCTTGCCAATGCAGTCTTTTAGTCTGGTGATGGCCCGGTTATCTTTGCGGGTAATGATCTGGCCCCTGAATGTAGGGCTGCCGGATGGTTCGATGATCCGTGCAAAGGCCCGCGCACCACTCTTGGCAATGCTGACATAGGTCATGGGGTTGGAGAATGAAATATCGATTTCACCGTCTTTGACCATACGGCGGTGTTCTTCAAAGGTATCCGGAAAGACCTGCCGGATTGTAAAACCTGATTCGCGGGACAGGTAATCAATAAGTTTGCTGTGTCTTAAATATGAAACCCGGTGTGAGTATTGGGGCAGGTAGGCATAAGTTATGGCCGGACGTGGCTCCGGTACGCGGACTTCTTCACGGATGGACATATCCACGCGCACAATTTTTTCTTCCGGTTGAGAACCGAAGAAATAAATTAAGGCTCCTATCAGCAGGAGTATTGCCGGAAGGGTATATTTGAGCTTGAACATGAATTCTCCATCGAGAGGGGATTGGCTTTCCCGGTGAGAATTCTGTTCATGATTAAGCCTTGTTTTCAAGACTGTTACCGTTTGCAGTTTCCTTGTTTTCTTCAGGAATCTGCGCAAGTTCGTTCCATGAAGTGAGTTCGCCGGCTTCTTTTGCGTCTTCCGCTCTCAAATCGTCAATTTTTTTGAGTACAGGTATGTACGGTCTTACTTTGGAGAATCCATAGCGTACAATAATATATGATAAAATAAAAACGAAAGGATAGCCGAGAGAAAATTTGGTGAAGGGGACGGCATGTATATCAATGCCGGAAAATCTGGTTTGCAGCCAAGCCATGGCAAAAGGGACAGGCCAGAGTGATACGGCGAAGAGTGCGGCATGGGAAAAGAAAACCTTACCGAAATACTCATTGGCCCATTTATTGGCGGATTTGAATGTGTCCTTTTGCTTATGGCGGATCGCTTCAATAGAAAGATTGTTCATACGAGTCATTTTGCGGTTCAAGTCGGTGTAGTACTCCCTGTTCCAGATATAGATCAGGCTCATGGAGATTTCTCCGGCAATAGTACACCACAAAGCTATTATCGCAGTGCCAAGCCAAAAAGCCGCAAGGGCAGGTAAACCAATGCGGTAAGGTGCGATAAGTATACTGTCTATCAGCGGATAAATTGACTCGAACATAAATCAAACCCCATTTTAAAGTGCGAAGAGGCGAAGTCCTATTAAAAATTTTGAAGGGATGGGGTCTGGGGAAGGGAAATTTTTCCCTTCCCCAGCCGTCGGAGACAAAGTCTTAGAACGGAGGCAGCAGGCTGTAGCCGAGGAATCCTTTGGAGGTGTAGCGGATACCTACGTACAGAGCCAGTACGACGAAGAGTCGCTTGAGCCATACGTCCGGGATGTACTTGGAAGTACGGGGGCCGATGAAGGAGCCCACGAGGATACCGAGGAGTTCGACACCGATGAGGGGCCAGAACACGGGGGTATCTTTAACAACCATGTAGGTGAAGACGGAGGTGGTCATACCTACGAGTACTGCCAGTGCGGAAGTTCCTGCAACGAGATACATGGGCAGGCCGGCAACACTGGTCAGGAAGGGCACGAGCAGGAATCCGCCGCCCACGCCGAGGAAGGAAGCAAGTGCTGCGATGATGAAACCACCGACTACGGGGATGAGAGGGTTGAAAGAGAACTCAACACCGTAGAAGGTGAATACGCACTTGGTGATGGAGAAGCTGACAACTTTTACGCCCATGGCTGCAGTATCAACTTTTCCGCCTTCCTTTTCTTCCTTGATGGAAGCTTCGAATGCCTTTGCAGCTTCTTTAGCCTGTTTTTTACCAGCCTGTCCTTTGGGAGTGGTTTCGTAGAACAGGTAGCAACCCAGAGCGAGAACAAAGAGACCGAAGAATCCGATGTAGGATTTCAGTGAGATCTTACCTGCGGTGAGCCAGGGTACGAGGTAAGAACCTGCGATGGAACCTGCAGCAAGGGAAAGACCCAGCGGCAGAACGAGACGGCCCATCTTGTAGTAGTTAAAGGAGGACATAGCCGCGGAAGTACCAACCAGCCATTGGTTAGATACGCGGATGGAGTCGGTTACGAGCTTGTTCATGACCGGAGAGGTCTTTTTGAAGGTAGATGCGTAGTTACCGAAACCGTAAATGGTGATGTGACCGACACCGGCCATGATACCGCCGAATGCACCAACGGTGGAGAAAATCCAACCGACCCAGATCGCCCATACGAAGCCGATTACGAGGTTAACGCTGGGACCGCCGGGGATTCCGAGGAAACCGGGAGCGAGTTCGGTGTTGATCTGGCCGGCTTCAGCACCTTTAGGTGTAGCGCTGATGGCGTCTGCCAGACGGTCTGCAAAGGCAGGCTGGATATAGGCCACCACTGCCAGTGCCGCGAGAGCCATGATCAAAAGGCTTTTGCGTGATTTAAACATAGTGTATCTCCTTGATCGAAAGTTGGTTTTGCTGTGTCTGCTTTCTGCTTCCTTACCGGCCGTTGCAGCAGCCGGAGACCCTTTCAGATTCAGATTGAACAGGAACAGCGCCTTCATTCCTATTTGTGCGATCCCCGGACATTGCAGTGTTCGGGGATCGCTTTTTAGCTTTTAATTATTTGCCCTTTTTGAAGATAACCAGAGGACAGTTCTTGCAGACGTCCTGACCGGGGAATCCGTCACCGGGCTTGGTGATGGCGGAGCTGGCGAGTTCAATGCGGTCCACAAGTCTCTGAACCATTTTCTTGAACTTGGTACCGGGGATCATGACGTTGATTTCGCCACGTTCGGTTTTACCGGCATTGTAGCTACCGGAACAAGCGGGAACCATGTTGAATTCCTGCTCGTTGAAGGTGAACACGCAGCCTGCACATGCGGAGGAGTTCATGGTAACGTTGGGGCGCAGAGGATGGGTATCGGTTGCTGCAGCGTAGTCTACTGCAAAGTGGTAAGCCTGCATGTTGTCGCAGTAGAAGTGAACTACGTCAGGTTCAAAAATACCGTCGATGGAGCCGAGAGGCGCAACAGCGATACCGATGAGGCCTTCTTTGATGCGGGGCTTGCTGAGTACGAATTTTTCAGCCTGTTCCATATCTACAACATATTTGGAGTGGCCTTTGATCTCGCCTTCATCCAACTCTTTCCATGCGAAAGCGTATTTTGCGTTACCGCAACCGAGACCATCAACTTCGGAGTATACGGTCTGGCCTTTCATGCGGGCTGCAATTTCCCACTGGCAGAAGGTCATGGCCTTGATAGGGACGTGGAAATCTGCTTTTTCCTTGAATTCGTCCACTTCAGCCTGATCGAAGAAATATTTAACGGCTACAGGGTAATGATAAAGTCTCATTTCCTTCATCAGCAGTTCTTGAATCTCTTTGTAAGTCATAGTGACCTCCTCGCTTTCGTCCTATTTAAGTTTAAATAATGATTGTGCTGTGATTGCCGGTTAGTTTTTTAACTTACACCCTTTTTATGGGTCTGTGAAAAAATAAACAAACTTTTTTGGGATAAAGAAAAAAGTAACATTTTTTCACATTGGTTATGGCTTAATTTCTGATGTTAATCACAAAATATTGTGAAAAAAATAACTATATATTTAATAAAATACATAATACTGGATAGTTGGGTTGTTTTTTATGTTTTAATTCAAATTTCTTTGAATTTACTTTGTCTTCAGTTTGTTTATTCCTATTTGTAGTTGTTTAAATTTTCACGTGAGTTAGCTGGCAGGAGATATGCGCTTGTGAAACTAATTAGTTGACAAGGAAACTAATTAAGGGGAGGTTTAGATATGGTTGACTAGGAAACTAAATGGAGAAGTGATGTCCCACGCAAATAGAATGGTTATCGAGTTGCTTCGACTGGGGGCGTATTTACAGCGGGAGGGTGCGCGTATCACCCGTGAGTTTGGTCTGGCCCAGCAGCAGTTTGTGGTGCTGGTGGCTATAAAGGAACAGGGGCCTGTATCGCAGAAGGCGATTTTATGGGACCTACTCTATGAGAAATCCAACGTATCCAAATCAATTTCGCGTCTTTCCGCCCTTGGATTGGTTCGGACTTCCAGATCCGAAGAGGATTCCCGTGTTGTCTTGTGTGAGGTGACAGAAGAAGGGCGGGATGTCGTCGAAAAATGCATGGCTGTAATGAAGGCTTCGAATGAAAAATGGCTGCAACATATTCCTGAATATGAACTGGGACAGGTGGTGAAGGTTTTAAAGGCCATCCGACCCATGGATTAAAGGAGGACTTATGAAGTGGTTTCTTTTGGTGTTTCTGGTGATATTTTCAGTAACCCCGGCATTTGGAGGCGATATGAAAAAGGATTCAAAGGGAACGTTCGTTTATTACTATTTAATGGAAGGCAGTCCGGAGGAGATAGGCAAGGCTGTTCCCGCACATGTGGAATACTGGGAGTCCCGCAATCTGTCCGGATTTCAAGGTGGTCCGTTTGCGGATGGATCAGGCGGTATGATTATATTTGAAACTAAAGGCGAGGATTCTGCCGATCAGATTGTAGCAGGCGATCCTTTCGTAACTAAGGGATTCATTTCAGATTCACGTTTAAAGGAATGGATGCCGAAGTAAATCAGTGCTATGTTGCAGCCATCATTAATATAAACAGCATCAGGCGGATAGCTGTCCGGGTAAGGAGCTACTAATGGCCAAGTACAGGATTCATCCCATCGTTATGGGGACAAAAAGATTCGACAAGGGCATGATGACCTACCAGCATGATTACGGGAAACCGTACATTATCCCCATCTACTGCTGGTATCTTGAGGGCGGTGATAAGAATATCATCGTCGATACCGGAGAGATGCAGCCCATTATTTCGGAGGATCGCGAAGCTGACCTTGGCGGCAAAATCCACACATTTGAAGACGGTCTGGCCAAGTACGGATTAAAGCCTGAATATATTGATATCGTCGTCCACACCCACCTGCACAATGATCATTGCGAAAATGATTACAAGTGCACCAATGCCAAATTCTACGTACACCGCAAGGAGCTTGATCACGTGCACGAGCCGCATCCATTGGATTTCCGCTATCTGGAAGATTACGTGGAGGATGTGGAGGAGGCCGGACAGGTGATCGCTGTTGACGGTGATTATGAAGTGGTTCCCGGTATACGTATGATGCATACCCCGGCCCACACTCCGGGCGGTATGACTATTTTGATTGATACCGAAGGCGGCTTGGCAGCCATTACCGGATTCTGTGTGATTATGGAAAACTTCAATCCTCCGCCGGAAGTACGGGGCATGGAGATGGAAGTCATTCCTCCGGGAACTTCAGTTAATACCTACGAGGCATATAACATCATGCTCAAGGTCAAGGAAATGGCAGATATACTTATCCCGTTACATGAGCCTGCTTTTGCAAAAGTGGACGTGGTGGAAGGGACTTAGGTGGCTTCCGTGATGATTCTGTAATTAAATTGTGACCGTATTATTTGCGTAAAAACGATTTTCGATGACTTTGTTGCAGGTTAATCGCTAATATCGAAAGCGTTATTTTGAATCGTGAAATTGCAAACGGTTGTGGTTACGGAATTTTTAAAAGGGAACTGGTAATTCATGCTGAAATAATTTAGGTATGAGAATCCTAAAATTATTATAAGTGCCCACTGCCGTCCCGAGGGGGCCGGGTTCAGTGTTTATATGTTGCTATGAGGCAACGGGCGGGCTGAATCCGGAACGGGTTTTTAAAGGCAGGGTACTTGTAAAGTGTGTGGTTACGGAAAGATTCTGTGTCTTTCTGTCTGTGTTGGTTCTTTTTTCTTTGGAGGTATTGAGGTGAACTCACTCGTTATCGCCGGTCTTTGCTTTGTGGGGTATATTATTGCGTATCATACCTACGGCAAATTTCTGGCAAAAAAGATTTTTCAGGTTGATGAGAACAAGGTTTGTCCCAGTTGCGAACTTGAAGACGGTAAAGACTTTGTTCCTACTAAGAAAGAGGTGCTCTTCGGGCACCACTTCACATCCATTGCCGGACTTGGTCCCATCGTAGGTCCTGCAATTGCTATTATCTGGGGTTGGGTTCCCGCTGTACTATGGGTTTTCTTCGGTGCCATTTTCATGGGTGCCGTGCATGACTTCGGCTCTCTTGTCGTCAGTCTGCGTAATCAGGGCCGTTCTGTCGGTGATATTGCAGCAGGGCTGCTTAACCACCGTGTGCGTTCCCTGTTCCTGATCATCATTTTCTTTGAATTGCTGATCGTTATTGCTGTATTCGCACTGGTTATCGCTATCCTTTTCAATATGTACCCTGCAGCTGTCATTCCGGTTTGGAGTGAGGTGCCCATCGCCATCGGTCTTGGCTGGCTCATGTACAAGAAAGGTGCGAACCATACTATCTGGTCCATCCTCGCGCTGCTGGCAATGTATGCATTTGTAGTGGTCGGTGTTTACCTGCCCTTCAAGATGCCCGCCATCGCAGGCATGAACCCCATTGTAGTTTGGACCCTGATCATGCTGGTCTACGCCTTCATTGCGTCCATCCTTCCGGTTACCACCCTATTGCAGCCCCGCGACTACATCAACGGTCACCAGCTCTTCGTAGCGCTGATCCTGTTGGTTGTCGGTGCTGTTGTGGCTCATCCCACATTTGTTGCTCCGGCACTTGACCTTTCGCCGCAGGGAGCACCTCCGATGCTGCCCTTCCTGTTCGTAATCATCGCTTGTGGTGCGATTTCCGGTTTCCATTCTCTGGTAAGTTCCGGTACTTCCGCCAAACAGTGCGAGACCGAGCGCGACTCCCGTATGATCGGTTATGGTTCCATGCTTATGGAAGCAGCCCTGTCCATCCTTGTTATCGTTGCTGTCGGTGCCGGGCTCGGCCTCGGCAAGCACACTGCTGACGGACAGTTCCTGACCGGAACTGCAGCTTTCACCACTCACTATTCATCATGGGCTTCCGCAGCCGGACTCGGCGCAAAGCTCGGTGCTTTTGTTGAAGGTTCCGCAAATCTGATGGCCAGTTACGGCATCCCCGCAAATATAGCTCTTGCAATTATGGGCGTATTTTTGGTCAGCTTCGCAGCCACAACCCTCGACAGTGCAACCCGTATCCAGCGTTACGTAGTGGGCGAGCTGGCACAGGCTTACAAGATGCCTGCGTTGTCCGGTGCTGTTCCCGCAACCCTGATCGCAGTAGGTACTGCTGCCGTGCTTTGTTTTAACGGTGGTTTTTCCATCGGTGCACTTAAGCAGGGGGCACTGGCTCTTTGGCCTCTGTTCGGTACTGTAAACCAGCTGCTGGCCGCACTGGCCCTGCTGATCATCACCGTCTACCTTGCCCGCAAAAAAGTTAAAGCCATCTACACCGGTATTCCCATGGTCTTCATGATCGCCATGACTGGTTGGGCAATGGTTTACAACCTCCAGAAATTCTTTGCCGGCGGAAAATGGCTACTCTTTGTAGTCGGCCTGATTGTATTCCTGCTTGAAATCTGGATGATCGCTGAAACCTACCTGATCATGAAGAAGGTTTACGGCGGAGAAGATGATGCGCAAGGAGCTGCTGACAGCGCCTAGCGTTTCGTTCTAGCATATTAGGAATGAAGAAGCCCCCGACAGCCTTTTGGTTGCCGGGGGTGTTTTATTTGGGGTATGATGGAAATAGCAACACCTATCCTTTCCACTCGCCAACGGGAGAGCGTAAGCCATGAAACTCCAAGACAGAGCCTCAGATATAACCATCAATGAATCAGGAATAATCTGGAACTGGAATGCCAAGCATATTCTTACGGATAAATTCAGGATGCTGGAGTTTGGTAAATTGCTGCTGGCTGTCTTGGTGATGTTTACTGTTTTGATGGTCATTATTGTGGTTAGCGTTGATGGAGGAATTAGGGAGGTTCAGACTGCACTTTATATTTCTATTGTCGCTGTCGGAGGATTTTCGGTGCTGATTTTTGTGGCCCTTGCCTTGGTGGGGCATGTCTTTCGATATCAGTTCGGAGTCTCGGATAAATATGTGTATTCGAGGATGTTTACTGGGAAGATGGAAGATGCCGCAACAGCGATAGTCGTTCTGGCTGCTATTATGGAAAATCCTCAAGCCATGGGACAGGGGATGCTGGCTAAGTCTGATGAGTACGTTGAAATCAGTTTTGCAGATATGAAGAAGATTGATTGTTATCCTGATGACTGTGTCATAAGATTTAAGGGCGCATGGTACAGCAAGCCTTTTTATATGGATTGCCCTCCACAGCACTATGCTGAAATTGCGGCAAAAGTGCGGGCTGGGATTAAGGCCGCGAAAGGGGGAATCTAGTCTCTTTAATCCTCCACGTAACATTTATTTACAATTCCAAACTTGACACAACTCCCTCCTTGATTCATTCCTGCAAGCGCAGGTGCGGCTTTCCCTCTTATGTTTCCTGCTCGTATCAAACCCCTCTCTCGGAAGTCGAAAAGGTCCAGTAAAATATTTTATATCAATACCTTACCAATAAACAACCATATATTATGAATGTAATGATCACCGGGGCGACCGGGTTGATTGGGTCCCGGCTTGTTAAAATTCTTGCTGACAAGGGATTCCATATTAAAGCCCTTGTTCGGGATAAGGGCAGGGCGCAGCAGCTTATTAAGGAACCAGTTGAATTTGTAAGCGGAGATTTAAACAACGGGGCCGCGCTTGAAGATGCCTTGCAGGGCTGCAAATATCTTTTTCATCTGGCTGCGGACTACCGCCTCTGGGTTCCGGATCCTGATTTCATGACCCGTACCAATGTTGAAGGGACTCGTCTGCTCATGCAGAAGGCTCTTGAGGCCGAGGTGGAGCGTATTGTCTACACTTCCAGTGTTTGCGTGCTGGGGTGTAATGTAGATGGAAGCCCTGCTGATGAGGAAGCTGCATCAACTGTGGCGGATATGATCAGCCCTTACAAGAAATCCAAATTTCTGGCCGAGAAGGTTGTTATGGATATGGTCCGTGACGAGGGCCTTCCAGCGGTAATTGTGAATCCCTCAACTCCGGTTGGGCCGGGAGATTCGCGCCCGACGCCTACCGGGACTATGGTTCTTAATGCGGCCCGTGACGGCGGGATGTTCTATGCTGATACCGGGCTGAATGTGGCCCACGTGGACGATATTGCCCATGGGCATCTGCTGGCTTTGGAGAAAGGCAAGGTCGGGCGCAGGTATATCCTTGGCGGAGATAACCTCAGCCTTAAGGACTTGTTTGCCATGACAGCCCGGATCACCCACAAGCCCGGGCCGAGATTCAAGGTCCCGCAGGCAGTGATGTATTCCGCTGGTTTTACCGGGGAATTGCTGGCAAGGCTGGGGGTGATCAAGAATCCCGTGGCGACCATGGATAGTGTGCGTATGGCCGCTAAGAAAATGTATTACAGCTCCGATAGAGCAGAGAAAGAGTTGGGTTACACTCATCGCCCGGCTTTAGAGGCTGTTCAGGATGCCGTTTGCTGGTTTAAGGCGCAGCATATGCTTGGTTAGGCTATATATTGATATTAAATTTGAAGCCCCCGGCAGCCAGATGGTTGCCGGGGGCTTTGTTTGTTGGGGTACTTATTTTTACTTACCAGCTACATCATCTAGTTCTTCTGCAAGCTTGATGATGCCATTGAGGGATTCAACCGAATCCTTGACTCTGTCCGCCACCTTGACTGCAAGCTGGTTTACTTCAGTCATTGCTTTATTGATCTGTTCAGAGCTGGCAGATTGTTCCTCTGCCGCTGTGGCGATGTTGCCTACGCTGGATGCCGAATCATGAGCCAGATCAACAATTGATTGCAGGGATTTACCTGATTTATCTGCAAATTCAGCAGCTTTTTCAGCCAGGTTGTTGGTTTCTTCCGTTAGCTGGCGAGAGTTGCCGGCTTGATTTTGGATTCCCACGATTACAGTTTCAACTTCCTTAGTAGCTTCAACTGTTTTTTCGGCCAGTTTGCGAACTTCATCAGCTACAACGGCAAATCCGCGTCCGGCATCTCCGGCTCGCGCAGCTTCAATAGCGGCGTTAAGGGCCAGCAGGTTCGTTTGATCGGCAATGTCGTTGATCACGTGCAGGACAGTACCTATTTTTTCAGCTTGTTCCTCAAGCTCAGTCATACTTGCGCGCATGGTTTCTGTCTGTGTTTGCACTGAATTAATTGCTGTGGAGGCATCCATAACGATGCGGGCGCCTTCTTCGGCTTTGTCTCTTGTTTCCTGTGTCTTACCTGCTGCAAGTGAAGCATTTTCAGCAATATCAAGAACGCTGTCGTTCATTTGTCCAAAAGCAGCCACAGTTTCCGAGAGAAGTCTTTGCTGATCAGTTGCTGCGTTGTTTACATCATCCACTTCCCGACCCATTTCTTCGGAGCGGTTAAAGATGTTGCCTGAAGCCTCTCTCACGGATTCGTGAACATCGTTGATCTTTTGCAGCTGCTCGTTGATGTCGTTTTCTTTGAGCACCAGCTCAGTAACGATGCGAGCTACTTCGAAGTAACCTATGATTTCACCGTTTGAGTCCTCGATGCTGTCGGAGACGGGCTGAACATAAATTGTGTTTCCGTTTCGGTCTGTTAATTGAGTGGTTTCTGCGATTTCCCTGCTGCCGCTTTTACGGGTCATTTCTACGGGACATTTGCTTGTGTTACAGATGTCAGATTTGAAAACGTTATGACATTTTGAACTTTTAAGTCTGCTCTCTGTCAGCCCTGTGAAATCAAGGACCGGCTTGTTGGCAAAGATGATATTGAAGTCTTTATCAGCTACAAAGATTGGATCGGGAACGGAGTTGACCACGTCAACATAGATCTGCATTTCATTGACCATTTTTGATATTTTGCCCAGCAGGGAGTTGAACTCTTCAGTCATGGTTCCGATTTCGTCTTTGTACTTGATGTTTATATGACTGGAGAGATCTGCACGGTCTTCATTGATATCTTTGATTTTGTTTCTGATTTCCTCAACGGGCTTCACCACCTGTCCGCGCAGGGTAAAGTAGATCATGATAAGGGGAATGATGAGCATGGCAGCAATACATCCGAAAAGGACTTTGTTTGCTTTTCCGGAAAGGGCAGCCATTTCATTCAAGTCGATTATGCCGACCAGGACTCCGATTTGCTTCCCAAGATAATCCCGGACGGGCAGGGTCGCTATGGCTGAGTTTTCAAGTTGAATTACAACGCGTTTATTGCGGCTTTTATCAAGAAGGTCTTTGGTGATGATTGAGAAATCTTCATTCTTGTTCGTTCCGCTGACAAATACATAGTTGCCGCCGATAATAGGATGCTTTGAACTGTCTTTCAGGGATGTTGCTGTGCTCAGCTTATCTTTGTTCATAAAAAGCATAGCGGACATTCCGGCATCTTTTACACTTTGCAGTATTGGGGCGAAGCTGTTCAGAACTTCTGCGGACCCGAGGATTCTGCCAGTATTGTCTTTCACCGGAACAAGCCCCCTGATGGCAAAGCCACCGCGTCCGAGTTCAATGCCTCCTAGGGGATTTCCTTGACGGTTCACATCAAGGACAGTTTGGCGAAAGCTGGAAATATCATCTGAAATATCTACCCATTGTCCCGATCTTTTGGCTTGTTTCTCGCGCCAGAGGCGGACAAGGCTGCGACCGTTGGGTAGGTGAAAATGCAAGCGCAGCTTTTTGCCGCTGATTGATTTGTAATTTGTTAATTCATCACGCATGAATTCGCGGATAATTTCGCGGGCGGCTTGAGATTTTTCAGAACGCTCGTTACTGATATTACCTGTATGGGCGACTTTAAAAGCTTCTATTATTTCAGGGGAGCCTGCAAATAGTGCTGCAGTTTCCTGCGCTGATTTTGCTGAACTTTTAACCTTGTTCAATACTGATTCAAAGGTGCTGTCCACAACCGTTGCGATGTGCATTTTTTTTAGCGATTTGAATGAAGAGCTGATAATAAAAACGCTCAGACATCCAAGAAAAATAATTGCAACTGACTGTGGCAGTAATATCTTATGACTGATTTTCATGTAGGCCTCCGAGATTGAAAATAAGGGGTCTTCAAAGTTGGCAGACACGTACATTTTTTTGAATTAAAATCAAATTTTCATCATAAAGTTCGCTGGTTCACAAATTGCCTTAAAAATAATTAGATTTTGCAAAACATATGGCTTTGGTTTGAGAAAAAAATCACATATAGTTGGTTGTGCCAGATTTTATTATCGCTTCTTGTATTAATACATCTAAATTCTGAGGTTATCATGCGCGCAATATATTTTGAGAATGGAAAAATTGATCTTGTAGAGAAGGATAAACCGCAACTTCAAGCCGATGAGGCGTTGCTCAAGATGCGGCTGGCCGGGATTTGCAATACAGATATTGAACTGCACAAGGGTTACTACGGATTTGCCGGAGTGCCCGGACACGAATTTGTGGCTGTAGTTGAAGAATGCCCTGATAGGCCGGAGTTGGTTGGTAAGCGCGTTGTGGCTGATATTAACTGTCCGGTAGGGCCGTTTAAAGGTGACCATCGGCATGCTCCTAATCGGACCGTTATCGGTATCGTTAATCACGACGGGGCATTTGCTGAGTATTTGAAAGCCCCTGCGGAGAATCTTTGTGTTGTTGCGGATAGTGTCGAGGACCGTGCAGCTGTTTTTGCTGAGCCGCTGGCTGCCGGATTGGAAGTGAGTCAGCAGATTCATGTGACCGGGGATATGCGTGTTATGGTGCTGGGAGACGGTAAGCTGGGATTACTGACTGCACTGGCTCTGAAGCTTTACAATCCTCACGTTTTGCTTGTGGGTAAGCACGAGGATAAGCTGGCCATTGCCGGGAAACAGGGTGTGAAGACCCATTGCATCAGTGATCCTGAAGAATTGACTGCGCAGGCAGGGCAGTGGGATAAATTTGATCTGGTGGTCGAAGCAACCGGCAGTGAACAGGGCATTAACTATGCTCTTGATTTTGTGTGCCCGGAAGGAACCATTGTAGCCAAAACTACCTCTCATCTGCCCAGCTCAATCAATCTTGCCAAGCTGGTGGTGGATGAAATATCCATTGTCGGTTCCCGTTGTGGTGATATCGGTCTGGCCATGAATGTGTTGGAGCAGGGCATGATTGATGTGAGCAGTTTAATTGAAGCAGAGTACGATTTTGCTGATTTCAAAGATGCATTTGATCGGGCCATGAGCAAGGGGGCCTTGAAAGTTCTGGTTAGAATGTAGAGGGGAATGGTCGATTTCCGATTTTATAGTGTCTCTGAGCAGCACTTGTGTTATTCTTTAGTATCTTACGGAGGTTTTAGGTTAGTTTCCGGTTCTCTTCAATCTTTGCATGAAGGGGGATTTCCATGCGGCGTGTTTGTCTGTTTTTATTCGTGATGGTGTTCTGGATGATTGATGGTTCCATGGCACATGCCGCTTTATTTGAGAAAATTACCGGTACGGTTGAACTGCGCCGTTGTAATCAGGATTTTTTTGTTCAGGTTCGGGTCGGTCAGGAAGTGCAAGTCGGGGATGTGTTGCGTACCGGACCTGACGGCAAGGCTGTTCTCCGGCTTGATGCCGGATCAACCATGAGTTTCGGTGAAGACAGTGAATTTATGCTCGGTGGGGAAATTAAGGGTGAGAAACAGGATCTTATCGGAACCTTTTATCGCGGGGTTGTAAGGGCCATACTCAGTAAGCGCGAAGGATCGTTTATCGCCACACCCCGCACAATGCTTGGTATCCGGGGCACTGATATTTCCCTCACCCAGAAAGGTAATGCCGGATTTTATTTTCTGGATGAAGGTAGTGTAGGAGTACGGGCTGGACGGAGAACTGCTGTTCTTGGCGTCAGGCAGATGACCGCAACCTATGCGGGCCGTAAACCCTTACCCGTTTTCACCTTCAGCAAGTCGTCTGGGCTGTCTCAGGCTCGGGACAGGCTGTCCTTATTGACTTCAATTGAAATTCCCCCGTCGCTCAAGGGGCAGGCACAGCTTAACGAAATTCTTGCCCGATGGATTATTAATTATGCCCATTATCTGGCTGATGCCGGAAAGCCCGAAGATGCGGAAACCGCTTTGCTCATTGCGGAAGAACTCAGCTCTCGCCAGAGTGTGAAGGGTGAAATACTGCTTCAGATTGGGGGATTGTATTTCTACCATTTGAATGATGTGCATGGGGCGTTGCGTTCTTACCGCAGAATTATCCGCGAATACCACAAAACACCGCACTACGAGAATGCTCTTTATGGTGCCATACGTTGCTTCCTGCAACTCGATCAGCAGGAAAAGGCAGCGGAATACGCGCACCGATATAAGGAAGTTTTTCCTGACGGAAAGCATGTGCAGGGACTGGATAGTCTTGTGCGATAGATTCTTATCAAAGCCGCTACAATTGAATATGGTGGTAGGTTCTCGCAATACATACTTATATTCTAGATTGTTGAGGTCTTATCTTGTCTTGTGAAGAATAATTTTTCAGCCGCTTGACTTGTTCTTTATTTGGCAATATTACCAAATTCGTGTTTCAAACTTGGTAATTTTGCCAAATAACCATATTTATACAATTGGAGTCTGAAATGAAAGCTCTTGATGATGCTGTTGCTGAAATGGATTTCGAGTTTTTAAGTTCCGGTGAACATACCATGAGCGTTGAAGGAATGCGCAAGGCTCTGGGTAATGGTCAGAATAACGTTGTTTTTCTAGATGTCCGTTCTGACAAGGAAATGGAATATCTTGTGTTGCCTTTTGCCAAGCACATTTCGCTGCATGAACTGCCTGCACGTATGGACGAGCTTCCTAAGGATAAACTGGTTGTAGCTTATTGCACCTCTATTTTCCGTTCTGCTGTGGCTTATACCCTCTTGCGTGCTCATGGTTTTGAGCAGGTTAAGGGAATGGCTGCGTCCATGGAAGATATGGTCAAAGCTTTTAAGCCCAGCCCGCTGGCTAACATGTAGCTATGGATATGTTGACTATAGGCATCACTCTAGCCTCATTTGTGTTGAGCTTTATATTTGCGCTCGGCGGTGTGGGGTCTGCATTGGTGCTTATTCCTACGCTGACATGGATGGGAGTGCCTTTTAATCTGGCACGGCCCACCGGCCTTTTTGTCAATGCCGTCAGCATGCTCGGGGCGACTTATTCCAATGTAAAAGAAAAGCGCCTTGATTTTAAGCTGGGTATTCCCATTGTAGTGGCCTCGGTGGTCATGGCTCCGGTAGGGGCTTGGATCGGGCATTTCCTGCCGTTGAAGTCCTTGATGATTCTATTCATTTGTTTCCTGTGTTTTTCCGGGACAATGATGCTTTGTTTCAAGGCTTCAAAATATAAGGACCAGTTCCGTGAAGACCGTCCTTTCGGCGGCCCCTTTCTGGTCGGTGTGCTGGCTGGATTTATTTCCGGATTGCTCGGTGTTGGCGGTGGAGGTGTCATTTCCCCGTTGATGATCATGCAGGGGTTCAATCCCAAGAAAGTGGCGACTGTGACTGCGTTTGCAGTGCCTTTTTCATCCATCACCGCTTTCGCAGCTTATGCCATGATGGGCTCGGTTTCCATCAAGCTGTTGATTTTTGCCGGACTGGCTGCCTGGGGAGGCGGTTACCTTGGCACAAAGGTCATGCATGCTAGAATGAAACCTGCAACAGTTAAGAAATTTCTCGGCGGGACAATCATCTTGCTGGGTTTAAAACTACTATGGTCTTTTGTTTTGAATTAACAATTTAAAAATTAATTCCATAGGATTTGTGAATTTCCTCTCCGGTTTCGGCCGGGGAGGATTTTTTTTGCCTAATTTCAGAAAAGTCCCCTAGGCGGACCTGAGTCCTCTGATTCAGGTCCGCCATGCCAATTACCTTATAGGTAAAGGAGGACGAAATAGTGAAAAAAATCAAGGCAGAAACACTCGCCGCACTCTATCCATTGGAGACAAGGCGAACCATTAAAAACTATGCGGCTTTCATTTATGAGCACCCTGACTGGCTGGAAACCGGAAACTCCCTGCTCGATTACAAGCGGCAGAAGGTTAATCCCATTTATTCCGGATCAGTAAGAGTTGGTAAGAGTGGCGTTGAGGTGTCGGGATGATCGGTTCGATTCTTGATCTCGGATCAACCATCATCGACAAAATCTGGCCTGATGCCGGGGAGCGCGAAAAAGCCAAACTTCGGCTTATGGAAATGCAGAACCGGGGTGAGCTGGCCGACCTTGAAGCACGGGTAAAAATTATGTTGGCGGAGATGTCCGGTAATTGGTTGCAGCGTTCTTGGCGGCCGATCCTGATGCTGACCATCGTTGTTATCGTGGCAAATAATTACCTTCTCTATCCATACCTTGCCCTGTTTTGGGCCAAGGCCCCGCATCTGGAACTGCCTGCGCAGCTTTGGTCATTAATGGAACTTGGGCTTGGTGGATATGTGGTCGGGCGTAGTGCCGAGAAGGTGGCGAAAACATGGAGAGAGAAAAATGGTTGAAGAAAGGAGTGAGTTGCAGGACCTGCTTATCCGTATAGATGAACGGGTTAAATCCATTCAGGAGGACATTTCTGAAATTAACGGTGCACGGCGGTGTCATACCCATGCGGAAAAGTTCCGCAATCTCGAAAGAGCGGTCTGGGGAACCGCAGCCGTTGTGGCCGGGGTGGCCGGGCGTGTGGCCTACGAGGCTTTTAAATGACCGGGACAGCAATACTGGCCGAAGCTTCGGCATGGATTGGCGGGATGTTTCAAGGAGAACGGTGTGAGCGTTGCGGACGCTCTGATGTACTTGAACCGTTCAGAATTGAGGTCAGTTTCGGCGGGCGAAAGATAGTTCGTAAAGCAAGGCTCTGCCGCAAATGCATGAAACGGGTTGAAGCAGAAATATCCTGCCTGCCCAATGAAAAATGGATACATTAGCACTGATTACCGCCTTTGCACGATTAAATAGAATGGCCCAGCGTCAACTATTAGGGAGCGCAGAGAGGCTTAGCCTTTCTGCCCGCCGGAGGCGAAGTCCAATCGACTAAAAGCGCGTAGCGCATCAAATCAAATAGGATTTTTGGAGTTAGCACGAATGACAAAAAATGAAGTCATTAAAAAACAGAAAGAGGAGCTGGACCGGTTCCGGGAGGTGTTCGCACTGGCAGTAGAGGGCGATGATTCCGACATGGTCAAGGACCTGAAGGCCAAACTGGACATCATGCACAAGCGGCACGACATGGAACGCAAGGCTTGGGGCATCGGGGATGCAAAAAAGGAGGGCGCAGCAGCAAAAGGTGCAAAGAAAAATCGCAGCATCAGCCCGGAATTGAGGGAGAAACTCGATGAAGTTTACGGATCTGGACAGTGCAAATAAGTGGTACGCCGCAATCCTGCGTGAAGCCGAAGCAAAGAAACAGCCTTTACTGGTTATGGCTGAACTGGGTCGCAATGACCTGTTTTTCTTGCTGACCAGACTGCTGGGCCGTGTGGACGCCAACAACGAATGGGTTTTTGAGCGTTGTTGCGAAGTGCAGTCCAACCCTGATGGGCGCCTCGATCTATGGTCTCGTGAGCACTACAAATCGACCATTATTACCTTTGCCCTGACCGTGCAGGATATTTTGCGTGATCCGGAAGTTACTGTGGGAATCTTCAGCCATACCCGGCCTGTTGCCAAAGGTTTCCTGCGTCAGATCAAGCAGGAATTTGAGCGCAACGAGCTGCTTAAGCAATGTTATCCGGATGTGCTTTGGTCCAACCCGAAGAAGGATTCCCCCAAGTGGGCGGAAGAGGACGGGATTATCGTCAAACGTAAATCCAATCCCAAGGAGGCCACGGTTGAAGCATGGGGGTTGGTGGATGGTCAGCCCACAGGTAAACATTTTTCCCGGCTTATTTATGATGACGTGGTGACCCGTGAGTCGGTGTCATCGCCGGATATGATTTTCAAGACCACCGAGGCTTGGGCCCTGTCCATCAACCTCGGTACCCGTGAGGGGATCAAGCGTTATATCGGAACCCGTTATCATTTTAACGATACATACCGGGAAATGATGAAGCGTGAGGCTGCGGTCTCGCGGATTTACCCGGCAACTGCGGACGGAACCATGGATGGTGAGCCTGTGTTGCTGACGAGGGAACAATTGCAGACCAAACGGCGGGAGATGGGGCCTTATGTCTTCGGCTGTCAGATGATGCAGGACCCGCGCGCGGACGATGTGCAGGGCTTCCGTGAAGAATGGCTTTGCCGCTGGGACCCGCGGGACAGCAGGGGCAAAACGCGCTGGCAGCAGTTTAACCGCTATCTGTTGGTAGACCCGGCAAGCGAGAAGAAGGCCGGCAGTGATTATACCGTCATGCTGGTTATCGGGCTAGGGCCGGACCGTAATTATTACCTCATCGACGGTATCCGTGATCGCTTGAATCTCACTGAGCGGGCACGGGCTTTGTTCCGGCTGCACCGGGCTTACTCGCCGTTGGCTGTTGGTTACGAGAAGTACGGACAGCAGGCCGATGTGGAGCACATGCGTTATGTAATGAATGAGCAGAATTACCGCTTTGCCATCGATCCGCTGGGCGGAAATGTGCCTAAGACCGACCGTATCCGCAAATTGGTCCCGCTTTTTGAACAATCTCGGTTTTACCTGCCTTGGCGGGTGCGGTTTATGGACCATCAGGGACGGGAACGCGATCTTGTTCGTGAATTTGTCGATGATGAATATCTCGCTTTCCCGGTGGCTCCGCACGACGACATGCTTGATTGCATGGCCCGTATTCTGGACCCCGCATTAGGTGCGGTTTTTCCTAAAGAACGGCATGTGCTGGAGCAGCAGGAGGATATGCAGGGCTTGATGGATTATGACATTTTTACAGGAGCGGGCTGATGTACGGATTTGAAGTGGACGGAGGGTTTACCTTCTATAAATTCAGGGGCTTTGACGGCACTGAATTGCTCACTGACGGGCATTTGCGCTGGTTCTGGGAAACCATGCGTAAGGCCGGACAGCTGCCGGTAATTTTTTATGATGGAACCGTGGAGGGCTTCGGTGATTTTCAGAAACTTGTGCGCTGTGAAGACCAGCATTTCTTTTTTGGGTTTAAGGATCAGCAGCCCGCTGGATTGTTCTGGCTGAACGGTTTCACCTCGAAGTCGTGTTTTGTGCATATCGCAATTATGCCCGGATTTCACGGCAAGGGAACTTTGCAGATGGGGCGGGGAGTGTTGCGACATCTACTGTCAGTAACTGACATAGCGAGTGGATATATTTTTGACTGCATAAAGGGGTTGATACCCGTAACCAACCCGTTGGCCTGCCGTATGGCGGAACGATCCGGTTTCAGGAAAGCGGGAATTCTTCCGCAGGCCGCATATCTGGCGGTCGAAGACAAAAGCGTTGATGCCGCAATTTTTTGTGCGGTTAGGAATAATGAGGGTGGAACACCCGAAACAAAAATTTCAAAACAAGGAGAATGATTATGGGAGGCGGAGGAGGAAAAGGACCAACTTCACCAGTAACACCGCCACCGGCACCCCCGGTGGCCCCGGCACCTGAACCACCCAAGATGGAAGCGATCATTAAGAGTGAACAGGAATTAAAGGCCAAGAAAATGCGTGAAATGGAGCGCATGAAGAAAGGCCGCAGCGCCACTATGCTGACTGGCGGACAGGGCGATACCGGGCAGTTGGCAACAGCCACTCAGAATTTACAGGCCCAGAAGACCAAACTCGGTCAGTAGGAGGAGGTATGCCGAATTATTACAGGCCCGATCTTCCTTTGGCAAAGGACGGTCAGTCCAGTGTCTGGTTCGCCAACGGTTCGCCTGGATTTAACGGTTATTACAAATGGCACCGCTACACTTACGGCACCAATCCTTCATCATCAAAAGCGGGGCTCAATGCTCCGGCTGATTGGCGTGCTCCTGCGGATTGGACTTTTTCGGAAAAGACCGGGCATTGGTACACGCCCGGGGAAATGCAGAATGCCGGGTACAGCAAGATTGACGGCGAATGGCTGCATCCAAATGACATCCGTCAGCGAGAAGTAGATCGCCAGAATGCCGAGTTCGAAGTTACGGTTGCCCGTCGTAAGGAAAGTGAAGAGCGTATGCGTAAGGTACATGCTCTCGGGCGCAAGAAGACTATTTTGACCGGGCCGGACGGAGTGGCAGGCAAGGCAAAAATCAGCAGGGAAATATTAAATCGTTCCAAAGGAGTAATGAAATGAGTGAGCATCGTTGTCCGGTTTGCCGCAGGCTTTTGATGAAAGGCAAGGTTGTCGAAGTTCAGGTTAAGTGTCCCAAGTGCAAGAAAATAGTGCGTATAGTGGGAGAGTAGAGATTATACAATGAGGCATGTTGAAAATAACAAATATCTTAGACGATTGCAGGGGCTGCGTCAGGAACGCAACAGCTGGGAATCGCACTGGCAGGAGATCAGCGATTACATCCTGCCCCGTAAGGGAGTTTATGACGGACATCGTCCCAATGACGGGAGGGTGAGATCCGGTAAGGTCATTGATTCCACGGCAACAAGAGCATTGCGTATCCTTGCGGCGGGCTTGCAGGGCGGGCTGACCTCTCCGGCAAGACCGTGGTTCAGGCTTGGCATTTCGGACCGCGATCTGGCCCGCCATAAATCTGTAAGGGAATGGATTTCCAAGGTGGAAAATACCATGTATCGCGCATTGGCTCGCAGTAATTTTTATTCCTGCATCCATTCACTTTATACTGAGCTGGCCGGGTTTGGTACCGGAATTCTTTATTGCGAACCGGACGATGAACGGGGCATTCGTTTCCGTACCCTCACTGCCGGGGAATATTGTCTTGCTACCGACGCACAGGGGCGGGTGGATACGGTCTACCGTGAATTCAAGATGACCGCCCGCCAGCTTGAGAAACGTTTTGGCAAACAGAACCTGCCAGCCACGGTGCACACCAGCTTGAACGTGAATCGGGACCACTGGTTTGATGTTCTGCATGTGGTTCAACCGCGTGACGAATTCGATGCGGAGCGCATGGATACTCTGAATATGCCCTTTGAGTCTGTGTTCTTGCTCAATGGTCGTGGTGGGCATGTGCTTTCCGAGAGTGGATTCATGGAGAATCCTTATATGGCTCCGCGCTGGGATACTGCAGCCATGGATGTTTATGGTCGCTCTCCGGCCATGGATGTACTGGCGGATGTGAAAATGCTTATGGAAATGAGCAAGAGCCAGATTCAGGCTGTGCATTTGACACTCAGGCCGCCCATGAAAGTTCCTTCTATGTATTCAAGGCGACTGAATCTGTTACCCGGTGGTCAGAACCCGGTTGAGCAGAATCAGCAGGATTCGGTTTCTCCGCTCTATCAGGTCCGTCCTGATCTGGCTGGCGTCAGTAATAAGATTCAGGATGTGCGTACCGCTATCCGGGAAGGCTTTTACAATGACATTTTCATGATGATGGCCGGAACCAATCGCGGGACCATTACCGCTGCTGAAGTTGCAGAACGGCATGAAGAAAAGTTGATCCAACTTGGGCCGGTAATTGAACGCCAGCATACTGAATTGCTTGATCCGCTTATCGACAGGATTTTCGGTATTCTGATGCGTTCCGGGCAATTACCGGAAGCCCCGTCAATCCTTGAGGGGGCGGACATCAAGATTGATTATATTTCCGTGCTGGCGCAGTCTCAAAAGATGGTTGGTACCCAGTCTATTCAGTCACTGGCCCAGTTTGTGGGCAATTTGTCACAGGCTAATCCCGAAGTGTTGGATAAGGTGGATATGGACCGGGCTGTGGACGATTACGCGGAACTGATCGGTGTTCCCAACGGCATTGTCCGTTCCGGTGATGAGGTGCAGAAGCTCAGGAATATGCGCAAGAATATGCTTATGAAGCAGCAGCAATTACGGCAGAATCTGCAGGCTGTATCCATGGGGGCGGGCATAGTTAAGGATCTTTCATATTCAGGTTTGAGTCCGGCCCAGATGCAGGGCGTGGTCACGCAGGCAGGGCAGATGATGCAACAATAATTAAAAAGCGGAGTCATTACGGCTCCGCTTTTTAATTTTTAGTTATGTAGGAATTTGTCATTTTCCTTTGTCAGGGCGTTTCGTGCTTCTTTTTCCAGTTCTTTAGGAAATCCCATTTTCAAAAGGTGGATCATGGATTCATCAAGTAGTTTGGTAAAAAAAGTTTTCTTAATGGCTATGGGCTTATCAGCCAATTCCTTCCAGCTGTTAAATCCTTGATTTGCGAGGGTTTCCTTGATGCCTAGTCTGAAAGCTCCTTTGAGGGATAGCTTGCTTGCCCCGCTGTGGAGTTGGGAAAGTATGTCTGCCATGACTTCTATTTTCTGTTCCTGTTTATTTACGCCAGTTGCCTGCATGGGATACTCCTTTGGTCTTTAAGTTGATTTGTGTAAAAATGTATAAGTATTTTTTAGCTTGTTCTTATGTTTAATGACTTTGATGGGGGTGTTCATTGATCTGGATCAACCCTGTGTATTTTATAAGTAATTGTTTTTCGATCTATGGTTATTGAGTTTTAGTTAGGAGACCTCTCGAGCACTGATGTGCTTGACTTTTTTTGATTATTTGTGCTTTCTATGCAGGAGCGAGGGTGTCTGTTCTTATTTTTTGAGATAAAGGATTTTTTAATGCTGGTTTTGACTGATTTAACGCGATTTAATGATAGCGATAACGTTTGTATGGCCCTGCTGGATGAGGATGACTGCACATGTTATCGTCCCTTGCCTTATGAAAATCTGGATTTTGTCGAATTCAGGAATATCCGTCCGGGCATAATAGTTTCTGCTGATGTTGTTCCCCATGAAGATGCCGATTCTCCTCATGTAGAGGATTGTACTTTTGAGAATGATGTCTGGCTTGATTGCGTTGATGAGGATACTTTTAAAGATTTGCTGGAACGCAGTGCCGTAGATTCAATGGAAGAAGCATTTGAAGGGCTAATTACACCGAAGAACCGGTGTGTACCTGTTGAGTCGCCTTGTGCGCATTCCATTAGGACTATTCGAATTGACCCCAAATCCGTGAGTGTTTCAGTGGTGGAATCCGCTGAAGGGTTAAAACTGCGTCTTGGGTTTTCCGATAAGGCAGGTGTAAGGTTTCGCCATACTCCCATTGCGGACTTGTGTTTTCACCGCATGGCAATGGATTACGTGCAACAGGGGCGCTTGGATGAATTGGAAGCCCTGCTCGCCGGAGGGGAGGAAGTATACATCCGTGCGGGACTCAGCAGGTTGTACACAAGTAGAAATGGCAAACAGGGCTTCTGGATGCAGGCTAATGGGGTGTACATATTTCCCGGTTATTACCAGGATTAGCCATCAATTTTTTTCATCGCCGTAACCTTTCGTCTTGCCCGGAGGTAAGATGCGGCAAGACAAAGGTTGAAAATCAGGCTTATTCCCAGCAATGCCCTGATCTCAATAGATCCCTGCAATGGGGCTTCTTTTTTATGGGCTGCAAGTTCGTTTTTATCTGATCCGGCGACTTCCACATCAAAAATAAGTTTGTGGCCCAGTCCGCCGTCAACTTCCACTTTCCATACACCGGGTTGGTCAGGCAGGAAGGAGAATACCCCGTTCCTGTCTGTTCGCCCGTTCTGGAATTCCACTTCAGCATTATCCGGTGCGTAAATAAGTACCTGTCCGTAGGATATGGGGTCTCCGGATGAAAAGCCGGATTTGAATGTCACGGCCGGTGAGGTTTCGACCATTTCATAAGCGACCCCATGCGCCCACGCGATATTGCTGAGGTATAGAATTCCGGCCACAACGAGTGTTACGACCGGAAGAATCTTGAATAATCTCATTTACTTTACTTCAAAAACAAGCACTGCGCGCATGACATGGCTGTCATAGTCTGCAGTGGGCTTGTCGTTTTTATACTGTGCACGAACCATCCATGTTCCGGGAGCGCTGATTTTTACCTTTGCAAGGCCGTTTCCATAAGGCTCGGTAAAGTAAGCATAAGTGTTGGGATTCATGCTGAAACCGTCATAAGTGGCGGTTATGCTCTCAACAGAAACAGGCTTACCGTCCAGCAGGGTCTGGAATTCGATTTCATCACCGACTTTAGCCAGAGTGGGGTCGCTCATGGGAATAATTTCAAGCTTGTGGCCCACAGCCTTTTTGTAGCTGCCGTCAGCTTTACCCACTGTGATCAAGGTCTTACAGAATTTTTCATATTTTCCGCTTCTGATTACGCCCTTTAAGCCTTTCTTGGACTGCTGTTTCCAACCCTGAGTGGTCTGAGTCCAGATCATGCCATTACGATGTCCGGCAATGATAGCGGTACCTTCAGCTTTAGGGGTGATCTGCCCGTCCAAAGTCATGAGCATTTCATTTTGTGCCAGCTTCAAGGGAGTGTTTTTACCGCCCAGAATAAGCTTGGTTTCAACCTCATTGATCGGTTCCATTTCTTCGCTGATCATGAAGACATGTGCAGATACGACGCTGAAAGGCACAACATGGTCTTTCTCAGCGGTCAGCTGCACAGGCTTAATGATGAATTCATGGGCAAATGCGGTTGAGCAGCACAGAACCGCGAGCAGACAAGACAGTACGAGTGTGGTTGGTTTGATGAATTTCATGACAAACTCCGATTAAAGTTTATAGATTGATTGTGTCTATGTGCTACGGATTTTAAAAAAATATGTCAATGTTGAAATTTAAATTAGGTTGGTGTTGGATGGTGGGCGTAAAAAAGCCCTCACGGGGTGAGGGCTGATTACACTGAATTTATTTTTTGAAGTGGTTATATTAATCCAAAGTCCGCCGATACCTCTTCAACCCAACAACAATTACAATTATCCAGAAAACCACGATGGGCCAGAGGTGGTAAAGGGATTCTTCCCAGCCTGTTCCTTTGAGCAATACTCCGCGCACTAAGCGCAGGTAGTGAGTTAACGGTAGGATGGAGCCTAGGTTTTGGGCCCAGTCGGGCATGCCCCGGAAGGGGAACATGAAGCCGGAGAGCAGTAGCGAGGGTAGGAAGAAGAATATGGACATCTGTACGGCCTGCAACTGGTTGCGGGCTACGGTTGAGATGGTCACTCCTACGGTCAGGTTCGCGGCGATGAAAATGGCTGAGTATGTGAACACAATTAGCGGGTTGCCGTTGATGGGGACGTGGAAAAGGAAAATGGATGCCGCCATGATCAGCATCATCTGTATGTAGCCGACCATGACGTAGGGGATGATCTTGCCCATCATTACTTCCAGGGGACGCACTGGAGTAGTCAGCAGGTTTTCCATGGTTCCGCGTTCGGTTTCACGGGTGATTGCCAGCGAGGTGATCATGACCAGTGTCAGGGTCAGGATTACTCCCATCAGGCCGGGTACGATGTTGTACTGGCTGATGGCTTCCGGGTTGTAATCAGCATGGATGCGCAGGTCTACGGCGCTTTCTTTGGGTAGCAGGTAACTGAGTGAACCTTTCAGGTCCCGCGCTAAGGACCTGTTTATGATTTCGCGCATGGAATTTACAGCATTGCCCGTTGCCATGGGGTCGGTGGCATCTGCTTCCAGAAGCAGTACCGGGCGTTCCCCTCGCTCAATTTCCAGTCCAAATTGTTGGGGGATGGTCAGTACGAATTGTATTTCGCCCAGCTCCAGCAACCTTTTTGCCTCGGCTCGCGAATTGATAAAGCGGTCGACGTCAAAGTAGGAACTGGCCTGCATTCCGGCTACGATTGAGCGCGAATAGCGGGAATTATCCCCAGAAAGAATGGCAAGGGGCAGGTGGCGCGGGTCGGAGTTGATGGCGAATCCAAAGAGGATAATTTGGATCAGCGGAATGCCGATCATCATGGCAAAGGTCAGCCTATCCCGGCGCATCTGGATGAATTCTTTCCCTGCCATTGCCATAAACCGTTTGAATGAGAACAAGCGCCAACTCATGGATTCATCCCCCGCATGAGGTCGATGAAGACTTCCTCAAGACTTGTTTCGCAAGGCTCAAATTTGTTTTCAGCTCCGGCATGGGCACGGATTCCTCTTTCGATTAAAGCGTTGTCGCGTCCGCTGATGTGCAGGGTGTTACCGAAGGCAACTACCTGATCAATCCCTTCACTGGCGCGTAATTTCGGGGTTAGCTCATTTAAATTCGGCCCGCTTAGAGTCCACGTGTGCAGACCGGAATTGCTGACTAGTTCGTCAAGCGTGCCTTTTGCTAGCAGGTCTCCGTATGCGATGTATGCCAGACGATGGCAGCGTTCAGCCTCATCCATGTAATGGGTGGAAATAAGTGCGGTGATACCTTGGGCGGCAAGGTTGTGCACTTCGTCCCAGAAATCGCGGCGGGCGGAAGGGTCCACCCCGGCGGTGGGTTCATCAAGGAGTAGTAGCTGCGGATTGTGCAGGGTGCATCCGGTCAGGGCCAGACGCTGTTTCCAGCCCCCGGAGAGTGATCCGGCAAGCTGGTTGGTGAACTTGCCCATGTTCATGCGTTCGATTGCTTCATCCACAAGCTTCCGGCGGTTGGGCAATTGGTATGCGCGGGCAAGGAAATCAAGGTTTTCTTTTACGGTCAGATCACCGTAAAGGCTGAATTTCTGGGCCATGTAGCCCACCTTGGGTTTGATGAATTCAGCTTCGTTAATGATGTCATAGCCGAGGCAGGTGCCGGAACCGGAATCCGGGCGCAGCAAGCCGCAGAGCATGCGGATGAAGGTTGTCTTTCCGGAGCCGTTAGGGCCAAGGAATCCAAATATCTCACCCCTGCGGACCTGCATATCCAGCCCTTTGACCACGGTCTTGGGGCCGAAGGATTTGGTCACACCGGAGACGTCTATGACAGTCTGTTCACCCATTGTTACTCCGGAAGTAGTTTTTAATGCGGGCGAAGAAGCCGTTCTCAAGTATGAACCCCTCTTCTGTTCTGCTCACATCAACGGGTTGACCGGGCTTGAACAGCACAGCTTTGTCTCTCGATGGAACAGCTTCGAGCATGAAGACCAGCTTGGCTCGGCTTTGGCTGGAATAGATAACCGGAGGCGTATATTCGGCCTGCGCTGAAATATAGTTCAGGGTAACCGGGATAGGTGCTGCCAGTCCGTCGAAATTGACTAGTAGTCTTTCGCCGATCTTGAAGCCGCCGACAATCTGTTCCGGCACGTAAAAGCGGACCTTGCGGTTTTCCGGTGGCAGGATTGAAAGGACCGGATTCCCGGCTGCAACCCATTCCCCTCGATAGCGGATGGTATCAAAGACTAAACCTGTGCGGGGCGCGGATTGTGCTTTTTGATCATAGTTCCAGCGAGCCTGTTCAAGCTTTGCCTGTGCTGCTCTCACCGATGATTCCGCCGCACTGATTTCATCACTGCGGGAACCGAGAGTGGCTGTTTTGAGTTCGGATTTGATTTCCTTCACCAGCTGAATGGCCTGTTCGTAATCAGTGCGAGCCTGGTCGCGTTCTTCTTCGGAAATAGTTCTGGAGCTGTAGAGGGCTGCTCGGCGTTTGTATTCTGTGGACGCAAGTTTTTCTGCGGCCACTGCTTTCCTCAGTCTGGCTTTAATGGAGGCAATTTCTGAAGGCCTTCTTCCTTTGCGTTTGTCTGCGAGGTCGCTGATTATTTTATCCAGATTTTCTTCAGCTTCAGCAACGCCCGCCTGTTCGAATTCCCGCTCAAGGGTGAACAGCGGCTGTCCTGCAACGACTGTCTGGCCTTTACGCACGCTGATTTCATCTAGTTGTCCGCTTAGCGGTGATGAAACATATACGAATTCCCCCTCAACATATCCCTGCCAGAGCTTTGATTCCGTCTCATTGCATCCACAGAGCAGGGTGGAGAGCAGGATTGCCACGATGACATATGAAAATTTCAGGCCGGATTTCATCGTCAGTTCTCCTTTTTCACGGCGATTGTTTCTTCAAACAATTGCAGGTTGCGCCTCACTTGTTCACGCGGATCAAATTCACCGCTGGAAATATGAAAGAGAAAGGAAGGAGGAACTACGGTACCTAGTAGCATGAAAACAATATCCGCAGGATCTACATCTTTGCGGATCTGGCCCAGTTCCTGCCCTTTGGTGGCTATTTCCCCGGCAGCGGCGCGGTACTCAGTTAGCAGGGAATAGAGAGCCTTGCGGCGGATGGAATTCTTCTCCAGAGCGGCTTCCGAGAACAGCAGGCGCGGGATACCGGGATGTTTGTGCAGCAGGTCCGCATGACGCAGGGCCAGTTGTTTCAGCACATCCAAGGGAGTCTCTCCTTCATCCATAGCGGTTTTGGCGTTGTCGATGAGTTTTTTACGGATAAGTTCTCGCACTCCATCGAATATTGCGTCTTTGTTTTTGTAATGGCGGTAAAGGGCTGCGGGTACAATGCCGCAGGCCTTGGCAACATTACTCACGGTAATGGCAGAAATTCCTTTGGCTGCGAGCTTAAGGGCTTCTTCGGCAATCTGTTCGCGCCTTGAAAGGCGATCCATTCTTTTACTCAATTTATATTCTCCAAATATGTGAATGTGAATTCACTTTAACTTTGAAATAATTATTGTGTCAATAGGGCAAAATAAAATCCCTCCCCCCGAATCAAATCGGAGGGAGGGATTTATAATTACTTATATGCTGATTCGATTAGTTCGAAACAGGCTTACCCAGGAATCTTACTGTTGCCAGTACAGCAAGGACTCCGATGGGCAGTACCATCAGTACGGGCATTCCGAGTCCTGCGGGGATGTAACCGAACAGGATGGAGATGATTGCTACGGGGATGGCGTAGAACAGCTGGGTTCTGGTGTGGTCGATGTGGTCACATGCGGAACCCATGGAGGACAGGATTGTGGTGTCCGAGATGGGGGAGCAGTGGTCACCGAAAATGGCTCCGGTGAGAACCGCACCGATGTTCAGGATTACGTAGCCCTGCTCGGGTACCAGCGCGAAAGCCAGCGGGATGCAGAGCGGCATGAGGATACCCATGGTTCCGTAAGAAGTACCTGTTGCAAAGGAGATAATGGAACCCATCACAAAGATGATGGAAGGCAGCAGGAAGGTCGGAATGGTGTCGGAAAGCACGTTTACGAGGTAAGCGGCGGTTCCGAGTTCCTTGATGATACCGGAAAGGGACCATGCCAGCAGCAGGATAACTGCGGTGATGTTCAGGGATTTAACACCCTGTACCCAAGTGGAAAGTGCTTCGTCCACAGTCAGGATGCGCTTGCCGATGGCGATGGCCAGAGCCACAACGCCGGCGATAAGTGCTGCCTGGAAAAGAACAACGGAAGCGTCGGAAGCACCGAAAGCTTCACGGATGGCTACGAAGCTCATGGGAGCATCTTCGAAAATCTGCTTCAACGCAGCATCGTCTCCGCCCATAATTCCATTGTAACCGTTGAAATAGAAGCCGAGAAAAGCTGCAACGATCAGGGTTCCGATGGGGATAATTGCGTACCAGATGCTGGGTTCGATATCTTCAGCGGGCTGCAGTTCTGTTGCTTCATCAGCGACCATGGGCTTGGCGTTATCGTCAAGAACTTTACCGGTGGTACGGGCACGCTGTTCGGCTTTGTACATGGGGCCGAATTCACGCATGAACCAGATGGTAGCGAGGATGAAGACCAAAATAAGGATGTTGTAAAAACGGTAAGGAATGGTTTCCACAAATACGCCGTATGCGTTCATGGTGTAGCCGATGCCCTGCAGGCCGTCACGGATCAGGCCGACTTCATAGGCAACCCAGGTGGAGATCAGTGCAATACCGGCAATGGGTGCTGCGGTGGCGTCGATAACGAAAGCGAGTTTCTCGCGGGAAACCTTCATTTTATCAGTCACCGGGCGCATGATGGGGCCGACGGTGAGGGAGTTTGCATAATCGTCAAAAAAGATGAAAAGGCCGAGTACCCAAGTAACAAACTGGGAGCTGCGGGGGCTTTTTGCTTTTTTAGCCAGAGCATCTGCGATTGCTTTTGCACCACCCATTTTGGAAACCAGCGCAATAAGGCCACCGATGGCGAGACATTGAAGTACGATACCTGCGTTCCATGAATCAGCGAGAGAGCCGAGGATTTCGTTGGACAGGCGCAGGAAGCCGCCAACAAAGCCGTTGTAAATGTCAAAGCCCTTGGCTTCGAGCATGAAAGCACCGGAAAAAACACCGATGAAAAGTGACAGAACAACGTTTTTGGTAATGAATGCCAAAACAATAGCCACCAGCGGCGGAATGAGTGTAAACATACCGAACACTTTGGCATTTACCGGTCCGAGACTGGAGTCAGCCGCAAACGCAGGCTGGCAGAGCAGTGTAAATAAAACTGTTAGTAAAAACAGTCCTCTCCAATTGCGCATATTAAATTTCCCCCTTGAAATATTATGTGTCGCAAAAAAAATATGATCTGCTGATCTACTAGAATTTTCCCATAAACGCAAATTTGATTTTGTATCTGTTTAATTTTCCATGATAAAATTCTGAAATGACAGACTTTAAGCGTAGAGAATTAATGAAAGAGTAATGAGCAGAGTAGAGCTAAGTCGGCAGGAAGTTGTACTCTTATTTAATTTCGGGTTAAAAAGTCTCATTGTACCCAGTGACAATTTGGGGTATGGACAGTGCCTGTACAGACACCATTGATAATACGAAAAATGCACAATCCTAAATAACGTATAAGGAAATCAGATGTTTTCAAAAAATAAAGCTCTCAAAAGCATATTTGATTCCAGCATTGATGAACTCTGCAAGAGCGAAGGGCTCTCCAAAGAGACCATTATTCAGGGCATTGAAGATGGGACTATGGTTCTGCTCGGGAACCCCAACCACAAGAATGTAACTCCCACCCTTATCGGGCAGCCCGCAAAGGTAAAAGTTAACGCAAACATCGGTACTTCTCCTTTTAAGAATGACCGTGAAAAGGAAATGAAGAAGCTTGATGCCGCATGGAAAGCAGGTGCACACGCTGTGATGGACCTTTCCACTGCCGGTGATCTTGACGGAATCAGGACCGATATGCTCAATAGCTGCCCCCTGCCTCTGGGTACTGTTCCCATTTATGCTATGGCGCAGCAGTATGTTGCACGTGACGAAGACCCCGCAGGTTTTTCCATTGATGAACTTTTTGCAGAAGTGGAAAAAGAAGCTGAACAGGGTGTAGATTTCATGACCCTGCATTGCGGCCTGACTCGCCGTGGTGCAGAATGGGCAACTGAAGAAGGCGAACGTCTGCTGGGAATCGTTTCTCGCGGCGGTTCCATTCTTGCTCGTTGGATGCGTGACCATGATGCGGAAAACCCCCTGCTCACCAACTATGACCGTCTTCTTGAAATCTGCCTCAAGCACAACGTTACTTTGAGTCTCGGTGACGGCCTCCGTCCCGGTGCCGGTGAAGATGCAGGCGATGCAGCGCAGTGGGAAGAAGTTCTCATGCTCGGTAAGCTTGCCAAGCGCGCTCACGATTTTGGCGTACAGGCAATGATCGAAGGTCCCGGCCACGTGCCCATGAACCTCGTTGAAGCACAGATCCGTGGCATCAAGGCTGCTACCTACAACGCTCCTCTCTACGTCCTCGGACCTCTGGTAACTGACTCCGCTCCCGGCTATGACCACATTGCCGGTGCTATCGGTGGTGCCATCGCTGTTATGAACGGTGTGGACTTCCTCTGCTACCTGACCCCCGCAGAGCACCTGACCCTGCCCGAAATTGACGACGTCTGGAACGGTGTCAAAGCTTCTCTCGTTGCTGCCCAGTGCGGTGAAGTAGGACTTGGTCGTAAGGATGCTGTTCAGCGTGACAAAGATATTTCTATTGCACGTAAGGAACTGGATTGGGACCGCATTGCTGAACTGGCAATCGACCCCGCTCTGGCTTGCGCACGTAGAAAGGATCACAAAGATGAAAAAGAATGCGCTATGTGTGGAAAATTCTGCGCAGTACGCATGCTTTCCGAATAGTCCTGATTAAATAATTAGAGCCGCTCTGTACGTTTTATAGATGATAATGGCCCGTAACACCGCTGGTGTTACGGGCTTTTTTTGTGTAATGTTACATATTGTTTTTTAAACGATCGTTTGAATATGAGCTTTTGCCCGCTTTTTGCAGAATTCTCTGCAAGCTGTTTTTCCGGAAAAAATGTCGGGGCCCAAGATGCTATCAGATTCGCCATTCAAGGACGGGATGTTATGCTGCAATATGTACGCGAACCCATGAGCGGGTTAACTCATTTTATAGGTTTCTGCCTTGCTATCGTCGGATTGGTCGCATTGCTGATTGCCTCGGTTAATCCAACCAGCGTGATGCATGTGGTCACTTTTTCGGTTTTTGGCGGGGGAATGGTTTTGCTCTACCTTGCCAGTACTCTCTACCACTGGCTGCCTCTTTCCAAAGAGGGCATAATGTGGCTGCGCAAGCTCGATCATTCCATGATCTACATTTATATCGCCGCAACATACACGCCTATCTGCCTTGTGGGCTTGAAGGGCGCATGGGGCTGGTCGTTATTTACTGCGATCTGGACTATGGCAGTGGCTGGAATCATTACAAAAATGGTTTGGCTGAATGCACCGCGCTGGCTGTCCACTGGGTTTTATCTCGCCATGGGCTGGCTGGTGATCGTAGGAGCATATCCCTTGATTCAGGCTTTGCAGGTCGGGGCCTTGCTCTGGCTGCTGGCAGGCGGGATCATGTATTCAATCGGTGCGGTTATCTACGCCCTGAAACGCCCTGATCCATGGCCGGAATTCTTCGGCTTCCATGAAATTTTCCATGTCTTTGTCATGGCCGGAAGCTTCTGCCATTTCTGGGTTATGTACAAATATATTACCGCACTCGGGTGGAGCTAATTACTTAGAGAAGTGATCAAATCCTCCGGCAGTGTATTCCTTGCCGTTGAGTAAAATTTTGTTGTCCCCGGTGATTGTGCCTATTGGGTGCAGGCCGGGGATTGCTGCTTTTAGTTCTACAAATCCATCGGCTGATGCTGCTCCGAACAGGGCGTAGTCTTCTCCACCGAGAAAAGCGTGTTCCACAGCGGAAATAGCTTTGTTCTCAGCATAGCGGATGATTTCTTCGTGCAATTGCGATTCCGGCAGTGAAATTTCAGCACCTACATCTCCATCGCAGCAGCCTAGAAAACGGGGCAGGTCCCGGGCCAGACCGTCAGAGAGGTCCATGAGTCCCTTTACATGAGGCGACTGGGCCAGCTTGATCCCGACGGCAACACGCATGGGCGGACGCAGGTGCGCCTGTACTGATTCAGAGTAAAGTTTTGTAGATTCAACACCTGATTCTTCAAGACTCAGTAATCCGGTGCGGGCCATACCAGCCGGGCCGTGTAAAAATAAAACATCACCGGGCTGAGCATTTCCACGCGAAAGGAAGCGGCCTCCCGCAGCTTCGCCCCAGACGGTAACAGAAACTCCCAGATACTGACCGCCGGAAAGATCGCCCCCAGCTAGAATCAGTCCGTGCTGCTCGGCAAGGGCGGACATGGATTCAAAGAAAGGTTCCCAGAATTCATTTTCCAGACTGGGCGGAATGATCAATCCCAATGCAAAGCCGCAGGGCTGACCTCCCATGGCCGCAATGTCGCTGATATTAACCGCTAGGGATTTATAGCCGATGTCCGCCGGGGAAAAGTACGAGCGCCGGAAATGCACATCTTCCAGAAACAAGTCTTTACTGATGCACAGGTCCTTGTCTGTACGCAGAATAGAGCAGTCATCGCCACGTCCAAGAGTTACATGGCCATTTTCGGACGGAAAGTACTCATCAATCAAAGTAAGGAAGTCTTGTTCAGAATTAAGCTTGGTCATAATTTTCCTATAACATCTCGACAAAATCTTCGACAATGACCTTGGGGCCGAAACCGGGGAAATTGATACGCAGCTTGTTGGGCTCAATGCGCTCGATGATCTTTCCACGCCCGAAAATCTTGTGCTTGCAATGACCAAGTTTCATGGGTGAGGGCTTCTTGGAAGTTGAGATTGAAGGAGCTGTGTCAACATAAGCAGCAGGATTTACCGGAGCAGTCTTTTTCTTTGCCATGCCGCCGGAATAGGATTCCTGCAATTCATCAAAAAGCACGTTATCAAGCTCTCGCAGAAACGGGCTGGGCACAGCAGGTTCAGAGAAATCGGTATTCTTGCGGTTGATGGAAGCCGGGGCACACATGATCAATTCCTTGCGTGCACGGGTGCAGGCCACGTAGAGCAGGCGGCGTTCCTCCTCGTATTCCTGCGGCTTTTGCATGGATTTGCGGGAAGGAAAACGGTCTTCTACAAGGTCAATGATGATGACCGCATTCCACTCCAATCCTTTGGCGGAATGGATGGTGGAAAGAGTAACCACATCTTCTTTTTTCTCTTCCTCGCTGTGCTGATCAGGATCAAGGCAGAGGTCGGTGAGGAAGAATTCCAGATCATCATAGTTGGATGCAATCTGGCTGAGCTGTTCGATTCCTGCTTCACGGCGCGGATAATCGTCCGGGTACTGAGCCACCAGCAGCGGTCTGTACAGTGGCACGATGATCTCAAGGCAGGTTGCCGGAGATGAATTCTTTTTACGTAATCCGTCCAGATCTCGCAGAATATCCTGCAGTAGCTGGTACTTCTTGGTAAATTTGCCGAGAGCCTTTTGGTCTGCGGAGATCACAGCCTGCGCAATCTTTGTTGCGGTCTTGGGACCGACGCCTTTGATGTGTCCAAGGGTGCGCTGCCACGCGATTATATCTGCCGGATTGCTGACCAGACGCATGAAGGCCAGCACATCCTTGATATGCGCGGCTTCGTTGAATTTCAGGCCGCCGTATTTCTTGAAGCCTACACCGAGGCGTTTCAGAGCAACTTCAAGTCCGTAACTCTGATATCCTGCGCGGAAAAGCACGGCGACTTCTTCGGGACCATGCTTCTTCTGCAATTCGATGATCCGGTCAAGTACGCGGTTGGACTGGCTGAAATCACTGAGCGGAACCATGAGTTGCGGCTTGTCACCCCATGTCTGCTCGGTGAAAAGTTTTTTATCAAACTTGGTTTCGGCACCATCCAGAATGGCGTTGGTCAGATCGAGAATAGGCTGTGTGGATCGGTAGTTCTGCTCCAGTCGAACAATTTTTACGTCTTCGAAAATTTCAGGAAATTTAAGGATGTTGGTAACATCTGCGCCACGGAAAGAATAGATGGACTGGGCATCATCACCCACAGCCATTACGTTGCCGTTCTTTCCGGCCAGCAAACCGACGATACGGGCCTGCACAAGGTTGGTATCCTGATATTCGTCGACCATGATGTACTGGTAGCGCGAACGCAGGGAATTGCGCAGGAATTTGTCCTCTTGCAGTAGCTTTTCAAGGTAGAAGAGCAGGTCGTCATAATCCATCAACCCGTGCTGTTTTTTGTAAATAGCGTAGCCCTTGGCAATCTGTTCCATTTCAGAAGCGTAGGTCGCCAGATGGAAGGCTTCGGAGTTAACCAGTGTATCAATGGAAAGCTCCTTGTTTCGCGATTTACTGATCATATCCAGCAGCGTGGACTTTTTGGGATATGAGCGATCGCCCTTACCGAATTTCAGTTGGTCTTTGACTTCTTTAACTGCGGCTTCGGAGTCACTACGGTCCATGAGGGTGATGCCGTTGGGGAAGCCGATTTCGGCAGCATTCTGGCGCAGCACGGAATAAGCAAAAGCGTGGAAGGTTCCGCCCTGAGTGCCGTGCAGATTTCTGCCCAGAATCAGCTCGGTTCGTTGGAGCATTTCCTGCGCAGCCTTACGTGTGAAGGTCATCAGCAGAATGGATTCCGGAGGGATGCCCTGTTCGACCAGCCATGCCAGACGGTATACAATTGTACGGGTCTTGCCACTACCAGCACCCGCAATTACCAGCACCGGCCCCTGAGGATGTGTAGCAGCTTCATACTGTGCAGGGTTCAATTCATTTTTGAAATCGATCATGATGTATATATGCCTCCGGCGGCTCTTCGGGGAGCAAAGAAACTTTTTGGAAAAAGTTTCTCTACACTCTTCAAAAACTTTTAATAGGGTTTTGCCGCTTCGTATGTAGAATTAGTTGTGAATTTGTTAATCTGGCAGAGTAATATTGAACCAGTCAAGTATGATTTGTCCGGTTTGGTGCATGCTGCTTATCTGCTGCCCGTCGGAGCTATAGAAGAATGCGTCATTCACAGTGTGTGTCCCGGTTCTGCCGTGGAATCCGAATATTTCAGCTCGGTCGAATTTGGCTTTGAGATCGAATCCGGGCTTGGCTGTGCAGATAAGGTCCGGCGGGTTGCCGATGGGATTGTCTCCATATGCTTCACGTTTTGTGAGAACCTTTTCCATTACCTGCTGTCCGTTGAACTCAAGCTGCTTTAGTTTTTCAGCAATTTCACCTGCTATTATTCCTGCTTGCGCAGGGGTAATCTGTCCATGCGCAAAATCAGATGTATGGATATATATTCTTCCGGGATCAAGGGCAAATGCTTTGCTGGATGGGGCAATAATTGTGGAATCCCACTGGTCTTTTGCGGGCTGGGTGTACTCAAGATAGCCCTGTTGTATGAGAAAAGTGTTCAGGTCTACCTCGGTTTTGAGGGCTGCGAAGCCATGGTCTGCAAATGAAATTAGTTTTTTTTCACCCGGAAGTGCTTCGAATTTATCGAGTACGATGCCGAACGCTCGGTCCCACTTGTACATGAACTCAGAAGCCTTGTGATAAAGGGGATGGTTATCGTCTTCGAATGCGGGATAAAAGAAGTGGAAGAGACGGTCTGTTTCCGTAAAAACAATGGTGAATAAATCCCATGCAAGGTCATTCCAGAGCAATTCCAATGCGTTCAATCGGCCTTCAAGGGTTTTAGCGACCTGATCGAAAAGGTAATCCGGGTCCATGATACCCCGGCTGGTGTCAGCTTCCAGCTGATAGCCAGTATCGCGAAGCGGGCTGAGCAGGAAGGGAGGCTGAACTGCCTGATCGAATGAATCGGCAACAAAGCCTGAAATAAGCATACCCCGCAGCGGTTTGGCGGGGTAAGTGTTAGGCAGGTTGATGACCTTGCTGATCAAACCCTTTTCTCCCAGCGCATCGAAAATGGTCGGGCAGAGTACCTGCTCGAAATTATTGATGGAGAGAGTGTAGGTCTGCGGATCAATGGAAGTGAATCCGTAAAGACCGTGCTTCTCCGGTTTCTGGGCAGTAAAAAAAGAAGTCCAGTTTACGGGGGATAGTTCCGGTAATTCGGCACAGATCGGTTCGCACTTACCCGCAATACGTCCAAGGTTGGGCAATTTAACAGCCCATTTCAAAGCAAGAGAGGCCGGAAGTCCATCCAGCCCCAATGCTACGAATCTTTTTCGTTCAGTTTGATTAAAAAGCATAATTAAATTAACGCACAGTCAGTTTCGCGGAGCGCATTAAATCAAACTACAATACAACCAATTCATATTTCTTCATAAAATGTACGGGATTGTATGATTCTTTTGCTTTGCGCAGGCCGGGCTCACCGAGATCCTGTTCGCGGTTGACGTATTTTTTGTCGCTGGCATTGTTTTCGAGGAACATCTGATTGATGGCCTGATAGACACCCTTGAAATATGTGTTTCCTTTTTCAAAATGGATGACGATGGTGTCATCACCCAAAGGTTCAGCAATGGTGTAGGCGATGATGCGGTTGTCGATACGCAGGGTTCCGCCTGTAAGATTTTTGATGGTATCCATTTCCTTGAGTACTTTGGCGATAGCCTCGTTCTCGGCAACGAGGGCGGGTGAGAAGTTCTTTTCTTCCTGCCAGCGATACCATTCTAGTTGCATTTCAAGAACTTCTTCCACGCAATCAGGGGTAATTTCGCGGTACTCGTAGTCGTATTTTTTCATGAACTGGCGGTAGAGGTTCTTCTTTTTGTGGAAACGGTTGCCGCGTAATTCAATGAGTTCCTGTACGGAATATATGTAATCAAAGTGGTCGCGGTTTTCGGTGATTTCGATCTTGTCGCCGAAGATTTCTTTGAGGTGCAGGGCCAGCTTTTCAGGGATACGGGTGAACTTGGTGCCGGGGGTGTTCATGAGTTCGCATTTTTCCCAGTCCGCGCTGAACCAGTCTCCGATGGGTGCCCAATTTATTATTTCAGGCTTGGTTTGGCGTACGTGGATAAGGCCTGATTCGCCGCAGCGCAGCTCAAGACCGTAATGCTCGGTCCAGCCCCAGATGTTGGCAAAGGTGAAATCAGAGGTGTGTTGCGGACAGGCCGCAAGGGCTTTTTCAAATTCATCCTGACATTCAAGGGTAATGGGCTTGAATTCGTTAGTCATTACTGGTCCTTTTATTGTTTTTCTTGATCATGCTGAACTTCTGCCAGTTTCTGCACGAGAATGTGTAAAAAATGATAGAGGCCTGTACACCTTGTGAAATGAGCATGGCCATCCAGATTCCGGTAGCGGAATTCATAATTTCATGGCCGAGCACATATGCCAGCGGAAGCCTGCATCCCCAGACGGTGATGGCGAAAATGAACAGATTGTAGAGGGTCGCGCCAGCTCCGTTCAATGCCCCGGCCATGATCATGGAGGTCAGGGTAAATGGAATGGCGAGCATGTTGTAAAAAAGATAGTTTACAGCTTCATCAAGAACCACCTGTTCCGGGGCGATGATGGAGGTTACCGGATAAATTACCTGCCAGAGCAGTAGCGCGGTAACGCTTAGGAATCCGATAGCCAGAAACAATATTCTATACCCGAATTTCTTGGCCTCGTCAGCTTTGCCGTCTCCGAGGTAATGGCCGATGATGATGGAAGCTGTCATGTTGAAGGCAAATGCAGGCAGGAAGAGTATGGATTCAATGCGGATGCCCGCGGTCATTCCTGCCAGCGCGATTACGTTGTTCTCGGGTAGGCTGGCGGTGATGGAATAGAGCACCATGTAGCCTGAATGCCAGACCAGCTGCATCAATCCGCTGGGCCAAGCAACTTTGAAAAGATATGGGAATGCGCTTTTCATCCAGCGCAGCGGGGCAATACATTTACGGCGCAAGTCGCCTGACCTGATAAGGATTGCGATGTTGAAGATAGCACCCATGGTTATTGAGCCGAAGGTTGCCCAGGCCAGCCCTCTGTAGCCGAGATCGGGAAAACCCCACATGCCCATGCCGAGACCTAAGTCACCTATAGTGTTGGTAACGGTGACAATGATCATACTGTACAGGGGCAGCATCACTTTTTTCTGGGCCCGGAAGACCGCGTTGGTAATGATCAGCATGTAATAGATGGGCACGAGGTACAGGAATACCTCAATAAAGTATTCCATTACGTAGCGCATCTCATCGGGGACCTGTAAAATAGTAAGGATTCCATTACGGTATGGAAAACCGAGGGTGAATATTGCCAGCCCTAATATTGCACTGATGATGAAGCATAGCCCTACGTAGCGTTTTGCCCGTAGCATCATACCCGCGCCGATTGACTGGCTGATGGCGGCAACAGTACCGTTGGCCGTGGCCATGGCGATAACCAGAAAAAAGAACAGGGACTGGCTGATCATGCCCATAGAGGCCTGAATTTCACGGCCCAGTTTGGATGCTACCCAGACATCCACAAGACCGATCATCAAGTGGAAGAGCATCATTAGTATTTGCGGCCATGACAGGTTCCATATGGTTCTGTATGGAGCGTTGGTCATGTCTGCGGTGGTCATATTCATAAGCGGGAAAAACTCCGTAAAAATTCAAAACGTAGTCAGCCTTATATTGCAGATCCGGTGTTTAAGAATCAGAGGAAAGGCGGATTCGGCTGCGGAGCTAGGAGTTTAGTTACAGTTTCAGGAAAAGCAAGGGTTGAACAGCTATAATATGATTTTTGCTCTTGTGGTTGATTGCGTGGGTTATAGATTTATTCTCATGAGTATGAATCATGTACTTTATGAGTTGCTTTGTTTATATTATCGAAAAGATTGAACCAAAAGCGATTGTAAATATAAGGAGGCTGAATAATGGCGAGCGATGAAAATTTCTGTCCTAGGGTGCGATTGAATCTATGGCTGGAAACAGAAGAAGGTATGCTTTTTGGTCTTGGCAGGGCGCAACTGTTGGAGCAGATTGAAAAGCAGGGTTCGCTGAATAAAGCAGCCAAGGCTCTTGGAATGTCGTATCGTGCGGCATGGGGCAGGCTCAAGAATACCGAAGAAGTTCTCGGTGATTCCCTCGTGCTTAAAACTCGGGGCCGCAAGGGCTGTAGCCTTACACCGCTAGGAGAGCGGGTTCTTGAAGATTACCGCCAGTGGGTGCAGGAAGTTGAGAATTTCGCAGTTATGACTGCCCGTAAATCATTTCCTTGGAATATTGCTTCTTATGATGAAGATATGGAGCGTATTGCTCAGGAGAAGAAGGGAAAGAAGTAGAGTTCTTCGTGTTTCCATCAGGAGAATGAAATGTTTTTTGATTTGAGTTTACTGAAAGTTAAATTACCTGTCTTAATTCTTGCGGCGCTGCTTTGCTTTTCGTGTGCTGCCTGCAAAACAGTCGACACATCCGGCGAAGTTTCAGCAACTGTTTCAACTATAGATGGTGGAAGCAGCAAGTAGAAAGATAGGCGTTGATTGATTTACCTGAAACACCCTCTGTTCCATAAGGAGCGGGGGGTGTTTTTTTTGTTCTTGATATAAAAGGTCTTGGTAGGTTAATGAGTTGCTGAATTATTTTTATTATTATTTTTTTGATCTGATTTCGCATTAAGGAGAGTTGAATGTCATCTGGTTTTTATGTTTTGAAAACTAAACTGCCTGTCCTGCTTAGCGGGATATTACTTTGTTTCATCTGCATGTCTTGCAAGACAGCAGATAAACCTACAGCCGATTTCGAGAGGGGCGTCAAAGACGGTGCTCAGTTGGGCCAGCAGGCTGAGAAGGGATTGGTTAATGCTTTAAAACAGGTCAGAAAAAATCGTACGCTTTTTAAGGACCGGGAATCATATCCTTCACTTAAAGATGGTTTTACGGAATCTTATTTCATACTGGCTAAAAATAAGGATGCAGATAAGGCTGCCGCAGCACTGGCAGCGATGGACAAGGGGGATGTTCGGCCAGCTGCAAATTGGTTTAAGGATAAATATTTGCGGGATGTGCAGATTGATCCTCAAGGAGCGGCAGTAAGTTTGCGGTATTGCGGTTTGTTAAAAATGTTTTACGATCCTGCTTCCGGGGTAAATATACTTTACCGGGCCAGCGGGCATGAACCCGGTAACTATCAGGCGATGATGAATCTGGGAATTTATTTGAATCGCATGCGTAAGTATCCCAATGCAGAAGTTGTATTACGTAAGACCCTGTATCAGGCTCAGAAAGCTGAGGATGAAGCTATACAGGGTATAGTTTCCAGTGAAATAGCTTATAGTTATCGTATGCGTGGTAAGGGAAAACTGGCGAAAAAGTATTTCCTGAATTCAGTGGAGAAAAGTAAAGTCGCGGGTAACGACCATCGTGTGGCAGTTGGTTATTTTCAGCTGGGTATGATTTGTGAACAGCTTAAGGATTTCTATAGCGCTGAAATTTATTATAGCAGGGCTTTGAAGGAGTATGAGAAGTTCGGATGGAAGAAAGATATTGCGGCCATGAACTTGAAGCTTGGCAGGCTCTATGTGGACCAGCAGAACTGGTTGTTGTCTGAAGGATATATCCGTAAAGCTGTTTCCGGGTACCAAAATACCGACTATAAGTTAGGCCTTGCCATGAGTTACCTGCTCTATGCTGATTTTTATATGGGGCAGCAGAAAGCAGATCAGGCACTCGCAAGTTATGGTAAGGCGTTAAATTTATACAAGTCCTTAAAAATGCGTGAATCTGTGGCTAAGATTCATAAGGATATGGGGTTTATCAAATTTGACAAACAGCAGCCCATCGAAGCCATGAATGATTGGATTCAGGCCCTTAAGATTTATACTGATTTGGGGGCGGAAAAAGAAGTTGATGCTATTTATGCTGTTTTGGGGCTGAGTTCATTTACCATTGGTGACATGTCTGGTGGAATTGATTTTTTCCAGCAGTTGGTGAAACAGCGCAAAGGTGAAATCAGCGAGATTGAAGAAGCAAGTGGATGTATCATAGTCGGAGCCCATGAGTTGCTACAGCAGAATTTTTTAAAAGCTGAAGAAAATTTTTTGAAAGCCTACAACTTAGGTCGTGAGCATAACTTGCCTGAAATTCAGGGGATGTCCTGTTTTTCGTTAGGTGGGTTGTATTTCCGTCAGTCTGAGTTTGAAAAATCCGAAACATTATTTAAAGAGGCTCGACAACTTTTTTCCCAGCATGGCGATAAAAATATGATTGCTTTCAGTGATTTTAATCTCGGTGGATTGTACCTTGAACAGAAGAAGTATGATCAGGCAGAGGTGGCTTTGACGAAGGCACGTGATCTTTACGCGCAGTTGAAGAATGATGAAATGGTCAAAATTCTGGATATTGCTTGTAAAAAGTTGGAAAAGCGGAAAAAGTAAAGCTATTTAAATCAGTAAACTAAAGCCCCCTACTTTTTAAAAAGTAGGAGGCTTTTTGCTTATAATGGGGATGTGAGTTTATTCCAGTATATAGTCTAGGTATTGATTATCCGATGGACGGTTATTATTCTGGCCATTGTCGTTATTGTTCGAGTCGTCGGGTTTGCTGTCAGGTTCAGTGTCGGGCTTGTTCTGGTATGTGTTTCCTGAGTTGGAATAGTCTGTGTCTTGAGTGTTTGAATACGAATTACCGGAGTCATTGATTGTGTTCGTGTAAGTGGAACTCTGACTGGTCTGGCGTGTGCAGCCGGGACGATTTACGTTTACAGTCGGATTAATGTTAACAGTGGTATTCGGGTTGTTATTCTGGCTGATGACAGGATCGGGACCCGGCAGGTTGTTGGTATGCCCTGAAACGCCGGGAAAGTACCAATTGTTCATGGCATTCCTCATTTGAATTCTGACCCGGTCATGTCCTTTCATGGCGTAGCCTACGAAGACGTAGTTTGTTCCCTTATAGCGTGAAACTACAAGATAGGAGTCATACCATTTTCCTTCTTTGTCCCAGCCCGAAAAAAATCTGAGTATTGCCGGGTAACCGGAAACGTGTCCCGGCTGCTCGTTTAAAAACTTTTGATACGGCAAGCCCCTGCGCCTTAAATTCTGTGTCCACCTATCAAGTTCTGCAACCATTGAATTAGAGCTGGTTCTAGTTGCGTACAATTCAATTATTGCATCATTTGTACGCGGCCTGCATTGTTTTAGAAGGTAGCTGAAACTTATCAGCGGCGGCATTTTTTTGGTTCTTTGCCAGTCAGAAGGACATTGTAGGCCTTCGGCCATATTGGCGGCAGTGGAAACTGTAGGGATTAGGAGGACGGTCAAACATACCAGAATAAAGAATCTTATTGCCTGTTTCATTTGCTGCCTCCTGTTTAAAGGGTTCACTACTCATTTATTTATATATCATTATCAGAATAATGACATCTATAAACTGAAACACCCCCTGTTCCATGAGGAGCAGGGGGTGTTCGGGGTATGAGGAATAGAGTGTAGTGGCTCTATCTGTAATAGAGATTGCGGCCACCTACGGTCAGGAATGCCTGATGCAGGTTGCGGCGGATGTCGCGGCGATCCCAGATGTCCTGAATGTGACCTCTGGAGAGTGCGTTGTATGCGGAATGGTAATCCGGCGGAATGTCCATGCCTGTAGTTTCCTTGATAACGCCTGGACCGGCAAAACCGATGCGGGAGGAGCGTACTGCGTACTGATAGGGTGAGCAGCCGAGGAAACTTGCTACCGGGCCAGCGTAGGAGTTGGTATCGTAAAGAACGATATAGAGTCCGCCGGACTCGATGTAGCGGCGTACAGCCATGGTTACACGCGGCATCTGGATTAGGCCGTTGGTACCTTCCTGAATACGGATACCGGCAGTACCGTGAACGTATGCGAGGAAGGGGTAGCGTTTCTTACCTGCCAGTTCCAGAGCGCGGATGAATTTTTCACCTTCTGCTGCACCTACGGAACCGCCACGGAAGGGGGCTACGAGGGTCGCACAGGTCACCTTGGTGTGCTTGATGGCACCTTCAAAGGTGATACAACCGGACTGCAGGCCTGTTTTGGCCTTGGCGCCATCCAGTCTTTCCTGAAAGTTAGGAAAGCCAGTGGGGTTGGCAGAGCAGATGGATTTGTTAAATTCACGCACTGTGCCCCAGTCGAAGAGGTTAGCCATGTACCAGCGGTATTCCATGGGGAAATGGTGTCCGCAGGTGGGGCATACCCCGGCGAATTCGTTGAAAAGGTCACGGGACCAGATTTCAAGGCAGCCGTTCTTCTCAGCGTTGGGACAGGTAATTTCCTTGTCTTCGCTGGCGCGGGGGCTGATGTAGTGACGGTAATCAGACGGTGGAATATCCGGTTCCGCATCAACGGAAAGCTTGGTCAGGGCCGCCTCAACTTCGGACACGCTCTTGGTGCTCGCGCCCATCTTGCCGAGGAGCATGTGCTTGAGCTTGTCGAACTTGTTGGTCACAACATGCATTTCGTCCTTAGCTTCATCAGCAAGAGCCTGAATCTTGGACTGGTACTTCCGGATCATGTCGTAGCGTACGGTGGAGTACGCTGCGGCCATGGCATCAACTTTTGCGGAGTTGAGCTTTTCAAGGAAGGAACGCTTGTCGTCGAACGCTTCCTGGGCCATGCGGCGGTATTTTTTGTAACGCTTCCAGAGGAGGCGATCTTTGGCATTGGGGCTGATCTGCCAGCGGACGAATACGGATTCGTCAGTGAGATCTTTTTTATTGCGGTTCTTGATGGCGGCCTTACTGAACAGGCGAAGACCTTTAACGCTCAGTACTACTTCATCGGTAGCCCGGATAACTTCGGAGCGGACCATCTTGTAGAAATCAAAGTGTTCGGGACGTGCACCAAGTGCGGGTTCACGGATGATGCCGTCGATGTAACCGAAACGCAGGTTGTCGTCCGCAGTGATGCACTGGGACTTGGCACAGGTTTCAATCAGCTCAGCGGGAGCACGTTCTCCGCCACGGATACGGCCTTCAATGGCGGCAGCACCTTCGGGAGAGATAACGGAGTAGTAACCGTGGGAAAGCATGAGGCGCTTGTCGGCCATGGCGATTGCTTCCGCACCACCGGAACCACCTTCGGAAATAACGGAGATGACAGGTACATCAAGGCCGCACATTTCGTAGATGTTTTCCGCGATCTGCTGAGCTGCACCGGGGTAATCTTCCACCGGATAGGAACCGGGGGTGAATACGTAGGTGTGGATGGGAATGTTCTCGCGTGCGGCAACTTTCATGTAGCGCAGGGCGTTGGCATTACCCCATGGCTTGATGCAGCCGCCGTTGCGGAATTCCTGGCCGTGGCCTTTCTCCTGACCTACAACCATTACCGGCTGGTTGTGGACTTTCTTGCCCACGCGGCGGGTGATGTAGGCACGGGCGATAACCATGCCGGGGTCGATGCTCATGTCATCCTTACCACCTACGACAGTGTAGTTGTCGTAGACGTTTTCAAGGATGTCTTCGAGGCAGATTCGCTCGGAATGACGTACGATTCTTACCTTGTCCATGGCGGACAGGGTTTTATCGAGGTCTTTTTCCAGAACAGCGAGGCTCTCATCGTAATTGTTGAGTTTATCCCACAGTTCTTCCTGAGTCTTTTCTATGCTGGTTTCCAGGAAGGCATCAAGTTTAGCGGCGAAAGCAGTAAGGCGTCTGTCCTCGGCATCACCGAGAATATCACGCGCATACTGGACCCTCTTGACCAACCCGTCCAGTTTTTTTTCTATATCCATAATGTATTATTAGAATTCCAGTATGTTTGTTGATTTCTTGGCCAGAAACTTAAGGTTGGACTTCAGGGATACTTCCTTTCTGTCTTTGCCTTCCAGAACGAATTCATCAATGAATTCGAGTCCGCGTTTCTTGGATTCCTCAAGGTCCTTGCCCCAGATGATGGCCAGTGCCAGGTTGGGGTCAAATTCTGTGGGAATCTGGTAGGGCAGGTCTGTGGGGATGTGGGTGTGCATCTTGAGCCATTCGTGCTCATCCCAGTGGAGGTTTTCAATCTTTCCTGCCCACGGAGCGAATTTATCATCAGTGTCTTCGGCGATGATTCTGTATTCGATTCCCACACCTTCGAAGGTGATGTCTTCCTGAGAGTAGCCCATTTCGTCGCCCAGTGCGAGTCTGATCTGTTCTTTGATCAGGTTTACGTCCGGGTCGCCTTTGATGCGTGAAATGGCAGCGGAAACACCGTTTTCAACCTGAATACGGGTGTTTACTTCCATGAGGAAGGGTGCGCCTTTGGGAGTTACAATCCATTCCCATGTTCCCACGTTATCATAGTTGATTTCGCGGGCCATGCTCAGGGAGTGTTCCACAATGTCGTCGAGAACTTTTTGGGCATCAAAGGAGTAGGCGATGCTTTCTGGGCAGAAGCCGGGTGCGACTTCGATCCTCTTCTGGCGACCGGGGCTCTGTACGGAGCAGTTACGGGTGCCGAAGTGGACGTGCTTTTTACCGGAACGTTCAGAAACAATCTGTACTTCAAGGTGGTTGAAGTCGAAAATGCGCTGTTCAATGAGAACACCTTCGTCGTTGAAGGTACGCAGGGAGTAGTTTCTGATGCGGCGGTAAACCTGACGGAATTCCTCGATAGAGTAAACTTCGTCAATACCCATACCGCCACCACCGGCGGATGCTTTTACGAGGACAACGGGGTTGCGTACACCCTGTTCTTTCTGGAATTCGAACAGGTTGGACGCGATTTCTTCCGCTTCCAGCTCATCGTAGATGGCCCTGTCGGAACCGGGGATGGTAGGAACGTCGAGCTTTCTTGCCAGACGCTTGGTGTTGATTTTGTCACCAAGGTCGCGGATTACCCACCAGGAAGGTCCGATGAAGGTCATGGGACGATCCCTTTCGGTTACCCTGCGGGCAAAACGGAAGTTTTCAGAGAAGAAGCCGTAGCCCGGGTGTACTGCGGTACACATGGTTTCGTCTGCAACGGAGAGGATGTCTCCTGCATCGTTGTAGGATCTGATCATATAGATCGCTTCTTCGCCTCCGAGCTCCCTTGCGAGGGTTACGTGTCCGGAATCCTTGTCCTCTGCCGTGTATACGCTGACAAAACTGAGTCCGAGATCTTTACATGCCTGCATAATGCGCACGGCGATCTCGCCTCGGTTAGCAATAAGTACTTTATCTGTTTTGGGATTCAAAATGACTCTCCTGAGTCTTTCTGGTTAATTCGATATATTATGTTCGGTAAAACTGTTTTTTTCAAAAAAATACGCAACCGTTTTAAGCCAAATAAGGCTTCTGTCAAGTTAAATATAACTAACACTTACGTAGGTATAATAGGTCCCACTCCGATTTTGTGGATAAAATTATAACCAGTAAGAGGAGTTAGGTTGGTGGTTTTGTTGAAAGTTGACCTTACAGGACTGCTTCAGTTTTTTTTAGTAATGAACTCCGCCAGAATTCATTTCAGCTTGCTCTGATAAAACAAACATACCTTCTTAGTCAAATTTATGGTTCGGTCCTGCTGTTTGTATTTAAAAAATAAAATCCCGCATTTTATATTATAAAATGCGGGATTTAAAGATGCTTGCGCAAAAAAGATTAGATGAGACCGAAGCTGAGCATACCGAGGATGTCGGTTTCTTCCTCTTCCTCCTTCGGAGCCTCAGAAACAGGGGTTTCGTTGGTGTCGGGGGAGTCTTTCATGAGGCCGAAGCTGAGCATGTTCAGGATGTCGGTGCCTTCTTCTTGAGGTTGAGTGGCAACAGGTCCGGCTTTGGCCTTGGCGGACTCTTCCATGATTTTATCTACCGCGAGGTTTTTTTGCTCTTCCGGGAGGTTCAGTTCTGCGACAAAAGTTTCTGTCTCAGAAATCTTCTGCGGGGTGAACTTGTCCTGCCAGACAGACATGCGGGTATAGATAGTTATGTGCTCAAGTGCTTTTTCGGAATTTCCGAGTTCTTTGTAAGCTCTAGCCAGTTTTCTGTGAGCAAGCCTGATGTGGCCCTGCTCCAGTTCAAGGTTGAGTCCTTTACTGATGACTTCAACTGCTTCTTTGTATTTGCCTTCTCGGAGGTAGCAGTCGCCGAGCATGATATAGCTGGGGCCGTATTCCGGGTTAGCGTCGATTGCCTTTTCAAAATAGACAGAGGCCGCCTTGTCTTTATTAAGCATGAAGGCGACGGTTCCTGTCTGGTGAAGCCCCGTGGCTTCGTTTTTCGTGCCGCAACCGGTGAGCAGGGCTGCGATGATCAGGGGCAGTCCGATCAAGGTAGCCTTGGTCCTGATGCTGGTAAATGTGGTATTCATAGTTTTATAGACAGTAATCCTGTTTTTTCCCAATTAAGGGCCTTTTAAGTTTTACTTTCACTCCGTTTAATGCCCTAAAGTTTTCGAATGAGCAAGCAGGATCGGGGTTACATTTGTGATTTTTGTGGCACAGGATGCTTCGCTTGATGTCCTTTGAGTTATTGGTGTGCCTTGATTCTTGTTTGATTATTCGATTATTGGCAGTTCATCCCAGCAGGTGGTGTAGGCAGGGGATTTGTGTTTTCTGTTCATCTGCCACGGTTGTTCAAGACCTTCGGATGCAAAGCTCAGGGTGTGTCTGCCGAAGCGTGCATTGGCTGAGTCCAGCAGGTCCATTAGTTTTTCTTTTTGCGCGGATTCGGCTTTATGTTCCATCTCCAATAGATTGCACTGGCGATTGTATTTGTCGCATAGGTCGAGCAGGACCACTCCGGTTTTTTTGTACTTGAACCCTTCCTTATATATGGAGCGGATGCACTGCAGCCCGGTGCTGATTAATTCCGGGGTGTAGTCCGTGGCAATGGGCAGCATGCGGGTAGCGGAGTTGGAGTACTGTGGCAGATCGTTGAAGCGGTTGGTGGTCAGGTAGACTTTTACTCCGCTGGTGAGGGATTGCTGTTCACGCAGTTTTTCCCCGGCCCGGGCGACATATGCGGCAACAGATTCTTCGAGATCGAAGAGGCTTGAAACCGGACGTCCGAAGGAACGGGATGAGGAGATGGTTTTCTTGGGCTGCGGTGAATTATCCAGTTCAAAGCAGGGAGTGCCGCGTAGTTCAAGGGCGGTATGCAGTCCGGTAACGGACATGTTCTTTTTTAGCCAGAGGTTGGGCAGGTCTTTGAAAGCGCAAGCTGTGCTTACTCCGCGTGCGATTAACCTTTTGCCGTGTCGTCTGCCGATGCCCCAGATGTCAGTGACCGGAACTTTGTCCAGCAGACGGTCCATATCTTTTCTTGCACATAGACTGAAAGTTCCGTTGGTTTGCGGATATTTTTTGGCAAAGTTGCTGGCGACTTTGGCCAGTGTTTTGGTTGGGCCGAAGCCGATGGAGACCGGAATTCCGGTCCATTTGAGAATTCTCGATCTGATTTCCTTTCCTATGGAGGGGAGTTCTCGGAGCATACATGGGGGAAATTCAAGGAAGGATTCATCAATAGAGTAGACCTCAAGGTTTGGGGTAAGGGAGGCCAGAGTGGACGTTACTCGTTGTGAAAGATCGCCATATAGAGCGTAATTGGATGAAAAGACCTCCACATTGTTGTGCAGAAAAAAACTTTTGTATTTGTAGGCCGGGGCACCCATGGGTACGCCTATATTTTTTGCTTCCTGTGAGCGGGAGATCACGCAGCCGTCATTATTGGAAAGCACGACAACCGGACGGTGCCTGATTTCCGGGCGGAAGAGCCGCTCGCAGGAAACGTAGAAATTATTGCAGTCCACCAATGCAAAGATTCTCATTATATTGCCTTGTGGATGATGTAGGTTACCACTCCCCAGACTTCAAAAGAAGTTTCTTCGGTTATTTCAAGCAGGGGGTAATCCGGGTTTTCCGGAATAAGAAAAAGTCTGCCCTCTTTTTGTTTCAGCCGTTTTACGGTGAGTTCACCGTTGAATATGGCGATGATGATGGAATTGTTGTGGGCGTCCATGGAGCGGTCGACAACAAGTATATCCCCTTCTTTGATGTTGGCGTCTATCATGGAATCGCCGTAGGCCCGGACAAGGAAGGTTGCCGCCTTGTTGCTGATCAGCTGTTCATTGAGGTCCATTTTTCTGTCAATGTAGTCATCTGCAGGGGAGGGGAAGCCTGCTATGACTTCGGACAGAAGTAATGGTAGTTCAATTTTGCTTGCGGCTTTAGGGCTAAGTATTTCTGCAAAAATTTGGCTCATGTTTATCTTGTATTGACTTTTTGTGTCAATGTCAATCTTAGATAAACAATATGCAGAAAAAAGAACCCGAGCGCACGTACACTCAGGTTCTCGGAACTATTTCTTATCCATGAACATTGCGACCATCTGGCCGAGGACAGCGTCAGCTTCATCGTGCGGGACCTGACAGGTTCCGACCTGCTTGTGTCCACCGCCTCCGAATTTGAGCATTACGCTACCGACGTCGATTTTGCTGGTGCGGTTGAGAATGCTGTGTCCCACGGAAAATACAGTGTTTTGCTTCATCTTACCCCAAATAATCTGGATGCTGATGTTGCATTCCGGGTACATGGAGTAGAGGGTAAATCTGTTCCCGGGGTAAATTTCTTCCTGTTCGCGCAGGTCGAGAATTGCGACATTGCCGAACATTTCGGTCCGTTCTTCCAGCATCTCGCGGAACTGCTTATCCCTTTCGAAGTAAAGGTCCACTCGTTCTTTTACGTCGGGCAGGGTGAGGATCTCTGAAATGGGTAGTTCCCGGCAGTAGTCAATGAGGTGTTCCATTAGCTGGTAGTTGCTGACTTGGAAGTGCCTGTATCTGCCGAGGCCGGTGCGGGGGTCCATAATGAAGCCGAGCAGGATCCAGCCTTTGGGGTTGGCTATTTCCTCGGCTGTGATATCACCACTGTCCACTTTATCCACATAGTGGAGCATCTCATCGAATTTATCTGCGAATTTTTCATGACCGCCGAAGTATTCCCAGATAACACGGGCCGCACTTTTGGCCGGTTTAGACATACCCTTGTAATCCAGCTTCATGTTGAGGCGTTCGTCCTCACTGGAATGGTGGTCAAACCAGTATCCGCAACCTTCTATATAAGGAACGTTGGCGACGATGTCGTTAGGATCGCCGGGGTAGCGTCCGTCCTGCACATCTTTGGGATGGACAAACATCCAGTTGTCCATGATTCCGATTTCCTTAAGCAGGACAGCGCAGGCAAGGCCGTCAAAGTCTGATCGTGTCAAAAGCCGCATTAAACTCTCCGTATGCTGGGAATAGTGATTAAAATTCCACGAATATTTTTTTGAAATACTTAATTGAAAACAGTTCTAATTACAATCTCATTTTAATTATAGATTGTGATCTCGCAAAATTTAACTGTGGCTACTTGATAACCAGAACAGGGCTTTCGGCAATGTGCAGGACTTTATGGGTTACGCTGCCGACAACAAGGCCTTCAAGGTCGGATTTGCCTTTGGAACCCATAATAATCAGGTCGCATCCTTCAGTTTCGGCAACAGTTTTAATTGATTTTGCTGTGGAGCCGCCAATGATTTTTTCTTCATAGTCAACGGCTTTGTCTTTCAGGATGGCGGTTTTTTGTTTGAGGATTGCGTAGGATTCGCGGGTAGCGTCGTCGATTGCTTTCTGGAAATTGGGTTCTCCCAGTCCAGTGGGGACAGGGCGGTGACAGTGGAGAATGATAAGTTTGCCACCGGACATTTCTGCGAGGGATGCTCCATAGCTTACAGCGCTTTCAGAGTGTTTGGAATCGTCAACAGGAATCAATATTTTGTTAAAAATCATGTCTGTTCTCCTTCTATGGATGTTTATGGGGATATTACTTGAAGCGGTGGATTGCTGCAACATAGAGGGTAGATTTATGGATTTAATTGTCTTGCAAGGGCTGATTGAACGTTCGATCAGTAGGGTTTGTGGTTCGATTTTGCTGTGTTTTTGAAAATTGAAAGAGTTGTTGTAGCAAGATGTTTTGAGTAAAAAGCAATATAAAACAACGTCTTGTGTATAGTGTTGATTCAAAAATCAAAAAGTTTGAAAAAAGTGTTGACAGGAGTCAGTGCTGAACGTAGATACTGTTTTCAGTTGATGTCGCTCTGAAAAAGAGTTCAGGGTAGATGTCTGCAAGGGGCTGATGTAGCCTTCAGGTCTAGTATGTTTCCTGCTTCCGGCGACTGTAGGGGTCTTAGGAAGAAAGTTTGAAAGCTTCGCCTGATATAGTTGGATGACGATTCAACCGCAACAGCAAATTGTAAGAGTTACTTTGACACAACACGGGGGGAAGCCCGCATCTCTCCCCGAGTCTGATGGACATCGGCATTGATCAAGATAAAAGCCCATGATGTGCGGACATGTTCCGGATGTCAGGTTTTTACAGATCAGCTTAGTAAAACACCTTCCGTTTCCATTCCTTAAAGCATAGGCCCCTCCCCCACCGGAGGGGCTTTTGTTCTTTACGGCAAAGGTGAGTGGTAAGTATTTTGGAGAATAGGGAATCAAATACTTATTTAGAGGTTGCTGTTTGGTGGTGTGATCACTTTCAGAGTTGACCTTTACTTGATTTTACGTGTAAAGATTTTTTTGTGTCTATAAATTTCAACAAATTGAAATAACGAGACTTTATAATGACCAAAAAGGATACAGTTTTAAAAGCGGCCAAAGAGCTTTTCGGAGAGCTTGGATACAGCGGTACTACATTCAAAAAGATCGCTGACCGTGCCGGTGTTGCAGTGGGATTGCTTTCCCATCACTATGGAAATAAGGAAAAGCTTTTTCGTGCGGCCGGTTTTGATGTTGCTGAACGTTTGACTCAGGCTTTGCAGGATGAAGTAGTGCAGGCTGAGAACGGTTTTGATGCCGTGTACAGATTTGCCCGCCGCTACCTTGAGTTTTCCGTTGACCCTGATGAAGATTTTCTGGTGCTGATCAGATGTTCACCATACAGTGACCTCAAGACCGGGGAAGATCGGGACGCAATGGTTCATAAGTTTGTTCAGATTCCAGTGCTGCTTGAAAACTGTGTTGCTCGTGGGGTTCGTGACGGTTCCATTCCTAATCTGCCTGTTTCGGAAACCGCTGCCGTTGTTCAGTGCAACCTTGTTGGTGCGGTCAGAACGAATCTGCTTACCCCGTATAGTCCTCCCAGTCTTTATAAAGAAATTTTGAATTTTATCACCAGAGCACTTAAAGCCAGCTAGCTTTATTGCTATAACATAGATTTTTTCTCTCCCGGATAGCTTTGGCTGTCCGGGATTTTTTGTTTTTAAGGGGTGGGTTCCTTGTAATTCTGGACAAAAGTTTTTGGAAATGATCTATTATTAATATCAAAAATAGTATTGTACATCAGGGAGATGTTGTCTGAATACGGGAGTAGGTTTGATTTTAAGGAAAAGCGTATTGCTAAGATTTTTATGCTTGCTCTGCATGGGATTTTGGTTGCTCTGTGGGCAGGCTGCCTATGCTGAAAATATTCTTGTGGAGGGGGATAACAATTATCCTCCATATGAATATCTGGAAGACGGTGTTCCTACAGGATTTAATGTGGATATTATTCGCGCTGTGGCAGAAGCTTCCGGGTTAAATATCGGAATTAATCTTCTTCCTTGGAGTGAGGTTGTTGAGAATCTTGAAAAAGGGGCCAGTGATGTGGTCCTTGGAATGTATTTTTCCCCCGCCAGAACTGAACTTTTCGATTTTTCAATTCCCCATAATATAATTTCCCACTCAATTTTCGTGCGTTCCGGCTCGGATATCAAAAGGCTTGAAGACCTTCATGATAAAGAAATTCTAGTTCAACGTAGTGACATCATGCATGACTATGCTTTGGAGCATTATCCGAACGCGACTATTGTTCCCGTACCCGATCAGGGAATGGCCCTGAAACTTTTGGCTTCCGGTAAGCATGATGCTGCTCTGCTTGGGAAGATTCAGAATCTCTTCCGCGCTGCCGAGGATGGTATTGATAATTTGGAAACTACCGGGGCTGATTTTGCCTTCGGGAAATATTGTTTTGCTGTCCGTAAAGGCAATGCGGAATTATTGGGGCGGCTGAATGAAGGACTGAACCTGATTAAGAAGTCAGGGAAATATGATGAGATTTATGAAAAATGGTTTGGTGTTTATGAGCGCCAGAGCCTTTACGCTAAGATTATTCATTATGCCGTTCTGGTTCTGACTCCTCTCTTGATTTTTCTTGCGCTGTCCATGCTTTGGGTCGGGCTGTTGCGCCATAAAGTCAGGCAGAAGACTGAATTGTTGCGCGAGGAACTTAGGGAAAGACGCCGGATTGAACAAAACCTGCAGGAAGTTCAGCTTTATTTAGCAAGCATCATTAATTCAATGCCTTCCGTTATTATCGGGGTGGATAAAGCTTGCAGGATCAACCAGTGGAACCTTGAAGCTGAAAAAGTATACGGTATCAAGCGCGAAGACGTTCTTGAAAAGGCACTGGCAGAAGTCGTACCTAATCTGACCGGAGAGTTGGAGAGGGTTCGCAACGCCTTGAAGACCGGGGTAAAGGTAGTTGATCCGCAGGTGCGCAGGTATGTTGATAAACGTGTCCGTTATGAAAATATCACTATCTATCCCTTGAACGAACCCGGTGTTGAAGGGGCGGTAATTAGGATTGATGATATTACCGACCGTATGAACTTTGAGCAGATGGTCATGCAGAATGAGAAAATGCTTTCCGTTGGCGGCCTTGCTGCCGGGATGGCGCATGAAATAAACAACCCGCTGGCTATTATTCTGGGGAATGTACAAAACATTACCCGCCAGACAGCACCCGGTTTGGAGACCAATGATCTTATTGCGAAAGAATGCGGGACATCCATGGATGTGATTCATAGTTATATGGAAAAGCGGGGGGTCTCCCGTAAGATAGAAAGTATTTTTGAAGCCGGAGTCCGTTCGGCCAAGATTGTTTCAAATATGCTGAGTTTCAGCCGTAAAAGTGACAAGATTAAGGGGTGTCATAGTTTGCCGGAATTGTTGGATATGACGGTTGATCTGGTCTCGAGCAGCTATAGTTTGAAAGAAAAGTATGATTTTAAGCAGATTGAGATAGTCAGGGAATTTGAAGCCGGGGTTCCTGATGTCTGGTGTGAGAGTAACGAGATTCAGCAGGTATTTTTGAATTTAATCAGGAACGGGGCTGAAGCTCTTCAGGCAAAGAGTTATGAAAGTGGTGGGCCGCGTATGGTTCTGAGGGCAAAGCATGCCGGAGAATTGGTCAGGGTTGAGATCGAAGATAACGGCCCCGGCATGGAAGAAAGCGTAAGTAAGAGAATTTTTGAGCCTTTTTATACTACAAAGGAAGTCGGCAAAGGAACTGGGTTGGGGCTTTCCGTGTCCTATTTTATCGTTACGGAACATCATGGCGGGACTATGGAAGTTGATTCCATGCCCGGTGAATGGACCCGTTTCATAATACAATTGCCCATCGAAGAAACAAAGTGCTGATTCTGGAAAGGAGGAACCATGCGAGTCGTAATTACCGGTGGAACCGGATTTATAGGCAAAAGACTGAGCCATGAACTGGTTGCAACGGGGTATCAGGTAATTTGTTTGACCCGTTCCAGCCATCCTTCTGATATTTCCGGGGTCCGCAATGTTGTTTGGGACGGTAAAACTTCAGCTGGATGGTTGGAGTACGTAGACGGTGCGGATGCCATTGTTAATCTTGCCGGGGATAATATCGCGTCCGGGCGTTGGTCTGCAGCCAAGAAGCAGTCCATACTTGCCAGCAGGGTTGATGCGGGTGAGGCGGTCAGTGAAGCTGTTGCAAAAGCGCAGAACAAGCCGAAAGTGGTCATTCAGGGATCAGCAATCGGCTTTTATGGTGACTGCGGGCCTGAGCCGGTCAATGAGAAATCTCTCAAGGGTGACTTGTTTCTTTCCGATGTCGTTGAAAAGTGGGAAGCCAGCACTGCTTCGGTTGAAGAGCATGGAGTACGGCGTGCTATTATTCGCACAGCTATGGTTTTAGGAAACGGTGGTGCGCTGGCAAAGATGATCGGTCCCTTTAAGTCTGGGCTGGGCAGTTATCTTGGGGCGGGGCATCAAGGTGTTTCATGGATTCACATTAAAGATGAAGTCCGGGCTATAATTTTCCTGATTGAAAATGAGAAATGTAATGGGATATTTAATCTCAGCTCCATTCATCCACTGACCTTTAATAAGTTTGCGGATGATCTCGGCCGTGTGCTTGGGAAGAGGGTGTTGTTGCGTGCGCCGGGTTTTGTTCTCAAACTGGCTCTTGGACAGATGGCCGAAGAGGTGCTTCTGAGCGGGCAATTTGTAATGCCGGTAAATCTTATTTCTGCAGGGTTCAAGTTTAATTTTACCGATGTGGATGATGCTCTGCGTGATATTGTTGAGTAATAATTAATTGCTCGTTGTTGTTTTTAGTATTTCTTTAAAATGATTCGTTATCTTTGCACAGGAGACTTGTTTGTAACCTGTCTGTGATCATCTTTACGTGCAAAAAGAGTAGCTGCTTTTGGATAAAAGAATCTGGAGGCTACCATGCTTAAAAAGTTGATTGTAGCAGGTGCGGCAGTTGCTCTCAGTGCCGGTCTTGCTGTTGCGTCTGAGTTTGAAATCGAAAAGTATGAAATTGATACATCCCTGAAGTATAATGTCCCTTATAGCGGGCAGTATGCAGCTGAATTTCCAGAAGGCTTTCCCATTGGAATCGGTTCTGGCATGACTTATATAGGTCTGGGTAAAGACGGTACCCGTTTTTTCTACGCTATTGGTGATCGCGGTCCCAATGCTGACAGCCCCAAGGTTATGGTTGATGGCAGAAAGGTGTCTTGCAAGGTTTTTCCCGCTCCTAATTATACTCCTTCCTATGGTGCTCTCGGTCTGAAAGACGGTAAGGTTACGCTCATGAGCACCATTCAAATTAAAGACACCAAGGGCAGAAAGATCTCAGGTCGTCCCATCCCTCCGGGAACTGTCGGTTCCACCGGTGAAGTTCCGCTTAATGATTCATACAAGGTTCTTTCTTACGACCGTGAAGGCCTTGATACCGAAGGTGTTGCCATTGACCGCAAGGACGGTAATCTCTGGATTTGTGATGAATACGGTCCTTTCATTGCCAAGATGGATGCCAATACCGGACGGTTGATTAAGAAGTATGGTCCCGGCGAAGGACTGCCCAAGATTATAGGCAAGCGCCAGCCTAACCGAGGCATGGAAGGCATTGCCGTTACACCCTCTAATAAGGTCCTTGGTGCAGTTCAGTCTATCTGCGATATTGATGGCAATGTGAAGGCTAGCAAGGCTCCTTTCACCCGTCTTGTGTTTCTTGATCCTGAGACCGGTGATACTAAAATGTTTGCCTATCCCGTTGACGTTGAAGCCTATAAACGTTGCAAGGATGTTAAGATCGGCGATCTGCACGCTGTGAGTGACACTGAGTTTCTTATTGTTGAACAGGGTAAAGGTAAGGACGGTCTGCGTAACTTAATTTATCTCATCGATATCAGCGAGGCAACTGACCTGACCGGAAAGATGACTGCAGAAGGTAAAGAACTGGAAGCTGTTTCCGGTGCAGAAGAGTTTGAGTCTCTTGGAATCAAGATGGCGACCAAGAAGAAAATCATCAGCCTGCGTGAATATGGCTGGAAGCCCAGCAAGGCCGAAGGTCTGGCTTTATTGCCCGATATGCGTACTCTCGCGGTCTGCTCCGACAATGATTTCGGTTTTGGTTCCAAGACAATTGATCCCGCCATTGATGCGGATGGTAAAGCCGTCAAGAAGGCCAAGAGCTACGTAATGGATGGTGATAAGATGACTTACGACGGTCAGGAAGTATCTACTTCCTTCAAGCTTGTACCTACTGGCGAGAAAGCAGGATTCTGGATGATCAAGCTGCCCAAGAAGATCAGCCAGTACTAGAAATTCAAAAATAAACGGTGCGATCTTTCGAGACCGCACCGTTTTTAAAAATCACTTCTTCCATTTTCGCGAATATTTTTTCTTTTTCCCGGCTTTTCGTTTGGCCCGTTCTGCTATCTCTGCAGTATTCTTTTCAGCTTCTTCCTTTAATTTCAGGTAATTCGCAAGCCTGCGCTGGGTGATGACTTCGTTTTCAAGAGCTTCGCGCACTCCGCAGCCCGGTTCCCGTTCGTGGCTGCAATCTGAAAAACGGCACATTTCTTCGGCTTCAACAATTTCACTGAAAGCTCGGTCAATACCGGCATGGCAGTCATGGAGTTGCAACTCGCGAATGCCCGGAACATCAATGAGCAGTGTTCCGCTGGGCATTACATGCAGTGAGCGGGTGGTCGTGGTATGGCGACCCTTGTCGTCTCCATCGCGGATGGCTCCGGTTTTTTCTTTCTTGGTACCGTTTATGGTGTTGAGCAGGGTGGTTTTGCCGACTCCGGATGAGCCGAGCAGGGCCACTGTCTCACCGGGTTTGAACCATTTTTGCAGGCTCTGCACGCTTTGCGGGTCCTTGCCGTTGATGGTCACGATGGGCATGGATTCGTATAGGTGCTCGGCTTGTTTGCGGTATTCCTGAGCTTCTTCGGTTAGGTCTTCCTTGGTCAACACGAGCACAAAATTAACACCGGCCTCAAGGGCAAGGCAGATGTAGCGCTCAATGCGGTTCAGGTTGAACTCGGTATTGCAGGAGGAGACAATGAAAAGTGTATCGATGTTGGCGGCAATGGGTTGCAGCTTAACTTCCTGGCCGGGGGCCATGCGCTGGAGCAGACTGGTGCGTTCAAGCACTTTTACCGGGACCATGGTTTCACGGTCCATGAGCAGCCAGTCACCCACGGTGGGCTGTTCGTTCAGGCTGCCTATGCCTTTGCCCGCGATTTTAAGCAGCAGTTCGGACTGCCCGGTGGAGACAACCAGATGCCCTTTGTGGGTCATGGTCACTCTGGCGGGGATCATATCAGTATTGTCTGTGTCCAGCTGGTCTTTGAAGCAGTCCTTCCAGCCCAGTTCATCCAGTGAATAATGTTTTTGGTTCAAGAAATCCTCTGTTGAGAATGTTGCGGTTAAAGTGTTTATCTCAATCTTTCTACTTAAGGTACAAATGAGTAACAGGCAAGGGCCGGGATATAATATATTCCCGACGCTTTTCTATAATCATGCCTTCTTACGATCGCTTTTTCTTTCATTGTTGATATCAGTGTGTTAGATTCAAAGTAAGGACAGAAGTGGATTTTGCCAACAGCTTGAATCGCGGGAGTGGATATGAGCAAGGAAGTCCGGGATCTGATCAAGACGCATCTGCCTGATTACAGCAGTTCCCGTTTCGGGAACTTGTATACCGATACTACTGAATTTATGAATATTGATTTCAGTGACGTAATTAAGCTTGGTGATGAACATTTTCTTGTCTCAAAAAATGAAATGGAACGCAGGTTCGGTCTTGATGACCCCAAGTATTGGGTCAAGAGATGCAAGCGGCTGGAAGACGGGCAGCCCCAGATTCTGAAGCTTGCGTTTTATGAGAAGTTTCCCATGAATATCGGTCCGTTCAAGATTGAGTGTTTCAGGAGTCCTCGCAAGGAGGCCCGCATCCTTGATCTGGTCAAGGGTGATACGCGTTTCATGCAGGGGTACTCGGCGGACGATACTGCGGGGAATAATGTGCGGGTGCTGGATATTGTGCGCGGTAAGCGGCTTGATGTCTGGGTTCATAATATTCCTGTGGATCATCGTACCTATTTTCATGAACATTTTCCAGATATTTTTGAGAAGTATATCGGAGCCTGTGAGGCCATTAAGTTTCTGCATGATAATGATGAAAAGCATGGCGATATCCGTCGTGACCATCTCTGGGTTGAATATGAAACCGAGGAGTATCGGTGGATTGATTTTGATTACGCTTTTGAACTTTATGAAAATCCGTTCGGTCTTGATGTCTTCGGACTTGGGAGTATCCTGATTTATCTGGTGGGGAAGGCTAATATCACGCCCCAGACCATGAAGGATCATAATATTGATCCGGCTATGCTCTCGTCCATAGCTCCGGGGGATTATTCGGTTGTCATCGGGAACCGGGTCGTAAATCTGCGTAAGATTTATGATTACATCCCGCCGTCATTAAATAATATACTCATGCATTTTTCATCTTCCAGTTCTGTTTTTTACGAGAGTGTGGATGAGTTGATGCTGGATATGAATAACAGCTTGAAGGAAATACGTAATTTGTAGGCAGTTTTGCGCAGTTTAAGTCCGCAGGAGGGAAATCATTATGGAATCCATGAAGATGCTGGTTGCCTTTGACGGTTCGGAAAATTCATTCAAGGCTGTGGAATATGTGGGTAATATTGCCCGTAATTGTTCCGGTGGCGAGATCGTATTGCTCTATGTGGAAAGACTGCCGGACAAGGATATATTTCCTGATGATGCGGCTTGGGAAAAGCAGTGCGGCGAGAATGAACAGGCTATGATGGTGAAATTGGCCGAGGCTGAGAAGACTCTTGTCTCTATGGGAGTAAATCCGGAAGAAGTAAAAACGGAATATTTTGCCAGCTGTAAGTCTCCTTTCCATGAAACTGATATCTGCTCTACCGGGCGCAGTATCGGTATGGATATTTTACGTATCCGCGAAGAAGGAGAGTACGGGACTATTGTCATCGGCAGACGCGGAGTCAGCAAGGCTGAGGAGTTCTTGTTCGGTTCTGTTTCAACGAAAGTTGTGCAGTCTGCTGTTGGATGTACTGTCTGGGTCGTGAACTGATATTAATAAATCCTGTGTTAGATTATGTTCCCGGAGCGTTATGTTAAAAAAAGTCAGTGCTCTTATTTTTGTGTTGGTGTTTGTTTGTGCTGTACATGTGCAGGCAAGGCCCAAGGTGCTCCTTATTGAGAGTTATCATGCTGAGTATGCATGGGATCAGGAACAGCGCGCTGGACTTGAATCTGTCTTTCAGGGACAGGTGGAATTTTTTGATTTTGAAATGGATACCAAACGATTGCCGACTTCGGCATATATGGAAAGGGCTGATCAGGCATGGCTGTATTATTTGAAGATAAAACCGGACGTAGTGGTTTTGTCTGATGATAATGCGATGATGTTGCTTGCCGGACGATTTCTTAAGACTAAAACTCCTGTTGTTTACATGGGGATCAATAATAATCCACGTAATTATGCTCCCTTAGGTAAGAATATTACCGGTGTACTTGAGCGGCCTTTATATAAAAGAACAGTCAGCTATTTGAAAGAATTGCTCAAAATTGGCGATGGCAAGGTCTTAATTTTGCTTGATAAAGGTACGACATCGGAAGCGTTTAAGGCTTCGGTGTTTAAAGATAGTGACAGTATGTTTGTCAGCGGTATTGAAACAGACATATTGTTGTTGTCTTCTTTTGATAAATGGAAGCAGGCAGTCAAGGAAGCTCAGGGAAATGGCTATAAAGCAATAGTTATCGGTTTGTATCATCGTATTTTTAAGAAAGGTATTCATGTGGCTAGTGAGGATGTGTTGGAATGGACCTCTGAACATTCTCCGGTTCCGGTCTTTGCCTTTTGGGAAATGAGTGTGGGTAAGGGTAAGGCTGTCGGAGGAATGGTTATGAGCGGTGAAGAGCAAGGGCGTGCCGCAGGAAAGATCGTAATGGAAATTCTTGGAGGTTCTGCTCCCTGCTCCATTGCGCCTGTTATTCCTACTCAGGGCGATTTTGTATTCAGTCGACATGAGTTGGAGAGGTGGAAAATCAGATTGCCCCGCTATATTAAGGAACAGGCTCGCATCCTCAAGTAACCAATCGTGGTGTGTCAATTCTGTTACGGTTCTCCTGTTTGCTTGACTCAAGTTGAATGCTTCTTTATGAAGGTTTCCTCTTTGGCAAAATATCCAAACGGGTGAAAAAATGACGAACAAGATAAATCTTTTATTTTTGTGCACAGGTAATAGCTGCCGCAGCCAGATGGCTGAGGGATGGACCCGGCATCTTAAATCAGACCAGATCAACGTTTATTCCGCGGGTATTGAAACGCATGGACTGAATCCTTCCGCCGTAAAAGTTATGGCAGAAGCAGGTGTTGATATCTCCGGACATAAATCTACACACATTGATGACCTGAGAGATGTTTCCATTGATATAGTGGTGACTGTCTGTAACCATGCTCATGAGACTTGCCCTTTCTTTCCCGGTGGCAGTAAAGTTGTGCATGTCGGTTTCGATGATCCGCCGAAAATGGCGAAAGAAATTGCGGAAAGGGGCGGTTCCAATGAAGAACAGCTCGACAGTTTTCGCAAGGTCCGCGATGAGATCAGAAGATTTGTTGAGACCCTGCCTGAAGGGCTGGTTGATTAACAATATTTGCTCTATATGTATTAAAAAAGCCTCCATCTACACAGCTGGAGGTTTTTTTCATTTATTGAGGTTCATGGTATGCAGGTTTTTCACGGAATATTTCTTTTCGAACCGTATGAATTGTATTCTTTTTAATCTATTTTACTGTGTTTTGATCGCGTAATCAGTATTTTTTGGTTGTCATTTTTGGTTAATGCGTAATATAAGCGATTCTGTTTATGGCAAAGCACAATGTGTGCTGTCAGGGGATGATATATAAATTTTTACAAGGCGGCAGGAGAGATGGAGTCTTTAAGAGAGTTGTACCGTATTGGAGTGGGGCCTTCTTCAAGTCATACAATGGGCCCGCGTATGGCTGCGGAAAGGTTTCTGGAGAAACATTCTGATGCACCACGGTTCAGGGTAACGCTTTTTGAGAGTCTTGCCGCTACAGGTAAGGGCCACCTCACCGACTGGGCGATACTCAGTGTTCTTGGTGACGATAAAGCTGAGCTGATCTGGAAAGCTGAGGAAAAGATGCCTGAGCATCCCAACGGTATGCAGTTTGAAGCCTTGGATGATTCCGGTTCTGTTGTGGATACCTGGAAAGTATACAGTGTCGGCGGTGGGGCCATTCGCGAAGAAGGTGCTGCAGCTTCCAGTGCGGACCCGGTTTATGACTTGAGCACCATTGCAGCCATAATGGCTCACTGTGAAGATAAAGGCATTACCTATTGGGAATATGTCGAACAGTGTGAAGGTCCAGAAATATGGGATTTTCTGCGAGGTGTCTGGGAAGTAATGGAAGCTTCCCTTGAACGTGGTCTTGAGGCTGAGGGTGTACTGCCCGGGTCCATCGGCCTTCGCAGGCAGGCTAAATCATATTACCGTCGTACCAAACATGCCGGTCCCGATATGCAACTTACCGGCATGACCACTGCCTATGCTCTTGCTGTTTCCGAAGAAAACGCTGGCGGCGGGGAAATTGTAACCGCTCCCACTTGTGGATCATGCGGTATTGTCCCGGCGACCTTACGTTATCTTAAAGACACTCAGGAACACATCAAAGAAAATGACCTGCTCCGCGCATTGGCTACTGCCGGATTGTTCGGCAATGTGATCAAAACCAACGCTTCTATTTCCGGTGCCGAGGTCGGTTGTCAGGGTGAGGTCGGATCAGCTTGTGCCATGGCATCCGCAGCGGCAACCCAGCTTATGGGCGGCACCTTGCGCCAGATTGAATATGCGGCGGAAATGGGCCTTGAACATCATCTGGGACTGACCTGTGATCCTGTTGACGGACTGGTGCAGATTCCCTGCATTGAACGCAATGCCTGTGCTTCCACCCGTGCCCTTGCCCGTGCCCAGATGTCCATTCTTTCCGACGGTTCCCACCGTATTCCTTTTGACGAGGTCGTGGAAGTTATGAAGAAAACCGGACATGACCTGCCCAGCCTTTACCGCGAAACAGCCGAGGGCGGACTGGCGAAAGCATACAATGAACGCGGAAAGTAAATTCCAGGATAAGATTTAGTAGATATTTGAAAGGCCGGGGCTGATGTTCCGGCCTTTTTTTAATACAGATGACAGGAAACCTTATGCCTGTCTTCAGTCTCCTTCAGTTCCGGCTGCTCCTGCGAACAAATTTCCATGGCCTTGGGGCAGCGGGGATGAAAGGGGCAACCTGATGGTGGCGAGATTGGGCTGGGCATATCTCCGGTTATGATCACATCTTCTCCCTGAACTGCCGGGTCCGGAACTGGTACAGCATCAAGCAGGATCTGGGTGTAAGGGTGCTGGGGATTACGGTAGAGTTCTTCTGCTGTGGCAACTTCCATGAGCTGGCCCAAGTACATTACCGCCACCCGGTCACTGATGTGGCTGACCACCGAAAGGTCGTGGGAAATAAAAACGTAGCTCAGTCCGAATTCCTGCTGGATGGCTTTGAGCAGGTTGAGGACCTGTGCCTGCACGGACACATCCAGCGCGGAGACCGGTTCATCGCAGATGATCAGGTCCGGGTTCATGGCAATGGCCCGGGCAATTGCCACACGTTGACGTTGGCCGCCGGAAAATTCGTGCGGGTAGCGCTTGTGGTGCTCAGGTCTCAACCCTACCTGTACCAGCAATTCTTCGACCCGCTGCTGGATTTCATCCTTGCTTCCAGATTTGTGAATGCGCATGGATTCGGAAATTATCCTGCCGATTCTCTGGCGCGGATTGAGTGAAGAATATGGGTCCTGAAAAACCATCTGGAGCATGGTGCTGCGTTCAGTTGCGGTCCATTCGTCAAGCCTGCGTCCCTTGAAATTAATATTGCCCTGATCCGGTTTTTCCAGTCCGGTCAGCAGCCGGGCAAGGGTGGATTTACCGCAGCCAGATTCTCCAACAAGCCCGAGGGTTTCACCTTTTTTCACCTCAAGGGTGACCCCGTTCACCGCTTTGACCGTTGCCTTGGACAGGGAAAGTAATCCGTTGCTGACGGGGTAGTGGCGTTTGAGGCCTTTTATTTCCAGTATGTTCTCATTCATTATTAGCTCATGCTTTTTTATGTATGAAGCCAGCAGCGAACCTGCCTGCCGCCTTTCTCTAGAAGTTGCGGTTCCTGCTCCCGGCAGAGGTCGAATGCCCGATCGCAACGAGGATGGAAACGGCATCCCTTTGGCAGATCAAGCAGGGCCGGAACATTGCCGGGGATGGGAGTCAGTACATTGCGGCATCCCAGCCGGGGCACGGAATTGAGCAGGCCCTGTGTGTATGGATGGAGAGGGTCCTTAAAAATGTCTGAAATGGGTGCGGTTTCAACGATCTGTCCGGCGTACATGACCGCAACCCGTGTTGCTACTCTTGCCACCACACCGAGGTCGTGGGTGATGAGCATGAGTGATCCATTCATCTTGTGCTTGAGGTTGTCCAGCAGCCGTAGAATCTGGGATTGGATGGTTACATCCAGCGCGGTGGTTGGCTCATCGGCAATGAGGATTTCCGGGGAACATACCAGTGCCATGGCGATCATGACTCTCTGGCGCATGCCGCCGCTCAGTTCATGGGGAAAGTTGTTGATCCTTTTGTGAGGATTGGGAATTCCAACTAATTTAAGGGCTTCTACAGCGGCTTCAGCGGACTGCTCTTTATCCAGTCCTTTGTGCAGCCGCAGGGTCTCACCGATCTGGTCCCCGATTTTGAAAACCGGATTGAGCGAGGTCATGGGTTCCTGAAAGACCATGGATAAACGGTTACCGCGTATTTTTTGCATTTCCTGATCGGAAAGCTGCACAAGATCCTGATTGCGGTAGAGCACCTGCCCATCGGTGATTCGCCCCGGTGGATCGGGGATAAGTCCCATAACCGAGAGGGAGAGTACTGTCTTGCCGCAGCCGGATTCTCCGACAATGGCTAAAGTTTCTCCTTGCCCTAAGTCCAGACTGGCATTATCCACAGCCTTGATGATTCCGCCCGGAGTGGCGAAAGATGTGGTCAAATTCTTGATTTTTAAGATTGGTGCGGTCATAAATGGTGAGTTATGTATAATTTTGCAGGATCGCGAAACAGATCTATCATTTATTAATTGAGATAACTGAAAAATTCAATCGACTTTGGAGTAATATACGTGGATAAAATTGCTGTAATCGGTGGCGGGCTGGCAGGTTGTGAATGTGCAATGCAGCTGGCAAAGGCTGAAGTTCCGGTAGTTCTTTATGAAATGAAGCCCGATAAATATTCCGAGGCCCACCATCTGCCCGGTCTGGCAGAGCTGGTTTGTTCCAACTCCCTCCGCTCCGGTGAGTTGAATACCGCCATCGGCGTGCTTAAAAAGGAAATGGAAGCCCTTGATTCCGTGCTTATGCGTGCTGCCATGAAGGCCCGTGTTCCTGCAGGTTCCGCTCTTGCCGTAGACCGTGAGGTTTTCTCCAAGCTGGTCACCGAAGAGATCGAGCAGAACGAGTTCATTACCGTTGTCCGTAAGGAAATCACTTCTCTTGATGATTCTGAACTTGCTGATTTTTCCAAGATCGTTGTCTGCGCCGGACCGCTGGCCTCTGAAGGTCTCACCGAAAGCCTGATCTCTAAGATCGGCGAACAGCGCCTTTATTTTTATGATGCTATCGCGCCCATCGTCAGCCGTGATTCCGTGAACATGGACGTGGCTTTCTACGGCTCCCGCTACAAGCCTGAAGACGATGATTACCTGAACTGTCCCATGACCGAGGAGCAGTACTATTCCTTTATCAAAGAACTCAAAGAGGGCGAACGTGTTGTTCCCCGTGAGTTCGAAAAGGAAATCCATTTTGAAGGTTGCCTGCCCATCGAGGAAATGGCTGACCGTGGTGAGCAGACTCTTTCCTTTGGACCGCTTAAGCCTGTGGGGCTTATTGATCCGCGCACTGAAGAACAGGCCTATGCCGTGGTTCAGCTCCGTGCCGAGAACAAGGACAAGACAGCTTTTAACCTCGTAGGTTTCCAGACCAAGCTCAAGTACCCGGAGCAGAAACGTATTTTCCGCATGATTCCCGGCCTTGAGGACGTTGAATTTCTGCGCATGGGTTCCATCCACCGCAACACCTACGTCAACGCTCCCGAAGTTCTGGACGAAAAACTGGCTCTTAAAGCCGATCCACGTATTCACCTCGCCGGACAGATTACCGGTGTCGAAGGCTACCTCGAATCTGCAGCCTGCGGTCTCTGGGTAGGACGTATGCTCGCAGAGCAGGCCAAGGGCAACGAACTTCCCGCACCTCCGCCGGAAACTTCCATGGGCGCACTGCTCGGGCATCTTCGAGAAGCCAAGAAGAATTTCCAGCCCTCCAACGTTCAGTTCGGACTCATGCCTGCTCTCAAGAAGCGCGCGCCTAAACGCGTTCGCAAAGAACTCTACGGCAAACGGGCCATGGAAATCTTCGAAGCCTGGTTTGAAGAAAATATAAAATAATATGACTCCAAAACACCCTTTTGAAATTAAACCGAACCGGACATTGCTGACTTTAGCAATTCCGGTTCTTTTTTCCATGGTCGCCGAGCCCTTGACCGGGCTGGTGGACACTGCCTTTGTTGCCAAACTCGGTCCGGAACCGTTGGCCTCTCTTGGCATCGGGACCATTGTCTTTTCGTCCGTATTCTGGGTTTTTGGATTTTTAGGTATCGGCACCCAGACCGAGGTCTCACATACACTGGGCAAGGATGACCTTGAACGCGCTTCTTCCCTTGGCTGGATGGCTGCGGGTATTTCTGCAGTGCTTGGACTGGTGCTTATGTTTACGGTTTTTCCTTTTCTGGGCAGTATTGCCGGATTGATGGGCGGAGAAGAAGGCGTGCGAGATCTGGCCGTGGATTACATGAGTTACCGCCTGCTGGGCGCTCCTGCTGTGCTGGTGGTTCTTTCCTGCTTCGGTTCTTTGCGCGGCTATCAGGACATGCGTTCCCCGCTGTGGATTGCGCTGGGCATGAATGCCATTAATGTGGTGTTGGACTGGTGCCTTGTGTTCGGTAAGGGGCCGTTTCCGGTGATGGGAGTAGGCGGTGCTGCATTGGCAAGTGCCATCAGCCAATGGATCGGCGCAGTCTGGGCGGTGCTGGTGCTGCGCAAGCATTACGGATTTAATACCGGATTCAGCCTTGCTGATGCCCGCAGGTTGTTTGTGATTGGCGGGGACATGTTTGTGCGTACCGGATGTGTCTGCCTGTTTCTGCTGCTCTGTACCCGCTTTGCCACCAAGTCCGGGGCGGAATCCGGGGCTGCGCATCAGGCTATCCGCCAGTTTTTTGTTTTTCTGGCCCTTTTTCTGGATGCCTTTGCCATCAGTGGGCAGTCCTTGGTTGGCTATTTTGTAGGCCGTGCAGACCGCGTTACAGCACGCAAAGTTGCTGCTCTGGTCTGTATATGGAGCTTCGGTACCGGGGTGCTGCTGACTCTCGGTATGTATCTGGGGCAGCAGCCTGTGGTCTGGCTGTTGGTGCCGGATGAAGCTGCCATGGTTTTTGCCCCTGCGTGGTTGGCTGTAACTTTCCTGCAGCCCATTAACGCACTTTCATTTGCCACGGATGGAATTCATCTCGGAACCGGGGATTTCCGTTACCTGCGCAATGCTATGCTCATTGCTGTTCTGACAAGCGTCTCTCTCCTTTTTATGTTAGATTGGTTGCAGCCGCAGCAGATGTTGTTTTGGATCTGGATTGTTGCCGGACTTTGGACCAGCTTGCGTGCTTTGCTGGGCATGATCCGTATTTGGCCCGGAATCGGTGAAGGGCCGCTTGCATTGAAGTAATACAGTGGATGGTGCTTTATCAGCCGTCTGCATTGACAATGTGAGTGAACAATCATATCAAGCTGTTGCCTGAGGTGCTTACACGAGCTTAATAGGGAATCCCGTGAAATTCGGGAACGGACCCGCCGCCGTAAGTCCTGTTAAATTTTACCCCGTATGTCGTTAAAATAAAATTAGATTTTATTTTATATCAAGCGTGCCACTGAAACCATTTCGGGAAGGCCGGGTAAAACGGGACGAGTCGGAAGACCTGCCCAGGTGCAAATCACGATCATTCTGACGGATAACGGGGCTTTTACCTGTCAGAAATTACTGCACATGTTTCGATGTGCGGTTCCGCTATTCCTAAGCCCCCCAAATTTGAGGAGACTGTTATGCAGTGCCGTTTTGGGGACAAAATCAAGTTCATCCCCGCAATTCTTCTGGTTTGTTTTTTGCTGATTCCTTCACTGGCCATGGCCGGACACGGTGAAGCGAAACCTGTTAAAAAAGGAATCCTGCTCGCAGCATTCGGTTCCAGCATGCCTGAAACCAAGCCTGCTTTTGACGCTATCGACAAGGCAGTGAAAAAAGCTTTCCCCGGTGTTCCCGTACGTTGGGCATACTCTTCCGCTATCATCAGGGATATTCTGGCTAAAGAAGGCCGCAATATTGATTCCCCGGTCATGGCTATGACCAAGATGATGGATGAAGGCTTCACCCATGTTGCTGTGCAGTCCCTGCACACTATTCCCGGTGAAGAGTATTGTGGTATCGTTGAAACCGTGGAAGCTTTCGAAGGTATGCCTAAGGGTATGAGCAAAGTGACCGTTGGTAAGCCGCTTCTTTATTCTGATAAAGACATGCAGCGTACTGTGAAGGCTATCATTGCCAACATCCCCAAGGATCGTAAAGCCAAGGACGCTGTTGTGCTCATGGGCCACGGAACCCATCACGCTGCAAATATTTACTATCCTGCTTCTCAGGACTACTTCTCCAAAGTTGATCCCAAGATTTTCGTAGGTACTGTTGAAGGCGCGCCTTCCCTCGACGACGTGAAAGTACTGCTCAAAAAGAGCAAGGCCAAGAAAGTCTACCTCATGCCTTACATGTCTGTTGCCGGCGACCATGCCCGTAACGATATGGCCGGTGATGAAGACGATTCCTGGAAATCCGAACTGACCAAAGACGGTTACAAGTGCGTTTCCGTACTCAAGGGTACCGCTGAATTCCCTCAGGTTGTGGATATCTGGGTTGACCACCTCAAGGTTGCTTTCAAGCACCTCGGCGACCATTAATCAAATCAGGCGGTGGGGATGGAATATTCAGGTAACAGAAGGGCACAGGCAGTTATAGTACTGTCAATGCTCGTCCCTATTTCCATCTTTGCCGCCTGTCTTTTCGGGGCCTATGGTACCGATCCGGCGCAGGTTCTGGCGGTATTTAAATCCGCTCTTGGGATCGGCGTGCAGAAGGTCGATCAGGCCCTTTCTTTTATTGTTATCGATTTGCGTTTGAGTCGGGTGTGTCTGTCGTTTCTGGTAGGCATGTCACTGGCTGTGGCCGGGACTGTGTATCAGGGCATCCTGCGCAACCCTTTGGCTGATCCGTTTACTCTCGGAGTAAGCAGTGGGGCGGCTTTCGGGGCCAGTTTGGCGATCTTTTCCGGTTCGACCATGCTTGGAGCGGAACTCTGGGCCAGATTTGGTAATCTGTTCCTGCCGCTGGCAGCACTTGCAGGGGCCATGGCAGCACTTGGCGCAGTACTCATGCTGGGCAGGATCGGCGGTAGATTGCGACGCGAAACCATGGTTCTGGCCGGGATCGTGGTTGCTACTTTTCTTTCTGCACTGATTTCCCTGCTCAAATCCCTTGATGAAGAATCCGTAACGTCCATTGTTTTTTGGATTATGGGTAGCTTTCAGGGGCGTGGCTGGTCTCATTTGCAATTGTTTCTGCCATATTTCATCGCTGGAATGATTCCGCTGGTTTATTATTCCCGAGAGTTGGATATCCTTTCTCTCGGTGAGACTCAGGCCCGCCATTTGGGCATGGATGTTTCCAAGGTGCGTATGGCCTTGCTTATCAGTTCCGGTTTGTTGACCGGGGCTGCGGTTGCAGTGTCTGGGATTATCGGATTCGTGGGGCTGATTGTTCCACATCTGGTGCGTATGTTTCAGGGCGCTGAACATAGGCCGCTACTGCTTTCATCCTCCCTATTGGGGGGCTTACTGTTGGTTTGGTCCGATGTCATTGCCCGTTCGCTGCTGTCAGGAGGTGAGGAACTCCCGGTTGGCGTTGTTACGGCCCTGCTTGGCGGACCATTTTTCTGTATTGTGCTGCGTTCCGGTTTTAAAGGGAGTGGCTCATGATCAGGATTACGGACCTGAAAGCCGGATACGCAGGGCGTGAGGTGCTGCATGGGCTGAATCTTAATTTACCCGCAGGGTCCATGACCGCCATTCTTGGCCCCAACGGCAGCGGCAAGACCACCCTTGTTTCTTCAATTTCCGGTGTGCTTTCCCCCTTGGCTGGCCGGATTGAGATTGAAGGACAGGAAGTCAATGCCTATCGTCCCCGTGAACTGGCCGGGATTATGGCCGTTCTGCCGCAGCGGGTGGAGCCAGCTTTTGGATTGACCGTGAAATCCATGGTCATGATGGGACGTTATGCGCATGGCTCCGGTTTTTTCGGTTATGATGCAGAAGATGAACGTATTGTCTCTGAAGCCATTGAGCGGGTCGGAATTAACCATTTGGCAGAACGATCGGTTGCAGAGCTTTCCGGCGGGGAATTTCAGCGGGTGCTTATGGCCCGTACTGTGGCCCAGCAGGCCCGGATTATGGTTTTGGATGAAGCTTCGTCCGGAGTGGATGTTGCCGGTAAGATAGAGCTTTTTGATTTGCTGAAATCTATGAATCGTGACGGAGCGACCATTGCCTGCGTGATCCATGACCTTAATCTGGCGGCCCTTTATTTTGACCGTTTGGTTTTCCTTTCCAAGGGAAATGTGGTGCTGGACGGTTCTCCTGCAGAAGTCATTACAGAGGAAAATATTTCAAATGTTTATGAAACATCCGTTGCGGTTGTTGAGCATCCCCGGCTCGGTGTTCCGCAGGTTCTTTTTTCTCCTGCTGCTGATTAGTTTTGCAGGGAGTGCACAGGCCGCAGTCTCAATTAACGATGATTTCGGCAATGAGATAACTCTGCAGGCTCCGGCCAAGCGCATTGTTGCCTTGTACGGATCATTCAATGAGATTTTGTACGCAATGGACCTTGGAGACAGGCTGGTGGCCCGCACTGCTGCGGATCATTATCCTGAGAAGATTACAGCTTTGCCGTCCATTGGTACGCACATGCGGCCCAACCCGGAACTTATCGTGGCCCTGAAGCCTGATCTTGTCCTGCAGATGGCAGGGCGTTCTCAGGCAGCCACAGCACTTGAGCCGTTGAGGGAGCGGGGTATTCCCTGCGCCATGTTCAAGGTGGCCTCGTTTGAGGAAATGTTTTCCATGATCCGCAGGCTTGGTGTGCTTACTGGGGAATCTGGTAATGCGGATAAATTGGTTGAATCCATGAACGCACGGTTGGACGCTGTGTTGCAAAAATATGTGACCTCATCAGTGTTGCCGTCCGTATTTTTTGAAATACGCTATCCCAATCTGCTGGCTGCTGGTCAGGGTTCAATTGTAAATGATATTATCCGCCATGCCGGTGGCATCAACTGTGTCAGCAATCATAAAAAGATTGTGCGTATGGGCGAGGAAGAGCTGATGAGGCTTAACCCGCTAAATTATGTTTATCAGACCGGACGTATGAATCCGTCTCCGGTCAAACCTGATGAACGCAGTCACTTCAAGCTGATTGATGCGGTGCGACACAAAAGAATTTTAAAGGTGGACGAGTCGGTCTTTTCCCGTCCCGGTCCCAGAAATGTGGAAGCCGTGGAGCTGCTTGCGGACTTCCTTTTTAATAACAAAGAGAAATAAATGAGTAATTCCGGAAAAATATATGGTATCGGGGTCGGCCCCGGTGATTCTGACCTGCTGACCGTGAGAGCTGTGCGGGTACTTGAAAAAGTTGATGTAGTATTCGCTGCTTCTTCCACCAAAAACGAGTATTCCCATTCACTTGAAATTGCGTCTGAATTTGTGCGTGATGATTGTGAAGTGGTCAAACTTGGCTACCCCATGACTCGCGATAAAGACGTATTAACTGAGGCGTGGGAAGAAAACTGCCGTATCGCTTGTGAGATGTTGAAGGGCGGTAAGACCGCAGCTTTTCTGACTCTTGGTGATCCGTTGATATATTCCACTTTCGGCTACATGATGCAGACCATGAAACATCTGTGTCCTGAGGTGGAATTCGAGGTAGTGCCCGGTATCACTTCCTATCAGGCTGCGGCAGCAAGGTCGCAGCAGGTGTTGGTGGAGTCCGGGCAGAATCTGCTGCTTACTTCCGGGGTTGCCGATCCTGATAAATTCGCTAAATCTTTGGAAATGGTGGATAATGCCGTTATCCTTAAGGCCTACCGTAATTTTCCTGAACTGCGTGAAACAGTTAATGAAATGGATAAGATGGATGTGAAATTCTACACCCGTCTGGGTCTGGACGGCGAAGCTATTTATCTGGACATTAATGAGGTGCCGGAAAAAACGAACTATCTTTCACTTATGTTGCTGACAGCTAAGAAGTAGCAGAGTTCGTAAGTAATTTAAAAGGCCGTGAATCCAGCGAGATTCACGGCCTTTATTTTTAGCTTTTAATAATCGGTGTCCCTGTTTCTTCAAGGTCTTTTTGCAGTAGTTCGCGCATGCGTTTGCAGATGGGACCGGGGCGGACATCGTGGATGGGTTTTTTATTGTAGCGTACAACTCCAACGGCATCAATGGATGTGCCGCAGATGATAACTTCCTTGGCCAGCAGGATGTCTTCCTCGGATATGGCCCGGAAATCCACTTCAATCTCATCTTCAATAAGCTGCAGGGCGCGAGCAATGGTGGTTCCTGCGAGTGAGTTGGTAAATTTCGGGGTGTAAAGGTTACCGTCAGGGCTGACGATGCAGACATTTTCAGTGGCACCTTCGGCAAGGAAGCTGAGGTTGTCAAAACAGAAAGGCACGTCAAATCCTTCCTCCTTCGCATTGATTTTCATCATTACGTTGGGCAGGTAGTCGATGGATTTGATTGTTGCCAGATAAGGTTGCTTTGCCGGAACCTTGCTTCTGAAGGCGGTGACACCTTTTTCGTACCATGACTCTGGTTTGGGCTCGTGTTTGTAGACCACGATGTACAGGGACGGAACCGGGCATTCATAAGGGCTTATACCGAATCCACCGGGACCGCGTCCCAACAGCACCCGGACCATGCCGGAATCAACGCCGGATGCTCCGGCGACTTCCAGAATGATATTACCGAGTTCGTCCCATGAGCAGGGAGGTTCCAGACTGATTGTGCGGGCGGAACGCTTCATGCGGCGTAGGTGCGGCTCAAGCTGGTAAAGCTTGCCGTCAACAAATTTCATGCTTTCAAATACACCGTCACCGCGATGGACCAAGTGATCATCCCAAGGCATGAGCATAAGTTTGGGGTCGGTGCAGACCAGACCAATACGGTGCTCGTAAAATGCGCAAATTTTGTCGGTTCCCGCACGCATGGCGGAAAGCATGGCATCAATATATTCGTTGCTGTCTACTTTTCTAATCAATTCCGGACTCCGTAAATTTATTTAAACCCCAATCAGGGATCATAACCGCCATAAGTTCCATAGAATTCATATTCTACAAAACCGAATTACATTACCGCCAAAGGGTAGACTTTCGCAAGGGGGAATAGAGAATAAAAAAGCGGTGAAGTTGATATCAACTTCACCGCTTTTCAAAATTACTGGGTAATTACTTTGCTATTTTACACGAACCAGATCACGTTCGATCAGGGTCTCTGCGATCTGTACGGTGTTCAGTGCTGCGCCTTTACGGATGTTGTCAGAAACAATCCACATGTTCAGGCCATTTTCAATGGTTTCGTCTTCGCGGATACGTCCGACGAATACATCGTCTTCACCAGTGGCGTCGATGGCCATGGGGTAGAGGTTCTTCTCGGGGAAGTCCACTACGGTACAGCCGGGGAAGTTGGAAAGCATGTTGCGGCATTCCTCAACAGTTACCTTTTCCTCGGTCTCAATGTTTACGGACTCGGAGTGGCTGTAGAAGACGGGTACACGTACGGTGGTAGCGGTGAGTTTGATGGAGTCATCGCCCATGATTTTCTTAGTCTCATTGACCATCTTCATTTCTTCCTTAGTGTAGCCATTATCCATGAAAACATCGATGTGCGGCAGGCAGTTGAAGGCGATCTGGTGCGGGTAGGCACTGGGAACAACGTCCTTACCGTTGAAAAGTCTGCTGACTTGGGTTTCCAGCTCGGTGATGGCTTTCTGTCCGGTACCGGATACAGCCTGATAAGTGGAAACAATGATGCGCTTGATTTTTGCTGCATCGTGGATGGGTTTCAGCGCAACAACCATCTGAATGGTGGAACAGTTGGGGTTGGCGATGATGCCGGGATGCCAGTCGAGGTCTTCGGGGTTCACTTCAGGAACAACGAGGGGGATTTTGGGGTCCATGCGCCACTGGCTGGAGTTATCCACAACTACGCAACCTGCTTTAGCAGCAAGGGGTGCGAATTTTTCGGAGGTACCGCCGCCTGCGGAAAAAAGAGCGAGATCGAATCCTTCAAAGGAATCTTCTTTAAGCTCGACAACGGTCAGCTCTTCGCCTTTATAGGGAACCTTGGTTCCGGCGGAACGGGCAGAAGAAAAGGGAACAATTTCGGATGCGGGGAAGTCGCGCTGCTCAAGCACTTTGAGCATTTCACGTCCAACCGCGCCTGTGGCCCCTACAACAGCAACTCTGGGATTCTTGGTACTCATAGCTAAACCTCCGTATTCTTAACCCGGACCATCGGCAGTCCGGTTTGTTTGTTAATCATTTTCGGCAATATGAAATGCCGTTCGACAGCCGTATTAAAATTTTAATGCCTGACCGATTTCAAGACAGGCTTTAGCTCTGTTCAGAGTGTAAAGATGGACGCCGGGTGCACCGCCGTCGAGCAGTTCCTGAGCCTGTTTGGTCGCGAATTCGATACCCAGTTTGTAAACAGCGTCATCTCCACCTTCTGCGTGTGCTTTTTCCAGAGCACTGAGAAATTTGCCGGGAATAGCTGCGCCGCACAGGGAAAGGATGAACTTGGCGGATTTGAGGCTCATGATCGGCAGCACTCCGGGCAGTACGGGAACATCAATGCCCATACCTTTGAGTCTGTCGCAGAAGTCAAAGTAGACTCGGTTATCAAAAAAGAGCTGGGTGATGATGAATTCACCGCCTTCATCGATTTTGTATTTCATCCACTTGAAGTCTTCCTTAATGGAAGGGGATTCAAGGTGCGCTTCCGGGTATCCTGCTACTGCAATGCCTACGCCGGGATGTTTTTCCTTAACGTAAGTGACGAGATCGGAGCCGTGTTTGAAAGTCTGGGTATTGAAGTCGAAGTCCTTGTCGTCCGCAGGTGCATCACCGCGCAGGGCAAGAATGTTTTCAACGTCCGCTTCTTGAAGAGCAGAGACAAATTCACTGATATTTTCAGGGCTGGCACCGACACAGGTCAGGTGTGCGAGAGGCTCAATCCCAGCATCCTGCTTCATTCTTTTAACAATTTCAAGTGAATTGTCTTGAGTTCCGCCGCCAGCACCATAAGTAACAGAAGCAAAAAGAGGATTAAGAACTTTGAGTTTGTCTACTACATCAAAGAATTTAGGCCATGATTCACGGTCCTTGGGAGGAAAGAATTCCAGTGAGATAAACTGTCCGTTTTTATTGATTAAGTCGATAATTTTCATGATGGTCTCCTGTATGCCTCCGGCGGCTTAAACCTTTTTTGAAAAAAGGGTTTAAGAATCCCAAAAACTTTTAGTAGGCTTCGCCGTTTTGTCTGGCAGATTGTGCGGGGAGAGAACTTATTTGTTAAGTTCCCGTTCTTTCAGCTTTTCTAGGATTTCGTAATTGACGGGCAGGAATCTTACATCGCGTATGTTGGTTAAATCAAACCAGTCAAAGCGTTGGTTTTCAAGTGATGCCACTTGACCGGAAAATTCCCAGATGTCGAAAAAATTTAAGTGTACTGTATATTCCGGGTACTCTACAGTTTTTTCCATCCAGAAGTCAAAGTTTGTAGGAGTTATACCCAGCTCTTCCTGAAGTTCGCGTACCAGCGCATCACCCAGGGATTCATTAAATTCGACTTTGCCGCCGGGGAATTCCCACCATCCGGCGTAATCTTTGCCCTTGGGGCGTTCAGCGGAAAGAAAGAGTCCGTCTTTCCAGATAACCCCGGCAACAACTTCAATAGGCTTCTTTTTCATTAACCTTCTTCCAAAAGTTGCTTCTTGCGTTCTTCCAGTTCAGCGATCTCTTCTTCGAGGACAGCCATTTTTTCCATAAGCTCGTCGGCCCATGCGCAGGTCTCGGTGTAGCGGGAATTGAGTTCCACTGCTGCGGCACCATCGCTGTACAGCTCAGGATCATTGAGCTGTTCTTCCATGGCTGCCTGATCTTCCAAGGTTTTCTCAAGGTCTTTTTCGAGTTTTTCATACTCGGCTGTCTTGGGTTTAAGCTCCTTGTACAGGGCATTGCGGATTTCAGCCTGACGACGCTTGTCTTCTTTGCTGAGTTTGCGCTTGGCAGGCTTGTAGCTGTCGCCGGAATCGTCGGAATCTGGTCGGGCTGCGGGGGTTGCCAGTTTCTCTTTACGATAATTATCGTATTCTTCAAAAGAAAAGAATGTTTCGATTCCGGAATCAGTCAAAGCCCAGATTTCATCGGCAACCTCTCCGAGCAGGTAACGGTCATGCGCTACAAAGAAAAGGGTTCCGTCATAATCTTTCAGAGCTCGGATGAGTCCTTCGCGGCTTTCAAGGTCCAGATGGTTTGTAGGTTCGTCAAGAATAAGCAGGTTAGCCCGTGAAAGGAAAAGTGATGCGAGGATTAACCTATTTTTCTCTCCACCGGAAAGTGCGGAAACCTTGCGTTCAAAATATCCTTCGCCTAGCAGAAAAAGGCCGAGAACGCTCTTGAGCTGTTCTTCGGTGGTGTCCGGGTCGCAAAGACGGCGGATTTCGGACAGGGCTGTGGCTTCGTCGCGCAGGATGTCACTCTGGTGCTGGCTGAAGTAGGCCAAAGATGTGTTTTGTCCGATTTTGGCAAAGCCTGCATTGGGCTTAAGTGTTCCCATGATCACCTTGAGCAGGGTAGACTTACCCGCACCGTTGGGCGCAGCAAGAGCAACTTTCTTGCCCCGGAAAAGCTGGAAATTCATCAGGGGCCAGATGGACGGCGGCTTGCCGTCGTAGGAAAACTCAAGATCAACAATGCTGATGGCGGCCTTGTCACCACGAGAGGTCGGCGGGAGGCGGAAGTTCAGGGTTCTGCCGGATCGATTGAGATCAGCTTCTTCCTTGATCTTATCCAATTCTTTGGACATTTTTTCAACTTTCTTGATCTTGGACTGAGCCTGTGCAGCTTTGCGGGCTTTGACCCGGAAGCGGTTGATATAAGAGGTCTCTGACTCAATGCGTGCGGAAAGCTTGGCAGCTTCGCGGTTGCGTTGCTCTGCGTTCTCGGCTCGCCATTTAAGGAATTCGGTGAAATTACCGCGTCTGACCTGCGGACGTCCGGAACCGAGGAAAAGCACGTGGGTGCCGACTTTATCGAGAAAAATACGGTCGTGAGCCACGTAGATGACCGCACCACGAAAGGATAGCAGGTAACTTTCCAGCCATTCCACGGCTTCAAGGTCAAGATGGTTGGTTGGTTCGTCAAGGAGCAGCAGGTCTGCACCCTGCAGCAGAACACGACCCAGCTTGGCGCGTTCACGCCAGCCGCCGGAAAGCTCCTTGATTTTGCTGAGCAGGTCGTGTTCGGAGAAGCCCAGCCCGGTGAGGATAGTTCGGGCCTTGTGCTCAGGATTGTATCCGAATTGGTGCTCAAGTTCGGCCTGTTTTTCGGAAAGTCTTTCCATGAGAGCCTGATCATTCTTCTGTCCGGCTTCTTCCCACTGCTCCCAGAGTTTGTTCCAGGATGGCAGGGCAGAAAGCACCCAGCTGAGCAGGGTGTGCTCAAGGATTTCCCCGGTCAGTTCCTGCGCCACGTAACCAAGGCGTGCACCTTTGGAAATGGAAAGCACACCTGCATCCGGTTCAATCTTTCCGGCAATAAGCTTGAGCAGGGTCGATTTACCGCAACCATTCGGACCGGCTACGGCAAGGCGCATTCCGGCGCTCACTTCAAATGAAAGGTCGCTGAAAAGGTCTTCCCCGTTATATGATTTTTCAAGGGATGAAATAGTAATTCTGGGCATCTGGTCTCCGGATCAGGGCTGTCGGCCCTCTCAAAAAAAAGGCAGAAAATTAAATGAAATCTTTTATATAGATACGCAAGGCGCACGAAAAAATGCGTCTGGCAGTCATAAACTGAGTAAGCACGCCAAATTATATGTTCGAGCCGCAGAATGCAAGGGTAAATGGGCGTATCAGGACGTTAATCAGCAAAAATGATTCAAGAATAAAGTTTTGACTGCTCCGCAAGCAAAAGCTATCTCCAATTTATGAGCACATGGTACGTATATCTGCTGCGTTGTAGCGACAATTCTCTCTATTGCGGAGTGACCACCGATCCCGAGCGCAGGCTGGAAGAACACAATTCCGGCAAGGGCGCAAAGTACACCCGTTGCCGCCTGCCTGTTGAATTTGAAGCATATGAAGCTTTCCCTGATAAACGCGCTGCCTATCGTGCTGAATATGCAGTAAAGCAGAAGCGAGCAGGGCAGAAGGTTGGATTTCTTAAGGAACTAGCAATTCAGGAAGAAAATACACCGTCTTAACGCGTTAAATGCGAAGCAAATTAATAAGTTTTGAGGGTATGGGGTCTGGGGAAGGCCTTACAAATATTCCCCCGGTTCCTTACACATCGCATCAAATTTCTGGAAGAACTCTCCGAAATGCTTACCATCCATAAGTCCGTGCAGGGCTTCAACTGCCACAGGCATGATCTTTCTGCCGGATTCGTTTTCAGTTACATGACCGAACAGGATTCGGGGTACTGAATCGGTATTGCAGTTCCCCCACGGGTTGCTGGCAGAGGTGAAGGCCACGCCGTTGACCACGCTGAAATAGAACAGGTTGGGCTTTTCGCCACCTGCGGGGGTGAGAGTCGGTTTTTCATCTGCGGATTGACGGGCAACTTCGATATTGGCAGCGGTTTCGCAGAAATTTTCGCCGAGTCGGCAAAGGCAGTTGGCGTGCAGGCTGCGTCCTTTGGGTATGTATGTGAATGCAGGATGGATAACATCGTAAATGGCGGGCTTGCCTTCCACTATGCGGGTGCGGAATTCAGGGACCTCGTTTGCCGCACGGGTAGCCAGATAATAGAGCATAGACGAGAAGCGGATTTTTGCGGACCCGCTGTTCTGCTCTTTGCGATAGTTCAAAAGTTCGGTCACATCCTGCTGCACGGTGAACCCGTAACGGCTGGTGCACAGGGATTGAAAAAAGGTAAAGTGTTCAGCTCGTTCCCATGTTTCCATGTCCAGAAATTCCATTTTGCTTTCAGTCAGCAGCGCTTTGTTTGTCATGAGTTTTCTCGTATATATTTTTTAGTTTTAAAATCGAATTTGGGCCAGCTATAACGAATGAATGGGCGGTCCGTAAACAGTTCATTACTTATCTAAAAAAATCACAATCAAGGATTGTCACAGCATGCTGTAATGACATACATATTCAATATGTCGAAACGAGCTTATACAGTTGAACCCGTGATGGATCAGGGTAGCGTTGTTGACGTGCGCATCCATATAGAGGGTAAGAAATGGCATCTCTGGGGCCGTAAAGGGGGTGAGCGTGAATGCGGGCTGGCTGAAGCGGTCACGCCCGGAAAGCTGCCCGTGCTACTTGGTGCCGGACTTGGTGTGTGCATAGAAGAATTGCTGAAATCCGGTCCGCTGGCGGTGCTGGATAATGATCCGTCCATAGCAGAGGCTTCTGGGGCAGATAAATTTCGAAATCATCCGCAGGTTACATGGTTGAGCGGTGATCCGGTACAGGTGTTGGAGCAGGTCCGCGAGTGGCGCTCGGCTAACGGTAACGGTCCGCTTGAGCTGGTGAAAATACCTTTATATCAGCGTCTGGACCGAGAATGGTACCTCGCTATCGGCAACACAATTGAGGACGAAAAGGATTCCGCTCCTTTAGATTTTTGGGCTGAGGTTGCCTATCCGAAATTTCGCAATGAAAAACCGAAGGTTCTTTTCTTCCATCGCCCGTACTTCCTGATGGGCGAGATTACCGCCGCGCTGGAGCGCTTGGACATTGAATTCCGCAGCGTGGATATCGGTACCGGGGACACTGTTCGTGAAGGTTTTGTGGAAGACCTGTTGCGTACGGTGGTTGATTTTAAGCCAGATTTTGCGCTGACAGTGAACCACTTCGGCGTGGACCGGGAAGGTAAGCTCACCGACCTGCTGTTGAAACTCAAACTCCCGCTGGCCTCATGGTTTGTGGATAACCCGCATCTGATCCTTTACCGTTACGCTGATGTACTGCCCGATTTGACGGCTATCTTTACTTATGATGCCGGAAATCTGGAAATCATGAGCGAAAAAGGTTTTGAGAATGTTTTCTACCTGCCGCTGGCAACGGATGTAGAGCGTTTCAAGCCGGGACTTCCCGGGCGTGATGAGTGGCGGGCGGATGTTTCGTTCCTTGGTAACTCCATGGTGCATGCGGTGAATGACTATTTGCATCAGAGTGGTCTTGATGCCGGAATGGAGCAGAGAGTTCCGGAATTGGCAGTGGAGTTCGGTGAACGGGCAGAGCTGTCAGTGGAAGATTTTTTGCGCAATTCGTACCCTGATCTTCTGGAACAGATGGAAAATTTAGCCACTGATGAAAACAGGCTGGCCTTTGAAGGTTTGATCACATGGGAAGCTACTCGCCGCTACCGTCTTTCTTGTGTGCGCGAATTGCTGCCCTTCAATCCGCTTATCGTAGGGGATGACGGTTGGCAGGAATTGCTTTCAAAAGGAAACTGGCGTTATTTGTCCTCTTTGGACTATTATAATGATCTGCCCGGGTTTTATCCTATGTCCAAGATCGGTTTCAATTGCACCAGCAGGCAGATGAAGGGCGCGGTCAACCAGCGGGTCTTCGATGTTCCGGCCTGCGGAGGGTTTGTGCTCACCGACTATCGGGAGCAGATGGAAGCGCTTTTTGAGCCGGGTAATGAGATTATTTCGTATAATGATATTTCAGAAATCGGTCCGTTGCTGGAAAAGTGGTTGGCTGATGATGTTGGTCGGTCCAAGGTAACCGCTGCCGCGCGTAAGCGGATTATGGCCGAACATACCTACAAACATAGGCTTTCCACTTTGATGGAAAAAATGCGTCAAACATTTGGGTAGGATTAAGATTATGTCAGGTAAATTCTGGGGATTTCTCGACACCGCGTCCCGCTACAGGCTTCTGGTTTCCGGGCACGGTAAGCCACACCTTATGGAGACTGCTAACCGGGTCATCAACAGCGCCGAGAGTAGCCGCGAGAAAAGTACGCTCATTGATCTGGGCGTAGATATGTTTCTGGCTGCATGGGAAGCCAGTCCTTTGGATGGACAACTTGCTTCCAATCTGTTGGCAATCAATAAGCAGCTTAATTTTTTGCCAGCTCCGCTGGTGGAAACTATGTCGCTCATTGCCTCGAACAGTGCCATCCCGGAAAATCTGGGCTACCTGCAACGGCTTATTGCTAAGGATGATAAGGATAAGCTGGTTGATTATCTTTCCAGCCAGACCGAACGTGAACCCGAGAATTTATTCTGGCTATCGCATTTGCTTGATCTGGCTTTTTTTCTTGGCAGACACGAGGTTGCCAGTGCGGCCCTTGCTCGTGACTGGCCCACATCCATGAATATGGTGCTCAATAAATATGCCGGGGATATTGCCTTTTGTTCCGGTAACTACGAGCAGGCTGAAGCTATTTATTCTGATACTTCTGAAGGTGCTCTTATTTTGGGTGAGAATTTGTTGCGACTGGCTGAAAGTGTAGACCGCATGGGCAGGCGAGATGAAGCCATGGTTCTCTGGCGGGATCGCATGACTGCCCGTCCGTGGCAGGTTAATACTTGGTTCAAGGTTTATGACCGTCTGCTCGGTAGTGGCGGTTCTAATCTGCTGGACGGTCAGGTTGCGGTTTGCCTGTACACATTTAATAAAGCAGATGACTTTGATGTGACCATGAAGTCATTGGCGCAGTCTCCGTTGGATAATGTGCATATCTTTGCCCTAGATAACGGGAGTTCGGATCATACTTCTGAAATTATGACCCGTTGGAAAGAGCAGCTTGGGGATCGTTTCAGCCGTATCGATCTTCCGGTGAATGTGGGTGCTCCTGCGGCTCGTAACTGGCTGAAAAATATGAATGAGCTTAAGCTCTACGATTATGTGGCCTACCTTGATGACGATGCCTTTATTCCGGCGGATTGGCAGGCCCATTTCAGTGCGGCGGTGGAGGCTTATCCTGATGCCGGGGTCTGGGGCTGCAAGGTGGTCAATGAGGATCAGCAGGAAGTCATTCAGCATGCTGATTTGCATTTGCGGGAAACCCCGACGGGATTTGAAGATGTGGTCCGTAGTTTCGAGTTTGCCTATCTCGATCCTTATAATCAGGATCTTGATTATGGGCAGTTTGATTATTGCCGTCCATGCGTTTCCGTCACCGGATGCTTCCATCTTTTCCGGCAGGATATTTTGAGCCAAAGTGGTGATTTTGACCTGCGTTACTCACCTACTCAGTATGATGACCTCGATCATGACTTGATGCTTGCCAAGGCCGGAAAAACGGCTGTTTATCAGGGTAAACTCAAAGTTCAACACAAGCGTAAGTCGGGGGCTGCAGTTTCAATCAGCCGTGCCGCGCGTGGCAGCGGGGCCGGTAATGTGTTGAAGTTGGAATCCAAGTATGAAGCCCGGGAAGTAGCGGAGATTATTGATCGTGATATTGAGCGGTTAGAGAATGATTTTACCGAGAAGGCTCTTAAAGTAGGGCATGTGATGAAAGAAGTGGAGTAGTTAATTAAGCTCGTTGTTGTATCTGCAATAATCTGCTAGGGTTTTCCAAACCATAGAAGGAGTGGAAAATGAAAAATATTCTTATTGCGGGCTTATTGTGTTTGGGGTTGTTTGCGTTTGTTGGTTGTGGAGCAAAGCATCATACAATTACCAAAACTGATGGTTCTACAGCGGTAAGTGTCGGCGCACCGCAATACAATAAAGATTCGAATACCTATACTTATGAGAATCTTGACGGCCAGCAGACGACAATCAAGCGTGAAGATGTGCAGCAGATAGAGGAAAATAAGAAATAAATTTATTAAGTCTGCCGGGATCTCATTGTATGTGAGATCCCGGTTTTTTTATGTTTCTTGAACCTGCATCTTGTTCATGAAGTCATCAAGGTCTGTTGCAAGAGAAGCCAGTTCGGCTACCGATCCGGCAACCATTCCCATTGAATCTGAAGTTTGTGATGCGATATTATTCACCATGTCGATTGCACTTGTGACTTCTTCGCTGGCAGCTGACTGCTGTTCTGCTGCAGTTGCTATACCTTCGACTTGTCCTGCCGTTTGTTTGGATATTTCAAGTATCTGCTTGAGAGCTGCATCAGCTTTATCGCACATTTCCGTGGCCTGCTGAATACTGTTTAAGGTGTCTTCTGTGGCGGAAGTGCTTTTCTGTGAACTGTTTTGGATGGCGGATATGTATTCGCCAACTTCCTTGGTTGCATGCATGGTGTTTTCAGCCAGTTTCCTGATTTCGTCGGCTACAACAGAAAAACCGCGTCCCGCTTCCCCGGCTCGGGCCGCTTCAATAGCGGCATTGAGAGCGAGTAGGTTGGTCTGGTCGGCAATGTCGGATATTACCTGCATGATGGTGGTTATGCCGTTACTGTGGGTTTCAAGGGTTCCCATTTCCTGCTTGAGATTTCCCGCTTTCATATTCACTTCGTCCATAACCCCGATGACATTTTCAACAAGCCCGGAACCATCGTTAGCTGTTTCTTGAGTCTGGCGGGCCATCCGGGCTGCATCACTGGAGTTTCTGGATACTTCAAGGATAGATGCATTCATCTGTTCCATGGAAGTTGCCACTTCTTCCGTTCTGGTCCGCTGGTCATGGATACCTTTGCTGGAATTTTGGATTTCTGAGCTTATTTCGTCTGATGTGCCTGCAAGTTGCTCAGATATTTTTGAGGCATCAGTCACGCCTTTGGCAATTTTCTTATTCTGGGCGGTGATAAAGTCTTCCTTGAGCTTGATGTTGGTGAAATCCATGATTGTGGTGAAGCCGCCAAGTAAATTCCCTCTGGAGTCGAAAATTGGCGAAGAAGCAACGGAGATATATTTTGTTGTGCCTTTGCGGCCCTCTACCTGTCCTTTGACAAATAATTTTTTGCGTTCATCCATACATCTTTCGGAGATGGTTTCCTGTTTTGTGCCGTAGAAGAAGGTTGAAAAATTCTGCCCGATATACGTGTCTGTTACTTCCTCTTCTTCAATTAATTTTACGATGCTTTCATTAATCCAGCTGATATTACCTTTGGGGTCGACTACCACCATAGGGGTCATAATATTTTTCAGCATCGATTCACTCATGCCGACTTTCTCGTTTAGAATATTGTTGAGTCCTTCTATTGCGTTTGAAAGCTCTCCGAGTTCTGCCATGAAATTATGATGGGGGATCGGGGTGTAGTCCGCTTTGGAAATTCTTTCTACTTCTCCAATGAGTGTTTTAATCGGCGAAATTATATGTCTTTGAACAACAAAGCCTAGGGTAAGCAAAGCGGCAATGGAAATTGATACAATGAGAATAGCTATTTGATTCTGGGCAAAGAATAGTCCTGCTCCGAGTAGAAGGGCAATTGTTACGATGCTGGCATACAGGCGTGCGGTCATATGGGCCTCCCGTTCTTTTAGTAGAAGTGCTGTAGCCCATAAAGCATGTTTAATGCCATGTGTTTATCTTCCTATTGTAACAGGAAGAGAAGTGTGTTTTGTGCTATTTCTGAAGACTGTAAGTGAGTCATATTAGCACAGTGGAATGCAGGTGTGGATGGTGTGTCGGTAAATTGAATGTTTTATCAGTCTTTTAGCTTGTGTGTCATAAAAGAGTATACAAAAAAAGAGGCCTTCCGGCCTCTATTGTAGTAAATTTTTAATATATAATTTATTCTATGGCACTTGATAATTTATCAAAATAAGGCCGGACAACTTTTACATCCTCTGCAGGTGCTTTCATCATTGCTTTAGCAACTTTCATAGATGAGAGCATATGTTCCTTTATCATCTTCTTTTGCTCTGGACTCATGTTCGGATCGGCTTCCATCTGGGCAATTGCGGCTTCAAGTTCAGCCATGCCCGCGTTACCGTCTTCTTCCATGGCGATGGAGGCAAATGCCTTAACTACTCGCCCAGCAGTTTCAGGCCATGTTTTGTAGGTAAAACCATTTGCCTCAATGATTCTTTTGGCCTGTGGGGTGTAGCCATAGAGCATGGCAAATTCCTTGTGCAGCATTTCAGGATCAAGGGGATCTACATCGCTTTCACCGGATTCTTCCATTTCCTCTTCCATCTGTTCCATTATCGGGTCCAGCTGTTCCAGTGTTTTTACAACCCGCTCTACCTGATCCCCGGTAAGAGGGGAAGCCGCATTTGTTGTGAATGCGAAAAGAAAGGTCAGTACGACCAGCACCAATATTTTTTTAAGCATTGTTCCTCCATGCTGAGTATTTACCCCGACTAATGATTATCGGTATATATTAAATTAAGATTTTGTAAAGAGGGATGGAGAAAATGAAAGATCCCTGCCTCTTTCGAAGCAGGGACCTTTCTTGGCTTAAGGATATGGCAGTAATTGATTCTTATTTGATGAACAGCATTTCAGAGTAGCTGGGCAGGCACCAGAGGTCGTCTGCAACAACTTCTTCAAGCTGATCTGCGTATTTGCGGACTTCCAGCATTGCGGGAAGTGCGGTGCAGCAGAGGTATTTTGCTTCTTCTACAACATCGCCTTCGGGCTTGGCTTCCATGATCTTTTCAAGTTCGATGTTGGCAGTCTGCATGCCGCGAAGCTTAGCGGTCAGGTCTTCGAGGGTGCCGGTGGTGAATTCTACGCCGATGGCTTTCATTGCAGCGCAGGTTTCAGCCAGTTCCTTCTGGTAGCGTACTGCGCCGGGAAGGATATGGGTCTTGGCGAGTTTGCTTACCAGTGCAGCTTCGGTAACGATGGCCTGGTTGTACTGCTCAAGGTAGATTTCTTTACGGCTTTCCAGTTCTTCTTCAGTGAAGACACCGTATTTGGTAAACAGTTCTACAGATTCCGGAGAAGCGATCTCGGGGATAGCATCTGCGGAGGTGCGCAGGTTGGGCAGGCCGCGTTCTTCAACAGCTTCTTTGTGCCATTCTTCAGAATAGCCGTCGCCGTTAAATACGATCTGACCATGGGCGTCCATGATATCTTTGATTACTTTGTTTACAGCATCATTGAGTTTGGATTCGTCACCACCCATGAATGCATCCATTTCATCTGCGATGAAATCAAGAGAATCTGCGATCATGGTATTCAGGGCAACCTGAGGGCCGGCGATGGAGAGGTTGGAACCTACTGCGCGGAACTCAAAACGGTTACCGGTGAATGCGAACGGGCTGGTACGGTTACGGTCACCGGCATCTCTGGGCAGCGGAGGCAGGGTGTCTACGCCGGCTTTGAGGAAGCCAGTGGAAGTCGGGGTCGGGGAGTTGCCTTCCTGGATCTTTCCGAAGATCTCAGAGAGCTGCTCGCCGAGGAAGATAGACATGATCGCCGGAGGAGCTTCGTTGGCACCGAGACGGTGGTCGTTGGAAGCGGTGGCAACCACTGCACGCAGGAGCTTGCTGTGCTTGTGGACAGCGCGGATTACCGCAGCGCAGAATATGAGGAACTGTGCGTTCTCATGGGGGTTGTCGCCCGGATCGAACAGGGAACCGTATCCGTTGCAGCTCAGGGAGTAGTTGACGTGTTTGCCGGAGCCGTTGATTCCTGCAAAAGGTTTTTCATGCAGCAGGCAGACCATGCCGTGACGTTTAGCCACACTCTTGAGGGTGGTCATGATCATCTGGTTGTGGTCGGTAGCAATGTTGGACTGTTCGTAAACAGGAGCGATTTCGAACTGTCCGGGAGCTACTTCATTGTGGCGGGTCTTAACCGGAACGCCCAGTTTGTAGAGTTCGTGCTCAACATCCATCATGAAAGAGAGAACGCGGCGGGGAACTGCACCAAAGTAGTGGTCGTCCAGTTCCTGTCCTTTTGCGGGTTTGGCACCGAAAAGGGTTCTGCCGGACATCATGAGGTCGGGGCGTGCGAAGTAAAAGTTGCGGTCAACCAGGAAGTATTCCTGTTCGGGGCCGGCGTTGGAAGCAACGCGGTTACCGGATTTGTCGCCGAAAATATTTAGGATACGCTGTGCGGAAGTGTTGACTACCTGTGTTGCTTTAAGCAGGGGGGTCTTTTTGTCAAGTGCTTCACCTTTCCAGGAAATGAATGCGGTGGGAATGCACAGGAAGGTTCCGTTGGGGTTCTCAAGGATGTAAGCGGGGCTTGTTACGTCCCATGCGGTGTACCCACGAGCTTCGAAGGTTGCGCGCAGGCCGCCGTTGGGGAAGCTGGATGCATCGGGCTCGCCCTGAATGAGGAGCTTGCCTTCGAATTCAGCAATGCAGTTACCGCTGCCGTCGGGGGAGATGAAGCTGTCGTGTTTCTCTGCGGTCAGGCCAGTCAGGGGATAGAAAACGTGAGTGTAATGGGTTGCGCCTTTTTCCATGGCCCATTCTTTCATTGCGTTTGCAACAGTATCGGCGATGGAAGGATCGATTGCAGCACCTTCTTCAATGGTTTTTTTCAGGGATTTGTAGACTTTCTTAGGAAGTCTGTCCTTCATTACGCTGTCGTTGAAGACATTGCAGCCGAAGAGTTCGGTGGGTTTTGTGTCGGCAAAGCTGAAGGAAGCTTCAGGGGTAGAGTAGTTGGTCACTGCGGTGATCGCACCCTGGCGGGAGGTGTTTGAACTCATTTGAAAAAACTCCTTGAATCTTTTTTATTGGTGATCTTCGCTCGGCGAAGAATTTTGGGCGTTAATCAAACCTGCTCAGACACAAGCAGGAGGTGTGCCGTTGTTGTGAAAAGTTAAATATTATAGATATTTATCTGTGTTTGGGTTCTTTGAGAGGCATGCCTAACTTACAAAAATGTAGAATGATCAGGGTGCGCCTCGAAGTCATATTACAAAATTGTCATTAAAATTAAGTATACCCAGAAAGGTGGGGAATTTTGATTACAAAATTGTGCATTTTGATTGAGTAAACGGTTGTTTGTGGCTGAGGATGCTATGCTTTATGTGAAAAATATATATTGAGAAAGATTGCACTTGTGCGCGAATTTTTATGATTCCCTACATTAATATAATAGGAAAGTCAGTAGTATTTTTTATAATTTTAAAAAGTCTGCATTGTTTTCGTTTTCGTGATGGTTTGTCGTGGTTTTTTTGAGAAAAACTGTTTCATTTTTTTGGGGTTTTTTAGATAAAAAGTGAGGCGGTATTTAATGAATAAGAGGGCGTGTGGCTGTTGTTATTTTCGAATTAAATTTGGGTAGGTTGATTGGTTGATCAGGTGAGTGTTCGCTTTTAAAATGCATGTATTCCTGAGATGTTATCGTATCTATTGAGTTTGATTGAATTTCTAATTGAATGGTTGTGCGGCCAGTGTCTTGAATTTAGTGTAAAAAGGTGCTAAATTTTGCTCCTTCGACAAATTATCGACGGGTAAATTCCTCGTTGATCGGTCTATCTTCATTTTTTATTGGGATGAAGATTTTTAAGAAATGATGTTTATTCTTGGAGGATTCATGAAAAAACTGCTTTCAATAATCGTTGCCGCTCTGATTACTGCGACCATGGTCGGAACTGCTTTTGCAGGTAAACTTACTGTTGCCTGTGACACCAGCTTCCCTCCTTTTGAATTTAAAGATCCTGCTACCGGAAAGCACACCGGCTTTGACGTTGAGCTTTGGGAAGCTATCGCTAAGAAGATCGGTGTTGATTATGATCTGCAGCCCATGGACTTCAACGGCATCATTCCCGGTCTCCAGTCCAACCAGATTGATGTAGGTATCGCTGGTATCACCATCAAGCCCGAGCGTGCAAAAGTTGTTGACTTCTCTGATGGTTACTACAACTCCGGCCTGCTTATTCTCGTCAAGAAAGACGAAAATTCCATCAACGGTATTGAAGATCTTAAAGGTAAGATCATCTCCACCAAGCTGAGCACTTCTTCTGCTGATTTCGCTAAGACTGCTAACGCTAAGGAAGTTAAGCTTTACCCCAACAACGACGCTATGTTCATGGAACTCATGACCGGCGGTGCTGATGCGGTTATCTTTGACTCCCCCGTTATCGCAGACTTCATGCGTAAGGCCGGTAAAGGTCAGGTTAAAGTTGTTGGCCCTCTTTACAACGGCCAGCAGTACGGTATTGCTTTCCCCAAAGGAAGCGACCTCGTAGCCAAAGTTAACGCAGCTCTTAAAGACCTGCGCAAAGATGGCACCTACCGTGAACTGTACGTAAAATGGTTCGGCACTGAGCCTAAATAATTTATTTATAACTATTTCAGTGTGTTTTGTGGGGCGGCTATTTGGCCGCCCCTAATTATTTTTTAAACAGAGGTCCTAATGGCATTCGCATTTGACACTACAGTTTTCTGGGACACATTTCCCATGCTCATGCGTGGTCTCAAGCTCACAATTGAGATCACCATCGGCGGTCTATTTTTCGGATTCTTACTTGGAAGTGCAGCAGGTTTGATGAAGCTTTCCCGTAATTTTTTCACTAGAAAGATTGCCGGGGTTTACGTTGAAGCTATCAGGGGTACACCCATGCTTGTTCAAGCCATGTTCCTTTATTACGGGGTTCCCATGGCAATCGGGATGCGTATTCCCCCCATGACCGCCGGGATTGTTATCATCGCAGTTAACTCAGGTGCGTATATTGCCGAGATCGTTCGCGGTGCGGTTCAGTCCATCCACAAAGGACAGTTTGAAGCCGGACGCTCCATCGGTCTGACTAATGCCCAGACCATGCGTTTTATCATCTGGCCACAGGCACTTAAACGGATGATTCCGCCCCTTGGCAACCAGTTCATCATCAGCCTTAAAGATACCTCCCTGCTTATGGTTATCGGTGTTGGTGAGCTTATGAGAACCGGTCAGGAAATCACTTCCGTGAACTTCCGTGCCTTTGAGGTCTACCTTGCTGTTGCATGTGTGTACCTTGTTATGACCCTGTCCATCGCATTTGCAATGCGTCGCATTGAGAAAAAGTTGAATACTTCCCGGAGGTAGTGACATGATTGAGATTAAGAACCTTCATAAAAGTTTCGGGAAGCTTGAAGTAATTAAAGGCATCGACCTTAAGGTTGAGTCCGGCGAAGTTGTCTGTATTATCGGTCCTTCCGGGTCCGGTAAATCAACCGTGCTGCGTTGCATCAACAAGCTTGAAGAACCCACTTCCGGAACCATTATTGTGGATGGCCATGACATCATGGCTTCTACTACTAATATCAACGAAGTGCGTGCTGAAGCCGGAATGGTTTTCCAGCAGTTCAACCTTTTCCCGCACATGACCATCCTTGATAACGTGACTCTCGGTCCCATCAAGGTGCGTAAGATGTCCAAGAGTGATGCTGATGAACTCGGCCTCAAGCTTTTGGATAAGGTCGGTCTAAAGGATAAGGCCCGTAACTACCCGGAACAGCTTTCCGGCGGACAGAAGCAGCGTGTTGCAATTGCCCGTTCCCTGGCTCTGCAGCCTAAGGTTATCCTTTTTGATGAACCTACTTCTGCTCTTGACCCTGAACTGGTCGGAGAAGTTCTAGAAGTAATGCAGAAGCTTGCCAAGGAAGGTATGACCATGATCGTAGTTACCCACGAGATGGGTTTTGCAAAGGAAGTTGCAGACCGTCTCATTTTCATCGATCAGGGCATTATTCAGGAAGAAGGCGATCCTGTTGAAGTCTTTGCCAATCCCAAGAATCCCAGACTTAAGGATTTTCTAGGAAAGGTCGTTTCCCATATTTAAGGGAATCTTAAAACGAGAATATAAAGGGCAGTCCTCAGGGGCTGCCTTTTTTTATTTATAACAGCTTGTTTTGCCGGAATGGTTGACGTATTCTGCTGTTTGCTAAATAACGGTAGTATCTTTAATTTTAAATCTGGGAGGTAGATAAAATGAGAAAAATTTTGAGTTGCAGTATTGTTGTCCTCACATTGGTTCTGATGAGCTCCTTTGCCTGTGCTGGCGGTTTTCCGGAATTGCGTGGAACATGGGTCGGTCTGGTCAAGATGATCACTAAAGACGGAAAGATTAAAGAGCATAAGGCCGTATTTGTTATCAAAAAGCAGGAGGGCAATCTCTTCTCCGGTGAAAAGGCATGGTTTGCTGAAAATAAAGAAAATCTTATTACCGAGGGATTCAGCGGCATCATCGGCGCTGACGGCGTGAGCCTTTATTTTGCTGAACATGAAGAAGGTTACACTTTGGGAACCCTGACAGGTAAGGAAAATATGTCCCTGTATAACCTTGAAAGCGGTCGCAGAGCTAAAGCTATTTACTACACAATGGAAAGAATTCGTTTTGCCAGAGCCTTTGTCGATATCGATAAAGATGGCAGTAAAACCGTTATCCGTTCTGAAATTGTAAAGGTTTATCCTCTTAATGCCGGAAGAATTATGCGTGAAGCAGACCTGAATAAGGATGGAAAACTGAGTAAAAAAGAATGGGATGAGTGGAAAAAGAAGCAATAAATTTGTTTTAAAATTTAAAAAAGGCACGGATTTTGGTCCGTGCCTTTTGTTTTGTGAGATATATTTCGGGAGGTTTTGAATTAATTCATAGCTTCCACGATTGTTTCACCGAATTTCCCGGCGGCTTTGGGGCCGTTTGCAGTAATAATTTTACCGTCGACAACTACTTTTTGGTTTTGGAAGTCACAGCCATTCTTTTTCATGATTTTGCGGGCACCGCTTTTAGGGTGTGCGGTTGCCTGTTTACCGTCGAGGACTCCGGCGTAACCGAGTATTCCGGGAGCTGCGCAAATAGCGGCAAGGATTTTATCCTGTTTTACTGCTTCCTGCGCAATATTGTGGGCATTTTTATTTTTCCATACTTTCTTGATTCCGTTACCACCGATGAAAACCACGGCATCGTAATCAGCTACATTCACATCCTTAAGCAGCATTGACGATTCAATGCGTTTGCCTTTGTTACCTTTGAGGGTACCGACCTTGGTGCTGGCAATGGCGCAGATAATACCTGCATCATCAAGGGCTGAGCGAGTCTTTTTATATTCAGTTTGTTCAAAATCAGATTTGGCGACAATCATGATTGCTTTCTTGCCGTGGGTATCAGCCATAGCTGATGCAGCCATTCCCAGAACCAGAATCATCGCAATAAGAAGTATCAAGCCTTTTTGTAATCTCTTCATTTCAACCTCTCCTTTAATTTGATTAGCAATTTGATATATTCTAGATTTAATCAGGTCAATGGGGGATTATGTTTTTTGCGATTGAAAAAAATATCTTACCGTGAAATAGTCCTGATTAAATAAATCAATAAACGTAAGCTGATGCGGGGGGATTATGAGCGATGCGTGGGCGGTTTTATTAGCGGGTATCGGGGGATTTGGACTGGCATATGCTCTGTTGCAGGCACGGGAGCAGGGCAGGGTAGAGGATAAGGAATTTCAGCAGTGGCGCAAAGAAATACGGAAGATGGCTTTGTTGATTACCAATCATACGCCCCGGAAATTTGGCGGTTGTGCAAATGACAAGGCTGCGCATATGGCTGTAGCAAAGCTGCGGCAGTTGCATACCGGTCTGGCGGTAAGGATTTTGCCTGATGACTTTGTTGGACTGAAGCTTTTAAGCAGCCTCAACCTATTAATAGCAGACATTGATAGTGGGAAAGTCGGACAGGAAAGCCATGCGGAAGTGGTCAGCCTATTTGCTGCTTTATTAGCAGAACGCAGGACTGTTGGCTCACCGTCCACAGTATTGTCGCTGAGCGGATTTTTTCGCAGGGTATACCAGTTGCCTGAATATCTGACTGAATATGATCGGGAACGTAAGACTAATTAAAATTTCAATATGAGGGCCTTCATGTTAACCATGAAGGTCTTTTTCTATAGCGCGGCAAAGAATTTACGCTCCGCATCATTCAAGTGCAGGTGATCTACAGCTTTTTTATAGTACAGGTTGAAAATCATTAGATGCATCCAGTGTTGCTGGTTCAGTTCGGCCCTAGTGTTTATTACGGTATGCCATTCATTATCAGCATATTCTTTTTCAAGCCTTATCAGGCATGGATGCTCGATAAGCAGTTTACGTATGTGCTTAAGCAGGGAACTGAAATTTTCTTCTGTCCTGTTGAATATTGTAAGTGCCACTTTACATGCTGGGCAGAGCTCTTCGTGGAATAGGGAATTGAGGGTATATACAAGGGCCTCCGTGCAGTGCCATGTCGAGCATTTGCCTATCAACGCTGATTGATTCGCAAGAGCGACCTTAAATCCGTTTTCTCCTATCCGGCTGAATAAGTCTTCGTTGTTCTCTCCTGCGAAATGGGTATTCAGGTTTGAGACCAGTATGTTACGCAGATCCTTGTCGTTGTGGACACTATAGATAGCCGGGGTTCTTTCAAAGCTGCTCCCTGTGTGTCGCAATACGCGGATAGCCTTGATAAAATCTTCGTTAGAGATGACCGGCGTGCGGCAATAGCCTGATTTATGCACAAGAGATAACCTGCTACGGACATGGATGGGGTTAAACTCATTCGCGCCGTCCTTGGAGGGTAGATGCAGGTTAATCGTTCTACCTTTCAGACGTCTATCCGCAACGCCAGTGGTTACAATCTCCCGTAGTTTACCATCGAACAGGGCGATGTCGTGGGCTTGCCAAGTGAGATACTTGTTTATCTTTTCATAGTTGCGCAGGAAATGATGTTTGAATGCCTTCGGATCAGAATAAAGGGGACGAACATAGTGTTTGATTATGCGGTCGTTCTTGATGGTAAAGCTGGGGCCGCCATGTTTGTAATGCATGCTTGGTCTGCTGACCAGAAGTCTTTTATCGCCTGAGTATGGAATCTCCACCTGTGTAATTATGCCGTCTTTTAAATCAGGGGGATCTTGAGTGTTGTCTGGGCGGTATACTCTTCCTGCCGGGGTTATCCGGCATAGTACAGGCTTGCGTATACATATTTTTTCTTCAAGCAGGGTGATCTGCTTTATTGAATTCTGTTCAATAACATTTTCCACAAGTTCAGCTTTGGAAGCGGCAAAGAATTCCTCTTCCGGAATAGCTTCAATTTGCGGGATGATGCTGTTGCAAACGTTCTCAAGAATTACACTTAAGTCACAGTCATTAAATAGGTTGTTGCGATGCTGTTTAACCATGAGCTGCCTCCTGTGAGGCATATTTTTGACTCTTTTTTCAGTTCTATTAAATTTTATGCATGAATTATTCCGAGGATAATGTTGCACCAGTGGTGGAGTAAATTCAACAATATTTCATTTATGAGAGCTCCATTATTCTTCAGCTAGTTTAAAACTGGATCATAATGTATGATCCAGTTTTAGATATAGGTAATATTTAGATTACATGGGGTGATGATGCGCTATATTGTCTTGTCAGCAATAATTTTTGTTTTGCTTTCGTCAGGAGCAGCAGCCGATAAAATCAGGGTCGGCGGAACTGGGTATTGGTCGCCATATTGCTATCTATCCTCGGATGATCCACATGACCTTAAAGGTTTCACTGTTGATTTTCTTAAAGAGGTATTCAGCCGGTCTGAAGACGATCTTCAGCTTGTGGCCCTGCCATGGAAAAGGTGTCTGGCAATGCTGGAGAACAACGAGCTTGATCTTGTCCTTGACGGTAGTAAGGAATCTCCGCGCCTTAAAAATTTTATATTTTCAAAGGAGATCTATCATTTAGATAATGCTTTGTTTTATCTCAAAAGCCGATTTCCAAATGGCCCGCATATCAGAACCGTTGCTGATATTGATAAGTTCTCATTGGGGGGAGTGTTCGGATTTAATTATAAGATGTACCCTTTTGATGTTTCCAAAATCCAGCAAGGAGCCAAGGATATTGAAACAATGCTCAAGATGCTGGAGAAACAGCGTTTTGAACTGGCGATTGGATTTGAGCAGATCGTGTGCTCACGGATGAGGTTACAGGGTATTGATGGTATGGACATCGCATTTGTGCCCATGCCCGGAGTCGAGTCCCTGCATTTTTATATTTTCGGTAACCATACATCTAAAACCGAAAAGTTGATTAAGCGGATAAATGCAGGGTTGCTGGAAATGATAGTAGATGGTCGGCTTGCAAAGTTGAAGCGCAAGTATGGGTTGCAGAGAGCAGGGAAGTAGGAGCCTTGTTCGGTTCCGTATAAACTTCCCCCTCCTCGGCTTTGGTAAGCCGGGGAGGGCGTTTTTTTACTGCGGAGACTAAATCACTCCATAAAGAGGTCCACCGGACGCAGCCAGCGCGTCTACACGCTTTTCCACTTCTGGGTCAGGATCAAGCGGCGGTGCCTGATAGGTTTTCATTCTGGCATCAATGATGAGTGCTTTTTCAGTTCCCCAATGCTTGGCCTTGGTGAAGGCTCCGGCTCCGTAGATGTCAGTTGCCGGGTCGGAACGGGTAAAGGTTACCCAGAGGAAATTATCCCAGTTTTTGCAGGTGAAATCAGGATCATCCACAACCACAATCATGGGGAATCCTTCAATCCCTTTGGCGTGCTTAAGTGCTTCACCAAGTTTTTCCATTTGCGGGTCCTGTTCTCCTCTGGAGGTATCGCTTTTGCGACCTTTAAGGAGCATAATCCCGGGGCCAAAGACTTTTGCTTCCCCGAATCCATCGGGCAGGGTGGGGAGTTGCGGCAGTTCTGTTGCAAGTTCCCGCTTCTTTGATCCGGCAGCGGCGAAGATCAGCTTGGAGCCTTCGTTGAAACCCATACCGGAGTAATCGAGGGTATCTATGGTGGTTCTGGTGATAAAGTGCAGATCGCGTTTCAGGTTGGCGCGTTCAAGCATATGTTTGAAGAAGACCGGGATATTGTGGCAGTTTTCGCCATGCTCCATATCTTCCTTTGCGCCAATGAAAAGGTATTTGGCAAGGGCGGTCTGGGTGTTGCCCAGAAGAGCCATGCCGTTGGTCAGCAGTTCTTGTGGCTGGCGCTCTTCTGCGTAGGGTACGTAACGCTCACTGCCCACTGCCAGCAGCAACGGATGGACCCCGGCTACATCCACGGCGTGGACTTCGTGAACTCCGGTAAAGACAGAGGGAACCAGCTCGGAAGTCAGCTCATGGATGAAGTCACCGAACATGGTGTCTTCCTGCGGCGGACGTCCTACTGTTGTGAAAGGCCAGATGGCGTCGCTGCGGTGGTAAACCTTATCCACTTTGAGTACCGGAAAATCGTGGGTCAGGCTGTAGTAGCCGATGTGGTCGCCAAAGGGGCCTTCGGGTTTCTGCTCATTACTGATGGTTCCGCAGATGCAGAAGTCTGCTTCAGCAGGAACAGGCAGGCCGTTGGGACGCATGACCATGGGAATGCGATGTCCGCCCAGTGCTCCGGCAAAGAAAATTTCCGCCAGCCCCTCAGGGAGAGGCATTACAGCGGCGATGTTCATGGACGGAGCCCCACCAACGACAATGTTTACCTTGAGTTTTTCGCCTTTTTTCAATGCCTGCGCATGATGGTGTCCGATGCCGCGATGGATTTGGTAATGGAGGCCCACTTCGGTGTTATTGTATTTATTACCGGAAATCTGGACCCTGTACATACCGATGTTTGAGCCTGCAAAACCGGGGCTTTCCGGGCTTTCGGAATAGACCTGCGGCAGGGTGACAAATGCACCTCCGTCCATGGGCCATGACTTGAGCTGCGGTAACTGGGCAAGGGTGGTTTCATTGGCAGTTACCGGACCTTCGGAAAGTTTGCGCGGCATGGTGTGGTAGGCAGTGCGCGGTGCGCCGAGATATTGCCACGGTTTTTTGATGGCTTCCATGGGATACATTTTCAGCTTCATGAGCCGTTCCACTGTTTCGATGGTATCGCGGAAAATGAAATGCAGTCTTTCCTTGGTTCCGAAAATATTTGCGGCCATGGGAAATTTGCAGCCTTTCACATTGGTGAAGAGCAGGGCAGGGCCGCCTGCTTGAAAAACGCGGCGTTGGATGACTCCGGCTTCAATATTCGGATCGATTTCCTGATCTATGCGTTGCAGGTCGCCTTTGGCTTCAAGGGCATCAAGGCATTCTTTCGTGTTTTTGTATCCCATTATATTTTCCTTGTGGTCATTTTTTATTTGTGCGGCAGAGTGTATGGATTCAAGGGGCGGGAATCAAGTTTAATCGAACATAAAAAAAAGAGCCTGACGCTTACGAAAGGCTCAGATTTTCCATTTTGGAAAGCTGGTTGCTAACCCAGAATCTTATTAGCCAGCAGCTTCTGGATACCAACGACATCGCTGCCTTTTTTTAGCTCTTTAATGATAGGGTCGCGACGTCCGGAAACCCACATTTTCAGTTCGGAATCCATATCAAAATGTCCGGCAGTTTCTACGGAAAAAGTAGATATGGATTTGTAAGGGATTGATAAATATTCCACTTTTTTTCCGGTCAGGCCCTGTTTATCAATGAGGATCAGCCTGCCAGAGGTGAATACATACATGTCACGGATAACCTTGAAGGCCCGTTCAACTCTTTCGTTATCTCCCATTATAGGGGAGAGTTCTTCCTGAACATCTTCAATGCTGACTTCTGAAGCATTGCCCATTAATCCGTCAAGAATTCCCATAATCTCTCCGTTTAGTTTTCGGTGAAAACAGTTTTTTTAGAGATAAATTATATAATGTTTTTTAGTAAAATCAATTACTTTTCAATGGAAAAACTTGTGTTGAGTATTTTTCGTGCACGCCGATCAGTTTCTCGGGCAGGTATTGCTGGTATTTTTTCTTATATTCATCTTCATATTGTCCATTAATGATATGGTTGACTTTGCCTATGATTCTCTTACCCCATTTGTTTTTGGAACATCCGACGTAGCTCAGAACATATTCGGGCAGTTCGCGGATGGGGATAAAAATGAACTTGTCTTCCACGAAGCTCTGGGAAACAAGCCATTGTAATTCGTGAGGAAAGCCTATGGCATAATCAATGGTGCGCTCAGCCTGAATGTTTTTTGCCAGTGTTTCAAGTAAGTCCCTCTTGTAGTGGACTATTAATTTTTTAGAATTTTTGTTGTTGTCCACAATTTTATCCACCATACCTCCGTAGCGACGCCCTTTGGAAATGCCCATGCGCATGGGGGATGTGTTAAATAGGGCAGCTATGGAGATAAATCCCTGTTCATCAATAAATGGTTTAAATTCATTTAGCCTGGATTTCAGGGTGATGACTCCGTTGGAAATGTAAAGCATTACCGGCTCGCTGAACTCAATGAATTTTTCCCGGTCTTGTGTTTTCATCATTGTCACACAGCAACCGTTTGTTTCGGCAAGTTGCTTTAATATGCGTCCGTAGTTGGCAATGTGTTCCGCGTGTTTGTATTCGGGGAGGGCGTTTTGCAGTTTTTTTTCCAGATAATTTTCATGCCCTTTTCCTTTCAGCTCTCCACACATGATGCTGGATGGCGGAAAGTCCGCATGATACCAATGGATAACGTTATCAGCCTGAACAGGTGCAGGGATAACCAATGACAAATAAATAATTATTAAAAATATATGTTTCATTATATTTTTATTGGTTGTGCAAGGTTTAATTGTGTTTTGCAGTTAAACCTTATCCGTTTTTTAGTTTAAAGTCAGTATGTAATTCTCAAAATTAAGACTGAGTTGTGGGGAAAGTTGCCCAAGTGTCGAAATCTGAGCGTTTTTTATTCTTGATGAATAGTTATTGGGGGTGATATTCAGTCGATATGAAAGAGAACCACACCATTCATAAGGCTGAAGAGTTGATCGGCATTGAGTCGAATTTTAAGATATATCCTTTCACTGACGGGACCGGATGCCCTATCAGTGATATTCAGGAACCGCATTTACATGATTTTTATGTAGTCCATTATGTTTCGGCGGGACGTGGCAGTTGTGTTATTGATTTTGAGACCTACGACATTATTCCCGGTTCATTATATTTTGTTTCGCCCGGACAATTGCATTTGTGGAACCCTGAAGGAGTGGTGGACGGCTTTGTAATGGTTTTTACCGATGATTTTCTTAAGTCTCCGGAAGCTCCGGTCCATAGTGCTTATGAGCTTGAATTTTTCAACAGTGTAGTCAATTCCCCCATGTTCATGCTTTCCACGGAACAGAAAGCCGAGTTGTCAGGGGTAATGTCTAATCTTTGTCGGGAATTCAGTGCCAGAAAACCCGGATTTGAAACCGTGTTGCGGTCATATTTTCATATTCTTATGGTCAGTTTGCAGCGCATGTTTGCTGACCGTTTGCAGCGTACCGGTGCCCGGTCAGAAAATCGTATTGTGCGGGAGTTCAAAAAGCTGGTATCCACTGATCACAGCCCGCAGTTACGGGTTCAGGATTATGCGGAAAGGATGAATGTCAGCGTGAGCAGGCTCAGTGCGGTGATCAAGGAAGTGACCTGTATGACTCCGGGACAGATTGCCCGTAATGAGCTGATTACCACTGCCAAGCGTATGCTGGCTAATTCAGATAAGAATGTTTCCGAGATCTGCTATGAGCTTAAGTTTGAAGATCCTTCGTACTTCGGCAGGTTTTTCAAGCGTGAGACCGGGTTCACTCCTTCAGTTTTTCGCGAGCATGTAAGAGGAAAGTACCAGCAATTGGCATAAAATTACCTTCGTATAGTCAATGCGATGGGCTACGCTGTTTGCAGTTAATTTTTGCAGAAAGGAGATAGCCCATGACTTTGAAAGATATAACTGAAGCAGCTGAGAAGATAGGTTGTTTGTCTGTGACCACCCTTGATGGTGGAACAATGCATAGCCGGATAATCAGTCTTTGTGGCGGGGATGATGAAGGACTCTACTTCCTGACAATGGATGTTAAGCCTTTTTACCGCCAGCTTAAGGCCAACCCCCAGGTTTCCATGTGCGGTATTTATCCTACCAGCCGCAAGGAAGGAAAGAACAAGGACGGCCAGCCATATTTCCCTCCGGGATATACCTTGCGGATTACCGGGGAAGCACGCGAAGTCTCCATGGATGAACTGCGTGAGAAGGCAGAAGCCGGAAATCCGATCCACCAATATGTTCTTGAGGACCACGAGCGTTATCCTGCCATCCGGTTGTTTTGTGTTCATAAGGGTAAAGGCGAGATCTTTGATTTTGATTTCGAAATGGCGCAACGCGATCATAAGCTTTTGCGGAGCCGGTTTGCTTTTGGGGGAGAAACTTTCAATGAAGCAGGGGCGCGAATTGATCCTGAAAAATGTATTGCCTGCGGCGAATGTTTTGAAGCCTGTACGTTCAAGGCGATTGTTCCGGGGGATGTTTACCGGGTAGACGGTTCCCGCTGTGATGAATGCGGAAGCTGTATGCTTGTTTGTCCGGTTGAAGCTATAGAACTTTCACAGACAATATAACCATAAGATTTTCCAAAGTATAATTGAGCACGGTTCTTTATGGATCGTGCTTTTTTGTGTTTTCAAGGGCCGCTCTGTTATTCCCGGATAAGATCTATTCAGGGATTGTTGCTTGACACATTGTGCTGTTTTAAATATTTAGTTGCGTAGCGCAACTAAATATTATGGAGTAAAAAAATGAAAAATGGTCAGGTTCGGCAGGTAAGGCAATATTCACGAAGTCTTGCCCGTGATTGGAAGTTGGTCGCAAATCGTGCGGATTCGCAGGGGCTAAGTGTATCTGAAGCGCACTCTCTTCTGGAGCTGTCAACAGTGGAGTCGCTTTCAGTTCAGGATGTGGCTGATATATTGCTTATAGACAAGTCCAATGCTAGTCGGGCCCTTAAATCTTTAGGAAAGCAAGGACTAGTGGACTTCAGGGCAAATAATACGGATCGAAGAGCTAAAGACGTATTTATCACTGATGCAGGTAGGGATCGAGTTACGAAGGTACATGCCGAAGCAGATGAGCAGGTGAGTTGTGCTTTAGGGATGCTGGGTGTTCGTGAACGAGAGATGGTAGAGCGGGGATTGCATACTTATGCCAAGGCTCTCCGCTATTGCAGGCTTCAGGAAGGATTCTCCATTCGTCCTATAACTGGCGAGGATGATCTTGCTGTAGCGCAAGTAATACGCGTTGTATCCGAAGAGTACGGTTTACGTGCCGAGGATGGCTATGCTGTAGGTGACCCTTCTGTTGATCATATGAGTCATGCTTATGCAGATGAAGGCTGCCGTTATTGGGTGGTTGAACGCGAGGGACGTGTTGTGGGCGGAGGCGGAGTTGCGGCTTTGCAGGGCGGAACAGGTAGTGTTTGTGAGTTGCAGAAAATGTATTTCACATCTGAATGTCGTGGTAGGGGATTGGGCAGGAAGCTGGTTCTCAAGGGATTGGAATTCGCTCGGAGTTGTGGCTATGAGGCCTGTTATCTGGAAACGACAGGCGAGTTGCGTGAGGCTGTATCGCTTTATGAGGCTCTTGGTTTTGAGCGTCAGGATAATCCCTTAGGAGATACAGGGCACGAGGTTTGTGAGCTACGCTATCTATATCGTTTCGATTAATAGGGGTATGAATTAAAACGCAAAAGCTGATGGTGCTAGGTTGATTTTAGGCTTCGTATTTGACTTGCAGCGGAGCAGTACTTAATTTCTCAGCAAGGAGAAAGTAATGTTTCATGGAAAAGTAAAGGCAGTAGCCTTTGATGCTGATGATACCTTGTGGGTCAATGAGCCTTTTTTTGACCGGGCCAAAGCTGATATTGCTGAAATGATGTCCGCGTATGTTCCGGCGGTAGATTTTATGAAGATTCTGGAACAAACCCAGTCCCGGAATATCGGGGTATTCGGCTACGGGGTAAAGAGTTTCGTAATTTCCATGATTGAGGCGGCCAATATAGTTGCTCCCGGCAGGATTAAAAGTTCTGAACTTGAACGAATCATTGAAATTGGCAGGTCCATGTTGACCAATCCTGTTGAGCCCATCGCCGGGATCGAAGAAGTGCTGAGGACTTTGGGCCGCGAATATGAATTGCTTATGATTACCAAAGGGGATGTGGCGGAGCAGCAGCGCAAGATCAGTCTTTCCGGTATGTCCGTGTATTTTGATCATATTGAGATTCTTACCGAGAAGGATGAGGCTGCTTATGAGCGGATTCTTCATAAGCACAGCATCCGGCATGATGAATTTCTCATGGTCGGTAATTCCGTAAAATCAGACATTCTTCCGGTTGTGGGTATTGGTGGAAGTGCTGTACATATTCCTTTCCACACTACTTGGGTCCATGAGGTGGTCTGTGAAGATGATCTTTGCGGACGTGAGTATGTTGAAATCAGCAAGGCAGGGGAGTTGTTGCCGTTGTTGATGAGTTTATAATTCGAAGTTACTGTTATAAAATTTTATATAGCCATTAATCACTTTCATTCTTTTGTAATGAATGTTAAATAGCCGTTGCTTACGCACTACGGGATGCAGCTTGCGTTTCTTAGTGCGTAATTTGTGTTAAAATATCAATATATAAGGTGATAGCATTGTCTCAGCCTACTGAAAAAAGTGTAAAATTGGTCTCCACCTATGTGGAGAAGTATTGCAAGCGTACCGGACTGAACCTTCATCCTATGAAGGATGTTTCCGATGCAGTGACCACCGGTCTGGCCATGCATCTTGACGAACTTAAGCGTCCCCTCTGTCCCTGCCGTTTCTACCCGGACAAACAGCAGGCTGTTGCAGAGCGTGAATGGCTCTGTCCCTGTTCAGATATGAAAACTTACAAGTACTGTCACTGCATGCTTTTCGTAAATGAGGAAGGAATGCCTGTAACTGAGCACCTGCCCGAAGATCACGAAGGTCGTCAGACATACGGTGACATAGCTGACCCTGATCCGGCTAAGATGCATCGCAAATTGCCTAACTAGGCAGCACTACCGTAATCAAAACAGAACGGACACAGGCTCTTACGGCTTGTGTCCGTTTTTTTATTTGTGGTCGCTTGCGTCTCGTATTGGGAAGACTTCCTGTAGGTATTTCCGATGGAGTTTGACTCCTTCCGGGGGAAGGAAGTTTTGATGTGCATTGACATATTCTGAATCATAATTCCCTTCCAAAATCTGGTTGATTCTGCTGATCACCTTCTTTCCCCATTTATTTTTCGTGCAGCCAATGTAGGCGATACTGTAAGGTGTAATTTCCTTGATGGGGATAAACTTGAATTTATCTTCAACAATTCCCTGTCGGGTCAGCCATGCTATTTCCTGCGGATGGCCTATGGTATAATCAATATTGCGCTCAGCTTCGAGCAGTTTGATAAGTCCTTCAAATACATCTTTCTTGTAGTAGATATATATTTTGTCAGAATCTTTGTTTTTTTGGATCAGTTTATCTATTGCCCCTGTGTAGCGTCTTCCTTTGGATATGCCCAAGCGCAGGTCGGAATTGTTGAACAGTTTACAGATGGATATGCGCCCATCGGCATTGATAAACGGCTTGAACTTATGAAAGTCTTTTGAAAGGACAAGCACGCCGTTGCTCAGTCCGATTATTGTCGGCTGGCTGAATTGTATGAATTTTTCTCGTTCCGCATTTTTATAAAGGGCAATGCAGCAGCTATTTGAAGTCTGGAGTTGCTTGATTATTCGGCTGTAGTTGGCGATGCGGTAGGAGTGGGAGTATTCCGGCAAAGAGTTGCTTAGGTTTTGAAGAAACAGATCATGATATCCTGTACCTTTCAGCGGCCCACTGCCGATACTTCCTGGCGGATAGTCCGCATGATACCAGACAATTGCCTCTTTTTCGCTCCACGCAGGTTGGGGCAGGCAAAAGAGCAGTGTGGCTATTATGGATATGATGTATCTCACAGGTTTCCTTGGCTTTGGATTTTAGCTCAGTATAATTTAAATATAGTTGTTATGTAAGCTTAAAAACAAAAAGAATTTGGAAGATTTGTTTCTACGCACTCAAAAATGAAACACAAAACGGACACAGGTTGCATTACCTGTGTCCGCTTTGTGTTTTAATTAGTACGGTTGCTGTTTAGCTATTGTGTTTGCGTGTTTTTAGTTTTTCGTCCAGCCGTCATTTTGCGCAGCAGCACATAGAATACCGGGGTCAGGAAGAGACCGAAGAAGGTTACACCGATCATGCCGGAGAATACGGCGATACCCATGGTCTGGCGCATTTCTGAGCCGGCCCCGGATGAGGCCACCAGAGGCCATACACCCATGATGAAAGCGAATGAGGTCATCAGGATGGGGCGTAGGCGCAAGCGGCAGGCTTCAATGGCTGCTTCAACGATTCCTTTGCCCTGTTCCTCCAGTTCGTTGGCAAACTCCACAATGAGAATGGCGTTCTTCGCGGCCAATGCCACCAGAACAAAGAGGCTGATCTGGGTGAAGATGTTGTTATCTCCGTGGGTCAGCCAGATTCCGGTGAAGGCGGCCAGAATACTCAGTGGGATGATCATTATGATGGCCAGCGGCAGCACAAGGCTTTCGTACTGCGCGGCAAGTACAAGGAAGACCAGCAGCAAGACCAGCGGAATGATATACATGGTGGTATCCCCGGCCAGAACCTGTTGATAGGTCAGTTCCGTCCACTCAAAGCCCATGCCCTGCGGCAAAGTTTCCTTCAGTATCCGGACAATAGCATCCTGAGCCTGACCGCTGGAGTAGCCGGGGGCGGGGTTCCCGTTAATATCCGCAGAGCGGAAGGCGTTGTAACGCTGGGCGCTTTCCGGACCGAAGGTTTCACTAACGGTCATGACCGCACCGAGCGGAACCATCTCTCCACGGTTGTTGCGGACTTTGAGGCGCAGGATATCATCCGGGGTATCGCGGAATGCTTTGTCCGCCTGTGCAATGACCCGGTAAGTGCGTCCGAATTTGTTGAAGTCGTTGATGTACAGGGAACCGAGGTAAATCTGCATGGCATCAAATACATCATTGATGTTCAGGCCGAGCTGTTTAGCCTTGGAGCGATCAAGGTTTACATAGAGCTGAGGTACGTTGATCTTGTAGTTACTGTAGACCCCTTGCAGCTCCGGCTGCTGATAGGCTTTGGCAGTGACTTCATTGATTACTTTCTGCAAGGCTTCGTAGCCCATGTCGGTTTTATCTTCGATCTGGATTTTGAAGCCCCCGGTGGTTCCGAGTCCCGGTACGGGCGGCGGCGGGAAGATGGCTATGAAGCCTTCGCTGATGGCGTTGAACTTCTGTTGCAGTTTGGCTGCAATCGCGTCTGCAGAAAGGGCCGGGTCTTTGCGGTCTTCAAAGTCATTGAGGGTGGCAAAGACAATACCGGAACTGGGGCTGTTGATGAATCCGTTAATAGAAAGCCCAGGGAAAGCGATGGTGCTTTTTACTCCTTCTTCGTTGAGAGCAATGTCGGACATTTTGCGAATTACTTCTTCAGTGCGTTTCAGGGTCGCGCCATCGGGGAGCTGTACAAAGCTGATCAGGTATTGTTTGTCCTGCGTAGGCACAAAACCTTTGGGGATGGCATTAAAGGCGTATCCGGTCAGCACCAGCAGGAGCACATAGACCAGCATGCCCACGCCGCGCCGTTTTACAATACCGGAAGTGCCCTTTGCGTACGCTTCCGAACTGCGGTCGAAGAAGTGGTTGAAGAGTTTGAAGAACGGGCCGAATATTTTACGCATTCCCAGTGAAAGCCAGTCGTTGTCTTCGCCGTGGGGTTTGAGCAGCAGGGCGGAAAGCGCCGGACTCAGAGTCAGCGAGTTGAATGCTGAAATTACTGTAGAGATGGCGATGGTCAGGGCGAACTGACGATAGAACTGTCCGGTCAACCCGCTGATGAAGGCGATGGGCACGAATACCGCCAGCAGTACCAGCGTCACCGCGATGATCGGTCCGGTAACTTCCTGCATGGCTTTATAGCTGGCTTTCTTGGGTGAGAGACCAAGGGCCATGTTTCGTTCTACGTTTTCCACAACGATGATAGCGTCATCAACAACAATACCGATGGACAACACCAATCCGAAAAGTGAGAGTACGTTGATGGAAAAGCCCATGAGCAACATGACCGAGAATGTACCGATAATAGAGACCGGAACTGCGATCATGGGAATGATGGTTGCCCGCCAGGTCTGCAAGAAGACGATAACTACCAGCAGAACAAGGGCGACGGCTTCAAACAGGGTATGTACAACAGCTTCAATGGAGCTGCGTACAAAGACAGTGGGGTCGTATTCAATGCGGTAATCCACACCTTCGGGGAAGTTTTGTTTCAGCTCTTCCATGGCCGCCCGTATGTTGGAGGATATTTCCAGTGCGTTTGCTCCGGGAATGGCGTTGATGGGAATACCCACCGCCTGCTTGTTATCGAGCAGGGAGCGCAGCACGTAAGCATTGGCACCAAGCTCCACGCTGGCAACATCCTCAAGACGGGTGATCTGGCCTTCCTGCCCGGTATTAATGATTATGTTTTCGAATTCTTCAATGGTCTGTAAGCGGCCCTTGGCGTTGATGGGATACTGCATTTCGGCAATATCAGCATAGGGTGCACCGCCGATGACCCCGGCGGCAACCTGTACGTTTTGTTCGCGCACTGCAGCCACTACATCATTAGCAGTGAGGCCCAGTTCGGCCAGCTTCTCCGGGTTGAGCCACAAACGCATGGCGTATTCACCGGAACCGAAAATCTGCACCGGGGCCACACCTTTGATACGCCCCAGCACATCCTTGACATTCAGCACTGCGTAGTTGCGCAGATAGAGCATGTCGTAGCGGTCATTGGGCGAGGTGAGATGTACAACCATGGTCAGGTCCGGTGAACTCTTTTCAGTGGTCACACCCATCTGGCGGGTGATTTCCGGTAAGCGTGGCAGGGCCTGCGACACGCGGTTCTGAACCATCTGCTGGGCAAGGTCGGGGTCGGTGCCGATGGCAAAGGTTACGGTCAAGGTCATCTGTCCGTCTGAGGTCGCTTGTGAATACATGTAGAGCATGTTTTCAACCCCGTTGATCTGTTCTTCAAGCGGAGTGGACACGGTGGCAGCGATGACCTTGGGGTTTGCACCCGGAAACTGGCCCCGGACCACAATGGAAGGAGGGCTGACCTGCGGATATTCAGAAATAGGCAGTTGCAGCATGGAGAGCAGCCCGCCGACGATGATCAGGATCGACAGCACGCTGGCAAAGATAGGCCTGTCGATGAAAAACTTTGAAATATTCATGGCTGATTATTCCTTAAAGGCGATGGTGTGTTTGTCTGCAAAAGGCAGGAGGCGGCACTTTCAGAAGCCGCCTCCTTTTTTGAGGGAATTGGGTTTATGAAGAAGATTTGGAAGATTCTTTAAGAGACAGGACTGATTCCACCGGAGTAACGGTCATGTTCGGGCGGATGCGGTGCAACCCATTGACCACTACTTGTTCACCTGCGGAAAGCCCGGAAATTACAACCCGCTGTCCATCTATTGTTTTACCGGGTTGGATGATTCGGTAAGCAATGGTGTTGTCTTCGGTCACTGTGTAGACAAAACGCTGGCTCTGGTTGGTGCCGATGGCTCTTTCCGGTACCAGCAGTACGCTCTCCTTGCCTGCGGAACCGAGTTGGACCTTGGCGTACATTCCGGCCAGCATGGCTCCATCGCTGTTGTCGAAAATAGCCCGGGCGCGGATTGTGCCGGAATCTGTATCCAGTCTGTTGTCTACCGAATAGAGATGTCCCTTGTAAGTTACTCCTGCGCCTTCTGCCAGCTGCAGCTCCACCGGGAGTTCATCGGCAGCAGCCATCTGGCGGGCCATGCGGATGTATGTCTGTTCATCAATGGCGAACTCAGCGTAGAGCTTGTCGTTGGCGACAATGGTTGCCAGAACCGGAGCACTGGGGCCTGCTTCAACAACATTCCCTTTGGTGATCTCCGCACGGCTGATGCGTCCGGATACCGGGGCGCTGATATGCGCATATTCAAGGTTCAAGCGGGCCTGCTTCACTTCCGCCTTGGCTGCTTTCACACTGGCAAGGGCAACCTTGTATGTGTTTTGAATGGAATCATAGGCACTGTCTGAGATGACTTTTTTGTTTTTCAGGTCGGTCCTGCGTTCAAGCTCTATTTTAGCCAGTAATGCCTGCTGGTTGGCTGAAGTAAGGGATGCTTCAGCACTGGCAAGGGCCGCCTCGTAGGGACGGGGGTCAATGGTGAAAAGTGGATCTCCGGCTTTTACTTCAGTGCCTTCGGAAAATAGAACATTCTGGATGGTTCCGCCTACTCTGGGACGAATTTCAACTGAATCAACCGCAGTCATACGCCCGGAAAATTCAGACCACTGGCGCATGGTCTTAGGGGTGATTGTCATTACTTCCACAGAAAGCGGAGCAGGTGCGCTGACTGTTTCTGCTTCGGTTTCCGCGAAGGCGCCCTGATCCAGGTAAAAGACAATACCCGTTGCGACGCCAGCCATTACGAGCAGCACACTTGCCAGAGTAATTTTCATGAAACTAGATTTATTTTTAACCATGACATCTCCCCCGAGATTTTTAGCAAAAGTTTGTTGGTGAAAATTTATAGAGGGATTTCCCCCGTGAGGAAGTGTCTATCTGCGGGTATGTTTTTTCACATCATAAGTTTGATTGGTTTGAGCTCATACAAATGATGTAGGTGAGTGCGTACTAATGAGAGTAGAGCGATAAATGAAGTTTTTTTGCGGTGTCGGTGCGCATGAAATTTGAATTGAAAAGGCGCGGACATCAATGTCCGCGCCTTTTAAGATATTGAGAATCCTAGCCTTCTAGGATTTGTCTTTCTTTAGCTTTTGCTTGCGTTTTATATACCATTGCTGGTCTCCATACATTTCATCTGAACATTCAGGGCAGAGGCCGTGGCTGAACGATGCTTCGGAGTATTTTTCGATGTATGACTCAAGGTTATTCCAATAGCCTTTGTCGTCGCGGATTTTTTTACATTTGGCACATATGGGCATAAGGCCACTGAGCACTTTTACTTTTTCAAGTGCTTCGGAAAGTTCCGCGATGAGCTTCTCTTTTTCCTTTTCGGCTTTTTTAAGTTTCGTAATGTCGATGAAGCTTTCAATATAATAGTCTTTTTCTTCAATACTCAAGGTCTTAACCGTCTTGAGTATGGTGTGGTTGTCAGAATTGGCAGTGAGCAGAATTCGTTCAGACATATCTACCGTCTGTCCGAGGTCGGCGATAGGGCATTTTCCACGCTCAGCAGGACATATAAATTTGTGACATTCCTTGCCGACAACTTCGTTTTTACTTCGGCCCAGCATTTCAAGGGCTGTGCTGTTGATTTCAACAATCCTGTGATCCTCAGCGTCAACAACGATAACTCCGCTGAGGATGGAATCGAAAAGTATATCCATAAAAAGAGCGGATTTTGTGGTGGCATCCAAAAGGAAATTGACTGTATTCAGGCATGAGTTTACTTCTTCATGCCTTTCCAGTTCAGCTATGCGCTGCTCCAGTTCTTTATATGTCGGTTTTTTTGATTCCACGGAACACCTTTGATATTTAAAAAAATATATTAAACTATACGATACTGGTGTGAATTCGTCTATTAGAAAAGTGAATATCTTAATCAAGAATTGAGTATACCATGTGTTTTATGTGTGTTTAGAAAAATGATTACGTACCTCAGCAATAAACGTCTTTAGATATTGAGATTGCCACTTGTTCTTATGCCGGAGTAATAGCACTGCGGTTTCCATCGGCCCCTCCTTTAGCTGGAACTGTGCGTATTTGCCATTACTCAAATCTTTTTGGATTGCGAACTCAGGGATAATTGTGACCCCTACGTCTAGTTTTACGCAGGCTTTGATGGTTTCAATGCTGTTTATTTCAAGAATGGATAGGGGTTTAATGTTTTGTTCTGTAAGATTCTGTGCAAAAGGGACTTTGTAATGGCAGTCATATTTGGGAAGGATTAGGGTCTGCTGGCTGAGTTCTTTTAAGCTGATGTCCATTTGGCCGGCAAAGGGATTGTCATTGGCACATATAAATATCAGGTTTACGAATCCCAGCACTTCACTTTTTAGGTCCGGTTCATTGATTTCATCTAAAAGCAGAAAGGCAACATCAATGATGCCGCTACGCAGTTCCTGTTTTAGGGATTCGTAAGAACAGGTGTCCGTGTTCAAATTCACCCGGGGATATTGTTTTTTGAATGTGTTCAGTACACCGGGCAGGATATGAGTGCCGAGGCTTTGCGGTATCCTGATGGATATAGATCCCGCTGGCTCCAAGTGTTCGGAAACTTCAGCCAATGTTTCTGTTTCCATATCAGTTATTTTACGGGCATAGCGGACCATTTTTTTTCCTGCTTCAGTCAGGGCGATTCTTTTTCCCAGTCGGTCAAATAACGGCACTCCAAGTTCCTGCTCTAAGCCCCGTATCTGTGACGAAACAGTAGATTGGGCATAGTTTAAGATTTCAGCGGCCCTGTTGAAGTTTAATAATTGAGCGGTAACCAAAAAGGTCTTCAGTTGGCGGATTTCCATTTATATTCTCCAATCGAAAATTTCGATTAAAACAGCTAAAAAGATTCGTTGTACAAGTGGTATTCGATTGGTTAGCCCTTTTCAAGTATCGACTTATGTAAGGTTAGTTAATTTGAAAATATGGGTGTTTAATAAATGAAAAAAGTAGGAATTATCCGTTGCCAGCAGACTGAGGATATGTGTCCCGGAACAACTGATTTTAAAGTTGCTGCACAAGGCAAGCTAGGATTTGAATCACTTGGTCCCTCAGAAGTGGTCGGTTTTGTGAGCTGTGGTGGCTGCCCCGGTAAACGGGCCATCGGAAGGGTGAAAGTTATGGTGGACCGGGGAGTGGAGGCTATTGTGTTTGCTTCCTGTATTTCAAAGGGAAACCCGATCGGCTTTGCCTGCCCCCATTTTGCCGAGATGCGTGAAGCCGTGGCTAAGGTTGCCGGGCCGGGAGTGGAGATTCTCGATTATACGCACTAAGAATGTAATTAATGAACATACAAATCATTTGTTTTACCTGATAAAAATGGCTCCCGTTGATCTGGATCAATGCGTTGTTTTTTAGGAAGGATAAGCTCCGGCCTAACCAATCCATGATTCAATTAATGCTGAAAGCTAAAAAGGAGATACAGATGAGTTCCAGAAAAATAGTCGTTATCGGCGGTTCCGCTGCCGGACCTAAAGCTGCGGCCCGTTCCAAACGTCTTGATGCTGAAGCGGAGGTTACCCTGCTCCAGAAGGCCCCGGAATTGTCCATGGCTTCCTGCGGTTACCCGTATTACATCGGTGGAAATTTTGATGAGCGTAATGCACTGCTTGCCACGCCTACCGGAGTAGTGCGCGATGAAGGGTTTTTCGCCGCAGCAAAAGGAGTGAATGCAAAGGTTAATACCGAAGTAACCGCCATTGATCGCCAGAATAAAAGTGTGTCCTGCACTGATGTCCTGACCGGAGAGTCCTGCTCAATTGATTACGATAAGCTGGTTATCTGCACTGGCGCAACCCCGCGCTGTCCGCCTATTCCGGGGATTGACCTTGAAGGCGTACGTTCCCTTTCTGAAATGCGTGATGCTGATAAGCTACGTGAACTGGTTGATTCCGGCGAGGTTAAAGATGCGGTTATTGTTGGTGGCGGGCTGATCGGGATTGAGGTTTGCGAGGCTCTTTCCGAATCAGGCATGAATGTGAATGTTGTGGAGATGCTCTCCCAGCTGCTCATGTTTCTTGATTGGGAAATTGCTAAGCTGGTTGAGAAGCACGTAGCCTCCAAAGGAGTTACCGTGCACACAGATAACGGTGTGGCTGAATTTCTGGGCGAGAACGGTAAGCTTACCGGGGTTAAACTAAACGACGGTTCGGTAGTCCCCTGCGAACTGGCTGTGGTTGCCATCGGCGTAACTCCCAATGCTAAGCTTGCTGCAGATGCAGGGCTTGAAATCGGTGGATTCGGCGGTATTGCTGTTGACGACTTTATGCGTACTTCCGATCCTGATATCTATGCTGCCGGGGACTGTGTAGAGATTACCCAGCGTATCACCGGAAAGAAAACCTACGCCCCCTACGGAGACCTCGCCAACCTTGAGGCCCGGGTGGTTGCGGATAACATTGCCCGTGGTGATAAGCATAAATTCCCCGGCACGATTAACAGCGGGATATGCAAAGTCTTTAATCTCAGTGCCGGAGCTACCGGATTTTCTGAGCAAAGGGCCAAGGCTGAAGGTTATGAAGTAATTACCGCTACCAATGCCAGTCCGGATAAGCCAGGGTTCATGGGAGCAAAGCTTCTGGTTTCCAAAATGGTAGCAGATGCCAGGACCGGACGTATTCTCGGATTTCAGTGCGTTGGCCCCGGTGAGGTCAACCGTCAGCTGGCGGAGGCTGCTATGGCTGTAATGAATGGAAATACCATATGGGAAGTGGGTATGGCTGACCTTCCGTATGCTCCGCCATTTTCTCTTGCTATCGATCACTTTATCACTACCTCGCACATTCTTGATAACAAGATGGCCGGACAGATGACCGGGATCAGCAATGCCGAGGTGAAGGAAAAACTGGATGCGGGAGAAAAACCGTTCATTCTTGACGTGCGCGCTCCCAACGAATTTGAGGAGATGCGCCTCAACGTTGGTGAAAATCTTATCCCGCTCGGTAAACTGCGCAATTCCCTTGATCAGTTGCCGCAGGACAAGAGTGCTGAAATTATCACCTTCTGCAAGATTTCCATGCGCGGCTATGAAGCGCAGCAGGTTCTTGAAGCCAATGGCTGGACCAACGTCAAAGTTATGGAAGGCGGTATTATGGGCTGGCCTTTTAAAGTTGAGATGTAGGTTTTTTAACCAAGTAAATTCAAAGGGCCGTAGCACAAAGTGCTACGGCCCTTGTTTCTTTTAGAGTGCTGTTTCCAGCATCTTGCGGGATACTTCAAGGGTTACGTCCCCACGTTCGGAGAGCTGGGTCATGCCGTGCTTATCTAAGTTGGCAACAACCCGGTCAACGATGTCGGCACCGATTTCGTAATCGGAGAGTCTGGTTGCCATTCCGATGCTGTTGAAGAATTCTTCGGTCTTGCCAATGGCCTGATCAATGCGAGCTTCATCGTCACCTTCACGGATATCCCAGACCCGCTCGGCATACTGGATGAGTTTTTCGCGTTTTTCCGCACGACGCACTTTCCAGTTGGCAAGCTGCATTACAGCCAGAGTTTTTCCGTGGTCCAGCCCGGTGAGGGCAGTCAGCTCATGTCCGATCATGTGGGTGGTCCAGTCCTGCGGGACACCCGCTGCGATGAGTCCGTTGAGGGCCATGGTGGAGCACCAGACAAGGTTGGCACGGGCATCGTAGTTTTCCAGTTCATTGACGGTTGTCTCGCCGATTTCAACCAAGGTCTGTAAAATTCCTTCAGCTGTGCGGTCCTGAAAACGTGCATCTACCGGATAGGTCAGGTACTGTTCGATGGTGTGGATGAAGGTATCCACAACGCCGTTTGCTACCTGAGTCTTGGGCAGGGTGAAGGTTATTTTCGGATCGAGGATGGAGAATTTGGGGAAGTTGAGGGGGGATATGACCACAAGTTTGTCTTCTCCGTCACTGATCACAGCACCGTTGTTCATTTCAGATCCGGTGGCCGGAAGGGTAAGCACGGTACCGAAAGGCACGGAGGAATCCACCGGAACACCGGCGAAGCCGAAGTTCATAAGCTCTCGTTCGCGGCCTTCGTATTCTTTGGCCGGCGCAGCAATAGCGATGAATTTGGTGCCGTCAATAACAGATCCGCCGCCCACTGCAAGGATGAAATCGATTTGTTCGTCACGAACGATTTTAATAGCGTCCATAAGTACTTCAAAGCGTGGGTTAGCAGGAATACCACCGAACTCGAGAACGGTGCGGTCGCTTTTGGCAAGCTCGGCATTGACGCGATCAAGCAGTCCGGTTTTCTTGGCGCTGCCGCCACCGTAAGTGATTAGGACTTTGGCATCTTTAGGAACAAGATTGTCCAATTCCTGAAGCTGGCCTTCGCCGAAAACAATATTTGTCGGGTTGTAAAAGCTAAAGTTAAGCATTTTAACTCCTGTGTTTTTAAGTGATGTTTTGGCTATTATATGCCTTGTCCGCGATTTTTAATGAATACCTATTTTTGCAAACAGTTTGTCTTATTTTGCAAGAAAGGCATATTTTAGTAGAATCATTTTTGAACGATGGTAAGCAGGATAGCACAGAATGTTGTTGCTTAAGGAGAATAAAATGAGCGTTCAGGATAAAATTCTGCTGGAAGAATTGAAAGAAGCCCTTGATGACGGGGCTGTTCGGGAAGGGCAAAATGAAACTTTTCTGGAAGAGGTTACCCTTTTCCGGGTCTCGGAGCATAAACCCAAGTGTCCGCTGATTTATGAACAATGTTTCTGTATTGCCGTACACGGGCATAAGCATTGCCACCTAAGCGATGCAACCTACACTTACGGCGAAGATGAATTTCTGGTTGTTCCCGCTATTGTGCCACTTGATATTGAAGTAGTGCCTGAGGGGGACAATCCTTTGCTCAGCATTACCGTGCCGCTGGATTTTGAAGTGATTCAGGAGCTGGTGGAGTCCATCAATAAATACGACAAGCAGGCGTTAGGGAAAATTCCCAGTTCACCAGGTATCTATTTCGAGCCCCTGACCAACGATGTGATCGAGCCGACGATCCGTTTGCTCAAGATCTTGAAGTCTCGTAAGGAAGCAAATATTTTTGGCAAGCAGATTATCCGGGAAATATATTACCGCATCCTCATGGGTAAGCATGGACATTTATTGGCCTCTGCTGCTTTCGGGGAATCTGACTATGCCCTGATTGCCAAGTCCCTGCGTTTTATCCACGACAATTATGATAAGGGAATCGTCATAGATTATCTTGCGGATGGTGCGAATATGTCAGTGCGTTCATTTTACAACCATTTCAAGGCTGTGACCGCATTAACCCCTGTGCAGTACTTGAAGCGTATCCGGCTCGAAAAAGCCCGCCAGTTCATGATTGTTCAAGGGGAGCAGGCCAGTTCGGCTGCCCATCTTGTGGGTTATGAAAGTCCTTCCCAGTTTAGCCGCGAGTTCAAGCGTCACTTCGGATACACCCCGCGGGAGGCTGTGCGGAACAGTCAAGGCATGGCGGGGTAGAGAATCTGCCGTAGATGTATTTACGGACCATCCGGGAGATTTAGTTCTTTTTTGAGCCATGTTGTGAATATGTCCAGGTCGTCAGCCCTTTTCCGGTTATCCAAGGACAATATGATATAGTCGATTGATGTTGTTTCAAAACCATACGGGGCAACAAGAAGGCCGTGCTTTATGTCTTCGCGGACTAACGGCTCAGGGCCGATAGCCAGTCCGAATCCCGTGGAGGCTGCTTGCAGGCTGAAGTAAAAGTGGTCGAAATATTTTTCAGATTCAGTCTCAATACGTTTGCCGGTAAGATCATGCCACTCTGACCATGCCTCCGGTCGGGTTCTGGTGTGGAGGATCTGTTTCGTATTGCTTTTGTGCTTTTTCCAATATGCAGGGCTGCATACCGGGCCGACGGATTCTTTACCCAGAACAGTACAATTGTAATGGGAAGGCCAGCTAAAGTCCGATCTTCTTATAGCTAAATGGACTCCTTCTGCCGAGAGGTCTATGGGGCCGCCGCCGACAGAAAGGTGGATGTCGATTTGGGGATTGGACGCTCTGAATTCATCTAATCCGGGCATAAGCCAGCGCATGGCGAGGGATGGTTCACAGGAAACCGAAAGCCTGCGTTTTGAATCCGGGATGCGTATTGCTTCACTGATTTTCTCCAGCTTCGCCAACGTTTCCTCAACTCCGGCAGCCAGTTGTTTTCCTTTTGCGGTTAAATAGAGTCTCCGGTTACGCCTTTCAAAAAGTTCAAAGCCGAAGAATTCTTCCAATTGTTTTACAGCCCTGCTGACAGCACCATGAGTGATGTTTAATTCCTGTGCTGCCTTGGTAAAGCTGTTGTGGCGGGCTGCTGCCCTGAAGCTGACAAGTGGTTTTAGCGGAGGAAGATTGCTCATTTTTATCTGTGAATTTTATTCATGTAAAATGTGATTTCTTTTCGTTTTTAATCTCACTTAAATCAAGATATATCGAGTGTCATTGAATGTCCATTGAGGAGGTGATTTGTGACTTTTTTTGAATCAAATTTATTTGTTGTTGGAATCGTGACCATTTTGGCTGTTGTCAGTCCGGGACCTGATTTTGCCGTAATTGTCCGGAATGGATTGCGTTATGGCCGTAAAATGGGGTTAGCAACAGCCCTTGGTATTGCTGGCGGGGTGGTTGTGCATGTTACTTATACCCTTTTAGGGCTGAGCTATCTCGTAGCGGAATTTTCATGGATATTGGAAATTGTGCGCTATATCGGGGCCGCATATCTGATATGGCTTGGGGCGTCGGCATTTATTCCAAACGGGAAGGATGTGGAAATCGAGTGTGATGAAGAAGCTGTTCCGGTGGAGTTTTGGAGCGCATTCCGAAATGGATTTTTGTGTAACGCACTTAATCCCAAAACTATGATGTTTTTTATCGCGTTATTCACTCAGGTTATTTCCCCGGAAACGTCGTTGATGACCAAAGTCGGGATAGGGGTTTATATTTCGTTGACCCATTTGGTGTGGTTCTCATTCGTCGTGTTTGTGCTGACAAATCCGCGCACCGTGCGGCTTTTTGGGCAATGGCGAAAAGCGATTGAGAATGTTGTAGGTTGCTGTCTTTTGGGATTAGGGGTGAAGTTGGCTTTGGATACTTAGCTTTAGTGAATTGTTGATTTACTAAAAAAGGGTTCAGGAAAATCATCCTGAACCCTTTTTTTATGCAATCTCCGCATAAATTTTTTGCCTTAACCCGGCACTGTGCTTTAAAACACCGACCTCGATATCCACAAAGTCATACAGCCTTGGCCGCTTGCCGTCAGCGGGGCGCAGGATTCTGCCGATAATCTGGACCAGTCTTCCTTTTGATTTGATGGGCGAGCAGAGGAATAGGGTGGACAATCCCGGGCAATCAAAGCCCTCGCCAATGAGCGATGCGGTGCTGGCCAGCACTTTAATCTTGCCTGCGTTGAGGTCATTGATAATTTCTTCGCGTTCACCTGCGGGAGTTTTCCCAGTCAGCACGGCGACTTCTACACCTTGATCGAATAAGAGGTTAGAAAGGGCGTCGAGGTGGGCGGTGCGGTCGGCGACCATGAGCATGGTTCCCGGATTCTGCTTGAGTTCCTTGCTCACGCAGGAGGCGATGATTTTGTTGCGCGGATAATCCTCAGCAATGGCGGTCATCATGAGTGAATATTCTTCAGAAGCATTGCCGGCAAACCTGAATGCTGTTTCCACGGTGAAAATTTCCGGCTTAAGGATCGCTCCGGTGTCGCGCAGCAGGTCCGGGTTAACCCGATGTACTACAGGACCGAGGGTCAAGTTGATCATGCGGTCCAACCCATCCGCACGATAGGGGGTTGCGGAAAGACCGGTCAGGTACTTGGCGTCGAAATTTTTAACTACCTTCTGGAATGTGCTGGCCGGGGTGCGGTGGCATTCGTCAACCACAATATGACCGAATGTCTTTTTCAGGTCCTTCAGACGGTTACGGGCAGTTTGGATTGTTGCCACTGTCAGCGGTTTGATCTTGAATTTCCCACCGCCGATCTGTCCGGCCTCAATGCCCAGAAACTGGTTGATGCGGTCAATCCACTGCAGGAGCAGTTCCTTGGTATGTACGATGATCAGGCAGGGCTGTTTGCGCTCAGCGATCAGGGCTAATGCCATAACAGTTTTGCCTGCTCCGGTTCCTGCTTCCAGCAAGCCTTGAGTCTGGTTGGTAAAGGATTGCAGGGCTGCCTGCTGGTAAGGACGCAGTTCGCCTTTGAAGGAAAAATCTACAGGATCGAGTTCCAGCCGTTTATCTTCGTAGGTAGGTTCAATGTCTGCGGCTTTGGCAATCTGGTGAAGTTCAATGCCGAATCCGCGTGGGCAATGCAGTCTTTTTTTGCGGTCACCGGACCACATCTTGATATATTTAGGAATTCGTTTCCCGACCCTGCCCCGGTATTTGATGGCATTGATGTAATCAGGGTTCATCAAGGTTAAAGCTTCCTTGATTTCATCAATTAGTTCTTCGGGGGCATCGGTAATGGTCAGGTCTTTTGAAATTTCGATCAGCATGTATACTCCTGTTGCTGCCCATTTAGCTTATGGAGCGCAACAAGTCGACTATGTTTTTCGATCGCAGAAGAATAGCTTTGGTCTTGAAATACGTCAGTTTCGGTTTATCTTTATTGACTTTCTTGTTTTATAAAATTAGTAGCACTAAAATAGGATTCGTATTCGAAGCTGGTGTGTTTGTGTGGGTAAGTAGTGTTGAATAAGGGGTGAAAAATGGAATCGACCGAAGCTGGAGTATACTGGAGCAATGAATGGAAACGTATTTATGCGAACTCATCCATAGCCATGCGCAGGTCAAGCAGACCTGAATACTGGAATAGGTGTGCGGATCGTTTCAGCGCCATGGATAACGGAGCTCTGGATAGAGTTCAGGCCATTATGGAACATACAGGTCTCGACTCTACGAGAACTGTTCTTGATATAGGCTGCGGTCCTGGAAATCTGGCAGTGCCACTGGCGAAGCAATGCGCAAGTGTTACCGCCTTGGACCCGGCGCAGTCCATGCTTGATAATCTTGAGCGATTCGCGCTGAGCGAAGGGGTGAAGAACATCACCACCATCCCCAAAGGATGGGAACAGGCGGTGCGGGATGGAGAAATTATTCCGCACGATCTTGTGCTTTCGTCCTATTCTCTGATCATGGAAGACATGGGCAAAGCTCTCGCCGACATGCATAACGCGGCCTTAGATACAGTGTGCATTTTCTGGTTCGCAGGGCGGGAGTGCTTCGGCTACGATAAGTTTTGGCCCGTCCTTTTTGGCGAGGAGTATTCAGCCGGACCGGATCATACAATTCTTTTGAATATTTTGAATTCCATGAATATACATCCCTTCGTAAAAATATTCCCTCTGAAGCATGTAACCAGCTACGCATGCTTGGACGATGCCGTACAATGCTGGCAGGAATCTTTATATGTAACTGACGCAAAGCATCGGGAAATTATCCGTGAAATGCTGCTGGAATTACTTGATACGAGTACGGAAACTCCGACACTGCGGCGAGAAGTGCAATGTGCCATGATCTGGTGGAATAAGAAGTAAGCATAACTCTATGTAATCATGTAGGCTATGGATTTCATTTTGTTTACAGTGGTTTATTGACTTCTGTAGTGCTTATGTTATTGCCGATCCAGAATAAAGGAGTTCGGTAATGAAGTGTATAAAAGTTCTTTCTCTGTTGGTTGTTCTTATTGCTGTTTCTGGATGTGGAAAGTTTGATGTGATGAACAGGCCGACCCCTGACTTGTTGCAGGCTGAACAGGTCTGTATTGTGAATAATCCGGAAACACGTGAAGGGTTTCAGGCGGCTGTAGGGAATTGGTTGACCAAGGAAAATATCAATTATCAAGTCGTTCCTGCTGGTTCTAAAAATAGCGCTTGCGACTGGGTTCTGCGTTATTATGGTTTCTGGTCATGGGATGTGGCCTTGTTTCTCTCGGATGCAGAAATTACAGCTTATCATGATGGGATGGAAACCGGAGAAGTAAAGTTGCGTGTTGGGCAGTGGGATGCATATAAGTTCGAATCAGGTGAAAAAAGAATCAGCAAAATGATGGATATGCTTTCCGGTAAGGTCGATCATTATGTTCTTGCGAAGCCAAAAAGAAAAGTCGAAGCGAAATAGTTTTTAATTATATCTGGCATTATTTAAGAAACAGGGTTCAGGAAATTTTCCTGAACCCTGTTTCTTTTTAAATTTATCTTGCGTTACTTCCTTACCCGTACAATACGCCCTTCATTTGCTCTCAGTATTTTTTCTTTCGGATAAATTTTTTTATAGAACCAAGATCTTATGGCAAAATTTAAAGAGTATAGAGAAAAGTACGCATGATTTTGGATTCTGAGGGTTAATTTTATACGAAAATGGTAGCTTTTGCGCCAAATGTAATATATTATAATGTCCGGAGATGGTCTAAAGGAGGGAGTGCAATGAGAAAGTATATTCTTTTAATAATATGTATTGGCGTTGTTGTTTTTGGAGTAACGGCGCATGCGTCAACCTTTGCGAACGATGTTGACTATTTTATGGGAAGCGGGCTTTCTGCAAGCTCAGTTCGTGCGAATTCCCTGAATTCGCTGGGAAGCTATGATGCTCCTGCTGTGGATGGTCAGAATATCGCGGTTGGGGGAAACTATAACTTCCTGAGTCTCGGTATGGGCGGGAGTGCTGTGTTTTCCTTCGGAAGCACTTTTACCGGGGCAGTTACTATTTATGAAACTACTTGGAATCGTCCCAATAATCATAACGAATATGCTCAGGTCTGGGGCGGAACAGCTGATGTTATGTCAGATTCCGGAATAAATCTGGGCAGCGATGCCTGGGTATTGCTCAGTCCTTCAATTTACAACCAGAATGTTGATTCATCGGGTGGGCAGACTGTGTTCACGAACGGAATTTATAGTTACCTGAAGATTACAGATATTACTGGCAGTGTGCAGGGTGGTACTAACGGTGACGGTTTTGATATAAATGCTGTATCTGTAACTCCCACCCCCATTCCCGGTGCGGTCTGGCTTCTCGGAGCTGGTCTGGTTACATTGGTCGGTGTGCGCAGAAAGATGGGAGTGTAGGCTCCGCTTAAATTACCTGCTGAAAGGGTATAGAAAAAGAAAAGGGTTCAGGAAAATTTTCCTGAACCCTTTATTAGTTTCTGGCGGAAAGGGTGGGATTCGAACCCACGTATGGTTTGACCCATAACTCGATTTCGAGTCGAGCGCGTTACGGCCGGACTTCGCTACCTTTCCACTCTTATGAGCAAGACCGATTCCGGCGATCCGGTCTTGGAAGGCACGATTTATATGTGTTTTTGTGTTGATTTGCAAGTGAAAATGAATGGAATTGCGGGTAGAGATTAAAAATATACATTTAATGCCGGATAGATGCGGGATGTGATTGGATTGATGTTTTATGATTTCAGGGCGGCTTGATTTATAGTATGCTGACATTTGTATTGCGTGTGTTCAAGTAGTGGACAACTTGATTGATATATCCTTTCAGGAGGGAGCGGTTATGAGCAAAAGCTATTTGCCGGTGATTTTAAGCGGCCTGTTATTACTTACTTTACCATGCCTGACTTACGGGGCGGACTATTCCGTTCCCGATGATTGTCCGTGCAAGGAGTCAATTTCGGAGCTTGTACAATCGTACGAAGGGGATCAGGTCTTCAAGTTGCTCATTGATGAAGCGTTTCAAAATATACAGCCTACCCCGGAAGGCTATCGTGCCGGGGGGAATCCTTGGCAGGGCAAAAGCTTTGCGGACATGGTTCCATTCTTTGTTGAGTGGTGCTCTTTTCTGCCCGAAGCAAAGGGAAGCTCAGATAATGGGCTTTTGTACATCGAACAAATGGACCTATTTGCCTATAATAATCCATTTGGTAGGGCTGCATTTCAGACCCGTCCGGGGATTATGATTTTCGATAATTTCGCGAAAGAGCGCGGCGATTTTCTAAACAGCAAGGCTTCAACAAAATATGTGGCCCGTTGGTTGGCTGATCCTCGTATTGAGAAAGAAGAGTATGTCTTACCGGACCCGAAGGCTGCTGATGGTGGCTTCAAATCTTACAATGATTTTTTCTCCCGTAAGTTCAAGGATATAAAGAAAGTCCGTCCCCAGACAATGCCGGAGCGTGATTACGTAATCGGAGCACCTACTGATGCCATTGTAAATACCATTCCGGCAAAACTGGTGGCTGAAACAGCAACAATACCTACTAAGGGAATGCAGGTCCTTAACATCAGGCAGTTGCTTGCAGGATCAAAACATTGGGAAAAATTCGTGGGCGGGACGGCCATGTCCTGCATTTTGATGCCTAATACCTATCATCATTACCATTCTCCTGTTAGCGGGAATGTTATCGAGACAAGGCTTATCGACGGTGCCTTGCTGGGAATGGAAGACTTTCCTAAGTTCGTACCTACTACTGGTAATGTCGGCTATTATGGGGCCAGCTTCGGTGCATTTGAAAGTTACCAGCGCGGATACTTCGTCATTGATACCGGAAAGTACGGATTGGTCGGCGTGGTCCCGGTCGGTTTGAGCACCGTGGGGTCGGTTATATTTGAGGATAAATTTCTCAAGGCCAATGGCCCGGTAGCGGTCAAGCGTGGGGATGAGCTTGGACATTTTTTGTATGGCGGATCACTGGTGATTCTGGTTTTTGAGCCGGGCAAGTATAAATCAGGGGCTATAAAGGTCCGGCTGGGGAATCAGATCGGTATTTTTGATACCAGTTCAAATAAATAGGTGATAAATAAAAAGTATCGCTGAAATGTTTTTAAAAGATAAGTCCCTAGGCGAAATGCTCGCCTAGGGACTTTTTAGTTAGCAGTTAATTTATACTCCGCAGATCCATACAAACAGGACGAAAAACGCAGCAATTGCAGCTAGCGTAAGCCCTATTGATAATTGTCCATTGGAAGTATCTTCGGCTTCAGATTCAGATGAAACTGACTTTTCATTGTTAGCAGATAATAATTTAGACATAAGAATAGTATCCTTTTGTTTTAAAAGAGTAATAGGTTCACCTAAGACAAAATAAGCCTTGGTGTCGTCAGTCGGATTTAGAACTCTATTTAAACAAAGGGGGGAGCACGGGTTGGTATAATCCTGTGCGCAATGCGAGGTATGAAACCTCTGCTAACTTCTTTAGACAGAAATGCAGTAGCCCTGACAAAATCGATACTTAATTTTGTGGGCGGAAAAGCTAAGGGGCGTTCTTGATCGGAAAAAAAGTTGTCTACTGGCTGATCTGTCTCAACTATGTAAGTTGTCGATCCTACAGCCTTGGGAGCAGAGTGGATAAAACTGGAATCGTGGCTGAGTTGTTCCCTGCTATCTAGCGGACGCACGCTGTCCGTCGGCATCAGACATAATGCCAACAGCAGAAAGACGATTAATCGCGTTATGTTGCAGGTTTTGTTTCTCAAAATTCCAGCTTGTACTTATTTTTTGCGTTTATGCAGAAAAAAACTCTGCAAAATTTCCTTACACTCATCCTCACAAACTCCGCCAATAGTCCAGAATTTGTGGTTGGTAAAGGGAAGTTCCGTGCCTTCCAGATTTGATACTACAGCACCTGCTTTGGGGTCAGGTGCGCCGAAGACTACACCACCAACTCTCGCATGGATGATTGCGCCAAGGCACATGATGCACGGTTCCAGCGTGACCACCAGAATGGTTCCGCGCGGCAAGCGGTAGTTATCCAGTTTTTCGCAGGCATTGCGGATGCAGTTTACTTCCGCGTGTCCGGTGGGGTCATTTTTAGTGAGCGGGGTATTGTTTCCGGTAGCGAGGAGCTCACCTTCAGCCGTGAAAAGGGCCGCGCCAATGGGGACTTCATCATGCTGGCGGGCCTTGAAGGCTTCACGCATGGCAATGTCCATCATAGCGCGCCATGTCTGGCCCTGCGGAGGTTCAGCGGGCGGGGTTCCTCTGGTAATAATATTTGTCATTTGGAAATATGATGCGCTATCGCGCTTTGTCGGGTGATTTCGCCTCCGGCGGCCAAAGGGGATAATCCCCTTTGGAATCCTTAAGGGTGGCTTTAGCCTGTTAAGTTAAAACAAATATTAAAATTAAATAAAAAAGGGGAGAGCAAAAACTCTCCCCTTGATAATTTCCGTACTGATCTGCCTTACAAAGCGGCGAAGTCCTATTAAACTGTTTTGAAGAGTCCAGAGAAACTTTTGCAAAAGCTTCTTTGGCCCTCGGAGAGCCGCCGGAGGCATCTCAATTACAAAGACTTAATATAATTCACGCCACCTTCGAGCAACGCCAACCCGAGAGTGGGGATGTCGCCACGGGTCCACTTGGGATGGTTGGTGGGGTGGTTGTATGCCTCAGGGTGGGGCATGAGTCCGAGAATGCGGCCGGAAGGATCAGTGAGACCTGCGATGCCCAGCGGGGAGCCGTTAGGGTTGGCAGGGTAATCCATGGTCACTTCGTTGGATTCAGGATCAATGTACTGAACAGCGTGGAGGTTGTTCTCCACGATTTTTTCCAGCATGGCGTCATCAGCGGGGATAATTTTACCTTCGCCGTGACGGACCGGAACGTTGAGAGTTTCGATTCCCTTGGTGAAAACACAGGGGGAATCGGGGTTGGCCTTGAGGTGTACCCAGCGATCCTCGTATTTAGCGGAATCATTGTAGCTGAGCGATACCTGACGGGTGAAGTACTCACCGCCCACTGCGGGCAGCAGGCCGAGTTTGACCAGCAGCTGGAATCCGTTGCAGATTCCGAGAATCACGCCGCCGTCTTCAAAGAATTTTTTGATCTGGTCCACAAGCGGGGTTCCGTCTGCGGTGTGGGCGTGTTTCCAGCGGAGCGCGGCAGCCTGTGCTGCTCCGAGGTCATCGCCGTCAAGAAAGCCGCCGGGAAAAATCAGGAAGTTATATCCTTCCAGAGTTTTTTTACCTGCAGCAAGATCGGAAAAATAAGTGATGTCTACTTCGTCTGCGCCTGCTTTTTTAGCGGCATGAGCAGACTCGTGTTCACAGTTGGTTCCGTAACCGGTGATGACCAAAACTTTTACGCGGGCCATATATTTTTGTCCTCCAGATGTTGACAATAGAAATATTCCAAGACTATCTAATGCGTGTTTTGAAGAGAGGAACATAATTGCGGGTCAGCCTCCCGTCAACACTCTATATTCCTCAGGACGTACCGCTAACACATTTTTTTTAAGTGGGATACGCCTGAATATGAGAATGTTAACGGGGCGGGTGCCTTTTTGTGTTTTTTTCATAGCTATCGACTTTATTCGCTGTCCATTTTGTTTTATGTAACAGCGATATTTTAAAATAAATTGTCCGCCACGGGACGGGAGCGTTATGAAAACCAAATTTATATTCATCACCGGGGGCGTGTTGTCCTCACTTGGTAAAGGGCTTGCAGCAGCATCCATCGGCGCACTTCTTAAAGCCAGAGGAATGACCGCAACCATTCAGAAGCTTGATCCTTATATCAATGTTGACCCCGGCACCATGAACCCTTTTCAGCATGGTGAAGTTTATGTAACTGACGACGGTGCAGAAACCGACCTCGACCTCGGCCACTACGAGCGTTATCTCGATATTCCGTTGAGCCAGAAAAATAACATGACTTCCGGTCGTGTTTACCACAACGTTATTACCAAGGAACGTCGTGGCGACTACCTCGGCGGTACCGTACAGGTGATTCCGCACATTACCGATGAAATCAAGAATGCCGTGAAAAATATGCCTAACGGCGAGGACGTGGCCCTCATCGAGATCGGCGGTACTGTTGGTGACATCGAAGGTCTGCCTTTCCTTGAAGCTATTCGTCAGCTGCGCTCCGAACTGGGCAGCGAGAATGTTCTTTACATCCACCTGACCCTCGTACCTTACCTTGCTGCTGCAGGTGAAGTTAAGACCAAACCCACCCAGCACTCCGTTAAGGAACTGCGCGGAATCGGTATTCATCCCGATATTATTCTCTGCCGCAGTGAAGTTGATCTGGATGAAGATATCAAACGCAAGATCGCTCTTTTCTGTGACGTTGACCGTGATGCGGTTTTCACTGCTGTTGACGTAAAGTCCATCTACCAGCTTCCGCTCAGCTTTTATAATGAAGGTCTGGACCAGAAGATTGCTATCATGCTTAAGCTTCCGGCCAAGAATTGTAACCTTGATTCTTGGATAAAGCTCAATCATATTCTTGAGAATCCCAAAGGCGAAACTACAATCGGCATTGTCGGTAAGTATGTGGACCTTAAGGAAGCATACAAGTCCCTGCACGAAGCCCTTATCCACGGCGGTGTTGCCAACGAAGTTAAGGTTAACCTGCGTTATGTGAACTCCGAAGAGATCACCCCCGAGAACGTCAAGGAAATGCTGGCCGGTCTTGACGGCGTGCTCGTTCCCGGCGGTTTCGGTAACCGCGGTGTTGAAGGTAAGATCACTGCTATCCAGTATGCACGTGAAAACAAAGTGCCTTTCTTCGGTATCTGCCTCGGTATGCAGTGTGCTGTTATTGAATACGCCCGCAACGTCATGGGGCTTAAGGGTGCCAACTCCGAAGAGTTCAACCCCGATGGTGATGATAATGTAATTTACCTGATGAAAGAATGGTACGACTATCGTACTAAGAAGACTGAAAGTCGTTGCGAAGAAAGCGACAAGGGCGGCACCATGCGTCTTGGCGCATACCCCTGTAAAGTTGTTGAGGGCACCAAAGCAATGGCGGCTTACGGCGAAACTGAAATTCAGGAACGTCACCGTCACCGTTATGAGTTCAACAAAGAAAAATTCGCAGATCAGCTTGTTGAAGCAGGTCTGGTGCTGAGCGGTCTCTCCCCGGATGAAGCTCTGGTTGAGATCGTTGAAGTAGCCGATCATCCTTGGTTCCTGGGTTGCCAGTTCCACCCGGAATTCAAGTCCAATCCCATGCATGCACATCCGCTGTTCAGGGATTTCATCAAGGCTTCCTGCGACAATAAAAAATAAAAATTAACTTTGTATTGCCCGGGGGTACTGGTATGCAGTGTTCCCGGGCAATCTTATAATTGGAGGGCAGTACCTTTTGAGCCCCGATGAATTATATCAAAAAAGTCTGCAGGGACCGTTCGTTCTGGCGGGACCTTGTGCACTGGAAACTATAGATGTCGCCCTGCGCGCTGCAGAAGTTTTGGCTGACATCGCTTCCCGTCTTAATGTGACGGTAATTTTCAAAAGCTCTTTCGACAAGGCTAACCGGACCTCCATTACTTCTTTCAGAGGACCGGGCTTGGAGGAAGGGCTTAAATGGTTACAGCGGGTTAAAGATGAAACCGGACTTCCTATTGTCACTGATATTCATACCCCGGATCAGGCCGCGCCTGTTGGCGAAGTTGCCGATGTGATCCAGATCCCTGCATTTCTCTGCCGCCAGACAGATCTTCTTGTCGCCGCCGCTAATACCGGACGGGTCATTAACGTGAAGAAGGGGCAGTTTCTTGCGCCCCATGACATGCGCCATGTAGTTGGTAAATTGCGTGAAGCAGGCAACGAACGCATCTGGCTCACCGAGCGTGGTGCATCTTTCGGCTACAATAATCTTGTTGTTGATATGCGTTCCATGGCGATTATGAAAGAACTGGGCTGTCCGGTGGTTTTTGATGCCACCCATTCTGTACAGCTTCCCGGCGGTCTGGACGGTAAGTCCGGCGGACAGCGGGAATTCGTGCCAGTGCTTTCCCGTGCCGCTGTGGCTGCGGGGGCTTCCGGCGTGTTCATGGAAACCCATCCTGATCCGGACTGCGCTCTTTGCGACGGTCCTAACAGCTGGCCTCTTGACCGTGCTGAAGATTTGATCAAGGACCTTCTGGCTGCCTGGAGCGTTGATTATGTCTGCTAAAGTTCGTGCTGAAAAAATCAAGCTGCTTATTCTTGATGTGGATGGCGTGCTGACTGACGGCGGTCTTTATTACGATAAGGACGGGAACGTTACCAAGCGGTTCAACGTACAGGACGGCCTCGGAATCAAGTTCGCGCAGCAGGCAGGTATTGAGTTGGCGGTAATCACCGGGTTGAATCACGGTGCTGTCGAAAAGCGTGTTACCGAACTCGGCATTACCGAGTACTACCCGGGCCAGAAGGAAAAACTTCCTTTTTATGAGAAGCTGCTTGCTGAGAAAGGGCTGAAAGACGAGGAAGTCGCCTACATTGGTGACGACTGGATTGATGCCCCGGTAATGGTCCGCGTGGGCCTGCCCATGGCAGTTAAGAATGCCCAGCCTGAGATTTTCGGTATCTCCAAATGGATTTCCAGCCGTGAAGGCGGGCATGGAGCCGTGCGTGAAGCGATTTCTTTTATTCTTGACGCGCAGGGCAAGTTGAATGACATCTGGAAAGAGTGGGCAGGCTAGATGAGCCGTGTCGGCTTAGTTTTATATTTGATTCTGGCCCTGTTGCTCGGGGTCTGCGCCGGAACCCTGCTTGGGAAGAAGTACGGAACTTTTCCGCATATGGCCCGTGGGCCGGTGGAGAATCCGTTGGTTGCAGATAAGAATCAGTCTGATATCTCTGCTGAGGAGATTGAACTGATTCAGGGTACAGGCGGTGATATCGAGTGGATTCTGCGGGCCGGAAGCGCTGATTATGATCAGGAAAAAGGGCTGGTCATGGCTGACAAGCCGCGGGTAACGTACTATCTTGGTCGGGACCGCAAGGAAGTCTTTGTCAGTGCCTTGCACGGTGAAGTAAGTCAGAAGGGGGAAGGTCTTAAGCTCTGGGATAATGTCAAAGGACATTACGGCGATATGGGGCTTGTGGCTGACCGCCTTGACTTCAAACCCAAGGACAATCTGCTTTTCCTCGAAGGGAATGTAAAGGTGCAGAGTCCTGCTGTTTACATAACTTCCAATCGGGTCAAGGTTGACCTTGTCACCCGGGAAATAATGATTGAAGACGGAATGGAAGCCCTGATTTCACCGGACATGGTGGTAATGCCTCAATAGAAGCGAGCATTCATTTGATTAATATAGCTGAAAATAGTTCATTGTTGCGCGGCAGGTCCTTATTTGCGTTGTTTTCTCCTGCCATTGTTTGTGCGGTATTTTTCTTTGCCTTTGTTCTGGCTGGTCCTGTTGCCCATGCCTACGATAAATCCGAGTTGAAAATTGCCCGGACTATTGCCAACGTCCGTTCCAAGCCCGATCTCAAGGGTGAGGTTGTCTGGGTTCTTTCTCCGGCGGAAAGCTTTCTGGTCGGCAAGGTGCAGGGGAGCTGGTTTCCGGTCTATCCTGCTTCTGCAAAAAAGGACGCCGAGCCTGTGGGTTATGTCTCCCGTAAGGTTGTTGTGCCAGCTGCAGCCGACAGCCCTGTAGCAGATTGGGGTGATATCCGTTACGTAGGTAAGGATTTGAAGTTCCATCTTGAGCGGACAGTGAAGTCTTCAACTGGTGGCATGATCAAGTCCGGTGATAAAATCAAGGTCGGCTTTCTTAAAGACGGCTGGTATGCAATTTTCAAAGCTGATGGCCCTGTAACTTCCGAGGCTGATGCCCTTGGCTATGTGAAAAAGGATGATGTGGACATCGTTTTCGATGATGCCCGTATCCGGTACGCTGTTCGTAAAATTAACGTGATTGAGAAGCCTGTGGCCACTTCAAAGGCTGTTGGCGTACTTAGTCCCGGACACCGTGCACAGGTTGGTACGGAAAAGGGCGGTATGTATGCTCTTTACCGCATTGATACCATGGTCAAGGACGATACTCCGGTCTGGGGTTACGCTTGGGGGCCTTTCCTTGCTGCTTATCCCAAGAATCTGGAAAAAGCTCAGATGGCCGGGATAGATGCCCGTAAGGCCGAGATCAAGGCGGAAGAGGTACGTAAGGCAAAGGCGGAAGTGAAGCGGGGAAGTGAATTGGCCGCCATGGAAGAAGCCATGGATGAAATGTTGATGGCTCCCGTTAAGACTAAAACTTTGTATGCCACTGCTGTGCTTAATGTCCGGTCCGAACCTAGTGCGAAGTCTCTTATCGTGGACAAGTTGGAACTAGGTGAAGCTGTCAGTGTAGGGCAGGAAGAAGGGAAATGGTATCCTGTTTTCAAGCCCGGTAAAGATAAAGAGCTTAAGCGTGTCGGTTATGTTTTCGGTACTTACCTTAAAGCAGAAGCTCCGGTCATGAAAAAGGAAAAACCGCGTAAAAAGAGTGTCCCCGGAGGTCCTGATGAAGTGCCTATCAAAATCACTTCCACCAAGATGACTTTCAGTGAGAATCGCAACCGGATTACTTTTGCCGGTAATGTTAAGGTAGTGCGTCTTGATGTGACCCTTACTTCTGATACTCTTACTGCACACCTGAGACCGGAGGGTGATTCCCTTTCCGATACTCAGGACAAGATCAAGAAGATCGTGGCCGGGGGTAACGTAAAAGTAGTCATGAAAAAGCGTAAAGGTCACTGTGACAAGCTGACTTATGTTGTGGGCGATTCCATAATTTATATGAATGGCAATGCAGAACTGCAGGATGGCCCCAACCTTATTCAGGGTGATGAGATTAAATTTTACCTGAAGGATAACCGTGCTGAGGTTGTTGGCGGCAGCAAGCCTATTGAGGCTATTTTCTACACTCCCAAAAATGTTTCCCCTTAGGGTTTTAAAGGAACATTATGTCTGCGATTATCGCCAAGAAACTGGTCAAGAACTATGGACCTAAAGAGGTTGTCCGCGGGATCGGACTGACCGTGCGCGAGGGCGAGGTTGTGGGACTGCTTGGGCCTAACGGTGCCGGTAAGACCACAACATTTTATATGCTTGTAGGTGTTGTTAAACCCACCTCAGGGGACGTCTATTACAATAAACAGCAGATAACCCGGCTGCCCTTGCATGAGAGGGCACGCTTGGGACTTAGTTATCTTCCTCAGGAAAGTTCTATTTTTAAAAAGCTCTCCGTGCGCAAGAACCTTGAAATCATTATCGAGCACACCGGTCTTTCCGGTAAAGATGTACCCAAAAGGGCGGATGAATTGCTGGATCAGCTCGGTATTCTCCGGCTTGCAGACCAGAAGGCCATGTATCTTTCCGGTGGTGAACGTCGCCGTCTTGAGATTGCCCGGGCCATGATCAACAATCCCAAGTTTATTCTGCTTGATGAACCTTTTGCAGGCATTGACCCGATTGCTGTTATTGATATCCAGGATATTATCTCGACTCTCAAGGATATGGGGTTGGGAATTCTTATTTCCGACCATAACGTGCGTGAAACCCTTTCCATTTGTGACCGGGCTTATCTCGTCTATGAGGGCAGGGTAATTCTCAATGGTTCGCCGGAGAGTATCGTGAAAAACACCAAGGCGCGCAGGCTTTATCTTGGTGACAGTTTTAGTCTGTAGACCTGCCAGCTTATAACTTAATAGTACAAGCCGGAACTCACTGGAGTTTCGGCTTGTTTTTTTTGGAACAAAGTTTGATGAATTTTGCCTTTGTAGATTTACAGTCGCGCAGAACATTGGTACACTTTTTTCATATGCACTTCTATTTTTGAAAAAATCCTTAAATTTCAGACAAATCAGAGGTCTTTCTTGCATCTTGAAACGGGATGTGGCATAGTTGAATCAAGCTCGGATTAGAAGATTGAGAAAAAAGTGACTAGTCCGATATTTAATGCAGAAATAAATCTGAATCTGAAAATATACGAATCAATTTACAAGGTGGCCTGAATATATGGGGTTGGAACTTAGACAACAATTAAAGCTTACTCAACAGCTGGTAATGACTCCGCAGCTGCAGCAGGCGATCAAGTTGTTGCAGCTTTCCCGCTTGGAGCTGGTGGATACCGTCCATCAGGAGCTCATGGAGAATCCTATCCTTGAAGAAGCTGAAGCACAGGAGAGAACCGATACTCCTGATGCTGATGCAGGCACCGCTACTGCCGAAGAAGCACAAATTTCAAAGGAAGCCGAGTGGGAAAACTATCTCGGTGAATTTTCCAGTACATCAAAGCAGTCCGCTTCCCGCGAGTCTGAATCATACGAAGAAGGGACTTCTTTTGAAGCCCGCCTGACCAAGTCGGCATCCCTTGAAGGTCATCTGCATTGGCAGATGAGTCTTTCCGATTTCACTGAGAAGGAAATAGCTATCGGTGAATGTCTTATCGGGAATCTAAGCTCGGGAGGTTTTTTACGGATAGACTTGGAAGATGTCTGTGAAACGTGCTATGCTGAAATCGAAGATGTAGAAAAGGTTCTACATCGCGTTCAGCGATTCGATCCGGTAGGCGTGGCGGCAAGGACTCCGCAGGAATGTCTGCTTATTCAGCTGGAAGCATTGAAGCTTGATAATGATCCGATTTTGGTTTCGCTGGTCCGGGACCATCTGGATGACCTTGAGAAGAAGCGGTATAAGCCGCTGGCAAGGAAGTTTAAGCTCAGCATGGAGGATTTGAAGAGTTATCTGGACTTGATGCAGACACTTGATCCCCTTCCCGGAGCAAGTTTTTCAAGCGGAGACTCTTTCTATGTCAGCCCGGATGCTTATGTTTATGAATATAACGGAGATTTTGTCATAGTTCTGAACGAAGACGGTCTTCCTAAATTGCAGATGAATGCATTTTATGTGGAGACTCTTGAATCAACCAAGGGAGATGACAAGGAATATTTTCAGGACAAGATGCGTTCCGCTCAATGGCTGATGAAGAGCCTGTATCAGCGGCAGCGTACCTTATATAAAGTTCTTGAATCCATAGTGAGATTTCAGCGCGATTTTTTCGCCCAAGGTGTCACCAAGTTAAAACCGCTTATTCTTAAGGAGGTTGCGGAAGACATCGAGATGCATGAATCCACTGTGAGCCGAATCACTACTAACAAGTATGTTTCTACTCCGCATGGAATCTATGAACTTAAATTCTTTTTTAATAGTGCTCTCGGTCTGGATGACGGTTCTCAGGTCGGTTCCGAGTCCGTCAAGGCGACGATCAAGAAATTGATCAGTGAAGAAGACGGAAAGAAACCCCTCAGCGACGAAAAGATAGCTGAGATTCTCAAAGAGAAACTGGAAGTCAACATAGCCAGAAGGACTGTAGCCAAGTATAGGACTGCAATGGGGATCCTCTCCTCATCCAAGAGGAAAAAGGTGTTCTAATGTAGTCCGGAGAAATCAACGCATATTCACCCTTTACTAAGGAGGCTCTTTATGAACGTAGCATTTACTTTTAAGAACTTCGACGCATCCGAACATCTTAAGGAATATGCAAACAGCCGTTTCTCCAAGTTGGTAAAGTACGTTAGCAATCCCGATAACACTGATATGCAGGTGAATCTGTCAGTTGATAAGTTCAGGCATGTTGCGGAAGTTGTTTTCAGCTCCGATCATATGCATGTCTCAGCTTACGAAGTGTCCGAGGACATGTATTCCACCGTGGATATGGTTCTGGACAAGCTTGAAGCTCAGCTTCGCCGCGCAAACGAAAAGATGAGAAGCCATAGGCGTAAGGAGGCAGCTCCTGCCCGCATGGATGTTCTCAGCTACGGAGAGGAAGAGTACAGGGAGCCTGTGATCGTTGAATCCGACTCCTTCGTTCCTAAGCCCATGAGTGTAGATGAAGCTGCAGAACAGCTTCAGACCCTCGACCATGAATTCCTCGTATTCCGCAATGCGGATAACGAAGCCATAAACGTAATATACCGCCGCAATAACGGTGACTTCGGTTTAATTGACCCAGGATACTAACTGATGAATATAACTGATAATCTGGCGAAGGATCTTGTTGTTCATGAACTGCAGGCCTCTGATAAGAGTGAAGTTCTGAAAGAAATGGTTTCCACCCTCAAAGACGCAGGTCTGGATGTGGATGTGGAAAATGCCCTTAAGGTCCTTAATGATCGTGAAAAACTTGGAACAACCGGAATCGGGGATGGCATAGCCATCCCCCACGGTAAACTGGAATGTCTTGAAGAGATTGTCGTGGTGGTCGGCCGATCTAGCGAGGGAGTCGACTTTGAATCTCTGGACATGCAGCCATGTAAGATATTCTTTATGGTACTGGCCCCCGAGCAGGGGGCCGGTGCTCATTTGAAGGTACTGGCACAGATTTCCCGGCAACTGAAAGACGAAGCGTTCCGGCAGGCATTTATAGATACAGAGGATAAGCAGGAACTGCTTAAACTTCTTGGTCTTAACTAGAACCGGTTTCTTTTCAAATTAATGAAAGTTAGATTAGCAATGAACTTAGGTCATTGCTAATTTTGTTTGTAGGCTATTGCGCAAGGAGGATAATGGGGTGGTCGATGTAGATTCCTTTCCGGTTATTGTTGTCAGCGGTCTTTCCGGGGCCGGTAAATCTACTGTTCTGCGAGTCTTTGAGGATCTGCGTTTTTTTTGTGTAGACGGTTTGCCTGCGAGCATGCTTCCAAGATTGGTTGAGCTGTTCAATACCCGTGACAACGCTTATCGCGGTCTGGTGCTGGGAATGGATTTGCGCCAGCTTGAATTCAGTGTTGACTGGGAAGCCACTCGTGAAGAGCTTACTTCCAAGGGCTATCGCCCGAGCATCCTTTATCTTGAGGCCCGTTTGCCGGAGCTTGTCCGAAGATACGCTACCACCCGCCGTCTGCATCCCCTTGAGTCTAAGGATATCGGCCTTGAACAAGCCCTTGAAAAGGAAAAAGAGATTCTTGGTGAGGTTCGCCAGCAGGCGGATGTGGTCATCGATACCACTACATATTCCATCCACGACCTTCGCCGCCGGATTCAGGAAAAATGGGCTGAATTGAGCGAAAAGACACGAGGATTGCGCGTTCATGTTATGTCTTTCGGTTTCAAACATGATGTACCCACTGCAGCGGATATGGTTATGGATCTTCGTTTCTTGCCCAATCCTTATTTCGAAGAAGAGCTCCGCCCGCTTTCAGGCCAGGATAAAGCTATTTCAGATTACGTATTAGGTACTGAACCGGGTTCAATTTTTATTGAGAAATATCTCGATTTCCTTCAATATGTGCTTCCTCTTTACGAGGCGGAAGGAAGGTACAGGCTGACCATTGCCGTAGGTTGTACCGGTGGACGACATCGGTCCGTCGCAACGGCCGAAAGGATATTTGCAACTCTTAAAGATAATGGTTATTCTGTCTCACTTGAGCATAAGCACATTCATTTGAAATAGTTTTATAGTTGAATATATCGGGAATTTTGATGGTTATAGAATCTAGCAAAAACGGAATTGTTCTCGTTACCCATGGTAACTTCGGGCAGGCGCTTATTGAAGCGGGTGAACTTATTGTAGGTCCTCAGGAGGGAGTACTTTCCCTAAGTGTTGATGTCTCTCAGGGCATTGATGCTGCTGTGGATTCTTTGAAGAGCAATATTGCCGAGGTTAATAACGGGAACGGAGTTCTCATTCTTACCGATATGTTTGGCGGAACACCCACCAACCTGAGTCTCTCCCTCCTGCAGGGTGATGATATTGAGGTGGTTACCGGAGTCAGCCTGCCTATGCTTCTGAAAGCTTTTCAGATGCGTAATGAGTCTTTGCAGAAGATGGCCGAAGAGGTCAGCAAGGCCGCGGCTAAAGGTATTGTAATTGCCGGCGAAATGCTGCGAAAACGAACTTCCAAAGGGTAGCCATGATGTGGGTGAGAATTGATAACCGTCTTGTTCATGGGCAGATTATTGAAACATGGCTCCCGTACACCCACGCGAAACATATAATCGTGGCTAACGATGCCGTTGCCGGGGATGATTTGCAGCAGCAGATCATGTCATTGGCAATTCCGCAGTCGGTAAGCTGTTCTTTCTGTTCAGTAGAGGATTTGAATGAGAAGATTCCTGCTATGACCAGCGGTAACGGCAGTACTATCATTTTGTTTTCATCCTGTGCTGATGTGCGTCGGGCCCTCGATTCCGGATTCAGGTTCGATACAGTCAATATCGGCAATATTCATTATGGTCCCGGCAAAAAGCAGATTTCCCCCAGCGTGGCTTTGAGTTCTGATGATGAATCCTGTCTTCATTATTTTAAAGGGCAGGGCATAGAACTCGATTTTCGCTGCGTTCCCAATGATCCTGTTCAGGTGAGGTTCTTATGAGTCTGTTCCAAGGATTAGCATTGTCCTTTCCCGTCTGGGTTGCACTGATTGGTTTTTTTTTGCGATTTTTTCACTTTTCCGCTTCACAATAAATCCCGGTCTTCTTGAACGTCCTCTTGTCGTCGGTGCTCTCTGGGGTGCTGTTACCGGAGATGTAGCCACAAGTCTCAAAATTGCTGTCTTTTTCGAACTTTTCTGGCTGGATAACATTCCAGCCGGAACCTATATTCCTCCCCATATTCTAGCCCCGACATTTGCCGCTCTCACGCTGACCACCTCTTTTGCGTTTACCGAAGCGCGTCAGGTCATGGTTATCCTGCTGGCCTGTTTACCGCTTGCACGCATCGGAGCGTGGATGGATTCTTCTCTCAGGCAATGGCATAACAGGGGACATAACAAGCTGATCGGCTGGGCCCGCAAGGGTAAGGCGGGTGATCAGCTCCCGCAAAAGCTGGTTTTACGCTCTATTTTAAGAACTTTTGTCACTTCTTGGCTTTTTTTCTGGACAAGTACCATAATCCTTCATTATATACTTTGTATATTTTTTCACAAATGGGGACCACTGGTCGCCGGTGTGGATATGAAATGGTCTTTTTTATGGATTGCAGCAAGTCTCGGAGGTCTTCTGGCCCTCAGATTGCGGAAAGCCTATGCCACTTTTGTCTTCGGAGTGGTCTTTTTTGGCTTTTTTATCCTTGCCGGGATTATATAGACTTGGCATAGAAAAAAGATTGTGATAGAAGACACAAGCTCAATTAGCTACCATATTTCTTAGGAGGAAATCATTATGGCTATTATCGCAGTAGGACACAAAAACCCCGATACCGATACCATTGCATCCGCAATCGCAATTGCTGACCTCTGGTCCAAAGCAAAAGAAGAAACCAAAGCTGTTGCACAGGGCGAAATCGCTCCTGAAACCGCTTTTGTTCTCGAAAAGTTCGGTTGCGCTGCTCCCGAAGTAATGACCGATGCTACCGATCAGAAAGTTATCCTCGTTGACCACTCTGACATTGCTCAGTCCATGGACAACCTCGATAAGGGTGAAGTTGTAGCAGTAGTTGACCACCACAAACTCGGTGATGTTACTACCCCCAACCCCCTCGAAATGTGGGTATGGCCCGTAGGCTGCACCGGTACCGTTATCAACGCAATGTACAAGTTCTACAATGTAGAAATCCCCAAAAACATTGCTGGCGTACTTCTCTGTGCAATCCTCTCCGACACCGTTATGTTCAAGTCCGTAACCTGCACCGATGCTGACAAAGAAGCTGTTGCAGAACTGGCTAAGATCGCTGGTGTTGAAGACGTTATGGCTCTCGGAATGGAAATGTTCAACGTTAAGTCCGCAGTAGCTGGCGCTTCCATGAACGAACTCATCTTCCGTGACTACAAAGATTTCGATATGTCCGGCAACAAAGTTGGCATCGGCCAGCTCGAAGTTGTTGACCTGTCCGTATTCAACGACATCAAAGATGACCTCTACGCAGAACTTGAAAAAGTTAAAGCTGACGGCCGTCACAGCTGTTTCCTGCTGCTTACCGACATCATGAAAGAAGGTTCCGAAATGCTCATCGTTTCTGACGATCCTTCCGTTGTTGAAAAAGCATTCGGTGTTGCTCCCGAAGGTACCAAAGTATACCTCGAAGGCGTAATGTCCCGTAAAAAGCAGGTTGTACCTAACTTCGAGAAAGCTTTCTCCGCATAAGTTAAGTATACATCGTTTCTTCAGGTCCGGCAGAATTAGTTCTGCCGGGCCTTTTTTGTTACAGGTTGGTTGAGGTTGATTTCGTGTATTAATTTTTTTAAGTTTCTTTTTGTTAGGTTCAACCGCCTGTGGGCATTAAATATGGGGTACTATGAATATTACTTTGCTTTGTTACGCTACCTTCGCTGTTAAGAGTCCTGAGAACTCTGAAGCATATCCTATAGCAGAAGGCGAGACAGTTACAGATGTACTCGGAAGGGTAGGGATTCCTATTGATGAGGTAAAAATTGTTTTTATTAACGGTAAGTCTTCAAAGTTTGATACAGCACTTCAGGATGGTGACCGGGTTGGTGTTTTTCCAGCAGTAGGTGGCGGCTGATTTTTTTATTTGATTTAAATTTCTTCTTAACTGGGTAATGTATTAGTTTTTTGATGTTTTGTTTGTGAGTGAGTATATACTTGGATAAATAAAAGTAATATTTATTATATTGATAATCTATTGAACCCATGGTATCGGCTTATCCGTTCAGGAAAATTAAATACTCCTGAAGGAGGAAAATATGGGCAGTAGATGCCTTTTAAAGTCAAAAATCCACAGGGCAACCATCACCGACGCAAATGTCGATTACGAAGGTTCTATTTCAATTGATGTGGATTTGCTGGAAAAAGCGGGAATCCTTCCCTTTGAACGAGTCGATGTGTTGAATGTCGATAACGGGGAAAGGCTTACCACCTACGCCATTGAAGGCGGTCCGGGTGAATTTTGTTTGAACGGCGCAGCCGCACATAAGGGTGAAGCCGGACAAAAGATTATTATTTGTTCCTACACATGGTTGGATGAAGATGAACTTGGGCTTCATAAGCCACAGGTTGTTCTTCTCGGTGACGGGAACAAGGTTAAGAAAGCTGAATAGCTCTACCAAAAAGGCGCGGTTTACCGCGCCTTTTTTTATTCCTATATATTATGTATAGAGTAGGCATCAGAAGGGAGGATTTAATGAAGAAAAGATTTATAGCGATATTTTGCGGTTTGGCTCTTGCGTCCGGTTGCGCTCCGGTAATCAAGACTCAATCTGTACCTGTTTCGACTAATCCCATGGGTGCCACTGTTTACGCAGATGGTAAAGTTGTCTGCACTTCTCCGTGTACGGTGGATCTACCGCGTAATGCTGATCATATTATTACGGTGAAGAAGGATCAGTACCGTCAGCAGGATGTGATCATTAAGCGTGTCTACCAGCAGGAAAAAGTGATGATGAAGGCGGTGTCTCAGGGGATGCAATCTTCTTCCATGGCAGTTGGTAGCGGTGGAGATAAAACAGCATGGGGAATGATGCAGGGGGTGAACTCTATTGATTCACAGGAGGAGACTGGCGATGCTTATGTGTTGGCTCCTTCTGCCGTGTCAGTCCAGCTTGTTCCGCTTACAGCACAGGCTCAGTATGAGATGACCGGATCAACTGCGCCGGATATTCAAAGCCTGACAACAACTGACCGTGCTCAAATCAGCTATATTCTGGAAACTATGAAATCCGGGACAGATTTTAACTGGACCAATTCACAGACCGGGATAAAGTATGATGTAAAAGTAGGGTCAGTGCTTCCCGGATATGATGCGCCGACCCGTTCCTTTATATTAAAGATGACCGCCCATGGCCAAACATCTAAATATGATGCCAAGGCCAGTAGGGTAGGTGAGGGTAAATGGAGCATACTCGGTAATGGTGCGTCTACTTCCATGATTACCGATGATAGGAGTGGGGTAGAAACTTCACAGCCGGCTACAATGAACTCGGATACTTTTTTAAAGGACGCAGTTAAGGCTGGTGCTATGGCTGCCCCGACAATACATGGTGGTGTCACGGCTAAAGGTGGTTCATCCAGTGAAGGTTGGGATGGTGATACCTACACGAAGAAGTCTTCGTCTACGAAAGTGAAGGCTGGGGTGAGTGTTAATCCTGCTCAGGCTTTGGAAGTTTTGGATATGATTACCAACGATAAGAAGTAGTCTTTTAGGTATTCGATAGTATAGAGGGTAGGGATGAATTCTCTACCCTTTTTATATTATGTTTATCTTCAATTACTGTGTAACCCGCACCATTAAGCCATTCTTGTAATTCAATGCTCAAATATACCAACAATAATTCAAAAACCCCTTGACCCCAAGCGCAGTTTTCCATAGAACCTCTTTCCTCGGCTGATGGCGGCCCTGAACGGGCGCAGCACAGCTGAGATTTTTTTTTGACTGACCGGACATTAGCGGTTGACATTCGGAGCGGGATTACATAGTTTCCCAATCCGCGCTGAGCGAAAGTAAGGCGCTGAGATCATTGAAAAAATATTTTGTGAGAACATCGAAATTAATGATTGACAGGGGCTGCGAGTTTGAATAGGTTCCCTCTCCGCACTGAGTGAAAGCAAAG